>JASGHQ010000001.1:0-7712 GCA_049841115.1 Flavobacterium sp.
AAGGTTAATAGGGAAACACGATAGAATCCGAACAGCACCTATAACTATATTCCAGGGCTGTCAATTTGAAATACATTGTTCCAATTTAGAGAAGCGATTACAATCAGAATAAACAGCAGGCCGGCATCTTGGTTTTTGCATCGACGTTTTATTTTTCTGCAATTGGAGAAATGAATAAGACAGGGCTATTAGCAGTATGGTTCCGCATAAGCCGATTACGTATTTTGTTGTGGAAATGTAGATGGCCACCATCATACCCCAAAGTGGCTGTTACAATTAGTCCGCGGAATTTTTCCAGAACAGAGTAAGGTGTCAATAGCAGATATGGTTTTCATCTCGGCGTACTGATTTTTCAAGTTCATCGTGAACCAACAATCTGTTGCTGAGAACTCATTACATACAAAAGAATTTCCCTTGATGGTAAAATTTCCCATTGGGATTCTTGGGACCATTTGGTTCAACTTTTCTATCGGAATTGTTATCGTTGGGGTATTGTATTGTTCCCTGGTAATTGTATTGTTTTCGATCTGAGCTGTAACTTTTGAAAAGTTCCATTTGCCTTTTCACAGCGCGATACATTGTAAAAGCCATTTAGCAGTATCATAAATGGAATCATATAAGGGAAAGTATTGATCTCATTCTGCTGGTCTTTCGTATTGACATAAAATATTGTGATCCCGGCACTCATGGCCAAAACCATTATAGGAACTGCCTTGATAAGCGTAGCTTTCGTTATTTCCTTATACCTGTCTTCACTGATTTTAAATTCCTGCATAGATTTATAGGATGTTTTACTCGGCAATTTTCCCTAAAGCATACTGGATCAGCGCATCAACCGCTTTGTAGGGATCTGAGCTGAAGGTTCCGTTGGCACGGTTGGGAATAATAGCGTTTAGATAGAAAACAGTTGTGGCCTAGAAGCTTACCAAGCCCATAAATGGCAGAAGTTTCCATTTCAGGTGTCGACTGGTGAGTGTTTTTTTCAAATTTGAAGTTGTCCATTTTGCCGTTCAGTTCCGGATCTGTGATTTCCAAGCGCAATACGCGTCCTTTCTGCCGCCCATAAAAGCCACCAGCAGTTCCGGTGATGCCTTTGTGCATCTTATCGCTATCAATTCGTCTTTCAGCTATTCCAGAGCAACCAATAATATACGGAGTTCCTTTTTTCAAATCCCAATTGGTGTGCTTGATAAAGGCTTCTTCCATTTCTTTTTCGCAGATATCGTCAATAAGGTAGGAGCGGAGCATATTGTCGAGCCCCGTTCCGAGTTACCCATTACAAAACTGTCAACAGGAATGTCTTCCTGCAGCGAGCCTGAAGTTCCGATACGCACAATGTTTAATGCGGTTAATTTTCTTCTTTTGGCTGGCGTGTTTCCAAAATCGATATTGACCAGGGCATCCAATTCATTCATTGTGATGTCAATATTATCCTGGGCCAATTCCTGTGGACATTACGGTAATTCTTTTTCCTTTATATTTTCCGGTTTGGGTTTTGAATTCGCGTTTTGGGTCCATATTCTATGCTGTCAAAAAACTGAGTAATTTTTTCAACACGGTTTTGGTCGCCCACAAAAATGATATCGTGTGCAATATGTTCTGGTTTTAGGTTTAAATGGTAAACACTCCCGTCTGGGTTTCATAGATTAATTCCTGAGGTGATTTAATCATGGTTGGTATTCGTTTGTTTATTGCTAAATTAATTTCTTGAATCGTAAATTGGATTACTCCGCCACACGCTTCACTTTGAAGCCCTTGTCTTTTAGAAGGTTCATTATCTTATCGCGGTAATCGCCCTGTATGATGATTGAGTTGTCCTTAAAAGTGCCGCCAACGCTAAGCTTCGTTTTGAGGTCTTTGGCCAATACCTTAAAATCTTCATCGCTGCCTTCATAGCCTTCAATAATGGTGGTGGCTTTGCCCTTTCGTTTTTCATACTTGCAGATCATCGGCTCTTTCTGGATGTAAAGGACGTGGTGTTTTGTCGAACTGTTTCGGGCTCATCGGTAGGCTCATGGTCTGGGAAAAGTTTTTTTAATTGATCTTGTAACTCCATATTTTTAAAAAAATACAAAAATAAAAATCCAAACCTCGACGCAAATCGAGGTTTGGAAATTACTAAATTCAAAGATATAGATTTATTTTTTGATTAAGCCTAATTCTACCAATCTTTCGTGCAGGAATTCACCTGCGGTAGTATCTTCATATTGTTTAGGGTGTTCTGCATCAATGCATTGCGGTAAACAATTTGAATGACATATCGCTTACTGGATGCATGAAAAACGGAATTCAATAGCGGGAAGAGCCCCATAATTCGCGCGCTGGATTTACTACCTGCTGGATCGTAGACTTCAGTTTGTTGTTGGTATGCCGTGCATATATATCGCCTGCATTGATCATCAGTTTCATCGGGCTCTGCCATGGCATCAACCCATTCGCCTTCATGGTTCATGACCTGTAGCCCTTTGCCTTGCGCACCCATCAAAAGTGTAATCAGGTTGATGTCACCATGTGCTGCAGCACGTACGGCTCCGTCTTTAGGTTCGTCTGTAATGGGCGGATAATGGATAGGGCGGAGGATGCTGTTTCCGTCTTTTACATAATTGTCAAAATAAAACTCATCCAGCCCAATGTATAAAGCCAAAGCCCTTAATACATAAACTCCGGTTTTTTCAAGCATCTGGTAAGCTTCTTTTCCGATGCTGTTGAAATGCGGGACTTCTGTTACTTCTACATTGTCGGGATATTGCCCTGCATATTTTGAGCCTTCGCTCACATACTGGCCAAAATGCCAAAACTCTTTTAAATCTCCTGCAGAACGGCCTTTGGCAGATTCTTTTCCGAAAGAAACATAGCCCCTTTGACCGCCAATTCCGGGGATTTCGTACTTTTCCTTGGTTTCAAGCGGAAGATCGAAGAAGTTGCGTACTTCCTGATATAGACCTTCAACCAATTTGTCATCCAAAAAATGACCTTTCAATGCTACGAAGCCGATGTCTTCGTAGGCTTTTCCGATTTCATTTACAAACTTTTGTTTACGTGCCGGATCGTCCGACAGGAAATCACGTAAGTCAACACTTGGGATTTGTTGCATAATGTTACGTTTTTTTGGGAAGCCCCATATTTAAAGGCGCAAAGATACACCTTCAAAGATTAAATCGAAGTTAATTTATCAACAAATTTGATTGGGAATTTGGTTTCTTATCCTTTCAGCAATGCATCCAGTTTGGCTTTTGTTTCTGCAAAATTGCTATCAATGGACAATGCTTTTTTGAAGTTGGCAATGGCTTTGTCCTTTTCGCCTTTGGCCAAATTGCAATCGCCCATAGAGTCATAGGCATTGGCACTTTCGGGAAAATTCCTGATGTTGAGCTGGAATAGGTATTCGGCATCATCGTATTTTTTTTGTTCCAATAATTTATAAGCTTTGGCATTGATCACTTCCTCGGGAATCAGGACCGGGTAGCCCATTTTTTTGGAAATCACCGCATAATGACTTTCAATTCTGGCTATGATTTCTTTATTCCAGTTTGCTCTTTCATCATCGGTCAGCTGCATTTTAAAGAAATCAAAAATAAAACGGAAAGCATCATATTCGGCAATCATCGGAACCGAACCATGATTGTCTTCGCTATAATACTTAAAACCATACTTAAGCCCATTCTTTTTTGCATTGTTGAATAAATCATTGGCATCCAACAATGCTCTGATATGCTCATTTTGTTTTGAAGTATCTTTTCGTACATTGGAAAATGCAACTCCATTTTCAAGTGTATTGGCACAGGCAAGGTATAATGATATCCCTTCAAATTTTTTATTCCCTAATGTTGTTTTCATTTGATTCACGAGTTCGCGGCTATTCCACCACAAACTGGGGTCGAGGGAAACATAAGCATTGAATAAATAGGTATGGTTTAGGATGCCTTCAATGGCTGTCAAACCGCCCAGTGAATGCCCGATGAGCATTTTATAAGGCGCGGTTGGATAGTTTTTATCAATGTAGGGTATTAATTCTTTTTCCATAAAATTAAAAAACGCATTGCCGCCGCCCGAAGTTTTTGCTGCTTCACGGCTAAGGTAAGGTAAAGCTTCATCCATATGTGTTGGTGTCAAATCCCTTGTCCTGTCAGTATTTACAATGCCAACCACGATCATCTCGGGGATAAGGTTGGAGCTGTTATTCAGAAATTCGGTCATGGCAACTACCGAATTGAAATGGACATCGCCGTCAAGTAAGTATACAACAGGATAACGGTTTTTGGAATAGGTATAACTTTCGGGCACATGGATCCAGATTTCTCTTTTTTCACCCAAAATGGCCGAATTGAGTGTTTCTGTTTTGCCAATACAAATGCTATAGCTTTCCTGGCCATAAATTATGCCGCTTATAAACAGGCAGGTTATAATTGGGAAAAAGATTCGGTTTATTATTTTCTTCATCGAAAGACGGATTGAGAAAGCAATATTAAAATTTTAAATTGAAAGAATAGTATTCAGTTTTAACCTTTAATCGATTTTATTGGGAATTTTAACCTTATTATTTTCTTTTTTTTAACATAAAATTTAAGTTTGAGATAATTAACCCTATAAAATCAATTTAATGAAAAAACTCTACTTTTATTTATTATTTGCATCTCTGGGTGCATTTGCCCAAACGGGAAGTTTGTGTACAGATCCAATCGTGATCAGCAGCCTGCCGTTTAGCACAACAGACAATACCGGTAATTATGGTGATAATTATGATCCGCCAACATCAGCTTCGATTGCCTGTGGCGCCGGTACGTTAGGAAACTATTATCTTACCGGCAACGATGTGGTTTATTCGTATACACCGTCTGCGAGCGGGACTATCAATCTACAGATACCTTCGTCAATAGGATGGACAGGGCTTTTTGTGTTTGCCAGCTGTGAAGGTATTGGTTCAGCACCTTATGCTTGCAATTGCAGCTCAGCTGCAGGAAACCGTACGATCAGTAATATGTCGGTAACTGCAGGCCAAACGTATTATATCGTCATTTCATCATGGGAGCCGCCACAAACGTTTGGTTATACGCTGAACGTAACACAAGGTACTTTGGATACAAGGGAAATAGCCGGGCCGAAAAGCCTGAAATTGTATCCTAATCCGGTAGCCGGTATTTTAAACCTTGATATTGACGCTGCAATAGCAAGTGTTACGGTGGTTACTATCAATGGACAAAGACTTGAAACGAGGATGTCAGACAGCAAGCAGATCAATGTTGAAAACCTGCAGTCTGGTTTTTATATTCTTGAAGTTGTAACAGATGACGGCGCCAAAGTGTATAAAAATTTCATCAAAGCTTAATACCAACCAAAAAGCCCTAAGATTTCTTAGGGCTTTTTTATTAGAATCTGTACAGGAAGTTATCGATATCCGTTTGGTAATTCTTCCAGTCAATATGGATAAAGGCAGTCAGCATCTTTAGCAGGTTATGGTAATCATAAGGTTTGATTACATAAAGATCAGCTCCGAGACCCTGGCTCATGTCAATATTATCCCTATTGGAACTTGTTGAGTACATAATGACAGGGAATCGTTTAATCACGTCTTCATTTCTTATTTCTGATAGCAGCTCAAATCCGGATTTAAATGGCATATTGATGTCAAGCAAGACAAAACCATTGGTATCATGGTTGTTTTTTATATTCTGGATAAGGTTCTCTCCGTTCCTGTGGATATGCAAATTGATTTGGTATTCGGATCCAACCGAGATTTTCTCAACGGCTTCACTGATCAGCATCAAATCGTCATCATCATCGTCTGCGTAAAAAATGTCAATCTGATTCATTTTATTAAGAATTGGCTGATGTAAATTTAAGCTATTAAGTCAGTAGTGGATTTCTAAATTTGTCCTCTATATTTCTAAATTTTACTGATTTTTGGTTAATTCCTGGATAGTCAGTCTGCGTTTGTGCTGCAATTTCTTGAAATGGGTTGGGTTGTAGCCTGTGATTTTTTTGAATTGGGTTGAAAAGGCAGACAGGTTATTAAAGTTGAGCTTGGCCGCGATTTCCGAAAAATTGTAATCGTCAAATAAGATCATTTCCTTGGCTTTCTCGATTTTGAGCAAATTAATGTAATGCACAATGGTGCAAAGCTCCACTTCTGAAAAGACATTCGACAAGTAATTATAATCCCGATCCAGTTTTTGCGACAGAAATTCCGAAATATTTACTTTGATGTGCTTTTCGGAAATTACATATTCCTGGCAATATGTTTTAATTTTTTCGATCAAAATCCCGCCTTTGCTTTCTACTATCTCCAGGCCGACCTTGTTGATTATCGCATCGAGCTTTTGTTTTTTTGCATCCGTCAGGTCTTCGGTAATTTCTGCTTCGCCCAGCTCAACCTTTATCGGGTTAAGGTTTAATTTTGTCAGAGCATCTTTTACAAAGACCTTACAGCTTTCACAAGCCATGTTCCGAATGTAAATCTTCATTTAGTTTTCAAATTTTAAAGTGGGTTTTTTCGTAAACAATATTAAAATTTTTAATATTAAATTACTTCTACTTTTCTGTTTGAAATTTCTAAATTTTACTGTTTTTTCTTGGCCAAATCCTGTATGGCGAGCCTTCTTTTGTTTTTCAGATTTTTAAAATGTGTGGGGTTGAACCCTGTAATTTTCTTGAATTGTGTTGAAAATGCAGACAGGTTGCTGAAATTGAGTTTCTCGGCAATTTCCGTCAGGTTATGATCTTCAAACATAATCATTTCCTTGGCTTTCTCAATCTTGAGCCGGCTGATGTAATGTACAATCGTACTCACTTCAACCTCCGAAAAGGCATTGGATAGGTAATTATAATCCTTATTCAGCTTCTTGGAAAGAAAATCGGAGATATTCACTTTGACTTGTTTTTCTGAAAGGACATATTCCATGCAGTATTTTTTGATCTGTTCAATCAGGATAGCGCCTTTGTTTTCTATAATTTCAAGCCCAACCTTGTTGATCATCGAATCCAGTTTTTTCTTCTTGGTATCGGTGAGGTCTTCTTTTATCTCAGCAGTTCCTAATTCAACCTTTACCGGGTGGAGGTTCAGTTTTAAAAGCGCATCCTTTACAACAACCTTGCAGCTTTCGCATGCCATATTGCGGATGTAGATTTTCATCGTATTTAAGTTTTGGTTAGCGAAATAAAGGTAGAAATTTTATATTCAATATTTACTGTTGAATCCTAATCGTTTTCATATTTTTGCGAAGCTTAAAAATGAACACATGAATTTCGACAGAAAAGAATTATCCAACGTACAGTTGTTGGATTTATATAAAAGGTTGCAAAAACCAAGGCTGATAGAAGAAAAGATGCTTATCCTTTTAAGGCAGGGAAAAGTCTCCAAATGGTTTTCCGGAATAGGGCAGGAAGCCATTTCGGTTGGAATTACCGCTGCTTTGGATAAAGACGAATACATTCTTCCGATGCACAGAAATCTGGGCGTTTTTACAGGCCGTGACATTCCGCTGCACCGATTGTTTTCGCAATGGCAGGGAAAGAAAACCGGATTTACCAAAGGCCGCGACCGTTCGTTCCATTTTGGCACGCAGGAATTCAACATCATTGGGATGATTTCGCATTTAGGCCCACAGCTTGGTGTGGCCGATGGAATTGCATTAGCCAATAAATTAAAGAAAAACGGAAAAGTTACTGCGGTTTTCACCGGAGAAGGAGCCACTTCTGAAGGCGATTTCCACGAA
>JASGHQ010000002.1:0-613614 GCA_049841115.1 Flavobacterium sp.
GCGCTGAACATTGCCTCTGTTTGGGATTTGCCGGTTTTGTTTGTGATTGAAAATAACGGCTACGGCCTATCAACACCAACAAACGAACAATACCGCTGTGAGAATCTTGCGGACAAAGGCGTGGGCTACGGAATGGAAAGTCATGTCATTGACGGAAATAACATCCTTGAGGTATTTACAAAAATCACCGAACTGAAAGCTTCGATGACAGAAAATCCAAGGCCAGTTTTATTGGAATTCAAAACCTTTAGGATGCGCGGGCACGAAGAGGCAAGCGGAACCAAATATGTCCCACAGGAATTGATGGACATGTGGGCCGTCAAAGACCCGATTTCAAACTACAAAGAATGGCTGAAGGAAATAAGTGTGCTTTCGGAGGAAGAAGATGAAAGGATAATCAAGGAAATCAAGAAAGAAATTGACGAAAACTGGGCCATTACCCAGGCAGAACCAGAAGTGGTTGCAAGTTTAGAAGAAGAATTAGGTGATGTTTACAAACCATATGATTTTGAGGAATTTAATCCTTCTGATAAAAAAGAAAATATCCGTGTGATCGATGCTATTTCCAGTGCATTGCGCCAATCGATGGAGCGTCACGGGAACATGGTAATCATGGGACAGGATATTGCCGAATATGGCGGTGCCTTTAAAATTACGGAAGGTTTTGTAGCGGAGTTTGGCAAAGACCGCGTACGCAATACGCCAATTTGTGAAAGCGCTGTGGTTTCAGCCGGAATGGGATTGTCAATCAACGGGCATAAAGCGGTTGTAGAAATGCAGTTTGCCGATTTTGTTTCTACCGGATTCAATCCAATTGTAAACCTTTTGGCAAAGCAACATTACCGTTGGAACGAAAAAGCCGATGTCGTAGTGCGTATGCCTTGCGGCGGCGGAACACAAGCCGGTCCGTTCCACTCGCAGACGAACGAAGCCTGGTTTACCAAGACCCCGGGGCTGAAAGTCGTATACCCGGCGTTTCCGTATGATGCCAAAGGGCTGCTGAATACTGCAATCAATGACCCTAACCCGGTTATGTATTTTGAGCACAAGCAATTGTACCGTTCAGTATACCAGGATGTACCTTCAGATTATTACACGATTCCGTTTGGAAAAGCGGCTTTGCTTAAAGAAGGCAGCCAGGTTACGATCATTTCATTTGGTGCGGGCGTGCATTGGGCTTTGGAAACATTGGGCAAACATGCTGATATCAGTGCCGACCTGATTGATTTAAGGTCATTGCAGCCATTGGATACCGAAGCCATTTTTGCATCGGTAAAGAAAACCAACAGGGTAATCATCCTTCAGGAAGATACGCTGTTTGGTGGTGTTGCCAGCGATATTTCGGCAATGATTATGGAACAATGCTTTGAATACCTTGATGCTCCGGTTAAAAGGGTAGGAAGCTTGGAGAGCGCTATTCCATTTGTAAAAGCATTGGAAGACCAATACCTGCCAAAAGAGCGGTTTGAGCAATCATTACTGGAGTTGTTGAAATATTAAAATCATGAATATCACATAAAAGGAGGCACAGTTATTGTGCCTTTTTTGTATAAATATTTTACATGAAACTGCTTATAATTGCCTTTGGTTTATTGTTCCTGTCGTGTTCGCAAAATAATAAGACAAGTTTAGAAGAGGTCAAGTTTAAAACTGTTGCAATCCTCCCATATAAAGGCATTTCCAAGAATGAAGCTGACACAATTGCTTTCGCAGTTGGAAAATTTTACGGAATTAAGACCATTGTTTTAGCCGAAAGGGAATTGCCTAATTCGGCCTTTATCAACATCAAATCACCACGGTACCGTGCAGACAGCATCATAAAGATTCAGGACAGGAATTTCCCGGAATCGGCGGATTTTGTTTTGGGGCTTACCACTAAGGATATCTCGGTAACCAAAAACAATCCCGATGGTTCAATAAAAAAACCGGTTTGGAGATACAACGATTTTGGCGTGATGGGCCTGGCTTACCGGCCGGGGAAAAGCGCAATAGTCTCTACGTTTCGATTAAAGAGTAAAAATAAAGCGCTCGAATCGGAGCGCTTTAAGAAAGTTGCAATACACGAATTTGGTCATAACTTGGGATTGCCGCATTGCCCAAACAAAAGATGCATCATGGAAAGCGCTTCTGAAAAAATTGCCACAATCGATAATGAAAAGATGCAGCTGTGCGAAGCCTGTAAAAAGAAGCTTGCTCCCTGAAATTATTCCCTTCCTTTAAACAGTTCAAACATCGTTAATGATAAAAAGGCTGCCATTCCAATGGCGGCAATGATATTTGCCAGGATCATTTGCCGGATGTATTCTTTAGGATAATTGCTGGCTGTTAGTATTTTATGCGTTCTTATGATTTTGAATACAAAATAGCCTGTAATAACCAAAAAGTAAATGCAGAATGCTATAAACGGATTCAACAGGTGAAATTGTAAAACCAGCAGAAACCCGATAACCAGCCCAAATATAATTGCACTGCCTATTTTCCGGTCTTTCTTAAATAAATCGATTAAACCCGCTTTTTGCTCAGTATTAAGGTATTTCATGGCTTTTTCACCCATCGTCCTGGCAATATATACGGCGATAAAAAATCCGATTAAATAATAAATGATGTTGTTCATAATCGTTTGATTTAGTTTTTGATATGTGTTTCGAGTCTTTCCCGGATGATCTGCAAAGGAGATGCAATGGCATTGACATACTGGAAGTTGCCGTCCCGCTGGTTGTTTATCGAAAGCTGTACAGGGCAGGCTTCACTTTGGATGGCATTTACCTTAAAAGAATCGGTTTTACTGTCATAAACCACATAAGGCGCGCCCGATGAGCCAAAACGGAAATAGCCTTTGATCAGGTAACGCAGGCCTTCAAGGTTATAATTTCCGCCAATCCGCTCCTGGAAAATAGAGAAGTGTTCTGTAAAACCTTCAATCTGCGCCTTGTTCAATAACTTCCCGATTTCGCTTGTAGGCGAGCTTTGCAGGCAATAATAATCTTGCTGGCTGTCATCCAAAATGCTGTAATCCACTTCAAGGCTTGGCATTGCATCAATGATTTGCTGCGGCGTATTTACTATTTTATACAAAGCGATGTCTTCGTTATAGAAAGCTTCAACCAATTCGACTTCAACCAAAAAAGTATGGCGCTGGATGCCCGGTTCGGCAAAATGGCTATTCGGATTAAAATAAGCAGAAAGCTCGGGTTTATTGTAAAACAGGCTGTCCTTGAACTGGATTACCAAATGCGTTTTGCATATGTTTCTTTTCATCAATGTAATCCAGCGTGTATCAAAGCTGATTTGCTTGAGCAGATTGATGATGCTTTGAAAGTCATTTGGGTTGGTAATGTTGGCGTATCGTTTCTGAGTTGCCATTTCCAATGGATAGCAGCTTTCAAAAAGCTGTGCCTGCTCTGAGTTGAGGTACGGAAAAATATCGGTCAGGTAAATCCCGTTGTCAATCGATTTGAAAATGTTGGCTTCCACCTTTAAATTGTGCGCTACCGAAAGAATGTAGCCGTTACCGATGTGGAATGCGCAGATGTTGTTTTCAAAATGGCGCCGGTGCGGCTCATCATGATTTTGCAGCCACATGATCCGGAACAGCGGCGAAGTCTGTTCGTTGGTCAGTTCAAGCTGTTTGCTGAGTTTATGGTTTGGTGTCATATTGGTTTAGATGATAATTATAATTTTTTGGGCTTCATATTCAGTTTTTCGCCAATAAGTATGACTGCAAATCCTGCTATGTAAGTTAGGTAATCTGTCCATTCAAACGACATTCCGAGGATAATCTTCAATGCTTTATTTTCTATTCCGAGTCTTTCCACAAAATTGAAATACTGCAGCGTTTCTACGGTTATGCCGATCATAAGCGCAAAAAAAGCTGTAGGAAGCACAGGCGTATCCCAAAATGATTTGATGAAAACATACATCAAAACGATACACAGCACATCGCCCATATAAGGCCTGATGAAACGGTCACGGACGTATATCGCAATCAGGATTTCAATACAAAATACTAGCAAAAATAACCCAAAATAGGTCTTGTTGAATTTGAACATAGGTGTTGGTATACGGCTAAAATACAAATTAAAAATTCACAGCAATCAAATAACCGACAACCGTACAAACAAATCGGCAAACCTTAGAAAACATCTCTTAAAAAAGTATTAAAACCCAAAATAAATGCAGGTAAAATCTATTTATTTACGCTATTTTTGTAGCACTTTTTAAAAACCTCATTCCAACTTTATGGAAAAGAAAATATACTCCTTTTTATTCTCTACACGTTTAATGGCCGTCCTGTTTTTTGTCTTTGCATTTGCTATGGGCGTTGGAACATTTGTTGAAAGTGCCTACAATACCGATACCGCAAGGATATGGGTCTATAATTCCTGGTGGTTTGAAGCAATCATGGCTTTTTTTATGATTAATTTCTTCGGGAATATCAAGCGTTACCAGCTTTACAAAAAAGAAAAATGGGCCACTTTATTATTGCACCTGGCATTCATTTTTATCATTGCCGGAGCTTTCATTACCCGATACATCAGCTATGAAGGGATGATGCGTATCCGAGAAGGGGAAACTTCAAGCCAGTTCCTTTCTGAAAAAAACTACCTGACGGTATATATAGACGGAATGTACCAGAGCAGGATGCAGCGGCTTACTGTAGAAAAACCATTGCTGCTTTCTCCTGTAGCCAATAATCATTTTTCAATCGATAAAAAATTTGACACTACTCCGTTCGAAATAGAATATAAGGATTTCATACTTGATGCAAAAGAAACCATCAAGGCTGATCCGAATGGGGAAGTTTACCTGAAATTGGTCGAATCGGGTGGAGGCGAGCGCCACGAGCACATGCTTAAGGAAGGTGAAATACAGGATATTCACAATGTATTGTTTGCGGTAAACAAACCAACCAAAGGCGCAATCAATATCGATACAAAAACCAATACGATCATTTCTCCGTTTGACGGGCAGTTTATGCGAATGGCTGATAAAATGGAAGGCACGGTCAAAAAAGACATTGTCCAGCCGTTGATGTACCGTTCGCTGTACAACGTTGGCGGAGCCCAATTCGTAATTCCGGACCAGCCTAAAAAAGGGGTCAAAACCTTTAAGGCAAGCGGCGACATGAAATCAAAGAAAGGGGATGATGCCCTTACTGTGATTGTGAAGTCAGGCGGAAAGGAAAAAGAAATCACACTAGTTGGATCTAGAGGAAAACAGGGTGAGCCTAAAGCTTTTAAACTAGGTAATTTAGATTTTACTTTAAGTTATGGAAGCAAGGTGTACGAAGTCCCATTCAAATTGAAACTAAATGATTTTATTGCCAATAAATATCCGGGAACAGAAAAAAGCTATTCGTCTTACGAGAGTAAAGTTACGCTAATTGATGGAAACCAAAGGCGTAACGAACGGATTTATATGAACCACATCCTTGATTATAAAGGCTACCGTTTTTTCCAGGCATCGTTTGACCCGGACGAAAAAGGAACAGTACTTTCGGTAAACCACGATTTTTGGGGAACCACAATTACGTACATTGGTTATTTCCTATTGTTTTTCTGCCTGATGGCAATCCTGTTTGTGAAAGGCTCACGCTTTACCGACCTGAAGCGAAAGCTGGAGAATGTCAAAAAGAAGAAGGCAAAACTTATGGCAGTAATAATCCTATTGGCTTCGTTCAGCGGATGGGCGCAGGACCATGGCCATAACGCCAATGCATTGCCAACGCAGAAACAGATCGATTCGATACTCAATAAGTTTAAGGTTTCTGAAAAACATGCGGCGCAGTTCGGGCGATTGGTCATTCAGGATGAAGGAGGAAGGATGAAACCTCTCAACACCTTTTCGTCTGAATTGCTGCGAAAGGTTTACCATAAAGACACGTATAACGGAATGAATTCCGACCAGGTATTTATTTCGATGAACCAATTCCCGACCGTTTGGTTTGAAACACCATTGATTTACATCAAAAGCGGCAATGATAGTATCCGTAAGATTTTGGGAATACCAAAAGATGCCAAGTATGCCACTTTCCGTTCGTGTTTTGACGAAAGAGGGAATTACAAATTGTCGCCTTATCTTGATGATGCCTATAAAACCGCAAACCCGAATAACTTTGAAAAAGACTTTGTGGAAACAGATAAAAAAGTCATTTTGCTGAATTCGGCCCTAAGCGGAAAAATGATGCGGATCTTCCCGATACCAAAAGACGCGAATAACAAATGGCTGTCGTTTTTGGAGATCAACCACACGACAGGGACAGCGCTTGATACCATCAGGCTTGCATTGCCGGCCTATCTGAACGAAGTGATGAAAGCCAGCCAGAGCAACGATTATACGATGGCAAATACGTATCTGGTAGGTTTGGAAAATTACCAGAAAAAATATGGTGCTGCCGTGCGACCGTCAGACAAAAAGATCGATTATGAAATCTTATACAACAAATATGATGTGCTCCAGAAATTGCCGTATTGGTACTTAACTGCATCAGGTTTAATGTTCCTGTTCATCATCGTTGGGATTTTCAAGGAGAGAAAATGGGTTAATATCCTCATTTCGATAATCCATATTTCCATCGGATTGCTGTTTATGCTTCATACGGCTGCATTGATCTTCAGATGGTACATTTCGGGCCACGCGCCATGGAGCAATGCCTATGAGGCGATTGTTTATGTAGGCTGGTCCACGATGTTCTTCGGATTGGCATTTGCGTGGACAAAAAGAAAGTTCATGTTTTCAACGGCATTTCTCTTTGACACCCTTTTGGGGTTATTCTTCAAAAGCTCGTCCAAGCTTACTGTGGCTGCCTGTGCTTTCGTAGCGTCAATGATATTGACGGCGGCTTATGCCAACTGGATCGATCCTGAAATCGCAAACCTGCAGCCGGTATTGAATTCGTATTGGCTAATGATCCACGTTGCGGTTATTGTGGCAAGTTATGGGCCATTTGCCCTGGGCGCTATTTTGGGCTTCATTGCTTTATTGTTGATGCTGCTTACGAATGAAAAGAACAAGGAAAAGATGGACCTGAATATCAAAGAGCTTACAATTATCAATGAAATGGCGCTGACTGTAGGATTGATCATGCTTACCATCGGTAATTTCCTTGGAGGTCAATGGGCCAATGAGAGCTGGGGAAGATATTGGGGCTGGGATCCGAAAGAAACCTGGGCCTTAATCAGTATCATGGTTTATGCGTTTGTAATCCATGCGCGTTTCGTACCTGCGATGCGTAACAAATGGCTGTTCAACCTGATGTCGATGTATGCGTTCATGTCGATTTTGTTTACCTACTACGGAGTAAATTTCCACCTGGTTGGACTGCATTCGTATGCGAGCGGCGAAGCAAAATCTTTAGACTGGATACTTTATTCTCTTATAACCATATCATTAATTGGCGGAATAACGTATATCGGTTACCATAAACATTACAGGAAAGACAAATTCCTGGCACGCCACGAAAAATCAAAACAATCGAATGAAAGTTAAAATAAAAAAGTCCCGCTTTTGTCGGGACTTTTTCTTTTGATCATTGCTTATTTGACACTGGGATTTAAACTTTCCCCAAAGTATATAACTGTTCCATTGTTGGTGTAGGGCTTCCGCCGACTGGTTCCAGTGTGATTCCGAAAGCTTCAGCATCGCCGGTTTTTTCAACTGCAAAGATTTTGCTCCTGTTCGCCTTAAAATCGGTAAGCATGCCAATGCTGGTTGGTGTCAATTGTGGCTGTAGTTTCAACGACCAGATCTGGTATTCCTTTCCCGCTGGCGGCGTAGGCAAGCCACTAGCATCTACATAAACCACCTGGGTTTGTTTGTTCCAATAGATTTTTGCCTTAGCCGATGGCGCCACAGTTTGCCCGGCAAGCGAAACGATAGTGTTGGTTTCATCCCTTACGACATTTAAAACCGTTTCTGCCTTTTTGTTTTCTACTTCCAAATCAGCCACAGTCTTGTAGTTTTGATTTTTCCTTTTCTATGGCTGTAACCTGATTTTGTGTTGTATCCAGTTTTGAGTATTGGTAACCAATTCCGATCAGCAAGGCTATCGCTGCAGCCCAACCGATATAAGTGGCCCAATTGCTTCCGGTTTTCATCGAAACTGTTTTTCCGTGCTTCAGTTCTAGTTTTGCTTTTATTTTTTCAAACTGGCTGTGGGAAATGAAAGGCGAGAAGCTACTTGATAAATTGATGATTGCTTTTTCAATAGAGATGATCTCTGCCTTTATTTCGGGGTTTTTATTGGACATGGCAGCTACCTGGTCGTTTTCTGATTCGCTAAGCAAACCATAAACATAGAGTTCCAATATTCCTGATTCTATATAGTCTTTATTTTCCATTACAACTTTAAAAAATTACGCAGGTCGTTCATGCACATCCTGTTTTGGGTTTTTACGGTTCCCAGCGGGATTTCGAGCTCTTCTGAAGCTTCCTGTTGGGTAAATCCTTTGAAAAACAGCAAATCGATCAGCTGGATGCATTTTGGCTTTAGCTTTTTGACAAATTCCCTCAGGCCAATGCTGTCAATCATGCTTGTTAATTTGTTGCTGTCATCCAACAGATGTACGAAATTATCAGAGGATAGGTTTTTCTGACTGTTGTTAAATCCTTTCGAACGCAATTTGTCAATAGCCGTATTGCGTGCGATGTTAAGCATCCAGGTATACAAGCGCCCTTTGCTTTGGTTGTAGGTTTCGATATTTTTCCAGATTTTGACAAATACTTCCTGAAGCACATCTTCGGCTTCTTCGCGGTCGCTTATCAGATTGGTAATGACAGCAAAAAGGCTTTTGGAATACATGTCGTACAATTGGGTAAATGCCCTTTCTTCCTTGCGCAAGAGCAAAGGCAGTAGTTCTTCCTGGGTCATAATGATTTGGTTTTAACAGTAAATTAAAGAATTTTTTTGCTAAAAAGCTACTAAAAGCATTGAAAATTAACTGAGTAGAAAATCCCTATTGTTATTTTTTCCGTAAATGCTATTGGGAAGATATTGCTATGAAAAGGTTTCTTTCGAGGTTTTGGTAATAGAATGGTTTCTATTATGTTTTGTTAGGAGCCCGGCGGCATACCACACGCCGGGCTCTTTTTTGTGTAAAAATTTAGGGAATACATAACACTTGCTGCTGAAATAATGTTTAATTTTATATTTGATATTAAGAGGAGGATTGCCGGTGGCAGTCAGGTATTTTAATCATACGCTTCTATTAATCGAAAATATGAATTGAATCCATAATCATGACTAAAAAAATTTTCTTATTAGCAGCTGCACTTTGCTTGTTCAGCTGCCAGAATCAGGCGCAAAACAATAAAAAAATGGAAACTAACGCACCAGCAAAAGCACAAAACATCTATCAGTTCAAAGTAACCGATTTATACGGAAAACCATTTGACTTTGCTTCGCTCAAAGGGAAGAAAGTCTTGATCGTAAATACGGCTTCAGAATGTGGGCTGACACCGCAATACAAAGACCTGGAAGCTATTTATGAAAAATATAAAGACAAAAACTTTATAATAATAGGTTTTCCTGCCAATAATTTTGGGTCACAGGAACCGGGAAGCAATGAACAGATTGCCAAGTTTTGTGAGATGAATTACGGAGTAACGTTCCCTATGATGAGCAAAATATCGGTTAAAGGAGATGATATGAACGAAATCTATAAATTCCTTACACAAAAAAGCCAAAATGGTCTTCAGGACAGTGAAGTTGAATGGAATTTCCAGAAATACCTTATCAATGAACAGGGGCAATTGGTTAAAGTTGTACCACCAAAGACCTTGCCAACGGACGAAGCCATCGTAGGCTGGATTAACGGAAAATAAGCAAACAGAAAAAGTTTTATGACTAAAAAAACCAAGGCCCTCATCTATAACTTCTTAAGCTTTATTGCATTCTTACTGCCCCTTCTGGTATTGGTGCAATCCTTTACCTATCTAACCGGTATCTGGATTCCGGCTACAGACTGCTGTGGCTGCAACCCTGATAGCCCCAAAATTTCAGGCAATACAGACCCCGCAGGGAGATCGGCTTTTCGTGAAGTGGCTTTTTACAAAAGGAGTGAAGGAACTGAAATAAAAATTATTTCTTCTTTTTAGCTTCTTCTTTTTTCTTCGCTTTTACGGTTGATTTATATAACGGAATGAAATACGAAACAGTGTAGTTGAAACCAACGCCAAAATCGCCGTTATAGGTTCGGTTAAAACCGGGAATATAAAGGTTGTCAAAGTTGTTAGGCTGCTTTTGCGTAACCAATCGGTTGAGCCTGAAACTGAAGCCAATGAAGATATTATCAAAAACCTCGGCTTTCATACCGGCTACGACTTCGATCCATTGTGCGGACAGTCCGTCAAATTTTTCCCCCGAAATAACTACAGGCTCGTCGCCAAAATAATGATTCGGATTGTAAACCTGATAGCTGTTCAGTGTTTGGCTAAAACTGCTTATGCCATAACGGAGCCCAACCGAAATGATATTCTCCATATCGAGCCAGTTTTGATAGCTGTTGTAGTCAAAGCCAACTTTAAGGTAAGTTCCTTTTGTGGTGAAGTTTAACTGATCATTGTCTACGGTTTTATCTTCGTTTCCAATTTCGGCAGCCAGGTAATGCCTGCGTGTCAATCGGTAATCTCCAACCAGTTCCAGGCCACGGTAATCTTTTTCGTAAAACGAGCGTGTAAGCTTGAACAGATCAACCCCAAGACGTAAACCATAACGCTCTTTTTTTGGTGCAATTGTATCGGCTTCCTTTTGTATTTCAGCTTTTTCGGCAACACCTTTGGCTGGTTTCATTTTTATCTCATCCTGTGCATTGCCCGCAAACGAAAGCAATACCAGGCAGATACTAAAAGTAAATTTTGATATGTGTTCTCATTTTCGGTTTCAATGTTAGTTGTTTGCACGTTGATATTGTCCTGTAATATCCAAAAAGTATCCGGAGTTGGGGCGTCTGTCACAACGGCACCGCCCGGGGAATTTAGTTTGAAGATGGTTTTATAGCCGCATGCCCTTGATACAAAAACATTTTCTTTAGAATAATTAAAGGTAAGTTCGTCTTCATTGGAAAGCGTAGTGCTGGTACTATTTAATATCAACGTGTACTTGGTAGTGGTTCCGTCAGTTCGTAAAGGCAATTCCAATTTGCTTCCGTTAAAAAGATACCTTGACTGGTCACTTACATCGAGTGCCGAATTGAAAACCATATAATCTGCCGCTCCTTCGCCTTTAACCTTTAAATCCAATACATTTTTTACATTGGCATTATTGGTGATGTCATAAAATTCAACGATCAGCCTCGGAGTAGTTTCTTCGGTGCAGATGTCGTCCTTTTCACAACCTGAGAAAGTGATGGCAATTAATAGTAAGGCAAATATCTTTTTCATTTATAAATTTATCTTTTTTCCAAAAGTACAACATTTTCCACATGGTGCGTCTGCGGGAACATATCCACCGGGCGCACTCTTGTTACTTTATAATGTTCATCCATCAGGGCCAAGTCACGTGCCTGCGTGGCTGAATTGCAGCTTACATACACAATTTTCGGGGCGCCAATTTTCAATAATTGCTCTACTACGTCCTTGTGCATCCCATCGCGCGGCGGATCGGTAATGATAACATCCGGTTTGCCGTGTTGTGCGATGAAAGCATCATTGAATACGTTTTTCATATCGCCTACATAAAACTCGCAGTTGGTAATTTCGTTGCGTTTTGCATTTTCCTTAGCATCTGCTATGGCTTCGGGGACAGCTTCGACACCTACGACCTTTTTGGCTTTTTTCGAAACAAATTGGGCTATGGTTCCGGTTCCGGTATATAAATCGTAAACGACTTCATTACCGGTCAATCCGGCAAATTCGCGCGTGATTTTGTACAGTTCGTATGCCTGGTCGGAATTAGTCTGGTAAAACGATTTGGCGTTGATGCTAAATTTCAGGCCTTCCATTTCTTCCAGGATATAATCGCGCCCTTTGTATAATTTGATGTCCTGATCGTATAATGTGTCATTGGCTTTCCCATTGATGACGTATTGTAGAGACGTGATCTGCGGAAAAGTTGCGTAAATATGGTTTAATAATAATTCACGCTGTTTTTTATCTTCTTTGTAGAATTGGATCAATACCATGATTTCGCCGGTAGAAGCAGTCCTGATCATTAGCGTGCGCAACAGTCCTTCATGGTTTCTTGCATTGAAGAATTCCATTCCGTTTTCTGTGGCGAAGCGTTTGATTTCGTTGCGGATTTCATTTGACGGATCTTCCTGAAGATGGCATTTTTCGATGTCAAGGATTTTATCCCACATTCTAGGGATGTGAAAGCCAAGGGCATTTTTGCTGTCAAACTCAACACCCGACTGGATTTCTGCATCGGTCATCCATCGCGTGTCAGAGAAGCCGAATTCCATTTTATTCCTGTAGAAAAGTTGTTTGGCCGAACCTAATATTTCTTCAAAATCAGGCAACTCAATCTTTCCGATCCGTTTAAGGTTATTGTATACTTCCTGGTTTTTGTAAAAGAGCTGGCGGTCATACTTCATGTTTTGCCATTTGCATCCGCCACAGGCACCAAAATGCTGGCAAACAGGTTCAATGCGGTGCTCGGAATACGAATGGAATTTGATGGCTTTGCCTTCATAATACGATTTTCTTTTCTTGAATGTCTGTACATCGACCACATCGCCCGGAACCACATTCGGAATAAAGATTACCTGGCCTTCGGGTGCTTTTGCCACCGATACGCCTTTGCCACCGGCATCAAGCACGGTCACGTTTTCAAAAACGACTTTTTTGGTTTGTTTTCTTCCCATGGCGCAAAAATAGGCAATGTTTTTATTAAATAAAACGTAAATATTTGTAAGGGTAATTTAGTAGGTTTTTTTAACTTTTTTGTGTAAGAATTTTGTAAGTTTGGAGTAATTAGAAATGAATTTGGATGGAAAAAAGTAAAGAAATATTAAGGATACAAAGTCTTTTAAACATTAACCTGAGATTATTAAAGGTTGATGAGGATTTTTCTGAAGATGAAGTGAATTCTTGTCAACTAAGTGTCTATGGTACACTCGTCTGTTTGAATTTGAAAGGCAATAAAATTCAGGATCTCTCATTTTTGAAAGGATTACGACATTTACAAGAGTTGTATTTGGATAATAATAGGATTACTAATCTGGAGCCTCTTAAAAGACTCTATTCACTTACTGTATTAAGTTTAGACTCAAATGAGATTACTTCAGTTACCGCTCTAAAAAATTTGCGGAATTTGTATTATTTGTCTCTGGAAAAAAATAATATATCTGACGTATATGAACTTCGGGAAATAGTTAAGAGCTTAAAAGACCTTAAATCTTTGGCGTTGTCCAATAATCCAGTAAAAATTGACAAAAATTATCTCCATGATTTCCAATTATTAAAAAGCTATTTAATTGATAGTGAAAAAGGGATTACAGAAAAAAGGAATTTAAAGTTATTATTTTTAGGAGATGGATGTGTAGGCAAAAGTACCTTGTTGCAACATCTCCAAAAACTAGATATTCCAGATGATATAGCAATTGATAATAGGACCGAAGGGGTGCAATTAGACATTTGGCAAGAAGTGTTGCCGAATGTAAAAGTGAATGTATGGGATTTTGGCGGACAAGAAATTCTGCATAGCACCCATCGTTTATTTTTGGGTGAAAAGGCTATATATATATTGGTTTGGTGCAAGGAAAACAATAAAATATGTTCTCAGCATGAAACACATAACTTAAAATATTGGTTGGATTTTATTGCCGACTATGGTAAACAAAGTATCGTCCTGTTAGTAGAAAATATAATTAATAATGAGTTTGACAATATTGAATTCCTTAATCATATGTTGACAGAATTGGTTACTAATTACAGGCGACGGGATATTGATTTAATAACAACTCTTCATAGGTTTGACTGTAAAAACAATACAGATGAAGTGATAAGTTTTAAGGACGTTATAAAAAATAAAATCATCAGTTTGCAAAATAAATATCCTGTTTATAATTATCCTCAAAACTGGTTTTTATTACAAGAACGCATTGAGAATATAAACAGAGACATTAAGACTATAACGATTAATGAATATCTTAAAATAGCATCGGATTATGATATATACAATCCTATGACATTATTACAATTGTTTCATGAATCAGGAGTATTGAGTTATATTCCTAATTTCTCAACTGACACAGTAATCCTGCAGATAGATTGGATACTGGACGGCATTTATAAATGCTTACAGTTAAAAGATAATCCATTGAGTAGGACTAATGGTAAACTCACAGATTCAGATTTAGACTTTATTTGGCAGGGTTACACAGAAAAAGAAAAACAACTTTTTAAAGAATATATGATAGGAAGTAATTTACTTTCACTGCCCATCAAGAGGGATTACAAGTATTTATGTCCGGCATTATTTAAAAAGAAAATAGATAAAGTGATTTGGGATAATGGAAAGGAGTATATTGTAATACAATTTAATTTTACATTTAGCGCGATAATGGATCAACTATTAGTTAGAGTACTAAACCATTGTCAATATGAAGAGGAAAATGAAGAATTTTATAAAAATTATATTTATTTTTTCGACATGGATTTTAATGAAGCAAGAATAGAGATGTTCGAAGAGAAAAAAGAACTACGTATCTATTGTGAAAATAAGAAAATGACAGAAATAATTTTAAATGAAATCAATGAGATTTTTCCTTTGGAACGCTTGAAGATTTTCCTTAGGAAAGGTAAAAAAGAAAAGGAATTCGATTATAAAAAGTCTGTGTTTGGAAAGATGTTTGATGCTTTAAATATACCTGTAAAGAAAATATTTATTAGTTACAGTCACCGTGACATAGGTGCTATGTATGAGTTGTCAAAATTTCTTAAAGTGCTCGAACGAAACGGGCAAATTGAAAAATGGACAGATTTAAAGCTAGAGAGCGGGGTAGAAGTTAAAAGTGAGATACTTGATAAACTTGATGCAGCAGATATAGTAATTTTATTGATAAGCCAGGATTTCATAGCTTCAGATTTTATATTTGATAATGAACTACCAAAAGCCATCAGGAAAAAGTTGAACGGAACGGGAAATATTGTCCCCGTTTATCTCAGTGAAAGTACAATTTTTGATTTAGAATTAGATGTTCGTGACGAAACCCAAAACAATATCACAAAAGTAAAAATGGGTGATTATTACTTTGTTCCACAAGATTATAATAATAACCTAAAACCAATTGAAGAATGGCCGTTTCCTGCAAAAGCATGGAAAAAAGTATATGATGAAATAAAAAAATACCTCTAAATGCAAACCCACTTAGCCCTTCTGCGCGGCATCAATGTGTCGGGCCACAAACTGATCAAAATGGAAGACCTGCGCCGCTCGTTGGAAGGTGTTGGGTTTCTTAACGTGCGTACGTATATCCAGTCGGGGAACGTTTTTGTTTCTTCAGATGAAACCGATGCCGCAGTAGTGGCAGAAAATATCAGGAAGGCAATACTCAATTCGTTCAGTCACGATGTTCCGGTGCTGATTATAAGCAGGGAAGATCTTGAAGCCTGTTTGGAGCGCAACCGTTTTTTGGATGAGGAAGGGGTAGACCTGAAGAAATTATACGTTTCCTTTGTATCAGCCGAAGTGCCCGATCAGATGATTACCCAGCTCAACCTCAATTTTATCGAGCCCGATAAAATCCAGTTGGACGGAAGGCGTATTTACCTGAAATATTTTTCATCCCCGGCCAATACCAAACTTGATAATAAATGGATAGAGAAAAGCATGAACGTAATTTCAACAACACGGAATTGGAATACAGTCAATAAGCTGCTGGCTATGTTTGGATAGAAATAGGGGCAAATGGCTTCATTCAAAAATAATGATGATTATATAACCTTGATTTGCGTTAGTATCCTTAAATTTACGTTTCAAATTTAAACGACATAACACATGAAAAGAAATGCAACCGCAGTTTGGAAGGGTTCCGTAAAAGAAGGCAAAGGAGCCATTACTACCCAAAGCACCGTATTAAATAATACACAATATTCTTTCGGTTCCCGTTTTGAGGAAGGAATCGGGACCAATCCTGAAGAGCTTGTAGCCGCTGCTCATTCGGGCTGCTTTACGATGCAGCTTTCTGCCTTTATCGGCGAAGCCGGATTTGAAGCCGAAAACATCGAAACCAAATGCGTGATCGATTTCCAGAACGGGACTATCGTTGGATCCCATTTGACTGTTGAGGCCAAGATTCCCGGAATCACTAATGATACTTTCCAGGAACTGGTTACCAAAGCCGAAAAGCAATGTCCGATTTCACGGTTGCTGAATACCGAAATTACTTCGGAAGCGACTTTGCTTTAAACATAAATGAAAAATAATAATGCGCCTCATTTCTTTCGGAATGAGGTTTTTTTATGCTTTAAAAATGTAATTTAGCGTTAAATATTTTCCAGTATGTCAAAAACCACTTTCAAAAGCGCCATCTCCGGATTGGAATCCCCGATAAAAGATAAAGTTTCCTGCAAAAGCATCCGTACCCCGATACTTGAGCTGATTAAAAATGACCATCCCGATTTAGATATGTCCAAAGAAA
This sequence comes from Flavobacterium sp., assembly GCA_049841115.1. Lineage (GTDB taxonomy): Bacteria > Bacteroidota > Bacteroidia > Flavobacteriales > Flavobacteriaceae > Flavobacterium. The sequence goes on from JASGHQ010000002.1 coordinate 16,581, forward strand.
TATCTATCGGAGAACTCAATATTTACAGGGAAAAGTACATTTCAAAGTTCCTGCAGTCTGAAGTAGGTGAGCTTAATGATCTGCATAAAAACGTGATTCGGTCGCTTACAGACGACAAGTCACTTGTGGCTACGGTCGAAGAGGAAATAGACAACCGTACCATTGGGCAGAAGGTAGCTGATAAAGTGGCCGATTTTGGTGGTAGCTGGACATTTATACTGTCCTTTTTTGTCTTTATACTGGTATGGATAGCAGCCAATATCTATTGGCTTGCGAACAAAGGATTCGATCCGTATCCGTTTATTTTACTGAATCTTATTTTATCCTGCCTGGCTTCTCTCCAGGCCCCGATAATCATGATGAGTCAAAACCGCCAGGAAGAAAAAGACCGGGAACGTGCCAAGAAAGATTATATGATCAACCTAAAATCCGAATTGGAGATCAGGATGCTCGATGATAAATTGGACCACCTGATCATGCACCAGCAGCAGGAATTGATCGAAATACAAAAAGTTCAGATCGAAATGATGAACGATATACTGAATAGGATTGAGAAATAAATCCTATTTTTGTTTCATGGATGATTTCTCTCCAAAAGAAGGAATTGCGATTTAATAAATGGCCTATAACGAGATTAGGCCAATAAAATTCAATTACAATGTCAGTTTTAGAAAAAATGAGTTCTGCCGAAGCAATTGCTTTAGAAAACAAGTATGGTGCGCACAATTACCATCCGTTGCCAGTGGTTTTAAGCAAAGGGGAAGGCGTTTATGTATGGGATGTGGAAGGAAAAAAATACTACGATTTCCTTTCGGCGTATTCAGCAGTGAACCAGGGCCATTGCCATCCAAAAATCGTTGGTGCCATGATGGAGCAGGCGCAGACGTTGACACTTACTTCAAGGGCGTTTTACAATGATAAATTAGGAATTTACGAAGAATATATCACCAAATATTTTGGCTTTGATAAGGTATTGCCAATGAATACGGGAGCTGAAGCAGTAGAGACTGCCTTGAAGCTTTGCCGTAAATGGGCTTATGAAAAAAAGGGAATCAACGAAAATGAAGCGCAGATCATCGTTTGTGACGGAAACTTCCATGGAAGGACAACAACCATTATTTCGTTTTCTAATGATGAAAATGCGCGTAAAAACTTCGGGCCTTACACTGCCGGTTTCATAAAAATTGCTTACGATGATATTGATGCTTTGGAACAGGCAATTGCATCTTCAAAAAATATAGCCGGATTTTTAGTCGAGCCAATCCAAGGGGAAGCCGGAGTTTATGTGCCGGGCGAAGGTTATCTTGCCAAAGCCAAAGCCTTGTGCGAGGCCAATAATGTATTGTTTATTGCAGATGAGGTTCAAACCGGAATTGCGCGTACGGGGAAATTATTGGCAGTAAACCATGAAAATGTCCAGCCGGATATTTTGATCCTGGGCAAAGCCATTTCGGGTGGCGCTTATCCTGTTTCTGCGGTTTTGGCAGATGACGCAGTGATGAATGTCATCAAGCCAGGGCAGCACGGTTCCACTTTTGGAGGAAATCCGGTCGCTGCGGCTGTAGCCATAGCGGCATTGGATGTTGTAAGAGAACGAAAAGCTTGCTGAAAATGCGGAACGCCTGGGGCAGATTTTCCGTGCAGAAATCGGGAAATATGTCGAAACGTCTAACATTGCAACCTTAGTCCGTGGAAAAGGATTGTTGAATGCCGTTGTGATTAATGATACGGAAGAAAGCGATACTGCCTGGAATATCTGTATGAAATTGGCTGAGAATGGGCTTTTGGCAAAACCAACCCATGGCAACATCATCCGTTTTGCGCCACCATTGGTTATGAACGAAGAACAGTTGCTGGATTGCGTGTCCATCATTATCAAAACCTTAAAGGCATTTGAAAAATAACCAAAGAGAACAACCAAAAATCAATTTAATATGAAAAACCACGAATTAAAATTAAATGACCTTGCCGTATCAGCATTGCGGGAAAGTGCAAAATGGAGCTTTTTTTTAGCTATTGTCGGATTTATCTTTATAGCACTGATGGTAGTTGTCGGAATTGTTATGGGAGCAGCATTATCAGGAATCCCGGACGATCCTTATGGTGGCGGGATGGGAATGAATCCATTGGCATCCATAAAATCGTATTTAGGCGGATTTTACATTGTAATGGCATTGATTTATTTCTTCCCGGTGTATTATTTGTTCAAATATGCTAATGGTACAAAAGCGGCTTTAGATTCTGGCAATGAAGACTCATTGGCTGAAGGTTTGGTAAACCTGAAATCACACCATAAATTTTTAGGGATATTTACCATAGTAATGATTGCGTTTTACATTTTGGCAATTATAGGAGGGGTTATATTCGCAGCAAAATTTGCAGGTTCTGCAATGTAATCCTCAAAAGATATTGATGAAAAGCCAGCTAATTCAGCTGGTTTTTTTATTTTTGATAAAAGTTATGTAATGAAAAAGCTGTTGATACCCTTAATGTTTATAGCCATTATTGTTGGTTTGTTTGAGCAATCAAAACCCAAGCCCAATATTTATATCCTATGTATTGCAGTAGCGGTATTTATGTACGGAATGATGGTGCTGACTTCAAAAGTGCCAAGTAAGAAAGATGATAATCACGAAGAAGATGAATAAAGGGGATAAAGTTTCAGTTTTAGACGATGCCATTGACGGAATTGTTGTAGATGTAAAAGGTACTGAAATTACCATTGAAACCACCGATGGCTTCAACCTGACGTTTAAAAGCAATGAACTGATCAAGATTGGGGACAGCACAATGAATTTCAGCTTCAATAAAACAAAGGTTATCGGTGAAAAGGAAATTCCGAAGCCCAACTATAGCAACAAAGAAAAAAAATCAAAAAAAGAAATTCCTGTACCCGAATTTGACCTGCATATCGAAAAATTGGTGAAAAACCATAAATCGATGAACAATTACGACATATTGACATTACAGATGGATACGGCAAAATACCATATCGAGTTTGCTATGCGTAACCGCATCCCCAAGATCGTTTTTATACACGGTGTTGGCGAAGGGGTACTGAAATCCGACCTTGATTTCCTGTTAGGGCGCTACGAGAATATTGTTTTCCAGGATGCCAACTACCAAAAATACGGGCAGGGTGCCACTGAAGTATACTTTAAACAGAATACCAAATAAAATTCTGAAACAATTTTAGAAAATGCTGTAACACTTTTCATGGCTGCGGGGCTAATTTTACAGAAATTAAAATTCCACAGTTATGAAAAAGCTACTTACCACACTTGCTTTTTTGGCTATTAGCCTAGGAGCATCAGCACAACAAGACAACACCGATCAGCTCCAGCAGCAACCTCCAAGGGAAACACAGGCCGAAATGGAAAAAGCCGCCGCCCGTGATGCTAAAAAAGCAGAAGAGGAGAAAGCAAAAGAAGAAAAAGCAAAAGAAGCCGAACATCAGGCAAAACTTGATGCACAGAAAGAAGCCGAACGCAAAGACACTGAAGCCCAGGCTGATCAGAAGAAAAAAACTAAAGGCAAATGAGAGCCGTTAAGGCAACGGTTCCTAAATCCTGAAGTTGAGGTTTAAGCCGTATCACAGCGGAAAAGATTAGTCCTAACGGATTTCTTTTCCGCTGTAATAATTAATTAGCAGATCAACAAATTTGCTGTAGCTTTCCAAGCCATCTTGCTGCTGGTTGGCTTTTAGGTATTGGTCGTAAAAAGCATGAAAGCCTTTATCTATAAACGTATCGTATTGCTCCCAAAAGACTTCACTTTCCTTATAATTCTTCAAAATTCCGGGATTTATTTTGGGTTTGAATTCGTTGAATTTTTCTTCATCTTTCATAACCACATTTTCCAGGCAATACCTCAGTGCATTGGCACAGGCCGCATATTTAAAATAGGGATCATCATTCTTGATGCAGGCCAAAAACCCAATAAAATTGCATTCGCTTTCGCTGGCGTAGCCGATCTGGTGTGCCATTTCGTGGCAAATGACATTCGGGAAACCATACATCGGCAGCTTGTCATTTACCTGTGATTCATTGGTAAAAGGGTTGAGGTAGCCGCCAAAGCCCATATAAGTCAGCGGTAAGCTGAATAAGGATTTCTTGCGGCTTGGAATTTCATATTTGAAAAACGGATGTTCTTTTGCCAGGTTGTCATAACCGTTTTGTGTCATTTTAAAAACTGCATCCTGCGTATGCGGATTGCTTACTTTTTGGTTTTTGTCCTGCGTAATTTCAAACTGGATTTCATTGGTTTTGGCAATGAGCTTTTCGGTAAAAGCGTATAATTCGCCATCGCTGTATTCACGTTTGATGTTCATTTTTTCAAACAATGGCTGCCGGTAATAATTCAGCGCCCAGAGAAAATGAAAGAAGAAGTAAAAGATGGAAAACCCGCTAAGGATTTTCAGTAGGTTGCCTTTCCATTGGCTGCGCCACGTTTTCCTGCTTTTCCAGATGGCAGCCAGCAAATAAATAATCAGTACTGTATATAAAACATCGCCGACAGAAAACGGTACCCAACCCAAAACAGTTCGTTCAACTTTTGAGGTAAACGAATATAAACCGTTGCTATAGAAACGTTCAACCACTTCGGGGAAAAATACTAAAACCTTTAGTAAAATGATTTGGATCAACAGGAAAATAGGTAATAGGTAGCTGCGTTTCACGATATGGATTTAAAATGTAAATATAATATTTAGAAAGCAATTTTTACTTTGTAACTTTGGCAGGCTGAGTAGCTGAGTGGCTGAGTAACTAAGTTGCTGGGCAATAAAGCATAAAAACTCAGTAACACAGTAACTTTAGAAACTTTAAAAAAAATGAGCCAGGAAATAAGAAACCTTGAACCAAAAACACTTTGGAACAAATTCGCCGATCTTAATGCGGTTCCGCGTCCGTCAAAAAAAGAAGGGCGCGTAATCGAATTCATGAAAAAATTTGGAGAAAGCCTCGGATTGGAAACTTTTGAGGACGATGTCCGAAATGTAATCATCCGAAAACCAGCCACAAAAGGAATGGAAAACCGTAAAACCGTTGTCCTTCAAGGGCATTTGGATATGGTACACCAAAAAAACAATGATACCAATTTTGATTTCGATACACAGGGAATTGACATGTATGTTGATGGAGATTGGGTTCGTGCCAAAGGGACAACCCTCGGAGCCGATAACGGATTGGGAGTTGCCGCCATTATGGCAATCCTGGAAAGCAAAGATATTCCGCACCCGGCAATTGACGCGCTTTTTACCATTGACGAAGAAACCGGGATGACCGGAGCTTTGGGTCTGAAGGGAGGTATCCTTAAAGGTGAAATTCTACTGAATTTAGATACTGAAGAAGATGACGAAATCGATATTGGCTGTGCCGGTGGAATTGATGTAACAGCAACCCGGGGTTATGCTTTAGAAGAAACACCGGAAGGATCTGTAGGCTATACAATTACCGTTAAAGGTTTGAATGGAGGGCATTCGGGCATGGATATCCACAAAGGTTTGGGAAATGCCAATAAAATCATGAACCGTTTATTGTTTGACGGTTTTGAGAATTTTGGTTTACAGATTGCCGAAATCAATGGCGGAAGCCTGCGCAATGCAATCCCGCGCGAAAGCGTAGCCAAAGTCATAGTAGCCGGAATGTACGACGAAGCTTTTGTTTTTGACATGCAGGAAATCATCAATGACATAAAAGCCGAATACAAAACCACGGAACCTAATCTGGCAATTGAGATCACCAAAGGCGATTTGCCAAAGCAGGTAATGGACCTGGGCGTTCAGGAAGGATTGATCCGTTCGCTTTATGCCGCACACAATGGTGTTTACCGAATGAGCCCGGATATGGCTGATTTGGTTGAGACTTCCAATAACATTTCAAAGGTTGTGGTTAAAGACGGAACGATTGTTATCCAAAACCTGACGCGTTCTTCTGTGGAAAGCTCAAAATTCGATTTGGCGAATGCCTTGCGATCGGCTTACGAACTGTTTGGCTGCGAAGTAGAATTCAGCGGAAGCTACCCGGGCTGGACGCCAAACGTAAAATCTGAGATATTGGATGTTTTGGTAGACATTTATCAAAAGCAAAACGGTAGCAAACCTAATGTGGTAGCCTGCCATGCCGGCTTGGAATGTGGAATCCTCGGAACGAATTACCCTGGAATGGATATGATTTCGTTTGGGCCAACCATCCATGGAGCGCATAGTCCTGACGAAAGGGCATCGATTAAATCATCGCAGAAATTCTGGAAGTTTTATTTGGAGATTTTAGCGAATATTCCAATAAAGAATTAAAAAAAATAGATAAAATAAAGACTTTAAGCCGCCTGAAAAAAGGGCGGTTTTTTTATTGCTGAAATTTACCCGAAATGATATAATTTTAATACGAAATTTACGTTATACTGAAAAACCTGATTTTATGAAAAAAGTACTTCTCGCCGGCCTGATCCTATGCTTTTTTTCGGCATGTCAAAAAAGAGATAAGATAGAAGATACAGAACGTGCTTTTTACTATTGGAAAAGCGATCAGTCGGGTTTGGATGCCAAAGAGCAAAGCCTGCTCGACACGCTTAAAATAAAGAAACTGTACATTAAGTTTTTTGAAGTGAAATACGATGCGACAATGGGTAATATCCCGTTTGCCAAAACCGGTTTTGATGGTTATTACTATCGGAACCCGGACAAGCCAAAACCGACCCTGAACCTTATCCCTACAGTTTTTATCAAAAACGATGTATTCTTAAAAAGCAGCAGGAGCGAGCTGGATACTTTGGCGAATAATGTTAGCCACCTGGTTTCGAAATTTTATGGTGAAAAATTCAATGAATACAAAAAGTACACCGAGATCCAGATTGACTGTGACTGGACGCTTAAATCAAAAGACAGCTATTTTTATTTCCTGAAGAAAATGACTCAGGTTTCCGGGAAAAAATTAAGCTGCACGCTGCGGTTATACCCGTACAAATACAGAACAAAAATGGGGATTCCACCGGTTAGTAGCGCCACGCTGATGTGTTATAATCTGATCCAGCCGTTTTCCGAAAACAGCAAAAATTCTATTTTGGATATCAAAGAGCTCGAATCATACCTTACTACAGATGAAAAGTACCCGATCCACCTTGATGTGGCACTGCCTGTATTCTCCTGGGCGCATCATTACCAATATGATGCGTTTAAGGAATTTGTCAAGCTCGATAAGGATTTCCTCAAAAAGGCCTGCGACAAGAAAAGCGAATTGTGGTATGAAGTCAAAAAAGATACTTCGATAGGCAACAGTTATTTTAGGGTTGGTGATAAGATAAAGTACGAAGATGTCAGCCAATACAAAGTCAACGAAGCGATAAAAGCATTGAAATCAAAAGTAAAGTTTGATAAAAAAATAACAGTTACGTTCTTCCATTTAGATTCATCACTCGTAAAAAAATACAATTATGAAACGCTTAATAGGTTCTATACTTCTTTTAGCAATTAGCATTCCGTTAAAGGGTTTTGCCTGCTATTTCTATCCTTATGGCGAAGATATCAGGTTTAGTATTTTTAGCCCGGATAACTTCAAATACAATGGTTTCAGGATTTATAATTACACTTCTACGTGGTTTTATGATGAAGATTATGCAACTAATCTAAAGACGGTTACCGAAAATGACAGAATGTGGTTTGAGCATTGTAAAGGTAAAGTCCCGATTGAAGAAATAAAACGGGCTGTCTTTAAGGATGATATCAGCATGGTTTCGCCAAATTCCAAAAATGCATTTGTCCAATACCTTTACAGCCACAACGATCTTGAGGCAATTTCGTATTTGCGTTTTGCCAAGGAATTGGAAAAACTGAATCCTGATGCTGATGATTATTGGGAGAAAACCGATTCCAAAAAAGATAAGTTCCGAACCGAAAAAATAGCCGAAGCCTATAAAAAGATTGCAATCACCAAGGATTTCATGCTAAAAAAAAGGTACTATTACCAGATTTTCAAACTGCTTTCGTTTGTTGGCGATGAGGAAGGCATTATCAGGCTTTATGATACCTACGCCGGTTTGTATAAAACTCATGATTTTATAGATAATTGGGCGCTTTTTTACCGCTTGACTGCCGAAAAAGATGCTATCAAAACCAACTATCTTGCTGCTCAGGTTTTTGTCAGGGGAACCGATAATAAATTTGACATCAAATGGTATTTCAACCGTCACATACCAATTGACAAAGTTTTAAGCTTTGCCAGAAACAACGAAGAGAAGGCCAATATTCATGTTTTGTATTCCTCCAGGCGGATTGACCAGAATCTGGAAAGCATACAGAAAGTATACCAGTCCGACCCGAAAAATCCGGGGCTGACCTTTTTGCTGCTGCGCGAAATCAACAAAATTGAAGACTGGGTGCTTACGCCAACCTACACGATGTTTATGCCAACTTTACGCCAGGATTATTGGGAAAACAGTAACGGGAAAAGGATTTTGCAGCGTGTTGAAATCGATAGGGAATATGCCAAAAAAGTGCTCGCCTTTGTAGATTCGGTAGATTTGGATAAAGTGGATGACAAAGAGTTTTGGCAGTTGGCCAAATCCTATCTGCTGTATTTTGATAAAGATTATGAGAAGGCACTATCAACAATCCAATCGTTTGAAGGTACGATTAAAGACCCAAAAGTCAAAAACCAATGCGATATCATTAAGGCTTTACTGCTAACCGTAAACCAGGAAAAAGGGAAAGCCGGCATTCCAAAATCAATAGAAAAACTGATTGTAAATGAAACCAATAAGCACAATTACCATTTTATTTTTGCCATTGCGCGCGAACTCGAAATGTTAAACGATAAACCCGACGCGGCATTTCTGATCGCAAAAATCAAGGAAAGCGATGAAGATAGTGAAGGGCCTTATGGTACCACTGGTATTTACTGGAAATCCAGGACTGGTAAGATTACGCTGTTTGATGATTTTTACTTTGACTGGTATGGCTACACCGATGCCGAACTCTCGACAACCGACATGCAGTTGTTGATCAGTATCATCAATTCGGGCGGACGGACAGCTTTCGATCAATGGAAAATCAAAGAACTCAAAGCCGACCGCAATAAAGTGAATGACCTGATGGGAATTAAATACATGCGTGATGACAATCTTACGATGGCGTATCAGTTTTTTTCAAAAGTAGACAGGAATCATTATACCAATGGCCCGTTATTTAATGAAAATCCGTTTTATAAAATAAAGGGCGATATGAATTTCGATCAATTAAAATCACCAAAAGGACTGACAAAAGCTAAAGTGGTGGCAACCTTAATCAAACTGATCGAAAGGGCGGAAGATCCTAAAAACAAAAACAGGGACCAGGATTATTTTATGATTGCCAATTGCTATTACAATATGAGCTACCATGGCAATTCCTGGATGATGAAACGCATAGGCCGTACTTCGGGCAATAACAGCTACCGCGATAATTATTCAGACGATTCGGAATATTTTTGCAGCCGTAAGGCAAGATACTATTACGAAAAAGCCCGGCAGGTTTCAAGGTACAAAGCCTATGAGCCGCTTTGCGATTATATGATGGCCCAATGTGATGCCCGGGAAAAGGAATACGAGCTGTATCGGCAGTTTGACAATTATTTTTATGTAGATTATAATATGGTGGGCCAGGCAAATGATAAAGCATTTGCAGCCTTAAAGGCCAAATACGGAAAAAGCAAATACAGCGACATATTTTCGAACTGCGAAATCTATTCGGTTTATTTCAAATCTGGTAGGTAAAAAAGAACCCGCTTTGTGCGGGTTTCTTTTTATATAAAAAATAAAATAATCAGCGGGAACAGGATTCCGGCCAATGCCAGTTTCCAGCCGCGGTTTTTGAAGCTGAATTTCCCGGCTTTTACCATCATCATTCCGGTTATGGCAATTACGATTAAGGAAATCCCAAAGATATCTCCGTAATAAATCCACCAGTCAGAAGTGTTTTTGTGCAGTTTCATTGTCTGGCTGATGATCGGCGTTTTGATAAACGAAACCACTTCGCCTTTGCCGGTTTTCATATCAATTTCCACATCGTGCTTCTCAAAAGAGATCTTGAAAACCTTATCGTCGGTAATCTTATGGCGCCTTATTTTGTCGTCAATGCCCAAATCGGCGCCCAGCTTTTCGGCATATTTTTCGCTGATCTGGTCTTCCGCCGGAAGCGAAACCTGTATTTCTTTAGTTTCAACGGTATATTTTTCGGGATGCCAGCTTTCACGATGGTTCATCAAAATACCCGAAAAGGCAAAGGATATGATTAGTCCAACGTAAAAATAGCCAAGGTCGCGGTGTAGGTTTCTGGTTTTTAATTGCTTTATCATTTTTTTAGAATTGAGGGTTTATTGTTTAAAAAATAAATTCGAGTGTTGTGTAGAACGAACGGTTATCAGATGGGATGATTCCCGGCCCCGGATATCCCGTCGCTCTTCGCGTAAAATAACTGTTGTTGGTAAAATTGGTAATTCCGGCTTCGAGCTTAAACATTTTCCATTTATAGGATGCCGAAAAATCGGCTACGTAATAAGCGGGAATTTCACCCGAAATCCCGTCATTGATATTATTGGTTCTCGTTGCTGTTAGCATTTGAAAATTGGCTTGACAGGTACGTAAACTGCAGGCTGGTCATGAAGTTTTTGTAGCCAATCCCGGTTCCGGTTTTGATATTGAAAAGCGGGACAAACTCTACTTTGTTACCCTTAACTTCAGGAATGTCAGATTTCAGGTATTTTGAATCGGATATCGAAACATTCGTAAAGATATTCCAGCTGAAATCCTCATTGCCTTTAAAGAATGCCCTGTTCAGGCTCCAGTCCAGCATCGTTTCAAAACCATAAGTAAATGCTGTTCCAAGGTTTCCGCGCCTTTTGATGATTTGATTGTTCGAATTCGTAGTATCAAATTCCCCGATCTTATCATTGTAATACAGCCCAAAGACATTAGTGTCAAATGTCAGCTGGTTGTTCCATTGGCCCCTGATCCCAATATCGGAAGTATAGCCTTTTTCATCAGTGATGTTGGCATCAATTTCATAACTCGGATTGGCCGTCCGGATGTCATTAAAGGTTACAGAGCGGTAATTCTGCGAAATATTGCCGTAAAGTTCAATCTGGTTCCTGAGCTTGTAACTCAGTCCAACGCCTGCTAAAACAAAGCTTCGTTCCTTTACATTATCTTCGTTTACAGTTTCGTCCAATATTATATTTCCGGCAAGATCGGTATTGATTTTCCTGTAAAAACCTTCGGCTTCAGTCCTTATTTTTTCAAATCGGAAACCCGGCGTGATAGAGAATCTTGAAGAAATCCTAAAGATATTTTCCCCAAATACAGAAAAGTTGATGTTGGGGTACACATAATCCGATTGATTGGCATAATACGGGGTTTCATCGGTGGCCAGATGGAAATCAGCATCGCTGGCTGTGCTTCCGGGTCCTTGTATTCCGGTATTCCGTGATTGATAATATTTGGCCCCAATCAAAAATGCGTTGGTATTCCCATTGATTTTGTAGCGTTTTAGGTATCGCGTTTCGGCACCCCAATTGACGAAATCGCCAATAATCAGATCCCTTGGGATTCCTTCGGCATCCGGGCTGTCAACACGGTTCGAGCGGTAGCCGACTGTTTTTCTGCTTGCATCCAATCCGAATAACTGCAAGGAAAAATCGGCATTGTGGTCAAATTTATGCTTAAAATCTAACGCAAAAAGATTCCAGTTTACCGCAAACCAATTTCGTTTCCGGTTGCTCTGGCTTGGATTGTTTTCAAACATTTCATCGGTAAGCCCACCAGGCTGTTTGGCCAGGTAATTGAAGTACGTGTAATCAAAATGCAATGACGTTTTTTCAGTAAACTGATAGTTTAGGTTAGCAAAGTAATTCTTACTGTTAAAGTGGGAGTTAGGCCGAAAACCATCACCTTGTTTGAAATTGAAAAAAGAGTAATAGCTAAACTTGCCATTGGTACCGCTAACCGATGAAAAATTGGTGTAGAGGTTGTACGATCCGACTGTATTTCGGGTCACTAATTCGAAAGGCTTTTTGGTAGGAGCTTTTATCTTAAAGTTGACCAAGCCGCCAAACTGCGTCCCGTATTGCAGTGAGGCTGCGCCGCGTACCACCTGGATCACATCCAAAGCTTCGGTAGGAGTAGCATAATAACTTTCGGGATAGCCCAAAACATCGGCGCTGATGTCGTAACCGTTTTGGCGCGTATTGAAATTAGACGTACGGTTTGGGTTCAAACCGCGCCCGCCTATGCTGAGCTGCAACCCTCCATCAGAGCTTTCGTTGATGGTAAGTCCCGTAACCTGTGCAAAAACCTGCCGTGTATTATTGGTTGCTTTGTTGGCGGTAAGTTTGCTTACAGACACCACTTCGGTTTTTTTTCCCGCGTAGATTGCGGTTCCTTCAATGTCCTTGAGTTTATTTAAGGCCGAAATCTTATCTCTTTGATTATTGACGACAACTTCCGAAAGCGAGGTGATTTTCTCCAAAACGATTTCCAGGTTTTTATCAGAAGCCGTAACGGTTTTTTCTGCCAAAGCATAATTTTCGCTGTAAAAGGCAAGCTCATTTTGCTGGTTTTCGTCAATTGCAATCGAGAATTCCCCGTTAATATTAGTAGTCGTCTTGGTTTCGGTAGTTTTGTTGAAAACTTCTACGTACTGCAATTTCTTTCCGTTTGAAGAAGATACGGTCCCGCTTACAGTAGTTTGCGAAAACACCGGAAAAGACAGCAGTAAAAGCAATAAACTAAAATCCTTTAATCTCATCGTTGAAAGGCAGTATCCAGGTTTTGTGAGCGAACGATTCATTTTCTTTGGCTAAATTTATTTTTTGATCTATATATTTTTGACTTAATCTTCCGTTTAGGGCAACATAACTTTCGGCATAAACCTCTGGATCACTGATGCCCTGATTTTGATAAAAATCATGCAGATGGTGTGCATATTCCAGAATGAAATCGGGCTGGAAAGCCATTTGCTTTTCCTGAAACGGCGTCAGGAAATGGCTGTTGTTGATGCGGATTTCCTTTTTGGTTTTGCTGTCAACAACAATAAACTGAGTATACCCGGCTTTTTCCATCAGCATGACACGCCACGAAAAACGGAAACCTTCTTCTGTCCAGAACAGTTCATTGGGATACAATAAATACCGGAACGGAAATAATAACTGAAATGTTATGAAAGCCGTGATAAAGGCAACTTTAGCATTGTAGGCTGCGTTGTGCCGCTGGATTTTTTCTTTGCCGTTTTCAAAAGCCGTTAACGGGATTTTGATAAGGTTTCCAATGAAGCTCAGGCATTTTTTATGGAAGTCTGCGCTAAAGAAAATCAGCGTGCTGATAATCATTACGTAAGGAAAAACACCTATCGGGAAAAGGATTTTGGTCAGTACGTGGAAAACAACAACCAGGAAAAATGCAAATAATCGGGTAGGGCGGTACAGTAAAAGGAATACGATCAGCAAATCGTAAACCGCACCGATCCAGCTGAAAGCATAATGCACCCAGTTTTGATTCAGCAACGTGCCGATAATAGGCAAACCCGAATTGGACGGGAGCCATATCTTTAATGGCATTGCTTCAAAAAGCCAGTCCGAATTGAGTTTGGCCAAACCGGCATAGAAATAAACGATCCCTAACAATACTTTCAGTATATCGATGTTCCAACGCGGGATCTTTTGAAATGCAAGTCTTTGATCCTTATGTGCATCTACCGAAAAATAGCTATTGGCAGGCAAAAAGATCAGCACAAAACTCACTATTGAAATAAAATAATAATGGTTCAGGTAAGTGGTTTTGTCCATCAGCTCGATGTAGGTAAAACTGAGGAAAAAAGTAATGATTGCCAATCGGTAACGGTAACCGATAGCAACAAAGAATGCAGCTATGCCGCAGATGATGAATATCAGGTACGTAAAGCTTCCGACCGGTTTTACCCATTCGAAGCCGTAATACGTAAAATGAAAATCTGGCTTGATGTAGAATTTTTCTATCCAGCCGTAAGAGGCAAACCGTATCAGACTCAGAAGCATCATAAAACCGAACGCTAGCCTGAAGAAAGCTAGCGTTGCGGCTTCTGAATAAGAATTCAGGTATGTCTTTATTGTGTTTTTCATTGATTAATCGCCATCGCCATCTACATAATCGATACTGATGTTCAACGCCTGCATCATATCCAGTTTGATGTAAATCACACCCTGCTGGATGACGTTGTGAGAAGCAATCATTTTAGCATTATCTGTGTTAACCTGCTGAGAGAAGCTGTTGCCTAGTGTTGCCGTTGAAGCAAAAATGGCATCAAACTGGTTGTTGATTACAGTGCTTAGGTTTTGCCCGCTTCTTACTGCGTTTAGGTAATCCAAGTACGATTTTAAGCTTGGGCCCGTCGTAGTGCTATTGGCATATTTTCCATTAAAGAAATCTTTTTGTGCCTGGATGGAAATGTTCAACAATTCCTTTGAAATATCATTTTTGTAATACGCTTCCACTTTATCAGGATACAAAGTCCCGCTTGACATCAAGCCGGCCGGAATATCAATTTTCCCGGTACGGATCGTTTTTTCAAGGTTTTTTACAAATAAGTTGGTCGTTTTGTTAACCGAACTGCTGACTCCTGTTCCGGTGCTTGAAACGAAAGTATCCCTGTATCCCGAATTCCAGTCGGTGACAACTGCATCGATGTTTGATTTTAATTTGGCAGTAACATCTGTAAGGTATTGCCTGTATTTTACGGCATTGGCATTGGTAGCATAAAAAGCAACAATTGCCGTATCATTAGCACCCAATCCGTTGATTAAATAATCCAGCCCAGGGAAACCTTGCCTGCTGTACTGTGCAAACTGCGCCAGGTTATATGTTCCTGATGCGATGTTGGCTTCTATGCCGGCAGCATCGGCAGGGTAGGTGTTCGCACTTTCATTAAGGCTGACTTCGGCAGCTTTGCCCAGATAGTATATACTGATGGTTTGGTATGATTTGTAAGCATCAACCCATGATGTACGCAATGTCTGAAGATTGGCTTCGTTTGGAGCCGCATTGAAAGCAGTAACATTATCTGCCAATGCATGTACTTTTGTTTGATAATTCACATAACCCGGAATGATAATGTTATCAGCCCAATTGGCAAGCAAAGCCGTCCTGTCAAAGTTATCCGGGGTTTCGCCATCGCCGGAAGACGAACAGCGTATCAGGGTAACAGCAGTAAATACAATTCCAATCGTTAAAAAAAGTTTCTTCATCGGTTATTATTTTTGGGCAAAAATAAACAATCAAACGAAATATAGTAACATTTATTTAAAATAAATCTAAATAAAATTTGCTGTTTAAATCAAACTGTATACTTTTGCTTAAATTTAATTATTCTAAATAACAATATAATGAAAAACACTTTTTTAAAAGCTGGATTAATCTTGGCGGCTGGAGTTTTTGTTGCTTCATGTAGCAGTGATTCAGATTCTGGAGTATCAAAGCAGGCTGTTGTAAAAAACTATGCAGACATCGTTTACCAAAACTACAAGGATGCATATGATGACGCTGTACAGCTTGAAACAGCAATCAACACTTTTACTACTACACCAACCGACGCTAATTTTACTGCTGTTAAAAACAAATGGAAACAGGCCAGGGAAAGTTACGGCACTACTGAAGCTTTCCGTTTTGCAAACGGACCAATTGATGACGAAGCTGACGGACCGGAAGGTTTGCTTAATTCATGGCCGCTTGATGAAAATTTCATTGATTATGTTGATGATAACGGTACAATCGTAAATGGAGGAATTATCAATAATCCGGGGCTTTACCCAACAATTGATAAACCAACATTGGAAGCATTGAATGCAAATACCAGCGAAGAAAACATTTCGGTAGGGTACCACGCTATCGAATTCCTGCTTTGGGGACAGGATTTAACTGCTCCGTCTGCTAATTTACCAGGACAAAGGCCATATACTGATTATGTTGTTGGTGCAGGAGGAACTGCTACCAATCAGGCAAGAAGAGCTACCTACCTTAAGGTTTGTGCCGATTTACTGACTGATAATTTGGATTATTTAGTTGACCAGTGGAAAGCTGGTGGAACATACAGGACTGTATTTTTAAACCTTCCGGTTGATACTGCAATCAGGAATATTTACTTGGGGATCACTACATTGGTTTTGACCGAATTGCCGATAGAAAGAATGGACGTTGCCTTAAGCAACGAGAGCCAGGAAGACGAGCATTCATGCTTCAGCGACAATACGCACAGGGATATTTACTTAAATCTAAAAGGCATCATCAATGTTTATAAAGGTGAATATCAATATGGAAGCTCTAATATTAGTGGTGCCTCTCTTGAGGATTTAGTACAAAAAGCAGATGCTACCGCTTACAACGATACTGAAACTTCATTAAATGCCTGCTTGACAAAAATGGCTGCCATCCCGGTTCCGTTTGATTTGGCTATTTCTGGTGGTGCTGGTTCAGCTGATGGGCAAAAAGTTAAGGCAACTGTTTTGCAATTACAGAATTTTGGTTCAAATTTGCTGGCCGGTGCTACAAAGATCGGAATTACTGTTAACTAAATTTTATTGAAATAATTATATTAAGAAAGTGGCTTTGAAAGAAGTCACTTTTTCCTGTTTATAAATGAAAAATTATATCAAAGCCTTAGTTGTTGTTGCCGGCCTTCAGTTTATCGGCTGTAGCAATAATGATGATTATACCCCTCTAACCGCCGAAGACGGTGAACAATATTCTGGTGGACAAACCGCCACGTCCTTTAATAAGACGGAGGAAGCTTTTGGTTTCTTCGCTTCAGGCCTGACACCGGATGAGCAGACTGATTTTGGAGTAGGGAACTCCTTTTTCAGGTTAAACTGGGTTTCTGCTCCTTCTTCAACCACCGCACGTGACGGATTAGGGCCATTTTTCAACGCAGTTCTCATGTGCAGGCTGCCACTTTAAGGATGGACGCGGAAGGCCGCCTGCATTTGACGGAGAAACAGCACGCGGCTTATTATTGCGATTCTGCATTGACGGTACACAGGCCAACGGGAGTTCAAATCCGGACCCTATATATGGAGGGCAACTGCAGGACAATGCTATTTTGGGGCAAATCGTAAAAGGAAATTATAATATCATTTACCAGGATATTACCGAAACACTTGCTGATGGTACAGTTGTTACCCTCAAGAAACCGACCTACCAAATCGTTAATTTGGGTTATGGCCCATTGGCTGCCGGTTTGAAGGTTTCCCCTAGGATTGCCAATCAGATTGTTGGTTTAGGACTATTGGAAGCAGTTCCGGAAAGTACCATTTTGGCTTTTGCAGATGCAAATGACAGTAATGGTGACGGAATTTCGGGTAGGCCAAACTATGTTTACGATATTCAGTCCAATTCACAAAAAATGGGCCGTTTCGGATGGAAAGCCAATCAACCAAACGTACGCCAGCAGGTAGCCGGGGCTTTTTCCGGCGATATGGGGATTACGTCTTTTCTGTTTCCAAATGAAAATTGCCCCCCGGGCGTAGACTGTAATTCGATACCAAATGGCGGAAGCCCGGAAATAAGCGATGCCAACCTTGAAAAAGTAGCCTTGTATTCAAGGACATTGGCTGTTCCGGCACGAAGGGATTATGACAAACAGGAAGTTTTGAGAGGTAAAAAAACTTTTGAAACCATAGGATGTACTTCCTGCCATATTCCAAAAATGCAGACAGGAAACGATTATTCCATCGCTGCCTTCAGGAATCAAACCATCAGGCCTTATACTGATTTGCTATTGCATGATATGGGAGCTGAACTAGCTGATAATGCACCGGATTTCCTTGCTACCGGTAGCGAGTGGAGAACACCAGCCTTATGGGGAATAGGACTGATCCAAACCGTAAACGGGCATACGAACCTACTGCACGACGGCAGGGCCCGAAACATAACGGAAGCCATCCTTTGGCATGGCGGTGAGGCTCAAAATGCCAAAACGAAGTTTAAACAACTTACCACAAAAGAAAGGGAAGAATTGCTATTATTTTTGAATTCATTATAATTAAGTTTTGTATATGAAAAAGGGTTTGTCTATTGGACAAACCCTTTTTGTTTAGTTTAAATTGAGCGGATATTTGATATCCTCATATTTCAATTCCTCATCCTTATCTTTAAAGTTCAACAGCATCTTTAGTTCGTAAATCTCGGTACGGTCAAACAAAATGATGAAGTTCTTCTGCAGTGTGGGTATCGGGATTTTCTTTTCATAGATCGAATTCCGGTATTCGTGCTCCCAATAATTGCAATCGATCTTTTTTACATATTCAAAAAAAGTATCAAGCTCCACCTGGCTCAAGCCAAAAGTAAGATTATTGAACAGCAATTGATACATTGCCTTTTTTGGGCAAAACACCAGGATGCCGTTGCTGGTTCTGTTAAGGACTTTTACGTCACACATATTGGCTTATTTTATAACGAATGCATCAATGATTTTATCCACTTCTTCCTGCGTAGCTGTTGGTTTTAAATCAAAAAAGAAATCGTAGATGTTCTTCCCGTCTACTTTTTTCTGTAAGTTCAGGTCTTTGTGGGCGGCATACACCTTATCCCATTTTGTTCTTACCTTTTTCCATAATTCAGCGTTTTTCTTCCAGTAATCCTGAGCTGCCTTACATTTGCTGTCGTCTACTTTCGTGTATACATCCAGTCCTTTTTCCTGTGCCAATAACACATCGTTTCCTTGGTCATCACGTACAATCTTGTCATTATCCTGTTCGTGCAGCCAGCCATATTTAGTGATTTCGTGGATGTTCCTTCTTTTCAAAACATTGTAATCATCACGTTTTGTGTATTCCCTTCTTGGAAGCGGAGCATCGGCAGTGTTCCTCCAGTAATCCGTTCCGTCAACATGAACCCAGCTTGCAGTTCCTTCATACCTCGGGCTGTCGTCAACCTGGAATACCTTTTGTGTCCATTGGCCTTTTACATCTTTGGCAGCCAGTTTTTTATACTTCCAGGTTTTGTCTTTTACAAAATTATATTGATCCGTATTTTCATAAATCCAATCCTGGCGCCAGTGCTTTACGATATCATCTTCGGTTTTTCCAATGATAAGCAAATGCTGCAAAACCAATTTATTTGGCGTTTCTTCAGCCAATTCAACCCATTCCAGGCCATAATCGTGCTTGGTTTCGGATGGTTTGTATTTAGCCGAATCTTTTGCATAACTGAATGTTTCGGTAAAGTTGAACTTTATTTCATAGCAACCACACATCGATTTGATAGACTTTATATCCTGTTGTTTTTTAGAATCCTGGCTGTTTGCCGTCATTCCAACGAGCACAATTGATGCTGAAAATAGAAGTGTTTTGATTTTCATATGATTATGATTTAAATAAAAATTTTGTTAGGCAAATATACTATATTTATTTAGAATAATTAAAAATAACATATATATTTGCAAAACAAAATTATTAAGAATGTTTCTAAATAGATGTTTTAGTTTGCTTCTGATTGGCTGCTCAGCCTCAGTATTTGCTCAGGAAACCGAAGTTGATCCGTTAACGGAAAATCAGTTGAAAGATGTTGTGGTCACGGCGCAATTTGGACCGCAATCCATAAGAAAGGCAGTAAATAATGTTCGTGTAATTACAAAGGCGGATCTTCAGAAATTAGCTGCAAACAATTTGTCAGATGTTTTGGATCAGTATCTGAACATTACGATAAGCCCTGATTCGGAAACCGGGCGTTCAACGGCACAGCTATTTCAGCTGGATGGGAGTTATTTTAAGATTCTGGTAGATAACGTCCCGATTGTAAGTGACACCAGTATGGGGAATAACATCGACCTGACCCAAATCAACCTTGACGATATTGAGCAGATCGAAATCATAGAAGGCTCAATGGGAGTGACCCACGGCGCTGGTGCTGTGAGCGGAATACTGAATATAATCACCAAGAAAAATGCAAAGCACAAATGGGAGATAGGCGTAACCGCCCAAGAGGAAACCATGGGTGAGGAGTATGCAGCCTTCAATAAAGGAAAGCACATCCAGTCTTTAAAAATATCGAATAAAATTACAGATAATTGGTTTGCTTCTATTGGCTTGAACCGCAATGATTCCGGTGGCTACCTCGATAACAGGAAAGGGCCGGACTATGCAGTAACGGATGGCTTGCGTGGCTATGCATGGCTGCCAAAACTGCAATATTTTGGAAACGGGATGCTGTCGTACCGCAAAAATGATTTTCAGGCGTTCTATAAGTTTGATTATATGAACGAGAATATTGATTTTTACAATACCACAATTTTGGCCATCACCAATCCGCCTTTCGGCACAACGCTTTATGCTAAAGACAAGCGCTACAAAACCGAACGTTTTTACCATCACCTGAATGTGATCGGTTCATTGTTTTCGCTGAAATATAATGTTTCGCTTTCGCACCAGACACAGACCAGGGATACGGAAGATTTTGATTATTATTTTGCAACGCATACTGAACAGAACAATAAAAATACCAGGTTCCAGGAAGCCAAAGTGCTCTATTCTACCGGAACGCTGAGCAATTTTTTCAAAAATTCGATTGCTGACCTCCAGGTTGGCTATGAAGCTGTAAATAATAAGGCTTATGCTTTTTTAGAGCAGGAAAACCAGGTTTTTAAGGTAGTCGAAAAGCGTTTTGAAAACTATGATTTTTTTGTGGCTTCCGAGATAAAGGTAAACGACAGGTTACTGGTACGCCCAGGAATACGGATTTCGCTGCAGTCACAATTTGACACACAAAATGCTACTTCATTTGGATTACGCTACTTATTCAATAATGATATTGAAGTCAGGGCATCAATGGGGAAATCGTATAGGGTGCCAACTTTTGAAGAGCTGTATTCCAAAATCAAATTTTCCGGGCACAATTTCTATGGCAATGAAAACCTGATCCCCGAAAAAAGCAACTCACTCGATTTGAACATCAGGAAAACCTCAGGCTTTGCTTCGGGAGCAAGGCTTACCAACCAGGTTTCCGTAGGTTATATTGATGTAGAAGACCGGATTGACATGGCCTACATTGGATTTGAGCCGGGCACAACTTCACCGGTTTACCAATATATCAACATCAGCGATTATAAAATGTGGAATATTGCTACGACGAATCAGTTCAATTATAAAAACTGGAACGCTACTGCTGGTTTTGTCTACGCAGGTATTTCAAGGCTGATTGACAATGGCGAAGTCAAATCGGATGATAAGTTTTACTTTAATTTCCAGGCCAATGCCTCGCTTTCATACGAATGGAAAAAAGCCGCGACGATGTTTGCCGTTTATTACAAATTATACGGTTTACAGCAACAGTTTTCGGGTGTTGTGGTAGACAATCAATATGTATTGACGGAAATCGAAAGTTATTCGCTTTTGCATGCTTCCATAAAAAAATCATTTTTCAAAAAACAATTTGACCTTACTGTAGGAGCGCGTAATCTATTTGATGTTACCCGCCTGAATCAGGGAGATGTTACCGGAGGGGCCCACAGTACTGCTGCCGATCTGCTTATAGGGTATGGCCGTTCTTATTTTATCAAACTAGCGTATAATCTTAATTTTTAACTAAATATATAATCACCATGAAAAAAAATGTCTTCCTATTCTTAAGTGCTGTTGCTGCTGTATTTTACGGATGCAGCAGTGATGACAACGGAACCGAAACGGCGATACAGACTGCTTTTGTAAATCAATCTGTAAATCTTTCGGCATCTGATACCAATGTGCCGATTGCATTTTCCAGCCCCACTACTGCTGCCGGAACAATTACAGTTACATTAGAGCCTACCAATGTTGTTTACGGAACCGATTTTACTACCAATCCGGCTGCTTCGGGAGGGATAATCTCTATTCCGTTTTCAGAAGGAGCGAGTTCAGTATCGCTTACATTTACTAAACTGATTGACGCTATTGAGGGGCAAACCAAAAACGTAAAGTTTACAATTTCTGCAGTATCCCTTTCCAATGTTGAGATTCCGGCCGCTACCAATTTCACTCAGCTGAACTTTAATGAAACTGCCATTTCCCAAAATACAACCATTGCTGAGAATGGAGGAAATACAATTCCAAACCAGGTTTACGTCGACTTAAGTTCGGGTTCTGAAAATGCAGTTCCAAGAACGAGCTGGGAATTAGGTTTTTATTCAGGATCAGAATTTAGGGTGGTTTTGAATCCGGCTGTAAATAAACTGGCTGTGAAACAATTGGCTACTTCTAACATTGACGAGGTACAGGTTGCCGATCCTGCTGTGACCACAGGAAATTATGAGGCATCCGGAGCAGGCTATATTGATAATCCTTATGGAAACCTGACAATATCTGCAACCAATTTAACGGCTACTGCGATTGCAGAAGTTTCTGCCACAGATGCCGACAATAAAGTTTATCTGGTAAACCTTGGGCAAACCGTTTCTTCAACTCCGGCAACAGGAACATCTGCAGCCTTGACAGGAACCGACAGGGGATGGAAAAAAATAAGGATATTAAGAAGCGGAAACGACTACAAACTGCAATATGCCAATATTGACGCAACAACACATACAGAAGTTACCATTTCCAAAAATGCCGCTTACAACCATACTTTCTTTAGCCTGGTTAATGGTGCGGCAGTTTCGGCCGAGCCGCAAAAAGACAAATGGGACATTACATTGACGCCATTCATGAACTACACGCCATACAACGGACAAAATGTTTCTTACTATTTTGGAGATGTTGTTTTGACCAATTCTCTGGCTGGCACAAAAGCCTATGAGGTGTTTACAAGCGCATTTACATATGATTCATTTACGGCTGCAAATGTTGTAGCATCCAATTTTGAAACTTCAGCTGCGGCTGACAGAAGGGCAATTGGCGCTAACTGGCGTTCGACTGTGCCGCTTGCTGTAAAAACAGACCGTTTTTATGTGATTAAGGATGTTGCCGGAAATCTTTATAAATTGAAATTCACATCGCTGTTGAGTTCTGCCAGCGAAAGAGGTACTACTACTTTTGAATACGCTAAACTGAACTAGTATGAAAGCAATAAAACTGATAATCATAGCATTGAACCTATTTGTAGGCGGATTGATGATTAGCGGCGGCCTGGAGAAATTCAAAGGGGAAACGCCAAGCCCGAATAAAATGATCGAACAGGTTAAAGCCGGAGAAGAAATTGCTCCTAATGACCATGTCCTGGTCCTGAAAAATTATGTTTTCGGAATGAAGCAAACCGGTTATTTCTGGCCTTTTCTAGGAATAATGGAGCTTTTGGCGGGAGCATTGCTGATAAGCCAGGTGTTTTCTAAGATCGGCGCCATCATCGCTTTCCCAATAACGGTAAACATATTCCTGTTTCATGCCTTCCTTGAACCCGATGAATTAGGCGAGTTGGCCATGATGACCGTAATGCTGATTGCAAATGCCTACCTGATTTTAAGAACCAAAAAAACCTGGAAACCACTATTGTACGATAAAGAATCGTTAGCCCTTAAAGGCTAGTTTTATTTGGTAATTGTTTGTTAAGTGAAAAGCCATCCTGTTTTAGGATGGCTTTTTTAATGCATTTTTTTCTTTATAAAAGCAATGAATTTTATTTTTTGGTCATCGAATAGCTTTCCTTGGTTTCTTTGCCCTGCTGTTTCCCCGAAATGGTGGCAACGATGCTGGTATCATTTATCTTTTTATAAGTAATTTTGGTAGGATAATCATGAGTTGGGTTTTCAAAGCTAAAACTGTTATCAGCATCAGATGTCATCTTGAAAGTTACCGGTTCGTCATTGTTTTGCCCATTGACCGTCGGTATGTAAAGCAGCTCGTCCTTTTTTTGTGTCAGCACAATACGTTCCAGATGGATGGTATCTTCTTCCTTTATAAAAAAACTTTTTCCGGTATACGTGCTGTCGTTTTCCTTAATCCAGTTTTCGGAAATAACGCCTTCCGGAAGCTTTTGTTCCCAATTGCCTACCAGCCATTCCATTTTCTTGATCTTTTCAAATTTGTGTCCCGGCTTATCTTGGCAGGATACCAGCAGACAGAGAGCTAATGCTAATAAAGCAAGTTTATGTGTTTTCATTGCGATTGGATTTTGAGATAAAAATAGTAAACTTATTTGTGATTTATATATTTTGGGAAGAACGGGATTTTTTTCCTCATTTCCGAAAATTTCCTGCTCACCGGATATTGCCTGTTCGATGTAATGTTATTGAAAAATAACGCAACAATCAATAAAATCAGACTTCCGGCCAAAACAGGGGAAATTACATACCAGTAACCAAGATTCTTTAGTTCGGGCGAACCCGTAACCGCAATCAAAGCAGTAGCCCCTCCCGGCGGATGCAGTGTTTTGGTAATCTGCATCAATACTATGGAAAGCGAAACGGCTAAAGGAGCTGTAATCCACAAAATATCCGGGGCAAATTTCTGAACGGTAACACCAATCAGTGCCGAAACCAAATGACCTCCTATAAGGTTACGGGGCTGTGCCAAAGGGCTTTGTATGACTCCATATACCAAAACGCTTGAAGCTCCAAAAGAACCGATAAGGTAAATCACATCCGAATGCGGCAGGGTTCTCGATTGCAGGTAAGCAATAATCCCGATGCCGATAAACGAGCCAATAAAAGCCCAAAAATGCTCTCTGGAATTGATCAGTGTTTCTTTGTAAAGTATATACCTTGTCCTGCGGTAACCCCGTTTTATTTTCTTGATCGGCATGTTTTAGGTTTTAGTGATTGCGGGTGAATAAGAGTAAACAGTATAAGGGAAAATCATTTTAGAGGTATATTTCGCAATCAGGCAAACAGCCAAAATCGGGAAGAACAAGGTGTAATCGTTGATCATTCCGCAAACCAGGAACAAAGCCGTAAACGGTGCATGGATGCTGGCACTCAAAACCGCAGCCATTCCGATAATCATAAAGTTGACCGGAATAACATTGGCACTGAAAAACGTATTTAAAACGGTTGCCAGCAATAAGCCTAAAAAAGCACCGATGAACAGGCTCGGGGCAAAAACACCACCATCACCGCCAGAAGCCAATGTAACGGAAGTCACGATAGGCTTTAGCAATACGATCCCGATGAAAGCTGCAACGAATCCAATACTTGCCACAGGTTGGGGCGCTGTAAACAATCCCTTCATTGCATGGTAACCGTCGCCGTACAGTTGCGGAAAAACAAATAGGGATAAACTTAAAATCAACGAACCCAAAGCAATCCGGTAAAAATCATTGCTGATCCTGGCAAAATTCCTTTTAAAGAACAGTACCATTTTGGTCAGGAAAACCGAATTGATACCGGCCAATATCCCCAACAGAATAAAATACGGGATCGCATAAAAATGCCAGCTGTCGATAGAAGTTGCAAATAAGGGTTTTTCGTCTAAAACAATCAATAAAACCGAAGCAACTGACAATGCAATGACATTAGCCAGGAAGAAAATACGGTTCGTTTTTTTGGCAATGACTTCCATTGAAAACAAAATCCCGGCAATCGGGCTGCTGAATAATATGGTGATCCCGGCTGTGATCCCGGCGCAGATCAGTTCGGTTTTATAATTTCGGAACAAATTGATTTTCCTGTGCGGAACCGCCCCTATAGCAGACTGTTGCAACTACGGTTGAAACTTCGATTCCGGTTGATCCTCCAAAAGCCACCGTAAACAATCCGTTGATAAAGTGTGATGGGATCTTGTATATGGGCAGTTTTTTGTTTTTGGATTTTGTCACCTCGAAAATTTCCCTGATGCCTTTGTTTTCTTTATTTCGGAATAAGTATCGGCGCAAAAAATAAATGACAGAGAAACCAATCGGCGGTAAAACAAAGAATAAAAGGCTGTGGCTGGCTGTTTTTGAAAGGAAAATGCTTTCAAAATGTTCGGTTATGTGCTTTAAGGAAACTGCTAAAAATGAAGAAAGTATGCTGATAAGTAAAGAAGCAACAATCAGTTTCTGTATTAAAATCCGATTGAAATTTTTCCTGATTCTTGTAAATGACATGATGTGGTATAGTGTTTTTACAAATTTACTAAAGCATTATGCCAAATTCAATTTTTAACCCTTAAATCTGTCACAAAAAAACGAAAGGTTAAAAGCGAAAATAATACAAGAGTTTTTTACTACTTTTGCACTCGAAAAATTAGAATTTATGTTAGACAGATTGCAATATGTAAAACAGCGTTTCGACGAAATATCAGACTTGATTATCCAGCCTGATGTTATAGCCGACCAAAAACGTTATGTGCAGTTAAATCAGGAATATAAAAGTTTAAAGGCTTTGATGGAAAAACGCGATGAATATGTGCGTTTGACTGATAATATCGAAGAAGCCAACGAAATACTGGCGGATGGTTCTGATGCGGAAATGGTGGAAATGGCCAAGATGCAGATGGACGAGGCCAAAGAGCGCTTACCGCAATTGGAAGAAGAAATCAAATTCATGCTGATTCCTAAAGATCCTGAAGATGCCAAGAATGTAATGGTGGAAATCCGTGCCGGAACCGGTGGCGATGAGGCTTCTATCTTTGCAGGAGATCTGTACAGGATGTACACCAAATACTGCGAAGGCAAAGGCTGGAGGACTTCTGTGGTTGATATGAACGAAGGTACTTCGGGCGGTTTCAAAGAGGTGATTTTTGAAGTGACTGGAGAAGATGTTTACGGGACATTGAAATTTGAAGCAGGGGTTCACCGTGTACAGCGTGTGCCGCAGACGGAAACCCAGGGGCGTGTCCATACTTCGGCAGCAACCGTAATGGTCTTGCCTGAAGCGGAAGAATTTGACGTGCAGATTGACATGAACGATGTACGTATCGATTTCTTCTGTTCGTCTGGACCTGGTGGGCAGTCGGTAAATACTACCAAATCGGCTGTGCGTATGACGCACATCCCAACAGGTTTGGTGGCACAATGCCAGGATGAGAAATCCCAGCATAAGAATAAGGATAAAGCCTTAACCGTATTGCGTTCGCGTTTGTACGAAATGGAATTGGCCAAAAAACAGGAAGAAGATGCCAAAAAACGTAACTCTCAGGTAAGCAGTGGTGACCGTTCTGCAAAAATCAGGACCTATAACTATGCACAGGGAAGGATTACCGACCACCGCATCGGTTTGAGTATTTTTGACCTTGATGGTTTTATGAACGGAAACGTACAGAAAATGATCGATGAGCTTCAATTGGTTTCCAATACAGAAAAATTAAAGGAAAGTGAAGTTTTCTAAATGAGCTTCCTAAAAATAAAAAAGGGCTAACATTTTAGTGTTAGCCCTTTTCTTTTGATTACTTAGCTGCAGGCTCTATGTTTTTGATCCTGAATCCGTAATCAAATCTTGTTTACTTAGCTGAAGATCCATTATCTCGAATCTTAATCCATAAACAAGGTTCCTTGCTTGTTGGTGTTTCAGGTTTATAGCCTAAATCCATAAGCAAGCTCTCAAAGCAATCATTCCCAATCCTTTACTAGTTGTCCCATCATTGTTCAGTTTTGGGAAATCAGTATAATGTTCATATCGTATGCTGGCATCGAAATATTTATTGGCATATCCGATACCCGGGCTTAAAAGTAGCGATGAATCGTCGTAATCGTTGGTTACAGCCCAGGCACCACCCACTTCGCCGATAAGGTATAATTTGTCTTTTAAGACAAAGGCCTTGAATCCAACTTTTGCCGGAATATAGCCAAAATCCTTGCTATCGCCGTTAATGAAAAAGTTGTTGAAACCTGCTGTCATTGTTAGCGAGTATCTGACGGAAAGGTCATATTGCAATCTTACATCGCCTCCTAAATTCCATTCATAAGGATCAGCGTCTAAAGGCACGCCGCCGGTAAGGCCAAAGCCAAGGCGCCATCCCTGGTCGTAATTTGCTGTTGAACTTGTTGCAGTTGTCGTTGTTTCTTGTGCGGAAGCTTTGAACGAACCTAGTAGATATAGGGCAACTACGGCTAATTTTACTGAGTTTCTTAAAATAGTTTTACTCACAATTTTAAAATTGTTTTTTTGGTATTCGTGAATCTTTGATTTCATGGTATTTAATTTAGTTAACAACAGTGTAGTTTATCTACACTTTTTCTCCTTTAATGATTTTTAGTAAAATCACAACAACCGCTGCCAGTAATAAAAGATGGATTACGTTTCCGGTGTTGTAAATAAAAAATCCTAATGCCCAGAATATTAACAATAATATTACGATAGAGTAGAGTAAATTTTGCATGACAGATTATGTTTAATGTTCATTGATTGAATCAGCAGGCTTCATTTCATTTTGTCCAGATTTTTGCCTGCGATTTACATTACAAAGTTGCAATGAATGCAGAAGCTAGCCGTTATAGCTTTTTTTTGAATTGTTATAGCATTTCCATTCAAATGCTGGGAGAAGAGTGTTTTTAAAAATAAAAATCCCGCGGTTTACGCGGGATTGCAGATTGTTTATGGCATTAAATTATATAATGGTTTCCTCCGGAAGGTAAATGGTAAAAGTGGCACCCACATTAGGTTTTCCTGTAGCTGCGATGAATCCTTTGTGGTTTTCAACGATTTTTTTGCAAATGGCGAGCCCAATACCAGTGCCTTCATACTCGTTCTTGTTATGGAGCCTGTTGAAAAGCACGAATATCTTTTCGGCATATTCCTGCTCAAATCCGATACCGTTATCCTTAAAAGTGATTTTATAAAATTTTTCCTTGTTGCTTTTCGGGATCTGCTCTTCGTCAGCGGCATTTACCTTTTTACAGCTGATCTTGATTTCTGGATTGACATCAATTTTGCTGTATTTGAGGGAGTTGTTGATCAGATTGATGAATAATTGCTGTATCTGGAACGGGATAACCTTAAGTTCCGGCAATGCCTGATTGGTGATTTTGGCATTTTTTTCTTCAATGATCTGTGCCATTTCTACCTTTGCATTATCAAGCAGCTCATTCAGGTCAGTATCCTCAAAAGATTTTTCTGTTTTGGTAGTCCTTGAATATTGAAGCAAATCTTCAATAAGTATACGCATGCGTTCCACTGAACTATTGATCCGTACCATGAATTCCTTGCCTGTATCAGACATATTCCCTTCTTCTTTTTCGGCTAAACGGGAAACAAAAGTCTGTATTTTCCTTAAAGGCTCCTGCAAATCATGGCTTGCCGCATAGTTAAAGGCTACCAGTTCTTTATTGCTTGCTTCCAATTCTATGTTTTGTTGTTCCAATGACATAGATACCAATACTTCATCTGTTACATCGCTATTGGTACCAATAAGGATTTTGTCGCCCATTTTATTGGTAACGATCCTGCCTGCAGTCCTGAAATAACGTATTTTTTTGTCTTTTCGGATCACTCGGTAGGTAAAAGGAGGAAGGCTGACATTTTTGACCAATTTTTCTGTAGCTTCCTTAAAAGTGGGCAGGTCTTCAGGATGGATGTACTTCAGGAAATTTTCCTGGCTGGCAAAAAAGCCCTGCGGCTTAAAGCCCAATAACCTATAATTATTATCGGACAATGTATATTCGTTTGTTTCCAGGTTTAATTCCCAGCTGCCAAAATTACCCACATTTTCCGCAAGGTTGTTGGATTCATTGAGCAAAGCCAGACGGTTGTTCGAAATCCGCAGCTTGTCCAGATCCTTATTGATCCTGAGATACGAAACAGAAATCAACAGCAAGGTTACCAAAAGAGTAATATAGACAAAGATTGGCGTTACCTTTATCGTATCGGTATAATTGTGTTCCCGTTCCTTCAGGTTTTTCTTTTCTACAATAATCATTTCATCTACCTGCTTGCGGATGCTGTCCATGGTTTCCTTGCCAATGTCAAACTTTTGCTTTAACTTTTTGTCAGTTAAAGGATGCATCAGTGAAAGATGCAGTGTCAGCGAAAGGTAGTTTTGCCTTTTGCTGATGTAAAATTCCAGCTTCCTGAGGTTCTGTTCCTGGTTCGGATCATCCTGGGTATATTTTTTTACTTTCGCAAATGACTTATTGATATTTTCCCTTGATTTAAAATAAGGCTCCAAAAAGGTGGAATCCTTGGTAATCAAAAATCCGCGCTGCCCTGTTTCAGAATCCTTGATGTAGGACATCAGCCGTTCCAGCTCGAGGTTAACTTCATACGAATGGTTCACCCATTTGGAGGAATTGCCCACCAAACTGATGTGTTTGAAAGTTACTGCCGAAATGAAAAATATGACAAATATCGAAACCACAAAAATGCTTTTGAGAAAGATAGTCGACTTGTAAAATCTCCTTAGTTTCATGGTTTTATTGTTTAAGATTCTGGGGCAGCTATCACATTTATAAACGCAACAGGAAATTGTCTTTGTTCAAACCCGAAGTATGGTACTGCCAGTTGATGGTAACCACTTCCGACAATATTTTTTTGAGCGTGGTAAAATCGCTTGGCTTTTTGATATAGATATTAGCACCTTTTATAAAGGTTTCCTCAATATGTTCTTCCGAAGAAGAAGTAGAGTAGATGGCTATCGCAATATCGTCAAACCTGCTGTTTTCTTTTATTTCACACAGGCATTCGATCCCGTTTTTCTTGGGCATGTTCAAATCCAGGAACAAAACATTGGGCAGCACTGCATCCTGGCTGTTCAGGTAATTCATCAGCTCAACACCATCATTAAAGGTGTTGACCTTTGTGTTTATCTTAAGTTCATCAAAAGCATCGGTAAAAAGTAATCTGTCATCCTCATCATCATCAGCCAAAATAATGTGTATATAATCCTTGTCCATGATGTTTATTTTTTATTTGCTATTTCCCTTCGTTTGGTTATGATTCGCTGGAAGGCAGAAGGAGTGATGCCTGTGGCGTTTTTAAATTGGGTACTTAAATGCGCAACGCTGGAATAATTCAGTTGGAAAGCAATTTCAGTCAGGCTCAGGTCGGTACTGACAATCAGTTGCTTGGCGTATTCTATTTTCTGCATGATAATGTAATTCTCTATAGAAGTATAGGTAACATCGGAAAACAAATTGGAAAGGTAGCCATAGCTGTGGCTTAGTTTGTCCGCCAGGTAAACCGAACTTTTTACATGAACCAGCTCCGGGCTGTGGATCATTTCAATGATAGTGTCTTTGATTTTTTGCACCAAAACGCTTTTCTGGTTCTCAATGATGTCGATTCCGTATTCTTTTAATTCTTCTGAAAATGCTTCAAAAATTGCACTCTCTGGCTTTTCCAGAATGTCTATTTCGCCAAAGCCTAACACTTTGTGCTTGATATTGTGTTTGATAAGTTTTTCTTCCAGAACTTTCCGGCAAACTGTATTAAAGTCAAACTTGATAAAAATCTTCATAGAGAAAGATTATAAGGGTTGAATGTAAATATAACAAATTATCGAATAAAAAAGCCGCATTTGTCACGCGGCTTTTTTTTACTAACCCCAACTTTTTATTATTGGAACAAACAACAAGAGTAGGTGCCTATCGTTTGTATTACAAAGATATCCTGAGTAGGATCAGTATGGGTTATATAATTTTGCGCTAATGTTATAAAATTTTCACTTTTGGATTTCAATCCCTAACTTTGCATCACACAACAACTACAATGACTACACAACAACTCGTTCAGGAAATCCACAAAAAAAAATCATTCCT
Source organism: Flavobacterium sp. (assembly GCA_049841115.1). Classification (GTDB taxonomy): domain Bacteria; phylum Bacteroidota; class Bacteroidia; order Flavobacteriales; family Flavobacteriaceae; genus Flavobacterium. The sequence continues at coordinate 48,147 of JASGHQ010000002.1, forward strand.
CTGCATTGGCCTTGATGTTGATCTGGCCAAGATCCCAAAGCATTTGCAGGAAACAGCCGATCCGATTTTCGAATTCAACAAAGCCATAATCGACGCTACGCATGATTTGTGCGCGGCCTATAAGCCCAATACCGCTTTTTACGAAGCCTGCGGGTTGAAAGGCTGGCAATCACTCCAGAAAACCATTGAGTATATCAACAGGAATCATCCGGATATTTTTACCATTGCCGATGCAAAACGCGGCGATATCGGAAACACTTCAGCCATGTATGCCAAGGCTTTCCTGGAAGATCTTAATTTTGATTCGGTTACCGTGGCTCCCTATATGGGCAAGGATTCGGTAGAGCCTTTCCTGGAATTTGAAAACAAGCATGCCATTATGCTCGCGCTGACGTCCAATGATGGCGCTTTCGATTTCCAGACTAAAAATGCCGATGGCACCGAATTGTACAAACTTGTTCTGGAAACCTCAAAAACCTGGAAAAACAGCCAAAAACTAATGTATGTCGTGGGGGCTACCAAGGCCGAATATTTTGCCGAGATCAGGAAAATCATCCCGGACAGCTTTATCCTTGTTCCCGGTGTGGGTGCGCAGGGAGGAAGCCTGCAGGAGGTTTGCAGATACGGAATGAATGCTGATATTGGCCTGCTGGTCAATTCTTCGCGCGCCATCATTTATGCTTCTGCCGAAAAGGATTTTGCTGAAAAAGCCAGGGAAGAGGCACTGAAAATGCAACAGGAAATGGAAGCCATCCTGCAAAACGTATAATCAATTTGAAAACATTCACAGACCAGACCGGAAAACAGCATTTTTTTGAAGCCATGCCCAAACGCATCGTTTCATTGGTGCCGTCGCAAACCGAATTGCTCGTTGATTTGGGGCTGGAAGATCATATTGTGGGGATCACCAAATTCTGCGTGCATCCGTTTCATCTAAAATCAACCAAAAAAATTATTGGCGGGACAAAGAAAGTCCATGCCGATAAAATCCGGTTGCTTCAGCCTGATATCATTATTGCCAACAAAGAAGAAAATACACTTGAAATCGTAACCGAGCTGTCAAAGATCTGCCCGGTTTGGGTTACCGATATCATTACCTTGGACGACAACCTGAAAATGATTGAAGATTTTGGCATTCTTTTCAACAAAAGGACCGAGGCCCAGAAATGGATGGACAAAATCAACTTTGCGCATAAGGATTTTAAGGAATTTGTCAGTGGCAGGGAAACGCTTAAAGCAGCTTATTTCATTTGGGCTAATCCTTATATGGTTGCGGGCGGGAATACTTTTATCAATGAAATGCTGAAGCTGAATAAGTTTGAAAATATCTACTATAACAATCCAAAGTATGAAGGAAGGTATCCGGAAATCATCATCCAGAAGATACGGATTCAGGGCGATCCCGATTTGGTTTTGCTTTCATCGGAACCGTTTCCGTTTACTGATGAGCATGCTTTTGAACTAGGCCGCTACACCCATCATGCCAAAACCGTTTTTGTTGATGGCGAAATGTTTTCCTGGTACGGCAGCCGGGTGGTAAAAGCCTTCGCTTATTTTAAAAAGCTGCACGAACGCATAGTATAAAAAAAGCGGCTTAGTTATAAGCCGCTTTTTTTAATTTGATCCTCAGATTATTGTCTTTGGAAGATATATTTTGTTGTAGTGCTTACTCCGCCAACAACTGTAGTTACTTCATAAGAGAACTTTGTGTTGTTTTCAAAGAAAGTAATGTTTCTTACTACAGGTACATTGTTTACGGTAAACTCATAAGTTGTTCCGCTTACTAGTGACCAGTATCCGATGCTTAATTGTGTAGAAACGCAAGTTCCGCCTGTGCTTCCGCCATCATCATCGCTGCCGTCGTCACTGCTGTGGTCGTCATCGTCGCCATCGTCATCACCGTCATCGTCTCCGTCATCATCGCCATCGTCGTCACCGTTCATAACATTTGATCCGCCTTTACGTGCTGAATGTGAGCTTGAAGTACGTCCTGCTGAATTACCGAACAACTCATGCGAAAACTGCCCGTCCTGCCCGATAATGTAGGTTTCCATCAATTGGCATGAACTAAGCGAAACCGATTGGGTTCCTCTTGTAGCTTCGATAAGCTTCCAGGTCCCGATTACAGTATCAGCCGTAGCCGGGCCATTTTTATCATCATCATTACAACTTACCGTAACGGTTGCTGCACAAACGATAAGGGTTAAAAAAAGTAGAATTTTTTTCTTCATTTTTAAAAATTTTAAGTTAATTATTAATTTACAAACTTGATTCCCAGCGTTACGATTCCCGCTGATAATTGATCGCTTCTTTCATATTTGTTGAAGCGGAGGTCAATATTTTTTAATCCGAAGCCCAATACTTTGGCCGAGTTCAGGATATCGGTATAGCTGATTCCGAGGCCATATTGATGGCTGTCAAATGGCGCGAGGTCGTAATCAGAAGTATAATATTTTTCAAATGAATAATGTTTTTCAAATGGCGCAAAATACCGCACGCCATTCTGCGTATAAAAGCGGTACATCGGGATTAGCGTAAAGCGTTCCGAAATCCTGTACGGAAGCTCCACATTCACGGTGTGGGCCTGCAATCCCCAATCGTCTGTATAAAAACGGTAATAACTACGGATGACCAGCTTCTCATTCACATAATAATTCAGGCGTGCGCCAATCGGCAATTTAAAGCGCGTTCCCGGCAAGCGTTCTACGTCATCTGCAAGACGGTATAGTTCTTTATTTGATGGAGAAGTATAATTAGGGATGTTCCGGGTTTCGCCTATGTAATAATTCCCCTTATCGGCAAAATACATACGATGGTAAGGTGTTGACAACAATCCGTCCTGGAATAAAACATCCATAAAAACCGCCACCTGCAGGTTTTTTGTCAGTATCTGCGAAAAACCGAGCGATAAGGAATAGGAGTTCCGTTTTTCATTAGAAAATTCCTTAAACTTTGAAGGCAGGTAACTGGAAGATTTATTTCCGTCCTGGTCAAAAACGTCAACATCCTGGAAATAACCGGTATTCTGGAAATTCGCGCCGTATAAGGCATATTCATGCAGTTCGGTTGGATAAATGGCACGCCATGTATCAAAATAAGCATTGGCTTTCAGATTGACTTCAGTATTTTTTTGATTGAAAAGCTTGGCCACTCCAAATCCGATCCCGAATGACGAATAATCAAATTCCTGTGAAACCGAAGCATTCCCGGAAACTATTGTATTCCGGTCATCTGAACTGTGGCTGTAGCTGCCGGCAACGCTAACCAAAACATCCTTTTGCGAAGCTCCGGTTGATGTAATCCAAGGGCTCCCATAATGCACGGCTTTTGTCTGTCCACCGCCATCATCGTCATCACGGCGCATTGCAGCCATTTTTGAAGCGCCACTAACGGCGATATTTTTTGACATGAACGGATTGATATTACTGGACGAAGCCGAAGTATAAGCCGAAAATCCGGCATCAACAGTCAGTACATCATCCGAATTGATCGGCATCGTCAAAACGATATTCGATGTGGCATCGGTTAGTTTTTCGGTACCGATTCCGCCATTTACGGCAGAATGCTGACCATTTTGTCCATAATAACTTCCAAGGAATTCGATTTCGGCTGCATCAAGGACACGCTTCTTGTAAACAGAAACGGTGTCTTTTGGTTTTGCTTTTGCAATTGTCAGCGTGTCTTTTGGCGCGCCATTTTGTGCATTTGCAAAAATCGAATATAAAATACTGGCTAATACAACAACCCTATTCTTCATAAAAATTAATTACAACCACAGCCTCCGCCTGTTTTTCCGCCATTAGCACCAGATGCGCCTTCACGGTAAATTTGGAAAGCGGTTTCAAAACGTTCTGCCGGGTTTGCAGAAAGCTTCATATTGGGGTCATTAATGTTTTGCTTGTCGTATTCCTTTACTGCTGTGCATGACTGCAAAGCAAGGCAAGCGATTATGAAGACTATTAATCTCATTTATTTTCTGTTTATTTCAATGTTATCTGAATAATATATTTTTCCACTATCGTCAATGATTACGGCACTTACACCCAGAACCTGGTTGATCAGGTCGAGGCCTGCCTCAATCCCCATGACGACCATCGAGGTAGAAAGCCCATTTCCGAGCTCGGCGCTTTTGGCAAAAACCGTTACGCTAGAAATCCCTGTTGATGGATATCCGGTCCTTGGATCGATGATATGCGAATAGCGTTTGCCGTCAATGGTCAAAAATTTCTCGTAAATTCCCGATGTGGCAACTGCGCTGTCATTCAAAGGAAAATGAGCAAAAGTCTGTTCTTTATTTAGCGGATTGGTAATTCCGATGGTCCATGGCATGCCGTCGGGTTGCGTGCCCCAACTGTTCATATCGCCCGAAGCATTGATGATTCCGGCAAAAACGCCTTTCGAAATCAAAAGCTTTTTGGCCATATCGGCGGCATATCCTTTCCCGATAGAGCCAAAACCAATCTTCATTCCGGTATTTTTAAGGAAAATGGTTTGGTTTTCCCAATCGAGGATAATATTTTGGTAACCGATATTTTTGGTAGATTCCTTTACGGCTTCTTCCGAAGGAAGTTCGGTAACCGATCCGTCAAACTTCCAGATCTTGGCTGCCGCTGCAAAACTGATGTCGAAAGCGCCATCGGTTATTTTGGAGAAACTTACGGCACGTGCTGTCAGGTCGAACAATTCCTGGTCGACTTTTACAGGTTGTATTCCGGCATTTTGATTTACCGCCGAGAGCTGTGTCGCCGGATTCCATTCTGAAATCAGGTTCTCTATACGGATGATCTCATCAATGGCAAGATCGATATAATCATTTGCAAGAGCTGTGGTATCGGCAACAACAGTAATGTCAAACTGGCTTCCCATTAATTTGACAAACCGTTTTTGAACTGTTGGCTGCTTTACCTGCGGATTTTTTGCAAATGAATTCTCCATACTATTTTTCGAATGAATGCAATAATTGGATGTACTCAACAGGCTTCATGTTTTCATAGCCTGTCTTGCCTAATATTTTACCGTTTTTATCCAATACCAGTACGAATGGAAAAAAGCCATCCTTATTGTATTTTTCAACAAGGATCAGATTTTTTTCCTTTAAGGCTTCCGGCAGTTGGTTTGCTTTTTTCTTTGGAAAATCCACTTTCATCAATACCCAGCTTTTTAAGGATTCTTCTTTGAATTCGGCAGATTCCCAAATGTTTTTTTCCAGTTTGATGCAGGGTGCGCACCAATCCGAACCCGAAAAGACCATCAGGATATTTTTATTTTGTGCAGCAGCATCAGCTTTTGCTTTTTCAAAATCGGTGTTCCAGTCCTGTGAAAACACAGGTGAAGACAGCATCACTAAAAGAATCAGGCAATATTTTTTCATATTATAATAATATCTTTTTGGTGATTATGGCATTGTCTTCAGTAGTGATTTTGGCAATGATAACCTGTTTTGTACCATTTAGATGAATCGTCGCAACATTTGAATTCACTTCTGAAAAATGAAGCTGCCTTCCGGTCAGGTCAAACAACGCCACATTTTTAAGAGCTGCCTTTTCAGATGAGATTTGCAACTGATTATTATTTACAGTAACGGTTATGGCATTGTTTATTTCAAATGTATCGTTTGAAAGCGCCGCTAAGGTAAGGATCGTATTAGGCCTTTCCCAAACTGGTGAAAAGCTTGCATTTTCACTGAAATTCGTTGTTCCGCCACAACCGATGCTTCCATCAGTATAGCCTGCGGTCATTTTGGACGAAGTTGTAGTGTATTTGTATTGTGGCCTTCCGGATGAAATGCACGTAGTCCCAACTACCAAAACCGATAGGTTTTGCGAAAGGCTCGAATATCGGAATGGCGTTGCAAGCACTACTTCCATAGTTCCGGAAGTACTGTTGTTAGGCAATTGTCCGTCAAAAACCAGAGTATAGTTGCTTAGGTTTTGGCTACCAATAGTATAAGCTGCTGTACCTATCGTTTCAAGTGAAGTCATTTTCATATAGATCTTCACATTCGGATTTTCTGTAGAGCTCCCGGATGCTTTGATATAAGCGATTTTGGTAATGTTTCCGACGGATCCGATTTCTGTTGCCGTATAAATGCTTTCTGATGCCGAAGAATTATAAAATGATGCAATAGGCGATGACGTTCCGGAGCTGCTTCCTGTTCCTATGGTTACTGTAATCTGCGCAAAATTTACTGACGGAGCCAGCAATGTGAACAGGAATAAAACTAATAAGGGAGAATGTAATTTTCGCTTCATTGCTAATTGGGTTTAGAATACTCTTATTTATACTAAATAAAAATAACGATGCAAAAATATCATTTTAAAACTATTCTCCAACAAAAAAAATAGGTTTTTCATAACAAAAAAACATTACAGCTTATAAGGTAAAATCCAATCGTTATGAAAGAAATAATTCCATTCAACTTTAGTAAAGTCAGCAGTTGGATTGATCAGGCGCACAAAAGGCCTACCATTGACAGATACGCGCGAGTCAACATAAATGCTGATGTCCATTCCTTTACGTTGGTATTCTTCCTTGATTTTTTGTGTAGTTTGCCAAATCATGTCTGGCTTGGTCCGCATGACGCGTATCTGTTTTTTGGTAAGCAGCTTTCGCAGTTTGTAAACCTCTTGTTTTTTAGTCTTATTGTCAACGACAATAAATTTTGTGATCCCTGTTTTATGGCGAAGCATCATGCGCCAGCTTAACCGGTGGCCTTCTTCTGTCCAAAGTACATCGCCTTTTATAAAATAATGGCGTATTGGAAGCAATAATTGGACTATGAAAAAAGGAATGAAAAAATAAAGCAGCAATTTCTTTTGAGGATTGTAGCTGGCTTTTGGGTTCCCGGTCCTAAAATACTTTCGGAAGAACTCAGGCGGAAAGAACAATATCGAAAATGACAGTGCCAGGAATGGGAAAATCCCTATTCCCAAATGCATTTTATTGAATATATGAAAGAATATGGATGCGGCGAAGGCATACTTCCTTGTTTTTTTCCATAATAATAAAGGCACAATCAAAAAGTCAAAAAGCAAGCCCGAGTAGGCAATAAACAGTGGAAACCATTTTTGCTGATATAGATTGCCCAGTTCCGGGATAGCGTGACGCAACAACAATTCTTTTACAAATGAACCGTCAAGCCAACCCGAATACAGCTTGGCAACGGTAGAGAAAAAATATACGATTGCTATCTGTAATATCAACGACCAGCGGCACCAATTCGGCATGGTTTCCTGCCGGATACCGGGATTTATCTTTACATCGGCGGAATGTGATCTGTTTGCAGGGAGGAACAGCATTATAATGCAAATCAAAATCAATAAATAATAATGATTGTTATAGGATGTTTTTTGCATAAGATAAGCGCCCCACCAAAGTATTGTAAACAAACCCAAGCTGTAACGGTAAAATAATCCAATGGAAATCAGAAGCCCGCTCAATGCCATCAATCCAAAATAATAGTACATGCCGTTTCCTGGCAAGGGCTGTAGCCATTCCATCCCAATATGGGAAAAAGTATATTTAGGCTGGACAAAATTCTTCTCGACAAAGTCGGACGTCATTGCTTCAATACAGTGCCAAAACAATAGCAACCCAAATACGATCCTAAACAGGATCAGCTGGATATTGTCAATTGGGGCCATTAATTGGGATAAGACTCTTGACGGAAATTTTTTGGCTTTATATGGATGCATTGGGTTAACTTCAACTTTTGCAGCGCCAAAAATACTAATTTATTTAGAATAAGTATAAATAAAAAAACCGGCATCCATTTCTGAGCACCGGTATTTTAACTAACCTAAACCAATATAATAAAAAACCAAATTTATTACACTACAAAGATACTACCTGATTATGAGTTCCTATGTTAAACAAATGTTATTCTTATGTTATTGGTTTCTAAAAATTTAGGTGTTATTTTTTGTCCTGCAATGCAAACACTTTTTGCAATAAATCCGAAGTCCTTGAGCTTACATTGGTCCGGATGCTTTTTTCCTCAACGGCTATCATCTTAAACACGCCTTCCAAAGCTTTGTTGGTTGTATAATCTGTTAAATCTGGGTTAACTTTTTTAACCAGCGGGATAGCATTGTATTTAGTTATGATGTTGGCCCAAACCTTATCAGCCCCCACTTTGGCAAATGAATTCTTGATTACAGGATTGAATTTCTCATACAGTGGAGTAGTGGTTGTGCTCTGCAAATACGTGGTTGCTGCAGATTCATTGCCCATCAGTATATTCTTGGCATCGGTAAAGCTCATCTGCTTTACTGCGTTCACGAATATGGGAGTAGCTTCTTTAGTTGCATCTTCAGCCGCACGGTTCAGCATCTTGATTCCGTCATCTGCCAGTGAGCTCAGGCCAATTTTTCTCAAAGCCTTATCCACTTTCTGCAATTCTTCCGGCAGCAGGATCTTTACCATTTCGTTTTTGTAAAAGCCGTCAACAGCGGTCAGCTTTGAAACCTGTTTTGTAATACCGTTGTTCAATGCTTCCTTCAAACCGCCGGCAATGTCCGTAGTGCCACTAGTGTTCAGTCCAGGGAATTGATTGGCTGCCTGCTGCAATTCGGCACAGCTCATAAATGTAAATGCGAGTAAAAAGCATAAAGCAGTTTTACTCAAAAGAGCAATTTTTCTCATAGTAGTTAATTTGGATATAATTTTATTTAGGTAGCCTGTTTAGGCTGTGTCAAATTTAGAAATTGATTTAAACCAATATGTTAATTTTGGTGTAAAGTTTCCAAAAATTATGCCAGTGGTTTGAACGATAAATTTTAATTATTTCCGTAAATTGCGGCACTAAAATTATCATATTCTCATAATGGAACCACAAATCCCGTATACTCCCAAAAATAAAGTCAGAATTGTTACCGCAGCCTCGCTTTTTGATGGCCACGATGCCGCTATTAACATCATGCGCCGCATCATCCAGGCTACTGGTGTTGAAGTAATTCACTTAGGCCACGACAGAAGCGTGGAAGAAGTTGTGAACACGGCAATACAGGAAGATGCGAATGCGATTGCGATGACTTCTTACCAAGGAGGCCACAATGAGTATTTTAAGTATATGTATGATCTTCTCCAGGAAAAAGGGGCAGGGCATATAAAGATTTTTGGCGGCGGCGGCGGAGTGATTTTGCCAAGCGAAATAGCCGACTTGCAGGATTATGGTATCACCCGTATCTATGCTCCGGATGATGGCCGCGCTATGGGCTTGCAAGGAATGATCAACGATTTGGTGCAGCGTTCGGATTATCCGATCGGTGATAAGCTGAATGGCGAGTTAAAACATATAGAAGATAAGAATCCTACGGCAATTGCACGCTTGATTTCTTCGGCAGAAAATTTCCCTGAAATAGCCAAGCCTGTATTTGATGATATCCACAGCAGGAATGAAAATTCTACTATTCCTGTCCTTGGGATTACCGGAACAGGTGGTGCGGGAAAATCGTCTTTGGTAGATGAGTTGGTTCGCCGTTTCCTGATTGATTTTCCAGAAAAAACCATCGGATTGATTTCTGTCGATCCGTCTAAACGTAAGACAGGTGGCGCTTTGCTTGGTGACAGGATTCGTATGAATGCGATTAATAATCCTCGTGTTTACATGCGTTCGCTGGCTACAAGGCAGTCCAACCTTGCGTTGTCAAAATATGTTGCCGAAGCGATCCAGGTTCTTAAAGCAGCAAAATACGATTTGATTGTCCTGGAAACTTCAGGAATTGGCCAGTCGGATACCGAAATCATGGATCATTCCGATGTTTCGCTTTATGTGATGACACCCGAGTTTGGTGCGGCTACGCAGTTGGAAAAGATTGATATGCTTGATTTTGCCGATTTGGTAGCGATTAACAAATTTGACAAGCGCGGTGCTTTGGATGCTATCCGTGATGTAAAAAAACAATACCAGCGCAACCATAACCTTTGGGATGCCAATCCTGATGATATGCCGGTTGTTGGCACGATTGCTTCTCAGTTCAACGACCCGGGAATGAACACGCTTTATAAAAAAGTGATGGACAAGATTGTTGAAAAAACGAATGCCAACCTGAAATCGGATTTCCATATTTCCCGCGAAATGAGCGAGAAGATTTTCGTAATTCCGCCGCACAGGACGCGATATCTGTCTGAAATTGCAGAGAACAACCGCAAATACGATGAAACCGTTTTAACGCAGGTTGAAGTTGCCCAAAAGCTTTACGGAATCTACAAAACCATCGAAACGGTAAATAAGAAAGCACCTCATTTTGATAAAAGCGGAATTGATGTTAATTTGTTAAATATCAATGATGATAACAAAGATTTCCTAAACTTATTGGTTAAGGAATTTGACCGTGTGAAAATGAACCTTGATCCGTTCAATTGGGAAATCATAACCACTTGGAACGACAAGGTAAACAAATATAAAAACCCGATCTACAGCTTTAAGGTACGCGATAAGGAAATCAAAATCCAAACCCACACCGAAAGTTTATCGCACACGCAAATTCCAAAAGTTGCCCTGCCGAAATACCAGGCCTGGGGCGATATCCTGAGATGGAACCTGCAGGAAAATGTTCCGGGAGAATTCCCGTTTGCCTCAGGATTGTATCCTTTCAAACGTGAAGGCGAGGATCCGTCACGTATGTTTGCGGGAGAAGGTGGCCCGGAACGCACCAACAAGCGTTTTCATTATGTAAGCCAGGGAATGCCGGCCAAGCGTTTGTCTACTGCCTTTGACAGTGTAACCTTATACGGAAATGATCCTGACCTTCGCCCTGATATTTATGGAAAAATAGGTAATGCCGGAGTTTCGATCTGTTGTCTGGACGATGCGAAGAAATTGTATTCGGGCTTTGATTTGAGCCATGCCCTTACATCGGTTTCGATGACTATTAATGGGCCTGCGCCGATATTGCTGGGCTTCTTTATGAACGCTGCTATCGATCAGAATTGCGAAAAATACATCATTGAAAACAACCTCCAGGTGGAAGTTGAAGAACGGATCAACGAAATCTATAAAGAAAAAGGATTATCACGTCCTAAATACAACGGTGAGCTTCCGCAGGGAAACAACGGCTTGGGATTGATGCTGCTTGGCGTTACGGGTGATCAGGTTTTGCCTAAGGATATTTATCAGGATATCAAAGTAAAAACCCTGTCGCAGGTTCGCGGTACGGTTCAGGCTGATATTCTGAAGGAAGACCAGGCACAGAATACCTGTATCTTCTCGACAGAATTTGCACTTAGGCTTATGGGCGACGTTCAGGAATATTTCATCCAGAAGAATGTGCGGAATTTTTATTCGGTTTCGATTTCGGGTTATCATATTGCCGAAGCGGGCGCCAATCCGGTGACACAGCTGGCCTTTACGCTTGCCAATGGTTTCACGTATGTTGAATATTACTTAAGCCGTGGCATGAACATCAACGATTTTGGGCCAAATTTATCTTTCTTCTTCTCTAACGGAATCGATCCGGAATATTCGGTAATCGGCCGTGTGGCACGTAAGATTTGGGCGAAAGCCATGAAAAACAAATATGGAGCCAACGAGAGGGCACAAATGCTGAAATACCATATCCAGACTTCAGGCCGCTCATTGCATGCGCAGGAAATCGATTTTAATGATATCCGTACGACGTTGCAGGCACTTTACGCTATTTATGACAACTGTAATTCATTGCATACCAATGCTTACGATGAAGCGATTACGACGCCAACCGAAGAAAGCGTGCGCCGTGCGATGGCTATCCAGCTAATCATTAATAAGGAATTGGGATTGGCCAAAAACGAAAACCCGATCCAGGGTTCGTTCATCATTGAGGAGCTAACGGATTTGGTGGAAGAAGCTGTTTTAAAAGAGTTTGATCGAATTACCGAACGAGGCGGCGTGCTTGGCGCGATGGAAACGATGTACCAGCGTAGCAAGATCCAGGAAGAAAGCCTCTATTACGAAACTCTCAAACATACAGGCGAATTCCCGATTATCGGTGTGAACACTTTCCTGAGCTCGAAAGGCTCGCCAACAGTGCTTCCGGCAGAAGTTATCCGTGCGACTGAGGAAGAAAAACAGGAGCAGATCAAAACTTTGGACAATCTGCATAAAGCTTACCACGACAAGGAAGATGAGCATATTGCCGCGCTTCAGAATGCAGCTATCCACAACCAGAATATTTTTGATGTTTTGATGGATGCGACCAAATATTGTTCGTTAGGACAGATTACTTCAGGCCTTTTTGAAGTAGGCGGGCAGTACAGAAGGAATATGTAAAATTTATTTATAAAGAAAAAGCCTCTCAACCGAGAGGCTTTTTTATTGGCATTCCGAAAGTATTTTTATGCGCGCCATAGGGTCGCCCAGGATTTCTGCTTTCTTGAAATTGGAACAGGCTTTTTCCTTGTTTCCTGTTTCGGCATAAATGCTGCCCAGACTGAGATAGATTTTTGCGTTACCCGAATTTTTTTGTGTTGCCATTTCAAGGTATTCTATGGCTTTGTCCAACTGCTTCTCTACATAATAAACCTGGGCAAGGTTATAGTAGGGAGTAGCATAAGAAGGGTCGGCCTTTATGGCTTGCAGGTACGATTTTATCGCATTGTCATTTTGATTCAGCAACGCATAGGAAATTCCCATGGCTGTCCAGGATTCCTCACTGTTTTTGTCGAGCTGGACAGCTTTTTTGTAATCAAGGATTGCCGCTTCGTGCTGTTCGAGCTCTCTTTTGAATTTCCCGCGGTTGAAATAAAGATCAGCCGAATCGGGAACAATCTGTATCATCTCATCAAATTTTTTGATGGCTTCTTCCTTTTTTCCATTGGTGTAGAAATTATATGCCTGATCGTATAGGTCATTGACTTTAAGTAATTTTGGGCTGATTGTTTCGCGGCAGTTTTTGTATAAATAGGTATGGGCATAAACATATTCGTCTGACAAGGTTTTTTTTGCTTTTTTGAGCGCTGTTTTCATGTCGGAGCAGGCATCGGTTTTCTTTCCGGATTCAAATTCAGCTTCCGCTTTTCTTATGTAATTTTTGGACACATCATAATTCAGGCTGATCAGTTTGGCGTAATCTGCAATTGCATTGTCGTAATTTTTGAGTTTTTGGCTGCATTCTGCCCTCAATTCCAATGCTTTGGTAATATTAGGTTTCTTATTTAATATTTTGTTGAAAACGTCCAGTGCATTTTGGTATTCTTTCCGTAAATAATACACTTTTCCCAATTCGATATAGGCGTATTCCTGATTTGGCCTGATGCTGATGGCTTTTTCATAATTGGCTACCGATTTGGCATAATCCCCATACGTATCATAAACATCGCCCAGCATGGTATAGGCTTTATAAAAGTTGGCGTCAATGACCAGTGCATTTTTACAATCTGAAATTATGGCTTCGTAATTCTTCAAATCATAATTGGCACTGCTTCGGCCATAATAATATTCAGCTTTGCCGGGCTTCATTGAGATAAGCTTGTTGAAATCGGCAACAGCGCCTTTGGCATCGCCAATCTCATCTTTGTAGCGCGCCCTATAATCCAAGGCCTTGTCGTCATTCGGATCGGTATTTACGGCAATGTTTAATTCCTTCAATGCGTTTTGCACATCTTTGGTAAGGCCGTAATACATAAAAGCGATGATATAGCTATCGGGTGTTTTTGGGAATTCCTTTTTGATATTGGTGGCCGTTTTTTGCGCCTCTTCTGGTTTTTTGGCGGCCAATTGCGCACGTATTTTATCGGAATAGGCAATGAAATAGCTTTTATCAAGATTGATCGCCCTGTCGTATTCGTCAATGGCTTCTTCATTTTTTCCTTGCGATTGTAGTGCCAGGCCTTTGTGATGATGCGGGATGGCGCTTTCGGGATTCAGTGCTATTGCCTTATTTGCATCGATCAGTGCATTGGCATAATCCTGTTTTTCAAAATAGCTGTCGCCCCGGTCTATGTAGGCCGTAATATAATTGGGATCCAATGCCAGGGCTTTGTTATAAAAAGCAATAGCTTCTTCATAATTTTCATCATGATGCTGTTTCTGGCCCAGTTGGACTAATTCTTCTTTCGTTGTTTGCGCAGAGCAGAATAGGGTAGAAAAAGAAACAAAAAAGAAAACGGTTTCCCTGAAATTAACGCTCATTTTCTTGTTTGCCATCATTGAATTTCCTTAAAATGTTTTTTAATTTCTGTTCGCGCGCAACCTTTTTGGCTTTTTCCTTATCTTGTGCCTTGTGGAGCTTGTCGTTGTGCGCTTTTATATTTTTGGCATTATTTCTTCCCATGGGTTTAAAATTACAAATTTTTTCCGAAGTAGGATTTGCACAAATTTTTGTTAAAATGGAAATTTTGGCACAGTTAATGGACAGCCCATTATAAATCAATCATTAAAAAAATAATCATGAAAAATAATTACAAACACTCAAAAAACAATACCATGAAGAAAATTACTTTAATCTTAGCCGTTTTCGGGATGATGACGCTAAGTAGCTGCAGCAAAGACGACGATGTTGACAACGATACTATAAGCGAAGTTTGGGAATATAGCCTTAATGTAAATTATCTGGCTTCTAATAACTATACTTCGGTACTTTTTTTCCCGCATCCGATTTACACTTCTGATATGGTTTTGCTTTACAGGCTGGATGATGTTGTAAATGGCCAGGATGTATGGAAACCAATGCCGCAAACTTTTTATTTTAATGATGGGACTTTAGATTTTAGGTATGATTTTAGTTTTACGACAACAAAAGCTACCACTTATTTAGAAGGTTATGATTTAGAAGGAATTTCCCTTGCATTTAGGACTAACCAGGTTATAAGGGTAGTTGTGGTTCCTGGATTTTTTGGTAAAACCGCTGAACCATTAAAAAGCAAAGAATACAAAGATGTTGTAAAACAGTTCAATATCCAGGAAAATAAAATCGTAAAAATTAAATAAAGTTCAAAGGAGTTAATAAAAAAGCCCACTAGATGTGGGCTTTTTTATTGGTGAAAATTTAATTTTCGGAGAATTATTATGTGAAATTTTTCTTATATGTTAAAATATCATTTTCATTTTTTTTGTGTGAAGAATTCCGCTATTATTGAGGTAAATATTTTAAATAATTAAAACACACAACTTATGGATTTTAAGAAAAAATTACTCAGTTTTTTTATGATTTTAGTTTTATCTTATGCATTTGCAGGAGATGTTACAGTTACTACCGAGAATGTAAAGGTTAGTGGAGCCAACCTCACAAACAACACTATTAATTTAGGCATTACTTCCAGTGTCAATGTTACTTTGGATGTAAAACTGAAAACCTTGAATGGGGCTACAACCAATACTTTTGGAAATCTTTTTCTATATTATAAAGCCTCATCTACTGAAAATGAGGTGCAGGTTGGTTTTGCTGCGGTGACTTTTATAGTTACTTATCCGCCGTTTGTTACCCAAACCACTTATACTTCAAGCATTCCGAATATTACGGTAACCTTAACAAAATCAGCGTTTTTTGCTTCGGGAGGTGTCTTTTATGCCAAATATATCAATAACAATAATGTCGCCGATTCTTCATCGAATATCTTGGTTGCCGGAGGATCAAGAACCACGACTACACCAAATCCGCCTTATACCGGAACAAATACTGTTTGTTGCAGTCAGACAATACGAAAAGGAGATAAGGTGTCGTTAACAGGGTCAGCATTGCCAACTGATGTAGTAGGTTCCTGGCACAAAAACGGATATCCTTACCAAGTTCAAAATTATTCGACAGGAAATTCATCTACAACCTTTGAATCTGATTATTTTTTTGACTCATGTTATTTTTCAAGAAATGTAAAAGGTAGTTATTCAAACAGAGCTCAAATTAATGTTGTTCCAAATCCGATTGGATCAAATGTTATATCCACAAATGCCATTCAGATGGGAAATGGAAATTATGAAATCAGCCAAGCGAGCGAACTGAATCTTACTGCCACGGGAGCTAATGTAAATCTAAATGTACTGGCTAATCCAAATCATACTCCTGTAAGAGGGGATAATTATGCCAATTCAAATGAAATTACATATCAATGGCAATATAGATATAGCGGCAATAACTGGAAAAACATCCCAAATGGCACAACTGATAATATATATGGTTTTGTCCCTGAGTATTATACTACTGATTATAACTTTAGACGTATTGCAAAATATCAAAATATTAGTTTAGTTAGTAATGTAATTACAATTGTTTTCAGAAGGCCTTCAGCTTCGAATACCTTGTGCTGTTCTCAAACTCTAACTTCAACATCATCATCTCCAGATATTCCATTGCCACAAACAATTATTGGCTCGGTTCCAGAATTTAGTATTGCAGATGGAGGAAGCTCTGGTATAACTGGATCGCCGTCAATGACCTACCAATGGCAAGAGCAGGGAAGGAGTTTTTCCTGGACAAATATTGCCGGAGCAAATGGCAAAGATTTTTTACCTCCGGCCATAACTACTTATGGAACGACTATTAATTACAGAAGAATTGTTAGATTTGAATATTATACTACACCTTTTGGTAATTTTTTAGCTTATGACACTTACAGTAATGTAGTTTCGATTGGGGTTATTAGAATCCGACAAGGTAAAATGGCTGAGGGCATTACTAATGCTCTTGAAATCTCACTATCGCCAAATCCAACATCTTCCATCTTAAACGTTTCGTCTAATGCTGCTATTCAAAGTGCCAATTTCAAGATATTTAACAGCCTTGGCCAGGAAATACAATTAAAACCATCTAACACTACAGATAATCAAGTCTCTATTGATGTTTCCGGTTTGCAAAGCGGAATTTACTATGTGGCATTTAAAAAAGACTCAAAAACCATAACCAAGAAATTTATCAAGGAATAAATAAAATAGATACAACAAAAAGCCCGCAAATTTGCGGGCTTTTTTATTTTGATAACCTAAGAGTCTAACGGCTCCAGTTATGCCATATCCTCTACATTAGCTTCCGCTAATTTTGCATAGGTTCCATTAGTCAGTTTTTCGCGTATGGCGTCAAATGCAGTCAATGTTTCTTCAATATCCTGCAAAGTATGCGAAGCTGTTGGGATCATCCTAAGCAAAATAATACCTTTTGGAATTACCGGATACACTACAATAGACAGGAAGATGTTGTAATTTTCCCTCAAATCGTTTACCATGACCATCGCTTCCGGGATGGAACCTTCAAGATAAACCGGGGTTACGCAGGTATTGGTATCGCCAATGTTGAATCCGTGTTCCTTCAATCCGTTTTGCAGTGCATTTACATTTTCCCAAAGCTTGTCCTTCAGCCCAGGATTATCTCTTAATAACTGTAGTCTTTTCAAGGCACCCAGCGTTTGGATCATTGGCAATGATTTGGCAAACATCTGAGAACGCAGGTTGTATTTCAGGTAGTCGATGATGTCTTTATCTCCGGCCAGGAACGCTCCGATGCTTGCCATCGATTTGGCGAACGTAGAGAAATAAACATCAATCCCGTCCTGGCACCCTTGCTCTTCACCGGCGCCGGCGCCAGTTTTCCCTAGAGTTCCAAATCCGTGTGCATCATCAACCAAAAGGCGGAAATTGTATTTCTTTTTCATTTCCACAATCTCTTTCAGTTTCCCCTGCTGGCCGCGCATCCCAAACACACCTTCGGTAATGAACAGGATTCCGCCACCGGTTTCTTCAGCCATTTTGGAAGCGCGCTGAAGGTTTTTCTCCATGCTTTCCAAATCGTTGTGCTTGTATGTAAAACGTTTTCCCATGTGGAGGCGCACACCATCAATAATACAGGCATGTGAATCGACATCGTAAACAATGATATCATTTTTGGTAACCAATGCGTCAATGGCAGAAACCATTCCCTGGTAACCGAAATTCAATAAATAAGCTGACTCTTTATCAACAAAAGCAGCCAACTCTTTTTCCAATTGTTCGTGGAAGTTAGTATGACCGCTCATCATGCGCGCACCCATTGGGTATGCGGCGCCATATTGTGTAGCGGCATCAATATCAGCCTGACGTACTTCAGGGTGGTTAGCCAAGCCCAGGTAATCATTGATAGACCAGTTCAAAATTTCTTTTCCGTGGAATTGCATTCTCGGACCAAGTTCTCCTTCTAGTTTTGGGAACACATAATATCCTTCTGCCTGTGAAGCCCATTTTCCTAACGGGCCTTTATTGTTCTGTATTCTTTCGAATAAATCTTTTACCATAATCCGTATGAGTTTTACGTGGCAAAAGTAATTATAAATTTAGTTTACACCTAATGACAATTTCGAATTTTAATCGAATGCACCATAACAGGATAAATTATAAATTCATTTGATCCATAATAAGGTTTTCCACCCATGCTTCGCGGTCAATTTCCGGGGCTTCATAAGTTGTGGCCCAAAGGAAATTCATTATTCTTGATCTGAAATCCATGATTCTTAGTTTTATTAATAGTTTTGGGTTTTATATTTATTGGCTTTTAGCCTTCGCACATCGCCTTAACCGGAAGCTTTCGTCATTAAAAACAAAACTCTAATCCTTATTTTATCCTTACAGCTTCCTGTAAATTTCGGCGATGTGCCCGACTATTTAACCAAATCAAATCCTCAAAAAATAGGCACGGGGCAAGTGCCTATTCAATTTAGTAGCCGTTTTATCCGGGGCAACTACTCATCTACAGGACAAATTTATTTAGGTTAGGGGCCTCTTCTATTTTTGACGGTGGGGAATATTCACAGAATCGATGAACAACATCATTTAACGGATATACGATAGTTGTATCTGGAGAAAATGATGTTTGTTGTGAATAATACTACAGATTTTATTCTCATCTTTGCTATAAAAATAATCCAATGAAACTCGTCTTCGCTTCCAACAACAAAAACAAAATAAAGGAAATTCAATTATTGCTTCCCCAAACTATAGAAATCTTAAGCCTGGAAGATATTGGCTGCTTTGAGGATATACCTGAAACTGCTGATACCATTGAAGGTAACGCCATACTGAAAGCTGATTATGTTACAAAGAGATTTGGCTACGATTGTTTTGCCGATGATACTGGTTTGGAAGTAATGGCTTTGGGCGGCGAGCCCGGAGTGTATTCGGCCCGCTATGCCGGTGAGCAGAAAGATGCCAATGACAATATGGACAAACTGTTGCAAAACCTCACAGATAAGCCTGACCGGTCGGCACAATTCAAAACAGTGATTGCTTTAAATCTTAATGGAAAACAAACCCTGTTTACCGGAATCATCAAAGGAAAAATCATAGACGAAAAAATTGGTGCTAATGGCTTTGGTTATGATCCTATTTTTGTGGCTAATGGCTATGATAAGACTTTTGCGGAATTGTCGATAGAAGAGAAATCATTAATAAGCCATCGTGGGCTGGCCGTAATGCAATTAGTTGATTTTTTGAAATAAAAAATCCGCAACATCCGGCTTTATAAACGGTTTTTAATTGTGAATAAATCGTTAAATCATTTAAATTATTGATTATCAGTTAATTTTAAATTAGGCTTTATGGTATTTAAAGACTACCTTTGCACCCAATTTAAAATAATATATGAATAAATTTGAACAATTAGGTCTGAATGAGTCGTTACTGCTGGCGATCAAGGATCTAGGATTTGAGAATCCGTCAGAAGTGCAGGAAAAGGCTATTCCGGTTTTATTGGAACAAGAAACAGACTTAGTAGCTTTAGCACAAACAGGTACAGGGAAAACGGCAGCTTTTGGTTTTCCGCTGATTCAGAAAATTGATGCTGAAGACAAAAGCACACAGGCGCTTATTTTATCGCCAACACGTGAGCTTTGCTTACAAATCACCAACGAAATTAAACAATACTCAAAATATGTAAAGGGTTTACATACAGTGGCAGTTTATGGTGGAGCAAGCATCACAGAACAGGCCCGCGAGGTGAAAAGGGGAGCACAGATCATTGTGGCTACCCCGGGAAGAATGCAGGACATGATCAATCGTGGACTAGTAAACATCAAAAACATCAATTACTGTATTCTTGATGAAGCAGATGAGATGTTGAACATGGGATTTTATGAAGATATCGTTTCGATATTGTCTGATACCCCAGACGAGAAAAAAACTTGGCTGTTCTCAGCAACGATGCCTGCAGAAGTAGCGCGCATTGCCAAAAAATTCATGGCTGAGCCACAAGAAATTACTGTTGGACATAAAAACTCAGGATCGGCTACCGTTTCACACGAATTTTATTGTGTGAATGCACGTGACCGTTACGAAGCATTGAAGCGTTTGGCAGATGCCAATCCGGATATCTTCTCTGTAGTTTTCTGTAGGACAAAACGCGATACTCAGGCAGTTGCCGAAAAACTGATTGAAGACGGATACAACGCAGCTGCTTTGCACGGTGATTTGTCCCAGGCACAGCGTGATGGTGTTATGAAATCATTCCGCGGACGTCAAATCCAGATGCTGGTTGCGACAGATGTTGCGGCACGCGGAATTGATGTTGATAACGTGACGCACGTAGTAAATTATCAGTTGCCGGATGAAATCGAAACCTATAACCACCGTTCAGGAAGGACTGGTCGTGCAGGTAAATTGGGGACTTCTATCGTAATCATCACCAAAAGTGAATTGCGCAAGATTTCGGCTATAGAAAGAATCATCAAACAGAAGTTTGAAGAAAAAACCATTCCAAGCGGAATCGAAATCTGTGAAATCCAATTATTGCATTTGGCAAATAAAATCAAGGATACCGAAGTAGACCATGAAATAGACAACTACCTTCCTGCTATCAACGAAGTTCTTGATGGTTTGTCAAAAGAGGAACTGATCAAAAAAATGGTTTCTGTAGAATTCAACAGATTCATTGCCTATTACAAAAAGAAACGTGATTTATCTGGAGAGAAAGCTGAAAGAAGCTCTTCTGAACCAAGAGAAATCAGGGCAGGAGATCCTGTTCGTTATTTTATCAACATTGGCGCGCGTGATGATTTCGACTGGATGCAGTTGAAAGATTTCTTAAAAGAAACGTTGGATTTAGGCCGTGATGACGTATTCAAGGTTGATGTTAAGGAAGGATTCTCTTTCTTTAATACCGATGGCGAATTTACCGAAAAAGTAATGTCGACACTAAACGGCTACGAATTACACGGACGCCGTATCAATGTTGAAATTTCTAAAAACGAAGGCGGAAGCAGCAGCTCAAGACGTGACCACAACGGAAGAAGTGGCGGAAGAGGCGAAAGAAGCTTTGGCGGAGACCGTAAAGGTTTTGGTTCAAGGAAAGAAGGCGGATTCCGCAGTGAAGGAAGATCTGACCGTTCCGAAAGACCGAGAAGGGAAGGTGGTTCCAGAAGAGAGCCAGGTTCTTTTCAAAGGGAAGAAAGAGCGCCAAGGCGTTCTGAAAGAAGCGATAAGCCGGCTGGCCGTTCCTTTGAAGCTGCTAAAAACAGAAAATCGAGAAGAAGCTAATAAAAAAAACTCCGTTTAAACAAACGGAGTTTTTTATTTCTGAATGAGTCAGTTCTGCAATCAGCAATCGTTAATCTTAAATCACATATCCCATTTATTTCGGTCAAAACCGCAATTTTTGAGGTATTTGCCTCAATTTGTTAATTTTCTTCTAATTCTGAAGCCAAACCCTAAAATATCTTAAAAGAGTTTCATACTTTTAAACCATCAAAAATGACTATGAGATATTTATTCCTTTACTTTTTAATTGCATTTTCTACACTTGCGGTGGCGCAGGATCCGGCTGGGCAAAAAGTCAGCGGAACTATTGTCAATGATAATAACCTGTTGCCAATTGCCAATGCAAACGTTATCAATATAAATAAAGTAAAAGGTGTTGTAACCGATAAAAAAGGATATTTTGAACTAGAGGTGAGTGTCAATGATACGCTGCATATTTCGTTGCTGGGATACCAGTCGCTGCGCGTAAGGGTAACCAATGACTGGCTTAAGAATGGAACTGCCAAACTGCAATTGACCGAAAAGGCAATCGCCCTGGAAGAAGTGATCGTAAAGAAATACGACCTGACCGGTTATCTTGAAGTCGACTCTAAATTAATCCCTGAAAAAGAAAATTACCGTTATAGTATTTCCGGCCTGCCACAGGGTTACGAAACAGGAAGCTCGTCACCAGGAGCATTTTCAAGGGTTTTAGGTTCTATCTTTAATCCGGCGGACATGCTCTACAACTTCTTTGGGAACAAATCCAATGAACTCAAGAAACTGAAAAAGATGAAAAAAGATGATACCGTAAGGCATCTTTTAGAGTCAAAATTCGACAGGGAAATGCTGGGTGTCCTGCTTGGTGTTGATAAAAAGGAAATTGCGGATATCCTTGTTCGTTGCAACTATTCAGAGGATTTCATCAAAACAGCCAACGACCTGCAGATCATGGACGCCATTAGCGAGTGCTATGAGCAATACAAGGTATTGTCCAAAAAGCATGAGAAATACCTAAACGATTAATTGGCAAATCACTTTGATTTGTATCGGATGAAACCAATAAAATACTTTGACAAATTCCTGATACTGGCTATAATGCTGATTGCTGCCTATTTGGTTTACGTTTTTGCCAGTATAGATTTTGACCCGGATTACACCAATAAAGGACATCACGACAATGCGTTCAATGGGTACATGATTGCCTTGATCTGTACTTTTTTCTGGACTGTTTTTATCGTAGGCCTATTTCAGGTCAAATATTATCTTCAGGGAAAGGAACGGTTATACCTTGTGAGTTTTATTTTTGCCGGGCTCAGTTTATACCTTCTGGCGCTAACCTTTCTCTGTTTTCCAATGTCTTACAAAGAAAAAAGAACAATAGATGCATTCATGAATTTCTTTGTTTTGATCATTCCTTCGCTAATATTGCTGGGGTTTAGCTGGACAAAGTATGTCAGAAACATCCACAATCAATCCAAGCTTAATCATCAGCAGGAGTTGCGCAAAAAATTAGGAATCTGATCTTTCGGAATAATAGCGCGCTTCAATGCGCTTGATGTCCTTAATCGAATTTCGTGCCCATGCTAGGCGTTTTTTAAGGATTTCTTCTTCTGAAAGCTTCCAGTTGATGTTGGATTGGCGCAGTCGAGTTGTGATGTCCTGTATGATAATCGCCGCTGATACCGAAATGTTCAGGCTTTCGGTAAAGCCCACCATAGGAATCTTTAGAAATCCATCGGCTTTGCTCATTACTTCTGGTGAAAGACCTTCTTTTTCAGTGCCAAAAAACAATGCGCTTTTTTTGGTTACATCAAATTCATGAAGCAGGCAGGAATCATTGTGTGGCGTAGTGGCTATAATTTGATAGCCTTGGTTTTTTAATGTTTCTATACAGTTGGAAATGTTTTCAAACTTATTGATGTCGACCCATTTTTGGGCACCCATTGCAATTTCTTTATCGATATTTTTCCCAAACCGCTGCTCAACAATGTTGATTTGCTGGATGCCAAAAACCTCACAACTGCGCATCACAGCACTTGTGTTATGGAATTGATAGACATCTTCCACAGCAATCGTAAAATGATTGGTGCGGTTTTGCAGCACGTCCATAAAGCGTTCTTTGCGGTTGTCGGTTAAAAATCCTTCGAGATAGATAAGGTAATCAAGGTCAATCATGTTTTTGGTTTTATCGGGCAAAAATACTATTTATCTGTTAGCTTCGGATATCCAATGGAAATGCCGTTTCGCCAGAGGAAATGCCTTGCCGCTTTTTTCAAGCTCGTAATACAGGGTATCGTTCCCGAGTTTGCCTTCCAGCTCCAGCTTTTTGCCAGTGATTTTATAGTTCATTACAAATAAATCAATGCTGTCCGAAAAGCTTTTCTTAAACGATATCGTTTGTTTTTTTGGGTCAGCCTCATAAACGAAGTAGCCTCTGCTGTAGCGTTTTCTTAACAAAGTATCGCAGGTTTTGATGCTTCCCAGTTTTTGTTTGTCAAAAATGAAGTCTTTCCATGCCAGCGAATCGTTGGCATCTATCGCAGTAAGCTGATGGTTTTTTTTGAAAGCTTTGATATGGTAAATACCTTGCGGAATGATAGGTTTTTCGATGCTGTTTGCTTCATTGTACCAATTATAGCAATCATAAAGGTTCCAGCCCAAAACAAGCAAGAGGAAGGCCGATTTTAATACAACCCTTCCAATCCTTTTCCATCTTTTCGTAAAACGGAAGGCATAACCCGAAGTAGGGATGGTAGGCTTGTTGAAGATGAAGAAATTAAGGTATTGTTTATAATCAATGGCTAATAGGAACAAACAGCAGATTACAATCTGCATCGAATATAATTTTACCGGAATGTCATAGCTCAGGTTCAGCACAAAAACATTGATGAAAACGCCAAGCCCTACAATCAATCCAAGCGGAATCGTCCTTCTGTAAAGCAAAAGCAATCCAATGGCAACTTCCATAACACCTGAAAAAACCTCATACGGCTGAGAATAGCCGATAAAGATCCAGCAGAAACGCATTGGAAGGAAATCACCCAACGGCGTAGCGAGCTGGCTTAGGTTGGGCGCAGGCATCTGCAGTGCAAACAGCTTGATGATCCCATAACTGAATGCAACGAATATCAGGTTGTACCGCACCAGGTTGTGCAGCCAGTAGGCAAGTATTCGGGAATTTTTTTCCTTTTTTTCAAAGAAGCTCCAGACAATTGAAGTCCCGAATGCTAAAATGATGATGGTATAAAACTCCGCCCAGCCATAGGAAGTGTCGCCACTGCCAAAACCTTCTGTATTCAAGGTGTCTTTAATATGTAGGAACCAATCATTAAACCGAAAGACAATCAATTGCATTGCCTTGGAGTGGATTTCGTTGATGAACTTGAACCAAGGAAGCACTGCGGGCCAGGTCCAAGGAGCAATCGTAAGGAAAAAATAAACAAAAAAGAACCTGAAAATTAGCTTTTTGAGTCGTTCCATAACTAGTGGTTTTAGGTAAAAATAATAAATTAACGTAATTTTATTGGCAAATAACTAGTATGAAAAAGAAACTTGTGGTGCTTACCGGAGCCGGAATCAGTGCCGAAAGCGGAATCAAAACCTTTCGCGATGCCGATGGCTTGTGGGAAGGGCATGATGTTATGGAAGTTGCTTCGCCTGAAGGCTGGCGCAAAAACAGGGAACTGGTTTTGGATTTTTACAACCAGCGGCGCCGGCAGTTGCATGAAGTAAAGCCGAATAAGGGGCATTTGGTTTTGGCTGAACTGGAAAATGATTTTGATGTACATGTCATTACCCAAAATGTGGACAACCTGCATGAGCAGGCCGGAAGCAGCAGAGTGTTGCATCTGCATGGCGAATTATTAAAAGCCCGGAGCACGGTAAATGAAAATTATATCCTGGATTGGGAGGGCGATTTGACTATCGGTGATATTGATGATAAAGGAAACCAACTGCGTCCGCATATTGTTTGGTTTGGTGAAATGGTTCCTGCGCTTGAAGAAGCTGTAAGTATTATAGAACAAGCAGATTATGTTGCGGTAATTGGAACATCACTTCAAGTGTATCCTGCTGCTGGGTTGATGCATTATGCACGTCCAGCGGTTCCTGTTTTTTATATCGATCCGAAGCCGGCAAGCATCTCAGCATTGCAAAACCCGCTGGAAATCATCCCGATGAACGCTACCGGAGGTGTTCCGTATTTAAGTGAAAAGCTGTTAAAGGATATAAAGAAGGAAGCTTAGGGAAAAGATGTTTCCGGACAGCGATTTTAGCCTATTTTCTACATCTTAATATTCTATATTCTAAATAGGATTGACTAAATTTGCATCTTTCTAAGCAACAACACAACAAATGTCACTAACCTCACTAAATGCAGTATCTCCAATTGACGGAAGATACAGAAGCAAAACCAAATCGCTATCAAATTATTTTTCAGAAGAAGCCCTGATAAGATACCGCGTACTGGTTGAAATAGAATATTTTATTGCCTTATGCGAAGCTGGACTGCCACAATTGAAAGGCATCGATCCTAAGGTTTATGAAAGCTTACGCGATCTGTATAAAAATTTTACCACCGAAGATGCGCTTTGGATCAAAGACACAGAACTGACCACCAACCATGATGTAAAGGCAGTTGAGTATTTCATCAAAGAAAAATTTGAAAGCCTTGGTTTGTCGCAACACAAGGAGTTTATCCACTTTGGGCTTACTTCGCAGGACATCAATAATACTGCAATTCCGTTATCCACAAAAGAAGCTTTTCAGGAAGTTTACCTCAAGTCATTGATTGCCCTGATCTCAAAATTAAAGGAGCTTTCGGTTGAATGGAAAGATGTATCCATGTTGGCCAGAACCCATGGACAGCCGGCTTCGCCAACACGTTTGGGAAAAGAGATCCTGGTTTTTGTAGAGCGTTTGGAGGAACGAGCTGCGGTTACTGTTCAATATTCCGTTTGCAGCCAAATTTGGTGGCGCTACCGGAAATTACAATGCGCACCATGTGGCGTATCCTGAGGTAGATTGGAAGCAATTCGGAACCAGATTTGTTGAAGAAACGCTTGGTTTACAGCATTCATTCCCAACAACACAGATTGAGCATTACGATCATCTTGCCGCATTTTTTGACGCATTGAAACGAATCAATAACATCATTATCGATTTGGACCGCGATATCTGGACCTATGTTTCAATGGATTATTTTAAGCAGAAGATCAAAGCCGGTGAAATTGGTTCTTCGGCGATGCCGCATAAAGTAAATCCAATCGATTTCGAAAATTCGGAAGGAAACCTGGGGATTGCCAATGCTTTGTTTGAGCATCTTTCGGCTAAGCTGCCAATATCCAGATTACAGCGCGACCTTACCGATAGTACGGTTTTGAGGAATATTGGTGTGCCGGTTGGACATACGCTGATTGCCTTTGATGCAACCTTGAAAGGTTTGAACAAATTGCTGCTTAACGAATCCAAATTTGCCGAAGATCTGGAAAAAAACTGGGCTGTAGTCGCCGAAGCAATCCAAACGATTTTAAGAAGAGAAGCCTATCCCAACCCATATGAAGCGTTGAAAGGCTTAACCCGTACCAATACGGTTATTGACAAAACAGCCATTCATGATTTTATCGCAACGCTGGAAGTTTCCCAGGAAATAAAGGACGAATTGATGAAAATAACGCCGGCTAATTATACGGGAATTTAAATATGCCGGAGTTACTATCCAGAAGAGAAGCCTTTTTAAAATTATCTTTAATTCGAAATGAGATTCACCAAATTCAGAAAATGATGTTTGATGAAGAAGATTTGGATGAATTTAATGAAGATGAAAAAAGAGAATATCTTGAAATGTTTGATATGCTCGATTCATGTGAATCAAAGGCCTTCGCAAATAAAGTTACCATAAGTTATGATAAGGCAGCTGTTGACTCTAATGGCTACATACTGAAGTTTTCCAAAATTGTATCAGAATTATTGATTAACCAAAATGTGCAAAACCTATATATAATCTCACATTTGAAACTCAATTTCTTTAACAATTCAGATGTTTTGGACGATGGTGATTTTGACTTTATTTATAATGAGCTCGAGAATAAAATAGGCAAGTCATTTTATAACGAAGCTATAAAAATCAGCAGTTCTGAATTTATTGAGTTCATCCGGATTTTCAAAACCATCGATACCTATAATGCAGGATGCCCCGAGTATATTTTCTTTTGTGATGAAGACAATACGTTTTGCTTCTATTTCCATTACAGCGGGGACATGTGGTTTTTAAGTTTAGATAAGTTGGCATTTTTAGATAAAGAGAGCCTGTTCTCAATTTCATTTGAAAATTATAGAATAAATTGCATTTACAGAAACTCCCCATGCTGGGAAATGTCGAGCCCAAGCTCTTCTTTTTCATGGCTTACGCGAAGTGGCGTAATTTTATTGGTGATAAAAAAAAGCGCATACGAAGCTGTAAACGCAAATACAGAAACTACAATTAGGGCAGTCATCTGATTCAGGAATAATCTGGTTTCCCCAAAGATAAGTCCCTGATCGGTAATTGCCGGGTTTATTGCCTTTGATGCAAATACCCCCGTTAAAATCATTCCGGTCATTCCGCCAACACCATGGCAGGCAAAAACATCCAGGGCATCGTCGATTTTTCCTTTCGGGAAATTGCTTACGGCAAGATTGCTGATAATGCTTGAAACTATACCGATCGTAATGGCATGGGCTATGCTTACAAATCCTGCTGCCGGGGTTATCGCGACCAAACCCACAACAGCTCCGATACAGGCGCCCATTGCCGATAATTTGTGCCCCAATATTTTATCAAAAAATACCCAGGCCATTGATGCTGCCGCTGCCGCTACGGTTGTTGTACCCAATGCCTGGGCTGCCAGTCCATTGGCCCCCATTGCGGAGCCTGCATTGAATCCGAACCAGCCAAACCAGAGTAATCCCGTTCCTAATAGCACGTAAGTTATTCTTGCCGGATTTGCCTTTTGCCCTTTTCTTTTTCCCAAAAAAATTGCACCAGCCAATGCTGCCCAGCCTGCGCTCATATGAACCACGGTTCCTCCTGCAAAATCCAAAACTCCCATCTTGAAGAATATCCCTTCGGGATGCCAGGTACAGTGGGCAAGAGGCGTATAAATGAAAAGTATGAACAGAATCATAAAAAGCAGGTAAGACCAAAACCGGATCCGTTCCGCAAACGCCCCGGTAATAAGTGCCGGAGTTATGATGGCAAATTTAACCTGGAAAAGCGCAAACAGCAGCAATGGGATTGTTGGGGCTAATTTCCATGAAGTAGTAGTGCCTACATTGTTAAAAAAAAGGTTTGGGGCCGGATTTCCTATGAAACCTCCGATTGACGGGCCAAAGCACAGTCCGTAGCCAATGATGACCCACAATACGCTCACGATTACCATTGCCATAAAGCTTTGAAGCATCGTACTGATTACATTTTTCTTGCCTACCATTCCGCCATAAAAAAAGCCTAATCCCGGTGTCATCAACAGGACTAAGGCAGTCGCTACGATCATCCAGGCGGTGTCTCCGGTATCAAATTTTATTGCAGATGGAGCAGCGGCCTGGCTTTTGAAGATAAGATTTGAAAAGAACGTCAAAATCAAAATGACAGTTAGGGTAATGCTCAAGACTATTTTTCGGGTGGACATAGTTGATGATGTTTTTATAAAAATATTTATTTTATAAATAAACCTCTGTAAAAAACACATCTTATATTTTATTTTTATTAATTTTAAAAAATCAACCCTATAAAATTTAGGGGTAGTTAAAATATTAGGTATTTTTTGTCGATTTGATAATAAATAAAAAAGGCATAAGTTATCCTTATGCCTTTGGTTCCTGTTTTTAGCAATAAGAAATGTTTATTTTTTCTCTTTTACCAATTTTTCTTCTATTGTGAGCGAATCGGTTTTATGCCCTTCGTTTTGTAATTCATTCTTTGTTCCATTTTCATGGATGGTATCTGTAGCAATTTCTGGTTCACCATCTGTTGTTTGCGCTCTTTTGCCCATCATGCAGCTTGATAATGAGAAAAATGCAGTTAATGAAAGCAAAGCGAGTATTTTAAGCGGTTTAATTTGTATGCGGTTGAACCTATTTCTAAATTTTGAATAATTAGAATTTGGATCGCTTTCAACCTGAGTAAATTTGAAATGCCCACAAATTTTTTCACTTGAATTTTCTACGAAATACTTTTGAATTTCCGGATTCTTCATTTTTGTAAAATCCACAACTGTTTTGTTGCACGACATACAAAATCTTCCTTTTTCATTGGGTTTCATCGAATTCCAATTTTCATTACAAGGATTCGGGATGACGATTTTATTTTCCATAAGGTTTTAGGTTGTTGGTTTTTTTATTGATCAGGCAAAAACCATTCCATGATCCTTATCTTGAATAATTTGGAGCTTCTTTGGTAATCGTTACATTGTGCGGATGGCTTTCACCGATTCCGCTTGCGGTAATCCTGACAAAGCGGCCAGATTCCTGAAGCGCTGGGATGTCTTTAGAACCACAGTACCCCATACCGGCCCGAAGCCCACCTACAAACTGCTGCATGCTTTCGTTTAATTCACCTTTATAAGGAACACGCCCTACGATTCCTTCTGGGACCAATTTCTTGATATCGTCTTCCACATCCTGGAAATAACGGTCTTTAGAACCTTCCTGCATGGCTTCCACAGAACCCATTCCGCGATAGGATTTAAACTTTCTTCCTTCAAAAATGATGGTTTCTCCCGGTGATTCTTTTGTGCCTGCCAATAATGAACCAAGCATCACCGAATCCGCTCCGGCAGCGATAGCTTTAGGAATGTTCTCCGGTATAGCGGATCCCGCCATCGGCAATAACCGGAATCCCGGTTCCTCTTAAAGCAGCTGCAACTTCCAAAACTGCGGAAAATTGCGGAAATCCTACTCCGGCCACAACCCGGGTGGTACAGATGGAGCCAGGTCCAATTCCAACTTTTACGGCATCGGCACCATTTTCAACTAAATATAATGCGGCTTCTGGAGTTGCTATATTTCCAACCACGACATCCAATTCGGGGAATTTGGCTTTTACTTCTTTCAAAACGGTAACAACGCCTTGCGTATGGCCGTGAGCTGTATCGATAATTACTGCGTCAACCCCGGCATTTACCAAGGCTGTGGCTCTTTCCAGAGCATCAGTGGTAACACCTAAGGCTGCAGCAACGCGAAGCCTGCCGAATTTGTCTTTGTTGGCAATTGGTTTTTGCGAAAGCTTCGTGATATCCCTAAAGGTTATCAGTCCGATAAGTTTGAAGTTATCATCTACCACCGGGAGTTTTTCGATTTTATTTTCCTGAAGTATCCCTTCGGCTTGCTGCAATGTTGTTCCTTCAACTGCCGTTACCAGGTTTTCTGAAGTCATTACTTCCAATATCGAACGTGAATTCACTTTTTCAAACCGCAGATCACGATTGGTTACGATTCCTTTAAGTATTCCGTTTGCATCAACCACCGGAATACCTCCAATTCCGTATTCTTTCATAGCCATTTTGGCATCGCCGACTGTTGCTGTTAATGGCAACGTTACGGGATCTATAATCATTCCGGCTTCGGCACGTTTTACTTTTCTGACTTTGGCGGCCTGTTGCTCAATGGTCATGTTTTTGTGCAAAACCCCGATTCCGCCTTCCTGAGCCATGGCGATTGCCATGGAGCTTTCGGTAACAGTATCCATAGCGGCTGAAACGATAGGTACGTTTAAAGTAATGTTCCTCGAAAATTTCGACTGGATATTGACTTCGCGCGGTAAAACTTCAGAGTAATTTGGGATGAGCAGTACATCGTCGTAGGTTAAACCTTCTCCAACGATCTTAGTTGTGTGTGCTTTCATGCAATTTGTAGTTGTAGTTAAATTGCATGCAAATATAAGTCAAATATACGATTTGCGATATATGATTTACGAAGTTTTTAACGAATTGAATTGCGGACCAAACACGAAGGACAATACAAGAAGCTTTGAGAAAACTATTCTATTATAAATTTTTTCGTTGTTTTTTTAGTACCGTCAACTAAGCTTAGCAAATAAACCCCACTTTCAAAATTACTTGTATTTATCGTAGTTGATAATCCTTGTGCTTTTTGATTTAGGATTGTTTTTCCTCGAATATCCGTAATCGTGATTTCCTGGGAAGGAGTAAAGAAATTAACTGTTACTGTCAGGGATTCCTTTGCAGGGTTTGGGAAAAAAGCCAGCATTGGGTCAATATAAACCGTATTTGATAAATCGGCTGGAAAAAGTTTTACTATCCAGGAGTCAAGTATTCCGTGGTTTACTGTAACGTCTCCATTATTTGATAAGGAGTTTCCGGAAACAACAAGGCCTCCATCTGCTGACTGTATAATGCAAAAAGCGGCTTCGCTACTGCTGCCTCCGATATTTTTTTGCCATTGGAGATCTCCTGTAGCATTGAGTTTTACGATCCAATAATCAAAGTATCCATGATTTCCCAAATCTCCATTTAATGAATAATAGGAACCTGCAAAAATAAAACCGCCATCCGGTGTTTGAATAACCGATACGGCATAATCATTATCAGTGCCTCCTAAAGATTTCTGCCATTCAATAGTGCCTGTAGGGCTCAGTTTTACGATCCAGCTGTCGCCATCATTATAAATGCGCCCTGTGACATCCCCATTGACTGAAGATGTAAATCCTGCGACAACATAGCCTCCATCCATGGTTTGAATGATAGAGGACGGGCGATCATCATAAGTTCCGCCTAAAGATTTCTGCCACTCGATAGTACCTGTTACGCTTAGTTTCACTACCCAATAATCATAATAAGAACAACAGTCAATATGTACTCCGGTAACATCTCCATCGGTTGACCGGGCTTCTCCTGTAACGATATAGCCTCCATCAGAAGTCCGGATAATGGAGCGCGCACTATCGTCTTGGTTTCCGCCTAAACACTTTTGCCATTGGATAGCTCCTGTTGCACTCAATTTTATTATCCAAAAATCATTATAGCCGGAAGTGCCATGAAGTCCGGAAATATCCCCATCGAATGAATCCGTATTGCCAACTGCGATATAGCCTCCATCCAGAGTTTGTAAAATGGAGTTTGCTTCGTCATAGTTGCTTCCTCCTAAAGATTTATGCCATTGGATAGCTCCTGTTGCACTCAGCTTTACTATCCAGCAATCACCTGAACCATGGTTTCCGGTTGGATCCCCGTCAATTGTGGTGGATGAAGACATTCCGGCCACGATATAACCGCCATCCGTAGTTTGCTGAATGGAATTAGCCCGTTCAGATCCTGTGCCTCCCAAGCATTTTTGCTATTCAAGCGCACCAGTTGCACTCATTTTTACTATCCAGATATCAAGAGAACCATGATTACCTGTTACATCACCATCTACTGAATCAGATTCCCCGGCGAAAATATAGCCACCATCACTGGTTTGAATAATTGATTTAGCACGTTCGGAACCTGTTCCTCCGTAAACTTTTTGCCATTCTATATCAGGAGCCTGGGCATTACTAAAAGTAGTGCTTAAAAAAGCAAGGAGCATTATAATGTTTGGGAAGTATTTTAATTTCATAATTTAATTTTGTGCATTTAAAAAATGAATATACGATTTATACTGAAAATAAAAACAATCAATGATATTGATTAAAAATCTTCGACGCTTCATTATATGAGCTTTCAAAACTCATTGGGCTGGTATTGGTATTTGCCTTTTGTGTGGTGAAATAGGATAGGAGCTTTTCGGTAGGCATATTCCCGGTCAAATCGTCCTTTGCCATCGGGCAGCCGCCAAACCCCTGGATGGCGCCATCAAAACGGATACAGCCTGCCTTGTAGGCGGCATCCACTTTTTCATGCCATTTATCTGGAGTGGTGTGCAAATGGGCACCAAACTCAATGTGCGGGTATTTCGGAATCAGGTTTGAAAACAAATAAGTAATTACATCGGGTGTTGAGCTGCCTACAGTATCCGAAAGGGAAAGGATTTTCACACCCATATTGGCCAGTTTTTCGGTCCATTCGCCTACGATTTCCACGTTCCATGGATCGCCATAGGGATTTCCGAACCCCATGGAAAGATAGGCCACGACTTCTTTATTCGATGCGTCGGCAATGTCTAAAATTTCCTGAAGGGTAACCAGGCTTTCGGCAATTGTTTTGTGTGTGTTACGCATCTGGAAGTTTTCTGAAATAGAAAACGGGAAGCCCAGATAGTTTATTTCCTTATGTGTAGAGGCAATTTGCGCCCCTTGCGTATTGGCAATAATAGCCAGCAGCTTGCTTTGTGTTTGCGATAAATCCAATTGCGACAAAACCTCGGCAGTATCCTGCATTTGAGGAATGGCTTTTGGAGATACAAAGCTTCCAAAATCAATGGTGTCAAATCCAACGCGCAGCAAAGACTGGATGTATTCCACTTTCTTTTCGGTAGGAATAAAATCCTTGATGCCTTGCATGGCATCGCGTGGGCATTCGATGATTTTGATATTAGGATTCAAAAGTGTTGTTTTCTGTTTGCTAAAATAACTAAAAAAACAGTATTTCAAAATTGGGATCATTACTTATTTTGGTAATAATCTTAAATATTACATATTTTGGTAATAATTTAAAATATTACACATTTTGGTAATAATGTATGAAAAAATAGTATATTTGTTGTGGTCTTATCTATAAAGCATTGATTATGATAGTTATAATAACAGGCGATATTATCAATTCACGTAAACTGCCATCTCAGGATTGGATGGATGATCTGAAAAAACAGCTCCAAAATTTTGGCAAAAGCCCGAATGACTGGGAGATTTATCGTGGAGATGAGTTCCAGCTTGAAATCAAAAAACCGGAAGAAGCCTTAAAGGCCGCTTTCCAGATCAAGGCATTCCTGAAGTCGATTCAGTTGGATGCCCGCATGAGCCTTGGTTTTGGGGATAAAAATTATAACGCAGGCAAAATAACCGAAAGCAATGGCGGTGCGTTTGTCCGTTCTGGAGAGCTTTTTGAAACCCTAAAAAAGCAAAAGCTTAACCTCGCAATAAATTCGGGCAGCATTCATTTTGACGAAGAAATGAACCTGATGTTCCGCCTGGGTCTGTCGTTTATGGACAATTGGCTACAGCAATCGGCAGAGTTTATTTTGGCCGCACTCGAAAACCCGAATGCATCACAGGAAGAAATAGGGGTAAGGCTTGGTATCAACCAGGCTGCGGTCAGCCGCCGTCAAAAGCGCGCCAACTATGATTTGGTCAAAGATTTAGATGCCTATTACAGAAAACGGATTAAAACTTTGTTATGATGATTGTATTTGTAAAACTATTGTTGGCCCATCTTTTAGGCGATTTTTTATTGCAACCAACATCCTGGGTTTTGGACAAGGAAAGCAAAAAGCACAAAAGCATTTATTTGTATGCCCATACATTATTGCATGGCGCATTGGCAATGCTATTCGTGTGGGAAAAGGAGTTTATTTTTTATGCCATAGGATTAGCGGTTTTGCATGGTTTTATCGATTTCCTAAAGCTGAAATTCCAAACAGAGGCTACCAAACGCAATTGGTTCCTGTTAGACCAGCTGCTGCATTTGATCGTAATCATTGGGATAAGCTGGCTGTATGTTGATGTCAGAATGGATGAAATCAATTTTAGCGAAAGATTTTGGGTTATCCTGACCGCTGTCATTTTCCTGACCAAGCCAACATCATTCCTGATCAAAAACATAATTTCTGTCTGGACACCCGAAAATAAGCTGGATAAAAAAGACGATTCACTGATGAACGCCGGGAATTATATCGGAATGCTCGAAAGGATATTTGTTTTTTACTTTATCATTTCGGGGCATTTTGAAGCAACCGGTTTCCTTTTGGCGGCAAAATCCATCTTCAGGTTTGGCGATTTGACAGTTGCCAAAGACCGAAAGCTGACCGAATACGTTTTGATCGGAACACTACTGAGTTTTGGTATAGCCATCCTAATTGGAAGTTTATGCCAATTACCGGTTTTGCTGTAAAATCTTTTTATTGATATCAGAAACCAATTTTGGGCCTTCATAAATAAATCCGGTATACAGCTGTACCAAGCTTGCCCCGGCTTCCAGTTTTTCCAATGCGTCTTGTGCCGAATGTATCCCGCCTACGCCGATGATGGGAAATGCGTTATTGCTTTTTTCAGAAAGGAAACGGATCACTTCAGTCGAGCGTTTTGCCAGAGGTTTTCCGGACAACCCTCCGGCTTCCGATTGGTTTTCTGATTGTAACCCTTCGCGTGAAATGGTCGTATTGGTTGCGATGACTCCGGCAATTTTGGTTTCGTTTACGATATCAATGATATCCAATAATTGTTCGTTGGTTAAATCGGGTGCGATTTTTAAAAGGATTGGCTTTGGATCGTGCTTTTTGGAATTTAAGTTTTGCAGCTCTTGCAAAAGATTGGTCAAGGGCTCTTTTTCCTGGAGCTCACGAAGGTTCGGCGTATTAGGGGAACTTACATTGACTACAAAATAATCAACATGATCAAACAAGGAATTGAAGCAGATTATGTAATCGGAAACGGCTTCTTCATTTGGAGTAAGCTTGTTTTTTCCAATATTTCCGCCAATCAAAACCCCTTTGTTTTTTTTCAGGCGCAGAACAGCTGCATCAACGCCGCCATTATTAAACCCCATCCGGTTGATAATGGCACTGTCTGGTTTTAAGCGAAATAAGCGTTTTTTCGGATTCCCATCCTGCGGTTTTGGTGTGAGTGTCCCGATTTCGATAAACCCGAAACCGAAATTGGATAATTCCTGATAGCATTTGGCATCTTTGTCAAATCCGGCTGCAAGGCCAACAGGATTCTTGAATCTGAGCCCAAATACCTCACGTTCCAAACGAGGATCACTTACTTCGTAAACCGATTTTAAAATACTGGAAACAAATGGGATTCTGGCTGTAAAACGGATGAACCTAAACGAAAAATGATGCACTTCTTCAGGGTCAAACCAAAAGAGGATTGGGCGGATGAGTAGTTTGTACATATGTAGTGTTGTTGTGGCGCAAAGGTAGGGTTTAATTTGAAGATTTGGAAATTTGGAAATTTGAAAATGGATTTTGACAAATTACTATTAAGCAATGAAATTAGCGGTTCAATCCAATCAATAATTGTGTATCCAAAATAATTTTTAATCTTCAAATCTTCAAATTTCCAAATTTTCAAATTATTTTAGCCAATCAATAATTTTTCAGATGATTTCAGAAGAACAGTTTCAAAATGAACTAAGTATAATAATACAAAACGGAATCCGCGAGGATATCGGTCCGGGCGATTACAGCTCGATGGCCTGTATTCCTGCTGAAGCCAAAGGAAAGGCCAAACTTTTGGTTAAGGATGCCGGAATTATTGCCGGAGTGGAATTTGCCAAAATGATTTTCCGGAATGTTGACCCGACTTTGGAAGTTGAGACTTTTATCAACGACGGGGCAGCGGTAAAGCATGGCGATGTTGTTTTCCATGTTGCCGGAAGTTCGCAATCAATACTCAAAGCGGAACGGCTGGTGCTCAATTCAATGCAGCGGATGTCGGCTATTGCAACCAAGACAAATCAGTATGTACAGCTTTTGGAAGGAACGAAAACCAAAATCCTCGATACCCGAAAAACAACTCCGGGTTTCCGTGCCTGTGAAAAATGGGCTGTCAAGATTGGCGGTGGCGAAAACCATCGTTTTGCGTTGTATGATATGGTGATGTTAAAAGACAATCACAATGATTTTGCGGGTGGGATTACCCATGCCATCAATAAAACCAAGGAATTCCTAAAGTTCAATAAGCTCGACCTGAAGATTATTGTTGAGGCCAGGAACCTGGATGAGATCAGGGAAATATTGCAGAATGAAGGTGTTTACAGGATTCTTATCGATAATTTTAATTTTGAGGATACACGCAGGGCTGTTGAATTGATTGGCGATAAATGCCAGACGGAATCATCGGGGAATATCAATGAGAAAACCATCAGGCAATACGCAGAGTGTGGTGTTGGTTACATTTCTTCGGGCGCATTGACGCATTCGGTTTACAATATGGATTTAAGCCTAAAAGCAATTTAGATGTCAACTGAAGTTAAAGAAAGCCGATTATCAAAATTACCGGTCATTAAACAGCTGATCCTTTTGACCCAAAGGATAAAACTGCCGTGGCTACATGGTTTATCACTGTATGATCTGCTTGATTTGTATTTTATAGGCGTTATAGAAGGTGCCATTTCCTATCGTGCTTCGGCAATCGCATGGAGCTTCTTTATGGCACTGTTCCCATTCATGCTTTTTATACTGAACCTTATTCCGTATATCCCAATCGAAGGATTCCAGGATGATTTCCTTGGATTTGTACGTCAAAGCGTTCCGCCAACAACTTATGATGCGATCTATAAAATCATCAATGACATCCTGCACAATAGTCATAGCGGCTTGCTTTCCACCGGATTCCTGATGGCCATCCTGCTTATGACCAATGGTGTCAATGCGATACTTGGAGGTTTTGAGAGCGGCCACCATGTACACAGCACATTAAAGCGAAAATTCTTCAGGCAATATTTTGTCGCGTTGGCTTTATCAATCATGCTGTCTATGATTTTGATCGTAACCGTTGCTGTAATCGTGATTTTTGAGGTGCTTATCCAGAAAACAAAAATACAGGATGTATTGTCAGACAATATCCCGCTGATAGAAATGGGTAGGTATATTTTTGTTATTTTGATGATTTTGATGTCGACTTCAATACTTTTCAAATACGGCATCAAGCGCGAAAAAAAGAGAAGTTCTCATCTCTATTGGCTCTGTCTTTACTACAATATTGATTATTATTTCGTCATATTTCTTCGGAATCTGGGTTGTTAAATTTTCTAAATACAACGAGCTTTACGGTTCCATTGGCACATTGTTGGTCGTAATGTTTTATATTTGGATAAATTGTATGATTTTGCTTTTAGGATTTGACCTGAATGCTTCCATACACCACATCAAACGCGAAAAACAAAAAGAATTGGAGTCACAATGAAAATAAACCTGCTGCTTTTTTCGATCTTATTCTGCCAAATCAGCTTTAGCCAAACCATTTTCGGGAAATGGAAGACCATTGACGACATCAGCGGAAAGGAAAAGGGAATTGTAGAGATTTACGAGCATAAAGGCAAGATTTATGGGCGTGTCATCGAAATTTTTGAAGAAGAGAAAAAACACATCAAATGCGAAAAATGTGATGGGGAAGAAAAGGATAAACCAGTGCTCGGAATGAATATCATCAAGGGAATGAAAAAAGACGATGATGTTTATGATGGCGGAAAAGTACTGGATCCAAAAATAGGAAAATGGTACCATTGCAAAATTTCCTTGGACGGAAAGGACAAACTCATCGTTCGTGGCTACATAGGCATCCCCCTTTTTGGAAGGTCACAAACCTGGCATCGGGTAAAGTAAGCGCAAAATGAATTATTTTATTGAAGTTATCATTCCGCTTTCATTATCTAAAACCTTTACTTATAAGGTCTCAGAAATAGAATTTGCATTCATAAGAAAAGGAATGCGGGTTGCAGTCCCGTTTGGCAAAAGCAAAATTTACACAGCGCTCGTAATCGACCTGCACCAGACACCGCCAGCACTTTACGAAGCAAAGGAAATCGAACAAATCCTTGATGAAAAACCGATTGTGAACGAACTCCAGATCAATCATTGGTTTTGGATTGCGTCTTATTATATGTGCAATATCGGTGATGTATACCGTGGTGCCATGCCATCGGCATTGCTTTTGGAAAGCGAAACGGTTATTTCGCAAAACAGGGAAGTTTTTATTGATGAGGCCCAGCTTACCGATGATGAGTTTCTGATTTATGAAGCTTTGCAGCATCAATCATCACTAAAGATTGAAGATATTGCTGCCATACTCAACAAGAAAACGGTTTTGCCTGTTATTCAAAAACTTATCAATAAAAGTGTTATTTCGCTTCAGGAAGAAATCCATGAAGAATACAAACCAAAGCTTATCAAATACATCCGGCTGCATGAGGATTACCTGGCTGAAGAAAAGCTGATCGGATTATTGGATTCATTGCGTTCCGAAAAACAAAAAAACACAGTCCTTCACTATTTTCAATTACAGGCTACGGAGAAGAAGCCCATTTCAGCAAAACAGCTTACCGAATTTAGTTCGGTATCGGTTGTTAAGGGATTGATTGAAAAAGAAATTTTTGAAGAATATTCCATTCAGGAAGACAGGGTCAATTTTGGCAAAAATAAAACCGATAACGAATTGACATTGAGCGAAGCACAGCAACAGGCTTTTGATGAAATTGAGCAATCGTTTGCAGACAAAGAAGTAACACTTTTGCATGGTGTAACATCCAGCGGAAAAACCGAAATTTATACCAAGCTTATAGAAAACCATATTGCTGCCGGGAAACAGGTTTTATATCTTTTGCCCGAAATAGCCTTGACGACTCAATTGGTTTCGCGTTTGACGGCCCATTTTGGGAATAAGGTTGCGGTTTTCCATTCGAAATACAGTAATAATGAGCGCGTTGAAGTGTGGAACAATGTTAATGAGAATAGGGATTCGGCTCAAATTG
This sequence comes from Flavobacterium sp., assembly GCA_049841115.1. Classification (GTDB taxonomy): domain Bacteria; phylum Bacteroidota; class Bacteroidia; order Flavobacteriales; family Flavobacteriaceae; genus Flavobacterium. The sequence continues at coordinate 88,143 of JASGHQ010000002.1, forward strand.
TGATTGGTGCACGGTCGGCTTTGTTTTTGCCTTTCAGTAATTTAGGGCTGATCATTGTTGACGAAGAGCACGAATCAACATTCAAGCAACAGGATCCGGCTCCAAGATACCATGCGCGTGATGCCGCAATTGTCTTGGCCAATGCATACCAGGCTAAGGTTTTGCTGGGTTCGGCAACTCCGAGTATCGAAACCTATTATAATGCAAGTTCAGGAAAATTCGGCTTGGTCAATTTGACGGAGCGCTTCGGGAAAATCCAGATGCCGGAAATAGAATTGGTGGATTTGAAAGACAGCTACTTCAGGAAAAAGATGAAAGGGCATTTCAGCCTGGCGTTGATTGAGCAAATTACCGAAGCTTTTTCCAAAGGTGAACAGGTAATCCTTTTCCAGAACCGTCGTGGTTATTCGCCTGTTTTGGAATGCATGAGCTGTGGCCATGTGCCGCAATGCCCGCAATGCGATGTGAGTTTGACGTACCATAAATATAAAAATCAATTGCGTTGCCATTATTGTGGCTATTCGATGGCGAAACCAACCAATTGCCATGTTTGTTCCAGCGTTGATTTGGAAACCAAAGGCTTTGGCACCGAGCAGATCGAGATGGAATTGGCCGAATTGTTCCCGCAGAAAAGCATCAAGCGCATGGACCAGGACACTACTCGCGGAAAATACAGTTTTGAGAAAATCATTGACGGATTCAAGAACCGGGAGATCGATGTTTTGGTCGGAACCCAGATGTTGGCTAAAGGTTTGGATTTCGATAATGTATCATTGGTCGGAATAATGAATGCCGATAATATGCTCTATCATCCCGATTTCAGGGCTTTTGAAAGAAGCTATCAGATGATGACCCAGGTTGCCGGAAGATCGGGCAGGGCAGGGAAGCGCGGGAAAGTGGTAATCCAAACTTATAATCCTTTGCATAATATTATCCAGCAGGTTACCAATAATGATTATGAAGGTATGTACAAGGAACAGCTTTACGAAAGGAAGATTTATTATTATCCGCCATTTTACCGTTTGATCCGATTGACACTAAAGCATCGGGATTTTGAAAAGCTCAAGGAAGGTTCGATGTGGCTCTATCAGGTTTTGCAGCAGAATCTCAATATCCCTGTACTTGGCCCGGAAGAACCGGCAATTGGTAGAATCCGGAATGAATACATCCGTACTATAATGGTAAAGATGCCTGGCGATACTTCCATTCAGGGTACAAAAAAAACTATCCAGAAAATACTGAATAGTTTTGATTTGGTTTCTCAATACAGGACTATTAAAGTTACTGTAAATGTTGATTTTTATTGAGAGTAGATTTATGCAATAGCTAAGGCTTTTATAAGGTCTTCTTTTTTGTTTCTGCTTAATGGGATTTTCGTTACTCCGATTTCGGCAAACTTACTGTTGAAGCGTTCTACTTTGTCTATATTAATAATGTAGGATTTGTGGACGCGGATGAATTTTTCTTTTGACAAATCATTTTCGAATGATTTCATCGTAGAAAGGACCAGATTGCTATCGTCTTCTGTAACAACTTTTACATAATCTCCATAAGCTTCGATCCACTTGATCTTATTAGTATAGATTTTAAGTTTCTTGAGATTACTCTTAATAAAGATATGTTCACCTTCTTCCTCCTGGTTTTCTTTTTTAAGCATATGGAAATCCATAGCCCTTCTTACAGAAGCATTGAAACGATCCAGCGCTATCGGTTTTTGTAGGTAATCCGTAGCGTCATAATCGAATGCCTTCATGGCATATTCTGCTTTTGATGTGATAAAGATAATCTGAGGTTTTACTTTTAATCCGTCAAGAAAATCGAATCCGCTGATCACTGGCATTTCGATATCGAGGAATATAAGATCGACGGTATGGACCGACATGCAATTTTTTGCTTCAATTGCATTAGAAAAATCACCCACGAGGTGTAGGTTTGGATGATTATTTACTAACTTTGCGATGATCATCCTTTGGATCGAACTATCATCGACAACAACACAATTTAGTTTCATAATTTTCTGAATTATAGATTTGGTTTGTCAAAAATAGATACTTTTTTTGAATCTACCTAACATTTCGTCGATTATTTTTGCTTTTAAACGATATTTTTTACTTTTAGACGATTTAATGCAATTGGTTGTTGTTTATTGGAATATTCTTTTTATCTTCGCGCCCAATTTAAAATTTTAATCATTTTATTATGAATCATTACGAAACTGTTTTCATCTTAAATCCCGTTTTATCTGAAGTTCAGGTAAAGGAAACAGTAAGCAAATTTGAAGATTTTCTTACGTCAAAAGGAGCAAAGATGGTATCTAAAGAGGATTGGGGCTTAAAAAAATTAGCTTACGAGATCCAAAACAAGAAAAGTGGTTTTTACCATTTATTCGAATTCCAAGTATCAGCAGAAGTTTTAATTGCTTTTGAAACTGAGTTCAGACGTGACGAGAGAGTAATGCGTTTCTTGACTGTAAGTTTAGACAAACACGCTATCTCTTGGGCAGAAAGAAGAAGAGCTAAATTAAAAGAATCATCTAAAGCTTAATCATTATGGCAAATTTGCAACAATCAGCTTCAGGAAAAAAAGACGGAGATATCAGATATCTTACTCCTTTAAACATTGAAACAAACAAAACTAAAAAGTATTGCCGTTTCAAAAAATCAGGTATTAAATATGTAGATTACAAAGATCCTGATTTCTTATTGAAATTCGTTAACGAGCAAGGTAAGATCTTACCACGCCGTTTAACAGGAACTTCATTGAAATACCAAAGAAAAGTGTCAGTGGCCGTTAAAAGAGCACGTCACTTAGCTTTAATGCCATACGTGGCCGATTTATTGAAATAATATTTAACTCAGTTGTTGGTTTTCGTAAAGAAACCTAACTTCTATAATAAAGGACAACAACATGGAATTGATCTTAAAACAAGACGTTCAAAACTTAGGATTTAAAGATGACGTAGTAACTGTAAAAAACGGTTACGGTCGTAATTACCTAATCCCACAAGGATTTGCCCAATTGGCAACTCCATCTGCTAAAAAAGTTTTAGCTGAAAATTTAAAACAAAGAGCGCACAAAGAGGCTAAAATCGTTAACGATGCAAAAACGTTGGCTGAAGCTTTGAAAGCTCTTGAAATTAAAATCACGGCAAAAGCTGGAGGTGAAAAATTATTCGGTTCAGTTTCTAACATTGACATTGCAGCTGCTTTGGAAAATGCTGGTCACGCTGTAGACAGAAAATTCATCACAAGCGGAATCGTAAAACGTACAGGAAAATACAGTGCATCAGTGAGACTTCACAGAGATGTAATTGTTGACTTACCATACGAAATCGTAGCTGAAGTTTAATATTCACTACATTATAATAAAGAATCCCGGATTTTTATTCGGGATTTTTTTTTACTTCGTCAGTTCGCTTCGCCCGTGTGAAGCTAATCCCGCTTTCCGCGCTACACGGTAGCCAGCTCCAATCGGGGCTAAAACAGCACAAACAAAAAAAACTCAGCAACTACTTAAAAGATGAAATACAAAAGACTAACCAAAGAACAATTCGAGGCACTGCATCCGGAATTCATCAATTTTCTGGCGAGCCAATCCATAGACAAAGCCGAATGGGATACCATTAAATCCGAAAAGCCCGAAATAGCTGAGCAGGAATTGGATGTTTTTTCAGACTTGATCTGGGAAGGTGTCTTGTCTAATGCCAATTATTTGGAGCATTTTTCCAAAAACCATATTTTCCTTTTTCATTGCCAGGAAAAATTGATCCAGTCTATAGTATTGAAATCGCTGGATCTTCAGGTTGATTTTATGCAAAAAGACGGTCTGCAATGGTTAAGTGACAATTTATTTACCGATGCTGTTGAAATTCATTTGGGTAAAAAAGAATACGAACAAGAAAGAAATGCAGCGATTTTTGATCTGATTTCGCAGGGTGCCATACTTAGCGATGGCCAATTATACCTACAGATCAATTCCATCATCAATTCGAAATAAGCTTATTTCTTAATTTCTTCGGTCTTAATTTTCATCAATGCTGCGTCAAGAACCTTGATACCATCATTGATGATTTTTGTTTTATTATCGCTCATAATGTTATAGGAAAGAATTCCTTTTATTTGCCAAACCTCATCAATTGCTGCTTTTTCAAATTTTATTGTTTCAAAAAAGTTATTTTCGCTAGTCAGTAAAAATTCGTCTGGTGATGCCTGGTTGCGATAAATGCGGTTGATGAACAATCCCTTTGACCTGCTTACGATAACAACCAATGAATTCTCCTGTATTTTGTCTAACGTTGTCGCTTCGCAAAGAACAAATGAGTTCTCGTCAATGATTGGATACATATTGTTGCTCAACACCTGGAATACACGTGAATTTTCCGAATGGATGAATGGGAAGTTAAATTTTGGCAGGCTGTCCAAAATACTGCTGCTGTCTATGCAGTATTGGAATTGGATTTCCCTAGAAATTAGAGGTGTTTCTGACGGAACACACTCGTTTTGGGCAATGTGACTATAAGAATCGTAAAAAATTTCGTTCAAATTAACTTCGTAAAGTTCGCATATTGAAATTATAATGCTGTAATCTAAACTATTTCGCTTTTTCCACGTGGATATCGTGTTGGGCTTGACATTCAGGAATTCTGACAGCTGTTTATCGGAATTTATTTTTAGTGTTTTTTTTAATTTATTTAACACTAAAATCGCGTTTTGTGACTTTTTTTCTTGCATATTCGCAAAATGTAATGTACTTTTATCCTTACGATAAAGGCACTAATTAATATTTTTCATAACAACCCTAAAATCTGCTGATTAGCAATTTTATAAGCATTGCAAAAAAAAATAACACACAATAACTGTGATTATTTCTTAAACTATTAACAAATCAAAGAAATTAATTTCTTATTTGAAAATGCGTTTAAGTTTTAAAGTAGAAGTAGGGGATTACTTAGTTTAAAATCTTATACGTAATTTACTTAAATGCGGTTTTTAATACCATCTCAAACAAATATATAGTAAAAAAGTAATTATTAACCTTAAACAAATCTTAAAAAACAGAAAACTTCAAATAAAACTTAATTATCCCCCTAAATAAGTTTTAATAAATCTCAAATCTAAATTAACCTAAAATTAATGCTTATGGACATTATTACTCCTTCAGTAAATAAAGTCACATGGTTAAATGCCATTGTCTTTTCCTTAGCACTGCTGTTTCAGCAAAACACAAAAGCCCAATCCATTCCTGTCTACGCCAATGCAATCGTAAGCGAAAGCAACGTAGATGCCAGCGCAAGTGCAATCGATGCGAACCTGTCAACAAGAGCACGTATCAGAGCAAGCTCTGGGATCGCTGTCGGAATTGGTGCTTATTCTGGTAATCTGGAAATCGAATTTCCTGCAATCGTTCCGGCAAACACGACCTCGTTTGTCAAAATCCAAACAGATGACAATCTTCTTCCCGCGCTGCTAAGCGGCAGTTTAGGCACTCTTTTGTCTGATGTTCTTGGAACCGCACTTATCGGCAATCAGGAATTTACAGTTGAAGCCAAAAATGGCGCTTCAGTAGTTCTTCAGGGCCGAAGCCAATTCATCAACGAATTTTCTACCCCAAGGCTGCGTATCGTTGTTAATGCCAACAATGACTATTTTATTGCAATCACGCCTTCGCAGCCTTATAAAAGCATCAAACTCACAAATCGCGTGGGTTCTTTGATCGGGCTTGGCAATACCAAAAGGCTTGATGTTTATGGTGCTTTTTATATCGGGACTCCCGATGTTTGCGGCGGAGCAAGCTATACTTCATTTGATGGCTCTGGTCTAAACCTCGATCTGCTTGGGCTTGGCGGGGCCGGAGTAACCAATCCGAATTATGTATTGGACACTAATCCTAACAATTTTTCCAGATTAAGTATGGGAATTTTATCGGTGGCAGGATCCATCGAGCAAACTGTTTATTTTGACGGGACATCACAACCAACCGATCAGTTTTTTGTAAAGCTTAAGGTTGATCCGTCGCTATTGGCTTTAGGGGTTGCAAATAATATCAATATCGTTGCTGCCAATGGCCCAACCATAGTCCAAACCGCAAACCTCAATTCGTTGCTTAATCTCGATCTGCTTACGCTTCTTCAGGGTGGCCAGGCAGTTACAATCCCTTTTTCCCCAAATGCGACTGTAAACAGGGTTACCGTAAGGTATAATTCACTGCTCAATGTACAATTGACACAAAGCTTAGACTTATACGGAATTACCCGCGCACCGTCGCAACCAACCATTACAGATGCTTTTACCCTAAATCCTACTATTTGCGCAGGATCAACAGCTTCGTTGGTTGCGCAGACCGGAACCGGAACGGAACTGGTTTGGTATTCGCAGCCAACTGGCGGAACTCCTGTTGCAACAGTAAATTCAGGTCAAGCTTTTGTAACTCCAGCTTTAACACAAAATACTTCATATTATGTTGCTGCACGAAAATCAGGATGTACCGAAGAATCTATGAGGATTAGGGTAGATGTAACTGTGATCAGTTTGCCTATCGCTAATGACATTACGATTCCGGCGATCCTGAGTGCCTGTAGTGGCTCTGTTATTTTATCTCCGTCATCTGCTATTGGAGGAGCAGTTTTTAGATACTACAAAGATCAACTGAAAACACAGGAAATCACAACAGGATACTCTGGTGACGCAGGCGTTACGTATACCATAAATAACGCTACCGGCGCCTTGTCTATTACTGGATTGACCGCAATAAACTCACCTTATCATTATTTTATATCGCTAACAGTAAGCGGGTTATGTGAAAATGCTGCCAACACGCTTAAGGAAGTGGTTGTGAATTATTCATCGACTTTAAGTTTGATTGTATCTCCTACAATTCAGGGCTGTGGAAGCGTGAACTTGCGCGATGCCATTGTCAATTTTGACAATTCAAGTGATATTGTCTATAATTTTTTCAATAGCTCGCATGCTCCACTCACAGCCGAAGCGGCTGCCAATATTACATCAGATGGAGTTTATTATATCGATTCAACCAGTTTAACGGGAAGCTGCTCCTCATTGGAACAGCAAGTAAACGTTACCATTATCCCTGAGCCGACCTTAACTGTTGCGAATACTAATTTGGTTGTAAACTTAGGTTCTTCAGTTACACTACAAGCAACTTCCAATACAGCCATTACCTGGTATGATCCCAGCGGGAACGCCTTGCCTTCTAATACTTATGGGCCATTCACCACAGCTGGGTTTTATACATTTACTGTGATTGCAGGTAACGGAAATTGTTCAAAAACCCAAAATGTTTTTGTAACCGTGATCGATCCTGCTTCTTGCCCGGCTTTGACCGAAAGGGTTTATGCTGATGCCCAGAGCTGGGGTTCGATAATCACTGGTGGTGTTTTCAATGCCAATTCGGCTATTGATGGAAATCCCCGAACCCATTCCACAATAACTACAGGTTTAGGCCTGTTAGGAGTTGGTACCACATGGCAAACCCTGCAATGGAACCAAACGATTGCTGCCGGAACTCCAGTTACTGTTAAGCTTGGTTCTGAATACAGCGGGCTAATTGCTGCCGGAGCCTATTCTGTAGTAGGAACAAAACGAAATGGATCCGGAACACCAATAGACATTGGGGTTTTACAGCCTGTTTCCGGCTCATTGGTAGATTTGCTTGCTGGTGAAAATGCCTTCGAGTTTACATTTGTTCCGGCTAATTTTACCGGGCCAAAAGCGTATGACGGTATCAGGATTGTGGTAGGCTCGGTTCTTAGTGTTGCTCAAAATGTCAAAGTTTATGAGGCGTATTATAATAGACAGGTGAACCAGATTGGATGCACCCCAGGAGATGTGAAAGATGTTTTCTTCGGAGCTGTTGATTTAGGAGTTGGCGTTGCAACCTCAACTGTTGGGGTTGATGATCCATATGATGCAGTAGATGCAAATGACAATAGCTATGCTACAATGTATAGCGGGCTTGGGGTTTTGGCTGCAGCCGATTTGACCGTTGCATTCAAAACGCCGGCTTTGCCTGGTGATTCCCTACAATTAATCGTTTCGCGCCCTGCGACTGTTTTGAACCTTAATTTGCTAAGCGGGTTCACAATCCAGATGTATATGGGGACAACTCCAGTGGGAATGCCGTTGGACAGTTCTTCGGCCTTGTTACAGTTATCGCTTTTAAACGGGGGCACCGAAGCCTTATTGATAGTACATCCTCAAACACAGCCTTATGACCGGATCAAAATCAGGTTTGGTGGCGTAGCGGGCGTACTTGACCTGCTAAGGGTTCATGATATTCAAAGAATTGCCGATACATCGGTAATCAATGCTGATGCAACAAATACAATCGGTGCCTGCCCTGGCGATGTGCTGAATTTGACCATTACTCCCGAAGCCTGTGCTACTTTTATTTGGTACGATGCTGCAATAGGCGGGAACGTTGTTTCTACCGGAACCAGTTTTACCGTTCCGTCAAATCTTGCTGCAGGAACCTATACTTATTATATCCAGCCGGTTCGTTTCGGATGTGAAACTTATAAAAGAGGAACAGTTACTGTGAATGTAGGGCAGACTGCTCCACCTACAGCAATTTCCCAGATCACTATCAACGGTGGAACAAATCCTATGGTTTGTACAACTACAGGAAATGTAACTCTCGTAGCTGTTTTAAATGGCACGATGACTATTACAAATCCAATTTTCTATTGGTATTCTTTTGACGGCACGAGCCAGCAATTGATTGCTGGGCAAAGCACTGCTACATTAGCACTAACAGGTTTGGCGCCGGGAAGTTATACTTACTATGTGGGAGTCAGTTCCGATGAATATTGCCAGACTGCCGAAGCCGACAGGGCAACAGTTACGATAACTGTGCTGCCATTTACACTGGCAACAGATATTGCTGCCGATAATGATTTGATCTGTTTGGGTGCTGATGCTGTAATCACACCGACAACTGCATTGTCAAATCCGCAGTTTTCCTGGTACTTTACCAACGATAGCTCACAGCCTATAATAAACGGAAGCACTGTAGGCGGCATAACTTATACAATTGGAACCGATGGAACGCTTACCGTTTCAGGTTTAGCGGCTTCAGCAAATCCGTATACTTACTACGTCGGATTGGTTTCTGATACGACTTGCTTAAATCAGGCTGGCGAATTTAAACCAGTGGCAATTACAGTAAGCGGAGGGACGACACCATCTACAACTAGTCTTTCACAAAGTTTTTGTCTGGTAAATAATCCAACGATTGCCGACATTCAGGTAAATGAATCGAACGTAACCTGGTACGATGCGCCAACAAACGGAAATAGTCTGGCAACAACAGTAGCTTTAACAAATGGTGGAACCTATTACGCTTCCATTGTTGATGCAACAGGTTGCCCAAGTTCTGTAAGATTATCAGTTACAACAACTGTTAACAGCGGAACTACGCCAACTACAACATCTGCATCGCAAAGTTTTTGTTTAGTAAACAATCCAACGATTGCAGACATTCAGGTGAATGAACCGAATATAACCTGGTACGATGCACCAACAAATGGCAACGTTTTGTCAACAACAACATCTTTAACAAATGGTGGGATTTATTACGCTTCAATTATTGACGGAGCAGGTTGTGCAAGTTCTGTAAGATTAGCGGTTACAACAACAGTAAATAACGGAACCACACCAACTACAACATCAGCTTCGCAAAGTTTCTGTTTAGTAAACAATCCAACGATTGCCGATATCCAGGTGAATGAACCGAATGTGACCTGGTACGATGCGGCTATAAACGGAAATGTTCTGCCATCGACAACAGTCTTAACAAATGGAGGGATTTATTATGCTTCAATTGTTGACGGAACTGGTTGTGCAAGCTCAATAAGATTAGCTGTTACAACAACTGTAAATACCGGAACCACGCCAACAACGACGAATGCTTCTCAAAGCTTCTGTCTGGTGAACAATCCAACCATTGCCGACATTCAGGTAAACGAAACCGGAGTAATCTGGTACGATGCTCCAACAAATGGAAATGTTTTGGCCACAACAACTGCTTTAACAAATGGCGCGATTTATTACGCTTCGATCAGTGACGGAACAGGTTGTGCAAGTTCAATCAGATTAGTTATTACAACAACTGTAAATGCCGGAACTACGCCAACTACGACATCTGCTTCGCAAAGTTTCTGTTTGGTAAACAATCCGACAGTTGCCAATATTCAGGTGAATGAAACAAATGTGACCTGGTATGATGCTGCAACAAACGGAACTATTGTACCGGCTACAACAGCTTTAACAAATGGCGGAATCTATTATGCTTCTATCATTGATGGAACAGGATGTGCCAGTTCGGTGAGATTAGCGGTTACAACAACCATTAGCAGCGGAACCACGCCTACTACGACCAATGCTTCACAAAGCTTTTGCCTGGTAAATAATCCAACGATTGCCGATATCCAGGTAAATGAAACTGGTGTGACTTGGTATGATGCAGCTACAAACGGAAATGTTCTGCCATCAACAACAGCTTTAACAAGCGGCGGCATTTATTATGCTTCTATCATTGATGCTTTGGGCTGTGCAAGCTCAGTAAGGCTGGCAGTAACTATTACTATAGGAAGCGGGATTACGCCTACGACTACAGCAGCTGCACAAAGCTTCTGTATGGTAAATAACCCAACGGTTGCCGATATTCAGGTAAATGAGCCTAATGTGACCTGGTATGATGCTGCGGTAAATGGCAACGTTGTAACACCTGCAACTGCTTTAACAAACGGGGGTGTTTATTATGCTTCGATTACAGACGGTTTTGGCTGCCAAAGTTCGGTAAGATTGGCTGTTACTGCAACAATTAGCACTGGGACAACACCTACAGCAACCAATCCTGCACAAAGTTTCTGCCAGGCAGCTAATCCAACACTGGCAGATGTTCAGGTAAACGAAACGGCTGTTACGTGGTATGATGCGCCAACAGGCGGAAATGTATTACCAGCTGCTACAACCTTAACGGATGGCGGGGTTTATTATGCTTCTATTATTGATGCTTCGGGCTGTGCGAGCTATGTCCGGCTAATGGTTACTACGAATTTCCAGGGCAATACCCAGGCCTTAATTAACGGTGGGACTAATCCTGCCTGTGCTTTTGACCAAATGACATATACCACAAATCCGGGAATGTCAAACTATGCCTGGAATGTTTCTCCTAACGGATTGATAGTTGCCGGAGGCCAGCCTTCAGATGATTATGTTACGGTATCTTGGATATCAGTCGGGCCAGCATTGGTAACAGTTGATTTTATCAACACCTGTCTAGGGCATAGTACCAGGGAATTGGCATTAAGTGTGGTTTCCTGTTCTGATCTGACTATCACAAAAACGGTTGATAATCCTACACCAACTATCGACAGCAATGTGGTATTTACAGTAACGGTTACTAACTCGGGCCCAAATCAGATTAATGATGTTGCAGTAAATGAGCCACTGCCTTCGGGCTACACTTATGTGAGTGCATCGGCAACTGCAGGAACATTCAGTTCCGGTGTTTGGAACATTCCGGCAATTGCGGGCAATGCAACCGAAACAATGTGGCTGACTGCGAAGGTGTTGTCTACAGGAGATTATACTAATACTGTAACTATAACATCTTCAAATCCTGTTGATACTGATCCGGCAAATAATTCGGCATCAGTGACTACGGTTCCATTATGTTTGATCGTTTACAATGAGTTTTCTCCAAATGACGATGGCTCAAACGAGTACTTCATAGTAGATTGCATCGAAAATTATCCAAACAATAAGCTTCATGTTTATAACAGATACGGATCGTTGGTTTACGAAAAAGATCATTACCTCAATGATTGGAACGGAATTGCCAATGTATCCGGCGTGATTAAAGTCAATGATAAGCTACCCACAGGTACTTATTATTATGTCCTTGACGTAGGTGTAGACAATATTGTAAAAACCGGTTGGCTATCAATAGCAAGATAACCTGAACGGGCTACACCTCAATTATTAATCTAAATGTTATAATTATGAAACTTACTATACAAATCAGAAATACGTATTGCATTTTGCTGATTTCATTCTTTGCAAATGTTGTAAATGCACAGCAAGATCCTGAGTATACTCAGTATATGTACAATACAATGACAGTCAATCCGGCTTATGCCGGTTCCGCTGGTTCGCTCGAAGCGATACTTTTGCACCGATCGCAATGGGTCGGAATTGATGGCGCTCCAGAAACCCAGGCTTTTGCAATCCATGCGCCGCTTTCAAATGAAAGGGTAGGATTGGGGTTTAGCGCGGTAAATGATAAGCTGGGGCCGTCCAACGAGCTTTTTGTGGACGGGAATTTCTCGTATACTATTCCGTTGGCATATGATAAAAAACTGGCATTCGGACTCAAAGCCGGCGCCAGGATGCTCAATGTGGATTGGTCCAGAGGACGCTATAACAATCCGATCGATCCTTTGCTGAACCAAAATATCAGCAATCAGTTCAAGCCTTCACTGGGAGCCGGAATCTATTTTTATTCTGATAAATGGTATCTGGGCGGTTCGATTCCTAATTTCATCCGAAACGATTATTATGATGATGTGCAGGAAGCTGTTAACCGCGACAGGTTCCATTATTTCTTCATCGGAGGTTATGTTTTCGATCTTTCGGACAACCTGAAGTTTAAGCCGGCCTTTTTGGTAAAAGCGGTTGCCGGTGCACCACTTTCGGCAGATATATCGGCCAATTTCCTTATCCAGGAAAAATTCACGGCCGGAGCTTCCTATCGTTGGGATGATTCGGTAAGCGCCCTTGCAGGTTTCCAGGTTTCCAAAAGCATCTTCATTGGCTATGCCTTTGATTATACGGTTACCAACCTGAATAAATACAACGATGGTTCGCACGAAATCATCCTTCGTTTCCAGATGCAGAAAAAAACAAGTCAAATGAAATCACCTAGATTTTTCTAAAAAGCTATTAGTATGAAAAAAATATACACTCTTAGTCTGATGTTTTGTTTGACTGCTGTTTTTGCGCAAACGAAATTAAAAAAGGCCGATGAACTGTTTAGGACATTTGCCTATGTGGATGCTGCCAAAGCATATGAAGAATACCTTCAGAAGAATGATAAACCCGCAACGCAAACCCTGAAAAACGCAGCCGATTCCTATTATTATATTGGTGACAGCCGCAATGCGCTGAAGTATTATCAAAAAATTTATGATATTCAGGGTCAAAGCATGACAGATGATTACTTTCTGCGATATATCCAGTCGATGAAAGGTGTCATGGATTATGACAAAGCTGATGCAATTACCAAAGAATACCTTAACCGGAAAGGCGACCAGAAACAAATTGCCCATTATATGAGCCAGAAACGTCAGATGGATAGCCTGGCCAAGGCAAAGCCGCTTTATCAGGTTAGGAATTTGGAAACCAATTCGTCTAAATCTGATTTTGGAACTTCCTTTTATGGAGAAAAGATTGTCTATGCTTCCTCAAAAGACACTTCCAATTTTGCCGGAAAACTGTACAGCTGGAACAAACAGCCTTTCCTTAACCTTTATGTAGCCGAAAGGAATGCTGCAGATGGAAGCCTGTTTAACGACAGCCAGTTTCTGCCTAACATGATGGATCGTTACCACGAAGCCACTATCACATTCACCCCCGATTTAAAATCGTTTTATTACACGACCAATATTGTCGACAAAAACAAACTGGTTTTGGATAAGGAGCGGACCAATAACCTTCAGATCGTAAAAGGAACCATAGAAAACGGAAAACTGGCAAAGTCGGACAAGGTTTTCTTTAGCAGCCCGAAATATTCTGTAGGCCATCCGGCGCTGAGCGAAGACGGAAAATGGCTGTTCTTTGTTTCGGATATGCCGGGCGGAATGGGCGGTACCGACTTGTATGTAGCCGCGATTGCAGAAGACGGTACGATGAGTACGCCTCAAAACCTGGGGCCAAAAATCAATACGGAAGGAAACGAAATGTTTCCGTTTTTCAGCAATGGAATGCTGTATTTTTCTTCTGATGGGCATTATGGCTGGGGTGACCTGGATGTTTATGAGAGTAAATTTTCTGGAGGGCTCAACTTTTCCGAGCCTAAAAACCTTGGAGCTCCCATCAACAGCAATAAAGATGATTTTGCCTATATCATTGATGCCAAAGGAACTTACGGTTATGTTTCTTCTAACCGTGCCGGTGGAAAAGGCGATGACGACATCTATTATTTTACAAAAGGAAAGCCGATTTGCAACGAATACATTTCAGGTAGGGTAACTGGCATTAAGTCAAAGCTTCCTATAGAAGGTGCTATAGTGAATGCTTATGATACGTTTGGGGACTTGATTGCCAGTGCCACTACCGATGCCGACGGCAAATACAAGCTAACGGTTCCGTGTGAGAAAAAAGTAAAGGCGGTTGCTACCAAAACAGGCTACAGCACTGAGGAAAAAGAAGTCACAACTAAAAATACCAATGATTTTGAAATCCCGGATATCAATTTTGAGCTGAGCAAATACGATGATTTGGTTGCCAAGGACGAGACCGGCGAGGAAAAAATCATCATCAATCCGATTTTCTTTGAATATGATAAATGGAACATCACTCCTAAAGCCGGAGAAGAACTGGATAAAGTGGTTTTCGTACTGCAAAAATTCCCTAATGTTAAAATCAAAATTGAATCGCATACCGATTCGAGAGGTAAAGACGCCTACAATATGAAGCTTTCTGATAATCGGGCCAAATCCACGCAAACCTATATCCTTGCCAAAGGAATTGACCCTATACGCATAGAAAGTGCAATTGGTTATGGCGAAAGCCGATTGACAAACAAATGCAGCAATGGCGTGAAATGTACTGAAGAAGAGCATTTTGCCAACCGCCGCTCCAATTTTATAGTTATACAAAAATAAATTTTAGGGGTTTATTTAGGTAGGGCCGCTCTCTTTTTATAGGGGAGCGGTCTTTTTTTATTTAAGATTTCGGATTGCAGGCTTTTAGTTTTAGAAGGATACATCTACAATCTTAAATCGAAATCCTATTTCAATTTACTTTTGAATACTTATCTTTAGGCAAAATTTAAACTACAGCATTTCTTAATATGGACGTTCAAAATACCATTCAGTTGCTCCGGGAAGAGCTTAATCAGCATAATTACAATTATTATGTTTTGGATACGCCAACAATAAGCGATTTTGAATTTGACCAAAAACTAAAGCAACTCCAGGAATTGGAAGCGCGGCATCCCGAATTTTTTGATGAAAATTCGCCTACGCAACGTGTTGGCGGTGCCGTTACCAAAAACTTCAATACCGTAGTCCATGATTACCGGATGTATTCTTTGGATAATTCCTATTCGACCGAAGATTTAGCCGATTGGGAAACCCGGATACAGAAAGTGCTTGGAAATGCCGATGTGCAATATACATGTGAACTCAAATACGACGGGGCATCGATCTCAATTACTTATGAAAACGGAAAGCTGAAACGTGCCGTTACCCGTGGCGATGGATTTCAGGGCGATGATGTTACGACCAATATCAAAACGATAAAATCGATTCCGCTGCAGCTTAAAGGAAGTTACCCGGATAAGTTTGACATCCGTGGCGAAATCATACTTCCGTTGGAAGGTTTTGCCAAAATGAACCAGGATTTAATTGAAATTGGCGAAACGCCTTATTCCAATCCAAGGAATACCGCATCCGGAAGCCTGAAACTACAGGACAGTTCTGAAGTGGCCAAGCGTCCGCTGGAATGCCTGCTTTATTTTATCGTTGGAAACAACATCAATATCAAAACCCAGTTTGAAGGTCTGGAAGCCGCAAGGAAATGGGGATTTAAAGTTCCAAAAGAAGCTAAATTGGCGAATAACCTTCAGGAAGTTTTTGAATTTATCAATTATTGGGATATCCACAGGCACGATCTGCCATATGAAACCGATGGTGTCGTAATCAAGGTAAATGATTTCCATCAGCAGGACGAATTAGGATATACTGCCAAATCACCGCGTTGGGCGATGGCTTATAAGTTTAAGGCTGAGCAGGTTTCAACTATTTTAGAATCGATTTCCTATCAGGTTGGAAGGACCGGTTCGATTACTCCGGTAGCCAACCTGAAGCCGGTACAATTGGCCGGAACCATTGTAAAACGTGCTTCCCTGCACAATGCCGACCAGATAGAAAAGCTCGATATCCGCGTAGGCGATACCGTTTTTGTTGAAAAAGGCGGCGAAATCATCCCAAAAATAATCCAGGTCGATTTTACCAAAAGGGATCCCGATTCCGAACCTACCCAATACATTACGCATTGCCCGGAATGCGATACGGAGTTGATCCGCATTGCCGGAGAAGCCAATCATTATTGCCCTAATTTTTACGGCTGCCCGCCACAGATTATTGGAAGGATACAGCATTATATATCGAGAAAAGCGATGGATATTGAAGGGCTTGGCGGAGAAACCGTAACCTTATTGTTCAATAATGGCCTGGTAAAGGATTATTCGGATTTATATGAGTTGAAAGTAGAAGATATTTTGCCGTTGGAACGAATGGCTCAAAAATCTGCCGAAAACCTGGTTAACGGTGTAGAGAAATCAAAGGAAATTCCGTTTGAACGGGTTTTGTATGCGTTGGGAATCCGGTATGTTGGTGAAACCGTTGCCAAAAAGCTGGCCAAACATTATAAAAACATCGATGCGCTACGCAATGCTTCACTGATGGATTTGATTTTGGTGGATGAGATAGGAGAGAAGATTGCCCAAAGCGTTATCGAGTTTTTCCAGAATCAGGAAAATATCAGGATCATTGAGCGCTTGAAACAGTTTGAAGTGCAGTTGGAACTTGTGGAAAAATTCAATCCGGATGCTACGGATAAATTGGCCGGAAAAACCTTTGTAGTTTCTGGTGTTTTTGAAAAATTTTCCCGTGACGATCTAAAGAAGGCAATCGAAGATAACGGCGGGAAAGTAGGAAGCTCAATTTCTGCAAAAACAGATTTCGTTGTAGCCGGTGATAATATGGGGCCGGCCAAACTGGAAAAAGCCAATCAGCTGAAAGTCCCAATTATTTCTGAAAATGATTTCCTTGAAATGTTAAGCTAACAAAATACCTATGCAATTGTTAAATTCAAAAAAAAAGTTTACTTTTATTTAGGTTTTAGCAAAAATACTGTATCACTTTAACAATTTAAGGATGCAAGGCGACTTTCAGGTAAATTTAAGGAACAACAAACTGGCCGGTATTTTACTGCTTTGTTTTTTTATGGTTTCCTTCGTTGAAATTGTCGGCGAATTCTACGAAAATAAGCTAATTGTCTGGCTGACCAAGCCTTTGATTTTGCCATTGCTGATATTGTATTACCTGGGGCGCTCTAAAAAAATCAACAATTATTTCATCCTTGCATTATTTGCCAGCTGGATAGCCAATCTGTTGTTTATCCAAAATACCTTCGAGTTTGTTTTTTATGGTGTGCTTTTTTTTCTGGTTTACAGGATTTTGGTTATTTATATCATCGTCAATAAAGTCAGGATGCCGAATTCAATTCCGTTGTTGCTGGGATCCATCCCGTTTGCCTTTTTGTACGTAATAGTTACCATTTATAGTTATGAAACCTTAGGAGATAATGTTTACCTGTTTTTGCTCCAGGGTGTGTTTACAATATTTTTGGGAGGATTCAGCTTGGGCAATTACATAATGGTTTCCAATAAGCCTAATTCGTTGTTGCTGATAAGTACAATGTTTATGGCCTTCAACCAGTTTATTTTCCTGCTGAAATTCTTTTATGCTAACGTCAACCTGCTGCAGGCAATAGCAATGGCATTGTTTATTTTGGGTCAATACCTGCTGACAACCTATATGTTTCACACAGAAAAAGCCGTGCAAAGATTAGAGATTGGATGATGGAGAAAAGGCCGAACATATTGAACCCATTGATCATTTGTTATTTTATAATAGCATTTCTCGAGGTTGTTGCAGAATATTTTGTAAACCATCCGATAATTTGCACGCTTAAGCCAATACTGCCATTGTTCCTGATTTTGCTTTATTGTATCGAATCACGTAAAAGGGATGCCGTTTTTATTGCCGCCCTGATTTTGTCTTCAGTGACCAATTTGCTTTTCATTCCCAATACACCCGATTACCTGTTCTATGGGGTGATGATTTTCACAGTACACCGGCTTTTGGTACTGTATCTTATTTTCCTTCATCAAAGGGTAAAAGACTACATCCCGATGATTATTGCAACTGCGCCTTTTTTGCTTATATTTTTCTATCTGTTTTCAGAAACGGTTGAGATACCCGAAAACAGTATTTATGTACTGATTTTTCAAAACCTGCTGATTTCTTTATTTGCCGGTATTGCGCTGTCGAGTTATGTGATGAATGATAACAAACAAAACTCGATACTGCTTATCAGTGCACTTCTTTTTGTGATGCTGCAGTTTGTGGTTTTTGTCGAAAAATATTTCCTTATAGACGAGTTCGAAGGATTTTTCAGGCCGTTGGCAATGACGCTCAATGCACTGGCGTTTTTCTCTTTCTATAAATATGTTGTTACAGCCGAAAAATCAAACAATAATGGTCTTTCCTGATGCAATTTTAGAAGCATCGCTATCAAAATAAAAATCAATCCTTCCCAAATTGATGCCATAACAGCCTACCTGGTTTACCAGCACGTCCTTTCCGTCGGCATTTTTCAAAATCGTTGGTTTGTCCAGGAAAGTATGCGTGTGTCCGCCAATAATCAGGTCAATGTCTTTGGTTAGTGCGGCTAAATTTACATCGCAGATTTTATCCGGTTCGTCTTTGTATTTGTAGCCGATATGCGAAAGGCAGATTACCAGGTCGCATTTTTGTTCGTGCCTCAAGATCCGGGCCATGTCCTGTGAAATCCCAACGGGGTCGTTATAAACCGTTTCTTTGTAATTGCGCTTGTCTACCAAGCCTTCAAGCCCTACGCCAAGCCCAAAAACACCAATCTTGATTCCATTTTTATTAAAGATCTTGTACGGTTTCACATGGCCGTCCATGATGGTGTTTTTGAAATCGTAATTGGCTGAAACAAATTCGAAATCAGCATTGGGCAATTGTTTATACAAACCTTCAATTCCGTTGTCAAAATCGTGGTTGCCAATGGTCGCAAGGTCATATTTCATCATGCTCATCAGCTTAAACTCCAATTCGCCGCCATAATAATTAAAGTATGGGGTTCCCTGGAAAATGTCTCCGGCATCCAGCAACAGCACATTTGGGTTTTCCTTCCGGATGGATTCGATCAGAGCAGCTCTTCGCGCCACACCGCCCATATTAGGGTTTTTCGGATGATTGGGCGGAAACGGATCGATATAGCTATGGACGTCGTTGGTATGCAATATCGTTAAATGCTTAATATCAGCATCGGCATCAGCCGAAGCAAAGCTGCTCAAAGATACCCCCCCAAACCCGAGAAAGGCCGAACTCAATGCCGTATTCTGTATAAA
Source organism: Flavobacterium sp. (assembly GCA_049841115.1). GTDB lineage: Bacteria > Bacteroidota > Bacteroidia > Flavobacteriales > Flavobacteriaceae > Flavobacterium. Next base: position 107,613 of record JASGHQ010000002.1, read on the forward strand.
ATCTCTTCTTTTCATGATGCTATTCTTTGGTAATCCTGATGTCTTTTTTAGCGGTAATGGTTTTGTTTTCCTTAAAATAATCGATAATGATATTTCTAAGCTTGTAATCTAAATTATAGCTTTCAACGCCTTTTTTGAAGAAAAGCATATTGTCGCCGCCATTAGAAAGATAATCGGAAGTCACTACATAATAGGTTTTATTATTGTCAAGTGCTTTGCCATTCACCAAAATGTTTTTTGGCTGGTTGCTTTTGTCGATTGTAAATGTCAATCCTTTTAGCGGATGCGGCTTTTTTTCTGAAATGATGTAATTGATCATTTCTAAAACCTGCCCGCTTTTCAAACCGATAACCACCGCACTGTTTTCAAAAGGCATTACCTCATAGGCGGTCCTTGCCGTTACATTTCCTTTTGGGATGATGCTCCGGATTCCGCCATGGTTAAGCAAACAAATGTCAAGAGATTTCTTTTCGCGCAATTGGAAAACAGAATTTGCTTTGTCAAAAGTGATGTCGGCCAGGAAGTTGCCCATAGGGGTTTGCCATTCACCGGATTTGTCTAAAGTTTCGGGAGCAATTGAAAGGACTTTATTCAGGTCTTCATCAATTTTATCGCGGTAGGGCTTGATAAAGTTTTCAATTTCAGCAACTTCAGTATTCTTGTCTGTAATGCCTATTTCCTTGCCCTCAATTTTGGTTACCGCATATTTTTTTTCGGGCACAGGAAATAACCAAAATAAATGTTAATAATAAAACAAAATGTTTCAATACAACGTTATAGTTTTTTAGTTTTACCATCGCTTTTTGGCGCTAATTTTAATAAATTTGTAAATCAAGTAAAAGTAGGATGTTTTTAAATTACTTAAAGGATTTTTCAACAAAAAAAATTGTTAAAAAAAGCTTATCAAATGTTAAGCATACTGCTACTGATAAAGTGATAAAAACCGTTGGGATTATTTTTGACGAGAGTTATTTTTATGAAAGGGAAGAGTTGGTAGCCGAATTGATTAAAAACGGAATTGCAGAAACTGATATCAGGATATTGGTTTTTAAGAATAAGATAAAGAAAAACGAGGCTTTTGATTATCCTGCTTTCAGTCACAAGGATTTGAGCTGGCGCGGAACGGTCGACAAAAAAGAAGTCAATGATTTTATTGCCGAACCATTTGATTTGCTGATCAATTATTACGATACCGAGAAAGTGGCGCTGCTGTTGGTTTCCCATCTGTCTAAAGCCAGTTTCAAGGTTGGGTTTGCGTCTATTGACAAAAGGCTCAACCATTTCATGATCAATACCAATGCCGAAAACTATAAGGTTTTCATGGATGAATTGTTCAAATATTTAAAAATTCTAAACAAAATATAAACATGCAATCATTAATAGGAACAGGAGTTGCACTTGTTACACCCTTTAAAAAAGATTTCTCTGTAGATGTCGATGCCCTGAAAGCCATCGTAAATTTCCAGATTGATAACGGTATCGATTACCTGGTCGTTCTGGGAACCACCGGAGAAAGCGCTACTTTGTCTAAAGACGAAAAAGAACTGGTAATCAAGACAGTAATTGATGCCAATAAAGGCAGGCTGCCATTGGTTTTGGGCGTAGGGAGCAATAACACGCAGGAAGTTGTAGACGAATTGAAGTCGAGGGATTTCTCAGATTTCGTAGCAGTCTTATCTGTTTCGCCGTATTACAATAAGCCAACCCAGGAAGGGGTTTACCAGCATTTTAAAGCTGTTGCCGAAGCTTCTCCAATTCCTGTGATTTTATATAATGTTCCAGGAAGGACTGCAAGCAATATGTTGCCGTCAACCATAATCAGATTGGCAAATGATTTCAAAAACGTAGTAGCTGTAAAAGAAGCTGCCGGCGATATCGTTCAGGCTATGAAGCTTATCCAGGACAAACCAAAGGATTTCCTTGTGATTTCTGGCGATGACATGATTACCCTTCCGATGGTTTTGGCGGGCGGTGCAGGGGTTATTTCGGTAATTGCGGAAGGTTTTCCAAAGCAATTTTCAGAAATGGTGCACCTGGGATTAAACAAAAGGGTAGACGAAGCCTACAAGTCTGCATTACCTTTTGGCAGATTCGATAGACATGATTTTTGAGCAGGGAAATCCGGCCGGAATCAAGGAAGTGTTCAAAACACTGGGATTGTCTGAAAATACGGTTCGCTTACCGCTTGTAAATACCAGCGAAGACCTTGCAAAAAGGCTGCAGGATTTTACCAATAAAATCTCGAAAACATAGATTTTTGGCATCTGAAAAAAATATTTTGTAATCTACAATTAATAACTAAATTTGCAGTTGCTTTTTAAACCGCGAAATGGCTTTAAAATCAGCTGAATTAAATAAAAAAATGAAAAAACTTTTAGTACTGTTTGCTGCATTGTTATTTTTATCATCCTGCAGCGAATACCAAAAAGCCCTAAAGTCGGAAGATACTGCTGTGAAATATGCTTCAGCTGAAAAAATGTATGAAGCAAAAAAATACAACAAGGCAATACGCCTTTTTGAGCAGATAGCGCCATCTTATAAAGGAAAACCATCGGCTGAAAAAATGTTCTTCATGTACTCGCAATCGCTATACAGGACAAAGCAATACTATCTGTCGGGTTATCAGTTTGAAAATTTTGTGTCAAGCTATCCAAAGAGCCAGAAAATAGAAGAGGCTTCCTTTTTAGGAGCTAAGTCATTCACCTTTTTATCTCCGGTTTATAGCTTGGATCAATCAGATACCTATAAAGCAATCGACAAGCTTCAGGATTACATAGACAAATATCCTGACGGGCAGAACCAGGCGGAAGCCAATACTTTGATTAAAGGTTTGAGGGAAAAATTGGAGAAAAAAGCATTTGAAAATGCAAAAATCTACCACACCATTTCAGATTATAAGGCAGCGATGGTAGCATTTGACAACTTCCTTATCAATTTTCCGGGAACCGATTATAAAGAGAAGGCATTATATTATAAATTTGATTCGGCTTACTTACTGGCAATCAACAGTGTTCCGGCAAAAATGAAAGAAAGGCTTGAAAATGCCAAAAACGCTTACACCAGCTTGATGAAATTTAAGGCAGACAGCCAATATAAAGGAAAAGCGGACGAAATGTTGGCCCGCATTGAAAACGATTTAAAACAATATTCTAAATAAAAAGTCATGGATTTAAAAAAGACGAATGCACCAGTAAACACAGTTACTTATAATAAGTCGGCTATTGAAGAGCGTACTGGCAATGTTTATGAGGCAATTACAATAATGGCTAAAAGAGCAAACCAGATCAATTCGGAAATCAAAAAAGAACTGACTGAAAAATTGGAAGAGTTTGCTACTTACAATGACAGTTTGGAAGAAATCTTCGAAAACAAAGAGCAGATCGAAGTTTCTAAATACTACGAAAAATTACCAAAACCACATGCATTGGCTGTTCAGGAATGGCTTGATGACAAAATCTATTACAGAGATACTACAAAAGACTAATCAATATGTCTGTTTTAAGCGGTAAAAAGATATTGCTCGGAGTTTCCGGTGGAATTGCCGCTTACAAGACAGCGACATTGGTCCGATTATTTATAAAAGCCGGTGCTCAGGTCCAAGTGGTCATGACACCGGCTTCTAAGGATTTTGTAACTCCGCTTACATTATCCACACTTTCCAAAAACCCGGTTTATTCAACTTTTTATGATGAGAACTGATGCTAATGCTGACTCAGACCAGCATGGCGGACAGGCACATCATGATGCGCAATGGAATAACCATGTCGAATTGGGGCTTTGGGCCGATCTGATGCTGATTGCTCCGGCAACTGCCAATACAATGTCCAAAATGGGAAACGGCAATTGCGATAACCTTTTGATTGCAACTTATTTGTCTGCCAAATGCCCGGTGTATTTTGCGCCGGCAATGGATTTGGATATGTACAAGCATCCGTCAACGCTTTCCAGCTTTAATCTTTTAAAAGGCTTTGGCAATATTATGATACCGGCCGAAATCGGTGAACTCGCCAGCGGATTATCCGGAGAAGGCAGGATGGCTGAACCCGAAAATATTATTTCTTTTATTGAAAAAGATCTGGAAAGCAAATTGCCCCTGAAAGGTAAAAAAATCCTAATAACCGCAGGCCCAACATACGAAGCCATTGATCCGGTACGATTTATCGGGAACCATTCATCTGGGAAAATGGGGTTTGATATTGCGTTGCGTGCTGCCGAACTTGGCGCTTCGGTTATTTTAATTTCAGGCCCTACACACTTAAATGCAAAAAATCCCGTTATTAAATTAATCCGTGTGACTTCTGCCAAAGAAATGCATGATGCCTGCCATCAATATTTCAATCAAATGGATGCCGCAATTTGCGCAGCAGCCGTAGCAGATTACAGGCCGAAGGTTGTTGCCGAGCAAAAGATTAAAAAATCGGAATCTGAATTGACAATAGAACTGGAAAAAACCCAGGACATATTGGCATCCCTGGGAAAAATAAAGGAAAAGCAATTCCTTATCGGCTTTGCTTTGGAAACCGAAAATGAAATTGACAACGCAAAGTTGAAAATTCAGAAAAAAAACTTAGATTTGATTGTTTTAAACTCGCTTCAGGACGAAGGTGCTGGGTTTGGCAAGCAAACCAATAAGATTACGTTTATCGACAAGGATTTTATGATTGAGCCAATGCCGTTGAAATCAAAAGAAGCCGTAGCGGAAGACATTATCAACAAAGTAATATCACACTATGAAAAAAATAGCTAGTTTTCTTTTCTTGTTTATCGCCGGATTGGCTAACGCGCAACAATTGAATTGCACGATCCAGGTCAATTCTGACAAACTGGCAAGTACAAACCAACAGCTTTTCAAGAACCTAAAGAACTCGATCAGTGATTTTGTAAATAAAACCGACTGGACAGGTGAAGAATACAAGCCAAATGAGAAAATAGAATGTTCTATGGTCATCATCCTCAATAGCTATGATTCGAATCAGTTTGGAGCGACCATCCAGGTACAGTCGTCGCGCCCGATTTTCAATTCGTCTTATTCGTCTCCGGTATTCAATTTTAATGATAACGACTTCATTTTCCGCTATGTAGAATTCGAACAGCTGCAATTCAATCCAAATAGTTTTGATTCCAACCTGGTTTCGGTTTTGGCATATTACAGTTACATGATCCTTGGATTTGATGCTGATACTTATTCGCTTAAAGGAGGTGATAAGCAGTATGAAACGGCACAGCAAATCATGACAGTGGCGCAGCAGGGCGGATACAAAGGCTGGAGCCAGGCTGATGGGAACCAGAACAGGTTCCATTTGGTTACCGATATTTTATCAGGAACTTTTGATGCCTATAGGGAAACGTTATACCAATACCACAGAGAAGGGCTGGATACGATGAATTCTGATTTGAAAAGTGCAAAAGAAAAGGTTTTAGGTTCAATCGACAATCTTTCCAAAATATATACTGTTAGGCCAAATGCCTTCATTACAAGGATCTTTTTTGATGCCAAAGTAGATGAGATTGTTTCAATCCTATCAGGTGGACCAAAAGTATCGATGTCTGAAACGATAGATAAATTAAACAAAATGTCACCACTCAATGTGACAAAATGGTCGTCGATTAAGTTATAATCAGTACATTTACTTTTTAAAACTTTTCTTCATTTCCTAAAACATGATTACGTCTTTATCTATTGAAAATTTTGCATTGATTGAAAAATTAAACATCAATTTTTCCAATGGATTTTCAATTATAACAGGTGAAACCGGAGCAGGAAAATCAATACTTCTTGGTGCTTTGGGCCTGGTTTTGGGAAGGCGGGCCGATCTGTCCTCACTTAAAAATAAGGATGAGAAATGCATAGTGGAAGCCAATTTCTCTATTGGTAAATACGAGCTGCAATCCTTTTTTGAAACCAATGACTTGGATTACGAAGAAGATACCATCATTAGAAGGGAAATCCTTCCTTCGGGAAAGTCAAGGGCATTTGTAAATGACAGCCCGGTCAATTTGCAGCAATTGCAAGACCTGAGCCAATACCTGATTGATGTGCATTCGCAGCATCAGACACTCGAATTATCAGAAGAGGATTTTCAGTTCAGGATTTTGGATTTGATAGCCAATAATCAGGAATTGCTGAGCGAATATCAGGCAGTATTGAAACAATACCGTTCGGGTAAAGCGGCGCTGGAAAATAAAAAATCAAGCCTTTCGACGATACTAAAAGAAAAGGATTACAACGAATTCCTTTATCAGGAATTGGAATCCGCAAATCTAAAAGCCGGTGAATTAGAAGAATTGGAACAACAATACCAATCCCTTAACAACGTTGAATTCATAAAGGAAAACCTAGATAAATTGTTGTCCATTGCTAATGAAGAAGAATTTGGGATACTGAAAAACCTGAAGGAATTTAAAGGAATTCTTCATAAGAATAATGATTTTTCTGCTGAATATCAGTTGTTGTCAGAAAGGATAAACAGTGTTTTGATTGAGTTTGACGATATTGTCAAGGAATTGAACAGAGAATCGGAATTGGTTTATAGCGATCCCGAAAAACTGGAGGCAATCAACCAAAAACTACAATTGATTTATAACCTCCAAAAAAAGCATAACGTTCTGACTGTTGAAGAACTGCTGGAAATCCAGGCTGATTTGGAAGGAAAAGTGGTTTCGGTTGCTGCTTTGGAAAATGAAATCCAGGATTTGGAAAAAGGGATTTCGGAATTTATGGGGCAATTGGATGTTTATGCCGCCAAGATAAGCCAGAGCAGGAGCAGAGCCATTCCCGATCTGTCTGCAAAACTGATTGCGATTCTAAATCAATTGGGAATGCCGAATGTTAGGTTTAAGATTGATGTCCAAACTGCGGAATCATATCAGAATAACGGAAAAGATAAGATCCAGTTTTTGTTTTCGGCCAATAAGGGAACCGATTTCGGTTTGCTCAAAAAAGTCGCTTCGGGAGGTGAAATGTCAAGGATCATGCTGGGCGTAAAATCGATTTTGTCACAGTATACCAAGTTGCCAACCATTATTTTTGATGAAATTGACACCGGTGTTTCGGGTGAAATTGCCAATAAAATGGGAGAAATTATGCGGGATATGAGTACAACGATGCAGGTTTTTGCGATAACCCATTTGCCTCAGATAGCGGCAAAAGGAAGCAGCCATTACAAAGTATTCAAAACTGTAACCGGGGAAACGACAGTCTCAGAATTGAAGCTGCTTTCGGCAGATGAAAGAGTCATTGAAATTGCAGAAATGCTTTCGGGCAAGGATATTTCGGATTCGGCTTTGAATCATGCCAAAGCATTACTGAATTAAAATCGGATTCATTAAATTTGTACCTAAATAAACTAACATAAAATACAAGAATATGATTATTGAACCAAGAATGCGCGGCTTTATCTGTTTGACTGCACATCCTGAAGGATGCGCACAGAATGTTAAAAACCAAATTGGATATGTAAAATCAAAAGGGCATATTGAAGGCGCAAAAAAGGTATTGGTTATAGGAGCATCAACCGGTTTTGGTTTGGCTTCAAGAATTACAAGTGCATTTGGTTCGGATGCGGCAACTATTGGGGTTTTCTTTGAAAAAGAGCCGGCAGCAGGAAAAACAGCGACTCCGGGCTGGTACAATTCGGCAGCATTTGAAACAGAAGCCCATAAGGCAGGATTGTATGCCAAAAGCATCAATGGAGATGCCTTTTCCAATGAAGTCAAGCAACAGGCAATTGATTTGATCAAAGCAGATTTAGGACAGGTTGATATGGTAATTTACAGCCTGGCTTCACCGGTCCGCCTGCATCCTGTGACTGGAGTATTGCACCGTTCGGTTTTGAAACCAATCGGGCAGACCTTCTCCAATAAAACGGTAGATTTTCATACAGGAATAGTATCTCAAGTTAGCATTGAGCCTGCAAACCAGGAAGATATTGATAATACAGTTGTAGTAATGGGCGGCGAAGACTGGTCGATGTGGATGGATGCTTTGAAAAATGCCGGAGTCTTAGCCGATAATGCTGTGACGATAGCATATTCTTATATCGGACCAGAAGTTACGGAAGCCGTTTATAGAAAAGGAACGATCGGACGTGCAAAAGATGATTTAGAAGCAACTGCATTTTCGATAACGGACGATTTAAAGGATATCAACGGTAAAGCGTATGTTTCGGTAAATAAGGCTTTGGTAACGCAGGCAAGTTCGGCCATTCCGGTAATTCCGCTTTATATTTCATTGCTATACAAGATCATGAAAGCCGAAGGCGTGCACGAAGGCTGTATCGAACAAATCCAAAGATTATTCGAGCAGCGTTTGTATGCGGGGAAAGCAGTTCCTACAGATGAAAAAGGAAGGATTAGGATAGATGATTGGGAAATGCGTGATGACATCCAGGAAAAAGTAAAAGAGCTATGGGCAAAGGCAACCACCGAAAATTTAACTGAAATAGGTGATTTGGCTGGATACAAACAAGACTTTTTAAATCTTTTCGGATTTGGATTTGAAGGTGTTGATTATCTGGCTGATACGAACGAATTGGTTTTTGTAGACAGTATTAAAAGTTAAATCAGTAACATTTTAACAATACAAGTTAAAACTCACAATTTATTTGTGAGTTTTTTTATTTATAGCTACATTTATGGCAATTAACTTTTTAACAACAATATTATATGAAAAAAATTACGTTATTATTCCTGTTTCTTATGGGATCAATTGCGACGTCATTTGCTCAGATTTCAGAGGATTTTGAAGGAGCATGGCCGCCTGCAGGCTGGACAATACAGTCTACGAATACTACGTATACCTGGGAAGAAGTAGATCCAGGGATTAATGGAAAAAGTGCTTTTGTGGATTGGGATGTAGATCAGGATGAGTCACTTATTTCTCCTGCTTTCAATGTGCCTAGCGGTAGCCCGGTGTTAGAATTTACAATGGCAATGGGCTACGAATATGGTGTTGACCCAGATGACAACTATGATTTCATAGTTTCTATTTCAACAGACGGAGGCACTACTTGGACTCCAATCTGGAATGAAAACGAGCTAGGTTTCTTCTTTGACTATGATTTTATCGATGTTGAAGTTCCTTTGTCAGCCTATGCAGGACAAACAGGTGCAAAACTTAGATTTCAATACGTTGGAAGCGACGGAGACATTTTAGCCGTGGATGATATCCATGTTGATATCCCACCAGCTGCCGCTCCGGATTGCGCAACGTTAAACGAACCAGCTGATGTTGCTACAGGTATTGAATATTGGGAACCAGTTACCTTGTCATGGACAGCTCCTGCTGCAGGAGAGTCGGTGGCATCATATGATGTTTATCTTGACACAAATGCCTCTCCAACTACATTGCTTGGAAATGTAACTGAGCTGACAATGGATGTTGAAGAATTGGCGGCAAGTACGACCTATTATTGGAAAGTAGTTGCTAAAAATGCAGCAGGCGAAGCTACCGGATGTTCAGTATTCAGTTTTACGACAGCGGCCAATCCGTTCGCGCCATATTGCGGCGGGCCAATTGTTTTCACTGAAAATACAGAGCCAATTACCTTAGTTAATTTTGCTGACATAAACAATGCTACTTCAGCGACGCTTAACGGAACTCCTGATCATGAAGATTTCCGTTCAATCGTTGGTCATGTTACGGCAGGATCTTCTTACACAATTACATTGAAAGGTAATACAGACGGTGCTTCTTATACTAACCGTTTCATGGTATATGCAGACTGGAACCAGGATGGAGATTTTGCTGATGCCAATGAAGCATATACAATAACACAAACAATTACCGGTTCAACAGGTAATGATGCTGTTCAAGCTACCCAGTCACTTTTGGTACCTCCAACAGCTTTAGCCGGAAATACACGTATGCGTGTTAAAAAAATATATGGCACTGTTAACTATGCTGATCCATGTTTAGGTACAACTTATGGACAAGCTGAAGAGTATACTTTAGCGGTTACTGCAGCTCCTGCAGATGCACCTGATTATGCTAACTTGCAATGGCCTTATACTGCTACAATTGCAATGGGAGAAACTGTAACGGTTTACGGACAGGTTTACGAAGCTGGCTTGACAGATGTTGAACCAGGTTTAAGCGGACAGGCAGCTGGAATTACTGCTTGGGTTGGATATAATACTGCTGATACAAATCCAAATACCTGGACTAACTGGATTCCTGCAACTTGGAACAGTTCTCAGTCAAATAACCCAAATAATGACGAATACCAGGCTGCGCTTGGAACAGGTTTGACTCCTGGTACTTACTATTACGCTACAAGATTCCAATTAAATGGCGGGGCTTTTGTTTATGGAGGAACTAATGACGGATTCTGGGACGGAACTGCACATATCAATGGTGTTCTGACTGTTAATGCTCCGCCGCCGGTAACGCCAAACTGTGACTTAGTATCTAGCTTGCCGGATGACTCATTAGGAGGTAGTGTATGGGATAGACCATTAGCTAATGGATCAGGTATGTCAGCTACTGGAGTTGATGTTTCGTATCATATTTATGGGCCATTTGTTGTTGATACAGCCGGTTCATATACATTTAACAGTACTCAGGATTTTGATGGTTACATTTTTGTGTATCAAAACTCATTCGATCCAAGCGCCCCACTTACGGGCTATCTTGCCGGAAATGATGATGGTGGCCCAGGTTCAACCATCACAACAAACTTAACAACAGGTACTACATACTATTTTATCACAACAGCTTATGAGCCAGGTGAGTTTGGGGATTTTACAACTGAAATTACAGGTGCAGGAACTGTAACTTGTGGTACACTAGCTGTTCCAGGATTTAATGATACCAATTTCTCGTTCTATCCAAACCCAGTTAAGAATGTATTGAATCTGTCTTACGATAAAGAAATTTCCGGAGTGGAGGTTTTCAATCTTTTAGGGCAAAAAGTTATCTCTAATAAGCTAAATACTAACAATGCCCAAATTGACATGTCTAACTTGGCAAACGGAGCATACATGGTTAAGGTTACGTCTGATAATCAAGTGAAAACTGTAAAAGTTATCAAGCAATAACTTATCAGCTCTACTGATATAATGTGAAAAACCACCTATCAAATAGGTGGTTTTTTGCTTTTATACATGAAAATAATTCTGCTTTAAATTCTGGAATAGCATTCCTCTTTTTTTATTGATGCATCGTTATTTTAACTTTTATAATTTTTATTAGCCTTTTTTTTTTCTTAATTTCGGAGAATTATTTAATCAAATTTATTTTATTATGAATGAAAATTACAAGTCTTTACAGAAGATTTTGTTATTCACTTTGATTGCTTTTTGTGGTGGACATTCGAGTCTTCAGGCACAAAAGAATCCAAATGGAAAAATCTCTGTAAACAACGAAAAATGGCAAAAGGGTGGGCTTTTTGAAGGCTATTCACCAAATCAGGAAATCTTGGAAAAAAGATCCAGGACAACTAAACAGTTTTTAAATCCTGATGGAACGATCACATCTCAAATTGCCGGAATGATTCATTACCAGGATAATTCTGGAGCATGGCAAGATATTGATTACGGAGTAAAAAGCACTAATGTAGATGGCTACAAGCTGGCTAACGTAACAAACCAATACAAATCGTACTTTCCTGAAAATGCCGGATCAAAGGCAGTAAAATTCAAACTAAACGAAAGCACTTCTTTAAACTGGTGGAAAAGCCCTAAATTAGAATTGGTTTCAAACGGAAATGTCGTTAAGTCATTTGCAATGAATCCTGAAAAAGGAATTTCAAAAGATAACAAAGTTAAATATACCAATGTTTATCCTAGTATATCAGAAGAGTTTGAAGTTCTTCCAGGCGGATTGGAAAACAACACAATCATCAACTCACTGAGCTCTGAAATAAGCTCGCTTCCAGCTAATGCTACAGTTAACTTTAGCCAGATTATAGAGCTAAATGCTGGTTGGAAAATTATTTCAAACGGTAAACAACAAACACAAAATTTCAATTCTAAATCATTTCAAATAACAACTCCTGGTTTTGCAGACGGATTAACCTTTAGTCCGATTTTTGTTTATGATAACAAATTAACAAAACAGGAAGCTTTGGCAATCGTATTTTCTCCAAGAGAAAAATTATCAAGCCTACAGAAAAGCCAGTTGGAAAACCATATTTTCCAATGCAATTATATTGCTGAATTTACCAAAGAAGGGTTGAAAATAACTACTTCAATCCCGGTTTCATGGTTAAAAGATTCTGCACGTTCTTTCCCTGTAACCATCGACCCGATCGTTACTATTGGAACAGTGCCGGGAACAGGAGATTTCCGTTGCCCGATATCACACTGGTATGGCTTCCAGAGAACATGCAGATTTATATTTGCAGTCTGAAATTGGAGGTTATGGCGTGATCAGTGCCATTGAATACTACAAAACAGGTACTCAAACAGCAAGAACAAAACCGACAAAAGTTTATTTTAGAGATACTCAAGTTGCAACCTTAACAGGAACAGATACTTGGGATTCAGGAACTTATACAGGAGGCTTAACTCCATCATTTGACGGTACGACTACACAGGACGCTACTGCGGGATGGAAAATGATTACTTTAACCACTGGCTATGCCTATACATCAGGAAACTTATTGGTAATGGTGTATGATGCTTACAGCGGAGGTGGAAGTGCTCAGTACTTTACTGAAACTAATGTAACAGGAACGCAAAGACAGGCATACAAAAGACAGGATACAACAGATCCAGGAACGCCTCTACAACAACCGTTGAAGATTACCTTCCGGCTATCAGGATTACATACAGCAATCCGGTTCCTCCGACATTAACAACTTTTGCACCTACAAGCGGCTGTTCTGGTACAGGAACGGTTGTAATTACTGGAACAGATTTTGACGGAGCAACTGCCGTTACAATTGGTGGTACGCCAGCAGCGTCTTATGTAATAAACAGCAGCACTCAAATTACTGCAACAATTGGATCTGGTACAACAGGGGTAATCAGTGTTACGACTCCTTTTGGTACAGCATCTACAACAGATTCTTTCACGGTAAACCTTTCTCCGGTTGTTACTCCAATTACAGGAGGTGCAGCAACTGTATGTTCAAATGGCAGCACAGTAGCATTTACAAATGCAACTGCTGATGGGGTTTGGGGAATTACAAATGGTACTGGTTCTGCAACAATTTCTGCAGGAGGAGTTGTTTCGGGAGCAACAACAGGTAGCGCTACGGTTACTTATACTGTAACTACTGGTTCTTGTTCAACTACAGCAAGCACATCAATCTCTATATTAGGCATACCAACCCCTGTATCAATATCAGGTTTGGTTTCTCCGGCATGTGAAGGAACAATCCAAACGCTTACATCATCAGGAGGTTCGGTTAACGCAACTTTCGTAAACGAATCTTTCTCAGGATCAACTTTCCCATCAGGCTGGACAGCAGTAGCTGGAGCAGGGGATACAGTTGCTATTACCAATTCTAACAATGCAGGTGGTACAGCTAATGAAGTAAGAATTACTGGAAACAGCCAGACAAACATTATTACTGACAGGGTTTCTTACGGACCTATCAATTCAAGCGGTTTAGCTACAATCAATTTACAATGGAACAATTATCTTGACCACTACCAAAGTAATCCTTATGCATACAGTGTAAGAGTTCAGACAAGTACAGATGGGACAAACTGGCATGATACAAGCTGGGTTTATAACCCATCGGCTGACATAGGCCCAGGATTACAGAATTTGGTTATCTCTACTGCTGATGTTGGTTCATCTACTTTGTACATTGCATTTACAACAACAGGAAGAACATTCGGTTTTGACAGATGGAGCATTGATAACGTTCTTGTAAACGGAACTGCAGCTGCAGCAATTACATGGTCGCCATCAACAGGATTATATACAGATGCAGCTGCTACAGTTGCTTATACTACAGGAACGCCTGCTACAACGGTTTATGCTAAGCCTACAGCTGATGTTACTTATACCGTAACGGCTACTAATGCTGCAGGATGTATGACTACTAATTCGGGTTCAATTGTAGTAAACCCTACAAGTGCGCTTCCTACAGGAAACAGCCCTCAGGATTTTACAGATGGTCAGACAATCGCAGATCTTGCAGTTACAGGAACTGGACTAATCTGGTATTCTGATGCTACAGGTTCAACTGTATTGCCAACATCAACACTTTTAGTGCATGGAACAACTTACTATGTAAGTCAAACTGTAAATGGATCATGCGAAAGCGCTAGGCTTCCTATTCTTGTAGAGAACCCTCTGAGTACTGATGATTTCAACAGTAATAATTTCTCATTCCAGCCTAACCCGGTTAAAAATGTATTGAATTTATCTTATACTAAGGAAATTTCAAATGTTGAAGTATACAACCTATTAGGTCAAAGAGTAATTGCTAACAAATTTAGTACAAATACACCTCAGGTTGATATGTCTCAATTATCGAGCGGAACTTACATGGTTAAAGTTACTTCAGATAAGCAAGTGAAAACCATTAAAGTTATAAAACAATAATTGTAACGTAACAATTTTCAATTAAAACCACCTAATTTTTAGGTGGTTTTTCTTTTTTATAAAACTTATCTTTGCTAAAACTTATGACATGTATTTTTCAATTATAATTCCGGTTTATAATCGCCCTTATGAAATCAAAGAGCTTTTGGAAAGCCTTCTTGCTGCTGATTATGATAAAGGATATGAAATTGTAATTGTTGAAGATGGCTCAGCGGTAACTTGTGAAAAAGAAGTGGATGAGTTTAAGGGTAAACTAAATATTTCCTATCATTTCAAGGAAAATTCAGGGCCGGGCGATTCACGCAATTATGGAATGAAAGTTGCCAAAGGAGATTACTTTTTAATCTTTGATTCCGATTGCATTATTCCCGCTCATTATCTTTCTGAAGTAGAAAGGGAGTTGACTGTAAAATATGTAGATTGTTTCGGAGGTTCGGATGCGGCCCTGGATTCATTTTCTGATATACAGAAAGCGATAAATTTTGCTATGACCTCATTCCTTACAACAGGCGGAATACGGGGAGGTTCAGAAAAAATCAATAAATTTCAGCCCAGAAGCTTTAATATGGGAATCTCAAAGCAGGCGTTTGAAGCTTCTAAAGGCTTTGGGAATATTCATCCCGGCGAAGACCCGGATTTGAGTATCCGATTGTGGAAAATGGGATATGAAACCCGGCTTTTCCAAAACGCATTCGTATATCATAAACGCCGCATAGATTGGGCCAAATTTTCAATTCAGGTGAATAAATTTGGCAAAGCCAGGCCAATATTAAACAGTTGGTATCCTGAGTACAGCAAACTCACATTTTTCTTTCCAACCGTTTTTATTTTGGGATTATTTAGTGCGATGGCGCTTTTTCTATTTGGAATCGAATGGCCGTTATTTTGTTGCATCTTTTACTTTATATTGCTATTTATAACTGCCTGTATACAAACAAAAAGTATTAATATTGCACTATTGTCTTTAGTTGCTGTTTACAAACAGTTTTACGGCTATGGTTTAGGCTTCCTGCAATCTTTTGTAAAAGTGATTTTGCTGAAGCAAAAACCAGAAAATGCATTTCCCGAATTATTCTTTAAAACAAAATCATGACCAAGATTATCGGATTGACAGGCGGGATCGGAAGCGGAAAAACAATGGTCGCAAAATACATTGAATCATTAGGCTATCCTGTATACATTGCTGATGATGAAGCTAAAAAACTAATGGATACACCTCAAGTCATCCTGGAAGTTGTATCTGTTTTTGGCAATGATGTTTTAGCCGATGGCAAAATAAGCCGTGAAAAATTAGCCGCTATTGTTTTCAATAATCCAGATAAGCTACAAAAGCTAAATCGAATCATTCATCCAAAAGTCAAAGAGCATTTTGACAATTGGGTTCGTGAAAATAAGATTTTTCCTTTGGTGTTTAAGGAAGCTGCCATTCTATTTGAAACCGGCGGCGATAAATACTGCGATGCCGTTATTACCGTAACAGCTCCAATTGACACCCGGCTTCAACGCGTCATGGAGCGCGACAAAACAGACAAAGAAGCTGTTTTAAAAAGAATGAATTCGCAATGGGCTGATGAGCAAAGAGTTGCGAAAAGCGATTTTGTAATTCAGAACATTTCTGTTAATGAAACCTATAAACAAATCAAACAAATCCTTAATTTATTGATAAATCAATAAATTATCTGCAAGATGTTAATGTTTGGTTAATATATTTATTGTGCAAATGTTAAAATGTTAAATTTGTATAATGAATAAATTGTTTTTCCGCTTACTTGTCATCTTAATGAGCTTATCCTTAATAGGCATAATCCTCGTTCAGGTGTATTGGTTTGACAAATCATTTGAGAATAACGAAGAGCAATTCAAGTATCATGTGAAGCAGGTCCTTGGAAACGTTGCTGATAAACTGCAAAAACAGGAGCAATACAGCTATCTCGAAATGTACAACCATTTGAAGGATAGTATTGGTAAAACCCCACAAAAAAGCGATTTTTTAGAATTTGGCTACTATCAGCGGGATTCGAGGACAAACGAAACGATAATATATTCTAACAGCATAATTTCCGAAGATTACGGAATTACGGGTTCGTTCTTTGATAAAAAATTAGACAGTGTAAAACTCAAAAATTTCACAGCAAAAAGAAAAACAGAGATTTACAATGATAATATAGATAATTCAAGTATAAAGCAATCGGTTGGACCGGACGTTAAAATTGAAAAATCCGGCCGTTTGGATTTATTGGATAATGCACAATTTGAAATACTTTACAAAGACATTGCGGCAGTAAAGCCAATTCAGGAAAGAGTTTCCAACGAAACAATGCAAAAGTTGCTCTCTGAAGAACTTTTGGAATACGGCGTAAAAACTCCCTTTGAATTTAATGTTTACAGTAATGGCCTGGCTACGAAAATAAAATCGGAACGGTTTAAGTACGAAAGGCCGTCAACCTATTCCATTCCTATTTTTATTGATAATGACGGAAACAACAAGTATCAGCTATTGTTGACTTTCCCGCAGAAAAAGAAATTCCTTTTCTCTGAATTGATAGGCATTTGTGTTTTGTCCATCATCTTTACGCTTATCATCATCATTGCCTATTCAAGTGCATTGAACCAGTTAATCAAGCAACGTCAGATATCTGAAATCAAAACCGATTTCATCAACAACATGACGCATGAGTTTAAAACTCCAATTGCTACGATCAACCTGGCATTAGACGCAATGAAGAATCCAAAAGTCATTGAAGACAAAGAAAAAGTACTTCGCTACATGCAAATGATCAAGGATGAAAACAAACGTATGCACGCCCAGGTTGAAAATGTATTGCGCATTTCCAAACTTGAAAAGAAAGAACTTGACATTGCCAAGGAATCCAACAATATCCATGATATAATTGAAGATGCTATTGAGCACGTGCATCTGATAGTGGAAGACAGGAACGGAACGATCAATAAGCATTTTGACGCAACGAGAAGCTCAGTCTTGCTGAACGATGTGCATTTTACCAATGTGATTGTCAATATCCTTGACAACGCGATCAAGTATTCGCCCGAAGAACCGATTATTGACATCTATACCGAAAATGTAAAGGATTTTATCATTGTAAGGGTTAAAGACCAGGGTTCCGGAATGTCTAAAACAGCCCAAAAGAGAATATTTGAAAAATTCTACCGCGAGCATACCGGCGATCTGCACAACGTTAAGGGTCACGGTCTAGGATTAGCCTACGTAAAAAGGATAATTGACGATCATAACAGCCAGATATTCGTAGAAAGCGAAAAAGGCAAAGGCAGTACATTTATTATTAAAGTCCCACTCATAAATTAAAAACAAACAAGCAAACAACAACCGAGAACGTTAACGAAAGAAAGCGAAACGGAATTAAAAACAACAAACAGATTACTATGGAAAACAACAAAAAAATACTCCTGGTAGAAGACGATCAGAACTTCGGAATTGTTCTGAGGGAATTCTTGACATTAAATGACTTCGATGTAACCCTTGCCAAAAACGGCATGGAAGGTTTCGAAAAATTCAAAAAAGACAATTTCGATTTGTGTATTTTGGATGTAATGATGCCTTACAAAGACGGTTATACGCTGGCTAAGGAAATCAGAGAAAAAAACAAAGATGTGCCTTTGATTTTCCTTACTGCAAAATCAATGAAGGAAGACGTTTTAAAAGGGTATAAGGTAGGTGCTGACGATTATTTGAACAAACCATTTGATTCAGATGTATTATTGATGAAGGTAAAGGCAATTATTCAGAGAAAAGCTGCCGAGAATAAAAACGAACCGGCTAAATTTGAGTTCCAGATTGGAAGGTTCCTTTTAAATTCAAAGCTGCGTTATTTAAAACTAGATAACAACGAACCAATCAAATTATCGCCAAAAGAGTCAGAATTATTAAAAATGATGGCTACTTATGAAAACGATTTGATGCCGCGTGAATTGGCACTTACCAAAATCTGGAGAGAAGACAATTACTTCACGTCAAGAAGTATGGACGTTTACATTGCCAAATTGCGTAAATACCTAAAAGACGATCCAAACGTGGAAATCCTAAACATCCACGGTGAAGGCTTCCGACTGGTGGTGAAAAAATAATAATTTAAGATTAACGATTTTTGATTTTAGACCCAACACCCTGCAATCTTAAATCGTTACTCTTATATCAAAAAACTATCCCGCTTTTGGCGGGATTTTTTATTTGACCTGAACTGTGTTTGAGGAGCTTTTTCCTGCTTTACGCGCTACATGGTAGCCTGCTTCACACGAGCGTAGCGACTGCCTAAGGAATCCGGGCTAAGGTTTTGTGCTTTATTTCAGGTTGAGCTGCAAGGCAAAACAGGTTTTCCCCGAAGCGCTAACGGTAAAAATCATGGGGTTTTCTGATTTGCTTTTTTCAATCAAAACAGTTTCGTTCAGCGCAACTTCCTTCAGGTAATTCATCTCAAAGCTTTCAAGCTGCTGGTTCAATAGTATTCCTGGATCCACATAATCCAGGCACCATTCAATATATTTTACGCTATTGGCATGATTAACGATATCCAGATCAGAAAGCAGGATATTTTTTTCAGTTGCTGATTGCGTATCGATACTGATGTCTATTTTTGAAAACGGGATTTTGGTCGCCTTGTCATTTGGAAATTTTTCAAAATGCGCATGGGCCAGCGCCAAAGCTTCAGGCCTTCGGGTTTGTGTATTGAAAACAGCCCAAAAGGTTTCGCAGCCCACAATCTTTTCATCTCCAACATACATTTCCAGACAGCGTATCGAGCGTGAATTCTCCAACGAATTGATCCAGGTCTTTACGGTAATTACGTCTTTCCATTTTGGCAGGCGCTTTACCTCAACACGCATCCGGCTCAAAACCCAGGCCTGATGATGCACCTGCATGTCCGAAAAGCTGATCCCGCCCAATTCAGCATGGAGCCCGGCAGTCAGCTGCAATATATTGCACAGATCGGTATATTTTAAATAACCGTTGGGATAACATTGAAGAAAAGTGATTTCCCAGTCTTTTTTGAGTATTGAAGTAAAATCTGGCGCTATTGGCATGGCAAATGGTTTAATTTCCAAATCGGATTCCCGCACTCAACTGTATTTGATTGGCTTTGGAGAAAAATGATTTGTATTCTGGTGCTGTTTGTACACTAAAACGGTTATTGATGTAGTTAAGGCCAAAAAAGACATAAGTGGATTTCCCGATTTTATAATCTATAATACCGCCAATCCTTAATTCTTTTCCATGTTGCTTCCCAAACCGTGAACTCCTGCTTCCCAGCTCCAGTGAGCCCGAACCATAGCCGAAATTAGGCGTAATCATTATTTTGTCTGTCAATTTGTATTCGTAGCTCAATAAAAAATAGGCGCTTGTGTATTTTGAAGTGCTCAGATTGGCAATCACTTGTTGGTCGGTAATGTCATAGGTTACAAAGTCAAAACCAAACCCGGCCTTGAAATGCTGATAATCCAAAAGGTTCATTTGTGCAGATATCCCCGGTCGCGCTTCGTGTGCTTTGGCCAATGCCGTATTGCCAAACTGGATGGGGTACAGCAGTTGAAACCGGGCATTAACCTTAAATTCGAGTTCAGCTTTCTTTGTTTCCGTTGTATCGTTGTTCTGTGAAAAAGCAACGCTTGTGAAGACAAGCAAAAACAGGCATATAGATTTCTTCATCGGGCTAGTAGTTTATGTTGTAATCTATCGGATCATTTCCTATCGTCAGGTTTGCAATATGCTCTGTTTGCGCAAGGGTCTCCATATTAAAAATGGTATATTTCAACTGAAATGACTGGTTCTTTTTGACAGAAAGTTGAAATGGATGCTCATAATAATCGCTGGGATAATTATAGAACTCAGGAAAAGCCTGGTAAATCCCAATGATCCCAACATTTTTTACCACAGTGTTAGGAGTTGTCTGGGAGTAAGTTAAATTTAATGTAGCTGTTTCGCTTTCTTTCAAAAGAAAGGCATTCTGATAAATGAATTTATAATCTGTAAAATCGGTTTTTTTGATATTGGCCACCGCCTTTTCCATATAAGCCGCATTATCGTTGTAGATTTTTAAATTGATGCTCGGATCGTTTTCCGGAGAAGGGAAAATCAATGTGATCTTTCCGTTTTGATCCGTTTTTCCCTGTGAAATAAGGCTGCCGTCAAAATAAGAGTTGGAAACCATGAGTTCTACATAACTATTAGGCAATGGGGTTCCGTTGGCATCTTTGACCACAGTTTGGAATACCAGCCTTTTTTCACCATCGTATTTGATGCTTTCATCACAGGACATCAGTGTCAGGAATATAAAAATCAGGAGTAGTTTTCTCATAGATACTTTTTTTGAGGATGCGTTTTTTTGATAAAGTTGCGTGACCGGTTATTTATTTAATGCCGAATCAATATAAGCAACGATCTGGCTATTGGGTGTTTGATAATCAAACCATTTGGCTGTTTCTGACCGTTTGAACCAGGTTAGCTGGCGTTTCGCAAAGCGGCGTGTATTTTTCTTGATCTCTTCAATGGCAAAATCCAGCGAGGCTGCACCTTCGAAATAATCAAACAATTCGCGGTAGCCAACGGTCTGCAATGCATTCAGATCCTTGTTGGGAAGCAAATCTTCAGCTTCTCTTACCAAGCCTTCATTAATCATAATATCCACACGCTGGTTGATGCGGTCGTACATAGTTTCCCGTTCGGCTTCGAGGCCGATGATGATGGGAATGAAACGGCGCTTGTTTTTCTTTTGGTTCAGGAAAGAGGAATAGGGCTTCCCGGTTCCGAGGCAGACTTCCACAAAGC
Source organism: Flavobacterium sp. (assembly GCA_049841115.1). Lineage (GTDB taxonomy): Bacteria > Bacteroidota > Bacteroidia > Flavobacteriales > Flavobacteriaceae > Flavobacterium. The sequence goes on from JASGHQ010000002.1 coordinate 128,915, forward strand.
GTTTCATCCGTTGTGGATTTTGCAATGTCTGTGGGTTTTCCATTAAGGTTTTTTGATAAAAACCGGGATCTAGTTTTTGTAACTGTTGCTGTAGGTAAATGATTCCAAGTTTTTCAAAATCAGAGTTTAGATTTTCACGTATGGAATTATCAATATCCGGAAAATCATCAAATCCTTTCAACACCGCATCTACATATAAACCTGAACCGCCTACCATAATCTGGATGTTGTTTTTTAGGAATAGCTCGTCGAGCTTTGCAATTGCTTCCTTCTCAAAATCACCAACGCTGTACGTTTCAAAAACCGATTTGTTTTGTATGAAATGATGAGGCGCTGCGGCCAATTCCTTATCGCTTGGGACTGCGGTTCCAATACGCATTTCCTTAAAAAACTGGCGGCTGTCGCACGAAATGATATCACAGCCAAAATGCTGCGCCAAAGCAATGCTAAGCGAAGTTTTTCCGATGGCGGTTGGTCCGATGATGGTAATTAGGTAATTCATGTTTTTAGCCCGGATGGAAGCAAGCTACCGTGTAGCGCGGACAGCCGGAAATAGCTTCAAAAAATTAAAACTTCAGGATTTTATAAACTTTGTTTTTACGCAGGTACGACTGGATGATTGTTCGGGTATCGCGGTTGTTCTGCATTGGGATAATGATGTTTTTAAGGATTTCAATGTTATTCACCTGATAATTCAGCGCATAAAAGCAATACCCCTTATAGATCCCGTTTTCAATCAGCACAGCGCTTCGTTCGTCTACATTGCGCCCTCGGTCAACGATGACCATATTGTCGTTTTCAAATTTCATTTCCTGGATGAATTCTTCTACACGCTCATTGTACACTTCGGGCGCTTCCTTACCAAGACAGGCGCCATTGCATTCTTTTATCTTGTATTGGAAACAGCCGTTTTTGGTTTCGTATAATTCGTTCAGCTTTTGGCACAGATTGTATTTTTCGGTAATTTTGAACAGTGAAGTCTTGCCTTCCTGCAGCGAAGTGAAGGAAGTGATTTCCTTTTTGCGGCCGTCAGCTTTTTGTATTTTGAGCGTCAGGTAGCCATTTTCATCTTTCTCGGGATATAATGCCCATTGGAAAATGGTCCTACGCTGTGAGCGGTTGTATTTAGGCTTATTGATTTTGATTTCTTCGCTTTCCTTGAGCAGGGCGATCAATTCGCTGCCGGTTCTCTTCATAAGTCACTGCAAAAACTTCGCGCTGGATTTTCTTGCATTTGCCTGAAGTCCCGGTAAAATGCTGGTTGACGCGCTTTTTGATATTGCGGCTTTTGCCGATGTAAATCAAATCGCCTTTTTCGTTATGGATATAATAGATCCCGGTCTTCGTAGGCAGGCTTTCGACGATATCCAATAATTTGGGCGACAGGCCTTTTTTGACATCGGCCTTAATGAGGCTGATAAGGATTTCTTTTTTGACATCTTTATCCAGAAGCATCTTAAACAGTTTTACTGTAGCCAATGCATCTCCGCTTGCGCGATGCCTGTCGGTAACCGGGATGCCGAGTGCGCGTACCAGTTTTCCAAGGCTATAGGAAAGTTGGCCTGGAATCAGTTTCTGGGATAATTCGACTGTGCAAAGTGTCGGTTTGATGTAATCATAGCCGAGCCGGCTGAATTCGGTGCGCAGGATACGGTAATCAAATGAGGCATTGTGTGCAACAACGATGCAGTCTTCGGTAATTTCGACGATTCGCTTTGCCACTTCATGAAATTTAGGCGCCGAACGCAGCATGGCATTATTGATTCCGGTAAGCTTTACTACAAAAGGCTGGATTGGTTTTTCAGGATTTACCAGGCTGATGAATTGATCGACAATTTCATGGCCGTCAAAACGGTAGATGGCAATTTCGGTAATGCCTTCTTCGTTGTATTGGCCGCCAGTGGTTTCTATGTCGAGTATTGCGTACAAATTTCAGGTTTGAGTTATCTTCCGCCAAATATACTACTTCCAATCCGAACCATGGTGCTACCACATTCAATTGCGAGTTTATAATCACCCGACATGCCCATTGATAGGGTTGTCAGTTGCCGGCTGCCGGTTGTTGTTTTTGAATATTTATCAAATAATGATTTCAGGTACTGGAATTCCTTTTTGATTTGTGCCTGGTTATCAGTAAACGTTGCCATGCCCATCAGTCCAATGACTTTTATGTTTTGTAATGATCTGTATGTCTCGGAATTCAGGATTTCATTCAACTCTATTTCATCCAAACCAAATTTTGATTCTTCTTCAGCAATATAAACCTGGAGCAGGCAATCAATCACGCGATTGTGTTTTTTCGCCTGCCTATCGATTTCTTCCAATAGCTTCAAGCTGTCAACACCATGAACCAGGTTTACGTATTCGGCCATGTATTTGACTTTATTGGTTTGGACGTGGCCAATCATATGCCATTGGATGTCTTTTGGCAGCTGTTCCCATTTTTCAGTCATTTCCTGGATTTTGTTTTCGCCAAAAACACGCTGGCCGGCGTCATAAGCCTGTATCAGATCGGATACGGGTTTTGTTTTGGAAACGGCAACAAGTGTTACGTCTTCAGGAAGTTGGGATTGTATTTGAAGAAGGTTTTCTTTTATTGACATTATGCTTTTGGCTTGAAGAAGATTTGGAAGTCCTTGACACCTTTTGGTGCTGCCTTATCCGGATTTAGAGTCATCACAAAACTTTTTTCCTTTAAGGAAGTTATCGTTGATCTTAGCTTTCCGTCCTGGAACAGTTCGATGCACTTTTTCTTTTCGTCATACTTCCATTGGCCGGATTTATCTTTGTTCAGCGTATAGGTGTTATCAGCCTTGAAAACATATTCCATTTTTTTCATCTGTCCCATTTTCTCAATTTTCTGGCCATTCATCATGGCATAATCGGCAGTCCAGGTTTTTAAAAGGAATTTATTGATGGTTTCTTTTTTGGCTACATTTTGCGAAAAGGCAACACTTGAAATCAGTAAGATCAATAGTAGTTTTTTCATGGCTAAATTGTTTAATTATTTAATTCGGTTACAATTCATAAACCATCAGCCCGCTGCGGAATTTAGGTTCAATATAAGTGCTTTTTGGAGGCATGATCAGATTGTTGTCTGCCAAAGCCTTAATCTCTGAAATATCAGAAGGGTAGAGCATGAAGCCTACTTCAAATTCACCTTCATCTACCAATTCCTTTATGGTCGCAACGGATTGTTTTCCGGGAATGTATTCAATGCGTTCATCATTTCTCAGATCTTCGATTCCCAGTAATGGCTGCAAAACCTTATCATACAGGATCTGTGCATCCAGATTCTGTAAAATGGAAGCCTGTTCACTAGCATTTGAGCCCTGTTTGTAAAAAAGAGCATAAAAATGACCATCAAGGTACATGCCGAACTCAAACTTGCTTTGCGGTTTCCATAATTCCTGTTCCTTGTCTTTGATGATAAAGTTTTCAGCAAGTTTTTCCAGGAAATCTTCTTTAGTAAAACCATTCAAATCCCTGATGATCCTATTGTATTCGTATATTTTGACATTGCTTTCTGCAATCAGGAAGCTCATGAAATAATTCAGGTTTTGATTGCCCAAATGCCGGTCTTCATCATGTAGCAGTTCGGCAGAAGCCGACCGGTGGTGGCCATCTGCAATGTACAATTCCGGAATCTGCTCAAATTGTTGCTGGAGCCAATAGATTTCTTCATCAGAATCTACTCTCCAAAGCTGGTGCTTTTCTTTGTTTGTTGTCGAATAATTATAAATGGGCTGGCTTTTTTTCTTTTCGGCTATCCATGTGTTCAAGGTTTCATTATCGGGATAGGTAATCAAAACCGGCTCGGTATTAAAACCCGTCTGGTGCAAATAATCCTTAAAATATTCTACCCGGTACTGTAGTGTGTCTTCATGCTTTTTGATGATGTTGTTTTTATAATCATCAATTGAAGTGCCGGCCACAAAACCAATGAAAACCTGATGTTTAGTCTGGATTTCATAAAGAAAGAAAACTGCTTTTTCTTCTTCCATAAAAACACCGTCATTTTTAAAATCCTGGTATTTATGGGTAACACCTTTAAAGCGTTTGTCCAGTGTGATTTTCTGAGAATACACATACGCCGGATGGATCACATGCAGGAAGGAATACGGATTAAAATTCAGCCACGAAGCCAATTCGGCCGGAGAATAATCGTCATAGTTCCTGCAGGTAACCAGGGCTACTTTGTCTGGAGTAGGGCGGACTGCCTTGAACGGAATTATTTTTGCCATTCTGATTTCGGCAATAGGCAAAAGGCAAAAGGCAAAAGTTTTGAAACTAGTGGCTTGAAACTAATGCTATTGGCTTTTTTTAGTTAAACTGTTTAGATATTTTCTCTGCTTTTTTACTTTCAGAATAATCATAAAAACCTTCTCCCGATTTTACTCCCAGTTTTCCGGCCATGACCATATTGACCAAAAGCGGGCAAGGGGCATATTTTGGGTTTTTAAATCCATCGTACATTACGTTTAGGATGGAAAGGCAAACATCCAATCCGATGAAATCAGCCAACTGAAGCGGTCCCATCGGGTGCGCCATTCCCAGTTTCATTACGGTATCGATTTCATAAACCCCGGCAACGCCGTTGTATAAAGTCTCAATAGCTTCGTTGATCATTGGCATCAGGATCCTGTTGGCTACAAATCCGGGATAATCGTTTACTTCGGTTGGCGTTTTGCCTAACTTCACGGATAAATCCATGATGATTTTCGTAACTTCATCAGAAGTCGAATAGCCACGGATGATTTCGACCAATTTCATAATCGGCACCGGATTCATAAAGTGCATCCCGATAACACGTTCCGGGTGTACAACCTGTGCGGCAATCTGTGTAATGGAAATGGATGAAGTATTGGTTGCCAAAATCACGTTATGGTCGCAAACATCGCTCAATTGCTTAAAAATCTGAAGTTTCAGGCCAACATTTTCTGTAGCGGCTTCCACCACCAGGTCAGTGCCTACAACACCGTCTTTGATATCTGTATAAGTAATGATATTTGAAATCGTTTTGTGTTTGTCATCTTCAGTAATGGTTCCTTTGGTTACCATCCTGTCAAGGTTTGCGGCAATAGTTGCCATTCCTTTTTCCAGGGATTTTTCAGAGATGTCAATCAGTTTTACGGTAAAACCGCTTTGTGCAAAAGTGTGGGCAATTCCGTTGCCCATAGTACCTGCGCCTATTACAGCTATTGTTTTCATTATATTGGTTTGGTTTTGTTTTTCTTGTTTTTAAAATAAAGGAAAAGCGATACAGCTATAAATCCTATGAGCCCCCATTTATTTGTTTCGTTCCATTTTATATAGATCAGATAAATCAAAAACGGGAGCAAAATAAAGAATAAGATAGTATCTGATTTTTTTATAAGTAATTTGGCCTTTTCCGGCACTTTTTTCCAAACAGCATCAGAAAGTAGCGAAAGCATATTCATAACAAAAAGAACTGCAATGACGATCAATGTTCCAAACAGGAATCCTCTTTCGATGCCTGATTCTTTTTTGTATGAATTGATTAGGAAAAACACTCCAAGTATCAATAAAGCCAAATAAATTGCCGGCTTTAAAGCCTTATTTATGATATGATATATAAATTCTTTCCTATTCATTTTGCCAATTACTTGAGAATCTGCTGCATGCTGTCGATAATCATGTAGGCTACCCGCAATGCTTCTGTTCCGTCTTCGAGAGTTACTACAGGAGTTGTATTGTTATTGATGGCATCTGCAAAAGTTTCCAACTCATCCAAAATTGCATTGTTATTGGTCACTTCCGGATTATTGAAATAGATCTGCTTGCGGTCGCCTTCGGCATTCTGGAGAATCATGTCAAAATCGCCCGGATTTTCGGGCGCGTCTTTCATTTTTACGACTTCGCAAGTTTTGTCAAGATAATCTACAGAAATATAGGCATCTTTCTGGAAGAAACGCGATTTACGCATGTTTTTTAATGAAATACGGCTCGAAGTAATATTGGCCACACAGCCGTTTTCAAATTCGATGCGGGCATTGGCAATATCCGGTGATTGGCTCAAAACCGAAACCCCGCTTGCATGGACCAGTTTCACTTTTGATCTTACAACGCTCAAAATCGCATCAATATCATGGATCATCAAATCTAACACTACCGGAACATCAGTCCCGCGCGGATTGAACTCGGCCAAACGATGCGTTTCGATAAACATTGGGTTTTCGATCTGATCTTTAACAGCAGTAAATGCTGGATTAAACCGTTCCACATGCCCAACCTGGCCTTTTACATTGAATTCCTTTGCCAAAGCGATAATTTCCTCAGCTTCTTCAACTGTAGTGGAAATCGGCTTTTCTATAAAAACATGTTTCCCTGATTTGATGGCCACTTTGGCACATTTATAATGGGAAAGAGTAGGGGTGACGATATCAATGACGTCCACAGCGTGGATTAATTTTGCAATGGTATCAAATTGTTTGTATCCAAATTCGGCTTCAATCTTTGCACCATTTTCATGGTTCTCGTCATAAAAGCCAACTAATTCATATTTTTCAGATTGCTGTAACAACCGTAAGTGTATTTTTCCAAGGTGCCCTGCACCTAAAACGCCAACTTTAAGCATAAAAGTAAATTTTATCAAAAGTAGCATTTTAGTTTAAAGTTTAAAAGTTTAAGACTTTAAAAGTTTATGCCGATTTGGAATTTGTTTTTTGGATTTTTTCACTCTATTTTTACCCCATAAAATCACCCAAATTGAAAGATACAGCGAAACATCAGGGGCTTCGGAACCAACTAGCCAAAATACTTGAGGAAAAAGGAATCAGCGACGAAAATGTGTTGAATGCCATTCGGAAAATCCCGCGCCATTTGTTCCTAAACTCCAGCTTTGAGGATTTCGCATACCAGGACAAAGCCTTTCCTATTGGTGCCGGGCAAACGATTTCCCAGCCTTATACCGTTGCATTCCAAAGCCAGTTGCTGGAAGTAAAAAAGGAAGATAAAATTCTCGAAATCGGTACCGGTTCGGGCTATCAGACCGCAGTTTTGGTTACAATGGGAGCAAAGGTGTATTCGGTCGAAAGGCAGAATGAGCTTTTCAAGTCAACTTCAACGTTATTGCCAAAATTAGGAATCCGCCCTAAACATCTGTCCTTTGGCGATGGCTATAAGGGCCTGCCCAATTTTGCTCCGTTTGACAGCATTATTGTCACGGCTGGTGCACCGATCATTCCAAAAGCATTGATGGCCCAGTTGAAGGTAGGAGGAAGGCTGGTGATTCCTGTTGGAGAAAAAGAGCAGATCATGACGATGCTGATCCGTAAAAACCTGACACAGTTTGAGAAACATGAATTTGGTGATTTTAAATTCGTGCCGCTATTGGAAAATAAAAACTAAAATACCATTCAGTTCAATAATAAAAATCCACCTTTTGGTGGATTTTTATTTATATGCCTTTTTGATTCGATCAATATCACGTTTGGTGTCCTGTTCTTTAAGCGATTCGCGTTTGTCGTAGGTCTTCTTTCCTCGGCAAAGCCCGATTTCCAGTTTGGCGCGCCCGTTTTCATCTACAAACAATCGTAATGGGATTATTGTTAAGCCTTTGGTGTCGGAATTCCGTTCGAGCTTATTCAATTCGCGCCTGTTTAATAGCAGTTTGCGTTCGCTTTTTGCCTTGTGGTTAAATTGATTTCCATACAAATATTCATCAATTTGGGTATTGATGGCAAACAATTCGTTGTTGTGGAATTCACAAAAACCTTCGGTAATGTTGGCCTTGCCCAAACGGATCGATTTGATCTCAGTTCCGGTGAGTACAATTCCTGCCGTATAGGTTTCGATTATTTCATAGTCGAATTTGGCCCGCTTATTAAGTATGTTTATCGTTTTTTGCATCGGACGGCAAATGTATAAATTATTAGCATATCTGCTAGCCAATTAAAGATTAAAAATAATGCTTAAACTATGATTTATGTCAGCTGCAAGGCAAAATCTTCAGGATAATTTTGGCTTATAATTTTAAACCAAGATTCAAAATGAAAAAATTATTATTAGCAGCAGGAATTATAGTACTGTCATTTGCTTCACAAGCGCAGGAAAAATCACAAGGACTTCAGGGAGCGTGGTTTGCCACATCACAATTTGGCTACCAGCAGACCAAAACCGGAGACAACAAAGCAACCAATTTATCAGTAATCCCGATAGTGGGGACATTTATAACACCATCAGTTGCGGTAGGTGCCGGGGTTGGTATTATGAATATCAAATCTGAAACGGCTTCGGTAACTAACGCGAACACTAATCTGTTGGTCGTTGAACCGTTAATTAGAAAATATTGGAACATTGCGGGCAATTTTTATTTCTTCGGCCAATTGGCTTCACCGATAATTTCAGGAAAGGAAAAAGAAGCCGATACTAAAATTACGCAATACGGAGTAGCAATGTCGGGCGGAATCGACTTTTTTGTCACCAAGAGCTTCTCAGTAGAGTTTTCGTATGACTTAGCCAATTTTACTTCAACGACGATCAAGCCTGATGGCGGAGATAAAACGACGGTCAATAATTTTTCTTTAGCCCACGTAGCATCAGCCGATCCGGTGTATGTGGATGCTTTGGGCGGAAGCATGCCAAACCTGACAACACCTTTGTCGTTTGGATTTAAATTTATTTTTTAGAAATGTGTGGTTAGTTTGATTGGTCTGAGCAATCAGATGGAAAGGCTGCTGTTCTTCTTGAGCGGCAGCTTTTTATATTTTAATAAAAATTATATTATTAAAATTAAATCCTTATTTTAGTAAGACCTAACCATTTAAAACCAATAAATTATGTCAAGAAGAATTGTAAAATTGCTTCTATTGTCCTTGGTTGTGTTTGCTTCTTGCTCTAAAGAAGAAACTGCGGATGAAAAAGCAATCGTAATCGAAGCATCTCAAAAAAATCCATTAACGGCATCGCAAATCAATGCAAAAATCGACGAAGCTATGAATACTAAAGGTTCGTTTAACTGGATCAGCGCTTCAGATCATTTGCTCTGGAGTGCGATAGTCAATGGAAATAATGTTGCTACCATCGGTTTTGGAAACTCGAAATCGAATTTTGAACGGGCTAAAACTTCCAATAATGCCAAAATCCAAAATGATCTGTTGGCAATTATAATGAAATACGAAGCCACAGCATTGAGCAAAACCCTAATCATGGTAGATGCTGACCTGAACCTGATGGATGTTGTGATTACCAAACAGGAAACGGTTATTGCCCTGCGCCAGTCTAAATACATCAGGTATGTGGAGCCTGCAGATTACAGTTACATCAATACCCGCAGCTCAGAAAGCCGTTCCGGTGATTTGACCACCATGTCGAGTTCGTCAAGTTCGGGTTGTGGATTTGATACGGCAACATTGGCTGTAGCCGACTATACTACTACAACACCAAATGCAAAAGTGCCCTGGACATTTACACAGCACAACATCCCAAGTGCATGGAATTATAGTTCAGGAAGAGGCATCACGATCGGGATCATTGATACCGGTGCATCGCCAAACCAATCCTTGTTAGGAGCTAATTTTAATAATGGATTATCATCAGGAAGAACCATCCAGAAAAATGGCGTGTATGTAGATTCGATCTGGCCATGGAGCACTACCACTGATGGTGTCAATGATTTGTGCGGACATGGAACAAGCATGGCTTGCACGGCAGCCGCACCTAGAAATGATAAAGGCTTGCCGGTAGGAGTTGCTTATAATGCTAACCTTGTAACTTACAGAGCTGCATCAAATGTGGTCATTGATGGTTATCAGGAACAGGAAGCGGTTAAAAAAGCATTTACGGCTTTGGGGAACAATGCGAATGTCAAGATCATTTCAATGTCGATGGGACACATTTTTTCTGTTGGGAAAATTGAAGATGCCATAAAATTTGCTTACGGAAAAGGAAAGCTGATCTTTTGTGCAGCCGGGACTTCAACAAGCTTTACCACGTTTGTTGGCGTTATTTTTCCAGCCTGGATGCCTGAAACTGTGGCAGTAACTGGAGTTAAAGAAGGTTCAGCTTATCAGGCGTGCGACGATTGCCATACAGGAAGCAAAGTTGATTTTACCGTTGCGATGCAAAGAGCTTCATCCGGGAATACTGTTCCGGTAGCAAGTTATTATGACAACCAGAATGATTATATCGGCGGTTCATCAGTAGCTACTGCAACAACCGCAGGAATCGCAGCTTTGGTTTGGGCTAAAAACCCAACCTGGACAAGAGATCAGGTTTTGGCCAAGATGAGGCAATCCGGAAGCTTGTATCCAAATAAGAGCAACACTTATGGTTATGGAAATATCAATGCTTTATTGGCAGTTCAATAAAACATCAGGAAATTTAAAAATAAAAACCATCCGGATCGGATGGTTTTTTTATGGATTTATTTTTGGCATAAGGAATCAGTTTTCTGCAATTCCTTTCCATTTTCTAATATTAAATGACAGGATCAGCAGCATTATTATGATAAAGGCGATGTTCAGCCATCCCATTTCCTGTGCGTGGTTTTCCATCCATGTGAGGTTAGGGTCTTGTTCTGCATAGCCTTGGGTATAGCTGTAATTAGTATAATAGGCCCTTCTCAATACAATCATTATAAAAGAATAAACCAGAGGAATGAAGGCCGGGAGCAGCCACAAAATGGCATTTAAGATAATTGCAGAAATCCCCTTAGTGGTTTTTGCAGTTACTTTAGCTATAAAATAAATCAGAAGCGCTAGGAATAACAGGATCAATCCGCCCACATAGATAAATTCTGAAGAGGTGATGATCGTCAGGATTCCCAGTATGATGTTGGACACACCCAAACTTATCAATGTGATCAGCCAATTTTTCCCCGATGTTACCTTGAAAGAAAAAAGGAGTATCGACAGGCAGACTGCAAAATAAAGACAGAGTAATACTAATTCGGAATCAACGCTTGGGTTTACATAAACCGTAGCTATTTTGTCATAATTGTATTCCAATTCGGCCGCCGGGACGTAGTATTTGTAATAACGGTATTTAACATTGTTTACCGTTTTCACATATTCGTTTAAAGTATCAATTTTATTTTCGGCTACAGCAGCTTCTGGCGTATAGTCAACAGTAGCGGGTTGGGCATAACTGTCTTCGTAATCATAAAACTTGCTGCTGAATAATTCGGATTCCCTTTTGGCAACAATCTTTTTGTTTTCAAAAGCAGGCGGATTGTATATTATTGAAAACCACTTGTCTTCGTTAATATTGGAAACAAGTTTATGTTCCCTGACTAGCTTAAAATAATCCTTCAGGATGGCTTTAATCGAATCGGTTTTGCCATTAACCAGCCAAAGCTTTATTTTTCGTTTTGAGATAGAATCCTGCCAGGCATTGGTAAACGGAAGGTTTTTGTTGTCTTTGTTTATTACTGATTCCAGAGAATATTTCCTGCCATTAAACTTAACGTAGTCTAGCGTAATCACTTTGTTGGTATCGTTGACAATGCTGTCTTTTCTTCTCGGCGCATCATAATTGACACCATAAAACAAACTGGCATCAGATATGGTTTCGCATCGTTTTTTAGCTTCCTCCTCAGAATAATAGCTTTTTACCCTAAAATCGTAACCTTTTAAATAACTTAGGTTTATCGTGCACAAAAGCAGGGATATCACAAAAAGTATCGACCATTCCTTAAATAGTGCCCAATTGCTTTTCGGATAAAATGATTTGAATGCGTTGTTCTTAAAATAAAAAACCAACCAGAGGATTACAACAAAAATAGCAATCACCACTCCAAAGAAAAACACTGTATCGCTATCCTTGTTGCTGAAATGCCTTGAGGTTTCGGTAAAATCCAATCTGCCAAACTGGTACCCGATAAAGAAGAAAATGATATGGGCTAAAATTAAAAAACAGCTTACAGGAACAATCCTGGTGTTCCAAAGCAGCGGATGATTTATTAGTAAATATTTTTGGATTCGTTTAAGCATAATTACCGGTTTTAGGAAACGAAAAATCTTCGGGTTGAGTTGGAAATATTCCTGAAATAGAGCAGAGGTATCTTATTGGCCGTAACGATATTTAAGAAATCATATATCGTTATACTGCCTGAAAAAGTAGCAATGAATGTTCCTCCATTAAATTGAAGGGAAATTAATTGGTGTTTTTTGAATAATTCTCCCAGTTCGTCTTGTGTCCAGCTGCTTTCGAACTCGATGACAAGATGGTTTTCGGCTTTTTGAGAATCATTATCGGCTGTATTCTCATCGTGCAGATTCTTTTGGCTGCCATTTTTAAGGAAAATCACCTGGTCTGAAGTCTTTTCAACCTCGTACAATTGCTGAGAACTAAGCACAATCCCTATAGGGCGGAAAGGCGATTTGGCTATTGCCCTGAAATCTTCCAATATGGTTTGCTGTGCCAAAATATCAAGATTGGCCAAAGGCTCATCTATCAGCAGGATTTTGGGTTTTCGGAGCAGCATGCGCGCCAATTCAAAACGCATTTTGTACCCAGAAGATAAGCTCTTCCATTCAAAATTGCGGAATTTCCTCAAACCAAGGCGTGCTATTATAAGTTCAACAATCAATTCGTTTTCTTCGGGTTTATAACCGTAAGTTGCAGCTGTAAACTGCAGGTTTTCAAACATAGAGCCATACCAGGTATCGGTTCGTTGCGGAATGTAAACCAGTTTTGTCCTCAAATCATATTGATCGGAAAAATCAAAATTAAAATGCAGCTTCCCGCTGGTCGCATGCAATTCGCCACACAAAAGCCGGAGCAGTGTGGTTTTTCCGTTGCCGTTTTCACCCACCAAACCCAGAATTTGCCCCTGTTGGAGTTCCATATTGACAGGGCCAAGTGCAAACCGTGCAGCACCGTATGATTTTACCAGTTCATTTGAACTCACTAAAACCTTTCTTTCGTGAATAGGCTTTTTAGATAAAAAAGAATACAGATCATTTAGGATTGCTTCAAACCTGTTTTTCCTATCTTCTGAATTTTCATTTGCATCAAGCCAGTCCAAAAAACCGCAGGCTTTTTTATAATAATCGATATTTTCAGTATCTAGCGTTAAATCGATTACTCTTTTTAATAAAATCGAATAATCATCAAACTTTAAAAAGTTTTGTATTTCCTGAAATTGCTTTTCAAATTCGTTCATATTAACCTATTGCTTTTTATAGTTTCTTCTTAATAAGGAATAAATTACGGTATCCCAAAATTTGCCTTCCCATAGTTCGTTTTCCAGTATGTGGGCTTCTTTTACAAAACCACATTTCTGCAAAACCCTTTCAGAAGCACTGTTGGCAGGATCAATAACCGCTTCTATGGAATGCAGGTCCATTTGTTCAAAACCATATCCAAGGACTGCGTGTATGGCTTCAGTTATATAGCCTTTTCCGTAGGTTTCGGGTAATGACATATAACCGATTTCGGCACGGTGGTTTTCGGGCTGTATCCTGTAATGGCCAATGATCCCTATGATTCTTGGATTGCCTTTGATCGTTATTCCCCAGTTGATTCCGGTATTGTTGATTATTTTTTCCTCGATCATGGCAATATGCCCCAAAGCATCTTCTTTGGTTTTTGCCAAAGGACGCGGAATATATTTCATCGTTTCGGGGTTTCCGCGGAGCGCTAAAACTTCGTCAACATCATTATTGTCAATCCTTCTCAACAGCAACCGCTCGGTTTCTAAATTCTGGAATGGATGGAAATTGATTGTCAGCATGGTTATTCAGTTTCTGTAAATTTATAAAATTTCCACGCTAAAACTATGTTGGTTTGAAGTATTGCTTTCCAATGGCTGGATTCCTTCTTTTTCCGATAAATTTCCGGTTGCGCCCGATAAATCAGAATAACCCAGCCAAGGTTCGAGGCAAATGAATGGGGCGCCGATTTTAGTCCATATACCAAAATTTGGAAAATCATTGAACTTAAAATTTAATATCGCATTGCCTTTTTCAAGAAGCCTGATCTGTTTCGACTTTAGCTCCTTAAAAATCAAGGCGTCTTTTTCAAATAAAGAATAGGAGAGTGGCAGCCTGTTTTCTGCAAGCGGGATTTTTATGGTTTTATCCGAAAGCAAATCGTTCTCTAATTGATAGCTTACCAGGTTTTCATTTGGTTCAAATTGCAGCTTATAATTTTCAAATTCATCAGGCAAAGCAAAGGCCGGATGGCCTCCAATGGAGTAAAACATTGTTTCGTGGCCTTTATTTACCACCTGGTAGGTTATGGTTAAATCGGAATCATTCAGTTTGTAAAATAATAGCAATTCAAACTCAAACGGGTAAAGTTTTTTAGTCTGCTCATCGGATTGTGAAGAAAAAATGGCTTCGTTATCGGTTTTCTGCATCAATGTAAAAACCATATCTCTTGCAAATCCGTGGCGTGGCAATTGATAATTTTTACCGTTATGAATATAGCTTGAATTCTTTAAGGTGCCAACAATGGGGAATAGGACAGGTGAGTGCTTTCCCCAAAACTCGGGCTTTCCTTCCCAGATGTATTCTCTTTTTGAATTGTTTTTTTGCAATGAAATCAATTCTGCGCCTTGATGGTTTATGATGGCAGTTAAATTTGAATTGGCTATCGTTGTTCTCAATGTGTATAGATTTTGCTTAAATGTAAATTTTTTAATTCACATTCTGTATTTTTTTTTAAGATTTGACTAAAGTTTCTGTAAGAATAAACGGTATAGTTAATTGATATAAAGTAGGAAATTTATAGTATATATAGATTAAATGATGTATTTCGTCGATTTTTTTTGGTGTTTAAACGATTATCGCCGTAAACTTGTATAACCAAATCAACAATACGTTCTGTCAATATTAACTCAATAAAGTGTTTGCCCCACATCTACTTTATTAAAAAACTTAACCTACTACTATGAAAGCAAAAATGTTCAGAGCATTGTTGCCGTTAGCAATTGTGTTCACTATGATTTCCTGTTCTTCTGATCAATCAGAAGCTGATTCAGCAGATAATAAAGTTGTTACTACCTACAATTACAACGACGTTGAGCTGAAATTAGTTAGCCTAATCAACAACTACCGTGCAAGCCACGGATTGACTACCCTTGAAATAATCAACCACATTTCCTATAAATCGGAAGAACACAACATCTACATGATAGATAACCATGTGGTGAACCATGACTATTTCCAGCAGCGTGTGAACAATTTGACTCAGGTATTAGACGCAGAAAAAGTAGGTGAGAACGTAGCCTACAACTACCAAACAGCGGAAAGCTGCATGGCTGCCTGGTTAAACAGCCCAAGCCACAAAGAAAACATCGAAGGCGATTATACCCACATGGGTATTTCGGTTACCGTGGATCAAGCCACGGGTAAAAAATACTACACCAATATATTTATGAAAAAGAAAAGAAACTAAATTCGTAAATGTATGTCAACAGTAAAATAATAGTTTGATTATTGTTTTGTTTGATTTTGACAGATCGAAAAATCCCGCTACGAGCGGGATTTTTTTATTTAAAGCCCAATCGGGTCTTTAATTTTAAGAAGAGCAAAGCTATTGAATAGGCATCGTCGGATGCTGAATTCCGTTCGCTTTCCGGGATTTTATAACTCTTTATCAGGTCGTCAAGCGAAAAGGGCTTGGCCACATCAATTAACTTTTGGTGCATGATTTCTATATCCAGGGCCTCGTTTTTCAATTTTCCGCACTCCATTTTTTCCAGGGCGTCATTAATCATTTCAATATCAAAATGGATCCGGTGCCCTACCAGAACGGCATTTCCGATATATTCAACAAGCCCTTGTATTGCCTGGTATTCGGCTTGTTTTTCTAATTTGCTTTCAATAAGGAATTCGTTAGACAATCCATTATCATGAAGGTATTTGTATTGCAAAATCACTACTTCATAATTATCGCCAATCGTAATGACATCATTGATAACGGCAAGAGCTCCAAAAGAAAGGATAACATCTTTCTTAGGATTCAAACCGGTTGTTTCTGTATTTAAGATGACGTACCTGTTGGATTTGGTTTCAAATTTTGCCAAATACGCTTTCCAGAATTCAGGATATTTGCTGCTGCCTTTAAGCCAATCTAACATACTTATGAGAATTGAGTTAACTGAAATCGATCCTTTATTAATTCTTCCAATTCTTTCATCGGGCCCAAAGCTGTGCGCAATCTTTCTTTTTCGGCCTTGCTTAGCTCCTCAACATTGATAAAATTACCGTCGCTGTCATTTTTAAGGCCTTCAAGAGTCCTGAATTTTGACAGGATAAGGAAGGCATCAGCACAGTTCAAATAAATTTCAGAAAATTTCGGATCGGTGATTGCCAATTGCTTGAACCTTTGGTACGTATTGGTAATGCCACGCAAATTGAAACTCAATGCAAAAAGACGGGCGCCGTCAACTAAAGGCGAAATCGCTTTATTTTTAATATCGAATTTACCTTTGTTTTCGCCTTCTTCCTCAAGGTTGAATTTTTTAAAGAAGTTCAAAGGAGGATGTTTGCGTAATGCATCGTTGCCCAGGAAGTCAAAGAAGAGCACATTGCTTTTGGCATTATTGAAAACAATGTCATTGAGCGAATCCTCAATTTTGTTTTCGCCAAAAACAAATTCGTAATCAAAGAAAATGCTGCTGATATCGTTTGTTTTATCGCCGGGGGTTTTGATCCAGTTATTGAATTGCTTAACCCAATCCGACATCGATTTACACCAAAGCATATTACTGGCCATGTGTCCGTTAGGGCAAAACTCGTAGCCAACTTTCTCTAAAATGGCAGTGGCTCTTTTGGCTAATTTTAAAAAGTAATCTTTGACATCACGGTAATTTTCTGCTGCAACATCTTCAAAAATAAGGAAACTGTCCTGGTCAGTTAACAAAAACTGCTCTTTCCTTCCCTGGCTTCCAATGCTGAACCACGCAAAACGGGCAGGGGGAGAGCCTAAATCTAGAATGGACAGCTCGATTGAGCGCTTGATTATTGCCGTAATGATTTCCCCCGAAATATTATAAATATGCGGGATAGGGATATTTTTGGCTAACGAAGTCTGAATCAGATCGGTTAATTTTTCCCTGACCTGTTTTAATTCTTTTGGCGAAAGCGAACGTTTGATTTCCTTTATCAATACACCAGGATTGTTTGCCTGGGCAACAATTAAATCGTGTTCAGAAATCACACCTTTAACTTCTGATTTGTCTGATCCGTCGATAGTTACGCATAAATGAGTAACGTTATGCTTTAATAGTAATAGCTGTGCCTCAGCTACTGAAACGTTTTCTGGAACAGTGATAACAGGCGAGGACATGATCCGGTCAATTGTAGAAATCAGCGGGAATCGTCCATTGGCAATCTTAGACCTGAAATCGCTGTCGGTTACAATTCCGACCGGATAATTTTGATCGGTAACAATGACATTGTCCATAAGGTTTTCTGTCATCAGCTGAGCCGTATCTTTAGCAAGAGTAGTAATAGCAACCTTTAACGGGGTTTTATTATAAGCTAATGATTGAAAATACTGGATCTCATTTTGCTGGTTTTCAGTGTAAACGTTGTCAGTAATCAGCTTTCCGCGGTTTTCTTTATCAAAAGGATTGCGTGTGTTGGTTGCAAAACTCTCCAGCAGAAAGTCTAAAACCTGTGGATTTTGCGCTACGAATGGTTTAAAAGTAGTAATAGGTATGGCATATACAATGCTGTCCTCACGAGCTTTTGCCGTCATCATATAATTGTTTTTGGCAAAAAACGGGCGCAGGCCAAATACGTCGCCTGGATAACATTTATTGAGCAAAGTTTCTTCAGCATCTGCAATTACGGTAAGATTGATAACACCGGAAGCAACAACATAAAAGCTATCATGAAGCTTATCATTAATCTGGAATAAATTTTTATGCTTATCCAGATTGACAACGCCAATGCTTGTAGCAACTTTGATCAGTTCATCATGAGTCAGATAATTGAATGGCGCATATTCTTTTAAAAAATTGGCAATATTTTCAGCAATAGAATTACTCATGTGTTTTGTTTGTTGATCAGATATACAAAAGTAGTAAAGCTTATCACAAGAAAAAGCCAATTGTTAAAAACATTTAAAAAGTAAATAAAGGGGTTATATTGGTGTTTTTATAAAATTCTATTTTACATAATATAAATTATAGTTTAAAAATATGAAAATTTCTATTTGACGATATATATTATAAATTGCTGTTTTTAAGCTGTATGTGTAGCCTTTTATAAACTGATTGTTCTAGAAATTAAGCTCGCGGTATTTTTTGCCAATAGCAAGCGATAATTTATTTTTATAATCTTCGATAAGCCATTCACGATAATTTTTGCTGGTTTTTCCAAGGCAGCTTATAAATCGTTTTACACGGCTTTCGATGTCATCAGTCAATAATTTTGAAAGTGATTTTGCCTGGTATAAATCTTCGGCATTTTCAACACACATTAAAGCATGCTGATCTATTGATTTTTCAAGGACTTCTTTAGAGCGTTTGTTTTGTGTGATTGTCTTTTTGAATTCTTCTTCAATATCCATCGCAACATCGGCGGTTTTGCTAAACATTTTACGCACCGATTCAGGCATCGTATATTTAAAATTGCTCTCGATTTCCGCATCATCGCGAAGGCTCTCCAAGTAATATTCGGGTGACCTGAAAATATGCTGCCAATCTACAGGATCATTCCAGAGTCCGAACCGCAATGCATTGTTCCCAAGGTCAATGACCGTAAAAGCATCCTTGTTTGGTAGTTTCCTTGAGCCACGCCCAATCATCTGAAAATACAATGTAAGCGATTTTGTTGCTCTGTTCAAAATAATGCTTTCTACGGTTGGCTCGTCAAAACCGGTAGTCAAAATCCCTACAGATGTCAGGATTGCATCCGGAGTTTTCTTAAACCATTGCAGTATTTCCTTCCGGTCTTCAACCGATGTAGTGTTGTCAAGGTGCCTGATATCATAACCGGCTTCCCTAAAGGTATCATAAACATACAATGAGGTGTGGATCCCGTTATTGAAAATCAGGGTTTTTTTGCCCAATGATTTTTCCGAATATGCGTGCAGCAATTTTTCCTGCATCACCATATTCATATACAAATCATCTGAAGATTTTACAGTATAATCGCCATTGATGCCAACCTTTAACGAAGTCAGCCCAACATCATAGCTATACGTTGTCGCTTTGGCCAAAAAACCTTTATCGATTAATGACTGGATGGTATCACCAACAATGAGTTCATCATAATTGTGATGCATCGGTAATTTGATATTGGAACTCAAAGGCGTAGCTGTAACACCAAGTATAAAGGATTTCTTGAATTGGCTGAGCAGTTTTCGGAACGAATTGTAATGTGCCTCGTCTATAATGACCAAACCTACGTTGTCGATCATCAGTTTCTCATCGTTGAGCCTGTTTTTAAGTGTTTCTACCATTGCCACAAAACACGAATATTCATCCTGGTCGGGCAATTCCTTAATGTTGCTGTTGATGATTTTGTTTTTGACACCAAAACCTTTAAGCATTTTGGAAGTTTGCTTGCAAAGCTCAATCCGGTGTGTCAAAACCACGACTTTTTTATCGTGCTGTGACAGATAACGTCTTACAATTTCAGAAAAAATGACTGTCTTTCCGCCACCCGTAGGCAATTGATATAGCAAATGATAATCATTTCGCGCATTGTCCAAGCGCTCAAAAATTTTGTCAATATCGCCCTTTTGGTATGCGTAAAGCTCCTTTTTTTCTTCAATTTCGGTAATAATATCCTTTTGAGACATGGCGATTTTTACAATTTTGCAAAAGTACGCCTAAAAAGCAGTTATCACAAAATTTAAACCGCTTATTTACATAAAATTATCGTTAACTTTTTCAACAAAATGGTTGAAATCGTATTTGTTAGACCAGTTTTGCCGGTTGGCTTCATTTGTTATGTCCACTACCCTGTCCAGAAAATCATTCAGAATGCCATTTTCAATGGTAAAATTGACAACCTGCTGGTAGGATGTAAAAAGGCTTTTGTAGAATGAATCGTATTTGATATATCTTTTTGCCGAAAAGCGTTGTGCGGTTTCAATTGTAAATAGCATTAAATCGGCTGTTTTAGTAACATCAACTCCTAAGCTGATAAAGTGCTTGATGAGTTTTTGAGCGACGGAACGGCGCATCTTTGCCCGTTTACCCCGTGCCGGAAAATATTCGGTAGCAATTTTGACTTTGGCTTCGTTGATGAGTTTTTCCTCATTCGGATTAAAGGCAAAATCATAATAAACCTTAACGTCCTTGAATTTTTCATACAATTCAAGCAATTGGTCTTCAAGTTGCTCTTTGCCGAGTTCTTTCAGGTATTTTTTTAAATCTCGTTTGCTCATGCAACAAAAGTAAATTAGTTTATGATTTCTTCACTTATATAATTAACGATATTCCTTATTTTTGCCATAAATTAAACATCATGACCAAACTTTTCAAATTCGTTGCCATTGCTGAAGGATTTTCCTATTTAGCATTGTTTTTTAATATGCTTGCAATCAAAAATGTAAACATTGATCTGTATAAAAAGATATTATTCCCTCTGGGAATGGCACATGGGTTATTATTTATATCCTATATTGTATTGGCATTCCTCATCTGGAAAAAACAACAATGGACGATAAAGGAGTTTTTATTTGTCCAGGTAGCGTCATTATTGCCGTTTGGAACATTTTACATTGAAAAAAAATATTTGAAAGATGCATAAACTCGTTGAAAAACTGTTTAGCTGGTGTTATCTGCTGCTAAAAAAACTTGATTTAGGCGAAACCCTTTCGGCTTACCTGAGTTTGGCGGTAAATATTTTCATGCTGGCGGTTTTGTCGTACGGTATTTATTTGATTTTCAGATTTGTATTGGTAAGGACGATGATAATTATTGCCCGAAGGACAAAGACCAGGTTCGACGATTTATTGGTTTCAAATAAAACGGCCAAATACATTGCGCACCTTATTCCGCTGCTTTTCATATATAAATGTGTTCCGATCATCCTTCAGGATTTTGTGTATTGGGAAAGCGTTTTTGGGAAATTGGTTGCCATTTACATTGTCCTGCTAAGCCTTTGGATCATCAAAACGATCCTCAACGCGCTTCGTGACCACTTAAAGCAGGACCGCAAATACAGTGATAAGCCCATTGACAGCTACATCCAGGTAATTATGATCGTATTGTGGATTTTTGCATTCATTTTTGTGGTCTCCAAAATTTTTGACATTACTACCGGGACGATGCTGGGAACATTTGGAGCCATTTCGGCCATTATTATCTTGATTTTCAGGGATACCATATTGGGATTTGTAGCAAGTGTTCAGGTTTCGTTGAATGATATGGTTCGCATTGGTGACTGGATTACGTTTGACAAATTTGGTGCCGATGGCGATGTGATCGAAATCAACCTTGCAACGGTAAAAGTCAGGAACTTTGACAATACGACCACCACTATCCCAACCTACAGCATGATTTCGGATTCTTTCAGGAACTGGCGCGGGATGCTAAATTCTGACGGAAGAAGGATTAAAAGGCACATACTGATCAAAGCCAATACCATACGATTTTTAGGCGAAGAGGAGCTGCAGGAGTTAAAGAAAATCCAATTAGTGACCGAATATATTGAAAAGCGCCAGAACGAAATTGAAAAGTTCAATACATCGCACCAAATCGATAAATCGGTTTTGGTCAACGGAAGGAATATGACCAATTTTGGTTTGTTCCGAAAATACATTACCCAGTATTTGAGCCAATACCCGGGTCTGAATAAGGATATGATATTGCTTTGCCGTCAATTACAGCCAACGCCACAAGGTATTCCGCTTGAGATTTATACCTTTTCAAATGACAAGCGTTTTGAGAATTACGAGTACATTATGGCCGATATTTTTGACCATGTTTTTGCATCCATCAGTTACTTCGATCTTGAAGTTTACGAGATGCCATCAGGCAAAAGCGACTTTGTAGAATAAACCCTTCATTCGCCTTAATAAAATACAAAAAAATTGTGTATTAATCTGAAACATTTATATTTGTAGCGATTTAACATTTCATTAATAATCATAAATCAAACCTTATGAAGAATAGCTTACCATTATTATTATCATTTTTGTGTTTTTCATTAACCATGAATGCCCAAAAAGATAAAAAAAACAAACCAGCTCTAGATCTTATTGCGGCTGAACCAGATAAAGAACTGGCAGCGGAAACCTTTAACAGATGGTCTATTGAAGCTGATTTTGGTCAGGCTAAAGGCTCTAAGCCATATACTGATGGATATTATGCAAATAACCCAGGTAAATATTTTGGAGGTTTGGTTGCCAACCACGTAGGGCTTGGTGCCAGATACATGTTCAATCCTAAGTTTGGGGTAAAAATGAACTTGAATGTAGATAACCTGCAAGAACAAAACCATTCGGGAAGCTTACCTTTCCAAATGCAGCACCACCAAGCTTCTTTTGAAGGTGTTGTTAACTTAATACGTTTATTTGACATTCAGAACCAAGCCGGAAGATTTGGTTTGTTGTTCCATTTAGGAGGACAAGTTTCACGTATGACGCCAGGAATCGGGCCGCAAAATAAAACAGAATGGAATGGCGGGCTTGTTGGAGGGATTGCTCCACAATTCAGGATCTTTAAAAATGTGAGTGTTTTTATGGATTTCACTGTAAATTCAAACGTAAGACAGCATTATAACTGGGATGGGCACACATTCTCAGATTCAAAAAATAACTTGGCTGGAAGTTTGTACAGAACATCGATCGGGCTTTCACTGGCTTTAGGAAAAGGCAAGATACATGGTGACTGGGCTATTATCCAGGACAAAAACGACAAACGCCTGGATTCGCTTAACAACAGAATCGGTGAAATTGAAGAGCTGATGAATGATAGCGACAAAGATGGAGTGCCGGATTACTTAGATCAGGAACAAAATTCTATTACCGGTGTTGCTGTTGATACTAAAGGCAGGATGGTTGACAAAAATAACAATGGCGTGCCTGATGATTTAGAGAAATACGTTAATAATACTGTAAAAGAAAATAGCGATGCGGCAGCAGTTGCAGCTAAAGAAAGTGCAGTACTGCAATTAATCAACGAAGGTTATATCGCAGCGTATTTCGATACCGCTAAAACATCGCCAAATACGGCTTCAGCTAGTAATATCGGATTTATCTTGAATTACCTGAAAAACAATCCAGGAAAATCAGTTGATATCACAGGATTTGCAGATGAGATCGGTGGAGCCGAGTACAATAATAAGTTAGCATCAGACCGTGCACAAAATGTTAAAGCAATACTTGTAAGAGCTGGAATCAGTGAATCAAGGATCACAATAACATCACGTGGCGAAGACGATTCGGTTGATAAGAAATCGGATTGGGCAAGACGCTTGGTTCGTAAAGCTGTCTTCAAGATCAAATAATTAACAATCAATTATTGATAACTATAAAATGACCCCTGTTTTTAAACAGGGGTTTTTTTATAACTTTAAGAAAAACAATTAT
Source organism: Flavobacterium sp. (assembly GCA_049841115.1). Lineage (GTDB taxonomy): Bacteria > Bacteroidota > Bacteroidia > Flavobacteriales > Flavobacteriaceae > Flavobacterium. Next base: position 152,384 of record JASGHQ010000002.1, read on the forward strand.
CATGGAAGCCCGAGATATTTGAAATTAAAAGGAGGACTGCCGGTGGCAGTCAGGTTCGCAAACTTTAGTTTGCATTTAACAACACTACACAAACAATAAATTAAAAATCATGGAAGCCCGAGATAACAATGTCCTAGAATTAAGAGGTGAAGCTTTAGGCACGATAACCAACCAGTCTTCAGCAGAAGAAGTATTTCAGAACAAAACCCTCCGCCCTATTTTGAAATTGCAGAATGATTTATTCATACAGGTCTTCATCAATTATGCGGTAAAACAGAAAGGTGCCTTTTTTACGCTCACGCCTGAGAAAAAAATGGCATATATCGAAAACGTAATCCACCGTGATATCAAGTTCAGGAACTCCCTGAAAGGTATGGTTATCGCTTTCTTTACTCTGGATGAATATGCCGAATACATCCAAATATCATCCAACCTGAACAAGCGTATGATGAATATGCTCATCGAACGCCTGAAAAGCCAGCTGCAGCTTATCGAGCAATAGATTGTTTAATTGACAAATCTTAAAATCAGCTATTGATTTTAAATGATTTTTTAAGGATAATTTAAAAACTAAATATCTTTAAAAAGCATATCGCAATAGTTCGGTATTGCTTGATTTTTATGGATTTTACAATGATTTTTTCATTATAATTGTTAATCTAATAACAATTTATGAGAGAAGAATACTTTAAATGGCATTCACCCAACCTAAACCGTGAAATTGAAATGTTGGTTTTTGGCCATGCCGGATATCCGGTAATCCTCTTCCCTACTTCTATGGGCAGCTTCCACGAAAACCGCGACCAGGGTTTGATTGAAAGCGCCCGCTGGTACATTGACCAGGGCCTGATCCAGATATTCTGCCCGGACAGTATTGACAAAGACAGCTTTTACAATAAATTCATTCATCCGGTCCATCGCATACAAAACCATGCCTGGTATGACAAAATGATCTGCCATGAGGTTGTAGAACGCGTAAAGAACAATACCAGCGCCGGAAAAGTAGTCGTTGCTGGTTGCAGTTTTGGAGGGTACCATGCACTGAATTTCGCCTTCAGGCATCCGGGCTATGTGAGCCATATGTTTTCGATGAGCGGCGCATTTTCCATTAAAAGCTTTATGGATGGACATTGGGACGACGATGTCTTTTATAATTCTCCTGAAGATTACCTGTACGGATTGAATGATGGCGAATTGTGGAATATGGATATCATCCTTGGAACTTCCAATTGGGATATCTGTTTTGACGCTAACCTGAAGCTAAGCAAAATCCTTTCACAGAAAGATGTTCCGCATTGGCTCGACATAAGGCAGGATCGTGAACATGATTGGCCCGTTTGGCGCGAAATGTTTCCGCATTATCTCTCAAGAATCAAATTTTTCTAAAACAATACTAAAGAATAGGCATAATAAACAAAATCAAAGGTTCACGACACGCGCGCAAGCAAACTGGTGAAACGATTCAAAAAAACAATATAAAATCATGAGTAAAAAGATCGGAATATTATTTGGAATGGAAGATACCTTTCCGCAGGCATTCATAGACAGGGTAAACTCTAAAGGCGAAAAAGGAATTGTTGCCGAAGCGGTTTCCATTGATAAGGTTGTTCAAAATAAAGGCGGTGAATATGCCGTAATCATCGATAGGATTTCGCAGGATGTTCCTTTCTATCGTGCATTTTTAAAGAATGCAGCATTAACAGGAACTAATGTCATCAACAATCCGTTTTGGTGGAGCGCAGACGATAAATTCTTTAATAACTGTTTGGCCGATACCCTAGGGGTTCCTTTGCCCAATACGGTAATCCTGCCATCAAATGAACATCCGACAGATACGACATCAAAATCATTCCGAAACCTGAAATACCCAATGGACTGGGAAGGGATTTTTGATTATGTAGGGTTTCCGGCTTATATGAAGCCTTATGCCGGTGGTGGATGGAAAAATGTATACCGTTTGGAAAACCGCGAAGAATTTTTCCAGAAACATCAGGAAACCGGCCAATTGGTAATGCTTTTGCAGGAAGAAATCGTTTTTGAGGATTATTACCGTGTCTATTGCCTTGGATGCAAAGATGTGCGTATCATGCCTTACGAACCACGAAATCCGCATCATTTAAGATATGTTGTAGAAAATCCAAATACTGATAAAAAACTAATGGCCACGATCAAAGATTATACGCTTCGCCTTTGCAAAGGCTTGGGCTATGATTTCAACACGGTTGAGTTTGCCGTTCGGGACGGAATACCGTATGCCATCGATTTTGGAAATCCCGCTCCGGATGCCGAGCTGACTTCGGTGGGTGCTGAAAATTTCGAATGGGTTGTGGAAACTGCAGCAAAAATGGCCATTTCATTTGCCAAAAAGCAGAAACCGGGGCAATCCAATTTAACCTGGGGAACATTTATTAAAGAATCAGTAGCAACTAAGTAGCTAAGTAACTAAGTTTCTAAGTAGCTGAGTTTTTTATCAGTCACTCAGCAACTCAGTCACTTTTAAAATGAAGTGAGATGTCAAAAAAACTACCAATATTCACACTCGGTGTAGAAGAAGAATATCAAATTATAGATCCCGATACACGTGATTTACGTTCTCATTTATCCAAAATTGTTGACGGAGCCAAGATCATTTTAAACGAACAGGTGAAAGCAGAAATGCATCAGTCTGTGGTTGAAGTCGGTACAAATATCTGCAGGAATGTCTGTGAAGCCAAAGCCGAGATCAAATTCCTGCGCAGCAAAATTGTCGAACTGGCAGCCAAGCAGGACCTGGTTGTTGGCGGAGCCGGGACACATCCGTTTTCGCGCTGGCAGGACCAGCCCATTACAGATGATCCTAGATATCATCATATTGTAAACGAACTTCAGGATGCCGCACGTTCTAATCTTATTTTTGGAATGCATTGCCATGTTGGGATTGAAAACCGGGAAATTGGCCTGCAGCTGATGAACCAGGCCTGTTACTTCCTGCCTCATATTTTTGCACTGTCTACCAATTCGCCTTTCTGGGAAGGAAGGAATACGGGGTACAAATCGTTTAGGACCAAGGTTTTTGACAAATTCCCGCGTACTGGCCTGCCTGAATATTTTGACAGCGTGGCGTCTTATGATAACTACCTGGATACTTTGGTAAAAACAAAATGCATCGATAATCCTAAGAAAATATGGTGGGATTTGCGTTTGCACCCGTTTTACAATACAATTGAATTCCGTATTACCGATATGAGCCTGACCGTGGATGAAGCCATGTGCATAGTATCGATAATACAGGCTATTGTGGCCAAATTATATAAGCTTACGATGGCCAATACCAGCTTCAATATTTACAGGCTGGCATTGATAAAGGAAAACAAGTTCCGTGCCGCGCGTTATGGAATCGACAACCACATGATAGATTTTGGGTTGCAGAAAGAAGTCGAAACCAAAGCATTATTGCACGAACTGCTTGAATTTATTGATGACGTGGTTGATGAATTGGGAAGCCGTGAGCACATCAATTACATCCATACGATTTTGAAAGAAGGAACCGGAGCCGATAAACAGCTGCGTGTTTTTGAAGCAACTAATGATCTGACTAAAGTTGTTGATATGATTACCAGTGAATTTACCAGGGGATTGTAATTGAAGAACTATATTTGCAAGATTAAAGAATAAGTATGAGCCATCAAATCAGGATAGCAGTTTTAGACATGTACGACGGAGAACCCAACCAGGGAATGCGCTGTATCATTGATATCATAAACAGGTTTAACCAAATTGTCACGTTCCAGGTTTTTGACGTACGTGGAAAAAGCGAATTTCCCGACATCAAAAAGTTCGATATTTATATTTCCACCGGCGGGCCCGGAAATCCATTGGAAGGTGATGGAAATTGGGATCTGAAATGGTACAGTTTCATAGACCAATTATGGGAATGGAATAAAGAGCAAAAAGTGAAAAAACACGTTTTGTTCATCTGCCACTCGTTTCAGATGGCATGCCATCATTTTGGTTTGGCCCAAATAACAAAAAGAAAATCAACATCCTTTGGGGTAATGACCGTACACAAAACCGAAGCGGGAATGAATGATTCGATCCTTGAAGGCCTGAATAATCCATTTTATGCCATTGACAGCCGCGATTATCAGGTAGTTCAGCCTAAACTGAGTATCTTCAGCAAAAAAGGCGCCATGATTATTTCCCTGGAAAAGATTAGAACTTACAGGGAATATGAGCGCGCAATCATGGGAGTCCGTTTCTCAGATGAATTCGTAGGCCTGCAATTCCACCCCGAAGCAGATGCGCTCAGTTTTATAGCAAATCTGAAAAGCAGGGAAAGACGAGAGAAAATCATTGCTATGAAAGGAAAAACCAAATTCCGCGACATGCTCGAAGATTTGCTTGATGAAGATAAAATCTATAAGACCAACGAAACTATCATTCCAAATTTCCTCCGCACAGCCATCAATGATTTGATCAAAACCAAAAAGATATTAGCTAATTAATATTGATGAACACCAAATACCGCCAGCTTTTTAACGACAGTTTTTCAGCCGAAAAATATCAGGAACTACTACAGGATGTCAATTCTGAGTTTGATTATGAAGTTACGTTCCGCATCGGCGAATCACCTTTTTTTATCCATAATGAGCTGAAAGAACAATTGCTGGAAGGCTGTAACCAGGTGATTGATTTTATAAGGCGTGATGATTTCAGGAACATTACCGATAAAGCTTTGGAACTCAACCGAAAAGTGCCTAACGAAGACAACCATACTACTTTTTTAGCAATTGATTTTGGGATTTGTGAAGAAGATGGCAAGATTGTACCAAAGCTGATTGAAGTTCAGGGATTTCCATCGCTGTTCAACTTCCAATACCATTTATCACAAAAATTCGCCAACCACTACCCTTTCCTTTCCGGGCTGACACCCTTTCTAAGTGGCTTGGACCGTGAAAGTTATATGCATTTGGTAGAAGAAGCAATTTGCAATAACCATCCGAAAGAAAATGTAATCCTTTTGGAAATCGAACCTGAAAGGCAAAATACCAAAATCGATTTCTATTACTGCCATCGCGACATTGGGATTCCGGTTGTTTGCGTAACCGAACTGCATCAAAAAGGAAATCAATTGTTTTATAAAAATGATAAAGGCGCAGAAATTCAGGTAAAGCGGATCTACAACCGCGTGATTTTTGACGAATTGGACATGCGCTCCGACCTGAAGCTTAATTTTGATTTTTCGTCCGATCTGGATGTCGAATGGGCTGGGCACCCGAATTGGTTCTTCAGGATCAGCAAATTCATTTTGCCTTACCTGAAAGGAAACTTTTTTATTGAAACAACGCTGCTTTCTGAATTAAAGGAAATCCCGCAAGATTTGGAGAATTATGTTTTGAAGCCGTTGTTTTCGTTTTCAGGAAGCGGTGTCATTTTCCATGTGAAAAAGGAAGATATTGAAGCCGTAAAGGAAAAAGACCTGTATATACTTCAAAAGAAGGTCAACTATAAACCGGTAATCCAATCGCCCAACGGCAAGGTTAAAGCCGAAGTGCGGATACTTGCCATTTGGAAAAAAGATGCTGATGCCCCTGTTTTGGCAACTAACCTGGTTCGGCTGAGCCGCGGTGAAATGATTGGCGTGAAGTTCAATAAAGACAAGGACTGGGTTGGCGGGACTATTGGGCTTTTTGAGCAATAACCTCCTACAGGTGTTTTTTCTTTATCTGCAAAAAACTCATTTCCGAATCGATCAGCTCAGCAACAACTTCTTTCCTCAATTCATCCAGATCTTCATATTTCAGATGCCTTGCCCAATTGGTTTCGGATAAAACTTCCTTAATGGTCCTAATCGTTTTGGCCGTTTCCTTGGCATTTCGCAAAACAGCGCTTTTAGGGTCCTGCAACGTTTGTTTGTGGTAAAAATTGACATCCTGTGTTTCTGCGTCAATCTTTATAAAGAATAGCTTTGAAGTATCATCATTGGAATAAAAATCAGCCCAATGGGCATAAGCTACAATATTGTGCTGGCTTTTGAATTCGGCTAAAGGAATAAGGCGCCAGTGGCAGTTGGCAACCCTTCCCCAATGATTAGAAATTCGGTATAATCCTTCATCAGTAAAAACATACTGGCTTCCGGATTGGCTGACATAGCTGATTTTTCGGTCACTAATTTCAGCAAACAAAACCTCTTTCCAGATACAGAAAGTATGCTTGTGGAAATTGAGCTTTGTATAGATTTTGGTTTTCACTCTTTGTAATTTGGATTGTTATTTGAATAGAAAAAGTCCAACTCCGTGGCCAGGCCGCGGATTCGTTTTTTGCCTTGTTTGCTGAAACCGTCAGCTACGCCTTCCTGTCCATTTTTAAATTTGAATTTATGGAATTGGGATGCGGGTATGGCAACACTGGAAATTAAAGAATTACATCCCAGGCAGATGTCAACTTCAAAAACCTTTTTTGAATTCTTATAAAAAACAAATGCCAGGTGCGGATTGAAGCAGGCGGCTGTTGCTTCTCCATAGGTATCGTTGCTGGTGAGGATCTTATCTATCAGGAAATCGGCCTGTTTTTCAGTTAGTGCTTGCTGTTTTTCAATTATCGGGATAAATTCGCCGTTTTTGAAAACACTCGGGAACGGTTCTTCACTTCCTTCGTAATCATATGCAATTACCTTATCGAATTTTAATTTGTCAAAAGGGGTTTTATATTTCTTGGTAAACTTTACCTCAGGGGTGCTAACCATGTAATCCTGAAGTGTTTTACGGTTTAGCTTATTCCTGAATTTATCGGATTGCTTTTGAGGAAGCGAAATTGTTTTGGTCTCTTGCTTGTTGCTTTCCAGGCTTTTTGAACTATTGAAACATGAAACAGTAAGGCAAAGCAGGAAAGCCGTCAATGCATATTTTAGGAAAAACCTATTTACTGTTACCCATTTCATGTTTTAATGCAGTTTTTTAACCGCTTCCTGTTGTGCTACGGTAGCGAAATCGCTAATTAATCGTTCGGCATAATCATCAAGGAGTTGCCTTATTTTAGTATGCGAATCGCTTTTGACGATCAATCCGGCATGGTATTCCAATGGTACGCGGAAACAAACTTCACTATCATCAAAGCCTGACAGGTCAGGATGTTCAAATTTGGATAATGTCAGGACGATGCCGGCAAATCCGTTCTTGATTTTTGGGAGCCTGTATTCCTTTCCTTTTACCAGGCAATCTTCAATTTTGGCCCATTCTGACCAAAGGTTGACATCGGATGCTGCTTCGACCATTTCAGCCAAATGCGCTCCACCCACACGCGAAGCAGTTTCAAGGAAATAGATTTTCCCATCATCATTGCATTTGATGAATTCGGTATGATTGGCGCCATGCATCATTCCAAATGCTTTCAAAACCTGCTCGTTTATCTTCTTGATTTCCTTATCGTCTTCCGAATCGTACTCGATGTTGGCGCTCCTGAAAATCCCGCCGCCTTGTGAGATTTCCATTGGTGTTGCCAAATATTGTGATGTAATGGAAAATACGGTATCACCTTTCCAATTCAGGCCGTCGCAATGGAAGACCGCTCCGGGCTTAAATTGCTCCACCAGATATTTTAACCGGTTAGTATCGCCTAAATCATGGATTTTTTGCCACAGCTCCTCTTTGGAATATACCTTCATAATCCCTGATGCCGATGCTTCCGAACGCGGCTTCAAAACCCAGGGCGGAGCCACAGTATCGGCAAACATGTTGATTTCTTCATCATTGAAAAGCGAGCTGAAAGCGGGAATGGGAATCCCTGCATCTTTAGCCTTCATCCGCATCGCCAGCTTATCGCGGAAATACCTTCCGGTAGTCTGTCCCATACCGTCAATGCGTAGGTTTTCCCTAAGGAAGGCAGCTTTTTCTACATCAAAATCATCCAAAGCGACAATTCCATCTATCTTTTTATGGCGCATCAAACTGCCAACCCCAGCCAATAATTCATCCAGGTTCCAATCGGTATCCTGGCCCGGCATGAAATAAATTTCATCGATATAATCAACAGCCCACGGCTTATCGCGAAGCTTTTCCGAGGTAATAAGGTAAACGCGGTTGCCCTGTTTTTTAAGGTTGATCAAAAAGTCATTTCCCTTAAAGTAATTGGAAACACAAATGAAGTTCTTGATTGGATTTTCCATATTATAGGTTTTCAATAAAATTAGCGATTAAGTGTACTCCATAAGCAGTCGCGTGCTTGGTTTTGGCAAATTCAGAATCACCAAAAGCCACTCCGGCAATATCAAGATGTGCCCATGAAGTGTGTTTGTCTGTAAAGAATTCGAGGAACTTGGCCGCTGAAATCGCACCGGCTACTGGTTTACCCGAAAAATTCCTTACATCGGCAATTTCACTTTCGATATCCGGACTGTAGGCATCCCAAAGCGGTAATTGCCATAAACGTTCACCAATACTGTTTCCTGTTTCCTGCAATCGTTTTGACAGATCCTCATTATTGGTAAACAATCCTGCGCATTCGTAGCCAAGGGTTCCAATAACGCTTCCTGTCAACGTAGCTAAGTCGATAACCGTATCTGGTTTATGGTTTTTTATAAGGTAAGATAAGCCATCAGCCAGGATAAGCCTGCCTTCGGCATCGGTATCAATGATTTCAATTGTATGGCCGGCATAGCTTTGGATGACATCGCTGGGCAGAAATGAGTTGGCATCCACCGAATTTTCACAGGCCGGGACTACAGCTGTAACCTGGAATGGCAATTTTAAATCGGAAACCAACTGCATTGCCCCAAGAACTGCAGCCGCTCCTGCCATATCGCATTTCATCTGAACCATTCCGGCGGTTTTGATATTCAGTCCGCCCGTATCAAAAGTGATTCCTTTCCCTACCAAACCGATATGTTTTTTGGCATTGGGGGGCTTGTATTCCATAATGATGAACTGTGGTTCCTGGGCGCTTCCCTTCCCTACGGAAAGAAAAGAATGAAGCCCAACTTCAGTGGATTTTTTCCTGTTAAAGACAGTTACGTCAAATCCGGTTTTCTTTCCGGTTTCGGTTGCCCAGTCTGCTAAATATTTTGGGGTGACCTTATTTGGCGGCAAATCAACTAAAGCAAATGTTTCCAATTGTGCAGCAGCTATTTTGATTGCTTTTTCAATGGTTTCGCCAAAATCGTTTTGAGCTATATAATTCAGTTCAAAACCTTCTTTAAGAAACGGATGCGGCTCGCTCTTTTTGTAATGCCCTAGATTGTAGGTTCCCAATAAAAGCCCGGAAACTGCAGCTTCAATCTGGCTATTGCTGAAATTTTCAGGGATAACCAAGGTTACATTTTTGCCTAAAACATCTTTCTGTTTGGCTGAAATCCTTCTGAAAATCGTTTTTAGGGACTTATAATCTGTTTCCTTCCCAAGCCCTATGAACACATCGGTGCAATCGTATTTTTCAACTAGATAATGCGTATCCTTTTTTCCGTAGAAAACTTGTGAATACACAGAAACTCCGTGGTATTCAATAGGTACGATGCTTTTTGCCGTGGTTTCGAAAACCGGGATTAAAATGGTTCCTGTGAACGTATCTAAATTTTGTATTCTTTTTAATTTCATGTTTTAGTTTTTTTATTGCCAGGCCACTTTGTATTCCATAAAATCCAGGTAACCATTGGTTTCATAAAGGATGCACCATCCTTGTTGGGTTAAATAATAATGGCATACTTTGACTTCGTTGTTCCTTTTAGGAAAGGTAAGCACAGCTGGACACATTTTGGCTTTATCGACTTCTTTGACAATCAACTCATAATTATCTTCGATATTCCTTTTGGCAAAAATCCCTAAAGCGCTATCGTTCATAAACCGGGCTTTTCTTATTGATTTTATCGGATAAGTAAAGGTTTCATATTTGATTCCTTCATAATCCGCACACTTTTGGTTAAAGGTTGATGTTATAGAAATACTGTCGTTGGTAATGCTTTTAATTACGCCGCTTCTGTATCTTTTCCCGTCAGCAAATTCCAGATCATAAATGGCCTCCATCCGGATCACGAAACCATTTTTGGTCAGGGCCCTGTCTTTTGTATAATCCAATGTTTTGCCCTTTTTCTGGACAAGCAAGATGTTCCCTTTTTCATAACGGCAATCATAATGCTTTCTGTATTCGGCTTCACCCGGAATCGTGTCGTTTTGAGCGAAGCAATTCAGGCCCGACAAAAATGTAATGATTAAGACTATTTTATTCATGATTTTCTGTTTATTCTTCTTTGTTGCTAAAGTACAGCCATTCAATCGCTTTCGGAAATTCATCGCTCCAGTAGCGTTCATTGTGTTTTCCTTCCATGTTGATGCTTAGGCGGACTTTCATTTTATCGGCATAGCCTTCTTTTTTTAATAATCTTTTCTTGAAATTCTTTACATGGTCAATCATCGTGGCGCTTTCATCGCCACCGGCATAAAGATAGATACGGGTATCCTGTGGCTCATCCATATCCAAAAATGATAGCTTGATTTTGGGCACTACCCAAAGCGATGGCGAGAATACCATCAGTTTTCCAAATACTTCGGGATACATTATCCCCGAAAATATACTCACCAATCCGCCCATCGAGCTTCCTCCTATTCCGGTATGTTCGCGTTCGGGTCTCGTCCTGAAGTTGCTATCAATGAAAGGTTTGAGCGTTTCGGTAAGGAACCGTATGTATTTTTTTCCCTGCCCGTTTCCGAGTACTGTATTACCTACATTATATTCCTTGATGCGTTCTTTTTCGGCATGTTCAACAGCAACGATAATGATCTTTCCAATGTTGTATTCGGCCATGACAGCCAGTTTTTTGTCGATCTCCCAATTGCCGTATTGGGCTTTTTCATTAAACAGGTTCTGCGCATCCTGCAAATACAAAACCGGATAGGTTTCGGTAGAAGCATCATAATCATGTGGGAGCAGTACCCAGACACGGCGTGTTTTATTAAGTTGGGGGATTTCAAATTCTTCTGAGATCAGCTTGACTTTCGGCAGGAAGCCCGATTTGAACGGAAGCCAGTTTTTTCGCCATTTGTCAACATGCTCCCTACGGACGCCGTTGTGCATTTTACAAGAGCGGTTTTCGGTACGGTTGCCGTATTTGTCGATTTCAACTTCACTCCAATCCCCACGGGTAAACTTGTAAAGAAGCTCATCAGGATAAACAAAATCAGAATCAAATTTGAAATGGTACAGGCCCTGCCCTACTTTTTCCATTTCGTACTTTTTGTCCTGCGTGACCCAATTGTTGAAGTTCCCCGAAATATAAACCGGCCGGTCATCCTCCTCATCGGTCGTTAAAATTATGTTGAGTTGCGGTTCTATGATTTTTTTGGTATCGAAATCTTCCGCCACAGTGCCTTGTCCTTTGTTCATTGCGATTTATTCTAAAGTAGTAAAAATAACTTATTGAAAATTTAAAACAAAACCTTTACTCAAAATATATGGATATTTAAACAGAATGAAAATCCCATTGAAAAAAAGGATTTTTTGCTATCGTTTTTTGCGAAAATGCCATAAAAAAACCTGATTGAAAACAATCAGGCATGTTATTTACAATTATGTTACGGTTAGTCGTTATCTTCATGGTGTTCTGCCTGTGCATTATTTTCCCTGATTTCTGTATGGCGTACTTCTCCTCCGGAAGTGCCTACGCTTTTAGCCATAATGACCGCAATAACCGCAATGATCAAAACCACAAAGGAAACCAATTTTGCCTTGCCGTGATTTTTGATATTGGCAAACCAGCCAATGATGGAAACCACACCAAGAAGGTAAGAAACAATGGCAAACTTCTCTGCCAACTCTTCGTGTTCGTGGATAATATGGTGGCCAACATCCGGCAAGTTTTCAACGAGTTCTTCAGCGCCTTCGCCTGTTGACATGCTGGCTAAAGTAAATAACGCACCCACAACAAAAAGTACATAGGCAACGTTCTTGATTGCATTGTTTTTGGCGGCAATTCCGGCAATAAGGATTCCCAGCCCGAAGATGGTTCCGATAATGGGAAAATGGTTTACAACCATGTGTAAATGAGCATCATTCATAGCGTTTTTAGGTTAATTGTTAAAAGAAAGGATTACTGTAGTTCCTTCATTTTCTTTGCTTTCCATTTGCAAATCGATCTGAAGCAAGGTACACAATCTTTTTACAATTGACAAACCTAAACCGGTTCCTTTGATTTCGGGATGATCGGTGGCTTTTGAGCGGTAAAACTGGTCGAAGACTTTTTTCAGGTCTTCGGCTGCAATTCCGATTCCGTTATCTGAAATTGAGCAAACAACCTTATTGCCTATTTCTTTAATGTCAAAATGGATAGTGCCGTTTGATTTGGAATATTTGACCGCATTGGTCAAAATATTATTTATTACAATAGAAAACAGGTAGGCATCGGTTTCTACATAGAAATCCTTTGAGAACAAAGCCTCACAGTTGAGTTTCTTTTGATTGATAATGCTTGAATTTCTTGAAATGATATCTAAAAACAGTGCATTCAGGGAAATTCGTTCCACTTTTAAAGACTGCTTTTGGTTTTCAAAACGGGCCAGCAATAATAACTCATCAACCAGAAGGTTTAATCGGTTGACTTCGCTGATGCAGAAATCGATTTTCTCTTTGTATTCTTCTGGATTTCGGGGTTTTCTGATCAGAACCTCCATAGTTCCTTTAATCACGGCAAGTGGCGTCCTGAGCTCATGTGAGGCGTCCGATGTAAACTGCTTTTCACGCTCAATGGCGTTTTCTACCCTGTCCAGAAGATTGTTAATAGTCATTGAAAGCAAGTGCAGTTCGTCTTTATTTTGAGGTAACGGAATCCTTGATTTAAGGTTGTCCTTAGTGATGATGTTAGAGGTATGGATGATCGAGCTAATCGGTTTGATGCTCCTTCCTGCAATAAATCTTGCAATAAGGAATAGTACCAAAAGTATCAGCGGATATGCGACAATCAGGATAAAAAACAGGTTGTTCAAAACCATCACCGAATCTTCAACAGATATTGCAATGATCATATATCCTATGATTTTAGTATCTTGATATAAAGGAACTTGTATTTGTCTAACTGAAGTCTTTTCTAGCTTTCCGTCAAACAAAACATTATTCACAGCTTCCGGATAATAGTTGAGCTTTTTTAGTTTAAGATTGGGCGATTTATCCACCAATGCTCCCAATTCATCTACAAACTGAATAAACGCCGGGCTGATGTCTACCTTGTTAAACTGGATCTTTTTCCATTGCTTTTCACGAATCAGCAATACACAGTTCTCCTTAACTTCTATTTCCCGCAAATGCTTGGCAACCTCAAGTTTGATATCGCTGTTAACTTTGATGTTGATGCTGAATTTTACGATAGCGTAAATCACACAAAACACTACAAAAATAAGCAGTGCTGTGGAAATCAGGTAATTGGATGCTATTCTGTTCTTAAAGGAAAGCTGTTGCATTTTCTGTTAGTCGTTGGCGATGTATCCTACGCCACGAATGGTTTTTATGTAATCTTCGTCAACTTTTAGGTTGAGTTTTTTTCTGATGGCGTTCATGAAAACGTCAATCACTCCTGTATCGTATTCAAAATGGATATCCCAGACATCCTGTATTATTTGGGTTCTGGAACAAACAGTTCCTTTATTTTTTACCAAATAAGTCAGTAGGTCAAATTCCTTTTGCGTTAATGAAACTTCGCGTTTATCAACTGTCACCAAATGTTTTTGGATGTTGATTTCAATCGGGCCTAATGTTAGAATATCCTGTTCGCTCTTATCGCGAAGCTGCACTTTAATGCGTTCTACCAATTCGTCAAAACTAAAAGGCTTTTTGATGTAATCATTGGCTCCGGTTTTTAGGCCTTCCACAGTTTCCTGGACAGTGTCTTTTGCCGTCAGGAAAATAATGGGCGTTTTGGTATCGGTTTCCCTTATTTTCTGGCAGACTTCCAGCCCTGTCATTTTTGGCAGCATCCAATCTAAAAGAGCCAAATCAAACTTTTCCTTTTGCAAAAGGTTATAGCCATCCAAACCGTTATTTACTGCGGTAATCTGATAACCTTCTTCTTCCAGTCCCTGTTTTAGGAACTGAAGGATTCCTTCCTCATCTTCTACAATTAGAATGTGTTTCATGGTAATTTATGATAGATTTTGGTAAAGGTACTTTAAAATTAAAATCTAAAACTAATGCGGATTTCATTTTAATCAAAATTTAATCAACTAAAGAAACAAAAAAGCCCCCGATTTCTCGAAGGCTATTTTTAAATATAAAACTGGAAATTATCTTTTAACGACCCTAATGGTTTCAATGCTGTCGTCCTGAGATACCACTACATTGTAAACACCGCTTGGATATTGATTTCCGATTGCCGTATTTTCCATGTCAGAAAGCCTTACCTCTTTTTGTTCTATCATTCTTCCGACCATATCATAAACTTTTACATTTATTGTTGATTTACTTGATGTTACGATATTCAACATAAAGTTATTTGCAAATGGATTTGGATAGGCTTTGGCTTCAAATGAAGCTGCGATTTCGGTCTTGGAAAGATCCGCCGTAAATAAGTCACAAGCAGTATCGTAATCGCCAAATACTCCGTTTAATTTGATTGCAACCGAAACATTGTACATTTTTCCCGGCTGCGCAATCGAGAAGTCACTCAGTTTGAAATGAGAATAAGAAATCTCTATTTCTTCTGAATTGACCACCTCTTCCCCGCCTACTTCTTCCAGTTTTACTTTGTAATGTGGGAATCCCGGATAAGGCGAAATGTTCAGTTGTTTTGTCAACGGAGTCGGATTTTCTGAACCACATTGATTTGGCAGCAAGCTAGTTACCGGGAAGAATGGGGTCCTGATTTTACATTCAGGGCCATAGCCTGACCAAACGGTAGATGTTCCGTTGAGTACACTGTATTGGACAGAAATAGCGTAGTTGGTGTTGTATGCCCAGGTAATTCCCTGGAATGATGGCAATGTCGAAAAACGGCTTGCAGTTACTGGCGTGTAATAGTAAATAGAATTTGAATTGTCGCTAAAAAGCCTGATGCGGAATTGATATCCGGTGGCATAGGAAGCTGCACTTGCTGAAATGGTCGCATTTATAGCAGCCACCTGTGAGTTACATGTTGGTGAAGCCATTCCTACTAATGGAATAGATGGCGTATTTACCGTACACTCTGTACCATATCCTGATTCTACAGGCAAATTAGTCACAGGATCGATAAATGTATACTGAACAGCAATTTTATAGCTGCTGCTGTATTGTAATGGAAACCCTGTAAATGAGTTGGCTCCTACAAATCGTGTTGCTGATTGCGAATAGGCATATACCGGAGCCGGATTGGCATCATTCAAGCGAATGCGGAAAGTGTAGCCTGTTGCATTCAATCCTGGATTTGCCGTAAGTGTTGTGGTCAATGATGCTAGTGTTGAGCCGCAAATCGAATTGTTCAGAGTAACCAACTGGACTGTTGGTGAAAGTACTGTAATGGTATTTCCTGCAAACGGTAGAATTTCTTCATTGATAACTGCCGACGCTTTAATAGAATAGCTGGAATTATAAGAATGGATCGCTAACGGAATGGTTACATAACGGGAAACCTGTATCACATCTGGTGCGGTTACACCGGTAGTCAGGTTTTTTACAGAAAAGCGGTATTTGATATTGGTTTCGCTTCCATAAGAGTAGCCAACAGCTGGAGTCGCTGTAGATAATGATGGCAATGTACTGTTATTGTATGATGCCTGCATGTTCACAACCACCGGCGCGCAGCCATCAGAGAAGGTTCCATTGCAATTTTCATCAATATTGTTATAGCAAATGTCAACTGCTCCAGGATTTATATTGATGTTATTGTCATCACAATCATTGCCTCCCAATAAAGCAGCGTTTGTATAACCTATGCCAGGAGAAGTACATGACGGGATTGCTGCACCTGTATAATATTGATCGCCATCGGCATCTAAATACCATAATGGCTGCGGGGTTATAATAATATTAGCCGCTGAGCTGGTGGCAGAGCAACCATTTGCATCGGTATAAGTGTAAGTATAAGTTGTGCTGTTTGTTCCGATGTACGGATTTGATACACTGTAGCTTCCGAAACCACCGCCCGGCATCCCGGAACCTGATAAAGCAATCGGACTTCCTGCACATCCGCTAACGCTAGAAGCAGTAACCGATGGCAATGCGTTTACAGTAACAATCCTATCCGCAGTTAGAGGCCCATTGCATCCTGCAGCAGTAGCAGTAATTGTGGCAGTTCCGCTAAAGGCCGGGCTCCAGTTCATAATTCCGGTTAAAGAATCAATTGTCCCGGCGCCTGTTGGAGAAACACCATAGGTAATTGCGGTCGAATTTGATGCAGTAGCGGTATATGTAGTATCCGGTGCATCCTGGCATACAGTTATTGCACCTGATATAAAGCTTGGCATACTGACAGTTGGTGTAATAATTACAGTCCTGTCAACTGTAGCAGGCCCGTTGCATCCCGCAGCGCTTGCAGTAATAGTTGCAGTACCGCTAAATGATGCATTCCAATCTACTATCCCATTTGTTATGCCAATGTTTCCTGCACCAACTGGAGCAATGCTGTAGGTAATTCCGGTAGTAGTGGTTGCTGTGGCTGCGTATGTTTCATTAGCCGCATCCTGGCAAAGAGTTGTTGCACCTGCTGTAAATGTAGGCGTGCCTACCGTTGGAGTTATTACCACAGTTCTGGTCACTGTTTTTGGGCCATTACATCCTGTGGCGGTGGCGGTAATGGTTGCCGTTCCGCTAAAACCTGGGGCCCAATCCATAATTCCTGTCGAAGGATCCATAATTCCTGCTCCGGATGGAGCAACGCTGTAAATAATCCCGCTGGCATTTGTTGCAGATGCTGTATACGTTTCATCAACTGCATCCTGGCATAATGCTGTAGCACCAGCAGTAAAACTTGGCGTGCCTACAGTTGGAGTTACGGTAACAACCCTATTTGATGAACTTGAACCACAGCCTGACGCACTTGCAGTTATGGTAGCTGTCCCACTAAAGCTTGCGCTCCAATTCATTACACCGCTAATTAAATTCATTGAGCCTGCTCCTGATGGTGAAACAGTATATAAAATGAATGACGAGTCAGTTGCTGCTGCCGCATAAGTTTCATTAGCAGCATCCTGGCATACAGTTATAGCTCCCGCCGTAAATACAGGGGTGCCAACAGTTGGGGTTACTGTCACACTTCTTGTTGCTGTTTTTGGGCCGTTGCATCCTGCAGCAGTTGCAGTAATGATCGCAGTACCATTAAAATCAGCATCCCAATTCATTACACCATTTGATGATCCGATCACTCCGGCTTCAGGCGGTGAAACACTATAAGTAATTCCGGTTGAATTTGTTGCAGATGCAGCATAGGTTGTATTACTGGCATCCTGGCATACTGTAGTCGAACCCGATGTAAATGTCGGTGTGCCTAAAGTAACGACAGAAACACTTCTGGTTGCTGTTTTTGGCCCGCTACATCCTGCAGCACTTGCAGTAATGGTTGCTGTACCTGTATAAGTAGAGCTCCAATCCATTTCTCCAGTAGAAGAATTTATAGTTCCGGCTCCTGAAGGCGAAACAGAATATGTGATTGTGGTTGAATTCGTTGCAGAAGCAGCATATATTTCGTTAGGCGAATCCATACATACAGAAGTTGCTCCTGCAGTAAAAACCGGTGTTCCTACTATTGGAGTTACAGATACTGTTCTTGTACCGGTTACTGGGCCATTACAGCCCGCAGCGCTTGCGGTGATGGTTGCCGTACCGTTAAATGAAGCATTCCAATTCACCACGCCAGTTGAAGAATTTATCGATCCTGCTCCTGAAGGTGAAATAGAATAAGACATTCCTGTTGAATCACTGGCAGTGGCCGTATAAGTTGTATTAGCGGCATCTTGGCATACAGTTGTAGCCCCGGCAGTAAAAGTTGGGGTTCCCACAGTTGGAGTAACAGTTACACTTCTTGTTCCGGTTTTTGGACCATTACATCCTGCAGCCGTAGCAGTTATAATAGCAGTTCCACTAAAATCAGCATCCCAGTTCATTATACCATTTGAAGAACCAATAATCCCAGCTTCTGCCGGCGAAACAGAATAAGTAAGTCCGGTTGAATTTGTTGCAGATGCTACATAAGTAGTATTACTGGCATCCTGGCAAACCGTAACAGCACCCGAACTAAAAGTTGGCGTTCCCACAGTTGGTGTTACCGTCACACTTCTGGTTGCGGTTTTTGGCCCACCACATCCTGCTGCACTGGCAGTAATTGTTGCAGTTCCGCTATAACTCGAACTCCAATCCATACTGCCTGTTGCAGAATTCATAGTTCCTGCTCCGGCTGGTGAAACAGAATAAGTGATTCCGGTTGCATTTGTGGCAGTTGCAGTGTATGTTCCGTTGGCAGCATCCTGGCAAATAGTCGTTGCTCCCGCAGTAAAGCTTGGTGTTCCTACTGTTGGTGTTACAGTTACAATCCTATCTGCAGTAGCTGGCCCGTTACATCCTGCAGCACTGGCTGTAATTGTTGCTGATCCGTTAAAACTGGCATTCCAGTTCATTACCCCAGTAGATGAATTTATAACTCCGGCTCCGGCAGGTAGTACGCTGTATGATATTGCTGTCGAATTAGATGTTGTTGCAGTATAAGTAGTATCTGCTGCATCCTGGCAAACAGTAGTGGCTCCTGCCGTAAAAGATGGTGTGCCCACATTTGGGGTAACTGTAACCGATCCGCCTAAATTAGCTGAAACACATCCGGTAACACTGCTTGAAACCGTAAAAGTTCCCGGATTGATTGTCCCTGGAGTTGCTGGCGTGCTTAATCCGATAAGAATTGATGATGGCGCGGCATTTAAAGCTCCGTTTGTAACCGATGTAATTCCCGTTCCGGAAATAGAATATTGATCTGGAGCCCCTGTAAATGCGGAATACGGAACTGTAATAGATGTTGCCCCGGGGCAAACTGTACCTACTGCGGTAAATGTGATGGTTGGCGCCGTACAGCCAGAAGTACCAACAGTAATATAGCCTGTTGTAGATGGAGTAAAATAAGTATTGTTCTTAAATACAGGAGCTGCCGCCGTTATGCTTGTGCTTCCAAATTTTCCCGCCGCAGTTCCCAGACTTCCAAGAGTTAATGTAGCTGCCGAGTGGGTCGTTAATGATCCTAAGTTGGCAACTGCTCCCGATGCTATGGAAAGATTCCCGCTAACCGCTAGAGGTTTTCCAAATGTTTTGGTTCCTCCTGACAAAGAAAGATTATTGAAATTTAATAAAGAAGAAGTTCCGCCGACCGCTTGAGCTGTTCCGTTTAATGAAACTGTGCCGGTACCCGGAACAAATGTTCCTCCATTATTGGTCCAGTTGCCTGCAACCTGATGTGTTGAGGAGCCCGCCGTCAATGAAGCTCCACTATTGATGGTAATATCTCCGCTTGCTGTTATGGCTGCATTTAACGATACGCTTCCGGCTGTATTGGCAATGGTTAAATTACCTATTGTCGTATTTCCGAAATTAGCGGTTTGGTTTGCGGCTCCATCAAAAATATAATTGGCAGCATTGTTGAAATTCCTGTTTGCAACAGATGTTGAAATTGTTCCCGAAGTTGCGGAAACTACACCACTTGTATTACCGGTTCTTAATGTTGCTGCTGAGCCAAGCGTAAAAGTACCTGAATTCCCGCCCAATATTCCTGGCGAGAATGACTGTGTATCCAAAGTGCCGTTTACGGTCATTGAACTTGCCGGATTGTTTGCGGCTCCTAATGTCAATGCAGAAGTCAATTGTACCAGCGCACCTGAATTTACAGTAACATTATAATATTCGGTATTTGAAGAAGCTGTTATGCTTACTGTCTGCGTTGCGCCCGAACCGTTAAATACCAATCCGCCATTAGAAGCTGTTGCTGTTGTATAGAACCTTCCGGTTGCGCCAGTTTTAGAGAAATTCCCCGAAACCCTGAACTCATTGCTTTTAGTATTGTTCCTGTTTCCGAAATCAATGATACCCGTTGACGAGTTGGCCGTACTTGTAGAAGTAAAGTTTTTGGTCTGGAAAACAGAGATATTTGCCACCGGCGCCCCTCCGCTATCCATAATAATTGATGCTGATCCAGAAATTGTTGTTCCCGTTGAGCCGTTTACAGTAGTAGTAGCTCCAAGTCCGGAACTATTGGTCTGTAAAGCAAAAATACTGCTTCCCGATAATGAGAAATTGCCATTAACGGTTAAGCTGTAACCGGTTGCTCCCGAATTTTGCCTAAACGTTCCCCCGGTTTGGCTATAATCACCTGAAACAGTCGTATTGATTCCTTGGGTTACCGTTCCACCTGTTATTGTCAGATTTGGAAATGCTGTACTGGCAGTGCCACCAATAGTCCCGGTTGCACCTATTGTAACTGTTCCTGTGCCTCCAACCGTACCTCCGTTATTTGTCCAGTTTCCGTTTACGTTAATGGATGAATTGATTGTTTTGGTACCGGATGCCGAAAAAAGGAAATCGGTAAAAGTGAATGAACCCGCTCCACTGATAGTTTGTGTTCCTCCATTAAAAATGATATCCATGTCACCGGCGCTGTCGGTTATTGTTCCGGCGTTGCTGAGATTGCCCCCAATGTTCAGGGTATTTCCCCCATTTCCGGTGGCACTTATTGTAGCTCCCGAAGCTATGGTTACATTTCCTGTGACTGTCAGTGCATAATTAGGATTACCGCTCCCAATAACCAGCGAACCGTTCACGGTAAGCGAGGCTACAGTTGTACTTGTGTTAAGCGATACGTTAAATGCGCTGCCTATGGTGACTGCATCTGTTGATGATGGTACGCCATTGGGATTCCAGTTATTGCCACTGCTCCAGTTGGTGCCATCTCCTCCGCCATCCCAGCTTTTTTGGGCGAAGGATTCCTGAATTCCGAAAAAGAATGCAAGGAAAAATAAGGATCGGATAAAAGCGGTATAATACTGCTTTTTGCCCAATCGGATCGATTGAGTAGTTGTTTCTTTCATAGTAAGTGTGTGTAGGTGTTAATTTCGAATTAAGTTATTCCATCTTCGTTCAGCTAGGCAAAAAAAACCGTTGAGATTTAAATATTTCCGATTAAACTCATGTTTTTAATACAATTTAAACATCAAAATTGTAAGAATTTGATATTTTCAAAATATTTGTAAATGAGCATGTTACGATGAAATATAAGAAACAGGCGTTGTACTGCATCTAGTTTTGAAGGAAAAAACTTTAATATCAAAAAAACAAATGAAATTGATATTCTAAAAAAAGTACTTGAAGGAAATGTCTTAAAAATTTATTTCCTCTGTCTATTTTCTATAGATTTTTTTTAAAATTTTTCTGTCAGAATATTTTTTTAAACATTACAAAATCCAATAAAAAAAAGAGGACGAAATACTATGTTTTATTTTATTGGAATCCAGCCAACATCAAATTTCTATGTTTTTTTATGTTTTTATAATTTATATAAAACCAAAAAAAATCACATGAAAATAAAATAAAACTAAAATTTATATGGATTATTTGACAACGCTTTCACAAAGCTTTATTTTTAAGGTTGTTGCATGCTTATGGCTTTGCGCTTTGGGTTGTACTTTAAAAATGCAGGATATCAACAACACACAGCGATGCTCACAACTCCCAAAAGAGAAAAAAGCATCAGATCAGGAAAGATTTCATTTAAAAAGTGAAAATAAAAAAATACCATCTAAAACTTCAGAAAGCCTCAAATGGTATTGTGTTGTGGATTGGATTGAATTTTGTCTTACTACTTGCCTACTCTATCTTCGATTGTTGTGCTCTCTTATGATAAGGTACATTAAAAGTAAAACCGGAATTAGTAATGTTGCTTCCATATAATTGTGGTATTAGTGCCTAGATTAATTTCTGAAGCCATACCTAAAGTTAAAAAGACTTTGCCTAAAGGAATAATTATCTTTTTAACCACAAAAAACGGATATTAACATACCAATAAAAAAAAACATAAGGCGCAAAGCTAATTTTGAAGATGTTCCCTGAACACCTGGATTTGATCTTCAATCAATCTCAGGTCTTTTTCTGTATAATTATCAGGCAAAAACATAACATATTTAGCCGATTGGATTATCATCGAATTCATTTCGCTTGATTTTAGTCCGGTAGCAGCACTTTTGGCTATTATCGGATTATCATCAGTAAATATCCTAATTCCTTTTTGTTTCAAATCTTCAATATTTCTAAAGAAGATCCTAGCCGCTTTGGGAGCAGTCTTAGAGTTAAAGCCATAATCCCGCTTCAAAATATTTATCAAAATACTGTTTTCGGGTTTGATGCTATTACAGTCCGCAATTATTTTTTTGTATATCTCAGGTGTTTCAAAAGCTTCTTTTCTTGCTTCTGAGCTTTGTTTATCTCGTGTTGGCGACTCAATATCATCGTATAATTTGGTTATGCCATAATTATTTTTAAGCTTAATCTCCAATAAGCCATAATGCTTACAGGAAGCTCGCCCTCCCATCTCCTACTCCTTTGCTTACCGATAATATTTCTGCGATCTCTTCACGCGATAAGGTTTTTTTTTCAGAATGTGGTTTTATTATTTTGCAAAAGGATAAGCATTGCTCCAAAGTATAGGACGGGTGTCCCGGGCTTCTCTTTCCTTTTTCTGTTCTATTCTTCATCTAATTAAGATTTAATGATTTAACATTAATCCAAATTTAATGATGCTGTTAAAGAAAAAAAAATATTTATACTACTTTTACTATAAAAATTCTAAGAGAAGGCATGAATACTGCTACAACAATCCATTGTATTTTCGGATGAACCATTCGGCGGCTAGTGAAATTGCAATCAAAACCAACAGCCAGATCCATTCGATAAGCGGAGATTTTTTTACCAGTGTCTTCTGGACCGCTTTATAACTGTCATCAGCCAAAAGCTGTTTGATCAATGCATCTGCCTGGTTTGCCAGATAGGCTTTACCTTTGGTTTGGTTAGCCAATTGGTTCAATTTGTTCCAATCTGGGTTTACGAATTGTTTTTCGATGTCAAAATCCAATACCTCAAAGCTGCTGCTGTAGGCCGAATTCGAATTAAGCTCTTTAACTGTAAAGCTATAGTTTCCGGCTGGCAATCCGTCAAGGCTGACTTTAAATGCATTGGAAGTACGCGTCAGGTCGTAATGCTTCACTTGTTTTGTCTTTGAGTTGGTAACCGATATAGTCAGCCGCGCCCTCTCGTCCAATTCATAGTTTTTATTGAAATATTGTGCCGTAATCTCAATGCCTTCACCTGAATTGTAAAAACGTTCGTGATTCACGACCAATGATTTTCTTGCATTATTGGATGCCAGATACTGAATCGTTTTATCTAAGAAAACATCAAAATCAGCAAAGCTTTTTTGTGCCAGATAGCTATCGGCCCTCCATTTCCATATGTTTTCGCCAAATAGGAAAGCGTTCCTTCTTCCCTGGTTTTCAGTAAAAGTTAATAAAGGCTGATTGGTTGGAATATTCCTGATAGTTGATGACAACAATACATTTTCATTTCCTGAGGCTGTGATTGTACCAAATTTATTCTCTAATGGCGGAAATTTTTCAAAACCGATATTATCTAAGGCAAACAAATTAAATTGGGTATCAAATGACGCCAGGTAATCTTCCTTCTGCCCGCTCATTTTAAAGTCATAATACTCCTGGTTCTGGTTCAAAAAGCCATAATCAGTATCGTTTCCTGTAATGATCCAGGTGTTGATCTTGGCATTTTTATTTTGGTCAAAAACCGATTTGAATTCAGCAGTTGGCTGATATAAAATCAAAACATTAAAATTATCTAATGAATTGACCTGATTAGGTTTAATAACAGTTACTTTTCGTTGTGCATTAGATTCAATAGCACGTTTTATAGCACCAAGATCAGGATGCGACATCGAGGAAATCAAAGCGACTTCAGTTTTCTGGTCGATAACTTCTACAGCAAAATTCTTAACGTTGTTGTAGTTGTTTTTTTCCTGCTCTTTTGACGTAATGGATGCTCTCAAAACCTGGAGCCCTACTTTATCCGCAGGCAACAAAACATTGAGCGTTGCCGATTTTTTTGAAGGCGAAAATGCTACAGTCTGTTCGTTCAAAACGCTATTGCCCTGTAAAACCTTAAAAGTCGTATTAATGCTTTTGTTTCCGGCATAATTCAGAAAAACTTCAACCGGGTATTTATTTTTATGGAACGCATATTTGTTGACATTGAGCTGTGAAATCCTCAAATCCAGGTACGTGGCAGTATCGCCCACAACCAATGGGTAAACCTTATTGTCAGGATTGAACCCAAATACATAATCCTCGCCCGAAGTCTGGTTTCCATCCGAAATCAGGATTGTCGGGAAATGCTGGTTTTTATAGATGTTCTTTAGGCTCTTGGCCGCAATATCAATGTTGGACTGCGTTCCTTTGAAATCAATAGTATCAGCCGGCAAAAAGTCGGTATCAAACTGATACGTCTGAACATCAAATTTTTCAGCTAAATCTTTATTTTCAGATAACTTTTGAAATACTTCCCTGGCCAATTTATCTGCTTTCAAATCGGCTATTGAAGCCGAATTGTCAATAATAACAGGAAGCGGGGTTTTTGCAGTTTCAATTGTTTTCCGGGTAATAATCGGATTGATCAGCAACAGCAATAACGCAAAAATGCTGAAAAAACGCAAAAAAGCCAAAAGCAAAGTCACATTGGACCTGCTTTTGGCTTTGTATAGGTATTGGTAAAATGATAAACCAGCAGCAATAGCTATTGATACTATTAATAACAGGATTGTAGTGGAATTCATTTATTTCTATTTTAAATTTTGAATTTTAAATTTTAAATGAACTAAAATAATTCAAAATTTATAATTTAAAATTCATAATAATCTTAAGTAAGCATTCCCCCATCAACATTGAGCACTTGTCCCGAAACATAGGCGCTCATGTCTGAAGCAAAGAACAAGCAGGCATTGGCTACGTCCTCTGGGGTTCCGCCACGCTTAAGCGGAATAGAATCCCTCCAGCCCTGAACAACATCTTCGTTTAATTTGGCTGTCATTTCTGTTTCAATAAAACCTGGTGCAATCGCATTGCAACGGATGTTACGCGATCCCAGCTCTAAGGCGACCGATTTGGTAAAACCAATCATACCGGCCTTTGAAGCTGCATAGTTTGCCTGACCGGCATTTCCTTTAACACCTACAACGCTGCTCATGTTCACAATAGAGCCTTTACGGTTTTTAAGCATGATTTTCTGAACTGCTTTGGTCATATTGAAAACCGATTTCAGGTTGATTTCGATTACCTTGTCAAAATCCTCTTCAGACATACGCATCAAAAGGTTATCTTTTGTGATTCCGGCGTTGTTGATCAAAACATCAATATTTCCGAACTCAGCGATGACATCATCAATCAGTTTTTGCGCTTCATTGAAATCGGCAGCATTTGATTTATATCCTTTGGCCTTGATTCCAAGAGCCGACAATTCATTTTCCAAAGCCTGGGCTGATTCGGCAGATGAACTGTAAGTAAATGCTACATTTGCTCCGTGTTGTGCAAATACTTTGGCGATTCCGCTTCCAATTCCTCTACTCGCGCCTGTGATGATGGCTACTTTTCCTTCTAATAATTTCATACTATAATTGTTAGTTTAGATTTTTTTTGAAAGTCCAAATATAAAGTAATTTACACTTAGAAAAAACCATTATAACTAAACGTTTAGTATTATTGTACGTCAAAAGCAAACCAATCCACCTAAATGATCCAGCACCAAAGCCATTTTGAAAAGCTGTACCACGAGTATAAAATACTGGTGTTCAATGTGGCATTGAATTATTTGCAGAATACAGAGGATGCCGAAGAAGTGACCCAGGACGTATTCATTAAAGTGCATCATTCGCTTCAGAATTTTAATCAGAGATCATCTTATAAAACCTGGATCTACCGTATTGCCATCAATCAGTGCCTGGATTTCATCAAACAGAAAAACAGCAAAAAGCGCTTTTTCATTTTTGGAAAGAAAAGCCAGAACGAGCAGGAATACCTGAGTACAGCAACGTTTGAGCATCCGGGGATTTTGATGGAAAACAAAGAAGATGCCGCCATTCTTTTTGAAACCATCAATACGCTTACCGAAAACCAAAAAACCGCTTTCCTGCTTTCTAAGCTTGACGGTTTGGGCAATCCTGAAATAGCAGAGATTATGGAGCTTAGCATTTCTTCTGTAGAATCTCTCATTTTTAGGGCAAAAGCGACGCTTCAGGAACGATTGGCAGAAAAATTCAAAAACTACCGCAAGAAAAAACAATAACCTTCGTCTATATGGATATGGAAAAAGAGAAATGGATAGAAAAAATTGCAAACAGCGCCAACGGGATTACAAAAGTAAGCCCTGCTGATGATTTGTTTTTCAAAATCCAGCAACGGATAAATGTTCCGGAAACGGTTTCCACAAAAACAATCTGGATGGTTGCAGCGTCAATTGCGGCATTGCTGGTATTGAACCTGTCTGTTCTTAACAACAGGACAAAAACAAAGCCAAATGCTACTGACTATCTGGAAATGACTGTGAATCAAAGTAACCAGTTATACTAATGACCATGGAAAAAACAAAACTTTTGACGGTTGCCGTTATCGGATTATTGCTGATCAATTTTGGGACTTTGGGATTTTTGCTTCTGGGTGGGCCAAAAGGCCACCTACCGCCACATGAAGGGCGGCCTGAGCCAAAGCAAGTGATTATTGAAAAACTGCATTTTGATGCCGTACAGCAGGAAGCTTATGCCAAATTGATCCAATGGCACCGCGGTGAAATTGATAGCTTAGATGCCAATATCCGTGAGGCTAAAAACGAGCTGTATTCACAGTTGAGCCAACAGGAAACAGATATCAAAACGAAAGACAGCCTGATTGCCGTAATCAATTCAAATCAAAAACAGATAGAGCAAACGCATTTCAAGCATTTTGAGGATATTAAAAAGCTTTGCCACAAAGACCAATTAAAGGATTTTAATGCCTTGACCGAAGAACTGTTTCATATATTTGCACCAAAACCGCATGGGCCAAGAAATGACTAAGAAAGGAATACATATGATTTTCCTTTTACTGTTGTGGTCCCTGGGATTTTCCCAAAGCAAAAGCGATTCGGTTTCGGTGGATTTTCATTTGGAATTTGATAAGTCACCGCTTCAGCTGGGCAAAAAATATATTTCGGCCAGCAAGGATACTTTAGCTGTAGAAAACTTCAAATGTTATGTTTCCAACATCCAGATCGAATACGAGGACCGTACGGTTTTTATTCAAAACAACAGTTACCACCTCCTCGATTCAAACAATCCAAAATCATTCAGGCTCCCGGTAACAAAAAGAAATGACAAGCCGATTTCCAAAATCACATTCAACATCGGCATCGACAGCATTACAAATAATTCCGGTGCTTTGCCGGACGATTTAGATCCCGTAAAAGGAATGTATTGGGCATGGCAGAGCGGGTATATCAATATGAAGGTTGAAGGCAAAAGCAAAAGCTGCAAAACCCGGAAAAATGAATTCAGTTTCCATATTGGCGGTTACCTCGAACCGTATTATTCGATGCGCAGGATTGAAATT
This sequence comes from Flavobacterium sp., assembly GCA_049841115.1. Taxonomy (GTDB): domain Bacteria; phylum Bacteroidota; class Bacteroidia; order Flavobacteriales; family Flavobacteriaceae; genus Flavobacterium. The sequence continues at coordinate 179,968 of JASGHQ010000002.1, forward strand.
CCTATACAAAAGCCACAGGCTACCGATAATCAGATTGATATTGCAATTGATTTAGGCCGTTTTTTTTCTGAGGTCAATTTGACTAAAAACAATTCGGTGATGATCCCGGGAACCGAAGCGATGAAACTTGCCGATATCAGTGCCAAAATGTTTTACCACCAATGAAAAAATATTGGAAACAAATACTGCTGGCATCTACTGTACTGATTGGTTTTGGATTTTCGGCGCAATTTACAACACCACTCTATTTTGAAGTACCGAAAGACTGGCCCAAGCCTGCTTACGATTTTTCCAAAAATCCATTGACCGAAGAAGGATTCCAATTGGGACGGAACCTTTTTCATGATCCAATCCTGTCAAGAGATAAAACCATCTCGTGTGCAAGCTGCCATTCTCCGGGCAATGCATTTACCCATATCGACCATGATGTAAGCCACGGAATTGATGGAAAAACCGGAACACGTAACTCCCTTGCTTTGATAAATCTGGCGTGGAGTAAAAACTTTATGTGGGATGGCGGGGTAAATAATCTTGAAGTGCAGCCCATAAATCCCATCACGAATCCGAATGAAATGGATGAAAAGCTGGAGAATGTCATAGCCAAATTAGAGCAGAGCCCAAAATACAGGGCTTTGTTTACAAAAGCTTTCGGCGATGACAAAATCACCAGCCAGCGCATCCTGAAAGCATTGGCACAATTCACCGTAATGCTAAAATCTTCCGATTCCAAATACGATAAAGTGATGCGCCACGAAGCCACATTTACAAAAGACGAGGAAAAAGGATATCAATTGTTCAAGGCAAATTGCGCTTCCTGCCATAAGGAGCCCTTGTTTACCAGTAATACGTTTGAAAATAACGGCCTTCAGCCCGACAGCACTTTTAAGGATGGCGGACGGTTCAGGATTACCAAAAACGCTAAGGATTCGCTTCGGTTCAAAGTGCCTACATTGCGAAATATTGAGCTTACCGCACCGTATATGCATGACGGAAGGATCAAAAACCTTTCGATGGTTTTGTTCCATTATACAGATGATGTATATCAAAGCCCAACATTATCAAAGCAATTGCGCAAAAAAATGGTTTTGAACGAACAGGATAAAAACAATCTGCTGGCATTTTTAGGTACCTTGACGGATGAATCGTTTATAAAAAACCCGCGATTCCTATATCCAAAATAATTTTTTTTAAAAGCAGCGCAAGAATTCTAAAAAGGTTTCGTCTAAAGATTAAAACCATATTGATTAAGTATGAAGAAAATAGTACTTTTTTTGGGAATACTGATATTCCAAAACGCTGCTAACGCACAAGCCGGACTGACAAGCTGGATCATGAATGCCGGTGAATATGCCAGCTATTGGCAGAACACCAATGGAAACCCTACTAATCCTAGCTTTGTTTTTTACACCTCGACGGCTTTGGCCAATATCAAAAAAGTTTGCTATAACGATACTTATATCTGGACACAATCGGAAGGAATGACCACTAATATGGGGCAATTCCTAAACCCTGGAGCACCAACGGCCCAAGGATATACCTATAGATTTCCAAGGAATCCTACCGTTCCGGCAACCAAAACCATTTCACCGATACAGGGCGCTATTGGCTTATTGACTAATGGGGTTCCGGTTTATGGCTTGTCGAATGCCCATTATTATAACGGGACCAATAATAATGGCATGGGGCCTGGAGGTACGTGGAATGTAGAAGTGTATCTTTCTGAAGGGTTTGTTTTGGATGCTACGCTTGGAGCGCATCCGCAGCAACAAGGCGCTTACCATAGCCATGCCAAGCCTTATCGATTGTATTCCGGGACAGACAGTACTGTCCACTCTCCGATCATTGGCTGGGCTTTTGACGGTTACCCGATTTATGGGCCGTATGGATATAGCAATCCTACAGATGCGACAAGTGCCGTGACACGTATGAAAACAGGTTATAGCCTAAGAAATATCACCACAAGAACCACTTTGCCTTACGGAGTTGCGTTGAATTCGTCCCAATATGGTCCGGCTGTAAGCAATACTTATCCGTTAGGAACTTATATAGAAGATTACAATTGGCTTGCCTCAAACGGTGGCGATTTGGACAAATATAATGGAAGGTTTTGTGTAACTCCCGAATTTCCTGCCGGGACTTACGCCTATTTTGTAACCGTAAACGCAAGCGGAACGCCGCAATTTCCGTATTATATCGGTATTGAATATTATGGCGCGCCAGAAACTGACGATATTACGCCAAACGCCGCTATTGCAATACCAACTTCAGGAACAAGCTGTTTTACGACTGCACTTGGCGTTGAGGATATTGCAGGAAATCAAAGCATTTATTCCTATCCTAACCCATCGAATGGTATTTTTAATTTGGTATTACCAGATTTAAACGGCGATTCAAAAATCGAAATATTTACTATATCGGGGAGCAAGGTATTTGAAAAAAAAATAACCGGGAACCAGTCGGAGATCGATATTTCCAATATTCAGAGAAATCAGTTATTGTTGTTAAAGGTCAGCAATAATGGTAATCAGTACAATGCTAAATTATTATTAAACTAATCTCTAAACCAACGATAAAACCTAATGATTATGAAAACTTACCGTCATGTATTAGCATTGTTTTTTATAAGCTCTTTTTCTGTAGCACAGACCAATCCGATCATTACCCAATGGCTGCGCAATACAACAGGAATTACCGGACGCCATTATATAAACGGAAATCCGACTCCAATTACGGATGCCGTTGCTGCCAATGTACAGACCGTGCAATACTCAGACAATTGGGTTTATGTCACTACCAACGGGATTCCGGCTTATATTACCGGGCCTTTCCTAGACAACAATCCTTCTCTGGCGACTTCACAAAATGGGGCTATTTTCAAATTTCCTTTAACCCCAACACAAAATACCGGAACGCTAACTGCAACCAATGCTGGAAATATTGGTTTGTTTAAAAATGGTGTGGCCTTATTTGATTACCGAGACGGCGCTTCGTGGAGGAATGCTTCTAATTCGCTTTGTGGCGGCACTGCCGGCATGTGCATGGGTGACGGCGTATGGAACCGGGATGCTATTCCGGCGGAACGTGCAGGATTTGATTGTGCCAAGGCGCATCCGGCAATGGGAAATTACCACCATCATCAAAATCCAAGTGCATTTAACCTCGACCTGGTTGTGATCTCAAATGTTTGCAGCACCTACCCTTCTGATGGTTTGTACGTAATCAATACGGCAGAGCATTCTCCTTTAATCGGGTTTGCCTATGACGGTTTCCCAATTTATGGTGCTTATGCCTATGCCAATACCGATGCAACTGGCGGCATTGTCAGGATGAAATCAGGTTATCAGCTAAGGAACATAACAGTACGTACGCATTATGCCAACGGAACTGATGTAACCGATGGGCCAGCTGTGAGCACAACGTATCCTTTGGGGTATTTTAGGGAAGATTACGAATACGTAGCGCATCCTTCTGACCCGAGTTACCTGGATGAGCATAATGGAAGGTTCTGCAAGACTCCCGAATATCCAAACGGAATCTATTGTTATTTTGCTACAGTGGACGCCAACCATAATTCGGCTTATCCTTATGCGGTGGGCCCAACCTTTTATGGAAATAAAACGGCTGTCAAAGTAACTTCAGTTACAGAAACGACAACACAATACACACTGGGCATAGCCGATTTTAATTTGTCGAAACTGAATATTAAGATCTATCCTAATCCGGCCCAGGATTTTGTTGCAATACAATCGGACATGATAGAAGATAATTTGGATGTCACCTTAATTGATGAACTTGGAAAAATAATCCAATCGAATAAAATCCTCCAGGGAAGCACTTTGGCCATAATGGACCTGACAAATGTAACCAATGGGATTTATTTCGTAAAAATCGCCAGTATAAAAGACAATAAAACCTTTAAGATAATTGTTGATAGATAGTTTAAAGTAGGTAAGTGTATAAACTATTTAGAAACAAGAACTCCCGCATTTAGCGGGAGTTTTTTTATTGTTTGATGAATTTTGAAGTGGCAGTTCCTTTATCTGTAATGATCTTTATAAAATAAGTCCCAGTTTTTAGGCTTGATACCTCCAGGATTTCATTTGGATCGGTTTCGATACGCATCAGCTGCCCAAGCGAATTATAGATGCTCACCGAACTTATTGCCAAATTCTGTTTGTTTGTGATGTTTAGGATGTTTTTTACAGGAACCGGCGATAAGCTGAAGGCGGAATTAAAATCAAAATCCTGCACTCCGAGTGTCTGGATCGCGGTTACTGCAGGATCGGTGATTACAGGAAAGTTGTAATCAAAATAAATGCTGGCCGAATTGCTGAACGTATCGCCTTCTGCCAGCGTTGGCCTGGTTTTGATCTTGAAAGCTATATAACCGTTATTGTTGGCATCGTCGAACGGCAGATTGATATTTTCAAATATGAACTCAACCTGGTTTCCATTAAGGATACGCGTTGCAAACTGATGGCTTGAATCAAGTGGCACTAAAGAAGCTATGTCAAATTTTGCAGTGTCGATTACATCTTTTACGACAATATTTTCGGCGGCAAAAGTTCCGGTGTTTTCAAAACGGATCACGTAATGCACATAGTCACCGATCATGGTCGGATCAATAGTGCTGCCCTCTACACAGGTTTTATCATTTGGATCTAGAGAACCAACAACAACCTGCCTTAAATGATTGGAATTGTCAGCCGGACTTTCGTCAGTCGCGTTAGGATAGATTAAGGTTCCAAATTTTAACAGGCTGCCAATGTTTACGGCAGGTGTTTCCATTGGCGAATTTATATTGAATGTAACCAGGATTTCACGGATTTCATAAGGCATCAGATTGGCATAATTCCAATTAAGGTAATTATAGCTTAGATCATTCTGAACAGGATTGGCTGCAATAAAATCGATGTAATCATCTTCAAACGAAAAAGTAATATTTCCGGAGACAGGAACATTTCCTTTGTTTTTATAATAGATTTTATACCTCGAATCAAATCCTGGCCTGGCAGGTGTTAAAGGAACGATCCATGCTTCGATATCCTGGTGCATGCCATTGGGAGTAATACAGAAATCCTGAGCCAATGGAGTTACCTGGCCCGGAAAAATCAGCTGGATACTTGCAGGCGATACATTAAAATAAGAAGGGTTTTCCATAACGGGAGTTACGGAATATGTTCCCGGAATAAGGCTTAATGAATACTGCCCTGCCATATTGGAGTATATATTGCCAGAATCAGTGCCATTTGTAAAAGCAAGTTTAAGGTTGGGATAAGCCAAATCGTTGGCATCACAACCGTTGCCATTATAATCGATACGGCTATTGCCATTCATTGTAAATATGTTCCCTCCTGGCGTAAACCGGCAATAGGTATTTACATTACAAAACGTCATTCCCTGATAGCCCAAGTACCATTGCACATATTCCATTTCGGCATCATCAGTACAGATGTACCTCAAATTAGGGTCACCTCCTAATTCGAGCTCAATGTGCTTTCCGTTCTTAATATTCAAAGTTGTCAATTGGCTGCAGTTAATAACTTCTAGATCAATTAAATTAACCAAATGGCTAAAGTCCAATTCCGTAAACTGGTTATCGTCAACAAGCATCCATGTAATGTTGGTGGAACCGTTGGTATTAAGCGAAGTAAGGAAATTGTCATTGCACTCAAAACCATTAAGGGCGGGCATATTGCTCACATCCAGTGTTGTAAGCTGATTTGCGCCACAAATAAATTCCGTAAGATGATTCATGCCGCTCATGGTAAGCGATGTCAGGTGGTTGAACCGGCAATCAAGAGTTATCAGGTTTGGAAAAATAGTAATGTCCAGGGTCGTAATCGGATTGTCATAAGTACTGAGGCGTTTCAGATTGGCTGATGGATTGAGGATGAAATCGGTAATGTGATTACTTCCAATGTACAATAGCGCTAGGTTAGTAAAGCTATTGATTCCTTCCAAACTTGAAATATTGCTGTCACGCAAATCAAGGTATCGTATTGCCTGTGCTTCGGACAACTGTATTTCTCCATCGTTATTGGTATCTATGGAAGTATAAAAGCCTACCTGTCCAAGTTCATCGATTTCACCAGTTGAAGCAATAAATATAGTTGGGCTTGCCGCTAACAATTTTGCCTTAAAATTAGCATCGGGAATATTTACTATTTGTGCATTGGCTACAAATCCGGCAAATAGTATTGTAAGAGAAGCATAAAGTTTTTTCATAAATAAAGTTTGATAATCAAAGATATAAAAATCTTTATATAAAAAAAGCCTCACTTTTGTGAGGCTCCTGGCAATATCTTAGGAATTGCAAAATATTAAAGAATCAATATGATCTCTTTGTTGGTCAGCACCCAATTTGTAAGGCTGTTATTTCCTTTGGGAAGGTCAAGTTTTTTAATAATATTGCTTCGGTGTTTTTCGATAGTACGCTCGGATACAAAAAGCGTTTTGCTAATTTCCTGATTCGATTGTAATTTGGCAATAAGTTTAAGAATAGTGATTTCAGATGGGGATAAGACTTTTATCTTGTTTTTAAACGATAAACCATTCTCTATCATCAGGTTATTAAAAGAAGAACTGAAATATTGTTTGCCACTCATTACAACTTCGATAGAGCGTTCCAATTCCTCGAAAGAATTTTCTTTGAGCAAGTAACCGTCAATTTGAAGGGTTTTGCTTTGTGTAATATAACCTTCATGTTTGTGAAAAGACAGAATGATGAATTTCGTTTTTGAATCTTTATTCTTCGCCATTTTTACAACTTCCAAGCCCGTCAATACAGGCATATCGATGTCTAAAAAAGCAATATCGGGCTGATGGTCTAAAATCAACTGAAGTGCATCAGGGCCATTTGTTGCCTGTCCGATGATGTTGTAGCCATTTTGCATAAACTCGTCATACATCCCTTTTAATAATAAAGGATGATCATCAGCAATGATTAGTGTTGCTTTTTTTGGGTTCATTATAATGTTGGTAAGGTGAGGCAAACTTTTGTTCCGTTGTCTAAACCACTCTTTATGGAAATTGTTCCTTTTATCATTTTAACACGTTCCTGAATGGTTTTCATACCCAAACTAGTGATATTACTGAAGGCCTCTTTCGGGTTAAACCCGATGCCGTTATCCGAAATGGTCACTATAATGGATTTTGATTTTTTTTCTACAGAAATTGAAGCTTCATTAGCTTGCGAATGCTTTATCAAATTATTCAAAACCTCTTGCACGATCCGATAAAACTGTAAGGCAGTTTCTTTATCCAAAAAGGCATCAATATCATCTATTTCGCAGTCAAAAAGTATCGGGCTGTTTGAATCCACTTCGTTAATCAAAGTCTGCAAAGCAGATGTAATCCCTAATTTTTCAAGCGTGGCAGGATAAAGGCCTCTTGATATGCTTCGCAATTCCTCTAATGTGTTATCTGCCAGCTTATTCACATCTTCATTCGAAGTTTCTTTTGTTTTTCTGGTAAGCAGCATTAGTTTTTGACCAACGCCATCGTGTAAATCGCGTGCTAAACGAATGCGCTCATTTTCTTGCGTCTTGATCAGTTCCTGCGAAAATTGTTCCTGTTGTATCTCATTTCGTTTTGCAAAATTACGGGAACGAAGTGTCCAAAGAAATGCGAACAGTCCCAGCAATAAAAGAATTCCGATAAATGTCCACAGATTTTTCAGATTGTTTTTTGAATTTAAAAGAGATATGCTTGATTGTTGCATTTCAATTTTCCGGTCTTTCTTTTCAGTTTCATAAAGTGTTTGATAGTACACTAAAGTATTTGTTTTTTGAACGCTGAAAATAGAATCTTTGATTTGGTTGTATATTTTTAAATGATGTGATGACTGCCTGTAATCCCCCATTTTTTCATAAACCTGAGATAAAAAATGTTCTATATCCTGAATAGAATAAACATTGTTGAATTGATGTTCGATTTCTAATTGTTCTTTGCTTAAAGCAATTGATTTGGCATAATTGCCTTTGGCAAAATTTAAATGCCGGGTTGCGATGAGATACTCTTTTCTTTTTTCAGAACTTTTAATGGTAGGATATTTTAGCAATAAGGTGTCAAATAGTTTTTCAGCTAAGGCAGTTTGATTGCTGAGCGTATAAGTGCTTATAATTGATGATAGAATGCCAGGTTCTAAAGCGGCTTCATACTTTGATTTTCTGCAATTGATGAGTGCTTTTTTCAGGAAATACAATTCTGACGAATAGTTCTCTTTCTCTTCATCGGCCCTATTGTTATATAAAATGGCCAATTGTCCGTAGCTATGGGTAGCTTCAGCCAAAGCAATTGCTTCATTTCTAATTTTCTCAGCTTCTTTAAAAAAGCCGTTTTTACTGTATAAAATAGTTAAAACACTTTTAGCAGCTACTATATTGAATGTGTCTTTTACTTTATTATATAATTCCGAAGCCGTAATCAGGTATTTGGAAGCTGTTATAAAATCGCCTGCTTCCGTTAATACATCCGATTGATACCATAAAGAATTTGCTTTTAATTTTTCGTTGCCTGCTTTATCAGCATAAGCATAGGCTTGTTTATAGTATTTAAGCGCTTTTTGGGTATTCGCCAAAAATAAATAGCTATTGCCCATACTCAAATATAGCTTCGCTTTATTATTATCACTGCAATTATTTAATTTAGGAAACAACGAATCAAAAACAGCTTTCCCTTTTTTTGGATCGCCAATGATATCATTATAATAGTTTGCCAACATTCCTGTATGATAGGCAGCTATGTCTAAAGAATCGTGTGCAATGGCAAAATTAATAGTCCGGCGTGCAATAGGTTCGTAATTATACTCTTTTTTAAAACGAACGACTTTACACAAACTATCTAACCAAAAAAGCTTTTTTTTGTTATTCGAGCTTGAAATCTTTTTATTGATAAACTTAATTTGAGTTTCAATGAGATGTTGGTCTTTTACAGCTTCTTCTTGTTGCCCGAAAACGCAATAAAAGTTGAAAAAGGAAAATAGTACTAAAAAAAATGTAATCCTTTCGTTCCTCATAAATTGAAATCATTATTTCTGCCTTTAATATAACAGGATAATATTTTCAAATATATTAATTTTATTAATCATTTATTCGTGGTCAACTCTATAGTTGAAGCAGCATTTTTTAGCAAAAAACTTTCCAATTGCTCCAAACGCTTATCGATACTGGCCTGATTTTGCTCTAAATCTTTAACTTTAGTAGTGAGATTGGTTTTATCTGCTTCCAGCTCTTTGATGCGTTTCAACAATTCTTGGGTAGCGCTGATGTTCAGCATGCTCAACGCTTCGTAATCAACGGCACGGAAGTCGTGTACTTCTTTCCCGTATACAAAAACAGGGCCTTCGGTTTCAACATTTACCTTAAATCCTTTGGCCGAAACTTCGGTAACGGCAACCAGTTTTTCTCCGCTGTCAAAAAGCAGTTTCACTTTATCACCTACTTTTACATCGGTAACCAAATCGATCCAGCCGCTTTTAATTTGGACCATCTTATAAATATTAGGAATTACTTCCGTTAAATTATTGGCAACGGCTTGCGGATAGACCTTTTCTACCTGTTGGGCAATTACTTTTTTGATGGGTTTATTGCCAAGCTGTAGCGAATCGGCCATCTTATAATTGGTGATTTCAATTTTTTCCAAAGTCTGCAGGTCATTGGCACTATCTGACACGCCCAGTATCTTTTTAATCCTTGCATCGGAATAGGCATGGAATTGGGTCGCGGCTATGTTGCCCGAAGCCCATATTGAATACGCTGAAGCACCATAGGTACCTCCATTTAATGTAGCTAATGCAGTTGTACCGGCACCATTCCCATGAGAAATTACAGTAAGCGTTCCTTGGCCAAGCCCGACACCGTTAATTTCCAACAGGCCTTTAGTAGGCGTATCAGTCCCAAGTCCTACTCGACCGTTTTTGAGAATAGTTATGGCGTTGCTTCGGGTAGTTGAAGTTCCGTTACCAACTGAAAAGATACGGTCAGCGGCATTAAATGCAGTAGTTGATACAGGCGAATAGTTAGTAGCATACGCTCCTAAAACGGTTTCGGCATATGATGTTGCCATATTATTGTCTCCCATTGCTGTTGAATAGGTTCCCACATTGGCATCATCCCATTGCGTGCCTGTAACTCCCCCTGATCTTAACGCACCTTTACTTTTGTTAAAAAACAGGCGGTTATCGTCATTGGTCCCGGCTATATCATTTAAATTATCGCTGCCTACAACAAAATTACTGTTTTTAAATAAAGTCATGGCATTGCTTCGGGTAGTTGAAGTTCCGTTACCGACCGAAAAAATACGGTCGGCAATATTAAAAGCCGTAGCGGAAGCAGGAGTATAAGTAGTAGTAAAAGTCCCTAAAGCGGTTTCTCCGTAAGATGGTGCTGTATTATTATCTCCCATTGCTGTTGAGCTATTTCCTGAAGCAGTTGCACCACTTCCCATTGCAGTTGAATAAGTTCCAGAAGCAGTTGCACCACTTCCCATTGCAGTTGAATAAGTTCCAGAAGCGATTGTTAGATTACCAATTGCAGTTGCATAATCTCCTGAGGCAACTGGAAAGTAACCAATTGCGGTTGAATTTGATCCTGAAGCTGAACTAGATTGTCCCATTGCGACTGCATATGCAAAAGTAGCTCTCGAATAATACCCTAATGCTGTTGAATAAATGCCTGAAGCAGTAGTACTATTTCCCATAGCGATTGAATTATTCCCTATATTTACATCATCCCATTGCGTTCCCATAGCCTGTCCCACTCGAAAGGCTCCTTTACTTTTGTCAAAAAACATACGATTGTCATCATTTGTACCTGCTATATCTGCCAAAGAAGTGCTGCCAAAAACAAAATCGTCATTGGCGGTATCGGTGGTGTTTTGCACCAGTCCGCCTATGCTTTTAAACTCGCTGCCAAGGTTTGCCCAAGCCGTTCCGTTGTAGTACCAAAAGCCTGGGGAGGCATCGGTTTGATAGACCAATAAGCTGGTCGCGGGCGTGGTTATGGCGGTGCGTTGGGTTGCAGTCATTCTAGGTACCAGTATTCCTTTGTTGGTACTCGTAAGATCTAACAACGCACTGGCATTGGGCGTATCGGTTCCAATCCCAATACGTCCATTTTTAAGAATGGTCATGGCGTTACTTCTCGCTGTATCTCCTGTTCCGTTACCTACGCTAAAAACACGGTCGGCAGCATTAAATGAAGAGATAGACGCTGGCGTGTAGTTAGTAGCAAAAGTCCCTAAAACGGTTTCACTATAGGATGGTGCTGTATTGTATCGTCCTATTGCTGTTGAAACAATTCCTGAAGCGGTTGTTTGATATCCCATAGCTGTTGAAGCAATTCCTGAAGCGTTTGTTTGAAATCCAATTGCTGTTGAAGCGCTTCCTGAAGCAGTTGTTTGATCTCCCATTGCTGTTGAATTAAGCCCTAACGCATTTGTAGTCCATCCCGTTGCTATTGAGCTGCTTCCAGAAGCTATCGTGTTTTGTCCCATTGCCGTAGAAGCATTTGCAGAAGCAGTTGTTTGAAATCCCATTGCTGTTGAAGCCCATCCTGAAGCGGTTGTATCTGGCCCTAATCCAATCGACGAAGCCCCTACATTCGCATCATCCCAAGAAGTACCATTAGCTTCGCCAGCTCTAAAAGCCCCTTTGCTTTTGTCAAAAAACATATGTTTATTATCATTGAGAACCGGGTATATCGGCTAGACTGGTACTTCCAAAAACAAAATCATCTACAGTGGTGTTGGTCGTGTTTTGCACCAATCCACCAATGCTTTTAAACTCTCCGCCGCTGCTGTTAAGGTTTACCCATGCTGTACCGTTGTAATACCAAAAACCTGTAGCTGTATCGGTTTGATAGACTAACAGACTGGTTGCCGGTGTAGGTATAGCGATACGTTGGGCTTCGGTCATACGCGGAACCAGCACTCCTTTATTGGTACTGCTAATATCTAATAAGGCACTGGCATTCGGAGCATCGGTTCCTATGCCTATTTTGCCGTCTTTAATGATGGTCATAGCATTGCTTCGGGCAGCTGTAGTTCCGTTACCAACCGAAAAAATACGGTCTGCACTATTAAATGCAGTAGCCGAAGCAGGTGTATAGGGATTGGCATAAACCCCTAAAACGGTTTCGCCATAAGACGGTGCTATATTATCTATTCCCATTGTTGTTGAATAATTTCCAGAGGCAGCTGTTAACAGCCCCATTGCTGTTGAATAAGATCCAGAAGCTGTTGTTTGTTGCCCGAATGCTGTTGAAACGCTTCCGGAAGCCGTGGTGTTAAATCCCATTGCTGTTGAATTGGATCCAGAAGCAGTTGTCTGCCATCCCATTGCTGTTGCGGTATCCCCTAAAGCTCTTGTGTTTTGGCCCATAGCGGTAGAAGCATTTGCAGAAGCAGTTGTGTTAAATCCCATCGCTGTTGAAGCCCATCCCGAAGCAGTTGTATCTGGTCCCAATCCAATTGACGAAGCTCCTACATTTGCATCATCCCAAGACGTACCGTTCGCTTCGCCGGCTCTAAAAGCCCCTTTGCTTTTGTCAAAAAACATATGTTTATTATCATTGAGCCCGGGTATATCGGCTAAACTAGTACTTCCAAAAACAAAATCATCGGCAGCAGTGTTGGTCGTGTTTTGCACCAATCCGCCAATGCTTTTAAACTCGCCGCTGCTGTTAAGGTTTACCCATGCTGTACCGTTATAATACCAAAAACCTGCGGCGGCATCGGTTTGATATACCAACAAACTGGTTGCTGGTGTAACAATGGCGGTGCGTTGTGCTTGGGTCATTCTGGGAATTAAAATCCCTTTATCTGTTGAGGCTATATCCAACATAGAACTATTGTCAGGAGTAGTCGTATTGATGCCAACTTGGGCACTGATAGTAAGACTTATGGTCAGGAACAAAATTGCAAATAACTTTTTCATATAAGTTTTTATGTTGTTTCAGGGTTAAATTTTATTCAATTCATTCTTGGTAAAATGAGCTAAATAAAAGTAATACTGTTCCCAAAACGTTGCAATACGTACTGGTACGTAATTATTTTATGTACCATCCTTAATTTTAATTGACAATAACTGATTGATTTTAAAATATATTAAATAAAAAAGCATCGAATAAATCGATGCTTTCATTATTATTGTGCAGTAAACTAAATTACCCCAAAACTTCTTTTACTTTTTTACCGATTTCGGCTGGAGAATCAACTACGTGGATTCCGTTTTCACGCATGATTCTTTTCTTGGCTTCAGCAGTATCATCAGCACCGCCAACGATAGCTCCTGCGTGGCCCATTGTTCTTCCTTTTGGTGCAGTTTCACCAGCAATGAAGCCTACAACCGGCTTGCGGTTTCCGTCTGCTTTGATCCATTTGGCAGCATCAGCTTCCAATTGCCCGCCAATTTCACCAATCATAACGATACATTTGGTTTCCGGATCATTCATTAACAATTCAACAGCTTCCTTAGTAGTAGTCCCAATAATTGGATCTCCGCCAATTCCGATAGCAGTCGTGATTCCCAATCCCTGCTTTACCACCTGATCAGCCGCTTCATATGTCAATGTTCCTGATTTTGAAACAATACCTACGCCACCTTTTTTGAATACAAAGCCCGGCATGATACCAACTTTAGCTTCTTCCGGGGTAATAACCCCAGGGCAATTCGGACCGATCAATCGGCAATCCCTATCTTTAATGTAAGCATAAGCCTTGATCATATCGGCAACCGGAATACCTTCTGTAATAGCGATGATTACTTTGATGCCGGCATCAGCAGCTTCCATGATAGCGTCTGCAGCAAATGCAGGTGGAACAAAAATAATCGAAGTATCCGCACCGGCTTTTTCAACAGCATCTTTTACTGTGTTAAAAACGGGTTTGTCTAAGTGTGTAGTACCGCCTTTTCCCGGAGTAACCCCACCAACAACATTAGTACCGTATTCAATCATTTGCGTAGCGTGGAAAGTCCCTTCGCTACCTGTAAATCCCTGAACAATTATTTTTGAATTCTTATTTACTAAAACGCTCATGTTTGTATTTTTTATTGTGTTTATTTTAAGTGATGCAAAAGTAGAAAATAGTAATTAGTAATTGGTAATTAGTAATTAGTTTTTTTCAATTATAGCTGGCTCATCTGATAACCTCGGTAAAGTTTGTTGTTTTTTAATTCCCAAATAACCATGAAGTGCGCCAGGAGCATCTCTTCCCTTGGGTTTTCGATGGTTTTTACATAATGCGAATAACGTACAGAAACGGTATTTCCATCTTCGAGGATATGCGTAATCCTTGCTTTGGAACGAACATAAGCTTTACCTAATTCTGAAGTTAAATCGATGATATCCTGGTATTTTAATTTTAGGAAGCCTTTGCTGCTGTGCCATTCCAATACTACATCGTCGTGCAATAGCTTTGCAACAGTTTCAGAGTCCAACAATGCATCTGATTTGTAAAATTCCTGAACGATTTCTTTAGCGCTCATTTTATTTAAGTTTGTTTAAGATTTCCGGTATTCTTTTTACGTTGGCCAGTTGTTTCAGTTTTTCACGTGATTCTTCAATTGGCGTACCAAAATAGCTTTTTCCGCCTTCTATCGATTTGGTTACCCCGGTTTGTCCCATGATAACCGCTTTGGTACCAATGGTAATGCCGCTTGTAGTTCCAACCTGGCCCCACATGGTTACTTCATCTTCAATAATCACACAGCCTGCAATCCCGGTTTGGGAAGCGATAAGGCATTTTTTGCCAATAATGGTATCGTGGCCAACATGCACCTGATTGTCGATTTTGGTTCCGGCCCCAATTGTGGTATCGCCTGTAACACCTTTGTCGATAGTGCACAACGCTCCTATTCCAACATTGTCTTCAATAACGACACGTCCGCCAGAAAGCAGTTGATCAAAACCTTCAGGGCGTTTTTTGTAATAAAAGGCATCGGCACCAAGAATGGTTCCCGAATGGATGATTACATCATCACCGATAACCGTATTGTCATAAACGATTACATTAGCGTGAAGCAGGCAGTTTTTACCAATACTAACATTATGCCCGATAAAACAATTAGGCTGGATAACAGTACCCTCGCCTATTTTAGCCGATTCAGAAATACTGACACTTGCGGATACAAACGGACGGAAATGCCGGGTTAGTTTATTGAAATCACGGAAAGGATCATCAGAAACCAATAATGCTTTTCCGGCCGGGCATTCTACCTCTTTGTTAATCAAAACAATAGTTGCCGCCGATTCCAATGCTTTGTCGTAATATTTCGGATGATCTACAAAAACGATGTCTCCTGGAGTTACCACATGGATTTCGTTCATGCCTTCAACAGGAAAATCATCAGCGCCAACATATTGGCAACCGATGATTCCTGCAATTTCCTTAAGCGTATGTGTTTTGGAAAACTTCATTGAATAATTAGACTCTTTCCATGTATTTGCCCGTAGCGGTATCAATTTTGATCTTGTCGCCTTCATTGATGAATAAAGGAACATTAACTGAAGCTCCGGTTTCAACTTTTGCCGGTTTGGTAGCATTCGTTGCCGTATTTCCTTTAATTCCAGGTTCAGCGTAAGTTACTTCCAACACAATAGAAGCCGGCATGTCTACAGAAAGTGGCAAATCGGTTTCGGTATTGATCTGCACCATTACGTTAGTGCCTTCTTTCAATAAATCAGGCGCATCCAGAATGTCTTTGTTCAATGTAATCTGCTCATATGATTCGGTATTCATAAAATGGAAATCGCTTCCTTCTGAATACAAAAACTGGAATGTATGCGTTTCAACACGCACTACGTCAATTTTGTGGCCTGCTGAAAAGGTATTATCCAATACTTTTCCGTTTGTCAATGATTTTAATTTTGTCCTAACGAAAGCTGGTCCTTTTCCAGGTTTTACGTGAAGGAACTCCACAATCTTATAGATGTCGTGGTTGAATTTGATGCATAATCCGTTTCTAATATCAGCTGTTGATGCCATTGTAATGTGTATTTATTTTATTTGACCTAAACTGTTTTCAGATCTTTAGTTATTATTCTGTTTTATTTATAAATCGTAAACCGTACTTCGTAAATCGCAAGTTAGTAAGATCCCGAATATCCTTTCATGATACCTCTTGATGAATTTCGGATAAAATCCAAGATTTCATCGCGTTCGGGCGTGGCTTCCATTTCGCCTTCTATGATGGCCATAGCCTGCGAAGTGTTATAGTTTTTTTGATATAAAATCCTGTAAATATCCTGTATTTCCCTGATTTTTTCCGAAGTAAATCCGCGCCTTCTCAATCCTACCGAGTTGATCCCAACATACGAAAGCGGTTCTTTTGCGGCTTTGGTATAAGGCGGAACGTCTTTACGAACCAACGAACCACCCGAAATCATGGCATGATCACCAATATGGATGAACTGGTGGATGGCAGCCAATCCGCCGATAATGGCATAATTACCCACAATTACGTGTCCGGCCAATGCAACGCCATTTACAATAATTGCATTATCACCAATATGGCAATCGTGTGCAATGTGGGCTGTTGCCATGATCAGGCAGTTGTTCCCGATTTTGGTCTGGCCAGAGGCTATTGTTCCTCTATTGATCGTAACACACTCCCTAACAGTGGTATTATCTCCAATTATCGCAAGTGATTCTTCTCCTCCAAATTTCAAATCCTGAGGTACAGCTGCAATAACAGCTCCAGGAAAAATATTGCAGTTTTTTCCGATTCGGGCGCCTTCCATAATGGTTACATTAGAACCAATCCAGGTCCCTTCGCCAATGATAACATTGTTATGGATTGTTGTAAATGGTTCTATAACGACATTCTTAGCGATTTTCGCACCAGGATGTACATAAGCTAACGGTTGATTCATCTGTCTGTTTTTCTTGTTAGTAGGTCAAATGCAATTCGCGTAAAACGCTCATCGATCTGTTCTCTTTATGTTTATTGTTTTTTAGCAATTTGCGCCATCAGCTCAGCTTCTGCCACTAGTTTTCCATTGGCATAAGCGCTGGCCTGCATGTGGCAGATTCCTCTCCGGATCGGAGTGATCAGGTCACATTTAAACACCAAAGTGTCGCCTGGCAATACTTTGTGCTTGAACTTTACATTGTCAATTTTCATGAAATAAGTCAGGTAGTTTTCAGGATCCGGAACCGAGCTCAAAATCAATATACCCCCGGTTTGCGCCATAGCCTCAACAATAATTACGCCCGGCATTACCGGAGCTCCCGGAAAATGCCCAACGAAAAAGGTTTCGTTCATGGTGACATTTTTCATCCCAACCACATGTGAATCCGACATTTCTATGATACGGTCTACAAACAAAAATGGTGGGCGGTGCGGCAGTAAGTTCATGATCTGATGAATATCCATCAATGGCTCCTTGTGCAAATCATAAACAGGTACCTGGTTTTTCTGTTCGATTTTAATCAGTTTTGACATTTTCTTTGCGAACTGGGTATTTACAAAATGCCCCGGCTTGTTAGCAATGACCTTTCCTTTGATCCTTGTTCCGATTAAAGCCAAATCGCCTACAACATCAAGCAGTTTGTGGCGCGCAGCTTCGTTTGGATAATGCAGGGTAAGGTTGTCCAAAATGCCATTAGGCTTTACCGAAATAGAATCCTTGCCAAAAGCTACTTTAAGGTTTTCTATTGTTTTTGGCGATATTTCTTTATCTACATATACAATAGCATTGTTGAGATCTCCGCCTTTTATCAGGCCATTGTCTAATAAAGTCTCCAATTCATGCAGGAAACTGAAAGTCCTGGCATTGGCAATTTCCGATTTGAATTCGGAGATGTTTTTCATGGTTGCATTTTGCGTACCTAAAACTTTGGTGCCAAAATCAACCATGGCCGTTACCTGATAGTCATCGGCAGGCATTACCAAAACCTCGCTTCCGGTAGCTTCGTCTACAAAAGAAATCACTTCTTTTACAACATAGTACTTGCGCTCGGCATCTTGCTCAACCACACCGGCCTTTTCAATAGCTTCGACAAAAAACTTAGAGGAACCATCCATAATTGGCGGCTCTGATTCGTTCAGTTCGATAATTACGTTATCAACATCACAACCTACAAAAGCAGCCAAAACATGCTCTGAAGTTTGGATTTTTACGCCTAATTTCTCAAGATTGGTACCTCTTTGCGTATTTACAACATAATTTGCATCAGCCTCAATAACGGGGCTTCCTTCTAAATCTACCCTTACGAAAGTATACCCATTATTTACCGGAGCCGGCTTGAAAGTCATTTTGACTTCTTTTCCGGTATGGAGCCCAACACCAGTAAGGGAAATTTCGTTTTGGATGGTTTTTTGTTTAACCATTGTATGCGTATTTAAGTTTAGTTTTTGTTTCTTTTTTTTAAATCATCGATGTCAGCTACAATCTTAGGAAGATTTTTGAAATGCACATACGATTTGCTGAAATCACCATAATTAAATGCTGGTGAGCCCTGGATCACTTCGCCATCGCCAATGCTTTTTGCAATTCCGGCCTGTGCTTGTATCCTGACATTGTTTCCAATTGTAATATGGCCAACAATGCCTACCTGCCCGCCAATCATGCAGTTTTTGCCAATTTTGGTAGAACCTGCAACTCCGGTCTGTGAAGCTATTACGGTGTTCTCGCCTATTTCGACATTATGCGCTATCTGGATTTGGTTATCGAGCTTCACCCCTTTTCGGATAATGGTTGAGCCCAATGTTGCCCTGTCAATCGTGGTGCATGAGCCAACTTCTACATTGTCTTCTAAAATCACGTTTCCGATTTGCGGCACTTTGCTGTAAGTTCCATCTTCCTGTGGCGCAAACCCAAATCCGTCCGAACCAATGATGGTCCCCGAATGGATCACGCAGTTATTGCCAATTACAGATTCAGAATAAATCCGCACACCGGCAAAGAAAATGCAATTGTCGCCAATCGTAACATTATCGCCAATAAAGGAATTAGGGTATATCTTGACATTGGTACCTATGGTCACATTTTTTCCGATGTAGCAAAAGCTGCCCAAATACAAATGCTCTCCATAAGCCACATTCTCGGAGATTACTGAAGGCTGCTCTATTCCTGATTTCATCAGTTTCACCTGATTGTAGTATTCAAGAAGTTTTGAGAAGGATTTATAAGCATCCTCAACTTTGATTAAAGTTGTGGTCAGTTCGTTTTCGGGAGTAAAATCAGCATTGACAATCGTAATTGACGCGGCTGTAGTATAAATGAAATTAGCATATTTTGGGTTGGCCAAGAAGGTTAGCGAACCTTCGGTGCCTTCTTCGATCTTAGCCAATTTGAATACCTCGGCTTCCGGGTTTCCTACCACTTCGCCTTCCAGGATTCCTGCTATTTGAGCTGCTGTAAATTTCATCTTATTTGAAAAGATTTTTCATTGGTCACAAAAGTATAAAAAAATCAATTTTATTGTTAAAATTCTTCAAGTTGTTTTGGGTAACAGATAAAATACTTGGTCACTGGCTTGGAAAGCGCTTTCAGATTCAGCTGGTCTGAAGCCTCCACTACATCCTCAATGGTTTTGTCTTTCTTCAGTATCCGTATCGGCTCTGCATCTTTGCTGTAAGCCTGGTTTTTGATCTTCCCTTTGAATATAAAGTATTTGGCTTCCTGTTGTGTGATATTATGGTCTTTTGCAAAACGGGCAATCATTTTTTCCAATACTTCTACAGGTGATTTATCACTGCTTAATTTGATTTTGGATAGGTCGCGGTTAATGATCATTCTGCTCAGGCTGCTCAAAATAAAATCATTGTGGAATTGCCAGTTTTTTAAAGCGCTAATTATATCTGTATCATCTAATTGCGAAAATGTATTTAAATCATCATTTGAAAAATTATCAGCAGTGATTTTGTTCTCCATAAAGTATTTTAACGGACGGCTGCATTCCACATCAATGCCTTTGTGAAGCAATTCTTTTGCTCGTTGTAAAGTCTTGGTCAGTGTCAATTCGGCAACCAAACTTGTCTTATGCAAATACGCTTGCCAGTACATCAATCGGCGCGCCATCAGGAACTTTTCTATAGAATAGATGCCTTTTTCTTCCATTACCAAAACATCATCGGTTACATTCAGCATCTGGATCAATCGGTCCGAATTGATATTCCCTTCGGCAACACCCGAATAAAAGCTGTCGCGTTTCAGATAATCCATCCGATCCATGTCTAGTTGGCTCGAAATCAGTTGTAGCATGAATTTCCTGTGGTATTCTCCCTTAAAAACCTGTATTGCCAGGCTGAGTCTGTCCTTCGAATTCTTCATTCAGCTTATTCATAAACAATAAAGAAATAGCTTCATGATGCACTTCCACTATGCTGTGTTCCATAGCATGCGAAAATGGACCATGGCCTATGTCGTGCAGCAAAATAGCAATATAAAGCGCATTTTCTTCTTCTTTAGAAATGGCAACCCCTTTAAACCGCAATACTTCTACCGCTTTCTGCATCATGTGCATTGCGCCAAGCGCGTGATGGAAACGTGTATGATGTGCGCCGGGATACACCAGGTACGACAGCCCCATTTGGCTGATGCGGCGCAAACGCTGAAAATAAGGATGCTGGATCAAATCGTAAACCAACGAATCCGGAATGGTAATAAAACCATAGATCGGGTCATTGAATATTTTAAGTTTGTTGGTATTACTCACAAATGTAGTTTTCGTAAAGATATTAATTTATGCCAATGCTTTGAAATAATCGCGCAAGAGTTTGTCGTTCTCACGGGTTGGAGTGAAAATTTCCAGTATCATCGGCTTGTTGTTTTCGAACAATTGTGTTAGGCTCTTTTTAAGTGACGCCTCATCATTTGCCGTTGCGTAATCAAACAGGAACATTTTGGACAAATGCTCAGCAGTCAGGCAATGCGAGGTTTCAAAATAGGTATGGAAGGTTTCATTTTCCTGATGCCCCGGCAGTATCCTAAAGATTCCGCCTCCGCCATTATTGATGAGTAGTATCTTGAAGTTTTTCGGAATGTAATTGTTCCAAAGCGCATTGCTGTCATAAAGAAAGCTCACGTCGCCGGTTATCAGGACCGTTGGCTTGCTGCTTCCAACTGCAGCACCGATCGCCGTAGAGGTACTTCCGTCTATCCCACTGGTTCCGCGGTTGCAGAACACTTCTATTGATGGATCAATATCAAATAATTGCGCATAACGTATGGCCGAACTGTTGCTGATCTGGAGCAGGATATCTTTTGGCAAAACCGATAAAATAGCTTCAAAAGCCTTCAGGTCAGAAAACGGAATTTTGGAAAGGTATTTATCATGTTTGGCTTTTCGCTTGGCGATGATCTTCTCAAAAGTGGTTTTGTAATCGCTGTCAATGGTTTTTACAAAGGGCAAAAACTGCCTGAAAAACTGATTGGGACTCACCTCAAAATGTTTGGTCAAAATGCCAAAAGTGTCATAGGCGCGCCATTCATCAATATGCCAATGATGTCTTGGCTTATATTTGCGAAGCAGCGCTTTGATTCTTTTAGAAACGATCATTCCTCCAAAAGTAATCAGGATCCTTGGCTGTAATTTCAGGAAATCGGTTTGGCTGAATGGGGTGATTAAAGTATCGATATTATTAATAAAGCTTCGATGATGCAGATTGGATGTGGCTTCAGTCATCACTACAACAGACGGAATGGATGCCAGCTGCTCCAGCCATCTTTGCTCAATGGAATTCGGCGGGCATTCGCCAACCAGTACCAATATTTTTTTGCTGTGGTTCCAAAGGGTTGAAAACGCAATGATATCGTCAACATCTACAAATCGCTGTGGCCTGGCAAGGCCGGTTACATTAACATCAACCGAAAGTTTATTGGTTGTTTCATACAAAGGCTCTTCAAATGGCACATTGATGTGGACCGGGCCTTTTCGGGCAATGGCAACATTAATGGCTTCGTTAATAAAAACGTCATTGGCTTCTGAAGCATCTTCGGTCAGATTGGCATTATAAAGCGAATGATTGATAAAAACGTTTTCCTGGCGGATGGTTTGCCCATCGCCGATATCGATTTTGTCAAAAGGGCGATCGGCCGAAATCACTACAAACGGAATCTGGCTATAAAAAGCTTCAGCCAGTGCCGGATAATAATTCAACAAAGCCGAACCAGAAGTACAGACCACAGCTACCGGTCGATGTGTCTGCTGTGCAATTCCCAAAGCAAAGAATGCTGCACAGCGTTCATCTGCAATGCTGTAACAGTTGAATTTTGGGTTGTTGGTAAAACCGATGGTCAATGGTGCATTTCGCGAGCCGGGTGAAATAACGATATCATGGATCCCTTTGGCATGGCATATCTCAATGATGCTTTGCGCTAAAGGTATTTTAGGATAAATCATTGTTGATTTTTTAAGGGTAACAAAGATACAACCAAAATCCTTTTAATTCAATCTTTATTATATTGCAAACTAAAGTTTGCTTACCTCATTGCCACTGGCAGTGCTCTTTTAATTTTAAATATTTTTAGCCTATGGAAATCAGAATAAGGAATTATCAAGCCAGTGACGCCACAATCATGGTGGATATACTTAATTATTATATTGAAAATTCAACAGCCCTGTACGACTATAATCCGCGCACCATTGGACAGCAGCAGGCAATTTTTGAGGAAAAACTTCAAAAAGGGTTTCCCGTGATTGTAGCTGAAATAGACAGTAAAATTGTTGGATTTGGCTATTATGGCGAATTCCGTTTTCGGGATGCTTATAAATTTACAGTAGAACATTCGGTTTATGTAGCGCCTGATGCACACGGAAAAGGGATTGGGAAAGTTGTTTTGGAACGTCTTATCCATTTGGCCAAACAGCAAAAGCTACACACCATGGTAGCCGTAATTGATTCGGAAAATGAAGGTAGCATCAAATTCCATGAGCAATTCGGATTTGAAACTGTGGGAAATATAAGGGAAAGCGGTTTTAAATTTAACCGATGGCTGCACAGCGTAATTATGCAGCTTATTCTGGAATGATTAGATGATCTCTATTCCGTTTTCTTCTAAAATGCCCAAAAGGTAACTGCTTTGGTTCGGGTTGTATTTTTCGATGCCGCTTTGGTACCATTTTGAAATCACATCAATCTGAAAAGCCGTGTAGTCATCATCATTTATACTGATTCCGAGCATTCCGGCCAAAAGAAAATCCTCAAGCACTTTATTAGTCACTATGAGTTTCGGGATACCGTGAATTATTTTTCCGTTCATCCGTTCATAGTCGAGCCTGCCCTGCTTAAAGCCGTCAACATAAGCTTCTTTTTGATCCTCCTGAAGGTTAAGATAGGGGTTTTGACCATTAGAATACCCTTTCAGGTAATCTTGTCTATATAATGGATTGAATATTTTATTCATGATTTGTTCGTGTGGCATTAAATTATATTCAAACTTATTAACAATAAATTAAAATATGTTCAAAAATCGTTTAACGGAAAAAAAACTCTTTAAATCGCAAAACCAATGACATTCGTCGATTTAAATCGCATATCGTCAATAGCATTATTTTAAGAAAACTTTAAAAAATACAATGCCGGTTTCACTGCTAAAAAGCTTATTTTTGACCAGCAAAATTTATTTCAAAAACTATTTTTGGTTATTTTATGAAGAAATTATTACTTGTTGTATTCGGCTTTTCATCTTTTTTTGCTGTGGCCCAAACGGGTTATGATATTACAATCCACCTGAAAAACTGCCCGGATACTTTGGCTTACCTCACTTATTACCAGTTTGATAAAACATTGATAAAGGATACATGTACTTCTATCAAAGATGGCAAAATAGTTTTTACCGGGAAGAAAAAATTAGAGAAAGGGATCTATTCTTTGGTAAGCCAAAAAAAGACTATTTATTTTGATTTTTTTGTAGATGACAACACCCAGAAGCTCGAACTCAAAACAGAAGCCAGCCCCAATATTTCAAAGGAATTAACTGCTGTGAACTCCCCAGCTGAAAATGAATTCTTTAGGTATGTCGAATTTATCAACGGGCAAAACAATGAATTCATGGCCTTTAAGGATAAAAATAAGTTCCTGAATAAAAAAGATTCGCTGGCGCTTACCAAAAAGCAAAACGATATCGAAAAGACCATTAGAAATTACGAAGAGCAATTCCTTGCAAGGCACAAAGGCAGTTATATTGGGGATGTGATCAACCTGAAAATTGAGAAGACTTTATCCGAGATCCCAAAAGCTTCCAACGGCAGGCCCGACAGCATCAAGGCGTATAACTATTACAGGAAGCATTATTGGGACGACGTGAATTTTGCCGATGAAGGAACGATGCGGAATCCTTTTTCCATGTTAAGCTAAAACGGTACTTCGAATCGGTTGTGCCAATCCATCCTGACAGCGTTAGTGTTGAGATCGATAAAGTAATGAACAAAATCAAGCCGGCAACCACTATGTACAAAATGCTTTTGGCATATTTTACCTATACTTATGAAACATCAAAAATAATGGGCTTTGACAAGGTTTTTGTCCATATGTCCGACACTTATTTTAAAACAGGAAAGGCAAACGGAATCTATGAAGATCCTGATATTGTGCAGAAAATCACCAAACGAGCCGATAAACTGAGGCCATTGCTGGTGGGCGCTACTGCATTGGACCTTTATATGATAAAGGCGGAAGATTATGGCAAAATGAAGGCAATGGGATTTGAAGATGCCAAAAACAGCGAAGAAATGACCAAAGTGTTCTATAAAAACCAGGCGCAGGTCAACAATATGTTTGTCAAATTAGGCGATGTCAGGGCCGATTACACAATACTTATTTTTTGGGATGTGGATTGCAGCCATTGCCAAAAGGAAATCCCAATTGCCCTGGAGCAATACAACGAATTGATAAAAGAAAAAAAGAATGTAAAAGTATACAGTGTTTATATGCAGCACGAGGGCGATAAATATCTGAAATACATAGCCGACAACAAACTGCCTTGGATCAATGTTTATGACGGCGCGCATTATAACAATGCCATCGAAAAATACGATGTATATTCGACACCGGTTATATACATATTGGACAAAAACAAAACCATCAAGGCAAAACGCATTGATGCTGCCCAGATAAAAGCCATGATTGATCTCCTGGAGAAAGAAAAACAGCCAAAATCATAAACGATGAAAAAAGAAGATATGAACAACCTTTCGGGCCTGAGCCTTGAAGAACTCAATAAGAGAACCAAAACCGTCAAAACCGTAACCGCCATGCTGGCTGCAGTTTTGTTTATACAGTTTGCAGTTGGCATTTATCTTTTGGCTACAAAAGGCTTCAACGTATTTGTTATCCTTCCTGTGGCTTTCCTGCCCATATTGATTGCTAACTACATCAACATCAAAAAGCTTAACGAAGAAATTGCCAGAAGAAAATAAGTAACGGCTAAATCCTAATTTTGGAATTTAGTCCGTTTGCTGCCTTCGTACATTTCATATTTCACCAGGCGCGCCTCGAGGCTTCCGTTAAAAAGCTTAATTTTTCTTGACGGACGAAGCCCGACGAATTTCAGTGCTTCTAAATTAGCTGTGATAAACCACGCATTGGTATTAGGGTAACTGTTCTTTAAAGTATCGCCCAATTCCCTGTAAAAACGCTCCAGTTCAATATCCAGACGCTCACCATAGGGCGGATTGAAAACCATATGCAATGGTCCTTGGTTTTCTTTTTTGGTATCAAAGAAATTCGCCTGGTGGATGGTTACATAATCTTCAAGGTTGGCATTTTCAATATTGTCTTTGGCTTTGTTCACCGCACTTGGCGCTTTGTCATAACCTGTAATCGTATAATGGAATTCCTTAGTTTTTTTCATCAACGAATCGATAATCTGCTCAAACAGATCATTGTCCCAATCGTTCCACTTCTCAAAGGCAAATTCCTTGCGGTTGATGTTTGCCGGGATATTGCAGGCAATCATCGCGGCTTCTGCCAATAAAGTCCCCGAACCACACATCGGGTCAAGGAAATCGCAGCTTCCATCCCAGCCTGAAAGCAACAGCATTCCGGCAGCCAAAACTTCGTTGATCGGAGCGATATTGGTCGCAGTTCTATAACCCCTGTGGTGCAGCGAAGCACCCGAAGTATCCAATGAAACCGAACATTGGTCGCGATCGATGTGGATATTGATCCTCAAATCGGGGAAATCTTTGTCAATGCTTGGGCGCTGCCCCGTTTTTTCACGGAACTGATCCACAATGGCATCTTTTGCTTTTTGCGAAACAAACTGTGAATGCTTGAAATGATCCGAATGGATAGTAGTGTCAATGACAAAAGTCTGGCTGTCATTAAGGTACTTTGTCCAGTCAATTCCCTGGATTCCCTTATACAGGCTCTGATCATTAAAAGCCCTGAAATGATAGATCGGCTTTAGGATTTTCAGTGCCGAACGCAACGACAGGTTGGCTTTGTACATAAAACCCTTATCGCCTTTAAAACTTACGGCACGTGTTCCTATTTCAACATCCTGTGCGCCTAATTGCTGCAATTCTTTTGCCAGTATTTCCTCAAAACCAAAAAAAGTTTTGGCTATCATTTTAAAATTTTCCATCGTAATAATTCAAATAATAAATTCCAAATGCTCTAATTTCAGATTCAGATATGGAATTTCTTCGGCAAAAATACACTAAATTTGCACGTTAGAATTCATTTGAAAAGAATAAATGTCAGAAGCAATAAAATCAGAAAACCAAGAATCAAACACCTGGTATTCTTCTTGGTTTGATACGCCTTATTACCACATACTTTACAAAGACCGGAATTACCGCGAAGCCCAGATTTTCATGGACAATCTGACGCATTACCTCAATTTGCCCGAAAAAGCAAAAGTGCTCGACCTGGCTTGCGGCAAAGGGCGCCATGCCATTTACCTTAACCAGCTGGGCTATGACGTCCTTGGTGCCGACCTGTCAGAAAACAGCATCGCCGAGGCCAATAAAAATGCAAACGATACCCTGCATTTTGTCGTGCATGACAAACGAGAGCCTTATGACGAAAAGTTTGACGCCATCTTCAACCTGTTTACCAGTTTTGGTTATTTTGAAAACCGTGAAGACGATGTCAAAACACTGCTGGCAATTAAGGACAGCCTTTCTGAATATGGCTTTGCGGTGATTGATTTTATGAATTCACAATACGTAATTGACAACCTCATTCCGGAAGAAACCAAAGAAGTCGACGGAATTATTTTCCATATCAGGCGTTCTGTTCTTGATGGCTTCATCATCAAGGAAATCGATTTTGAGGATAAGGGCGAAAAATTCCATTTTACCGAAAAAGTGCGTGCTTACACGTTGGAGGATTTTCAGGAAATGATGACCGAAACCGGGATATTCCTGCTGGATACTTTTGGTGATTATAAGCTGAAAAAATTCCACAAAAACACCAGCGAACGACTAATAATGATATTTAAATAAATACAATTTGCGAAGTAAAATTGCGATAAAAAACAAACGATGAATTACTTATTACCATTACTTTCAGTACTTATCGGATATTTGATTGCCATTGGGCTCAAGCCAAGGGTAAAGCAAAACCTTAAACTGTTATTGGCGTTCAGCGGTTCGTTTTTATTGTCGCTGACAGTTCTTCATTTATTGCCTGAAGTTTACGAAAGCCACGACAAGAAGGTTGGTATTTTTATCATGCTTGGGATTTTATTCCAGATTATCCTTGAGTTTTTCTCTAAAGGAGCCGAACACGGCCACGTTCATGGGCACGACAAAATTACCAAAATGCCGTGGCTGCTTTTTATAAGCTTGTGCCTCCATGCTTTGCTGGAAGGCTTCCCGGTGGGGCATCACGAAGACCTGGCTTACGGAATCGCAATCCACCACTTGCCTATTGCAATCATCCTGACTACTTTTTTCATCCATGCCGAATTGAACAAAACCGCCTTGTTCCTGTTCATGCTGACTTTTGCGGTAATGACGCCGCTTGGAACTTTGGCCTCGGATAAATTCCCGATGCTGAGTGATTATTATACGCAAATCACTGCAGTGGTCATTGGTATACTGTTTCATATTTCTTCAACGATAATTTTCGAAAGCAGCGAAGGCCACAAATTCAATATTGCCAAAGTCACGATGATTATCCTTGGGATAATACTGGCCAGTTTTTTATAATCTTACATTTTCATGAAAAATAGCTTTTTTTTACTTTCATTCGTCTGTATTATAATGAGCTCTTGCGGCTCTATAAAATTAAATGCAGAACCAGGGCAGCATTTTACAAAGGAAACCACTTTTACTTTTGCCGAAAATAATACAGGCGCGGTAGATAAAACAGAAACTGTAAAAGAATTGAAATACCTGTTGGCACAAAAGGGTTTTAATGTAGTTTCTATAAAAAATGCATCAAAAGCTACGCTTTTCCCAGATGAAATACTTCAAACGAAAGACAAAAGCCAGATTTTGGAGATTTATTCAATAAAAGACCAGAAATCGATTTATGCAATTGAAACTGATTATGATTATTATTACGATGTGTTTTATTACTCTTACACGCGGTTTTCTGCAAAGATCATTGATCTAAACACTAATAAAACAGTAATGACTGCTTATTTCAAAGGCGATCAATCTGTAAAGAAAATTTTAAAGGATTTCTCTGAATTACTGTCAAAACAAATCAAATAGATTGATCAAAACTTAGTAACTTAGCCACTCAGTAATTTATAAAATGAATTTCACTAAAACCACTGAGCAATCCTCGCATTATGAGCATTTAGAGCAAATGTCGGTTGCTGATCTGTTGTCCAATATCAATAAGGAAGACAAAACGGTTCCGATTGCTGTTGAAAAGGCTTTGCCACAAATAGAACGTTTGGTTTCCCAGATAGTTGCCAAAATGAAATCAGGCGGCAGGCTGTTCTACATTGGCGCCGGAACTTCGGGCAGATTGGGAATTGTGGACGCTTCAGAATGCCCGCCTACTTTTGGTGTTCCGTTTGATTTGGTCAACGGAATCATAGCAGGTGGCGACAAAGCAATCCGCCGTGCCGTTGAAAATGCCGAAGACAATACCACCCAGGCTTGGATCGACCTGCAGCAGGAAAACATTGGTACAAACGATGTAGTCATCGGAATCGCTGCTTCGGGAACAACGCCTTATGTAATTGGTGGCCTGGAAAAATGCAACGAAAAAGGCATACTCACCGGATGCATTACCTGCAATGAAGGAAGCCCGATAGCCATGACGGCAAAGTTTCCGGTAGTTGTTGTAGTTGGGCCCGAATTTGTCACGGGAAGCTCAAGGATGAAAGCCGGTACCGCACAGAAATTGGTGCTGAACATGATCTCGACAGCAACCATGATACAGCTCGGAAAAGTAAAAGGAAACAAAATGGTAGACATGCAATTGAGCAATGACAAACTGGTGGATCGCGGAGTAAAGATGATTATGGGTGAAATTCCGGTCGATTATCAAAAAGCATCCGAATTGCTAAAGGAATTTGGAAGCGTAAGGAAAGCGGTCGACAATTGGTCAAAATAAAATCAGCTATGAAAACTATACTTTTTACTTTTATTTTATTGTTTGGATTTACGTCATATTCGCAGGGGCTTACATTAGGAGACACCTCGCCGAAACCCTTAAAACTGGAAAACGGTAAAGTTTACCGCGAGGGTGAACAGATCCCAAGCTACCAGCTAAAAAAAATCTTGGCATCCAACCTGCATTCGCTCCATGTTTACAAACAGGCAAAGACCAAAGAAACTTTGGGTGCAGCACTTCTTGGAATCGGGTCAACCATGACAGTGGTGGATTTGGCAATTGGTTTGTTTTCTGATGCAAAATACCCGACAGCCCTTACCTATGTGGGCCTGGGTGCAGTAGCGGTTTCCATCCCAATACTATCTGGGCGTGCAAAAAAAATGGAAGATGCCGTCAATTCATACAATCAAGGATTGAAAAATACGGCTTCCGTTGATTTTGGACTGAATGTTCTGGCAAATCAAAATGGAGTTGGATTTCAAATAAAATTTTAACATGCCTGATAACAAAAAGCTTTTAGATAAAGGGATCAAATACATGCTGTATGCATTGCCGCTCATGTTCCTCGGGCCAAGCGTGATTTACAATGCATTCATCAACAAACAGAATGCCTGGCATTATTTGGTACTAGGCGTTGGGATTATACTTTCCCTATTGGCTGTTTATTTTATGTTTAAAGGAATCAAGACTTTAACCGACGTATTGTTCAACCATGATAAATAACCACTACCTCGAGAGCGTAAAAAAACAGTTCCTCTATTATAAGGCTTTAGGGGAAAAAGCAATGCAACAATTAGAGCCTGAGCAATTGTTTGTTGCGGTAAACGAAGACACCAACTCTATTGCCATCATCGTAAAGCATCTTTCGGGTAATATGATTTCGCGCTGGACCGATTTCCTGACATCCGATGGTGAAAAAGAATGGCGCAACCGCGATGGTGAATTTGAACAAACTATCCAAAATAAGGAAGAACTGATGCAGTTTTGGGATAAGGGATGGAAAGTATTTTTGGATACTTTGGATGCCTTAAAACCAGGCGATCTGGAAACCATTATTTACATCCGTAACGAAGGCCATACGATAATTGAAGCTATCAACCGCCAGCTGGCACATTATCCGTACCATGTTGGGCAAATTGTTTTTTATTCCAAAATGCTAAAGAAAACCGAATGGGTTTCACTTTCGATACCAAAAAACAAGTCCAATAGTTATAATGCTGAGAAATTTTCGAAAGAAAAAAGCATTAAGAACTTCACTGATGATGAATTAAACAGATTAAAGTAACTGAATATCCATTGCTCAAACATAGAAACTTAAGCACTCAGTAACTCGATAATATGAACAAAACAGCATTACTCCTACTCGCCTTAATTGCCATGTCCTGCAACAATCAGCAACGCAGCTGCAAGGATTTCAGGACCGGAAAATTTGAATTTACACAAATGATCAACGGTAAAAAGCACACTTCCACATTTACGCGCACAGAAAACCTGCAGATCGAAACCTATAATGGAAAGACTGATACGGCTTCGGTTCGATGGGTGAACGACTGTGAATTTATTTTGCAGAAACTGCATCCAAAGAATATGAAGGAAGAGAAAGCCATCAGCATGATTATCTTATCTACCGATAAAAATACCTACAGTTTTGAATATTCGTTTGTCGGAAGCAACAAAAAAGAGCGTGGACTTGTAACAAAACTCGATTAACTACGTTTAACAGCTTTAAACCTAAACCTAAAAAATGGAAATTTTATTTACTCCAAATGCCTTAATGGCCTTACTTACACTAACTTTTCTGGAAATCATCCTCGGGATTGACAACATCGTTTTCCTTTCCATCGTATCTGGGAAACTAAGAGCAGAAGATCAACCGAAAGCCAGACGGGTTGGATTGCTTTTGGCAATGATTTTCAGAATTATATTGTTGTTTGGGATTACCTGGGTTATGGGATTGAAAGAAGTTATTTTACCTATTGACTGGGGCTTTTTCCAGGCTGGCATAACCGGGCAAAGCATCATTATTTTTGGTGGTGGGCTGTTCTTGTTGTACAAATCGGTTTCTGAAATACACCATAAAATGGAAGGCGAAGAAGAAAGTACAAATGCCAAAGCCAGCAACAGCCTGTCTAAAGCCGTAATCCAGATTGCTTTGCTGAATATCGTATTCTCGTTTGACAGTATCCTGACTGCAGTAGGAATGGTCAGCAATGCCGATCCTGCGCAAGGCGGTTTTGGCCACGAAGGCGCTTTGATTATCATGATCCTTTCGGTAATCATTTCGATCGTAATCATGATGATTTTTGCCGGACCGGTTTCCAAATTTGTAAACGAACATCCGACTATACAAATTCTAGGTTTGTCTTTCCTTATCCTGATTGGTGTGATGCTGATTGCAGAAGGTTCGCATTTGGCCGAATTCAAATTTGGCAACGATGTTGAAATTGGCGCAATTCCAAAAGGCTATCTGTACTTCTCTATTTTCTTCTCATTGTTTGTGGAATTCCTAAACATGAAGATGAAAAAAGGCAAAAAGCCGGTAAAGCTGCACAACAGTAAAATAGCGGACAAAAAACTAAAGGACACTGATGTTACGAACTAAAGGTTTTTCTTTTCTTTTCTTTCTATTGATTGGCTTTTGCGGTTTTTCACAAAGCAAATTGCCCAAGCCTGATGCTATTTTTTTGAATAAGGTTCAGAAAAAAGAATTGCGTATTTACGAATACCTTCAAAAATACGTCGGAACGGTTTCAGGTAAGAAAAAACAGAAGACCAATGGCAAGTCGCTATGTTATTGGGAAGAAGCCTTTAATCATAATATTTATTTCAGGAATGACTCGTGCAGCGAATCCAATAAAATGATTTCGTTGACGTTCATCGGCTATTCAAAAGATGATGTTGTCAAGCTGGCTGAAACATTCTATAAAACCTTTGACAACGACTGGAATGAAGATCAAACGGCGTATTCGCCAACAGATAAAGGAGCGGGCTATTATATCCGGATTATTGAGCTCAGCACAAAAACCATAAGGCTTTCCATTAATTACCGAAGCTAAAAAAACGCCTCTCAATTGAGAGGCGTTCCTTTTTATTCTAATGACAAAGTTATTTGTCCGTCATCACCGGTTTCCGTCTGGATGTTTTCATCGGTTTCATCACCTTCAGCAGCTGCGATTTCCACAACTTCCTCTACTGGTTCTTCATAAGGCAACGATTCCAGTAGATTGACCTGTTTCAGCTTATCAGAGGTCAATTGATTACCCAACGCCTTGATTCCCTTAACTGCAATAAATTCTTCCAGGTTAATGGTTTGATTGTCCTTTTGGACACCTTTTACTTTGGCAAAAACAATTTCTGCCATCGGGCGCCAATCGGTAGAAACGATTTCGAGTTGGGACTTTTCGTGCTCACTTATAAAAAGCTCTTCCTTGTTTTCGTTTTCTACAAGGAAACGTTTTATGAAATAACGTTCTTTTTCGCCATCGTAATAAATTGCGGAAATCGGTTTGTTTGGGTTCCATTTTTCCAAAACGATCATGCCTTCCTCAAAATGCGTGGTCAATTCCGGGATAATGGTTTTCAGTTTCCCCGATTGATTGATGATCAGCAAACGGTCATTGGGTTTGAATTCACCCAGCAGCTCGCCTCGCCCATCTACATTCAAACGATGTACTGTATCGTCAAACCAAACTTTCCTCGGGCGTAAAGTTGAAATCCCTTTTTCCTTGAGCTCGATTTTTTTAATTGGGTATTTGGTTACCGTATTTCCACGCGAAGCCCTGCCTTTGATGGCAATATCCGAGAAATCGACATCCCATTTCAGTTTTTTAATGCTACCCACCTGGCGTAGTAAAATCGTAATGACCTCCGCTTCACCATTTGGGTTGGCCGAAAAATACAAAACCTGCGAACCGGCTTTTTCCTGTGTCAGGTCGTAAAACTTATCGCGCGTAACACCCGAAACATTGAAACGCTTGATAAAGGTAGAACCGTTCTTGCCGTCACGGTAAATCATATTGTAAATGGTACGCTTGTCGTTTTTGTCAAAAACATCAATATGGATAATGTCTTTACCAACAAACTTCTTGTCGTCTACTTTGGAAATCATCATTTTCCCGTCGCGCAAAAACACAATCACATCATCAATATCCGAGCAATCGGCAACGTATTCGTCTTTCTTTAAACCGGTTCCAAAAAAGCCTTCTTCTTTGTTTACATAAAGTTTGGTATTCCTAAGGACCACTTTTGTCGCTTCAATATTGTCAAAGCTCCTAAGTTCAGTCTGGCGTTCGCGTCCTTTGCCGAATTTATCTTTTAGGTTCTGGAAGAAATTGATAGCAAAATCGATAATATGGTCCAGATCGTATTTTACCTGCTCCATTTCTGCTTCGAGCTTGGCAATTGCATCATCTGCCTTATCCGAATCGAAACGCGTGATGCGGATCATCGGAATCTGTGTCAGTTTCTGCAAATCGTCGTCATTGATTTCGCGTACAAAATCTTTGGCAAACGGTTTGAAGCGTTTGTATAAATAGTCGTATAGTGTTTCCCTGTCGTGGTACAGTTTGAAATCGATGTACATTTCCTCACGGATAAAGATCTTTTCCAAAGTAGACAAATGCCATTTGTTTTCGAGTTCGTCCAGCTGTATTTCCAGTTCGCGTTTCAATAAATCAACCGTCCTGTGCGTTGAAATCTTCAGCATGTCCGAAACCCCTATAAAACGCGGTTTATGGTCTTCAATTACACAGCCTAAAGGCGCAACAGAAGTTTCACAGGCTGTAAATGCATATAAAGCGTCTATGGTTTTATCAGGAGAAACACCAGGTGGAAGATGGATCAGTATCTCAACTTCGGCAGCGGTATTGTCTTCAATCTTCTTTACTTTTATTTTCCCTTTTTCATTGGCTTTCAAAATACTATCAATCAAAGTTGAAGTATTAGTTGAAAATGGGATTTGTGTAATGGTAAGCGTCTGTTTATCCAATTGATTGATCCGGGCGCGCACACGCACACGGCCGCCACGCATCCCATCATTATAATTGGATATATCTGCAATTCCAGCCGTTGGAAAATCCGGAAATAATGTAAAAGGCTTGTTTTTTAGGATCTTGATCGAGGCATCAATCAGCTCATTGAAATTGTGTGGCAGCACTTTTGTGGATAAACCGACAGCAA
Organism: Flavobacterium sp.; assembly: GCA_049841115.1. GTDB lineage: Bacteria > Bacteroidota > Bacteroidia > Flavobacteriales > Flavobacteriaceae > Flavobacterium. Next base: position 214,622 of record JASGHQ010000002.1, read on the forward strand.
TTCCTTCTGCGCCTTGCGCCAATAGCAAAGGAAACTTTACAGGAAGATTCACAGGCTCATTCCTTCTTCCGTCATAGGAAGCCTGCCAGGTTGTAATTTTTGGAGAATACAGGATTTCATGCCCTAACTTGGAAATACGTGCCTCAATATAACGTGAAGCCGCAGCACCATCGCCTGTTAGGATATTTCCCCAGTTTCCCTGCATGTCGATAAGCAAATCCTTCTGCCCTATCTGAACCATGGCATCGCCAATACTGGCATCACCGTGCGGATGGTACTGCATCGTGTGCCCAACGATATTTGCCACTTTGTTGTAACGCCCGTCATCAAGCTCTTTCATCGAGTGCATGATACGGCGCTGTACCGGCTTGAAACCGTCTTCAATAGCAGGAACTGCACGCTCCAGAATTACATACGAAGCATAATCAAGGAACCAATCCTTGTACATTCCAGTCACTTTCGTAATCGTATCGTCGGGATTGACTTCTTCCTGGTCGTAAAAATGATCGCCTGAACCTCTCAGGTCTTCAAAACCTTCATCGGCGGCGTCAAACGATTGTTCCGCCTGTTCGCTATCGCTCGGGTCGTTGTTTTCGTCTTCGTTCGGGATAATATCGTCTTCTTCTTCGTTATTCATATAAAAGTTGCTGAGTGACTGAGTGGCTGAGTTTGAGAAAAATACTCAGCTACTTTTTAAATTTATTCTTTTTCCACTACATCCAATTCGACTTTCAGGTTATTGATGATGAATACCTGACGATCGGGCGTGTTTTTACCCATATAGAATTCCAATAAGGTTTCTATGGATGTTGCTTTATCCAACATTACAGGATCCAATCGGATATCATCGCCTATAAAATGTTTGAACTCATCTGGGGAAATCTCTCCCAATCCTTTGAATCGCGTGATTTCCGGTTTTGGTTTTAGCTTTTCGATGGCATTGACGCGTTCTTCTTCAGTGTAGCAGTAAATGGTTTCCTTTTTGTTACGCACTCTAAACAAAGGCGTTTGCAGGATATACAAATGCCCGTCCTTGATCAGTTCAGGGAAAAACTGCAGGAAAAATGTAATCAACAGCAAACGGATATGCATTCCATCTACATCGGCATCGGTAGCAATTACAATGTTGTTATAGCGCAGATCGCCCATATCTTCCTCAATATCCAGAGCAGCCTGGAGTAAATTGAATTCTTCGTTTTCATAAACAATTTTCTTTGACATTCCATACGAATTCAAAGGTTTTCCGCGCAAACTGAAAACCGCCTGTGTATTCACATTACGGCTTTTGGTAATCGAACCCGAAGCCGAATCTCCCTCGGTAATGAAAAGCGTGCTTTCCAAACTCAATGGATTTTTGGCATCCGTCAAATGCACCCGGCAATCACGCAGTTTTTTATTGTGAAGGCTGGCCTTTTTTGCTCTGTCTTTCGCCAATTTACGGATTCCTGAAAGCTCTTTTCTTTCACGTTCCGCCTGAAGGATCTTGCGCAAAAGCAAATCGGCAGTTTCCGGATTTTTATGTAAAAAGTTATCGAGCTTGGTTTTGATGAAATCGTTTACGAATGTCCTTACTGACGGGCCATTTGGACCAATTTCGGTTGAACCCAGCTTGGTTTTGGTTTGTGATTCAAAAACCGGTTCCTCAACTTTTACCGAAATAGCGGAAACAATTGATTTACGGATATCCGAAGCTTCAAAAGGTTTGTTGTAAAACTCCTTGATGGTTTTTACGATTGCCTCACGGAAAGCGCCCAAATGCGTTCCTCCCTGTGTTGTATTCTGCCCGTTTACAAACGAATGGTACTCTTCGGAATACTGTGATTTGCTGTGCGTCAGCGCAATTTCGATATCATCGCCCAAAAGGTGGATGATCGGGTACTGCATGTCTTCCTCGGTGATGGTTTCTTCAAGCAGGTCCTTCAAACCATTGTCCGAATAGTATTTTTCGCCATTGTAATAAATGGTAAGCCCGGTGTTCAGGTAACAATAGTTTTTGAGCATCCGGATTACATACTCGTTGCGGTATTTGTAATTCTTGAAAATCGTATCATCGGCTACGAAAGCCACTTTAGTTCCTTTGCGTTTGGTAGATTCTGCAACTTCTTCTTCAGAAGTAAGGTTTCCTGCAGAAAACTCGGCGGCTTTGATCTGGTTGTCACGAACCGATTCCACTCGAAAATAATTTGACAGCGCGTTTACGGCTTTGGTACCAACTCCGTTCAGACCGACTGATTTCTTAAAGGCTTTTGAGTCGTATTTCCCTCCGGTATTCATCCGGGAAACCACATCTACAACCTTTCCCAGCGGGATGCCGCGCCCATAGTCGCGAACGGTTACCATTTTGTCCCTGATGGTAACTTCAATTACTTTTCCGGCGCCCATTACAAACTCATCGATGCAGTTGTCGATCACCTCTTTCAGCAGGATATAGATACCATCATCCGGAGAAGAGCCATCACCCAGCTTCCCAATGTACATTCCGGGACGCATTCGGATATGTTCCTTCCAGTCTAACGAACGGATATTATCTTCTGTATATTGATTTTGCTCTTGCATTGGAAATTGTCGATTTTAATTTGGCCGCCGCAATTTGCAACAAGCTCGGGTCAGCTAATATAGTGGAATTAGCATGATTTTAGAAGTAATAATAACCAAAGTTATTAAGAATGATATTGACAACATATTTTCAATTTACGATGTGCGATTTACGATTTAAGATATATTCTTAAATCTAGATATGGCAAATTACATCCTGTTCGGTTAATAAAAGATTTTGAATTTTCTTTTTTTAGTTTCAAAATTTTATAGATTTACGACAAACATTCAAATACCACATTAAAAATCATTTTAACCCACAAAAAACTTACTGGTTTAATTATTCTGTAAGTTTACAAAATGTAGTATATATGAATAAATCAAACAAAGACCTTGAGGTTAGATTCCAGTATTTTTCGTTAAAGTTTACACCACTTAAAGCTCATGAAAGTCTTTCATCTTCTGATATCATGAAAAATGTGATTACTTATATTTCACAAAAATTATTAGCAGAGAATCAAGGACACTTAATTGACAGACATGAAGGAAGAGAGAATAGTCGTCGTGAAATGTTTATGAATCGGGCTGTATTTGTCCATAAGGAAAGAAGGATAAGATGTTCAATAGCTTTGTTAAGAGCAGGAAGAAAACCTTTATTAAAGCCAAGAGATAAATTTACTTTGATACCAATTAATGAACTTGGCATTGATTCGATTGTTGAAGAGACACACTTTTTTATAGATTTCAGCAAACAATATCCTGTAATTTGTTGTGAATACCAACATTATGGCCCTCGAATCAGCGATATTGAGTTTTATTTTAGAAATGTTGCTCATTATGTTTTACGAGAAAGCAAAGCAACCGAAGCAAACTTTTACATTGACGCTCCGATTGATGAAACCTTAGATAAATTAAAAAATGTATTAAATTTTGAAGTAAAAATACAGCCCGGTAATTTAAATCAACTTGACACTACACTCAAAAATAAATATTATAGTGGACTAAATACTATTGGCAGTGTGTTAAAACCAAAGTTTGTGAAGGTAGAAACGTCATTTCAAACTAACGATAAGGGTATGGAGAGTAAAGCTTTCGAGAAACCTATCAACAAAATGATTCGTGACACACTTTTGGCATTTAGAGGCAGATCATTCAATATGGACGCATTTGACGGTTTTGTTGTAAAATATGAAGATAAAGATGGTAATGAAGAAATATTTAATTTATTTAAAGGAAAAAAGGAAATTGTTTTGAACTTAGATATTTCAGCAATAAAAAACAGTGATTTATACCCATTAATTAAACCTGATTTTGATCAGTTTCTCTCTACGATATGATTATTGATAGATATTTTCGAAATCCCATATTAATTGACTATTCCATAGCAATATTAAGCTCTACATTTATTTTTATTCTATGGCAAAAGTTAAAACTTTGTTTACCTAAATTCGACCAATCTTTATCAGTACTTACAGACCTTACTACTATTAGTTTAACTCTTGCAGGTTTTATATTGACTTTACTAACTGTCTTAATTACATTTAAAAGTGGATCTAAAATACAAAAACTGGAAGCCGATTCTCAAGAACCCATATTTGATATGTTTTTTGCAACAAGTCTTTATTTTGAAAGTGTCAGACATTTAAAAAACTGTATCAAGTCACTAATTTTCATTGGATTTGTTGGTTTTATTCTAAAGCTTGGATTAATGATTTTTATAACAACTGAAATATTTTACTTTAATGCTTTTTCGATTGTAATTATCTTACTAACGACTTGGCGATGTTTATTAATTTTAGGGAGTATTTTAAATTTGCAGAAAACTTCCTTCGATAAAAAAAATGAATCAAAAGATAAAACTTGAATGTTTTTTGACAAGTTTTCCGCTTACTTATTGATAATGGCAAAAAATACCGGTATCAGTAACAGTCCACAATGCAGCTTTCTGGTTGGCTGCCTTCAATCCGCTATTTGCCCATGAATTGCAGGTTTGAAACAAATTGTATCTGCCATTGGCTTCATAAAAACTATCGTTTTTACCATAAGTTGTGGCTTTGATAAAAATTGGGTTGTGGTTGGCATCATGCTGAAATCCTGCTTCGATGTAATCAACCAGTTTTTGTTAATTTTCTTTTGAAACTTCAATCTTTACACAGGATCTGTTTTCCTTCATAGATTTGAAAAAAGTGGCATGCATGGCCGAAGCGCCCAATCCGAAGGCGGCATTAAATGCGGTGCTGGCTTTTAGGTCAGACCATTCGGGCGTATTGAGGTAGAAGCCTTTATCGCCCCAGCCAAAGGCAATGAAATTATTAGTTGAATCCTGGGCTTTGGTGCTTTCAAATTTGATTTCCTGGCTCCAATCCTTGATTTCCGATTTGATTGGCACGACCAAATCGGTGTGGACACCGTTGGTCATTATGTAAATAGGGATTTCTTTTGCCTGGTTTCCTGCTTCGCTGTTCACTGTAATTTTAGAAAGTGAAAAAGCAGCTAAAATATAAACAACAAGGAATAAGGCAATTGCCAGGCTTATTTTTTTTAAGATTCGCAATGATTGCTTTAAGGTCTTCATATAGGTTGGTTCTTGGTTTTACTTGTCCAACCAAATGTCATGCCAAAAAGAAGTGCGAAGTACGGTTGGTGAAGCAAAAACGAAACGTCTCAAATAGCCCCGATGGCAGCAAGCTACCATGTAGCGCGGACAGCGGGACAGCTTATCTTAAAAGGCTTGGGCTGTGCTACTAAATAAAAAAACCGCCAATTATTTTGGCGGTATATATCTTTCTTGTGTTTTCCTTCGGTTAAACGTTGAAGCGGAAATGCATCACATCGCCATCTTTTACAATGTATTCCTTGCCTTCTACCCTTAATTTACCGGCTTCCTTTACTTTGGCTTCAGAACCTAAATTCGAGTAATCATCAAAGGCAATGACTTCGGCACGGATGAACCCTTTTTCAAAATCGGTGTGGATCACTCCCGCCGCTTTTGGTGCTGTATCGCCAATATTGATGGTCCATGCGCGGACTTCTTTGACTCCGGCTGTGAAATAAGTCTGTAATTTCAATAATTTGTAAGCAGCGCGGATCAAAACAGATGAGCCTGGTTCCTGCAAACCTAAATCTTCCAAAAACATCTGGCGTTCTTCATAGGTTTCCAATTCGGTAATATCGGCTTCAGTACCAACCGCCAAAACAATTACTTCGGCATTTTCATCCTTAACCAATTCGCGAACCTGGTCAACATATTTGTTTCCTGTTGCGGCTGAACCTTCGTCGACATTGCACACATAAAGCACCGGTTTTGTTGTGATCAGTTGAAAATCCTCAAACAAAGCTTCCTCATCATTGCCCTGAGGGACAACGGTACGTGCCGATTTTGCCTGTAACAGCGCTTCACGGATACGGTCCAGCAATGCTTTTTCGGTTTGGGCTTCCTTGTTGCCGGTTTTTGCTGCACGGTTTACTTTTTCCAAACGCTTTTCAACGGTTTCCAGATCTTTTAGCTGTAATTCGATGTCGATGGTTTCCTTGTCACGGATTGGGTTTACATTACCGTCAACGTGCACGATATTGTCATTGTCAAAACAGCGTAAAACGTGGATGATTGCATTGCATTCCCTTATATTAGCCAGGAATTGATTTCCCAGGCCTTCGCCTTTGCTGGCCCCTTTCACCAAACCGGCAATATCGACAATGTCAACTGTAGCCATCTGGACACGCTCAGGCTTAACCAATTCTTCCAAGCGGTTGATTCGCGGATCAGGGACGTTTACGACACCAATGTTGGGCTCGATAGTACAAAACGGAAAGTTGGCACTCTGCGCTTTGGCATTTGACAGACAATTAAATAAGGTTGATTTTCCAACATTGGGTAATCCTACAATTCCTGCTTTCATATTTCTTGAATATTGTTTTTAAGGGTACTATGCAATGCTAATGCATGCCATAATATTAGTTTGCAGTTAACATTTTTAGGGTTAACCGTTTTAATTTTATTTTAAAAGTGTGCAAATATAGCGTAATAAAATCAAGTTACAAAAGACCGGGAATTATATGGTCTATGGCCTGAATTCAAGGGAAGCTATGATGGCTTGTTCTTCTTCAGTTGCGATAAGCCCAGACACGTCCCAGTAATTGGTAAGGATGGAATTTTTCTTGTTGTAAAGTGTTTTATCCTTAAAGACTTCGTTGTCTTTGTAGGTAAAATTATGATTGCTGAAATTGGTAGTAACAAAATAATTCTTTACTTCAATATCTATTTTTTTATTTTTTTCAATTTTCTCAAAACCAATCTCTTCACGTGAGCTTATTAAATAATAATTTGAATTGTCCAACCGATAAATGGTTTTGAATAATGACTTGTAAATATTCTTGGAGCCAACTGAGGTTTTGTCTTTTGCATTGGCTAGTGTTGTTGGCGAAATGTACGAACTGACTTCAACGATGACTTTTCTTTTCCGGTCATAAACAATTGTAAAATCGTCTCGCAGTATTTTGGTATCATCATCAACAGGAGTCACAATCATCTGATAATAATCCTCGTTTTTAGAATAGGATTTGATAAGGAATTCATAGTCTTTTTTTGCCTTTGGCTCCAGGATTGGATCGAGGTATTCAAAATTGTAGTAGTTCTGCATAATATCATTGAGGTTATATCCTAAAACATCGTCTGAAATTTCTTCATTTACTAAACCATACGACCTATTTTGCTCTATTAGTATGTCTGTTTTAAAGTTTTTGGAATTGCCGAAAAGCTGAAAATTCATCAGTCCGTCATTATAATAAGAGTTGGCGCCGTTGAGTTTAAAGAACTCTCTAGAATACACCTTCAGGCATGCCGGTACCGTTAATTTTTTAATTGAGTTTTCGACCAGGTTTTTAAGGATTCGCTGTGGGTGCTGCTTGGTAACTACAATTTCTTCAAGTCCTGTAATACTGCTTTTTAATAGCACTTCATTGACTTTATCCTTTAAGGTTGATGATCTCAATTTTACAGTCACATAGGAAGAATGCGTTACCTGTACATTAGACACGCCATTTAAAACGAAACTCACCATGCCTTCAGAATTACTGAGTAATGTCTGCTTTGTCTTTGCTACAAAAACAGTGGCGTCTTCAATAGGCTGATTGGTTTCAGCATCTTTTAATACCAGTGTTATTTCTCCGTTTTGAGAAAAGACATGGATATTGAAAACCATAAAAAGTATGAGTAAAATATTTTTCATACACAGTTGACTCAGTCAAATTTAACAAAAAACTTCTATCACTAACCATCAATATTTCAGGTTGTTTTGCGATTTGTTAACATTATTATTGACAATCCGAAATAAAAAACCATGTGAAAAGTATAATTAAAACCGGGAATTCTGTAACGGCAAATAGCCGTATGCCGAATAGCTTTGTAACATCTAATCATTAAAAAAAATAAATATCATGAAAACTATATTCCTAGCCGCATTTGGACTTTTGATTTCATTGAATGCCCAGGCACAAAATCAAAACAAGAAAACTGAAACCGTAACCAAAACCACTATTGTAAAAGACAATACAGGAGAACATAAAGTTGTCAAACAGGAAGAAATTAAAGAGGTTCAGAATATCGAATTAAAAGATGTGCCAAAAGGTACGCTCAACACCGACGTACAGCCTACACCTACGCAGGCAACAACTACGACTACCGTAAATGTTGATGGCCAGCAAAGGGTCGTTGATGTTGACCATTCTGCATATTATTCCTATAACGGCGAAAGATACCAGGTACTGGCCGATAATTCAGGATACAGGATAACCAACAATGCCAAAGGGATTTCACTTTTGAGAAGAACCGCAAACAATACCTATATCTATAGAAATAAAGATAAAATTTCTGTAGGTCATTTTGATGCTAATGGAAACCTGGTACTAGAAACTTACGATGACAAAACAGATAAGATAACTGTTGAAGTATTTGATTTGCAGAAATAAGCTCCTGCAATAAATGAAAAATCCTGAGCTCTGAACTCAGGATTTTTTATTTTTATTCATTATGCAGGAAAGCCTGGCGGTTTAACAGCGTTTCTTCGCTTTCTACATGATTGTCATCCGGAACACAGCAATCAACCTGGGCAAACCGCAGCACATTGCGGTTCTTCGTGAAAGCCTTTGCATTCGGTGCATTTCCCTGGAACGATATAATAAATATCATCCGAAATTGGGGTCTGCGCCTCATCCGAATCCACTTCAGTACCATCGGGCAAAATTATTTTCCCTCGAAGTGAAGTCCCATCTTTATACCTCCAATCGTCTGCGCCTTCATAAATTGCCGTATTCGGGCATTCCGGTTCGCAGGCACCACAGTTGATGCATTCGTCTGTTATAATGATTGCCATAATTTTAGTCTTAGAGTTTGAAAGCCTAAAGTCATAAAGCCTAAATTAAACAATCAAAATGAACTTTTGACTTTCGACTTTTGACTTTCGACTAAATAAGCCTTATTTTTGCGCAAAATTACAATCAAAACCCTTCATAAACAAATCTAAAATGGATTCTAACACAAAATTATCTTTTGTAGAATTAGGCAAGTTCCTGAGCCAGTTCGAGCTTGACAAACAAAGTCAGCGTGCCGATGTGCTGCATAACGATTTGTATTTTGAAAAATTCAGGGATTTACTGCATCTATCGCAATCGCATAATGGATGGTTTACTCCTGAACAGGTTTATTTTTCAGTGCAGTCGTGGGCAGAAGCTTTGACTGAAGAAAATCTGGACAAATGGCTTTCTAATTATGATTTTTCAAATGTCCAGTCCAAAACGGTCGGTTTGATCCTTGCCGGGAATATCCCTTTGGTTGGTTTCCATGATTTCCTTTCGGTACTTATTTCAGGCCATAAGGCGTTGGTAAAATTGTCTTCAAATGACCAGCACCTTATAAAATTCTTGGCCGGTTATCTTATTAAGGTCGAGCCAAAACTGGCAGATTACATTACTATTACCGATGGAAAACTGGAGGATTTTGATGCTGTAATTGCCACCGGAAGCAATAATACAGCACGTTATTTCGAATTTTATTTTAAGGACAAACCGAGTATTATCCGTAAAAACAGGAATTCGGTTGCGGTTTTAGACGGAAAGGAATCTCACGAAGAGTTGATCGGCCTTGGCGAAGACATCTTTAGGTATTTTGGTTTGGGCTGCCGCAATGTTTCCAAGTTATTTGTACCAAAAAATTACAGCTTTGATGCTTTTTTCAAAGCTATTTATGAATATAAGGACGTTATTTTCTACGAAAAATATTCCAATAATTACGATTACAACAAAGCGGTCTTCCTGATGAGCAATTTCAAGTTACTGGATAACGAATTCCTGACACTTAAAGAAGACACAAGCTACGCCTCGCCTATTTCTTCGGTATTTTATGAATATTACGTTGAACTTCCTGATTTGAAGCAACGGCTAAAAAATGATACCGATCAGATCCAGTGTATCGTTTCCAATGATTTGACCGCAAATTCAATTCCATTTGGCACAACACAAAAGCCAGGGCTTTGGGATTATGCCGACAATGTGGATACACTCCAATTCTTAACATCATTGTGATATTCTCAACGATTATTATAAACTATATCGTTTTCGTTAATAACATAGCCCGATTATTGCCAAATTCCAACCGCTTTTTTAAAAGTGGTTTGCGAAATTTGCAACTCATCATTTTAGAATATCTGTCATATGAAAAAACATAATTATAGCGCTGGCCCATGCATTTTGCCACAGGAAGTATTTGAAAAATCAGCGCAGGCTGTTTTGAACTTTAACAATTCTGATTTATCGATCCTTGAGATTTCGCACCGCAGTAAAGATTTTGTTGCCGTTATGGACGAAGCCCGAGCTCTGGTTTTAGAACTTTTGGGCTTGGAAGGAAAAGGCTACCAGGCGTTATTCCTTCAGGGCGGCGCAAGTTTGGAGTTTTTGATGGTTCCGCAAAACCTTATGAAGGTTGACGGAAAAGCAGCTTATTTAGATACGGGGACATGGGCGAACAATGCCATTAAGGAAGCTAAGTTATTCGGAGAAACTGTTGTTGTAGCTTCTTCAAAAGAGCAAAACTACAATCACATCCCAACGGATTACAGCATTCCGGCTGATGTCAGCTATTTTCACTGCACGAGCAACAATACCATTTTCGGGACTCAAATGAAGTCATTCCCAAAAACGGATATTCCGGTGGTTTGTGATATGAGTCGGATATTTTTTCAAGAACATTGGACTTCACACAATTTGATTTGATTTATGCCGGAGCCCAGAAAAACATGGGCGCTGCAGGAACAACCCTGGTTGTAGTCAAAGAAGAAATCCTTGGAAAATCAGGAAGGACGATACCAAGCATACTGGATTATGAAAAACACATCAAGGCGGAAAGCATGTACAATACACCGGCAGTTTTTGCGGTTTACACTTGTTTGCTGACATTGCAATGGCTGAAAAAGCAAGGCGGAATCACAGCTATCGAAAAAATCAACGAAGCAAAAGCAGAACTATTATATACTGAAATCGACAGGAATCCATTATTTATCGGAACTGCTGATAAAAAAGACCGAAGCAATATGAATGCAACATTCTTGTTGGTGGACGAGAAAAACCAGGAAACGTTTGACAAGATGTGGAAAGAAGCTGGGATTTCGGGCCTTGCAGGGCACCGTTCTGTTGGCGGTTACCGTGCTTCTATGTACAATGCGCTGCCATTGGAAAGCGTTCAGGTTTTGGTGGATGTAATGAAAAAATTAGAAGAAGTTGTAAAACAAAACGAAGTTACAGTTTAAAAAGAACCCCTAGCCCGGATTGAAGCAAGTACCGCGTACTGCGGAAAGCCGGAAAAGCTCTTAAAAATAATTTAAAATTCAGAATTTAAAATAATAAAATGAAAGTATTAGCCAACGACGGGATTTCTAAAAGCGGTATCAAAGCCCTGGAAAAAGGTGGTTTTGAAGTAATTACTACTAAAGTGGCCCAGGAACAGGTAGCCAATTACATCAATGAGCACAAAATTGACGTGATCATTGTAAGAAGCGCCACAAAAGTACGCCAGGATATTATTGACAACTGCCCTAGCCTTAAGATTATTGGCCGTGGTGGCGTTGGGATGGATAATATTGATGTGGATTATGCTCGCAGCAAAGGTTTGCATGTAATCAATACGCCTGCATCGTCATCTGAAAGCGTGGCCGAATTGGTATTTGCGCATTTGTTTACCGGTGTGCGTTTCCTTCAGGATTCCAACCGGAATATGCCTTTAGAAGGCGATACCAATTTTGAAGGCTTAAAAAAAGCTTATGCAAACGGAATCGAATTGCGGGGAAAAACGCTCGGAATCATTGGTTTTGGGCGTATTGGGCAGGCTGTTGCCAAAATGGCGCTCGGGCTTGGAATGAAAGTAATCGCTGCTGATAAGTTTGTCCACACGGCCGAAGTAAAAGTAGAATTCTACAACGGCCAGTTTATCAATGTTGAGTTTGAAATGGAACCGATGGAAGATGTTTTCAAGCATTCTGATTTTATAACACTGCACGTTCCGGCACAGGATGGCTATGTAATTGGCGAGCCTGAATTCAAACTGATGAAAGACAATGTTGGAATTGTAAACTGTGCGCGTGGCGGCGTTATTGATGAAGTCGCATTAGTTGCTGCACTCGACGCTGAAAAAGTACTGTTTGCAGGTTTGGATGTTTTTGAAAACGAACCTACTCCGGAAATCCAGATATTGATGCACCCAAAGATTTCGCTGACACCTCATATCGGTGCTGCTACCCTGGAAGCTCAGGATCGCATCGGCACCGAGTTAGCCGAACAGGTTATCAGCCTTTTAAAAGCAGAAAAAGCGTAAATAGCATTTTTTAATTGAGGATTATTTGACTAAATTTAATCTCATTTTAAAACCAACGACATGTTTGATCAATTAACCGACTTAGTAAAACAATTTGGCGGCGATGCTGTAGTGAATAACTCTGCCGTTCCTAATGAACATAACGATGCCGTGATGAGCGAAGCCAGCTCCTCTATTCTTAACGGATTGAAAGAAATGGCGGCGAACGGAAACACAGAAGGTTTGGCGGCGCTATTCCAGGGAAACAACGCAGCCGATGCCTCTAATCCGGTAGTGCAGCAGCTGACCGATAAATTAACCGGAAGCCTGGGCGAAAAATTCGGATTGTCCAGCGATGATGCTTCGGGCGTAGCCGGAAGTTTAATTCCAAAAGTCTTGGGATCTTTAGTCAATAAGGCAAAAGATTCAAATGATAACAGTTTTCAAATTTCTGATATTATAAGGGCGATTACCGGTGGTAATTCGGAGCAGGGTGGCGGAATCATGGATGCCATTTCAAAATATGGCGGACAGTTTGGCCTTGACCAGGATGGTGACGGCCAAGTAGGCATAAGCGATGCTGTTGCTGCTGTTTCCAAAAAATCTGGCGGTTTGGGCGGTTTGCTGGGCAAGCTTTTTGGGAAATAAACTTATATTATCATACTGTAAACCACGCCAAGAGCGTGGTTTTTTAATATGTTAAAGTTGGAACAGCAGACTGTTGTTTTTCGTAATTTTATAGAAAGTACGCGGCTATGAAATTGAAGATTGACAAATACCAACAATCATTGTACACGGCTACGAAATTTATTGCTCCGATAGTGCTGGTCCTACTATTGGCCTCCTGCCATTTCGATAAAAACATCACTACTAAAGCAAAAACACCGGACAAAGCCAAAGCCGATGACATTGTGCGGATTGCGAATGACTCGCTCGAATACGAAGTAATCATCATAGATCCGGGATTCAGCAGTTGGCTGGCAACCCAGGCAAGGCCAAGAGGTTTTTATTCTGAACTATTCTTGGAAAGCCGCAACCAGCTTTATGTAAACGAATGGAATCTGAGGGCGCTACAGCCACAGCGATATGGAGGTTTATACGAAATGCAAATCAATTATGACCAAAACATTCATTACGGGTATGAGGTGAATTATTTGATTTATAATTACATGACTTACTTTCAGATTAAAAACAGGCAACAATTGGCCGGCTTTGTTCCAAGGCCATAATCTCTTATATTTGTAGAAAATTAGGAGCATGGCAAGTTTTAAGCAGCGTTGGAATATCAAATCAAACTGGCAGGTATTTGTTATTTTGGTTGTTTTTGCCTGTACCGGTTTTTCTGCCAAATACCTTTCTAAACCTTTTTTGGCTTTATTTGACATTACCAAGGAAAATGTTTCCGGCTGGGTTTATTATCCTTTGTATATCATCATGATTTTCCCAATCTATCAGGTATTGCTAGTTGCGTATGGCTTTTTGTTTGGACAGTTTGCCTTTTTCTGGGCATTCGAGAAGAAAATGCTACGGGGCATGAAATTGGGTTTTATCGTTGATTGGTTTGAAAAAAAATAATAGTTACCTTGTCAAAAAAAATCATCTAATGATAACCGCCAAAAATATCCATAAATATTACGACAATCTACATGTTTTAAAAGGTGTGGATCTGCACATCCAAAAAGGTGAAATTGTTTCGATAGTTGGTGCTTCGGGCGCAGGGAAAACAACATTGCTCCAAATATTGGGAACACTTGATTATCCTAATAAATTTGGTGATGTTTCACTTGACATAAATAATGAAAACATATTGATAATGAAAGACAAAGCATTATCAAAATTCAGAAACACCCATCTTGGTTTTATCTTCCAGTTCCATCAATTGCTGCCTGAATTTACTGCCCTTGAAAATGTATGCATTCCGGCTTACATTGCCGGAAAGGAAAAAGCAGTAACCGAGACCGAGGCAAAAAGATTATTGGACTTCCTGGGGTTAGCCGAACGCATCCATCACAAACCCAGCGAACTTTCGGGCGGTGAACAGCAGCGTGTCGCCGTGGCTCGTGCATTGATAAACAAGCCAGCCGTGATTTTTGCAGATGAGCCGTCGGGCAATTTGGATACTGTTTCTGCAGAAAACCTGCATCAGTTATTCTTTAAGCTGCGGGATGAATTTGGCCAAACCTTTGTCATTGTTACACATAATGAAGAGTTTGCCAACATGGCCGACAGGAAATTGGTCATGAAAGATGGCCTAATCGTTTGATAGCATGATACTGATTCTACTTAGCTGGGTTTATATGTTCTTTACGGCATTTTCATTTGGGATTGCCTTATCGAAAGCATTGCGCATTCAGCAGTTTGATGTTGTAATCACCCCGATTTTGGGCTTATTTTCCATCACAGTTTTAACGACAGCCTGGGCTTTCTTTGGCCCTATAGCCATTACCTATCATTCCATCTTGCTAATAGTTTCTGTGCTGTTTTGGTTCAATAACAAGGAAACATTCAATTTGGTGCTAAAAGATTTTTTAGCCAAAATCATTGATTTTCAGTTACCCTTAAAGATCTTGCTTGCAGCAAGCAGTTTGCTGATATTGGCGCAAAGTGCTACGCTGCCTTTCATAATTGATAACGAGAGCTATTACATCCAAACAATCAAATGGCTCAACCAATATGGCTTTGTGAAGGGCTTGGCCAATCTGCATCTATTTTTAGGGCAAATGAGTGGCTGGCACATCACGCAAAGCGCTTATAGTTTTTCATTTCTTTATAACAGATTCAACGACCTTAATGGATTTTGTTTGTTACTGGGCAATATTTTTGCGTTTAAAAAGCTGGATTCTTATTTAAGCTCAGGTAACAGATGGGATCTGACTTTTGGTTTACTGCCCCTAACCTATGCATTCCTCTTCCAGTTTGTTAGTTCGCCTTCGCCTGATTTACCGGTTTATATCTTCGGATTCATCCTGTTTTCTTATTATCTGCAAAACGAAAATAAAAAAGAACGCTTCCTGATTATTGGAATACTGTCGATCTATGCAGTTTTCATCAAGGTCACAGCACTTGTTTTATTATTGTTTCCATTGTTTTTGCTGCTGCAGAATTTTAAAGTTTTAAAAAAGGAACTGGTCAAGATAACATTCATCGGAGGCCTGGTCTTGTTTTTACTGTTATTAAAAAACACAATGCTGACAGGCTATCCGTTATTTCCGCTGTTATGCTTTAGGCTCGATTTTTTGGATTTTACCGTTCCAGGCATCATTATGGATTATTTCTTCAGCAAAAGCATGCTGCATTCGTTTTATTATCCATACGGTGCTTTTGACAAAAGTTCGGTTAGCGACATCCTAAAGCATTATTTTTTATTCAACGGAATGACTGGTTACATTGGCATTGCAACAGTTTTTACCCTATTGCTTTTCCCAATTATGATTATAAAAATGCGGTTGCAGAAATCCATCTGGGCGATGTACTTTGCTTTTGTAATTTTAGCTGTTTTGCTTTGTTTCAGCTCACCGCAATACCGTTTCTATATTTATTTCAGCCTGTTCTTTTGGCTGATTCTGGTTTCTTTTTTGGCTTCCAAACCAACATTGGCAACACGGTTGATCGCACTGAGCATGATTCTTTGCTCATTGTTTGTATTGGTGCCAATGTCGTTCAGCAAATTGACCGATAATAAGCTATTGGGACAAAACAGCACCTTCCATCTGAAAAATATACTTATCCCGGAACCCAATTCCAAATGGAAACCCGAATACCGTGGCGGAAGCGTTGGCAATATGCATTACCATTCACCCATAGACGAATCCTTCTTTTGGGTAACCGGAAATGGTGAAATCCCTTGTATCAATACCGAACAATTGGATTATTTCCATCAGGGATTTTCGATTATCCCACAACAGCGTAGCATTGATTTAAAAGATGGGTTTTATGCTCAAAAAGTAAGTGTTGGAGAAAATGAAGATGAATAAAGCCGAACTCAAGGAATTTCTTGACGAAAAAGTTGTGCTTTACAATAATCCAAAATTTATTGAAAGCGACCCTATCCAGATCCCACACCAGTTTTCACAAAAAGAAGATATCGAAATTGCCGCCTTTCTAACATCATCAATTGCCTGGGGAAACCGCAAGATGATCATCAACAACAGCAAACGCATGATGGATCTGATGGGTAATTCTCCCTATGATTTTGTCATGACACATTCGGAAATACAATTGGAAAGCCTTGACGGTTTTGTACATCGAACCTTTAATAGCGGTGATTTTGTGACATTTATAAAAGCTTTGCAGCATATCTACAATAATCATGGCGGGCTCGAATCGGCTTTTGCCAAAAACCAGCAAGCGCTGTCAATGCAGCTAAGTATAGCCGAATTCAAGAAACTTTTTTTTGAAATCAGCCACCAGCAACGTACGACCAAACATGTTTCTGACCCAATGCAGGGTTCGGCTGCCAAACGCATCAATATGTTCCTGCGCTGGATGGTGCGCAACGACAGAGCCGGAGTTGATTTTGGCCTCTGGAAGAGCATTCCACCAGCCGCTCTTTCCTGCCCGCTTGACGTGCATTCCGGAAACGTGGCCCGAAAATTAGGCTTGCTTACCCGGAAACAAAACGATGGCAAAGCATTAACCGAATTGGATGCAGCCCTACGCATGCTCGATCCTAATGATCCGGTGAAATACGACTTTGCCTTATTTGGGCTTGGTGTTTTTGAAGGATTTTAATACCATTAATAAAAAAAGGAATGCTCAGTTAAAGCTTTCCTCTTTCGTAAATCAGCTTTTGGCAAATTCTAGGGCTTTGTCTAGCACTTCGTCCTTGCCGCTTTTAATGCCTTCGATGGTGGGGCTAACTTCTATATCAGGAACAATACCGATACGCTGGGTTTCCTTTCCATCCGGATAATAAACTCCAATGCCGCTTATCATTGTGGAAATCCCGCCCGGAAGCGCAATTGACGAAACGTTGCCATCCGCGCCTGCCGTTGTAGAACCCATAACCGTAGCCTGTGGCGCCGCCCTGTAAGCCATGGCATGGTATTCGGCCGAACTTTGTGTGGTTTCATTGACCAAAATGATTACTTTGCCTTTAAAATAATCCTTATTACTGGCTCCAACGCTTGTAGGTTTGTCATATATAAATAAACCAGGAGTTTTGGTGCTTCCGATAGAGAACTTCACAAACTGAGTTTTATTGGGAACCAGCATGGTACCTAATTGAAACAGTGGAAATTCGGAAGGATAATTACGATCGTCGATAATCAATGCTTTGGCTTTTTTGAGTTCCCTATAAACCATCGGCAAGTCTTTTTGCTTCAATTGCCCGTGGTTGATATAGGCAATATCCTTGTCGATGAATTTAAAGGAACTGTCTTTTTCTTCCTTATAGAAGCTCAGCTTTCCGGCCGGATAGGTTTTCATTTTTTGTGTAAACAATTGATTGCCGCGTAAATAGGTTATTTCCATAATGCTGTCATTGGAACGGAGTAATTTTGGCCCCAGATCCCGCAATTGCGTAGGATAATTGGAAGCCGCGATTACCCTGAGCTTTTCCTTGATGATTTCCGCCACGTCCTTTGAATTGATTTTGGTGATGACATCGCCTTTTTTCAATTGGCTTTCCTCTCCCAATTTATCGTTATAATAATCCGTTACGACGGCCTTGCCTTCAATGAATCCGATTTTTACAGGAGCATAATTTTTCCCGAAATACGCCTGCACCGCCTTGTTGTTTCCCCAAATATTGGCATGTGTATCGTGGATCCTTGCGATGACTTCAAGCATGGCAATGGTGTATTGCTGATTGTCTTTGGCTTCAATTATCTTTGGAATATATTCGTCCAAAACGTTTTTCCAGTCTTCCCCGATCAGGTGCCTGTTCGGGAAATAATACTGGATCATGTTCCAATACCTAAAAAGCGACAACAGCCTGTAACCCGCATCGGGATCAGAAATCTTGATATAACTGTTTTCTTTGAAATTTGGGTTGCCCACTTTTGGGTGGAACCCGATGTAATAGTGATCCTTACTCCTTTCGGCATTTTTGATCTTGTTGAGCACCGTCAATAATTCGGGCGAAAATCTGCTTGTATTGAGCCAATCCAGATCGGGCATCAGCTTGACTTCTTCAGGCTTTAAGATTTGTGGTTTTCCTTCCTTGACATCGCCCAGGAGATTTATCCAATCCATTAATGCCACATCCCTTTCTGCTTCATTTTTTGCCGCTAGTATCTTTGGTGTTATCCTAAAAAGCTCAAAATCCCAATTGTGGTTTCCTTTGGCAATGGCCGGATGATAATATTTGAGGAATCCCCAAACCAGTCCAAGTGTTTTGAGATTGGCAACCTGCTCTGTTGTTGGTGTGAAATTCTCAATTTTTGAGCCTTCGGCAAATTCGCTGTTATCCAGATCTGCCGGGAATTTGTTCTTTTCAAAAATTTCTGCCCTGTCAATATCCCTTCCGTCAATGCTGACCTTTAAACCATCTATCCAAACAGTGCCTTTCCCTACCAATAATCCGCCCAGCGCAATGCGTTCAGTGGCTTCGGGTTTCATCTGCAGCTCAACACTGAATTCCTTCCAGTCGTTGGTTCCTTTGATGGCCTTATCCCTCATATTGTCAAAGTTGACCGAAGGGTCGAGCCGCAGCCACAAACCGGCAAAACCATCGGTAACGTTATCCGTTTTTAGGAATCCGCTAAGTTTGATTTTTTTGCCTTTGTAATTATCGGGAAGAAAAAAACTCCAAGCCGCGTAATCCACGGTATTGGAGTTGTTGCTGATGGAAAGCGAATACTTTCCGCTTTTAACTGTCGTAGAATCCAGCGCGACTTTGTAGGTTTCGTTTCCAAAGGTAGTCCAGCCCACAGGTTTTCCTTTTTCCACAAGCTCGGCATCCAGGTTTAACGGAACCTTTTTTTCTTGATATGCGATGTTCTTTAATTGGCCGCTACTGGTAAGCAAAGTAAGGATTAAGTAAAATAATTGCATAAGTCAGGTTTTTAAAAGTTGTATTGCAAAGAAGCAAAATCAGATTATCTGCCGTATCCCTTTTAGTATAAATGTAACTTTTATTTACCATTTCCTTAAGAAAAAAATAGCACCCAACTTATGAAAT
Source organism: Flavobacterium sp. (assembly GCA_049841115.1). Taxonomy (GTDB): domain Bacteria; phylum Bacteroidota; class Bacteroidia; order Flavobacteriales; family Flavobacteriaceae; genus Flavobacterium. The sequence goes on from JASGHQ010000002.1 coordinate 234,118, forward strand.
CCAATTATTTTACATTAAACCGCTGGCTGCATTTGTGTTGCAATGGCAATCCTGTTCCAGGCATTGATGGTGGTAATGGCTATAATGATTTGAGCTACATAATTTTCGCCAAACAATCCCACCGCCTTATTATAGGTTTCATCTGAAAGGTGTTTTTGGATTAAGGTTACCTGCTCTGTCATTGCCAGAACCACTTTTTCTTCCTCAGTATAAAGATTGGTTTCATTCCAGGCATTCAGCAAATAAATCCTTTGTTCGGTCATGCCCAGTTTGCGCGCGTCTTTTGAATGCATGTCAATACAGAAAGCGCAACCGTTGATTTGTGACGCCCTTAATTTGATCAGTTCTTTGTGGATCGGGTCTAAATCAGATGATGCCAAATATTTTTCCAATCCCATCATTGCTTTGTAAGCCTCTGGCTGTGTCTGTAAAATGTTTACTCTTGTGTTCATTTTGAATGTTTTTTAAAGTTCATGACAAAGTTCTGCCATATCCATCTCAAAAAACTTGAACTACTTCAAGAAATCAATTTTACACTTTCCCTGCCCTGATCTTACTCATGAATTCGGCTGAAAAATCAAGGTAGGAAGCCAGCATGTATTGTGGAATCCGCTGTACAAATTCGGGTTGCAGGCTATTGAAATGATGGTAGCGCTCTTCGGCAGACTGAGTATAGAGGTATTTGATACGCATTTGCGAAGCGGCAAACGATTTCTGCAGCATCAGCCGAAAATAGCGCTCCATTTTAGGAACCCGGTTCAATAAATCCTCAAAGCCTTTCGAGTCTATGGCCAGCACCTCGGAATTTTCTACCGTTTGTATATAGAAATGCGTGGATTTTTGGTTCTGAAGGCTCATATAATCCGTAATCCACCAGTTTTCAATGCCAAACTGCAAAGTCTGTTCATTTCCTTTTTCGTTAATGATGTAAATGCGCAGGCAGCCTTTAAGAACAAAATATTGTGTAGTGCAGATTTGGCCTTCTTCCAGCAGCAATGATTTTTTTTTGAAGCTTTGCTGTTTGAAATAAGAAGCCACGATACCGATTTCGGAATCATCCAAATCAATAAACTTCCTGATATGCTCAATAAGCTGGTCCATCAGGCAAATATAAAGAAAAAGGCGCTCTGCCTGAGCGCCCTTTCTTATTTACAGGCTATAATTGAAGTTAAGGCTCCAGCGGTAATTGGCTTCCACCCTTCCTGCAGACAGGTTTTGGCTTACCGGGAGCATCACGTTGGCCCCCATGGACAATTTGTCTTTCCCTACTTCAAAACCAAGTTTGCCAAACAGGATATTACCCGAAGTCATGCGGACAATTTCACCATATTGGCGATTGTTTCCATACACTTCACCAGCCAATCCTAATTGCGGCGCAATGGAAATTTTCTTGGTTTCATGCAAATAGAAAAATGTAGCTGAATAATTGAATTGGTTTCCAAATTGATAATGCTTATCGTTTTCTGTTTTAATGACATAATTCAGCATGGTATTAAGGCCAAATTGCTTTCGCCTAACGATATATTCCGTAGCCAAAAGATAATCCCAGCTTCCGGTGCCAACCTGGAAACTAGGGTTTACGGAACCAGCGTTTGCCTGGTCGAACTTCCCCGTTGGAGCTTTAATTCCGCCGCCAAGCTGTAAAGTGTGTACCAAAAATGTGCTGTCTTTATGAGTTTGGTACAAACGGTACATAGCCAAAACGGTGATATCACCAATTCCGTTGATGTCTTGCTTGCCGGTTTCGGTTTCCTTGTTGTGGAAGTGATACGGAACCAAAGCCGAAATCTGGATATTCTTATGGACCGGAATACGTGCCCAAGCCTGGATGGTATTGAAATTTTCATCGTACCAGGGCGAATTGCTGTACAGGCCATCCGTACTTTTATAATTTTGGTTAAAATACCGGATCCCAACAAAATTAGAATTCAGCATCGATGCAAATCCCATGCTTCCGCCACTTGCCGAACAGCCGCAGGCATCGCAGGACCCTTTTCCTTTTGCAGCGGCAAACTGAAAGGAAACCACTAATATGAATAAGTATTTTTTCATTTTAATTTTCAGAAAAACGCTTATCGGTCAGATAATCGTTATCGGTTAATGTTTTTAAGAATGCTATGATCTTTGTCTTCTCATCGCCATTGAGAGGAATTCCCAATGTTCCGTTATTTTTTAGGCTTTGGTCCAACGTTGGCGAATCGACAATTCCCGATGCATAATGATCCAGGACAGCTTCCAGCGTGAAGAATCTGCCGTCATGCATATAGGGTTTTGTTTTTTCAATATTCCGCAGGCTTGGCACTTTGAATTTGTATTTGTCAGCCTCGAGCAAAGTCACGCGGTAGCGCCCAATGTCATTTACAGCCGGATTTACCGCAAGCCCGTTATTCCTGAACGAATTGTCGGTGAACAAATCCGTCGCATGGCAGGAGGCGCATTTCTGATTGAAAATGGCATAGCCCTGCAGCTCTTCTTCCGACAATATTCCGCCCGGTTCATTCCTCCTGAATTTATCAAACCTCGAATTGGATGAAGTTACCATTGCCAGGAATTGCCCCATTGCCTTAAGCATGTTTTCTGTATTTATCGGCTGGTTTGGGAATGCCAAAGCGAATAGCCTTTTGTATTCGGCATCCGCATTCATCATCGCTACAATCTGTGAAAAACTGCCATTCATCTCAACCGGATTCGTGATTGGGATTATCGGCTGCAAATGCAGATGATCAGTAGCGCCGTCAAACATAAACGTAATCTGGAATGCCAGGTTTTGGATCGAAGGCGAATTCCGTGTACCGCTCGAGCCATTTACGCCCTGGCTCACCGTATGCCCGTGATGGGTAAATGCCGATTGTTGCTCATGGCAAAATCCGCATGAGATTGTACCATCAGACGATAACCTGCCATCGTAAAACAGTTTTTTGCCCAACTCAAACCCTTTTTCCGTAATTGGGTAATTTGCCAGGTCATAAGCCAATGGCGGAAAATTGCCAGGCACTTTAAAATCTATCGGAACATCTTTGTATTCGGCATCATCGGAACAGCTAAAAAAGAATGGCAAAATAAGCAATAGAAAATATTTTGCTTTCATTGCTAATCATTATGCACGTGGTTCACAGAAAACATCTCAGCTAAGTTGGCCGTAATCAATGACAAATTCTCCCCCGTCATAATCATGGCTCCCATTCCGTTCATATTGTTATCGGAAAGGCTGATTTTATTGTTTCCGTCAATGATTTTCGCAACATCGGCAAAAATATGCACTTCAGGCGTAATGGTATTTCTTACCAAAGCCTTGTCCGGGAAATTAAGCACCACATCAGTATAATTGTAATTTGCTCCAGATTTTCCGGTATGCACCATAAAACTCGACGGTGTTGTTACCGTAGCAGAAGTGAACATCCCTTCAAAAAGCAAATGCTTATAACCCGCACTCCAGGACCAGGCCATGTCTTCGACCTGAGCAGCGGCAAAGAAATCGCCCTGAACGGTTTCGCCCAAATTATACTGCGTTTCATCAACTCCGATCCCAAATTTGACTTTGGTGTAATTCCCAGCCGGAATGTTATCAAGATGCAGCACATGCGAATCGGCATTGGCTTCGCTTACAATAAAATAGCTTGCTGATTTTGGATATGTAAAAGTAGTTCCGTCTTCTTTGGTCAGGACTATATTACTGATGATGTATTTTACGTCGGATATCTTTAATTTTTCTCCCTGCGAAGTTGTATTTTCCTGGGAATTAAGGATCAAGTCCGCACTGCCAAAGACATTGTCAAATTCGATGTCGATTTTTCCCTGCCCTGAAGCGTCATTATCATCGCTGGAACATGATGCCAAAATAAAGGCTGCTGCCATTACGGCAAATATATTTTTTAATTGAGATTTCATTTTGTTTTATTATAAGTTATACGGCTTTAGTCCGAAGGAAATCCCCGAACTGATTTTGAACATAAGTTCATGCAGCTCTCCAAAAAAAATGGGAACTGCAAGCAAGAATAAAAAGATTATATTGCTTGCGGAGGCCGTAAAAGCTTGGTCAGGCAACCATTTAACGGATGCGTGGAATATTCTGAAAAAGTACTGCTTTGGGTAGCAGCAATGGTAATTTCCGGATGCCAAAGCATTGGCATTTCAATAAAAGTATCGAAGGTCTTTAGTTTAAGTACCGCTACAGGGAGCTTATTGTTTTCGGCTTCCTCGTCTGCGGCTTTTTTAAGTTCACGGTACAATTGGCATTTACCGTTACAGTGCATCATTGGTTTGAAGCGGTTGATACATTCGGTTTTGGCGATTTTTTCTTTGTTGATTTCCCAATAGCCGATATATCCCGTTTGATAAAACGGTTGCCAAAGCAGGGCTATTAAAAACGATATGGAAAAAAATGCTTTCAAACCGAGTGCGAATTTACAATTTAATTGCGGAATCGGAATCAATAATTTGGATTAAGATTTATAAAAAATGGTTACCTTTAGATTTCCAATACGTAATTTTTCAATGCAAGTTGATTTCAAATCTGTTGACCAGTACATTAAAAGCTTTCCTAAGGAAACGCAATCCATCCTGGAAAAAATCCGTGAGCTGATCATAAAGAATGCCGCCGGATCGGTGGAAAGCATTTCTTACGGGATGCCTGCCTATAAGCTCAATGGAAAGCCTTTAGTATATTTTGCAGGATATAAAAACCATATCGGTTTTTATGCTACACCAACGGGCCATGCCGAATTTGCCAAAGAATTATCTGCTTACAAACAAGGAAAAGGTTCGGTACAGTTTCCGGTAAACGAACCAATACCTTTCGATTTGATTCAAAGGATAGTCGAATTCAGGGTAACGGAAAATCTGCAAAAAACAAAATAACAACCTGGCACATGCATACTTTTAAAGCAGAAATAAAGATTATCGGAATCAATCCTTATGTATTTGTCCCTGAAGAGATTCTGACAGCAATTTTTATGGAAGCCAAAAAGACAAAGGCCCTATTCCCATATGCGGAACAATAAACGGTAAAAAATACACTCAGACCCTGGTTCGCTACAGTGGCAACTGGCGGCTGTATATCAATACAGTAATGCTAAAAGATTCACCCAAAAAGATTGGTGAGGTCATTGAAGTGGGAATCGCATTTGACCGTGAAGACCGTGCCATTGCCATGCATCCTGAATTAATCAGGGCCCTCAGCAAAAACAGCAATGCGCAAAGCGTTTTCGACCGATTGCCGCCATCACGGCAAAAGGAAATCGTGCGTTATATTTCGAATTTAAAAACCGAAGAAAGCATTACAAAAAACATTGCAAAAGCCATTGGTTTTTTGGTTGGCGAAAACCGATTTGCAGGCCGCGACAAACCGTAAAATATGAACAGATTATACACCATTGCCTTGTTATTAGGCTTTTTTATGCTTCATTTTCAATGGGGAAATAACAATGCCTTTTTATTACAATTACAGCATGGGTTGCTTTTTGAAAACAAAAACACTTCATTGCTGCACCCACTGATAATTGTTCCGGCAATAGGCGAACTGCTTCTGCTTTTCGCGTTGGTAAGACCCAATAAAAAACTGATTTTGATTGGACTTTCATTACTCGGAGTTTTAGTTCTCTTTGTATTGTTTACCGGTATTTTTGGCAAGCAAACTAAAATGATAGTGTCAACAGCACCATTCATAGCAACTGCAGTAAGCTTCATAAGGAATTATAAAAAACTGCCTTTAAATTAAACCGTAGTCCACAAAGAAATTCTCGCGGCTCTTGCCTCCTATTTTATTCCAGTTGATATCAAGTGCACCGGATATCAGCTCTTTCAGATGGTCAAATAAGGTAGGTTTAACATAATAACGGCTGGCGCCCTGCTGGAATGCTTCTTTGATATCATCGGCATTTGAGTAAGTGCTGTACATGACGACATTAAGCTGATTGAATTTCCCATCTTTGCCTTTTAGTTTTTTTAGGCAGTCAATGCCGCTTATTTTTGGCATATTGATATCCATAAAAATAAGCTCGGGAGCTGATGTCAGTGGGTCATTAAGGTTTTCAATCAACATTGCTGCGCTTGAAATTTCGGTAAACTTTACATTGCTGTCGCTTACACAGGAAAGTGCTTCGGCAAACAATTCCCTATCTTCCTGATCATCATCAACCAGGAAAATATGTCTTTGGTTATTTGGATTTTGAGTCATTGTCTTATGCTTTATAATTGCAGAAACAAACGCGGAAGTTTATAAACCTGCAAAGCCAAGACTTTGAAAACTTGTAAAGAGAACGAATTTGTACCCTGTAATTGGGTTGATATTATATAAAGATAAACTATGCCATTCGCAAATCGCCACAATCTTATTTTTTTAACATATTATTAAACTGTAAATCATCGAGGTTCATACTGGGCAATGCGCTTCGCATCCTTTTTGGTAAAACCCGCGAAAAGACCAAAAGCAGGAATAATCGCTCTCTAAATTTTAAAATGTTAAAAATCAAGGGCACAGCCGCTAAATCAGAATTGCTTATCTTTGTGCCATCCAAGGCCAAGAATTGGCGATCGGATAAAACAAATTATATTCGCAATGAGCACTTTTGAGCAATTCAATCTACCAAAATCATTACAAAAAGCCATCGATGAGCTAGGCCTCATTTCGCCTACCCCGATCCAGCAGAAATCATTCTCTGTAATAATGTCGGGCCGCGATGTAATGGGGATTGCACAAACCGGTACCGGTAAAACATTTGCTTATCTGTTGCCAATACTAAAACAATGGAAATTTGCAGCCACTGATACGCCAAGGGTTGTAATCATGGTTCCAACGCGTGAACTTGTAGTTCAGGTTGCTGCCGAAGTCGAAAAGCTGACACAATACATGTCGGTTCGTGTCCTTGGCGTTTATGGCGGTGTGAACATCAATACGCAGAAAACTGCAGTTTATCAGGGTATCGATATCCTGGTAGGGACTCCGGGCAGGATTATGGATTTGGCTTTGGATAATGTAGTCCGTTTTGACAGCCTTCAGAAGTTGATCATTGATGAATTTGATGAAATCCTTAATTTGGGCTTCCGTTTCCAGGTCACTTCTATCCTGACGATGATCAAAAGCAAACGCCAGAATATCCTGTTCTCGGCAACAATGACAGATGAAGTTGATGAAATGCTGGACGAATATTTTGACTTCCCTGAAGAAGTTTCACTGGCGCCAAGCGGAACGCCGCTCGAAAAGATAGAACAGCTGGGTTATAAGGTTCCCAATTTTCTAACCAAAATCAACCTGATCGCCGATTTGCTGAAGGATGAAGCATTTGAAAGAATATTGCTTTTTGTAAACAATAAAAAAACAGCCGATTTATTGGCAGATAAATTAGAGGAAGCTTATCCGGATCAGTTTGGCATCATCCACTCGAATAAATCGCAGAATTACCGCCTCCAAACGATGGAAGCCTTCAGGAATTCAGAAATACGCGGCATCGTAACTACCGATGTAATGGCCAGAGGTTTGGATATTTCAGATATCAGCCATGTCATCAATGTCGAATTCCCGGAAATACCGGAACAATACATCCACCGTATCGGGCGTACCGGGCGTGCCGATAAATCTGGGATTGCCATCAGCCTGATAAGCCCGCGTGAGGAGGAAATCATGATTGAGGCCGAGGTTTTGATGGAAAAGGAAATCCGATTCCTCGAAATGCCCGAAAATATCGTAATAGCCGAGCGTTTGCTTGAATGGGAAAAAGACAAGAAAAAGAAAATGAAATTCCTGCTGCCAAAACCAAAACTGGAAGGCGGCGCATCATTCCACGAAAAGAAAGAAAAGAACAAGAAAGTTAACCTTGGTGGGCCTTCAAAAACAAAAAAGAAAACCTCAAGCTCGGTAAACAGGAACATCCTGAAAAACCGTGCTGCCAAGAGAAAGAAAAAGTAATCAGCCATGGGTAAGCTAGCACAAATAAAAACCAAGGAAACCGAAGCCAGCGTTACTGATTTCATCAATGCCGTGGCCGATGAGCAAAAGCGCAACGACAGTTTTGCCATTTTAAATTTGATGGAAAAAGCTACAGGCGAACAGCCCAAAATGTGGGGAGCGTCACTAATCGGATTTGGAAACCTGCGTTATGTGAGTCCGAACACGCAAAGGGAAGTAGATTGGTTCAAAATTGGTTTTTCACCACGCAAAGCCGCGCTAACGTTTTACCTAATGAACCTTGAACCCGGATACCGTGCCGCTTCACTGGAAAAATTGGGTAAACACAAAACCGATGGCGGTTGCATTTATGTCAAGAAACTGGCTGATGTGGACATGGAAGTTTTGGAGGAAATGATTATGAAATCCGCGAAAGCGAAAGAATAGCGCTATTCAAAGACAAGGCAGACAGGTGAACATAATTCGATTCTTTTTCCTGTGTCAGTCAATTTTCCTGTTTCTTTATTGATGCTGAAAATCACAATATTGTTGGTGTACTGATGCGCCACCAGCAAAAACTTCCCCGTAGGATCGATCGCAAAGCTGCGTGGCCCTTTACCCAAAGTCGGAATCCTTTCAACATATTCAAGCCTGCCGTTTTTCCTGATCTTATTACAGGTAATATCATTGAAAGTCCCCCTATTGGTAGTATACAAATAATTTCCATCAGGCGAAATGGCGATTTCAGCGGCACTGTTTTCTTCTTTTGAAGCATCATTAAGTGTCATAAACCTTCTGTAGCTCAAACTTAATTTCCCTTTATTAAAATCATAAACAGAAACACTGCCGTCCAATTCGTGGATACAATACACGTGTTTCCCATCGGTGCTGAAAACCAAATGCCTCGGCCCGCTACCCGGAGCTACCTCAGTAACTTTATAGGCTTCGAGCTTTTCATCTTTTTCAGGATGGTATTTGTAGGCATAAATCAGGTCTGTACCTAAATCTGCAATCAAAACGTATTTCTTGTCAGGTGAAAATACGGCCTGATGTATGTGCGATTTCTCCTGGCGTTGCTTATTGATGCTGCTTCCGCTGAATTCGTTTACCGTTTTTTCTCCCTTTAGGCTTCCATCTTCGCTTTTTTGTAAGACCACCAAACTACCACCGCTATAATTGGAAACAATAACATTTTTATCATCATTAATGATATGGCACGGATCGTTTCCGGCCGAACTTTGGGAGTTGAGCAAAACCAGTTTGCCGGATTGCCCGTCATAGCTGAAAGCACTGACTTTGCTCTGGTCGCCGTCTTCATTTACCGCATAAACAAATTTATGGTCTGGCGAAACGGTCAGGAAACTCGGGTTTACCACATTCTCTGTATTGGATTTTAATGTGGCTTCAGCTGTTTCGGTATCAAAACTGTATACATAAATACCTTTGCTGTCACAGGTTTTGGTATAAGTCCCGATCAAAAGATTGATTTCCTTTTTTTGCGCCTGGACGATAGTCGTTAGGATTATAGCAATTGCAAGCAGCTGTTTTTTCATCAGTTTGGTGATTTTAGTCAAAAATAAAGAAATTAAGCCGCGTAAAATATTTTTATCATTTAAAATCTTAAAAGCGCTAGCCAAAATGATAAAAAATATTATTTTTGAAAAATCAAATTTCATAATGCAGTTCAAACATCCAGAAGTCCTTTATTTTCTCTTCTTATTGGTCATTCCAATTCTGGTTCATCTATTTCAGCTGCGACGTTTCAAGAAAGAATATTTCACCAACGTAAAATTCCTCAAAGAACTTTCGATCCAAACCCGTAAAAGCTCAACCATCAAGAAATGGCTGCTGCTGATAACACGCCTGATGTTGCTTGCTTTCCTGATTTTTGCCTTTGCACAGCCGTTTTTTGCCGCTAAGGAAAGTAAAAAGAATACTAACGAAATGTACATCATCCTGGATAATTCGTACAGTATGCAGGCCAAAGGAAAAAAAGGCGAACTGCTAAAGCGTGCCGTACAGGATTTATTGGAACATGCTCCGGAAGCACAGAATTTTTCTTTGATCACCAATTCGGATAATTTTTGGAATACCGATATCAAATCGATACAAAAAGACCTTCAGAACCTGAAGTACAGCGCTTCGCCGTTCAGGCTGGAAAACCTGATCGCGAAAGTCAATGCCCGAAAATCGGCATTCAACAAAGATATTATCGTAATTACAGATGCCGTTGGGTTGGAAGAAGGCCAAACCAAAAGCTTTAAAAAAGAAGACAATGTGTACTTTGTCATTCCGGAAGCGGAACAAAAGAACAATATTTCAGTCGACAGTGTTTTTATCCAGCAAACCCTGGACCGGTTTTATGAAATTGGTGTAAAGCTTTCTGCTAAGGGAGATGGTTTCAAGGATATTCCTATTGCTTTGTACAACAACAATAAACTGGCAGCAAAGACATTAATCAATTTTGAAGCCAAGGAAAAAACCATCAATTTCACGATTCCCAAGGAAGATTTCCACGGTTATGTTTCGGTTACCGATAAAGGTTTGGCTTACGACAACACTTATTATTTCAGCATTTCTAAACCAAGTAAAACCAATGTCATCAGCATTGGCGATACTGATAAAAGCAATTTCCTTTCACGCATTTACACTGCGGATGAATTCAATTATAGCAATTTCCCGCTTGCCAACCTGGATTATAACCAAATCGAAAAACAGGACGCAATTGTACTCAATGAGCTGAAAGACATACCGCAGGCATTGCAGACTACACTGAAAACCTTCGTCACCAAAGGCGGAAACCTGACAATCATTCCGGCGCAGGAAAGCAATGTTGCGGAACTGAATTTGTTTGTGTCGAATTTTGGCGCACTGAAATTCAATGCCCCAAGCCCAATGGAAAAGAAAATTACCAAAATCAATTTCAACCATCCGCTGTTCAGTACGGTTTTTGAAAAGAAAATTGATAATTTTCAATACCCATCAACCAAGGTTTCTTTTGCATTGAGCAGTACAACACCGTCTGTTTTGAGCTATGAAGACCAAAGCGCGTTCCTCACTTCATTATCGAATGATTTATCTTCGGTGTATGTTTTTGCAGCGCCAATCAACAAAACCAACAGCAATTTCCAGAATTCGCCACTGATCGTGCCAACGTTTTACAATATGGCGCAAAATAGCATGAAAACCGGGATCAATGCCATAGTCATTGGTGAAAACCAATCCTTCGTGGTAGATGCCACCCTATCAAAAGATGAAATCCTGACTGTTAAGAATGCGACCGAAAGCTTTATTCCGGTTCAGCAATTACTGAATACGAAAGTAAAGCTGAATTTCAATGACAGTCCGTCGGAAGCCGGGAATTTTGGTATTTTTAATGGATCAGAATTGGTACAGAACATTAGCTTTAATTACAACCGTACCGAAAGCGACCTGGCTTTGGCCAATCCGGACATTGCAAGCAATTTCAAGGAAATTGACGACATCGAAACGGTATTCAACACCATACAAACCGACCGGACCGATACGCAAATCTGGAAATGGTTTGTGATCTTAGCCCTACTCTTTTTAGCACTCGAACTACTCATTCAAAAATTTGTAAAATGAACCTGATCATCCGCAAAGCCAAAATTATTGACCCTAAAAGTCCGTATCACAATCAAACAGTTGATATAAAAATAACACGAGGCATTATTGAGGAAATTGGTGTTTCGCTTTTAAATATTGACAATCACGAAGAATTCCACCATGAGGACCTGCATGTTTCACAAGGCTGGTTTGATACGAGCGTTTCGCTTGGCGAGCCAGGGTTTGAAGATCGTGAAACCATTGCCAATGGCCTGAATGCTGCTGCCAGGAGCGGTTTTACGGGAATCGCATTGCAACCCAATTCCTATCCGGTAATCGATAACCAATCGCAGGTTCATTTTGTAAAGCAAAAAGCGGCAAATTCGGTAACCGAACTGTATCCGATCGGTACGCTGACCAAAGGCAGCGAAGGCAATGACCTGGCCGAATTATACGATATGAAAAACGCCGGGGCCATTGCCTTTGGCGATTATAATAAAAGCCTTTCCAATGCGAACCTGATGAAGATTGGCCTGCAATATGTACAGGATTTTAGCGGATTGCTAATTGCTTTTTCACAAGATCAGGACATCAAAGGAAATGGCGTCGCCAATGAAGGGATTGTTTCCACCCGATTAGGCTTGAAGGGAATCCCAAACCTGGCTGAAGAGATTATTGTTGCCAGAAACCTCTTTTTACTGGAATATGCCGGCGGAAAGCTACATATCCCTACAATATCTACAGCCCAGTCTGTTGCGCTGATTAAAGATGCCAAGGAAAAAGGCTTGAATGTAACTTGTAGCGTTGCGGTACATCATTTGGTCCTGAATGATGAAAAGCTGGAAGGTTTTGATACGCGCTATAAAGTTACGCCGCCGCTTCGGGCTGAAGCAGACAGGCAGGCATTGATTGCCGGAGTTTTAGACAATACTATCGATTGCATTACCAGCGATCACAACCCAATCGACATCGAGCATAAGAAGATGGAATTTGATTTGGCTAAAAACGGAACCATTGGATTGGAAAGCGCATTCGGAGCATTGCTCACTGTTTTGCCTTTGGAAAAAATAATTGAAAAATTAACTTCCGGTAAAAGTATATTAAACATTAAAGATCAGGTTATTAAAGAAAACAACATTGCTTCATTTTCATTATTCACAACAGAAGAAAACTGGACATTTAGCAAGGAAAATATTTTATCTAAATCAAAAAATTCGGCTTTTCTCGGGCAACAGATGAAAGGAAAAGCCATCGGGATTTACAACAAGAAAAAATTAATCATCAATGGATAAGCAAACCATAGCCGAAGGAAAAACCGCAGCCATCACAAGCTACATCTTAATTGTTGGCGTGCTGATCGCTTTGTCAATGAATTCGGAAAACAAGAACCAATACGCTTCTTTCCACATCAGGCAGGGACTGGGCCTTACCCTCACCTTTATCATACTTGGCGTTTCTATTGCCAGTTTTGAAAGCATTTATGTTGCGGCACCGATGTGGATCTTCGTTTCTGTATTGACCATTTACGGAATCTTTACCGCCGCAAAAGGTGAAACTACACCACTGCCCTTATTAGGGAAATTATTCCAGAAAGTTTTTAAAACTATTTAACAATGACATTACATCACTTAGTTAGGGAGCCAAAAACAAAGCTCGATAGGAATCCACTGCTGCTATTACTCCATGGATATGGCAGCAATGAGGAAGATTTGTTTTCGTTTGCATCTGAGCTTCCGGGCGACTATTTTGTGGTTTCTGCCCGTGCGCCTTTTGACATGATGTACGGAAGTTATGCGTGGTATGCGATTAACTTTGATGCTGATGAGAATAAGTTTTCAGATATTGCGCAGGCAAGAGCTTCGCGTGACATTATTGCCGGTTTTATTGACGAATTGATTTCTGAATACCCGATTGATGCCAATAATGTAACACTGATCGGTTTTAGCCAGGGTTGTATACTGAGTTATGCTGTAGCTTTATCCTATCCTGAAAAAGTGCAGCGCGTAGTAGGCATGAGCGGTTACCTGAATGCCGAGATTGCTGTGGATGATTTTGAAGAAAACAATTTTTCAAACCTAAGGATATTTGCTTCTCACGGAACCGTTGACCAGGTAATTCCTGTAGAATGGGCACGAAAATCGATTCCGGTTTTGAAAGACCTCGGGATTCCGGTAGATTACAGGGAATATCCTGTCGGACATGGCGTAGCGCCGCAAAACTTCTTTGATTTTAAAAACTGGTTACAGTCATAATAAAAATAAAGCCTTGAAAATTTCAAGGCTTTATTTTTATTGTTGTTCGGTATCAGTATTGATCGACTTCTGCCCCATTTCACCATCGCCTGCAAATTTATTTTCACCGCCTTTTTTAAGCACATAGCCCTTCCACGGAATTAATTCCCAGTCATCTGCAATCCAAGGTTTTCCTTCCGCAGCTCTTGACAGCACTATGGAGGTAGTATCTTTCGGAAGGAATATTTCGGCTTTGCTCGCATCTTCATTGAACAAAACATAAGCGCTTAAGGTTTCGTCATCATTATCCGGTTTGTCGATCGGATTCAGCTGGATTCCAGAAAATCCTTTTACGCATTCTTTGTTTACTTTTGACCAAACATAACCTGCCGAGGCCAAACAACCGTTTTCATCTTTGTCATTTACAAGAGAATCGGTAGCCGCAGTTGCAGCTTTAGTTTCATCAGCTTCTTCTTTTTGGTCAATATATTTGCATGAGGAAACCAACAGTAATACAACTAAAAGTGTACTTATTTTTTTCATTTGACAGAATTATAATAGCTTAATTTAATGACACAGGATACAGATAGGAATTCATTATCTCAAAAGAAACCGCACCTTTATCATCTATGAAATATTTCAATAAAACTTCACCCCAAACCTGGCCATTGCTGTAATTGGCAACAATCCAACGGTGATTGATCAGCTTGATGCTGTTGATGATGAATTTTTGTTCGCCCATCTTTGGCTGATCCGTATATTTGTTCCCTTCCGGGCTGTCATTATACGACAAAAGCGCCTGCTTAACCTTTTCTGTAAATGCCGGTATATCCTTTACATTGGCAGTTTCGAATAAGTAATTCTGAGCCCTGTCATTATTCTCAAGCGCAAAAATATCCGGGTCATTAGTAAAATTTGGAGTTTCCGGCTTTGCAATAGAATCCGTTTGAGTTGCATTTGCTTCCGATTTTTTCTCACCGGCTTCTTTTGATGTAAAATATTTATAGGTAAAAATATTCATCAGCAGTGCAATGATAAAAAGATATAAGAATAGTGATTTTCTCATTTTAGATTGTAATTTTTAAATTGTCATAAGCCAGAAATACATTTTCAGGTAACCTTTGCTGAACTACTTCATGAAAGCCCAGCAAGTGGCTGATATGGGTTAGATATGCTCTTTCAGGCTGAACCAAATGTATGAAATCTAACGCATCCTGCAAACTAAAATGTGAATGATGTGCTTCTTCCCGCAATGCGTTAACCACCAGCACCTTCACTCCTTTTAGCTTTTCAATCTCTGTATCGCTGATGCTTTTTACATCTGTCAGATAAACAAAATCCTGAATCCGGTATCCAAAAACCTGGAGATTGGCATGGTCAACTTCAACCGGCACAATTTTAGTGCCATTAATTAGGAAATCCTCATTGTTCTTAACTTCAAATATCTGAACGGCGGGTGCTCCGGGGTATTTGTTTTCAGTTCTCAAAGATATAATCGAAACGCTTCTTAAGGTTTCCCAAAACACGTTGGTGCGCATAAACGGGAATGTCCTTTTTCTGCCTAAAGAAAAAAGGCCGTATGTCGTCCAGGCCCGCAGTATGGTCGGCATGCTCGTGGGTAAAAAGGATGGCATCGAGTTTGGCACATCCGGAAACCAGCATTTGCTGCCTGAAATCGGGCCCGCAGTCGATCACAATTGAATTATCGCCCCAGCTTACCCAAACCGAAACACGCAATCTTTTGTCTTTCAAATCGGTACTCTTGCACACAGGATGATCGCTTCCTATAACAGGAATTCCTTGTGACGTTCCGGTTCCGAGAAAATAAACTTGCATAATAGCACGGTTTTTGATGTTACTTTTTTACTTCTTATAAAAGTAATTTTTCTGAGCCAAATTAATACAAAATTAGCAGTAATTTCTCTTTTATAAAAATGGGCATTTTAGTAACTTTGCAAAGTATTACAATAATTTTATGGAAACATCTGGAAAAGATATTAAATTAAAAGGTGATAGAGATATTGAGCAGATTCCTTCTTTAAAGGATAAAGCCCTGAGAATCAACCTTAATGAAAATATCTACGGAACTTTTGCCGAAATTGGAGCTGGTCAGGAAACGGTACGACATTTTTTTAGGTCTGGTGGTTCATCAGGAACTATCGCAAAAGCCATGTCTGCTTACGACAAAGATTTTAGTGACGCCATTTATGGCGTTGAACATGACGGAAGGTATGTTACCGAAAGCCGTCTTAAAAACATGCTTTCACACGAAGTGGAACTGATTGAAAAGCGTTTGAGCAGGGACAAACATCCTAACAAACTGTTTTTTAGTTATGCTAATACGGTGTCAACCATCGATTTTGCGAAGCAATTCAAAGGCCATGGCTGGGTTGGGATCAAATACCAGGTTGAGGCAGAAGAAGAATACAACGAAATCACATTGCATATCCGTTTTAGGGAAAACGATGCCCGTTTGCAGCAGGAAGCTCTTGGTGTACTTGGTGTGAACCTGATTTATGGTGCATTTTACAAATACAACGATCCTAAAAAATTGTTGCGTTACCTATATGATCATTTAGATAAAGACCAGTTGGAAATCGACACCATCAATTTTTCAGGGCCGCGTTTTGAAAATGTGGACAACCGATTGATGAGTTTGCAATTAGTTAAAAACGGTATGACCGATGCCGTAATGTTTGGCCCAGACGGACAAAACGTACTCCCTGCCGCCATTCTTTACAAGAAAAACATATTGGCGCTTAGAGGAAGTTTCCGTCCGGTGACACAGGTAAATATGGACATGTATGAGAAATCATTGAAAATGTTCCTTGATGAAAGCAAAGTAGAAAAAGACAACACCTTAGTGGTTTTTGAGATCACCTTGTCCAATCTGCGCTCGGAAGGCGAGATTGATGAAAGGGATTTTATGGACAGGGCTGAACTTTTATGCTCATTAGGCCAAACCGTAATGATTTCCAATTTCCAGGAATACTATAAAGTGGTGGAATATTTTGCAAGCTATACCAAAGCCCGGATGGGATTGGCAATGGGTGTAAATAACCTTGTCGATATTTTCGATGAGAAGTATTATCGCCATTTAAGTGGTGGAATCCTGGAAGCTTTTGGTAAATTATTCTATCGTGACCTGAAGGTTTTCCTTTATCCAATGGAAGATGAAAACGGGGAAATCATCACTTCGCAAAACCTTAAGGTACATCCGCGGATGAAGGAATTATACAAATTCTTTGCCTACAACGGAAAAGTGGTTGACATTACCGATTTTGACAAAGGTCACTTAAAGATTTTCTCTAGAGAAGTCCTTAAAATGATTAGCGACGGTAGTCCGGGTTGGGAAAAACTACTGCCGGAAGGGATTGCAGAAATTATAAAAACGCACCAGCTGTTTGGGTATGACCCAAACAAAATACTGGAAAAAGCATAAAAAAATCCGGATTGTCTACTAACAGTCCGGATTTTTTTATTTAGTAATTTAAAGGTTAAGTAATGCTTTTTAGCTTTGGATATTATTTTCCGTTTTTTATTCTTTGATCACTTTTAAGGTTTTTACTTCCTTCCCTTGACATAATACAATACAGTAAACTCCTGCTGAATAGAGATTTCCTATCTGAATAACAGGAATTTGATTTGGTTTCATCTCAAGTTCTTCAATGAGTTTTCCAATCATATCATACACCTTCAATCTGATGGTTGATTCAGCCGGATTGTTTACAACCAGATTGAAACTTTTAGAATAAGGGTTCGGATAAGCAATTGCAGTCATTTCAGGTTTCTGTAGTTCCAATGTTGAAAGCAAAATTTCATCACTTAACTCAACATAAATTTTGTCTCCATCAGCATTACAGCACTGATCATTATAAGTCAGGCTTTTGTATGTA
Source organism: Flavobacterium sp. (assembly GCA_049841115.1). GTDB lineage: Bacteria > Bacteroidota > Bacteroidia > Flavobacteriales > Flavobacteriaceae > Flavobacterium. Next base: position 251,694 of record JASGHQ010000002.1, read on the forward strand.
GGATTTGATGAATATCCGAAATCTTGATTATAATTAGAACCAACAGGATAAGAAGAAGCATAATTTCCTGTTGACTCAACAATTGTTCCTTGCCCTGTTGCGTCATAGCTAACCTTAAAATGACCATCGACAAGATAGTTGTAAGGTTGACCATCATCAATTCCGGGGCCAAATAAACAGCAATCCCAATCGTAAATCGTTGCATAACGGAAATAATGTTCTGAGCCATCCAGAGCGCGTATGCCTTGGCTGAATGCAGCGCTCGTGGCAATAAAAGCTAATAGTGTGAATGTAATTTTTTTCATAATGTTGTCTTTAAGTTTGTAATTTTAATCGGAATATTATTCTTTTATAAACCTTAGGCTTACGGTTCCTTCGTCTGTGTAGATACGAATGATATAGACATCTTTCGGCAATTGTCCAACTTCGATCTCGTTGTTTTTGATGTTACTAACAGAAGTCTCTCTTCACCCATTTGCATCAAAGATTTTCATCATGCCTAGGCGAATGCAGTGATGCAAATCATAACCAAAAAGCCTAAAAGCATTAGCAATGCTTCAGTAGTTTTACCTATTTTCATGATACTTTATTGTTTAATTATTTTAGAAATTGTTGGCCCGTTTTCAGATTGGGTTTTCAGCAGGTACATTCCTTTAGAAAAATTTTCCAGTGAAATCTTATCCGTTATATTTTCTGTTCTGAAAAGCAGTTTACCATTTAGATCAAATAGTTCTGCATACTGAATCCCGCTTCCGGAAGAAATTTGGATAAAATCTGTAGCTGGGTTTGGAAAAACCACAAGACGTTGCGAAGCGTGATCAATAGTTTGCGTTGCCAGGCTTCCTGTGCTTACAAGCGTGCTTACTTCGGCAGCATTAATGGCTCTTTTGAAAATCTTAAGGTCATCGATCACGCCATCACTGTATTCATCCGGGCCGCTGAGGCTCCTTCCGATAACATAAGGGTTTATGATATCCTGTGAAAAGCCCTGATTATAGGCAACAGTCTGTAGCAAATTCCCATCGATGTAAAAATTGATTTCGCCTGAAGCTATTTTGTAGGTAACGGTAATATTGTACCATTGGTTGAAATTCCATGCAAAATTACCACCTACCGATGGAGCGTTATAACCAGCAATAAAATTGATTCCGCCGGTTGCCCAGTTGGCTTCGAGCAGCAATGAGCCAAAATCAGTATTGGGGTTGTATTGCTCGATTATCGAAAAAACATTCCAATTGTTGAACCAATTCCTGATTTTTATCCAGGCCGAAATGGTAAACTCCCCGGTATCATAAAGCTGCGACATCGAGCCGCTTGACGGAAATTCGATATAGCTTGAAGATCCGTTGAAATCATAGGCGCCATCAGGATTTCCGAACCTGTCTGAAGTTAGCGTTGCGTTGTAAACCGTGCCGTTATTATTGTTTCCGCTATGATCGTTAGCATTGCCGTCAAAAGTATAATCAAGGATCAGGTCATCTTGAGCCTTCAATTGGGAAAAAGACAATAAAAAGACAGTAAATAGTAAAGTAGAAATTTTCATGAGTTTTATTGTTTAATGATTTTGGAAGTAATTGCGGTTCCGTTTTCAAACTTGGTTTTCAGCAGATAAATTCCTTTCGGGTAATTTTCCAGTGAAATTTTATCTTCAATATTGCTTATCTTGAATAACAGCTGTCCATTTATCGTAAAGATCCCGGCAGCAACAATTTGCTCATCTGAAGAAATCCTGATAAAATCGGCAGTTGGGTTAGGATAAATTTTCAGCTGTACATTTGCCGAAGTTTCAGGTATTGAAAGTGTAGCCAAATCAATGATTTTTACCACATTGTTACCGGTATCTGCAACAAAAAGCTTGGTTCCATCTGCATTCAGACAGATCCCTTCGGGCTTATTGAAGCCACTGCCAATGGTTATTAGACCGCTTCCATCGGCATTAACTCTTTTTATGGCATCATTGCCCGTGTCGGCAATATAAACATAGTTATCCTTAAAGACTACGCAGCTTGGCAGATGGTATCCGCCGCCAAGATTGGTTGTAGTATTGTTTGGTGCTATTTTCTTAATGTTGTTATCTGTATAATCAGCCACATAGAAATTACCGTTGGTATCCATATCAAAACACCTTGCATTAATAAGGCCGCTTCCAATATTGCTGTAAATGTAGCCAGACTGTATAAAGCTGAAATACCTACTGACCAAAGACCCATTGCCGCTCAAGCTGTAAAAATCCTTTAACCCGGTGCTTCTTGCAAAATAAGGCGCATTCAAACCTGTGATCACATCCGTATAAATGGTTCCGTCAAAGCTGATATTCTTTATCGAATTGCTGGTCCTGTCTGCCACATACAGATAATTGTTGGGAGTAATGGATAAGCCACCGGCCAAAACATTGGTAGTAAGATAAATATTTGAGATATTGAAATTGGTACCGTTTATTTTCTTAATGGCTTTATAACCGGTATTTACATCGATATCATTTATAAAAATACTATTGCCTGCCGGATCGAAAGCAATTCCTGCTGGTGCTGTGAACCTGCTGCCGCGCTCTTTTACCACATTGTCTGGATATAAAAGTGTTTTCACCGTAAATGTTTGAGAATTGATATACTGATAAAGGCAATGGGCCTGCTGGAAATGTTTACCGACCAGGGCTCTTGTTATTCCATTGGTTCCATTGGTTGGTATAGTTGCCAGGAAATTAATGGCGACCGTTCCATTGGGATTTTTATACATGCTGATCAAATCGTTGTTGAGATATTGGTTATTCCTCGGCCCGGAAGCGATCAGTCCTAAGCCCGGCGTATAATCTATCCCCGAAACATATTGCAGGCCGCTATCCCAGTTTTCATAAGTAGAACCATTACTGCTCATTTTCATGATCTGGGACACATTGCCCAACAGGAAAAATAGGTCGCCGGATGTGGTATTTACGGCAAAATCAGAGGCGTTGACAAGAACATCATTATAGGTATACCCTATTTGTGTTCCCGCAAAATCGAGCTTGAACAGAAAGCCGTAAGTAAGGTAATAAAGGTTATTACCGTATATCTTCAATTCCTTGCCGGCACTGTTCATAGTGGCTAAAACTGTAGCATTGGTGCCATCATTGTTCATTTTATAGATCCTGTTATTGATTCCTGGATCAGAAAAAGTCACATATATTTTACCTAAGCCATCTACCGCAAGTGCATTGGGCTTCCCGATAGCTGCCGTTGAAAAAATGCTGGTCTTGTTATTGGGATCTATCTTGAAAATCTGTCTATTTATGCCATCTGCAATGTATAGGTTTCCATCATTATCTTCCGTAATGTTGTCGGCGTTGGCCAAAGGATAACCTAATCCTATGGTGATGATACTTTGCGCATTGCCACTTATAGGGCACCAGCAGCAAACCATCGCTAAAAAGAGTAGAATTTGTTTCATAAGAAGTTTATTTTTATTGGATTAAAATTTATATTTGATATGGTAGAACAAAGGTACCAGAGCTCTAGCTTGGAATCAATCCCAGAAAAAAGGGAAATAACCACTATTAAAAATTCCTTTTTTAAGGGATTGAGAAAAAGTAACCAAAGGCTAAATTTGTCTTATGAAAATTTCTGTTTGCCTCGTATCGGTTTTTCTTTTTTTATCTGCTACTCTGTATTCGCAGCAACGGATGGATACAGATAGCATAAAAAAACTGATACAGGCCTCAAAGCAGGACACGGCCAAAATCAACCTGTATTTCCAGCTGACTAGCGATTACCTGCAGAATGACACCGATTCTGCTTTGTATTTCCTGAAGAAAGGAAAGAGTATCATTGACCAAAAAAAAGCACATCGTTATGATTACGACTATTATTTTACCGGAATAAAAATCTACCATTCGACCCAGGAATTTGATAAAGCACTGGATTTTACCAATAAAGCGCTTACAATTGCTACGAAAAACAAAAACAATATTCAAAAAGCAGAAGCGTTAAGGACCCTTTTTGTCATTTATCTGAATCTAAACAAGGATACTTTGGCCGTTCAGACCGCACAGAAAGCTTTGAAACTTACAGAGGAAATAAAGGATACGGCCAATCTTTCGATAATGTATGGAAACCTTTCAAGGCTCTATTATGAAATTGGGTCTTTTGAGAAATCGCTTCTTTATGGGAAGAAAGGCATTGCAGCCGGAAGGAAATACAATAACCTAAAGGGATTGCTGATCAGCCTTAACAATACCGCCATAGCCTACCAGGAATTGGATAAAGTTAAGGATGCTGAAGGATTATTTATGGAGTTACTGAGGATTGCTGAGAAAAATGACATTCCGCGATCTAAAGTAAAGGCTTTGGTGAATCTGATCAATATGAATATCCGAAATGCCAACCCAGCCCGGTTTAATGATTACCTAAACCAGCTCAACAAATTTCTGGAAGAAAACCCGGATGCTCCTTATGCCAAATCAGATTTGAGGAAATTGCCCATTTTCAACGCCAGTAAATACCTTTTTGAAAACAATTATTCAAAAGCTGAAGATATAATGCTAAAAGGGCTTTCAAAGGTAGCGGATGATGAGGAATTGATACAGTCATTCTACAATACGTTGACCAATATTAATTACGCCAAACACGATTTTACAAGGGCCCAGAAGTTTCAGTTGAAATCAGATTCAATCCAGGTCATCTTAAACAAACAAGACCTTACCGATTTTGAAGCAGAATTGAGCAAAAAATACGAAACAGAAAAAAAGGAAAACCAGATCAAACTTCAGCAAGCCGAATTGAAGCAGAAAAACACACTCAATTATTTCCTCATCGGAGGAACTGTAGCCCTGCTCCTTATTTTATTATTATTTTACCGAAATTACAACCATCGTAAAAAATTACAGCAACAACGCATAACCGAATTAGAAACCGAAAAACAACTATTAGCCACACAATCCCTGCTCAAAGGCCAGGAAGAGGAACGCAGCCGAATGGCAAAAGACCTTCATGATGGTTTGGGCGGATTGCTGAGCGGCATCAAACTTCAATTAGGAGCCATGAAAGGAAATTTAATCTTGACAGAAGAAAACGGACTTGCCTTTGACCGTGCGCTGATAAAACTAGACGAGTCAATTGGTGAACTACGCCGGGTTTCACACAATATGATGCCTGAATCTTTGGTAAAAGCCGGATTGAAACAGGCCATTTTGGATTATTGTGATTCATTGGCTGTCAACCAGTCATTTACCATTAATTGTGAACTGCATGGCATTGACCAAAAACTAAACAATACAACTGAAGTAACACTCTATCGCATTATCCAGGAACTTGTGAACAATGCGGTCAAACATTCGGGCGCTTCGCAGATTTTGGTACAGCTCTTCCGCCATGCCAATGGACATTTTGCCATTACGATAGAAGATAACGGAATTGGATTTGACATCAATGCTACAGACATGATGCAATCGGCAGGAATGCGCAACATACAATCAAGGGTCAATTACCTCAAAGGAAGTATGGATGTAAAATCGGAGCCGGGAAAAGGAACATCGATCTTTATAGAATGTGAGGATGGGAACAACTGATAAAATAAAACTGATCATTGTAGACGATCATCCGATGGTCTTGGAAGGATTGCGTGCCATTTTCAAGCAGATCCCGTATGTAGAATTAACGGCCAGCGCCAACAATGCCTACGAAGCTTTTGAATTGATAGGAAAACATCAGCCAGATATGGTGCTTACCGATATCAATATGCCTGAAATCAGCGGGATGGAATTGGCTAAAAAAATCAAAACCGATTTTCCTGAAATCAAGATTATTGGCATGAGTACCTTTAACGAGCGTAGCTATATTACGCAAATGCTGCAAAATGGCGCTGACGGTTATTTGGTAAAAAATGCCAACCGCGAAGAAATAGAAAAATGCCTCTTAGCTGTAGAAGACGGAAAAATGTACCTGAGCGTTGATGTAAACCTAAATACCAATGAAAGAAAGGAACTATCAGAAATCCCGGTACTTAGCAGCCGTGAAAAAGAAGTCCTTGAACTCATTGCGGAAGGATTTACCAACCAGCAGATTGCAGAAAAGCTATTTGTAAGCCCGCATACCGTAGACAGCCATAGAAAAAGCCTGATGACAAAGCTCAATGCCAGCAATACGGCAGTATTGATAAAGCAGGCGGCCAAATTTAATTTTATATAAAATTACTTTAAGATCTGATCGGCGTGGATTTTTGACTTTACATCGCTGATCACTTCTTCAATGATTCCTTTTTCATTGATTATAAATGTAGTCCTGTGGATGCCGTCAAACTCACGCCCCATAAACTTTTTTGGTCCCCAAACACCAAAAGCCTCTATGACTTTTTTATCTTCATCTACCAAAAGCGGAAAAGGCAGGTCGAATTTCTTCCTGAAATTCCCCTGTGCTTTCGCAGTATCAGCGCTAACGCCCAGCAAAGTATAATTGCTGTTTTGGAACCGTTCAAAATTATCCCTCATATTGCAGGCTTCTACCGTACATGTTGGGGTATTGGCTTTAGGATAAAAGAAAACAACAAGCTTCTTTCCTTTGTAATCGGCTAGTGTATGTGTGTTTCCATCTTGGTCAACAGCTGAAAAATCAGGAGCTTTATCTCCTTTTTGCAATGAAGTCATTTTGATATAAGTTTCATAAATTTACGCCACAAATTTAGACTAAAATGACCAAAAAAGAACGAGCAGCTTTCGTTATAAATGCCTTAAACGAATTATACCCTACCATTCCGGTTCCGCTTGACCACAAAGATCCTTATACTCTGCTGATTGCGGTTTTGCTTTCAGCACAATGCACTGATGTTCGGGTAAACCAAATCACACCGCTTTTATTTGCAAAAGCAGATAATCCGTATGATATGGTAAAGCTTTCGATAGAGGAAATCAAGGAAATCATCAGGCCTTGCGGATTATCGCCAATGAAATCAAAAGGGATACACGGTTTGTCTGAAATATTGATTGAAAAGCACAATGGCGAAGTTCCTCAAAGCTTTGAAGCTTTGGAAGCCTTGCCGGCTGTTGGGCATAAAACCGCGAGCGTTGTTATGTCGCAGGCATTTGGTGTTCCGGCCTTTCCGGTTGATACACACATTCACCGACTGATGCACCGCTGGGATTTATCGAGTGGAAAGAACGTGGTTCAGACAGAGAAAGATGCCAAAGCCATTTTCCCGAAAGAATTGTGGAACGACCTGCATCTTCAGATCATTTGGTACGGAAGGGAATATTCCCCGGCACGTGGCTGGGATTTGGAAAAGGACATCATCACCAAAGCCATCGGGAATAAAAAAATATTGGACGAATATCATAAAAAAACATCCCGGTAATTGTACCGGGATGTTTCTTAATTAGCGATGTTGTCGAAGTTCATATTACCTACTTTTACGATATTCAATGCACAAGAATATTGAAGTATTAAACGTATGGTTTCTTTTTTAGGTAACATTTTTTTGGGTGCTAATTTTCTTTTAGAGTAAAGTTTTGCCATATAATTTAAGTTGGTTTTATTATATAACGCAAAAAATTACTTTTTATTGTCTAGGAAGGCAAATAAATTTGATTTTTTTCTATTACCTTCCTCAAATTAGTGATGGCATAGCGCATCCTTCCTAATGTCGTATTGACACTAACCCCAGTGATATCCGCTATTTCCTTAAAACTCATATCAGAATAATAACGCATCATCAAAACTTCTTTCTGGTCCTGAGGAAGTTCCTGGATTATTTTTTTCAAATCCATATCGACCTGGTTTTTAATCAGTTCTTTTTCAATATTCGGTGAACTGTCTGTAATGGTAGAGAAAATCGAGTATTCCTCAGTATCCCTTTTCATGTACATTTTTTTGTCATTGCGGAATTTATCCACAATCAGATTGTTCGCGATACGTAAAACCCAAGATAAAAATTTACCTTCTTCGTTATAGTATTTTTTACTTTTTAAAGTGTGGATCACTTTAAAGAAGGTTTCCTGAAAAATATCTTCAGTAAGGTCTCTATCAGAAACTTTCGAATAAATATATCCGTAAATTTTTGACTGGTGTCGTTCAACAAGTATTGCAAGGGAATTCTCATCGCCGGCAATGTACTTATTAACTAATATCGCATCAGGGAGCTGCGTTTTTGCCATAATAATACCTTTTAGTATGCGTTAAAAAAAGTGGTTTTTAATCTAAAAAGTATTTGTTTTCTATAGGCAAACGCTGTTTTTTGTGGGTTATTTATAATTCAAATTTAGAACAATTTTGATATAAAACAAATTTTTTGGAAAAATATTGTTAAAAATAAGTTATTATTTTTCGATTTTATTGATAAACCCTAACATAATCAACTACAAACTGTTGCGGAAAAATAGAATTATCAACGTCATGGCCACCAAAGTTTCCGCCAACCGCAGTATTGATGATAAAGAAAAACGGCTGGTCAAAAGGCCATGTATCTTCGTTTTTAACTTCAGGCTTAAAAGTATAAACAGAAAGTTCGTCTACGAAAAACTCAATCTTATCCTTATTCCATTCTATTGCATAAACGTGGTAACCTTCTTCAATGTTATTTATTTCGGTTTTCTTGGAATTCTTGGAATTGCCATGGCTGTCTTGTGTATGCAATGTCGTATATACCTGATGCGGGTCGCGGCCAACATATTCCAATATGTCTATTTCGCCACTTTTAGGCCAACCCACTTTCCCGATATTGGAACCTAGCATCCAGAACGCAGGCCAGATGCCTTTCCCTACCGGAAGCTTAGCCCTTGCTTCCATCCTGCCGTATTTGAATTCTTTTTTTCCGGCTGTGGTGATTCGGGTAGACGTATAATGATCATCTTCTTTTTTTATCGTAATGACTAATTTACCGTCCTTAAGCTCATGATTCTGGTTCGTATAAAGCTGCTTTTCATTATTGCCCCAGCCACAGTTGTTTGGGCAGCCATCGCCATATTCGAAGTTCCAGGTTTTCTCGTCTAACGTCTTTCCGTTAAACTCTTCCTGCCAGACTAATTTGCGCTTGTTTTGCTGGGCACATCCCAATGTAGAAATCAAAACCGATAGCAATACTAATTTTTTCATGGTTATGGAATTAATTCAAATGCGCTTTTCAATTTAATATCAGCGGATGATGCGCCGATCATGACTTCAAAATCTCCCGGTTCAGCAACCCATTGCAAATCACTGTTATAAAAAGAAAGCTTTTCCTTATCAATGGAAAACGTGATGGTCTTGGCTTCGCCTGCATTTAGTTTAATTTTTTGAAAATCCCTTAATTCAAGTATCGGGCGCACGACTGAACCAAACTTGTCCTGAAGATACAACTGCACAACTTCTTCTCCGGCTCGTTTTCCGGTATTGGTTATAGTTACCGAAACTTCAATCGTTTCATTATACTTCATGGCAGTTTTTGACAGCCTCAGATTCGAATAATCAAATGTAGTATAACTCAAACCAAATCCAAAAGGGAATTTCGGTGAATTAGGCAAATCGATATAAGCCGATTTATACACCTTGTCTTCATTGATAGACGGCCTTCCTGTACTGAAATGATTATAATAAATCGGAATCTGACCTTCTTCCCTTGGGAATGTCATTGGCAGTTTACCGGACGGATTGTAATCCCCAAAAAGCACATCTGCAATAGCATTTCCGGCTTCGGAACCCAGCCACCAGGTATAAAGTATTGCCGGCATATTATCTGCAGTCCAGTTGAAAATCAGCGGACGCCCTGCATTGATAAGGATAACGATCGGCTTTCCGGTTTTCTGCAATTCTTTAACCAAATCTTCCTGAACCCCTGGCAGATGGATATTGCTCCTTGATTTTGCTTCACCACTCATGTCAAAACGCTCGCCAATACTCAAAACTACAACATCTGCCTGGTTGGCAACATTGACAGCTTCCTGAAAACCTGCTTTGCTCATGTCCTCCACGCCACAGCCTCGGGCATATAATAACTTGGTATTTTTACCTACTTTACGCTCCAAGCCTTCCCATTGTGAAACAATATAGCTGGAATCTACGTCCTTTAAATTGATAGACCAAAATCCGTGATTGATCCTTTTTGGTTTTACCATCGGCCCGATAAAGGCAATGGTTTTCGTTTCTTTTGAAAGTGGCAGGATGTTTTTTTCATTTTTTAGTAAAACAATGCTTTTAGCTGCAATTTCACGCGCAGCCTTAGTATGTTCCGGATTGTTTAAAGCTTTGTCCTGGCGCTCTTTATTGCAATACCTGAAAGGGTCATCAAATAAACCCAATTCGAATTTCTTGCGCAAAACACGGCCAACTGCTTCATCCACGACACTCATAGGTACTTTTCCATCCTTTACCAATTGCGCAAGATTATTGCGGTAAGCATTGCTCTCCATGTCCATATCGTTTCCTGCCAGGATTGCCTGTTCGGCTGCCTGGTTTCCGTCTTTGCTGTAACCATGGGCAATCATTTCGCCAATCGAGCCCCAGTCAGAAACCACAAACCCCTGGAAATTCCATTTGCCTTTCAAAATATCGCGCTGGATATATTTATTGGCTGTAGCCGGAATTCCGTTAATGTCATTAAATGAGTTCATGAATGTAGCCGCACCGGCATCAACACAAGCTTTAAATGGCGGTAGGTAAGTTTCCCACAGCATCCGGTTGCTCATATCTACCGAATTGTAATCTCTTCCCCCAACTGCAGCACCGTAGGCTGCAAAATGTTTGGCACACGCCATGACCGAATTAAGGTTTCCCAGCTTATTGCCCTGAAAGCCTTTTACACGCGCAAAAGCAATGCGGGAACCCAAATACGTATCTTCTCCAGCACCTTCCATCACCCGCCCCCAACGCGGATCACGCGAAATATCAACCATTGGCGCAAAAGTCCAATGGATTCCGGATGCAGCAGCTTCGGTCGCGGCAATCCTTGCAGATAGTTCCATAGCACTTAAATCCCAGCTGGCAGCTTCTGCCAACGGAAGCGGGAATGTGATTTTATATCCGTGGATAACATCCAACCCAAATAACAAGGGAATCTTCAACCGCGACTGCATGGCCAATTCCTGGTACTGCCTGGTATATTGGTGCCCAATGACATTGAGCATCGAGCCGATCTTACCGTCTTTGATTTCCTGTTGCTTGTTAGGATTGATGGTTAACGGACCGGTAGCGGTGTTGTCGCCCGTATATTGATTGAGCTGGCCTATCTTTTCTTCGAGGGTCATTTTTTTTAGTAGCTCATCAACTTTCTGGTCAATAGTTTTATTTTGTGAAAAACCTAAAAATGAAGTTGTTAATAACAATAATGTAAATATGTTTTTCATATATGGTGTTCGTTTTTTGAATGATTATTTTGATGGATTGAATTCTAGGTAATTTAGGTTAAAACCGCCTTTTTCGAAATTAATCCGGATCTTATTGCTTCCTTTTTTCATAGAAATTTTGCCTAACGGAATAGTCGCCCATTTTCCATTTCCACCCGAAGCCGGAAGGCTTATCGGTTGTGAAAGCCTGTTCCCGTTTTCATCGGTAAGGTAAACTTTGCCTGCGGCCTTTTTATTTGAAAAACGAATCGTTACTGCATAGCTTTTTGCAGATGCCGAATCGATTGTATACTGAAGCCATTCGCCGTCTTCAATAAAGCTTACGTTATAGCCGTTGGTAATTTTATCAGAGCATTTTTCAATATCCACACCATCATTTCGCATTTGGTTTCCACTGTTCCACTCCGAATGTTTCCCGGATGAAACCCAAAGATTCTGGTAATCCTTATCATAATAGGCCTGATTGATCTGGCCCAGATCATATTCGGTTGCAAATATTTTCCCAGGCAATGAATGTTTTTTAAACGGTTTTGTGTCTTTGGAGTACACCTGTCTGAACATCGCGTCGATCACATCGTGTTTTACAATGACGTTCTGCATTTTATAGTTATCCGCCATTTGCATCAGTATCGCTTTGGCTTCTTCAACCGATGGTTTGTTTTTGCCGTCTTTCCAGTATTGCAATAGTTTTTTATAACCTTCTGTTTGTTTCACATCGGTTACGCCGGCAATGTTTTCTACTTTTTTCATTGGCCAGAAAGCCCAGCCAATATTGTTGGATTCCACCAAATGGAGCACTTCCTGAAACCATACATTTGAATTTTCGCCACTTTCGCCCAGCCAGATCGGGACATTGTGTTCTTTCCTTAAATCCATGATATCCTGAATGGCTGCAGTGTTGTTATTGCTCCAGTATTTATGGAAGCTCAGCGCCATATTGTCATCCCAAAGCGGGAACATGCCTTTGTAATTATTTCCCCAGCAATTGCCTTCTATAATAACCATGTGATTGGTATCAACTTCGCGGATTGCTTTAGTAATGCGCATCTGCAAGGCACGTAAAGGTTCATTTTTGGTTTCGTCGCAGCCATTTTTATTGGTTCCAGAAAAATTCCAATTCGGTTCATTGATGATGTCGTAACCGCCGATCCATGGATTGTTTTTATAGCGTTCTGCTATTTTTTTCCAGAAAGCGACCATTTTATCCTGATTGGCTGTGTTTTCCCAAAGCGATGGTTTTGAAGTGTCATAATCAGAAATATTGGCATCCATCCCCTGCCCTCCAGGAGCTGCGTGAAGATCCAGGATAAGGTACATTTTATTGGCTGTACACCATTGCAGTAAATCATCGGTCATTTTGAAACCTTCCTCAAGCCAGGTATTTTCGCCTTTTACAGGTTCCATCTCAATTGGCAATGTATAAAGGTTATAGTGCATTGGCAGACGGATGGAATTAAATCCCCAGGCCGCCAGTGAATCAACATCGCGTTTGGTCAAACCATTGGCTTTGTAGGCATCGTAGAATTCCTTGGTATTGCTTTCTCCGATTAATTCAGTGATCTTTTGCTTGATCTGATATTGTGGCCCGGCAAAATCAGCGGTTTTCAGCATATAGCCTTCCTGAACCATCAGGCCTCCGATACCAAGGCCTCTCAGTAAAACATTGTTCCCGTTCCCATCAACGATTTTTTGTCCGTCACGATGTAAAAACCCTTGACTGGAAGAAGTTATTGAAACAAACATGAAAAGTACAAAAACACTTCTTCCAATCAGTATGTAGGCATTGCGTATCATGGGTTTATTTTTTTAGTAAACTAAAGTTTGTATGGCGTTAGGAAGTATCGTCAGCTCAGTAGCTGAAGTACCAATGCATAAGTTATAAGTGATTTTTTTGTTGCTTTGGTTCATCACTACTGTTACTACTTTTCCGTCGGGATTTAGGAAAGATGTGGTCAGTAACTGGCTCCTGCTAGCAGCACTGCTGATCCTTTTGGCTCCTTTTTCAATGAATTTTGAAAAGTGTCCTATGAAATAATAAGAAGGGGTATAGATCAGCTCACCCGTTGTTGTATCCGCATGGATTGGCGCAAAACAGAAATTTTTCACATGGTTTGGTCCTCCATACTGATCAAGCAAGATGTTCCAGTCAGTCCAGGCAACAGTACCGTTATTGAAATCGTTGATCATCGATTTGCCGTAACGCTCGCCGTTTTTCCAAAGCTGGTATTTTTTGGCATCAAATTTTTCCACGCAGCCTTCGGTAAACATCAGCTTTTTATCAGGATAAAGTTCGTTTACCTTACCCACATTTTCATACATCTGTTCGCTTCCGCTCCAGCTTTCGTACCAATGGAAGCCTATTCCCCACACATATTTGCTTGCTTCTGCATCCTCTAAAATAGTATTGGCGCGCTGCAACAGCAAATCGCGGTTGTGGTCCCAAACGGTAATTTTCTTATCTCCGAGCCCGGCCTTTTTCAATGTTGGGCCCAAATAATTCTTCAGGAAATCCCTTTCATCGGCAGCAGAGAAAATACAGGATTCCCAGGTTTGTTTCGCCATTGGTTCATTCTGAACCGTCAGGCCCCAAACATTGAATCCTTCTTTTTTCTGTAATTCATTAATATATTTCACATAATAATTTGCCCATGCCTGGTTGAATTCCGGCAGTAATTTTCCACCCTGGAGCATGCTTTTGTTATCTTTCATAAAGGCAGGTGGTGACCATGGACTTATGTAAAAAGTATAGTCTTTTCCGATAGTAGTCATTGCCTTTCTGAGCAATGGGATTTTGTATTTTCGGTCGTGATCTATATTGAATGTTTTCAGGTCTTTGTCGCCTTCTTCGATATAAGTGTAGCTATCGGAACTGAAATCACAGCTATTCATGTTGGTTCGCAACAAAGTATACCCAATGCCTTTATCTTTAGAATAATAGGCATTTAGGAATTCTTGTTTTTTGGCATCAGGTAATTTGTCAAAAACTTCAGCGCTCGCATCCGTAATTGCTCCCCCAATACCAATAAAAGTCTGAAACTTCCTGTTTGGGTTAACAAATATGCAGGTTTGGGTTTCCAGTGGCTGCTTCAATTCCTGAAACTGTAAATTATCGGTTTTAGACAAACGCAGATTCGTACTATCTGCAGATGTGTATACTGTTACCGTTTTATTCTTTGTAGAATACGGAACTGGCTTTGATTGTGGCTTCTTTTGCGAAAACACAACTGATGTGGCTGTTAAAAAAAGTAAGGTTAGTTTTTTCATCTTAAACTATAGGGATTTACCAAACAAATGTTCCTACCGAGCCAGCTTCCAGCTGAACGGCTACCCATTTGTTATTGTATTTAATATTGAAAATCTGAGGAGAAGTGCCTTCATTCAATGCAATAAGCACTTTTTTATTGGCAGGTGTCTTGAATGCCGCGGTGCTTATGCTTCCGGCCTGTGTTGAGCTGATCCTAACCGAACCGGCAGGGACAAACTTTGAGGCGTGCGCAATAATATAATAGGCAACATTTTTCTCGTAGGCAAAGCTACCGGTAATCGTAATAGCGCCTTTGCAAGTTGTACAACCACCATCAGTATGTGGGCCGAATGTAGCGTCGTTGGCCAGGTTCCATTCTAATGCAGTCTTGCTCCAATTGCGCATCGATCCGATAATCACATTTTTGATATGCCATTTCAAATCGCCGTCAAAACTTCCGGTCGATGCCGTATATTGTTCAGTAAAGTATAGGTTTTTAGTTGGAAATTGTCCGCGAACCGTACTCAGGGCTGAAATATCGCCTGCGTACAAATGGAAAGCCGAGCCATCAATAAAAGGATTGGCTCCCGCATCGGACAATACAGTAATCGGATATTCCGGCTTGTCGCAATTGTGGTCGTAAGTGACAATTTTGGTCGTAATTCCGTTAGTTTGGAAAGCCGGTCCCAAATTAGTTTTGATGAATTCAGCCTGTTGCAAAGCGGTCATCAGCATGCTTGGGTTATTGCCCGGGTGCAACGGCTCATTTTGTGGCGTAATAGCATCTATACGGATATTCTGTGCTTGCATCGCCTGGATGTATTTTACAAAATATTGGGCATAAACACCATAATACTGTGGCTGTAAACTTCCGCCGATGGTACTGTTGTTGTCTTTCATCCAAACCGGTGGCGACCACGGAGTAGCCATGATCTTAATATTCGGGTTGATGAGCAGGATATCCTTCAGCATCTGGATCAGTTCTGCATCGGGTGCTAAACTAAAATTTGACAAAGCCGTATCGGTTTGCCCTGCCGGCATATCGTCATAAGAGAATACTGTGGCATTTAAATCGGAGGCGCCGATACTGATTCTTAGATAATTGACAGAAATCGAATTGCTATTGGAACCGAAAAGCTCCTGTAATAATTCCTGTTTTTTGGATGTCCCTAATTGATTGATGGCATGCGCACTTCCACCGGTCAGGGTGTAGCCGAAACCATCGACGGTTTGGAAAACCTGCGAATCATTGACATCAATATTTGGGTATATGTTGTTGGTAGTACTAAATCCTAATACTATCGATTGTTTTTCAAGTTTTGAGGTTCCTGTGGCTTTAGTAAGCCAGAAGTCGACTTCATTGGTTGTTGGGGTTGGATTACTGCCCGGATCTGAGCCATCAGACGATTGCCCGCATGAAAGGACACCCAACATTGAAGCAAAAAGTAATGTTCTTATTTTTCTTTTTATTAGCATTTTTTTTAAGTATTATTTGGAGCAAACATTTATAATTTGGGTGGTAAATCATCAGGCATGGCTTCTACTGTATGAGGATAGGTGCCAATTGCCTGATGATTAATTATAACCCAAACAAAAATTAATGATAAACATGAATATAATCTATTTCAAAAGTCGAAGCAGTGAAGTTAGGATCAACTGCCCCTCCAAAATTTCCTCCCATTGCACAATTGAAAATGAAGAAGAAAGGATTGTTGAAAGGTAAGCTTGCCGAATTGTCAAAAGAATACAGCAAGTTATTGTCAACATAAAACTTGATGGTGCTTGCTGACCAATCAAGTGAATAAATATGGAACTCGGTAGATACGTTAGGCACGATCATTGAAGTCCCCGATCCGTTAGCACCCGAATGCCCGGGATGATGCAGGGTACTGTAAATCCTGTTAGGTGAATTGCCCACATGTTCCATGATATCAATTTCGCCGCATGCCGGCCAAGGATTTGTTTCGTAATTCGCTCCAAGCATCCAAAGCGCAGGCCAGGTTCCGCCTCCAGAAGGAAGTTTGGCCTTGATGTCTACCCTTCCGTATTTTAGGGTGAATTTATTTTTGGTCACAAGCCGGGCCGAAGTGTAATTACTGCCCATGTAGCTTTCCTTTAACAATTTGATTTTTAAAAGCCCGCCTTGGACGATCACGTTTTCAGGCCTGCTGGTATAATATTGCAATTCATTATTGCCCCAGCCTCCGGCTCCCAGTTCATATCCCCATTTTGAAGGATCTGGTGCACCATCGGTATTAAATTCATCAGCCCAGGCCAATGTTGGTGTAACAAAAACTACAATGTTCTTTGATGTTGAGACGAATTTGCTTCCATTATAGGCAGAAACATAAACAGTGTAGTTGTTAGTACCGGTTTGGGTAAATGTATAGCTGAATATTCCGGTGGTCGAATTGATGGTAGTACCTTCAATCAAAATTTTATAGGACGTGGCATTATCTGCAGAAACACTGAAATTTACCTTTCCGGTTCCATCGCCATTCGGATTGGAAGCACTGGTACCTACAACATCGTAATTAATAATTAGGTTGGCAGGAGTATCATCTCCCCCTCCATCACCACTTCCGCCGCCACTACAGTTTATCAATGAAAATGCAGCTGCCAACATCAATAGTTTATAAAAAAATCGAAAGCCTAATGAATGATTGTGTTCCAAAATGATGATGTGATTAGTTGGTTAAAAATTTACCATGGGGATTAAAAAACCAACCCCCATGGATTTATAAAAAACAGTTATTATTCTTATTCTGCGGGTTTAAGTTTAAGGTACCATGCGTTACCCGTTTCTGTACCCTGTACCCTTAGGTACATGTAGTTGGCGTTGATAACCATGATTTCGTATTCTTTCTGAAGTGCTCCATATCCAATGAAAGTTGAATTTCCGCTTAACAGGATGCTTGTCTGTGTAGAGGGTGCTGAAGCCGAAATACCTGAACTTGCAGGGATAAACGAAAATGCACCGGTTCCTCCACCATAGCTGTAACAGCCTTCATCTCCTGAAGCCGGTATGCCTGCAATTGAAGCCAAAGCACCTGTTTTTGTAAATGCTCCGCCTGGAGTAGCAGACTGAATGCTGTAAGCAGAAGCCGAAACTTTGCTGAATGTAAATATAGCTGTGTAGAAACAAGGGCAGCAGGCTTCTTTTTCATTAATAGCTGCCGACCACCATTCCGGGATTACCGAACCGCCGAAAGGACCTACTCCAAAATGCCCCGGAACGCTTTTATCAACTACCCAGGTTTTAGACGAATCGTTAGTCAGGTAAGTAACGATTTCCGGTGTTGGAGCAAAATTACTTACGACTTCAATATCTTTTGTTGAGATGGTAGAAGTCCCGCCTTTGCCATAAGCAATTACCGTAATCCTGTAAGTATGCAAACCTACCGAAGTAAATTTTTTGGTTACAGATCCAGACATGTTGCTAAACTGAAGCGGCGTTGCCAAATCGGTAATGTCGTTATAACCAATCTTATAGGTCATTGCGTTATCAGCCGTTACGTTAATATCTACCAAACCCGAACCATCTCCATTAGGATTTGCTGCATCCTGGCCGGTAATAGAAGTAGTAATGACCAAATTGGTGGGAGCTTTTAATTCTCCCAGCGAGTAATCATCTTCCTGGCATCCTGTAAAAAGGGATGCAGCCAAGACAAAAAGTGATATAAATTTAAATGTACTTTTCATTTTTTTTAGTTTGATTGTGAAACATTATCGATATAAATAACCTCGCCTGCACCAGCACCTGAAAGATTATATTGAAAAACAATTTGACCAAAAGTAGTTCCGGCTGGAATTCCCGATGCGCCAAAATCAAAGACTAATTCTTCCCATTGATTAGCAACAGTAGAAGCAACATCTATTCCTGTATTAGGAAAACCACCACTGCCCTGTTCAAGCTGGAAATGAAGCATCTTACCTACTTCTGTAGAATACACCATGACTTTGAATTTATTCCCATTGTCAATATTAAGCGGCACTCCGTTTGGCGCAGCTAATGGTGTCCAGGTACCGGCCCATGTTTCAGCTCCGGCTCCTTTTGTGAATTTCCAAACATGCGCACTGGTATTGATGCCTCCCGGGAAAGGGTTTGCCACAGTAGCAACACCTACTCCTCCGAAAGTTCCGCCGATGCCGTAGTTTTGGGTAGCGCTTTCATAAGTAATTGGAAGTGTATAAGGTGCATAAACAGTAATGCTTTGCGTAGCAGTTGTTGTGGCAGCCCCGCCACTTTGTGCAACTACAGTTACGGTATACACACCAGGTGCGTAAGTATGAGGTGCTGTAGCGGCACCTACAGCAACCGTTGTCGGGACCTCATTAGGAACATCTCCAAAATACACTTGGTAGGAATTGGCAAAATCAGCAGCTGGTGCCACAGTTACATCGTAACCATTTACACTGGCATTAACATTGACATTTTCTGGAGCCCTATAAGTAACCTGCAACGGAAAATCATTAGTAACACTATTACCTGCAATATCATAAGAGGTAATGGCAACAGTATAGGTGCCTTCAGGATAGTTGTGTGTTGCAAACTCACCAGGATACACCGTAACAGGGTCGCCCGAACCATGGCCTAATGCAATTACTGATCTGGTAACGCCATCAGCGATAGGCGTAATTTTAACCAGTCCGGAGTTATCTGTACTTATATCGAAAATCTTGTTGAAATTTCCTGGATTTGTTGAACCCAATGATGATAAATCAGAATCAATTCCATCAGGAGTACTGCAGCCAGTGGCCAGTATCAACGAAAAAATCGCAAAACTTAATATTATTTTTTTCATATCTTTTTATTTTAATTATAACCAGGATTTTGATGTAATTGAGTACCGTCTAATTCCCTGAATGGAATTGGAAGGATTTCATTTTTACCAGTCACGAAGCCTCTGCCGCTTAATTTAGCCGCAGCATCTCCCCAACGAACTAAATCGAACCATCTGTGTCCTTCTCCAGCTAATTCCCTTCTTCTTTCGTCTTTGATAGAAGCTATTGAGAACTGCTATTGAAGGCAGGCCAACCCTTGCCCTAACAGCATCCAATAATGCCTGAGCCCTGGTTCCTGTACCTCCCAAAGCTTCAGCTTCCATAAGGTACGTATCTGCCAAACGAATAGCGTATGTGTTTTGCCTGTAATTAAGAACTGCATCACCAGGGCCCGAATACGTATCGCTCATCCTTGGTATGAATTTATTCAGGAAATAACCTGTATCCTGGTAACCACCAATGTAATCGGCCTGGTTGGCTGTTTTTAAAGCCTTGATATCCAGAATTGTAGCAGCAAACCTTGGGTCACCCTGCATGAAGTCATAGAAATCCTGTGTAAATACATTGAAACTCCATCCAGAAGGAAGATCCGGAGCAGCTGCGCCTAATTTTACATAACTCCTAGGCCCAGCCATAATATTTACAGAATTACCTTCATCAGCATTGCCTCCCCAGTTACCCCAGTAAGAGCCTTGAGCTGAGTGTGCCACTTCCAGCACAGATTCGGTGTTGAATTTGTTAGACACATTCCATAAATCCGCATAGTTGGCCAATAAATGGTAACCATACTGACTTGTAGCACCCGGAGTTCCGTTCACTTGGGCGAATTCTGCTGCAGCTTCTGTATTTTTTCCTTGGTACAAATAGATTTTCCCTAAGATAGCCCTAGCTGAACCTTGTGTCAGACGGCCACCGTCATTGGTAACGTCAACAGTCATTGGAAGGCTGGCAATCGATTCTGTGATATCCAATTCCATTTGCGCATAAACATCCGCAGGAGCGGCCTGTGTAACAGAATAAAACTGGGAAGCAGAAAGCGGCTGAAGGATTAGTGGGACATTTTTAAACATCCTAACCAGGTTAAAATAGTAGTAAGCCCTTAATACTCTTGCTTCTGCAATATATCTTGCCTTATTGCCGTCTGGCATTGTTACACCAGGAATTTTCTGAAGTATTAAATTTGCCCTGAAAATCCCTCTGTAATAATCTGACCAGAAACTATCCGGAATTGTATTAGTGTTGATCGTGTAATTTGAAAACGACTGGATCCCGGCGCCATCGGAAGAGTTACCTCCACCGGCATAGTTATCGTCTGAACCTGCATTAAACATCGTAATCATGTTTTCAAAACCACCTGAGTTCTTTCTCATCAGGTCGTAAACCGAAACCAATCCGGCGAAAACCTCAGATTCGTTTCTGTAGTAATTGTCTTCTGTAGGATTATCTGAGCTAACATCCAGGAAATCCGAACTACATGACACTATCATTGATGACATGATAATGAATAGCGTTAAATTTTTAATATATTTTTTCATAGTACTTTATAATTAAAATTGAATGTTTGCTCCAAACATGAATGAACGTGCCTGCGGATAATACCCTCTATCAACACCGAAGTTGTCATCTCCACCGATTTCTGGATCAAAACCAGTGTATTTGGTAAGGGTCAATAAGTTTTCGCCCATAACATACAAGCGCACTTTTTGCAAGCCGATTTTTTGTATCACATTGTTTGGCAATGAATAACCCAACTGAACCACTTTGAATCTGATGAAGTCTGCATCCTCTAAATAGAAATCAGACATATTGGTAAAATTCCCGTTAGTATCAGAAGTCGTCAAACGCGGGAAGCTGTTTGATGTACCTTCTCCTGTCCATCTGCTTAACGCTTCTGTAGAATAGTTTGCGTTGGCCACATCCAGACGTCTTAAGCCCTGGAAGTTTTTAGCTCCGGCAGCTCCTTGCATGAAAACCATTATGTCAAAGTTTTTGTAGTCTGCGTTTAGGGTCAAACCGAAGTTTACTTTTGGCAATCCGTTTCCTAAGAATTTTTTATCATCCTCAGTAATTGTTCCATCGCCATTGCTGTCTACCCATCTGAAATCACCAGGTACCGCATTTGGCTGGATCAATCCTCCTGATGAATTAGTGTAAGCGTTGATTTCTGCCTGGTTCTGGAAAATTCCGGCAGTCTGGTAGCCATAGAATGAATTGTAAGCTTCACCAACCTGGGTTCTTGTAACTGGCCCCATGGATTGGAAACCAACTCCTGAGAAATGGTCAACATTGTTTCCTAGATTAGTTACTTCATTTTTAAGCGTTGAAAATGCGGCATTAGCAGAAAAATTTACTTCACCAATTTTCTTTTTATAGCCCAATTCAATCTCAAAACCGGTATTTTGCATATCTGCAATATTGGCTAATGGAGCAGCCTCTGCACCAACATAACCTGGTATTGGATTATCTCTTAAGATTCCACTGGTTTTCTTTTTGTACCACTCAAAAGAGAAAGTCAGGTCATTGAATAGCCTTGAATCAAAACCGATATTGGTCTGTGTAGTTTCTTCCCATCTCAAATCAGGATTAGAAATACCATCAGGACTTGAACCTTGAATTACCACTCCGTTAGTACCAAAACTGTAATTCCTTCCTCCTCCTACAATAGATACATACCTGAAATCCTTAATCCTGTCATTTCCGGTAACTCCGTAACTGGCACGTAATTTTAAGGTATTAACAATATTGTTCTCTTTCCAGAAATCCTCTTTGGTCAATACCCAACCTGCCGAGAAAGATGGGAAGCTACCATACTTGTAGTTATCTCCAAATTTACTTGATCCATCTCTCCTGATAAGTGCACTGAACAGGTACTTTTCTTTATAATCATAAGTAACACGCCCGAAAATCGAATTCGTCATATTAGGAGAATAATCAAGGGCATATCCTTTTTGGTTTGCCTGGGTTACCGGTAAGTTAAAGGAAGCTTCCTGGTAGTCATTAGTTGGCAATCCGAAATGGGTAGCACTGGTAGTTTTGTAAATCTGGTTGTTTTTATAAGCACCCTGCCCTAATAAAACCGAAAAGGTGTGGTCATTAATTGTTCTTTGATAAGTTATGGTATTCTCAAATGTCCAGTTAAGGTTCCTGTTTTCAACTCTCGAAATATTGTTAAGCGCGGTGTTGTTTACTGTTGGGCTCAAATAATAAAGCGGTGTAAATCCTTCTCCGCCCCAAAATGCCATTTTAGCTCCAATTACCGTTTTAAGTGTTAGCCCTTTAAGGGGTTTGATTTCAGCAAAAGCATTACCGATAAAATCATCAGACCAGCTGTACTGCCCTAATCGCGTCTGTGCATATGCCAACGGATTGGTCATTTCCTGCCCAACCACACTCGAAATCCCATAAGGATTACCATTCGCATCCCTGATAACATAAGGGCTGCTGTATGCAATACCATTCGCCAGAACCGGGTCAGTTTCAACGATTGGCGTAGTAGGATCTAAGTTGATTGCCGAACTTAATGGCCCGCCGTATTCGCTATTGGTATTTCCGATCCCTACAGTTTTTTGGTACGTATAACCAATAGTCTGGCCTATAGTAAGCCAGTCCTTAACTTTATGCGTGCTGTTTAGGCGGATGTTTTGTTTTTGATAATTAGAGATTTGTGGCAATACAATCCCTTCCTGGTATTGACTTCCGAAAGACAAGTAGAAGTTTGAAACTTCATTCCCGCCACTTAAGCTGATTTCATGAAGGTATCTTCTGGCACCGTCATTAAAGATTGCTTTTTGCCAATCTGTACCTTTTCCTAATGCTGACAGATTTGGATAAGGAAGCCCTGAAGGCTGGCCGCCACCATTTACGTAACGTTCGTTCATCAATGCTCCATATTGGGTGGCATTCAATAAATCCAAAGTTCTTGCCGGAGCAGAAGTACCCGTATATCCATTATAGGAAACAGATAATTTCCCCGTTTTCCCTTTTTTGGTAGTAACAAGGATTACACCCGCTGCAGACCTGGTTCCGTAAATAGCTGCAGAAGCAGCATCCTTTAAAACCTCTACCGATTCTATGTCAGACTGGTTGATCGCCCCTAGCGCACCAGAATCTACCACGATCCCGTCTACAACCCAAAGCGGGTCATTTCCACCATCAGCAGTATTTAAAGTAGTGGTTCCCCTTACACGTACAGTTGACCTTGCGCCTGGCTGGCCCGAGTTCATACCTATGGTGATACCGGCTACCCTTCCCTGCAAAGCCTGTTCGATTCCTCCGTTAGGAAGTTTTTCAATGTCTTTGGCATTTACTTTAGAAATCGCACCGGTTACAAGGCTTTTCTTTTGGGTACCATACCCAACGTTGATAACAACTTCTTCTAATTTGTTGCTTTGCTCACTAAGGGTGATTGTCATCTCACCATTGGTAATTGCAGCTTCCTGCGTAGTGTAACCTATAAAAGACACTACTAAATTTGTTGCCCCGGCCGGAACGTTTAAAGTAAACTTACCATCGAAATCGGTGGTTGTTTTAGCCGAAGTCCCTTTAGCTTCAACATTGGCTCCTGGCAATGGAAATTTTCCATCAGTAACCGTTCCGGTCACGGTTTTTTGAGCTTGAGCTGATGCCATAAAGATAAAAAACATAGAAAATAGGAGAAGATTTTTCCTAATTCTTTCAGAGAATAGCTTTAGATTCATAAGCGTTTAATATTATTTGGTTTTTAGATTATTTTAGACATATTTTACTATGCCCTGTTAAGATGTTGTTAAATTATTTATTTAAAAAATACAGATTACATTATCAACCACAACAAAAAATATACATAATGAAATTTTAAATAAAAATAAATGCGAATTTGACAAAACCATTAATAAAATGGGGGCACACAAAAAAGGGACTATACAAAAAATAGCCCCTGGATTGTTAAAAATTGCGTTACGAAAAGGTTGTTGTAAAGGTGATGTTGTGGTACCTAATGTTAATTCTGTATAGTTAAATACTCAAGATATAGTTAACTAATCCGTCATCATGCAGCAAATTCAATTTTTTACGCAAACGATACCTTTTAATTTCCACACTTCGGATTGAAATGTTAAGCATAGGGGCAATTTCCTTTGATGTCAGGTTTAGGCGTAAATACGCACAAAGTTTCAAGTCACTTGGGGTTAAGCTCGGATGTGCGGTTTTTATCTTTTTTAGGAAATCCTTATCAGCATTATCAAATGCTTCCTTGAAGACATTCCAGGAATCGTCTTCGTTGATATTTTTATTGATGGTTGAGATCACCGATTTGATATTCCTGCCACCATTTTCATCTGAAGATTTCTTTAAGTCATCCTTGATGATTGCCAGCAGTTCATTCTTCTTGATCAAACTCATTGTTGACACTGCAAGTTCCCTATTCTTTGCATCAACATCCATAGATAGCTGCTCATTTCTTAATTTCATCAATTGCTGTTCGTTTTCAAGGGCGGCTATTTCCAGTAATAGATTATTTTCCTCTATCAGTTTTTCCTTTTGTTTATGATAATAATTCTGGTACGCTTTGTTGATGTAATAAGCCAAAGCAATGAAAAGCAGCAAATAAATCAGCCAAGCCAAATTAGTGGCATACCATGGTTTGTTGATGACAAATTTGTATTCTGCAATATTTTCCGGTGATGAATTGGCGATTTTAGCCCTTACCTTAAAAGTGTACTCGCCCGGTTCCAGGTTTTTAAAGTTGATATTCGATTTTGCATTCCATTCGCTCCATTGGTTCTGCTGCCCTTCCAGCATATACTGATACTCTACATCGATAAACCTATTATATTGAGGTACAGTAAAGTTAAACGTAAGATTGTTTTCATCATGCTCTAATTCCCCCAACTCCGTAACCGAAAGATCAACCCCCGGCTTGCTCAGTTTGTTTACACTGACATTGGTTAAAATGATATTGTGTGTCCTAACCTTAAAATCGCTTAGATTAATGATAAAATAACCGTCGGTTTTTCCAACCAGGTATTCGCTGTCAGATATTTGGGTTATGTTTTCATAACCAATCATCGGGTTGGTTATAGAAAACGGAATAGGGATTTTTTGCTTTTTCAGGCCTTTGTCAAAATTGCCCGAAGTGAAATAATAGATATAATTCTTGGTAAAGAACCACATTTTATTCGACCTGTCTACGTTGATTTTCCCCGAGATGTATTCATTATTATTAAAAATCTCGCTCAGGCTGTCATCCTTTTCAAATGCGCCCGATTTCTGATTGAGCCTAAAGACACCTTCCCTGCCAGCAAAATAAATAGAACCATTGTAATTCGCCAGGCTAATGTGTTTTCCTTTATGCGGCGATTTTAAGATAGTAAACCGCTGAGCCGAATAAAAATCATTATTCAGCCTAACTTTGATAATCCCTTTGTATTCATGGCCAATATAAACGTCGTTCTTATTGGTGATTTCAAAATAACGCGATGAAATGTCAAAACCTGCCAATTTGTTTCTGAAAACCCAGCTGCTTCCGCTTTTTTCTAAAATAGACAAGCCTTTGTAATTGCCTTGCAGCAATAGATTCGGATGGTTCGGTATCGTACTGAATTTCCATGTACCGGTTTCCCTGAAAATCAGCTGGGCACCGTTTCCGGAAACCAAAAATGTCCCCAAGTCATGCCCACAGAACAATTGTCCGTCATATTCAAATAAAGCCCAAACCTGGCCTTTTGTGCCATTTACAAAATGAAAGCCTTCATTGCTCGAAGCGCTTTTGTAAAACAATCCCTGATTGGTTCCGATATAAATGCGGTCCTGGTATTTAATAGACGCGTAAACCGTGCCCAGGAAGCCCGAATCGTCCTTATAGCTTTTAATCGGCGACTGCAGGTTTACACAGTCGATCCCATTGTCCAATCCCAACCAGATATTATTGTCGGCATCTTCACTGATCGATAAAATGGTATTGTTGCTAAGCCCTGTATTTTGGGTAATATGGTACCTGATTTTCCCTTGCCTGTCCAGAATATAAACTCCATTTGAAATTGTTCCCAGCGCAAAACCGCCATCAGACAGCATTTTCGAACAAAAGATAGAATTCTGCCTCAGCTCGGCATCTGATTCAAATAAAAACGAAGAAATCTGCCTGTCCTGAAGCTTAAAAACCCCGGCTCTTTCTGTCTGCAGCAGTAAACCTTCCTTCTGCTTATAAATTTCAACGATACGATTGCTCTTGATGCGTTCGTCATCGCTAACTAAAATACTTTTCCCGTTTACAACTTCATATAATCCTTCCCCAATTGCCTGAAAAAAAATGGAGCCATTAACACGGTAACATCTGAAAATATACGGATGGTTGTCAATAAACTGAAAGCTGTCGTCCTTTGAATTGTAAACATAAATCCGGTTAAACGACTGAAACAAAACCCATTGATCCGTATTGATGATATTCCAGAAATGCTCGTCTTCAATAAGCTTTTTCTTTATTTTTTCGCTAAGCGAATTGTATTTCAAAATGCCTTTTGAATCGCGTTTCCAAAAACCGAACTCCATATACGAACCCGTATAAATTCTATCGCCCACTACCTTAACCGAACGTATGATGGTTTCATTTGGCGAGGGATACAGTGTCCAATTGGAACCATTGAATTCCAAAAGCCCTTCATTATTGGCAAAATAAACAAATTGGTTTTTATCCTGTGAAATCATCCAGTTCTGGTTGCCCGCGCCATAAGCGGTAGAGCCATATCTCACAATTGGCGGCAATTCCTGGGAAAAACCCGGGAAAGTGATCAGTAGGAAAAACAAAACGATTTGAAGAGCTGGCTTTAAACGGAACATAGTGGTTTAGGTTAATGGAACGTAAAAATATTGTTTCATTTGCAATCCGTCAAGATAAAACCGATAAAAATGTACTTCTGCCGTTGGCATTTCCCATTTGATAAATGATTATCTTTGCAAACATTTACTTTTTTGCTATGAAGAGTTCCGAAATTGCCACACTTGAGCCTAAGAAAAATATCCTGATTAAAGGAGCCCAAATCCATAACCTGAAAAACCTTGATGTGGTGATTCCGCGCAACGAACTGGTTGTAATCACCGGGCTTTCGGGTTCAGGAAAATCGAGCTTGGCGTTCGATACGCTTTATGCTGAAGGCCAGCGCCGCTACGTGGAAAGCCTTTCGTCCTACGCACGCCAGTTTTTGGGAAGGCTCGACAAACCAAAAGTGGAATACATCAAAGGCATTGCGCCGGCTATAGCTATTGAGCAAAAAGTAAACACCACTAATGCTCGTTCTACCGTTGGGACTTCTACCGAAATCTACGATTATCTGAAATTGCTTTTTGCACGGATAGGTAAAACCTTTTCACCGGTTTCTGGCAACGAAGTCAAAAAAGATACCGTTACCGATGTTATCGAAAAAGTGAGAACATTTCCTATTGATAGCAAATGGCTGCTGCTCGCTCCAATCCACCTGGAAGAAGGCCGTGCTTTAGAAGACAAGCTGAAAGTACTTTTACAGCAAGGTTTTGCGCGTATTTTAGTCGATAATGAAATGGTTCGTTTAGATGAAACCGATCAGCATTCATTAGATAATAAAGATATCCTGCTGATCATTGACCGAATCGTAGTGAAAGAGGAAGAGGAATTTTATAACCGTTTGGCCGATGCCACGCAAACTGCCTTCTTTGAAGGAAAAGGAGTTTGCTATCTTCAGGAATTAGATACGAACAAGCGCTTGACGTTCAGCAACAATTTTGAGTTGGACGGAATGTTTTTTTTGGAACCCAACATTCATTTGTTCAGCTTCAACAATCCGTATGGAGCCTGCCCAAGCTGTGAAGGATATGGGAACATTATTGGGATTGATGAAGAATTAGTGGTACCCAATACCGCGTTATCGGTGTTTGAAAATGCAATTTTTCCCTGGCGTGGCGAAAGTATGGGCTGGTACCGCGATCAATTGGTCAACAATGCCTATAAATTTGATTTCCCGATCCACAAACCCTATTTCGAGCTGACCGATGAGCAAAAAGACCTGGTATGGAAGGGTAACAGTTACTTCACCGGTTTGGATGATTTCTTCCAGGAACTTGAAGAGAAAAACTATAAGATACAAAACCGTGTCATGCTGTCGCGTTATCGTGGAAAAACTAGGTGTACTACCTGTAAAGGAAAACGGCTACGCAAAGAAGCCAATTACATTAAGATTGACGGGAAGACGATTTCAGAACTGGTCGATATGCCGATCAAACGCCTTATTCCGTTTTTCAGCGAACTGAAGCTTTCCGAATACGATCAAAAAGTAGCTAAACGACTGCTGATTGAAATCAACAACCGATTGGCTTTTCTTAGTGATGTAGGTTTGGATTACTTAACGTTAAACCGAAATTCGGCTTCGCTTTCGGGCGGAGAATCGCAGCGTATCAACCTGGCGACTTCACTGGGAAGCAGCTTGGTGGGCTCGATGTATATCTTGGATGAGCCTAGTATCGGTTTGCATCCAAAAGATACCGAAAGGCTGATCAAGGTTTTAAAAAACCTTCGCGATCTGGGCAATACGGTTATCGTTGTTGAACACGACGAAGACATTATGAAAGCTGCCGACCGGATTATTGATATTGGCCCGGAGGCTGGAACTTTTGGGGGCGAATTAGTGGCAGAAGGGGCTTTTGATGAAATCCTGAAATCCGATTCGTTAACGGCTCAGTATTTAAATGGTAAATTAGAGATTGCTGTTCCAAAAAAACGCAGGACATCCAAGAATTTTATCGAAATCAAAGGCGCACGTGAAAACAACCTCCAAAATGTAAATGCCCAGTTTCCGCTGGAAAGCCTAACGGTCATCACCGGGGTTTCTGGAAGCGGAAAAAGTACATTGGTCAAAAAGATATTATTTCCGGCAATGCAGAAAAAACTGGAAGGGATTGGTGACAAAGCCGGGCAGTTCTCGGAATTAAGCGGGAGTTTTTCGCATATAAAACACATTGAATATGTAGACCAAAATCCTATTGGAAGGAGTTCGCGTTCGAATCCGGTGACTTATATCAAAGCCTACGATGATATCCGTGATTTGTATGCCAAAGAAAAACTGTCGAAAATCCGTGGTTACCAGGCAAAGCATTTCTCTTTCAATGTAGATGGCGGCCGTTGCGAAACCTGTAAAGGCGAAGGGTCGATTAATGTGGAAATGGTATTCATGGCTGATGTTTCGCTGCCTTGTGATACCTGTGGCGGAAAGCGTTTCAAGAAAGAAATCCTGGAAGTGACTTTTGAAGGCAAAAATATTGATGACATCCTAACGATGACCATTGATGATGCCATAACATTTTTCACATTGCATAAGCAAACCAAAATAATGCAGAAGCTGCAACCTTTACAAGATGTTGGTTTAGGATATGTACAGCTGGGGCAATCGTCCTCTACCCTTTCGGGCGGAGAGGCACAGCGCATCAAGCTGGCTTCGTTTTTGGTAAAAGGCGTTACCAAGGAAAAAGCATTGTTTGTTTTTGACGAACCTACAACAGGTTTGCATTTCCACGATATTAAAAAGCTATTGGCGTCGTTTGATGCGCTAATAGAAAAAGGCCATTCGATTATAGTGATTGAGCACAACCTCGATTTGATCAAATGTGCCGACTGGATCCTTGATTTGGGCCCCGAAGGTGGTGAAAACGGTGGGCAGATCCTAGCTGTAGGAACCCCTGAAGAAATTGCCAAAAACAAAAAATCAGTGACAGGCCATTATCTTCAAGATAAATTATAAACGTATTTATCTTATCAGAACACATTGAATTTTAGCAATAGAATTGCTATTGTCAATGTCAATAAATAAAAGGCAAAGGTTAAAACTGTCAGTACCAAGACTAAAGCCAGGGTACCAATTAGCAATTTCTTTGCGGTCGGAAACCCTATGAATTCGTTTTGATAGTACTCACTTCTGATCATGCGCCGGATGGATAGGATAAAAAGCACCGTACACAGTATCGTCGCTGAAACCATACCAACGAATGGCTCTAAAACGGGTCCGCATGTCAGAAACAGGTTCATACTTTTTAATTATTCTACGATAATTTTCTTGGTGATTTTTTTTGTTTCTGTTTGCAAAACAGCCATATACATTCCTCTTGGCAGGTGCTGAAGTGCAATGGTCTCTATTAGGCTTGCATTGTCAATTTGCCTGTTCAGGACAACTTTTCCCTGCAAATCAACGAGCGAAAAAGCATATTTTGTTTCTGTCAACGAACCCAAGCTGATGTTAAGGCTATCGGTTGCCGGGCTGGGAAAGAAGTTTACCTGATAATCATTGTCAAATTCCTCAGCTCCCAATGCCGCTGAAGTAGTTGCTCTGGCAAAATGCAGTACGGCTCCTATCGTTGCTTTTGCCACATTGTAATTGTAAACCGGATCCATATAAATCAGCAAATCGGTATTGGTATGCTTGTGTGTCGTTTCATTGGTTTCAAACAAACCGGTAATTACCTCATTATTGCTTTGGAACGACATATAATCCGACGCATAGGCATAGGATAACTGCGTATTGAGCGGAGAATATAATCCGACACAGGCAATCAGCTCATTGGTCATAATTGCCGATTGCGCATTGTTAGTTGACGGATTACTGCTTTGGTCCCTTTCACAGGTAATCGTATCGTTATCCATTCCGGCTACGCCACCCACTTCATCCAGGTTGATTACCAAACGGATGCTCATTTTAGGCGAAGTAGCATTTACCACATCATTTACATAGTGTTTGCTGCCATACAGGCCGTCTTCTTCTCCACTGAAATTAATGAATTTAATCGAATATTCCGTTGGGATATTCTTTAACAGGCGGGCAGTTTCCAATATTGACACCAAACCGCTGCCATTGTCATTAGTCCCGGTTCCACCGATCGAATCATAATGCCCGCAGACAATTACATAGGTATTGGGATAAAGTGTTCCTATTTTGGTTACAACAAGATTTTTACAAACTGCCGAAGAACCGGCATAGGTATAGGAATCTTCCTGGATCTGGCTTGCGGTATAACCAAAACCAAGGTATTTATTTTTCAGCCAGTCAAAAGTATTCTGGAGCGAAGTGGTTCCGCGTCTTTTCAATCCTAATGCTTCGTAGGCCGTCAGGTTATTGGTAATGTTGGTTTGTGAGCATTGTTCAACTATTGAGCCGTAATACGGAATGTATTCCTGTCCTGATGCTTTTATTGACATTAATACTAAAGCAAATGAAAATTGTAGTAGGTATTTTTTCATTGGTATGGATAAAATTGGATAATAGACCGCGGCAAATGTAATAAAAAATCATTCTCAAACAATCAAAGGAAATCCTTTTTAACTAGGCTCAACAAACAACAAAATTCAATTAAAACACTGACATTAAGAACATTAAATTTTATTAATCAAACCTTAAGAATTCATTTTGGCACAATGGCACACCATTTGGAATATGCCTATCAACAAACAGAATTTGTTCGAAGAAGCTGAAAATCGAAAGAGTAAGCAAAAAACTCAAATTAGAATGATTATGAAAACAATTACACTTTTAGTAGCTAGCATTTTACTGGTTGGTAATGCAGTGAACGCACAAGGATTAATCAAAAATTCTGGTGAAGAAAGAAGAATGGGTTACAGCTTTGATGAGCCGATCTCATTCACTGAGCGAGGAATTGAGTTTTACGTTTTTCCAAATGGGGACTTTGATTTCAACACTCGTCCAAATGACAGCCAAGGCGATTACTATTACAAAACTGCCGGAAAAAGAGTAGCTGCCACACAAAGCAGGAACGCGGGAAACTATGGGGTTCGCATTGAACAGGATAGTTTTGGCAGGGTAAGAAGGGTTGGTAACACGTTTATCAATTATGACAACCGCGACAGGGTAAGCCGAATTGGAACGGTTTATATGAAATACAACAGGACAGCATTGGCACAGATTGGCGGAATGCGCATTGTATACAACAGAAGAGGTGAAATTGTTGACACCGTCGGTAACATAAAAGGCTACAGCAACTCTGGATATGCTTATAACTATGACGATTATAATACCAACTATTCTGCATCAAATTACAATGACAACGAATATTACTATTACAAAGCTGATGGTACAAAAGCAAAAATTGAAGACAATAAAGAAGAAAGAAAATAAGTTAGGTTAGGTTAGGTTGAATTGAGATTGATTGGTTAGGGTTTTGATGAAAAAATCCCGCAGCGCGAAAGCAAAGCGGGATTTTTGATTTTATGTTATTATCGGAATATTAATGGCCACCGCTGACCTTTTTGTCAAAGCTGATTCCCTGGGCATTCAGTATGCCTTTTACTTTCCATGCATAGAATGCCAGATAAGCAAAACAGATCACGCCAACAATATAACTTACATGGATATTGGTCATATCGGCAATGTAGCCTTGCAGCCAGCTTACGATTCCACCCCCCATGATCATCATGATCAGGAAGCTGCTTCCCTGGCTGGTATGCTTTCCTAACCCACTGATGGCCAAGGTAAAAATACAAGGCCAAAGCGTACTGCAGAATAATCCAACAGATGTAAAGGCATAAACGCTCACCATTCCGGTCGTCCCCATACCTATCAATAAAGCGGCGATTCCCAGGAAGGAAAAAATCAATAGCATCCTTGCCGGATTTCCTTTGCTTGCCATATCCGCAACAATCAATACCAAAATAATTAAAGCGTAAACATAAAACGGTGTCAGGTCGTGGTTCATAAATTTATTCACACCAAGGAAAACCCCAAATGCCAGATAAGGTGCAATGAAGCGCAATATTTTCTGCGTATTCATGTCATCGGTAAATGCTTCTACAGCCCCGGTCCAGCGGCCAATCATCAAACTGGCCCAATACAATGAAATGAACGGTGCGACATCTTTTGTCAAAAAGCCAAGGTTTTTCTCCATGTAGGCAGGCAGGTTACTCGCAGTAGATACTTCTACCCCAACATATACGAAGATCCCGATCATCCCCAATATCAATTGAGGGAACTGCAATGCCGAAGTCCTGCTGCTCTGCTCTTTATTATGGTCTTCAACAACCGCTTCAGGCTTATCCGGAATGGATGAGAATTTCAATAAGATGGCAACCAAAAGGAATGCCGCCCCAAGCACCAGGTAAGGTGTTTTTACGCTTTCAACGCTCATATCCGTATTTCCGGAAGTGGCCGATCCAAATATCGCAAAGCTTACTATAAGCGGCCCGATAGTGGTACCCAAATTGTTGATTCCGCCGGCCATGGT
This sequence comes from Flavobacterium sp., assembly GCA_049841115.1. Taxonomy (GTDB): domain Bacteria; phylum Bacteroidota; class Bacteroidia; order Flavobacteriales; family Flavobacteriaceae; genus Flavobacterium. Next base: position 285,227 of record JASGHQ010000002.1, read on the forward strand.
CAATCGCTGTGAACCAGTAGTTATCGGCCCTAGTGCAATTGCCAGTGGATTGGCAACTGTTTGCTGCAATGAAAACCCAAGTGCCACAGTAAACAATCCTGAAAGCATCAAAGGAAAAGAATGCATATTGGCGGCAGGATAAAACAATAAGGTCCCCAATGCAGAAATCACCAGTCCCAGCACAAGTGAATTTTTATACCCAATCCTGTTGATCAGATCGCCTTTTGTCAAATAGGAAATAATCATATAAATAATGGATCCTACTGTATACGCAACATAAAATGCCACTGATACCAATTGGCTTTCGCCCTGGCTCAAATTAAATGCTTTCCTGAAAACAGGAATAAGGATGTCATTACTGGCAGCAACAAATCCCCAAAAGAAAAATACGGTTACTAAAGGAATGAACTGTGCCCAGTTGGTTTTTACGGTTGTTGTACTCATAAATTTGGTTGGTTTGGTTTTAATAGTTTGGTTATATAATAAATCATATCCGGATAAATATACATTTATAACGACAACGTTATAGTTGGCAAAAAAATTAGTTATTAACGAAATCGATTTCTTAAGTGCATTTTTACGAATTATTCAAAAAAAATACAACGTTTGCGTTTGTTGATAACTTCAATTTAATCAGCTCTTTTGATTTCGCTTTTCGGTCCGATACCATTATTGTTAAAAGCTTCTATTTGAAAATAATAAACATCTGATCGGTCCAATCCGTTAAAATAATATTCGGTTTTGCCGTACACCATTATCGAACCGTACAGCTTATCTGCCGATTTTCCGAAATAAATGACATACCCGTCAGCTGTAGGTTCCTGTGCCCATTTGAACCAGACATTCCTTCTTTCTCCTTTAATTTTTGGCGCCGAGCGCAATGGTACAAAATTCTGGACGGTACCAGGTTTCGCTCCTGCCCCTTTTCCAAAAACCCTGAAACCGCTAATGGCAAATTTACCTGTTGGCATGCCACTATTTTCCAGTTTCAGATAACGTGCCGTTGCAGGCTTTTCCAATTCGATGTATTCGTGTGGCACATCTTTGCTGCTTTTGCTTTTATCTATCAGTATTTTCCATGACTTGCCATCATTTGAAGCATGGATGATGTACTTGTGTCCAGATGTCGTGTCGGGTTTGCCCATGATATCGGCATCCTGGTCGGCATAATTGATTTGGATTGCATTGATGGTGCTCACTTCGCCCAAATCAGAAATCAAATATTCGCCTTTGTTTCCTGACTTGGCTGACCAATACGTTTTGATATCCTCATCAACGGCATAATTAGGCTGGAATCCGCCAAGCGTGGAAGAAACCTGGACAGGCTTATTGAAGTTCAGCAGCATCCATCCTGCAAAATTTCCCGATAAATGGTCTTTCTTTTGTGAGGGCAGATAGGTTGGATAATCACCATATGCCGTATTGGAATACATAACACCGTCTTTATCAAATCCGGCTGGCCAGATCCCGATGCGTCTCTCAAAATTGTTTTTTACACAAATACCGATTGTAGAAACATGCCAATACTGTTGATCTGCATCCTGAAAGGTAGCTCCATGGCCGGCACCTCTTGCAAAACCTCCGGGCTTATACGAGAACGGATTATGCGATTGGTATTCAAACGGGCCAAGCGGATTACTGCCTACATACACGCCGTCGGCGTAACCGCTGAATTCTGTTCCGGGAGCACCATACTGAAGATAGTATTTTCCATTGTATTTTGTCATAAAAGCACCTTCGGTAAATGGCTGTAGAAAAGTATTGTCATTATGTTCACCGAAACGTTCCCAGCCGTGCTCATCATCATTCAGGGCCAAAACCGGAATCACCTCGCCTTCCGGCTGGAATGTTTTCCGGTTAAGCTTCACTCCGTATAACGGATACAAATTACTTGAACCGTAATATTCGTAAACCTCGTCTTTTTCCTTGTCCCAAAACAGCTGCGGATCCCATGCTCCGGCCTGATGGTTTTCAACTAGCTTTTTCCAGGAATCTTTCTCGGGGCTGGTGCTCATCCAAAGAGCAAATTCCTTGGTATGCGTTGAACCGATAACCGTTAGCGTATCATTTACAAAAGCCAATGAAGGCGCACACAGCTCGTCCCAAACCTTGTTTTCGGGTTTCAGGAATTTGCGGTGGATAAACTTCCAGTCCAGCATGTCCTTGCTATGCCAATACCCCCATTGGTTGGTTGAAAAAAGATAATACTCGCCTTTAAAAAAGGTTATTACCGGGTCGGCTGTTGCACGATGCTTGCCCTGGTTGACAAAATTTGGAATCGGGCAATAACCATAATCAATATTAATAGGATTGCAATACGTTTTTTGCTGGGCAATTCCACAAATTGAACTCAATAACAGTATGCCTATTGCAATCTTTTTTTTCATAATTAACTTTTAGTTTATTGGCATAAAACTGATAGCAGCTCCGCCTCCGGCAGCCAAATTGAGCTGAATGAAATCCTTATAAGTAACCGTTTTAGTAATGATTTCGTAATTGATTGGATTTTGTTCCCAATGTGCTGTTTTTCCATCCTGGTAAATAACAGCTTTGTATTTTTTTCCGGGAGAAAGGAAAGCAAGGCTGATTTTCGTCTTTCTTGGATTTTCATCGGTAATGGCGCCAAGGAACCAGTTTTCTGATTTTTTATCCTTTCTCGCAACAGTAAGATAATCCCCGGGCTCAGCTTCCAGGTATTTTGAATCCTGCCAGTCAACAGCAACATCTTTTATAAACTGGAAAGCATCGGGATACTTTTCATAATTTTCAGGCAGGTCAGCTGCCATCTGCAACGGAGAATACATCGTTACGTACAAAGCCAATTGTTTTGCTAAAGTGGTATGAACCTGTGCTGTTTTGGTTTTATCGTAAATATTCATTTTAACCTCAAAAATTCCCGGAGTATAATCCATCGGACCGCCCAGTAACCTTGTAAACGGCAAAATGGTTTCGTGCATAGGCGGATTTCCATTGCTCCACGCATTGAATTCATTCCCACGGGCAGCTTCGGCAGCAATATAATTTGGATATGTGCGGCTATAACCTGTTGGCCTTGAGCTTTCATGGGAATTCAACATCAATTTATAGTCAGCAAATCTCCTCGCCACAAAATTGAAATGGTTGACCATTGTCTGCCCATCATGGAATTCGCCACGCGGTATGATACGGCCTACATAACCCGATTTGGCAGCTGGGTATCCATATTGTTTCATAAGATTCAATGCCCTGTCCAGATGCCTTTCATAATTGGCAACTGAACCCGAAGTTTCGTGGTGCATAATCATTTTGATGCCCTTTGATCTGGCATAATCGCTTACAGCTTTCAGGTCAAAATCGGGATAAGGTGTCGTAAAATCGAAGACCTCTTCTTTCCAATTGCCAAACCAGTCTTCCCAGCCCACATTCCAGCCTTCAACCAATACTCCGTCAAAACCATTTTTGGCAGCAAAATCAATATACCTCTTTGTATTTTCTGTTGTAGCTCCATGTTTTCCGCTGGCAATCAATTCCCTGGATTCTGTATTTTGGGCATTCTGGCTGCCTGCATAATCCCAGGTTGATTTCCCAACATGCATTTCCCACCAGATTCCCACATATTTCATTGGCTTTATCCATGAAGTATCTTCAATCTTACAAGGTTCGTTTAGGTTCAGTATCATTTTGGAGCCCACAATATCCCGTGCGTCGCTACTTACCATAATAGTCCTCCAAGGCGTAGCGCAAGGCGCCTGTAAATAGGCCTTGTCACCAATCGCATTGGGAACCAAATGCGAAGTCAACGAGTATGTTTTTGTGTTCAGGTCTAAATGCATTACCGAATAATTTACAACCGCAGCCTCAAAAATGTTAATGTATAAGCCATCTGCCGTTTTCATCATCAAAGGCGACTGAACTCCGTATTTTGAAAAAATCCTTTTTAATCCGATACCGTTATTAAGATCGAGCTTTTCAGTATCTACATCAGAAAGCGGCGTTTCGTTATAGGCATATTCCTGGCTGTCATAATCTCCCGGAAGCCAGAAAGCCTTGTGGTTTCCGGTCAGGTTAAACTCTGATTTTTCGTCAGAAATGATAAAATAATTCAGGTTGGGCTGCTTCGGAAATTCATACCTAAAGGCCACACCTTCATTATATATCCTGAAAACAATATTCATTTTCCTGTTGCTTTTATCCTGCTTCAGTGCAATTGTAAGCTCATTATAGTTATTTTGGATAACTGCCTGCTCGCCAAGTACCGGCTTCCAGCTTTCATTGAAAGTGCTGTTTTTAACCTCGTCTATTTTAAAATCCGATGCCAGATCGGTATCATTTTTCAGGTAAATGCCTAAAAGGCTGTTTAAGATTACCGGTTTGTTTTTATAGCTGACGGTGTACGAAGGCTTCCCGTTTTCAGATAGTTTGAAATCGACCTTGATTTCTTTTGAAGGAGACTGCACCGATTGCGCATTCATACAAAATACGGTCAATAGGAAAGCTGTAGTAATTATTTTTCTCATGATTTATATTTTGGCTAAAGATAGGAATAACGGTTTATATAGAAAACCCTTCAGTAACCGGCTGAAGGGCTTTCATCAAAACAGAAAAAAATTAATCTACCAAATTAAATTTTGCTTTATTGGTGGTATCCGAATTGGTTCCGATAAACACCTCAAATTCTCCTTTTTCAGCTACGTGTTTAAGTTCTGAATTATAGAATTTTAGATCTTCGACTGATATTTCAAAGCTTACAGTTTGTTTTTCCCCTTTTTTAAGGCTTATCTTTTTGAATCCTTTCAGTTCTTTTACAGGACGTGTCACCGATCCTATCAAATCCCTGATGTATAACTGCACCGTTTCCCTGCCATCATAATTTCCGGTATTGGTAACATCAACGGAAGCAGTAATCTTCTGGCCTGCATTCATCTCATTTGCTGAAATCCTGACATTGGTATAATCAAAATTAGTATAGCTCAATCCGTAACCAAACGGATACAAAGGTTCGTTCCTCTCATCCAGGTAATTGGACCGGAATTTCTCAAATTTGCCTTCCTTGTTATTCAATGGCCTTCCTGTACTTTTGGCAGCATAATAAATTGGAATCTGCCCAACGCTCCTTGGGAAAGTTGCGGTTAGTTTTCCCGATGGATTTTCGTCGCCAAACAAGACATCTGCAATAGCATAACCAGCTTCGCTGCCTGCAAACCAAACATTCAATATCGTTGCTACCGATCGCTGTTCTTCTGTCAATACCAGCGGCCTGCCGTCAAATACAAGCAATACTACAGGCTTTCCGGTTTTTAACAGGGCATTCAACAAATCTTTTTGCGCCTTTGGGATTTCAATATTGGCACGGCTGCTGCTTTCACCGCTCATTTCTGATGATTCGCCCAAAGCTGCCACAATCACATCCGATTGGCCGGCCACGGCAAGCGCTTCGGCAAGCAGCTCTTCATTGCTTCTTTTGTCGCGGTGTAAGGTTTTGCCAAACATAGTGGCATTTTCCTCAAATGCAGCATCATAATCCAGGTTGCTGCCTTTGGCATATAGGATATTGGCTGAAGCTCCCGCTACCGATTTCATCCCGGCCAGCAACGAAACTGAATTTTCCATTCGCGTTGCCACGCTCCAGGTTCCTGCCATATTTTCCTTGGCATCTGCCAACGGGCCTATAAGCCCTATGGTGCCCGATTTTTTAAGCGGTAAGACTTTTTTGTCGTTTTTTAGCAAAACCAATGATTGCGCCGCAATCTTCCTGGCTTCATTTCTGTTGGATGAAGTAAAGATTTCCGTTTTGGCCCGATTCAGGTCACAGTATTTATAAGGATTATGGAAAAGTCCCAAATCGTATTTCGCATTAAGTATCAGGCGTACTGCATCGTCTATCTGCGCTAAAGTTACTTTGCCTTCATCGAGCGATTTTTTTAAGGTGGTAAGGAATCCCTCTCCCACCATATCCATATCTACTCCTGCATTTAGGGCCAAAGCCGATACCTTTTGCAGGTCGCCCATCCCATGATCAGTCATTTCATTGATTCCGGTATAATCAGTTACGACGAATCCTTTAAAACCCCATTGTTTCCTAAGCAAATCTGTTAGCAGCCATTTATTGCCTGTGGCCGGGATCCCGTCAATTTCATTAAACGAAGCCATTACAGAAGCGGTGCCCGCATCGACAGCAGCCTTGTAAGGAGGCAGGTAATCATTGTACATCCTGATTTTACTCATGTCAACAGTATTATAATCACGGCCGCCTTCCGGAGCGCCATAAAGTGCAAAGTGTTTTACACATGATAATATCGAGTTGTTTTTGCTGTAATCATTTCCTTGATATCCCTGAACCATTGCTTTAGCAATTTGGCTTCCGAGATACGGATCTTCACCAGAGCCTTCGGAAATCCTTCCCCAACGGGGATCACGCGAAATATCCACCATTGGCGAAAACGTCCAGTTGATCCCATCTGCACTGGCTTCCTGAGCCGCAATCTGGGCGCTTCTTTTCATTAAATCCATATCCCAGGTACAGGATAACCCGAGAGGTATTGGAAAAGTAGTTTCGTAGCCGTGGATTACATCCATACCAAAAAGCAGCGGAATCTTGAGGCGGCTTTTTTCAATTGCGATTTTCTGGACTTCCCTTATTTTCTGTACCGATTTGATATTGAACAAACCTCCCACTTTACCTTCCTCTATTTTTTTGGCTATATTGGAACTGTTGGCCTGTCCAGTGGTTATATCACCTGAAGTTGGCAGGTTGAGCTGGCCTAATTTTTCTTCCAGTGTCATTTTAGAAATCAATTCGCTTACAAACTGATCTTTCGGAGCGATTGTTTTAACAGATTTTTTTTGGGCGATGCCATAAAAACCTGTGAGTAATACTAAGATTGTGATTTTTGATTGAAGTTTCATGCGTATTGTTTTAGTTATTTGTGTTGGGCCAAGAGCCATTCATAGAATTTAGGATTGGAATAAGTAGAATCCCAGCTGTTGTGATTATCTTCAGAAAAAAGAATGAGTTCGGCTCCTTTGTTTATTTTTTTAAGTTCCTGATAAATTTCTATAGACTGCACCGGCGGTACCACATCGTCAATTGCGCCATGGTATATTTTTACCGGCATGTCTTTCAGCTTTTCTATATTGAAAACCATAGTCCGGTCTACTGGAGCGCAAACAGGTGCAATTGCTGCAAAAAGCTCAGGATGCTCTTCGGCCAGCTTCCATGTTCCCCAACCGCCCATGCTCAGGCCGGTCAGATAAATCCTGGATTTATCGATATTGTATTTATTTGATACCGAGAGTATCAATTGATACAAGGCTTCGGTATCCCACCAAACATTTTCGGGGCATTGCGGGGCTAAAATAGCTACCGGCTGCTTTATCAAAGACTTGTAAGTAAAAGGACTGTGGCTCTTAACCAATTCCAGATCCGTGCCTCTCTCCCCTGATCCATGGAGGAAAACAATTAATGGAAATTTATCCTTTTGTTTTTCAGGCAGCTGGAGTACATATCCCACTTCTATTTCGGAAGTAAGCTTTTTTGAAAATTTTTCCTTTATTTCCTGCGATGACGCAAAAAAAGGCAGGCAGGTTAAAAATAAGATTAGTTTGTTTGCTTTCATTTTTTAATTGATTAAATGCCATGCTGCGTTGAGCTGAATCCCAGGTTTTGCAATCCGGTGCGGATTTCCGGTGCCTGCATAAACAGGTTCCATATCAATCCTGTCCTATAATTCTCTATCATCGGAACAATCGTGCCCTGGTCAATTGCGAGATATCTTTTGGTTACCCAATTATAATGCGGCGAAAATGCATCAAATGGACCGGCTGTACCAACATAGGCATCTCTTTTTTCGTTATAAAGATAGCGTAAGAATTTAAAGGATTCTTCAGGAGTATACGGGAATGATGACAGTGCTGCCGTTGGCGAAATAACTCCCAAATCATTATTAGGCTGGTGTGCCGAATATCCTGTTGTTCCGTCACTATTCCTGCTGTAGCTTGCGGTAAGTCCCCAGCATTTCTCCGAATATCCATTATAACCTCGAGGGTTAGCGATACAGTATTTGTTTATGATCTTCGAATGGTTAACCGTAAGGTTCCAATAATTGGCATATTGATCGGACAAGCCCCTTGGGTCCAATCCCAAATAAGAATAATGCGACCAGAACAACGGGCCAACATTACCGCTGGCTCCATTATAATTAAACAGGACCGGAATCCCGTATTGAGAGCCTGCATTCACAATCTGCCCATTCCTTGCCCAAGCCTGATTGTAGGCGGCCGCTGCCACAGGATAGTTTGGTGATGCTGCAGCCATAATGTATGTAATGAGGCATTCGTTATACCCTTCAAGTTTAAAATTCATCTGCCATGCATAGGTTGGAAACCAATGCCAGTAAAGCGCATTTTCACCTTTAGTATACCAACTCCATTCTACGCCTTTCCAAAGAGAATCAGCTTTTTGTGCCAAGGCCTGCTCTTCGGCAGTGCCGTTTTTAAAATATTCCCTTATACAAATCAAGCCTTCGCACAAAAAAGCCGTTTCTACTAAATCACCACCATTATCGACTGTGCCAAATGGTATAACGTGGCCCGTTGCACCGTCCATCCAATGAGGCCATGCCCCATGGAAACGGTCTGCGGTTCCCAAAAAATTAAGCGCTGTAGTTAATCTTGAAACAGCTTCTGAACGTTGTACAAAACCTCTTTCAATACCAACTAAAATTGTCATTAATCCGAAACCGGAGCCTCCTGTAGTCACAATATTGGCTTCAAAACTCGGGTCATCTGTCAGATACCTTTCCCTAGCCAGTTTTGATGTGGGATGTGCCCAATCCCAAAAATATTTAAAGGAATCCCTCTGTACCTTATCAAGCAATTCACTATCTGTTAAAAGCGTTTGCGGAGTTGTAGGCAAAGGGGTTCCGCCTCCTGAATTTTCACTTGGCGATGAGGAGCAGCTGAATAATAAGGCGAATAAAAAGAGTGAAATTTTCATAGTTGTTTTTTTAAACACACACCTAACTACAAGGCCAGGTGTGTGCTAAATTATATATTACCTGTTATCTTTTTCCAATAGGTATAAGGAATTAATATCAGAATCAGACAAGGCTTTATCATAAATCCTAAATTCATCCAGCTGTCCTGAATAGTGAAGCATCCATCCGTCTGGAGCACCCCATGGAGCCCCTAAATGCTGTTGGTATCCTCCAATTACAAATTTCGAAACATCAGAACTTGCCAAATCACCATAAGGAACGCCGCCTGCAGTAGGATCATTAGTGTACCGTTTGGCAATGGAAGCCGGTAAGTTTAGGTTTTGCCCATTTACATACATACTGTAAGTTGATGTAGCAGCATCGTAAGTCCATACCAGATGCTTCCAGTTCCCGAACATCCCGGTCAGCAAGTTCGACCCATCATGTACCAGCCATTGTCCCGACCAAGGGATGCTTGGCGTGACATCTTTCTGCAAATGATTCTTAATCAGCATTGTTTCTGCCGGGCCAGTGCCTTCAATTAGTGTAAATATATTGCCCCAAAAATCACTGGTCTTTGGCAACATAAAGAGGCACTGTGCTCCACCCGTATGAGGTGCGGTATTGATCCATCCGGAAACGGTGATGCTTTTTAGCCCTGCTATTGCAGGCGACACATTGCTGTAACCGATAAATGCAGTTGACGAACCCTGGTAGGCTTTCCCTTTTATACCTTGGGCATAAGTAACGTCAGTACCCGTACCTCCTGTGATTCCTGATTTTGAATCGTCTATATTGTCTTCAAAGCTAAATTTGGCCAAAAGGTTATCGGGCGCGATCTCATCCGAATTTTCATATCCGCCAATTGGTTCGTAAGCAATCGGGCTATTTGTCTTATCGATAGTATCCTGATCACAGCCGATAAAAAACTGAGAAGCCAAAATTGACAAACACAGGTACAGTATTTTATTTCTATTTTTCATATGCTTTTTATTTAGTTATAATTAGGATTCTGAGCTGATAACCCGCCGGTTTCATTAATGAATTTTTGAGGCAATGGAAATACTTCGTGCTTTCCTACTACAAACGTTTTCCCGTCTGCTGCCATGGCAGCCTGAGCCTGCCCCGTTCTCACCAAGTCAAAGAATCTATCGTGTTCAAAAGCAAGTTCAAGCCTTCTTTCTTTCCAGATGACAACTCTCACATCTGCCTGGCTGGCAGCTGGAGTATCGCCTAAACCTGCCCTGTTCCTGATTTCATTTACCAAAGGAATAGCAGCCGAAGTCTGTCCTAATTCATTCATTGCTTCAGCTTTCATAAGCAGGATTTCTGCATAACGAAGGTATTTTATGTTAACGTCAGTTTCCCATCCATCAGTAAAATTTGATGAATACGCTTTCATATTATACCTCGGGTTTTCTACTGTAAGCGGTACTACACGCCCATCATATAGCGTGGCTCCTGCAAAAATAATAGTAGCAGATCTTCTAGTATCTCCCGCTTCATAGGCATCAGCCAAATTTTGCGATGGAGTATTGAAACCCCAGCCCCAGCCGCCGGCACCACGTGCGCCTTGAGAAGCCGAATAGCCCTGGATTCCTTTTGCCGGAGAAGAACCAATTCCGGAGATCTCAAAAATGGATTCGTTGTCAAATTCACCAGAAACCCTGTATTGTGCGGCGTAGCTTGGATTGAGTGAATACCCTGTTACGGCGTTGCAGTTATCGATAACCTGCTGCCATTTTTGCTGATACAAGGAAACTTTTGCCAATAATGCCCTGGCTGCCCCTACTGATGCCCTGGCCCTTTCGTTAGCCGGATAAGCACCCTTATCTGGCAAAACACCAATGGCATCATTCAAATCCTGCTCAATGAAGGCATAAACTTCTGCTTTGGTTTTTCTTGTAAGCTGCATTACCCTATCGGCATCCGATGAAGGATTTGGAATGTGGTCTACGATTGGAACACCTCCATAACTTCTTACTAAAGTGAAATACATGAATGCTCTCAAAAACTTTGCTTCACCAATAAGGCGGTTCTCTTAAAGCCTGATCGGCATTATTAAGCTGCGGTATGTAATACAAAGCCTGGTTGCACCTGTTGATTCCCTTATAATTAGCTTCAAATACTTCCTGTACAGAAAGGCTTGAGGCGTTATAGGTCAAAGCATCCATTAGATCCTTATCGGTGCCTGTATCTCCTGGAGACGATCCTTTGTCGGCATCATCAGAAGCAATGCTGGTCATCCCATTCCAGGAAAAAGAAGACATGCCCCATTCAAGGAATTGTGAATAAATGGATGTTACAAAACTTTTAGCTCCTGCATCATTATTCATAAGAGCCAAGTCTGCCGTTGAAATTGTTTCTGTCTGGTCTACATCCAAAAAGTCGTTGGAGCAACCATTGAATAAAAGCGCAGATAAAACAAAAGCAGATATATATATTTTTTTCATGATAATTTAGAATTTAAGATTAACACCAAAAACGAATGATTTAAGGGTAGGATACGCATCTAATTCTACACCTTGTGTCCCGTATGGATTTCCATCGCCATTTAATTCAGGAGAGAATCCAGAGAACTTCTTGGTTATAAAAGGATTTATTGCATTGAAATAAACTCGTGCTGAAGAAATTTCATCAAAGAGGTGTGGCAATTTGTAACCAATCGTAATGTTGTTTACCCTTAGGAAATCACCGGATTCAAGATAATAAGTAGACGCAACCGGTACCTGGTTGAATGCGCCAGGGCTTGATGCTGTAGTATTGCTTGGCGTCCAGAAATCTGAAGCCAATGAATTTTCGATGTTCTCACCTGAAAAACGCTGCGCTTTTTTACCATTGTAAACTTTGGCTCCCATGGTTCCGTAACTGTCCATGGATACGTCAAAATTCTTGTAGGTAAAGCCTATTGAAAAACCATACATTGATTTCGCCAAAACCGAACCAAAATATTTACGGTCTGCATCTACCAAGCCACCTTGGGTAGTTGTTGTCCCATCTGCCTTGTAATAAAGCATCTGTCCGTTAGCAGGATCATAACCCGCATAGTCATAAAGATAGAAACTTCCAAGCGGTTTTCCCACCGATGAAGCGCCTAATAATTTGGTATACTGTCCGTTGCCAAGGCCTCCACCTTGAACATCAGGAAGGTTGGTACTGTTCAACCTTTCAAGAACATTTTTGTTGTTAGAGAAATTACCGCTAACGTAGTAAGAGAAATCATCATTTATTTTGTCGCTCCATTTCAAAGAAAGCTCATACCCTTTGTTTGAAACCTCACCTACGTGAGCTGGCGACTGCTGGCTGGATCCTGAAGTTACATATGGTTTTGTATATAGGATCAGGTTATTTGTATTTTTATCGTATACATCAAATGAACCTGTCAGCCTGTTACCCAGGAAGCCGAAATCCATACCTACAGAAGTTTCTTCGGTAACTTCCCATGAAAGGCTTGGGTCAACCTGCGAATCAACGGTTATACCAGTTAAATAATCCGGGATATAATAGTCAAGCCCTGATGTAAATGCCTGTCTATTTAAAGGAACGTTTTGGTTTCCTAACCTGCCCCAGCCCCCTCTAAGCTTTAATAGATCCACACCCTTCAGATCTTTGGCAAAATCTTCATTGGTAATGATCCATCCCAATCCAAAAGACGGGAAAGTACCCCAGCGGTAATCAGAGCCAAATTGAGATGAACCGTCACGTCTTAAAGTACCGGTGATCAAATATTTATTCATTAATTTGTACTGAACCCGGCCAAAGTATGACTGAAGCCTTACCTCATTATAAACTACATCATTATAGCTCGTTATGCTTGAAGCATAATCTACTCCGTTAAGCGACCAGTAATTCGAATCAGAATTTACATTTTTCCTTATTATTTTGCTGAAGCTTCTTGGCCCTTTGCTTGATGCCTCAACACCTCCTGTCAGTTCCAAATCATGTTTCCCGGCAAAGACCTTGTTGTATGTAAGGTAATTTGCAAGGTTCCAGTTGAAATAGGTATCATTTGACCTGGTCAATAAATTGATATTGGAAGTTGACGGATAAGCAGCATCTGTACGTGTTGGGTCAGCTGCAAGCCAGATTCCTTTTGTATCTTCATAATTATAACCTTTCCATGTATAATATTCTCCATTAAATACAGATGAAAATTTCAGTCCTTCAACAAGATCAACATCCAACTTAAATCCGCCCTGTAGCGTTATGCTTTTTTGCTGCTCGTCGTTAAAGTCCAGCTGAGCAACCGGGTTACCCACATTATTGAACGAAGAACCAGTGGTAGAAGCAAACCCATCAGCACCAACAAAAGATACTCCATACTGTCCTGTTGAAAAACGAACCGGAACAATCGGCGACTGCCTGTAAGCATTGGTAAAAGCAGAAAATGGCTTTGGATTTACTTTAGCATAAGAAACACTGAAGTTCTGAGCCAATTTGATTTTGTTGGAAATTTTATATTCATTGTTATTCCTCAATGTCAGCCTGTTATAATCCATTCCGTTAAGGATGGCTTTTTCATCATAATAACCCGCACTGAAGAAGTATTTCACATTCTCACTACCACCAGACAATGAAATATTATTCTGGGTATAGCGGCCTGTCCTAGTGATTTCCTTAAACCAATCGGTATTTACTGGTTGATCCTGTGAGAACGTCGTAGAACCTAAAGCCATATTGTTATAGTGGGCAAATTTATTGCTGCCTGCCATTTTTACTACGCTTAGAGGTGAACGGAATCCCGTGAAAGATTCTACTTCAACAGCCAGCCTTCCGACTTTGCCCTTTTTGGTTTCTATAATAATGACACCATTTGCGGCCCTGTTTCCGTATATTGCTTTTGCAGTCGCATCTTTAAGGATTTCGTATGTAACAATATCATTTGCATTGATATTGTTAATATTGTCTGCCGGCATTCCGTCAACAATAAATAACGGGGTTCTTCCTCCGATTGCCGTACCCAAACCACGGATAATTACACTTGGGGTAGATCCTGGCGAGTCGGATGCTATGACCTGGACACCTGCCGCTTTTCCCTGAATCGCCTGGGAAGGGTTAAGTACCTTTGTTTTAACGATTTCATCAGCCTTAATTGAGGTAATTACCGAAGTGTTATCGGCTTTTTTACGGGTACCGTAACCAATCATCACTACAACATCCTGTAGCTGGTTAGCTTCCTCTTTAAGCGTTACCGACATTCCGGGAGCAGCATTGACAACTTTGGTCTCAAAACCAATCATGGTGATTTTTAGCTTGTCACCGGTATTGGCCTTAATTTTAAATGTACCATCCATGTCAGAAACCGTAGCGGAATTCATGGAGGCATTTGTGATATTGGCTCCTATAAGCGCAATACCTTTATCATCGACTATTTTTCCTTCAATTACCTGCGCGGATGCAAGGAGAGGAAAAAACAGCAATGACAATAGCACATAAAAGTTTTTCATAAAATTTGTTTAGGATTGGTTATACTTAATCACAAATTTATCTGTTACATCGATATAGTTGAAGCAATCAGCACGACCAAAACCCACTACAAAACTACATCATCTTGTTAATTTTTAATTTTAAAAAATTGATTTTCAAACAATTAAAATGTTAAAATAAATAACATCCCTTATCAGGGAATTACATAAATGATGTACTAGTGATGAAGTGAATACAAGTATTGAATTCGTAAATATTAACAAAAAAAAATACAGATATTAAAAAAATAATCACACGATTATATCATATTCACAAATGAAGACAAGTTAAGATCCTGTTTCAAATCGAGCTTTTTCCTCAGCCTGTAACGATGGAGCTCCACACTCCTGAATGAAATATTCATGAGTGGTGCGATTTCTTTTGAAGACAGATTCATCTTTAGGTAGATGCATAGCTTAATGTCTTTTGACGTTAGTTTTGGATATTTCTGTGTAAGCCGCTGAACGAAATCTTCATGGCTTTGCATCAGGTTTTTCTCAAAGCTTTGCCATTCATTTTTGCTAAGCGCGTTGGTTTTGATTGCCTTTTTAATCTTGTTTTTGAGTTGGTCGAGGTCGTTTTCGTTATCAAGAATATTCTGTATGGTTTCAATCATTTCAGACTGCTTGGCTATAGAAAGTGATTTTCCTGCTACTTCAGAGGCTTTTGACTGCACCTGCATTTCAAGAATATGCTTGTCATATTCCTGCATTTTAAGCTTGTTTTCGGCAACAAGCTCCAGTTGCAATATCTGCTTTTGGTGTTTGAGCTCTTCTTCTTTAAGCTTTAGCTTTTCCAAATAACGGATCTTGCTCCATTTATAATACAAATAAAAGCTTCCGAAAATAAGGAATACATACACGAGAATCATAAATAAAGAGAAATACCAAGGCTTGTTTATCGTAAATTCATAATCGGCCACTTTGACATAATCCTCGCCATTATTATAATAGATTTCAAGATTTTGGGTCCCGCTGGAAAGATTATTAAGAATAATGCTGCCAGATTTAACCCGAATGTAATTCTTATTGCTGTTTAAGGTATAAAACAATGCTTCTTTATGGTATCCATAATACTCCGAAATCAGATCTACTTCAACGGATTGATTATAGGGAATCGAAGTATCGTCATTGATAAGTTTTCCCTGGTAAAATCCTTCAATTGCAATTTTTTGGCTCTTTATTTTAGAGTTTTTCAATTCAAAGGAAAAGAAACCGTCATCAAGGTTCATCAACAATTTGTTACCATCCTTAAAAACCTTCGTATCCTGGTTGATTAATTTACCCGAATAGTATTTTTCCGGTATCAGCTCCCAGCTAAATACATTGTCCTTCTGATGGATAATATACAGCAGATTGTCTTTGAGTACTATAAAATTAGAATCGTTTACCGGAATGATTTCTGATATATTGGTAAAATTCTTGTTGAAAACCTCATTCCTTACAAGCGTATTGGAAATGGAATTATAGTTATACCAAACATTATTTATAAAAAACAAGATTTCGTTTTTATAGTTAAAGATCTTTACTCCATAATCATTTAGGATTTTATTTTGCCGGGTAATATTTTCAACTTTTTCTGCCTGGTATAAATCGTTAAATGTTATCCTATACAGACTCCTGTAATTATCAACAGCCCAAAGCTCTTTAGGCTTGTTTTGCGTAATATTCTTGATAGGCTTTGTTAAGCCTGAAACAATATAATATTTCGAAAAATCCAATGGCGAATTGTAAACAATAATCCCCGAATAATTGGCCTGGAAATATTTATTATCGTAAACGCTCTGCTGAAACTTCCAGCCGCCACTAATCGAATTTACCTTTTTGAATGCCTCGTTTTCATATACAAATGTTCCGTCATTATGGCCAATTACATACTTCTCCCCTGCTTTGTGGATATCCCAAACCTGCCCCTGGGAATTAGGCAACAATTGCAGGCTTTTATTCTGATACCTAAAAACACCGTGATTGGAGCCCAGCAAATACCCGTTAGGAATAGGAGCCAGTGAATAAACCGAACCCAAAACCCCTGTATTATCTGAGAAGATTGCGTAAGGCGAATTGATTTCAACGTGTGAGATACCATTATCCAAACCAAGCCATAAATCATTTTCTTTGTCAAAACCTATAAAAAGCACCGAATTATTGATGAGGGAATTATTCCGGTTGATGTTCTGATGCAGTCCAGACCTTAAATCAATGATATACAATCCTTTAAAAGCCGTCCCAATGGCTAAACGGTTTTCATCTATGAACTTGGCGGTTATTATAATTTCCTTTTTAAGTATCGAATTGAGTTCATTATCCCACGGATTCAGTTTTCCGTTATTATCCACAAAAACCCCATTTTTCCTGGTAAAAATAAACGTTCTGCCTTTATTGATGTCTATTCCATGAATGATATTGTTTTCCAAACCTTGCCATTGTTCAACTTTTTTAAACTGTTTATTTTCAAAAAGATAAACCCCATTATTTACTGAAGCGGCATAAATTTTATCGTTAACAACAAAACAATACGAAATCTGAAACGGAATCCTGGTTTTGGCAATCGTATTGCCAGCCAAAACAAAAAGCTCATTAAAAGACTGAAAGTATATCTTATCCCTGTATTTGAAAATTTTCCAGATTTCCTCATTAATGGAAACACCCGTAAAAAGCTCCCTGCCCTTACTCAATGAAATGTAAACCATTTTGCCCGAAACCCTTTTCCAATATCCAAATTCATTATAAGAACCGGTATATACCCTATCCGCATCGATAAAAACAGACCTTATGATGGTTTTGTTTGGCAAAGTATATTTTTCCCATTTTACGCCATTATACCGCAACAGGTAATGATTATTGGCAAAATAAAATGCATTGTCACTTCCCTGGGCAATATTCCATATCTGATTGTCACCAAAATAGTCTGATTTTGTGAAATTCTCAACAAAAGGAAGCAGTTCCTGCGTTTGGCCGGTAAAAGGCAATAGCAGTAAAATATAAAAAAATATCTTTTTCACAAAAATGGATTTGAACCCAAATGTAAAAAAGATATTGTATTAAATAAAACCTTATTTTTAAGGTAAAAGGCGCTTTTCTTTTGCCAAAATCAATTATTTGCCATCGGCGTAATCCTGGAGATATGCAAATCGTGGCGTCAGCTTTCCATTTTCGGTGATTTTGGCTCTGGCCAAAATCCCATCCTTATCATTATTGAAGAAAGCCGGGATCACATGCTCCATGAACATTTCACCAAATCCTTCGCTGGCATCTTTAGGCAGCTCACATGGCAAGTTATCTACCGACATTACCACAATTGCTCCAGGATGAGTATACGAAACTTCCTCACCGGTAGTTGGCAGGTAACCAAAAAACGGATCGGCAATCGTAGATGCTTTGATCGTGCAGGCAATCGGCCCGTCAACATCGCACGAAATATCGGCAACTATCTTTATTTTATTATCAGGAGCATTAAGCATTTCGCGGGTCAGTATATCCGGCGAAGCACTGGCGTGGAAATGCCCTGCCATAAAGATGTCGGCCACTTTGGTAAATCTTTCGAAATCCGAAGTATAGGCTTCGGGATTTTGATAGAAATCCTTATTGTTTTCTGGTTTTGTACCATCTATCCTTTTGTTATAATCCAAGACATCAATCTGAGTATAAACCGGCTGGGTATAAACCTTACTGAGGAAATCTTCTATTGAAACCTGTTTGATTTTCATTCCATCCAAAATTTCCTTTGCTCCCATCCCCACTTTGCCATGCCCGGTTAAAACGATTTTGATATTGGGCAACATTGGCCTTCTTAAACGGGTAATCAAGTCTTCTTTGGTTTGAAGCGTTTCTGCCTTCGGCAAAGTGAACAATTCGTATTTAACTCCAAAAGCCCGGAAACCATTATAAGCACCTACGATTCCGGCATAGCGCCCAAAACCGATCAGTCTTCTGTTATTGGCATCAACGATGGTTTCGTGATCGTAAAGCTCAATATTTTTCTCTAAAACTGCCTTAAGCAGCTTTTGGTTATGAGCTTGTTTTTTAATCGTATGTGAAAAGAAAAAGTACTTTTTATTAGGGATCAGGTAATCCACCGGAATTTCCTTTACGCCAAAGAAAACATCACAGTCTGAAATGTCATCGGCAACTTCGATCCAGAGGCTTTTATATTCTTCATCCTTAAAAACACGGATATCTGAGCTTTCGACTCTAATTATAGCTTCGGGGTGTTCCTTCTTAAGGCGGATCAATTCATCAGGGGTAAAAACTACCCGTCTGTCTGGCGGGTTTTTTCTTTCTTTTATTATTCCGAACTTCATAGGGCAAATTAATTTTGATGCCAAAAGTAATGGGAACGAAATCGATTTCAAAGCTTTTTATTAAAAATAAATCGGGCTCCAAATTTTGATGCGAATAGTCTGCCTTATGTGCTAAACTATTGTTAAAAATCGTTGTGGAAAACGTGTTGAAAGCTTTCTTAGAAAGTAATTTTATACCTTTATTGAATGGTTATATTTGTTTTTCAAACCCTATAGAATGACATCAAGATTTTCCCGATATACTATCAGTTTATTAACCGTTTTATTGCTAACCGTTTCCTGCTCCAAACAAGAAAAAACCGAAGAAGGAGTTATTAAAATCAATAAAGATGGACTTCCGGTAATGATGCCGCTACAGGAAGAATTGCCCAAGCTTTCCCAGTCCTATATCAATGACAAAAAATATGGCGTAAGCATGTATTTTGAAAAAATGTGGTCTGAAAAGAACGACAACGTCGCTTTTTTGGTTGCTAAAAACGGCCAGATCATTTACGAAAATTATATGGGTTTTGCCAACAAAAGAACAGGCGAAATGATCACCAAAGACATGCCGCTGCATATTGCATCTGTAAGCAAGGTACTGACTTCTACCGCAATATTAATGCTCATCGATGCCAATAAACTAAAGTTAGACCAAAAGGTAAATACGCTCATCACCGATTTCCCCTATCCTGATGTTACGGTACAAACTTTGTTGAACCACAGGAGCGGGATGAAGAATTATGCTTATTTCACTTTTGAGAATGGCAATTGGGACAAACACAAAACCTTGACCAATGAAGATATCGTAAAGGTGATGGTGGAAAAAAACATTCCGCTTGAAACCAAGACAGACACGCGCTTCAGCTATTGCAATACAAACTATGCCATGCTGGCCCTGATCATCGAAAAAGTTACCGGCTTAAAATATCCTGAAGCAATGAAACAGATGATTTTTGACCCGCTTGGGATGAAAAATACTTTTGTCTGCGAAATCGAAAAAGACCGTGACATCATTGCGCCATCCTATAAAGGGAACAATATGGAAATAGGGGTTGATTACCTGGACGGAATTTATGGCGATAAAAACATCTACTCTACCCCTCGCGATCTGCTTAAATTTGACAAAGCGCGTTATGCACCGTTTTTCCTAAATCCGGAATTGATTAAAAAAGTTTACAAAGGCTACAGCTATGAAAGCAAAGGCTCGCGAAACTATGGCTTGGGGATTCGCCTGATGGAATGGGACAAAGGCGAGCCCTTTTATTACCATAACGGCTGGTGGCACGGCAATACTTCGTGCTTTATCAATATGCGCAAAGAGAAAGTCACGATGATAGTGCTTTCTAACAAATACACCAAAAAAACCTATCAGACCAAGCGCTTAGCATCGCTGTTTGGCGATTACCCATTCAAGCTGAATGATGATGGCGAGGAATAATCAAATCCGGTTATGGCTGTAATTGCAAAAAAAATCCGCAGGTTCAGCGACAGGGAATTGGCGTGTTTTTACCATTACCGGCTGAGCCAGTATACCAAAGAAACCCAGGCCGAAATAAAAGCTTATATATTTGGGACAAGAAAATTAAGCGAAAGCGAAATCCCAGCCCTTCTCTTAGAGAAAATGCCCAAAGCCAGGGATCGGTGCAAATGCTGTGGCTCCAAACGTATTTTTGAATATGACATCGATGATGAAGCAATACGGCCAATGGTTAATAGCGGTTGGAATTCCGAAAAAAAATGGAAAGAAGCTATGTCAATGGATTTCAGGAAAGTAAATCAAAAGGAATGCTTTGTCTGCGGCTATAAACCCAAAAATCACAGATACCTGAAAAGTATATTGTTCATCCTTGCCGTAATAGTGCTAGGGTTTATTCTTGATGCCTTGGGAATAGGAATTCACAGGCATTGAACAACCAATGTTCCTCCTATTTGATATAAGTTCTGGCTATATTCGCAAAAAATGAGGTTTTACGAAGGGTATCTAACAAAACCCTCAATGGCAGGATACAAAAACACTCCGATTATTCTGAATTCAAAATTCAGAATTTAAGATTTAAAATAATATTTTTGTGACATGGTTCGACTATCTATAATTGGTTCCGGAAACGTAGCGCAGCATCTAATACAGGCGTTCAGCAAAACGGATGAAATTGAGCTGGTTCAGGTATTTGCCCGAAAACCGGAAGCTTTGTTGCATTTGGTTCCAGAAGAAAAAATCACTTCCGATCTTGGCCAACTAAAAGCCGTTGACCTAACCATTATTTCGGTTACGGATGATGCCATTGCCGAAGTTTCGGGCCAAATTGCATTCGAAGATCAGTTGGTAGTACATACTTCCGGGAGTGTAGCAATGGAAGCATTGGACAGCAAAAACCGTCAAGGGGTTTTTTATCCGCTGCAGACTTTCTCTAAATCGAAAGAAGTTGATTTTAAGATTATCCCCATCTGCCTGGAAGCGCAAAATGATACAGATTTACAGACACTGGAAACTGTGGCAAGATCTATATCAAATTCGGTTGCCAATATCAATTCAGCGCAGCGTAAAGCGTTGCATGTTGCAGCAGTTTTTGTTTCAAATTTTACAAACCACCTGTATCAGATCGGCAACGAAATCTGCATTGAAAACAAAATCCCTTTTGATATCCTGAAGCCTTTGATTGTGGAAACCGCTAATAAAATCCTCACGCTTTCGCCGGCAGATGCCCAAACCGGCCCTGCAAAACGCAAGGACACACAAACCATAAATACTCACCTGAACTTTCTGACCAATGAAAATCAGAAGGAAATTTATAAAATGCTAACAAAATCTATTATCGATAATGGGAAAAAGCTATAAAGAAATATTAAACAACATCACAACCTTTATTTTTGACGTCGATGGCGTACTGACCGACAGCTCTGTACATGTTACCCCAACAGGTGAAATGCTTCGTATTATGAACATCCGTGACGGTTTTGCAATGAAGGCGGCCGTAGAAAGCGGTTACCATGTCTGCATCATTTCGGGCGGAAACAATGAAGGTGTACGGATCAGGTTAAGGAATTTAGGGATTACCGACATTCATCTGGCTTCACCCAATAAAGTGGAAACATTTAAGGAATATACCGAATTGTACAACATCAATCCGGAAGAAGTGCTGTATATGGGTGATGATATCCCCGATTTCCATGTGATGCAGCTTGTAGGCCTGCCTACCTGCCCGCAGGATTCGAGTCCCGAAATTAAGGCAATTTCAAAATACATTTCGCACAAAAAAGGCGGAAAAGGCGCTGTGCGTGAAGTCATTGAACAGGTAATGAAAGTACAGGGCAAATGGCATATGTACTACAACGGGAAACACGACTAAAATTGAGTGTTCAGTATTCAGAAATCAGTTTGCAGTAATTAAATCAAAAAAAAATGAAATTTCAAGGTTTACTGGCATATCAAAAATCATTCGATCTGGCAATGAAGCTATTTCAAATCACTAAAAAATTTCCAAAAGAAGAAATGCATTCTTTAACCGATCAAGTGAGGCGTTTGTCAAGAAGCGTTACCGTCACTATTGCTGAAGCTTATAGAAGAAAAAGAGTATTCCCAAAACATTTTCATAGTAAACTTACTGATGCTGACGCTGAAAACTCTGAAACTATAGCTTGGTTAGAATTTGCACAAAAATGTGAGTACATTAGTAAATCAAACTTTGATGAATTAAATTCAAATTGTGAAGAAATTGGAAGACTTATAAATTACATGATTCTAAATCCTGAAAAATTTGGAGTAAAAAAATAACTGAACACTAAAAACCGAACACTGAACACTTAATATGAAATACCTAAAACTAATACGCTACCAGAATCTTTTACTCATTGCATTGATGCAATTCATTTTAAGGTATGGCTTCCTGAAATACCAAAACATGCCATTGGTTTTAAACGAATGGCAATATGCGCTATTGGTTTTAAGTACAGTCCTTATTGCCGGTGGCGGTTACATTATCAATGACATAATGGACCAGGATACGGACACCAGCAACAAACCCGAAAAAATGGTTATCGGGAAAAGCATTTCGGAAGCAACAGCCTTCAATATCTATTTTGGGTTTAATATCGTCGGTATGCTGATTGGTTTCTATCTTGCCAATTTTGTAGACAAAACATCGTTTTTTGGCATTTTCATCATCAGCTCGTCGTTACTTTACCTCTACTCTACAAACCTGAAACAAATAGCCGTTGTAGGCAATGCCGTTGTAGCATTGGTATTGGCATTAAGTGTAATTGTTGTCGGGATGTTTGACATTATTCCGTGGCTTACGTATAGCAGTCCTGAAGAAGCTGCAAAATTAAAGGTGCTGTTGATGATATTGCTGGATTACGCGGTTTTTGCATTTGTAATCAATCTGATTCGGGAAATCGTTAAAGATGCCGAAGACATCGAAGGTGATAATAATGAAGGCATGCGCACGCTTCCTATTGTTTTAGGAATCCCGAAAACGACGAAGATCCTTTTCGGCATCGGATTATTGGCTGTGGGCACACTGCTTTGGTACATCAACAAAAACCTGATGGAAAACAGGCTTTACCTTGCGGTTATCTATGCTTATGTTTTTGTAGTAGCCCCGTTGGGTTTCTTTTTGATAAAAATTTGGAATGCCAAAGAGAAAAAAGATTTCAGTCTGTTGAGCACTGTCCTAAAATGGATCATTTTCTTCGGAATCCTTTCAATTCTGGTAATTACTTTAAATATTCAGCAGCATGTTAAAGGATAAATTCAAGAACCATAAAATCATCCTGGCTTCAGGTTCTCCAAGGAGACAGCAGTTTTTCAGGGATTTTGACATTGATTTTGAAATCCGCCTGAAAGATATTGAAGAAATTTATCCCGATACGCTGCAGGGTGTTGAGATTACCAATTATTTGGCCCAACTCAAAGCAGCTGCATTTGAAGGCGAAATTGGCGAAAATGAGATTCTCGTTACCAGCGATACCATTGTTTGGCACAACAACAAAGCTTTGGGAAAACCAAAAGATTATGATGATGCCTTCGCTATCTTAAAATCGCTGTCCGATGCCACGCACGAAGTAATTACCTCCGTTTGCTTTAAAACCCGGCACAAAACCGAAACCATTTTCGAGGTGACTAAAGTTACTTTCAATAGTTTATCAGACGAAGCAGTGCATTATTATTTAGACAATTACAAGCCGTTTGACAAAGCCGGCGCCTATGGAATACAGGAATGGATCGGCTTAACGGGCATTACCCGTATTGATGGCTCCTATACTAATGTTGTGGGGCTGCCAACAGAAAAAGTCTATCAGTATTTGAATAATTACAGCTGAAAACGTAACTTTACTAAAAACAAACTGCTATGCCTGAAACAATGAAATTCCCATTCTACATTAAACTTGCGGCGATACTAGTTAGTTTGATATCAATATCAGCCATACTGTATGCGGGTTCAGAAATGCTTTCACCCGTATTCCTTTCCTTGCTTTTTGCGATAATGCTCCGTCCGGTAGTTACGTTTTTCAACAGAAAGCTCCGCTTGCCGCATCTGATTGCCGTAATCATAACGGTAACTTTATTCGTGCTGCTGTTTTTCACCGTCATTTATTTTATCTCAATGCAGATCACAGATATGGTAAACGATTGGGACAAGATCAAAAAGAACTTTATGTTCCATATCGATCATTTCCAGCAAATGATCATTGATAATTTCCATCTGAGCAAAAGCGAACAGAAGGAAATAATCAATAAAGCGGCCAATGATGGCCTGACTACTGGAAAACAACTGGTAGGAACCACATTGACTTCGTTCGCCGACATTATCTTTAATGGCACGCTGATCCCTATTTTCACGTTCCTGATTTTGTTGTACCAAAACCTTTTTGTTACGTTTTTAAGCAAACTGGTACAGCCTGAAAACCACAAAAAACTGCGCGAGGTTTTATATCAAATCAAAGTAGCGGTTCAGAGCTATATTGTAGGCCTGATATTTGAGATGGTAGCCGTTTCTGTACTGACGACAATCGGGTTTTACTTTATTGGTGTCGAATATTTCATCCTACTCGGGATCATAACAGGAATCCTGAACCTGGTTCCTTACATTGGGATTTTGTTTGCCGGTGCTTTGAGCATAGTGGTTTCATTATCCGGCTCAACCGATTTATCGATCATGCTTGGGGTTATAGGCGTAAATATAGTGGTTCAGTTTATCGATAACAATATTTTGGTACCCCTGTTTGTAAACTCCAAAGTACAGATCAATGCCATTGTTTCCATCATCGGCATATTTATAGGCAATGCGTTTTTCGGGATAGTCGGAATGTTTTTGGCGATACCGATAATTGCGATACTTAAAGTAATTTTTGACCGGATTGACAGCCTAGAGCCTTGGGGTTATTTATTTGGCGATGACCTGCCGAAAACCTTTGAATGGCATAAGATAAAAATTCCGCATTACAATTATCAGCATACGACCGCCACTGCTGATGTGATTGCCGAAGTCGTTCCGACAAAGGTAGCAACGGAGACAACCAACACTACGGCAGAGGTTATTCCGCCAGCAGTAGCCGAAGAAAAAACCAAAGAAAAGAAAACCGGCAAAAAAGGAAAAACCGAAAAATAAGCATCAAGAACATGTCTCTTATCTCACTTTATTCTGATCTGACCATCGAAGTCATCGCCACGGTAATCATGCTGGCTGTTGCCATATTCCTAAGAATCATTACGGCCAAACTGATCCGCCGTTATGCGAAGCTTTCGCTGATAATGGAGCACAGGACCAATCTGGTTATCAAATACATCCACATTTTGATCAACATACTGGCAATCGTAGGCCTGGTAGTGATCTGGGGCGTTCAGAAAAAGGACATACTCTTTACGCTTTCATCGGTTACAACGGTTGTTGGTGTCGCCATGTTCGCCCAATGGTCTATACTAAGCAATATTACTTCAGGGATTATCCTGTTTTTCTTTTTCCCTTTCAGGATTGGCGATGTGATACAGGTTCATGACAAGGACTTCCCTATCCAGGCAGAAATCGAAGATATTAAAGCCTTCCATATCTACCTCAAAACCAAAGACGGCCAACGGATTACCTATCCTAATAACCTATTGCTGCAAAAAGGGATCTCAATCATTACTCCTGAATACAATGACAGGGAATTCACAGATTAAACTTGTGTGAATTATGGAAACTTTGGCCCAATTCCTGTAATATTTTAACGCTAAAATAATTACATCTTTGTTTGTCTAAGCATCAAAGCAAACGAAGATGAACATCAAAAATTACGCGCACAAAAAAACCATTGATTTAAGCGAAGAAACCTTACTGCACAAAAGCAGGCTTTCGGTATTCTTAAAAAATGCCGGAGACGTTACCTTATTCATAATAAACGTTATCAGGAATACCTTTTCAAGATCGTTTGAATTCAATGAATTCCTAAAACAATGCTATCAGGTCGGAAATAAATCACTGGGGCTTATATCCGTAACCGGAATCGTAATAGGCGTTGTCCTAACCATACAATCACGCCCGGTCTTGATTAATTTTGGTGCCGTGACAATGCTTCCCGGCATGGTCGCCATTTCAATCATAAGGGAAATGGGACCGGTTATCACAGCATTGATCTGTGCCGGAAAAATAGGATCCGGAATTGGAGCCGAATTGGGTTCGATGCGTGTTACCGAACAAATAGATGCCATGGAAGTTTCTTCGACCAATCCGGTGCGGTTCCTGATCGTCCCACGTGTTTTGGCCACAACCTTCATGCTCCCGCTGCTCATTTTTTATGCCGATGCATTAGGTATCCTCGGCAGCTGGGCGGCATCCAACCTAAAAGGCGACCTGAATTTCATGCTTTTCATCTCGCAGGCATTTGGCGATGTTGATTTTATGGATTTTGTTCCTGCGGTAATCAAATCCTTCTTCTTTGGTGCGGTTATCGGCCTGGTAGGATGCTACAAAGGATTCAATGCCGGACGCGGTACCGAAAGCGTGGGCATTGCTGCCAACTCATCGGTTGTAATCGGTTCACTGCTGGTTATTTTGGTTGATTTAATTGCTGTACAGATAACCGATTTATTATGAAAGAGAAAACGGTAAACCCAAAAAAAGCAGTTATCAGGGTTGATAACGCAAAGAAGCAGTTTGGTTCGCTCGAAGTGCTGAAAGATGTTTCATTGGAACTATACGAAGGTGAAAACCTTGTCGTGCTTGGAAAATCGGGAACCGGAAAATCGGTTTTGATCAAATGCATCGTCCGATTGCTTGAAGCCGATTCAGGGAAAATCACAGTGCTGGATGAGGAAATCAATAACCTGAAAGCAAAAGAGCTGGATAAAGTCAGGGAAAAAATAGGTTTCCTGTTCCAGAGTGGTGCTTTATACGATTCGATGACCGTAAGGCAAAACCTGGCATTTCCGCTAAAAAGAATCAAAAAAGGCTTAAAGAAAGACGAAATCAATAAAAAAATAGTCGAGGCCCTGGAAAATGTCGGACTCCCGGATGCTATTGACAAAATGCCATCGGAACTTTCGGGTGGGATGAGAAAGCGGATCAGCCTGGCGCGGACCATTATTGTAGGTCCGTCAATAATGTTATACGATGAGCCTACAACAGGGCTGGACCCTGTAACGTCTGACGAAATCAGCCAATTGATCAATGACATCCAAAAAAAATATAAGACATCATCGATAATCATTACGCATGATATTGAATGCGTGCGCTCTGTAGCCAACAGGATCGTAATGCTGCATGAAGGAAATGTATACAAGGAAGGAAGCCTTGCCGAATTTGAGAAATCAGACGACAAATTGATCCGGTCCTTTTTTCAAAGTAAAAAAACTAATTAAAACAAATAATATGGAAGCACATTCACCACAATTCAAATTCCGCTTGGGCCTTTTCGTTATCATAGGCATCGGATTATTTGTGCTCGGTATCTTCATTATCGGAAAACAGCAAAACATGTTCAATCCGGTTTTCAGCCTTTATGCCAATTTTCATAATGTAAGCGGATTACAGGTTGGGAATACCGTGCGTTTTTCAGGGATAAATATCGGTACGGTCGATAATATCGAAATTGTAAACGATTCGACCGTAAAGGTGGAAATGATGATAAAAAAAGAAGTGCAGCCGTTTCTTAAATCCGATGTCAGCGCCGGGATTGGTTCAGAAGGGATCATTGGCGACAAGGTTATTGTCATTTCGCAGGGTAAAAAATCAAAAAAAGTCGTGATTCCGGGTCAAAACATTACTGCCATTGAGCCAATCGAAACCGATGCGATCATGCGCAGCCTGAAAATTACCGCCGACAATGCAGCCCTTGCATCCAATGATATTGTAGGCATAGTCGACAAAATAAACAATGGCGAAGGAACGCTGGGAAGATTGATCAAAGACGAAAAAATGGCAGAAAATATAGACCAGACTGTAGTCAACCTTAAGAAAAGCAGCAAAAGCCTTGACGAAAACATGGAAGCTGCCAAACACAATTTCCTGTTAAGGGGCTATTTCAAGAAAAAAGAGAAAGCGGAAGCCAAAGCCAAAGAAGAAGCAGCGAAAAGGGCAAAGGAAGAAGCTGAAAAAGCCAAGCAAAAAAGCGAGCCCAAAAAATAAACGGGTGGGAATCGCGTAACAGATTCTTGTTTTCCTGTAACGTCTTTGATACATATTATTCAGAATTTTACACTATCTGATTGTTAAACTAAAACGATATAAAATGAAAAAAATCACCTTCAGATTAATGATAATCGTTTTATCATTGACAGCTTTCCCAAATAATGTTTTGGCAAGCAACGAACCGACACTTGCCCCAAGCAATACAACCGAAGTACCGGCAGAAGTACAGGCTATGTATGACCGATTGGAAGAAATCAAAGAAATGGACAAATCTGAAATGAGTTCAGCCGAAAAAAAAGAGCTTAGGAAAGAAGTAAAATCCATCAAATCAGAACTGCGCTCAACAGGTAATGGAGTCTATCTCTCTGTTGGCGCAATCATTATCATCATCCTGTTATTAATCCTTTTACTGTAAGCCATGAAAAAGATTTGCTATCATATCGCCGCATTATTCCTTTTAGCAACAACCAGCTTTGCGCAGATTACCAAAGTTGACAGGAAATACGGGCCGCCTGCCTGGGCACCATCAGCTCCGGTAACGGTACAGTATTATTACATCCCGGATATTGAAGTCTATTATGACGTTCCGGCTAAACAATACATTTATCTGAATAATGGAAACTGGGTAAGGGCAACCGCCTTGCCTGCACAATATAACGGTTATGACCTGACTCGGTCAAAACCCATTTACCTCACTAATTATAAAGGAAATACCCCGTATGTGCTGTTCAAGGAGCACCAGGTAAAATACAAAGTAAAAAAGTGGAAAGCAAACGGACATGATAATGGCCGGCGCGGAAACGGAAAGAAATAATGACCAAATACCACTGAAAAGGGCAAAGAATGATATCTTTGCCTTTTTTTATTTCCTTATCACAATACCAAAACACTTCTAATCAGCATTTTAAGTACTAAATTTCTTTATTTAAAAACAAAAAAGTGCATTTCATCGATATTTTTTGCATTTTGTCTATGTTTTTAAAAAATAAGTGTCTATATTTGTCTCATAATTTTTTACAGTTTTGTTAAATGATCTTGCTATCATTTTGTGCCCCAAAACTTTAAAGCAAAAAATTGAAGATTATGAAAACAATAAAAAAAGTATTTCTGCTGTTTCTGTTTTTTACGGGCTTCATTTCATATGCACAACAGGCAACTGCCGACAAAACATTATTGCCGACTGATCCAAAAACTACAGAAATAAGATACTATTACTTCCCAAACCTTGAAGCATATTTTGATCTCCAGGAAAAGGTTTACTTATACAAAGACCAGGGAGAATGGGTTGAAGCAGAAGAATTGCCAAAAGGTTATGGCGGATATTCCCTATACAATAAAGTAAGGGTGTCAATTACTGATTATAATGGTGATGAACCCTATCTGATGCTGGATGCACATAAGAAAAAGTATCCGTACAATGCCAAAGGAAAGTTTGCAACAGAACAAAAAACTGCAGCTTCCGAATAAAACCGTTCATGTTTTAAAGTTAATACAGTAAAAAAAGCCTCTTAACCCCAATAAAGAGGCTTTTTTTTATGGATTTTGTTTTACTTAAGATTTGTTAAAGAAATTGAAAAAACAAAACCCACATTTTAAATAATAGTATATTTGGGCAACGGCTTAAACTTATACATGAAACGACTTCTACTTATCTCATTACTTATCCTAAGCGCCAAGGTATCGGCTCAGCAGCCGGCCAAACCCAATGCGGTGGAATTGTACAACCAGATCCAAAAACTAAACTTCCTGGGCTCAGTGCTTTACATCGCAGCTCACCCGGATGACGAAAATACGAGGCTTATCGCCTATT
Organism: Flavobacterium sp.; assembly: GCA_049841115.1. GTDB lineage: Bacteria > Bacteroidota > Bacteroidia > Flavobacteriales > Flavobacteriaceae > Flavobacterium. Next base: position 315,344 of record JASGHQ010000002.1, read on the forward strand.
TTGCTAATGATGTGAAAGCACGCACCGGTTACTTATCGCTTACCCGCGGCGATGGTGGGCAAAACCTCACTGGGTCTGATTTGCGCGAGCTTTTGGGTGTAATCAGGACACAGGAACTTATTGAAGCCAGAAAAGTTGATGGAGGTGAACAATTCTTTTCACGGGCCAACGATTTCGGTTTTTCCAAAAATCCGGATGAAACCTTGCAGATTTGGGATAAGGAACAGGTTTTAAGCGATGTGGTTTGGGCCGTCAGAAATTTTCAGCCAGATATAGTCATCAACCGGTTTGATCATCGTTCGCCAGGAACCACGCACGGCCACCACACTTCATCGGCCATGCTTAGCGTAGAAGCTTTTGACAAAGTAAATGACCCTAATGTATATCCAAATCAATTGCAATACACTACGGTTTGGCAGCCGAAACGTTTATTCTTCAATACTTCGTGGTGGTTTTACGGCAGCAAGGAAAAGTTTGATGCAGCAGATAAATCGAATCAAGCCCAACTCCAAATCGGAACCTATTACCAGTCTTTGGGTAAATCCAACCAGGAAATTGCGGCTCTTAGCAGAAGCCGCCACCAATCACAGGGATTTGGCTCTACCGGAACACGTGGCGAAGAAGACGAATATTTGGAATTTTTAAAAGGGGATGCCCCAAAAAACAAGAACAATATTTTTGAAGGGATCGATACCACGTGGAACCGTATAAAAGGCGGAAAAGCAATCGGTGACATTCTTGCCGGGGTAGAGAAAAACTTTGATTTTAAAAACCCGTCAGCTTCTATACCTGAATTGGTTAAAGCTTATAACTTAATCCAAAATCTGGAAGATCAGCATTGGAAAAACATCAAATCAGAAGAAATTAAAAAAATCATAGCCGGCTGTGCCGGATTGTACCTTGAGGCAGCTACAGACGTTCAGGAAGCTACGCCCGGAAGCACCATCAAAGTTAAACTGGAAGCCATTAACCGAAGTAACATCAAAATGAATTGGAACACCATCAACACTGTTCCGTCCACAATGAATATCCAATCGGTTACGCCTTTGGAAAACAACAAACCTAGTACTAAAACCATTGAACTGGAATTGCCAAATGGGGAGCAATTTACCAATGCCTATTGGCTTAACGAGAAAGGAACCGTCGGGATGTATACTGTTAAAGACCAGCAAAATATTGGCAAGGCAGACGTAATCCGAAACATAAAAGTAAGCTTCATTATTGATATCAACGGTACTGCCATCCCATTTGAAAGAAACGTTGTCTACAAATACAATGACGATGTAAAAGGCGAAGTATACCAACCGTTGGATATTGTTCCTGCCGTGACTTCTTCGTTTGCCGAAAAGGTTTACATTTTTAATAATGACCGCAGCAAAGTCATTACGGTAAAGGTAAAAGCCGGAAAGGACAATTGCAGTGGAAATGTAAAACTCGATTTACCTCAGGGCTGGTCGGTAACTCCTGCTGAAATTCCGTTTACAATTGACAAAAAAGGCCAGGAAGTATTGGCAGTCTTTTCGGTTACGCCATCAAGGGAAGTGAGCGAAATCACTATCAAAAGCATTGTAACTGTTGGCGGACAGACATTTGACCAAAACAAAATCGACATCAATTACCCGCATATCTACAAGCAAATGGTTTTAAAACCAGCCGAAGCAAAAGCCATCCGCCTGAAGATCAAAACCAAGGACGAAAAAATTGCCTATATCATGGGTGCCGGTGACGAAGTCCCAAAAAGCCTGACACAAATGGGGTATCAGGTAGAAGTGATCAAACCTGAGGAAATCTCTGCCGAAAGACTGCAGAACTTTGATGTGGTAATGACCGGAATCCGCGCTTACAATACGGTAAATGCATTAGCCTTTAAGCAAAAGATATTGCTGGATTTTGTCAAAAACGGCAAAACGATGATCGTGCAATACAACACCACAGACGATTTGGTTACCAAAGACATTGCGCCTTATCCGCTCAAAATTTCGCGTGACCGTGTCACTGAAGAAAACGCAGAAGTAAGGTTTTTGGCAGCCAATCACACAGTTCTTAATTACCCGAACAAAATCACCAATGAAGATTTTAAAGGCTGGAAACAGGAACAGGGATTGTACTATCCGAGCGAATGGGATGCCGCCTTCACTCCTATTCTTTCGGCCAACGACAAAGGCGAAACTGCAAAAAATGGTGCATTATTGGTAGCAAAATATGGCAAGGGCAATTATGTTTACACCGGCCTGAGTTTCTTCAGGGAACTGCCGGAAGGTGTTTCTGGAGCATTTAGACTAATGGCAAATATTATCGCAATTGGAAAATAATATGGAAAAGAAGACGACCGGCTGGAAAAACAGCTACACATGGGTTTTGGTAATTAATGCCATTTATATCATCATTTTCTTTGTTCTAATGCAAATATTTTTTTAGGCCATGCAGCAACTCGACTGGATTGTTTTATCGGTAACGCTTTTATTCATTGTTTTTTACGGTGTGCATAAAACCCGCGGAAGCAAAAATGTAGAAGAATATATTTTAGGAAGCAAGGAAACCCCATGGTGGACGGTCGGGCTTTCGGTTATGGCAACACAGGCCAGCGCCATCACTTTTCTATCAACTCCGGGACAGGCCTATCATGACGGAATGGGGTTTGTCCAGTTTTATTTTGGATTGCCTATTGCCATGATCGTCATCTCGATGACGTTTATCCCGATTTACCATAAGCTAAAAGTATTTACCGCCTACGAATACCTCGAACAGCGATTTGACTTAAAGACACGTTCCTTTACCGCGATTCTTTTCCTTATCCAACGCGGATTAGGCACAGGATTGACCATTTATGCCCCGGCGATTATCCTTTCTGCTGTGTTGGGCTGGAACCTCACCATGCTGAACATCATCATCGGGATCATGGTGATGATCTATACCTTTGCCGGTGGTACCAAAGCGGTAAACGTAACCCAAAAGCAACAGATGTTCATCATCATGCTTGGCATGTTTACTACTTTTTTCCTGATTTTGCATTTGTTGCCCAATGACATGACATTCTCTAATGCGATGCATATTGCAGGTGCAAATGACAAAATGAACATCCTTGATTTTTCGATGAACCTGGATAATAAATATACGTTTTGGAGCGGGATTACGGGCGGCTTCTTCCTGATGCTATCCTATTTCGGGACCGACCAATCACAGGTAGGCCGTTACCTTTCGGGGAAATCAGACCGCGAAAGCCAAATGGGATTGATCATGAACGGTTTCCTGAAAGTTCCGATGCAGTTTTTCATCCTGCTGACGGGAGTTATGGTTTTTGTTTTTTTCCAGTTCAATCCGGTACCGCTGCATTTCAATCCGGTCAATAAGGTAGCCATCGACAAATCGAAATACGCCGAAGAATACCATTCGCTGGAAAAACAGCTGGCACAGCTTTCTGAAGAAAAAAAGGAATTCAATTTGCTTTATATCGATCACTTAAACCAGGGTTATGACAATCCAATACTGAGGAAGAAACTTATTTCGCTTTCAGGCAAGGAAAAAGACCTGCATGATGAAGCCAAAGTAATCATCAGCAAAGTCGACCAAAAAGCAGAAACCAATGACAAGGATTATGTTTTCATTTATTTCATACTGAATTACCTTCCTTCGGGCTTGATCGGATTGCTCCTAGCCGTAATACTTTCCGCCGCCATGTCTTCATCGGCATCCGGATTGACAGCTCTTGCATCTACAACAGCAATCGACATCTATAAACGGAACATTCAGGAAGAAAAATCGGAGAAGCATTTTGTAAACGCAACCAAATTTTTCACACTGCTTTGGGGAATCATCGCTATTGGCTTTGCCTGTGTAGGAACGTTGTTTGAGAATCTGATCCAGCTGGTCAATATTGTAGGGTCTATTTTCTACGGAACGGTTTTGGGCGTTTTCCTTGTTGGTTTTTATATCAAATACGTTAAGGCCAATGCCATTTTCTACAGCGCCATAATCAGCCAGACTACGATTCTTTTCATCTACTATTTCACCATCCAGATTTACCCTAATGGACAGGAAAAACTGGGTTATTTATGGCTGAACTTCATCGGGGCATCGCTAACGGTCTTATTGGCCATACTGATTCAGTTCGCTCTTAAGGAAAAAGAAAAGATTACGGCATAAAAAAACCACGTAATCTACAAGAGAATACGTGGCTTTCCAATTGTGGGAAATTGTTATTGTTATTTCTTACCCCATTCTTTGATGCTGTCGTTATTCATCTTAACATAATCAGCATTTTTAGCTTTTTCGGCTCCAGCCAAAGACAATTTTGCCGTAGCAATTGCGCCTGCCTTGTCGCCTAATTTAGCCTGGATAAGTGATTTTTGACGTAAATGCCAGAACGGTACATCTTCTGCTTTATTCAATGCAATAGCTTTGTTTACATACTCCAAAGCTTTGTTCATATCGCCGTTTGACTGATAGAAATATTGTGCTGCAGAAAAATAATCCCCAGCCGTTGGGCCAGCCAAAGTCTTCTCGATGCTCGCCATTGCCGCTTTTGCCGTTGGAACAGCAAACTTAATGGAAACCATTGTTTTTTCCCATGAAATATCAATTGTAGCGCCATCATTGGTGATGTTATTGATCCCGATAGTAAAGGTTTCAACATTATTGCCCAAAGCAATTGGGTCAACATTCGTGCTCACAGCAACTTTGTTCACATTCCAGTTTTCAGGTGTTCCCCAGTTGTCTGTATCCGAATAGAAAATCACTTCCCACATATCCGCTTTTGGCGTAGTGTACAAAGCATATTTTCCTTTTTTAAGTGTATTGCCATTGATTACAACATCTTCACTAAAGGTAACTGTGGTATTTGCATTGGCACCGGTTCTCCACAATTTGCCGAACGGAACCAAATCGCCAAAAACGGCGCGGCCTTTTGCGCTTGGCCGTGAATAATCAATTGTTACGTCAGTCAAACCAACAACCTGCGATAAGGTAGAATGCGGACTCGGCTGTGGTGTTTTTACTTGTGCGTTAAGCATGAAACTTGCCATCATCGAGGCCAGAATAAAGATAATTTTTTTCATAAAGTGGTCTTTTTTAGAAGTTGCCCAAATTTACAAATTGTAAGGTTTAATACATGTTAATAATTACTTAAAGTGATTTGTGTTTAATTTTTATAAAAAATAAATAAACAAAATAATATTACTTTTGCATAAATACATTTGATTATGACTATTTTTTGGTTTCGTCGCGACCTTCGGCTTGAAGACAATACAGGTTTGTTCCATGCCTTGACAGGCGATGAGGAAGTATTGCCGATCTTTATCTTTGATGAAACGATACTTTCGCAATTACCAAAAGATGATGCCCGCGTAACATTCATCCACAATCAATTGGATAAAATACAGCAACAGCTGAAAGCGAAAGGCAAATCACTGGCCGTTTTTTACGGAAAACCGTTAACGGTTTTTACCCAGCTCATAACAGAAAATGAAATCCAAAACGTTTTTACCAACCACGATTACGAGCCTTATGCGCGCAAACGAGATTTGGAAGTCTATAATTTACTTAAAGAAAATAATATAAATTTCAGGACAAGCAAAGACCAGGTCATCTTTGAAAAAGATAATGTAATCAAGGAAGACGGAACGCCATATGTTGTGTTTACGCCTTACTCTAACAAATGGAGAAATAACTTTAACAAAGAAATATTAAAAAGCTATAATTCACAAAATTATATCGAAAAAATAATTAATCACAACTATCTCTTTTTGAGCTTAAGCGATATCGGTTTTGAAGTTTCAAAAATCAAAGTTCCCGATTATGACATTTCCGATTCGCTTATTGACAATTACGAAGCGACACGCAATTTCCCTGCTTTAGACCAAACCTCACACCTCGGGATTTATTTGCGCTTTGGTGCAGTTTCCATCCGGGAAATCGTTGCCAAAGCATTGGAAAGCAAAAATGACATTTTCCTAAAGGAACTGATCTGGCGCGAATTCTTCATGCAGATCCTTTGGCATTTCCCAAAAACCACAAACTTTGGTTTTCGAGAAAAGTACGATGAAATAAAATGGATCAACAATGAAGATATGTTCCACAAATGGTGCGAAGGCAAAACCGGTTATCCTTTTGTAGATGCCGGAATGCGTGAACTCAACGCTACTGGCCATATGCACAACCGCGTGCGGATGATTGTGGCGAGTTTTCTGTGCAAGCATTTGCTGATTGACTGGCGTTGGGGCGAAACGTATTTTGCAACCAAACTATTGGATTATGAGCAGTCGAGCAATGTAGGCAATTGGCAATGGGCTGCCGGAAGCGGCGTAGATGCTGCTCCCTATTTCAGGATATTCAATCCGGCGGAACAAATCAAAAAGTTTGACAAGGATTTGGTTTATATTAAAAAATGGATTCCGGAACTGGGTACTCCATCCTATCCCGAACCCATTGTTGACCACAAAGAAGCACGCGAAAAATGCCTTCGCGTCTATAAAGCAGCTGTCGGCTAATCATTTACCAGGGGTTCCAGTTCTTTTACCCAAATAGCGTAACCTTTTGCATTCATGTGAAGGTTGTCTTCCATGAAAATGTCTTTTTTAGGCTCGCCGTTTTCAAGCATCTTATCCCAGATATTGATAAAAGTAGTATGCTTCTGTTTGCTGATGTATCCTTCTATCAGCTGATTGGCTTTTATCATCCGGTCTTTCATGCTCCAACGCAAAATGCAAGGTTTGAGCGAAACAAACACCACCGGAGTTTTAGGAAACTGCTTCCTGATGTTCCCGTATAAGGTTTTGAAACGGTCAAAAACCATTTCCGGGCTTACCTTGTCCGAGCTGGCAATATCGTTTTCGCCACAATAAATGAAAATCTTTTTCGGTTTATATTTCAAAACCACATCGTTCTGGTAATTGATGACATCGGGCAAAGTCGCCCCGCCAAAAGCACGGTTCAGTATCGTTGGGTTATGAAGGTCTTCCTTTGCTGTTTTCCAGAGGCGGAAAGAGGAACTTCCTATAAAAAGTATCATCCCGTCCTTGGGCTTATTGATGCTGTCCTGCATCCTGAATGCTTTTATTTCGTCCCAAAAAGGTTTGGTTTGGGCATTAGCAGTAAATGAAAGAAAAAAAATAAATAATACCAGCTTTTTCATTAGGATTTGATATTGCGGATGATAGAATAATTTAATTCGCTAAAATTACTGATTACTTTGTCTGCAAGCGAATAATCCTGCCTTTTTGAATGGAAGCTTTTATAGCCAATACAATAAATTCCGGCAGCATGTGACGCTTTTATTCCGTTTGTGCTGTCTTCAATAACAATGCAGTTTTCAACCGGAGTTTGGGCCAGCATTGCTGCATGCTGAAATATAGCCGGATGCGGTTTCGACTTTGGGAAATCTTCGCCCGAAACGATATGGGAAAAATATTTATGCAGGCCAAAACGTGTGAAAATCTTATTGATCGTAACTGTTGCTGATGATGAAGCCAAAACCAATTGCATTCCGTTTTGATACAAATCCTTTATTAGGTCTTCAACACCATCCAGCAAATACAAATCTTCCTTGGCATCAAAAGCAGTATTGAACAGGTTCCGTTTGGTTTCGACTAAAGTAGTGACATCATCTGCTAAATTGAATTCGGTTTTCAGCCGTTCAAAGATATTCCGGGTCGAATTGCCCGTAAAAGACGAATACATTTCGGGAGAGATATCGATGTTGAGTTGCCTGAAATGTTCATTAAAAGCATAATGATGTACCGGCTCGGTATCTACAATTACACCATCCATGTCGAAAATTACTGTCTGTATCAATTTTAAGCGTTTTTAGAAGATTGTATTAAAAAATAGAAAACCGGTGAAAATATCAAAGCGAACAAGATCATCATAAACCATTTGCCTAAAAAATCAGGCGCACCCATTGCAATCTGCACAGTCTGGAAACCAATCATAAAAAAAACGATTACGATTGCTATTTTCATTACCCTAAACATTCCGGTTACTATCGAGTATTGCTTAAAGGCATTTTGCGGGGTAATTTCCACCAGGTAATTCATCTTATGCGGATACCTTGCCACTAACGTCATCAGGACATACAGGATTGTTGCTATACCGGGTAAAGCTACCAATGTCCATTTATCGCCGTGGCCGTCCACTTCACCACCAGCGCCAAAATGAGTCGGGATGATATCCGGCAGTTTTGGCAGGTATGTAAGCGTGTAAACCCAAAAGGACAGCAGCAAAAGCAAGCCAGCCACTTCAGCCATCCTGGCAGCAGTAGTAAACGGAATCTTCAATTTTGGGTTGTTTGCAGCCATTTTATTTTTGGTGTTTCAGAAGGTATTTTACAACCGTTTCGGCAGCATGCAGCCCAAAGAGGCAGGGCATCCAGCTATTGGTTCCGTAGAATGATTTCTTGTAATTCTTCCCGTCGGTTGTCTTGATACTGCTCTGGTCCGGTTTTTCATACGAATAAACCACTTTTACGCCTTTTGATATTTTTTCTTTTTTTAACCGCTTGCGCATCACTTTGGCCAACGGGCAGTAATCGGTGTTGCTGATGTCGGTTACCTTTACTTTTGAGGCTTCGTATTTTCCGCCTGCACCCATATTGCTGATTACTTTTACCTTTTTGCGTTTGGCGGCAATGATCAGGTTGAGTTTTGGCGTAACGCTGTCAATGCAGTCCAAGACATAATCAAAATCGGAAGTAACGATTTCCAAAGCGCGTTCCGGTGAAAGGAATTCTTCAATCCGTGTCAGGTTCAGCTCCGGATTGATATCCATCAGCCTGTCGCCCATCAACTTTACTTTTGGCAAGCCAACAGTTGAATGCAAAGCAGGAAGCTGCCTGTTAATGTTAGTGATGTCTACCACATCGCCATCAACGATGGTCATGTTCCCCACTCCGGCACGGGCCAGGAACTCTGCCGCAAACGAACCAACGCCTCCTAATCCGACAACCAGTACATTGGAATTCTTTAAATTGTGTAATCCTTCTTCCTTAAATAAAAGCGCTGCTCTTTCCTGCCACTTAGTCATTTTGAAATATCATTTTAACGCTGCAAAAATAAGAAAATAGCAGCTATATTTTGTGTTAAACTATTCCCTAAATTTACAGCTATGAAAACCAATAAAGACTGGCACCTGAAAAACAGAATGCCCAAAAATCCTACATTTGACGAAAGGGTAAAATGGCACATGGAACATCAGCAACACTGCCAATGCCGTCCAATTCCCAAAAAACTTGCGGAAGAAATGGTCAAAAGAAAAATTTAATATGCCTGTATTTCAAATCCGTAAAGCAAATAAGCCCGAATTAATCGGAGTACTATCAATCCTATTTATCCTTTTCTTCTGTTCATTTTTCGGGGCTTCCATACTACTTCAACTACAAGGCATTGACAAGGTAAATGCCACCACGCTCTTCCTCTCGCGGTTCATATTCTGGATTTGCGTAGTGTTGGTCTGGATTTATGCAATAAAAATAGAAAGGCAGCCACTCTTAGTTTGGGAAGAGCATCGCTATCCGTTTTTGACTTACCTGGGACATATCTTCCTGGTGATCATTGCCATATTCATTGTTTTGATTCCGGTTCGGCTCGCCATTTATTTTTCCGGACTGGAACAGGTGAGCACAAAGCTTATCGAAATGAAATCGATGCTTAAAGGATCAAAATCCTTTGTATTATTCGTGGTTTTTACGGCAGGGATTACTGAAGAAATCCTTTTTCGGGGTTATATCCAGCCGCGTCTGGATGCTTTACTGAAAAGCCCTGTATTGGGCATTTTGATCAATTCGCTGTTGTTTGCACTGCTGCACCACGGTTACGGAACCTTGGTCAATATAATAGGCCCGCTGTTCATTGGATTGATTTTCTCTGTTTATTATTGGAAATTCAGGAACATCAAAGTACTTATCACCTGTCATATCTTGATTGATCTTATTGCCCTGAGCGCCTTATTGCGCAGTTGACAATATGGACATCTTATAATTACTTTGCCAAATAATACAACGCTTAATGACCATGTCGTGAGTAATTTTATATCATCATAAAATCACCAGACATGAAAACTAATCGACTATCTAATACGCTTGCCCAGGCGCTCAATGAGCAGATGACCAAAGAAGCCCATGCTTCACAAATTTATTTATCGTATGCGGCCTGGGCTGATAATTTGGGTTATGGCGGCATCGCCAATTTCCTTTTCCGTCATTCGGCCGAGGAACGCAACCATATGATGAAAATACTTGAGTATATTTTAGAACGGGGTGCCAAAGCCAAGATAACCGCTATTCCGGAACCGCCGGCCAATCCTACTAGTATCAATAATTGTTTTGAAAAAGTGTTCCTTCATGAAGTGGACAATACCAAAGCCGTAAACAAGATTGTAAAAATGGCTTTTACCGAAGAAGACTGGATTACCTATAACTTCATGCAGTGGTTTGTAAACGAACAGGCCGAAGAAGAAACGCTTGCAATGGAGTTATTGGATAAAATTACCATTTGCGGTGGAGAAAACGCTGCTGCCGCTTCGCTTTATGAACTCGACCGAGATTTGGAAAAAACTCCAGATGATGCTAAGCTGGCTCAGGATGCTACTGCGGAAGAACCTTAAAAACACGTTCCCAGTTAGAGCCAACCTGCTCTTGTATTGCTGCAACTGACATATTTTTATAAACAGAAGCCAAATCGTAAACCTGCGACAATGTCTCTTCGATTGTATCGGTTTCCAGAAAAAAACGGTCGTTGGGCATTGCCTGGAAAGTTTGTTTTAGATCGGGATTCCGCAATAAATATTTACCAAACGAAAGGTAAAAGCCGGCATCAAGCATTTGTTTGGCCAAATGCTCATTTTTTGAAAATCCGTGAAGGATGACCGGAACCGTAATACCCAATCGTTTGTTGATTTCGAGCAGCTCATCATAAGCCGCTACGAGATGCAGCACCAATGGTTTTTGGTGTTTTTCTGCCAAAGCGATCTGTTTTTCAAAAACCGTTTTCTGCAATTGCATCGGGATTTCAATCCGTTTGTCCAGGCCGCATTCGCCAAGCGCCAGGCATTCTGCCAGCTGAAGCTTCTCCTCTATCAGCTTCAGATCAGCTTCAACCCGCTCTTCTTTAATATACCACGGATGGATGCCGATTGAATAAAGCGGTATCGATGCGTCAAATTCCCACGGGTATTGATTGACCAGTTCCAAAGTATTTGGGTCGTTGGTAAATTTGTGCGTATGCAGGTTATAGAATTTCATCAGTTGTGGAATTTCTTTACGCCTGCCAGGATTTCAATGTCAAGGTCATTTTCCAGCGGAACAATCGGGCAGGAATATTTATGATTGTAAGCACAATACGGATTATAGGCTTTGTTGAAGTCAATAATCATCGTACTGCCTTTCGGAATGCGCATATCCAGATAACGTCCGCCAATATAGCTTCCTTTCCCACAGCTCAAATCAGAAAACGGAAGGAACAGGTAATCTTCAAATCCGGGCTTCTTGCTCAGCTCAATATTACGGTAAAGGTTGAGCTTAAAATCCTTTCCATTAAAATTAAAAGCCAGTTCGCCATATTTTACATATTCGGGCAAACGCGAGCCCGTAGTTTTCATCTTAAAAGATTTCTCGTTAGCGGTCCTTATAAACTTCGCTTCTATAATAAACGTATCGCTGATCGGGTAAAAATCAAGGCTTTTGAATGATTTAAAATCTTCATCCGTTAATGGGCTTTCATTGCGGTTGGCGTATTCTTTATTGAGGTTTTCCTGGAATTCCTTTGAAGTTTCTATTTTGGCTTCCTGCGCATTAAGCAGCGAAAGATTCAGTATCAGTAAAATGGAAAATAATTTCTTCATTGGTGCCGTTTTCAACAAAAATACTGTAAAACTAAATACAACGCCAGGTTCAGCCTATACAAAGTTTTGTACCTTTACAAAATCACCCGAGGCGCGGCCAACACGAAGCTTTAGCGAACTGGCGAAGCAATTGTTTGGAGCGAAGCGGAGAAAATCAAATCATCAATGCTCAAAGCCGCTTCTCAACGCTACATAAACAATTTCAAGGGTTTTTCGAGGGAAATCTGGATACTCACACTCATAACTTTTATCAACCGCGCCGGAACCATGGTGCTGCCTTTCCTTTCCAAATACCTAAAAGAAGACCTGCATTTTTCCTACGAACAGGTAGGAACGGTTTTGGTTTGTTTTGGGAGTGGTTCCATTATCGGTTCGTGGCTGGGCGGCAAGCTTTCTGATAAAATCGGATTTTACAGGATCATGATCTTCAGCCTGTTCACTACAGGAATCCTGATGTTTTTCATACAGTTTATCCATTCCTTTATTGGGCTTTGCATCGCTATGTTTGTCTTGATGATCATTGCCGACATGTTCCGGCCGGCCATGTTCGTTTCATTGGGCGCCTACGCCAAACCCGAAAACCGTACGCGCGCGCTAACTTTGGTACGCCTTGCCATCAATCTTGGTTTTGCAGCCGGGCCTGCATTGGGCGGGATGATCATTATGGGCATCGGTTACAGCGGATTGTTCTGGGTGGATGGCGCTACCTGCATTTTGGCCATATTGATTTTTTGGGCCAAAGTAAAGGAAAAGAAGAAAACCGCTTTCCGCGACAAGGAACATCCGGGCGAAGTACTGACACATTCTGTATTCAAGGATAAGCCATTTTGGATATTCCTGTTTACCTGTTTGGTTTCAGGGGTTATGTTCTTCCAGGTATTTACCACTATTCCGCTTTATCATAAAGAGCAATTCAATATGACGGAATTCCAGACCGGAATACTTTTGACGATGAACGGCTTGCTTATTTTTCTGCTCGAAATGCCTATTGTAAGTTATGTGGAGCGCAACAAAATCAGTAAGGTTAAAGTTGTGGCAACAGGCTGCTTGCTGATGTCCGTTAGCATTTTCCTGATGCTGATCAATACTTGGGCCGGTATTTTGGTGATCATGATGCTGTTCATGACTTTTGGCGAAATGTTTGCTTTCCCGTTTTCAAATTCAGTTGCTTTGAGCCGTGCGCCCAAAGGCCATGAAGGGCGCTATATGGCTATCTACACCATGAGCTATAGCATGGCGCATATACTGAGCGCCAAGATGGGTATGGGAATCGTGGGACATTTTTCAAAAAAATACGGATCGGCAACCGCCTACCAGATCAACTGGCTCTTTATGGGAGTTTTGGGATTACTGGGAATGCTGGCCGGGATCTGGGTTTACAATTTGATTCAGAAAGAGAAGCAAATTTCTGTAAATCAATAGATTAACCTTACCTTTAATTTTCATTCCTTAAAAAATAGTTAAATAACTATAAAAATAGTTGCGTAACTAAAAAACTAGTTGTACTTTCGATTCAAATAAAATGAATCATGCAAAAGTTAACAAACAAGGAAGAAGAAATCATGCAGATTTTATGGAAGCTCAAAAAAGCTTTTGTAAAAGATGTCATGGCGGAAATCACCGAAGATCAGCCGCATTACAACACACTTTCCACCATCATCAGGAATTTAGAGGAAAAAGGATTTGTTTCCCATAATGCTTATGGAAATACACATCAGTACTTTCCAATTGTAAAAATGGAAGACTACAGGAAGAAGTTCATGAAAACTGCTATTGACAATTATTTCAATAGCTCTTACAAAAATATGGTATCGTTTTTTGCCGAAGAGGAAAAGATTTCGGCAGATGAGTTACGTGAAATCCTGGCAATAATCGAAAACAAAAAATAATTTCCATGGAGCAGTTAGTCACATACCTTCTGAAATCAAGCGGACTGATCGCTGTGTTTTTTCTGGCGTACCATTTTTTGGTACGAAAGGATACTTTTTTCAACAGTAACCGTTGGTTTTTGTTAGGAGGATTAGTGACTTCGCTCCTATTGCCGTTGTATTTTATAAAAAAGATAACATTGGTGGAAAAACCAAGGATCCCAATTCAGGATTTTGTCATACCGGCACAGCCAACACATAGTGCCGCACCGGTTAAACCTGTTGTTGAGGCATTTGATTGGATACAGCTTGTTTGGATGGTATACTTTATAGTCGCTGCTGTATTACTGGTTAAAATTGTGCTTAATTTGATTTCACTATATCGAATGCTTCATCAACATCTGGTAATTAAAAATGAGAGTTTTAAATTAGTCAACCTAAAGGATAATCTGGCACCGTTTTCATTCTTTAATTATATTGCCTACAACCCCGAACTTTATTCTGACGACGAGTTGAGGAATATTCTTTTGCATGAAAAAACACATAGCAGGGAAAAGCATTCCATTGATGTTTTATTTACCGAAATCCTATGCGCCCTGTTTTGGTTCAATCCGTTCATTTGGCTATATAAAAAAGCAATTACCCAAAACCTCGAATACATTGCCGACCAGAAAGCCATTGATCAATCCGACAACAAGAAATCCTACCAACATGCATTACTAAAAGTAGTTTCTAATCAAAACTGCCTGCCTATAACCAATAACTTTTATCAATCATTAATCAAAAAACGAATCGTTATGCTAAACAAAAACCAATCACACAGAACCAATTACCTAAAGTATGCCGTTGTTATCCCTGTAATCACTGGCTTTATATTCTTATTTCAGGTAAAAGTAATTGCCCGCGAAAAATTTACTCCGGAAATCATCACCGAAGCCTCTAACCCAAGTATACCAAAAGCTGCATCGGTCGCAATCCCCGAAGAAGCTGCAGTTATTGAAAGCATTAATAATCCGGGTTATATAATCGACAAGATTTCCAGCGATGCCGAAATCAAAAGCACCTGCGACGAAATTAAAACTGATTTTAATATTGACGTGAAGGTTTCTAATGTAAAAAGAAACAGCAAAAACGAAATCACCTGCATCAAGATCAATTACAATGACAACAAAGGAAACAAAGGCAAAACCGAACAGATAAGAGAACATTGCAATCCGGCCGATCTTTATTAAGATAGATTCGACAAGCGACAAAAGCAACATCGGTTTTTACGACAATCCGGATATGGTAATCAAACCATTCGATGCGGTTAACGAACAAAAAATAAGCACCGTCGAATCTTTGAGCGATGATGCATTGATTTATGTAGACGGCCAAAGGTACACCAAAGAAGATCTTAGTGAGCTTGACACAAAAGGATTGGAGAAAATTGAGATTTTGAAAGATGCCGCTTCATTGGCAAAATATGGCGCAAAAGATAAAGGTTCGGTAGTTGTCATTACTACTAACTGGACTACCAGGCAGGAACCACCGGCACAAAATGCTGTAAACATATTTACGATTGCCAACGGAGAACGAGGTTACGGTTTTTGACCGGTTTAACATGAAAGTTCCAGGATATCCGACAGTACAGTTTACAGAAACATCACCGGTAATGATCATCAATGGCAAGCAGCAGGCTAACCCAAGATTATCATTGGAATCAATGAATTTTTCAAAAATAAAAGACGTAAAAGTGCTTAATGACAAGGATGTCGAAGCAAAAGGAACACCAATTTCAAAAGTGATCATAACCTTAAAATAAACCAGCAAATGGAAGCGATTTTAATTTTCTTACTCAAATCAAGCGGATTAGTGACTGTTTTCTTCCTAGCGTATCATTTTTTGATGCGAAAAGAAACATTTTTCAACAGCAACCGCTGGTTTCTGCTAAGCGGATTAGTGACTTCGCTCCTATTGCCTCTTTTTGTAATAACAAAAAAAGTATTGGTTGAACGCCCTAAATTCACACCCGAAGACCTGGTTGTGTACACACAGCAATCGGCCAATACCATCAAAGATGTTCCTGTTGCTGAAGCATTCGATTGGATGCAGTTTATTTGGATTAGTTATGTCATCATTGTCTGCGCATTAGTGGTAAAAATAATATTTAGCTTTACCTCGCTTTATCGAATGCTTTACCAACAGCAAGTTATTAAAAAAGAGAAATTTAAATTAGTTAACCTAAATGAAAATATAGCCCCGTTTTCATTCTTCAACTACATTGTTTACAATTCCGATTTGTATTCAAACGAAGAACTGCAGAGCATCCTTTTGCATGAAAAAATACACAGCAGGGAAAAGCATTCCATTGATGTATTGGCAGCTAAAATTTTCTGCATCCTATTTTGGTTCAATCCATTCATGTGGCTTTACAAAAAAGCGATGACACAAAACCTCGAATACATTGCCGATCAAAAGGCAATCGAACAACTAGAAGACAAAAAATCATATCAAAGGGCATTATTGAAAGTAGTTTCACACCAAAGCTGCCTGTCAATAACCAACAATTTTTATCAATCATTAATCAAAAAACGAATCGTTATGTTAAACACAAATCAATCCAAAAAGAGAAATTCATGGAAGTATGCCGTGATCATTCCGGCCTTAATCGGTTTTATCTTTTTATTTCAGGTCAAAGTAATCGCGCAGCAAAGAGAACAGGCCATTGCCGACAGGAAAATGCATTCTGGCGATAATGTGCGCATTGTTGTAAACAAAAACTCTTCTGATGAAGAGATCAAGAGAGATGCGGCAAACCTAAAAAAAGAGCACGGCATTACACTAAAATGCTCTAAGGTAAAAAGAAACAGCTCTGGCGAAATTACCGGAATCAAAGTAGAATTTAAAGACAAGAACGGAAACAAAGGCGTTTCACAGGTTGAAGGAAATGAGCCTATACAGCCTATCCATTTCTATAAAAACGACTCAGGAATTGGTTTCGGAAAGCCTAAAAACATTAGGGTATTTACCCGCAACAGCGCTGGGCAGAACGATACGCCAATCGATATCAACATAGATGACAGTATTGATGTTGCAAGCGATTTTGATTTCGACTTCAATTTTGACTACAATATGCCGGAACCGCCAGAAGCCCCAGAGGCACCTGAAGCACCTGAATTTCCGGAAGCCCCTGAAGCTCCAACATGGAATGGGGTTACTAAAAACACCAGCGTAATCATCAGAAGGGATAATGATAAAAAACCTGTGGTGATCGTTAACGGAAAAGTGCTTTCGGACGATAAGGAAATTGAAGAAGCCATTCAGAAATATGGTGGAAAAAACTACACTTATTCTTCTTCATCAACAAGCAGTGGCAGCCAACAAGTCTTTATCAATGGCAAAGACGTGACAAAAATCAAAGAAGATGCTATGGCCAACGCCCGCATGCAGATGAAAAAAATGCGCCCAATGATGCAAAAGCAAATGGAAATGGCAAAAGCCCAGGGCAAAAGAGTAAAGACCGACATGGAAAGAATGCGTGTTGATAGAGATGCAGCAAGAGCAGATCAGGAAGCGGTAAAAATTGAAATGACCAAAGCCAAAGAAGAAATGGTGAAGGCCAAAGCCGAAATGGAAGCAGCCAAAGCGGCCTACGAAAAGGCGAAAGCGGAACTCAAAAAATAGTTAAATTATTGTAAAACAGTTTTTCAGTAAAAACGAATCCATTTAAGTTTGTTCCAGATTAATAAACATTCATGAATTTTAAATTTTTATTGCTATGAAAAATAAATTGTTTTATTCGTTGTTATTGTTGGCATCACTGCAGTTTTCCGCATTTGCCCAAAACAAAAAATCAGCTGAATCATCAAGAGAAAAATCAGTTGACAACATTTTTATGACATGGAATAAAAACACGCCAGAAAGCGAAATGAAGGACGATGTTAAGGCATTGGCCGAACATGGGGTTACCATTTCCTATTCTGACATAAAACGAAACACACAGGGCGAAATTACAGCAATTAAATTGGCTTATTCTGATAAAAACGGAAACACAGGCAGCATGTCCTTAAATAACCAAAGACCAATCAATACGATCAGATTCTTTAAACAGAATGACGAAGTGGGTTTTGGCGAACCAGCCAATTCGGGCTTCAACAATGATATGGTAAGCAGTTTTTTTGATCCGGATATGATGAAAGGCTTTCAGTTTAATGACAATGGAATACCTGGACAGCAATTTAACTTTCAGTTTCCAAATGGCAATTCCTTTGGGCAATCAAGTTCATCACGGGTCATCATAAAAAAAGACGGAAAAAAACCATTAATCCTGGAAAACGGCAATGTAATTGAAGGCGGCGATGATTATACCCTTGAAGAAATAGAAGAAATCAAAAAGAACAACAAACCTGAGATTTTTGACAACAAGGATTTTCAGAACTTTAATTTTGGCGGAAATGGAAATTTCCAGGAGCAGCTACAAAAAATGCAGGCACAGATAGATCAACTGATGTCGCAGCAATCTTTTGCAAAAACAGACAAATCGAACGGCAGTACTGACGACGAAATCCAAAAAGCAAAGGAAGAAGCTGAGAATGCAAGAAAAGAAGCTGAGAACGCAAAAAAAGAGGCTAAAAAAGTAAAATCGAGCTTAAAAACACAAAAAGCTTAATTCAGAGAAGGCTTTAATTCAGAAAAGCAGGTCAATTATGGCTTGCTTTTTTTATTTTTGTATAAATCCCAGACCATGTTTAAAATACTAGCAAAACTCAACAAATTGCTACTGCCAAGCTTTAGTAAACAGCAACTTGACTTGTCAAAAGCAAAAAAATGGCAGCTGGCAATAATCGGCTGGCGGTATTATGTAACGACAAAAGCTTTGAAAAACAAAAAATAAATTTCAATATCCCTTGCAAATTTAATACTAATACCTATATTTGCACCCACAAAAAAGGCCTCGTGGCGCAACTGAATAGCGCATCTGATTACGGCTCAGAAGGTTACTGGTTTGAATCCAGTCGAGGTCACAAAATTTAAAACCTAACTTATTAAAAATCAATAAGTTAGGTTTTTTTTGTTTTAAAAGTAAGGCTTTGTACAACATTTGCTACAACAAGTGTTTATATTGTCTTATTCAGTTTTAGGAAAAATAATTTTAATCCTATAGTTTCTTAATATTCTTAAGAATTTTTCATCTGTATAAAACTGTTCATAAACCTTTTCTATATCTATAATTTTTTGGAAGGTTTCCGAATCCATTCCAAACACAAATGATAGTTGAATATTTTTATAAAACTCATTTTTATTTCCCAATTCCGCATAAATCTCCGCTAATGTACCTGTCCCAAAGCTGCTTTTTGGATTGAGTTCAAGGCATCTATAAACATAATCGAAAGCTTTATCATAGTCGCCCATGGCTCTGTATGAATTTCCAATGGAATTATAAATTCCATAATAACTAGGGTTTCTTGCTAAAGCTTTTTGATAATAAATTAATGATGTTTGATAATCTTTTGCATTATAATAAATATTTGCTAACAAATTTAATGCAAGAAAATGACTCTCATCTTTTTCGATAATTTCATCGAGTATTTTTTTTGATTCATTATAATTTTTAAAGTTAAAATATCCAAGTGCTTTTGTGTACTGATAATCTATATTTTTTGGGTCTATCTTAATTGCCTTGTCAGAGTAAGCTATTGCCTTTTCATAATTTTTTAATGAATTATAAATTTCGGCTAAAAAATCATATGCTTCATGAGATTTACTATTTAATTCAATTGCTTTATTAAGTTTTGTGATTTTTATTGCGTTATCTTTTTCACTTTTAGCTTCTTCAATCAGGAGCTCAGATTCTCTTAGGTTATTAAATTTAACAATATCATTTACAGTTAAATCATCTTTTGTTAATTCTTCAAATAGAATCATGTAGTCTTCTTCAATAGGGACTTTATCTAAATCATTTTTAGAGTCATTAGTTGTTGCATTTATTTTAAATCTCTCCTCTTCTTCTAACTCTCTATCTGAATGAATCACGAATACTTTATCAATTAACTCCTCTTCAGAATTAACCGATAACAATGCATTGTTCACGATTCTGGCCTCAATATGCTTTTTATCTGGTCTTGAATAATACGGTATTCTAGAAAGAACAAAGTAAATTTTAAGTGATTTACCTGTTAAATTATTCTCTGGATTAAGTAAGCTTTTAATTATTTTTGCTGTTCCTGAAATATTCTCTTCATTATTAGCAGCTAAAGTTACAACGCTGTCAGATAAAAGCGTCATGGCTATACCAGATATGTCTGTAATGCCTGTTCTTGAATCAATTAGAATAAAATCAGGATTCAAATCTTTTTTGATTAACTCTTTAAGATGAAGTAACAAATTGATTCCATCGCCATTTTGCGAATAAAATAAATCTTTCCAATTTATTGACGATAAGTTTTTCCAGTAATCATTATTGTGAATATTTCCAGCGGGTATTAATTTAATATCCCCTTTTAAAGTTCCGAAATAATCAACATTCACAAGGTAATCCTGAATATTAATCGGTATATAATTCGTTTTTTGAAATTCAGAAATATACTCAACTATACCTTTATTTATTTCACCTTGATCAATGTAATCAATAAATTTTAAATGTAATCCGGGAGCTTCTAAATCAAAATCAATTATACAAACTTTTTTGCCAAGATCAGCTAGTTCTCATAGCAATATTTGATAAAGTCAATGACCTTCCAACTCCTCCTTTATAAGAATAAAATGTTATTGTTTTCATTTAGTGTGCACAGATTTTTACAGTTGAACCGTTATTTCTTATTCTCATTTGTATAGCTTCTGCGTCCAAGCCAGCAGGAATTAAAAAATCATTTCTTTTTTCTTCAGATTTTTTAAATTGAAAAGTTGAGCGCATATCAATACCTAATGCTGAAATAATTTGTTGCATTTTTTTTACACTAATATTTAAATAGTCCTCAGATTCATATTTTTGAACTTGTTGTTCACTTGTGTCCAAAAGTTCAGCCATTTGTTTATGGTTATAGCCTTTTGCAATTCTAGCCTCAATTATGCCAGATGTTAAATTAGAAATATCTTTTGAGACACATAAACTTTCTCCTGACTTCAATCTTTCATACTCCAACAATTCTTTGTTAAAAACTTCTATTTGAGAATTTATTGAGTCATATTTTAGCTTATATAATAATCCCTCATGATCGATATCGGAATTAGCCAATAAATCTAATGCATCCTTAAAAGTTTTAAGTTTGTTTTTTGTTATGCCGTATTGTTTTTCGTTTTTTATCATGACTTTAAAGTTTTAGTCCAATTATTCCTTTTTTATTTCCGTTTCTGTCTTCTTGAAAAAAATCAAGAAATAAAATGTCCGGAGGGCTTGCTGCCACCCAATCACTAAAAAAGAATTCACACCCGAATTTTGCTTTTTGTTCTTTTCTGCCATCAAAAGGGTTAAAAAAAACAGGCTCAATGGACATAAGAAGTCCAAGGTCAACGTTTTTTAGTTCCCAACAAACATCAATATCGCCGGGTTCCGTTTTTTCTGAAGCGAAACTTCCATCTATATATACTGTTTCGCATCCAGCTTTTTTTAAACTGGAAATAGCCAATTCAAATCCTTGAAGTAACTTAATTCTTTTGTCAGAAAAACATAATATCTTCTTAATTTCATCTATGGTACTCCAATGAATACCTGGAGGCAAAAACCCCTTGTTGGTAAAAGTTGGTATCAAAATAATATTTTAAAAAGTTGGTGTCAAAACAGTGTTTTTAAAAAGCTGGTTTTAAAACAATATTTTTGATGTGTTAATAACAACACAAATATAAAGATGTGTTTTTAGATATCAAACAAATTTAACTTTTAAATGTAAATACCATCTAGGTGACGCATTTAAAATTGTACAACATTTGAACAGCATATTTTAAAACAACATCATCTATTCTAATATTGATTTTGATATTTATAGTAGAAATATTAATATTTATGATATGATATGATTTGTTGTGATAGATAATATTTCAATAATAATCGATTCTTCAGTCGAGGTCACTACAAACAATAAAAAAGCCTTCACAAATGTGAAGGCTTTTTTATTGTTTACCCTTACTTATTGGTTTTGTAACCCCAAACCTCTATATGGGCTTTCTGGGTGCTTCCGCCAGCGGTTTTGTACTTAAAGTCAATTCGTTTTACATTTTTCTCGCCACCAAAATCAACAACTTTGGTTTCTCTGGGAACTTTGAATTCCAATCCTACCGGAACCATTTTCTTTTCATTGCCATCAAAAACAATATCAAATGATTCTAAGTAAATTGGCGCATCCGTTACTTTGATCTTGATAGAAGCAAAGCGCCTTGCTCCTACAATCATAATCTTATCGGTTTCATTTTTAAAATCCACGCGGGTTTCCCCGATTTTGTGCCAGCCATTTTTATCGCTGATGACTACCTTGGGTACTTGCGCCAATACAATCGCCGGACTTGCTGTTAATAACAACAGCAGTACAATTTTTTTAATCGTTTTCATGTTTTATTTTTTATAGGTTAAAAATTTGATTATAAGCCTCCCAAAATTAAAACTACTGAGCCACAAAAAATTATACGAAAAAAGGAACTTGTTATACAATTCCACCAAAAGCAAAAATACCCGGCAATAAGCCCGGGCATTTTTCGTAAAAGCATAAACGATTTATACCTGTATCGTTTTCCATTTTCCTTTTTTGAAGAAATAAAAAGCCAATAATGCCAAAACCGTTTCGGCCGAAGGAATGGCAATAAATGAACCGAGCGGCCCCAATTGCAGATGTACCGCCAAAAACCAAGCCAGCGGAATCTGTATCATCCAAAAAGTAAAAATATTGATATAAGTTGGTGTCTTGGTATCTCCTGCCCCATTCAGCGATTGTATCATGACCATTCCAATTCCGTAAAAGACGTAGCCAAAACCGATAATCCGCAATGCCTGGCTGCCATAAGACAGAATCACTTTATTGGAAGTATAAAAACTAATGATCACTTCCGCAAAACCAACGAACAGCAACGTTACAAAACCCATAAAAATAACATTGTACCGGGTTGTCAGCAGTACGCTTTGTTCTGCTCTTTCGGGCTGTTTTGCCCCTAGGTTCTGCCCTACCAAGGTTGCTGCCGCATTGCTCAATCCCCATGCCGGCAATATGAAGAAAACGACATTCCTTATTGCAATCTGGTAACCCGCACTTGCATCGGTGCTTCCGGTTATCGAAACGATGTAAGTCAGCACAATCCAACTGCCGCTTTGGATGAAAAACTGGAACATTGCCGGCATTGAAATGTTCAGCAATGATTTGATGATTTCGAAATTAGGCTTAAAATAACCGCTATATATCTTAATGACCCTGTTTTTTGCAAACAAATGATAGCATTGGTACAGCACACCGATCGTCCTTCCGATTGCAGTTGCCACAGCCGCTCCGGTCAATCCAAGCTCAGGGAACGGTCCAACTCCGTAAATCAGGATTGGGCACAAAATGATATTGATAATGCTTGCCAGCCACAAGCTCCGCATTGCCATTGCGGCATCGCCGGCGCCACGGAAAATCCCATTGATAAGGAACAGCAAAATAATTGACGGGCTGCTTGCAAAAACTATTTGGGCAAATGTGGTCCCTTCGCTGATAACTTCAGGTCGCGCTCCCATTAACCCTAAGATGTCAGATGCAAAATACACTCCGCAGACGGCTACAAGAATTGCGATGAATATCGAAACCAAGATAGCCTGCGCCCCCGATTTTGAAGCTTCGGTAAAATCCTTTTCACCCACACGGCGCGCCACAACGGCAGTCGCTCCCGTACTTAACCCGATTCCAAGCGTGTAAACCAAAGAAATGACAGCTTCGGTCAATCCTACTGTTGCGACAGCTACATCGGCATTGGGCAGATGCCCGACAAAATAAATATCGACAACGGCAAAAACAGATTCGAGGCTCAATTCCAATATCATTGGGATTGAAAGCAAAAGTATCGCCACTTTTACATTACCCTGAGTATAATCGTGTTCCTCGCCTTTGAGCGACTGCTTTATCAGTTTCAGGAACGTCTTGATCTTGTTAGTATTAAAAGGCATTGGTTTGTTGTTTTTAGGTAATCCAAAAATAACGGATTAAAATTTAATCGTATAACCTTAAGTAGAAATTCTATAACACGATTATTTATTTGTATCAGAATCTGTAAACGCAATTACATCATGAACAAATTAATATCAGTTACAGCAAGAAATCCGCATAGAATAAACAAGGGTAATAATTTCCCTTCAGGGAGATTTCAAACAGGTTTTTTTGAAATGATAAGGTCTTAATCAGGGTAATGTGCAGAAACTGTGAAATTCAGAGCTGAATTATTTTTTAGTTTTCTCATTTTCTTTTTCTTCAAAACTGAAATCTCGCAATTGTGGCGCCTTAAAGAAAGTAAAGACAACGACACCCAATGTGAGGCAGCCGCCCACAACTACCGCCCTTACTGTTCCGAGCCAGCTGGCCATGACACCGCTTTCAAAATCGCCCAATTCGTTTGACGAGCTGACAAACATCGTATTAACGGCAGAAACCCTTCCGCGCATCGCGTCAGGAGTTACCAATTGCAGAATGGTGCTTCGGATGACAACGCTTACAGCATCAAACATACCTGAAAGCAACAACATAAAAAACGACAAGAAAAAGTTCCGGGAAATACCAAAAATGATGATTGACAAGGCAAATCCGGCAACGCACAAAAACAATTTCCTGCCCGGATAGGTTTTTAAAGGCAGGAATGCGAGCAATCCCAGCGTAAGCAATGCTCCTATTCCCGGTGCTGCGCGCAGGATACCGAATCCCATTTCGTTCACATGCAGGATTTCTTTCTGATATACCGGAAGCAGGGCTACTGCACCTCCAAATAAAACCGAAAACATGTCCAATGACAAAGCTGCCAATAGTGTAGGTGTTTTGAAAACAAACCGCAATCCATCGGAAACGCTTTGCAGGATAGGTTCTTTTTCTTTTTTCAAAATAGGCTTAACCGATATGGAAAGCAGCGGAATGAAAAGCAAAAGCTGGATTCCCAGCACTGCGAAAAGCCCGAACGGAATGCCAAACCAGGCAATTATGAATCCGGCTACCAATGGCCCAAGAACAGCCCCCATCTGCCATGACATGCTGCTCCAGCTGGTTGCATTGGCATAATGTTCCCTTGGAACAACCAATCCGAATAACGAAAACATGGACGGGCTAAAAAACGAACGGAAAATTCCGCCTATAAACACAAAGAAATAAATAAAGCAGACTATCGTTGTCGTGCTAAGATTTTGGTGCGTAATCGGCAAGGCAAGGATAGCAAGGCAAACAGCAATCGTAATATAACCAACCAGGCAGGTTAAAACCATTTTCCGTTTTTCGTTTTGGTCAACAAAATGCCCGGCAAACAACGAACAACCAATCGCGGGGATTACTTCTGCCAAACCTACAAAACCAAGCGAAAGCTTATCGTTGGTTATGTGGTAAACCCAATAATACAAAATGGTGGATTGCATGTTTAGGGAGAAAATGACTCCCAAACGCGAAGTCAGATAAGCTTGGAATTCCTTTATTTTAAGCGAAGGGTTTTTATAGAAAAACCCCGAAACTTTAGCTTCACCCTGGCTCATAATGCGTAGAAAAATTATAGTGTAAATTTAGTCTTTTGCGGCAAAATAAATGCGCGTTGGCCCAACTTTATCGCAATATTAACATCGTGGAAAATACCAGCTGGAAAAAAACGCTTAGTTTTACGCTTTTAAAATTCCGTTATGTCATCCGATTACATACTTGACCAGAAGCTTGAAGACATTTTCTTCCTGGAAGCCGATATCAAATACAAGGAATACGAAAACTGCACGTTCCATAACTGCGATTTTACGCAATGCTCTTTCCAGAGCGTTTATTTTATCGATTGTGTATTCTACGACTGTAATTTCAATGATACCAAAATCAATTATGTTGCGCTGCGGGGCGTTCAGTTTAACGGGTGTAATTTTACCAACGTCAATTTTGCGATGACCGACCAGGTGATTTTCGAATTCAACTTTAAGGACTGCCTGTTGGATTATGCCAAATTCTACGCACTGAAATTAAAGAAAATGCAGTTCATCAACTGCAGCATGGTTTCTGTTGATTTCATGGGAAGCGACCTTACCGAAGCGATGTTTGACAATTGCAATCTCAGGCGGGCCGTATTCATTGATACGATTTTGGAAAAGGCCGATTTTTATACCAGCTACGATTTCAGCATTGATCCTGAAAAGAACAAGCTCAGAAAAGCCATTTTCGCTACAGATGGTTTGAAAGGGCTTTTAGAAAAGTATAATTTAGTCATTAAATAATTATTTGGAGAAAACCGTATTCTCTCATATCACTTCAAATATAACAACTGTATCCATATTGGCAGCCATTATCAGAATTCCTGCCAGGTTACTTTACTATGCATAAATTTGAACTCGAGTTCCAGGCTCACTCGTGCACGGCTGTTTAATGTTGAACGCTTCGGGCGTATCATTGCGTCCTTAAATCCCAGTTTGATGTCGGTTTCAATTCTCATTTGACTAAAAATTCTGTTCAACCAAATCTAGAATTTAGATGCAACGATTGGAATCCGCTAAACAAAAAGTAATCAGTAATTTATCAATACATTTGTCATTCTTCAAGTAGTGAAAAACGGTATGTTATTCAATAACAGCATCTACCTTTTCTTCTGGCGCAGGTGGTTCCGGTTTTTGCTTTCTCCATTTAAGAAATGGTACTTTCTTTCGATGTAATAGATGATGTACAACTTTATGCTCTACATAATGATGGAATGGTAAGAGCATCGCAATCAAAACAATTTTAATAGAAAGGACTTTCCATGGCTCGCCATGTGTCAACTCGTGGATGGCATTGTCAAACAACAAAATCAGGAATTCAAAAAAGAAGATAAAAGCAAAAAAGCTTAATCCTCTTATGACAGTGGTACTGGAACTAAATACTCCTAACAAGGCTAAAAGAATAAATACCGAAGCAATCGCTGCTGTGATGCCCATGTATTGGATATTATGGCTTGCTCTTGTTTCTGCTTCCATTCGTTGGTTTTCATTCTCAATTTCCATTACTACCAAATCACCATCTTTGGACAATGCCGCAGCGCTGTCTTTATACTGCATCCAAAGCTCTTTGTAGTGATATGCTTTCTGATAATTCCCATTCCGCGAAAAGAGCGTATCGAGATTGGCATAACGCTCAATACGCGCCTCAAAATTGTTACTGTAATTCTTGTCTGTATCGGCTTTGTTATAATAAATAGCGGCACTGTCTGCATTATTGGTCAACTTATAATAATCCCCGACTAAATTATTGTAATACCATCCTTTGGTTAAGCCATCTTTGTCGACCGATTTCATTTTTTGCATGTAATACAACATCGAATCTTTATTGTTCAGCTTAAGATAGCAAAATGCCAGATCCTCGTAATAGCTGTAACCTGTTGCATTTTTCATGAAGTAACTTTTTTTAATATCATCCTTCTGCAACATTTTCAGCATTTTTTCATAATCATTGGCATTTTGGTATATATCCAGTAAATCATTATCTTCGGGAACAAGTGACTTATTTTGTTTACGGAATCTTTTGGTCTTTTCATAATAGTATTTTGCCATTTCAAATTCGTGTACATTGGTATAATAATGAGTCAGTAGATGATATCCGCCTTCTATCCAGACAGGCCAATTCTTTTGCTGTCCTTTTTCTAGTATTTTTAAGGCATATTCCTTTGCCTTTGGGTATTGTTTTAGACGGTTGTAAAACCAAAACATTTGCGCGTAAGTGCTAATTGCCACCTCTCCATCACCTATCTTTTCTGCCAGTGAAAGCTGCAACATATAGGATTTGTATTCGAGTAACCTTTCCCCTTTGCCCTGATGGACAAAACCTAAAACCCTATTAGCTTCGTAAGCCAGGGAATCAAGATGGTTTTCTGCTGCAATAGCATTAGCTTCGCGAATCATATCCAGTCCTTTAGCCCGATTTTTATTCCCAAAATACTGGCTGCTACCGCTGTATATATAATACCATCCTTGAAACTCTTCATTTTTATCCTCTTTAGCCAAAGCAAACATTTTGTCTAAGTAGACCTGAATAGAATCTGGTGCCGCAGTCTGGCCCAAGAAAAGATAAGTGCGTAATTGAAGGTCAGTACTTTTACTCAACTCAGCGTTTAACAACACACTGCTTTTATATTTGGCTATTGGCTCACCAAAATAGACCAATTTCTGGTACAGTTTGAATTTAGCATTAGGATCTTTAGCTTTTTTCAATTCGCGTTTAAGACTGTCAATCTCATGTGTGTTTTGTGCCTTAAGGTTGGATAAAGGAAAAATAATTGCCAGCAGAAAAAAGAGTAAACGTAACCGCATGTTGTTGTTTTTAAGATAAATATAAACAAATTTATTCATAAAACATTACGCTCTGCACTTACAAGAAAGTCTTTGTTAGCCCCGATTGCAGCTGGCTACCGTGTAGCGCGGAAAGCGGGACTGCATATTCCTGAAAAAAGGAAATGCAGTGCTCCTGATTTTATCCGTGGATCGTTTCCTTATTGCCATAATTTCCAATGATCTCTGCTTCAAAAGCCAGCCACTCGCGCCAGCGTTTTTCAACATCGATGCCGTGGCCATATTTTCGGGCGTAGGTAATGAAGGTAGTATAATGCCCGGCTTCGCTTTCCATCAGCTCGCGATAGAACAGTGCCAGTTCTTCATCCTTGATGTTTTCTGAAAGTACTTTAAAACGCTCACAGCTCCTCGCTTCGATCATAGCTGAAAAAAGCAATCGTTCTACCAAACCCGAAACCCTGCTTCCGGTGTTGCTGCGCTTCATGTATTGCGCCAGCTCGTTAACGTATTCGTCCTTGCGCTCGCGCCCTAGCTTCATGCCCCGGTTTTTGATGATATCATGGACCATTTCAAAATGCTCGAGTTCTTCTTTGGCCAATGCCAGCATATCGGTAACCAAGTCCGGGTATTCCGAATTGATGGTGATGATGGTAATCGCATTGGTAGCGGCCTTCTGCTCGCACCAAGCGTGATCGGTCAGGATTTCTTCAATGTTTTTTTCAACGATGTTTACCCATCTTGGATCGGTTGGCAATTCCAATCGTAAAACTCCCATAATGTAAAGGCTTAAAATTAAAGTCCAAAAATACGCATTTTGCGCTTATTCCTTCACCCTATTTTTTTCGCTGTCGGCGCCGCTTGCATCATGCTGCTCTTTTGATTTGAATGCATTTCCAAAACTATAGGCAAAGGTTAATGCCGCAAACCGCGAATCTGGTTTGTTCACCCAATTGGCATCGGTAAGCTTCAGATTGTTGATGACACCGGTATTGATTCTGCCATAAAAGATATCATTTACAGAAAACTTAAGGCTGCCTTTTCCTTGCAGTATCTTCCATTTTACCCCGGCATTTACGCCGCCTCTGGCGCCCAAAACAAATTGGGTTGAAACGATATCGGTTTGGTACGTCCCGCCTATTTCGCCCGACCAGTTCTGCGAAAAATTAAAGGAGTTGTTGGCAGAGAAATACCACCAGGTCCCTGATGAATCAAGCGGCTCACCATATAATAAGCTGTCAAATTTTGAATGGGTGATCTCATTGTAAAAGTTAGCCTTCCACCATTTGAAGAACGGGATATCCGCAGTCAGCATCAGGCTGTAGTTTTTGCTTTTCCCGATATTCCCTGGACGACTGTAATAGATTCCGTTATTGATTTCAATCGTTTCGGCTATGTCATCTTTTGAATAACCGTGTGCCAATGTTGCCGAAAAATAACCTTTATATCGATACGATAGCTCATAATTATAGGCAAATGATGGATTCAGGTACGGATTTCCCGCATAATAGGTAAATCGGTCCAGTGGGCTGATAAACGGATTCAGATCCTGGAAATATGGGCGATTGATGCGCTTCCCGTAAGAAGCAACCAGCTGATGGTTACCTATCGAATCTAATTTGTATTGTACATAGACCGTCGGGAAAAGATTGGTATAGCTTCGCTTAAACCTTGAAGAAGGATCGGAATTGGCCAGCTGATTCCCCTTCGAATAGGTATTTTCAAGGCGCAATCCGGTTTGGAACGAGAAGCGTTTCCAGTTGGTATTGAAATTAACATATCCGGCATTGATAATTTCGTCATACCTAAAATGATTGCTCATATTCGGGTTCTGGACTTCCTCCCCATTTACAACATCACGGTAATCGGCAACGTTATCCGTTTTTGAAAAACTGACTTTGTAGCCGCCTTCAATAATGCCGCCATTTTTCAACGGATGCGAATAATCGGTCTTGAACGAATAAATATCAATGCGCGACGGCAGGTCACCAAGCAAAGTATTTTGGCTACTTACAGAATTATCCGGTTGGTAAACCGTATTATCGAATGTCTGGTTAGCTTCGGTAGAATATCTCAGGTAATCAAAATCCATCGTGAATTTGGTCCCGATGCTGTCAATATCGTAGCGGTAATTCAGGTTTAATCCGCCATTGGTGAACTTATTCTTTTCACGGTTTTTGGCAATAATGGTCGAATCGATCACCGACGAAGCGTCAGACAAAGTACTGTTGACATTGCTGCGGTTATTGCCTTCGCGGAAGGTTCCGTTTACGCCAACACCAATAGTGGATTTTTCGCTTACATAATAATCCAACCCAATCCTGCCATCAACATTTTGGCCTCTTCTTCCCATAATGCTTGTTTGGTCAAACAGGCTTTTGGTGGTCAAATCCTCGTTCTTAAAACGGCGGAAAATATATAGGTCATTGATCGAACTTTGATAAGCATATCCAAGGTTCCCAAAAATTTTCACCTTATCGTTCAGGTAATTCATGTTGACTCCCTGCCTTGCCTGTGGGCGCTTCCCGAGCGAAGCCCGTGAAGTGACACTTCCGTTGAAACCCTTTACTTTGTTCTTTTTAGTAATGATATTGATGATTCCTGCGCCACCAGCTGCATCATATTTTGCCGGCGGATTGGTCATCAATTCAATTTGGTTCAGCGTACTTGCAGGCAATGATTTCAAATAAGCCTCCAAGTCGGCTCCCGACAAATAAGTGGGTTTGTCATCTATAAAAACCTGTACGCCGCTTTTCCCTTTGAAAGTTATCGTTCCGTTTTCGTCAACGATGATTCCGGGTGCCTTTTCCAAAACATCCATCGCATCACCGCCTGAAGCCGAAATCAGCGCATCAACATTAAGGACGGTTTTATCAATTTTGTTTTCGACAAATGCTTTTTTCTTCTGCACTACAACTTCATTAAGCGCATTGGCTTCGGTTTTCTGAAGGACTATAGCTGGCAAAGTCACAAGCTGTTGTTCTTTTGAAATAATAATAACCTGGCTTTGAAATGGCTTATACTTATCTTCTTCAATTACAACAAGATAATTATCGTTATTTAATTTATTGAATTCAAAACTTCCGTCAGTTTCGGAAATCTGTGTTTTGACAATCGAATTGTCTTTTGCCAAAAGAAGTGTTACTAAAAATGCGTTGGAAGCTGCGTTCTCTGAAGTGGTGATTTTTCCTTTTACGATACCTGATTGCGCGTTTAGGAAATTAACGAACAGGCATAAAAAGCCCAGTAAGATTTTGGTTTTCATGATTGATTTGATTGATTTGATGATTATAAGTAGCATAGATACTCTTTTTGTGACAGCTAAATCTTAAAAAAATCATAAAAAAAACCTGCTTCTAACAGAGCAGGTTTTTAAACTTATTGATTTTCAGACTAATAAACAAAAATTGCTCTTTCGCTCATCATGTCATTTACTTCATCCGCAATTTCCTCAAGCAGTTCATCATTTGTAGAATTGGTCAATACTCGGTCAATCAAGTCGACGATGGTTTCCATATCGCTTTCCACCAAGCCACGTGTAGTAATTGCCGGTGTCCCGACACGGATTCCCGATGTTACGAACGGTGATTTGTCATCAAACGGAACCATATTTTTATTAACGGTGATTTCGGCTTTGCCCAATGCGGTCTCGGCGTCTTTACCTGAGATATTTTTATTGCGTAAGTCAATCAGCATCATATGGTTGTCTGTTCCGCCAGAAATAATGTGATAGCCTCTTTTTACAAATGCTTCAGCCATGGCTTTGGCATTTTTCTGAACCTGCATAGCGTAAGCAAAAAACTCATCCGATAAGGCTTCGCCAAAAGCAACTGCCTTAGCCGCAATGATATGTTCTAACGGCCCGCCCTGATTTCCCGGGAAAACCGACATATCCAAAACGTGTGACATCATTCGGATTTCGCCTTTTGGAGTAGTCAATCCCCATGGGTTTGGGAAATCTTTCCCCATCATGATGATTCCGCCTCTAGGCCCGCGAAGGGTTTTGTGAGTAGTAGTCGTTACAATATGGCAATATGGTATTGGATCACTCATCAGCCCTTTGGCAATCAATCCGGCTGGATGCGAAATATCGGCCAAAAGCAAAGCCCCAACGCTATCCGCAATTTCACGGAAACGCTTAAAGTCCATATCCCGAGAATAAGCCGAAGCTCCTGCGATAATCATTTTTGGCTGCTCCTTCGTAGCAATTTCCTGGATCTTGTCATAATTCAAAACTCCTGTTTCCTGGTCAACCCCATAAAAAACAGGCTGGTACAATTTTCCTGAAAAGTTAACAGGTGAACCATGGGTCAGGTGCCCGCCGTGCGATAAATCAAAACCAAGAATTTTGTCTCCAGGCTTTAGACAGGCCGCATAAACTGCTGTATTTGCCTGTGAACCAGAGTGTGGTTGCACATTTACATATTCGGCGCCAAAAAGGTCTTTAGCCCTGTCAATGGCAATTTGCTCAATGACATCCACCACTTCGCAACCGCCATAATATCTTTTGCCTGGATAACCTTCGGCATATTTATTGGTAAGCACTGAACCTGCCGCTTCCATTACCTGGTCGCTCACAAAGTTCTCAGATGCAATTAGTTCAATTCCGTGAATCTGTCTGTCCTGTTCTTCAAGGATAAGGTCAAAAATTTGTTTGTCGCGTTGCATTTGGATTTATTTCGATTAATTGCGCTCAAAATTACAAAAATGGTTTGGTAAAACGATAGGAAATAATATATTTGATTACTTAAAATTTTCAACAAACTCAAACTACACATTATGCCTTCAACAACAAATAATCCGAAGCGAAAATCATGGCTTAATGTTCCTAAAGACAGCGATTTCCCCATCCAAAACATCCCGTTTGGCGTTTTCTTGACCAAAGAAGATGTGATTACAATCGGAACTCGGATTGGAGATTTTGCGGTCGATTTGGGAGCATTGCAGCAGCTAAATTATTTCGAAGGGATTGAATTGACTGACGATATGTTTATGCAGGATACGCTAAACGACTTTATTTCTGACGGACAGAAAACATGGCGTGCCGTCCGCAACCGTATTGGCGATATTTTTGACCACAATAATCCGCAGCTTAGGGATAACCCGGAACACCGCGAAGTAGTAATTTTCAAGATGGAAGATGTAGAAATGCAGCTTCCGGTATTGATTGGCGATTATACCGATTTTTATTCCAGCAAGGAACATGCAACAAATGTCGGGAAAATGTTCCGTGACCCGGCCAATGCGCTTTTGCCAAACTGGCTCCATATTCCGGTGGGTTATCACGGAAGAAGCTCTTCTATTGTGCCTTCGGGAATCCCGGTACACAGGCCAATGGGTCAAACAATACCAAATAATGATAATATTCCTGTTTTTGGCCCGTCAAAACTGATTGACTTTGAACTGGAAACCGCTTTCATAACGACTGATGCCAACATTATGGGGGAAAACATTCCCATCAATGAAGCCGAAGATTATATTTTCGGTATGGTATTGCTGAACGATTGGAGCGCGCGCGACATACAGAAATGGGAATACGTCCCGCTTGGGCCGTTTTTGGCAAAAAACTTTGCTTCGTCCATTTCTCCTTGGATCGTAACCATGGATGCCCTGGAGCCTTTCCGTTGTAAAGGCCCGGTTCAGGAGCCAACACCGCTTCCGTATCTGCAGCAAAAAGGGAAGAATACCTTTGACATCAACCTGGAAGTTTATATAGAACCGGAAAATGTAGAACCAACTTTGGTTTCAAAATCGAATTTCAAATACATGTACTGGTCAATGGCGCAGCAACTGACGCACCACACTTCCAACGGCTGCAGGATCAACTCGGGCGACATGATGGGATCGGGAACAATTTCTGGGCCTACTGAAGATAGTTTTGGTTCCATGCTTGAACTGACCTGGGGCGGAAAGAACCCAATTAAAATGAATGATGGCTCAGAGCGCAGGTTCATCAACGACAATGATACCGTGACCATGAAAGGATTCTGCCAAAACAGCTCTGTGAGAATTGGGTTTGGTGAAGTCAGCAGCAAGTTATTGCCACCATTCGTTAGAAAATAAAATAAACAACACACTTCAATTCACAATAAAAATTACAATGAAAAATACAGCGTTATCACACGTACACGAGAGTTTAGGAGCAAAAATGGTTCCGTTTGCAGGTTACAATATGCCCGTTCAATATGAAGGGGTAAATGCCGAACACGAAACCGTTAGGAATGGTGTAGGTGTTTTTGATGTGTCGCATATGGGCGAATTTTTGCTTTCGGGCGAAAACGCCTTGGCATTGATCCAGAAAGTAACTTCCAATGATGCTTCGGTACTTGAAATTGGACGTGCGCAATATTCCTGCCTGCCTAATAATGATGGTGGGATTGTGGATGACTTAATCGTTTACAGGATCAAGGAAAACCAATATTTGTTGGTTGTAAATGCCTCAAATATTGAAAAAGACTGGAACTGGATTTCATCGCACAATGATTTGGGCGTAGACATGAAAGACATTTCAGAAGATTATTCTTTGCTTGCAATACAAGGCCCAAAAGCCGTTGAAGCCATGCAGTCATTAACTTCTATAGATTTATCGGCTATTAAATATTACCATTTTGAAGTGGCGCCGTTTGCCGGAATTGAGAATGTAATTATTTCGGCAACGGGTTATACCGGTTCGGGCGGATTTGAGATTTACTGCAAAAATTCGGAAGTCGAACAGATCTGGAACAAGGTTTTTGAAGCCGGGAAAGCATTTGGCATAAAACCTATTGGCTTGGCAGCCCGTGATACGCTGCGACTGGAAATGGGGTTCTGCCTGTACGGAAACGACATCAACGATAGTACATCGCCACTAGAAGCCGGTTTGGGCTGGATCACCAAATTCACTAAGGATTTTACCAATTCCGAAAACCTGAAAAAACAAAAAGAAGCGGGAGTCGCCAAAAAACTTATCGGTTTTGAACTGACTGACCGAGGCATTCCACGCCATGATTATGAAATAGTTGATGCAGACGGCAACAACATCGGTATCGTAACATCCGGAACAATGGCACCTTCTTTAGGCAAAGGAATCGGGATGGGTTATGTAAAATCCGAATTTGCAGCTCCTGATTCGGAGATTTACATCCAGATCCGAAACAATAAAGTAGCTGCGAAAGTGGTAAAACTGCCGTTTTATAAAAAATAATATTGAAAAAATTATTCTTCTTAGCGCTACTCCCACTTTTTTCATTCGGGCAAACCGATGAAGATCCGTGCGCCACGCTGACAAGAATCAATTTTATGATCCAACAGCAGCATTACAGGCCAAAGCCGGTTGATGACAGTCTTTCTGTATATGTTTTTGACACGTTTCTTAAAAAATTGGATGATGATAACCGTTTGTTTACGCAAGTTGAAATCAACAGCCTAAATAAGTATAAATTAAAATTAGACGATTATATCTTAGAAGGCAAGTGTGATTTTTTAAACGATTTCTATAAAGCCTACAACGCCGCAGTTGGCAGGTACAGTGCTTTAGTTGATGCTATAAAAAAGGAACCATTCCCATTTAAAAGCAACGAAACCATACAGTTTTCAAAAAAGGTATTTCCTTATGTAAAAGATGAGGCCGAACTCAAGAAACTATACAAAAAGCGGATACTGTTCCATATCCTGAAAGACATTTCAGAAATCAGCAAAAACAAAGATTCGCTGCTGGCCAATTTTGATAAACTGGCGAAAACATCAAAAGAAAAGGTTTTTGAAACATTCAGCTGCAAAAGCGCCAGCTTCCAATTGACCAGGCAGGAATTCGATTCGAAGTTCTTTAGTTCATTCTGTGATTATTTTGATCCGCATACCGATTATCTGTCGGAAAGCGATAAATCGAGTTTCTTATCGGCAGTAAGCGCAGACAACCTAACGTTTGGCATGATGATTTCTATGAATGACAAAGACGAAATCACTGTTGATGAAGTCCTACCCGGAAGCTCTGCCTATTACACAGAAAAAATAGACAGCGGCGACCAGATCATAAAGGCACGATACCATGGCGAAGAATACAATGTAGCCTGTTCATCGATGCAGAAAATTGAAGCGATTTTCAGTTCCAGCGAATATAAGGATGTCGAATTCACCTTAAGGAAAAAAAGCGGTGAAGTTTACAGTGTCAACCTTACAAAAAAAGTCATGAAGGATTATGAAAATAATGTGTACAGCTATATCCTGAAAAAAGACAAAAGAAAAATAGGCTACATCCGTATTCCAAGTTTTTACGCCAAATTCGAAAACGGAAAAACCAATGTCAGCGATGATGTCATCAAAGAAATCTACAAGCTCCAGGAAGACGGAGTTCAAGGCCTTATCATTGATTTGCAGAATAACGGTGGCGGTTCCATGGATCAGGCGGTACGCTTGACAGGGGCTTTTATCGATGTGGGGCCGGTTACTATCATGAATAACCGCAAAGGCGAAACCCAGGTTTTAAAAGATCCGAACAGAGGAAGCGTTTATACCGGCCCACTTGTAGTTTTGATCAATGGCTTCTCGGCATCGGCAAGCGAATTTTTTACCAATGCGATGCAGGATTATGACAGGGCTGTTGTCATTGGCGCACAGTCGTACGGAAAAGCATCCATGCAGCGTATTTTTCCGTTGACCTTTGAAAACAATCCAACCGAATTTGTAAAGCTTACCGTTGAGGAATTCTACCGGATTACCGGAAAAACCAACCAAACAATCGGCATTACTCCAGATGTTGAAATCCCAATTCTTTTCAATGAGCAGATGCCTAGGGAAAGCGACAATAAAACGGCGCTGAAAAATGATACGATTGCCGGAGTTTCACGATTTACGCCTTTTGCGAATCCATTAAAGCCAAAAGCAATTGAAAACAGTAAAAAAAGAATGGCTGAGAATCAGGATGCTAAAGCAATCATCGACATGAATGTCAAAATCGATGAGTTATATGAAGGCCCGATCACTCCTGTCCTACTCGAATTCAATTCGGTTTTTACCGATGTCAATAAGATGAATTCGATGTGGGCCGATATCAAGGGGCTGGCTGAAAAAGAGTACCCGATAACGGTTGAACGCAATTCTGTTGACATAGAATACCAGGAGTTCGATGATTACCTGAGGAGCAGCAATACTGAAAAGATCAAAGCGCTGAAAAGCAATTTCCCTGTTTTGGAAGCCATCAATATAATTAACGATTTAAATCAATAATGCCATGAAACTACGACTCTTAATTGTGTTTTTTGTTATTGGTGCCAATGCAATGGCGCAGGAATTCAAATCTGCCGTTGACTATCTGGATTATATAGAAAAAGAACAGGGCCTTATTGCCAAAAGCACCTGGAAGTACACTACTGCTGTCGCGCATTCCAAAAGCGCGCGCCGCATCGACAATACCCGAAAGCAATTGATCAAAAGCATAGAGGCAGCGCAAAAGAAAATAGGGGCGTTGAAAGATGGTTATAAAGGCGATCTTGAGTACCGGAACCAGGTTTTGCAATATCTGGACATCTGTAAAATAAACATCAATGAAGAATACAGCAAACTTATTGACATGCAGGAAGTTGCTGAACAGTCGTATGATGCGATGGAAGCCTATTTAATGATGCGTGATAAAGTCAACGAAAAACTGGATTCCGAAAACGGGAAAGTCGAAAATGCCTTTCAATCTTTTGCATTGAAATACAATATCAAAATTTCAGAAGGCAATACCGAATTGGGCAACAAAATCAAGCTTTCGAACGAAGTTTTTGATTACCACACCGAGCTGTACCTGATTTTCTTCAAGGTCAACTTTACCGATGGCAATTTATACAAATCGATTGACAATAAAGACATTAACACCATACAGCAGAATTCCAGCGCATTGATTCAGTATGCCGATGAAGGTTTGGCAAAACTTAAGTCGATCAAGCCTTATAAAGGAGATGCTTCCATGATTAATGTTACCAAAAAAGCTTTGGAATATTATAAAAAGGAAGCCCAGCAATATGCACCGAAAATAGTCGATTTTTTAATGTTTAATGAAAAGTTTGAAAATGCCAGGAAAACTATGGAGGCCAAAAATGCGAAGGACAGGACGAAAGAAGAAATTGACAATTACAATACCATGGTAAAGCAGGTAAACAAAGAGATTGATAATTATAACAAGCTCAATACCGCTAATAACCAGGAAAAAAACAATATCATTAACGAATGGAACGGCACCGGTGAAAGCTTTATTTCAGGCCACGTTCCTGCCGATTAATTTACTATTTGATATTTACAATGAAACCAGTATTTTTGCAGCACCCAGAACCTACGGTCTAACGGATGGAATGAAATGAAATAAATTTTTTAGAAATGGGAAGAGCATTTGAATTTAGGAAAGCGCGTAAAATGAAACGTTGGTCTGCAATGGCCAAAACATTTACCCGCATAGGAAAAGATATCGTAATGGCTGTGAAGGAAGGCGGGCCAAACCCGGAAACCAACTCACGTTTAAGGGCTGTTATGCAAAACGCCAAATCGGCAAACATGCCTAAAGATAACGTAGAGCGCGCTATCAAGAAGGCTTCAGATAAAGATACCGCTAACTTCAAGGAAGTATTGTTTGAAGGTTATGCCCCGCACGGAATCGCAATCTTAATTGAAACGGCTACAGATAACAATAACCGGACGGTTGCCAACATCCGAAGCTATTTCAATAAATGCAACGGGACCATGGGAACGCAGGGTTCGGTTGAATTCATGTTTGACCACACCTGCAACTTCCGCATTCCTGCTGAAGGCCAGGATGTAGAGGAACTCGAATTGGAAATGATTGATTTTGGTGTTGAGGAAATCTTTGCTGATGAAGACGGAATAATCATGTACGCACCGTTTGAAAGCTTTGGAGCCATCCAGAAGGAACTGGAAAACCGCAATATCGAAATCCTTTCTTCTGGTTTTGAAAGAATCCCGCAAATTACCAAAGAGCTTACTGAAGCCCAAGTAGCTGATGTAGAAAAGCTTTTGGAAAAAATTGAGGAAGACGACGATGTGATGAACGTTTACCACACGATGCAGGAATAATTCAATTTACGACCCGAGGCGCAGAAGACCCGAGCTTTAACGAACAGGCGAAGCAATTGTATGGAGTGCAGCGGAATAATTTACGATATTAGATTTAGCGCCAGACGATTGTCTGGCGTTTTTTATTATATTGAATGACAAATAATTACATTTTTAGTCAAAAAAATTTTGTTAAAAAATTGTAACATTTCAAATCGGCCTACGTAAAATAAGAGATTTTTATCCTAGATAAACAGTAAAAAATAACGCAAGATGTCGTCACATCCTAAGATAGTCTACTTACTAACCCCGACTTATTTTGACATTGCCTCTACCCTAAAAATCAAAAAACAATTTTTAATTTAATTCTAATAACAATGGATGGAATTTTATCTTATTGGTGGATATTCGTGCTTGTATTGTCGATTATCCTCTACAAATTTGTTTTACGCGTTTTCTTCGGAATGGTCATCGTTCCGGAAGACAAAATTGGTTTGGTAACCAAAAAATTCGTGCTCTTTGGAGCCGATAAATCATTGCCCGATGGTAGGATCATCGCTACCAAAGGCGAAGCAGGATTTCAGGCGCAGACCCTGGCCCCAGGTTTATACTGGATGAAATGGATCTGGCAGTATTCTATAGAAATGACGCCATTTACCATCATCCCGGAAGGTAAAATCGGATTGGTTCTGAGCAAAGACGGAAAAGAAATCCCAACCGGACGCATTTTGGCCAGAAAAGTAAGCAGCGATAACTTTCAGGATGCGACTGCTTTCCTTAACAACGGTGGGCAGAAAGGACGCCAGACGGCATTCATCACAACAGGTTCGTACCGTATCAACACCTACTTGTTTGAGATCGTAATTGTTGAGCAGGTAAAGATTTACGAGAATATGATTGGAGTTGTGACTGCCTTGGATGGCGAACCGATTCCACTTGGACAGATTGCCGGTAAATATGTTGAAAACCACAACAATTTCCAGGATTTTGATTCGTTTCTGGAACAAGGCGGAAACCGTGGTTTGCAGCCACAGGTAATGTTGGCCGGATCGTATTACATCAATACCTGGGCCATTCAGATTGAACAAAACCCAATGACCGATGTGCCAATTGGCTATGTAGGCGTTGTGATTTCGTATATTGGTGAAGATGGCCAGGATGTGACCGGTGAACATTTCAAGCATGGAAATATCGTTTCGAAAGGACAGCGTGGTGTTTGGATGGAACCGCTTGGGCCAGGAAAATATGCATTGAATAAGTATACGACAAAACTGGAAGCCGTTCCAACAACCAACCTGGTATTGAACTGGGCAGATGCCCGCAGCGAAGCGCATAACCTGGATCATAATCTGTCAACGATTACGGTGCGTTCAAAAGATGGATTCCCATTCAACTTAGACGTGTCGCAGATTATCCACGTTCCGGCAAATGAAGCTCCGAAAGTAATCGCTCGTTTTGGCAGCATGACCAATCTGGTTTCACAGGTATTGGAACCAACCATTGGTAACTACTTCAGGAACTCGGCCCAGGAAAGCGATGTGATATCGTTCCTAAGTACGCGTAAAGAGCGCCAGGATTCGGCTAAAGCACATATTCGTGTGGTTTTGGATGAATACAACGTAAATGCAGTAGATACCTTGATTGGAGATATTGTTCCGCCAGATTCGCTGATGAAAACACTGACCGACAGGAAATTGGCCGAAGAAGAACAAAAAACCTATCAAACCCAAAAATTGGCGCAGGAACAACGCCAGGGAATGGAAAAGGAAACCGCCATTGCCGATATGCAGAAGGAAATCGTACGCGCTTCACAAAACGTGGAGATTGCGCAACGAACTGCCGATGCAACGGTTAAGAAAGCTGAAGGTGACGCAGCCAGTTTGAAACTAAATGTAAACGCTGAAGCCGAAGCTACCAAAATGCGTGCTCAGGCAGAAGCGGAAGCTACCAAAGCCAGAGCCGGCGCGCAGGCCGAAGCCACAAAACTCAACGCAAGTGCCGAAGCCGAGAAAATATCAAAAACCGGTTTGGCCGAAGCTGAAAAAATCATGGCTATCGGTAAATCGACTGCTGAGGCTTACCAGTTACAGGTTTCAGCGATGGGTGGCGATAACTTTACCAAATATAAAGTTACCGAAGAGATTGGCAAAGGCAACATCAAAGTAATCCCGGATGTATTGATTACGGGTGCTAATGGTTCTGAAGGCGGAATCAGCGGCTTGCTTGGAATGAAGCTGATGGAAATGATGGATACTAAAAACGAGAATGAAAACCCCAAGAAAAAATAATTAGAATAATAGAAAAGGCGCCGGAATTGTCCGGCGTTTTTTATGCATTTTTTGTACTTTAGCCTATCAATCTAAAAAATCAAATCTTATGAAATACCTAATGTATATTGCCGCTTTTATCCTTACAATCAGCAATGTTTGTGCACAGGAAGTCAAATTAAAGAAAGGGATCGTTTACGTTGACAATGCACCCACTTTTAGTTTTGATAAAAAAGCGATGGGAAACGAGCTTTATGTTTACAAACTCAATACTACCGAAGAATTGGTACGCATGGTTGTTGACAATAACGGAACCGAAAGCAAGGTTGACGACAGCAAGAAAATAGTTTTTTCGCAACAAAATGAAACCATCCAATCCAAAAATTTCAGAAGCCAGGATTGGGATTTCCTTATAGCGCTGCTGCTTCAGGAAAAAGTAGTTGACCTAAAAGGCGAAATCAACCTTGATAACCTAAAGCGGTTTAGGGAGAAATACGACAAAGGCAATATCAATCATACAAGGATCAATTAATTCCTTAAAAATCATCATCAAATCAAAAAATGACATTAATCGCAATCTTTTTTCCATCACTCTCCTTCTTTTTAAGGGGAAGGATTTTTACGGCTCTGATCTGCCTGATCCTTCAAATTACTCTGATTGGCTGGATTCCGGCTGCAGTCTGGGCAGTCATCTCTTTGCAAAACGCCAGAGCTGATAAACGAAACAAAAAACTAATCAATGCCATAAAATCTAAACCATGAACGAAAAACTAAGATCATTACAATTCATCCACCTTGGGATTAGCGGCGGGGCAACGCTGTTATATTTATTATTGGGAAACATCACTTTTGACACGCTGATCATCCGTCATGTGGATACTTCGGAAATTATTTACATTGCAATTCCGGTATTGGCAATCATATTGAGCAACATCTTATTCAAATCGCAATTAAAACAAACCAAGCCCATCTTAAGCATTGAGGAAAATATGTCCACTTACCAAACGGCTTCCTTAATCAGATGGGCAATATTGGAAGGAGCTGCATTTATGATATTTTTCATCAAGCCCGAATTTATATCTTTTGGCATCTTGGTAATTGCGTACCTTATTTCGTTACGACCAACAATAAACCGCATAGAAAGTGACCTGCAAAGCGTTTAATTCTTTTGAACCTTACAATAAAAAACTCCGGGCGCAACCCGGAGTTTTTTATTAAGAAAATATTTGCTATTTTTAATACTCTAATTATTAGTCTTTTAATTAAAACTTTTTTAATATGGCAAAAAATTGGGTTATTTTTTTAGTCGTGTTGTTATTTATAACAATGGTGATTTCCTTTACAATATTAAGGGTAAAGACCAATGGCAAATACGAAATAAAACTTGGCGATATTATGATGGGCTTACTGCCTGTGGTAATTATCCTCATTTTATCAGGTCAGGTTTCAGAACTGCAATTTGGCGACTTATCTGTAAAACTGCAGGAAGATTTAAAACAGCCTATTATTCTGGATTCGAGCTTAAAAACCAGCACTTTACTTGACGGAAAAAGAGCCTTAACGATCGGTGTGGGAGGTTGTGATTATAAAGTTGAAGATGATATTGAGAACAAAGTTGAGTTACCCGGAGGAATTCCCTATAAATATATCATATTTCAGCAAAAATGCATTGATGATCCTAAAGGGAACAGGCAAGGTGAATTTTGGGGAATTATTAGTTTTGAAGATTATAAGGAAATATTTCTATGCCCAACGCCTCAAACCACTGGGAAGGTATTGCTCACCTGGATCAAAAGCAAGAACATTACAAAACTGAAATCGATACCTAGTTTTGTGACTATTGATGATGCAATTACACTTGAAACCAATAAACTGACTGCTTTAGAAAAGATGGAAAGATTGAATGTTGATTTTTTACCAGTAGTTACTCAGGAAAATTTATTTCTGGGAGTAATCACAAAAGAGCGCATAACTTCAAATTTAATGCTGAATATTGCAACAGGCCTAAAATAAAATTCTCCGTATTATGCATGTCTTTTTTGAAAATTCATTGCCCGAAAAAGAGAAACCCCGCCAATGGCGGGGTTTCTTATATGTTTAAAAAGTAAAAATTTACTTGATAATCTCGATTTTTTGGGCATCTTCGACATTGATGCTATCGAAAAAGCCTTGTTCGCTCA
Organism: Flavobacterium sp.; assembly: GCA_049841115.1. Lineage (GTDB taxonomy): Bacteria > Bacteroidota > Bacteroidia > Flavobacteriales > Flavobacteriaceae > Flavobacterium. The sequence goes on from JASGHQ010000002.1 coordinate 358,923, forward strand.
TCCATTCATCGCTGAATACTTTGCTCATATAACGCGAACCATGATCCGGGAAAATTGCGATGACATTACTGTTTTCATCAAATTCTCCATCTTCTGCATATTGTTTGATAGCCTGCATGACAGCTCCTGAAGTGTAACCCACGAACAAACCTTCTTTTTTAGCTATTTCACGTGTAGTGTGCGCACTTTCTTCATCAGTTACTTTTACAAACTGATCGATCAGATCAAAGTCGGTTGCCGTAGGAATTAAATTTTTACCTAACCCTTCGATCCTGTACGGATAGATCTCTTCAGCATCAAACTCTTTGGTTTCGTGGTATTTTTTCAAAACCGAACCAAAAGCATCAACACCTAATATCCGGATGTTTGGATTCTTTTCTTTTAGGAATTTGGCAGCACCGGAAATGGTTCCTCCCGTACCGCTGCAGGCAACAAGATGCGTAATTTTTCCGTTAGTCTGCTCCCATATTTCAGGGCCGGTGGTTTTGTAATGTGCATCAATATTCAATTGATTAAAGTATTGATTGATATATACAGAACCTTTTGTTTCTTCGTGCAGACGCTTTGCAACATTATAATAAGAGCGCTCATCATCAGCAGAAACATGTGCAGGGCAAACATATACCTTGGCCCCAAGGCTGCGTAGCATGTCAATTTTATCCTTTGAAGATTTTGAGCTTACTGCCAAGATACAGCTGTACCCCTTGATAATGCTTACCATAGCCAAACTAAATCCGGTATTTCCTGAAGTAGTTCTCGATGATAGTATCGCCGGGAGAAAGGATCCCCTGCCTCTCAGCTTCTTCTATAATATATAATGCGATTCTGTCTTTGGTGGAGTGACCCGGATTGAAAGCTTCAACCTTAGCGTAGAAATTTCCTGGTAAAGATTCGGTGATTCTGTTAAGCTTAATTAGCGGAGTATTTCCTATTAGGCTTAATACATTATCGTGAGCTTTTATATCTTCTTTCATAAAATAAATTAGTCAAGCAATGATTTGGAGATTAGTAATGGAGACTCCAAAACTCTGCAAATTTAGTAAAATTATTTTAACTATCTTTTTATTCCTTCTAAATCTAACAAAAAACTGAATTCCTTGGCAATTTCCTTTATGGCTTCAAATCTTCCCGAAGCCCCTCCGTGACCCGCATCCATATTGGTATCCAAATATAATTTATTATTGTCTGTTTTCAAAATGCGTAGTTTGGCGACCCATTTTGCAGGCTCCCAATATTGCACCTGGGAATCGTGCAAACCTGTTGATATGTAAAGGTTTGGATAGTCCTGAGCCACTACATTGTCATAAGGCGAATAGGAAAGCATATAGTTGTAATATTTCTTCACGTTAGGATTTCCCCACTCATCATATTCACCTGTTGTAAGCGGGATGGTCTCATCGAGCATGGTCGTAACCACATCCACAAACGGAACCTGTGCAATTACGCCATTGTATAAATGGGGTGCCATATTGATGATTGCCCCCATCAATAACCCACCGGCTGAGCCGCCTTCGGCATATAGATGCTCAGCAGAAGTATATTTTTGACTGATGACGAATTCAGAGCAATCAATAAAATCGGTAAAAGTGTTTTTCTTTTTCAGCAGTTTCCCGGTTTCGTACCATTCACGGCCCAAATCTTCGCCGCCGCGTATATGTGCAATTGCATAAATAAATCCACGATCCAGCAACGTCAGCCGAACCGATGAAAAATGACAGTCCATTGTAGCGCCATACGAACCATAAGCATACAGCAGCATTGGATTTTTACTGTCTTTTTTGATATCGTTGCGGTAAATCATCGAAATCGGGACTTTGATCCCGTCTTTTGCAGTGGCCCAAATGCGTTCTTCGGTATAATTGCTTTTATCAAACGTTCCTCCCAAAACCTGCTGTTCCTTCAAAACAGTTTTCTCTTTGGTCTTCATGTTGAAATCGATCACAGAAGCCGGGGTTGCGAGCGATTGATAACTGTAACGAAGGATTTCTGTATCAAAATCCAGGTTGGTCGTAGTATAAGCCATGTAAGTTTCGCTGTCAAAAGGAAGATAATACTCCCCTTTCCCACTCCACGGTTTTATATGGATGCGGTTCAATCCGTTGAAGCGTTCGGTAATGACAAGGTAATCCCTGAAAATATCAATATCTTCCATCAAAACATCTTCGCGGTGTGGGATCAGATCTACCCAATTGTCTTTTGAAGTCGCTGTTTCCGGCGTTTTCATCAGCTTGAAATTGGTGGCTTTATCTTTATTGGTCAGAATGTAAAAATGTTCCCCATAATGCGAAATGGAATATTCCAAACCTCTGGTCCTTTTTTGGAAAACCTTGAATTTGGCATCCGGTGTAGCCGATAATACCATTTGGTATTCGGTGGTCATCGTGCTGTGTGAATTGATGACCAGGTATTTTTTAGATTTTGATTTGTAGATGGAAACATCAAAAGTTCTCGTCTTTTTCAAAATAAACCAGACTGTCCTTATCGGCATCCGTTCCTAATTTATGTTTATAAATCTTATCCGAACGCAGTGTCACTTCATCTTTCCTCGAATAAAACAGGGTCTTATTGTCGCTCGCCCAGGTGGAGCCTCCTGTAGTATTTTCAAGCTTTACCGGAAGGATTTCCCCGGTAGACAGGTTTTTGATCTGAATAGTGTATTGCCTTCTCGAAACGGTATCAATACCAAAAGCCGCCATGGTATTATCCTCGCTGATGCTTAACCCTGCCAGGTTGAAATAGGCATGGTCCTGGGCCATTTCGTTGCAGTCAAAAAGAATTTCCTCCTTTGCATCCAAACTTCCCTTTTTGCGCGAATGAATGGGATAATCCCTGCCTTTTTCAAAACGCGTGATATAGAAATATCCATTATAGAAATAGGGCACCGACTCATCATCTTCCTTGATCCGGGCTTTCATTTCTTCAAACAGATCCTTCTGGAACTCCTTGGTGTCTTCGGTTGATTTTTGGTAGTATTCGTTTTCCTGATTGAGGTAATCTATGACTTCAGTATTTTCACGTTCATTGAGCCAATAATAGTTATCTGTGCGGACATGTCCGTGCTTTTCCAAAGTATGCGGAATTATTTTGGCTACAGGCGGTTTAATCGTCTTTTGTGGCATTTACATATTTGTTTACATTACAAAAATAACCAATCCACAGCTGTCAGATGTTGTTTTTAACGTAAGTTTTAAACTTAGAAATTAACAAATATTATCTATTTTTGGCCAATAAAATCTACATTACTATGTTTGGAGACATGATGAACATGATGGGCAAACTAAAGGAAACCCAGCAAAAGATAGAAGCAACAAAACAGCGCTTAGATACTGTATTGATTGACGATCAAAGCAATGACGGATTGTTAAAAGTAACCATTACCGCCAACAGGAAAATCAAATCAATTGAAGTGGATGAAACCCTGCTTCAGGATAAGGAACAATTGGAAGATTACCTTATTTTAGTACTCAACAGAGCCATTGAAAAAGCTACCAATGTCAATGAGGCAGAGCTCGCCGCAGTTGCCAAGGAAGGAATGCCGAATATTCCCGGAATGGACATGTTTAAATAATGTGTGCCAAACGCTTCATACTGATTATTGGCTTGCTCCTTTCGGGTACCGCTTTTGCCAAGCACTGCGGTTGGGACGGCATTTTCATGTTTTGTGTTAAGGTCACAGACAGTGCGGGAAAACCCATAGACAATCTAAAGCTAACCTTATTGGACAGTATCGGGAATCCAATAATTGTTAATTACAGTAAACCATTTTATGATCGTTTTGAAGCCTATCCAAAAAGCGATACCCTTATTTTCGGTCAAAACCTAAACGGAATAAAGTCCGACAATGACACCAAAACCCGCCATTTAAAGCTTGCAGGAAGAAATTACTTTGCCTTTTTCCCTTATGGCCCATCAGGCAAAGAACTTAAATCCTACCAAATCAGGATTGAAGACAAAACCAAAACGTATTACACAAAAATGGAAAACATCTCTGATGATGCGGCGATAAGTTTGTGCAGGGATAGATCAGTGGATAGCTATATTACCAAAATACCTACTTTTATTTTGGAAAAACGACAGGATTATATGTTTTCTCCGTTAAAGATAGCGGAAACAATTTCAGATAAAAAGAAAATCGAAGCCATCAAAGCAAATACGGATTACCCTCTGTTTGAAGACTTCTTCATTGCTTACTCTGTTGACAAAACCAATGTCGGTTTTACTGGTTTGTTTAAAAAGAAAGGCAATAAATTCATTGTTTATTATTTATCATATGACGCCCAAATCTTCGGGGTTACTTTTGAAAAAGGAAGGCTGACTTTTTCAGAAGAGTATCATTTTGGCAGCCAAAATCACTTTGAAGCCAACAGTGTCTTTCATCTGGTTGACTTAAAAAACCTCAGGCAAACCGCATTTACGACAATGATTACCGATGAAAACTGGGATGAAGATTATCAGAACAAAGATAAATGTGCAGCCGAAACTAAGATTGAAGGCAATCTATTAACCATCACAACGGAACCCACAGAAGATCATCAGGAAGGTTTTGTAAGCGGCTGTATAGAAGAAGGCGAATACATGATCACCAAAGATCGGTTAATCAAGGTAAAATAGCTAGAACACCAGCTTTTCGAGCGTTTCCAGCACATAATCGTGCATCACCTGGCGGTAATCCAGATGGGTTACGATCCTAAGCTTCCCTTTAGCGAGCAAACTTATCGCTATGCCTTTCTGCTTTAGCTTTTCAATTACATCCTGGTCTTTGATATGCGGGAATGCCGAAAAAACCACAATATTGGTTTCCACTGGTTCCACTACATCAACCCATGGGCATTTTTTTAATATCTCGCCCAATTCCTTTGCCCTGCGGTGATCGTCCGCCAGCCTGCTGATATTGTGCTGTAGGGCATAAATTCCGGCAGCAGCCAAATAACCCGCCTGCCTTAAGTTGCCTCCAAAAACCTTCCGCACGCGCAAGGCACGGTGCATCGTTTCGGCATTGCCCAGCAAAACCGATCCTATGGGCGCACCCAGGCCTTTTGAAAAACAAACCGAAATCGTGTCAAACAATTCCCCAAACTGTTTTGGCTGCTGCTTCTTGGCAATCATCGCATTCCACAAACGCGCTCCATCCAGATGATAGGTCAGGTTATTTTCCATACAAACCTGCTTGATCCTTTTCAGCTCTTCAATTTCATAACACGCTCCACCGCCTTTATTGGTGGTATTTTCGATCGCAACCATTTTAGAAAAAGGCATATGGTAAAACGAAGGATCATTGATTCCGTCCCTTACCTGATCTGCTGTGATCATGCCGCGTTTTCCGTCGAGCAGGTTAAAGTTCACTCCGCTGTTGGCCGAAGCCCCACCCGATTCATACAAATGGATGTGCGACCATTTATCACAGATGATCTGGTCACCCGGACTGGTATTCAGTTTAATCGCCGATTGGTTGGCCATAGTCCCCGAAGGGAAAAACAACGCGGCTTCCATCCCGAATATATCAGCAACAATGCGTTCAAATTCGTTCACGGTCGGATCCTGTTTAAAAACATCATCCCCTACTTTAGCCATAAACATTGCCTTGAGCATGTCGGGAGATGGCTTGGTAACCGTATCGCTGATTAAATTAATTTCCATATTCTGATTGTAAAGCTTACTTTTGTGTCAATAATCTGAAGCTAATCCCGCTATCCATTGCAATCTTTTCAGGATTGATTTCTCTTTCGCTACGCTACAGAGCAATCCTAAAAAGGATTTTCATTTCTATCGGGGCTAGGGTTCACTAGTAAAACACAAAACTACACTATTTATGACAAATACCGAACAAATTAAAGGTATTGTAGAGCGCCTTGGAGCACTGAGGAGGTATCTTTGACATCGATGCCAAGCTAATCGAAATTACCAACGAAGAGGAAAAAACCTTTGCGCCAGACTTTTGGAACAACCCCAAAGAAGCCGAAGCTATCGTTCAAAACCTGCGTTCCAAGAAAAAATGGGTCGAAGATTTTGAAAAAGCCGAAAACCTGACCGAAGAACTCCAAATTACGTACGAATTCTTCAAAGACGGCGATGCGACCGAAGAAGAACTCGACAATCAGTTCGAGCTGACCAATACCCATATCGAGAACATCGAATTCCGCAACATGCTTTCCGATGAAGGCGACAGTTTAAGTGCCGTACTTCAGATTACGGCCGGTGCCGGCGGAACCGAAAGCTGCGACTGGGCATCGATGCTGATGCGTATGTACATGATGTGGGGCGAAAAGGAAGGCTACAAAATCAAAGAGTTGAATTTCCAGGAAGGCGATGTGGCCGGAATCAAAACCGTCACATTGGAATTCGAAGGTGAATACTCTTTCGGATATCTGAAAGGTGAAAACGGCGTACACCGTTTGGTGCGCATCTCTCCTTTTGACAGTAATGCCAAACGCCATACGTCCTTTGTTTCCGTTTATGTTTATCCGTTAGTCGATGACAGCATCGAAATTGACATCAACCCGGCTGATATTGAAATCACCACTTCACGATCCAGCGGTGCCGGTGGGCAGAACGTAAACAAAGTGGAAACCAAAGTACAGTTGGTACACAAACCTACCGGAATCCAGATCCAGTGCTCGGAAACGCGTTCACAGCAGGATAACCGCCAGCGTGCGATGCAGATGCTACGTTCGCAGCTCTACGAAATCGAATTGAAGAAAAAACAGGCACAACGCGCCGATATCGAAGCCAATAAGATGAAAATCGAATGGGGGTCACAGATACGGAATTATGTGATGCAGCCTTACAAGCTGGTCAAAGACGTACGTACCGGCGAAGAAACCAGCGATGTTGACGGTGTTATGAACGGCAATATCGACCGTTTCCTGAAAGCCTACCTGATGATGATGGGACAGAAAGAGGAAAGCTAAACGATAACGATTTGTAAAAAACAAAAGCCCAAAACTTAAACAATTTTGGGCTTTCGTCATTGTATAAAAATACAAAAGCCAATCTGGAGCGATCGGCTATTGCGGTGAGGTGTAACTTCCTTTCGGAATCCTCGTTGCAAATATATGTTTAAATTATGGGTTATGGATTATAATTTATAAGTTATTTAAAAAAAATTATATTTTCAACTTCATACATATATCTACAGAACCTCTTTAAGGAAATCGAGCATTGCCTGCCACGAACGTTTATCGGCTTTTTCATTATAGGCAACTCCTTTAGAATTGTCACTTCCGGCGCTTTTTTCGGTAAATGCATGAACGGCATTGGCATAATAAACCATCTGCCAGTCGGCTTTTGCGGTGCGCATCTCATTTTGGAATTTATCGATATCCTCTTTCGGGACATTGGGATCATCGGCACCATGAAGCACTAAAACTTTTGGGGCAATCTTATCAATAGCCCTGCTTTCATCGCGGCTTAAGCCTCCATGGAACGAAACAATGCCTTTTACTTTCATATTGGCACGTGCAGCTTCAATCGCTCCGGTTCCGCCAAAACAGTAACCGATCACTACAATCTCATCAGGATTGGCACCTTGCCTGACCAACTGTTCCAGCGCCAATTGGATCCGGGTTTGGTATTCCTTGATATTTTTTTTGAAATAACCTGCCTTGGCTCCCGCTTGTTTTGGGTTTTCCGGACGTTGGTCAATGCCATAGATATCGGCGATAAAAGTGTGATAGCCCAAGACCGCCAAGCTATTGGCAACTTCTTTTTCATGAGCTTGGATTCCCATCCAGGCCGGAAGGATCAGCACACCTGCCTTATTCTGCAGTTCTTTTGCCGGATTTACGGCAATGCCGCTCAGCACCTGGTTCTCGTCGTTGTATTCTACGGCTTTTGATTGTCCCATGCTTTTTGAAATAAATAACGAAAAGAAGAAAATGTAAATTGTTTTATTGTTCATGATAGTGCAGTTTTGATTCCATAAAATTAAAAAATAAAACCGTGAAGCTTTGTTAAGCAAATCAGAAATTAAATTCCGATCTCGACCTGGAAGCGCAGGTACCAATTGTTTTTGCTGGTCCCGTCATAAAAATCGAGCCTGTCAAAAGTCAGTTCGCCCTGAAGCTTGAACGCATGCTCCCAGATATATTTGGTTACGCCAAAACTATACTCTTTAGTATCTGGAGCCAATGTTTGAATGTCGTCCCCCACTTTCTGGATCGAGTACCTTCCGATGAACTCGTAATTGGATGGCAAATTGTAGCTCAGTTGGTAATCAAATCCGTTGCCCACAAAAGCGTAATTGCTTTCGGCGCTATCAGCCGGGTTGAATGTTACAGCATTTTCAGTGGTTGTCCTTGACATAAAGCTCATCATAGCCGCCCAGCCGTTGTATTTGAACATGGCATCCAGCAAAACCGATTTCATCGTTCTTTTTTCAAACAAATCATCGCCCAGCTGGCCTTGGGTACGGCGTGCGTGGTTGTTCTGTTGGAACGCTCCAGAAAGCATCAGCTTTGGTTTTTTTTCACGTTGCACATCGCCTTCAAAATAGGTTCCATCTTTGGTAAATGCGCCAAAAGGCAGTACTTCTACTTTACCTGTAAAGGCAACTCCGTCATCTGCCTTGCCGGTTTGGTTACGGCCTTCTCCGCCGGTTACAGCCGCTTTGAAATTATAAGAGAATTTATCCTTGAACTCATTCAGGTTGTGCACCTGGAAACCAAAATCCCTGTCAATGGTAAATTTGGCATTGTTTATCGTCCTGTCTGTCAATTGCAATCCGCCTGAAGAATTTACACGCTGGCGGTTTCCTGGCAATTTGGTTTGCCCGAAACTAAGGTTCCAATGCTTGTTTGGCCGGTAGAAAATCACCGCATCCCGAATGATATTCAGGTTTTCCCCATCCTTGACTTCACCCACATCACCCGGTGCAAAAGACAATTGGATGGCATAAAGAAATTTTGGGTTTCCCACATAGCCGTCAAAACGCAGGCGCAAGCGGCGGATCTGGCCATCATAGGCTCCGTTTTCACCATCATCCTTCAAATAGGTAACGCGATTCTGCATCCGGAACCTTATATTCAATTGGAACAAACTGTCCGGCGACGTTATTCCAATTCCTTTCCCGAAACTGTAATACGGCAGGGTAGATAATTTGACGTCATTATCGTGCTTGGTTTGCTGTATGGTTACTTGCGAATAGAGGGAAATGGTGCAAAGCAACAATGTCGATTGTAGTAGTTTTTTCATGTAGTTAGTTGTTGTATTGCGCACAAAAGTAATTAATCTGAAGCAGTTATAAAATAAAAAACCGATAGTAAACTATCGGCTTTTCAGTTTAGGAAATTATTTTTTCTTTTTGGATTTTGACTTTTTCGCTTTGGTCTTTTCTTTTGCTTTTTTGGCTTTCAGTTTTGCCTTTTCTGCTGCTTTCTTTTTGGCTTTTTTCTTCTTCTCCTTGTCCTTTTCTTTTTGCTTCTGTTTTTTAGCCTTTTCTTTTTTCTTGACTTTTGCTTTTTTCTCTTTTTCTTTCGCTTTCTCCTTAGCTTTTTTTGCTTTTTCTTTATCGGAATCTTTCATGATTGCTACATTTTCTTCAGTGGAAGGAGTAGCTTCTTCTACAATAGCTTCCGGTTTTACTTCTTCTTTTACTGCTGGTGTTGCAGTTCTTGCACTTGTTGCTTTGGCTGCCGGAGTTTTTACTGCTGGTTTAGCAGCAACCGTTCTTGTAGGCGATGGCTTAGCTACCGGAGCTTTTGCTGCTGAAGGTTTTGGCGCAGCTGTCCTGGTTCGTATTGGTTTGGCAGCAGGTTTAGCTTCTGGATTGGTTTCAGTTATGGGCTGAGCTTGGCCTTCGGTTTTTGGTGTTTCTTCTTTTGGATTCAAATCTTTTTCAATCATGGCTTATTTATTTTAAACTTAATGTTAATTCAATGTAAATTTTACGTTAACAAAATTAATCCTTAAACCAATCCGCCAATGTTAAGTTTTCATTTCAGCGAAAAACTTAACATTGGAATCGTGTAAACCCCTACCGCCAAAAGGATTTCTAAAAACTTCTAAAAAAAAATGAAATAAAAAACTCCTAAAGAAAAACATCAATAGGAGCTATTTTATAAAGTTCTGCGATCTTTTATATAAACATTTTCAGCAAATGATAGGTCAATCCGGCAATCAAAGCCGAAACCGGAATCGTTAATATCCAGGCCCATAAAAGCTTCACGGTAACCCCCCATCGAACGGCAGAAACCCTTTTGGTAACTCCAACCCCAATGATGGAACCGGTAATAGTATGCGTTGTGGAAACCGGAATCTTGAAGTGTTCTGTTGTAAATAAGGTCAATGCGCCTGCCGATTCGGCAACAACACCTTCAAAAGCGGTTACTTTGGTAATTTTAGAACCCATTGTCTTAACAATTTTCCATCCTCCGCTCAAGGTACCAAGCGCTATTACGGTGTAACAGGTAAGCGGGATCCAGCCTGGCATTTGGCCATCAATCTTTACGCCGTCTTTTTCAGAGGGAAGGACAACATTTAGGTCCAGCCAACCGGTAGACATATTTACATGCGGATGTGTATTAAGGTAAACAGCAACAGCAGCAGCAATAATACCCATAACTTTTTGGGAATCATTTCCTCCGTGCCCCAAACTGAATGAAGCAGATGAAAGCAACTGCATGCGTTTTAAAACTTTTTCTGCTTTTGATGTAGGGAAACTACTGAACATCAGGTTGAAGATGGCCACGCTGTAAAAAATAATGGCTACCAGTGTCCATTTGATGTTGGCAGGCTCTAAGACCACAGCCCAGAAACGGCTTTCAAATCGTGGTTTTTTGATATCGTCATAACCTTCATAAACAGACCATAGGAAAGCCGCAACAAGCACCATTAAAGTAACTGTCAGTACTTTTGGCCAAATGTTCTTTTGCGAAGAATACATCAGCCAAAGCGAAATGAAATAAGAAATGATCATTCCAAGCAATGGCGCCAGAACAATAAAGGCAATGATAATTGAAACCCCCGAAGGCAGTCCTCCATCCTCGCCCGGCTTGTACCAATTTACAATATTGTACCAATGTTTGGTTACCTGAACACCATCTTCAATAACTGTGTAATCCGAAAATCCGTGAAGCGAAACAGCATGTGCCAAAGCCGCGCCGGCAAAACCTCCAATCAAAGTATGTGATGATGAAGAGGGAATTCCTTTCCACCAGGTAAATAAATTCCATGCAATGGCAGCGATGACCCCGGCTAAAATAACCGTTAAGTTAATGCTGTCTGTCTTTGCGGTTTTTGCTACCGTATCGGCAACACCAAACCCAAAAACCCAGTAAGCCAGAAAGTTAAAGAATGCAGCCCAAAGTACTGCTTGAAAAGGCGTGAGCACTTTTGTAGCAACAATGGTAGCAATAGAGTTGGCCGCATCGTGAAAACCGTTAATATAGTCAAAGATTAACGCAAGGACTATAATTACAATTAGTAATGTCATAATTTCCTAATTGATTCTTATGTATGTTTAACTGAAATCTGTTCCATAACGTTAGAAACGCTTTTGCATTTATCGGATGCCATTTCCAGCGCCGAAAGCACTTCTTTGTATTTGATTACGTTTTTGGCATCGGTTTCGTTTTCGAAGATATCGGCTACCGCTTTGTCAAATACTGAATCCGCCTTGCTCTCCAGTTTGTTGATTTTTTTACAGGTTTCCTTGATCGCTTTATGGTTCATCGCTTTCAATTCTTTGATACCAGTACCAATCAATTGGCAGGCTTCCAAATTGATCTCAGTTAATTTCCTGATCGATTTGGTGATCTTTTCTACCTGGTATAAACGCATCCTGCTTGATGCGCCGTGCATGTTATCAGCAACATTATCAATAGCCTTGATTAAGGAATAGATATCTTCGCGGTCAAAAGGCGTAATGAAATTCCGGCTTAGTTCTAAATGTGTCTTATGGGCAATTTCTTCAAGATTTGCTTCAAGCTCTTCGATTTTTTTGAAATACTCATCTCTTTCTGCCTTGGGCGCATTCACTGCTTCGTGAAGCGTATCAGCCATTAAGATCAAGTTAGCCGCAGCCAGTTCAAATAAAGGAAAGAACTTTTTATCCTTTGGAACCAAAAATTGAAAAATACTGTTAAGAGTCATATTTTGTTATTTAATTTTGGTGCAAATTTATTTTTCTAATGTTAAGTGAATATTAACAATTAAAAATATGTCTTTTTTATTGAATGGCAATTTCAAACGGCTTGTTTTTGGCATTGAAAACGTTTTCGTATTTTTAGCCCAAAATAAACACAGCACAAATATAACCACATGGACATTAACTTCAATAAAAACGAAGACCACAACAAACTTTTATTATCCGATTTAAAGCAGCGTTTTACCAAAGTAAAACTCGGCGGCGGTGAAAAACGCATCGAAAAACTTCATGCCGAAGGCAAAATGACAGCGCGGGAACGTATTGATTACCTTCTTGATGACAAAGCAAAAAGCATCGAAATCGGAGCTTTCGTTGGCGATGGAATGTACGCCGAACACGGCGGCTGCCCTTCGGGCGGGGTTGTGGTAAAGATGGGTTATATCAGCGGAAAGCAATGCATCGTTGTAGCCAATGACGCTACCGTAAAAGCCGGTGCCTGGTTTCCCATTACAGGAAAAAAGAACCTTCGCGCGCAGGAAATCGCAATGGAAAACCACCTGCCAATCATTTATTTGGTGGATTCAGCCGGAGTGTACCTTCCTATGCAGGATGAAATTTTCCCCGACAAAGAACATTTCGGGCGTATCTTCCGAAACAATGCCATCATGAGCAGCATGGGAATCACCCAGATTGCTGCCGTTATGGGAAGCTGCGTTGCCGGTGGTGCCTATCTTCCGATTATGAGCGATGAAGCAATGATTGTTGATAAAACGGGAAGCATCTTCCTTGCCGGAAGTTATCTGGTAAAAGCGGCCATTGGTGAAAACATTGATAACGAAACATTGGGCGGAGCCACGACACACTGCGAAATTTCGGGAGTTACTGATTATAAAGCTAAAGATGATAGAGATGCTTTGGACCGGATCAAAAGCATCGTCGGCAAAATCGGTGATTACGATAAGGCAGGATTTAACAGGGAAAAACCACAGAAACCAGCTTTGGCAGAAAACGATATTTACGGAATCCTTCCAAAACTGCGCACCGACCAATACGATATGATGGAAATCATCAAGCGTTTGGTAGACAATTCGGAAATGGATATGTACAAACCCGATTATGGAAAATCACTGATCACCTGCTACGCCCGTATTGATGGCTGGGCTGTTGGGATAGTCGCCAACCAACGTACGGTTTCCAAAACCAAAAAAGGAGAAATCCAGTTTGGAGGTGTAATTTATTCTGATTCTGCAGATAAGGCGACACGATTCATTGCCAATTGTAATCAGAAGAAAATCCCTTTGGTCTTCCTTCAGGACGTAACCGGATTTATGGTAGGTTCTAAAAGCGAGCATGGCGGAATCATCAAGGATGGAGCCAAAATGGTCAATGCGGTTTCCAATTCGGTTGTGCCAAAATTTACCGTTGTCGTAGGAAACTCCTATGGCGCAGGAAACTACGCCATGTGCGGAAAAGCGTATGATCCGCGATTGATATTTGCCTGGCCAAGCGCCGAACTCGCCGTAATGGGTGGAACGCAGGCCGCAAAGGTTTTGGCACAGATTGAGGCTTCTTCATTGAAAGCTAAAGGGGCTACCGTTGATGAAAAAACGGAGCAGGAATTATTCGATAAAATCAAGGCGCGTTACGATGCGCAGGTTTCTCCTTATTATGCAGCAGCCAGGTTATGGACAGACGCCATCATCGATCCGCTCGAAACCCGAACCTGGATTTCAATGGGAATTGAAGCGGCCAACCATGCTCCTATCGAAAGAAAATTCAATTTGGGCGTAATTCAGGTATGACATTTAGCTGGAAGGGATTTCTCATAGGATTATTAATTGTATTTGCTGATATCATGGTTTATATGGTATTAGGAATGATGTTAATGACTTATGACGATTTTTATAATGAAAGTAAAGGAAAATATGGAAGCTGGTCAAGTATGACAACGTTTGACAGGGTAGCCAGTTGTTTGGCCGTGTTTTGGAATAGTGTCAATATAATCGGCATTGTTTATATAATTTACCGCTTTATCAAACAAATCTATCTTCGGTATTTTGGCAAAAATCAATAACAATGATCCAGGTTACTCTGCTTCTTATTCTGGAAATCATCATTTTTCAGGATATAATTTAGCTTTTATTTTTGCAAAAGCATTTTTAAAAATTTAAAATGGAATCATTCCATCCTTTCCAATCTGACATTTCAACCATTTCCTTACCGGAAAAATTTACCTTTCCGTTTTATTACGAACCGCATCCGTTAAGCTTGATTGCCGCAAATGAATTGCAGCACTATCTTGGGGTACAGACCGATTTTGATCACCATTTTGGTTTTGATGAAAACCCAAATAGCAATGCAACCGGAAAAATGTTCGGTGTGTTGGTGGTTCAAAACCAAGCGGGCGAATTGGGGCATCTTTGGGCCTTTTCAGGGAAATTGGCTGATACGAACGACTATAATTTTTTTGTCCCGGCCGTTTTTGACATGCTGGAGGAAAATAGCTTTTTTATTATTGGAATAAAAGAACTCACCGCAATTAATACTGAAGTTGAACGGCTGGAAAATCATCCTGATTTTATCAGTTTATCCGAAAAGGTGGAAAACGAAAGGGCTTTGATTGCAACAAAACTAAAAGCTGAACAAATCAAATTATCAGCTTCAAAAAAAGAACGTGCCGGCCTACGAAAAAAAGCACGTCAGGAAATCAGTGATCCGGCTGAGCTGGAAATCAAACTGAACCAATTGGTACGCGAAAGTCAGCAGGATCAGTTTATGCTGAAAGAATATGAGGAATATCTCGGCAATAAATTATCGGGAACAATGCAAAAACTAAACATCTTTTCTGAAGAAATAAATCATTTAAAACAAAAGCGCCGAACCAAATCTGCGGCACTTCAAAAACAACTATTTGACGAATATGCTTTTCTGAACCAGGCAAAAGAGCTCAAAAACCTAAACGCTATTTTTGATGGAACCCCTCCTTCCGGTGCAGGCGAATGTGCAGCTCCCAAGTTATTGCACCATGCTTTCAAAAACGATTTGAAACCTATTGCAATGGCAGAATTCTGGTGGGGGCAATCACCCAAATCAGAAATCCGCAGGCACCGGAATTTCTATCCGGCCTGCATGGGAAAATGCGAACCAATCTTAAAGCACATGCTGAGCGGAATGAATGTGGAGGACAATCCGTTTTTGGCTAATCCAAAGGTAAAGGAACTGGAAATTGTGTTTGAAGACGATTATCTGCTGGTGGTCAATAAACCAGCTGATTTCCTTTCGGTTCCCGGAAAACAGATTGCGGATTCTGTTGCATTACGGATGAGATACAAATACCCGGATGCCACTGGGCCATTAATTGTACACCGTTTGGACATGGCAACATCGGGATTGCTTTTGGTTGCCAAATCAATGGAAGTTTACCAAAACCTGCAACGGCAATTCATCAAAAGAAAAGTGCAAAAGCGGTATGTTGCCCTGCTGGACGGAATCGTTAAGGAAGATAATGGTACGATCGAGCTTCCGTTGCGCGTTGATTTAGATAACCGTCCGAGCCAGCTGGTTTGCCATCTATTTGGAAAAAAAGCGCGCACGAGGTGGGAAGTGATAAAAAGAACCGACAAGCAAACCTTGGTATATTTCTATCCTATTACAGGAAGAACGCACCAGTTACGCGTGCATGCTGCACATCCGGATGGTCTGAACGCACCCATCATTGGCGATAATTTATATGGACACAATGCCAAACGCTTGTATCTGCATGCAGAAAGCATTACCTTTCAGCATCCTGTTTTAAAGGAAAATATGACGGTCAGCACGAATGCTGATTTTGATTTGTAACGAATTTTGATTTTGCTTCAACAATGAAAAAATTATTCAAGAATAAACGCTTTTTGGTCATCTTTGGCTATTTTGTAATACTGCTGATCATTTTTGGCCCGTTGCTCATCGCTTCATTTGCCGCATTTGCAGGTGAATGCCTTGATTGTCATATCAATGAAGGCGGAACGGATGATTGCGTGCGGTCGGGCATTCCGTTTGGATTGATCTTAAACCCAATGATGGTCGTTGGCTGGCTTTCGCTGATAAGCATTCCTTTTGGCATTTTGTGCTTTATCGGCTGGACAATTTATTCGGTTAAGATACTGCGCTCCGATAAGAAAATGCTCGAAATGTAATTTAAAAAGTAACAAAACGTATTACCTTCTTACCAACACATAGATTTCAACCTACTTTTATGAAAAAGATAATTGCCCTAAGTTTACTATTTTGGCTGCAGCACATTTCGGCTCAGGAAACCTTTACCCGAAAAGATTCGCTTCAAGGCGGGCTTCGCCCCGAAAGAACCTGTTTTGATGTATTGCGGTATGACCTGGACATCAAGATCAATCCTGATGAAAAATCAATTACAGGCTATAACCAAATTACCTTTAAGGTTGTAAATGCCACCAAGAAGATCCAATTGGACCTGTTCGATAATATGCAGGTGGACAGCATTGTCTTCTATTCAAAAAAACTAAACTACAAGCGCGAATTCAATGCGGTTTTCATTGACTTTCCTTCGGTTTTAACTCCAAAATCCGAACAGTCATTACGGTTTTATTATTCGGGCAAGCCGATAATTGCAAAAAAAGCGCCCTGGGACGGTGGATTTGTATTTTCTACTGACGATAAGGAAAGGCCTTGGATTGGAGTTGCCTGCCAGGGAACCGGAGACTTCGTTATGGTATCCGGTAAAGGATTCACAAAGCGATGAACCCGATTATGGTGCAACCATAAAAGTGGCAGTTCCGAATGGCTTAATGAATGTTTCCAATGGAAGGTTCATAGGCAGTGAAGATTTGGGAAATGGTTATACGCGCTGGGATTGGGAAGTCAAAAACCCGATAAACAGCTATTCTATAAATGTAAGCATCGGCAATTATGTCCATATCCATGATAACTACAAAGGATTGGATCTGGATTATTACGTCATTCGTGAAAACGAATCCAAAGCCAAAGCGCATTTTGAGCAGGTCAAACCAATGATGGATTGCTTCCAATCAAAATTTGGAGCTTATCCTTTTGCCTCCGACAGCTACAAATTAGTTGAAACTCCCTATTTAGGGATGGAGCACCAAAGTGACGTTGCCTATGGAAACAAATACATGAATGGTTATCTTGGAATGGACCGTTCGCTAACAGGCATCGGATTGTTGTTTGATTATATCATTATCCACGAAAGTGGGCACGAATGGTTTGGCAACAGCATTACTTCAAAAGACAGTGCCGACATGTGGATCCATGAAGGCTTTACTACTTATTCGGAGGCTGTTTTTGTAGAATGCCAGTATGGCTATGACAAAGCGCAATTGTATATCAACGGGCTGAAATTAAATATTGAAAATAAAGACCCGATCATTGCCGCTTATGGCGTAAACCAGGAAGGTTCGGGAGATATGTACGAAAAAGGAGCCTTGATGCTCAATACCATAAGACATGTCATCAACAATGATGATAAATGGTGGAAACTGCTCTTAAAATACTCGAAAACCTATCGCCATAAAATAATTGATACCAAGACCGTTGTTGATTTTTTCAATAAGGAATCGGGATTAAACCTTACGCCTGTCTTCAATCAATATTTGAGGCATGCCAAGATCCCAAAACTGGAAATGAAAATTGATAACGGAAAATTCCGCTTCAGATGGTTAACCGATGAATCCAATTTCAAAATGCCGGTGGATATTAAAATCAAAGGAAAAGCCGCACGCATTACTCCAACGAATGCCTGGTCGACATCTAAATTCAAGATCAATTCGCTTGACGAAATCGAAGTAAAGAAAAACCATTTTTACATTACTGTTAATTAAACGGCCAGTAACTTTAACACTGTAAAATTCCGTATCTCATTTAAAAATAGTAACTTAGAGTAAATTTTAAACTTTATTATTATGGATACTACAGTAAAAGGTTTGAACAAATGGGCAAATGCCCACTCCAATTTTTGGTTCGATGCGCTTAGGGTTGCATTGGGGTTTTTCCTGATCTATAAAGGTGCTTATTTTGTCAGCAACAGCCGAGGGCTTGAAGACCTGATTGCCCCGGTCAGTAATTTTATGGGAGGCATGCTGGCTTTTCATTACATAGCGGCAGCGCACATCGTAGGCGGGATCATGATTGCTTTCGGGTTATTGACCCGTTGGGCGCTAATTGCCCAATTGCCTATTTTAATCGGTGCGGTACTGATCAATTTCATCGGTGAAATGAACGTGGCTAATTTAGCAATAGCTTTAATCACATTAGCGGTCAGTATTTTTTATACCATTTATGGTAGCGGGAAACATTCGGCAGACTATTTTTTCAAAATGCAGAAGTAAAATCGATTTAAATAAAATAAAAACGTCCCTTAATCCGGGACGTTTATTTATTTAGCTGTTTCTTTCCTTAATATTTTCCCGGTTGGGGTTTCCTTGAATTTTTTGACAAAAAGGACCTCCTTTGGCTTTTCGTATTTGTCCAAGGTTTCGTAAAGCGAAGTGTCGAATTCCTGCTTTTCACCTTCCACAACCAAAACTACTTTCTCGCCCAATTCCTTATCCGGTTTTGACGCGATAAAAAACCTTTCGTGGATTTTCCCTGCCAGCTTCTCCTCTATCTGCTCCGGGATCAGTTTAATTCCGCCACTATTGATGACATTGTCCATCCTGCCTAGAAAAATAAATTGGTTTTCATTGACCAGTTCCACAATGTCATTGGTAACGATGACATCTGGCGAAATCCTGGGCGCATGGATCACCAGGCAGTTCCTGTCGTCATACGAAATCGTTACGTTAGGCAAAACCGTAAACGCTTTTTCTCCCAGTTTCCTCGCAGCAATATGCGTAATAGTTTCGGTCATGCCGTACGTTTCGTATACATCGGTTGGTAATTTTAACAATTGTTTTTCCAATGTTTTATTTATGGCAGCGCCACCGACGATCATTTTTTTGACATCTTTCAGTTCATGAACCGAATTTTGCGCCTGCAGCGGAACCATCGCCACAAAATCATAATCGATTTCATTATTGCGCATCGGATGCGAACTTGGTGCTACAAATTCTAAATCGAGGCCAAGAATCATGGCACGCACCAGCATCATTTTTCCGGCTACATATTTCACCGGAAGGCACTGCAATGCTTTGTTTCCCGGATTCAGCTCAAAGAAATCTCCGGTTGCCAGCGCCGAATCGACCATTGCCTGTTTGCTGACACTGATTGTTTTTGGCGTTCCAGTTGTTCCCGAAGTCTGCATTTCGATAAAATTTTTACTGTCAAACCAATCCAAAAGGAAATCACCTACAGGCTTTTCAAACTCCTCGCCTTCTTTAATGAAGCTATAGGCTACCCGGCACAAATCTTCCCTATCAAGATGAAAACCATTCAGCTTGAATTGGTTGTGTACATTTTCGTAAGTTGGATTATTCATGGTTTTCGGTATTTTGGATTAATTCTTCTCTTTTCAATATGATTTTGCCTGTGAGCTTTTGCTTCCAGTCTGTCCAATGGTATTTTTTACTAAAGATAATTATTAAGAGTGGAAAAATAACCACCAGAGGGATGAAAACTTCAAAGCCGACTGATGGCGTTGAGAACATCCTTAAAGACCGATTCCGACTGTAATGCCGACCATTCCGATGTAACCAATAAAGCGGTTACGATATTATTTGCGGCATGGAAGCCCAGCGCAAGTTCCATTCCGTCGTCCATAAGAGTGATGATTCCAAGGAAAAAACCGGTTCCGATATAATAAAACATGATAGTGTAGCCCATTTTTGCCACTTCGGGGTTGGAAAGGTGCATGCAGCCAAACAATACTGACGTCATTACCAGGGCAAACCATCTGCTTCTTCCTAGAAACCCAAAGCCCTGCATCAGATAACCCCTAAAAAGGAACTCTTCGGTACTGGTTTGAATGGGCAATAATGTAAAGGCAATTACCAATAAAATCAAAAACGGTATCGGTTTAAAATTGAGCACAAAATCTTCCGGGCTAAAGTAATAGAACGTAAAGGTTGATGCCACTGTAAACAGTCCCCAAATGCTGAAACTGAAGAAAATGCGCTTCCAATCGACCTTCTCGCGAGAAGTGATGATATCCTTTAGGTCCATTTTGTGTAAAGCCTTGACAACGATAAGAATACCAAGCATTGTAAATACAAAAATCATCAGCATCAATGTCAGCGTAACATTAGGGCTGAAATATTTGAATATTTCAGCCTCTGTGGTTGGAATAGCTTTTTTTGTCCGCATCGTGTCAACAACCAAAGCAACTCCCAACGGAATCTGGCCCAGTACATAAAAAATGGCGATGATACAGAATCCCAATAAATATTTAAGTGAAATATTGGGAGATTTAGTGACTTTTTCCAAAAACATAATGGCAATTTTAATTCCGCCTAAGTTAACTTTTTTCTATTAAAATCGGTTACTTTGCAAAAAAATTATGATACAGGTACTTCACAATCCAAGATGCGGAAAATCCAGAGGCTGTTTGGCATTTACAACCGAATCCCAAATTCCTTTTGAAATCAGAAACTATATCGAAAACCCTTTGTCTGTCGATGAGTTAAAGGCACTGATCAAGAAGCTGGATATCAAACCTATCGAATTGGTCCGTCAGAAGGAATCCATCTGGACCGAAAAATTTATCGGTAAAAAAATGACCAATGCACAAATCATCAAAGCAATTGCCCAATACCCAATCCTGATGCAGCGCCCTATCGTTATTGATGGAGACAGGGCAATCATTGGCCGTGAAACCGAAAAACTGGAAGAATTCCTGAAGTAATATTTAACAAAGATTTGGGAAAACAGCTTTAAACCTAGGCTTACTTTTGCTGTCTTTAAAGCTGTATAAACTTATAATTTCCATGAGAAAAATCCATTATCTTTTATCCGCATTATTGCTGCTTGTTTCTGTTACTGTTTTTGGACAGGCAAAAACGGAAAGAGCGAAAATTTCCATTACAGGGAAAATCATTGAAAAAACCAGCAAGCTTCCGTTAGAATATGCAACTGTTACTTTTAAGAACAGTAAAAACCCTAAACTGGTTTTTGGCGGAATTACTGACAACAAAGGTGATTATTCTGTAGATATCGTTCCGGGAACATACGACATTACTTTCGAATTCATTTCGTTTAAGCCAACGGTAATAAGCCAGAAACAGCTTAATGAAGCCACTAACATCGGAACGGCAGCATTAGAGGAAGACGCTACCCAATTGAACGAAGTAGTGGTACGTGCCGAAAAATCAACGGTAGAAATCAAATTGGATAAAAAAGTCTACAATGTGGGACAGGATATGGTGGTAAAAGGCGGTACGGCAAGCGATGTGCTTGACAACGTTCCTTCGGTTACGGTTGATCCTGATGGAAATGTCGCCCTGCGTGGCAACGATAACGTAAAGATACTAATCGACGGAAGGCCTTCCAATGCCATCAATATTGCGGATGCTCTAAAATCAATACCGGCCGATGCTTTGGATAAGGTAGAAGTAATCACTAATCCATCGGCAAGGTACAATGCCGAAGGCGGTGGCGGAATCATCAATATCGTATTGAAAAAAGGAAAAAACCTGGGACTGAACGGAACTGTAATTGCCAGTGGCGGAAGCCCTGAAACCTACGGCTTGACCGGAACCATAAATTATAAAACAAAGGAATTCAACATATTTACGACACAGGGGTACAATTACCGCAACAACCCCGGAAATGCCTTTACCGATTCGAGGTACCTTAATGCCGATAACACTACCAAGGACTTCATGGATGAAAGCCGCCAGAGCGAAAGGCTGAACAAATCATACAATGCCAATTTTGGAGTGGACTGGTTTCTGGATAAATCAACAACCTGGACCAATCAGTTCAATTTCAGGAAAAGCACCGGTGATAACCAGGACAATGTATTACAGAATTATTTTGATGTCAACCGTGTTTATGAATCAACGATCAACAGGATAAACAATGAGGACAACTCAAGCCAGAATGTAGAATATACTACCAACCTGACCAAAAACTTCAAAAAAGAAGGACACAAATTAACCATCGACGGCTCATTCTCTTCCAATGACGACAAAAGCCTTGCGATAATCAACCAAACATCGACGATTGCAGTGCCTAGCATTGACCAAACGATCAACGACCAAACCCAAAGCAGGAACTCCATCCAAACCGATTATGTATTGCCAATAGGCAAAGGCGGGCAATTTGAGGCAGGCTACCGCGGTGACTTCTCTAAAAACTCTACGGGTTATTCGGTAACAACCGGTGGTACTACTTCTGCCAACACATTGCAATACAAAGAAAAAGTCAATGCCCTTTATACCCAATACGGATTCAAAGTCAGCAAGTTTTCTACCTTGCTGGGAATGCGTTGGGAAGATTCTGATATTGATGTGAACCAACTGGCAACCAACGACTTTACCAATAAAAAATACAACAACTTTTTCCCGAGCGCGTTCCTGACATACGAGATAGATGATAAGAGCAGCGTTTCCGTCAGCTACAGCCGCAGGATCCAAAGGCCAAGAGGAAGACAGCTGAACCCGTTCAACAACTTATCGAGCAACGTTAATATTTTTGTTGGTAACCCGGATTTGAATCCTGCATTTACCAATGCCATCGATTTGGGCTATATCAAGCGCTGGAACAAATTGACTTTCAACACTTCGCTATACGGAAACAAAACAACCGACGTCTTCCAGATGGTAAGGATGCAAACCGGTACTTTGGCCGACGGAACCGCTATCATTACGACAAAACCAATCAACATCGCCACAGAGTTTAGGAGCGGATTTGAATTTACGCTGAATTACAGTCCATACAAATGGTGGAAACTGAATTCGAATTTCAACTTATTCTATATCAAAACCGATGGTGATTACACCTATATTGATTCTAACAACAACCCTGTTTTCCAGGATTTTGACTTTGAAACTGCATCATGGTTTACCCGATTGTCATCAAAAGTTACGCTGCCTTACAAAATCGACTGGCAGACCAATATGAATTACCAGGGCGAACAGAAAAACAACCAGGGCAAATCTTTGGGCAACTTCAGCATGAACCTTGCCTTCAGCAAAGATGTGCTTAAGGATAAAGGAACCATCGCCTTCAATGTAAACGACGTGTTTAATTCGAGAAAAAGGATCCAGGACACTTTCCTTGACGGAAGGGTTGAATCGCACAGCGAAATGCAGTGGAGAAAAAGATCATTCAACCTGTCATTTACCTATAGGTTCAATGTTCAGAAGTCTGAAAGGGATAAAGAAAAACGCAGACAAAACCAACAACAGGAGGACAACGGCGATTATCAAGGATAATCCCAATAAAAAAAGCCCCGGAATCCGGGGCTTTTTTTTAAACAAAAATCAATTACGAATTTTGCTCAGCTTCTTTTTGTGCTTTTCTTTCCTGCAATAATTCCTTAACACCGCCAAAGATCCAATAAGGAACAATGAAACTGATCAAGAACATCATTAGCCAAAAACCGATCGTTAGAACGGTCATGAAAAGCAAGAAACCTAAATACTGTTGAAATTCAAACATGTTTTCCGGAATTTTTTGAATTATACGCAAATGTAAGCTGAATATTTCGGCAAACCAAAAACAAAATCAATTTTTATTAACTACTTTTTATCCGTAATTTTGGGCTGGATTTTTAGGAGCTGTTTCCGGCTATACGCTGCAATCTTTTTATTGTTTTGTCACCTAAGCACAGTCAACGAGCATTTTACAAAAACAACAAAAAGGATTTCCGCTCCTATTCGGGCTAAAAAAGCAAAACTACTTTATTAACATATATACAATACAAATGGAATACAGAATTGAGAAAGACACCATGGGTGAAGTTAAGGTTCCTGCCGATAAATATTGGGGAGCACAAACAGAGCGTTCACGCAATAACTTTAAGATCGGCCCATCCGCATCAATGCCAAAGGAAATCATTGAAGGTTTTGCCTACCTGAAAAAAGCCGCAGCCTATGCCAACTCCGAACTTGGAGTATTAACTGTTGAAAAACGCGATGCCATTGCAGCGGTTTGTGACGAAATCCTGGAAGGAAAGCTAGACGGTGAATTCCCATTGGTCATCTGGCAAACCGGTTCGGGTACGCAAAGCAATATGAACGTAAACGAAGTGATTGCCAACCGCGCACAGGTTTTGGCCGGATTCAAGATTGGTGAAGGCGAGCAATTGGTAAAAGCCAACGATGACGTCAACAAATCACAATCCTCAAACGATACTTTCCCTACAGGAATGCACATTGCATGCTACAAAGCGGTAGTGGAAACCACCATCCCGGGAGTTCAAAAACTGCGCGACACCTTAGACAAAAAAGCCAAGGAATACATGAACGTGGTCAAAATAGGAAGAACACACTTAATGGATGCTACTCCATTAACACTTGGCCAGGAGATTTCTGGTTATGTAGCCCAGTTGGATTATGGCATCAAAGCACTTAAAAATACTTTGGCCCACCTATCAGAAGTGGCGCTTGGCGGAACTGCAGTAGGAACCGGATTGAATACTCCAGCCGGCTACGACAAAATAGTTGCCGGTTACATTGCCAAATTTACCGGGCATCCGTTTGTGACAGCCCCGAATAAATTTGAGGCTCTGGCTTCGCACGATGCCATTGTTGAAAGCCACGGCGCATTGAAACAATTAGCCGTTTCGCTAAACAAAATTGCAAACGACATCCGTATGCTGGCTTCAGGTCCACGTTCGGGAATCGGGGAAATACTTATTCCCGAAAATGAGCCGGGATCATCTATCATGCCTGGAAAAGTAAACCCAACGCAATGCGAAGCAATGACGATGGTTTGCGCCCAGGTTATGGGTAACGACGTTGCTATTGCCGTTGGCGGCATGCAGGGCCATTACGAACTGAATGTTTTCAAACCTGTGATGGCGGCCAATTTCCTTCAATCTGCACGATTGATTGGTGATGCCTGCATCTCTTTTGACGAACATTGTGCCAGCGGAATTGAGCCAAACCACAAGCGCATCAAAGAATTGGTTGACAATTCACTAATGTTGGTTACTGCCTTAAACACCAAAATAGGATATTACAAAGCTGCAGAAATTGCACAGACGGCACACAAAAACGGAACAACACTTAAGGAAGAAGCGGTTCGTTTAGGTTATGTTTCCCCAGAAGATTTTGATGCTTGGGTAAAACCGGAAGACATGGTCGGAAGCTTGAAATAGTTTTCAATTTTATATACCATAAACAAAAAAATCCCGCTCGTAGCGGGATTTTTCGATCTGTCAAAATCAAACAAAACAATAATCAAACTATTATTTTACTGTTGACATACATTTACGAATTTAGTTTCTTTTCTTTTTCATAAATATATTGGTGTAGTATTTTTTACCCGTGGCTTGATCCACGGTAACCGAAATACCCATGTGGGTATAATCGCCTTCGATGTTTTCTTTGTGGCTTGGGCTGTTTAACCAGGCGGCCATGCAGCTTTCCGCTGTTTGGTAGTTGTAGGCTACGTTCTCACCTACTTTTTCTGCGTCTAATACCTGAGTCAAATTGTTTACACGCTGTTGGAAATAGTCATGGTTCACCACATGGTTATCTATCATGTAGATGTTGTGTTCTTCCGATTTATAGGAAATGTGGTTGATTATTTCAAGGGTAGTCAATCCGTGGCTTGCACGGTAGTTGTTGATTAGGCTAACTAATTTCAGCTCAACGTCGTTGTAATTGTAGGTAGTAACAACTTTATTATCTGCTGAATCAGCTTCTGATTGATCAGAAGAACAGGAAATCATAGTGAACACAATTGCTAACGGCAACAATGCTCTGAACATTTTTGCTTTCATAGTAGTAGGTTAAGTTTTTTAATAAAGTAGATGTGGGGCAAACACTTTATTGAGTTAATATTGACAGAACGTATTGTTGATTTGGTTATACAAGTTTACGGCGATAATCGTTTAAACACCAAAAAAAATCGACGAAATACATCATTTAATCTATATATACTATAAATTTCCTACTTTATATTAATTAACTATACCGTTTATTCTTACAGATATTTAATTATTAATACAAGACAAAAAAACCGCCTTATAGGGCGGTTTACTTCTAATTATGTTTTTGATGATTCTTATCAAGGCGAAAGACGATCGGTTTTCCAATTAAAATTGGCATGCAGCTGGTAGCGTATCCGGTCATGCAGGCGATTGGGCCTGCCCTGCCAAAATTCAACTTCAACGGGCCTTACCAAAAATCCGCCCCAGAAATCAGGGCGCGGGATTGGTTGTCCTTCTAACTTAGCTTCCAGCTTTTTTAACTTGTCATCAAGGTATTCACGTGACGGAATGATTTCGCTTTGATTTGAAACAACGGCACCCAGCTTGCTGCCCTCCGGCCTGGAATCAAAATAATTATCGGAAACTGCTTCCATCGTTTTTTCGGCAATACCTTTAATGATAACCTGGCGTTCCATGCTGTGCCAAAAGAATGAAAGGCAGACGTTTGGGTTATTCAATATTGCCTTTCCTTTTTCGGAATTGTAATTGGTATAAAAAATAAAACCTTCCTCATCATACTTTTTGAGCAGCACAACCCGAGATTTTGGAAAACCATCCAATCCAATAGTAGCCACAGTCATTGCATTGACCTCATCAACCCCGCCAAAATCCTTAACTTCATGAAACCATCTGTGGAATAGGTTTATGGGATCATCGGGAATACTATCCTCTAAAAGCTGGCTTTTTTCGTATGACTTTCTATAGGCACTTAAATCTTCCATTTTCTTAGTCTTTTTGTACTACAAATTTACGGCTATAATCTATTAAAATTCAAAAACACGTCCATCATCTGCCAAAAGGACATCGGGAAAAATGGTTTCGGCTTCCCGTTTGAACAATTCTATATTTTCATAACGCGTGCTGTAATGCCCTAAAACCAATTGTTTTACATTAGCTTTTTTACCTATAAGTGCCGCCTGCTTTGCCGTACTGTGCATCGTAGGTTCAGCCTTATCAGCTTCCGATTCAAGGAAAGTGGTTTCATGGTAGAGTACGTCGCAATTTTCGATTATGGGAATGATGGATTCATCATACATCGTATCGCTGCAAAAAGCATAGCTCTTTGCAGGCTCAGGGTCAAAGGTCAATTCGGAATTCGGTACTACCTTACCATTGTCTAAAGTAATATCGCCTCCATATTTTATCTTGCGGTAATAAGCGATATCGATACCGTATTTCTCGACAGCCTGTATGTTCAATTTTCTTTCCCTGGATTTTTCCTGGAACAAAAAGCCATTGGTATAGACGCGGTGCTTGAGCGGAATCGTCCTGACAACAACTTTGTCGTCTTCATAGATTATTTCGCTCTCATTTGAAATCAATTCATGGAAATACAGATTATATCCTGTAAACGAGTTGGAATAACGCAGCTGTAGAAGAATAATTTCCTTGATGCCTTTTGGGCCATAGACATGAAGGTCGGTTTGGCGGTTAAGAAGCATAAAGGTTGAAATCAGGCCTACCAACCCATAGAAATGATCACCATGGAGGTGCGAAATAAATATGTGGCTGATCTTGGAAAACTTTAGTTTGTTCCTGCGCAGCTGTACCTGGGTGCCTTCGCCACAATCAATAAGAAACATCCGCCCTCGCATTTCGAGGACCTGTGCTGTCGGATTGGTTATGGTTCTTGGAGTTGCGGCATAACAACCGAGAATGGTTAATTTCATTAAGTTATAGATTAGAATCCTAAATCGCGTTCTATTTCTTCCATTTCAATGATATCATGGGCTTCCAAAACTGTGGGAACTACTGTAAGCTTGGCGGGAACATCATTAAAGTTGATCCCATCTGCTACAAGCACCAGCGATTTTTTTTCCTTTTTATGCATTTTCGCCATATCAAGGAACAGTTTGACATCAGCCATTGTTAGCTGCTTATCAAAAGACAAATCAACAATCAGGTTCTGCGACCTATAGCTATTGTATTCGTTATTGAGTTTTTGCAAGAATTCAGCGGTTTTGTATTGTGTATTCTTTATTGTGGTTGTATGTCCTTTTTGGTCGACTTTCATTTGGAATGCTAAAAATTATATTATGATGCTAATTTACTAAGATTTTGTCAGTTTACCTTCTTTTCTTACGAACACTCTTCACTCATTATGCAGTTCATAGAACTTAATGGTTTTTCATCGATGAAATACCTGTTTTTTTAACATTTAATAGATGAACGACACAAAAAAAACGCTGAAAACCCGCGAATTCATTGAATTTGTCGATTAAACGACTTTTGGGGTTAGTTATCGGAAATATTTCTCCTGGTTATGGTCTTGGAGTAGTTTTGACTCAGAAATAACAACAAAACCAAAGAAAAATCATGACAACAGCTAATAACAACAGAACTCAAACAAACATCAAATTATTTGTTGCATTCGTATTATTAGTTTTGTCATCAACTGGAGTTTTCGCTCAGGATAATGCAAAAACTGCTGCTCCTGTTGCTGCTTCAACTGAGGTTTCTGTTTCTAAAGATGCTGAAATCATCATCTCTGCAGAGAATACTGTTGCCGGAATGGATTTCGCTGTTTGGTTCATGGGTACTAAAAAAACTACTGACACTACAGCATCAAACGGTACTTTCAGCAAAAAACAACTAATTAACTCAGGTATCAATACCAACAGTGTTTTAATTAGATCTTTCCTGAAAAAAATGAATACTCAGGAAAACGGTGTTGCATAATTATGTTTCTATATAAATTTGGTTAGTTTAGGAAACTAAAAATCCCGATGGTTTGCATCGGGATTTTTTTTTAAAATCTTTATTTCTGGAATTATAACTTAGCTTTTAATGCTTTTGCCTTATCGGTCATATCAAGTGCATTGTAAACGCTTATCAGGGTTTTCTTAGCAGCTTCATTGTCTGGTTTCAATTCTACAGCTTTTTCAAGATAAGGTAAAATTGCTTTGAAGTTCTTTTCCCTTTCGGCTTTTATTGTTCCATAACGCTTATTATCTTTTTCTGAAGTACCAAGCTTATTCATTTCGGCTACAAATTTTTCATCAGCCCTTAGCTTTAATTCGGCCAGATTCAAATTGGCATTAAAATAGTTAGGATCGATTGCCAACGTTTTTTTGTAGTAAGCTTCAGCCTCATCAAGTTTATTTGCATTTCCGCTGATAACACCTAAATTGTAAACCAAATCGGCATTGTTCGGATCTTTTGAAATTGCTTCATTTACCAAACGCTTGTATGTATCAACATCATTTGTTTTTAAATACAGGTCGGCTTCAGTTAAAATCAGCGAAGTGTCATTCGGGTTTGTCTTTCTCGCATCTGCTACCGCAGCTTTTGCTTCATCCACTTTTCCGTCTTCTACCAAAATCAGTGCGATGTTTTTATAGATTTCCCCTCTTTTGGACTCTCCTTTTTCATCTCTTGGCTTTTCGTGAGAGCCACCTTTTATGAAAAGTTCTCTTTCTGCCTTAGAAGTGAACGTTTCTTCCTTTTTAGTCGCTTTATTGGTTGCCCAATAAATTATCGATTCACCGGTATAATTCAAGTTTTTTAATTCGTTATAATATTTTAATGCACTCGGATAATCGCCTGCATTTACTGCGTAACTTGCAGCATAAAACAATTTATCCTGGTCTTTTTTATCCAATAGGTACACAGCATATAAAATCTCAGACGCTTCCTTAAACTTTTTAACCTCTCCAAGATTCACGGCTGTATTTATCAATATCGGTTTGAAGGTATTTACTTCCTCGACAATATCGTCTGTAAGTAATTTTTTACCGGTTTTCTTTTCATAATCCAATGTGGCAGAATAAGCTGTTGCCATTTCAGTTACCGCTTTTGGGTTAAAGATTTTGGCCAATTGCTCCGGAGTCGGATTTGCACCAAGCATGGCTATTTCCATGCTGCTTACATTAGCTTTATAAAAATTATAATATACTTTATCTCCTTCTTCTGTGGCAAGAGTAGACAGTTTTTCAAGGGTGGCCTTGTATTCTTTTACATCATTTGCAGAAGGTTCTTCCTTGTCATAAATTTTTTTCAATTTTTTCAATTCATCCTTTTGCGCAAAAGACGCAGCAGAGACTAATATTGCCGAAGCAAGTAGCATGTGTTTTATCCTCATTTTTTTTCAATTTTTTAGTTATAATTAAAATCACCAACTAATAACAATATTAATTGGTGATTCATTGTGTTTATTCATCATCGTCGGCATCGTCTTCGTCGCCTTCGTCGTCAACGATATCGTCATCGTCTTCATCTTCGTCATCTGCAACCGGGCCTTCATCTTCAAGAACTTCCATTACAGGTTTTACCCTTTCGATAGACTCATCTTCGATTACATTTCCGTCTTCATCCAATTCCTGTTCTTCATCTTTCATAACCTTGGTTACGGCCGCAATAGAATCATTTCCTTTGATATTGATCAGTTTCACACCTTGTGTTGCCCTTCCCATTACCCTTAAGTCTTCCACAGCCATCCTGATGGTCAGTCCCGATTTGTTGATAATCATAAGATCATCATTATCCGTAACCGAATTGATGGCAATCAGCTTACCAGTTTTTTCTGTGATGTTCAATGTTTTCACACCTTTTCCACCACGGTTGGTAATCCTGTAATCTTCAAGCGCAGAACGTTTTCCGTAACCGTTTTCGGCCACTACAAGAATTTCGCTTTCCATATCGTTTACAGTAACCATGCCAATTACTTCGTCAGTTTCGTCTTTTAAGGTAATTCCGCGTACCCCGGAAGCTGTTCTTCCCATCGGACGGGTCTTGGTTTCCTCAAAACGAACCAGTTTTCCTGATTTCACGGCTAGTATAATTTGGCTCTGACCGTTAGTCAGCTGTGCTCCTAACAACTCATCATCTTCACGGATGGTGATTGCGGCAACTCCGTTGGCCCTTGGTTTAGAGTATTTATCCAAAGACGTTTTCTTAACCTGGCCTTTTTTGGTCACCATGATCAGGTTATGTGAATTGGTGTATTCCTTATCTTTTAAGTCTTGTGTACAGATAAATGCCTTCACCTTGTCGTCCGGCTCAATATTGATAAGGTTCTGCAATGCTCTTCCTTTGGCTGTTTTGCTGCCTTCCGGGATTTCGTAAACACGCATCCAGAAACATTTTCCCTTTTGGGTAAAGAACATCATGTACTGGTGGTTGGTAGCTACATACATATGTTCCAGGAAATCCTGGTCACGGGTTCCGGCGCTTTTTTGTCCAACCCCGCCCCTGTTTTGGGTTTTGTATTCTGATAAATTGGTACGTTTGATGTAACCCGCATGCGAAATGGTGATTACCACATTTTCATCGGCAATAAGGTCTTCAATGCTTACGTTTCCACCCGAATATTCAATAGCAGAACGACGGTCATCTCCGTATTTCTCTTTAATTTCTACTAATTCTTCCTTGATCAGTTCCATTCTCAATTCCTTGCTTGCCAATAAGTCTTTCAAGCGCTGGATTAATTTCATGATCTCTTCGTATTCTGCTCTCAGCTTGTCTTGTTCCAGGCCGGTCAGCTGACGCAGACGCATTTCAACAATCGCACGGGCCTGAATATCAGAAAGGCTGAACCTTTCAATCAATTTCGCACGCGCTTCGTCACCATCCTTAGAAGAACGGATCAACGCAATCACTTCATCAATATTATCCGAAGCAATGATCAGACCTTCCAAGATATGCGCTCTTTCTTCTGCCTTGCGCAATTCGAACTGTGTCCTTCTTACGACAACATCGTGGCGGTGCTCCACAAAATAATGGATCAGTTCTTTCAGGTTCAGCATCTGCGGCCTTCCGTTTACCAGTGCAATGTTGTTTACACTGAAGGAAGATTGCAGTTGCGTGTATTTAAATAAGGTATTCAAAACCACATTCGGAACCGCATCGCGTTTCAATTCGTATACAATACGCATTCCGCTCCTATCCGATTCGTTCCGGATGTTGGAGATCCCTTCTATTTTTTTCTCGTTGATAAGGTCAGCCGTTTTCTTGATCATTTCGGCCTTATTCACCTGATATGGGATTTCAGACACAATAATGCAGTCCTTACCGTTAGCTTCCTCAAAGCTTACTTTGGCACGCATTACGATTCTTCCCCTTCCGGTCTTGAATGCCTCACGCACACCTTCCATTCCGTATATCGTTCCACCTGTAGGGAAATCCGGAGCTTTGATGTGGTGCATCAATTCATCGATTTCAATATCATTATTATCAATGTAGGCTAATGTTCCGTCAACAACCTCGGTCAGGTTGTGTGGCGCCATATTGGTAGCCATACCTACCGCAATACCTGATGCTCCGTTAACCAATAAAGTTGGAACACGTGTTGGCATAACGGTTGGCTCCTGCAGCGTATCGTCAAAGTTCAGCTGGAAGTCAACTGTTTCCTTGTCGATATCTGCCATTATGTCTTCCGCCATTTTTTTCATCCTGGCTTCGGTATAACGCATTGCCGCCGGGCTGTCACCGTCAATCGAACCAAAGTTACCCTGGCCATCTACCAACAGGTAACGCAAGCTCCATTCCTGGGCCATACGAACCATGGCATCGTAAACAGAGGTATCTCCGTGCGGGTGATACTTTCCTAAAACTTCCCCAACAATTCTTGCGGATTTTTTGTGGGCCCTGTTTGAAAAAACCCCTAAATCATACATTCCGTATAACACTCTACGGTGTACAGGCTTTAAGCCGTCGCGTACATCCGGCAAGGCCCTGGACACGATAACCGACATCGAATAATCGATGTAGGCTGCTTTCATTTCATCTTCGATGTTAATCGGAATTAACCTTTCTCCGTCAGACATATTCTATAAATTATTTAATAAAAATTACTTTAATTTCAAAACGTGCTAATATAGGTCAATTAATAAAAAACCGAAGCATTTTTAGTCCACAAATTTCAATGATTTATTAACAAATCAGGGGCTTTTTTTAGTTAATAAGTTAGTCGGAACACCGCTTTTATTTTTGACATTTTTTTTGTCAATTAGCTGACAGTACTTTTAGGCGGAATGATTTTTGTTAGAATCATTCTGAATAACTAAATTTACATTACCAATTATATATTATGGATGATAATTTTTCACCAAGGGTAAAAGACGTGATCACCTATAGCAAGGAAGAAGCCTTGCGCTTAGGACACGATTTTATCGGGACAGAGCATCTGATGCTCGGGATTTTAAGAGATGGAAATGGTAAGGCGATTACCATTCTGAATAATCTTGGTGTTGATTTGGAACATTTGCGTAAAAAAGTTGAGATATTAAGCCCCGCTAACCCAAATGTTGAAATCAGCAACGAAAAGAAAAACCTGCACTTGACGCGACAGGCCGAACGCGCTTTGAAAACCACCTTCCTGGAAGCTAAGGTTTTCCAAAGCACGTCAATAAGCACAGCACATTTATTATTGTGCATTTTAAGAAATGAGAATGATCCAACAACCAAGCTGCTGCATCGTCTGAAAATAGACTATAACGTGGTTAAAGAACAGTATTTGAATATGACACCAAACGAAGAAGATTTTAACGACAATATGCCAACAAATGAATCTTATAATGACGATCCAGGACAAGATGACAGTTTGAAGGAAGGAAGCTTTAACAATCCGGCGAACAAAACCAACAAAAAATCAAAAACCCCTGTTTTAGATAACTTTGGGCGTGATTTGACCGAATTGGCCGAAGAAGGAAAACTTGATCCGGTTGTGGGCCGTGAAAAGGAAATCGAAAGGGTTTCACAGATTTTGAGCCGCAGGAAGAAAAACAACCCATTGCTGATTGGTGAACCGGGTGTTGGTAAATCTGCCATCGCCGAAGGTTTGGCCCTGAGGATCATCCAGAAAAAAGTTTCAAGGATTTTGTTCAACAAAAGAGTCGTGACTTTAGATTTAGCGTCTTTGGTTGCCGGAACAAAATACCGCGGTCAGTTTGAGGAAAGAATGAAAGCTGTAATGAATGAACTGGAGAAAAATGACGACATCATCCTTTTCATTGACGAAATACATACTATCGTTGGTGCCGGCGGCGCTACAGGCTCGCTTGACGCATCAAACATGTTCAAACCGGCTTTGGCAAGAGGCGAAATACAATGCATCGGTGCTACTACATTAGACGAATACCGACAATATATAGAGAAAGACGGTGCTCTGGAAAGGCGTTTCCAGAAAGTGATTGTGGAGCCTACGTCTGTTGAGGAAACCATTACGATCCTAAACAACATCAAAAACAAATACGAAGACCACCACAATGTCATCTTCACACCAGAAGCCATTGAAGCCTGCGTGAAATTAACTAACAGGTATATGTCAGAACGCTTCCTTCCGGACAAGGCCATTGATGCCATGGACGAAGCAGGATCACGAGTTCACATCACCAATATTGACGTTCCTAAACAAATCCTTGATTTGGAGCGCCAGCTGGAAGAAGTACGCGAACTTAAGAATTCTGTCGTAAAGAAACAGAAATATGAGGAAGCGGCAAAACTGCGCGATGACGAAAAACGTCTCGAAAAAGACCTGGCCATAGCTCAGGAGCAATGGGAAGAAGATTCAAAAAGCAACCGTATTAAAGTAACGGAAGACAATGTTGCCGACGTAGTCTCTATGATGACCGGGATTCCGGTAAACAGGATTGCACAAACCGAAAGCAACAAATTAGCTCACTTGCCTGAATTGATCAAAGGAAAAGTAATCGGACAAGACGAAGCCGTTTCTAAAATTGCTAAATCAATTCAAAGGAACCGAGCCGGATTAAAAGATCCAAACAGGCCAATTGGTTCGTTTATTTTCTTAGGCCAGACCGGAGTTGGGAAAACGCAGTTAGCTAAAGTTCTTGCCAAAGAATTATTTGATTCAGAAGATGCCTTAGTCCGTATCGATATGAGTGAATACATGGAAAAATTCGCCATTTCAAGATTGATTGGTGCACCTCCGGGATACGTTGGTTATGAAGAAGGCGGGCAGTTGACCGAAAAAGTAAGAAGAAAACCTTATTGCGTAGTACTTTTGGATGAGATCGAAAAAGCACATCCGGATGTATTCAACATGATGCTTCAGGTTTTGGACGATGGATACCTTACCGATAGCTTAGGCCGCAAAATCGATTTTAAAAACACGATCATCATCATGACTTCGAATGTCGGAGCGCGTCAGTTGAAGGATTTCGGGCAAGGTGTTGGTTTTGGCACTGCTGCCAAAATTGCGGCTGCAGATGACAACTCGAAAAGCGTTATCGAAAATGCGTTGAAAAAAACCTTTGCACCAGAATTCCTTAATAGGATTGACGATGTCATCGTGTTCAACCCATTGGAAAAAGAGCACATCGACCTGATTATCGAAATCGAATTGAAAAAACTATACGGAAGAGTTGCTGAGTTAGGTTACACTTTAAACCTTTCTGAGAAAGCAAAAGCATTTATTGCCGAAAAAGGATTTGACAAACAATTTGGTGCAAGGCCGTTAAAAAGAGCCATCCAAAAATATGTTGAAGACACATTGGCAGAAGAAATCATTACTTCCAAAATAGCGTCGGGCGATGAGATTTTTATGGATTTAGACGAAACTGCGCAAGAGTTGACCGTTACCATCAAAAAAGCAAAAAAGTCAGCAAGCTAAGATTAAAATAATTAAATTTAAGCCACGGATTCTCGAATAGTCACAAAAATAATTCGAAATTCGTGGCTTTTTTATACAACACAATGCCACAGGATAAAATTATACTAGGATCAGAAGAATGGTGCTCTTTCCCCGAGCTGGGAATACCTGCAATCAAAGCACGCGTCGATTCGGGCGCCAAAACGTCAGCGCTGCATGCCATCAACATTTCCCCATTTGTCAAAGACGATGAAAATTGGGTGAAATTTGACATCAACCCCATCCAAAACAACAATAAGACAATCATTCACTGCCAGGCAAAGCTGATCGACAAACGCATTGTAAAAAGCTCCAGCGGTTTCCGTGAACAGCGTTATGTAATACAGACCAACCTTTCGATTGCCAATGAGCTGTGGCCTATTGAAGTTACCCTGACCAATAGGGATTCTATGGGGTTTCGGATGCTTTTGGGACGCGAAGCCATGAGCGGAAGAATCCTTGTTGACCCCGAGCAAAAATACCTTTTGGAACAGCCGAATGCCGAAAAGTTAAAGGATTTGTACATTAATGCAATTGCCAAGAAGTCGGGCCTCCGCATCGGTTTATTGGCCAGCAACCCCGAATTATACAGCAATAAACGCATTATGGAAGCGGGTGAAATGCGTGGCCATGAAATGCATTTCCTCAATATCAAGGAATGTTACATGAAGCTCGATGCGCAT
Organism: Flavobacterium sp.; assembly: GCA_049841115.1. Classification (GTDB taxonomy): domain Bacteria; phylum Bacteroidota; class Bacteroidia; order Flavobacteriales; family Flavobacteriaceae; genus Flavobacterium. The sequence continues at coordinate 395,345 of JASGHQ010000002.1, forward strand.
AACCCCGAAATACATTACCGTGGCGGTAAGGTCTTGGACTATTTTGATGCCATAATCCCGAGAATCCGTCCAAGCATTACGTTTTATGGCTGCGCCCTTACCCGGCAATTTGAAGCCATGAAAGTGTATTGCCTCAATTCGGCATCTGCCATAACACAATCACGGGACAAACTATTTTCGCTCCAGCTGCTTTTGCGCAATGGCGTAGACATTCCAACAACCGGTTTTGCCAATTCCCCTTTGGATACAGACGATTTGATCAAAATGGTTGGCGGTTCGCCGCTTATCATAAAATTACTTGAAGGCACGCAGGGAAAAGGTGTTGTTTTAGCCGAAACAAAGAAAGCAGCGGAATCGGTTATCAATGCATTTAAAAGTTTGAATGCCAATATTTTGGTTCAGGAATTCATCAAAGAGGCTGACGGAAAGGACCTGCGCCTGTTTGTAGTTGACGGAAAAGTAGTTGCCACAATGCAGCGTGAAGCAGCACCGGGCGAGTTCAGGGCCAACATCCATATGGGCGGAACGGCATCCGTAATAAAACCTACGCCAGAGGAGAAAAAAATGGCCATAAAGGCTGCAAAGGCAATGGATTTGCGTGTGGCAGGAGTTGACATCATCCGTTCTTCCAAAGGCCCGTTATTATTGGAAGTAAATTCATCTCCCGGTCTGGAAGGGATTGAAGGCGCAACCAATAAGGATATTGCGGGCGAAATGATAAAAGCCATCGAAAAATATTTTAAGACAAAATGAATCCCTATTTAGACATTATACTCCGGAGCCTTGCAGTTTATGCTTTTATGCTGATTGCCATCCGTATTTTCGGCAAAAAGGAATTATCCCAATTAAATACTGCAGATATCATCCTGATCCTGCTTATCAGCAACTCGGTCCAGAATGCAATGGTGGGAAGCAATTCTTCGCTCGAAGGCGGATTGGTGGCGGCATTGGTTTTGTTTATAATGAATTTTATCTTCAAAAAAATCATGTACAAATCTGAAAAGATAACCAACTGGGTTCAGGAAAAGCCGGTAATCCTGATCCACGACGGCCATCTTGATTTTAAGGCTTTGGCCAAACTGGAAATCACTTCGACCGAAATGGAAGAAGTCATCAGGGAACATGGCGTTGAGCATTTCAGCGAAGTAAAATTGGCCATAATGGAAATTGACGGAAACATCAGTGTGATTTCGGGAAATAAAGAATTGAAACAAACAAAACACAAAAGAAGGATCCATAAAACATTGGGAACCATCAACAATTAAGTTATGCGTTTTAGGCAAAAGACCAAACCAGTGTTATACTTGTTTTTAAGTTTTATCCTAATGGCATTGATTACTTATTGTCTTTTTACTTATTTTTATTCTTATGATTTATTATGGCTGTACATTTGTTGTGTTTTTGCTACTTCAATTTTAGGAATCATAACCCTTCTTTATTTTATAGTTACTGTAATAAAAATTATATTGAAACATGAATAAAACCAGATTAGAAGCCTTTAGCGATGGCGTTTTAGCCATCATTATCACCATAATGGTATTGGAACTCAAAGTTCCTGAAGAAGCTTCCTATGAAGCACTGATCCCGCTATTGCCGAAATTTTTGAGTTATGTGCTGAGTTTCATCTATGTTGGGATTTACTGGAACAACCACCATCATATGCTGCACACGGTAAAACAAGTGAATGGCAAAATCCTTTGGGCCAACCTGCATCTGTTGTTCTGGCTTTCGCTGATTCCGTTTACAACTGCATGGATTGGCGAAAATCATTTTGCCGCATTTCCAATGATGTCTTATGGCTTCGTTTTATTGATGAACGGTATCGCTTATTTTATGCTGCAGCAGGTTATCTTAAAACAGCAGGGAAGCAATTCGATCCTTAAAAAAGCCATTGGCACTGATATCAAAGGAAAATCTTCGCCGGTTTTATATACGATCGCCATTTTATTTGCCAATTTCTATCCGTTGGTTTCGGGGGCCATATACATCTTCGTTGCACTGATGTGGCTTGTTCCTGACAAGCGAATTGAAGCTACATTAACAGAAAAACAATAGTCATGAACCTACTATCGCAACTCATCATAGGATACACGGCAGCGCTGCATATCTATATTCTTTGGCTCGAAATGTTTGCCTGGACAACCCGTGGGCGCAAAGTATTTAAAACCATCCCGGAAGACCAATTTGAAAAAACAAAAGTCATGGCCGCCAACCAAGGCTTATACAACGGTTTCCTTGCTGCCGGACTGATCTGGTCGCTTATGATTACCAACGCTGATTGGAGCAAATACATAGCAATATTTTTCCTTTCGTGTGTACTGGTAGCCGGGATTTATGGCGCCATGACAGCATCAAAAAGAATCTTTATGGTTCAGGCTGTTCCGGCAATACTCGGATTGCTGAGTTTTATGCTGCGGTTGAATTAAGCTATTGGCATAAAAGTTGATTTTATTCTCAAAACCATTTCCATGAATAAAAGAAACTTTGTCAAAATACTCAAAATACTACTGATCAGCACGGTATTAATTCCTGCCATACTTTATTTTATCCCCGATTTCAATCCGGAAAGTAATTCGAAAATCTATTCCAACAACAAGCAGTTGACCGCTTTGGTGAATGCTAAGATAATGGAGACGATTAAAGCACCTGACAGCGCTTATATCTTGACCCAAAAATATACCGCTTTGGAATGCGGCACTCCCGATCATGCTCCGGGGATTTCGGATAGGATTGAAAAAAATATAGATAACCTACGCCGTTATATAAAACACAATCCTTATTCGGTGAACAAATATCTTATTGGTTCGAAATTGGAGGAAATCCAAAATCCGAAATTGATTTATGGAAAAATGACCAACTTTGACTTTTACAAATCATTCAACGAAATAGATTTCCATAACACTACCTTATTCAAAAAAATCAAGCCCGGCAGTTACAGAAAAATCTATGAGTTGCAATTCATTGCTCTCAAAGAAGACAAAATCGCTATCATATTAAGTAAATTCGATTCGCAAAAGGAATTGCTCAAAGCGACTTTTGTTTGCAAAAACAGGAATTGGAAATTAAAGGATTAATCCTCCAAATCAACCATAAAACTGTTCAAAAACGCTACTGAATTCTCAATGTCGTAATGCAGGATCCGGTCTTCTTTTACCAATGGTACTTCTTCCCTATAGGCTTTTAGGAATGTTTCAATAAATTCGCTCGATTGCAACGGCTCCCTAAAATGGATTGCCTGTGAGGCGTTCATCAATTCGATCGCTAAAATACGCTCGAGGTTTTCCATCACCTTCAAACATTTGGTAGCGGCGTTCGCCCCCATAGAAACGTGGTCTTCCTGCCCATTTGATGAAACAATGCTGTCAATGCTTGCCGGGGTTGCCAATTGCTTGTTTTGGCTGGCGATGCTAGCTGCTGTATATTGCGGAATCATGAAACCCGAATTCAAACCCGGATTGTCAACTAAAAATGCCGGCAGCTTCCTTAAGCCAGAAATAAGCTGATACGTCCTCCTTTCGGAAATGCTGCCCAGCTCGGCCAAAGCTATTGCCAGGAAATCCAACGTCAAAGCCAATGGCTGCCCATGGAAATTTCCACCAGAAATGATCAAATCTTCAGCAATAAAAATATTGGGGTTGTCAGTAACCGAATTGATTTCGGTCTTGAATACTTTTTTTACATAATCAATGGTATCCTTAGAAGCGCCATGTACCTGAGGAATACAACGGAATGCATACGGATCCTGTACATGCTCCTTATGCTGCGCGATAATCTGGCTGCCTTCCAAAAGCTCGTTCATCCTCTTAGCAGTTACAATCTGCCCTTTGTGCGGGCGAACCATATGGATCAATTCATTGAATGGCTCAATTCTTCCATCAAAACCTTCAAGCGAAATGGCTCCAATCACATCCGCAAAATAAGAATATTTCATTGCTTTCAGCAAAATATAACAGCCATACGAACTCATGAATTGGGTTCCGTTCAATAATGCCAGGCCTTCTTTAGACTGCAGCACAATTGGTTCCCAGCCCATCTTTTCCAAAACTTTTTTAGCCGGCTGGCGGAATCCGTCATGATAAACTTCGCCTTCTCCCAATAACGGCAATGACAGATGCGCCAATGGCGCCAAATCACCACTTGCGCCAAGCGAGCCTTGTGTGTAAATTACCGGAAGGATATCATGATTATAAAAATCCACCAAACGCTCCACCGTAATCAGCTGAACACCCGAATGCCCATAACTCAATGACTGGATCTTCAGCAAAAGCATAATCTTTACAATTTCAGCCGGAACCTCATCACCAGTGCCGCAAGCATGCGATTTTACTATATTTTCCTGGAGTTTGGCCAAATTTTCATCGGAAATTTTCACATTGTACAACGAACCAAATCCGGTATTGATACCGTAAATCGGCTTGTCGTTGCTTGCCATTTTCTTATCAAGGTAATCACGGCATTTCTGGATATTGACTTTGGCTTCTTCAGAAAGCGCCAGCGATTTATTTTGGGAGATGATTTCATCTAACTGCTCTAAACTCAGCAGTTCCGAACTGATATAGTGTGTGTTTTCCATTTTTTGTCTGCAAATTGAGCTCAAAATTCCACAAACAAACGCTAAAAAACAAGTTTTGGCAGTACAATTTTATTGTGAAATCGGTAATCTAAATGTTTATCCAACACAAAAAATTAAAATATTTCATCAACATAACAATTAAAATACGATTTTGGCAAAAATCCTGTTAAAACTTTTTTAGTTCGTAAAAAGTGCTATTTTTGAAAAACTATGTGGAACAATAACATCAAATACTCATTAACGTCTACGGCTACTACAGCTGCAACTACGGGTGTTACCACAACAACCACAACCCCTTTTGGGGTATAATCATTTCATATAATCCCTATTTATGGGCTTTCGAAAGAAAGCAAGCTATTCATGATTCATAATTTATAACTCAAAATATGATAGTATTAAAATTTGGCGGGACATCAGTAGCCAATGCCGAAAATATTTCAAAAACCATAGCTATTGTAGCCAACAAAAGCAAAGAAGACAAACTGGCTGTAGTAGTCTCAGCCTTTAGCGGAGTTACCGATTTATTGATTTTAGCCGGAAAAACCGCTTCGTCAAAAGATAAAGCATATAAAGAAATCATAGCAGACATCGATAAAAAGCATAAAGAAGCGATTGACGAATTGATTCCGCTGAGTGATCAAAGCGAAATCATCGAAAAAATAAACAGCGATATCAACCTGCTGAAAACCTTATTGGACGGCTGCTACCTTTTGGGCGAATTATCAAGCCGGACTGCGGATATCGTAGCAGGCTTTGGCGAATTGCTTTCGTCACAGATCATTGCTGTGGCGTTAAAGCAAAAAGTAAGCAATTCAGCATTCAAAGACAGCCGTGAGGTCATTAAAACCAATTCTAATTTTGGTAAAGCAAGTGTTGATTTCCAAATGACCAATGCACTGATCTCTGATTATTTCAAAAACAATGAACATCAGGTAGTTTTATTCCCGGGCTTCATAGCGTCTTCACTTGATGGAAATACCACAACGCTTGGCCGTGGTGGTTCTGATTATACAGCAGCGATCATTGCAGCAGCTGTTAAGTCAGAAGTTTTGGAAATATGGACCGATGTAAACGGTATGTTTACTGCCAATCCGAAAGTGGTAAAGCAGGCACAGCCTATTGAAACGATTTCGTATCAGGAAGCGATGGAGCTGTCGCATTTCGGGGCCAAAGTACTTTATCCGCCAACAATCCAGCCAGTTTTAAAGGATAATATTCCGATTTTTATCAAAAACACTTTTGAACCTGAAGCTTACGGAACATTAATCTCCAATAATCCTGCCGCTACAAGCAACCCAATAAAGGGAATTTCGCATATTGACAATATAGCGCTGCTGACTTTGGAAGGCTCCGGAATGGTTGGTGTTGCAGGTTCTTCGAAAAGATTATTTGAAGTTTTATCGACTGAAGGCATCAATGTGATTTTCATTACACAAGCTTCGTCCGAGCATTCCATCTGCATCGGTATTTTAAGTTCGGATGCCAATCGTGCCAAATCGGCCATTGACAAGGCTTTCGAATTGGAAATATCGCAAGGGAAAATAGATCCGTGCATCATCGAAAAGGAATTATGCATTGTTGCACTGGTAGGCGAAAACATGAAAAACCATCAAGGTATCAGCGGAAGGATGTTTAGTACTTTAGGCAAAAATAATGTCAATATCCGTGCGATAGCACAGGGAGCATCCGAAAGGAACATCTCGGTAGTTATCAATGAAAAGGACGTCAAAAAAGCACTAAATACGCTGCATGAGCGTTTCTTTGAAGATAATACCAAACAGCTGAACCTGTTTGTAATGGGAATTGGGAACGTGGGCGAAAAATTCATAGACCAGATCGCGCAGCAAAAGAAATTCCTAAAGGAAAACCTAAAAATCAACCTTCGTGTGATTGCTTTATCCAATTCGCGCAAAATGGTTTTCAATGAAGACGGAATCGATTTAAAGGATTGGAAAGCCGCTGTTGAAAATGGTGAAAAAGCCAACGTCGAAAATTTTATCGCAAAAGCAAAAGACCTCAATTTACGCAACAGCATTTTTGTTGACATTACGGCAAATTATAATATCGCTGGCATTTATGACCAATTCCTGAGCCAGAATATAGCCGTTGTAACCTGTAACAAAATTGCATGTTCTTCGGAATACGACAATTATAAAAACCTTAAAAATCTTTCAAGGAAATACAATGCGCCTTTTCTTTTTGAAACTAATGTGGGAGCAGGATTGCCAATTATCGACACGCTGAAACACCTGATTGCTTCGGGTGATAAGGTCAATAAGATCCAGGCGGTTTTGTCAGGCAGCCTAAACTTTATCTTCAATAATTTCAGTGATTCCTATAATTTCCACGATGTAGTTAAAGAAGCTGGTGTACAAGGATTTACAGAACCTGATCCAAAAATTGATTTAAGCGGTGTTGATGTTGCAAGAAAGATCCTGATCTTAATCCGCGAAAGCGGTTACCAAATGGATATTGAAGATATTGAGAACAATTGTTTTCTTCCAAAAGAATGCATGGAGACAACCAATAATGATGATTTCTTCAAATCGTTGACTAAGCATGATGCACACTTTAACAAGTTGCTGTCTGAAGCTAAGGAAAAAGATAGCCGGATCAAATTCGTAGCCAAATTCGATAACGGAAAAGCTTCAGTTGGATTGCAGTTCATCCCAAAGGAAAGTCCGTTTTACAATCTGGAAGGAAAAGACAATATCGTCGAATTCTATACCGACCGTTATGTAGACCAACCGTTAATCATCAAAGGAGCCGGAGCCGGAGCTGCCGTAACGGCATCGGGGATTTTTGCCGATGTAATCAGGATTGGAAATGTGTAATTTAGTCAAAAGTTGGAAAGTCAAAAAGCATTTGACGGTTTCAATTGATGACTTTAGACTTTAGACTTTAGACTTTTATGACTGAAATAAAAATATTCTGCCCGGCAACCATCGCCAACCTCAATTGCGGTTTCGACGTAATGGGCTTATGCCTTGATGGAATTGGCGACGAAATGATTTTCCGTAAAGTTCCCGAAAAAGGAATCAGGATTACCAAAATAACCGGTGCCGATTTACCATTGGAAACCAGGAAAAATGTTGCTGGCGTTGCAGCCTTGGCTTTACTGGAAGCAGCGCAGCCCGACTTTGGTTTTGAAATCGAAATCCATAAGAAAATAAAGGCCGGAAGCGGCATTGGAAGCTCTTCTGCAAGTGCGGCTGGAGCGGTTTTTGGCATCAACGAACTTTTAAACCGGCCTTTTGCCAAACAGGAACTGGTTTATTTTGCGATGAAAGGCGAAGCGATTGCCAGTGGCTGTGAACATGCAGACAATGTGGCTCCCTGTATTTTGGGCGGATTTACACTAGTTCGCGGTTACGACCCTTTGGATGTGATCAGGATTGAAAGCCCAAGCGAGTTATTTGCAGTTGTTTTGCATCCGCATATTGAAGTCAAAACTGCCGATTCAAGGGCAGTTTTAAAACCCGACGTTTCACTGAAAAATGCTATTACACAATGGGGAAACCTCGGCGGGCTGATTGCCGGTTTGTATACCAAAGATTATGACCTGATTGGCCGTTCGCTCAAGGATGTAATCGTAGAGCCCGCCAGGAAACACCTGATCCCGGATTTTGATGCAGTGAAAAAAGCCGCTTTGGAAAATGGCGCCCTGGGTGCCGGGATTTCCGGTGCCGGCCCATCTATTTTTGCATTGTGCAAAGGAGAATCAAATGCCTTTACAGTTGCAAAAAGCATGGATAACGCTTACGCGGATAGCGGAATTTCTTTCGATATCCACATTTCGAAAGTGAACGGTGAAGGAACAAAGGTAATTCCGGCCTGAGGCTGAAAGCCAAACTGAATGAAGTTAATTAAGATTTTATGATTTATGCAATACTATAGTTTAAACAACAAATCACACAAAGTTAGTTTCCAGCAAGCCGTTGTTGAAGGCTTGGCACCCGACCGCGGATTGTATTTCCCGGAAAATACCACGCCCCTGCCCGATTCTTTCTTTGAAAACATTGAAAAGCTTTCGCACAACGAAATCGCTCTTGAAGCCATCAGGCAATTTATTGGTGACGAAATTCCGGAAGCTGAATTAAAACGCATCATTGCCGAAACCCTATCCTTTGATTTTCCTTGCATACCTGTGGAAGACAATGTCTTTTCGCTCGAGCTTTTCCATGGCCCGACAATGGCATTTAAGGATGTGGGCGGCAGATTCATGTCAAGATGCCTTGGCTATTTCAATAAAGACAAAGACATCAAAAATACTGTACTCGTAGCAACTTCAGGAGATACGGGTGGTGCCGTGGCGAGTGGCTTCTTAGGCGTAAAAGGCGTTGATGTTGTAATCCTCTATCCTTCGGGCAAAGTGAGCGACATCCAGGAACGCCAGCTTACAACTTTGGGGCAAAACATCCGTGCGCTCGAAGTGGATGGCGTATTTGACGATTGCCAGGATATGGTAAAAAAAGCATTTCTTGACGACACCTTAAAGCACAAAAACCTGACTTCGGCCAACTCGATCAATATTGCACGCTGGCTGCCACAGATGTTTTATATTTTCTTTGCATACCAACAATTGAAAAAATACGGCAAACCGATTGTTCTTTCATGTCCAAGCGGGAATTTTGGGAATATCTGTGCCGGGATCATGGCCAAACGATTAGGGCTTCCTATCACCCATTTTGTGGCTTCAACCAATGCCAATGATACGGTTCCGAGGTTTTTGGAAGAAGGAAATTACGATCCAAAACCCTCTGTGGCTACGATCTCGAATGCGATGGATGTGGGGAATCCGAGCAATTTCATCAGGATCCAGGAATTGTACCATAATGATCTAAATGAATTTGAAAAGGATTTTTCTTCCTACAGCTTTACTGATACCGAAACCGAAGCTGCCATAAAAGACATTTACAACAGAACCAAATACGTCGCCGAACCCCATGGAGCCGTTGGCTACCTGGGATTGAAAAAGGAAATGGCAAAACAGCCCGGAAGCATCGGAGTATTTCTGGAAACTGCCCACCCGATCAAGTTTTTGGATGTTGTGGAACCGTTATTAGGCTTGAAATTAGAAATCCCAAAACAGATTGAAAGCGTATTGGGCAAGGAAAAAGTACGGACAAAGATTAAAACTTACGATGATTTAAAAATATTTTTAAATAAGTAGCAAATGAAACGCTTTTTGTTGTTTTCCTTTTTGATTATGAATGTGGCCGGCTTTTGCCAATCACGCAACGAAGAATACAAACAAAAAACCGAAGAAGATTATACTATTCAGGAAAAAGGGATACTCCTTGGAGCCCATCTGTCGCAGTTTCCAACATTGGAGATTGGCTATGCTTATTATTCATATTCACGTGAAGACTCCAAAATGCCTTTTGCCGGAGGCTGCGGGATAAGTGTTGAAAATTACTTCCTCAAAAATTACATTATGGTTCCAAAACTATCGCTGTGGGCAAGCGCAATCGGAATAAATTTTGGCGGTTCCCTTCCGTGGTATACGGATCTGAAAGGAAACAATAGTTTAAAACTCCGTCCCGAAATTGGAATTGGCGATAAGAACTGGCGGGTAAATTTTGCCTACAATTTACCCATTTACAACCACGGAATGGTCCATATAACCGATCCGATGCTTTCGTTAAACTATATAATCCCGGCGGGGAAATCCAAATAACCGTATTCAAATGGAAAAACTTCGGCAAACATTCGAAAGCTTTGGCTTTAAAGGCGAAATCCTGGAAACCGTACTGAACGCTTTTGAATTGCAGCATTACAAAAAAGGCGAACATATCGTTGAACAAGGAAAAGTAAGCCGATACATGGGTTTAGTCGAAAATGGGATGTTTCAGTATTATGTTTGGAAAGATGGTGAAGAGCGCACGACTTATGTTAATGTAGAAGGCACTTTTTTGGCTTCGGTGCTGAGTTATATCAGCCAGACTCCTGCCCTGGAAAACGTCAGGGCGATAAGCGATAGTAGCATTAGTGCCATCAGCCATGAAAATTTAAAAAAACTCGTAAACGAAATTCCTGCCTTTAAGGAATTTTACATCCGTCTTTTGGAACAATCCATCTGCGGGATTGACGCCAGCCGGCACAACCTTATTGTAATGACAGCCGAACAGCGTTATGAATTCCTGATGCAAAATGAACCGCACACCTTACAGCTCGTTCCTTTGCAGTACATCTCTTCCATGTTGGGAATCACGCCAAGGCATTTGAGCCGCATCCGAAAAAATATCCGATAAATTCCGTTTTAGACATTTGTCCAGTAGATAGTTGATGGGGCAACCGAATTTTGCATCGTAATCTTAAAACAAATACGACATGCAAAAAATCCTATTATTCAGTTTATTGCTAATTACGCTTAGCAAGGCTTTCGCCCAAAATCAAAATTTTCCAAAAAACTCCATCAGTTTCAACGGTTTCCGCAACCCATCCATCGGATTGGAGTACCAGCGCCGACAGCTTTCCGTTCATGCCGGATACTACATTACTGCATTTGAAAAAGGCATAACCACCCGATTCCTCAAAACCGGTGCCACCTATTGGTTTTTGCCAACAGATAAAAAGGAAATCCCTTCTTCGTTTTATGCCGGTGCTTCTTATCTGCGTGGACTTAATCTGGACTATAAAAACAAAAACGCTGTGGCTATTGAGGCAGGCTTCCGCTGGTACGTTTGGAAAGGATTGAACCTTCGCTTAGGAGTAATCGCTTTAAAAGGTGAAGGCCGGGAAATCAAAATCAACCCAACGCCGAGTTTCAGTTATTCAATCAAATTCTAATCAATCTCAAATAACATAGCCATGCAATTCAAAACAGAAAAAACAATCGGCTGGTCGCTGCTTTTAGGCAGCGTTTTAGTACTGATTCCATACACCATTTTAGTGATGCAGTTCAATTATCCCGACATTTTGAGAAAGCCAACTGGCGAAATCTTAATGCAGTTCCATCAGGGCGGAAATCCGCTAATATATACCTGGCTAGCCTTTGCATTGGTAGGCTTGCCCTTGCTGAAAGCCTCAGTTTTAATCGGCCAGAAATACCAGGACAGCTATTCTTTTGTAAAATGGGGAACTATATTGGGCATCGTTGGGTTTGTCGTACAGATCATAGGATTACTGCGATGGGTCTTTGTAGTTCCTGTCCTGGCCAATGATTATGTGACAGGAAACGAGCTGACAAAAGCGGCTTCGGTAACAGCTTTTAAGGTAATCCATCAATTTGGCGGTGTTTTGCTGGGTGAGCATCTGGGGCAATTGTTTTCAATCGCATGGACCATCATGGTTGCGGCTTTATTCCTAAAGCTGAAATTATTCCCAAGGTCGCTTCATTATTTTGGCATTACGGCATCAGTAATCTACCTCTCCGCTCAGGCCGAACTGCTGAATACTGTCATTCCGGGTTTCCCTTATATTGGGATTTCAGGTTTCCTTGGAAGTACATTATGGCTGATCTACCTCATGCTATTGGGCGGGAATTTCCTGCTGCATAAAAAATAATGGCATAACATTTGCCTTTTTCAAAGAAAACTGCTTTTGAGTGGTTTTCTTTACATTTGTAACAAATCCTATTATGAAACAACTATTACTCCTAATCAGCTTACTGGCATCAGCCTTTATCCATTCACAAGCCAAAACCGATTTGGAAACAGAAGGGCTCAAAGGAAAAGTAAAGAAGCTAACCCGGTTTTCCTACTCGGTAAGCGAAGACAGTTCACGCTATGTTGCTACCAAACAAATCACCGAATACAATGAAAAGGGATTCCAAATCAGGAATTGCGATATGGTAAAACCCCAGGAGCAAAATGTAATTGGCAGCAAGCGGGAATACAAGTACGATGCTTTTGGCAATAGAGTTGAAATCAGATGGTATTCTTCCGATACGGTCTTAAGCAATAGAAAGGTTATGGTTTATGATGAAAAAAATCAAAAAAACCAGGAAGTCGAGTACGGTCAAAATGGAAGAATGAAAGAAAAGCGAGTTTATCTGTATGATGAAAAAGGCCATGAAATCGAAATAAAGCATTATGCTTACGATGAAAACAATCTTGCGCTGAAACAAATCAGCACTTATGATGACAGAGGCAATCTGCTTTCATTGAGCACTTATAACGATAAGAATGTACTTGTTTACGAATACCGTTATAAATACGATACAGCCAATAATAAAATCGAAAAGATGTATTGGAAGCCAGCTGCAGTTGAAAAAACAGAAATGAAATACAACACCCAAAACAAAATGACAGAACTTATTTGGTACAAAAATGACAAGCAGGTTTACAAACAGGTTTTAACATACGATGCCAATAATAATGTGATTGAAGACCGTTATATTTCAGAAAAAAAGACAACGGTTACCAAGAGAAAATACAATGCCAAAAATGATTTGATCGAGCAGCTTGAATTTGAAAACGATATCCTGAAAAGAAAAGAAATATGCCAGTTCAAATATGACAATCAAGGCAACTGGGTTGAATGGAAACAATGGGTTGACGATGGCGGCCCGGGCAATGTAGGCCGGATTATAGAATATTACAACTAAACATTTATCTTCGCAACATGAAAAAAATTACTTCTCTCCTAGCCCTATTCCTTATCGTTTCTGCCTGCGGGGTCAAGCAGACACGGAATTTACTCACGTCAGGTGATTATGACGCCGCAATAGCAAATGCTGTTGACGGCCTGCGCGGCAACAAAAATGCCAAAGGAAAACAAGATTATGTTTACATGCTCGAAGAAGCTTTTGCCAAAGCCAAGGATCGTGATTTAAGGAACATCAATGCCTGGTTCAAGGATGCCAATCCGCAGAACCTGGAAAAGATCTACAATGCCTACCTGCAGTTGAACAACCGTCAGGAAATGATCCGCCCGCTGCTGCCACTGAAGCTGATCAAAGAAGGCCGTGATGCGATTTTCCCGTTTGATGACTATACTGATCAGATTGTGAGCAGCAAAAATTCGCTTTCAAAATACCTGTACGACAATTCAAAAGCCTTGATGGCCAATACGGATAAGATTGTCGTCCGCCGTGCCTATGACGATTTGGTTTACCTGGAAAACATCAACCCAGGGTTCAAGGATGTAGCCAAACTTAAGGAAGAAGCCAAGTTTAAAGGAACCGATTTCGTAAACGTATATACCAAAAACGAAACCAACATGGTAATTCCGGTACGCCTGCAGGATGATCTGCTGGATTTCAGCACTTACGGTCTAAACGATAAATGGACCGTTTACCACAGCAACCGTCAAAAAGGAATTGATTACGATTATGGCCTGATCGTAAATTTCAGGCAGATCAACATTTCTCCTGAACAAGTTAAAGAGAAGCAATTCGACAAGGAAAAATTGGTAAAAGACGGTGTTAAAAACCTTTTGGATGCCAACGGGAATATCGTAAAAGACAGCTTGGGCCATCCGATAAAAGTAGACAACATGAAAACAGTCCGCATCAGCATTTATGAGTTTTCACAAATGAAGTCATGCCAGGTTGTCGCCAAAGTGGATTATATCAACTTCAAATCGAACCAGCTTATCGAAACCTTCCCGCTGGCCAGCGAGTTCGTATTTACCAATATGTATGCAAAATACAGAGGAGACAAACGTGCGTGCGAAGAAGATTATTATGCTAACTTCAATAAAAAAGCGCTTCCGTTCCCAAGCAACGAACAAATGGTTTACGACACCGGAAACGATTTGAAAGCCAGACTGAAAGACATCATTACCCGAAACAGGTTCAGACGATAAAAAAAATCCCTCGTAATTGAGGGATTTTATATTTAAACAAACTGCTCCAGCTGATGGGCATCAATGCTTTCGTGCGATTCGCTGTAGATTGCCTTTCCATCTTTGATTACGATGACTTGCGGCGATTGATGCGTTACACCAAAACGCGAAGCGACTTCATTTGAAACCGATCTGTGTGCCAGCAAATCCAGGTAATGCAGTTCCATTTTTTCGTTGGGGATGTTAAAATCCTTTGAAAAAAGATTCCACGCCATCCTGCTAATGCCACAGGTCGTACTGTGCTTGAAGATGGCTACAGGCTTTTCATACGATGTTTCTTCGATCCGGTCCAGATCGGACATTTCTTCAATGTAATTCCAAAATACATCAGGCATCGGTTCCGGCTTATTGCTTCCGAATAATTTGTCAAAAAAACTCATAATTATTGTTTTATAATGTCGTATTGCTGCTGCAAAATTACAGCTTCTGAATCCAATTGATGCTTTTTGAAAAAAGAAATCATTTTCTTCATCCGTTTTTTATTGTCGAATTCAAGATTCCAGCTCAGTTTGGCCAGGCATACAGAACACAGCGCATTAGGCTGGCCATCAAGCTCCGGTAGATGGTTCGCGCCATTCATGAGGCATTTGGCATGAACACAATGCGGAAGCGTAAACATATGCCCTATCTCATGTGTGGATGTTTTAATCAACCGGTTCAGGCAAAGCGAATAATTTTCATCCATAAAATTACTGTCTTCAAAACGGTACATCGAAGTAACGGCAGTGCATTTAGAATAACTTGCCAACCCAAAAACATAATTCCAATCCGGATTCGGATACAAATCGCTTGTGGTCAAAGCCATGATTACAATTCCGTCATCCGGGATCTTACGCGGCAAAAGATGATTAATGATATAGGAAGCATCCAATTGCTCGGTTTCAAATTGGATCCTTTTATTCTCACGCGGGATTTCGTCGAGCGAAACAGGATCTAAAACAACGGTCTTCAACCCGAAAAAGTCGGCAGTGTATTCAGCAGTAAATTCGAGCATCTTATTTTCCATCGATGAAAAAACTCCAATCGGCTGCAGGTAGACCACGTTCTTTTTTTCTGAAGGGCGCAATGCTTTTTTGGAAAGATATTGCTCAAAGGACTGATCTTTTTCAGGATGTTCGTCGAGCCATTCGCCGTCTTTTGGAATGCTTAATTTTACATCTAGGGCGGCTAGTTCAGCATAATTCGGAATATTAATTTCTTTCTGCCC
This sequence comes from Flavobacterium sp., assembly GCA_049841115.1. Classification (GTDB taxonomy): domain Bacteria; phylum Bacteroidota; class Bacteroidia; order Flavobacteriales; family Flavobacteriaceae; genus Flavobacterium. The sequence goes on from JASGHQ010000002.1 coordinate 410,917, forward strand.
CGGCTTTGTTTCCTTACAGGAAACCAGGAATAAAAGGAGTAGTAGAAAAATTAGGCTTCTCAAAACAATCAGTGTTATAATACGACACAAGATAGCATTTATTTAACAATCCGTAATTCCTTATTCGTAATTGGTAATTGTTATATTTGCTATAACTAAATCGATATAGTTTCATGGAAGAATGCATTTCCGTCTTTGACATGCTAAAAATTGGCGTAGGGCCTTCAAGTTCACATACATTGGGGCCTTGGCGTGCTGCCGAACGCTTTTTAAGTGAGTTAGAAAACGAAAGCCTGTTTGATAAAATAAGCCGCGTCAGGGTTGACCTTTATGGCTCGCTTTCTTTGACCGGAAAAGGGCACGCTACGGATTTAGCCGTAATGCTCGGCCTAAGCGGACAAGATCCGGAGTACATACCGGTTCAGGATATCGCCGGGATCATTAAAAACATCGAAGACAAGAACGAAATCAATCTTGGGAACAAAACGGTTATTCCGTTTTATTTCCTTCAGGATATTGTATTCAACAAAAACTTTTTGCCGTTCCATGCCAACGGGCTTATGTTCACGGCTTATATGAATGATGACACCGAATATGAATCGACCTTCTATTCTATCGGCGGTGGTTTTGTGGTTAAGGAAGAACGTGTCAATGCGAAAAAGAAAATGGAAATCAAATGCGCATTTCCCTTTCCTATACAAAATGCGGAAGAACTGCTACAGTATACCATAACGCAGAAAAAATCGATTTCAGAAATCGTTTATGAAAACGAAAAATCAATGCGCACTGAAGAAGAGGTTCACCACGAGCTGATGCGCATCTGGAATACCATGCTAGAGTGCATGTACATCGGCTGCCACTCCGAAGGAGTTTTGCCAGGGGGGCTGAATGTACGCCGGCGTGCTTTTGATATGCATCAAAACCTAATTGGATTGGCCAATTACAATTCGCCTCAGGAATGGCTGGAAGCCATCAGGAAAACCGAGGTAAAGTTCCGCCAGATCCTGAAATGGGTTTCGTGCTTTGCCTTGGCCGTAAATGAAGTGAACGCAGCTTTAGGACGCGTTGTTACTGCACCTACCAACGGAAGTTCGGGTGTAATTCCCGCTGTTTTGATGTATTATATGGTGATCGAAAACCATCAGGCCGATGAAAAACAGATCAAGCAATTCCTTATGGTTGCTGGTGAAATTGGAAGCATCTTCAAAAAAGGCTCCACGATTTCAGCAGCCATGGGCGGATGCCAGGCCGAAATTGGCGTTTCTTCAGCTATGGCGGCGGGTGCTTTATGCGAAGTTTTGGGCGGGACTCCGGATCAGGTTTTGATGGCTGCCGAAATCGCAATGGAGCACCATCTCGGAATGACCTGTGACCCAATTGGCGGCCTAGTCCAGATTCCGTGCATCGAACGCAATACGATGGGAGCCATCAAGGCCATCAACGCAGCCGAACTGGCTTTGGAAACCGATGCCAAAAATGCGAAAGTACCATTGGATAAAGTAATTGAAACCATGTGGAAAACAGCCAAAGACATGAATTCCAAATACAAGGAAACCTCGGAAGGCGGTTTGGCTGTCGCGGTAAACATGGCCGATTGCTAATGCAGGGAAAGACACGGCTATTCTATTTTATTGCCACATTAGCTGTGGTATTGATCGGAATTTTGTCCAGGAACATCAGTGGAGTTCCATTGTTTTTTGGAGATGTATTTTATTCCGTTATGGCCTATTTTGGCTGCCGCATGATTTTTATCAGGGCCGCTAATCCGAACAAAATAATCCTGCCGTTACTTTTTTGCTATCTTATAGAACTGCAGCAACTTTGCGATGCATACTGGCTTTTAAAAATACGGCATACCACACTTGGGCATTATGCTTTAGGCCAAGGCTTTCTTTGGAGCGATATCCTATGTTACACTATTGGCATTTTTACAGCCTTTTGGTTTGATTTTAAAGTCCTCAACCGCAAATAGCGAATTAGGAATCTTATAACTTTTAAGTATAATTCTATAAAGGTTTTACTTAATAAAATTGCCAACTTTGAGGTAAAGATGCACCATCTTACTGACAGATTGCGCATTATCGCTAACCAACGACAATTTTGATTTGAAAAAATACTTTAAAAAAGGGTTGAGGATTATCCTTTGGATAATGCTGTCATTCATAGGACTGGTCCTACTGCTCATCATTGCACTTCAGGTTCCGGCGGTTCAAAATTATGCCAAGGACAAGGCAGTTGCTTATCTGGAAAGAAAAATCAAAACCAAAGTTGCTATCAAAAAATTACAAATTGGTTTTCCTAAAGATGTCATTCTTGAAGGCGTTTATTTTGAAGACCAGAAAAAAGACACCTTGCTTTCGGGAAAAAGGATTGCTGCCAACATTAACCTTTACGGTATTTTATTTGGCAATAAGATCGAAATCAATTCGGTTGAGCTTGACGGAATTGTTGCTAATATTGATCGGGATAAAGCCACCAAGTTCAATTTTGACTACATCATAGAAGCCTTCAAGTCGCCTGAAAAACAGGATGACAATAAAGCGCCGATGGAATTTTCATTGGATAAAATCAAGCTGGATAACATTCACATTCATTACAATGACACATTTTCAGAAAGTTATTTGATATTGAATTTAAATCATTTAGATACACGAATCAAAACTTTTGATTTAAATAAAATGGATTTTGGGATACCGCGCCTTAACGTGGATGGAATGCAATTGTCATACAAGCAGGCGGTAGTGCAAAAAGATTTGGCCCCACAGTCAGGAAAGTCAAAAAGCCCCGATTTAAAACTGCAGCTCGGAACAATCGATCTGACAAAAATCAAAGTTGATTATCAGGATGAAAAATCCAAATTGGCTACGAATCTCAGCTTGGATAAGTTATTGGTAAAAGTTAACAACTTTGATTTAAAAAACAATATCATTGAGCTTGATAACATAGAGCTTGCCAGCGCAACAGGAAATCTCAAATTAGGCAAAACCGAAGAGCAAAAAAACAGCAAAAATGCAGCAGCTGCTTCAAACGGCTGGAAGGTTAAGATAAATGAAGTGGCATTTGAAAAAGTCAACTTTAATTTTGATGATAAAAACGGAAATAAAGTTTTAAAAGGAATTGATTACAGGAATCTTGGAATAAGTAATCTAAACCTTAACGCGAATAAAATCAATTACAATCCGCAAGCCATTTCGGGTAGCATAAATGCGCTAAGCGTTGCTGAAAAAAGCGGCCTGAAAGTGCAGTCACTGAAAACTGATTTCTTTTATGGTAAACAGCACGCCTACCTTAAGAACCTTTACTTAAAAACACCGCAAACCATTTTAAGAAATGAAATCATTGTAGGCTATCCGTCAATAGAAGCGCTTGCCAAAAATCCGGGTTCGCTTAGCATAAAAGCCCAGCTTAACCAAACCAAAATCGCCTTCAGTGACATTTTGATTTTCGCCCCTGAATTATCAGACACCAATCCGTTTAAGGGCCATCCGGATGCTGTGGTTTCACTCAATACAAAAATCTCAGGGAAGCTTGCCAACCTTTACATTCCGGAGCTTCAGTTAAGCGGCATTGGGGCAACGAAAGCCAACGTCAGCGGATGGATTGTTGGCTTGCCTAATGCTGACAAAGCCTATTTCAACCTCAACATCAAAAACCTGCAATCGACTGCAAAGGATGTGTATGGCTTTGTGCCGAAAAATACGATTCCGGCTTCCATCCAACTGCCGTCACAATTCAGCACCAAAGGAACCTTTAAAGGGACTATCAATAATTTCAATGCAAATCTGGCTTTGGCAACAACTTCTGGGAATGCCAAGATCAAGGCAAGCTTAGATCGCAGGGTCATAAATGCTGAAAAGTATGATTTGGATGCATCGCTGGATAATTTTGATTTGGGCCGATTGCTAAAAAATGATTCGATTGGAAAAATCACGTTGAAAACGAATATAAAAGGAACCGGATTCAACCCAAAAACAGCCAATGCAGTGGCCAGTGCAACTATTGTCAAGGCAGACTTCAACGGGTACACGTACCAGAATTTTGTAGTTGACGGCAAAATAAATGGTGGGAATTTTGATGCCAAAGCATTTATAAAAGACCCCAACCTGAAATTTGATTTGGTTTCAAGCGGCAGTTTTAGGGATAAATACCCAAAAGGCGAAATCCGCCTCAATGTGGATATCGCCGACCTGAACAAGCTTAACCTTCACGCCGGCCCTCTAAAACTGCGCGGCGAATTGGATGCCAATATTGATTCCGCCGATTTGGACAACCTCAACGGAACCGCCAGTATCCACCACCTGATTATTGCCAATGACAAAGAACAATTTGCCATAGATTCCATCAATGTCGTGGCAGTTTCAACTCCGGAAAAAAACTCCATTAAGCTGGATTCGCAATTCATGGATGCCATTTTTGAAGGCAGGTACAGATTATCGACCATAGCCAATTCGGTTAAAAACAGCATCTCACATTATTACAACCTCAAATCGACTTCAAAAAATGTCCCTTACGGCAAACAGCAACTGGCATTTAAGGTAAATGTAAAAAGCACTCCCATCCTGCTCAAACTGATCCCCGACCTAAAAAGCCTGGAGCCGGTTTCTATTACCGGAAGGTACAATTCAGAAAACGATACGATTGTCGTAAACGGATTGATCCCAAAACTGGTTTATGGCGCTAATACGATAGCGAATGGTGTGGTAAAAATCGACAAACAGGAAGATGCCCTTACGTACAGCATCAGCGTGGACCAGATCAAGAATGCTACTGTAGAGCTTCCAAAAACCAGCATTTCGGGTAGGATTGCTGATGATGTTTTTGATTATACTCTACTGATTAAAGATTTTAAAGACAAAGACAAATACCAGATTTCAGGCAATCTGAAATCGATCAGCGGCGGAAACGAAATTTGGCTCGACCCTACCAAGCTATTGCTGAATTACGATCCATGGCTTCTTTCTGATGACAATAAAATCCGTTTTGCAAATAATGCGATTTATGTCAACAATTTCGAATTGAGCAAAGACAACAACCGCATCAGGCTGCAATCGCAGAATAACGGCAGTAATCCGCCTTTGGATATCTTATTTGATGATTTCCAGATCGAAACGCTTACCAATATTGTAAAGTTGAACAACATCGAAATGGGCGGAACCATCAATGGCGATGCAACTTTGAAAAACCTGACTTCAAAAATGCTTTTTACGGCAGCTGTTACCATTGATCAGTTTACTTTCAAAAAAGAAGAGGTCGGAACCATCTATGTCAATGTTGATAATTACACTGCGAATACCTATACGGCCAGAGTTGAAATTACCGGGCAGGAAAACCAGGTGAACCTTGAAGGAACCTACCGTTCTTCTGACGACAATCTGAATATGGATTTAAACATCCAAAAACTGAACCTGAAAAGCATCGAGGCCTTTTCTATGGACAATATAACCGATGGGACCGGGTATTTTACGGGCAATTTTAAAGTTTCGGGAACTACTTCTGGGCCAAAGCTTACCGGTGATTTGAAGTTCAATGACATTGCCTTCAAAGCAACCAAACTGAATGCGAAGTTTTTAGGAATGAATGACAAAATCCTATTTGCTGACAATGCTATTTTCCTGAACAATTTTACGATTAAAGACGAAAAAGACAACGACCTGACCATCAACGGAAAAATCAACAATTCTGACTATAGTAATTTAGGTTTTGATTTGACTGTTGATGCCGATAATTTCAAAGCTGTGAATTCATCGGCAAAAGACAACGATACTTTTTATGGCCAATTGTACCTTGACAATCACTTGACCGTAAAAGGTTCTGTCAACGCGCCGTTTGTTGAAGGAAATATCAAAATCAACAAGGATACCAAGTTCACAATTGTGCTGCCGCAGGACGATCCGTCTATTGCCGATCGTGAAGGAATTGTGGAATTTATCGATCAGGACCAGCCAAAGCTGGTTACGCTGACAACAGATAAAACAATTTCCGAAACCGAAGTAAAAGGAATCAACGCATCGGTAAACATTGAAATTGACAAAGATGCCGAAATCTCGATGGTCATTGACAAGGCAAATGGTGATTTCCTAAAGCTAAAAGGCGAAGCCGAACTTACCGGCGGTATTGACCCGTCTGGAAAAACTACACTTACCGGACGTTACGAGCTGGAAGAAGGAACTTATGAAATGAGCTTCAATCTGATCAAAAGAAAATTCGACATCAAAAAAGGCAGCTATATCCTATGGACAGGCGAGCCCACTTCTGCCGATGTCAATGTAACAGCCGTTTACAAATTAGATACTGCGCCGATTGATTTATTAGACGACCAATTGACATCGCTTACTCCCGAAGAAAGGAACACCTACAAACAACGCATTCCTTTTGAAACCGAGCTTAAAATGACCGGTGAATTGATGAAACCCGCCATTGCCTTTGATATCATACTGCCAGAAGGCAATAATTCGGTTTCAAGCGAAATCATTACGAAAACCGAAGCCAAACTGGCACAGCTAAGGCAGGATCCGGATGATCTGAACAAACAGGTATTTGCGTTGCTTTTGTTAAACCGGTTTATTGGCGAAGACCCTTTTTCGAGTGAAAGCGGCGGAACCAACGCTTCATCATTGGCACGGCAGAGCGCAAGCAAAATCCTGTCACAGCAGCTGAACAATCTTGCTGGCGACCTGATCAAAGGTTTTGAGGTTGATTTCGATTTGGATTCTTCAGAAGATTACACTACCGGGCAAAGGGAAAACAAAACCGACCTCAATGTAGGACTTTCCAAAAAGCTATTGAATGACCGGTTGAAAGTCACTGTTGGAAGCACCTTCGGCATTGAAGGCCCGGAACAGAAGAATAAGGAAACCAACACCATTGCCGGCGATATTTCCGCTGAATACCAATTGTCAAAAGACGGGCGCTATAAATTGCGTGCCTACCGGAAAAACCTCTACCAGGTAGCCCTGCAGGGACAGGTTATTGAAACAGGCGTTGGATTTGTCATCACTTTGGATTACAACCAGTTCAGGGAATTATTCCATTCTAAAAAAGAAGAAAAACCTAAAAAAAGCCAAACTAAAACCAAATGATCAGGAAGCTAACATACATCGCATTCTGGGCCTTGCTCCTATCCTCATGCAGCGGCACAAAAAACCTGCCCGAAGGAGAGCTGCTTTATACAGGCGGCAAAGTCAATGTGGCTAAAGACAGCCTGATTTCAAGAAAACAGCGCAAGGAACTGCAAAATAAGCTCAATGAAAACCTTCGGCCAATTCCGAATAAAAAGTTCCTTGGGCTGCGCCCGAAATTGTTCTTTTACAACTTGGCTGGCGATGTCAAAAAAGAAAAAGGCTTCCGTCACTGGCTGAAATATACGCTTGGAGAAGCCCCGGTTTTATTCAGCCAGGTCGATTTGGAATACAATAGAAGCCTATTGCAGAATTACTCCGAGAACAATGGGTATTTCAACACAAGGACCAGTGCCGATTCTACCCGCCATGGAAAGCGCGCCACTGCAGAATATAAGGTAAATGCCGGAAGGCAGTACAAAATCAAGTCGGTTACCTTCCCTGCAGATTCTTCAGCTATCGGTAAAGCCATTTATCAAGCACAGCGCAGAAGCCTACTGAAAGTTGGCGATCCATACAGCCTTGAAATCATTAAAGCGGAAAGAAGCAGGATCGACGTCCGCCTAAAGGAAAATGGCTTTTATTATTTTAATGACGATTATATCAAAGTCCAGGTTGACAGTACGGTTGGGAAATACCAGGTTGATCTGATTGTGAAAGTTAAAGACGAAACGCCTGTTGCCGCCAAAACACAATACAAAATCAACAAAATTGTCATTTACCCAAATTATTCCATCAATAATGACACGCTGAAAACTGCTGAAAAATATAAGGATTTGACCATAATTGGGAATGATGGCTTATTCAGGCCGCGTATTTGGGACCGAACATTATATTTCCAGAAAAACGATCTATACAACCGTACCGACCATAATTTATCGCTCAACCGCTTGGTAAACCTGGGCACCTTCAAATTTGTGAAAAACCAGTTCAAAGAATCAGATACGATTGGCAATTACCTCGATGCCTATTATTACCTGACACCACAGCCGCGTAAATCGATCCGCGTAGAGCTTTTGGCAAAAACCAATTCGGCCAATTACACCGGCAGTGAAGTAAAGGTAAACTGGAGCAACCGCAATACTTTTCATGGTGCCGAATTGTTGACGATTTCTGCTTTTGGCGGGCTCGAAGTCCAATTGGGAGGAAAAAACAATGGCTTCAATGTGTTCCGTTATGGTGGCGAAGCAAGCCTGGTTTGGCCTCGTTTCATATCACCATTCAAATTAAAATCATCGAGTGGGTTTGTGCCAAGGACGAATGCCAACATAGGTTACGAATTCCAGAACAGGCAGAAATTGTATTCGCTGCAAACCTTTAAAGGCTCTTTTGGATATTCGTGGAAAGAAAATGCCCGTAAGGAGCATATCCTGAACATCACCGAGATTACGTATGCACGCCCTGAAAATGTAACGAGCCTTTACGAAGAGCAGGTAAGTTTAAATCCATCGCTGAAGCATGTGATCGAAAAACAGCTGATTTTTGGCCCAACATACACGTACACTTTTACCAACGAAATGAACCAAAGGAAGAAAAACGTGTTCTACTACCGCGGCGGGATTGATTTATCAGGAAACATAGCAGGTTTGGTTTCCGGTGCTGATATCAAAAAAGGCGATACGATCAAAGTTTTTGACATTCCGTTCAGCCAGTTTGTCAAATTCCAGAATGAGTTTAAGCATACTTACAGGTTCAGCAACACTTCGATGATCAAAAGCAGGATTATTGCCGGAGCGGCTTTTGCTTATGGCAATTCTGACCAGATTCCGTTCAGCAAGCAATTCTTCATCGGCGGAACCAATAGTTTACGCGGTTTCCGTTCCCGGTCACTGGGCCCGGGCAGCTATGACGGTTCGTCTGAAGTAAGTGAATTTATTCCGGACCAATCGGGCGATGTCAAACTGGAATTCAATACCGAATACCGCGGCACCATCTACAAATTCCTTAAAGGCGCCCTATTCCTTGACGCAGGTAATATTTGGCTGATCAACAAAGATATCGACAAGCCGGGTTCTCAGCTTACGAAAGATTTTTACAAAGACATTGCAGTTGATGTGGGCGCAGGATTACGCTTTGACTTTAACTTCATAATACTAAGAACCGACTTGGCTTTTCCGATACGGAAACCTTACCTGCCTGACGGGCAACGCTGGGTGATTGACGATGTGAACTTTGGCAGCGGTTACTGGCGCAAGGAAAACCTGATATTCAATTTGGCCATCGGCTATCCGTTTTAGACAAGCTGTTATAGCCTAAAATTGACTGCCAAGGTCAATCGGTGTTCGCTCTTTTGTAAATCAGCGCTCCACGGCATATCGCCTTCCGGGCCATTGACATAGCCACTTGGCGAGGTGGTTCCGCCCGAAGAGGTAAAATAAGGGATTGAAGCCGAACGGTATCCGTATTCCAACCGGAACGTTACATAATCATTCGGCATAATGTCAATGGTTGAAGTAAACTGGAATAAACGGAGTTTGTCACCATTGGCAATGGCCAAATCAAAATTGTTAGGGGCACTTCCGTTTGCCGCAGGTGTAAAAGCCAGATACGGAGCCACATTCATGCCATTTACGACCGATTGGTTAGTGAGGTAGTCTCCCGCGCTGGGTCAATGCTAATCTATTTTTATTAAACCAAATACGGTTGGCAACAGAAGTACCTATCATGAAATTTTCGGATGCCTTTACCCTATCATTAGCTTCATTGTTGCTTTGAAATCCATAATGCGAATTGATGCTGAACGCAGCCTGTGAAATTCCTTTACCTCTTGGATTGTTATAATAACGAGCCACTATGCTGTTGTCATGATGGAACCGCCTTCGGTTGGATTGATTGCCTAGCGCGTCAGGATTCTGGGTGTCTTTTCCGTAATAAAAATTGGCTACCAGCTGCAGGTTTTCATTCGGACGGTAATAATTAGAACTTCCAATTCCCAAGCCATTGCTAAAGCTGTTGTAGGACTGCCAACCGTTAAGCAGCCACAATTCGGTTTTAAATTTGGCCGATGGATAAAGCTGTACTCTTGCCCCAGAAAAGTAAAAAGGCGTGAAATCACAGACCATGCTTCGCTGGTAACTCCAGTTTTCCTGTGTCACATAGCTTTCAAGGCCAATGTAACTCATGAAAATCCCCATCTCAATATTCAATCCGTACAGCACATCAAAATGATAGCCAGCAGCTGCCTCGCGAATGTATTTCAGGTTATTGATGCTGGTATTGCGCCCGTGGTTTACCGATCCATCCAGGTCCTGAATGATCGATCCCATTTGCCCGTATTGCAGCCAAAGCCTTCCTATGGCGTTTTTGTAATTAGCCTCAATGCCAATGCTGGCCAGGTTTACGGTAAATTCGTTATGCCGGCCGATAGTTGAGGAAATTGTCTGCGTATTGTCGGTGGGATTGGCAAAATTGTAATTGTAATAGGTATCCAGATAGGCAACACCCGTAAGAATGGTTTCACCTTGGTTCTTCAGTGTTAACGGGAAATCTTTCTGACGGTTCTGGCCATTGATCCAAGTAAGGTCGAAACCATCGAACGGAATCCTGGGTTTGATCGTATCGTTTTGTGCAAAACCGAAAAGGCTTCCGCAAAGTGTCAGTGCTAAAAATAGGTTTTTCATTGTAATATTAATTGATTGTTTTTCTTTCTAGTTGTAATTTGGGCAAGGGTTGGTAAACGATCGGCACATCTTCAATCTCAACATCGCTTTTGTTCAGTCCAAATGCCTTTTCATCAGACAGTGACAGGTTTTTGAGAAAATAGTAGGAATGCAGCAGGAAGCCTTCCTTCATGTTGAAATCGTTTTCAACCGAAATAAATTTTTCGATAATGACGAATTTGAAATCAGGTTCCGGATTGTACCTGGTAGCCCCATCAGGGCGGATGTGCAGGTTGAGCTCTTTTTTGCTGACCAGATCCTGGACAATTTTCTTAAAATACAACTCAACTTTTGGCTGCACGCGGAAACCGATATTGAGCACAATCTTGATCACTTTATCATCCAGCAATTCGATGACATCATAATTGAGCGTAAAGGGTTCGTTGGTCCTGTTGATATGGAAAAACCAATAGATATCAGCCCGTTTGGGTTGTTTGGAGAATATCGATTTGAGGATTTTTTCTTCGATTTCATAGGCTTTATCGGCTTTGGACAAATAAATCAGGTGCGTTGCGTATTTTGGTATCGCATCGTCTTCGCTTAGTTCCTTGAGCAGTTGTGTTTTTTCGGTAAGATTGGTAAACTTCAGGAAACGGTTATTTATTTTTCTTGAATAATACCAAACATACATCACCAGGAATATGAAGAGCTCAAAGAACAAAAACATCCATCGTTCTTTGATTTTAGAGAACATTGGCAACAAAAAAAGCTATTTCGATGACCGAGAAAGCTACCAATATCAGGGCAACCCAAGTTTTGTTGACTTTTTTGATGTATACCAGGTAATACATCAGCAGCAAAGTGGTCATCATCATGGCAATCGTAATTGAAAAACCATAAGCTGCTTCCATGTGCGTGGAGTTTTTGAAATACAGGATCATCAATATGCAGCCAATCCACAAAATCGCATTTACTGACGGAATGTAAATCTGCCCCTTGAGATTAGTGGGATTTTTGAGCCGCACCCTTGGCCAGAAATTCAGTGAGATGGCTTCATTAATCAAGGTAAACGAACCGCTGATCAAAGCCTGGGACGCAATGATCGTTGCCAATGTTGAAATGATGATCCCGGCCAGCAGGAACCATCCGGGCATAATCTGGTAAAACGGATTCCGGTCACCCAGCATAGGATTGCCCTGATTCATTAGCCAGGCAGCCTGCCCAAGATAATTTGCCACCAAGCAGATTTTGACAAAAACCCAACTGATGCGGATGTTTTTTTTGCCGCAATGCCCAAGATCGGAATAGAGGGCTTCGGCACCGGTTGTACAAAGGAATACTGCGCCAAGAAGCCAGAAGCCTTTTGGATATTCCACCAGCAACTCATAAGCATAAACCGGATTTAGGGCTTTCAAAATACCTGGATGGTGTATTATCTGGGAAACACCCAAAACAAACAGCATCGAAAACCAAATGACCATGGCGGGGCCAAAAATAAAGCCGACATTTTGAGTCCCGAAACGCTGGAAAAGGAAAATCCCTGAGAGGATGGCTATCACGATCGGAATCGTTGGAATATCGGGAACGATCACTTCCAGGCCTTCCACTGCCGAAGCAACCGAAATGGGAGGCGTAATGATCCCGTCTGCCAAAAGCGTTGTTGCACCTAGTATCGTAGGGATTACCAGCTTTCCTTTTCCGAAACGTTTGACCAAGGCATACAGCGAAAAGACACCACCTTCACCATGGTTATCTGCAGAAAGCGTCAGGAAAATGTATTTGAAGGTAGTCTGGAATGTCAATGTCCAGAAAACGCACGAGATTCCGCCATAAACCAGCAATTCGGAAATCTCCCGGGTTCCTATAATGGCTTTCATTACGTACAGCGGGCTTGTCCCAATGTCGCCATAAATGATTCCGAGTGCCACAAGCAGCGTTACGGCTGTGACTTTTTGATGTGAAGATAGAGTATTCATTGTTTTAATTATTAGATTTTTGAAAAAATTGGGCATGAGTTAGCCCGGGCGGAGTTTTATGATAGCATCCGCAAAAGTTGATTTGACAAAAAAATGGATTGGTTTTTAGCCCGAATTAAAGCGATAGCCTACACCCGATTCGGTAAGTATGAATTGTGGACGGTTCGGATCGGTTTCGATTTTTTTCCGGAGCTGGGCAATAAAAACACGCAGGTATTGGGTTTGATCGGCATACGAATTCCCCCAGATTTCCTTAAGAAGGTATTGGTGTGTCAATACGCGCCCGTCATTTTTGATCAATAGTGCCAACAGGTTGTATTCGGTGGCGGTAAGCTTCAGGATTTCATCATTGATCTTAATGATCCGTGAGGCAAAATCGACTTTAACATTGCCAAAAGCTACAACTGGTTCCTGGTTCTGGCTGAAGCTTCCGCGCAAAGCCGTCCTGATCCTTGCCAACAATTCCTGTGTACGGAACGGTTTAGTTAAATAGTCATTAGCACGACTATCTAAGGCTTTTACAATTTCTTCTTCTGTATTTTTCACAGACACTATGACAATAGGATTATGGTACCACTCACGCAGTTTCTTCAATACTTCCTGGCCGTCTTCATCAGGCAGTCCCAAATCCAGTAAAATCAAATCGGGCTGATGGCTGGCTGCCATGGTGATACCTTCTTTTCCGTCAACGGCAAAAAGCAATTTATAGCCATTTGCCTCAAGCGTGATTTCGAGCAATTTCCTGATCTGGCTTTCGTCATCAATGACCAAAATGGAGAAACTGTTACTCATTTCCTATAGTATTTATTGGTAAACAATCGGCTGCAAAAACCATTTCGAATACGGCTCCGCCTTCTTCCGAATTCTTTAATGTAATGTTTCCGTTCTGCACTTCGACGAATCCTTTCACAATAGAAAGCCCTAAACCGGTACCGCCTGTTTTTGAATGCTGGAGGCGGTAAAACTTATCAAAAACCTTATCAATTTCGGCTTCTGGGAAACCATGGCCGTCATCTTTGACGGTAATGATGCACTTCTTTATGACATCCATATGCGAATCATAATCGGCATCGACTTCATATCGGGCTTCAAGCTGTATCCTGGCGCCTTTCGGAGTGTATTGCGAAGCATTGTAGATCAGGTTGTACAGTATCTGTTCCATCAAGCCATAATCGAGTTTGAACAACGGCAGATTGTCATCGGTTTTGATGATAAGCTTGTGCTGGCTTAATTCTTCATTCAAACGGTTGCAAACGTTGTAAATGATTTCCCTGATATCACACCAGTCGAGCTTTGGCTGAATGTAGCCCGATTCGAGCCGAGACATATTCAGCAGGTTCTCCACCTGGTAATTGAGTTTGATTGAAGCCTTTTCGATTTCGTCCAGCAGCCTGTCTTTGCTTTCAACAGTCAAATGGACATCCTTTTGCTGCAGGGTATCTATAGAACCTACTATTGCGGCAATTGGTGTGCGGAGTTCGTGCGAAAGCGAATCGAGCAAAGTACTGTACATCTTCATTGTATTGGCACGTGTTTCTTTAACGTGGATGGCTTTTTGCATCCGTTTGATCTTGTGGGTCAGGACAGCATTTATCATAGTTATTATAAAGAACAGCAACAACAGTAATGCATCGCCGGCGCTATCAATATGAAGATTGTAATACGGTTTGATGAAAAGGAAATCGAGTGCCAGGGCACTAAGGATTGCGGCCAGCAAGACCGGTTTTATTTCGAGGAAAATGGCCAGGACCGAAACCAGGAACAATAACAGGTAACCAATGATCTTGTAATCAATTGCATCGCGAAAAGCCAACCCCAACAAGGAAACAATCGCTACAGAAAGTAGACTGATCAAATACTGATTGCTTTTGGCTTTAAATTCAAACATAACAATGCTTCTATTTTTTGACAAAGTTACGGGATTCGCTATAAGTAGGATATAAAGCAAATGTTGGAAAGCATAAAGATTTTATAAAGATTTGCATTTATAAAATCCCTTGCATCTCATTAATATTTAAGCCATTTCATAAGCTCTTTCCATGTTGGTTTCTTACCGTACATCAAAATACCTACACGGTAGATTTTGGACGCAAACAATACAACCAGGAAGAAGGTGCCGAATAGAATCAGCATTGAAACCAGGATTTGCCAAACGGGTACACCAAAAGGAATACGCATCATCATTACGATTGGCGATGTCAGCGGAATCATTGAAAATACGGTAGCAATTGTTCCGTGAGGATCATTCATTACTGTAAAAAATCCGATATAAACGCCCAATATCAAAGGCATGATGATTGGCAGGAGAAATTGCTGTGAGTCGGTCTCATTATCCACAGCTGCACCAATCGAGGCATAAAACGAGCTGTATAAAAAGTAGCCGCCTATAAAATAAACGATAAACGAAATCAGCATTGTGGCTATAGGCAGGTTCAAAAGTTCTTTGATATACATCTGGATTTCGCTTGGCGATGCGTTTTGCGCCGTTTCCAAAGCCTGGCCCTGTATCCCGGCTCCGCCCATATGGACGTGGAACATTGTCGACAGGATAAACATTGCGCTAAGGCCTAAAATGGCCCAAATCAAAAACTGCAAAATACCAGCCAAAGAAGTCCCGATGATTTTTCCCATCATCAGTTGGAACGGCTTAACAGAAGAAATGATGACTTCAATGATGCGCGAGGTTTTCTCTTCAATTACGCTGCGCATTACCATATTTCCGTATAAGACAATAAACATCATGATCAGATAACCAAAAGCACCACCCGAAATGATCTTAACCAAACTGGAGCCTTTAAATGCTTCCTCACCGGAGGTTTTCTCTAAATTGATAGCAACTTTTGCTTTTGCATTATTGATTGTCAGTGTATCCAATCCTATTTTCTGGTAATTTTCGGCAGTCATTTTTTTGGCAATAACATCTTCCATATCTTCTACAAAAGACATGTTAGGGCTGTCATTTGAAATGTATTGGATTCCTTTTTGGGATTTTCCGGTTGAATCCGTTTTCGGGATAACCAAAAGCCCCTCATAGTTTTCCTTTATGATGTCCTCTTTGAGTTCCTTAACGTCCACACGCGACAGATCAACGTATTTGTATTCTTTATCACTCTTGAATCCCGGGAAAAATTTTCCGGTTTCATCATGTACAGCAATCGTCTTCAGCTCCGCTTTCATCGTGCTCAGATAGCCTACAAAAACGGCAATGGCAACAAACAGCAGCGGGCTCAGGAACGTCATCACGATAAATGATTTATTACGCACTTTGGCAATGAATTCCCTTTTTATGATAAGAAGTGTTTTATTCATTTTATTGACTGTAGGCTTTAAGTTTAAAGCAATTTATTTTGTTACTGTTTGGATAAAGATATCGTTCATGCTTGGAATTTTCTCCACAAAATGGGTCACCTGCCCACGCTGTATCAGGGTGTTCAAAAGCTCATTTGGCGTAGCGGTCCCAAGGTTGATTTCCAGTTTCAATTCGTCGTTCAGCGATTTGAAATCGGTTTGCGACAGGGTGAATTTTTGTGAAAGGTCATACATTAACCCTTCAATATTGTCGCTTAGGATACCTACTTCGTAGCTGTTGGTACGGTATTGTTTTTTAACATCGTTCAACCTGCCTTCAATGAGTTTGTTTGATTTATGGATCAGGGCGATATAATCACACATTTCCTCCACGCTTTCCATCCGGTGCGTGGAAAAGATGACAGAGGTTCCCTGTTTGTTCAGCTCAATGATTTCATCCTTGATCAAATTGGCATTTACCGGGTCAAACCCCGAGAAAGGCTCGTCAAGTATAAGCAGTTTGGGTTTGTGCAAAACCGTTACGACAAACTGGATTTTCTGGGCCATACCCTTGGAAAGCTCCTGGATCTTTTTGTTCCACCAGCCCTGGATTTCCAAACGGTCAAACCAATATTCCAATTGTTGTTTGGCTTCCTGCTTTGACAATCCTTTGAGCTGTGCCAGGTACAGGCACTGCTCACCTACTTTCATCGTTTTATACAAGCCTCTTTCCTCAGGCATATAGCCAATAACGCCCACATGTTCAGGCTTTAGCTTTTCTCCATCCAGGATGACATCGCCACCATCAGGCATCGTAATTTGGTTTATGATTCGGATTAGGGAAGTTTTTCCGGCACCATTTGGGCCAAGAAGCCCATAAATACTGCCTTTCGGAACGGTTAAGGAAACTTCGTTAAGCGCCGTATAATCGCCATATTGCTTAACTACTTTGTTTACTTCAAGTATATTGCTCATACTTTTTCTGATTTATTTTGTCCAGCTGCCCTTTGGCATTTGGGTGTGTAAATTTACTGAAATAAGTGAAAGGCAGAAACGAATTAACACAAAAAACCCACCCTAATTTTTACAAAAGGATGGGAAAAATTGCTATGAAAAAGAAGTTACCTGTTTCCAAGTAACATTCAAATATAAATATATTTTTTTAACTATGAAAACATATCCTTTACTTTTTCAAAAAAAGATTTATCCCCTTTTTCGGGTTTTGGGATAAAGTTTTCATCAGTTTGTGCATTTTCAAAAAACTGGCGTTGCTCCTTGGTTAATTTTTTTGGTGTCCAGACATTTACATGTACCAATAAATCGCCGCTGCCATAACTGTTAAGGCTTGGGATCCCTTTGCCTTTCAGTCTTAAAATTTTACCCGATTGGATGCCTTCTTCCAACTTGATGCGTACTTTACCGTTAACGGCATCAATTTCTTTTGAAGAGCCCAACGCAGCTTCAGCAAAGCTGATATATAAGTCATAATGAAGGTTTTCACCTTCACGTTTCAGGAATTCATGTTCTAATTCTTCTATGGCAACAATCAAATCTCCGGCTATTCCGTTGCCCGGAGCATCGTTTCCTTTGCCAGAAACCTTAAGCTGCATTCCATCAACAACACCGGCCGGGATTTTGATCGAAACCGTTTCATCTTCCATTATCATACCGTGAGCATCGGCATTGTTCGGTTTGCTTTCAATAGTCTGTCCTGTTCCGCCACAGGTGTGGCAGGTGGTTGCCGACTGCATTCGGCCCAAAATAGTGTTGGTAACTTTTAAAACCTGGCCCTGGCCGTTGCAGGTCGGGCACGTTTTATATTTCACCCCAGGAGCCTGGACCTTACGCTTTACCTTTACTTTTTTCTCAACGCCATTGGCGATTTCTTCCAATGTCAGTTTTACTTTTATACGAAGATTGCTTCCTTTAACCCTGCGCTGTCCGCCCGAGCTTCCGCCGAATCCTCCAAATCCACCGCCGCCAAAAGCACTTCCAAAGATATCACCAAACTGGCTGAAAATGTCATCCATATTCATGTGGTGCCCGCCTCCAAAACCACCGGCGCCGTCAAAGGCAGCATGTCCGTATTGATCGTATTTTGCCTTTTTATCGGCATCGCCCAATACTTCATATGCTTCGGCTGCCGTTTTGAAATTTTCTTCGGCCTGTTTGTCGCCCGGATTTTTATCAGGGTGGAATTCTATGGCTTTCTTTCGGTAGGCTTTCTTAATTTCTTCCGGAGTAGCATTTTTAGAAACGCCCAAAACTTCGTAAAAATCTTTTTTGCTCATATTGTTTTATCAAATTTATTGCGATTATTGTCCAATAACCACTTTTGGGAAACGGATTATTTTGTCACCCAATTTATATCCTTTTTCAATTACATCAACCACTTTACCTTTCAAATCAGCAGTCGGTGCCGGAATCTGCGTAATGGCTTCCGCAAAATCTGCATCGAAAGCATCACCAGCCTTAACATCAACCTGCTCCAGGCCTTTGGAAACAAGTGTTCCTTTAAGTTTTTCGTGAATCAATTCAACGCCTTTCAGCAAATCCTGATCATCTGATTTTGAAATCTGGACCATTGCCCTGTCAAAATCATCCAAAACCGGCAATAATGCCTGTAATACTTCTTCGTTGGCAGTTTTGAATAAATCGATCCTTTCTTTGGTGGTTCTTTTTTTGAAATTTTCAAACTCGGCAAAAAGGCGCAGGAATTTATCTTTTTCCTTTGCCAAATCTTCCTGTAATTGCTCTTCAACAGTAAGTTCTACAGCAGATTCCACTTCGTTTACCGTATTATCGTTTACTTCAAATTCTTTTTCATCTTTTTCAGTATTCATCGTGCTTTTATTTTTAAATATATTTTTAATCTTCATTTGTGTGTTGGGAAGCAAAAGTACTGCCAATTCTTTGAAAATGTCAAATTGTCATTGATTTTGTTTAAACCGTCTATTTCCACCTGCCGGAAACTTTAATAAAAAATTAATATAATTTTAAGACTATTACGATTTCGTTTTGACTAAGTTTGTAATAGATATAGGCTGGCATTTCAAACGATGCGCTGCTTTTGATTTAGAAAAATTATTAATTCGAGAATATTTTCATTAAAAAAAGTGCTGTTGATCAACAGCACTTTTTTTATGGGTATAAGTTACGCATTGCTTCCTTTATTTCGGGAAACTGAAACTGAAATCCCAAATCCTGGATCTTTCCCGAACTGAGGTTGTTGCTTGAAAAAAGCAAGGTACTCATCTCACCAAGGATCAGTTTCATTACAAACCGTGGAATATTGGGCAGCCATAATGATTTGTGGAGTTTTTGTGCAATAGCTTTCGTAAGCTGCTTGTTGGTGACGGGATTGGGTGCAACTGCATTATAGGTCCCTTCCAATTGCTTTTCTATGGCAAAAACATACATATCAACCAAATCCTCTATATGGATCCAGGACTGCACCTGTTTTCCGTTACCGAAAACCGCTCCAAAACCCATTTTGATTGGTTTGGCCATTTCGGGCAATGCCCCGCCTTCATTTGACAATACAAGCCCGGTACGTATTTTACAGACTTTAACGCCCAAAACCTGGAACCGGTTAGCGCTTTCCTCCCATTTCTGCACTACCGTTGAAAGAAAGCTGTTGTCGGTCTCTTTAACCGTTTCATCATAAACTTCATTATGGCTTTCAGGATAAATGGCAATTGCCGATGCAGAGATAAACTGCCTGACCTTATTGGGGGTTTTACGGACTAGATTGTAAAGAAGCTCAGCTGACAAAGTACGGCTTTCGATAATTTCCTGTTTGTAGGCATTGGTCCAGCGCTTGGAGATATTTGCTCCGGCCAAATGCACTATTATATCAACCTCATACAAACAGTTTTCATCTATTTTGCCCAATTCGGGATTCCAATAGAAGCCTCTATAATTCGATTTGTTTTTGATTTTGGAAAGTGAAGTGGTAAGGTAATTGACCGTATGGTTTTTTGCCCGCAAATGCTTCACCAGTTCCTTGCCAACCAAACCTGTTGCGCCTGTAACTAAAATTTTCATGGATTGTTTGTTGTGTGTTTTACCAAAATTACAAACAAGCTATCACAAATAAAACCTAATTATAACGGGTTTAACGTTTGTTACGGTTTCAGGCGAATGCTCCATTCGAAGTTCATTTCGGAAACCTGTTCGCCATTTTCGTTTATTCCTATCGATTTCATCCAGATGGTTTGGCCTTCGCCATTGGCAATTGTTTTTTGGATTGCTTCTCCAATCAAGTGGCCGTCGTTGCAGGTAAATACAATCCTTCCTGTAGCTTTTTTGGTAAAATTGCCATTGTTATTGGCTACCAGCATGGAGATTTTCCTTCCGCTAAGCTTGATCTGCATCATTACCAAAGCGCCTGTTGTGAGCTCAGCAGCCATTGCCTGTACTGCAAAATACATCGAATTAAACGGATTCTGATTGAACCATCGGTGCTTTACAGTTACCACACATTGGTCTTTTGATATCGATTTTACCCTTACTCCACTCCAAAAAGCAGAGGGCAATTTAAAAAACAGGAAACTGTTCAATTTAGACGGTGAAATTTCCATAAGGCTTGATTTTACTGTAAATATAATGAAAATGGGGCTGATTTCTGTGCATTTAAAATTGTTAATTTTTTGTTAAATTTAAGTACTTTGTATTGCATAATACCTTTTTTTGATTGTATCTTTGTATAAGAAATTAATAGACTATCTATAGTATTGTTTCAATCATCAACTTAAATCAAGAAATCATGACAAAAACAAGTGACAAAAACATCGCTACAGTTTTACACCTTAGCACTTTAACACAATACCTGATTCCGTTTGGAAATTACATCTTCCCTATTGTAATTTGGAGTTCCAAGAAAGACGAATCAGAATTTGTGAACGAAAACGGAAAAAAAGTAATGAATTTTCAGTTGAGCATGTTCCTCTACAGCATAGTATTATGTTTGATCGCCATACCAATTATGTTGTATACTTTTTTCCATAACATACCATTTGAAGCCATTATCAACGGTGACGATTTCATAATCAGGAATTTTCACTTTGGCGAAATCAATGGAATTGCCGTTCTGGGAATCACAGCCGGCTTTTTATTCGGAGTCTTAAAAGTAGCCGAGTTTATCCTGACCATACTCGCAGCTGTAAAGGCCTCCAACGGGGAAGCTTATAAATATCCGCTGAGCATACCTTTCTTTAAATAATCATCAAAAAATCATCAATCATCAATCATCAAAAATCACAATCAAAATGAAACAATTAATCTTAATCGCAGGAATGTTACTGGCTATGTCGGCAAAATTAGTAGCCCAGGACAGAGGAATTGAAGTTAAAAACTTCCAAACGTACCAAAGTAAGGCGCAAACAGAAAATCATCAATTCGAAATTGTAGCCAAAGAAAATGTAGACGTAAATCTGAAATTCAAATTAAAAACCGAAGACAACATTAACGTAATCGTAACCGACAAAAGAAACAATACTATTTTAACTGAAAAGTTCCAAAAAGCCGGAGAAAACAAACTAAACTTTACCATGGAAGAAAACGAAAAATACCTGGTGAAGCTTATCGGGGAAAAGCAATCCAACCTGATTGTACTGGTTTCCGAAGACTAATCAAAATTATCATCAATCATCACCCGAGGCGCAGCCGAACTGTTTGGAGCGAAGCGGAAAAAATCATCAATCATCAATCAAAAAACGTTTAGTATTAATCGAAAAAAATTAAATCATGTATTATGAATATTGAGAACACAAAAGCCCAGATGCGTAAAGGTGTTTTAGAATTCTGCATCCTTTCGGTCCTAAAAGACAAGGAAGCCTACACTTCTGAAATATTAGACACTTTGAAAAACGCAAAATTGCTTGTGGTAGAGGGAACTGTTTATCCGCTATTGACAAGACTTAAAAATGACGGCCTGCTCAACTACCGTTGGGAGGAATCAACTTCGGGGCCACCAAGGAAATATTATGGCCTTACCGAAATAGGAAAAACATTTTTAACAGAATTAAGTGGTACGTGGGCAGAGCTTTCAGGTGCCGTAAACATCATCACAACCAACAAATCAAAGAAATCATGAACAAAACAGTAAATATAAATATAGGAGGTTTAGTTTTTCACATAGATGAAGACGCATACCAAAAGTTGACCCGATATTTCGAGGCTATAAAACGTTCACTTTCCAATTCATCAGGTAAAGATGAAATCATGAAAGACATTGAAATGCGTGTGGCGGAGTTACTTGCAGAGAAACAAAAAAGCGACAAGCATGCCATCAATAATAAAGATGTAGATGAAGTAATCGGGGTAATGGGCCAGCCTGAAGATTACCGCCTTGATGACGAGGAAGAAACCAAAGCGGCTGAACCGTTCTATCCTTACACAAAAACCAAAAAACTATACCGTGACAAAGACCGCGGAACCATTGCCGGAGTTTGTACAGGATTAGGCCATTATTTCGGAATTGAGCCGGTTTGGATCAAAATCATCTTCTTGCTATTGGCCTTCACAAGCTTTGGTATACTTGCCTACCTGATCCTTTGGATCGCAATGCCAAAAGCCATCACTACTTCTGAAAAGCTTGAAATGACAGGAGAGCCGGTGACGATTTCCAATATCGAGAAAAAAGTCCGCGAAGAATTTGACAGCGTTTCCAACAAATTCAAAAATGCAGACTATGACAAAATGGGAAACGACGTAAAGAATGGCGCTAACAGAGTAGCCGGTGGGCTTGGCGATGCACTCCTGAATGTTTTCAAGGTTTTTGCAAAAGTACTGGGCGCTATCATCGTAGTCTTTTCTTCCATTGCACTGCTACTGGTATGCTTTGTATCCATCTTTATGATTTTTTCATCATCAATGCCGGATAATTATATCCTAAACCATATCAGTACGCCAATTGGACTGGAAACCCCAATCTGGGCACAGGGAGTATTGTTCTTATTGGCAGCAGGCATCCCATTGTTTTTCTTCCTTTGGCTGGGCTTGAAATTATTGGTAACCAATTTAAGGCCTATCGGAAACATCATCAGGTTCAGCCTATTGGGAATCTGGATCATTGCAGTAGGAATTTTAATTTCATTAGGCATAAACGAAGCAACGCAAATCGCTTACGATGGTAAGGATGTGAAGAAAGAAACCATCAACATCGCTCCTACCGATACACTGCTAATCAAATTCCAGAACAATGATTTTTATTCAAAAGACCGTTACCACCATACGGATTTTAGGCTGACACAGGATGAAAACAACAAAGATGTAATCTATTCTAACAATATTGCGCTACAGGTGATGCCTACCGAAGCAAAGCTTCCTTACATCCAGATTGAAAGGCTGGCAGCCGGTAAAACCTCTTTTGATGCCCGCAGCCGTGCCGAAAAAATCAAATACGGATACAAGATTGAAAGAAATCAGTTAATTTTAGATAATTATTTGATTACCGATGTTGCCAACAAATTCAGGGGACAAAGGGTAGAAATTTACCTTTACCTGCCAAAAGGAACCTTGTTCAAAGCAAACGAAAGCATTGAAGATTTTGATGACACAGATAACGGGTTCTTTAATTTTAGGTACGAATCGGATAAGTACACTTACAAAGTAGGCGACAATCAGGTAAAATGCCTTGACTGCCCTGCCGAAGACAACGAGTATGACGATATTGAAGGCGATGCTCCGGGAGTAACAACAGTTACGCATGAAAATGACAGTACAGAAACTGTAACCGTTACAGTAGACGGCAAAACGGTAATCGAAACAAAATCTGGAAAAACAGAACCAGAAAACATCAGAAAAGGATCGCTTAAAATGGATAAAAGCGGAGTAATAATCAAAACTAACTAACCATGGTAAAATTCACAATGTTTTCAACAAAAGTAATTGCAGCTGTTGCAGTAACTGCATTATTCAGCTCATGTAATGCCAAGATCGACCTTGGCGGCGGCATCGACGGAAACGGAAATGTAACCACACAAAAACGTGAGGTCCTGGGGAATTTCTCCAAAATAGATGTCGAACGCGGCCTGAACGTAACAGTAGAGCAGGCAGAAACCTATTTTGTAGAAGTAGAAGCTGATGAAAACCTGCAATCACACATTCAGACCAACGTCCTAAACGGAACGCTGCTAATTACAACAGATGAAAACATTGATGAAGCGGCCGCCAAAAACATCCGTGTAAAAATGCCCGCCCTAAGCAGTGTTGAAACCTCAAGCGGCTCATCAGTTACTTCATTGGGGACAATTAAGGGCAATAATATTTCTGTAGATGTCAGCAGCGGAAGCCGTGCAGAGCTTGACCTGGAATATGACAGCATCACCTGCGAATCTTCCAGCGGAAGTTCGGTAAACCTCAAAGGTAAAGCATTAAAACTAAACACCGACAGCTCAAGCGGAAGCCAGATTGAAGCCCGTGATTTGCTGGTAAATGATGTTATATCCGAATCCACAAGCGGAAGCTCCACCCAGGTCCACCCATTGGTAAGCCTAAACGGAAAAGCCTCCAGCGGAAGTTCGGTAAGCTATAGCGGAACACCGAAAACGGTCAGCAAAAATGAGAGTTCCGGCGGAAGCGTGTCAAAAGAATAAGTTAATAAAACATCCTGAGTTTCATCGGGATGTTTTTTTTTCTATTTTTGGGGAAATATAGTAGGTATATTCATGAGAAAAATAATTACATTATTCCTTCTTTTTGCTTCACTCCTTACGTTTGCCCAGAAAAAGGAAAAAGCAAAAGGCTCAAAAATTGTCAAGCTTGAACAAAAACAGGTGGGCAGCTTTGAAAGCATTGAAGTAGAAGATAACCTGGAAGTCTTTTTGGTAAAAGGAGATGAATGTGCATTAGAAATTGAAGCAGATGACAACCTGATTGAATTTGTGGATTATAAGCTTACCGGGAAAAACCTTAGGATTTCTACAACCCGCGACATGTCGAGCTATAAAAAGCTAAGCATCCGCATTACTTATACCGATAAACTGAATATGGTTATTGCCAAAGACGAAACCAACGTAACCGCATTAACCGATGTGACTTTAGATAATGTAACTTTCAAAAGTTATGATTATGCCAAATTATTCCTGAATGCCAAAACCAAGGTTTTCACACTGATGGCCAACGACAAATCAAAAGTGGAATTAAACCTTAAATCAGAAAAATCAGCCATCGACCTAAGTAAAAGTGCCTATCTGAAAGCACTGATTTCAAGTGGTGAAATGCGATTTGACATGTACCAGAAAGCATCTGCCGAAATTGAAGGCGATGTACTGAACCTCAAACTGCGCTTAGACAACAATGCCGATTTTACCGGAAAGAAACTAACATCAAAAACCACATTGCTCGAAGTAGGCTCGTATTCAAAAACCAGCATCAACATTACCGGAAATGCAACCATTGATGCTTCTGGTAACAGTGAAATCGAATTGTTTGGCGAGCCAACAAAAATAGACATCAAGCGTTTCTCCGACAGTTCCATGATGAAGAAAAGACCAGCTAAATAACAAAAAAATCCCGCTTTTGCGGGATTTTTTGTATCGTAAATGATATGCTAACAGGATTATTCTTTTGCAGCCAGATACCTTTCGGCATCCAAAGCAGCCATACAACCTGTTCCGGCTGCAGTAATGGCTTGCCTGTAAACATGGTCGGCAGCATCCCCGGCAACAAAAACCCCATCAACATTTGTTTTTGAGCTCCCAGGCGTATTGATGATATAGCCTGTTTCGTCAAGCGTAATGTAATCTGCAAAAATATCCGTATTTGGTTTGTGTCCGATAGCTACAAAGAAACCAGTTGCCGGAATCTCAGTGATTTCTCCTGTAGCTCGGTTTTTGGCTTTTACAGAAGTAACCACCTGACCGTCACCAATAACTTCCTCGGTTTCGTGGTGCATCAATATTTCGATATTCTCGGTTTTGCGCACACGTTCTTCCATAATCCTGGATGCACGGAATTTATCACTGCGAACCAACATGGTCACTTTTTTACAAAGCTTTGACAAATAATGTGCTTCCTCACAAGCCGAATCACCTGCTCCAACAATCACAACTTCCTGGTTCCTGTAAAAGAATCCGTCGCAAACCGCACAGGCAGAAACACCTCCACCCATATTAAGGTAATGCTGTTCTGATGGCAATCCTAAATATTTAGCCGAAGCCCCGGTAGAAATAATCACCGTATCTGCATGGATTTCTGTGGTTTCATTAATCCAAACCTTATGGACGCTTCCCGAAAAATCAACCTTTGTTGCCCAGCCATCACGGATATCGGTTCCGAAACGTTTTGCCTGTTCCTGTAATTGTATCATCATTTCCGGGCCGGTCACACCATCTGGATAACCCGGGAAATTTTCAACTTCATTCGTTGTGGTCAACTGGCCACCTGGTTGGGTTCCCTGGTATAAAACAGGGAACATATTTGCCCTGGCAGCGTAAATAGCGGCTGTGTAGCCCGCAGGCCCAGAGCCTATGATTAAGCATTTTACTTTTTCGATTGTATCAGACATGATATGTGTTTTATTTTCGGCGCAAAGTTAAGCCTTTTAACCCAAAAATTAATCCGTAACCCAATCGCTAAATGCAATTTGTGAATAAGATTATATTATTGTTGAAAAACATTTTGATTACTGATTTTTAGTTTTATATTTGCACTCGCTTTCGGGGTGTAGCGTAGCCCGGTTATCGCGCCTGCTTTGGGAGCAGGAGGCCGCAGGTTCGAATCCTGCCACCCCGACCGGTAAATCCTTTCTGTTTTTTTTACAGAAAGGATTTTTTTTAAAATGCCCCTGTCTATGCTAAAAAATTTCCGCTTCCTCATTGCAATTGCCATCCTTATTTTATCCCAACAATCAGCTGGTCAAAACAATACCGTTGATTCTCTTACTACATTGATAAAAAAAGCAGAGGATTCGAAAAAGGCGGAACTAAACCTGGAACTGGCAAAATATTATCTTTCCGAAAACCCCGATTCAAGTATAAAATATAGCCAGATTGCGAAAAATCAGGCGCAACAAACTAACGACCATAAAATAGTAATCCGGTCCTATGCCATGATTGGTGAAGCCTATCAAAAACAGAATAAGATAAAGGAAGGAATTGCTTCCTATCTGAAAGGATTGGAAATTTCGGAAAAGCATAACGAAAAATCGCTGTCGGGGACATTATATAATGGCATTGGAACCTGTTATTTTTATCTGAATAATTTGAAGAAGGCCGAATATTATTTAAAGCTGGCAGCAAAATCAAAAAAAGAAGCAAATGATTATAAATATTATGCCTTTATTTCAGCAAATATTGCAGCTATACAAATTGCAAATCAATCTTTCGGAGAATCCATAAAGACATTAAAGGAAGCCGAAAAGACCTTACTTAAGGATAAACAATACGAATCTATTGCGACAATTTACAATTCTTTAGGGGCAGCATACCAAAGCGTAAAGCCTGATTCCTGCATTTATTATTACGAAAAAAGCCTTAGTTTTTCTGCAAAGAATAAAGATTACCTCAATATGATGAGCGTATACCAGAATATAGGCGATTACTATCTGTCCAAAAAAAATTACCCAAAGGCAATGCAGTACATGAAAAATGCTATTGCAACCAATGAACTGCGACCGGAAGACGAATACAAAGCAAGATTATTTGAAAGGATCAGCGGGCTTTATGATTCAATCAAGGATTTCAAAAATGCCTATCATTACAAAAAACTTGAAGTTGAAACCCGCCAGCGTTTACTTTCAAAGGCAAAACAAAAGGAAATTGAAGAGCTGGAAATCAAATACCAGACTGCGAAAAAGGAAAAACAGATCCAGCAGCACAAACATGAGATTGAAAAAGCAAAAAACCAACAGATTATGCTCATTTTCAGTTCAATCGCATTGTTTCTGATTGCCGGAATCATCACTTACATCCTTTTCCAAAGAAAAAAACTTAGTCAAAAATTAGAACAGGAAAAGTTAAAGCTTTTTGAAAACATAGTGCATGAAATCAAAACGCCGCTTACCTTAATAGATGGCCCGATCCAGGTCATGAAGCAAAACCCGGATCTCTCCTATCAGCAGGAACTGGGGCTGATGGAACGGAATTCAAAAAAACTGATGAATCTGGTTGATGAATTATTGGATACATCAAAACTAAAAAAAGGAAGTTTTCAATTGCACTACACTACCGGTCCTATTGATGATTTTATCGAAACAATCGTCAGCAACTTTATGAATGAGGCTAAAGCAAAAGAAATTGAAATTGTCAATATTCCGTCAAATACTGAAAAAAGCCATTCGTTCCCTTCCAATGCTTTGGAAAAAATAGTTTCCAACCTAATTGGAAATGCCATAAAATATTGTCCGGAAAAGTCAAAAATAGAAGTCATTTCGCAAATAAACGGAACTCAATTATCAATCAAAGTAAATGATAATGGTAACGGAATTCCTAAGGCAGAACAAAAACAGGTATTCCAGCGTTTTTTCAGGGGAAAAGGTACATCACACCTAAACGGTACCGGAATAGGCTTATCTCTTGTCAAGGAATTGGTTGAATTGGCACAAGGAACCGTTGAACTTCAAAGTAATGCGGATGGTACGGCATTCCTGGTTTCTGTTCCGATAAAAGAAATGGAAGTGAATGCACATCCTGTCCAAAACGAAAATAATCCTATCCTTTTATTGGCAGAAGATGATCCGGATACTGCTGCTTTCAGTATTTCTATGCTAAAAGACAGCTTTCAGGTTATTCATGCTATAAATGGAAAGCATGCCATAGACCTGATTAATGAAAATTTACCGGACATCGTTCTTTCCGATGTCATGATGCCCGGAAAAGACGGTGTCGAATTGCTGCATGAAATAAGATCAAATGAATTGACCAACCATCTGCCTGTTGTATTATTCTCAGCAAAAGCATCAATCGAAAGCCGATTACAAGGACTTCAAAATGGAGCCGATGCCTACATTTCCAAACCTTTCTCGCCAGAGGAACTTAAGCTGACCATTACAAATATTTTTGCTACAGTTCAAAGGAATCGGGAATCCTATAAAGAGTCGGTTCAATCGGAAAAGACATTTGAAGAACGGATCAAAAGCGAAAATGCCTATGTCAATAAAGTTGTTGAAAATGTCATCAGGAATATAGATAATAATGAGTATTCCGTTAATGAACTTTCGAGTGATATGAATGTAAGCCGAAGCCAGCTTCATCGAAAATTAGTATCACTGACCGGATTTTCCACAACGGCCTTTATCAGCATGATCCGGCTTGAAAAAGCGAAAGACCTGCTCACAAATAATGAAGGGAATATTACTGAGATTGCCTATAAATGTGGTTTCAGCAGCCAATCTTATTTTACAAAGTCTTTTACCGAATACTTCCAAAAAAGCCCAAGCCAATTCCTTAAAGGCCAGTAAATTTAACACTTCCGCAACAATAATCCATAATTTGGCAACATGATTGCACAAGTATCTATTGTCCGAAATGTAGGTTTGCTGACGTAAATCAACAATCAAATTAAATACATTCCATGAAAAAACATTTACTGTTACTTTTTATTTTCTTTTGGAACATCAGCATTTATGCCAACGATAGCTGTTCCAATGCAATTCAGCTAAACCCAACCACAGCCTGTAATTATACTTCGGGCAGCTTCAGTGGCTCAACACTGGAAGGAACTCCTCCATCCTGTGCCAACCAGGCTTCCCAAGATGTGTGGTACACATTCACTGCTACAGAACAGACCATGTCAATCTTTATCACGCGGCCAAATGCCAATAATCAGATATATTATGCTTTCGAAATCTACGAAGACAGCTGCACCGGGAACCGATTCAAATGCATCGCGCCATCACTGAATGCTGTAAATTATTTCAACACCGATTTCATAATCGGAAAGACGTATTTCATCCGCGTGGTCAATCCGAACAGCGCGATAACAAACTTAGGATTCAACATCTGCGTGCAGGCGTTTCCTAAACCGGCGAATGACACCTGCGCCAACGCTGCCGAACTTACGCCTTCTGTCAACTGTACCTATACTTCGGGTACTTTCAGCGGAGCGTTGCTTAACGGAGCGATCCCATCCTGTGCCAACCAGACTTCCCAGGATGTGTGGTACCGATTTACTGCCACGGAACAGACTATGTCCATCTATATCGCAAGACCAAATGCCAATAACCAGATGTACTATGCCTTTGAAATTTATGAAGACAGCTGCACCGGGAACCGATTCAAATGCATCGCGCCATCACTCAATGCTGTAAATTATTTCAACACCGATTTTGTTATCGGAAGAACCTATTTCATCCGGGTGGTAAATCCAGACAGTGCGATAACGACTTATGGATTTAACATTTGCCTGCAGGCGTTTCCTAAACCGACCAATGATACCTGCGCCAATGCAACCGAGCTTACGCCATCTGCCAACTGTACCTATACTTCAGGAACGTTCAGCGGAGCGTTGCTTGACGGAGCGATCCCATCCTGTGCCAACCAGACTTCCCAGGATGTATGGTACCGGTTCACTGCCAGCGAACAGACCATGTCCATCTATATCGCAAGGCCGAATGCCAACAGCCAGATGTACTATGCCTTTGAGATTTACGAAGACAGCTGCACCGGGAACCGATTCAAATGCATCGCGCCTACACTCAATGCTGTAAATTATTTCAACACCGATTTTGTTATCGGAAGAACGTATTTTATCCGTGTGGTCAATCCGGACAGCGCAATAACAACCTATGGCTTTAACATCTGCCTGCAGGCATTTCCTAAACCGGCCAATGATACCTGCGCCAATGCAACCGAGCTTACGCCATCTGCCAACTGTACCTATACTTCAGGAACTTTCAGCGGAGCGTTGCTTAACGGAGCGATCCCTTCCTGTGCCAACCAGACTTCCCAGGATGTGTGGTACCGGTTCACTGCCACGGAACAGACCATGTCAATCTATATCGCAAGGCCGAATGCCAACAGCCAGATGTACTATGCCTTCGAAATCTACGAAGACAGCTGTACCGGGAACCGATTCAAATGCATCGCGCCTACACTCAATGCCGTAAATTATTTCAACACCGATTTTGTTATCGGAAGAACGTATTTTATCCGGGTGGTAAATCCAGACAGTGCGATAACGACTTACGGATTTAATATCTGCCTGCAGGCATTTCCAAAACCGGCCAATGATGCCTGTGCCAACGCCACCGAGCTTACGCCTTCTGCCAACTGCACCTATACTACGGGAACGTTCAGCGGAGCGTTGCTTGACGGAGCGATACCATCCTGTGCCAACCAAACCACTCAGGATGTGTGGTACCGATTTACCGCAACAAGCCAGACCATGTCAATCTACATCACAAGGCCAAATGCCAACAACCAGATGTACTATGCCTTTGAAATTTACGAAGACAGCTGTACCGGGAACCGATTCAAATGCATCGCGCCTACACTCAATGCCGTAAATTATTTCAATACCGATTTTGTTATCGGAAGGACCTATTTCATCCGGGTGGTAAATCCAGACAGTGCGATAACGACTTACGGATTTAATATCTGCCTGCAGGCATTTCCAAAACCGGCCAATGATGCCTGTGCCAACGCCACCGAGCTTACGCCTTCTGCCAACTGCACCTATACTACGGGAACGTTCAGCGGAGCATTGCTTGACGGAGCGATACCATCCTGTGCCAACCAAACCACTCAGGATGTGTGGTACCGATTTACCGCAACAAGCCAGACCATGTCAATCTACATCACAAGGCCAAATGCCAACAACCAGATGTACTATGCCTTTGAGATTTACGAAGACAGCTGTACCGGAAACCGATTCAAATGCATAACACCATCGTTAAACACCATAAGCTATTCCAATAATGATTTTACTTTGGGAAGAACTTACTACATCCGTGTGGTAAATCCGGCCAGCCCGATTACCAACTATGGATTCAATATTTGTTTAGTAGGGCCGCCGCCTGCTAATTGCACGCCAACCGTAACAATAAACGCATCTACTACGTCAATCTGCCAGGGAAGCAGCATCACTTTCAATGCAACTCCGGCCAACGGAGGAACTTCACCTGCATATCAATGGAAAGTAAACGGAAATAATGTGGGCACCAACAATGCTTCCTATACGACTACATCACTTACAAATGGTGATAACGTATCCTGCATGATGACGAGCAATGCGGCCTGTGCATTTCCTGCATCAGTTACCAGTAATACGATAGGCGTTACGGTAAATTCGGTAAACGTACAAACGACTACACAAGGAAATACCATTACTGCAGCTGCAACCGGAGCCACCTATCAATGGATCAATTGTGCCGATAATCTGCCAATAAATGGGGCGACTAACTCTTCCTTCACCCCTAGTTCAAGCGGTTCCTACGCGGTTATCGTAACTCAGAACGGATGTACTAAAACCTCTGATTGCATTTCAATTACTACTTTGGGCGTAGGCGTGTATGAAAAAGAGGAATGGAGAATCTATCCAAATCCGGCTAACCATCAGCTGTATATTGATGCGAAAGAAGATTCTAAAATTGTAATTACCAATATGGCCGGAAAAATACTCCAGCACTATGATTTAAAATCCGGAACAAACACCATCAATGTAAGTTCCCTAAATTCAGGAGTGTATATAATTAAATCGAATTCTGGCAGAAACACAAAATTTGTAAAAAAATAGTTTTCTTTAAAAAAATTAAAAGGCCTCTTTTCTGATAAGATCTGGGGCTTTTTTTATTCTAATATTTCTCTAAAAAATAAAATGTGCTTCCGATATAATTTCTATTTTTGTTGAAACTATAACAACACAGATTATATATGCTTATTATTGGAATTGCTGGTGGTACCGGAAGTGGAAAAACGACTGTTGTCCAACAGATTATTAATGAATTACCCGAAGCTGAAGTTGGGGTGATTTCTCAGGATTCATATTACAGGGAAAACAATAACCTGAGTTTTGAGGAAAGAGGATTGATTAATTTTGATCATCCACGGGCCATCGACTTTGAATTATTGGTAAAACATCTTACAGAATTAAAAAGAGGAGAAACCATAGAACAACCGGTATATTCATTTGTAACACACAACCGTACCGAAGATTCCATCATGACACATCCAAGGAAAGTAATGATTGTTGAAGGGATATTGATCCTATCAAACCCGGAACTGCGTGATATGTTTGATGTCAAAATCTTTGTCCATGCCGATTCTGATGAGCGGTTGATCCGTCGTCTGAAAAGGGACATTGCGGAGCGTGGCCGAGACATGGAAGAAGTTTTAAACCGTTACCAGACGACATTAAAACCAATGCACCAGCAGTTTATTGAACCAACAAAAGCTTACGCCGACATCATTATCCCGAATGACAAATACAATACCGTTGCAATTGATATTGTAAGAGCGGTAATCAATCAAAGAATTACGTAAAAGCTTATTTTCCATGGGCTACTTTAAAAACCTGACAGATACCTATCCAATCCTCAAAATCCTTGGGAACAGATACGTCATTGTGTTGGTTTTTTTTTGTGTCTGGATGCTGTTCCTCGACAATACTTCGTACATGGATCACCGCATCCTGAACAAACAGCTCGACGAACTTGAAGACAACAAAGCCTATTACCAGGACGAAATAAGGAAGGATGAAGAAAACATCAAGCTCCTTAAAAACCCCGATCAGATTGAAAAATATGCCCGTGAAAAATATTATATGAAGCGCGACAGCGAAGATATTTACATCATCGAATTTGAAGGCGATTCTATTAAAGACGAGCAGTCTAAATCAAAATCCTTATAAGTTACATCATGGCTGAAAATTTATTTGATGCTTTCGAACCCGTTTCTTCAAAACAATGGAAACAGCAAATCCAGTACGAACTCAAAGGTGCCGATTACAACGAAACCTTGGTTTGGGAAAGTTTGGAAGGCATTAAGGTAAGGCCGTTTTACCATAAAGATGAATCGGAAATAAAGTATGCCGTAAACCAAAAAACGGATACTTTTAAGATTGTACAGAATATCTTTGTCCACGATGTCGGATTATCCAATAAAAGAGCTTTGGATGCATTGAGCCGTGGTGCCGAAAGCATTCGTTTTACCATTGAAAACAAGGAAGTTTCCATCGAAGAATTGATGAAAGACCTTCCTCTGAAAAATACAACCTATTACTTCAATCTGCCTTTTTTCGATATCGATTATATGCAGATCAACATTATGAATTATGCTTACAGGAACGATGGTGCTCAATTCATAATTCAGGTAGATCCAATCGGTCAGTTGGCAAAAGATGGTAATTGGTTCACTAGTCTGGAAAGTGATTTTAAGGGGTTGGATATTGTAAGAGGATTTGCGCCTTCCAGATTTGATCCAGGAAACGATATGCCGATAGTGCCTTACATTACTATTCAATCCGGAAACTACCAAAATGCCGGAGCCAATATGGTACAGCAACTGGCTTTCACTTTGGCACATATCAATGAATATTTTAACAGAAACTACATTTGGGACGATATCACCATTGAAGTTCTCGGTCGGTACGAATTATTTTTTCGAGATTGCCAAATTAAGAGCAATGCGGATTTTATTCGATGCTTTGGCTGCCGAATACCAGAAGGATTTAAAATGCCATATCATTGTTACCCCAACCAGGCGTAACAAAACCTTATACGATTACAATGTCAATATGCTTCGCACCACAACCGAATGCATGAGCGCAATTTTAGGCGGAGCCGATGCCGTGGCCAATTTGCCTTATGACGCTATTTACCATAAAGACAATGAGTTTGGCGACCGGATTGCACGCAATCAATTGCTGGTTTTAAAACACGAAAGTTATTTTGACAAAGTGAGCAATGCTTCAGACGGAGCTTATTACATCGAAACGTTGACCGAACAATTGGCAGAAAAAGCCTTGATTTTATTTAAGGAAATTGAAGAAAAAGGCGGATTCATCACACAACTGATCGAAGGTAATATACAGAAAAAAATCAGTGAAAGCGCCGCTAAAGAACAGGAACTCTTTGACAATGGCAAAGAAATATTATTGGGGACAAATAAATATCCTAATAAAAACGACAAGATGAAGCACGATCTTGAATTGTATCCATTCGTGAAGCAAAATCCACGAAAAACATTGATTGTTCCAATTATCGAAAAGCGTTTGGCTGAAAAACTGGAACAGGAACGCTTGGCACATGAAGAATCATGAGAAAAAATATCCAACATATAAAATTAGGCGATGGCATTGCCGACAACCAACAACCGGCAACCGGTAACTTTACTACCGCTGAAGGCATCGAAATCAAATCTTCTTATACAGAAAATGACATAGAAGGTTTAGAACACATCGGTTTCGGAGCCGGATTTGCACCTAACCTGCGCGGGCCTTATGCCACAATGTACGTGCGCCGCCCGTGGACTATCCGCCAGTATGCAGGGTTTTCTACAGCAGAAGAAAGCAACGCCTTTTACCGAAGGAATCTTGCGGCAGGGCAAAAAGGTTTGTCAGTCGCATTTGATCTGGCCACGCACCGCGGTTATGATTCTGATCACGACCGGGTGGTTGGAGATGTCGGAAAAGCCGGCGTAGCAATCGATTCGGTTGAGGATATGAAAATCCTTTTCGACCAGATTCCGCTCAATGAAATGTCGGTTTCTATGACAATGAATGGTGCCGTTTTACCTATCATGGCTTTCTATATCGTTGCTGCGGAAGAACAGGGCGTTGCAGCCGAACTGCTTTCTGGAACGATCCAAAATGACATCCTGAAAGAATTTATGGTTCGTAATACCTACATCTACCCGCCTACCCCTTCGATGAAAATCATTGCGGATATCTTTGAATATACCAGTAAAAAAATGCCCAAATTCAATTCGATTTCGATTTCGGGCTACCACATGCAGGAAGCCGGGGCTACTGCCGACATTGAACTGGCATATACCTTAGCCGACGGATTGGAATACATCCGCACCGGCTTGGCTGCCGGGATGAAAATAGACGACTTCGCTCCCCGACTGTCGTTCTTTTGGGCCATAGGAATGAATCATTTCATGGAAATCGCCAAAATGCGCGCAGGCCGTATGCTTTGGGCCAAACTTCTAAAACAGTTCGAGCCAAAAGACGACAAATCATTGGCACTGCGAACCCATTGCCAAACTTCGGGCTGGAGTTTAACCGAGCAGGATCCGTTTAATAATGTAGCACGGACTGCCATTGAAGCCACAGCCGCAGCATTTGGCGGAACCCAATCCCTACATACCAACGCTTTAGACGAAGCCATTGCATTGCCAACCGATTTTTCGGCACGGATTGCCAGGAATACCCAGATATTTTTACAGGAAGAAACCAAAATCTGCAAAACCGTAGATCCTTGGGCAGGAAGTTATTATGTCGAATCGCTTACAGCTGAAATTGCTGAAAAAGCCTGGGCCCTGATTGAAGAAGTGGAAGCATTGGGCGGAATGACCAAAGCGATTGAAGCCGGGATCCCAAAACTACGCATCGAAGAAGCCGCAGCGCGTAAGCAGGCACGAATTGACAGCGGCCAGGATATTATTGTTGGTGTCAACAAATACCGTTTGGAAAAAGAAGATCCATTGCACATCCTGGATGTGGATAACCAAATGGTCCGCAAGCAGCAGATTGAGCGTTTAGAGCAGATAAAAGCGACGCGCGATAATGATAAAGTGAAAGCCAGTCTTTTAAAATTAACCGATGCTGCTAAAAATGGAGGTGATAATTTATTATCTTTAGCGGTGGAAGCAGCCCGAAACAGAGCCACATTGGGAGAAATCAGCGATGCGCTTGAAAGCGTTTTTGGGCGGTATAAAGCACAAATCAGATCATTCAGCGGCGTGTATAGTAAAGAAATCAAAAACGATGAAAGCTTTGAAAAAGCAAAACAATTAGCCGATGCCTTTGCGGAAAAAGAAGGCAGGCGCCCGCGTATCATGATTGCCAAAATGGGCCAGGACGGACACGACCGTGGCGCCAAAGTAGTAGCTACAGGTTACGCCGATGTTGGTTTTGACGTAGATATCGGGCCGTTATTCCAAACCCCACAGGAAGCCGCCAAACAGGCAGTTGAAAATGACGTACATATCTTGGGTGTTTCTTCACTCGCGGCAGGGCATAAAACTTTAGTCCCGCAAGTAATCGAAGAACTCAAAAATTATGGCCGCGAGGACATCATGGTTATCGTGGGCGGTGTAATTCCGGCACAGGATTATCAATTTTTGTTTGATTCGGGAGCGGTTGCAGTTTTTGGCCCGGGCACAAAGATCAGTGATGCTGCGATAAGTATTTTGGAGGTACTTTTACAGGATTGATTTCTTGGCTTAAATTAAGTATGAATAAAACCATGAAAAAAATATTTCTGATTGCAGGCATACTATTTACGATGGTCTTAAGCGCACAAAATGCCAACCGTTATTACCCTTCCTTAAAAAATCTTTTCTCTGAAAGCCATGACAAACAAATGCCCAATGACTTCAATTACTATGATGTATGGATAAAAGATTTGACACAGGCTGTTTTCTATAAAGACCTGCAGCATTCGGCCAGCCCGAATGGAGATGCCTCTTTTCAGAGCCTGGGGCTGATTTTCAAAAGAAAAAATGCTTTTAAAATTGGAAACTCAGGATTTGAGATTATTGTCAACAAAGACAAAACCGACTTTTCTGTACCCGTTGATATCCAGATGGAGCAAAAATTCCCAATCCTGGCCTATCTTCGTAGTTTTGATCCTAACAGTTATAATCCGAAAAACTTTAAGCAAAAATATGAGTTAGGATTGAGCATTTTTAACCTTTCTGAAGAGCAGGTCCTGGCAGAGTTCATCAACAAGTACATCAACAGCAGGGATAAAAAGGCAACTGCTATCCAACTTTTGGCAAACGACCTAAAAAAAGAAGCCAAAGTAAAGATCGTAATCGATGAGAAAAATGACACCCAGGTACTGAAAAGCATCGCTAACCAGGTATTTCAGCAAACCAACAAATATGTTTCGAGTGTGTTGTATGACATTTACATCAAAACGGATGACCCTAAAAAAGAAGCTCAGAATTTTGCAGGCTTTTTTGGTAAATATTATCCTGGCGACGCTTCACAGTTTATAGACGAAACGGTAAGTTACCAAACCACCATAGCCATTCCGAAAACTGAAGTGAGCATTATGATTCCGAAAGAGGTGCTACAGGTTTTTACGATTGATGACAAAACGAGTACGCTTATTATTGATGACAGCAGCCTTGAAGTAAAACCACGCCAAATTGAAATGAAAACCATCAATACGGTTAAGGAAAAATGCGTGCAGTTTACCCTTACCCCGCTAAAGAGCAGCAGCACTGCTTCGTTCAAGGCATTACAGGAAATACCATTAAATAAACATGCTTTTCTAAAACCCAATCAAAGAGAGCTCACTGTTTTTAAGGTAGCCGATATTCAAAAACTGATATTTTCCGTAGCAGAAAAAGAAATCACAGTTGAAATGATCGTGCGTTATGAAAACTATGACAGAAAGCTTATCGTCATGAAACAGGCATTTAGCCTGAATTAGTGATTCGCTAAATATTTTCATAAACCCCAGCTTAATTCAGGCAAATCACTCTCTCACCACTTTTCCCGCAAAGATCATCCCGGTATCAAGTTTAGCTTTTAGAATGTATACACCTTTAGAAAGATTGATTAAGTCAATTTTATCTCCTTGGACTGTAATGATTTCCTTCCCAAGAATATTGTAGATTTTGATTTCTTTTACATCTGAAAATGCTGAATACACATTTACAATACCTTTAGTCGGGTTAGGATAAACCGAAATTCCGTTTGTGACCTCGACTGGATTCAAACCCAGATCCGGCATATATTCGTAAGCTCCCATGTCAACCCTATTTTCCTGTATCCTTGGTGTTCCATCCAGATCTGAGGTAAATAATGACAAATCAGGAAAAGTTCCTGTATTGTAAAGCGAATTATCACCCAAATTTATGGCCGGACTCAAACCTGTAAGATGAAAATCACCATTCGCAGCATCAGCAAACAACGGATTTACATCAAGGTTACCGCCCAAATCAACAGCCATTGGCGGCATATCAAAATAATTGAGTGCTCCGGCATTCCAATTGGCGCTTCCGCCACTAGTCCTAATTATAGTATTGCGGAAACTTACCGGTGAATAAACCCATACTTCCGGAGTATAAAAATAAATGGCCGAGTTGTTATAAATGATCGAATTCCGGATGTAGTTATTCCCATTGCCCTCTCCGATATAGATGCCGCCGGCCACTTGGTTAGAGGCATAATTCTGTGTAATCGTACAATTGGTCAGATAAAAAGATCCGTCCAGAGCCTTAGCAATCGCTCCTCCGGATCCGCCCTGGTTTTTGTAAAACAGTGAATTGCTGATAGAGGTCTTATCTGTTGATCTCCCTGAATAAAGTACGCCCCTGTTTAGGTTATTGGTAAAGGAGCATCGGTCAACAGTTACTGTTACAGGATGCGTCCATTCGGGAACGTAGGGATCTACAAAACCGAATATGCTTAGCGCAGCTCCGTCACTGTAGTTGTCACCATTAGCATCAAAATCGCAATTGGTAATCGTTGCCGAACTATTCTCTATCATGATTACTTTGCCGGTACTTGACATAAAATCATTGTTATTGGCACTGAACAGGCACGAATCCATACGAACAAAACTGTTGTTTTTTAAATAAACGGCGGAACCAGCAAAAGCCTTATTCCCTATAAAATTACAATTTTGAAAAGAAGCATGGCCACCCATGTGCATAAAAACAGTCGTATAATCTTCATGCAGGGCAACATTATCCAAAAACTTACAATCGGTATACGAAGTATTGGACTGGTTCCAAATCTTGATCGCGCCATAACTAAGTTCCCTGAAGGTACAATTGGAATAAGTAACCTCAGAATTGTGTTCAAAAATACCGAGCATATTTACTGGCGAATTGGTATTCCTGGTAATCACAAAACCGTCTACCAAAGTTTCGGCAGAAATCTTTTTGTCTTCCGAATGGTAATTACCAATAATCGTACTATAGGTTGAGGTTAGGATTGTCGGATGTGCTTCAGCATTCCTGTCATTAAACGCAGGATTTCCCGTTGCCGGAAAACCGCCATAAATCCTGATTTTATCCCTCAGTTTGAAATACGGATCCGGGCAAAATACGTTCCTTCGGCAACATATACCGATTTGCCTGCAAACTGTTTGTCCATCATCAACTGCAAATCGCCTGATGCATTAGCCCATGACGAGCCATCTCCTGTCCCGTTTTGCCTTACATATAAAATTTCCGATTGTACACTCTGATATTCCGAAAGACCGATATCGATCGCATCAACGATCCTGTTGTTATTGAAAAAATCTTTGCCCGAATTATTAGCCGCCGAAAGATAAGCCTGCGTATTTCCTTTGTTGATCCCGGCACTACCAGCCTGAAGCGAATAATCGGCATTGAACATAGGATTTACATCAAGGTTTCCTCCCAAATCATTTCCATAAATCATAAACTGTGGGTTCTGGAATGCGTAATCGCTGCCGCGGCTGCCTTGCAAGATGCAGTTAGCCGAATAACAGGTAACATTTTGCCCAAAATAGAAATTGTCGCTAATGGCTTCCGGGTAATGCAAATCTGCTGTGTTTCCGTAAATGATGCTGTTGTAAAAATAAGCGTTGGTTTGCGTCAACGAAACGCCGCCAATGTAACCTTGAGCATGATTATTGGCAATGACCGAATTATAAAATCTAGGGCTTCCGCCAATAATCCTGATGCCACCGGTATCACCATCGCTACCCGGATTTAGTACCGAAGTATTACCTGTTACCAAAATCTGCATGAAAACCGAATTGGAATTCCCAATGCTCATACCCGCGCCCAATCCCATTGAAGAAACATTGCCGGTTATTTTCAGGTTCCGGAAAGTAGCGTCGCAATTATAGATATTGATTCCTGCTCCAGCCGTAGCCTGTCCATTTGTAATTGTTAAGCCGTCAATAATCGTGGACGCGCTTATTGGGTCAAAACCTCCATAGGCTTCTAGAACGCGCGATTCGTTTCCGCTTAATACTGTTTCATAAAGTCTTGGGTTTCGGTCATTTTGGGTTGGATTGGCAGTATTTGGAAAACCGCCGTAAATCGATACTCCGTCTTTTATAGAAAAAGAAAGCCCAACGCTTCTCTGATATGTTCCCTGTTTGATCCAGAGCTGATCGCCAGGCTGAGCATTATCAATTACTGCCTGCAGATTATTTGAAGCTAAATTCCA
Source organism: Flavobacterium sp. (assembly GCA_049841115.1). Taxonomy (GTDB): domain Bacteria; phylum Bacteroidota; class Bacteroidia; order Flavobacteriales; family Flavobacteriaceae; genus Flavobacterium. The sequence continues at coordinate 452,173 of JASGHQ010000002.1, forward strand.
GCTGGTTCCGGTTCCGGTTCCGTTTTGGGAAACATACCATGTAGTTTGGGAAAAAAGAAATTGAAAATTAAATACGAAGGCGCATACAAAAAAGAGGTAGTTTTTGGTCATAAAGATTTGGTTTTCCCAAATTTAACAAAAAAACATTTTTTGATTAAAAGTTTAACATTTGCCGGATAAATCGAAAAAGTAATACATTTGATTTTATATTACTCACGAATCCATGACCAAATTACTAGTTCCCATCCTATTATTATTTTCACTGAATTGCAGCATTGCACAATCGCAGCTCGACAGCCATAATTTTCAGTTTAAAGGCTATTCGCTATCAATTAATGATGAAATCACTGATGAAACTGGCAACCATATTTTGGTTGGAAGCGCTAAAATCACAGCTAATTATTCCAAGGACCGCGATGCAAGGCTGGATGCCATCTACAAGCTTAGTGATTATACTATTGATAGTGACAGTAAAGGGTTGATCATCATCACTGATCCTGATTATAAAATACTCAAGCTCGCCGGGCTTCACTCTTCCTTTCACAAAATCCTTTGGGACAAAACCAACAATTGTTATTGGATTGGCGGAAATTCGGCGCACCACCATAACCAATTCCATTACCAGGTTTCATTGACAAAACTCAATCCTAAAAAAGAAATAATCGGTACGACAGCTATAGAGAACCGAAGGCAATACCTATATCCAAGATATGATCTTTAAGGGGCAAAACCTGGTCATCCTGGCGATGAAAATGAAAGGAAATGTAGGCGAATCCGAATATATTCCCACGCTTATTGAAATCATTACGGATAAATTCCATGATTCGAAAAATTTTATAATCCCCACTAAAGTTCCCGACATCGTTTTTCAAACCGAAACCATTTACCCTAAAATGTATCGTTTTGACTATTCGCCGCTTTTCATAAAAGACGGATATGTTTATTTCGGCATTGGGAATCCTATTGACAAAGAATACGGGATCCGTTTCTTTCGCTATAAGGAAGGTAAGGCAGAATATGTTGCCGAATTTGGGAACATCGATTCCTACCGTTCTCCTTATTTGATAGGTTTCCGGCCTACTTCTGAAAATAAATTCCTGCTTGCATATGCAGCTTATTTTTCTAAAAAACTGACCATTGCCACTACGGATGCTTTCCTTCAGCCACAATCTGAAAAACAAACCAAGCTTTCCGCCTATCCCGATTTCAATCAGTTGCTGGAAATGCCCAACGGGAAATTAGTTGTCCTTTCGGTCAATAAAAATGATCATTGGAGCTATATGGTTTTTGACAAGAGCGGAGAATTGCTAAGTGAAATAGAAACCTCGGCTTCGGAAAAACTGCACCCATCGCTTTTTAAGATCATCAAAGACAATGCGATATTGAGCTCTTTCTACAAAAACAATAATGATGAGCCTACCCTACTGCAGGAGGTCATTATTGATTAGATCCTTTCGGTTACCATAAACCGGTCCGGAATAAAAAGACAAAAATTTATCTTGGCCGGAGCACTTCGTAATGCAATGCTTTTTTTGTACTTTTAGCTTCCAAAATGAAAAAGAGATTTTTAAGGATGAAATAAAATCAAGCGAAACGAGTAGGACATGCCGGTACTTAACTGTTATAAATTAAGGAGATTACCTCAGTATTTTTATGAAGATACGCTTCAGTATACAAGCTTTACTATTCCTGTTACTATTTCCTCTGGTGGGATTTGGATTCACGCTATCCGTTACCCATACCAATGAAACCTGCCCCGGAAATGGCACACTTCGCTTTACGGTTTCTGATACTGCTCCCGGTGGTTCGATCGTATATGTCGTTTATAAGCTGCCCGATGTGACCACGCCTTATGCCTCCGGAACCGATGATATGATTAACGGGCTTGTTCCCGGAGATTACCGCATTATTGCCCGGGAGACAGTCGGGAACACCACTACAACCCAACAGCAGGATGTTACTATTGCAAGTTCGTTTGTTCCTCTCAGCTATACGGTAGAATCTGTTAACCAGGCTTGCTCCAATTTCAGTAATGCGACAGTAAATGTGGCTACAGGAACTGCTGCTAGCTATGCCATCATATCAGGTCCATCCACTTTTCCGCCTCAGGCATCCAATACCTTTACAGGCTTAGCAGCCGGAATTTATCGCGCCAGGGTTACGGACAGCTGCGGAAATGCTGTCGTACAGGCTTTTACAGTAACTGTAAATCCGCTGTTATTAACTACAACGAACCCTAGTTTTACGCAAACGTCGCCTCCGTCCTGTACTCAATTGGTCGCAAACAATACGATAATCCCCGCACCCGGTACGGTAATCGCTTATCCGCTGCAGATTCATTACATTTTGCATTTGCCTACAGGCGATACACACATACAGAATATTTTGAATTCGGGAGACCCGGCATCTCAGGACATTTCATTAACTGTTCCTTATCAAAACAGCCAGAATTATATTTATGATGTGATTTTGACTGATGCCTGCGGAATCACCTATCCGCTGAATAATTTTATCGTCAATCGTGACATTCAGTTATCGTATACGATAAAAACACTGCCCTGCAATAAATACTATTTCATCCTTAATGCCAGCAAATATATAGGTTCTTATACTTTGCAATTTACCGAAGCCCCCGCCGGCTTCAACCCTGTTGATTTTAATAGCGGTTATCCCGGGCCTTATACGATAGATTCAACGGTATTTGGCAGCGATTCCAATTTTGTACCATTTGGGGATTATAAGGTTACGATTACCGACAGTTGCGGCAAAAGCCGGACGATAGAATTTTCCATCGAAGATACGCCACCGGTACTTGACCTCAAGGGATTTGCAAATGGCTGCCTAAGCAATGACGGAACAATATTGGCCAGTATTGCCAATTATGAAATTGTTACGGCAATAGTCCTTACTGCGCCGCCGGGTTATCCGTTTCCATTGCCACACGATGTGTCATCGCTTATAGACAACGGAGCATTGATGCTAAACCCGGTTCCGCTTGGCGATTATACTTTCAGGATTGTTGACGATTGCGGAAATGTTTATGATCCGAAATCGGTAACGGTCGAACCTTTCTTAAGCAACGGAATAAAAATAGAGGTTCTCCAGGGTTGCGGAATTGGCCGGTCTTCCGTAAAAGTTACTGGACAGGACGGCAGGCTCATTTCTGTAAAAATTACGGCAGCACCGGCAGCCTATCCGTTCTCGCTTCCGCACGACATTTCCAATCATATCATAAGCAGCGGTGAATTATACCTTGACGATTTGCCTGCCGGAGATTATACGTTTACTTCAACTGATGCCTGTAACCTTACATCAACAGGATTGATTACGCTGGATGGCTATACGATAACCAATAATTCATTTTCTTTGGTTGCCGATTGCGGCGTATTCAGCATCCCTCTTGATTTTGTGGACAATGTGACTTCAACGGAAACCTTCGGGCTCCAGAAATTATTGGATGCTGCGACCAATACCTGGGGGCATCCTATCACAGAAGCGGTATATGTAGACGGGTCCGTACCTAACGGAATGAACTCTTTAATTTTAGAAAACAACGCGACCAATTCCAACTTTACATTTAACGGCATTTTTAGGATTGTGCATCATTTTACAACTTATACTAATGGAAGCGCTATCAATAGCGGATTGGTTTCGTCTGAAAATAAGAACTGCATTGAGATACTGGCTCCTAATCTTAACTTTACCAACGGCTTGGCGATAAACGATGTCTACCGGATCCCGTGTTCGTCATCGGGTAATTTTGATGTGCTTTTGAATACCAGTGGCACGCCCCCGTTATTATACCGTATTATAGAAAAAGACGGAGGCTCATTTACTGTAAATAATGGAAACTCTAATGTATTTACCAATTTGACTCCCGGCATTTACAAATTTGAAGTGGAAGACAGCTGTGGCAATAGTGTAAACCGGACATTTGACGTTTCCGATCTGGCTTCGTTGGTTACCATTTACCCAACCTGTAACCTGTTCCATTGCGTTCCATCAATTACCGGCAACGAAACCTTTGACTTATCAGCACAAACCCCAATAATATTGGGACATCAATCAACAACCGATTATACCTTATCGTACCATACCTCGCAGGCTGATGCCGATAATAACGTCAACCCAATAACCACCAATCTGACGAATTTTAATCCGGCAACCAATCCGGCCACAATTTACATCCGGCTTATTTTTAACCAACTGCCCAATTGCTACCAAACTAGTTCTTTTGATTTGATTACGGGCCAAACCCCAAGAATCAACCTATCTCAGGAATATACCAATTGTGATGGCCTGCCGGTAACATTAGATGCTGCTGTTGGCAATTTGCCGATTACTACCTATTCGTGGACCAACGGATCGAGCGCGCCTTCTGTAACTATCAGCGATGTTGGCGCGACAAATATAAGTGTAACAGCCACAAACAATTATGGCAGCTGCAATGCAAACCCTTTTAGCTGCAGTGTTTCAAAATCGATTACGGTAAACATTGCCGATGTTCCCGAAATAGACCATATCGATACCAGCGATTGGACCGACAATGAGAATAGCCTTTCGGTGGTTACCACAACGCAGGGCGCTTTTGAATATTCGATAGACGGAGTCAATTTTCAGGATAGCCCAAGATTTGAGCATTTACTGCCTGGCCTTTATACCGTTTACGTTCGTGATACAGGCGGATGCAGAATGGTAACCGAAGTGGTATGGCTGCTCAATTACCCTAAGTTCTTTACGCCAAATGGCGATGGCTATAACGAAACCTGGTATGTTCGGAATGCCGGATATGAGCCCGATTTCCATGTCTATATTTTTGACCGTTACGGAAAGCTGATTACTTCAATTATTTCGGGCGGTCCCGGATGGGATGGCACATTAAACGGAAAACGGTTATTTGCTGATGATTATTGGTTTACCGCCTACCGTCAGGACGGAAGAATCCATAGAGGGCATTTTACATTAAAGCGGTAAATTGCCATTCCAAAAGCTTTTTTTATTTTTAATTCCGAAAAACTAACGCTATGAAAAAAGAATATTGGGATGTTTCCGATGAACAGGTACTTGAGAAAACCGGCCATGGTATCAGCCATTGGGTTAAAGTCCTTACTGATTTTGATGCCAAAAACAAAAAAACAAACGATACGGTGGCATATCTGCAAAACGAACACAGTGTTCCAAGATATTGGGCACGCACACTGACAACCTTATTTTTAAAATCGGCTTAATATGTCAAAACTCCCGCATATCGGCACCAGTATTTTTACCGTGATGTCGCAAATGGCAAACGAACACAATGCAATAAATCTGTCCCAGGGCTTTCCGAATTTCCCTGTTGACCAACGATTGACCGACATCGTTTCGAGGCTTTCTAAAGAAAATGTCCATCAGTATACACCGATGGCCGGTTATCCACCGCTTTTGGAAAAAATAATAAGCCTTACCCAAAAATCCTATCAGCGAAGCATAAGCAAAGATGAAATCCTAATCACTGCAGGCGCCACCGAAGGGATTTTTGCCACAATACAGGCTTTGGTCAATGCCAACGACGAAGTGATTGTACTTGATCCGAGTTATGATTGTTATGAAGCCCCTATCTTATTGAGTACAGCAAAACCTGTCCGCGTTCCGTTGAATGACGATTTTACGCCAAACTGGGAAAGCATCAATGTAGCTGCAAACGAAAAAACCAAACTGATTATCATCAATAACCCGCACAATCCAACTGGAAAAACATGGACTGAAGCGGATTTCGTCCAATTGGAAACATTGCTCGATTCACATCCCGGCCTAATTGTCCTTTCTGATGAAGTGTATGAATACATCACGTTTGAAACTGCACATATTTCGGTGCATCACCGGCCTAAACTGCACAACCGCAGCATCAGCATTTCTTCTTTTGGAAAATCATTCCATATTACCGGTTGGAAGGTGGGTTATGCCATCGCTCCAGAGCATTTGATGAAAGAAATCAAGAAAGTGCATCAGTTTCTTGTTTTTAGTGTCAACAGCATTTCCCAGGTGGCTATTTCGGAATACCTTGATGTGGTTGATGTGTATGCTTTAGGCGATTTTTATCGGCAGAAAAGAGACTTTTTCCGAAACCTATTGAAAGAAACCAAACTTGAGCTGCTGCCTTGTGAAGGTACCTATTTCCAGGTCGCGTCTTACGCCAGCACTTCTGGTGAAAATGACCTGGTTTTCGCCAGACGCTTGGTTACCGATTTTGGCGTGGCAACCATTCCGATCTCAACTTTTTATGCCGATGAAAAAGATACCAGGCGTATCCGTTTTTGCTTTGCAAAAGACGATGCAACATTAATGCAGGCAGCGGAACGACTGATGAAACTTTAAAACAAGCTGCTGTCAACTTATTGTACACCTGCAAACTTAGGATTGCCAATAAAAAATCCTAATTTTGGCCCATGGATTTTACCAAAAGACTTTTTATATTCCTCATTTTGTGTGGCTGCCTTAACGGATTGGCATCGCCATCCAATAACCCTTTGATGCAGAAAGGTTGGGCCGAATTGGTAAAAGACAATGAAAATGAAGCTTTCCGTTACTTTTGGGAAGCACATGAAAAAGCGCAAAAAGAAAAAAACACCGCCGATAATGCAGAAGCGCTGCTCTATCTCGGAATCTGTTCTTATGGCTCGAGCCTGGAAAAAGGACTGCAGTTTGTTACGAAAGCATTGAGCGAATACAAAAGCCTTGAAAAAACCAATCCCGAAAAAGCGCTGATTGGCCGTTATAAATGCCTTCAGCTGATCAGTACTATTTATGTCCGCCAAAAGAAATACGATGAAGCCATGAAATTGAGCGGCGAAGTGGTTGAAATACTGAAGGACAAAAACGACAAATCGGGAACTTTGGGATTGGCCTACAACAGCCTTGGGTCACTGCATGAGTTAAGAAAGGAAAAGGACGAAGCCGAGCGGTATTATAATTTGGCCCTGGCCGAATTTGAAAAAGGGAACAACATTGCCTACCTGCCTTCATCCTACTGCCGCCTGGGTGAAATTGCCAAAGAAAAAAATGACAAAGAAACCAGTTTAGATTATTTTCAGAAAGCGCTTTCGCTTGCCGAATCTTCTGAAAACAAGCAGGCCCAGGTTACTGCCATGATTGCTTTTGGCAAATGGTACATGGCTTTTGAAAACGATTTGCTCCAGGCCGAAATCTACTTTAACAAAGCACGGATAATTGCTGTTTTACTTTCTGATAAAACATTTGAAATCAAAGCAATAGAAGCTTTAATTGAATTAAAAAAAGAACAAAAAGATTTTGAGGAGATGAGCAAGCTGCAAAGCCAGGTCATTAAAATAAAAGACAGCTTTTATTCTTTTGAAAGAGAACAGATTGTCAAAAGCCTGGAAGTGCAATTTGAGGTTTCCGAAAAGAACCGCAAGCTCGAATTGATTTCGGCAGAACAAAAAGTCTCCAAACTGACCAACTATCTTTTGATTACGCTTTTAGGCGTTCTGATCATCGTATTTACGATTTTGTATTTTTTCCTGAAACGCATCAACAAAAGAGACAGGCAGCTGCTAAAAACCAAAGAAGAACTGGTAAAGCTTATGGAAGAGCAAAAACAGATGAAGGAGCAGCAATTCCAAAACGACATTGAATATAAAGAAAGCCAGCTAAGTGCCATTACCATCCAGATGTTGGAGAAAAACGAACTGCTGGACGAAATCAAAACCATCCTCAACCAGAAAGAGCCTGCATCCGAAAAGGAAATCAAGAAACTGGTTTCAAAATACACCATCCAGGATAACAACTGGAAGGATTTTGATAATTATTTCGAAAGCCTTAATAAAAACTTCTATACGCGTTTGAAACAGAAATACCCTGATATCAGTGCGAATGACCTGAAAATCTGTGCTCTGATCAAACTCAATCTTTCCATAAAAGAAATGGCTTCTATCCTGAATATTTCTCCCGACAGCGTTAAAACCGCACGCCATCGATTGAGAAAGAAATTGCAGCTCAGCACCGAAGACAACCTGACCGATTTTATATTATCGGTTTAGAAAATCCCTTTATCTTAAAGGGATTTCGTCTTTGTACACTTATTGTAAACCCATAAAATTTAGCAGGATACTCAAAGCATGGTACTTTTGGTTAAAACTAAAAACAAATGCTATGAAACAAAACTCACCAACCAAAACCAGCGCTTTACTGCTATTGGCTCTATTCCTGTTTACCCCAAAAAGCTTATCACAAACACCAATGCTCGACTTTGCCAAAGTGCTTGAAACCAATCACGACCAGGGCGTTTGGTCGCGCGCTACCGTTACCGATACCGAAGGTAATTTTTACATGACGGGCTTATTCCACGGAACCGTTGATTTTGATCCGGATGCTGGTAGCTTTCCACTGGTTTACCAGGGCGGGACACTGAATGATACCGATGGCGAATCGGATGTTTTTATTGCCAAATACAACCCCAATGGCGAACTGATTTGGGCCAAAAGGCTGATTGAGCCAACCTTTACCGGAATGAATGAGGAAAGAGGCTCTTCTATCATCATAGATGACAACAATAATCTGTTCCTGAGCGGATTCACCAATACGCGCGGTTTTTTTGTTTCCAAATGGAGCAATGATGGAAATGAAATCTGGACCAGGTATTTTGACGATGCCGAAGCCAATGGCGTAACAACATTTGCCATCAGGAAAAAAGACAGCTCGGTATTGATTTCCGGGATTTTCGCCGGGACTGTGGATTTTGACCCATCAGTACAAATCAATGAACTCACCGCTTTTAACAACGACGGATTCCTGCTGTCGCTTTCAGAAAACGGGAATTTCGAATGGGTAAAGCAGTTTCGGTGCAATGGCGGTGTAATCATGACCGGCCTTGAGGTTGATTCGGCTAACAATATTTTCCTGAGCGGTGTCTTTTTGGGCACGGTCGATTTGAATCCTGATCCCAATGTAAATGCATTCATTACTTCACAATCGGTTTCAACCGGAGCGATAAGTTCGGCTTTTATCGCAAAATACAATTCAAATGGAGAACTATTGTGGAACAGGCATTTACGAGGCACTGCCTCAACTGATTTCTTTATGACTTTCATCAAAAAAGATTCCAATGACAACATTATTGTAACTGGGTCTTTTAAAGGAATTGCCTCTTTTTTATCAACGCCGACTACATTAAATACTGGGAATTTTTACGCCTCGTTTTTAGCCAAATATGACACTACCGGCAGTTTGCTTTGGGCGAATCTTTTTGGGACTCCAACCGCAACCCAAACCACTTTTTTCCCATCTTCATTTTGTGCCAATGTAATCCTGGACAGCTGCAATAACATTTACGTTTCAGGGGAATTTCAGGGGAATTGCGATTTCAATCCGGCGGCTGGCGAAAACATTGAAAGTGCATTGACTAATTTGATTGGCGCATTTGCCGCAGCTTATTCTCCGGACGGGAACTATTTGTGGTCAATGAATATTGGAGGCCCGGGAAATGTAACCTTTGTCGAATTCAATGGTTACCTCCCTATTGCGCTTGACAACAATAACGACTTGATTTTTACAGGAACCTTTAGGCAACAACTGGATTTTGACCCTTCAACTAGCATAAAAACACTAACCTCAAGCAGCTCTAACCCTAACATAGCCGGAGTTTTTATGGCTAAATATGACAATCCTATCAATAACTGCCAACTCGGCGTTAACGGATTTGAAAAAAGCAGAAGCTTTTCCGTTTATCCTAATCCTTCTAACGGATTTGTGACAATTGCCGTGAAAGAGATTGCTATTGGAAGTGCTCTGAATGTTTATGACATTTCCGGGAAAAAACTGTTATCGGCTAAAGTCGATTCGGAGTCGACAACGCTGGATCTGGGAAATTTCGCTGATGGAGTCTACATTATCGAAATCAATGACGGCAGTAAAACTTTCCATCAGAAACTCATTTTAAAATAATGAAAACCTCCGATTATAAAGGGTTGCGAGAATGTACACCTATTGTCAACCTGCTTTTTTATAATCGGTAAAAAATTAAAAATACATTTGTTTTGAAAACGAATAAACACCTGTGAGAAAAAAATTGCTACGAACAAAGAATATCCATTAACTAAAAAACCACAGTCATGAAGAAAAACTATTTTATCCTAAGCCTAGCGTTGCTGATTGCACCGTTTTGCTCAAATGCCCAGGTAATCAACGGCGACTTTGAAAACATCAAATCCAATTTCCTGCCAAGCAACTGGGGGATGAATTTCGTGCAACAATTTGGCATCGATCTTGAAACAGGCGAAACCTCTGGTGACCAGATCCAGTTTACCTGGTGCGTTCCATCAATGGTTTATGCCTCGTTTGAACCCAAAAGCGGCTTCTATGCCATGGAAGTATCCAATGCTTACAATTGGACTACGGAACGAGTTATTCCGGGAATGGCGATGATTTTTAATGATCCGGAACAGGATTCCCCTGGCTGGAATCCGGGCGTTCCTGTAGGGCCAGGAGGTTCTGTGGTAATGCTTGGATTTGACTACAAGTTTTTTCCGGCCGGAAATGATGTAGCCGAAGCCAAGCTGACTGCAACCGACGAAGAAGGCAATGAAATAGGAAGCGCTACAGTTGAAATCAGTGGACTGCACAGCCAATACGAATATGTTTACGCCCCGATGAGCATAGTGCATCCGGGAACACCAAAGAATCTGTATATTTCATTCAATATGGCCAAAGAAGGTTCGACACCAACATTCGGGACACGGCTGGTTGTTGACAATGTGATCACTAATTTCAGTACCTTGATTACCGAAGAAAACGAAAGCAAAAATGCTAAAGTATTCCCTACACTTGCCGACAATGAAATCAATATCATCCCAAATGGCTTTTCCAATGCCATTTCGTATAAAATCATCAATTCGGAAGGCCGTATCGTAAAGCAAAACAGTGTCAATCAGGATCCTGCCTATCAATATACCATGAATGTAAGCGACCTGAGTTCGGGGATTTACTTCCTTAACATCCAGGACGGAACAAAAAACAGCGTGAAGAAATTTGTAAAAAAATAAATTTGGTTGTTTATAAAAGTTAATTTCTTCTGCCGGATTGTAAGTCAAGCTACAATCCGGTTTGTTTTTTTAGAAGGTTTCTTTACATTTACCAAAATTAAACCTTATGAACTTCTCTGCAAAAATGCTTCGCGACAATGCGTTGTCCGATAAAGTAATAGTGGTAACCGGTGGCGGGAGCGGCCTTGGCAAAGCCATGACCAAATATTTCCTTGAACTGGGCGCCAAAGTCGCCATCACTTCGCGCGATTTGGAAAAACTAAAAACAACCGCATCCGAACTGGAAACCGAAACGGGATCTAAATGCCTTGCGGTTCAATGTGACGTACGCCATTACGATCAGGTAGAAGCCATGCTGGCAGAAGTCCTAAAGGCTTTTGGCAAAGTAGATGTTCTGCTCAATAATGCTGCCGGAAATTTCATTTCGCCTACCGAAAGGCTTTCCGCCAATGCTTTTGACACCATCATCGATATCGTACTGAAAGGATCCAAAAACTGCACACTTGCTTTTGGCAAACATTGGATTGAACAGAAGCAAACCAATTGCAATGTCCTGAATATTGTGACAACCTATGCCTGGACCGGTTCGGCTTACGTGGTTCCGAGCGCTACGGCCAAGGCAGGCGTTTTGGCCATGACCCGAAGCCTGGCTGTAGAATGGGCTAAATATGGCATCCGGATGAACGCCATCGCTCCGGGGCCATTCCCTACCAAAGGTGCTTGGGACCGATTATTGCCGGGCGATTTGGCTGAAAAATTCGATATGGCAAAAAAAGTCCCATTGAAGCGCGTTGGCGACCATCAGGAACTGGCAAACCTTGCCGCGTACCTGGTTTCCGATTTTTCTGCTTATGTAAACGGCGAAGTCATTACCATTGATGGTGGCGAATGGCTGCAGGGTGCCGGCCAATTCAACATCCTTGAAAAAATACCACAGGAAATGTGGGACATGCTTGAGATGATGATCAAAAGCAAAGGAAGCAAGTAAATTTGCGAAATGCAATGTATTTTGTTAACCAATTATTAGGCTTGGCATGAAAATACCATTCTTCATTTCGATACTATTGCTATTGGCATTGCCAAACAATAGGAAACCTGCGGAAAGCAATCCGAAAACGATCCACATTTTTGTGGCTTTGTGTGACAATAAATTTCAGGGAATAGTTCCTGTTTCTGCAAAGATTGGCAACGGGCAGGATCCTGAAAACAACCTGTATTGGGGCTGTGCATTTGGCATAAAGAGCTATTTCAAAAAAAGCAAGGAATGGAAATTCATAAAATCGGAAAAGCAAACCGGAAAAGTATTGGAGCGGATCATTTTCAAGCATAGTTCAAAAGATTATTATCTGGTTGCTGATGCCTATGACGGAAAAGAAATCAAATCCTGCACCAAAGATTTTCTAAACAGCAATTCGGGAAAATTAAAGGAAACAATAACCATCAATGACAAATCCATTGGCCTATGTGGTAACGCCAGCCTTGTAGCCTACATTGGCCACAATGGTTTGATGGATTTTGATTTGGATGAAAAATTCAACAACACCGACAGTCAAAAAAGGGATTGCATCATACTGGCCTGCAAAAGCAAAAGCTATTTTTCGCCTTATATCAAAAATGCCAAATCCAATCCGTTGGTATGGACAACCCAATTCATGGCGCCTGAGGCCTATACGATCCATGATGCGCTTTCTGGTTATGTTCTGAACGAAAGCGCAGCCCAAATTCACCAACGAGCGGCAAAAGCCTATTCCAAATTCCAAAAATGCAGCCTGGGAGCAGCTTCTAAATTATTGGCGACCGGTTTTTAAAGTTCATTTACCCAAAACACAAGCTCAAAATCAAAGGTTTAACGCTCTTCAAAACTTTACAAGAATGTTAACAAATAAGCCTTGACAAACCCATAATTAATCGTATTTTTACGGCTCTAAATTTTTAAAGAATAAATGGGTAAAATCATTGCAATTGCCAATCAAAAAGGCGGTGTTGGAAAAACAACAACTTCTGTAAACCTTGCAGCATCACTGGGAGTTTTAGAAAAAAAAGTGTTACTGATTGATGCTGATCCACAGGCCAATGCCAGTTCCGGTTTGGGTATCGATGTGGAGAGCGTAGCCATTGGCACTTACCAGATTTTGGAACACAGCAATACACCGGAAGAAGCGATCATCGAATCGAGTTCTCCGAATGTTTCCGTAATTCCGGCCCATATTGACCTGGTGGCAATTGAAATCGAATTGGTTGACAAAGAAAACCGCGAGTACATGCTCAAACAGGCATTGGAAAGTGTAAAGGATCAATACGATTACATACTGATAGACTGCGCACCATCCTTGGGGCTGCTTACGCTTAATGCGCTTACTGCCGCCGACAGTGTTGTAATTCCGATACAGTGCGAATATTTTGCCCTTGAAGGTTTAGGAAAACTGCTGAACACCATTAAAAGTGTCCAGAAAATACACAATGCCAATTTAGATATTGAAGGGCTGCTGTTGACGATGTACGACTCGCGCCTTCGCCTGTCCAACCAGGTTGTGGAAGAAGTACAGAAACATTTTAACGATATGGTTTTCAAAACCATCATACAGCGCAATGTAAAATTGAGCGAAGCTCCAAGTTTTGGGGAAAGCATCATCAACTTTGATGCAACAAGCAAAGGAGCTACCAATTATTTGAGCCTGGCTCAGGAAATCATCAAAAAAAATAGCAATTAAGAATGGCAAAGGCTGTAAAAAAACAAGCATTAGGAAGAGGATTATCTGCCTTATTAAAAGATCCTGAAAATGATATCCAATCGGTAAATGATAAAAATGCCGATAAGGTAGTTGGGAATATTATTGAACTCGACATTGATTCCATTGAAATCAATCCGTTTCAGCCAAGAAGCAATTTCAATGAGGAATCATTACAGGAATTAGCGTCTTCAATCAAGGAATTGGGGCTTATCCAGCCTATTACCGTTCGTAAATTAGATTTTAATAAATACCAGCTTATTTCGGGGGAACGCCGTTTGCGCGCTTCTAAATTAGTTGGCCTGAATACCGTTCCGGCTTACATCCGCATTGCGAATGACAATGAGTCGCTGATCATGGCTTTGGTAGAAAACATACAACGCCATGACTTAGACCCTATTGAGATTGCGCTTTCCTACCAACGTTTGATTGACGAGATCCAACTTACCCAGGAACAAATGAGCGAGCGCGTTGGAAAAAAACGTTCTACCATTGCCAACTACCTGCGTTTGTTAAAGTTAGACCCAATCATTCAAACCGGAATCAGGGATGGATTCATCAGTATGGGGCATGGCCGTGCGATCATCAACATTGAAGACCTGGATGTTCAGACCGATATTTACCAAAAAATCGTCAGCCAGAATCTTTCGGTTCGTGAAACAGAAGCCTTGGTTAAAAATTACCAGGACAGCATCAAGCCGGCAGCAGTTAAAGCAGCTAAAAAAGCAGCTACCTTCAAAGTTGATGACGATCAGAAAAAAGCATTCACCAATTTTTTTGGTTCAAAAATCGATGTGAAAATAGCAGGTAACGGAAAAGGAAAAATCACAATTCCATTCCATTCAGAAGAAGATTTCAACCGTATTATCAAATTAATCAAAGGCTAGTGAACAAGGCTTTTTACATAGTTATATTCTTTTTACTGTTGGGGTCCCAAAGGGCAATCTCGCAGAAAATAGACACTGGTATCAAAGCAAAAGACACGTTAAACTCCAATGAGATTGATCCGCTACGCCCATCAAAAGCAGCATTCTATTCGGCGATACTTCCGGGATTGGGCCAGGCGTACAACAAAAAGTACTGGAAAATCCCGCTTGTTTATGGCGCTATAGGAACCAGTCTTTACTTTTACATCGATAACAATAAAAAATACCACAGTTACCGCGATGCCTACAAAAGCAGGCTGGCTGGCTTTAATACTGACCAATACCAATACCTTGACGATTCGAGGCTGATCCAGGCGCAGCGTTTTTACCAGAGAAACCGTGATCTGTTTCTTTTGATTTCGGTGGGTTTTTACATACTGAATATTGTTGATGCCAATGTTGATGCGCATCTGATGCAATTCAATGTAAATGATAACCTATCATTCCAGCCCGATGTTTACCCAAATGACATCAATTACAAACCCAATATCGGCCTAACATTTAATTATAAGTTTTAGATGAAAATCGCATTATTAGGATATGGAAAAATGGGGAAGATCATTGAAAGGATTGCCCAGGAAAGAGGACATGAAATTGTACTTAGGAAATCCAGCTCCACTACTTTTGACGGTTTGGAAAATGCAGATGTAGCCATTGATTTCAGTGTTCCCAATATAGCAACGGAAAACATTTCAGCTTCAATAAACAAAGGGATTCCCGTTGTTTCAGGAACTACCGGCTGGCTTGAAAACTACCACGAAATGGTACAGCTTTGCAACGAAAAAAATGCCGCGTTCCTTTATGGCTCTAACTTCAGTTTAGGGGTGAACCTGTTTTTTGAACTCAATGATTACCTTGCCAAAATGATGTCGAAATTCAAGGAATACCAGGTTTCGATGGAAGAAATCCACCACACGCACAAGCTGGATAAGCCAAGCGGAACTGCTATTTCACTGGCAAATGCCATCATCAACCATACCGATAAGAACAATTGGGCCATAGAAAACCCTAAACCGGATGACATTTTCATTGATGTAAAACGGATTGATGAAGTTCCGGGCACCCATAGCGTAACTTACAATTCGGACGTAGATTTCATCGAGATTAAGCATGTAGCGCACAACCGCGAAGGCTTTGCCCTCGGTGCTGTGGTTGCAGCCGAGTGGATTATCGGAAGAAAAGGTGTCTTCTCGATGAAGGATGTATTGGATTTACATAAATAAATCTTAAAATTGTAACAAATAAAACAGTCGTAAAACATATACGCATAAACAATTAAAATCAGCATCATGTCAATAGATCAGTGGTTTATATTTTTCCTAATCATTCAGCTTATTCACGGTTTAGGAACTTGGAAATTATACCAAAAAGCAGGAAGGAAACCTTGGGAAGCCTTTGTACCCGTATACAATTCCATTGTGTTGATGAAAATCATCAACAGGCCAACGTGGTGGACCTTGCTCCTGTTCATTCCTATTGTGAACCTAATCATGTTTCCGGTTGTTTGGGTTGAAACACTGCGAAGCTTCGGGAAAAACTCTACTGCAGATACCTGGCTGGGGATTTTCACCTTTGGATTTTATATTTACTATGTAAATTATACGCAGGATGTCAAACATATTGCAGACAGAAGCCTTGTTGCACGGACCAAAACCGGCGATACCGTTAGCTCATTGCTATTTGCGATTGTTGTGGCGACTTTGGTTCATACGTATGTAATGCAGCCGTTTACCATTCCGTCACCTTCTCTGGAAAAATCGCTGCTGGTTGGTGATTTCCTTTTCGTGAGCAAATTCCATTATGGTGCCAGGACTCCGATGACAACTGTAGCCGCGCCAATGGTTCATGATACGTTGCCATTGATCCATACAAAATCATACCTGTATGATGACAACAATCCGGAATCATGGAAGAATAAACTGCAGTTACCCTATTTCAGGTTTCCGGGATTTGAGAAAATCAAAAACAACGACATAGTCGTTTTCAACTGGCCTAGGGATACCCTATTCCACATGTACAAACCGGCTGACAGAAGGTACAGCAAACCTATCGACAAAAAAACAAACTACGTAAAGCGTTGCGTTGGTATTCCGGGCGACAGCCTGCAGATCAAAAGCGGCGACGTATACATCAATGGAAAACTATTGATCTTACCGGAAAGGGCTAAGCCGCAGTTTGGATTCAATCTTCAATTAAAAGAGCCTCTTTCCGAAGATTTTATCAATCAATATCAGATTACCGATATATTCAGAGTAGTGAAGTTTGACAAAAAGTCTTGGGAAAATACAGTAATACAACAGCATATAACTGATAGCGGCTATCGTTTAATTGAACAAGGCAAAGATTCTACTAATGTTTATGTTACCGGTAACGTTGATGATAAATTAGCGCAAGAACTCCATCTAGCTTATGCTGATATGTTCTTTCAGGTGAATATGACTGAAGGTAAAGCAAAGGAAATTAGGGACGATTCCCGTGTGGTTTCCTTAAAACGATATTTTAAAAGAGGCCCGGAAGATGGCATCTATCCTGATATGACAGATGGCAAACCTTCTACAACCAATGATTGGAACAGCGATAATTTTGGCCCGATCTACATCCCAAAAGCCGGTGCTACAATCAATCTGAATTTGAAAACACTTCCGCTTTATAAAATTGTCATTACCGAATTTGAAGGCAATAAGCTGAAGGTTGAAGGGAATGATATTCTGATCAACGGCAAAAAAGCCACGACGTATACCTTCAAGCAAAATTACTACTGGATGATGGGGGACAACAGGAATAATTCGCTGGACGCACGTTATTTTGGCTACACTCCGGAAAACCACATTGTCGGAAAACCGGTATTCATCTGGATGAGCTGGGATACTAACGGCAAAGGGTTGAATAAGATCCGTTGGGAACGTTTGTTTACGACCGTTAGCGGCGAAGGACAGCCTCAATCCTACTTCAAGTATTTCCTTGTACTTTTAGCCTTATACTTTGTAGGCGAATATTTCTGGAAAAAGAGAAAAGCGAAAAAAGAATAATCAATTTTAAAATTTGAAAATAAAAGTCATATATCGTAAAAGATTATATGGCTTTTTATTTTAAACTTTTGGTAAATGAATAACATAATCATACATCCTGGATACTTTCCTTCCATCAGTCATTTTGTTGCAATTGCACAGGCCAATTTGGTAACCTTTGAGATGGAGGATAATTTCCAGAAGCAAACCAACCGCAGTCGTATGTACATTTACAGCCCCAATGGGATTCAGTTGCTGAACGTTCCGGTAAAGCACGGCTCTGAAAAACACCAGCGCATCCGGGAAGTCAGGATTGAAAATGATTTTGATTGGCAGAAACAGCATTTTAAATCGCTTGAAGCAGCGTATAGGGCTTCTCCTTTTTTCGAGTATTTTGAAGACGATATCCGCACGATATTTGAAAAAAAGCACTCTTTTCTGATGGATCTTAATTTTGAAACCCTTTCAACGGTTTCGAAATGTCTTGGGCTCGAATTTGATTACGATGAAACTTCGGAATATTTCCATCGAATAAATGGCAAAACTGATTTTAGGAATTTAATCAACGGCAAAAAGGATGCTTCTGTTTTTGAACCTTACACTCAGGTTTTTGGTGAAAAACACGGCTACCTGAACAATCTTTCTGTTCTGGACCTGTTGTTCAATGAAGGAAGGTATGCGCTGGACTATCTAAAAAAACAGCAGCTTTAATCATTCGGTAAACGAAAGCCTTGTCATTACAGGGAAATGATCGGAGTTTACAAACTTGGTAAAAGTCTTAAAATTCTTGACTTTCATTTTCTTGCTCGCAAAGATGTAATCTATCCGCGCCGGATAGTATTTGAACTTGTAGGTCTGCCCAAAACCGTTCCCGGCTTCCTCAAAACAATCATTCAAGTCTGATTTTATATGCCGGTAGACATACGAGAACGGGCTGTTGTTCATATCGCCACAAATAATCACCGGATAATGGCATTCATTCCTGTGTTTTGCCAGGATATCAGCCTGCTGCTCCTGTTTCTTGAAGGCATCGCGGATCCTGCTGAAAAGCTGCTGCGATTTGCTCTGGTTGATGGCATCAACATGCTCCGAAATTTCATTGACATCGGGAGAAATCTTAATCGATTGCAAATGGATGTTATATACCCTAAGCGTATCTTTCCCTTTTTTGATATCTGCATAAATGATATTATTTCCCGCAGTCGGGATCTTAAAATCACCCTGGTTGAATATCGGGTATTTTGAGAAAATTGCCTGGCCGGTCTTAATCTGCTCGCCTTCCATAAAAATGGCTTTGTATTTATAGATGCGCAGGTCTACCTTGGCATTTTCGGAATATTCCTGAATGCACAAGATATCCGGGTTCTGCTCATTGACAAAACCTAAAATATCATGTCCTACATCCCTACTGGCAAGCCATTCGAATAAATTGAACAACCGGACGTTATAGCTCATTACCGTAAAATCCTTTTCCTCGGGTTCAAGGTCGTGGGAAGAGAATTTATAAAATTTATTGATAAAGGTAATCCCAAGCAGCAATACCAATCCGGATAGAAAAACCTGGCGCTTTAACTGCAATAGCCAATAAATGAAAAAAAGCCCGTTGATGATAAGAAATAACGGCAGGATAAGTGTTAATACCGAAAGCAGCGGAAACATTTTAGGCGCCAGAAACGGTAAAACATAAGCAACGAAAGTCAATACAGTAATTACTATATTGAAAAAATACATCACTTTATTAAACCACGAAAGTTTCTTCATCTAACTTTAATTATTTCCCAGCCTTAAAAAGGAATTCCTTTTCATCCTGGGTCAGGCTGTCATAACCTGACTGACTGATTTTATCCAAAATCTCGTCGATCTGTTGCTGTTCTTTGTCTTTTACAACAATTTTACTCTCTTTTTTAATTGCAGGCTGTTTTGGATTTACATGCACCTTTTTAAAAGGAGTTGACGGCTTTCTGTCAAATAAGGATGTAAAAAAATCCAAAACCGAGCTCACGATCCTACTCAGATCCGTCCCACTTTGCAGCAACTTAATGTAAATATAACCAAAAAATGCCCCGCTCAAATGCGCGATGTGCCCACCAGTGTTGCTTAGCTGTATTTGCAGCAGATCAAGCAAAAGCAGTACTGCTGTTATGTGCCAAAGCTTTACCCTTCCTATTAATAACAGGCGTACTTCCATCAAAGGCTGATAGGTCGTAGCCGCAACCAATAATGCCATAATTGCGCCAGATGCGCCAACCATAGGAGCAATTTGATTCAGGAAATAAAAACTCAGCACAAAAACCAATCCGGCAAAAACGGCACTCAGCAAATACAACCCCAAATATTGCTTTTGGGTAAAAAAAGTCAGGAACAAACGACTTGCAAAATTCAGCACCATCATATTAAAGAACAAGTGCATAAACCCAGCGTGCAGGAAGGCATAAGTCAGTAATGTCCAGGGCCTGTATACAATTGCAGACGGTTCTGAAATCAATTGCAGCCAATCGGGGAAATTGAATCCGCCTGTTTGGAATTGGTAAAAAATAAGCGACAATAGGTAAATCCCAATATTCCAATAAATCATCTTATTGGCAATGCCGCCTATGCGATACTGCATCTTTATGTCGTCCCAAATAGTGTTCATCATTTATCCCAGCGATTATTCCTAAACTGATTTTTCTTCCAGTACCACATCATGATAAAACCGGTCAAAGCCCCACCAATATGGGCAAAATGAGCAACATTGGAACTGATTCCGATTGAACCTCCGAATATGCCGAAAAGACCATCATATAATATCATGTAAATCGGCACAAAATATTTGGCCTTAATAGGAATCGGGATAAACATAAGTCCCAATTCGGCATTGGGGAACATAAATGCAAAGGCAATCAACAACCCGTAAATAGCGCCCGAAGCGCCAAGTATTGTACTTCTGGAAATACTCATTGCCTCTGAAATAATATTAAACTGCTCTTGCGTACAATGGGCATTTTCCAAAATTGTTTTTACCTGGCCACTTACCATTTTCCCATTTTCATCAAATATGCTGGCGTAATCTGTATTTAAGATAATATTCCATTGCGATTCCGATAAATGCAGGCTTGAAACCTGATCCATCACCGAATGTATTTCATAATAGCTAACGCCTAGATGAACCAGCAAAGCTCCGATACCACAGGAAAAATAAAAGAAAAGGAATTTTTTAGCGCCCCAAAATTGCTCCAATACGCTTCCAAATGAAACCAGCGCAAACATATTAAACACAAGATGCATCAAATTGGAGGATGATTGCGGCAGGTAAACCGGCGCATGCATGAACATATGCGTTATCGGCTGCCAAAACCTAAAGTTACTGTTTGCCGGATAATGCATTGACAACAGCTGGTAGGCAACATCTCCTATAAAATTAGAGCCAATAAAAAATATAATATTAATAATCAGTAACTGCTTGACAGTCTCGGTCATTCGCATCATAAGCTGAATTTTTTATCTAAATCCTCCACACTCATCGTGATAAAGGTTGGTTTCTGGAAAGGCGATACATTGGGCTCTTTGCAGGCAAAAAGATTATGTACCAAATTTTCCTGTTCTTTTTCATTTAAATAGGTTCCGGTTTTAACAGCCAGGCTCTTTGCCATCGATTTGGCTATCGTATCATTTTGGCTAAAGCTATTGTCCGGAATCCCATCCTGCAAATCACTCAATAACTCTTCCAAAACAATGGAAATCTCACTTTCCGACACATTGACAGGCAAACCCGAAATCATAACATGGTCTTCATTAATCGATTCGAAAACAAAACCGGTATTTTCGAGTGAAGATTTTAAATCGATCAGCAATTCAATTTCTGCAGTCGAATAATACAGTTGCAGCGGAAACAGCATTTGTTGGCTCGAAGCCTGGTGTACTGTCATGCTCGTTAGGAATTCCTCATACAAAACACGCTCATGGGCACGCTTCTGATTGATAATCACCATCCCGGATTTAATAGGGCTTACAATGTATTTTTTATGTATCTGATAAGTCTTCTTAGCTTCCTGCTCTACTTCGGTTTCCTCAAATAAGGAAGAAGTCACTGCTTCATTTTCAAATGTCATTTCGGCAATATCATGCGTTGCCTGCTTTAAGCCCACATAAAGGCTTTCCCAACTTGGCTGCGGCTCTGATTTCTTGTAGCCTGAAGCTGAAGAAAATGATTTCGCAGGCTTGTCTTCCGAAAACGGATTAAAGGTCCTGTCAACCTGGATTGTCGGATATTCCGCTTCCTTATTCTGATATTGATAAGGCGTATCCAGATTGGGGTCGCGGTCAAAATCCAAAACCGGTGCAACATTGAATTGCCCTAAGCTATGCTTAATTGACGACCGCAAAATGGCGTATAGCGCATGTTCATCGTCAAATTTGATTTCGGTTTTTGTCGGATGGATATTGATATCTATCGAATGTGGCGGAACATCAAGGTACAGGAAGTAGCTGGGTTGTGCGCCATCTTTGAGCAAGCCTTCATAAGCCGCCATGACCGCGTGGTGCAGGTAACCGCTTTTGATGAATCTATTGTTGACAAAGAAGAATTGCTCGCCTCTGCTTTTCTTCGAAAATTCGGGTTTGCCGATAAATCCGTGAAGGTTCAGTATTTCGGTTTCTTCTTTAGCCGGAACTAGTTTCTCATTGGTTTTTCCTGAAAAAATATTTACAATACGCTGCCTGAAATTGGAAACCGGAAGATTGTACATTTCGCTCCCGTTGTGATACATTATGAAATGGATGTTCGGATGTGCCATGGCTACGCGCTGGAATTCGTCAACAATATAACGCTGTTCAACCGTGTCTGATTTCAGGAAATTGCGGCGCGCCGGAATATTGAAAAACAAGTTCTTTACCGCAAACGAAGTCCCTTTAGACAATACGGCAGGTTCCTGTGAAACAAACTTGCTCCCTTCGATAATGATATGTGTCCCCAGCTCATCCTGTTCTTGCTTTGTTTTCATTTCAACATGCGCAATTGCAGCAATGGAAGCCAATGCTTCACCACGGAAGCCTTTGGTATTCAACGAAAACAAATCCTCAGCATGCCGGATTTTGGAAGTGGCGTGGCGCTCAAAACACAGGCGCGAATCGGTGATGCTCATCCCAATGCCATTATCAATAACCTGTATCAATGATTTACCGGCATCCTTAATGATAAGCTTGATTTCGGTAGCTTTGGCATCAACGGCATTCTCCATCAATTCCTTGACTACAGAAGCTGGTCTTTGCACCACTTCTCCAGCGGCGATCTGGTTGGCAACATGGTCAGGAAGTAATTGGATGATGCTCGACATTCTTTTGTATTCAGTATTCAGTTAGTAAGATCCGGAAGGAGTTCCGAAGTTAGCAAATTTAAGAAAAAACCAGCGGCATTTTTGCTTAATAATTCCCTAAAAATAAAAAACCTATCCGCTGTGGAATAGGCTTTTGTTGTATTATAAAAAGTCTAGGTTTTCAGCTTGTTTTTCGGCGTAAATCAGCCATTTTTATTGCAGCTATCGCGGCTTCTGTTCCTTTATTCCCGTGCTTCCCGCCACTCCTGTCAATGGATTGCTGCTCATTATTGTCTGTAAGCAGGCAGAAAATGACAGGCACATCGGTTTGTACGTTCAAATCCTTGATGCCTTGGGTTACACCTTCACATACAAATTCGAAATGCATCGTTTCTCCTTTGATGACGCAGCCAATGGTAATCACCACATCAACTTCTTGGGTAACGATCATTCGCTGGGCTCCATAAACCAATTCGAAGCTTCCCGGAACGTTCCAGCGGATAATGTTTTCGGGCGTGGCGCCACAATCCAGCAAAGCAGCTTCGGCACCATTATACAATCCATTTGTAACGTGGTCGTTCCATTCTGAAACAACAATCCCAAACCGAAAATCTTTCGCATTTGGGATTGTATTTTTATCGTAATTGGATAAGTTTTTATTCGCAGTAGCCATTTTTATTGAGCCAAACCAATCAAAGCATCTATGTTTTGTCCTTCCGGAGTATTATCGAAGCTGTCTTTGATTTCAGTGAAATATTTTAAAGCATCTGCTTTGTTTCCTAGAGCTAAAGCAGTTTTTCCTGCTTTTAATAAAAACCTAGGCCTTGTCAATTCGTTTGTTTTGTTTGCATCAGCCGCTTTAACGTAAAACTCTAAAGCTTCTTTCTGCTTGTTTTGCTGTGCATAAGCATCACCAATCGCACCGGTTGCAAGAGCACTTAACAGGATATCGCTTGATTTGAATTTCTCCAAACTTGTAATAGCCTCAGCATATTTACCCGTATTCAGGTAAGCGATACCGGCTAAATAATTTGCCTGGTTCCCGGCATCAGTTCCCGAATATTCTTCCGCGATCTTAACTGCGCCAAATTTGCCTTCAGCACCTTTCAATACCAAATTGAATAATGAATCCGACTTTGTTCCCGTAGCATCATCAACCGCTTTCTGGAAGTTTTGCTGCGCTACAAACAATTCGTCTGCTGCATTGTCCTGTTTTGGTTCAGCGATAAATTTTTGGTATAACAAATAAGATACTGTAGCCAAAGCAACAACTGTAAGGAAGCCTAAAATAGCTTTCTGGTTTTTAGCAGCAAAGTCTTCAGCTTTACTGGCGGTTTGATCCAAAGTATCAAACGCTTTCGCCGTTGCGCTGTTTTTTTCATCAACATCGATTTTTTCAATATCGTCAACGAAAGTATTTACTTCTTTTTCTGCTTTTTCTTTTGGTGCTTTATATCCTCTTTTGTTAAAAGTTGCCATCTATTTTTAATTTAGTGTGCGCAAAAATAAAATTTTTATTCAAACCGTCACAAAAAAAATTGATTTTATCTCTAATTAATTCGGTTTGTAAAAACATCTTCGCCCCATTTGCTTAAATAACGCTTAAAGAAAAGTCCCAAAAGCTGTTTATATCGAGAATTTTGAATAATTTGCACCACCCAAATTCAGGCATTAATTTTAAACAAAAACCAAGTTGTTTTTAAAGCGGATTTCATTACTCAATTACAAAAATTTCTCTGAAGTTACTTTCGATTTGGATTCCAAAATCAATTGCTTTGTTGGCAAGAACGGCATTGGAAAAACCAACATACTTGATGCTGTCTACCATCTGGCAAATGGCAAAAGTTACTTCAATCCGCTGTCGGTGCAGAACATCAGGCACGATGAGGATTTTTTTGTAATTGACGGCGAATTTGAAAAAAACCAACGCACCGAGCAGATTTTGTGCAGCCTTAAAAAAGGCCAAAAGAAAATATTGAAGCGCAATGGCAAAATCTACGATAAATTTTCAGACCATATCGGGTTCATACCGCTGGTGATCATCTCCCCTGCCGACCGTGACCTGATTGTGGAAGGCAGTGAAACCAGACGGAAATTCATTGACAGCGTAATCTCTCAATTGGACAGTGCGTACCTGCAGCAACTGATCCAGTATCAAAAAATAATCACGCAGCGTAACGCCCTGCTCAAATATTTTGCGCTAAACCATGTTTTTGAAAATGATACACTGTCTATATATAATGAACAGCTAAATGCATTGGGCCAGGTTATTTTTGAAAAGCGGAAACAGTTCCTTAATGATTTCATCCCGATTTTCAATCAATACCATCAGGCTATTACCAATTCTGCAGAAACAGTGCAATTGGTTTACCAAAGTGATTTATCTGAAAAAGACACGCTTACTTTGTTAGAACAGAATCTTCAAAAAGACAGGGCTTTGCAATATACTTCGGTAGGAATCCACAAAGACGACCTGTCTTTTGAAATTGACAACCACCCAATAAAGAAATTTGGTTCGCAAGGCCAGCAGAAATCTTTCCTTATTGCATTGAAACTGGCGCAATTTGACTTTGTAAAAAAACAAAGCGGCGAAAAGCCAATTCTGCTCTTTGATGACATTTTTGACAAACTTGATGAATTTCGCGTAAGCAAGATCATCGAGATGGTAAACAATGACGAGTTTGGCCAGTTATTCATTTCGGACACCCACCCAGAAAGAACCGAAAACATAGTAAAAACGACCCTTCAGAGCTATAAAATTTTTAATTTGTAGTATCTTACTATTTTGTAATTTAGCTAAAAATAAATTGTTAAAAAAAACTAAATAAAATGTTAATGAAATCTAAATTTTTTTCATTATTATTGATTGCTTTTTTATTCACCTCTTGCCAGGGACAAACGAAAGATGCAATTAAGACTATTGACAAAGCCGCTTTTGCTGAAAAACTGAAGGAAAATAAAAACCCGCAGCTTTTGGATGTCAGGACACCGGAGGAATACAGTACGGGCCATATCGGAAACGCTGCGAATGTAAATTGGAATGATGATAATTTTATAGTCGAAGCCAAAAAACTGGATAAAACAAAACCGGTATTCGTGTATTGCAAAGTTGGTGGAAGAAGTGCGCAGGCTGCAGCTAAATTAGCCGAATTGGGCTTTACCGAAATATATAACCTGGAAGGCGGCATCATGAAATGGAATGCAACAGAAACTGCTTCCGCAAGTGGAAAAATAATTGGGATCTGCGATCAGGAATATGGCGATTTGGTAAAGTCACAGGATAAAGTGATGATTGATTTCAATGCCAAATGGTGTGCGCCCTGCCAAAAGATGAAACCTTACATTCTTAAGATGCAGAGTGAAATGAAGGACAAAGTTAAAATCGTGCAGTTAGATGCAGATGAAAACAAAACAATAGTAGAGCAATTAAAACTAGAAGGCCTGCCAGTGATCATCATTTATGAAAAAGGCAAAGAAGTATGGAGAAACCTGGGCTATATCTCAGAAGAAGATTTAAAAAAACACCTATAGTATGTTAACAAAAGAATCAGTTCAGTTTTTAGCAGATTTGGTTGCCAATAACAATACCGAATGGATGCATGCCAACAAAAAAAGATACGAGTCTTTTAAAAAAGACTATCATGCCTACATCGCTTCGCTATTGGCGGAAATGAAACCGTTAGACAAAAAACTGGATGCGCTTGAAATCAAAAACTGTACATTCCGGATCAACCGCGACATTCGTTTTTCAAAAGACAAATCGCCCTATAAGACCAATATCGGGGTTTGGATGTCGCAAAACATGAACCGAAAAAATGCACCGGGCTATTACATCCATTTTGAAAAAGGAAACTCTTTTATTGCCGGTGGATGCTGGTGTCCTGAGCCCAATGAGCTCAAACAGATCAGAAAAGAAATTGCATTCTTCCACGATGATCTGGAAGAAATTGTAAATGACAAAAAATTCAAATCCGAATTTGGCACCTTAACGCATGATGAAAACAATACGTTAAAAAAAGCCCCTAAGGATTTTGAGCCAAACCATCCTGCGATTGAGTTTTTGAAAATGAAAAGCTTTACCGCTTCAGAAAAAATTGATGATAAATTATTTCTTGATAAGGATTTCAGCAAAGTTGTGGCGCAAAAATTAATTGCCCTTAAACCACTGAATGACTTTTTAAACAGAGCCCTGGAAACAGAGGATTAGTCAAATGTCAAAAAAAAGGATCTTATTTCTTGGCGAAACCTATCGTGCCGATGCCATCACCTGGATGAATGGCCTCAGGGAATTTGGCGATTTCGAAATCGTAACCTGGGAACTGCAGACCAGCAGTAATGGCATGAACAGGATTAAGCGCCTTTTTGAATTGACGAAAGCTATTTTGACAATAAAAAGCATTGCCAAAAAATTCGATGCCGACATGGTCATCGCAGAAAGAACAACAAGTTATGGCTATTTGGCAGCCATTTCTGGTATAAAACCCATGGCAATTGCACAACAAGGCATTACCGATCTGTGGCCGTTGGACTCGCCTTTGTATTCTTTCAAGAAAATGCTGCAGGACCATGCCTTTAAAAAAGCCGATTTAATTCATGCCTGGGGAAGCGTTATGGCCGAGCATATGGCAGAAAGCGATGTCGACATGTCAAAAGTAATGGTTCTGTCAAAAGGCATCAATCTGGACTTTTTCAGTTTTTCTGAAAACCACGATGATACGATGATCAATGCCGTCGTCACTAGGTCATTGGAACCAGAATACAAACACGATGTCATTTTAAAAGCATTTGCCATCATAAAACAGCACAACATCCCGTTCAGGCTAAGCATCATCGGAGACGGTACCGGATTAAGGAAATTGCAGCTTTTGGCAAAAGAACTGGATATTGAAAATGAGGTTGATTTCCTCGGAAGGATCAATAACAATGATATCCCAAAGTATTTGCAAAAAGCCAATTTTTACATCAGCATGCCAATAACGGAAGGCGTTTCTGCCTCACTTTTTGAGGCAATGGCATGCGGCTGTTTCCCTATCGTGAGCGATTTATCGGGAAATAAATGCTGGATAACAGAAAAAGTCAACGGAATACTTGTACCGTCCGAAAATCATATTAATTTAGCCGAAGAATTGCAGTGGGCGTTTAACAATAGTGAGATTACAAAAAAGGCTATTATCAGGAACAGGAAATTTGTAGAGGAAAACGCCAACTATAAAACCAACATGAAAAAAATTGCCAGTGCTTATAATGATTTAATTAACGTTAAATCAACTACTACTTAGAGGGTTATGTGTGGGATTAATGGAATTTTCCATTTGAATTATAAACAAGTTGATGAAAATCAGCTGATCAAGATGCGCGACATTCTGGAACACAGAGGTCCGGATGATTCAGGCCTGTACATCAATAACAATATCGGACTAGGCCATCGCCGCTTGTCAATCATTGAAACTTCTTCTGCCGGGCACCAGCCATTTATTTCAGATAACGGACGGTATATCATTGTTTTCAATGGCGAAATCTACAATTACGAATCGTTTTATCCCGAATTGAAAAGCAAAGGAATTGCCTTAAAATCGGGTTCTGATACCGAAGTCCTGCTCAAGCTTTATGAATTATACGGTTTGGAAATGCTGCACCGTTTGAACGGGATGTTTGCCTTTGCCATTTGGGATACTCAGGAAAAGAAGCTGACACTCTGCCGTGACCGGATGGGTGTGAAGCCTTTGTATTACTGCATCCATAAAAACACCTTATATTTTGCTTCCGAACAAAAAGCATTGTTTGCGGCCGGAGTCCCTCTTCGGATTTCCGAAAGCGGCATGGAAGAATATGTTTTCAATCGCTTTGTTGCCGGTGAAGATACTTTGTTTGCAGAAGTCAAAAAACTGCTTCCCGGGCATTATATGGTTATTGATGAAGACGGAAAAGCAAGCACTACAAGATGGTGGAATTTAAAGGAGCAGATCCAAAACCATAAACCAATAGCCAACCCCAAAAAATGGTTTGAGGAAACGTTTTTCGAATCGGTTAAACTGCGCATGGTCAGTGATGTTTCAGTTGGCGTACTTTTGAGCGGCGGCTTGGATTCGTGCTCGATTTTATCTTCGCTACATGAACAGAAGTTTGAAAAAATAGATACTTTCAATATCAGTTTTTCCGAAGAAGAGCATAACGAATACCATTTGGCAAAAAAAATAACCGACCAGTACGGCTATGCATTCAACCATACCAAGCTCGAAGATGAAAGCCTGTATCAAAACCTGATCGAGACTTCCTACTACCAGGACGAGCCGATAATGCACCTGAATGAGCCTCATTTACTCGCTATTGCAAAATTGGCCAAACCAAAGGTAAAAGTATTGCTTTCGGGTGAAGGAGCCGACGAATTAATGGGTGGTTATGTCCGTTACAAAGCTTTGAAAAATCCTTCGTTATTAAAGGTGATTTCGCAAATCAGCAAGTTTGAAACCTTCAATAAAAAACCACGTTACGATAAATTATTCCGCTACTCCAAAATCAACAGCGATTCAGATTTGGTGATTTTTAATGGCTCTAACGTTTACCCGGATGACATCCATGCATTTTACGGAAACAATATTAAGCCTGCGAACGAATACCGTCATCAGATACTCAAGGAAGCACAGGAATTATATCCAAAAAACCTACAGCGCCAGGCCTTGTATTTTGACCAGCATACATACATGTGCTCGTTGCTCGACCGAAACGACCGCTGCACCATGGGAACATCCATTGAATGCCGCGAGCCGTTTTTAGATCAGCGGCTGATCGCCGGTTTGGGTACTTTGGAGGACAAATGGATGTTTACCGGAAAGAAAGGTAAGTTCATCTTGAAGACTACAATGGAAGACAAGCTCCCGAAAGAAATCCTTGATTTCAGGAAAATTGGGCTGAGCGCCCCCTGGGGAAGCTATTTGCTGAGTTTTCCGCGTTTTATTGATGAGCTCGACAATTTTGTCAAAAGCCCAATATTTGAAATGCCCATGTTTGAAAATCTCGACGGGCAGAAACTGGTTGACGAAATACGAAAAGGCAACACCAAAATCCTGCCTTATTTCATGCCGATTTTTATGCTCCACAAATGGCAAAAAAACTATTATAAAAAATTCGTTTAGAAAATCTTTGGCTTACTTTTGCCATTACTAAGATTTTTAAAACATGGATATCCAGCATAACTTTTCCCTTAAGAAATACAATACTTTTGGCATTGAAGCCAAAGCCCGGCAGTTTGTCGCAGTACATTCTAGCGAAGAGCTAAAAGCCGTTTTGCAGCAACACAAATCAGAACCAAAATTCATACTTGGCGGAGGAAGCAATATGCTTCTGACCCAGGATATACAGGCTTTGGTAATCCATGTTGACCTGAAAGGCAAAAAAGTTGTTAAAGAAGACGATGATTTTGTTTGGGTAGAAAGCATGGCGGGCGAAAACTGGCACGAATTTGTGCTTTGGACCATCTGCCAAAATTTTGGTGGCCTGGAAAACATGTCACTTATCCCCGGAAATGTGGGAACCACTCCGGTTCAGAATATTGGCGCTTACGGTACGGAAATCAAGGATACTTTTGTTTCTTGCGATGCGATGAATATCAACACACAGCAAATGAAAACGTTCGATAAGCAAGCTTGCAATTTCGGTTATAGGGAAAGCATCTTTAAGCATGAAGCCAGGAATCAGTTCATAATAACATCAGTCGTTTTCAAACTAACGAAACACAATCATAAAATCAATACTTCATATGGCGACATTATGAAGGAGCTGGAAAAGAACAACATCATCATCCCTACCTTAAAGGATGTTTCCAATGCCGTGATCGCCATCCGCCAAAGCAAACTGCCCGACCCGAGGGAATTGGGCAATAGTGGAAGCTTCTTCAAAAACCCAATTATTCCGAAAGAACAATACGAAAGAGCCAAAGCACTACATCCCGAAATGCCGCATTATGTGGTTTCAGAAACCGAGGTCAAAGTACCGGCAGGCTGGCTGATTGAGAGAGCCGGTTTTAAAGGAAAGCGTTTTGGCGATGCCGGGATCCATAAAAACCAGGCATTGGTTTTGGTCAATTATGGTAACGCAACCGGGCAGGAAATATTGGATGTATCCAAGAACATCCAGGCTACTATATTAAAAGAATTCGGCATTGCTATTGAAGCCGAGGTGAATGTGATTTAAAATGAAGGCAATATTAGAAACCCATCGTTGCTATCTTCGTGAATTATCGGTTGACGATGCACAGTCTTTCCATGATTTGAATATCGATCCTGAAGTGGTAAAATATACCGGGGACAAAGCATTTGAAACTGTTTCTGAAGCTAAAAGCTTTTTGCAGAATTACAATCAGTACGAACTTTACGGTTATGGCCGTTGGGCGGTAATTGACAAAGAGAGCGGGGATTTCATAGGTTGGTGCGGATTAAAATATTCACCTGATTTGAATGAAGTTGATTTGGGTTTCCGATTTTTTAGGAAATACTGGAACATGGGTTATGCTACCGAAACAGCCCAGGCCTGCCTGGAGTATGGCTTCAATAAACTGAATCTTGGCAAAATTGTCGGGAGGGCGATGGAAGCCAATATTGGTTCGGTAAAGGTTTTGGAAAAAATCGGGATGGAATTCGCAGGCAAATTCGAATTCGACCTGCATCCTGGGGTTTTATATCAAAAAGAACAGTGATAATGATGCCAGCCGAAAACTATAAAAGCGAATTGGCCGAAAATGGGTATTCCGTAGTAAATTCGGTTTACACCGAAGGTGAAATTGCCGAAATATCAAAGCTGGTTGCACAATTGGATACTTCCAACCCAATTTTTAGGAAAACCGACGATTTATTTGCCATAAGGCAGTTTATCAAGGAAGTACCGGAAATCAAAAGCCTGGTTTTCAATCCGAAACTGATGGAAATCATTAAAATCGTTGGTGGCTGCGAAAGCTTTATCGTCAAATCGATTTACTTCGACAAACCTGAAAAATCAAACTGGTTTGTTTCCTACCATCAGGATCTGACGATTTCGGTAAATGAGAAAAAAGATGTTCCTGGATTTATGAACTGGACCAGGAAGCACAACCAGTTTGCAGTGCAGCCAAACAGCGGAATATTGGAAAACATCTTTACGGTACGAATACATCTTGACGATACAAATGCCGAAAACGGGGCGCTGAAAGTCCTGGACAAATCGCATTTAAAATCAGTTTGCAGGATTGACGAAATAGATTTTTCAAACGAAAAAGAAGTGACCTGCGAAGTCAATTCGGGCGGTGTGATGCTGATGAAACCCCTAACCTTCCACAGTTCCAACAAAACAACGAATAACAAAAACCGAAGGGTAATCCATATAGAGTTTTCAAATAAAGTATTGCCCTGCAATTTGCAATGGTCCGAATATTCACCAATCTTTAATTAAATATGTACATCCCGGAACTTTATAAGAACGAAAACCAACAGGAAATCCAGGATTTCATCCATCAGAATGGTTTTGCGATTTTGGTAAACCAGACCAATGGAAAGCTTTGGGCAACACACATTCCGCTGCTTTTGGAAGAGAAAGACGGAAAGCAATTCCTTGCGGGGCATATTTCGGCAGAAAATCCGCAGGCGGAAAGCTTTAAAACCAATGCTGAAGTTTTGGCTGTATTTTCGGGAGCACATGCTTATGTTTCCTCATCGTGGTACGACCATGAAAATGTGCCAACATGGAACTACATTGCAGTACACATTTACGGAAAACTTCGGATCCATTCGCTTGACGAAAGCATTGAGGCCCTAAAAAAATTAGTCGACAAATACGAAGCCAGGTCAAAAAAACCGGTTCGCGTAGAAGATTTATCAAAGAAAACGATGATGCAGGCACGTGGGATCGTTTCGTTTGAAATCGAAATTTCTTCCATTGAAGCCAAGAAAAAGCTCTCTCAAAACCGCGATGACAGAAACTATAAAAACATCATTTCGGAGCTTGAAAACTCTGGAGAACTTCCATGCTGTTGAAGTGGCCCAGGAAATGAAACGGAACAGAAAACCGTAATGTTAATAATTCGGCATTAACAATTCTTAATTAACCATTCATTTTTCGTAGATTTGCAGACCTTTTTAAACGTGGAAAAAGCACTATGTTATTATCAATTTTCTGTATATTCATTGCAGTTGTAATCATTCAATTCATTTATTATATTGTTGTTTTTGGCAAATTCTCATTTGCAAACCCACAGACCGCAACTCCAAAAAGAATTCCGATTTCTGTAATCGTATGCGCCAAAAATGAAGAAGAAAATGTAAAAACACTGGTTCCGCTCCTTGCTGCACAGAATTATACGCAGTTTGAAATTGTACTGATTGACGATGCTTCGAGCGATAATACATTGGAAGTTTTTGAGGAATTTGAAAAGCAGTACCCAAATATCCGTTTGGTTAAGGTGGAAAACAATGAGGCTTTCTGGGGGAACAAAAAATATGCGTTGACCCTTGGCATCAAGGCAGCAAAATACGAATACCTTTTATTTACTGATGCGGACTGCATACCTTCTTCACCGGATTGGATTACCACGATGAGTTCGCAGTTTACGCAAGAAAAAACCATTGTTTTGGGATACGGCGCTTACGAAAAAGTAGCCGGTTCATTCCTGAATAAAATCATCCGTTTTGAAACCTTGTTGAGCGCAACACAATATTTTTCGTGGGCAAAATTAGGCAAGCCGTATATGGGTGTTGGCCGCAATCTTGCCTATAAAAGAGAGGAGTTCTTCAAGGTACGCGGTTTTATGGACCACATGAAAATACGCTCTGGGGACGATGACCTGTTCATCAACCAGGCAGCAGAAGCCAAGAATACAACAGTTTGCTATCTGCAGAACAGCTTTACCTACTCCAAGCCCAAAACATCCTTCAAGGCTTGGTTTACACAAAAACGCCGCCATGTTTCTACGGCCAAACATTACAAAATGTTTGACCAAAATCAATTGGCTCTTTTTTATGTTTCGCAATTATTGTTCCTCGTACTGCCGGTTATTTTGCTGGTTTTCCAATTTCAATGGATTGCCGTATTGGGCATCATTGGTTTCCGTTATATCTTTGCATGGATTGCGATGGGATTTGCGGCAGGTAAACTAAAGGAAAAGGATGTAATGTATTGGTTTCCGGTAATCGAAATCATACTGATCTTTACTCAGCTGAATGTATTTGTAACCAACACTTTTTCAAAACCTGTACATTGGAAATAAACAAGCACATAGAAAAAGCAAAAAAAGGTGATCAGGTTGCCTTTACCTATTTGCTTGACCACTACTGGAACGAAGTATACGGCTTCATGCTCAAACGCACGGAAAACGAAACAGATGCAGAAGATATCACAATAGAAACCTTCTCAAAGGCTTTTGACAAAATTTCGACATACAACCCTGAATTCCAGTTCAATACCTGGCTGATTGCCATTGCCAAAAACGTACATATCGACATGCTCCGCAAAAAGAAATCAACGCTTTTTGTAGAAATTACCGATGAAGAAGACCAACAGGCCTATAATGTGGCTGACACTTCACCATCTGTGGAAGATGCATTGATTACTGAACAAAACCTATCGCGTTTACTGCAATTCATCAAAGAATTGAAACCACATTACCAGGAAGTGATCCAACTGCGCTACTTCCAGGAAATGAGTTACCAGGAAATTGCCGAACATCTGAACGAACCGTTGAGCAATGTAAAGATCAAACTGCTGCGTGCCAAAAAACTCCTGGCGGAAATTATCGAAAACAAGCGGTAAAATCATTTCTTAAAATCATTTTGAATCCTCAGTATTTTAAGGGGTTTATTGTTTTTATCTAAAAATAATTGCAAAATAAAATACTATTATGCTGTTTCCTGCGTTATATAATCAAAACCAACGCATATGTAACATAGATACTTAACTTATAAACCATTTAATTATGCCAAACGTTAGTATTTATGAAAAAAACTGGACCGATCTGGTTTTTGAACACAGAAACAAAGAATACGGCGCCTATCAATTGCGCCAGGAAAGCCAAAAAACCACCATGCTCGCTTTCCTTATGGGTCTTTTATTCTTTTTTAGTTTAATTGGATCATGGATGTTGCTTTCTTCTTTTGATGGAAAAACCGAAGACGGAATTACCGAACTCGATACCAACAAGCGGATCATACCGGTAGACCTGACTCCAAAGCACCAGGAAGAACCCTTAAAGCCTAAAGCTCCTGAAACGCCACAAACACAACCCTTAGCTCCCGTAATCCCGACCAGCTTTACAAGTATGGTTGTTGCCGCAACACCGGAAGCCCAGGTTGATGTTCCAACAAATGATAATCTGGCAAACCGCCCTATTGACACGCAGGGCTCAGCTACAGGCGGCATAGAAGGCCCAGCTTCTGACAGCGGAACTCCTGCGGGTACTGCCATTGCGCCTGATGTGGTAAGGACAACGGTTGAATTGGACAGGCTTCCTGAATACCCGGGCGGAATCAAGAAATTCTATGAATATGTAGGCAATTCTATCGATAAGTCTGAAATAGACGAAAACTCAAGCAGTGTCAGCGTGATCATGGGGTTTGTTATAGAAAAGGACGGGACGATGTCGAACATCCGTTGCTTGAGGAGTTCAGATAAAAACCTTGAAAAAGAAGCCATCCGCGTATTGAAATCCCTTAAAATAAAATGGTCGCCAGGCTATCTTGACGGTGAAAAAGTGAGAACACAATACACTCTTCCTATTAAGGTTGCCATCTAAAAATAACCACTAATGCTTTTTGCCCTTAAACCTGGCCAGTGTTCTCTGAAAACCTGTCAGGTTTATTTTTTTTAATAACTAGCTGATAACTTTAAAAAATGCCCATTTTTATTCTAATCAAATATTGGTATTATTGTAGACTTTGAAACGATTATGAAGCTTACCCTAGTTACTACTTTTTTATCGGCACTGTTCATTTTTTCGGGCCCAAATGCGGGAGAAAAAAACATTGACAATAAGAACAAAAAATCTGACGACAGCCTTTTTGTAAAATCGGCTTTCCCAATAAAAATGGGAAAAGTTACCGAAGCCTACATAGCCGAGAAAAGGCATTACATAGATTCTTTTTACAATAAAAACATCAACTCTCCTTTTTACAGTGGTGGCTTTATCGTTGTAAAAAACGGGCGGGTGCTCTATGAAGATTACAAAGGATTTGCCAATGCCCGTACAGGAGAAAAAATTACGGCCACTACTCCAATCCACTTGGCATCGGTTAGTAAGGTTTTGACCTGCACTGCAATTTTGAGATTGGTTCAGCAAGACAACATCATGCTCGATCAGAAAGTCACCGACTGGCTGCCAAAATTCCCATATCCGAATACCACCATCCGTACTTTGCTCAACCACAGGAGCGGTTTGCAGCATTATGCCAATTATCCGGGGCTAATGAAAAAAAGATGGGACAAGCGCAAAATATTGACCAATCAGGACATCTACAATTTGATCGTGCAAAACAAATTCCGATTGGTAACTCCAAACGATACCCATTTTGATTATTGTAATACCAACTATGTCATCTTAGCCCTGATCATCGAAAAAGCCACCGGGCTGAACTACAGGAGGGCGATGCAGGAATTGGTTTTCAAACCTTTGGGAATGACAAATACTTATGTTTTTGATTATGACAAAGACCGTGAAACGGCATCAAAATCCTATAGAGGGAATACCATTTTTCCGTGGGATCAGTTTGATAACCTGTATGGAGACAAAAACATCTATTCTACGCCACGGGATTTGGTTAAATTCGACATGGGCTGTTATTCGCCTCAATTCATAGACCAAAACCTCTTACAGGAAGCCTATGTTGGCTATAGCGCAGGGAAAGTAGCCAAACCGATTAAGGATTATGGGTTGGGAATGCGCATGCGCTTTTTACCTCCCAATGGCGATAAGATGATTTACCACAACGGCTGGTGGCATGGAAATAACACTTCATTTGTACCGGTAAAAAAAGACACTGTAACGGTAGTATGTTTGGGCAATAAATACTCGAACAGGCCCTATTCTACCCTAAGCATGGTGAGCAGCCTTTTTTATAAGAGGAAAACCGAAATCGAAACACCAGTTCCGACTGAATTGGAATTAGGGGAATAGATTTGATGAAGGCCATCGCTCCTGAAATCAAAACCAACAATCAATCATCTTAAATCAGATGGATTCCATCATCCTTGATCTCGATAAGCTTGTCTTTATAAAGTGAGCCAATAGCTTTTTTAAATGTCTTCTTGCTCATTTTTAAAACCGTTTTAATGTCTTCCGGGTGGCTGTCATCGTTTAATCTCAGGAAACCCCTGCTGGCTTTGAGCTCATCAAGGATTTTCTTTGCATTGGGTTCAATATTTTCGTAACCGATTTTTTGAAGCGAAACATCAATTTTGTGGTCTGGGCGGATGTTTTTAATGTAGCCCACCATCCTGTCTCCGGTACGGATATCGTCGTAGACTTCATTTTTATACAACAAACCTTTGTGCTGGTCATTGATGATTACATTGATTCCGGCTTCTGTAATATGGGAAATGATCAGATCGACTTCATCTCCCAGAGCAACTGTCAGCTCTTCATTGTTTAAAAACTGATTGGTTTTACTCGAAGCTACAATACGGTTGGTTTGTTTATCGATGTAGGCAAAAACTAAATAACGTTTTCCCTTTTCCATCGGGCGTGCCTGTTCCTTAAACGGGACGAAAATGTCTTTCTCCAATCCCCAATCAAGGAAAGCGCCAAATTTGTTGACAAAATTCACACGGAGCAACCCAAATTCATCCATTAAGATATAAGGTTCCAAAGTGGTCGCCACCGGCCGCTCTTCATGGTCCAGATACACAAATACGATAATCTCGTCGCCAATGGCATATTCTTTCGGGACATATTTCAGCGGTAATAAAACATCATCCTTGCCATCGGTTAAGAAAAGCCCGACTTTGGTTTCCCTAGCTATTTTGAGTGTATTGTAATGCCCTATTTCCATTTTGATCTTATCCTTTTTGAAGGGCAAAGATACAGAAATTCACCGCTTGAATTTGCATTTAAATTATGTAGTTTTGTGATTGTAACAAAATCCAACCTTTCTATACTAACTCGACATGAGTGAAAACTTAGAGCAAATATTTGTAACGCAATTAAAGGAGAACCAGAACATCATCCACAAGATATGTAGGCTGTACACCAATGATGAAGACGCGCACAAAGACCTGTTCCAGGAAATCACAATCCAGTTATGGAAAGCGTTCCCCAAATTTAGGGGTGAATCTAAATTTTCAACCTGGGCATACCGCGTAGCGCTTAATACCGCTATCACCCTTTACCGAAAAAGCACCCGAAATGTTTCGACTACCAGTTACGAAGGACAAAAGCACTTTATGTCCCAGGACGATTACAATTTTGAAGAAGAAGAACAGATCAAACTGATGTACCAGGCGGTGCAGCAGCTAAATGATATCGAAAAAGCGCTGGTTTTCCTCTACCTGGAAGACAAAGATTATACTGACATATCGGAAACATTGGGTATCAGTGAGGTAAATGCCCGTGTGAAAATGAATCGAATAAAAGGAAAATTAAAAAAAATATTAAATCCCTAAGGATTATGGAAGAGTTGGATTTATTAAAGAAAGCGTGGCAGAAGGACACCCACCGGTTTGAGCAGGTTTCGGAAAACGAAATCTACAAAATGCTGCACACCAAGTCATCTTCTATTGTAAAATGGATTTTGATCATCAGCATATTGGAATTTATTTTCTGGAACATTATCAGTGTCATGTTCCTTGGGGATAATTACATCCGAAAAAAATACGGCAAGGACATGTATGAATATGTCGTCGAAATCAACTTTGTTTACAATATCATCAATTATACTATAGTCGCTATTTTTATTTACCTGTTTTATAGAAATTACAAACGCATCTCTACAACTACATCTACAAAACAACTGATGCAGGACATACTCAGGACAAGGAAAACGGTACATTATTATGTATGGTTCAACATAGTATTTTTTGTCGTGGGTGTATTGGTAATCCTGTATGTGCAACTGAATTATGATTCGAAATTTGCCATAATCATGGAGCGCATCCACAACGACAGCGGCTATACCGTAATGTGCAAAACCTTTGGAATCGTAATTGGATTGATACTTGTTGTCGTTAGTGCCATTTGGGGATTCTATAAGCTGATTTACGGAATACTGCTGGGAAAACTCAACAAGAATTACAAAGAATTAAAGAAAATCGATTTATAAATCAAGAGCCCGCTAGTAGCGGGTTTTTTTTATCTTAGCAAAAACAAAACTTACAAGCCTGTCAAAAAATGAAATCATTGCTTATCATAATGGCCCTTAGCCTATCTTCAGCCTTAAATGCCCAAGAAAACTGCACCTTCGTCAAAACCGGTACTTTTAGGTTTACTGATAATAGCAATACCGAATTTACCTTAAAAAGAACCAAAAGCAAACAGGTTATTTCTACCGAAAATGGCTCGATAAGCTATACTTTAAAATGGATTTCCGACTGTAAATACATAATCTACGACAGAAAACCGGCGCTTCCACAAAATACATCTGAAAAGAAGAATGAAGCCTCCGATACTTTAACTGTCGAAATCAATGAAATGGATGAAGCTACCAGCAAAATGGTTGTATCCGACAGAAAGCATCCAAATGCATCCCAAACCTACACGCTTACCCGGTTTACCTTTAACACCCTCGAACACCGAAATAAAATGAGTATTGGCGGTGCCAGCAACAAAGGGCTTCTTAACGCAAACTATCAAAGAAAGCTATGGCAATATAAATTCCTGAGCGCCGATGTGGGCGGCGGTTTTGGATGGATTCCGGGGTCAAATGGCGACGAGGAAAACAATGAATCGGCATCACCAGGATTTATACAATTTTTTGCAGGGCCTAACCTTAACATGATTTACGGAAGGCATGAATTGAGTTTCGGCATGGATTATAGCAAAATATTACGTTATGGTACCAAAGACAATGTTACTCAGGGGAATTACGATGTTGTCATTGGCAACATTAGCTATGTTATTATTCTAGACCGTGAAACAGGATTGGGTTTTAAGTTATCCTACAACCCAATGCTTTACCAAAAAGGTGTCAAGGAAAATGTTCAGGACCTTCCGGTCGGATTGGCAATCACCTGGAAATTTTAAACATCGGTAACTGATCTTATGAAAATCCCGACACTAAGTCGGGATATCTTTTTTATCTACATGGTATTCGCGAAGCTTATTCAAACGTTCCTGCTCTTCAATCTCCTCTGCGGGAATCACCTTTAGGAAAGATGGATGCTGTTCTATGGCATATTCCACTTTTTCTACAATCTGCTCGATGGTTTCATTTTCATAATCAATTTTAAGAGGCTCTTTGATTATAAAAGACTGCAGTATGTTTTTCTTTTTCATCCGCAATCCTTTTTTGTCAAACGAACGGCGGAACCCGTCAATTACAATGGGAACAACAATAGGTTTGTATTGCTTGATGATGTGGGCGGTTCCTTTCCTTACTGGTTTAAAGGATTTAGTAGTTCCCTGCGGAAACGTGATTACCCAACCGTCTTCAAGCGCAATCCGTATGTTTTCAGTATCATTTGGATTCACTTCCCGTTTTTCCACCACATCTTTTCCGCCCGATCTCCAGGTCCTTTCAACCGAAATCGATCCGGCATAGGCCAAGATCCTTGGCAGTAACCCCGATTTCATGGTTTCGCTTGCAGCGACATAATAAATATTGAGCTTTGGGTTCCATAAATAACCCACATTCTTGATATTGTCCTGTCTCCCCGAAAGGCTGGCATTGAATACATGAAACATCGCCACCACATCGGCAAAATAAGTCTGGTGATTGGAGATGAACAGTACATTGGTATCCGGTAAGCCCGCAATGATTTCAGAACCGTCAATCTGCAGCTCGTTAAAACCGCGATACCTTCTATGAGTGATGGTGCCTAAAATCCGGATCAACCATTTTTTAAGGAAAAGTATGTGTCCGAAAGGATTTCTTTTAAATAAACCCATAATTCAATTTTGACATTTTAGGATGGCAAAGCTACAAAAACTAAAACGTTATAAGACTAATTTTAAGGTTTCTTTGAGTTCGCTGAGCATCATGGCAGTGGCTCCCCAAACAAAATGTTCATTGACCTGAAATCCAGGTACATCAATGGTATCAGCATAAGATGTCTTGATGGGTTTGGTCATTAAAATGGAATCATCCAGGAAATCCGCCAGCGGTAATTCGACCATTCCAGCTACTTCATCGGGCTGCAGGACAAACTCTAATTCTTCATGGCTATAGCCCAAAAAAGGATACACCATGTAATTGCTAGGCGGTATGTATACTTCGGTAAAAGCGCGGATCACGCTGATCGAATTAGGATGGATCCCTATTTCCTCGTGGGTTTCCCGCAATGCCGTTTGCTTTAGATCAAAATCATAACTTTCCGCCTTACCTCCGGGAAAGGCAATCTGGGAAGAATGTACGCCATAGGAAGTCCTAAGGATTAAAGCCAGATGGGTTTGAAATTTTTTAGGGTAAAACAGCATCATTACCGCCGCTTTTTTTGGGGTAATTTTTGAAAAATCGGTATTTCTGATGAGTTCTTCCCTGTTTGGCGGAACCATTTTCTTGTGCGCCAGCGTTGCAGGAAGCTCAACATTTAGTATTTTTGGCGCATATTTTAAAAACTCGTCAAAATGCATATCGTAGGATTTGAAATATAAAGTTACCTCAAAAAAACAACGCATTCAAATTTTAAAAAACAAAATGTACAGCAAAAAGGAAGCAGCACTTATCAAGAAAGATTTCTGGACGGCATTTGCAGCTGTTTATCCAAGGAAATGGCTATTGTATGACACTAAGATTAAGGATGTTGCCTTCAAATTTTATGTAGACAATAAAAAAGCCCAGGTATTATTGGACATTGAGCCTAAAGAAGAAGAGCTGCGCAAAATTTACTTCGAAAAAATAGAATCGCTGAAAACCATTTTGCACGAAGATTTTCTTTCTGAAGCCATTTTGGAGCGTAATTTCTATCTCGAAAACGGAAAAGTCATCAGTAGGATATGGATTGAAAAGTTGGGCGTAAGCCTTAACAATAAAAATACCTGGGGCGAGATTTTTGCATTTTTCAATGAAACGATGGCACAGTTTGAATTGTTTTTTTACGAATACGAAGAATACATTAAAGACCTGGAAACCAATACTTAACGAAGCACTACATCTTTAATCACTTCCTTGCCTAATTCTTCGTTGATCATCCTGACGATCTTTTGTTTGCCATAGCTCAATTCTTCTCGCAACACCGCAGATGTAAGCGAAACATAAAGTGTTGTCCCTTTGAGGGCCACTTCATTCGTATAGCTGTTGACACCATTTCCCATTAAGGATTTCCATGCCTGCTGCACGTCAATTTTATCCATGCCCGGTTGCAGGTTGTTTTTTTCAATAAACTCCTTTAGGACATCACTGATGGAACTTTCGTTGCTGGTACGTTTAGCCATTACTTAAATGAAAAAGGTTTGAATTTTTTATAGGTGTATTCCAAATTTTCTTTGTTTTTCAATACCAAAGTTGAGTCTTCGATCGAAATGATCTGTTCTTTCCACTTTCCATATTCTGTGTGGTATTCGATAAAAAAACCTTTATCCTTTTCCCCAGTGATCTTTATTTCTTCCCTGATACCGTTGGTCCTGAATGTACCGTCAAACTGGGGCATTACCTTTTGACGGAAGCCTTTATTATCTTTTATCTCAAAATAATCAACCGTTTCATTTACCTTATAATCCTTTTTTTCCCCGTTTGCCAATTCCACCTGCTTGATTTCCCAATAACCATTGAGTTTCCTGATGCTTTCCTGTGTAACATCCGACTGGCATGAAATCAACAATAAGACTGAAAATAATGCTGCAATTTTTTTCATTTTTGGGATAAGGTTTATCGGCACAAATTTAATTTTAAAATCTACAAAGGCATAGAAATAAGAATTAATATTTTAAACATTAAACTATTTTCTATCTTTAAAGTCAAAAGAGAAATCTAATCGCTATGAAAAAACTATTCCTGCTCCCAATTTTGTTTTTGGCCTTTTCAGCTTGTAGTTCAGAATCATCTTCAGACCCTGATCCGGTTGTAGAGGAACAAATGTATTTTCCACCAAATGACGGAAGTACGACCTGGGAGACAAAAACTTTGGCCAGCCTTAACTGGAATCAGTCGGCCGTACAGCCCTTGCTGGATTATTTAACTGAAAAACATTCAAAGTCCTTTATCATTTTGGTAAACGGAAGGATCGTGATGGAAAATTATTTTAACGGACATTCGGCTACTACTCCATGGTATTGGGCAAGTGCTGGAAAAACATTGACATCAACCGTAACCGGGATTGCTCAGCAGGAAAGCTTGCTCGATATCAATGACAAGGTTTCAGATCATATCGGAACTGGCTGGACGAATGAACCTTTGGCAAAAGAAAACCTTATTACATGCAAAAACCTGCTTTCGATGTCATCGGGAATCGATGATTATGTAGGCGGTGTTTACAGCGATGCGGTTGATCCGGCAAGTCTGAATTACAAGGCAGATGCAGGAACGCGTTGGGCGTACCATAATGTATATGTGAAACTTCAGGATGTGGTTGCTTCGGCTTCAGGGCAAACATGGAGCAATTATTTCAACACCAAGCTAAGAGAACAAACTCGGAATGACAGGAACCTGGATACAATCGGGAAACAACAGCGTGTATTGGAGTACAACTAGAAGCATGGCCCGGTTTGGCCTTATGGCCCTGAACAAAGGAAAATGGAATGGCAACGTAATCGTAAACGAGAATTACTTCAATGCGGCAACCTCGACCTCGCAAAACATCAATCTTTCGTATGGCTACCTATGGTGGCTCAATGGAAAAGCGAGCTACCACATGCCTCAGGTGCAGGTACAGTTTCCAGGAAGCATTATACCATCCGGGCCTAACGATATGTTTATGGCATTGGGCAAAAACGACCAGAAGATTTATGTAATCCCCAGCAAGAAAATGGTAGTCATCAGGATGGGTGATGCAGCAGATGCAGAGAACCTCGCCTTGTCGGATTTTGATGAAACGCTTTGGGAAAAAATAAGCGCTTTATACAACTGATTATCTTCTGTTAATCAATCGGAAAAGCGCATAAACGATAATGATAAATGCCATTAATTGAAGCCCAAGCGCCAAACTTGTGGCTTTTTTTTCGATAAGTTTTGACAAACCTTCAATAACAATACCGATTATCAATAATATAAAAGGGAGACGATGTCCTGAAAAAAGATACAAATTTATTCATGGCTTTTATTTAAAAAACGAATCTACGAATTCAAATTTATTAAATACCTGCAGATCTTCAATGCCTTCCCCTACTCCGATATATTTTACCGGTATCTGAAACTGATCTGAGATTCCTATAACTACTCCGCCTTTAGCAGTTCCGTCCAATTTGGTTACAGCCAGGCACGAAACTTCGGTTGCAGCCGTAAATTGTTTTGCCTGTTCAAAAGCATTTTGTCCTGTTGATCCGTCCAAAACCAATAATACGTCGTGCGGTGCATCTTCAATTACTTTCTGCATTACCCTTTTTACTTTGGATAATTCGTTCATCAGGTTTACTTTGTTGTGCAAACGGCCCGCAGTATCGATGATCACCACATCGGCATTTTGGTTTACTGCGCTTTGCAAT
Source organism: Flavobacterium sp. (assembly GCA_049841115.1). Classification (GTDB taxonomy): domain Bacteria; phylum Bacteroidota; class Bacteroidia; order Flavobacteriales; family Flavobacteriaceae; genus Flavobacterium. The sequence continues at coordinate 496,908 of JASGHQ010000002.1, forward strand.
GTATCAAAAGCCACCGAAGCCGGGTCGCTTCCCATTTGCTGTTTTACGATAGGAACATTGACACGGTCAGCCCAAATCTGCAATTGATCGATAGCCGCGGCACGAAACGTATCGGCTGCGCCAAGTACTACCTTGTAGCCCGCTTTCTTGAATTGGTTGGCCAATTTACCGATGGTTGTCGTTTTTCCAACTCCGTTTACACCAACCACCATGATTACATAAGGTTTTTTATTGGCCGGAATCGTAAACTCGGTTTCTTCACCCGATTGGGTTTCAGAAAGCAGGGCAGCTATTTCTTCGCGAAGGATTTTATTAAGCTCATCGGTTCCCATGTATTTGTCATTGGCAACGCGCTCTTCAATCCTTTTAATGATCTTTAGGGTAGTCGTTACGCCCACATCGGAAGAAACAAGTATTTCTTCTAAATTATCTAAAACTTCATCATCAACTTTAGATTTTCCGGCAACAGCTTTGGTAAGCTTGGATAAAAATGAAGCACTTGATTTTTCAAGTCCTTTATCTAGGGTTTCCTTTTTTTCAGAGGAAAATAATCTTTTGAAAAAACTCATTACTTAGGGTAAAATTTTTGCGTAAACCTCACGGAATTAATAACGCTCAAAAATAGGAAATATTTGTGAGGTTCTTTCTTCCTTAGGCAAAATATTAAATTCGGAAAAAATATAAAAATAAAAAAGCTACTTCCGAATGAAAGTAGCTTAGATATATAGAGTTTGTCGAATTATTTCTTTTTAAGGAAAGTATCAACTTCTTCCGGTGACATGATTGCCTCCTGGAAAGTATAAGCACCTGTTTTTGGAGATTTAACCATCTTGATTGCTTTGGTTAATCTTTTTGAAGCTGTTTGTAACGTTGCTACGGTTTTCTTTGCCATGATTAATGTGTATTAAATTTACAAAAAAGTAAATTATTTAATTTCTTTATGAACAGTCATTCTCTTCAAGATTGGATTAAATTTTTTAATCTCTAATCTGTCCGGAGTATTCTTTTTATTTTTTTTCGTGATGTAACGAGAAGTCCCAGGAAGACCTGTTGCTTTGTGCTCTGTACATTCTAAAATAACTTGGATTCTATTACCTTTCTTTGCCATCTTGCTTTATTTTTTATGGTTTGGGATTATCCGATAAATCCGTTAGCTTTTGCATCTTTCAATACCGCAGCCAAACCTTTTTTATTGATTGTTTTAATTGTAGACGCAGCTACTCTTAGAGTAATCCATCTGTCTTCTTCAGCAAGATAGAAACGTTTTTTAACTAAGTTCACAGAAAACTTTCTCTTAGTTTTGTTCATAGCGTGAGAAACGTTATTTCCTACCATCGCTCTTTTACCTGTAAGGTCACAAACTCTTGACATTATGCTTATCTTTAAATCGTTATTCAAAATCAGGGTGCAAACTTACACAAAATAAATCATTGTAGCAAAAAAAATATTGCAGATTTTTATCTTTTTTTTTATTTGATTTTTTTCAGCAGCAAAGAGCGCTTTTTTTAAACAAGTTTATTAACACTTTAATTTTAATAAAACGCTTTTTTCAAAATTTCCTTCTGCAGCATTTCCAAAGCTTTATTTGCTGCCCGGTCGATAACTTTTTCACGTGGCTGGCCAAAATTAAATTCTTCCGCCTGAATCCCACCCGGCGTAGCCAAAGCGATAAAAACTGTTCCAACCTCGGCATCAGCATCGCCTTTTGAAGGCCCGGCGTTGCCCGTTGTTGCAATTGCATAATCGGTTTTCATCAATTTTTGGATTCCGGTTGCCATTTCCTTTGCCACTTCCGCACTCACTACCGAATGTTCCTTAATTATAGTAGCATCAACGCCAAGAACGGTAATTTTGGTATCGGTGGCATAACTCACCACGCTCCCTCTGAAATGCGCCGATGACCCCGCAACCGAAGTCAGCATTTGGGCAATTTTCCCGCCGGTACAGCTTTCTGCAGTAGCAATGGTCTTGCCCTGCTGCTGCAATAACCTTCCAATTACGACTTCTATTGTTTCATTTTCGTCAAATCCTACAATGATATCACCGATAATTTGGGTTAATGACTGTACATTTTGCTCTATCGCACTTTGAAGTAAAGCTTCATTTTCACCACGTGCTGTCAATCGCAGGCGCACGCGCCCCGGATTGGGAAGATACGCCAGCTTTATAAATTCGGGAAGATTGTTTTCCCAGTTTTCAATCCGTTCTGCAACCAGGCTTTCGCCCTGCCCGTAAGTAAGTATCGTTTTATGAACGATATAAGGGCGTTTGTATTCCCTAACGACTTTGGGGATAATTTCATTTTCTACAATGTATTTCATTTCAAATGGCACGCCGGGCAGTGAAATGTAAACGGTATTTTCCTTTTTCATCCACATTCCGGGCGCGGTACCCACTTTGTTGAAAAGGATTTCGCATTTGGAAGGAACCAATGCCTGGTCTTTGTTCAATTGTGTGATCGGGCGTTTGTAAAAACCCTCGATCATTTCGGTGACATGAGCCAGAACTTCAGGGTTTACGACTAATTCGTCGTCAAAATACTCACAGAAGGTTTTCTTGGTGATGTCATCCTTCGTTGGCCCGAGCCCACCGGTAATGATGACCAGGTCAACTTTGTTTTGGAGCAGTGAAAAAGTACTTAATATATGTTCCTTATCATCGGAAATGGAAAGCATTTCGTGGGTTTGTACTCCAATTTTATCCAAGGCTTTGGCAATGAAGCCCGAATTGGTATCTACAATCTGCCCAATAAGGATTTCGTCTCCGATGGTGACTATGGTTGCTTTCATTCGAAATTTAATATTTGTTTTTCAGCGGTTCTCATGCAGTCGCTTCACTCGTGTCATTCGAAATTTAATATTTGTTTTTCAGCGGTCTCATGCAGTCGCTTCACTCGTGTCATTCGAAATTTAATATTTGTTTTTCAGCGGTCTCATGCAGTCGCTTCGCTCGTGTCATTTATTAGCTTCAAAGATGCTGAGTTCGTTTGCAAGGAGAATATGGAATCCTTATTAGCCCCGGTTGGAGCGGCACCATGTAAAGCGGAAAACGGGAACTACCATTCCTGACAATTCCCGTTCCATTCGCTTATTATTAAATATCGAAATCTTTTTTGATTTCCTTTATTGCTTTTTCAACCTGGCTTTTAACGCTTTCAAAAGTATCGATGATTTCCTTGCGCTTGCCTTCTCTTTTGGTCCACGCTTCTACTTCAAGAATTTCCTGATGGGCTACAGTCATGCCAAGCAGGTCAAGAGTTGGTTTTATTTTATGGGCATAGGCGTAAGCTCTTTTGTGGTCTTTCTCTTCGATGCCTGCATCGATTTCCTTCATATCTTCGGGAACTTCGGTCACAAAAAGTGAGATGATCTGCATTACGAAGTCCTGATCGTTGTCGGACAGTGCGTAAACCTTTGCTAAGTTATAGTTTATTGCCATTATCTTATTTGTAATCTTAATACTTTTTTATCTTCTATGAATCCTTCAAGGATATCGTTTGGGCTGACTTTTGCCACGCCTTCGGGCGTTCCGGTAAAAATGATGTCGCCTTTTTTTAATGTAAAATATTGGGAAACGTACGATACAATTTCATCTATCTTCCACAGCATGTGGCTCGTAGTGCCTTTTTGTGCCGTTGTTCCATTTTTTTGCAACTCAAAAGTAATGCTTTCCATTGAATTAAAGTCACTTTTGGGAAGAAAATCGCCAATAACCGCCGAGCCGTCGAATGCCTTGGCTTTTTCCCACGGAAGCCCTTTTTCCTTTAGCTTATTTTGGACATCGCGCGCTGTAAAATCGATTCCGAGCCCAATTTCATCATAATATTTATGGGCAAATTTGGTGCTGATGTATTTTCCAACTTTACAGATTTTGACCAAAACCTCAACTTCGTGATGCACATCGTTACTGAATTCGGGAATAGTGAACGGGGTTTTCTTTGGAAGGATCGCCGTATCAGGTTTCATAAAAATCACGGGGTCATCCGGGCGCTCATTGTTAAGTTCGGCTATATGGTTGACATAATTCCTTCCGATGCAGATTATTTTCATGGCTGATGACTGATAGTTGTTTAGATGACAGCTTAATTAAATTTATTGTTCAGTTTCCTTAATTTGATTGCTGTAAGGACTTTTTTGGTATACAACGGGAAATCGGCGTTTTGTATCCAGCCAAAATAACCCGGTTCTTTTTCCAATACCTCATCGACCAAAGCCCCTTTGTGCTTCCCGAAGGTAAAGATCTCCTGCCCTTCCGGGTTTAGTGCAATGAACCCCGCAAAATCAACCGATTTTTTCCTGGTAGTAAATTCAGAAAGCGATTTCATGTCGTTTTCCAAATCTTCGTAGCGATCCAGCTGTGCTTTTAGGATTTCATAGGTTGCCATCGTATCCGCTTCTGCGCTGTGGGCATTCTCAAGGCTTTGATTGCAATAGAATTTATAAGCGGCGCTAAGGGTTCTTTCTTCCTTTTTATGGAAAATGGTCTGGATATCAACAGAAACACGGTTTTTCATGTCAAAATCGACATCGGCACGCAACAATTCTTCAGCCAATAGCGGAATATCGAAACGATCCGAATTAAACCCGGCTAAATCCGAATCCTTGATCATGGCATGTATTTGGCTGGCCAATTCCTTAAAAGTTGGTTCGTTGGCCACTTTTTCATTGCTGATTCCGTGAACAGACTGTAGCATGAGGCGGAATCGGAATTGTAGGATTCACGAGCCAGGTTTTGCTTTCTTTATTTCCGTTAGGATGCACTTTGAAAATTGAAATTTCGACGATTCGGTCTTTGGCCACTTCAATTCCTGTGGTTTCCAAATCAAAAAAGCAAATTGGACGGGTGAGTTTTAATTCCATTTTAAAAAAAATAAGTCAACAAAGATAAAACATTGGATCAACCTTTGGCCGATTAGTTATTTTTTTTAACTAAAAAAATCCCGATTCAAAGGATCGGTATTGAATAGCAACGATCTACGTCTTGCTACTTTATATTTCCAAAATTACTTATGATTAAATCTATTTTCTTATTTAAATCATCAAACAATTTATTAGGTGCTTTTATAACTGTTTCAAAATCATGTCCTGATTTATCTTTGTCATGAATAACCTCATGGTCTCTTTCCTGGTTTTCTTCCAATAAAAAATCTGTAGAAACGTCAAGTGCAATTGCAAGTTTCCTGATAAACTCGTGCTTGATGCTTTTGTCATGTTCCCAATTTCCAATAGTCACCTGGCTTACCCCAACTTTATAGGCTAACTCTTCCTGTGATATTCTCTTTTTCTCTCGTAGATAACGAATTTTAGTGCCGGTCGTCATTTGATTCTTTTTGGTTGCTTATTAAAAATGTTCCTGCAAAATACTGCTTAAAAGGCAAAAAGAAATACAGTAAAAATGTACCTTTTCCATAAGAAAAATTATGAATTTTATAACTTTATTAATTGGTTAATATCCTGGCAATAAACAATTTTACTACATCAAAATAATCGCGAAAATTTTGAATTTGAAAAAAGTTTAATTTTAAAATGTTCTAAAAATGAAAAAATTAATTTTTGGCGTGATTGCCGTAGTAATGACCGGGAACTTGTCTTTTGGGCAAGAGTTTAAAACTTCATATGAGAGTTATAAAAAATCAACACAGGTATTTTATTCAAAATTAAATGAATTTGATAAAAACTTAAAAACTGAAGTTACTAATCCTGCCGTTTTCAAAACTGAAGAGAGCTTCAGTAATTGGTTAAAAGACAACCTTTCAAAGACCAATTATAAGAATCCTCAGGATGCTATAAAGGATTATAATGAACAGATAAACCTTATCACAGAAGTAATCAAAAAAAATAGTGATTTTCTTAAGCAACTTAAAAACAACGAAAAAGAATTTTTAAGCCTATTGGCAGAATCTCCGCTTATTGGTATTCCTATTACTACTGTCGTACCACTGCCAGCTAACACGGCACTAAATTTTCCCTGTATTTCTGAATGCATCAATAATGCCGTTAAATGCAGCAAGGATGCTGACAAAACTTTTTCTGACACAATGATTTCTTCGGCGGCAGCATTTGCAACAGGCAATGTCATTTCTGCGGCCGCTATTGCTTACATTGGATCCAGAGCCCATTCAAGAGCCATAGCAGCTTGCCGCACTACACTGTTGAGCTGTGCCGATGGTTGCGATTAAACTATTAAACAAACATAAAGATGAACAAAAAAGATTTTTTTAAAGGCTATGGATATGTTTTATGTATTTTCTGCCTACTATGGCCGGAACTTTCCCAAAGTGGGTCTACGATTACTACGACTATAAAACAGATAGGTGCATTACCATTTATTCTCTTTCTATTTATTTTAGGAATCATCATCGATTATTTTCTGAATAAGAACGATTCTTTTATAAAAACAAAAGTGAATATGTTTAACACCGTTATTTTTCTTATCGTTATCATAATTGCTTTTTTGATTCGCTTTAGACTAGTCTAATCTTTTAATAGTAAAGTTTTGAGAAAGTTAATACTAATGGCAATGCTATTGCCATTGACTTGTGCTGCTCAGTCAGATTTTCAAAACGTAATTAAGGGTGGTGAAATCCTGCTTAATGGCCTCACTATTTTTAAAACTGCAAAACCCGAAACCAAATCCGGTAGCGGTGAAATAGAAAGCGTATGCGTAAAAAACAAACTCGCAGATAAAATTACGTTTAGGATTGTCGGTAAAAACAAAGAAGGCGATGAAATAGCAAAAGAATTAATCGTACAAAAAGAGGGAAGAGAATGCTTCTTTGCTTTACCCAAAGGAATTTACACCTACGAAGTAGTATTACCAAATAAAGACATTTATAAAAAGGGCGAATACAAATTCGAGGAAGAGGTAGTCATTACAATAAAAGATAACTAAAAAATAACCCCTGAGCTTATCAGGGGTTTTCTATTTTAATATTCTCTGTTAGCATCAAAAGCTTCCAGATAATCAGCAACGCGTTTTACGAAACTTCCTCCAAGCGCACCGTCAACAACCCTGTGGTCATAAGAGTGCGACAGGAACATTTTCTGGCGTATCCCAATAAAATCACCTTCAGGGGTTTCAATAACTGCCGGCACTTTTCTGATGGCACCAAGAGCTAAGATTCCCACCTGTGGCTGGTTGATGATTGGAGTGCCGAATACCGATCCGAAGGTTCCAACATTCGTTACTGTATAAGTTCCGCCTTGCGTATCATCTGGTTTTAGCTTTCCAGCTTTGGCACGGTTTCCTAAATCGTTGACTGCTTTTGCCATCCCAACCAAATTTAGCTGATCGGCGTTTTTGATAACCGGAACGATCAGGTTGCCATTTGGCAATGCAGCAGCCATTCCAAGGTTGATGTTTTTACGTTTGATGATATAATCGCCATCCACGGAAATGTTCATTCCTGGGAAATCTTTCAAAGCTTTTGCAACCGCTTCCATAAAAATTGGCGTAAAGGTCAACTTCTCTCCTTCTCTCTTTTCAAAAGCGTTTTTAACGCGGTCCCTCCATTTGACAATATTTGTCACGTCAACTTCAATAAATGATTGTACGTGCGCCGATGTTTGCACCGAAGCTACCATATAACCCGAAATCAGCTTACGCATACGGTCCATTTCCACAATCTCGTCACCGCCATTTACCGAAACCGGCGTTGCAATAGGTTGTGTTACCTGTGGTGGTGCACTTGGAGCCGGAGCAGCAGCCTGTGATGCGGCGGCGGGTTGGCTGCCTCTGTTCTTGATATGATTTAAAAGGTCTTCTTTAGTAACCCTTCCATCTTTACCAGAGCCAGAAATCGCATCCAATTCGGAAACAGAAATCCCTTCAGCAGAAGCGATATTTTTAACTAAAGGCGAATAGAATTTATCCGATGATTTGAAATCTGCCGGAGCCACAGCTTCTTTTGCAGTTTCGACTGTTTTGGCAACTTCAGCAACAGCAGCCGGAACAGCTTCTGCCTTAATTTCTGCAGCAGCTACACTTCCACCTTCGGTTTCGATGATTGCAATGGTCTGGCCTACTTTTACCACGTCGTTTACCTGGAATAAAATTTCGGTTAAAGTTCCAGAAACTTCGCTTGGCACTTCGCTGTCTACCTTATCGGTAGCAATTTCAAGTACCGCTTCGTCAGCGGCGATAGCTTCTCCAACGTTTTTTAACCAATTTGTAATGGTTGCTTCCGCAACGCTTTCACCCATTTTAGGTAATTTCAATTCAAACCTTGCCATATAAACTAAAGTTGTGTGTTAAATTTTGATGCAAAATTAAGAAATTAATTCTCCTAATCGCACTTCGCATATCGTAAATGTTATATCAAAATCACTTCGCCTCTATCGTTACTGCTGTTGCTTCCAATAATAAAATTGCTTTGCATTGGCAACAGTTTAAAAGTAAACGACTTATTTTTATTGGTTTCCAAAAAATCTATTGCATCCTTAAAACTGATATAGTTTGTATCTAGTATTATTTCTGCGTTTTTGCTTTCCGAAAACGTTTGCGAAAATACTATTTTTCCGTTTTCTGAAGTTACCCTTTCTACGTTTTTTTGAAGTTTCTCTTCGAGTTTTTCACTTAAGGCTTCATTATCAGAAACCAGCAGGTAATTTTCCCGGCTTGATTTTGTGCTGACTTTGCCTTGGAACATTTTTACAAACGAAAAGAAAACAATGCCAATTTTCATAAAAAGCGAAAAGAAAACAGAAACCTTAAAGTGTTTTTTATAAAAAAAGTTCATCGCTTCCTGAAAACGCTTCATATAAGTCCCATCCTTCACGGTACTTTCTCCTTTATAGTGTATTACTGTGGTTTCATGGAAATAGTAATTCGATTTTCCTTGCTGCAATGCCATATAGCTCAAATCAATATCGTCTGAATACATAAAACAGTTTTCATCAAAACCACCTAATCCAGTATACAGCCCGCGTTGCATCAGCATAAAGGCGCCCACCAGTATTTCGGTTTTCCCAGTTTGGTTTTCATTCAGATGCTGGGCATAATATTTATTGAACAACGGCGAATCCGGGAACCATTTGTAGAGTCCGAAAATCTTGGTAAAGGCAACCCAGGGCGTTGGGATGCCGCGTTTGCTTTCGGGCAAAAAATTCCCTGTGCCGTCAACGAGCTTACAGCCCACGATTCCTAAATCTGCCTGTTTTTTGGCGAAAGCCAGGGTTTTTTCAAAAGTATCTTCGGCCACAACCGTATCGGGATTCAGGATGCAGATGTATTCGCCTTTGGCTTCCTTGACCCCGATATTGTTCCCCTTCGGGAAACCTGTATTTTCTTTGTTTTCAATGAGTTTGACATTGGGAAAACGCAGTCGTATCATCGCGCAGCTGTCATCAGAAGAATTGTTGTCTACAACAATGATTTCGGCATCAAGATTCTGAAGGGCTTTCTGCACGCTCACAACACACAACTCCAAAAAGTAGCGCACATTGTAATTAAGGATGACGACCGATAGTTGCATTGGGCAAATATAATTTTATTTCATACAGTTCGGCTACGCCACGAGCGAAAAATTGAAGGTTTGAAAATGGATTTTCGAAAGAATTTATTTTTTTTATATCTTTCAGGCATTGACCAAAAAATATAACCTTATTATGAAAAAAATTATTTTATGTCTTGGCATTGTTGCCATTTCGTTGACTTCCTGTTCTTCATCAGATTCTTCTAGCGACGGATCTAACGATGTTTTAGTAAAAAAGATCGTGTACACCTCTATTACGGACGATTACACTGAAACAGTCCAGTTTACTTACAATGGCAATAAAATTGTTAGAGGCACGTATACGGATGGAACTATAGATGTCTACACTTATGAAGGCGACCTGATTACCAAAATCGAAACGATTGAAAATGATGAAGTGGTTTATACAGAAACCTTTTCGTACGACAGCAGTGGCCGCTTAACCCAATATATTGCAGACGAAAGTGGATTTGTCGAACAGGAAACATTTACATATAACAGTAATGGAACAGTAACGTCTACTATTGATGGTGGAAGCAGCCGTACACTTTATATTCAGAATGACGAAGTTATAAAAATTGTTGAGGCTGGTGCCGGCGGACGCATTTATGATTATGCTTACGATTCAAAAAACAGTCCGTTCCGCAATGTTACCGGCTATGAAAAAATTGCCTTTGTTTCTCACGGTGACCACGAATTCTTTGGCAGGAAACAAAACATTTCCACCATTCATGAATCAACTGAAGACATTGATTACATGACAAATACAATGACCTATAATTCGAACAATTATCCAATTACTGCAAACTCTACGGCAATATTTGAATTTGATGGAACTTACGAAGCTACCATGCAATATACCTATTATTAATATGGATTTCCACTTGAAAATTTGAAATGAAAAAGCGCAGACATGTCTGCGCTTTTTCTTATTTAATCTGCTTTTTGGTTTTTAATTTACTCCTTTGCGAATCGTTGTGTTACAATCTGCCCTTCAATATTAGCCACTTTTAATACATATATGCCTTTTGATAAATTAGAAATATCAATACTGCTATCAAAATCTTTGGCTATGGCTTTTATAAGCGCACCTTTGATGTCATAAATTTTTATCATTGTTACGGTTCCAGCATTTGTAACTTTAAAAGTATCTTTTACCGGATTGGGATACATTGTAATATGATTTGCCCTATCCTCAAATTCACTATTTCCCAAATTAGGAGAATTGTTAAGATACACCTTCCAATATTTCTGGCTGCCGTTCATAAAAACATCCAAAACACTTTCGGTTGCTTCATTTTCGGTATCGATAAAATCTGGCTTAAGATCACCATTCATATCGATCACTGTATGGTATTCCCAGGACAACCGATAATCAGATGTATCGCTTACAATTGGAATATTCCATTGGGTAGCGGATGCGGCAAACCCAGATCCATTGTTCAAATAAACCTTCCAGTATTTCTGGCTGCCGTTCATAAAGACATCGGAAATGCTTTCCGTAGCTTCATTTTCGGTATCAACAAAATCGGGTTTTCGGTCACCATTCATATCAATCAATGTATGGTAATCCCACGCTAAGCGGTAGTCTGAGGTATCGCTTACAATTGGAATATTCCATTGGGTCGGCGTCGCGCTGAATCCTGATCCTGTATTGAGATACACTCTCCAATACTTTTGACTGCCGTTCATAAAGACATCCGAAACACTTTCTGTAGCTTGGTTTTCGGTATCGACAAAATCTGGTTTATTATCGCCATTCATGTCAATTACCGTATGGTAATCATAAGCTAGCCTGTAGTCTGAGGTATCCGTATTGATTGGGATATTCCATTGTGTGGCAGTGGCGTCAAATCCGGATCCGTTGTTCAAATACACTTTCCAGTATTTTTGGCTGCCGTTCATAAAGACATCGGAAATGCTTTCTGTAGCTTCATTTTCAGTATCTACAAAATCCGGTTTATTGTCTCCATTCATATCAATCACTGTGTGGTAATCCCAGGACAACCGATAATCAGATGTATCGCTTACAATTGGAATATTCCATTGGGTCGGTGTCGCACTGAATCCTGATCCTGTATTGAGGTACACTCTCCAATATTTCTGGCTGCCGTTCATAAAGACATCTGAAACACTTTCAGTAGCCTGGTTTTCGGTGTCTACAAAATCAGGTTTTCCGTCGCCGTTCATGTCAATAACGGTGTGGTAATCCCAAGACATGCGATAATCTGAGGTATCAGTATTGATTGGGATATTCCACTGTATCGCAGTAGCGCTGAATGAGGAACCGTTGCCCAAATACACTTTCCAGTATTTTTGACTGCCGTTCATAAAGACATCGGAAACACTCTCCGTAGCTTGATTTTCGGTGTCTACAAGGTCAATTTTTCCGTCGCCATCCATATCGATAAGCTGGTGGTAATCCCAGGCAGCACGATAGTCTGAGTTATCAGTGACTATCGGAATGTTCCATTGCAATGCTGGACTTGTAAATCCTTGAGCTTTGATGTAGTTTGAGCTTGTAATAACAAACAAAGCAAGTAAAATTTTTTTCATGTTTTTATATTTAAAAGAGTCAGATGCCCAATTAGGAGTGCTATTAAGCATCTGACTTTTTGATAATTAATTTTTGATTACTTTTAAAGTTTTGGTTTCTCCGCCCACATTTACTCTCACAATATATGTCCCTTGGGCTAAATGCGAAACATCGATGTTGCCTTCATTCATATTTATTGTTTTGCCTATCATTTCCTGTCCTAATAAATTGTAGATAGATACTGTTTTTATTTCTTGATTAAAAGAGATAGTCAAAATATCGTGTACCGGATTTGGGTAAATTTTTAATGCGTTGGCATCGGCTGCATCAAAATCTGAAACACCCAAAACGCTGGTGTAGCAGGCTACATTGACCGGAATGCTGCTTTCACTAGTAGTCCCATTTCCAATTTCTCCGTTGCCGTTCGATCCTGAGGCCCAAAGTGAACGATCTGTTTTTGTAAGCATAGTGGTGCGCAAATTGGCAGCCACGACTTCCCAGTCGGTACCTGTTCCTACCTGAACGGGTGTATAATAAGTGCTATTGAAATTAGCATTTCCTATTGGTCCTGAATTGTTATAACCCCAACCCCATAGCGTACCATTGGTTTTTATTGCCATAGTATGCCAGTATCCGGCCGCTGCGGTTTTCCAATCGGTTGCTGTGCCAAGTTGTACCGGGCTATTTCTATCGACGCTATCGCCAAGTCCTAGTTGGGCATTAGTATTTTCTCCCCACACCCAAAGTGTGCCATTCGTTTTTTTGGCAACGACGTGAAAATATCCGGCAGAGATTTGCTGCCAGTTTGTATCGGTTCCGATTTGAATCGGTTCGTCTCTGTTTGAACCTACGCCATCGCCTAGCTGACCGTAGTTGTTTCTTCCCCATGCCCAAAGTGTTCCGTTGGTTTTGATGGCTAGCGTATAGTCCATACCTGCTTCTAAAGTGAGCCAATTGGTATCTGTCCCGATGCGGACTGGTGCGCTTTCATTCATATAAGTGGCATTACCCAATTGGTTGTAGGTGTTTCTTCCCCAACCCCAAAGGCTCCCGTCTGATTTGATTGCGAAAGTAAAATCGAAACCGGCAGCCACTTTGACCCAATTATTGGCCGTACCGATACGTACCGGCGTAGTCTTGTTTGCTGTGGTTCCGTCACCCAATTGACCATTGTTGTTGCGCCCCCATGCCCATAACGAACCGTCGCTTTTAATGGCAACCGCATGCTCGCCACCAGCAGCATAAGTAAGCCAGGTTGAAGTCCCTATCTGCTTAGGTGTAAGCACATTGGCAGTAGTACCATCGGCAACCTGACCGTAATTATTTTTTCCCCAAGCCCAAAGGGAATTATCCATTTTTTGTGCAAGCGTGTAATATTCACCACCGCCTACGTTTTTCCAACACACAGACGGCACGAAAATGCTTGCAGGACATGCTATGCTAATTAAAGTAGTTGAATTGGTCATACTATTGTTCCCGAATTGGCCGTAGCCGTTATCGCCAGTTGCCCAAAGTGTACCTTCGCTGTTTACAGCTACAGTCACTGCTGAACCTCCATCGATGCCCTGCCAATTAGTAGCTGTCCCGATTTGTGTGGGTACTGTTTTGTTGGTAGTGGTGCCATCACCTAATTGTCCGCTATTGTTTCTTCCCCAAACCCAAAGTGTGCCGTCTGTTTTTATGGCAAGCGTATGCTGGTATCCTGTAGCAATGGTTTGCCAGTTCGTAGCGGTTCCGACTTGTGTTGGTACCAAAACGTTAGTGGTGTTTCCGTTACCCAATTGACCGTATTGGTTACTGCCCCAGGTCCAGATAGTACCATTGGTTCTTTTGGCGATAGTATGTCCGCTCGAACAAGAAACGCTTTGCCAATTGGTAGCCGTTCCAATCTGAACCGGCGTGTTTCTGTTTACTGTAGCTCCATTGCCTAATTCGCCGTTGCCATTATAGCCCCATGCCCACAAAGTACCGTTCGTTTTAACGGCAACTGTAAAACCATCGCCAGCAGCGGCACTCTGCCAGTTGGTATCTGTCCCGATGCGAACCGGAGCGTCTCTCTCTACATTGTCTCCCGAACCTAACTCTCCGTAGTAATTTTCGCCCCAGCCCCAAAGTGTGCCATCTGTTTTTACGGCCACACTATGAGTATAACCTGCACTGATGTTACTCCAGTTGTTGGCACTGCCTATCTGCGTGGGTGTGTTTCTGGCAATACCGGTGCCATCACCCAATTGGCCATAGTAGTTACTTCCCCAGGCCCATATTGTCCCATCGGCTTTTTTTGCAATCGTATGCATATCACCTGCTGAAATGGCTTGCCAATTGGTAGCCGTTCCAACTTGTACCGGTAATGGTCCCCACGAAACAGTGGTACCACTACCCAATTGGTAGGCATCATTATAGCCCCAAGTCCAAAGTGTACCGTTGCTCCCAATTGCTGCAGTATGTTTACCGCCGGTTGAAATCATTTGCCAGCACTGTTGCGCCGAAATTTGCCAACAAAGGGCTAATAAAAAGATAGTAATTGTTTTCTTCATTTTCCTGATTGTTATTTGAGTATGTTTAATGTTATTTAGTTTTTAAAGCAGTCTTACCCGAAAAAACAGATTTTAAAGAGTAATCAAATTTTAAAGCATAAAATTTCATTATCAATGGTTTTGTTTAGTTGAATTACCGTGCAATGGTAAGAAAATAAAAGCCAGAATTTTCGCGGATGAATAAGCGTTTACTTTTTAGTTATTTTCGTCATATTTTTATGTATAATCGTTTTTAGCATGACCCATTTTTCTGTGATTTGGATAGAAAATTGGCAGTTTTATGACAAAGACTTCCAAATAATCAATGCCAAATTATATTACTCCTTCGCTGATGATGAAGTTTTTTATAGTTGTCTTAAATACGGATTATGATAAAAATGAAGATTTACTATTTTCGAAAAACATATTTATACGAAACTAAACCCAGTCCAATCTTAATACTATTTTGATTAGAAATAGAATTGTATCTTTGGCCCACCAAGAGAAAAATTATTTGTTTTTTGATATGAAAATTACCTTGTAAATTTCATATCAAACAATAAACTTCTAAAAATCAACAGATTACAATCGTGAATTATCTTTCAGTAGAAAACATATCGAAATCCTTTGGCGAGAGAACCTTGTTTAAAGACATTTCATTCGGAATCAACAAAGACCAGAAAATAGCTTTCATAGCCAAAAACGGTTCGGGGAAAACCTGTATCATGAACATCCTCAATGGCGATGACGAGCCGGATACCGGGCAGGTCATCATCCGTAAGGGAATCAAAATGGCCTTCCTGTCGCAAAAAGACAACCTACAGCCCGAACTGACGATCGAGGAAAGCATTTTTGCATCGGATAACGAAATCCTGAAAGTGATCGAACGTTATGAAAAAGCACTGGAAAATCCGGAAGATGAAGAAAAATACCAACTGGCTTTTGATGAAATGGACAGCCACAACGCATGGGATTTTGAAACCCAGTTCAAGCAGATTCTTTCAAAACTGAAATTGGACGATTTAAAACTGAAAGTGAAATCGCTTTCCGGTGGACAGCGGAAACGTTTGTTCTCTGGCCATTATTCTGATTAACAGACCTGATTTATTGATTTTGGACGAGCCTACCAACCACCTGGACCTGGAGATGATCGAGTGGCTTGAAAGCTATTTTGCCAAAGAAAACATAACACTGTTCATGGTTACGCACGACCGTTTCTTTTTGGAACGCGTTTGCAACGAAATCATCGAACTGGATAACGGAAAGCTTTTTTCGTACAAAGGAAATTATTCCTACTATTTGCAGAAGAAAGAAGAGCGTATCGCAATGGAAAATGCAACGATAGACAAAGCGCAGAATCTTTTTGTAAAGGAACTGGCCTGGATGCGCCGCCAGCCTAAAGCAAGAACAACCAAGTCGAAGTCACGCCAGGATGATTTTTATAAAATCAAAGCCGTTGCCGAAAGCCGCAGGAAAGAAAATGTGGTGGAACTCGAAATCAACATGGAGCGTATTGGCAGCAAGATTATTGAGCTCCACAAACTCTATAAAAAATTCAACGACCGTGTCATCCTTGACAACTTTAGCTATGATTTCCAGCGTGGCGACCGCGTGGGAATCATTGGCAAAAACGGAACCGGAAAATCGACTTTCCTGAATATCCTTACCAAGACCATCGAAGCCGATTCGGGCAAAGTGGTGATTGGCGATACGATGAAAATTGGTTATTATACCCAAAGCGGCATCAACCCGAAACCGGGGCAGAAAGTCATCGACATCATTAAGGAATATGGCGAATACATCCCGCTTACGAAAGGCAAGATCATTTCGGCTTCGCAATTGCTGGAACGCTTTTTATTTGACGCCAAAAAGCAATATGATTTTGTAGAGAAACTGAGTGGCGGCGAATTAAAGCGGTTGTACCTGTGTACAGTTTTGATCCAGAACCCAAATTTCCTGATCCTGGATGAGCCTACAAATGACCTTGATATCGTGACTTTGAATGTCTTGGAAAGCTTCCTTTTGGATTACCCGGGCTGCTTGCTGGTGGTTTCGCACGACCGTTATTTTATGGATAAGATTGTAGACCATTTGTTTATTTTCCGAGGACAGGGCGAAATTGAGGACTTCCCGGGCAATTATTCCGATTTCAGGGCTTATGAAGATTCGGCCGAGCCAAAAAACCTCAATAACGTCAGCACCGAAAAAACCAACTGGAAAGAAAGCCAGACCAAGCAAGGCCTGTCGTTTAATGAACAAAAGGAATTCCAGAAGATAGAGCGAGAAATCAAGGATTTGGAATACGAAAAAAAGCAAATCGAAAACCAGTTTTCAGAAGGAAAAGTTGCCGATGCCGATATTACGGCGAAAGCCAGAGAATTGGAAGCCATCATTAAAAGCCTGGAACAAAAGGAAGAACGCTGGTTTGAATTGTCAAGTAAGATGGAAGAATAGGATTTTAAGATTGCTGAAGTAGTTTCATTCTAAAATCAAAAACCGTTGATCTTAAATCATCAATCAGAATTATGTTTCACATACTAAAAGCATACATCAGGTTTCTCTGGAATTCCAAAAACGAACACGGCGTGCATTCGCCGTTCGTATTCTCATTGGTTACCAAATGCTTTTATGATAAGAAAAACTATCCTGAATATTCCATTCTGAAAGATTACAGAAGGTCACTCTTAGAAAACAAAAACACTATTGAAGTTACTGATTTTGGTGCCGGTTCCAGGGTTTTTAAAAACAATGTCAGAAGGATAGACCAGATTGCCAAAAATGCCGGCATTTCAAAAAAGCGTGCTGAATTATTGTTTCGGATTGCCAATTATTTCCAGCCCGAAAACACCCTAGAAATAGGTACTTCGTTAGGATTGGCAACTGCCGCACTGTCATCGGGAGGCAAAAATGCCAAGATCACTACGCTCGAAGGCTGCCCTCAAACATCGGCTGTAGCACAAAAACAATTTGAGGAATTCGGCTTAAATAACATCAAACTCGAAGTAACCGAGTTTTCAGCTTATCTGAAAAGCCAGCAGCCAACAACCGGCAACCGGCAACTTATTTACTTTGACGGAAACCATTCGAAAAAAGCGACATTGGAATATTTCGAATTGCTGCTGCCAACAATAACCAACGAAACGGTATGGATTTTTGACGACATCCATTGGTCAGCCGAAATGGAGCAAGCCTGGGAAACCATCAAGCAGCATCCCCAAGTTACCGTAACGATTGACACTTTCCAGTGGGGTTTGGTTTTCTTCCGCCGCGAACAGCCAAAAGAGCATTTTGTAATCCGGGCATAAAAAAAGAAATGACGACCATCCCTGCCCGTCATTTCTTCATTAAAAACCAACTTTATTCTTTATATTTTATTCGGCCTTTTCTTTGGCTTCTTTATTTTCCCTTGCTTTGGCCCCAATCCGGTTTACTTTGAACATTGGCGCAAACCTGAATTTGATAGAGGCAATCTTATTGTTGTCTTCAGAGGTCAATCCTTCTTTTTCAACAGTATTTTTCCTGGCATCCAATGCTTCATAAAGCAACTTAACTTCATCGTAATCCTCTCTTGAGAAATCACCTTTGTTTTTCTCATAGGAATCTAAAAAGTTTTGATAGGTCTGCAGGATGTTATCTTTATTTACCCATGAAAAATCCATGTCCTCACCCACTTTCCCTTCTCCAAAGAAACGATCCCTCACTAACTGATTCGGCGTTTTAGGCTTGGCCGTCGCAGCTGCCAGTTCGGCTTGGTACTTTGCTTTGAGCGCTTCGTACTTTGCTTTGCTGTTGGCCAGTTTTTCCCTCAGGGCTTCACTGTTGTTGGCTTCGGCAACCGAATTATCCGCTACAGAAACCCTTGCCTGGTATTCGGCGTCAATGGCTTCCCAGTTGGCTTTCGCAGTATCTGCTGTAACATTGCTGACAGAATCAACATAGGTTACATAGTTATTGACTGATTTTTCGGCCTCAGCCTGTTTTTCATCTTTGCAGGATGTGAAAGCCAGTGTAGCTAGCCCTAGGATTCCGATGGTAAACAAATTCTTTTTCATGATATTGTTGTTTGTTGCAATTAGTTGTTTTGTCTGATGTAAAATTACTTCAGCTACCCGCCGGAACTGTTACAGCATTTTTCGAAGCTTTTACAGAATTACTACATCTTTATGCTGGTAAACCAGGCAATCCCTTATTGGCTGTAACAATTCTGGCATTTTACCTACTTATTGATTAAACTCAAAATTTTCATATCATGGAAACTCAAGGCTTATTCAAATCAAAACAAGGGAAATTTATACTGGGAATGCTTATCGTATTAGGCGTTATTTTACTGGCAAAATCCGGATATATGTTTGGTCAGTGGCTATACCACGTTATAAATTAATTTTCTTTTCTTACTTTTACGCTCCAACTCAACAAAGTTTTAAATCATCATCTCAATGGCAAACCCATTAATCAACATTAAGCAGCTTAAACGCGATTTCATTCTTGGTACCGAAGTAATCAACGTTTTAAAAGGAATCGATCTTCATATTAATAAAGGTGAATATGTTGCGCTTATGGGGCCGTCGGGCTCAGGAAAATCAACCCTGATGAACCTTCTCGGATGTTTGGACACGCCAACATCGGGGACTTATATCTTAAATGGCAACGATGTCAGCCAGATGCATGATGATGAATTGGCAGAAATCCGCAACAAGGAAATCGGTTTCGTTTTCCAGACCTTCAACCTTTTGCCAAGAACCACCGCTTTAGATAATGTGGCTTTGCCAATGATTTATGCCGGTTATTCTAAACCCGAAAGGATTGAGCGTGCCACCGAAGTACTAAAACAGGTGAACCTTTCCGACCGTATGGACCACCAGCCGAACCAGCTTTCGGGCGGACAGCGCCAGCGTGTGGCCATTGCCAGGGCTTTGGTCAACAAACCTTCGATCATCCTCGCCGATGAGCCTACCGGAAACCTCGACAGTAAGACATCTGTGGAAATCATGAACCTGTTTAACGAAATCCATAGCAACGGTAATACGGTAATCCTCGTAACCCACGAAGAAGACATTGCCCGTTACGCGCACCGCATCATCCGCTTGCGTGACGGCCTTATCGAAAGCGACAACCCGAATACAGATCATTTGTAAGAGCGCACCGTACCGGCTTACCGGTAAACCATACTCCCGCTGTCCGCTTTACATGGTATCGCTCCCATCGGGGCTAGGCAGTAATCCATATTTTTTTGAAAAACATTATGAAAATTGCCTTATTGACCTGCGAAAACCTTCCAAACCTCTATGAAACAGACCAATTCCTCATTCCTGAACTGGGCAGGTACAATATCCATGCAACGCCTGTAATATGGAATGATAAAACCGTTGACTGGAACCAATTCGACTTTTTGGTTTTTAGGAATACCTGGGACTATTTTGAAAAAGAAGCGCAATTCAATTCCTGGCTTGACCATATCGAGCAATCCGGGATCAAAACCCTAAATGCCATTGGTGTCATCCAACGGAATAAGCACAAATTCTATTTGCGCGACCTTGAAAAGCAAGGCATCAAAATACTTCCGACTGTTTTCATTGACAAAACCCCGGAACTGGATTTAATACAGCTGATGCCTAACAACTGGACAAAAGCCGTCATCAAGCCAGCCTATTCCGGCGGATCCTATCAAACTGAAGTATTTGATGTTTTGCAGCGAGAACAGGTCAACCTCCAATATCGGCCAATTGCGGCAGAAAAGGAATTGCTGCTGCAAAAGTTTATGCCCGAAATCATTTCAGAAGGAGAAACTTCATTTATATTTTTCAATAAGAAATTCTCCCATTGCATCAACAAAATACCGGCTCAAGGCGATTTTAGGGTACAGGTCCAATTTGGCGGGAACTATAAAAATATAGTTCCGGACCAAGATCTTATCCGGCAGGCACAGGCAATTGTGGATACTTTTGAAGAAGATCTGCTCTACGCCCGTGTGGACGGGATCATCATCAACAACCAGATTCACCTTATGGAAGTGGAATGCATCGAACCCGATTTGTATTTCAATCACAGTGAAGGATCACAACAGCGTTTTGTCGAAGCAATTTTAGAGCTCATCTCTAAATAAATCTCAGTAACTTTGAAACCAAATAGAATTACGGATCTGCATCCGTAAATCGTAAATTGCATAGTATAATGAAAGTCTATACCAAAACCGGGGACAAAGGCACCACCGCATTATTTGGCGGAACCCGTGTCCCAAAACACCACATCCGCATCGAAAGCTATGGCACCGTTGACGAGCTCAATTCCCACATCGGATTGATCCGTGACCAGGAAATCAATCAATTATATAAAAATGTCCTCATTGAAGTTCAGGACCGCTTATTCACAGTGGGTGCCATCCTTGCCACACCACCCGAAAAAGAAACCCTAAAAAATGGCCAGCCGCGTTTGCAGAATCTCGGGATTACAGAAAGCGATATCGAATTCCTTGAAAAGGAAATCGACACCATGGAAGACGCTCTGCCACCAATGACACACTTTATATTGCCAGGCGGGCACACCACGGTGTCATATTGTCATATAGCACGCTGCGTATGCCGCAGGGCCGAGCGTTTGGCGGTTCAATTGCATGAAATTGAGCCTACGGATGAGTTTGTTATCAAATACCTAAACCGACTTTCTGACTACCTTTTCGTATTGGCACGGAAGTTGTCTTTTGACCTGCAAGCCGATGAAGTACAATGGATACCTAGGAAATAGTGTTCAGTCTTCAGAAAGCAGTAAACAGTTTCATTTTAAAAGCGTCTGAACACTAAAAACTGAAGACTGAACACTAGTAAAAGTACGTTCTTAAACATATTTAAAAATAAATCAAAAAAAACTTGACTTTTTCAGTAATAAATTTATTTTTGCATAAATTATAAAATCGAAGCAGATGTATTGGACATTAGAACTAGCATCGTATTTGAGCGATGCGCCTTGGCCAGCTACCAAAGATGAACTTATTGATTATGCTATAAGAACTGGTGCTCCACTTGAAGTTGTGGAGAATTTACAATCTATAGAAGACGAAGGAGAAATCTATGAATCTATGGAAGAAATTTGGCCAGATTATCCGACAGACGAAGATTATCTTTGGAATGAGGATGAATATTAAAAAATATTACAATTACACCAAGAGAAAAGTCCGTTTAGGGCTTTTTTTTTGTTTAAATTTGCACACCTTTAAAAAAATATAACAAACCCAATTATGAGTTTCATAAATACCATCCTTAAAGCTTTTGTAGGCGACAAATCTCAAAAAGATGTCAAAGCCACCCAACCTTATATCAATAAAATAAAATCGTTGGAGCCGGCTTTACAAGCACTTTCGCACGATGAATTAAGGGCCAAGACAGCCGAATTCAAAGAAAAGATAAAACAGGCACGTGCCAAGCAAGATGCTGATATTGAAGCCAAAAGGCTCGAAGCTGAAAATACAGCCGATATCGATTTAAGGGAAGACATTTACAACACTATCGATGCCCTTGAGAAAGAAGCTTATGACATTACCGAAAAAGTATTGATGGAAATCCTTCCGGAAGCTTTTGCCGTAATCAAGGAAACAGCCAGGCGTTTTAAGGAAAATGCAACGATAACGGTAACTTCTACCGAAAAAGACCGCGAGCTTTCGGCTACAAAGCCTTATATCACATTGGTTGGTGACCAAACCAATTGGGCTAATCAATGGAATGCAGCGGGGAAAGAAATTACCTGGGACATGATCCACTATGATGTTCAGCTGATTGGCGGTATCGTTTTGCACCAAGGTAAAATTGCGGAAATGCAGACGGGAGAAGGAAAAACTTTGGTAGCTACCCTTCCACTCTATCTGAACGCATTGACAGGAAACGGTGTGCACCTGGTTACTGTAAACGATTATCTTGCAAAGCGTGACAGCACCTGGAAAGCGCCTTTGTTCGAATTCCACGGATTGACTGTGGATTGTATTGATAACCACTCGCCAAACTCAGATGCACGTAGGAAAGCTTACGAAGCAGACATCACTTACGGAACCAACAATGAGTTCGGTTTTGATTACCTGCGTGATAATATGGCGCATTCTCCTGAAGATTTAGTACAAAGAAAACACAACTACGCAATTGTCGACGAGGTGGATTCTGTATTAATTGACGATGCGCGTACCCCGCTGATCATCTCTGGCCCGGTTCCGGACGGTGACCGCCACGAGTTCAATGAATTAAAGCCAAAAATCGAAAACCTTTACAACCTGCAACGTCAATTGTCTAACGGATTTTTGACAGAAGCCAAGCGTTTGTTCAAGGAAGGCAATATGAAAGAGGCTGGTTTCCAGTTGTTACGGGCTTACCGTTCGTTGCCAAAAAACAAAGCGCTGATCAAATTCCTAAGTGAAGAAGGCGTAAAAGCACTTTTACAAAAAACAGAAAACGAATACATGGAAAACAACAACCGCAAAATGCCGGAAGTTGACGAAGCCCTGTATTTTGTAATCGAAGAGAAAAACAACCAGGTGGAATTGTCCGATAACGGGATCAAATTCCTTTCACAGGATACTGATGCCAACTTCTTTATCCTTCCTGACATTGGAACTGAAATTGCCAATATCGAAAAACAAAACCTTGAAAAGGATGCAGAAGCAGAAGCTAAGGAAAAACTATTCCAGGATTTTGGCGTAAAATCAGAAAGGATCCATACACTTACTCAATTATTAAAAGCCTATACTCTTTTTGAAAAAGACGTAGAATATGTAATCATGGACAACAAAATCCTGATCGTTGACGAGCAAACCGGACGTATCATGGATGGGCGCCGTTATTCTGACGGACTGCACCAGGCAATCGAGGCTAAGGAAAGTGTTACTATTGAAGCGGCAACCCAAACCTTTGCCACGATTACATTACAGAATTATTTCCGTATGTACAGCAAATTAGGAGGTATGACCGGAACTGCTGTAACTGAAGCGGGTGAGCTTTGGGAAATCTACAAGCTGGATGTGGTTGAAATCCCGACCAACCGTGGAATTTCACGTCATGATAAAGAAGATTTGATCTACCGTTCGGTTCGTGAAAAATTCAATGCCGTTATCGAAGACGTTACCCAGTTATCACAGGCAGGAAGACCCGTCCTTATTGGTACAACCTCTGTAGAGATTTCGGAATTATTAAGCCGAATGCTGAAGATACGTGGTGTAAATCACAATGTACTGAATGCAAAAATGCACAAAAAAGAAGCTGAAATTGTTGCCGAAGCAGGCAAGCCTGGAGTAGTAACCATTGCTACCAATATGGCCGGGCGTGGAACCGATATCAAGCTTACGCCAGAAGTTAAGGCTGCCGGTGGTTTGGCAATCATTGGTACCGAACGCCACGATTCGCGTCGTGTAGACCGCCAGCTACGTGGTCGTGCCGGCCGTCAGGGAGATCCGGGAAGCTCTCAGTTTTATGTGTCTTTGGAAGACAACCTGATGCGTTTGTTTGGTTCTGACCGAGTTGCGAAGATAATGGACAGAATGGGATTGAAAGAAGGTGAAGTGATCCAGCATTCAATGATGACCAAATCCATCGAAAGGGCGCAGAAAAAAGTAGAGGAAAACAACTTTGGAACCCGTAAGCGTTTGCTTGAATATGATGATGTAATGAATGCCCAGCGTGAAGTGGTTTACAAACGCCGCCGTCATGCATTGCATGGTGAGCGCCTTAAACTGGACATTGCCAATATGATGTATGACACCTGCGAATTGATTGTAGGCGATAATAAAGTGAAAAACGATTTCAAAAACTTTGAATTTGAGCTGATCCGCTACTTCTCTATAACTTCTCCGGTTACGGCTGCCGAGTTTGAGAAACAAACCGAAATGGAAATTACAGGCAAAGTATACAAAGCGGCTATGGCTTACTACACTGAAAAAACAGAAAGAAGCGCCCGTGAGGCATTGCCAATCATCACTGATGTTTATAAAAGGGAAGGCAATACATTCGAAAGGATCATCGTTCCGTTTTCGGATGGTATCAAAACGCTGAATGTTATTACCGATCTTAAAAAAGCCTATGATACCAACGGAGCGCAATTAGTTGCCGATTTCGAGAAAAACATCACTTTGGCTATCGTTGATGAAGCATGGAAAAAGCATCTGCGCAAAATGGACGAATTGAAGCAATCAGTTCAGTTGGCAGTCCATGAGCAAAAAGACCCATTGCTTATCTACAAACTGGAAGCCTTTAAATTGTTCAGGAGCATGCTGGATGGTGTGAATAAGGAAGTAATTTCATTCCTTTTCAAAGGAGATTTACCGCAACAACAGCAAAACAATATCCAGGAAGCAAGAGAAGTTCGCCAGAAACAGAATTATACCGAAAGCAAGGACGAAATCGAAAGCAGCGAAAGTGCTAACCGTGAAGCCGGACAGGCCGCATCACAGCGTCCGCAGGTAACGGAAACAATCGTTCGCGACCAACCGAAAATCAACCGAAATGATAATGTTACGATCAAACATGTCATGAGCGGGAAAACAGAAACGATGAAATACAAGAAAGCAGAAAGCATGGTTGCTTCCGGCGAATGGGTTATCGTTCACGAATAAGAAAATATTACTTTCCAAGAATCCCCAACAGTTTACACCATTGGGGATTTTTTTTTAAAGTCCTCAAGAGCAATTATTACTATTTGTCGGACAAATTTGCCATTTAACGATATTTTAACAAGATTTTACTCGTTTAATGGTTGTTTTTACTACTTTCAATATCATTGGCAATACCACTTCAGCCATAAAAAGCACAATTCTATTTCATCATCAGGGTTTTCCATTATTAAAAAATAAAGCAGTTACTATTACTCATAATTAGTATAGTTAGTATTGAAAAAGTTTAAAATTGAACTTATGGAAAGTATTAAAAGTTTGAAAAAAAAAATCAGTGAGACACAGGATTCCAACAAAGGCCATTTTGAAGTGGGCAGGCAATTCCACAGTGAAAATTATGTCAATCTGAAAATTTATTTTCACGATATCCAAAGTGCAAAAGTTTTAGCCAAAAACTTTGTTGAAAGAATTAAAAAGGATATCAATCCTTCTAACCATCCTACTACTTTCGTTGGCTTTAGAAGTTATTGTGGAAACGTTTTGAGCTTAGCCTGCAACGAATTGGAAAATTGTAATTATTACATTGTAGAAAGGGAGGATGACAAAATAGTATGGCAATTAAAGCCTCACGAAAACGATCAAATCAAAGAGAATATTATTATTATTTTACCCGTTTCCTGCACCAGTTCATATGCTTTGAAAATTAAGGAATTTTTGAAAACGCAGGACGGTTTTGAGAATAGAACAATAGAAAAGATCATTAATGTTTTTATGATTTTCCATAAAAATTTCGATAAACAAATTGATTATTCTTTTGAGGAAATTAAAAAATATTATAAGCTTTTCAATTGGAGTAAAATCGATGCGAAAAAAACTGTTACTATCCATGAGGATGACCGTAATGAAAAAGGCATGGAAAGTTTTACCATTGTTGATGTGTATACTGCTTTACATTTGACCCATAAATGTAAATTGTGCTTTCCTAAAAAGAAAAGGAAAAAAGAAAAATTACTCCATCCCTATCATCCAAGGTATGAAACAACCAAATTATTGGATGGATATCCCAAATATGTATACGACACAGAACAAAACAAAAGTGAAGGAACTTTTATAAAATCTTCTCCAACTGATTTCAAAAGGCTATTTTTTGACAAAGGCAATATCCATTTTTATGGGAATATTTATGCCAAAAGAGGACGATACAATCACTTCATCAATGGTAATCTCTTTTATGAAGCAAACAAAGCCGAAATCCTGGGAAAATTCACTTCCAAAATTGATGAGATCAAAGGAGATTATAAAAAAATAGTATTTATCACTGCTGAAGGTGTAAATAATTCCGCTTTTTTAGAAGATATGCTATTAGAAATAGACCCCAGTATAGAAGTATCCTTATTACGGTTCAATCTTTATCATGAATTTATTGACTCTTTTATTAATTCCAATAAAAAAATCCTGACCGATGACAGAACCGATCATCTATTGATATACTTTGAGGAAGTTATGTCGGGTGGAGGTATTTTCAAGTTACTAAGCAATTATATAAAACATTATAGTGACCGTATAAATACTATTGATTATAGCGACTATAATAAACATGGTTTTGATTATATCTTCACATTAGTTGACCGCACTGCCCTAAATATTGAATATGAGATTTTAAAGAAACTCCACTCCAGAAAGAATACTCATCCTAAGGAAAGGTTTATTAAGTTTTTTGAGCTCAATGCTCCTGTTTTTACTTCTCCTCATATGGGAAATCCAATACAAAATGAGGAAAAAATCATCAATGACATCAAAAATGCATCCAATTTAGATGCTCTTAAAAAGTACATAATTGAAAACGAACTGATTCCAAAAAAAATAGTATTACCGCAAGATTTATACGAAAAGATTTCTGATGAGGAAAATAAAAAATATGCGCATTTAGGGCTCGATAAATCCCAATTCAACCTAATAAAGCTTTACTGTACAGATGTCATCTACAATGAACTAGCCGAATTGGCCGATTCGCAGCAATTCTACCTTAGCGACATATTCAATAAGATAATCGATGATAATAAAATTGCTAAATTTACTGATAATGAAAAAATACTGAAAGATATTGTTCTTAAAATCCTTACAAAACATCCTTTTATACATTATAAGAACATCTGCAAAAAAGTATTGAAATATTGCATTGCGGAACTCAGCGTTACCATAGAAAAGCTATCAGAAAAAATTGAGAATCAAAATGAATTATACAATCAATTCTGGAGCTTGCGGTTTTACGTCAAAAGGCTTGTCGAACTCAATTCAAAGTTTATCATTTCCAACACTTTTTTTGAATTCCTTTACAAATTTTATTCGAAAAACAAAGTATACCTAGATTTGGTCAAAATGACCGACGAAGGAGGATTTTTAAAAGATGATTATCAAAAAAACCAAATCAAGACATTTTCCGCTTTTTTGCTGTATTGTTATAAAAGGCTTGTATATAATGATTTTGGAACATCTATTAAGCTGGAAAAACTGATCCAGAAAAACAATTACTTAAAAAAGCAAGGTTTAGGAAGCTTAGACTTTATACAAACCACTGAAGTGATAAGGGATAATTATTTTAAGTTTTTAGACATGCTTACACTTGAAAATATATACCCTTTCCATACTATCTATAATTCTGAAAAACATCACCCAGACCCAAATTCAAGGTATAAATCATTCGATCTTCATAATTATGATTTCTTCAGAGGCAACAGAGAAGGGCGTGAATTCTTAAATTGGGACATTGACAGAAAAGGTAACCGCTTTTCTTTTGATGAATTGGACATCCATGAAATATTAGGGGCAAGCTTTAGGAATATCAGCAAAATTTTGCAAAGAAAACCCACATATACCTTTTTATACAAGTATAACGATACCGATGCCTTAAAGGACAATCATTATTATATATCCACCCGAAATAAAAAGGACGATAATATAGGATCAATAATTGAGCTGAATAAGGATGGACTAATAAATCAATTTATAAACGGAATTGAACATAAGGGCAAGACACAGTCTTTTTATACCATATTAGAAAAAGATGCTGTTTTTTATACATTTACTAAAAGCTATACCAAAAACAATAAGGTTGACGATTTAATAACCAAAGCTTTGACTACTGATTGTAAGGAAGGTAATGTCATCAATAATGAAGAAAACCTATACTTCTTTATCAGACTTTCAGAAGTCAAAAAAAACAATGACAATAAGGAATACATTGCTGGAAACGGCATCATCGTGATTTCACTGTATCTGGAAGATATTAGTGACTTTTTTAGCTTTATAGATTCGCGGATAATGAGGAATCTACTTTATGTAAGAAAGTTTTTTCTCAACGAAATCAAATCCAAATTCGAGAGCAAATCGTTCCTTAAAATTTTGCGGCAGATTGAAACAGAAAAAAATCTGTCCAAATTCAATCACGGTATCGATGTGTTGTACAAGAACTCTATACTCTTACTTGAAAAATCAGAAAATATCGAGGAAATCAAAAGCTTAAGGTACCCTTTCCACCAGATATATAATCAAACAAGAATGCTCCTGACAAGCACCAACCTAAAGGAAGAGATAATTGTCAAAACCCAATGTACCCTAAACAGTACAATAATGAGAGATATCTTCATTATTAACATGAAACTATACAATGTATATGAAAGAAACAAGATCAGTTTAATAAAGCTCGACTGCAACATCCCGGAATTTACGACACCATTGGTTTTTAGGGATATCATAATCCCAGAGCTTTTTTACAATATTGGCAAAGTAGTCTATAAACTGGAAATACCAATTGAGGAATTAAAGTTTACGATAGCATTAGAAAACAATTTCCTAATCATATCCAACCCGTGCAATTGTACAGAAAAAATAAAATTTGAGAAAAGTAATGGCGGGATAGAAGTAATCAAAGAAATACTCAAAGGTTTAGGATATATAGAAATTGAATATGATCAACAAGGAACAACAGTGGTAACCAAAATTCAAATATCAGAATAATATGAAAATTTATATCGTCGAAAACAGCCCTAATGAATTCAACAGCGCTAAAGATATTCTTGAAAAAGATTTCGGATGTGAAGTTTTCCCCAAAAACAATGAGGATATGCTCAGGATATACTTAAAGCCTTATGCAAAGGCTTATTCTGATTTAAAAAATGATGATCCGGACAAAGTCAATGAAATCATAAAAACAACCGATGTCTATAAAGCTTTGATTGATGAAATACTAAAAATAGAAAATCCTTATGCCTATCTAATAGACATCAACCTGGAAGGAACCGAAGGATCCGGCGAATTGCTTTACAGGGAACTTAAAAAACTGAAAAGAGATTCGCCTAAAATCAAAATTTTTAAGTTTACCCGCGTTTATAATGAGGAAACCCTAACCAAAATGGATACCCTGATTGACCAGAGCAGGCAATTTGAAAATAAGTTGGGACTGTTGAAAGTTGGTGCAAATACAAATGATCAAGAGCAATCTGCTGAAAATTCGGCAGTTATTGAAGAGCTAAAAATGACAATACATGATTTAATTGCAGATAACAATAAAAAAAGGTTGCAAATAGAAAATGACCAGGGTAACAGGTACTTTTTTTTCAGCCTGTTAGTTTGTTTTATTCTATATATAGGCTACTCTTTACTAAAGTATACAAACCCTTATAATATCGGCCATACTATTGAAGATATGGAAGGATTCCTGTTTAAAAGCGCGACCACTAAAAAAAGCATTTTTATCTCTTCAGTATTCGGAACAATATTGCTTTGGAACCTCTATAAAAAATGGAGAACATTCGAGAAGTTTGGAAAAGACCTCGAAACCATAGCAGGTCGTTTAGACAGTTGGATTACTATGTTTTTTTATTATTTTATAATCATAAGTTTAGCCATCTCGCTTTTTTCATTCATTAATTTATTTGAAAAAGGTATTACACCTTTGCATATTGCAGAAAACCTGTTCATTGTATTCCTGCCCATAATAATTGTTATGAGTTTTTATTTCTTTTACAAAAGATCAATGCAAAAAATTATAACCGACACCGCAGATTACGATGTCGAACAAGGAATAAAACTGATGAACATCACAAAAACCTTTTTTATCTCAAGCATTATTTCCTATTCGATTGTAAAAGTTATAGAAGTGATATCTGATAAAAATGAACTGAAGGAAGCACTTTCAGAAATAAAATCAGACGTAGGTCCTATTGAAAGAAGTAAACTGGAAGATTTGCACAGGCTAATCAATGAATCTTTTACCAACCATACCATCCTGCAAATAGGCTTGTATTTTTTAATGATTGTCCTACTAATGATATTTTATGTCAAGATAAAGCATCATCCTGAAGAAAAAAAAATATAAATTTCTAAAAATCCCCAATGGCTCAAACTGTTGGGGATTTTTTTATATTTGATAAAAAATGATTATGAAAAAACTGTCCCTGCTGATTTGTTTCATCAGTTTTTATTCTTTTTCCCAATCAACAGAAAATCTAAAGGTTGCTGCAAAAAAATTATATGAAGCCAATTATACAATGGATTTTGAAGCGATCGTTTCGTTCACCTATCCGGCAGTAGCTGAAAACATGGGGAAAGAAATTATGCTTGAAAAGCTTGAAAAACAGTATGAGAATGAAGAATACCGCCTTCGGCTGCAACTGGAAAGTGTTCCTTTTATCGTTGGCAAAACGGAACAGAAAAAAGGCAGATCATTCTGCAGAATTACCTTCCGGAATCCGGTAAGGTATACTTTTGAAAATAAACTGACCGATGAACAGGTTGCCGGATGGAAAGCAAAACTTCAGGAAATGAACAAAACAGCTGATGTTGTTTTCGAGCCCAAACGCAACAGCTTCAGCGTGCGAAGGCAAACTGTTTATATTGCTGTTATGGATGAAAACACTATGGGCGAATGGAAGCTGCTGAATCTGGACGATCCAGACCAACAGGAAGCTTATCAAAAAATTTACGATTAGCATAACTGCCGGTAATTTGATTTTTTTATCTTTATACCATTAATCAAATAAACTTTAATTATGGCAAAAGGAACAAGTATGCAGAAGGCCGTTAAAAAAGAACCACAGAAAACGGCAAAGGAAAAAAAGGCTGAAAAGCGTGACAAGAAAAACAATCCGAAAAGAGATTAAAATAAAAAAACCACCAACTAACTGGTGGTTTTTCATTTCCAAAACTAACCCGATTAGAATTTGTAACCTGCGCCAACAAAAACACCGCTAACCGCTACATCTCCAAAGCCTAATGAGTATTTAGCATTGATATCGATGTTCTCTGTAATGTCATAAGTGGCACCAAGATCAATGTTTACTTTAAATTTATCTTCTTCAGCATCCGAAAAATAATTAAAGCTTGGCCCGGCCAAAGCGCTGAATTTTTCTGCAAAAGTATATTTTGCCAAAACCGGAAGGCTGAAAAAGTTGGAATCAGAAATCCCAACATACAATAGTTCCGGCTGAACCGCGAATTTATCGGAAACGCCAAGAGTGGCAAAACCACCTACAAAGAAACCTGTTTCAGAAGAAGAGGCGGTGGTTCCTAAAACCTTAACTTTTACCGTGGCAAAATCAACACCGGCTTTGACGCCAAATTTGGTGTCTTTCTGGGCTTGTGCAGAAAAGGCACCCATCAATAAAGTAATAAAGAGTAATTTTTTCATCATTTGTAATATTTAGATTAGTAATGATGTAAAAATAGTTTTAGGCTTAACCTGCAGCAATACGGCAAATTGCGTATTTTACAATTCGTCAGGGAAAATCTTTCCGGGATTGAGGATATTGTTTGGGTCAAAGATGCGCTTGATGCCTTCCATCAGTTCCAGATGGGTTTTGGAAAAAGCAATATCCATATAGTTTTTCTGCACAAAGCCGATTCCGTGTTCACCCGATAATGTCCCCTTTAATGAAACGGTCAATTCAAAAATCTCACGGATCCCAATCGGAACCTGGGTTTCCCAATTATCATCGGTCATATCGCCTTTGATGATATTTACGTGAAGGTTTCCATCCCCAGCATGCCCATAACAAACCGATTTGAAACCATGCTTCGCTCCTATTCTTTTGATCCCGGCCAGCAATTCTGGCAGCATGTATCTTGGCACAACGGTATCTTCTTCCTTATAAATCGAATTTGATTTTACGGCTTCAGCAACCGAGCGGCGCATTTTCCATAAGGCATTTTTTTGATCTTCAGTATCGGCAAATAAAATTTCATCGATATCAAACTGCTCTACGACCATCATTATCTTTTCGGCTTCCTGCATCAAAACTTCGGGATAATTGCCTTCCACTTCAATCAGCAGATGCGCCTGATGTTCTGGTTTTATCGTTACGCTGATTCCGTCTACAAACTGCAATGTCCAGTCGATGGCGTCACGTTCCATAAATTCGAGCGCGCTAGGGATAATGCCCGCGCGGAATATGGCTGAAACTGCTTCACAGGCTTCATTGGCTTTATAAAATGGAACCAGCATCAAAAGGTTGTGCGAGTTCTTTGGCAGCAACTTCAAAACCGCCTTGGTAATAACCCCCAAAGTGCCTTCGCTTCCTACCATCAATTGCGTAAGATTATAGCCAGTAGAGTTTTTCAGCGTATTGGCTCCTGTCCAGATAATTTCGCCATTAGGCAAAACCACTTCCAGGTTCAGCACATAATCTTTCGTAACCCCGTATTTAACAGCTCTTGCGCCACCTGCATTTTCGGCAATATTTCCGCCAATCCAGCAGCTTCCCATACTGCTTGGGTCAACAGGATAAAACAGGCCTTTTTCGGCAACCGCTTCGCGCAGGATTTGGTTGATGACTGCCGGCTCCACGGTAACCTGTAGGTTTTGCTCATCAATTTCAATGATTTTATCCAAGCGTTCCATAGACAAGCCAATTCCTTCATAAATCGACAAGGCGCCACCGCTTAAACCGGTACGGGCACCAATGGGTGTCGTGGGGATTTTGTAATCGTTGGCCACTTTGATTACTTCCGAAATTTCATTTGGATTAGCCGGTTTTACAACAACGTGAGGAGGAAAGACATAATCTTCCGTTTCGTCGTGGCCATAATGGTTTCGGGTTTCGATATCGGTGAAAACATGCGATTCACCAACTATATCGGATAATTTCTGGATTATTTCGGGACTGAGCATTAGTTTTCCTGCTTATTGTTCTTAATCTGTTCAGAAACAAATTTACATTATAATTATTTCTTTTTCAAGTTAGGCAGGAAATAGCAGATAATTCCAATTAAAGGCAGAAACGAACATAGGGAATATACAAATTGTATTGAGGTATAGTCGGCCAGCTTACCCAGCATTGCCGAACCCAAGGCTCCCATTCCGAAAGCAAATCCGTAAAACAAACCTGAAATCATCCCGAGCTTCTTTGGCACCAATTCCTGCGCATAAACCAGGATGGCTGGGAATGCAGACGACATGATGATCCCGATGATCACCATCAGTACATCCGTCCAGAACAGATTCACATAAGGCAGCATCAGCGCAAAGGGCGCTGCACCAAAAACCGAAAGCCAGATCACGTGCTTCCTTCCTATCTTATCGCCTAAAGGCCCGCCAAGGATGGTTCCCAGCGCATACGCGATCAGGTAAATAAACATATGGAACTGCGCTTGCTTTATACTCAAATGGAATTTATCCATGATATAAAAAGTGTAATAGGTAGACAAGCTCGCAGTGTAGAAAAATTTAGAGAAAATAACAACCAAAAGGATCACGATTGCCCATTTTACCTTGCTTTTTGACAGATTATGGAAATCGATGAAAACTGAAGGCTTGTTTTTTTTGAACACCAAATGATCCCGGTACCAAAAAGCGATCTTGCTGATTATGGCCAATGCCATCGTAGCCGCTATTACAAACCATAGAATGTATTTTTGGGAATGAGGCACAACGATTATGGCAACCAATAACGGGGCCAATGCCGTACCAAAGTTTCCGCCAACCTGGAAAATAGATTGCGCCAGGCCTCTTTTTCCGCCGGAAGCCATATTGGAAATCCGCGCCGATTCGGGATGGAAAATCGAAGAACCGATTCCGATCAAGACTACGGAAATCAATATCCAGTAAAAATTATTGGCAAACGAAATGGAAATGATGCCTGCCATTGAGAACAGCATTCCGTACACCTGTGAAAATGGCTTTGGGTATTTGTCGGTATAATAGCCTACAAAGGGTTGCAGTAGTGATGCAGAAAGCTGGAATGCAAAAGTAATCAGTCCGATTTGTGAAAACGAAAGATCATAATTCTGCTTCAATATAGGGTAAATAGACGGAATGACCGCCTGGATCAAATCGTTGAGCAAATGCGCAAAGCTTATTGAAAACAATATGGAATATATTGTTTTGTGCAATATATTTTTTTCGGTTGTATCTGCTGCTGCTTCCATTTAAAATAGTTTTAAAACATAATACCATATTGCTAGCGTGGCAAACGACAGCGGAATCCCGATACCGACCATCATGCTGCTGAGCTTTGGCTTCAATCCGTAATTTGAGGCTAAAATTGCTCCCGTAATCATTGGCGCCATTGCAGATTCGAGTATAGAGACATCGACTTCCAATCCTTTTCCGCCCAAAATGATCCGGTAGAGCAAAAAGAAAAAAGCCGGTGTGATGATTAGTTTGAACAGCAATCCCAGCCTGAGGAATTTCCAATGTTGGCTTTCTTTATCCACTTTCAGCTGCAATCCTACTGAAATCAGTGCTACGGGAGTTACGGTTCCTCCGAGCCTTTGGAAAACACTTTGGAGTTCTGCGTTAAAATCAATTTTGAAAACATTCATAAGACAGGCAGCCAAAAAAGCAATAAATGGGGGAAACAAAAGGATTTTGGCTGCAATCTGTTTCGGATTGGTATCGCCTTTTGAAAAAAGTGTGGCCGTTATCAGGCCAAGTGTTGCCATGACCACAAAAGTTCCCGGCTGGTCTACCATGATGGCAGTTTTCAGCCCTTCATCGCCATATAAAGCCTGGATAATCGGAAAGCCAACGAATGAAGTATTTCCTAAACCGGCAGTGATAATCAAACAGCCAATCAACCGGTTAGGCCATCCCAGCCGCTTTCCTAATGTATAGAAAAACAGGAAAGACAAACCAAATCCTACCCAAGCTATTGCCAACGGATATAATAAATTGGCTGAAAGCGTAATTTTTGGGATGTAATACAATGCAAGTGCCGGCAAGGCTACAAAAATTACAAATTGATTGAGTGCTAGGTGTCCATTTTTAGGGAAGGCTTTCAATCGTTGCATTCCCAAACCCATGATAAGGCAAATAAAAATCAATAGAATGTTATCCATTCGGGGTAGTAAATTATTTTGCAAAGGAACGGCAAAAAAATGAAAAAGAACAGCAAAGGTTTCTTAAAAAATAGGCAGCCTGGGTAAGCTACAAACAATATTTCACTAAATTTACCCAAATGATTTCCCCTTGGAACCAAAGCAAAATAAAAAATCTGCGCTTCACGAAAAAGATGGTATCCCGCAGCCGGAAACCTTCAGCGCAGCATCATTGGAAAAGATTGTAAAAAGCAGGAAATCCCAACCTTCTGCCCCCGAACTCATTACCGGAATTTTGTCGCAGGACAAAGTGGCTTTGAGCCGTGCCATCACTTTGGTCGAAAGCACGAATGTTTCCCATTTGGCGAAAGCCAATGATATAATCAATGCCTGCCTACCCTATGCCAACAAATCGGTTCGTATAGGAATTACGGGAGTACCCGGGGTTGGAAAATCGACTTTTATCGAAGCTTTTGGAAAACACCTGACTTCTATAGGGAAAAAAGTAGCCGTATTGGCCGTTGACCCAAGCAGCACCATTTCGCATGGAAGCATTTTGGGCGATAAAACCCGTATGGAAGAATTGGTCAAGGATGAAAATGCCTATATACGCCCTTCGGCTTCAGGGGAAACTTTGGGCGGTGTAGCCCGTAAAACAAGGGAGACCATCATTCTTTGTGAGGCGGCTGGGTTTGATACGATCATTATTGAAACTGTGGGCGTGGGACAAAGTGAGACTGCGGTACACAGCATGGTGGATTTCTTTTTGCTTTTGAAGATTTCGGGAGCCGGAGATGAGCTTCAGGGAATCAAGCGCGGGATCATGGAAATGGCGGATGCCATTGTAATCAATAAGGCCGATGGCGATAACATCAATAAGGCCAAGCTGGCCAAAACCGAGTTTAACCGGGCTTTACATTTATTCCCTGCAAAAAAATCGGGCTGGACACCAACAGCCTCTACGTGCAGCGCTATAAGCAAAGATGGCATTGATACGG
The DNA here is from genome assembly GCA_049841115.1 of Flavobacterium sp. Classification (GTDB taxonomy): domain Bacteria; phylum Bacteroidota; class Bacteroidia; order Flavobacteriales; family Flavobacteriaceae; genus Flavobacterium. Next base: position 533,323 of record JASGHQ010000002.1, read on the forward strand.
TTTGGCTGACGATTTCTGAGTATTTTGATTTGGTAAAATCAAACCATTATTTTGAAGAAAAGCGCCAGGAGCAAAATCAGTTTTGGATGCTGGAGACCATCAACGAGCAATTAAAAAGCAATTTTTACCTGCACCCGGATATTATCAGTTTGCTTGATAAGAATAAAAAAGCGGTAGCTAATAATGAGATTTCGCCTTTTGCGGCAGCCATGTTATTGTTGGATACTTATTTTAAGCACTCTCCTGGTTCAGCAAATGCGGAAGGAACAACTTAACCTGCAATTCGGTTATTGCTTCGGCATGTTTCATCAGGGCATTGATCTTACTTTCGCTTAAAGCCGATAAGCCAGTCCTTACTTTTCTGGCTATCTTCAATTCATCTGCATTGCATCCCTTGATTTCCAAAGCCTCATAACCTATTTTATTTTTCAGGTATTCCTTTATTGCTTCCCAGTTTTTATTGTCAATATCTTGCTGATCTATGTTATGGGCTTTTATCACCTGGTCTTTTATATAACCGCTTTTTAGCATTTTTATGAATTCATCAATCGAATCGTTCAAATCAAAGGCAAGCGATTGGTAGGCAACCATTGAATTGGGATTGATGGTATACAGGTTAGCCATCATTTGAAAATTTTTTATCCGCGACATAAATATATTGCTGGTCCGTGTTAGCAGGAATAACGAATTAAAGGACCAATTTTCATGAGGGAGAAAATTACCGGCATCGCTTACTATGACATTTTCACAATAGGTTCCGCTTTTGATAAAAGTCAGCTTATGGATTCCCTGGTTATCATAAACGCCTCCGTCAACCAGTTTTGGTTTTATCTTAAAAAAATCCTGCTCATTGGTAAAAAATTCTTTACCGATAGAAATTGGGCTAAAAGCAAAAGGAACACATGAAGAAGCCATTACTGCCCTGGAAATTGGGAAATCAGACTGCTTGAATGTAATTTTACCCGGCAGCGGGGCAATTGGGTCGTCCGCTTTAGGATGCAGGTAAGTAGAATCGCTCATTGATTGTTTTGAAAAATAAAACAACCTACCGGTTTCTACATTTGTTGAGATAATGGTTGTCTTGAAATCCTTGGAAAGGTCTTTCAACTTTTTCTTTTTGAAGAAGACTTTGTCGTATCTTTTTTCAATGATCTTACTGATCGGTATCAATTGAAACTGAAACCTAAATAAGATGCAAATTGAAATTACAGCAATAATCGTATACGCGTAGGGCGGCAATTGGAAAGGAGACCAATAACCCGCGGTAAAAGCGGCCAAAAACAGTAAAACCGGAATGAAAAAGCGAGGTGAAATCAATATCCTTAAAGTTATTTCTTTCCGTACCCCGTTTTTTATGATATCAGAAAAATTGTCAAAATCTTTATAGTATAATGAGAAGCAGGCCGCCGTTATCGATCCGCCTGAATTAGACGAAATCACATTTATTTTATCCAGCAACCCTAATTCCCTTAGTTTCCTTAGAGTGCCTAAATGGTATATCGTTGCCCTAAAACCTCCTCCTGACAGGGCCAGCCCTATTTTGTTTTTCTTCATTATCCCTTAAAGTATTTTGAACACCAAAGTTACAAATCAGGGAAGATCCTGCAAAATGATACGGTACCACTTTACGGATCTGCATTGATTAAAACTTTGGTCGGGCTGATTACAGGTATCCTTTTACAAAGGCCAGGAATGTATTTGGAGACATTGGTGCCGCAATTGTAGTAATGCACCTGTCGACAGCAAAAGCGATACGCATCCGTGAATGATCAGGGAACTCGTCAGCGATCAGCTTTATGAGCAATTTTCGCTCGATTGGATCATTGCCGTTAATAAATTGAAATTCGTATAATGCTTTACAATTACGCTCTAGCCTGCTCCAATTCATGCCCTATTTTTATAAACCTCCCAAACCCTCTTGTAAACTAAGTTATCCCCAACTAAAACACAAGAGGGCTGAAAGGTGTAATTTATATCATATTGATTTTAAGAAGAACCTTTTGATTTGGGAAGATTATAGCGGCTTATAATTTGTGTAGTAAATAAACTTCGCATCCAACAATGATAATGCTGCACACTAAAAGGACTTTGACAATAACTTCAGTAGTTCTGTCCGATTCATTAAAAGTAGTTGTTCCATTTAGTTTAAACATCGTTTTTGAAGAATTTAATTTCAAAATAAAAACCTGCCCGTATTAAATTTCAAATACCACAATGAATTTTCGGGCAGGATTTAACTTAACTCTCGTACTTTCTATGCATAAAAACTACTATGAAATTAGCCCCAGAAAGTTTGGTTGTTATCTGAAAGAGTTGTTATGCTCCAGCCCTTCAAAAGTGCAAATTGCCCCTTAAAAAACACTTAGGGTTTTTACGGTTTTTGCCACCGTGTTTTTACTATTTTTTTATCGTACAAATACTCTTAAAAAATAGTGGTGTTTCACTATGTTATTTGAAAAAAAATCACTTGATTTGTTAGGGGCAATAGCTATTTTAGCTCTTTAAACCTAGAAAAAACAAAACCCTAAAAGTTAATTATTTAAAAACCAAAAGTTATGGCCACATCACCAAAAATGGACCTAAGCCTTGTACAGGACATGGTCACCAATTACAAAACAAAACAGTACAATTCGATTGTAACCAACACCGTAAACCCAATGCCTTACGATGCACAGTCGTCATGGTTCAGCCTTGAGGCATTGAAGACATTTATCAGCAATCTTGAAAAAGAGGTAGCCAAGCATCCGGAATACCCCGTGAAGAATTTTGGCGTTCGTTTTTACTATGCCGCTTATCCGCCCAATACGGTTTGGAACACTCCCGGTTTTGAACAATTAGCCGGAGTTGATCCTTTATATGCCAAACTGCACACATTGATTGCCGTCCCAACAGCCCAAATAGACGGTATCAATAAAGATTTTGACCCTTATAATGTTGCAACCTATACCGGTATCAAACCAATGGGGAAAACTGCAACCATCATGGCAGAGAACCATGGTGAGCTTATCCCGCCAGGAAGTAACGCAGGAGCTTGGTTTTAATCATTTATCAAATATAACCCAATTGTATTGCCTACCAGTTTCTAACAGATTGCTGGTAGGTAATTTTTAATGAGAATATGCTGGAATACCAACTTATTTTAAAGAAAACATTATTCATTTCAGAAATTTTAGCTGCATTGGTGGCTATTTGGAAGTATAATAAATTTAAGTCCAGTTATTGGAAATGGTTTATTTACTATTTGGTTTTCATAGGCATTGCAGAAACAGTAAGCAAATTTGTGCTTTGCTACTATGTAAGCTACAGAAGCTATTTTTATGATTTCTTTGTAATCCCGATAGAATTTATATTTCTGTTTTGGCTTTACTGCTGCAAATCGCTTAATAGGATTAGATTGTTTTGGATTTGTACCATAATCTACCTGGTTTCATTATTACCCTATTTTTTCTTTGGAGGTGACAGCGTAGTCAATTCCTTTAATTACATAGTTGGGACATTTTTGCTCAGCGCAATAGTGGTTTTGGAATTCAACAAGCAAATAAAATCAGACGACATCCTCAAGTTTAGGGAAAACATGATGTTTTACATCAACACCGGAGTCTGCCTTTTTTATATTGGCAACCTCCCGTTTTTTTCATTTAACAGCCTTTTCTGGGAACACAAAACATTCTTTTACAGCTATTATCTATTTTTCTTGGTCACAGGTGCTTTAATGTATCTATTATTTTCAATTGCTTTACTATGGGGAAAACCGAATACTTACTGATAACTGTTGTTTTCAACTTACTATTTGTCCTGTTTATAGGCGCAATCATATCCTATGTTTGGCAATATAAACGAAAGAAAAGGGAACATAATTTTGCTATTCAGGCTCAAAAAGACCTTCACCAAAAAGAGCTTCTGGCGATCCAGCTCGAAATGCAGCAAAAAACCATGCAGGAAATAGGGCGGGAAATCCATGACAATATCGGGCAGAAACTCACACTTGCCAGCTTATATGTACAAAACCTTATTTTCGAGGCAAAAAAGAACGGAAGCGCCGAAAACATTGAAAACATCAACTCCATCATCAACGATTCGCTATCCGATTTACGGCAGCTTTCGAAAACACTTACTGACGATGCCATAGCATCAAAATCGCTAATATTCCTGTTACAGGCTGAATGCCAAAAAATAAATGAGCTCAAAAAATGCTGGTTTACCTATGACCACGAAATCCAATCGAGCAACTTTACCTACCATACCAAAAGCATGCTGCTCAGGATTTCTCAAGAGTTCATACAGAACAGCCTTAAGCATGCCAACTGCAAATCAATAAAACTAAACCTCAATCAAACTGCTGATTTTATCATAATGGAACTTTCGGACGACGGCAAAGGTTTTGACACCGGAAAAATCAATTCATCAGGAAGCGGGCTGCAGAACATGAAAAACAGAACAGAAATCATTGGAGGTCAATTCAGTTTGGAAAGTGGAACGGCGGGTACGCAGTTAACCATCAAATTGCCTTTGTCATTATAATATTGAAATGCCAGAATATTGACTATCTTAGCTTCACCATAATTAAGAAACATGAAGCATTCCATTGTCATCGTTGACGACCATATCCTTATTGCAAAAGCCCTTGGCAGCATTATGGCCAATTTTGAAGATTTTGAAATTTTGTACGAATGCCAAAACGGCAAAGAGCTTCAGGACAAATTCACTTCCAAAAAAAACATACCTTCCATTATTTTGCTGGATATCAGCATGCCTATTATGGACGGTTTTGAAACTTCCAAATGGCTGCGTGAAAACCATCCCGAAGTTTTGGTACTGGCCCTCAGCATGCAGGATGATGAGCAAAGCCTGATCAGGATGATCAAAAATGGCGCCCGTGGCTATTTGCTGAAAAACGTTGCGCCATCCGAATTAGAAACCGCCCTGAAAACAATAATCAACAACGGATTTTATTATCCGGAATGGGCTTCCAACATTGTGTTTTCAAACATGATGGAAACAGTGCCCAACCAGCAAAAAAGGATACTCAACCTTGATCTGTCAGAAAGGGAAAAGGAATTCCTCAGGCTGTGCATAACTGACATGAGCTACAAGGAAATCTCCGAAAAGATGTTCTGCAGCCCGCGCACAATCGAAAGCTACCGGAATAGCCTTTGTGAAAAGCTGGATATCAAAACCCGCGTTGGCCTGGCTGTTTTTGCCATCAAAAGCGGATTGGGTTAGAAGCTATTCTTCGTAACGCTCCATTTCCCTGTCATAAAATTCACCGGCTAATGTAATCAGGTGTTCCATTTCGCTTTCCAATTCTGTTTCATCCTCCCCTTCTAAATCTTCAAGGAATTCTACCTCATCGTCTTTTAAATTGATTAAAAACCGTGGGAAATCAAGATGGATAACAAAGATATCTTCGGGAAAATCAGAGTTATCAGCCAGTACAAATTTTGGTAGTTCCATGTTTTTTGAATTAATTAGGTTATGAATTTTGTGTTATTAGTTTTTTTGTTAAGAAATGAAAACGGATGAACAGGAAAATTGCCGCAGCCGTCAAACCGCACAACAGCCCGATCCAAACACCAACTGCCTTCAGCTCTGTACAAATCCCAAGGTAATACGAGATCGGGAATCCTACGACCCAATAGGCCACAAAGGTAATGTACATCGGGATTTTCACATCCTGCAGGCCGCGCAATGCGCCCAAAACTACTACCTGTATCCCGTCCGAAATCTGGAATACTGCAGCAACTAACAGCAGTTTTGCCGCTATTGCAATTACTTCCTGGTTGTCCAGAAGCTGGGATTGGTTTTCCATATTCAGGAATAGGTACGGAAGTACCTGGTGCAGCGCAACAAACATTGCCGCAAATAGGATTTCTATCAATATGGCCAATAAAAAGATCGACCGCGCCACGATTACCAATTGCTTATAGTCGTTCAGTCCTTTTTGGTTACTGATCCTGATCATCGAAACAACGCTTAGCCCCATTGCAAACATAAAAGTCATCGAGGCCAGGCTCAGCGCAATCTGGTTGGCAGCCTGGCTGGTCTTTCCGATATTTCCGCAAAGCCAGATCCCTGCGGTGAACAAAACAACCTCAAAAAGCATCTGCATTGCAGATGGCAAACCAAGATTGACGATCTTTTTGATAGTTTCCTTCTTGATTTCGTCAAAACTAAAATCATGGAAATATTCTTTGAGCTGTTCTCTTCTAGATAAGATTATATGCATAAAAACCACCATTGCTATCCTTGAAATTACGGTTCCCAAAGCGGCTCCGACAATTCCCATCCGTGGAAAAAACCACACACCATAAATAAGGCAATAGTTGATGATTACATGCAGGACATTGGCCATGATGATCGCATACATCGATACTTTGGTCATCGACATACCATCGGCAAACTGTTTGTATCCCTGGTAAACGATAAGCGGAACCAATGAAAATGCAACCCAATCCACAAAGGGCTTGGCTAGTGTAATCACTTCTTTGGGCTGGTGCAGCAATTCCATGAACGGCTTGGCCAAAACTACCACGCCAAAAAGCGAAAATCCTAAAATCGTGCACAAAAACAGTCCATGGTGGAACGCCGAACGGATTTTCGATCTGTCCTGCTCCGCATCGGCTTCTGCAACAATTGGGGTTATGGCTGTAGAAAACCCGATTCCGAGTGACATTGCCACAAAAATCATACTGTTGCCAAGTGAAACCGCAGCAAGCTCGGTGCTTCCCAGTTTGCCAACCATGATGTTATCAACGATACCTATAAGCGTATGCCCCAGCATCCCAATGATTACCGGATAAGCCAGCTTGAAATTGGTTCTAAATTCCCTTGTGTAGACTGAAAGATTCATTTTTGCAATTTTCCCGTTTATTCGGGACGCAAAGATAGGTCGTTTTACCCTTTCAATTGTTCTTTATACAAAGCAATATTTTCTTTCACTTTCGGGTCTAATTCGGGTTCCCTTATATCGGTCAGCTTTTGCATTTCTTCCCAAATGATTTTGGCCACGATTACGCGCGCCATCTCCTTATCATCAGACGGAATCACAAACCATGGCGCATGTTCTTTTGAAGTATGGTTGATGGCTTCTTCGTAATATTTCATATAATCATCCCAACGCTCACGTTCCTTCAGGTCGCCGGTTGAGAATTTCCAGTTATCCTCAGGATTTTCCAATCGTTTCAGCAGACGCTTGCGCTGTTCTTCCTTGCTCATGTGAAAATAAAATTTCAGCACAATCGTTCCGTTTTGCGTAATATGCTTTTCAAAATTATTGATCTGCTCCATGCGGTTTGCCCAAAATTTTGGCGTAATGTCTCCGACTTTTTCAATCCCCGGAATGTTTTCTGCCATAATGTATTCAGGATGCACGCGTGTTACCAACACGTTTTCATAATGCGTGCGGTTGAACACGGCAAACTTTCCTTTTTCGGGCAAAGCCAGGTAATGGCGCCACAGATAATCGTGCTCCAGCTCAGTGGAATTGGGTGTTTTAAAACTATGCACCACTACCCCGCGAGGGTTGAATTCCTTAAAAACCTCACGGATCAGGCTGTCTTTCCCGCTGGTATCCATTCCTTGCAGACAGATCAAAACCCCGTAACGGTTGTGCGCATACATTGCGTCCTGGCGCTTGCTCAGTTTTCTTTGTATCTTTAACAATTCCGCTTCCTTTTCATCATCATCTGCATCAAAATTCAATTCGGTCGGAATCCGCGAAAGCGAAATGCTTTTCACTACTTTAAAATCATCGGGATTAATGCTTTTCATATCGTAAGTATTTATATTTGTAAATATAATAATTTTCAGGAGCTTTTTCCCGCTGTCCGCGCTACACGGTAGCCAGCTTCCATCGGGGCTAGTTTCAATCATGCATTCCTATACAGAATATGGAAAAATTTCAGCTCAGCGTACTTTTTAAGATTATCGGAATCGGTTCGGCATCGGGGCTGGTTTATCAAAATGACCTGCTTTATGTCATTTCAGACAACAGCACCTATCTTTATGAATACAATATTCCCGCCGAAAACCTCAACAGGATAAACCTGGTTGACAACGCACAGGAAAATATCGCCAAAAATGACAAACCCGATTTTGAAGCAATAACATACAAAGGCAAGGATATTGTTGTGCTGGGATCGGGCTCAACACAAAACCGCAATCAGGCCATTCTGTACAATACGAGCTCAAAAAAAGTGAAGCAAAAAAACTTTGGCGGAATTTACCAGCAGATGAAAACCCAGCTGAGCATAACCGATAGCGAGTTGAACATAGAAGGATTGGCCATAACCGCCGATACTATTTATTTCTTCAATCGCGGCAATGGGGCCAATTCTAAAAATGGAATTATCTATGGCGCTGATTCAGAAAATCCGGACTTTAGGTTTGTACCGTTTGATTTGCCCAAAATCAACAATATCCCTACAACTTTTACCGATGCCCTATTGGTTGACGGTAAGATTTATTTTCTGGCTTCCGCCGAAAATACAGCCTCAACTTATGATGACGGCGAAATCCTTGGAAGCATCATTGGAAAGATTGACTTAAAAACAATGAAATTGGAAAAAACGCTCCAGGTTTCAGGCAAACACAAGTTTGAAGGCCTGACATTATATAGTAAGACAGAAACCCAGATCGAATTCCTTCTTTGTGAAGATGCCGATTCGGAACTATTGGAAACAAGCATTTATAAATTAGTTATAACTGATTAGGGAAAAGAACATAAAAAAATGCATCTCTTATCCCTTATCTTTATTGGCTTTTTCAAAAAAATCTATTTTTTTTTGAAAAGCCTCCCAACCTTTTGATAAAACAAACCCTCTTTAGTTATAAAGACACCAACTGTGATAAACGAAATACTAATATCAGCCTGTAAAAAAATGCAACGTGACGCACAGCGCCAAGTGTATGACTATATGGCGCCTAAATTGTATCGCACGTGCAAACGGTATTTGAAAAAAGAGGAAGAAATTGAAGAAGTAATGGCCGATGCGTTTTATACAATCTTTACTAAAATAAACCAGCTCAAGGAAAATGGCGCATTTGAAGCCTGGGCACGCAAGATAACCGTAAACCAATGTTTGTACCAACTAAAGCGGAATGTGAATTTCAACCTTTACCTCGAAGATATCGCGATAAAGATACAGCCCGAAAGCGTTGATGAAACACCATTGGAAGAAGAAGATTTGCTGAAGCTGCTCGAGCGGCTACCGGAAGGCTGCAAAACCGTTTTCAATCTGTTTGTGATTGAAGGTTACGGACATAAGGAAATAGCGGCTATGCTCAATATTTCTGAGGGCACCTCCAAATCGCAGCTGAATGCCGCCAAAACCAAACTGAAAGACCTGGTCAATCAGTTGTATTATCAAAAAGCAAAATAGCCATGGAAGAAAATAAATTGTTTGACCAAATCAAATCGGCTGCCGAAAATACAGAGCCCAAAGATTTTCCGGGGATGGAAAAAGTCTGGCAACGCGTTGAAGAAAAGCTCGATAATAAAATAGTTGCAAAATCAGCCTGGCGCTGGAAAAGGATTGCGGTTGCTGCTTCATTGCTGTTACTGGGAACATTAGGCTACCAGCTTTTAAGAAATGATTCCCAAACAATTAAAGCAAGCGATACAATTACCGCTACAGATTCTATTGATAAACCAAAAATTAAAGATGCCATAGTAACCGCAGCTCCAGAACATCCTGAAATCAAAAAAAATGCTGCGCAGATTTTGCAGCAGCAACTGCAGCCCGAAAACCAGGTAGCTTTAGAGGAAAAACCTGGAGTCCATCCGGCTACAGAAAGCAATACACCACTTCAGTCTGGAAACAGTTATTTGTCTGATCCTGCATTTGAAGCAAACAATGCAGCTAAAGAAGAAGCCAAAAGCAGCGAACTTGAATTTTTTATTGACCGGAACCGTAAAACCATTACACAGGAAAAGAAAGAACAGCCCCTGGTTGTAATTAATGATAAGATAATGAAAGGCGGAAAACTTGAAAACATTGAATTTACCGAAGCCGATTCGCTGGTAGTGCTTAAGGAGCCACTTTACATCATCAATGGTGTGGAATATACCGAACAGGAAGTATTTGGCCCTAACCCTACGAGTCCCTACACGCCGCTCAATAAACAGGAAGTCGAAACCATCTCGATACTACAGAACGAAAAAGCGGTTGAAGCTTATGGCAAAAAAGGTGAAAAAGGCGTAGTAATCATTACCACCAAAGACGGCAAGCCTTCAGGTGCCCCGAAGGAAAAAAAATAATATTCCATAGACCTAAAAAAACAAATCATGAAAAATGTTCAGCTTATTTCATCAGTCCTAACCATTCTTTTTGGCATCGTTGCCAATGCACAGCAGCAAACCAAAACGGATTCGGCCACGGCAAAGGAAAGCAGGATCATCTTTAAGAGAATTGCCCCATCAGAGTCCAATCCGGCAAAAACATTAATAATCAGGGATATGTCAACTATTGACCCCTACCAACCTTTGTATGTAGTTGATGGAAAACCCATGAATAGTGATGATGTCAAAAAAATCAATGCTACAGAAATAGAATCGATGGCGGTTTTAAAAGGTCATGTGGCAACATCAATTTATGGCTCTGGCGCAGCCAATGGAGCTGTTGTAATCAAAACAAAAACTCCGGCTGCCAACTTAGGAAAATAAAACCTGAGATCGTAAGCATGAAAAATTATCTTTTAACCTTAATCCTATGTGGTTTCCTATATGGCTTTGCACAAGAAAAAACCGTACATGGAACAATAACCGAGTCAAACGGGCTTCCTTTGCCGGGAGCCAGCATACTGCTCAAGGGAACCAGCCAGGGTACTCAAACAGATCTTGAAGGCAACTATTCGATTAAGGCAGCTGTAGGCCAATCTTTGGTCGTATCGTTTGTTGGGTTGAAAAGCATGCAGATTACGGTAGGATCATCCAACGTATATAATATAAAGCTCACAGAAGAAGTAAAGCTCGAGGAGGTTTCCATTCTGCCTATTACACCGAAGCCGAGGGTAAAAGCACCAGTCACGGTGATACCGTTAGATTCCATCAGCAAAAAGAAAAATGCTTATTTATATATCGTCAACGGAAAAGCGATCCGGTACAGGAAATTCCGTAAGATAAAACCGGAAAACATTGAATCCATATATGTTGCAAATCCTGGAACGGCCGATAAGTATAAGCATAAAAAAGAGGTGACCGTAGCGGTTGTCAATCTTAAAGGATCTTAAGCCAAACCAAATAATGAAAAAGAAAGATTAGTTAAGTTCAAATTGGGTGTTTGATGAAGAAGCCCTGCCTGGTGCACAACAGGTAGGGTTTCTATTTTTATGTCAAAAATGAAGGCCGACGGAAGTTCCTTTACCGGTTTCGCTTTCTATTGTAATCCTGGCTTTTATTTTTTCTGCCATGCTCTGTATCAGCTGCATTCCAATTCCCATTCCAATTTCGTTATTAGTCCCTCGGTTGGAAATGTATTGGCGCTTTAAGATGGAATTTATCATGGCATCTGACATTCCGACACCAGTATCAGAAACCATTAAGACATTATTTGAGAAACTAATATTTATACTGCCATTTACAGGTGTAAATTTAATGGCATTGGTAATCATGTTGCGGGCAATGATGGTAACCATTTCGCTATCGGAAATCAATTGGCCATTATCAAAAAACGTATTAACCTCGATATTTTTATCCTTACAGTCATTGGCATAAACATTTAGTATTTCCTTAATGCTTTGCTCAATGTCAATTGCCGTTTTATTGATTGTAATCACATTAAAATTGGCCCTGGACCAGTTTAATGTAGTATCGAGCATGTCTAAAACATGTGCCGTTTGCTTGTTTATCCTTTTGATTAGTGTCTTGAATTCGCCCTGTGACAGATCATACTCTAAAGCCAGGGAAGAAATTTCCCTTAAATTGATAAGCGGTGCCCGGAGATCGTGCCCCAACACCGAAAGCATCCGGTCATTATTGCTGTTAATGCTTTGCAGTTTTTCCTGGAGCGTCACTTCCTTATCCAGGTCGACAAAAGAGACCACATGGATTTTATCAATCACCGAAGCCTTTATCTGGTACCATTTTTTACTTCCGTCCTTACAGGTAACAAGTGATTTCTTTCTGACGAAAACCTTTCCTTCCTGTTTGGAATTGATTTCTTCCTCATCCCAGGCAGTGATTACCTCATCTCGGTAAGCATCATCTGGATATGCCTTTTCATACCATGTTCCTATAGTTGGGATTTCGTCTAACGTATACCCTATTTCCTCCGAAAACTTTTCATTCAGGAACGTATTATAATGGATTCCGTCAATTACTTCTGCAATTATAAATGGATACGGAAGGAAGTCAGCCACCTTGTGAAGTTCGAACCTCGAAAGCTGCATTTCGTTTTTCTCTTGTGTCGGCATAAAAATTATCTTATAAGAAAGTTATTTATGAACGCACAATATAAGAAAATTACTTATCTATTTCCTTAAGGCTCTCCATTTTTTTATGAGCAAGGAAACCTTTGATGTCTTCAAAATGCTCTTTAATCCTTTTGTTGCCAAATTCAAAAACCTTCTCCGCCAGGCCGTCAAGGAAATCCCTGTCGTGTGAAACCAATATCAATGTCCCGTCAAAATCCTTCAGCGCTTCTTTTATGATGTCTTTTGTCTTCATGTCCAAATGGTTGGAAGGCTCATCCAAAATCAATAGATTAACCGGTTCCAATAGCAATTTGATCATTGCCAGACGTGTTTTTTCACCGCCGGAAAGCACTTTTACTTTCTTCTGAATATCATCGCCCTGAAACATAAACGCGCCCAAAATGTTCTTGATCTGCGTTCGGATATCACCAACAGCAATGTTGTCAATTGTTTCGAATATCGTCATATTCTCATCCAGAAGCGATGCCTGGTTTTGCGCAAAATAGCCAATTTGGGAATTGTGGCCAATCTCAACGCTTCCGCCGTTGATCTCAATTTCCTTCATAATGGCTTTGATCATCGTCGATTTACCTTCTCCATTTTTGCCAACAAAAGCCACTTTCTGGCCTCGCTCGATTACCATGTTCGCATCCTTGAAGATCAGGTGATCTCCATAGGATTTCTCCATATCGCGCACTATTACCGGATATTGCCCGGAACGCTGCGATGGAGGGAATTTCAGCTTCAATGCGGATGTATCGATTTCATCAATTTCAACCGGAACCAGTTTTTCCAGCATCCGCACACGCGATTGGACTTGTTCGGTTTTTGAAAAAGTACCTCTAAATCGCTCAATAAACGCCTGGTTCTCGGCTATGAATTTCTGCTGCTCGTCGTAAGCTTTCTGCTGGTGTATCCTGCGGTCTTTCCTCAGTTCCAGGTAATGCGAATATTTAGCTTTATAATCGTATATCCTTCCCATTGTCACTTCAATGGTACGATTGGTAATATTGTCAACAAAGGCACGGTCGTGCGAAATTACCATTACCGCTTTCGCCTGATTGATCAGGAAGTCCTCAAGCCATTGAATACTGTCCATATCCAAATGGTTCGTTGGCTCATCAAGCAAAATCAAATCGGGCTGCTTCAAGAGGATTTTGGCCAGCTCGATACGCATCCTCCATCCGCCGGAAAACTCGGAAGTCGGCCGGTTGAAATCCTCACGAACGAAACCCAATCCTTTCAGAACCTTTTCAACCTCAGCTTCATAATTTACCTCTTCAATCGAATAATATTTTTCGCTCAGCTCAGAAACACGTTCAATCAGCTTCATGTACTCATCGCTTTCATAATCGGTACGGATGGTCAGTCTGCTCGTTGATTTCATCAATTTCGGCTTTCATTTTAAAGACTTCCTCAAACGCTTTTGAAGCTTCTTCCATGACCGTATTGTTGTCCTTTGAAAGCAAATGCTGTGGCAGATAAGCGATTACCGCTTCTTTTGGGGCCGAGATATTGCCTCGTGATGGTTTGTTTTCTCCAGCCACAATCTTTAAAAGCGTTGATTTCCCTGCGCCGTTTTTACCCATAAGAGCTATTTTATCGGTTTCGTTGATAGCAAAGGTTACATCGCTGAAAAGTGTGGTGCCGCCAAATTCAACGGCTATATCATTTACTGTAATCATAAAGCATTTTTTTTGAAGGTGCAAAGATAGTTGAATTTGGCATTGCTCAGTTCGGTTTTTTCAAAACCACTGATAAGGATAGTCACTTTTAAAACATGAAAATGAAATAATTTAATAACGACAACGTTGTAATTGGTTGATAAGATTTCCTTGCCTGTTAAAAGATTTCCCATACCGAAAGTTTTGGCTAATTTTAAAGTCTGATTCCAAAACCCGCGATTATATGCCTTTAATAGATTACAGCTTCCTTTACAGAATCCTGCCAAGAGCCAAGATTAAAAAAGGCTACCGAAATGCCAAAAAATCATACCTGCTAAGGGTCCGTTCTCGCTACTTCCCTATTCTTTTTCGGGATGGGATTTTGTTTCTCTACTTGGGCAAGCCGGATTCCGGATATTAAGTCGATGCTGCAGCTTGACGAAGCAGCATTGGGAACCATGCTTTTTGCTTTGCCGATAGGACAGCTTTTTGCCATGCCGGTTTCGGGCAAAATTGTTACCCGTTATGGCAGCAGGAACATTTCCATCTTGGGTTTACTGCTTTATGCAGTTTGCCTGACTTTGCTCGGATTTGCTACTGTAAGCTGGCAATTGGCGGCCGGTTTGTTTTTATTTGGATTTTGCGGAAACTTTTGCAACATCGCCGTCAATACACAAGGCGTTTATACCCAACAGCTATTTGACAAACCAATCATCGGTTCGTTTCACGGTTCCTGGAGTTTGGCCGGTTTTTTTGGAGCCTTGGTTGGCCTATTGATGCTGGCTTTCAAGCTAAGCCCGCTGCAGCATTTTGCAATTGCGTTGGGCTTTGTTATCCTGATCATAACCACCAATTTTAAATACATTATCAAAGCCAAATCAAAACAGCAGGAAAAAAAATCAGGATTTTCCTTTTTCAAAAACCCAGACAAAACCCTGCTCTGGCTGGGCGCAATCTGTTTCTGCGGAATGGCAAGCGAAGGGATTATGTTTGACTGGAGTGGCGTATATTTTAAAGAAATCATCAAAGCACCGGGTGCGCAGGTAGTGTTGGGCTATACGACTTTTATGATCAGTATGGCTTCCGGACGGTTTCTAAGCGATTTTTTGGTTCACAGGTTCGGGCCAAAAAAAGTACTCATCATTAGTGGCCTGGTGATTTCATCAGGTTTGTATATGGCCGTTTTATTGCCTTACCTTGTTCCGTGCATGATTGCTTTTATGCTTGTGGGTTTTGGGGTATCGAATGTGGTTCCTATTATATTTAATGTTGCCGGAAACAATAAAAACATTCCGTCTGCAATTGCATTGACCATTGTAACAAGCATCAGCTTCCTTGGATTCCTGATTGGCCCGCCTTTAATTGGGTTTATCGCCGAATTGACCAGTTTGAAATACTCTTTCGCCATCATTGGCATTTTTGGAGTATTTATTTCGATATTGGTAAGCAGGTTAACGATTTTCAGCCAAGGAGAATCAAACGAAGATAATAGCTAATACCCAAAAGGCTTATCTTCTACTTCAACATAGCGGGTATATTTCAAGGAGTTTTTTTCCAGCAAGTACAGGTTGCCGAAATAACAGCCCAAAAGATAAAACTGGTCCAGATTATACGACTTCCGTATCTTGACTTCAAAATTATCGATGATTTCAATGTTGTCGTACGCAATTGGGTCGCCAACAAAAACCCCGGTTTCATATTGCCAGATTCCATCCATCCTGCCAGGCAGAAACATAAAACGGTCCATCAAAAAGATAAAAAGGAAAAATGGCAATATGCGGATGATTCTTTTCATACTATTGATTTAATATCTGTTTTAGTTTTGCCCTAAAATCTGCATTATCATTGATGCCAAGATGGCCTTGCCCTTTTAATACAAACAGGCTGTCGGTGGGCTTCAGCAGTTTTTTGAGCCTTTCCGAATTTTCAAGACCAATCAGGTGATCCTGGTTTCCATGGAATATATAAACTGGCAGCTTGACATTCTTAATATACTGATTAGTCTCAAATGTAAATTTCTTTAAAAAATCGGGGATGAATGGCGCTTTCGCACTTGAAAATTCCAAAAAGTTATAATACGGCGCCTGCAGCACCAGCATTTTTGGGTGCTCATTTGCGGCCAGGTAAGCCGCTGCCCCTGTCCCGATTGAATAGCCGGTCACAACTATTTTATCCTCATCGTATCGTGTTGCCAGCTTTTTGTAAGCATAGGTAACATCTTTTAAAAACTGATCCTGGCTTACAATTTTGCCTTCGCTTTTACCATAGCCACGATAATCAAGGATAAAAATATCATAGCCCAGGCTGGTGTAGACATTGGCTATAGCTCCCCAGGAATTAAGCGAATTGGCATTTCCGTGAAGATAAAAAACCAATCCTTTAGGGTTTGGGACCTTAAAAAGCAGCCCATTTAATTTATTGTTATCGAAAGAAGGGATGTTTATCTCTTCAAAATCCTGTTGGAATTCAAACCTGTAATCTTTTGGCAGCTTTGAAGCCATGAAAACCATCTCTTCCTGATTGAAATAAACATAGGAAACATACATCAGGTAAATGATCCCAAAGAAAACAATTAATGATTTTAGAATGAATTTGACGGCCTTCATTAAACAGATTTATAACATCGGTAAATATACTACAAATACAATTCCTAAAACCGGTGCCGTTTATGCCGTTTTTTTTCTTTGTAGAAATACAAGAGTGATAAATACCCCAAGAAGAGCCATCCCTAAACCGACTAAATTGGGCGAAGCATAGCTAAAACCGGCGATCAAAGGCAATCCGCCAAGGAAGGCTCCCAATGCGTTTCCGATATTGAACGATGCCTGCAATGCAGCAGAAGCTATCATTTCCGAACCCACCGCAGTTTGTATCATCAGCATCTGGATTGGGGCGACAACCGCAAAGGACAAGCCGCCTGTTAGAAATACCATTACCAATGAGATGTATTGGTTTGTAGACAGGAAATAAACCAAAAGCAAATCGGTTGCCATCAGCAGCAGCAGCACGACTATTGATTTTGCAGGGGAAAACCTGTCAGCCAGCCTACCGCCGGCAAAATTACCGACAACCATTCCCAATCCGGCCAGGATAAGAATATAGGAAACATCTTCTGGAGCGAATTTTGAAACCTCGGTAAGCAATGGCGCAATATAACTGATCCACGCAAATAAGCCCCCAAAACCGATAGACGTAATGGCGATAACGAGCCAGGCATCGATTTTCCTGAAAAACTGAAGCTGGTTTTTAATGGTTTCCTTTTCTTTAGCCCTGATGACCGGCATCCAGAAATAAAGTGAAACAAACGTCAGCAGGCCAACGATGGCAATAATGATAAATGTATAGCGCCATGTAAAATGATGTCCAATATAAGTACCAATAGGTACGCCCGCAACGTTGGCAATGGTCAATCCGGCAAACATTATCGATATGGCCTGAGCCTCTTTTCCTTTATCTGCCAAACGGCTTGCCACAACCGCACCTACCCCGAAAAAAGCGCCATGGGGCAATCCGGAAAGCAATCGTGATGCAAACAAAAATCCATAATTGGGCGCAATGATGGACAGTGCATTGAAAACGGTTAACATGGCTGCCAATAACAACAGCATTTTCTTTGGCGGGAAATTCCGACCAAGGATTACCAATAAAGGCGCTCCCAAAACAACACCTAAGGCATAAGCCGAAATCAGGTATCCTGCAACGGGAATGGAAACATTCAGATCAGTAGCAATGTCTGGGAGCAGGCCCATCATTACAAATTCGGTTATTCCTATGGTAAGGCCGCCCAATGAGAGCGCAATGAGACTTTTTTTCATGCTGCAAAACTAATTCTAATAGATTCAAAAAAAGGAGAAATTCGAGGCGTATTGGCTATAGCCATATCAATAAAAAATATAAAAAAGCTGCCCCAAAAAGAGCAGCTTTTTATAGTTATGAATAGCAATTAGTTACCAAAACCTCCATCAATATCAAGGCTGGAACCATTGATATATGCGGCTTCCGGGCTAGCCAGGTAAGAAACCATCCCGGCCACTTCATCCGTTGTTCCGTAACGCCCGGCAGAAAGCAGGGTCTTAAGGTAGTCGGCAAATTCACCCGAATCCGGATTCAAATCGGTATTGATCGGACCGGGCTGAACATTGTTGATCGTAATTCCCAATGGCCCCAAATCCCTTGAAAAACCTCTTGTCATTCCTTGGACTGCAGCTTTCGTAAGCGAATAAACGCCTCCTTTTGCAAACGGCATCCTGTCGGCATTGATGCTTCCGATATTGATGATCCTGTCGCCTTGAGTAAGGTGTTTGACGGCAGCTTTAATTGCCACAAACTGCGCGCGGACATTTACATTCAACATTTTGTCAAAATCCTCTAAAGACAATTCATCCGGCGAACCCCAGATAGCAATCCCGGCATTGTTTACCAAGATATTCAGCTTACCTAAAACGGCAACTGTTTTTTCTACTGCTGCAGTCACTTCCTCCGCATTGGCGCTATCGGCTTTGATCGCTAAAGCTTTTCTTCCTGTTTTTTCAATTTCGGCTACCAGTTCGTCTGCCGCCTGCTGGTTTGATGAAAACGTAAAGGCTATATCGGCACCATCGGCTGCCAATCTTCTTACTATCCCCGCACCGATTCCGCGGCTTCCTCCTGTAACTAGTGCTACTTTGTTTGCTAATTTTGTCATGATTGTTATTTTTTTATGATTTATATTTTATTAACGAAACCGGTACTTTTTTACCTTCTGATTTCTTTGACAAAGTTCTGGCAACAGGCAGCCTTTCTCCATTGACAAATCATAAAAAAAACCCTTGACATTTGTCAAGGGTTTGGTGTAATTGTTTATTTTTTTGAAACCTGGTTCCGCACGCGGCTCAGTGTTTCCGGGGTTATTCCGAGATAGGCCGCAATCATGTGCTGTGGCATCCGGTTAAATAAACTGGGGAAAGTGGTGATAAAATCGTTGTATTTTTCTTCTGCGGTATACGAAATATTAGAATGAACCCGATTGCGGAGCGCTATCAAGCTCCCTCTCCATAAGATTTCTCATAAACATACAAAATGTGGGGATCCTGCTAAGCAGCATTTCAAAATCGCCCTTGCTGATGAGCACTACTTCAGAATCCTCAAAAGCGTCAATATTGAATTTTGCCGGAGTTTCATTCAGGTAGCTTTCCCTGTCGCCAGCCCACCAGTCTTCAATAGAAAACTGGATGTAATGTTCCTGGCCCTTGTCATCAACGCGGTACGTACGCAGGAACCCTTTGAGCACAAATGCATTGTAGCGCCAAACATCGCCTTCCTGGAGCAGGTATTGCTTCTTCCTGAGCTTTTTGATGCGGCATACAGAAGCAACCAATTCCAATTCGTCATCGGTAATCTCAAACTTGCTGCTCAGGTATTTCAGGAATCTTTCCATATTACTTGGTTATCAGCCTAAATTCATTCGGAAATCAAGGATTACCGGATGTGCCTTTCCATAATCAAATTCCTGGATAAACAATTCGACTGCTTTTTCTGTTTGAAGGCTTGGCAGGACATTGGCCTGGTTATTATCTCGCATGACAACATTTACATCTGCCTGCTGCAGTTTTTCCAGCAACGCTTCGGCTAAGATTCTTTCGCCTGAAAATATTTTTATTAAGCCCATTTTTTTTTTATTTATTATGAATTTTAATCCGAGCGTTAGCGAACTGACGCAGTAATTCTAAATTTTGAATGATCTTACTTTTAATTTAAAATTTATAATTCAAAATTTAAAATAGTTATTACTCTTCTTCTGACTCAAAAAAGAGCGGTTCGATCATGATTTTATCGGCCAATGCCTCTATCCTTTCTGTTATTTCCGAGCAGAAAAACAGGCGTTGTGTTTTTTCAATGCTTTGCGACAAACGAAGAATTATGGCATCCATGCGGTTTCTGAACAATACATCTGCATCGTCAACAACAAACATACGGATTGTATTGCTGTTGAATCCGGCCGAAGAAAACATTGCATTGATTTTATTTGGCGTACCGATTAAGATGTCCAATCCCATTGATACAACATTTTTGTCGTAATCAATGTCGCCCTTGTCGTGGACACCCAAAATACTCAAATCTGTATAAGCGCCAAACTTCAGGAATAATTCTTCCATTTCAAGGACTTTTTCCTTGTCTTCAACAATAATCAAAGCACGTGTGCTTTCTCCAACCGATTTTTCGAGCTTCTGTATTACATTTAAAACGATGGTTGTTGTTTTTCCGGTCCCGCCAACCGACTGGATTACCGCATCAGCGCCACTTTTGATGGTAGAAAATGTAGCCAGCTGCATTTCGTTGGCTTCAGCCAGGCCATTCTCAACTAGCGCTTTTTGAAGGTTTGGGTTTATTTTTTTTAGATTCATTTTTAAGGCATTGGACAAAAGTTAAAAGCTAATGGCTTTTGGCTTTTGACTGGTTACTATTTTGAAGCAAATAATTTCACATCAGTTTCTGAAATTTCGTTTCCGCCCAATATTATCAGGCGTTCCACTACGTTTCGCAGCTCACGGATATTTCCTGTCCAATCGTATTCCTGTAATAGCTTAACCGCTTCCTTCGAGAATTGTTTTGTGGTATTCCCGTGTTCTTCGGCGATTTTATTTGAAAAATGCCCTATCAGCAGCGGAATATCGTCCCTACGGTCATTCAGGGAGGGCACTTTTATCAGGATCACCGCCAGCCTGTGGTACAAATCCTCACGGAATCGGCCTTCAGCGATTTCTTTTTTCAAATCTTTATTGGTTGCCGCTACGACACGCACATTGATTTTGATGTCCTTATCGGCACCCACGCGCTGAATCAAGCTTTCCTGCAACGCGCGCAACACTTTGGCTTGCGCAGAAAGGCTCATGTCACCGATTTCGTCAAGGAAGATTGTCCCGCCATCAGCCGCTTCAAATTTCCCGGCGCGGTCTTTCACAGCCGAAGTAAATGCTCCTTTTACATGCCCGAACAACTCACTTTCGATCAGTTCAGATGGGATTGCGGCACAGTTTACTTCAATCATTGGGGCTTCTGCCCTTTCGCTTTTTTCGTGCAATTGATGGGCAACCAATTCTTTTCCTGTTCCATTGGGGCCGGTAATCAAAACTCGGGCATCTGTTTGTGCCACCTTATCAATCATTTGCTTGATGTGGTTGATGGAATCGCTTTCGCCAATGATCTCGTAATTCTTGGATACTTTTTTCTTAAGTATTTTATTTTCAACTACTAACTGTTTTTTATCTAAAGCATTCCGAACAGTATTTAGCAGACGGTTTAAGTCGGGTGGCTTTGAAATATAATCAAATGCACCGAGGCGCATCGTGTTGACAGCAGTCTCCAAATCGCCGTGGCCGGAAATCATTACCACCGGAATTTCGGGCTTGATTTTTTTGACAGCCTCGAGCAACTCTTCGCCATTCATTTTTGGCATTTTGATGTCGCAAAGCACCAGATCAAAATCTTCATTCTTGATTTTTTCAAAACCCAGTTTTCCGTCTTCGGCTTCATCTACGGTATAGGTATCACTTTCTTCAGAAAGTATTTTTGTGAGCACCCTGCGGATTGCCGCTTCGTCTTCGATAATCAGTATTTTAGGCATAAATGTATTTTATGGTTGACTTACTAGCCCTGATTGGAGCAGTTACCGCGTAACGCGGAAAGCAGGAAAATGGTTTATTTTTTTGCCCGAACCAATCGCTCCTAAATCGGTTTGACAAAAGTAGCATAATTTCAGATTAAGCCGCTAATCAAAAATAGATTTAATACTTTTGTATTTCAAAACTAACAACTATGTCTACAGCTAAGAAAGATTACAAAAGGATTACCACCAAGTCATTGATTGATATGAAAGCCAATGGCGAAAAAATCTCAATGCTTACCGCTTACGATTTTACGATGGCGAAAATTGTTGATTCATCGGGAGTTGACGTGATTTTGGTAGGTGATTCTGCCAGTAATGTAATGGCCGGGCACGAAACGACGTTGCCGATTACACTGGATCAGATGATCTATCATGCTTCGTCTGTAGTAAGGGCTGTTGAAAGAGCTTTAGTTGTGGTTGACCTGCCTTTTGGAAGCTATCAGTCGGATCCGAAGGAAGCTTTGCGCTCGTCCATCCGGATCATGAAGGAAAGTGGCGGCCATGCGGTCAAACTGGAAGGCGGGAGCGAAATAAAGGACAGCATCAAACGTATCCTGGCTGCCGGAATACCGGTAATGGGGCATCTGGGACTGACACCACAATCCATCTATAAATTCGGGACCTATACTGTTCGTGCAAAGGAGGAAGCTGAAGCTGAAAAATTGGTTGAAGATGCGCAATTGCTGGAGCGCCTGGGCTGTTTTGCGTTGGTTTTGGAAAAAATACCGGCAGCTTTGGCAGAACGTGTTGCCAAAGCGATTTCGATTCCGGTAATAGGCATTGGCGCCGGTGGCGGTGTAGACGGGCAGGTTTTGGTGATCCACGACATGCTGGGGATGAACAATGAATTCAGCCCTAGGTTTCTTCGTAGGTACCTTAACCTATACGAACAAATGACCCAAGCCATTGGAAATTATGTTTCAGACATTAAGTCGAAGGATTTCCCGAACCAGAACGAACAATATTAATCTGCATGGCAGAAAAAACAGTTTCAACAAAAGACAACCTGCAGGTCCTTTACGAAGACAACCACCTTATCATAATTAATAAGCGTGTTGGAGATATTGTTCAGGGCGATAAAACCGGAGACAAGCCGCTGTCCGAAGTAGTTAAGGAATACATCAAGGAAAAATACAGCAAGCCGGGGGAAGTTTTTCTTGGCGTGGTTCACAGACTGGACCGGCCTACGACCGGAATTGTGGTTTTTGCCCGCACCTCGAAAGCATTGGCGCGGCTGAATGAAATGTTCAGCAAACGCGAAACCCAAAAAACCTATTGGGCTGTTGTTAAAAACAAGCCGCCTAAAGACCATGACACTTTGGTTCATTTCCTGAAACGGAATGAAAAAAACAATACTTCAAAAGCACATTTAAAAGAAGTTCCCGAAAGCAAAAAAGCAAGTCTGGACTATACCATAATCAGGACTCTTGACAATTATTTTGCACTGGAAATCAACCTGCATACCGGAAGGCACCATCAGATCAGGTCGCAATTATCGGCAATTGGCAGCCCGATAAAAGGCGATTTGAAATATGGCTTTGACCGAAGCAATCCAGATGGCGGCATCCATCTGCATGCACGAAAGCTGGTCTTTGTGCATCCCGTTTCAAAAGTAACCCTGGAAATTACTGCTCCCGTTCCGAATGATGTGATTTGGAAGCTCGTATAATGTTAAAATTATAGAACTTTTTCTATTAAAACTGAAAACATCTTTCGGTTCAAAATTTTATATTTACAGTAGTCTAACCCATCGTAAAGATACCTGCTATGAAAAAATTAATCGTAACCTTCAGTTTGCTTGCATGCTTTAGCGCATTTGCACAAGAACACTTCTCTGGCATCAGTACATCAAACCGTGTCGGAATCCTTAACGCAACCATCAATCCGGCGGAATTGCCTAACCTTTCAAAAAAATTCGAAGTCAACTTTGTAGGACTCAGCCTTAATGTGGACAACAATAAAATTTCCTTTAGCGACATCAACTCGAGCACTCCTTTTGAGCAAATTATTTTTAGCGGAACCAGCCCGGTAAATGCGAGGATTGATGGAGAAATCCTAGGCCCAGGATTTGCAATGAAATGGATGAAGTGGGGATTTGCCTTTACCACAAAAGCTTATGCAAAATTTGATATTGTGGACGTCAATCCGGTAATTGGCAACGCAATTACCAATGACAATCTGATAGTAAACACTACTATCCTGAATAACCCTAACAATCAAAGGGTGAGCGGAACTTCATATGGAGAAATCGGTTTGTCTGCCGGAAGGGTTTTATTTGAAAACGACAAACACCAGTTCAGTGCCGGTGTGACTTTAAAAATACTTTTCCCCGGTTCGTATTCCAATTTTGGGTTGAGCCAGCTTGACGGCCAGATTAATCAAAATGCAACCGGAGCTTACCTGACCACAAACGGCCCTGCAATATTGAATATTGCCTATTCGGGTAATCTTGCCAACAGTTTTACCAATTTTGACGATTACAGCAAATCTGTTTTTGGCGGATTGGACGGTTTTTCAGGCGACATTGGGGTTAATTACCACCTGAAAAGTGACAAAGGCGGCAACAAGCTCAACTTTGGTCTGGCAATCCGAAACATCGGGAGGATGACTTACAAAGACAATAATAATGCTTCCACCCAATATGTCTTAAATATCCAGCCAAATGTTCAAAATCCGCAGGGGTTGGATTTAGCCGCATTTCAAAATATTGACAACCTGCGCGAGGTAGAACAGACCTTAAGGGATAAAGGTTATCTTACCGAACTGCCTCAGGAACGCAATTTTAAGGTAAAACTACCAACAACATTGACAACCTATGCCGATTTTAAGCTTGTACCAAAAGTATATGTTACTGCATTTTTACAGCAAAAACTCAATAAGGATGAGGGGAATGACCAAATTACGGCTCCGAATATTTTTAGCGTAACGCCAAGGGTCAACTTAGGTTTCTTTGAAGGTTTCCTCCCTGTCAGCTTTAATGAGATATCGGGCACCAATGTTGGCGTAGGTTTTAGACTAGCCGGATTTTACTTAGGCTCAAGCTCGATTATTTCTTCTTTGGCTGATGGGAAACGGGGTGATCTTTACATGGGGTACCGTTTGGCATTTTTATAGGCAATTAACTTGAATTGTATTGGCTAAAAACGTAACTTGCTGACTCAATTCAGCCAAAATTATGAGTTTTAAAACCGACATAAGTTACAGGAAGCGATCATTGTTAAAACTATTGGATTGCATCCAGAAATATGAGCAGGAAATTGTTGATGCACTTTATGCCGATTTTAAAAAACCTGCTTTTGAAGCGGTAGCAAGTGAAACTGCCTATGTTGTTTCAGAGCTTACCCATACCATCAAAAACATCACTGGCTGGGCAAAACCTAAAATGGTTTTGCCTTCTCTTTTAAACTTCCCTTCAACTGACCGCATTTACAAAGAACCCTACGGAAAAGTGCTGATCATTGCGCCTTGGAATTATCCGTACCAATTATCTTTTAGCCCATTGATTGGAGCTGTCGCAGCCGGAAACCAGGTGGTCATCAAACCTTCAGAACTAACGCCGAACACATCAAGGATAACTGCAAAAATCATCAGGGAAACCTTTGACAAAAACCATGTGGAATGTGTTGAGGGAAATGCCGATACTGCAAAAGAACTGCTTGCGCAGCGCTGGGATTACATTTTCTTTACCGGAAGTGTTGCTGTTGGGAAAATCGTGGCAAAAGCTGCCGCCGAAAACCTTACGCCGGTTACACTCGAATTAGGAGGGAAAAATCCGTGTATCATTGATGAAACCGCCAACCTGAAACTGGCTGCCAAAAGAATCGCCTGGGGCAAATTCCTAAATGCGGGCCAAACCTGCATTGCGCCTGATTATTTGTTGGTTTCGGAAAAGGTGAAATCAAAATTTGTCGAGTTGCTGAAAGCTGAAATCACCAATGCTTACGGAGGCAATCCGGAAAAGTCAGCCGATTTTGCCCGGATCATCAATGGAAAGAACTGGAAAAGGCTGGCATTGATGTTAAACGGCGAAACCATAATTGCCGGTGGCCAGACTAATGAATCGGATTTCTATATTGCCCCTACCCTAATTGACGAGCCAAAACCTGGCAGTCTGGTCATGGAAGATGAAATCTTTGGCCCCATCCTGCCCATTCTGTCATTTGAAAACGAAACCCAACTGGATACTGTCATCTCAAGGTATGAAAAGCCTTTGTCGCTGTTTATTTTTACCACCAATGCTTCGTTTGCAAAAAAAATGATCCTTCAATATTCCTTTGGAGGCGGCTGCATCAACGATACGGTCATCCATTTTTCCAACAACAGGCTGCCTTTTGGCGGTGTTGGGCACAGTGGGATTGGTGCGTACCACGGCAAACGCAGTTTTGACACATTTTCGCATCAAAAACCAATGGTAAAAAAAGGAAATTGGCTCGACATTCCTATAAGATATGCACCATATGAAGGAAAATTAAAAAATTTAAAGCTATTGTTAAAATGGCTAAGTTAATTTATCTATTTTTGAAAAACGCCGAAACAAAACCCCAGCTAAGTTGAACGACTTTTTTACTTTTTCAAATACCAATAATTTAATTATTATAGCGGTTTTGCTATTGCTGCTGTATAGCGTTTATTTTGCCACGAAAAATTCGCTGAAAACCAGGCTGAACCTTAGGAACCATACCGAACTGGAGCCGAAGGAACAGCAATACGAATTGTACCTGCTTTTCTTTGGGATCACAATTCCTCTTATAGAAGCCATTTTGGAGATATTCCACGTGCGGGCCACCAGCTTTCTGATTCCGAATGTGCTTATAGGAATAGTATTGATCATTTTATACCTTCTTTGCACCCGTACTGCTTTTTTTGCAAAACATATCGACAAAGTCTTTTTACTCTGTTATTTTGCCTATTTCGGGCTTATTACAACGTATGTGTTTTTCAATGATTTTGAATTGATCTGCTACGTCAGCCTTATACTGATCTACTTTCTTTCTTATTTTGTCTTTAAAAGTATTCTGCACTATTGGCTGTTTGTGATTACGTGCCTCTTGCTACTGATTAGTTCCTATGGGTTTGAATTGATTCCGCACGATTATACCATCATACTGATCTGTGCTTTTATACTAACAACAATAATCCATACGGCACGGCATCTGGCTTTGATTGAAACCAAAAATAAATTCCTTTTTACCAACCTGATTGTACACAAAGGGAATTCACTGATCATTACCACCGACAGAAAAGGCGAAGTGTCTTTTTGCAGTGAATCCATCAAGGACATTTTGGGCTACAGTGCCCAGGAAGTAATGGGAATGGGATTCTGGAACCTTACCGAAGACCCCGAATTTGTTGGCGAAGCATACCACAACAATTATGTTGATGACCGGCTGTATGTTAGGAAACTCAAATGCAGGAACGGTGAATACAAGTACATACAATGGAAAGACAAAAAGTATTCTGATGATATTACCATCGGGATTGGTCAGGATGTTACCGAGCAGGTTAATATAGAAAACCAATACCGGAGCCTTATTGAGTCGGCTGCCGATTTGATTTATGAAATCAATTTGGACTCCTGCATTACCTATGTGAACCAGTTTACCGAAAAAACACTTGGCTTTTCACGTGAAGAAATCCTTGACAAGCAGTTCTTCAAATTCATCAGAAGCGATTATGTTGATTATGTTGTAGATTTCTATAAAGATATCCCGAAGCAGGCCAATCAGTATAATGACCTGGTTTTCCCTATTGTAAAAAAAGACCACGAATCGATCTGGGTTTCCCAAAAAGTCACACTGAAGAGAAACGAAAATGGAGAAATCGTTGGCTTTTCGGCAATTGCACGTGACATCACTTTGGTTAAGAGTTTGGAAATTGAACATTACAACCGAAGCAAAAAAGTTAGGATCCACAACGAAACCCTAAAAATACTAACGTCACAAAGTTATTCCAACAAGGATACCTTTAACGGAATACTTAAAAACATCCTGAAGATTTCCAGCACCAACTGTTCCATAGACCGAGTGAGTTATTGGGTTATGCTAAAAGAAGGCATCCGGTGCGAAAGCATGTATTACCTCAGCAGTGACCGTTTTGAGAAGAACTTTGTCATTGACAGGGAAAGACATCCGCTTTATTTCAAAAATATCGAAACCGGCAACCAGATTGTAGCTTCCAATGTGTATGACAACAGTATTACGCAGGAACTTTGCTTTGACTATTTCCCAAAAAACAACATCAAATCACTGCTTGATACCCCAATCCTGATCAACGGTGAAATTATCGGCATACTGTGCTTTGAAAAAGTTGAAAAAACCATAGAATGGGATAATGAAGACATTAACTTCTCGCGCTCAGTGGCCGATCTGATTGCCATTGCGATCGAATCGCAATTGCTTTTGGAATCGGATAAAAAGCTATCTTATAAAAGCAACATCTTAACGGTAATCAGCAAGAATACCCATAAATTCTTAACCAATAAAAATACGCAGGAAGTCCTGACCAGTATTTTAGATGAAGTTGGACAGGTGCTTAATGTAGATCGGATTTCCTATTTCAGCCTGGACAATGGTGCTGCCACCTATTCCCAAAAACTGCGATGGATTGCAGCAGAAAACGGATTTACAGAAACCAACCCCTTGCTGCAGAGCCTGTCTTCGGATATTTTGAGTTTTGTATTCGAAAAAATGAATACTGAGTTCTACTATGTATCGATGGTCAAAAAGATAAAAGACCCAATTACCAAGGCTTTTCTTGAAAAACTGGGAACAAAATCGGTGCTTTTTTTACCGCTGATGGTAAAGAACAAAATGATTGGATTCCTGGTATTTGATGATATCAGTTTTGAGCGCGAATGGACTTTGGACGAAATTACGATACTTCAAAGCTTGGCAAATGATATTTCTTCTGCCTTTGAGAGGAATATCAACGAAGCGATCATTAAGGAAAGTGAAGAAAAATTCAGGCTTCTGGCAAGCAATATCCCCGGAACTGTCCATCTATCAAAATACAATGACAAGTGGACAAAAATATACCTGAACGATGAAATCGAAAAGCTGACGGGTTACCAGAAAGAGGATTTCCTCCAGAATAAAATATTCTACATCGATTTGGTCCATCCCGACGACCTGAAAATTGTACAGGCCAAAGCAGATGAACTGTTCCGCAACAAGCAAAAAATCCATTTGATTTACCGGATCGTCAATAAAGAAGGTAAATCCGTTTGGGTTGAAGAATTCGGTGAACCGATCTTTAAAGAAAATAGCATCGAATACATCGTTGGGATCTTCATTGACATTACCCAAAGGATTGAGGCTGAAGAAGCCATTAAGGCGAAAAATTATGCCGAAGCAGCGAATAAGGCCAAATCAGAGTTTCTTGCAAACATGAGCCACGAAATCAGGACACCGCTCAACGGAATTATCGGATTTACCGAACTTCTGATGAGTTCCAACCTGCAGGACATCCAGAAGAAATACATGGAAACCATCAATCAGTCGGCGAGCTCGTTGATGGAGGTTATCAACAACATCCTCGACTTCTCAAAAATCGAATCAGGCAAGCTGGAACTGAATGTTGAAAAAGTCGACGTAACCGAAATTACAAACCAGGTCGTTGATTTAATCCGGTACGGAGCAGATATAAAAGAGCTTACCATCAATCTGGACATCGATGAAAATGTCCCAAAATACATCGAAGTAGATTACATCCGTTTGAAACAGGTATTGGTCAACCTGTTAAGCAACGCCGTGAAGTTTACCGAAAAAGGCGCAATTGATTTAAAAGTTTCGATAGCCGGCCAAACTGACGACACGAAAATCAAATTGAAGTTTTTGGTAAAAGACACCGGAATAGGCATCAAAAAGAAAAATCAGCTGAAAATATTCGAAGCATTTTCACAGGAAGACAGCTCGACCACCAAAAAGTTTGGTGGAACCGGTTTGGGCCTTTCCATATCCAACCAATTGCTAAGCCTTATGAATAGCCAGCTGGAACTTTCCAGTAATTTTGGAGAAGGAAGCGAATTCAGCTTTGTCCTCGAAGTCAACCATTACAGCCAACAGCCAGCCAAAATCAAAGGCCAACATGTGAAAAATTCATCGGCAAGCAGTGTTGTAACCACTGATGAAAAGACTATCTTTATTGTGGAAGACAATAAAATCAACATGCTCCTGGCAAAAACACTGGTAAAGCAGATTGTGCCCAATGCCAGGATATTTGAGCTCGAAAACGGTAAGGATGCTTTGGAGAAAACCCAGGAATTATTACCCGACCTGATTTTGATGGACATACAGATGCCGGTTATGAACGGTTATGATTCTACACAGGAAATCAGGAAAATTCCTCATGCTGACAAGATTCCGATCATTGCACTTACGGCGGGAACGATTGTTGGCGAAAAGGAAAAATGTATTGAATACGGAATGAACGATTACATTCCAAAACCAATTGATAAGGAACATTTGGTTAAGATTATTAGTCAATGGATAAGCATTAATTAAAAACGCATTATTATGAAATGGGATAAACAAAACAGTGATTCGTTTGAAGACCGCAGAGGAATGTCAGGCGGAAAAAAAGCACTTCTGGGTGGCGGTGCAATTGGAATAGTGATTTTATTGCTGAACATGTTCGGTGGCGAAACCGGGCAGACAATCGGCAATATCCTACAACAAACACAAGGCAGCGAAACGCAGACGGAGCAAACGCAAACACGCGAATTATCGGCAGAGGAAAAAGAGCTGGGCGACTTTTCAGAATCGGTTTTCGTTTATAACTATAAAACCTGGGCTACTATTTTCCAGGAAAACAATCTCGATTTTGAAAAGCCGGGCATGGTACTTTTTGATGATGGCGTTGAAACTGCCTGCGGAAGCGCAACCTCGGCTGCCGGACCGTTCTATTGCCCGGGGAACCGAAAAATCTATATGGACTTGCGCTTCTTTGAAGAGCTCAAAAGCAAATTTGGCGCTGAAGGCGGCGATTTTGCTATTGCCTACGTAATTGCCCATGAAATGGGACATCATTTGCAAACCTTATTGGGCACTTCTGCTAAAGTACGTCAGCTGCAACAAGGAAAAAGCGAAGCCGAAGCCAACAAGCTATCGGTTTGCCTTGAACTGCAGGCCGATTTTTATGCGGGAGTGTGGGCACATTACAACAAAGACCTTTTGGAAAAAGGTGATATTGAAGAAGCTTTAAGCGCTGCCAACGCCGTTGGAGATGATGCTATCCAGAAAAGAATGCAGGGCCATGTAGTTCCTGACAGCTTTACTCACGGAACTTCGGAACAGCGCATCGAATGGTTCATGAAGGGTTACAACACTGGCGACATGAAACAGGGTGATACTTTTTCGGCTTTGTTGCGTTAGTTTTTAAAGCATCATATAAAAATAAAGCAAGCGTTAACGCTTGCTTTATTTTTATGCAGAAATATCTTCCTAATACTAAATTATTTATATTTGGTTCAAACTATTCAAAACCAAAAGATATGATTCCTGTAATTCCCAAACAAGCTGTAAGCCAGTTAAAAAAATCTCTTGATAATTTTAAATTGCAAGATGCAATAGATTTATGTACCAATGAAGCACAAACAAGGAAGTTCTTGATCGAGCCATTCTTTTTAATGTTAAATTATCAATCAAATAATTTAATTCCAGAATACAATGCTGATTTTGGAGACAGGGTCAGCCAAAAAATAGATTACGCAATTTTATTGAATAAAAAAGAAACCCTGCTGGTTGAAGCAAAAAAATACAATTCAAAACTAACCGATAAGGAAGCCGGTCAACTAAATGGGTATTTTGGCAATACAAAAAATTCAAAAATTGCAATATTAACCAATGGTATTGAATACAGGTTTTATTCTGATGTAACTGAGCCTAACATAATAGACAGCAAACCTTTCTTTTGCTTTAACATTACCAATTACTGTGAAAAAGATATTGAAACTCTTATAAAATTTGACAACCGTTATATAAATGTCCTTAATCTAATAAAATCAGCTCAGGAAATTGTATTTGCTGATAGTTTTGAAAATGCTTTTTTTAAAGAATTAGTGGCACCGTCAGAGAACCTTTTGAAAATTATTCACAAAAACATGACATTTACCTCAAAGTTTAATGAAGAAACGCAAGGAAAAATGATTAACCAAATCAATTCTTCTTTCTTGAAGACCATGCATGACAGAAAATTACTGCTTGAAGCAATGTCAAACTCACAAGGTGTAATTACAACCGAATTGGAAATCCAGGCTTATCACGTCATAAGAACCCTACTAATTCAAAACAAGAAAATACCAAAAGATAGAATTGGCTTTAAGGATTTCAAAGGATTTTTTAATATCAGTGTAGATGATTCTGCAAAGAAAGTCATATGCAAATTGATATTTAATGATTCTAAAATGAAGATTACAATAGAGAATAACGAATATCTGCTAGATCATATTGATGATTTGATGAAGTATAAAAATGAATTAACTAATCGGACATTAGCACTCATAGGATAAAATCATCCCAACCATCCGTCCCGATCCAGGCTCCTGTACTGAATTGCCTCAGCAATATGATGGGAATTTACAGTCGCCGATTCCTCCAAATCGGCAATGGTCCTTGACACTTTCAATATGCGGTCGTAAGCACGGGCGGAGAGATTTAGTCGCTCCATGGCTGTTTTTAAAAGAAGCAGCGAACTTTCATCAAGGGTACAGTAGCTGCTAATTAATTTCGTATTCATTTGTGCATTGTAATGGATGTGGTCGAATTGGGCAAAGCGACTGGATTGGATTTCCCTGGCTTTGCTTACGCGCTTCCTGATTTCAATACTGCTCTCTCCGCTTCGGGTTTCGGTCAGTTTGTCAAACGGAACCGGGGTAACTTCAATATGGATATCGATCCGATCCAGCAATGGCCCCGAAATCTTGCTCAGGTAACGCTGCATTTCAGCCGGTGAAGAGCTTACCGGTGCATCAGGATCATTGAAATAGCCACCAGGGCTCGGGTTCATGCTCGCAACCAGCATAAACGAAGATGGATAGGTAATCGTAAATTTGGCTCTGGAAATGGTCACTTCCCTGTCTTCCAAAGGCTGTCGCATTACCTCTAGGACTTCTCTTTTAAATTCGGGCAATTCGTCTAGAAACAATACGCCATTGTGTGCCAGCGAAATTTCCCCGGGTTGCGGAAAACTCCCGCCGCCAACAAGAGAAGCGCTGCTCGCCGTATGATGTGGGCTCCTAAACGGACGCTGGTTCATCAAACCGGTATCTTTCATCTTTCCGGCAACGCTGTGTATTTTTGTGGTTTCCAATGCTTCATTGATTGTCATTGGCGGTAAAATGCTTGGCAACCGTTTGGCCAACATTGTCTTCCCTGAACCAGGCGGGCCAATGAGGATGATGTTATGCCCACCTGCAGCTGCTATTTCCATGCAGCGCTTTATGCTTTCCTGACCTTTGACGTCAGCAAAATCAAACTCGGGGAAATCAAGGATTTTGTTGAATTCCTCATTGGTATTGATAATAGTCGGTTCCAGAGTTTCTTTTCCTTCAAAAAAATCAATTACCTGCGACACATTCTCTACACCATAAACATCAATTCCCAAAACAATCGCCGCTTCTTTTACATTCTGTATGGGAAGTATCACGCCCTTGAATCCTTCTTCCTTAGCTTTGATGGCTATAGAAAGTGCACCTTTAATGGGCTGCAAGCCGCCATCAAGCGATAATTCCCCCATGATCAGGTATTGGCTAACCTGGCCTGCATTTATTTGTCCCGAAGCCGCCAGGATTCCGATTGCGAGCGTCAGGTCATAAGCTGAGCCTTCCTTACGCAGGTCGGCCGGCGCCATATTGATCGTGATTTTTTTTACAGGAAGCTGGTAACCATTATTCTTCAATGCCGCAGCGATGCGGTAACTACTTTCCTTAATGGCATTATCAGGCAAACCGACCAAATGATACCCCACTCCCTTGTCGATATTGACCTCAACCATAATTGTGGTGGCATCCACTCCAAATATGGCACTTCCAAATACTTTTATCAGCATGCTTGTTATTTTCGTTATAAAAATAATCAGATGCCAGAAAATGAAAGTGGGCAAAAAGTATATATTATTAAATCATCTTTCAGAGCATTCTTATGTCAATAAAATATAAATTTTAAGAATTGTTATAGCAAAGAAAAAGACACGGATTAATATATTTGTTTTACTAAACACTTACCACAATGATAGAAGCACAATTGCCTCTGAATGAGGCACGACGTTTAAGGATACTCGAAGAATATCAAATACTCGACACTGAGAACAGAATCGGATTTTGATGACATTACCAAATTAGCCTCAGAGATCTGCGACAGCCCGATCTCTACCATCACGCTGATCGACGCCACACGCCAATGGTTTAAGGCCTCTTTGGGGCTGCCCAACCGTGAAGGGCCGAGATCATTGTCTTTCTGTGCACATGCCATAAACGATACCGAAATGTTTTATATAGAGGATGCGCGAAAAGATGAGCGTTTCCATGATTCTCCATTAGTGCTGGGCGATCCGAATATTGTTTTTTACGCTGGCGTTCCTTTGATTGATAAAGACGGGTATGCGTTGGGGACTTTATGTGTCATCGATACAAAAACCAAAAGGCTTAGCGATTTCCAGGCCAATGCACTGCGAACCCTGGGCAACCATGTTTTGAAGCTGATGGAGTTTAAAAAAGTGAATTATAAGCTTCGGGTAAAAAATGAGATTTTGAAGGAAAGCTATAATGAGCTGGAGCGGTTTTCCCATATAGTTTCGCATGATATCAAATCGCCTTTGAATAATATTTTGGGATTGGCTGAAATGCTTAAGCAGGAACATTGCGGCATCACTAATTCGGAAGCTAAGCTGTATATAGATTTGATTGAAGAATCCTCAGAAAAGCTCAAAGAATATATTGATGCTACGCTGCGATCATATAAAAATGGTGTAATGGCATCGGACGAAAAAGAATTCTTTTACCTGAACAGTGTATTGAAGGAATGCATCAAATTACTGAATCCAAAGGGTGAATACGAAATCAGCCTTCCTGAAAACATTGAGGTTTTCAACTTCAAATCGGCATTTGAGCAAATCTTCCTGAACCTGATCAGCAACGCAATAAAATACAACGACAAACCAAAAGTAGTCATCAACATTACTGCCGAGAAAAACGAAAAAGTAATCATCATCCGTGTTAAAGACAACGGCACAGGGATCCCGCAGGACAAACTGGACCACATTTTCGACATGTTCTTTACACTGGAACAGGAAGACCGTTTTAAGAATACCGGAACCGGGATCGGGCTTTCGTCTGTTAAAAGCCTGGTTAAAAAAACCGGCGGCGGCATCAGCGTTGACTCTACTATTGGTATCGGAACCGAGTTTACATTGAAATTTAAGCCGTAGTTACTGTAGATTGTCGCTCATCAGCTCGCTCTTGTTTTTGGCGTAATCATAACCCTGCTGCCACCATTCCTTCATTTTTTCCTTATGGAAAATCAGGGCATTGTTCGTTAGCATTGTAGGCGTATAATACAAATTAAGCTTCACATTTTTGTTTTTGGCGGCCAATTTGCCAATGGTAATATCGTGCTTCTCTACCTGGTTGAGCAACGTCTGGAACAAATCGATCATCAGTGAAAACGGATTTTTGCCCACGCTTTTTGGGGTAATCTGCATTTCGGTCTCAAGGATGACAACATCCACTTCGGTTGCGCCACGATTGATAGCCTCGCGTATCGGCACCAGGCTCGAAAATCCGCCATCGCCATATTCGTTGTTATTTTTGGTGACCAGGCTCATAAACGGAATGTAATTGCAGGAAATCCAAACCCAGTCGCAAAACTCATCGTATTCAAAATCCTTGATTGACTTGTATTCGACATCATTTTTAGAAAGATTGGTAACCGTAACGATTACATCGCAAAACGAATCCTTAAGCTGGTGGAACTCCTCTTTGCTGAAAGTTTCCTTTATGTAGCTCAGCAATTTATGGCTTTCGCCAAAGGTACGCCTGCCTTTCAAAAACTGCAGCAAAACATTGAAGTGGTTGATGGTCACCACATCGATGCCGTTTTTTTGTTTTACGACAAACGGATTGATATCAAAAATTTTTCCCATTTCCACTTTGGTATAAGCCGCATAAATCTTGTCTACTTTTCCCAAAGCCAGATGCGGAATCAGCAGGCTTCCTGTCGAGCTGCCAATCAGTATGTCGTATTTGCACATCTTCTCCTGAAGAAGGTATTGCGCAACACCACCACCAAAAGCACCTTTGCTCCCTCCACCCGAAATTACCAAAGCTCTCATCGTTTTTCGTCTAATAATTTTTGCAGTTGTATTTTTTCGCCTTCGTTCAGTTGAGGAAGCAGTGATTGAAACACATCCCGGTAGCCTTCCTTAGGCAATAAATCCCTTATTTTGTCGCGGCCAAATTTGCTGAACTGCCATTTGTAATGTGTTGTAGCATTTACTAGATTTTTGAGCACAGCCGTATCTTTCGGATTGATTGCCAAAACATTCAGAATTGCATTCTGGCGCACTGAAGTCTCATATTTTGACGAAGTATAATCTACCAGCTCATCGTAAAATTTTGCAGCCTCTTTGGCATCATTTTCCACAGAGAAAGTCAAAAACAGAATGCGCAGGCTTTTGTCGTTTCCACCTACCCAATCTTTGGCTTTCAGCAGGTAATCATTACGTTGATCCGGAAAATTTTTCCATAATTTCATAAAAACGATTTCCTTCGTATCATAGGATTTGTCATCCAGCAATGACTCATAATCGGCTTTGAACTCAAGTGGGATTTCATCGGTAAATTCGCCCACAGCCTGACGGACCTTAATGTCATTGGTTTTTAATGCCAAAAGCAATAATTCTTTTTTATCCTGGAATTTCACATCGCGGAGCTGGTATACAATCTCGGTTTTTACCGGATAGAACAAATTTGCCCTAAGCAATTCGCCGAACTTCTCTTTATTCTCCGCAAATGTTTTTTTGCGCATTTGCTGTACCTCAAAAAGGGTCTGCATGAATTTATTTTTCTTTAGCAGGTCGTTGGCGGTTTCTGTCGGGAAGTGGTAATCCTCAAGCCAAATCTTCTGGAATTTTTCGGTATCAAATGACGGAGCCGCTTTTTTTACTTCTGCCAAAAACTGCGAGGTCTCTACATTCTCAAATTTATATTTCTTCAGATAAGCTTTAATTACTTTCTGAAATGTTTTTGCGCCAATGGATTCACGCATATAATGCAGCGCCCAGGCCCCTTTTTCATAAAACGAAAGCGAGCTTGCCTTATCGCTCAGCACCGGAATCGTATCTGTTTTAGCGGCATTCCGCAACTGAAGCGAATTCCGGTAGAGTTTATGGTAAAAATAATCATCGCCAAAAACTTCACGCTCGGCCAGCATTCCGTAATAGGTTGCAAAGCCTTCCTGAAGCCAGTGATGCCTGCCCGATTTTGCGGTAATCAGATCGCCAAACCACTGATGAGCCAGCTCATGTGCATTGACATACACATAATTTCGGTCATTGAATCCGGTTTCATCCACTACATAATCCTGTGCAAAAATGGTACAGCTAGTGTTTTCCATCCCGGCATACAAAAAGTCTTCCACCGGAACCTGCTTGTAGATTTGCCAAGGATATCTGAATCCGACCTCTTGTTCCAGATAATCAAATAGCTGTTTTGAATACCGATAGGTTGGTTCAAACTTGGCGGTATCTTTAGGCTGGATGAACATTTGCAGCGGCACCCCCGATTTCGATCCGACAGCCTTGCTCCTGAAATCGCCAATGGCAACAGCAAGCAAATATGAACTCATCGGTTGCTTCATTTTGTATTGCCAGATCATTTTATCCTTATCCGGATATTCATGCATCAGGACACCATTGGCTAAAACCTGGTATTTCTTATCAAACGAAATATTCATATTGAAAATGACCTTCTCATTCACATCATCAAAACTCGGAAACCAATGGCTGGTGTATTTTCCCTGCCCTTGTGTCCAGACCTGCTGATTGGTACAGGTGGCGCATGTAAAGTCACCATTGAAATACATGGTTTGCTTTGGATGTGCCCCATAATTGAAGGTCAGATTGTGATTGCCCTTTTTGTAGTTTCCAACAAGTATCAATTGTTTTTTTGAATTGACAAATACGGTCTCTTTTCCATCTATTTCAACAGCATTAAAACTCATATTTTGTGCATCAATTGCAATTGAATCTATATCCTGCATCACCTGAAAAACGTACTTGACCGATCCGAAGACTTTTTTTTCAATTGGATCGATCGTAATATTTCCTTGTGCGGTTTTAAAATCGACTTTTTGGGTTTGTTGGGCAAAGGCAAAAGTGGCAAAAAGAAGGAAGAAGAGTAAGCGCATTGGTTTGTGTTATTTGATTACGAATATAATGATTTACACTTTATGCCTTTCCTAATTTTAAATTAAAAAACTATCTTCGTCATCAAATACTATTTATGAATTCCTCAATCCTGGTCATGCTTGTTGTCACGATCGCATTGGCTTTTATTGCCAATGCCATCTTCCATTTTTATTTCAAGCAAAAGCATCTGGCATTTATGCAGGAGTTGGAAGGCCGCGATTATTGCCTCAGCAAAGAGGCCGATATTGAAATGGATTTTACCAGCCGGTTTTCACTTAAATATCATTATTATACCGGCGATGTCATTTTTAGCAAAAACGGCATTTATCTGCTCAAAAGAAGACGGTATGGATTTGGGCAATGCGCCCCGATTTCAGTACTTACCAATGGTGGAGCCAATTTGGGCCTTCAAAATCTAGCGCACTTCCACTTTTATGATAAACTTAGCCTGATTAAGGGCCGGCTGGTCATTGAAACCCCGAAAAACGGAAACTTCAATGCAAAAGTAAAAGCCAATATCAAATTAACGGACAATACAGATATCCCGATGCTTATTGAAAAGTTTGACCTAAACCCAAAATCATAAGCATGTCCTACACTCTTTTACAGACTCCGATCGAATACCTTAAAGGCGTTGGGCCCCAGCGGGGCGATTTGCTGCGCAAAGAATTAGGCATACACCGTTATGAGGATCTGATCAATTTTTTCCCGAACCGGTACATTGATCGGACACGCTATTACAAGATCAATGAGTTACAGAAAAATGATAGCGAAGTCCAGATAATCGGAAAAATAATCAACATCAAAACAGTCGAATTTGGCAAAGCCAAAAAGCGCCTGGTAGCTACTTTCGTTGATGAAACCGGAGAAATGGAACTCGTTTGGTTCCAGGGCCACAAATGGATACGGGACAGCCTTAAGATCAATGTACAGTATGTGATTTTTGGAAAAACTGCTTCTTTTGGCAATACCTTCAACATGGCGCATCCTGAAATGGAATTGCTCAGCGAGCACGAACAAAGTCTGCGCTCAGCGATGCAGCCTGTCTATCCGTCGACGGAAGCACTTGTAAACAAAGGGATTTCCAATCGGGTCATCAATAAGATGATGCAGCAATTGTTTGTGGAAACGCAGGCCAAATTTGCCGAAACGCTGCCGCCATACCTTCTGGACGAATTAAGGCTCATTCCAAAAAACGCAGCGCTGTTCAACATCCATTTCCCAAAAAGCCAGGATTTGTTGTCAAAAGCGCAATTCCGGCTGAAATTTGAGGAACTGTTTTTCATCCAATTGCAACTAATCACAAAGAATTTAGTCCGAAAACACAAAATCAAAGGCCATGCATTTACCGTCATAGGTGAAAACTTTAATAATTTTTTCCAAAACCACCTGCCTTTCGAACTGACCAATGCACAGAAAAAAGTGCTCCGCGAAATCCGTAACGACATGGGAACCAACGCCCAGATGAACCGATTGCTTCAGGGCGATGTAGGATCTGGGAAAACCATCGTGGCCTTGATGGCGATGCTGATTGCCCTGGATAATGGCTTCCAAAGCTGCCTGATGGCTCCGACCGAAATTTTGGCAAACCAGCATTTCAATGGCTTGACCGAATTGGCCAAAGACCTCAACATCAACATAAAGATACTAACGGGTTCCACCAAAACCGCCGACAGGAAAATCATCCATGACGAGCTGGAAAATGGTACTTTACACATACTTATCGGTACACATGCGCTACTTGAGGATAAGGTGCAGTTCCGTAATCTGGGGCTGGCCATTATTGACGAGCAGCACCGGTTTGGCGTAGAACAGCGCTCCAAACTTTGGCACAAAAACGACATACCGCCCCATGTTTTGGTGATGACTGCCACCCCTATCCCGCGCACGTTGGCCATGAGTTTGTATGGCGACCTGGATATTTCGGTTATCGATGAACTGCCACCGGGAAGAAAACCGATCCAAACGGTACATCGTTATGACAGCAACAGGTTAAAAGTATGGAAATTCATTAAGGATGAGATTGCCAAAGGACGCCAAATCTATATTGTTTATCCACTGATACAGGAAAGCGAAACGATGGACTACAAGGATCTGATGGATGGATACGAAAGCATTTCAAGGGATTTTCCATTGCCACAGTATAGCATTTCAATGGTTCACGGCAAAATGAAGCCTGCCGATAAGGATGCTGAAATGAAACGCTTCGCCGAAGGCAAAACCAACATCATGATCGCTACAACCGTTATTGAAGTTGGTGTAAATGTACCCAACGCGAGCGTTATGATTATCGAAAGCGCCGAACGTTTCGGACTGTCACAGCTGCATCAGCTCCGTGGCCGTGTGGGCCGTGGCGCAGAACAAAGTTACTGTATCCTGATGACTTCGTTTAAATTGTCGAGCGATAGTAAA
This sequence comes from Flavobacterium sp., assembly GCA_049841115.1. GTDB lineage: Bacteria > Bacteroidota > Bacteroidia > Flavobacteriales > Flavobacteriaceae > Flavobacterium. Next base: position 573,856 of record JASGHQ010000002.1, read on the forward strand.
ATCCGCCTGGAAACCATGTGTAAAACCAATGACGGTTTTGAAATAGCTGAAGTCGATTTGAAACTACGCGGCCCCGGAGATATTATGGGGAAACAGCAAAGCGGCATATTGCACCTCCAGATTGCCGATTTGGTAAAAGACAAAGAAATCCTTTTGATCGCCAGGAACGAAGCCATCAAACTGCTAAAAAAAGATCCGTCGATGGCATTGCCGGAGCATCAAACCATGAAAGCCGTGTTTTTAGAACTTTCCAAAAAGAAAAACATCTGGAATTATATCAGTTAATCAAAACTTGTACATACAAGTGTTAAATAAAAACTAACGCTTACCCCATTTTCATTAGTAAGAAGTAGTTTTGTATGGAAACTTCTTGATACAACCTAAATGAAAGTAAAATACCTTGTAATATCAGCTCTTGTCATTCTGCTAGGTGGAATGATTGTATACAGAATCACTAAAAACAAATCAGAAAATGACAAAGGCGGCGATAAAAATGGTAAAAAACCACCTGTTGGCGTTAGCGCAGTTGTCGTAAAGCCACAGGATTTCTCCAATACCATTTCACTTTCGGGATCAATTGAAGCCAATGAGCAGATCGAAATCCACAGTGAGGTTTCGGGAGTTGTGGAAAACATTTCTTTTTCTGAGGGAAACAGCGTCAGCAAAGGACAGGTTTTATTAAAAGTCAATGATGTTGAACTGCGCGCGCAGTTGGTTCAGGCAAAAACCAAAGAAGCGCTGGCTTCCGAAAATGAAAGAAGGGCTAAATTATTGTTGCAGAAGGAAGCCATCAGCCAGGAAGAATATGACATTGCCAGCGCTGATTACAAATCGATGAAAGCGCAAACCCAGCTAATACAGGCGCAGATCGGCAAAACGAGTGTCCGTGCGCCGTTCTCGGGAAAAATCGGTTTGCGAAACATTTCCCCGGGAAGCTACATCACTCCTACTACACTCATTGCCAATCTAGTGAGCACCAACCAGCTGAAAATTACGTTTTCCATCCCCGAAAAATACGCTTCACAAATAGCAAAAGGTTCCGAAGTTAAGTTTACAGTTCCGAATGTGTCCGATAAATTCACGGCCAAAATCTATGCATTGGAGCCTGGAATCGAAATGGCGACCCGAACAATGAAAATCAGGGCGCTTACTGACAATTCAAACGGAAAATTACTGCCTGGAACATTTGCTAATATTGAGCTGGCACTGAATAATATAAAGGATGCCATCATTGTTCCGACCGAAGCAATAGTTCCTGTACAGGGCGGCAAAAAAGTATTTATTGCCAATAATGGGAAAGCCAAAGAAATAAAAGTGGAAACCATTGCCCGAACCGATAAGGACGTTGTAGTTACCTCAGGGCTGAAAGTTGGCGATACTGTGCTGACTTCGGGTACGATGTCATTAAAAGACGAAGCAGATATCAAAGTAAAAATCAAGTAAGACCATGAGTTTATCGACCTTAAGCATCAAACGGCCGGTTTTTACAATTGTAATCAACCTGACCATCATCCTTTTTGGCGTTATCGGTTACAGTTATCTTGGCGTACGTGAGTTCCCATCGATCGATCCGGCACAGATTTCGGTCCGTACCAGCTATACGGGTGCCAATGCCGACATCATTGAATCACAGATTACCGAACCCCTCGAAAAAGCCATCAATGCCATTGACGGAATCCGGAATATCACTTCGGCAAGTACACAGGGCGCGAGTAACATCACCATTGAATTCAAACTTGAAAAAAACCTGGAAGAGGCGGCCAACGATGTTCGTGACAAGGTTTCACAGGCAGTGCGTACTTTACCGCAGGACATCGATGCGCCGCCGGTAGTTTCTAAGGCTGATGCCGATTCGGATCCGATCATAACAATGACCGTCCAGAGTGACACTAAAGATGCTTTGGAACTGAGCGATTATGCCGAAAATGTAATCGCCGAACGTTTGCAGACTATTCCGGGTGTGAGCAGCGTACAGATTTGGGGGCAGAAAAGATACTCGATGCGCCTTTGGATCGATCCGGTAAAATTATCGTCTTACGGAGTTACCGTTTCAGATGTAAGGACAGCATTGGAACAACAAAACGTAGAGCTGCCATCAGGGAAATTAACGGGTGCCAATACCGAGCTTACCGTTAAAACAATGGGAAACCTTTCCAAACCTGAAGAATTCAACAATATCATCATCATTGCCAATGGCGATAAAATTGTCCGTTTAAGTGATATTGGCCATGCCGAATTAGGTGCTGAAAACCTTGAAACCCGATTGGTTGCCAATGATAAACCGATGGTAGGTTTGGCTGTCATTCCGCAACCGGGGACTAATTATTTAGATATTGCCTCCGAATTCTACAAACAATTTGACTCCTTCAAAAAAGACCTGCCCAAAGACATCAAGCTGAATGTTGCATTAGACAATACGCTTTTCATCAAAAAATCGGTGGTTGAAGTTGCCGAGACTTTACTTATTTCATTAGTTCTTGTAATCCTGATTATCTTCTTGTTTTTCAGGGATTGGGCTATAGCCTTCCGACCGCTGATCGACATTCCGGTTTCGTTGATTGCAACCTTCTTTATCATGTATCTATGCGGGTTTTCGGTAAATGTACTGACTTTGCTCGCCATTGTTCTTGCCACCGGATTGGTGGTTGATGACGGAATTGTGGTAACCGAGAATATCTTCAAGAAAATTGAAGAGGGAATGACGCCAATCGAAGCTGCTATCAAAGGTTCCAACGAAATTTTCTTTGCGGTGATCTCCATTTCCATCACTTTGGCAGCAGTATTTTTACCGATCATTTTCCTTGAAGGGTTCGTAGGAAGGCTGTTCCGGGAATTTGGTGTCGTCATCGGAGCGGCGGTTTTGGTTTCGGCCTTTGTATCGCTTACGCTTACGCCAATGCTGAACGCTTATCTGATGAAAGGCGGCGAACAAAAGAAAACCAAATTCTATACCTTTACCGAACCTTATTTTGAAGGCCTGAACAAAGGATATGCAAAGGCTTTGACCAATTTCACCAAAAGAAAATGGATCAGTTTCCCTATTATCGTAGTCTGTATCGGATTGATCGTTTTGTTTTTCAAGATCCTGCCAAAGGAAACGGCTCCTTATGATGACCGAAATCTTGTAATTGTTGGGGTTACCACTCCTGAAGGTGCCACTTACGAATACACCGACCGGTTCATGCAGGAATTGTCGCAATTGATTGACGATTCGATCCCTGAGAAAAAAATTGCGCTAGTCATTACTTCGCCAGGCTTGGGGAATGCAACGGTAAACAGCGGAAGGGTTCGTTTGGCCTTAAAAGATCCTGAAGACCGTAAACGTTCTCAAAAGGAAATTGCTGAAAACTTTACCAAATGGACCAAAAAATATTCACAGGCAAAAGTTACCGTTTCAGAGCAGCCAACCATTGCGGTTAATAAGCGTGGCGGATTGCCGATACAGTACATCATCCAGGCTCCTAATTTTGAAAAGCTGCGTGAAAAGATTCCGCAGTTCATGGATTTGGCTAACCAAAACGAGACGTTCTCAAATGTTGATGTCAACCTTAAATTCAACAAACCCGAAATCAATGTTACCATCGATCGTGAAAAAGCCGAAAGCCTTGGCATTTCTGTGCTGGATGTTGCCCAAACATTGCAATTGTCGTTGAGCGGGCAGCGTTTTGGCTACTTCATGCGAAATGGTAAGCAATACCAGGTTATCGGGCAATTTGACGAAAAAGACCGCGATGAACCATTGGATCTGACTTCAATGTTTGTCAAAAACAATAAAGGCGAATTGATACAGCTCGACAACGTTGTGAAAGTGGATGAAGAAAGTAACCCGCCGCAATTGTACCACAACAACCGTTATATGTCGGCTACAGTTTCTGCAGGACTGGCACCGGGAAAAAGCATCAGCGACGGAATTGATGCAATGGACGAAATCAAAGCCAAAGTTCTGGACAGCAGCTTTACAACCGATTTGGGTGGCGAATCAAGGGATTTTGTTGAAAGCAGCTCAAATACCGCTTTTGCATTTGGACTGGCCTTGCTCCTGATTTATCTGATCCTGGCGGCGCAGTTTGAAAGTTTCATCGATCCGTTTATCATCATATTGACCGTACCTATGGCTGTAGCCGGAGCTTTATTTTCGCTTTGGCTGTTTGGACAGACGTGGAATATCTTTAGCCAGATCGGAACCGTAATGCTTATCGGTTTGGTAACTAAAAACGGGATCCTGATCGTTGAATTTGCGAATCAGCTGCGTGAACAGGGACTCCCAAAATACGATGCCATCATACAGGCAGCGGAAGCCCGTTTGCGGCCAATTTTGATGACCAGCCTTGCCATTGCGCTGGGCGCACTACCGATTGCCTTATCGCTTGGCGCCGCTTCCACCAGCCGTATCGGAATGGGGGTTGTAATTGTAGGCGGGACGATTTTTTCATTGATCTTGACACTATTTGTAATTCCGTCGATATATTTAATGTGGTCAAGAGAGCGAAAACACCGGCCAGAATTTGACAATATTGAAGCACTTGAAAAATAGATCATGAAATTGAAACCACTATACATCATCATTCTCTTAGGCTTTGCAAAAGTACAGGCCCAGGGGGTATTGACACTTGAAGATGCAGTAAAAGCAGCTTTGGAAAACAATTACGAAATCCGGATTTCAAGAAACGATTTGAGCATTGACAAAACAAATGCTACAATCGGAAATGCAGGAATGCTGCCGCAGTTGGGAGCTAATGTCGTTGATAACAACAGCATCCAGAATACTACGCAAACGCGCTCTGACGGAACCAAAACAACGCTTAACAATGCCAAAAACAACAGTTTGGTATATGGCGTTGGTCTGGACTGGACAATTTTCGATGGCTTTAAAATGTTTGCCAAACACGATCAGCTAAAGGCAATTCAAAAATTAGGCGAAGCCGAACTCAAATTAACTATCGTTACCAAAATCAGCGATGTGGCTTCAACTTATTTTGACCTGGTCCAGCAACAGCAGCAATTATCCGCCCTCGACAGCACTATCGTGATTTCCAACCAGCGATTGGCATTGGCACAAAACCGTTATACCATAGGAAAAGCATCCAAGCTGGAAGTCTTGAATGCACAAGTTGATTTGAATACCGATACGACTACCTATCTGAAACAAAAGGAATTGTATGCCAACACCAAAACCCTGCTTAATCAGCTGCTGGCGCGTGATGCGAAAACCGATTTTAAAGTTATTGATGCGATTGCCGTGGATGATAAATTGCTATTGCCCGAATTGATTTCGCTTGCCGAAAAACAAAACCCGCAACTAGAAGCGCAGATCTTAAATAAGAAAATTGCGGAACTGCAGCTAAAACAGGTGAAAGCCGACCGTTATCCGGTAATTTCCGTGAATTCTGCTTACAATTTCACCGAAACGGAATCGAGTTTGGGATTCGTGACACAATCTTCTGCAAAAGGCCTGAATTATGGGTTTACCGCAACCTTAAACCTTTTTGACGGATTCAACCAAAGACGCAGCGAAAAAGTAGCCAAGCTTCAGATAGACAATGCCAATGTGGCGATTGAACAGCAAAACCAGGCATTGCAGACTACACTGACAACTTCCTATCAAACCTATTTAACGAATCTGGAACTGATAAAACTAGAGCAGAAAAACGAATCGATTGCAAAACAGAATTTAGATATTACTCTAGAAAAATTCAGGATCGGAACCATTACAACCATTGAATTCCGTACTGCGCAGTTGAATTACATCAATGCGAAAGTCCGTAACAGCAATGCGCAATTTCAGGCAAAATTATCAGAAATCGCCCTGAAGGAACTGGCAGGGAACATCACTTTCTGATTTCACATAGTTTAGTCCAGCCCACATTTCCTGTAAAAACCATTATCTTTATCAGGAAAAATTTTTATAAAATCAACACAAATGAACTACCTGTTCCGAGCTGCTACCGAAGCTGAAATACCGCAGATTTGGGAAATACTGCAGCAGGCCATACAAAGAAGGAAAGAAGACGGCAGCAACCAGTGGCAAAATGGCTACCCCAACCCAGACACTGTTCGGAATGACATCGGCAAAGGCGTTGGTTATGTTTTGGCTGACGGTGAAAAAGTCATAGCCTACAGCGCCGTTCTGATAAATGATGAACCTGCTTATTCAGAAATCAATGGAAAATGGCTTACCAATGACGATTTTGTAGTGATCCACAGGGTTGCAATCTCCGAAGCTTATCTTGGACAGGGCCTGGTGCAGAAAATGTTCGGCCACTTTGAGGATTTTGCACAGCAGAATGGTATCCGCAGCATTAAGGTTGACACTAATTTTGATAATCCGGCCATGCTTCGGATAATGGATAAGGCAGGCTATACCTATTGCGGCGAAGTATATTTTAACGGAAGCCCAAGGAAGGCATTTGAAAAGGTTTTAGAACTGTAATACCATTTTCCGTTTGCTTTTTTTAATGTATTTTTGGCCAAACATTACTTCCGATGATTTCATATAACACCAAAGACTGGTTTACCTTTATTTTCCGTTTCCACAAAGCCGATACATTCAGGACGCTTTTCCCGATAATGCTGGCTATCGGCACTTATTCGGCAGTGATTGGCTGGCTCGAAGTAGAACATTGGCAGCTCACGGACAAAAGCTACATCAAGAACATCACACTAATGCATACCATGCTTGGTTTCGTGATTTCGCTCTTGCTCGTTTTCAGGACCAATACCGCTTACGACCGCTGGTGGGAAGGCCGCAAGCAATGGGGAAGCCTGGTTAACAACAGCCGGAATTTTGCCATTAAATTAGCGGCTATCTTAAAAGATGAAAAAGATAGAGCCTATTTCAAAAAACTGATCCCCAATTATGCAGGCGTGCTTCACAAACATTTGAATAATTCTGATGTTACCAAACAATTGTTCGACGATGTCGATTTGGAAATCGACCATCATAAGCACAAACCGAACCAGCTGGCAAAAAAAATGTTTGCCAAAATCAATGAATTGTATGCTGACCAGAAAATCACAGGCGACCAACTGATCATCCTGAATGCCGAAATCCAATCGTTTACCGATATCTGCGGTGCCTGCGAGCGCATCAAGAACACGCCTATTCCCTACTCTTACAGCGCGTTCATCAAAAAATTCATCTTCTTTTATGTGATGACTTTGCCGCTGGGCTATTCCTTTAGTTTGGGATATTATACAGCTCCGGTTGTGGTGTTCATCTTTTATGTCCTGGCCAGTCTGGAGTTGATTGCCGAAGAAATCGAAGATCCGTTTGGTGGTGATGAAAACGATTTGCCAACGCACAAAATTGCCGAAAATATCAAGAAGCATGTAGAGGAATTGCTGTAACTTTCGGCAAATTATAACATTTGTTTATCGGTTGCATTATTTATTTTTTGCTACATTTAGTTCTTTATAAATGCTGCCATGAACAACCAACGAACGCTGCTTGCCAAACCGCAATTATCCTCTGAAAAATCACTAAAAACCTTAGTCGAAAACCGGACCGTTTATTCGCTGAATAATTGCGAGCTGAATTTGTTTGAAACCTATCAGGAGTCACAATTGGTTCCGCTAAAATTCAATGATTTGGTGGTAACGAGCATGCTCCGTGGCAAAAAAGTGATGCATCTTTTTGACGAGCCGGGTTTTGACTACCTGCCTGGCGAAACGGTTGTTATCCCGTCAAATGTAGAAATGAAGATTGATTTCCCCGAAGCAAACCGTCACAATCCAACCCAGTGCCTGGCTCTGGCTATTGATCAGGCAAAAATATCAGACACCCTGAATTTCCTGAACGAGCGCTATCCGAAAGAAGGCCTGGACAATTATTGGCAGCTGAATTATCAGAATTATTTTTTTTACAATAATGTCGATTTGGCTTCGACCATCAATAAACTGATCAAGGAATGCATGAGTACTTCGATTACAAAAGATGCCTTGGCCGACCTGACCTTGCAGGAATTATTGATCCGCATCATACAAACGCAGACCGCAAAAGCCGTGGATGATGGCATTTTCAACAATCCGAACCACCCGATCAACGAAGTGATCGAATACATCCGGCTGAACCTGAAGGAAAACATCAACCTAAAAAACCTAAGCGACAAAGCCTGCATGAGCACGACATCGTTTTATCGTTTTTTTAAAAGGGAATTAGGCATGAGCCCAATCGAATTTGTGTTGAATGAAAAAATAAAATGCGCCAAGAAACTGCTCAAAAACCCAACAATACAAATCAATGAGGTTTGTTTCCTGTCGGGGTTTGAGGATGCGAATTACTTTACGCGCATGTTCAAGAAGTATGAAGGCATCACGCCAAAACAATATCAGTTATTACAGATCAACTGATTATTCGATAAACTTTAGCGGTTCCAGGTCCTGTTCTTCCTCTTCGGTAAAAATACGGTATTCAATCTGGAAGGTTTTCTTTAAGGGTGTTTCCAATGAAAATCCGCCTACGCCAAAAGCATCGATTACCTTGAGGGTAAAATGCGCGTGCTTCCAGTATTCGAACAGATCCTTATCAACCCAAAACTCGGTATCTTCAATACTTCCGATGCAAACATCACCCATCCTTTGATAAAAACCGCCTTTTTCAAAGCATTGCGGCTGTGTGCCTTCACAGCATCCGCCGGCCTGGTAGAACATTAAATCACCGTGGAGTTCCTTTAAGGTTCGAATAAGGTCGATCGCTTCCTTGGTGGCATCAAGTTCTCTTTGTCATAATTTTATCTTTTAAATTAAAAAAGGCAATGTTTGAAAAACACTGCCTTTCCAACCTAACAATCAATACTAAAAAAAGCCTAGTTTCTTTTTATCATACGAAATCAGCATGTTTTTTGTCTGGCGGTAATGGCCGAGCATCATTTTGTGGTTTTCACGGCCAATTCCGGATTGCTTGTAGCCTCCAAACGGTGCACCGGCCGGATACGAATGGTATTGGTTTACCCAAACCCTACCTGCTAAAATTGCCCTCGGAACCTGGTAGATTTCATGCGCATCGCGTGTCCATACTCCCGCGCCCAAACCATACATCGTGTCGTTGGCAATGGCAATGGCCTCGTCAGTGGTCTTGAAGGTCGTAACCGCCAAAACCGGCCCGAAAATCTCTTCCTGGAAAATCCGCATTTTATTATTTCCTTTAAAAATAGTTGGCTTGATGTAGTAGCCACCTTCCAGATCGCCGCCCAGGTTATTGGCATCGCCACCAGTTAAAACTTCGGCGCCTTCTTCCTTGCCTAATTTAAGGTACGACATGATCTTTTCTTTTTGTACCAACGACGCCTGCGCGCCAATCATTGTTGTCATATCCAGAGGATTTCCGGCTATGATAGCTTCTGTTCTCTGGATTACCTTTTCAATGAATTTGTCATAAATGTCTTCATGAACCAGTAACCTTGACGGGCAGGTACAAATCTCACCCTGGTTCAATGCGAATAAAACAGCCCCTTCAATTGCCTTGTCAAAGAAATCATCATCGGCATCGGCTACCGATTTTAGGAAAATGTTGGGCGACTTCCCACCTAATTCCAGCGTTACCGGAATGATATTTTCTGTAGCATACTGCATTACCAAACGTCCTGTTGTGGTAGATCCTGTAAAGGCCGCTTTAGATACTTTTTTATTAGTTACCAGCGCACGCCCCAATTCGGCCCCGAATCCGTTGACGATATTCACCACTCCCGGCGGCAACAGGTCACCAATCAATTCAATTAAGACCAAAATCGAAATCGGAGTGCTTTCCGCAGGTTTTAAAACTACTGTATTCCCTGCTGCCAATGCCGGGGCAAGTTTCCACACTGCCATCAATATTGGGAAATTCCATGGGATGATCTGGGCAATTACGCCTAATGGTTCGCTCAGCGCAATGGAAACCGTCTGCGAATCCAGTTCGGTAATCGAGCTTTCCTCTGCACGGATTACGCTTGCAAAATAGCGGAAATGATCAATTGCCAAAGGCAGATCGGCCAAAGTGGTTTCGCGGATTGGCTTTCCATTATCGACAGTTTCCACTGCTGCGAGATACGAAAGATTGTCTTCGATTACCTGCGCAATCTTATTCAATAAAATGCTGCGTTCCGTGGCGGAAGTTTTCCCCCAGGTTTCAAACGCTTTGTGTGCGGCGTCAACGGCAATTTCCAGATCTTCCTTAGTGGAATGCGCGGCCTGCGTGAATACCTTTCCGTCAATTGGGGAAATTACATCAAAATAGTTGCCTTTAGTGGGCGCAACAAATTTCCCGTTTATATAGTTATCATACTTTGCCTTAAAATCAGGCCTTTTGGTTACATTGCTCATAATACTTTGTTTTATTTGTTCTTTCAAATTTAGTTTTATGATTAGCGGATGAGTAGCATATTTTCGCCAACTAATAGCACAAATTTTCCATATCCGTAATTTTAACTTTACAGATTTAAATATTTGTTAAATTATTAGGTAAAAAAGTACAGATATCTCATTATCACGCAGAATCCTGATGGCGAAAAAATGCTAACAAAAATCCCTGCAAAACTTTACTCGACGAACTGCATTGATTATATTTGCACTCTTTAAATTTCACATATGAAGATTTCATACAACTGGTTAAAACAATTCATTAAAATAGATTTAAAATCCGAAGACACTGCAGCTATCCTGACTGATTTAGGCCTGGAAGTTGAAGTAGTCGAAAAATACCAATCTGTCCGCGGTGGCCTGGAAGGTATTGTCGTAGGACATGTGTTGACCTGTGAAAAGCATCCTGATGCCGACCGATTGAGCGTTACCACTGTAGACCTTGGCGATGGGGCTCCAGTTCAGATCGTTTGCGGTGCCAGCAACGTTGCCAAAGGGCAAAAAGTGCCAGTTGCAACAATCGGAACAAAATTGTTTGACAAAGACGGAGTAGAATTTGAAATCAAAAAAGGAAAAATCCGCGGACAGGAAAGCCACGGGATGATTTGCGCCGAAGATGAATTGGGCCTCGGGACCAGCCATGACGGGATCATGGTTTTGGATGCCAATCTAAAGCCGGGAACTCCGGCTGCCAAAGTCTTCAATATAGAGAATGACGAAGTTTTCGAAATCGGGCTGACACCTAACCGTGCCGATGCCATGTCGCATTATGGCGTAGCGCGTGACCTGCGTGCGAGCCTGTTACAAAAAAACAGCAACATCGAGCTGATTACACCTTCTGTCTCCGACATTCCGGATTGATAAAAGAACCTTAAAAATTGACGTTGATGTAAAAGACAGCAAATTGGCTCCAAGATACTGCGGGGTTACCATTTCGGGGGTTACCGTAAAAGAATCTCCAGCCTGGCTGCAAAATCGGTTGAAAGCGATCGGGCTTACGCCAAAAAACAATGTTGTTGACGTTACCAATTATATCCTACATGATTTAGGACAGCCGCTGCACGCATTTGATGCTGCTAAAATCAACGGGAAAATCATTGTAAAAACCGTTGCCGAAGGAACTAAATTTGTCACCCTGGATGACGTTGAAAGAACCTTAAGTGCTGAAGATTTAATGATCTGCGACGAAAAAGGGCCATTGTGCCTAGCCGGCGTTTTCGGCGGAAAAAATTCGGGCGTTACCGAGACCACAAATTCGATTTTCCTTGAAAGTGCTTACTTTAACCCGATCAGCGTTAGGAAATCGGCTAAAAGGCATGGTTTGAATACCGATGCTTCGTTCCGTTTTGAAAGAGGCATCGATGCCAATGTTACTGAGTTTGCATTGAAACGTGCCGCACTTTTAATCAAGGAATTGGCCGGTGGCGAAATCACTTCAGACATTGTAGATATTTATCCTAAAAAAATTGAGGATTATCCGGTTTTCCTTCATTTTGACAAAACCGCCAAACTGATTGGGCAGGAATTGCCAAAAGAAACCATCAAAAAAATCCTGGCTTCACTGGATATTAAGGTAAACAGCGTTTCCGATGCCGGTTTGGGATTGATAATCCCTTCTTACCGCGTGGATGTACAGCGTGAGGTGGATGTTGTTGAAGAAATCCTTCGTGTCTATGGCTATAACAACATCAATTTTACCAAAAAATTGAACGCTACGGTAGCCAATTCGGCACGGACCGAAGATTATAAAGTGCAGAACATTGTGGCTACGCAATTGAATTCGCTCGGTTTCCATGAAATGATGGCAAACTCGCTGACAACTGCAGAATATGTCAAGTTATCTTCGATGCTGAAAGAAGATTATAATGTGGCGATGCTGAATCCGTTGAGCAATGACCTGGCCGTAATGCGCCAATCGTTGTTGTTTTCAGGTTTGGAAGCCGTTTCGTATAACATCAATCGCAAGAATTCGGATTTGAAATTGTTCGAATTCGGGAAAACCTACCACAAATTGCTTTCGGGTTATGATGAGCCAAAGCACCTGACCTTGTTCGTTTCAGGAAACAGGATGTCGGAAAGCTGGACAACATCTGAGAAACCTTCGGATTTCTTTTTGTTCAAAGGTTATGTGAATTCGGTTTTGGCGCGTTTGGGAATCAATAAAACGCAAAATGTACCAGTGGCTTCTGATGTATTTGCAGAAGGAATTGCTATTGCTTATGGCAATGATACTTTAGTGGAATTTGGAACTGTAAAAAAATCGATCCTAAAGCATTTTGACATCAAACAGGAAGTTCTGTTTGCTGATTTCAACTGGAACCTGATTTTGAAGTTAATCAACAACAAAATCAAATTTACCGATATTCCGAAATATCCTGAAGTAAGAAGGGATTTGGCACTTTTAGTGGATTCTGCGGTGGCTTTTGATGCTATTTACAATGTAGCGCGCCAAACAGAAAAATCGCTGCTGAAAGACGTAAACCTATTTGATGTTTACGAAGGCAAAAACCTTCCGGAAGGCAAGAAATCGTATGCCGTTAGCTTCACTTTGCAGGACAGTACCAAAACCCTGACTGACGAACAGATCGACAAAATCATGAGCAAGCTGCAGAAAAACCTCGAGACAGAAGTTGGCGCCAGCTTAAGAAAATAAAAAAATGCCTCACAATTGTGGGGCATTCTTTCTTTTACACAAAATGCATTCGAAGTCAAGTATAAAAATTATGCTTTTGGCGTAACAACTTCATCAATTACATGAATAACACCATTGGATTGATTGACATCGGCAATGGTCACTTTGGCACTTTTGCCGTTTTCATCGGTAATGTAAAGATCATTGCCTTTCATCCAGGCTGTTAATGTTCCACCACTAACGGTTTTCAGAACGGCTTTTCCGTTTCCTTTTTTAATTGCGGCCGCAATGTCTGACGAATTCATTTTTCCGGCAACAACATGGTAGGTCAAAATAGTTTGCAGCATTTTCTTGTTTTCGGGTTTCAATAGTGTTTCTACTGTTCCTTTTGGCAGTTTGCTGAAGGCTTCGTTAGTTGGGGCAAAAACGGTAAACGGCCCTTTTCCTTGTAAGGTTTCCACCAAATCAGCAGCTTTAACGGCAGCAACCAATGTAGTGTGGTCTTTGGAATTCATTGCATTTTCAATAATGTTTTTGGAAGGATACATTGGCGCTCCGCCAACGGTTACGGTTTTCTCTTTTTGGGCAAAGATGCTGGTTGTTGTGAAAAGAGTTAATGCAAAAAATGCAGCGGTTAAAATGTTTCTAGTGTTCATGATGGTTAATTTAAAAGTTATGAAGTCATTTACGCCCGTAATGAGTATGTGGTTTTGAAAAGCATCATTTTATGAAAACATTAACACTAAAAAAAACATAACAACCTATAAATCAATACACAATATATTAATCGTTTTTTCGTTAACTTTATACAACCAGTGATGATTGTTTAACCAAAACCTAAATTATGAGCGAAGAAACCAAAGAATACCGATTGGTAAAAACCAAACCAAGATCCAAAAAGCTGCAGCCAAGAGTAGACCTGGCTGCGATGATCAGTGTTTCTTTCCTGTTGATCATTTTTTTTATGGTAACCAAAGAATTGGCCCGGCCACAGGCAATGGATTTGGGTTTGCCTGATAAATATTATGATGATGGAACTGTAATTTCATGTGGTGGCCATCCTAATTTCAATAGAATTATCACCTTATTATTAGACGATGATAATAAAGTAATCAGTTATTCCGGACTGCTGGAAATTCCGATAGAGAAACCTAAAAAATCAAATTTTGGCAAAAATGGCATCCGAAAAGAGCTGGTAGCCATGAATAGCAGAATAAAAAAATATCTCGCGGATAGAAACTACGGTAGGGACAATGACGGTGCAGTCGTAATCATTAAACCAAGCAAGAATTCCAACTTCGGGAATTTAGTTGATATACTAGATGAAATGTCTATCAATAACATTTCAACTTATACTATAGTGAATGATTTTTCAGCCGACGAAATGCAATTGCTTGCTTCAAACTAACCCATAAAAAAGCCCTGAAAAATGTTTTTATTGTTTAATAAATTTACCTGTAGATGTTCCCTTATCTGTAGTTATCTTAATTAAGTAGTTACCGGAACTCAAACCGGAAACGCTCATTGTTTCGGCCGGATTGTAGAATAGCTGAACCAATTGGCCCAATAGATTGTAGATACGGATTGATTTCAAAGTAACATCTTCAGTAAGATCAATCCTGAAAGTTTCTTCGACAGGATTAGGGTACAATTTTATGCCAGCATTTTCAAAGGTGTCTGTTGATAGCGCCCCTGAATTAAGCTTGACAATCCAACAATTTCGGGTTGAAAGATTTCCATATAAAGGGAGCTTGAGGCCTGCCATTATAAATCCTCCATCTACGGTTTGATGTAACTCTTGTATCCCTTCATTATCGGTTGAACCAAAGGTCTTTTGCCATTGTAGCTCACCATTAGTATTTATTTCAACAACCCAGGCATCCTGACCACCATGGTAATCTGTAACATCACCATTATAGGAATGGGTATATCCTGATAAGATAATTTTGTTATCAGATGTTATTTCAACATCCTCAAAGCCATCGTATTCCGTACCTCCGAATGTCTTTTGCCATACCGGCTCACCATTATCGTCCAACTTCACAACAAAGCCATCCTGCATCCCATGATTCAATATACCATTATCTGTTGATGTCGTATTCCCGGCAACTACATAACTTCCGTCATTAAGCTGTAATATGTCAAAAACATACTCGTTACCGGAACCGCCAATAACCCTTTGCCATTCAACACTTCCTGTGGCAGTATATTTTACAACAAAAAAATCATTGTCAGCATGGCCTCCAATTGCACCAATATTGGACCAGGTATGGCTGGCAACAATATAGCCTCCGTCAATAGTTTGGCTAACAGCCATTGCAGTTTCATTACTTTCTCCTCCCGAAGAATTTTCCCATTCTATATTTCCCAATGCGTTAAGCTTGACAAGCCAAACGTCGCTATTTCCTATATGGTTTGCAGCAAAACTATTCAATATGGTTACTGAGTTACCCACAACGATATAGCCACCATCTAGTGTTTGCTTGATATCATAGGCATCATCCACGCTTATACCCCCATAAGATTTTTGCCATTCCATGACACCTGAGTTGTCGAGTTTGACAATCCAATAATCCGACTCACCATAATTATGTGTTATATCCCCGTCGTTTGATAATGTAGTCGCGATTATAATGTAACCTCCGTCACTGGTCTGTTTGATTCTTCGGCCATATTCATCACGGCTGCCTCCAAAGGATTTTTGCCACTGAATGTCTCCTGATTCAGTAACTTTTACGACCCATAAATCTGTTTCTCCATGGTTTTGCGTTACATCGCCATTTGCAGAATCCGTAAAAGCAACAAATGCATAACCTCCATCTGTGGTTTGAGTGATGGCTGTTGCCGAATCCATATTGGTTCCTCCAAATGTTTTTTGCCATATAATACTAGGAGCCTGCGCATTGATTTTGCCTAAAAAACAAAAAAACAATAGGATCAGGTGAAGTTTTTTCATGGTGAAATGTTTGTAACCAAATATAAAAAAAACTTGCAGAATGAAACCCATAAAAAAAGCCCCGAATATCGGGGCTTTCTATTTATCCAAAACAGTGAATTATTTCTTTTTCTCTGTTTTTTCCATTTTTTCTTTCAGTCCGGCAAGGATATCATTGTTATCTCCAAGAGTTTGAGCCGGAGCGTTAGTAGAAGTCACTGTTTCAGCAGCTTTTACGTTTTTCTCTTCTTCTTCTCTAAAGATAGCAGTGTGCGAAGCTACAACCCTCTTGAATTCTTTGTTGAACTCAATTACTTTGAAATCAGCCTCTTCACCTTTTTTCAATTTCTTACCGTCTTCTTTTTCCAAGTGGCGAGTTGGGATAAACGCAACTACATCATCTCCGAAATCTACAGTAGCACCTTTGTCAACAATCTCAGCGATAGTTCCGTGGTGGATAGTTCCAACAGCAAAAGCTTCTTCGTGTTTGTCCCAAGGATTAGCAGTAGTTTGTTTGTGACCTAAAGATAATTTACGTCCTTCAACATCCAACTCCAATACTACTACGTCTAATTTGTCACCAACGTTAACAAATTCTGATGGGTGTTTGATTTTCTTAGTCCAAGAAAGGTCTGAGATATAAACCAAACCGTCGATTCCTTCTTCCAACTCAACGAAAATTCCAAAGTTGGTAAAGTTTCTAACGATACCAGTGTGCTTAGAACCAACTGGGTATTTAGAGGTAATGTCAGTCCATGGATCCTGAGTCAATTGTTTGATACCCAAAGACATTTTTCTTTCATCCCTATCTAGAGTCAAGATAACCGCCTCAACAGTATCACCCACTTTTACGAAATCCTGAGCCGAACGCAAGTGCGTAGACCAAGACATTTCAGAAACGTGGATCAAACCTTCAACACCTTCAGCCACTTCGATAAACGCACCGTAATCAGCGATTACAACTACTTTACCTTTCACTTTGTCTCCGATTTCCAATTTAGAATCCAAAGCATCCCAAGGGTGAGCGTTCAATTGTTTCAAACCTAATTGGATTCTTGTTTTCTCATCATCAAAATCAAGGATAACAACATTCAATTTCTGATCTAATTCAAGAACTTCACTTGGGTGGTTGATTCTTGACCAAGAAAGGTCAGTAATGTGGATCAATCCGTCAACACCACCAAGGTCGATGAACACACCATAAGAAGTAATGTTTTTAACAACACCTTCCAATACCTGTCCTTTTTCTAATTGACCGATGATTTCTTTTTTCTGAACTTCGATATCCGCTTCGATAAGCGCTTTGTGCGATACCACTACGTTTTTGAATTCGTGGTTGATTTTCACAACTTTGAACTCCATCATTTTGTTTACGTATACATCGTAATCACGGATAGGTTTCACATCAATCTGTGAACCTGGTAAAAACGCCTCGATTCCGAAAACGTCAACGATCATACCACCTTTAGTTCTGCATTTAACAAAACCTTGAACGATTTCTCCAGTTTCGTTAGCAGCGATAACACGATCCCATGATTTGATAGTTCTTGCTTTTCTGTGTGATAATACCAATTGACCTGTTTTGTCTTCACGAACGTCAATCAATACTTCAACTTTGTCACCCACTTTTAAGTTTGGGTTGTAACGGAATTCATTCAATGAAATTACACCTTCTGATTTCGCGTTAATGTCAACAATTGCGTCTCTGTCAGTAATCCTTACTACTACACCTTCTACAACTTCCTCTTGGTCAGTCGAAATGAAAGTTTTAGATACTAAGTTTTCAAACTCTTCTAAGTTTTTCTGGTCTACTGCGTCAATTCCTTCTGCATAGTTATGCCAGTTAAAATCATTTAAAAACGCTTCTTGTTCTTTGTTTAATACAGCCATGCTGATAAAATAATTTGTATGCTATGCCTTTCGAGTTTCTTGATGCGATTAAAAACACAACAGTGTTAGTTTTAAATAGTTGATACCTAAAGGAAACTCTTCTTCGCCAAAAGGTGTGCAAAAGTACACATAAATTCCTAATTACAAAACATTTATATAGAGAAATTTAACATGTTTTAGAAGCAAGATACAAGAAGCAAGAGAAAGGGTTTTTGATTCAGGAGCACATCATTTGTCTTTCAAAGGATAAATCCTCCCGCTATCCGCGCTACATGGTAGCCAGCTCCACACGAGCGAAGCGACTGCCGAAGGAATCGGGGCTAGCAAGCTCTTTTGCTTTTTTTGGGATGATTGAAAATAAATGCTACTTTCGGCTTATGAAAAAAGAATCGCTTTTATTCAAGGTCACGACCAACCTGACCTTTTGGGTTTTAATCGCCATTGCTTGCGGAATATTGCTAGGGCATTACCAACCCGAAAACGGCCAGAAAATGGAAATCATCGGCAAGCGCTTCATCGATCTGGTAAAGCTTTTCATTGGCCCGATTATTTTCCTGACTATAGTGCTCGGAATTGCCGGCATGGGCGACCTCAAAAAAGTTGGGCGCATCGGAATAAAATCGCTGATCTATTTTGAAGTTGTAACCACATTCGCGCTTATTATTGGCGTAGCCGCTGCTTACATTATCCAACCCGGAAAAATCAACAAAGCCGGTTTGCAGATTGAAGATGCCAGCAAATACACATCCAACCCAAAAGCATTCAGTTGGATCGATTTTTTCACACATAACTTCACGCTTCAGGTCTTGCTTGTAGCCATCATCTGCGGTATCGTTCTTAATTATCACAGCAAAAGGGAAACAATTGTGGGTACGCTTTACATTTGGTCAAAATATGTTTTCAAAGCGTTAAAAATCGTAATGTACCTCGCACCAGCCGGAGCTTTCGGTGGAATGGCATACACCGTTGGAAAATTCGGATTGCACACTTTGATTCCGTTAGGAAAACTGATGCTCACGATTTATGTTACCATGGCAATTTTCATCTTCCTGATTCTCGGAAGCATAATGCGCTACTATAAGCTTAGCATCTGGAACCTGATAAAGTACCTCAAAGCCGAACTGCTGATTGTTCTGGGAACCTCATCCTCGGAACCGGCGCTGCCGAACCTGATGAACAAACTCGAAAAAATGGGCTGCAGCAAATCCGTAGTGGGATTGGTCATCCCGACCGGTTATTCGTTCAATCTCGATGGAACATCCATTTACCTTTCGATGGCTGTCATCTTTTTGGCTCAATTGTATAATGTTCCTCTTTCATTTGCGGAGATACTGACCATTATCGGCTTATTGATGATCACCTCAAAAGGCGCTGCAGGCGTAACAGGAAGCGGATTCATCGTTTTAGCCTCAACATTAACGGCGATCCACAAAATCCCTGTGGAAGGCCTGGCTTTTCTTTTGGGTGTAGACAAATTTATGAGCGAGGCGCGCGCCATTACCAACTTTATCGGAAACGGTGTTGCAGCCATTGCCATCTCTAAAAACGAAAACGAATTTGTAGACCCCGAACATCCTATGGAGTTGGATTAAATAAAAAAAGAGCCTTTAGGCTCTTTAATATTATTAGTGGTTTATATTCTCCATCTCTTTTGGGTTATGCTTGTATTTGAATACAAAGGCAAAAACTATCGCAAGGATTAAGGCATAAACCGCAAAAGCAAACCAAATGCTGCTCCAGTCTTTTACACCGTTGCAGTTTCCTGAAACATTTTCTGTAAAATGAGAAACCACTTTACCTGCACACCAGCCTCCTACAAGCGAACCAAGCCCATTTGTCATCATCATGAACAATCCCTGCGCACTGGCACGCATGTTTGCACTAGCCTCTTTTTCAACAAATAAAGAACCGCTGATATTGAAGAAGTCAAATGCAAAGCCATAAACAACCATACTTAGCACAAGGAAAATCAATCCGGAACCTGGATCTCCAATACCAAACAGACCAAACCTAAGGAACCAGGCGATCATTGAAAACAGCATTACTTTCTTGATTCCGAACCGTTTTAGGAAAAATGGTATCGTTAGGATAAATACTGTTTCTGAAATCTGGGACAATGATATCAATAACTGAGGATGGTCTACAGCAAAATATCCTTTATAATCTCCCCCGAAATCATTCAAAAACGGATCAGCAAAAGCATTTGAAATCTGCAATACAGCTCCCAATCCAAAGGCAAAAACAAAGAAAATCAACATTTTAGGATTCTTGAAAAGAACGAAAGCATCCAACCCAAGAATTTCAATAAGTGAGGACGATTTTGAAGTTTTTGACGGAGGGCATTTTGGAAGCGCAAAACAAAATGCTGCCATCACCAAACAGCCTACGGCAGAAACCAAAAACTGATTATGGTCAGACCTCCAGCCTGTCAAATCTACCAGCCACATAGCCACAATAAACCCAACAGTTCCCCAAACACGTATTGGAGGGAAAACCTTTTGGACTTCAAAATTATTATTGGAAAGCAAATGATAGGAAACTGTATTGGTCAGTGCAATGGTTGGCATATAAAACAAACTCACGGTAAGAATCACCCAATAGAGATTATTCACATCGGTTGTAGTATACGCCCAATATAATGCCAGGGCGCAAAACAAATGGCAAAAGGCCAGCAACTTCTCGGCATTTACATATTTATCGGCAACAAAGCCCAATAGCGCAGGCATAAAAAGTGAAGCAATTCCCATTGTTCCATAAGTTGCACCTACTAAAGCGCCTCTTTCACAGGCATCTCCCGGAAATGTAAACATATAGCCCCCAAGTGATATAAGCCATGCCCCCCAAACGAAGAACTGCAGGAAACTCAATAAGGTCAGTCTGAATTTTATACTCATAAATAATAGTTTATTGGTTTAAAAAATATAGCCCGTAAATCTACTATTATAATTGAGATAAACAAAAATTTATAACGATTTCGTTACATCTTCCACCATTTCCAGAACGGCGTTGAACTGCTCGTCTTTCGTTAAATGGGAATTATCGATTTCGATGGCATCATCGGCTTTTACCAATGGCGAATCTTCGCGGTGGGTATCAATGTAATCACGGTCTACGACGTTTTTCAATACATCCTCAAAAGCAACTTCCTGGCCTTTGGACTGCAATTCCTCAAAACGCCTCTGCGCACGGGTTTCCGGGCTTGCGGTCATAAAAATCTTAAGCTCGGCTTTTGGGAAAACTACGGTTCCTATATCACGTCCATCCATCACAATTCCTTTTCCTTTCCCCATTTGCTTTTGCTGCTCGACCAATTTGGCACGAACTTCAGAAACTTCGGCAACAAGGCTCACAAAACTGGAAACCTCAAGTGTCCTGATTTCTTTTTCGACATTGACATCATTGAGGTACATTTCGCCAAAACCCAATTCGGGATTGAACACAAAATTCAGTTTTATCGAAGGCAAGCTATTGATGAGCGTCTGCTTGTCAAAAAATTCCGCATCGATGTAGCCGTTCTGCATTGCAAAATAGGTTACTGCGCGGTACATAGCTCCGGTATCAACATATACATAGCCCAAATGTTTGGCTAATTGTTTGGCTAAGGTGCTTTTTCCTGTTGACGAAAATCCGTCTAATGCAATGGTAATTTTTTTACTCACAATTTTTTAATTATTTTTTGATGTTCGTGGACCTTCTATTTTATGTTATCAGTATTTGTCATCCGCAAAATCGATGGTCAGGCCAAATAAGCTGGTATTGGCCGCCAAAGTGTAGCGCGAATAGGAATAATTAAATTTGAGGCTGCCCATTTTCAAACCGAAACCAACAGACAATCCCGAAAAATTCCGCTGCTCCAAGATACGCAATTCTTCCGCTCTCCTGAAATTGTAGCCCAATCTCAGATTAAAGCCTCTTTCAGGAAACAATTCCACCCCAAAAATCACATGGCGCAGCGCATTACCGAATATGGAAATCTTCTCTGGTGTCGAACCTCCATCCAGTCCGCCTTCAGCACGGTTGGGGTTGGAAAAAGCAATTTGCCACTGCTGCATGTTTTCAAGTGTCAAATGCCAGCGGATCGGTACGTTTTCCATTAACTGGGAAACACCTAGGAGAATTTCCAAGGGCAGTTTTTCCCTGGTATCGGCATAGGTGGTAAATTGGGTCCCGATATTCCTAATTGATATCGCCCAGTTAACATCATTCCGGGTATCGATAAACATTGCTCCAATATCTACAGCACCTCCAAAGGAATTATAGCTTTCCAAAGTGGAAGAAATCAGCTTGGCATTGGCACCAATATAAAAATCGGAAAAGGGAATATTGTAGGCATAGCCAAAAGAAAGCGCGATTTCGCTTCCGGTAAAATTGGAAGTCTGCACGCCATTTTCGTCATAACCGTCAAACTTTCCATAGTTGACATAATTAACCCCGCCAAAAAATGTCTGCACGTGGCGGTCATAAGTATAAGCATAGGAAGCGGTCCCGTAAGTCACTTCGCCAAACAAACTTCCGTAGTTCAGCGAAAGCTTGTTATCCATGTCTGCATTGATATTTGCCGGATTGAAATGTGCCTGGTTGACATCGCTATCGTAAAAAGTAATCACTTTTCCTCCCAAAGCTGCCTGTCTCGGCGAAGTCACCAGGTTTAAAAACTGGTATATTGACTTTCCTCCTATTTGGCCAAAACTGGTCAAACTGGCAAGGAAAAATCCAATACAAATTGCTTTTTTAAACATCAAAAAATGACTTATGCTCTATATATAACGGAAATGCGAAGATATTATTTTATACGGTATGAAAAAAAGTTAAAAACAAAAGGCATAAGCTTTTTATGGCTTATGCCTTTTGGATCATTATCCTGAAAACTATTTACAGTTTCTTGGCATTTTTTACTTTTTCATCGGTCAGGGCAACGGCAATGACTTCGCTCATTTCCTTTACAAAATGGAATTTCAATCCCTCAATGTATTCGGGCTTGATTTCATCAATGTCGGTTTTGTTTTCATGGCACAAAATGATTTCCTTGATGTTAGCCCTTTTTGCCGCCAGGATTTTTTCTTTGATACCCCCAACCGGAAGCACTTTTCCTCGGAGTGTGATTTCACCTGTCATGGCTAGGTTTTTCTTGATTTTCCTTTGTGTCAGAAGCGAAACCAACGAGGTAAGCATTGCGATTCCTGCGCTTGGCCCGTCTTTTGGCGTTGCTCCTTCCGGAACGTGCAAATGAATATTGTATTTTCCGATCAAATCGGGTGCAATTCCAAAAGTTTCTGTATTGGCCTTGATGTATTCAAAGGCAATCGTAGCCGATTCTTTCATCACCGTTCCTAAATTTCCGGTCAATGCCAGGTTACCTTTTCCGGCAGAAATCAGGGATTCGATAAACAGAATATCACCTCCAACCGACGTCCACGCCAAACCTGTAACAACTCCGGCCACATCATTGCTTTCGGATTTATCCCTTGCCATTTTTGGCGCGCCAAGGATTTTGACAATGTCTTCGTCAGTCACTTTGGTATTGTATTCTTCTTCCATTGCTACCGATTTGGCCGCGTTACGGATTACCTGTGCAATTTTTTGTTCCAAACTCCGGACACCTGATTCACGGGTATAGCCTTCGATGATTTTTTCCAATTGCTTTTTGCCAACGGACAAATCCTTTGGCTTTAATCCGTGTTCCTTCAATTGTTTTGGAAGCAAGTGCTTGCGGGCGATTTCAACCTTTTCCTCAATGGTATAGCCCGTCATCTTGATGACTTCCATCCTGTCTTTCAGTGCCGGCTGGATAGCTCCCATATTATTGGATGTTGCAATAAACATCACTTTTGACAAGTCATAGCCAAGTTCCAAAAAGTTATCATAAAATTCGCTGTTTTGTTCCGGGTCTAAGACCTCAAGCAAAGCTGATGAAGGATCGCCCTGATACGAATTGGACAACTTATCGATTTCGTCTAAAACAAATACTGGGTTGGATGTTCCTGCTTTCTTCAGGCTTTGGATGATCCTTCCCGGCATGGCTCCGATGTAGGTTTTTCTGTGCCCTCGGATTTCGGCTTCATCGCGCAAACCACCTAAAGATATACGGACATATTCTCTTCCTAAAGCTTCTGCAATGGATTTTCCGATAGAGGTTTTACCCACTCCCGGAGGCCCGGTCAAACAAAGTATAGGCGATTTCATATCGTTGCGCAGCTTTAATACCGCCAAGTGCTCAATGATCCTTTTCTTCACATCATCAAGGCCAAAATGGTCACGGTCTAGTATAGTTTGGGCGCGCTTCAAATCGAAATTGTCTTTTGAATAATGACTCCATGGTAATTCAAGAAACAATTCAAGATACGTTCTTTGGATACCAAAATCAGGTGCCTGTGGGTTCATACGCTGCATTTTTGCAATTTCCTTGTCAAAATGCTTGGCAGTTTTGGCATCCCAGTTTTTCGTTTTTGCCTTTTGGCGCATTTCCTCAATTTCCTGCTCATTGGATACGCCACCCAATTCTTCCTGAATGGTTTTCATCTGCTGGTGCAGGAAATATTCGCGTTGCTGCTGGTCGAGGTCGAAACGGACTTTGGACTGGATATCATTCTTAAGCTCAAGTTTCTGCTGTTCGAGGTTCATGTAGCGCAAGGTTTCCAAAGCTCTTTCCTTCAATACATTTACCGCCAATAAATCCTGTTTTTCCTTAACCGTAAGATTCATGTTGGAAGAAACAAAATTGATCAGGAATGACTGGCTTTCAATGTTTTTGATAGCAAAAGTCGCTTCCGTTGGAATATTTGGGCTTTCCCTTATAATATCAATAGCCAGCTCGCGGATGGAATCGGTTATTGCATTGAATTCGGTGTCGTTTTTGCCTGGCCTTTTTTCTGCCACTTCTTTGACAGTAGCCATTAGATAAGGTGTTTCAGCAGTAACCGCATCGATTTCAAAACGTTTTTTCCCCTGAAGGATAACCGTAATGTTACCGTCAGGCATTTTTAGCACGCGAAGTATCTGTGCAACAGTACCAACCTGATAGATATCATTTTTCGTCGGATCTTCATCCTCTTCATTTTTTTGCGCAACAACACCGATGATTTTGTTTCCGGCATTGGCATCGTTTATAAGTTTGATCGATTTATCCCTACCTGCAGAGATTGGAATCACTACACCCGGGAACAAAACAGTGTTTCGAAGCGGTAAGATCGGTAAAGAACCAGGAAGTTCCTCCTTATTCATTTCCTCTTCGTCTTCGGGTGTTAAAAGCGGGATTAAATCGGTTTCTGTATCAAATTCCTGTAATGACAAATTGTCAAAGGATATAATTTTGTGGTTTGACATGGTATTTAATTAGGTCAAAATGACATTAGAAATTATTCAATGCTAAACAAATGTAGCCCATCTTTCTTAAGAATTAAATTAAAATCGATGTACAACATTAGATTTAGCTTAAAATCGACATGCAAACTAGCTGTATCGATTGGCTGCATAAATAAGTCAAGGATTATGCCATAAAAAAACCGCCCTGTTTTATGACAAGGCGGTTTTTTATTTTATTTTATTATTTTATTACTGCTTGGTGTAGATTGATGTAATGTCACAAGTCAAATAAACCGGTTCACCGCCTGGCATCACTGTACCTACCGCTTGTCCGTCATGCAAGGTTGCCTGAAGGGTATTGCCAATAACTGTAAAATTATCAGTAGCAGGAGTACCAGTATCCGGATCAATGTAAGTAAGTGACAAAGTGGTTCCTGAAAGTGACCATGTTCCTGTAAGGGCTGCTTCGCTAAAACACTGTATTGTTTGTACAATCTCACCGGTGGCAACATCTATATCCATATCGATTTCTGTA
Organism: Flavobacterium sp.; assembly: GCA_049841115.1. GTDB lineage: Bacteria > Bacteroidota > Bacteroidia > Flavobacteriales > Flavobacteriaceae > Flavobacterium. The sequence continues at coordinate 599,485 of JASGHQ010000002.1, forward strand.
CCTTTTGAATCGGCCGAAAACGTATTATTTGCATTTAATGTAAGGAACATGTTGTTCATACATGTTGTTTCATTCATTTGGTTTGTAGAAGCAGTACCGTCAAGATTCAAATCTGTTGGAACCGACGTATTGAAAGCAGTCAGCTTATAATTGCCTGCAACGCTTCCTGTAGGGTTTCCTCCTACCGAAGCAACCACTACCGGACCGATCCATCCACTATTGCTGGAAGCAGAGCATTTTGACCTTACATAAAAATCATAGCTGCTTGTCGCAATAACCCCGGTAACTGTAGCTGTCGTATTATTTGAGCTTACTGTAGTACCCGTACCAAGTGTGAAACCGCTGACACCAAATTGGATTTCCCATTGTGTTTCTGTACCGCCGGCTACCCAAAGAAGGTTAACATTTGAATTTACCCCAGCATCTCTTGTTGCTGTCAATCCTCCCGGATTAGGGCAGTTCGGATTTTGCTGGATCGCATCAACTGTTATCGGCCCCACCCAATTGCTGCTTGAAGTAGCGGTACAATTAGATTTTACATAAAAGCTATAACTGTTATTGGAATTCAGGCCTGTAATAATAAGGGTTGCATTCGAAGAACCGACGGTTGTACCCTGTCCGTGCTCAAAGCCCACAATACCATATTCTACTGTCCATGAAGTTTCATCATCGCCGGGAATCCAGCTTAAAGTCACCGTATTATTATTAAAACCACTCGAAGCAAATGCTGTCGGAACGGCGCAACTGCCAAAATCACCAGGATCCAATGCAGGATCTACAGGTTCATTTTCACAGGAAGTGAAAGTAAATGACACTAACATTAAAAAGAATCCTGTGATTAGTTTTAGTTTATTCATGATAGATTTGATAAATTATTGCCCAAATATAATTTTTTTTGAATTTCTATTTACTTGTTAATACACTTTTTTTCATAAAGCCTAGAACAAAATAACCCAACAGAAAGAATATGGCAAGTATAAATATTGAATTCCTTAACGAATCTGAAATTGCTCCTACAAATCCGAAGATGAATGTTCCAAATACAATGGCAATCTTTTCGGTTACATCGAAAAAGCTGAAATATGTTGCATGGTCTTCCGTTTCTGGTAATAATTTTGAATAAGTTGAGCGCGAAAGCGATTGTGTAGCCCCCAAAACCATACCTATTGCACTCCAAGCAGATAAACCTGAATGTCAATATATTTGCTGTGGGCATCTATCATATAAATAAAGAAACAGATTATCCCCCAAATTGCAATTGTCAATTGCAGTGTTTTTATATTTCCAATCCTTTCGGAAACTTTTGAGAATAAATAAGCCCCTAAAATAGCAACTATCTGTATTAATAATATGATGATTATCAGCTTACTTGAATCTATATTCAGCTCTTTTTTAGTATAAATGCCCAAAAGCAGGATAATTGTCTGTACTCCTACGCTATATAAAAAGAAAGCTGTTAAAAATCGTTTCAAAGAAGACTGCTTTTTTAAATTGCTTAAAACTTTACCCAACTCTTTAAATCCTTTGAAGATATAATCCCTTTCTGGTTTCTTATGAAAAACATTATTAGGTAAAAAGTAAAAGGTCACCTGGGCAAATCCCATCCACCAGATCCCAACCATTAGGAAAGAAATCCGGGCTGGTAATGTTGGTTCTGTAATTCCAAATAATTCCGGTTTCATGATCATAACCAAATTGAAAGCCAATAGCAGCACCGAACCGCTATACCCAAACATAAATCCTTTGGCACTTACCTTATCGTGCTGTTCAGGCGGGGCAATTTCGGGCAGGTAGGAGTTATAAAAAACAATACTCCCCCAAAAACCGATACTTGCCAATATAGTAAATACAATTCCTATCCAAAGGTTTTCTTTTCCTGTGAAAAAGAATAAACTCATTACAGACAGCGAGCCCAGATAACAGAAAAACTGCATGAACCGCTTTTTATTACCGGTATAATCTGCAATTCCTGACAATATTGGCGACATGAATGCTACAATTAAAAATGAAAAAGACAATGAATATGACAATAGCGTTGAGTTATGGAAACTTGTCCCCAAAAAGGTTACTATACCCCCATTATCACTTGTCATAGATTCGTAATAGATCGGAAAAACCGCAGTTGCGATTACAAGGCTGTAAACCGAATTGGCCCAGTCATAGAAAGCCCATGCATTTATCAGTTTTGGATTACCTTTTTCAAGTATTGGCATAAAAATAAATTTAAAATAAAAAATCCCGATTGAAATCGGGATTAAATATAGTCTTTTTTTGGATTTGAAATATTATTTAAACGTTACGCCAAATTTTGCCGCTTCTGCTTTTGCAACCGGAACCAATTTTTTCAGATTGGCGATCCTGGTTTCATCTGAAGGATGCGTACTCATGAATTCTGCCGGTTTGTTTCCTCCTGAAGCTGCAGCCATCCTCGACCAAAAAACCACAGCCTGCTCCGGATTGTAACCCGCAATTGCCATAAGTGTCAGACCAATCTGGTCGGCTTCTGTTTCGTGGCTTCTGCTAAAAGGCAGCATTCCGCCTATTTCTGTCGTGGCTCCGTAAGCAGTCATTGCAATTTGCTGTGTCTGCTCGCTTTTCCCACCCGTTGCAGCCTGCACTCCAACAGCACCAAGCTGTTGCAGCATTCCGGCGCTCATCCTTTGTTGCCCGTGATTGGCCAAAGCGTGTGAAACCTCATGTCCCATAACGGTTGCCAAGCCTGCATCATCTTTGGTAATCGGAAGGATTCCGGAATATACTACGATTTTTCCGCCCGGCATGCACCAGGCATTCACTTCCTTGCTGTCAACCAGTTTGTATTCCCATGCATAATCTTTAAGATAGCCTGAATAGCCATTGGCATTGAGCCATTTTTCGGCAGCGTTTTTGATTTTGATACCAACGGTTTCAACCTTTTTGGCATCGGCAGTTCCGGTGATAACCTTATTTTCTTTCAAAAAGGTACTGTATTGGGCAAATGCCGAAGGCAGGATTTCACTATTCGGAACTAATGCCAAAGTATTCTTTCCGGTAAATGGGTTAGTGGAGCAGCCTACAGCCAAAGCCGCAACAGCTACGCCACAAAATAAAAATTTAGCTCTCATGGTGTTTGGTTTTATTGAATCAAAATTAAGAAAATTTTAGGCGCCGAATATATGCAATTCTGTAAAATCTTTATATAATATCAACGTATTTCCGCCGCTGAACTGCAGTGAATCCAATGCTATTTTCTCATTATCGACTTCGATTTTCTTTACTTTGAATGGCAGTGATTTCAGGTTGATCTTAAAATTGGAATATCCTGTTTCGAAAGTTCCTTCTTTATGCTGCTGGATGATCAGTTCTTTCTCTTTTCCGTTCAGTGTGAATGTCCTCAAAGAGAATCTTCCTTTATTATAATCATATCCATCCTGTGCATCTTCATAAACGGTTGATTTTTCCTTGCCCAATTTGTAATAAACATCAAGCGCTAGCTCATCAAACTGTAGTTCGCCCACATACTGCTGTACCGGGTATTTCGGAATGATTGCGCCTTCTTTTACAAAAATCGGGATCTGATCAAAATCGGTTTTGATCCAAAGCTCTTTTTTACCTTCTACCAATTCGTTGGTCCAGTAGTTGTACCAATTTCCTTTCGGGATGTACATCCGGCGTCCTTGAGCATTCGGTTCCAATATCGGGCAAACCAAAATCTGGTTGCCAAAAATAAATTCGTCCGTGCGGTAATGCGTGTGCATATCGTCCTGATCAAAGTAAACCAAAGGCTTCAGCATTGGCGTGCCTTCATTGACATATTGCCAGAACATTGTGTATAGATAAGGTAATAATTGATATCTCAATTCGACAAATTTCCTTGTGATGTCAATTACTTCTTCGCCAAATGACCAAGGCTCCTGTTCACCGTGATCACCCGATGAATGGGTCCTGCAGAACGGATGAAAAACTCCCAACTGGATCCATCTTGCATACAGTTCGCCCGACGGCTGCTCTGCAAATCCGCCAATATCCGAACCGGTAAACCCCATTCCGGAAATCGACATCCTTTGCATCTGGATGTTCGCAATCCAAAGGTGTTCCCAGCTTGCCACGTTGTCGCCCGTCCAGGACGAGGTATAACGTTGTGCTCCTGAATACGCTGAGCGTGTAATGATAAACGGCCTTTTCGGATAGGCAAAACGCTTCACGCCTTCATAGGTCGCACGCGCCATCTGGGTTCCGTAAATATTGTGTGCTTTCCTGTGGCTGCAAGGGTTTCCATCGTAATCATGGCGGACATCGTATGGGAATGTTTTCCCCGGTACGTCCATAACTGCGGGCTCGTTCATATCGTTCCAAACGCCTTTCACCCCTATTTCCGAAATCAGCTCCTTGAACAGACCTGCCCACCATTCGCGGACTTCTGGGTTGGTGAAATCGGGGAAATTGCATTCGCCCGGCCAAACTTTTCCTTTCATGTACGGGCCGTCGGCACGTTTGCAGAAATAATCATTTTTCAAGGCTTCCTGATATACCCAATAATCTTTGTCGATTTTGATTCCCGGATCGATGATGACTACGGTTTTGAAGCCGTCTTTGGCCAATTCGGCGACCATTCTTTTGGGTTCCGGGAAATATTCCTTGCTCCAGGTAAAGCAGCGGAAACCTTCCATATAATCAATATCAAGGTAAATGGCATCACACGGAATCCGGAGCTCCCTGAATTTGCTGGTAACTTCTTTTACTTTACTTTCCGGGTAATAGCTCCATTTGCATTGGTGGTATCCCAAAGTCCAAAGTGGCGGCAGTTCGGGTTTTCCTGTCAAATGCGTATAAGTGGTTACGACATCCGACATTTTCGGGCCATAAACAAAATAGTAATTCATTTCACCGCCTTCAGCCCAAAAGCTGGTTACGTTACGGCGCTCCTGGCAAAAATCGAAGAAAGTCCTGAACGTATTGTCAAAGAAAATCCCGTAAGCCTTATGATGGTGCAATCCGATATAAAACGGAACCACTTTATATAATGGTTCCTGGTCTTTATGGAAGGCATATTGATCGGTAGCCCAGTTTTCAACACGCTTTCCTTTTAAGTTCAGATGTGTCGGCTTGTCGCCCATTCCGTAAAAGCTTTCGCCGTCACGCGATTGCTTACTCATCTTTACAATGTTTCCGCCATGCTCATAATATTCTTCCCAATGGAAACCTATTTCATCTTCCAGGATGGTAAACCCGTCGATGTCATGGATTGAGATCTTAAGATCTTTTTTGTTGACCTTACAAAACACCTTACTGGTCTTTATCAGGTAAAAATGTGATTCTTCTACAACATCCAATTGATTATAGCCATGCGATTGCGTTTTGTCAATGGCATAGGAAAAATCATTGCTGAAATACCCTTTGGTGGTATACCTAAAACGGATCAGGCTATCACGAAGAATCGTAACTTTCAGGATTACATTGTTGACCGTATGGAAATAAATGCTGTCGCCGTCTTGTTCAAAACTAATTACTTTGGCAGGGAATTGATCTCCTTTGTATTCAAGTTCAGTATTGGTAATCATAGTGATTTTAATTGTAAAACGTCAAATTTACAAAGTTGGAAACTAAAACCTATTCAATTGCTGGAGTAGTTTTTAACTATAACGTTTGCGGATTGCGATAAGTTATAATTTGGATTTCAGAAGTTGAATAAGCCTTTTCAAACCTTCCCGGCTTCCTTCAAAATAATCCCCTTTTCTGAATCCGGGGATGAAGTAGTCATCGATTATTTTTTTGGTTTCTTTATCAGAAATAAGCTGCTCGATTCCGTTTCCGTTTTGAATCCTCATCTTGCGATAGTCTTTTGAGATCCCTACAAGTATGCCATTGTCCTTGCCTTTCTTACCCACTCCCCAAACATTGGCAAGATGCAATGTAAGGTCATCGAACTTTTCTTTTGAAGTGCACAATGTGTCAAGCGTAACAAGGGCGATCTCGATACTTGTTTCTGATTCAAACTGGCTTATAAGTTCGTTGAGTTCTTTTTTCTGTCTTTCATCATAAATAGTATCAAAATCATTGACATAACCTCTCGGCTTTGGTGGATTTTCCCAAAACTCCGAGCGGTAGTCGCCAGCTGTATTCTTAGTATTTTCTTTTTGAGCGCAGGAGCATAACGTCAAACACAAAAAAAAGATACTTAAGGCATTTTTTAGGAAAGTCATTTTTATGAAATTTTATATACAGAAACTCCTAAGGGCGGCAGTGTAAGTTCGGCCGAATAGTCACAGTAATTCCAGGGTGTTTTATCAATTTTGATTGCTTTGGATGCTACTACTCCGCTACCGCCATATTCAATATTATCAGAATTGAAAATTTCGGTAAGCTTGCCTTTCATTGGCAAACCAATTCTGTAATTATGGCGAACCACCGGAGTGAAATTGCAAACCACAATAAGTTGCTCTTTTTCGTTATTGCCTTTGCGAATGTAACTCAGCACCGCATTTTCGCTATCGGTATAATTGATCCATTCAAAACCGTCAACATGGAATTGCTTTTCAAACAATGCCGGGTTATTTTTATAAAGCGAATTCAGATCGGCGATGCATTTTTTGATACCGTTGTGATAGCCAAACTGCAGTAAATGCCAATCCAAACTTCCTTCAAAATTCCATTCCGAGCTTTGCCCGAATTCGGCACCCATAAACAATAGATTCGTTCCCGGATGCGTAAACATATAGCCATAAAGCAGACGCAGGTTGGCAAATCGCTGCCATTCGTCACCAGTCATCCGGCCTAAGATGGAATGCTTGCCATATACTACTTCGTCGTGCGACAGCGGAAGCATGAAATTTTCGGTAAAGGCGTATGTCATCGAGAAAGTCAGGTCATTCTGATGGAACTTTCGGTATACACTTTCTTTTTTGAAATACTGCAATGTATCGTGCATCCAGCCCATCATCCATTTCATCCCAAAGCCAAGGCCTCCAATATAGGTTGGCCGCGAAACCATTGGAAAGCTGGTGCTTTCTTCGGCGATTGTCTGTGTATCGGGAAAATTGGAATAAACCGCTTCATTGAAGTCTTTCAGGAAACTGATGGTATCTAAATTTTCCCTTCCTCCATAAATGTTGGGCTCCCATTCGCCATCTTTCCTGGAATAATCCAGATATAACATTGAGGCCACTGCATCAACACGCAGGCCATCTATATGGTATTGGCTAAGCCAAAAAATAGCATTGCTTATTAAAAAAGAACGGACTTCGTTTCTTCCGTAATTAAAAACCAGGCTCTTCCAATCCGGATGGAAACCTTTCCTTCGGTCTGGATGTTCGTAAAGGTTGGAACCATCGAAAAAGCCAAGACCGTGGGCATCCTCGGGGAAATGCGACGGAACCCAATCGAGGATTACTCCTATTCCGGCCTGGTGGAGCTTATCCACCAAAACCATGAAATCCTGCGGTTTTCCAAAACGGGATGTCGGTGCAAAATAACCCACTAGCTGATACCCCCACGACGGGTCATACGGATATTCCATTACCGGCATGAACTCGACATGTGTAAAGCCGGTTTCTTTTATATAATCAACCAATTGATCGGCCAATTCAAGATACGTTAAAAACTTGCCTTCCTTATTCCTGCGCCAGGAACCCAGGTGCACTTCATATACCGAAAACGGCTTGTCCAAACCATTTTTATCCTTTCGGTTGTCCATCCATTTTTTGTCTTTCCATTTATAGTCCAGATCCCAGATGACGGAAGCTGTTTGCGGCGGATGCTCGCAATACAAAGCAAACGGATCAGCCTTTTCGGTAATGATGCCGTTATTGTTCGATTGGATTTTATACTTATATGTCGTTCCTTTTTCTACTCCGGGAATAAAGCCTTCCCAAATACCCGAAGCATCCCAGCGCACGTTGAGCTGATGCTCGCCCTGGATCCAGTAATTGAAATCGCCCACGACAGAAACCGAGCGCGCGGATGGCGCCCAAACGGCAAAGTAAACGCCTTTTACGCCGTCGACTTCCATTAGGTGTGCGCCTAATTTTTCGTATAACCTGAAATGTTTTCCTGCCTTGAATAAATCGATGTCAAAATCGGTAAAAAGGGAATGTGGCTGTACTTGGTTCATTTTTTTATTTATGATTTTTGTGTTGTCTTATCTTCTAATCAATTCATATCCTATCTAGCCCCGATTGAAGCTGGCTGCCGTGCAGCGCGGAAAGCGGGAACATGGTTTAGCAATTGGCCCGGGCCCTTCGCTCCTAATTTGTAATCCCTTAATACCCCATGATGCTCTGAATGCCGCGCAACGGGATCACCGCCCAGCGCGGGCGTGAGTTGAGTTCGTAACCGAGTTCGTAAACCGCTTTTTCGATAAGGCAGTACTTCAGCAGGAAATCAATTTCGTGGTTGTAGCCAATGTTCAGGTTTCCGGATTGTGCTTTTTCGATATAGGTTCTCCAGGAATACGCCTACGAAGTAATTGAACAGCAGCTCGCCAGCCTTGAAAAGCTGCTCCTGGCTGTAGGGATAACTGTCCTTATTGTTGAAAATCGTAGCATAAATGGCATAGTGGAACGAGCGGAACAAACCGGCAACATCCTTTAACGGTGGCTGCTTTACCTTTCGGTCCCGAATGGTGCTTTCGGGTTCGCCCTCAAAATCAAGCAGGTAGAAATCGTCTCCATTGACCAAAATCTGGCCCAAATGATAATCGCCATGGATCCTGATCCGCTCCGATTTCATCTTCGTCCAGTCGAAATCCACAAAATGCTTACGGATCAGTTTCTTTTTTTCCATAAACTGGTGTGCCAGCTCTAGCGCCAGGCCGTCTAATTTATGCAGGCTGTTTTCGATGATGTTCAGCCTGTTTTGGAACTGATACAGCATTCGGTTTTTGAGCCAAACGGTGTAATCTCCGTTATACGTTGTTGGTGTAAATGCCGTGTCGTGGATGTCGCCACCCAATGCAATATGCATCTCGGCCGTGCGTTTGGCCAGAGTCTGCAAGCGAAGGAATAAGCTCAATCCGACCCAGTCAATGATTTCGGGCGGTATTTCCTTTATTTTCAATCTTGTGAAAAGGGGAATATCGGGCAGCTTATCAATGTTGATTTTTTTTCTTTTCAAATTGTGGAAAACGCCATCGATTTCCTCGAGCATGAATTTCCAGGCATCGCCCTGGTTCGGGACCAATTCCTGCATCAATCCCAATGTGATATTGCCTTCGGGCAGCGCCAGGTTGATGCTTCCGGTATACGCCGGCGAGCTTTCAAAATCCATCCGTTCGGTAAGGAAACGGCTGATTTCATAATCGGGATTGGTACTTACATAAATTCGCCTAAAAATCTTCAGTACAAATGCATCGTTATAGATTATGGAAGTATTGCTTTGCTCCAACCCCATGAATTTGGACGATTTGTATTCTTTATCCTCGAACTTGGTGCCTTTATGGAAAACCAATTTAAATTCTTTGTTTTCCTTTGATTGGACAATATTCTCAAACAGCAATCTCCTGAAATCTTCCTGATGCAGTGCATCCACCAGAAAACCTTGCTGCTTGCCCATTTTTACAGGGGCGATTATCGTACTCGTATCCAGTTCCTCTTCTGCCATAAAAGCCAATGGCATAAAATAATGCTGGTAAAATGCTTCCTTGAAATTCACTTCCAGCAATACGCCATAATACGTATTTTTATTCGAAGTGATTTTGAAATGGTCAACAACCTCAATGTATTTGAGCGTACTGGCTTTTCCGCCATACCAACGTTTGTTGATGATGTAATTTTCTAAAATATCCGAAGAAAAAACCTTGATGAACTCGTCGCCATCAAACGCAGTTTTCCAATCTGTTTTAAAAACAAATGGTGTTGTAAACGTGTCTTGGTTCGCATTTTCCATAACCTCGTATTTAAAGTTATTTTAAAATCTTAAATAAATGGAACGGCAATGATGGATGCAGCTCAATAAAATTCCATTCCTTGTCCCAGATATAGCTGTTGCCTGTAATCAGATCGACAACCTTAATTGGCTGCCCTTCACGGATTCCCAGTGACTGTAACGGGAGCTGTACCCAGGCCTGCTTGGCATAATACGGATCGATGCTGCAGATCATCAGGGTTTCATCTGCTTTATCATCATCAAATTTATAATAGGCAATCACCTGATCGTTATCGGTATTGCAAAACTGTATGTTGTTGGTTTGCTGTAATGAAGGCTGCTCATGACGGATTTTATTGAGGCGGGAAATCACCGTAATCAATTTATTCTGAACCGACCAGTCCCAGTTGTAGCATTCGTATTTCTCTGAATTATGGTATTCCTCCTTGCCTGGCATCGCTTCCGAAACCATGTATTCATAAACCGGGCCGTAAATCCCGATACTCGAACTTAAGGTTGCAGCCAAAAAATATTTGTGGAGGTAAACGCTTTCGTTTCCGCTTTGCAAGGCATACGGCAGGATATCCGGAGTATTCGGCCAAAAGTTGGGGCGGAAAAATTCGCTTTGCTCAGTTTTGGTCAACTCTTCCAAATATTCGATAAGTTCTGCTTTTGAATTCCGCCAGGTATAATACGTATAGGATTGCGTGAATCCTTGCTTGGCCAGTTCGTGCATGATTTTCGGACGGGTAAAGGCTTCGGCCAGGAACAATACATCCGGATGCTTTTTCTTGACTTCGGCTATCAGCCAGCCCCAAAAATAAAAAGGTTTCGTATGCGGGTTATCTACCCTGAAAACGCGGATATCACATTCCTCTACCCAGAACAAAGCCACGTCCAGCAATTCTTTCCAGAGGTTTTTCCAATCACCGCTTTCAAAATAAATCGGTTGGATGTCCTGGTATTTTTTTGGCGGGTTTTCGGCATATTGTACCGTTCCGTCCGGGCGCCATTTGAACCATTGCGGAAAATCCTTCACATAAGGATGATCGGGTGCGGCCTGCAAAGCATAATCCATCGCCACTTCGATCCCGAGCTTTTTGGCAGTTTTTACCAATGACTTGAAATCAGCTATCGAACCTAATTCGGGATGCGTGGCTTTGTGGCCACCGTGTTTGGAACCGATTCCCCAAGGTGAACCGACATCACCTTTTTGTGCATTGGTAGCATTATTCTTTCCTTTCCGATTAACTTCTCCTATCGGATGGATTGGCGGGAAATATAAGGTATCAAACCCCATTGCTGCTACCCTTGGAAGCAGTTTTTCGCAATCCTTAAAGGTCCCGTGCTTTCCTTTTTCTTCAGATGCAGAGCGTGGAAAAAATTCGTACCAAGTACTGAACAAAGCCTTTTTCCTATCCACATAAACCTTCAATTCATGCGAAGTGTTTGCTAAAGTACGTGTCGGATATTGACTAAAGATATGATGCAGTTCGGCAGACAATGCAATTGCAACGGCCTTGTCATACTGCTTTGGATCCTGGAATGCTTTTATGGCTGAAGCCAAATATGCTTTTTCTTCTTTTGAGACTTCCTTTAAGATCGCTTCACAATATTCGGCGCCTTCCAACAACTCCGATTTCACATGCTGGTTATCTTCAATTTTGCGTTGGGTTCCGTGCTGCCAGTTCAATGCATAATCCACCCAGCCTTCTACATAATAAGAATAAAACCCTTGTTTCTCAACTCTAAATTCGGCTATCCATTCATCATTTCCCGTTTCCTGCATCCTGATTTCCTGCCATTTTTTGTCTTTCTCGTGTTTGAATTTCACGCTGCAAGCCACAACATCGTGACCGTCTGAAAAAATATTTGCAGTCACTATCACTTTTTGGCCTACAATTCTTTTGATAAAAAAAGCTCCGCCATCCAATTGGGGAGAAACATTTTCAATGATTATTCGGGTTTGGTTTTGCATTTTAATTGTAATTTTAGGAAGTTGTAATTTAGAAAAAAATATAACAGATACTAATTCGCCCTATAGTTTTATCGAAATGGCAAAAAAAACAGACATACCCAATCAATCGTTGCAAATTCCGAAAGTAATTACGGCAACTGGTAAATTTTTACAATCTATTTCGCCAAAATTAGCTACGCTTTTTGCAGCACGGCTATTCACAACTCCGTTAAAGCACCGGCTTCCGAAGCGGGAAATCCACATGGACGACAACACTAGGCAGCAAAAACTCCTCGTCCCAAAAATCGATAAGGAAATCCATTTATACCATTATGGGAACAGCGACAGAAAAGTGCTTCTGGTCCACGGATGGTCTGGCCGCGGGACTCAGCTTGTCAAAATTGCCGATGAGTTGGTCGTCAAAGGATTTTCTACGATCAGTTTTGATGCGCCTGCTCACGGAAAATCGGGGACAAAAACTACCTTGATGCCCGAATTCATAGCATCTATATTGGAAATAGAAAAACAATTTGGGCCGTTCGAATTTGCAATTGGACATTCTTTAGGCGGAATGTCAATCCTAAATGCCATCAAACAAGGATTGAAAGTCAAAAAAGCAGTAATCATAGGTAGCGGTGATATTATTCAGGATATTCTGGATGATTTTGTATTGAAAATGGAACTAAAGCCTGAAATCGCCTTAATGATGAAGGCACATTTTGAGAAGAAACACAAAGTTCAGATGGAAAGCTACTCGGCAAACCTCGCAGCTAAATCGGTAACGATCCCGGTACTGGTCATCCATGACGAAAACGACGAAGACATCAACATCAAAGCCGCACACAACATCCATAAAAGCCTAAAAACCGGGGAAATCCTAATTACAAAAGGGCTAGGCCATCGAAAAATACTGGGGGATAAAAACGTGATTGCAGCGCTTATGGATTTCATCAGCCAATAATTTAGAATCATTCCGTCGGCTTTTCTCCTTAACTTTAATCAAATGGATCTGTTTATGAAAAATACCGACTGGGGCAAGGCGTTAAGTCCTTTGATTGCTCACTATAAAGACAAAAAACACCCTCTTGATTACCAAAACCTGTATCAATTGATGGTGATGGTGGTGCTTTCAGCTCAGGATTCGGATGCTAACATCAATAAAATTGCACCTGCGCTTTTTGAAGCTTATCCCTCTATGAAAAGCCTGGCCGCTTCCAATGCAGATGATCTTATGCCATACATTTCAAAAGTCAGAAACTTTGGTACCAAAGCCAATTGGCTTATCGGAATTGCACAGGAGCTTAAGGAAGACAAAAACATCCCGACTAATATGAACGACCTTGTAGCGCTCAAAGGTATCGGGAGGAAATCCGCCAATGTCATCATGCGCGAAGCCGAAGTCAAGGCAGAAGGAATCATGGTTGATTTGCACGTTTTGCGCGTAGTGCCGCGCCTTGGAATCTCCCATGCACAAACCGGCGATAAGATGGAAAAAGACCTAATGGCCGTAATCCCCCAGGAATTATGGAGCGAAGTCGGAATGGCAATCTCCTTCCTGGGCCGTGAAACCTGCCGACCAACCAATCCCAAACACAGCGAATGCATCCTCAATAAGGATTGCGAATATTGCCAAGCACATACCTCCTAATTTTATGGCGCGTCCCTTCGGGCCGGGCTGTCCGGGTTACACGGTAACCTCTCCCATCCCTCGCGCAACCTACAAAACCATGAAACCGATACCGCAATATTCATTAGTGATTTTCCCTCCTGAGGGACAATTGGATTTGGTGAAATCATACAAGCAACTGTTAAAAGATCATATTGGCTGGTTTGGAAGCGCGAATGCTGCAGCACACATCACTATAATCCAATTTAGCAACGAAATGGAATTTCAGCTTTATATAGCTCAAATCAGGGAATGCTGCAAAAATATCATTTCCCAAAAGGTAACATTCAATTCCTTTGCTAATTTTGAACAATCCGGAGCTTTCTTTATAGCACCCGATGACGCTTCGAAAACATATCTTGATAATATAATCATTGCCATCCACGAATTCCTAGGTTTCAAAATTGACAAACAAAATGTCAACGCCCACATGAGTATTGGCCGCAAACTCTATGGAGAAAAAATGAAAGCCGCATTTGCGCTTTTCAAAACATTCAACATCGACTTACAATTTCATTGCAAAGCATTATATGTCAGAAAGTTCAATCAGCAAACCAAACAGTACTCTGATATCGTAGAAAAAATCCATTTTGTAGAATCTACATAAAATAAAAAAACATCCAAATATTTTACTTCGTCTGTTCGCTTCGCTCGGGTCAAAACACCC
>JASGHQ010000003.1:0-83647 GCA_049841115.1 Flavobacterium sp.
TTTACGAACATTGTTGTCATAATTTTTAGTTTCATAAACTAAAATTCCCCAACGGTTGTAAATCTGAACCTTATTTGTTGGATAACATGTAATATCATCAATGTTGTCGATCTGGAACCACTCGTTAAGCCCATCTCCATTTGGAGTGAATGCATTGTGAACATCTAAAGATATACAAGCTTCAGGTGTACAATCCTCATCAACGGTCATTTTGATTTCAATTCTTCTTGGACATTCCCCAGTTTCAATAGTGTATGAGAAAATATATTCTCCTGTCGGTACATCAATTGCATTAAACGTTGTTCCGTTGAATGCTGTTGCAGGAGCACCGCTTTCATTTGTCCAAACTGCATTTGCAGGTACATCATTTGGATTGTCTAATAAATCACGTAAAGTGTAAACTAAATCCTCAAATGTACAGCTTCTTGGCGTAACAGTTGTAGTTTCTGGTGTTAACGTTACAGCAATTATTTGTGTAATTGTTGTTGTGTTACCACATGCGTCAGAAACAGTCCATGTTCTGGTAATAATATAGTGACCACCTTCTGGCTGAGTTTGTGTTTCTGTGAATACCGGAGTACCAACAGTAGAACAGTTATCAGTGAAGTCAGCAGCAGTCAATACTGGAGCTACCGGAACATCACTACAGATCACAGACATTTTAGGTGGAATCTGAGTAATTATTTGAGGACCGGTTGTATCGCTAACAGTAATTGTTTGTGATACAGGAGCACTATTATTTCCACAAGCATCAGTTGCTACCCATGTCCTGATTATTTGATAATTAGAAGGACAGCTTCCTGCTAAAATCGTTTCAGTCACATTAACCGTCGCTGTTCCACAGTTGTCTGTTGCAGTCAACTGAGCTGGAGCAGGAATGTTTTCACAAGATACATTTATATTAGCTGGTGCAGCTTGGTCAAATGTAGGAGCAACATTATCATTAACGCTGATTGTTTGTGTTGCAGAAGATGAATTTCCACAGGCATCAACGAAGGTCCATGTTCTTGTTATTGTAAACGAATTAGGGCAGCTTCCTTGAACAACACTGTCAACTCCATTTACAGTTATAGAACCTGAACAGTTATCTGTTGCCGTAAGAGAAACCATTGCAGGAACTTCTCCACTACAAGTAGCAGTTATCGAAGCCGGAGCTTGAGGAGCTACTGGCGCAGTTGTATCTGATACTGTAATGATTTGTATTTGAGTTGGAGCTGCGTTACCACAAGCATCCACCAAAGACCATGTACGAGTGATTACTTTCGATCCGGCACACTGACCATCAGCCACGCTGTCAGTAAATGTAGCCTGAAGACCCGTTGAGCAGTTGTCAGCTTCGTTAGTCACATCACCGGTAGCTGCAACCGAAGCATCATAAGTACAGTCCGCAGTTGTGTTGATAGTGATATCAGCAGGCGCTGTGAATGTAGGAGCGATGTTGTCAGTAACAGTGATTGTCTGAGTCTGAGTTGGAGCTGCGTTACCACAAGCATCCACTAAAGACCAAGTACGAGTTATTACTTTCGATCCGGCACACTGACCATCAGCCACGCTGTCAGTAAATGTAGCCTGAAGACCCGTTGAGCAGTTGTCTGCTTCGTTAGTCACATCACCAGTAGCTGCAACCGAAGCATCATAAGTACAGTTCGCAGTTGTGTTGATAGTGATATCAGCAGGTGCTGTGAATGTAGGAGCGATGTTATCAGTAACAGTGATTGTCTGAGTCTGAGTTGGAGCTGCATTTCCACAAGCATCCACTAAAGACCAAGTACGAGTGATTACTTTAGACCCGGCACACTGACCGTCAGCTACGCTGTCAGTAAATGTAGCCTGAAGGCCTGTTGAGCAGTTGTCAGCTTCGTTAGTCACATCACCGGTAGCTGCAACCGACGCATCATAAGTACAGTTCGCAGTTGTGTTGATAGTGATATCAGCAGGCGCTGTGAATGTAGGAGCGATGTTGTCAGTAACAGTGATTGTCTGAGTCTGGGTTGGAGCTGCATTACCACAAGCATCCACTAAAGACCAAGTACGAGTGATTACTTTCGATCCGGCACACTGACCATCAGCTACGCTGTCAGTAAATGTAGCCTGAAGGCCTGTTGAGCAGTTGTCTGCTTCGTTAGTCACATCACCGGTAGCTGCAACCGACGCATCATAAGTACAGTTCGCAGTTGTGTTGATAGTGATATCAGCAGGCGCTGTGAATGTAGGGGCGATGTTATCAGTAACAGTGATTGTCTGAGTCTGAGTTGGAGCTGCGTTACCACAAGCATCCACTAAAGACCATGTACGAGTGATTACTTTAGATCCGGCACACTGACCATCAGCTACGCTGTCAGTAAATGTAGCCTGAAGGCCTGTTGAGCAGTTATCTGCTTCGTTCGTCACATCACCGGTAGCTGCAACCGAAGCATCATAAGTACAGTTCGCAGTTGTGTTGATAGTGATATCAGCAGGCGCCGTAAATGTAGGAGCGATGTTGTCAGTAACAGTGATTGTCTGAGTCTGGGTTGGAGCTGCATTACCACAAGCATCAACCAAAGACCAGGTACGAGTGATTACTTTCGATCCGGCACACTGACCATCAGCTACGCTGTCAGTAAATGTAGCCTGAAGACCTGTTGAGCAGTTGTCAGCTTCGTTAGTCACATCACCAGTAGCTGCAACCGAAGCATCATAAGTACAGTTTGCAGTTGTGTTGATAGTGATATCAGCAGGCGCTGTGAATGTAGGAGCGATGTTGTCAGTAACAGTTATTGTCTGAGTCTGGGTTGGAGCTGCATTACCACAAGCATCCACTAAAGACCAAGTACGAGTGATTACTTTCGATCCGGCACACTGACCGTCAGCTATGCTGTCAGTAAATGTAGCCTGAAGACCCGTTGAGCAGTTGTCCGCTTCGTTAGTCACATCACCGGTAGCTGCAACCGACGCATCATAAGTACAGTTTGCAGTTGTGTTGATAGTGATATCAGCAGGCGCTGTGAATGTAGGAGCTACGGTGTCATTTATTGTAAATGTTGCTGAACTTGTTGATGCATTACCACAAGCATCAGTTGCTGTGAATACAACTGTTACGGCAGCAGAACAATCATTAGCAATATTATTAAAGTTATTAGACCATGTAACATCTGAACAATTATCAGAAGCTACTGCACCACCATGATTGTTTAACCAGTCATTCAATGCATTTTGGTTCCCTTGACCATCACATTCTACAATTATATTAGAAGCTTGAGTACTAAATACTGGAGCGATGTTATCAGTAACAGTGATTGTCTGAGTCTGAGTTGGAGCTGCGTTACCACAAGCATCCACCAAAGACCAGGTACGTGTAATTACTTTCGATCCGGCACAAGCACCTTCAGCTATGCTGTCAGTAAATGTAGCCTGAAGGCCTGTTGAGCAGTTGTCCGCTTCATCAGTAACATCACCTGCTGCAGATACAGAAGCATCATAGCTACAGTCAGCACCAGTTGATATTGTAATGTTCGCTGGAGCTGTGAATGTAGGAGCGATGTTGTCAGTAACAGTGATTGTCTGAGTCTGAGTTGGAGCTGCGTTACCACAAGCATCCACTAAAGACCAAGTACGAGTTATTACTTTCGATCCGGCACACTGACCATCAGCCACGCTGTCAGTAAATGTAGCCTGAAGACCCATTGAGCAGTTGTCTGCTTCGTTAGTCACATCACCAGTAGCTGCAACCGAAGCATCATAAGTACAGTTCGCAGTTGTGTTGATAGTGATATCAGCAGGTGCTGTGAATGTAGGAGCGATGTTATCAGTAACAGTGATTGTCTGAGTCTGAGTTGGAGCTGCATTTCCGCAAGCATCCACTAAAGACCAAGTACGAGTGATTACTTTCGATCCGGCACACTGACCATCAGCTACGCTGTCAGTAAATGTAGCCTGAAGACCTGTTGAGCAGTTGTCAGCTTCGTTAGTCACATCACCGGTAGCTGCAACCGAAGCATCATAAGTACAGTCCGCAGTTGTGTTGATAGTGATATCAGCAGGCGCTGTGAATGTAGGAGCGATGTTGTCAGTAACAGTTATTGTCTGAGTCTGAGTTGGAGCTGCATTACCACAAGCATCCACTAAAGACCAAGTACGAGTGATTACTTTCGATCCGGCACACTGACCATCAGCTATGCTGTCAGTAAATGTAGCCTGAAGGCCTGTTGAGCAGTTGTCAGCTTCGTTAGTCACATCACCGGTAGCTGCAACCGACGCATCATAAGTACAGTTCGCAGTTGTGTTGATAGTGATATCAGCAGGCGCTGTGAATGTAGGAGCGATGTTATCAGTAACAGTGATTGTCTGAGTCTGAGTTGGAGCTGCATTTCCACAAGCATCCACTAAAGACCAAGTACGAGTGATTACTTTAGACCCGGCACACTGACCGTCAGCTACGCTGTCAGTAAATGTAGCCTGAAGGCCTGTTGAGCAGTTGTCAGCTTCGTTAGTCACATCACCGGTAGCTGCAACCGACGCATCATAAGTACAGTTCGCAGTTGTGTTGATAGTGATATCAGCAGGCGCTGTGAATGTAGGAGCGATGTTGTCAGTAACAGTGATTGTCTGAGTCTGAGTTTGAGCTGCATTACCACAAGCATCCACTAAAGACCAAATACGAGTGATTACTTTCGATCCGGCACACTGACCATCAGCTACGCTGTCAGTAAATGTAGCCTGAAGGCCTGTTGAGCAGTTGTCCGCTTCATCAGTAACATCACCTGCTGCAGATACAGAAGCATCATAGCTACAGTCAGCACCAGTTGATATTGTAATGTTCGCTGGAGCTGTGAATGTAGGAGCGATGTTGTCAGTAACAGTGATTGTCTGAGTCTGAGTTGGAGCTGCGTTACCACAAGCATCCACTAAAGACCAAGTACGAGTTATTACTTTCGATCCGGCACACTGACCATCAGCTACGCTGTCAGTAAATGTAGCCTGAAGACCCGTTGAGCAGTTGTCTGCTTCGTTAGTCACATCACCAGTAGCTGCAACCGAAGCATCATAAGTACAGTTCGCAGTTGTGTTGATAGTGATATCAGCAGGTGCTGTGAATGTAGGAGCGATGTTATCAGTAACAGTGATTGTCTGAGTCTGAGTTGGAGCTGCATTTCCGCAAGCATCCACTAAAGACCAAGTACGAGTGATTACTTTCGATCCGGCACACTGACCATCAGCTACGCTGTCAGTAAATGTAGCCTGAAGACCTGTTGAGCAGTTGTCAGCTTCGTTAGTCACATCACCGGTAGCTGCAACCGAAGCATCATAAGTACAGTCCGCAGTTGTGTTGATAGTGATATCAGCAGGCGCTGTGAATGTAGGAGCGATGTTGTCAGTAACAGTGATTGTCTGAGTCTGAGTTGGAGCTGCATTACCACAAGCATCCACTAAAGACCAAGTACGAGTGATTACTTTCGATCCGGCACACTGACCATCAGCTATGCTGTCAGTAAATGTAGCCTGAAGGCCTGTTGAGCAGTTGTCAGCTTCGTTAGTCACATCACCGGTAGCTGCAACCGACGCATCATAAGTACAGTTCGCAGTTGTGTTGATAGTGATATCAGCAGGCGCTGTGAATGTAGGAGCGATGTTATCAGTAACAGTGATTGTCTGAGTCTGAGTTGGAGCTGCATTTCCACAAGCATCCACTAAAGACCAAGTACGAGTGATTACTTTAGACCCGGCACACTGACCGTCAGCTACGCTGTCAGTAAATGTAGCCTGAAGGCCTGTTGAGCAGTTGTCAGCTTCGTTAGTCACATCACCGGTAGCTGCAACCGACGCATCATAAGTACAGTTCGCAGTTGTGTTGATAGTGATATCAGCAGGCGCTGTGAATGTAGGAGCGATGTTGTCAGTAACAGTGATTGTCTGAGTCTGGGTTGGAGCTGCATTACCACAAGCATCCACTAAAGACCAAGTACGAGTGATTACTTTCGATCCGGCACACTGACCATCAGCTACGCTGTCAGTAAATGTAGCCTGAAGGCCTGTTGAGCAGTTGTCTGCTTCGTTAGTCACATCACCGGTAGCTGCAACCGACGCATCATAAGTACAGTTTGCAGTTGTGTTGATAGTGATATCAGCAGGCGCTGTGAATGTAGGAGCGATCAAATCTTGAATTGTTATGGTTACAGTAGCTGTATCACAGTTTGAAGGATTCAATTTTTCACATATTCTATATGTAAATGTATATGAACCACAGCTTCCAGGACTTGTTAAATTAACATTTCCAAGATTATCGATGTTTAAGTTAGGATAGTTACCGCTTAGTATTGTCAGATTAACATCTGAGATAGACAAGCCGATAGTTGTATTAATAGAGTCATTAGACAAAATATTTCCAATTAATCCAACATTTGAGCATTGGATATTTGTATAGTTGTCATCTTCCGCAACAATTGCACCAGCAGCAACTACTATAGTTACAGTCGCAGGATCACAGTTTGTTGGGTTTAACTTCTCACATAGGTTGTAAACGATAGTATATGTTCCGGCTGGAGTTCCGGCAGGAACAGAAACGATACCAGTAGCAGGCGCTAAAACTGGTACTGGACCACCACCGATTGAAACTGCTGGAGTAGTAACAGTAATGTTAACCTGAGAGATGTTCACAGGGTTACTGTTTAAAGTATCAGGGCCATTACCGTTGTTGTTCAATACGTTACCAGCATTAGGATTACCAGCTGTACCGTTACCTCCAGACATTGTATCATCTTCAGCAATGATAACTGGAGCAGTAACCGTGATGGTTACAGTTGCAGGATCACAGTTGGTTGGATTCAATTTCTCGCATAGGTTGTAAATGATAGTGTATGTTCCTGCTGGAGTTCCAGCTGGTACAGAGATTTGTCCTGTAGCCACATCGATTGATGGAACCGGTCCACCGTTGATCGGAGTTGCAGGAGTAGTCACAGTAATATTTACCTGAGAGATGTTTACTGGGTTACCGTTTAATGTATCAGGGCCATTACCGTTATTGTTCAGTACGTTTCCTGCATTAGGGTTACCTGTTGTTCCGTTACCACCAGAGATAGTATCATCCTGAGCAATGATTGCAGGAGCAGTAACCGTGATGGTTACAGTTGCAGGATCACAGTTGGTTGGATTCAATTTCTCGCATAGGTTGTAAACGATAGTGTATGTTCCTGCTGGAGTTCCAGCTGGTACAGAGATTTGTCCTGTAGCCACATCGATTGATGGAACCGGTCCACCGTTGATCGGAGTTGCAGGAGTAGTCACAGTAATATTTACCTGAGAGATGTTTACAGGGTTACCGTTTAAAGTATCAGGACCGTTACCGTTATTGTTCAGTACGTTTCCTGCATTAGGGTTACCTGTTGTTCCGTTACCACCAGAGATGGTATCATCCTGAGCAATGATTGCAGGAGCAGTAACCGTAATAGTTACAGTTGCAGGGTCACAGTTGGTTGGATTCAATTTCTCGCATAGGTTGTAAACGATAGTGTATGTTCCTGCTGGAGTTCCAGCTGGTACAGAGATTTGTCCTGTAGCCACATCGATTGATGGAACCGGTCCACCATTGATCGGAGTAGCAGGAGTAGTCACAGTAATATTTACCTGAGAGATGTTTACAGGGTTACCATTTAATGTATCAGGGCCATTACCGTTATTGTTCAGTACGTTTCCTGCATTAGGGTTGCCTGTTGTTCCGTTTCCACCAGAGATAGTATCGTCCTGAGCAATGATTGCAGGAGCAGTAACCGTGATGGTTACAGTTGCAGGGTCACAGTTGGTTGGATTCAATTTCTCGCATAGGTTGTAAACGATAGTATATGTTCCGGCTGGAGTTCCAGCTGGTACAGAGATTTGTCCTGTAGCCACATCGATTGATGGAACCGGTCCACCATTGATCGGAGTTGCAGGAGTAGTCACAGTAATATTTACCTGAGAGATGTTTACAGGGTTACCGTTTAATGTATCAGGGCCATTACCGTTATTGTTCAGTACGTTTCCTGCATTAGGGTTACCTGTTGTTCCGTTTCCACCAGAGATAGTATCGTCCTGAGCAATGATTGCAGGAGCAGTAACCGTGATGGTTACAGTTGCAGGATCACAGTTGGTTGGATTCAATTTCTCGCATAGGTTGTAAACGATAGTATATGTTCCTGCTGGAGTTCCGGCAGGTACAGAAACAATACCAGTAGCAGGTGCTAAAACTGGAACCGGAGCACCACCGATAGGAGTAGCTGGAGTTGTAACTGTAATGTTCACTTGAGTGATAAGGGCATTGTTCCCATTTAAGGTATCATTACCATTACCGTTGTTGTTCAATACATTTCCAATGTTTGAATTACCTGTTGTTCCGTTGCCACCAGGCAAAGTGTCATCCTGAGCAATGATTGCAGGAGCAGTAACCGTGATGGTTACAGTTGCAGGATCACAGTTTGTTGGGTTTAATTTCTCGCATAAGTTGTAAACGATAGTATATGTTCCGGCAGGAGTTCCGGCAGGAACAGAAACATCACCTGTAGTAGTTGATAAAGTTGGAACTGGTCCACCATTGATAGGAGCAGCAGGAGTAGTCACAGTAATATTAACTAAAGTGATAGCGGCTGTAGCACCATTTAAAGTATCTGAACCGTTACCATTGTTGTTCAGTACGTTTCCAATGTTAGGATTACCAGTAGTTCCGTTGCCACCAGGCAAAGTATCGTCCTGAGCAATGATTGCAGGAGCAGTAACCGTGATGGTCACAGTTGCAGGATCACAGTTTGTTGGGTTTAATTTCTCGCATAGGTTGTAAACGATAGTATATGTTCCGGCTGGAGTTCCGGCTGGTACATAAACTTGACCTGTACTAGGAACTAAAGTTGGTACCGGAGCACCAGCAATAGGGGTAGCAGGAGTAGTTACAGTAATATTTACTTCAGAAATTGCAACCGGGTTACCATTTAATGTGTCTGGGCCATTGCCGTTGTTGTTCAGTACGTTACCTGCATTAGGATTACCTGACATTCCATTACCACCTGATAAGGTATCATCCTGGGCAATAATAACCGGTTTTGTTACTGTAATGGTTACTGTTGCAGGATCACAGTTGGTTGGGTTTAATTTCTCGCATAGGTTGTAAACGATAGTATATGTTCCTGCTGGAGTTCCTGCAGGTACAGATACTTGTCCAGTAGCAGGCGCTAAAACTGGAACCGGTGCTCCACCAATAGATGTAGCTGGAGTTGTAACAGTTATGTTTACTAATGAGATATCAGCATTGGCACCATTTAATGTGTCTGGGCCATTACCGTTGTTGTTCAGTACATTTCCAGCATTTGGATTACCTGCAGTTCCGTTACCACCAGCTAAGGTATCATCCTGAGCAATGATAACCGGCTTAGTTACTGTAATGGTTACAGTTGCAGGATCACAGTTTGTAGTCGGATTTAATTTCTCGCATAAGTTGTAAACGATAGTATATGTTCCGGCTGGAGTTCCTGCAGGTACAGAGATTTGTCCTGTTGCCACATCGATAGATGGAACAGGCCCACCATTAATAGGTGTAGCAGGAGTTGTAACTGTAATGTTAACTTGTGAGATTGTTGCCGGAGTACCGTTTAAAGTATCGGCACCATTACCATTATTGTTAAGTACATTACCAGCGTTAGGGTTTCCAGTTGTACCATTGCCGCCAGCAATTGTATCATCCTGAGCGATGATTACCGGACATTTTGCAACAGTGAATGGGAAATTACATCCGCTTCCACCACCTGGAGGAATTGCATAATAAGTTACAGTTGAACCAGCTACAAGCGGAATAGGGTTTGATTCGGTAAACTGAACAGAGTTCAATGTTACTGGGAATGAGTTATAGAATAGCGATCCTGTTGGGAAGTTAGAAGCAATTTCAGATGGTTTCACCGTAGTACTTGCACTACAGTAAGAGAAATGTCTTGTAAAATCTGTTCCAGGGCAGCTTGTCTGTACATAGTTTACTCCGTCGATTCCAACATTAATAGGAGTAGGGATGGCAGTACCAACACAACTTCCGTTTTGTGTATATCCTTGGATCAACGTTGAGTTATTTAAGGCAACATTGGTAGTACTACCAACTCCTACTGAGTTTCCATTTACGGCAATAACACTTGAACAAGTAGCATTAGCCAAAATTTCACAATCAGTAGTTGCTTTTAATTTGAATGTCAGTTTAGCTAACAATGTAGTTGGGTTAGCTGGCAGAGGTAAAGTTCCAAAGTTCCAAACTATAGAACCAGTTGCTCCTAAAGTAGGATCAAATGTTCCGGTGATTGTAGTATTTGGATTTGTATAGTATATTGTACCCGAAGCACTTCCCGGTACATAAGAGGCATTATAAGGAATAGGGATTACAACTTTGTAGTTGTTGATTGCCTCAGTTCCTAAGTTTCTCACATCAATGCTGAATCCTGCATCCTGACCAGGTAAAATGGTGTAAGGAGAAACAGCAGGCTGGTTATTGATTGTTGTTGCAGTGATGATTCCTTCAGCTTCAGGAACATAAGCGTCTACAGACATCGCAATAGTAAAGATAGAGTAGGTATCTCCATTTGTACCATATAAGAATCGTGTAGATGTTTGATTGTTACCAATGATGCTGTTATTGGTATTCGGGATGTTGATGATACCGATATCAATACCTGTATTGTTCAATAAATCTGGGGTTCTTGTACCCGGAGCATTGATATAGGATCTGAAGAAGTTGTCCGGATTAGGTACAACGCCATTATCAGTCCTGCTCAATGTGGTATAGTTAGCTGACTGCAGGTTTCTGATTTTGAAATAATCACCTGTATATCCTATATCTCCCTCACTGGCGATAACACCGATTTTCATTCCAACATTTCCTGAAATAGCAGAGTTGAACCCAGATACAGGCAATTCTAAACCTGCAGCTGAATTTCCTGATTCAACATAAGCATAACCATCAAAAATAGTTACGTCTCTCCATTTCATTTTGTTGTTTTCGTAAACAACAACCATAGCCCATCCACCAGAATATCCGGTTCCGCCAGGGTTACCTTCAAGCAATGCCAAATCGGCAACAGTATAGGCACCAAGACCGTTGGTTTTTACATAATCTGTAACTTCCGCATAGGCAGAGTAAATGTAATCATCACTTGTAGATGGATAGTAAATATCATTTGGGTCTGCAGTAATCTCTGTATAAGCAGATGAAGCTGGCCCTTTAAGCTTTACAACCCTTTTGTTAAGTGTTTTTGAAACTACAGTACTGGTTCCGGATACATTAAGATCTATAGAAGATAAATTTTGCGTATCTGTTGTTGACAGGTTGGTACCTGCATCACGGATTAATTTTTTAATGGTGATCGTAGCAGTTCCGTTAGCAATAACATACGGAGTATTTAATGTTGCTTCAGTTCCACCAGCATTTATCGAAGACGGAAGGTTGGTTTCTGTACCACCATTTACCGATACAGTTACTCTATTGGTAACTCCCGAATTGTAGAATCTGAAAGCATAAGAGGTTACCCCCGATGTAAAAGTATAAATAGGATACCTTGCATTGGTGTTTCCGCCTCTTGAAATAGCCAATGAATAACTATTTCCAACGCTTTGTCCGTTTCCGGCATTAAAATCATTATTAACCGGCTGACCAGTTAAAAATGTTTTTGTTGCGGTAAAAGTTGTATTTGGTGCAGATCTACCAGTCCAGTATAAACCTGCATAAACAATGTTCGAACATGCTGGTACCGATCCATTTTCCGAATTGAATACCAATGTTGAAGTTGATGAGTTGAATGTGTTAGCATCGCTGTCAACATCAACATAAACCATTGTTGCGTCATTGTTGTTTGTCGTAGCAGTATAAAACTGTGGCGTCAAACAGGTATTACCCAACATCGTGAAATCACCTTTTACATTATAGATCTTTTTGGTAGGGCTATATTGCGAGGTTCTCTGGGTAAACGTTTTTTTAACCTGGGCATTGATTGTATTTGAGAATCCGAAAAGGATTGCAAGCAATACAACTATGTGCTTTAGGTTTTTTACGATTGAGTTAAAGTATAAATTTTTCATATATCTCTTCTTTTATCAATTTTTATTGATTGCTGTCTCCTTTGTCGATTTTGTATAAAATGTTAAATCTGCTGTCATAGTTAAGGATATGAGAAGCAATGCCATCACTGGTAGTATTTAACTTTGTGATAAAGTAGACGTATTTCAAATTAGGGAAATTTGAAAATGCAGCTAAATCAATAGTTGAATTCAATTCGCTTGCTGTGTTGATACGAATGGTGACAAGCTCGATATTGTTTTTCAAAGTAATTGCGCTGTTCACCTGGTTCAGTGACCCTAAGTCCGTAAAAAGACTCACAGGCGCACTGCCGAAAGTTCGCACATTACCTTCAAAGAAATACGTAGCAGCCTGCACCTGGGTTACCAAGCTTTTCAATCGATCGGAATCGATCGTTGAGCTACTAGTACCAGTACTTGCCATACGAGCCGAACTTGAACCTCCTCCATTTGAAAAGATCACTGAGTTCATCTCGGTGACGGTAATTGATCCGCTTTGACTCGTCCTGCCTGTTTGGGCAAAACCGACTGAGAAAAAGAAAACCAGCGTCAGAAGTAATAATAGTTTTTGTTTCATGACTTGACTTGTTTTTCCAAGCAATAATATTGCTCGATGGTTAAATAATACATTTGGGCTATTTGTTTTCATACAATTAGTTATTGAAAATAATTTTTACACAAAAAATTACGAAATGATTTCGGGCGTGAAGCTGTTTAGATGTAGGCATATAGGTTAATAGTTATTTTGGGTCTTACTATCTGCCGGCTAAATTATGTACTAAACGAGTATCGCTCCCAAATTTTTCTACGAATAACCCAAAAACTCGTTTAAATGACGATTTTCTTGCATTATTAGCATCTTGCCGATGTTTTTTTTGCTTTTTCGTTTAAATTTTGACATCATAATTTGGGGTTTTAAGGGGTTAATTTATCTTTTTTACACTTTTTAACAGGTCGAAAATAGATAGTTTAATTTTAATCACCAAAAAAAATATCGATAAAATGCATTATTTTACGGATAAAGTGCATTATTTAACAATTTTATATCGAAAAATACTACAAAAAATAATTAACAAAAGGATGTTTATAACATTTTCCTGTTTTAACATTTAATTCTGATTTAAAATAGTATTTGTTAAAGAGTTATGTTTTCTGTTTTTAATACGTTTAATTCTGTTTTTTTCATTTTTAACAAATAAATAATGCCGAATCCCGTCAAAACAGTTTTATGCTACGGTTTAAAACCTTAAATTTATGGTTTCTAATACCTAAAAAGAATCATCATGAAACAACTGATATTGGTAAGGCACGCAAAATCAAGCTGGGATGCACCGCTTCGGGACTTTGACAGGCCTTTGACAGGCAAAGGCATCCAGGATGCTCATTTGGTATCGTCCAATATTGCCAGCCAAATACCCAAAGCCTTCGTGGTGTGGAGTAGTGCCGCTACCCGTGCAAAGGAAACAGCCATGATTTTTGCCCAAAATATTTCCTTTCCCATAGAAAGCATTGAGTTTAAGGAAGAGCTCTACACTTTTGACGAAAGAAAATTGGAGCAGGTCATAAAATCCTGCCCGGACCATTACGAGCACTTAATCGTTTTTGGTCATAATGAGGCGATTACCAATTTTGTCAATAAATTTGGCAACACTTTTATAGACAATGTTTCCACATCTGGGTTTGTAAATATTATATTTGACCAAAACAGTTGGGAAAATATTGAAAATGGTGTTACGAAAAAGGTTGTTTTTCCAAGAGATTTAAAGTTAGTATGAGCACAGATAATGGATTTCGTTATATAGATAGAGAAAAAAGTTGGCTGGCATTCAATGCCAGGGTTTTGCAGGAAGCTGCCGATGAAGCAGTGCCGTTACTTGAAAGGTTAAGATTCATAGGGATATTTTCCAACAACCTAGATGAATTTTTTCGCGTTAGGTTTGCTGCTATAAGGCGATTGAGCTTATCAGGCAAATCTGGGGAAAAAATACTTGGCGGGATTTCTGCGCAGCAATTGGTAAAGGACATCACTGAAATCGTAATCAAACAACAAACGGAGAGTTTACGTGTGCTGAATATGATTGAAAAAGAGCTGGTTAAGGAAAATATCATCATCATTGATGAAACCGAGGCCACTGGCGAACACGAAGCGTTTGTCAAAGATTTTTTCATTCAAAAAGTTAGCCCTGAATTGGTTACCATCATTCTGAATGATTTGGCTGAATTTCCATTATTAAAGGATACTTCGGGTTACCTGGCCGTTAAATTGGTAATGAAGACCGAACAAAAAACCAGTATGCTGGGTCTGGTAAAAAAGAATAAGCCCGAAGTACGCTACGCCATTATTGAAATACCAAAAAATACCAATCGTATCGTAGAGCTTCCGGAAAGGGATGGCAAGCAATACTTAATGCTGCTTGATGATGTGATCCGGTATAACCTAAGCAGTATCTTCAATATTTTTGATTACCAAAGCATATCGGCACACATGATTAAGATTACGCGCGATGCACAGCTCGATATTGATAGCGATATGAGCAAAAGCATGCTCGAAAAGATATCTGCTTCTGTAAAGGAAAGGCGTGTGGGCGAACCGGTACGCTTTGTTTTTGACAAACATATCGAGAAAGATACCCTCAAATTCTTTCTTAACAAAATGGGAATCGATGCTTCCGATAGTGTCATTCCGGGCGGAAGGTACCATAATCGCCGTGATTATATGAATTTCCCAAACCTGGGAAGATTTGATTTGCTGTATCCGCCGAGGATTCCGCTTCCGGTTGAAGGCTTGTCGCTAGATGGCAGTATACTGAACAAGATTGCGCAAAAGGATTATCTGATCAATGCGCCATTCCAGTCATTTTCCTACCTGATAAAATTCCTGCGTGAAGCAGCTTTGGATCCGAAAGTCACTTCGATAAAAATCACACTGTACCGTTTGGCCAAAAATTCGCAAATCATCAGTTCGCTTATCAATGCAGCCAAAAACGGGAAGAAAGTCGTGGTTCAGATTGAGCTCCAGGCGCGGTTTGACGAGGCAAGCAATATTTCGTATGCCGAGCAGATGCAACAGGAAGGCATTGAGCTTATTTTTGGGATAAAAGGCCTGAAAGTTCACAGCAAAATCTGTGTTATCGACCGGATTGAGGATGGGAAGTTAAAGCGGTACGGATTTATTTCTACAGGAAATTTCAATGAAAGCACTGCTAAAATCTATACCGACCTGACGCTGTTTACAAGCCACCAGCAAATCATGAAAGATGTTTCAAAAATCTTTGATTTCTTCGATGTAAATTATAGGATCCATCGCTACAAACACCTTATAGTTTCTCCGCATTACACGCGTTCCAAGTTTTACAAGCTTATCGACAGGGAGATAAATAATGCCATTATCGGCCGTCCGGCTTACATCAATTTAAAGATGAACAGCCTTTCAGATTACCCAATAATCGACAAATTATACGAAGCGAGCAATGCCGGAGTGAAGATCAAACTGCAGGTAAGAGGGATTTGTTCTTTGATTCCCGGAGTGAAAGGAATGAGCGAAAATATTGAGGCTGTAAGCATTGTTGATTACTTTTTAGAACATACCCGTTCGTATATTTTCTGTAATAATGATGATCCTGAAGTCTACATTTCATCTGCTGACTTCATGACACGCAACCTTGACGGAAGGGTGGAAGTTACCTGCCCGGTTTATGATGAAAATATCAAAAAACAAATTATAGATACTTTTAATGTCGGTTGGAGAGGAAATGTAAAAGCGCGCTTCCATTCAGAAAATTTTGAAAACAGATATCGTGTACGAGGCCCCGGAGAACCTATTTTCCGAGCGCAGCATGAAACCTATAATTATTATAAAAATAGGTTGGAAGCCAGCCAGAAAGCGCAGGAAAAACAAGAGAAGCAAGAAAAAGAAAAGCCGCAAAAAACAAAATAACCTATAAAAGAATAAACAGATTTAGATGATTTCAATTAAAAAATATGCAGCTATCGATATCGGTTCCAATGCCATGCGGTTGCTTATTACCAACATTGTAGAACAACAGGACAAGGAGACCCAATTCAATAAAAGTGCCTTGATCCGTGTGCCGATCCGTCTGGGCCAGGATGCATTTACCGTTGGTGAAATCACTGAGGAAAATATCAACAGGATGGTAGATGCAATGAAAGCATTTAAGCTGTTGATGAAGGTTTATAAGGTGGAAAGATACAAGGCCTGCGCAACATCTGCGATGCGTGAGGCCTACAATGGCAAGGAAGTTGCCAATATCATCCGCGAAAACTGTGATATCGACATTGACATAATTGACGGTAAGATTGAAGCAACCATTATCGCTTCTTCTGATTTGCACGATTTCCTCAAAACGGACAAGACGTATCTGTATGTTGATGTTGGCGGCGGAAGTACCGAATTCTCGTTGTTTTCCGATGGTAAGATGATCACATCAAAATCCTTCAAAATCGGGACGGTGCGCATGCTGAACAATATGGTAAGCGATATCGTTTGGGAAGAAATCGAAAAATGGATCAAGTCAAATACCGAAGAGTACGATGAAGTTATTTTAATAGGCTCTGGAGGGAATATCAATAAACTGTTCAAGCTTTCCGGGAAATTACAGGACAAACCGTTGTCTTATCTGTATCTTAATTCACAATACCAATACCTGAGTTCACTGACTTATGAGCAGCGTATCGCTGAGCTGGCGTTGAATACTGACCGTGCCGACGTAATCATTCCGGCTACAAAAGTATACCTTAATGCCATGAAATGGAGTGGCGCACGCCAATTGTTCGTACCAAAAATAGGTCTGGCTGACGGAATCGTAAAAGCAATGTATCAAGGGAAATTGTAATATGAAAACATTCAGAATCATCTGCCTTATGGCCTGCATCATTATTATTGGTTTTCATCTGTACAGCATTGATTATGAAGACCTGCGTTTTAAAACCAATGCAACGCATTACCTTGGGATTTTTGCTATGGTTTTGATAGGTTTGAGTATGCTGCTTGGGATTATTAAAGACAGGAAACCTAAAGAATAATTATTCTACATCCAGGCCAAAAAGGTTGCGCATCACTTCCAGGTTTGGGTTCAGTTCTACCAAACGGTTGTATTTGTCCTGATTGGTAAATGCTTTTTTGACTACCAAAGTCTCGTTCACCTTCACATTGATCTGGATATCATGGTTGTGCAGTTTGCCACGAAGGTAACCCAAAAGCTCGGGCCGTTCTTTTTCAAAATCTATTTTCGAACTTTCATTAGGCAGCTCGTGGATGATTGTTGTCCCGTCAAGTATTGGGTCGTTGATGGTCAGTAGAGCCGCAATGATCCTATAGCCTTTGTCTTCCATACGTTGCGCGTACTTTAGCCATTGTTCCAGCATTTCGGTTTCGGTAAATGCTTCGCTGGGCAAATGCACCACTTCTTTTACCGCCGATTTTATGGTTTCCGCCAGTTCCTTTTTCGCACGGATGCTGGCCAAGGACATTGACGATATTTTGGTCCCTGTTTCTAGGGTTTGAGCTTGAAGTTTTGGGCAGCCGGTTACCGGTGGAGTAGTGATTGCCGGTTGTTGGTTGGTTGTTGGCGGTAATTCAACTGTTTCTATATTTTCTGCCAATGGCTTTTGGCTAATGGCTGATGACTCTTGATTAGCGACTGGCTGTTTAACCTCAGTGATCGAATAATCATTCCTCCTGTAATAAGTAGGCGGGATTATAAAGTCAGGCTTTTTTTTTTCTCCATCAAAACTGATAGAGGCAAGCTGCATTAAGGCCAATTCTACCAAAAGGCGTTGGTTTTGCGAAGCTTTGTATTTTAAATCGCAGTCATTTGCAATGTCGATTCCTTTTAAAAGCAATTCCTGTGAAGTTTTTTGGGATTGCTGCCCATATAATTGCTGCGCCGCTTCTCCCATTTCCAATAACGAAAGCGTAGCCGGATTTTTGGCAACCAATAAATCCCTGAAGTGCGAAGCCAATCCTGCTATAAAATGATGCCCATCAAAACCTTTGGACAGGATTTCGTTATAAGCCAGCAATAAACCCGGAATGTCATTCTGCAAAATCAGATCGGTTACCTTAATGTAGGTTTCATAATCCAGGACATTCAGGTTCTCGGTTACGGCCTGGCGTGTCAGGTTGTTTCCGCAGTACGAAACCACGCGGTCAAATATAGATAGCGCATCACGCATTGCGCCATCGGCTTTTTGAGCAATAATATGCAAAGCATCGTCTTCGTATTGTACGCCCTGGCTTTTGGCAACTTCGGCTAAATGCTCTTTGGCATCATTTACGGTAATCCGCTTAAAGTCAAAAATCTGGCAGCGTGATAATATGGTTGGGATGATTTTATGTTTTTCGGTTGTAGCCAAAATAAAAATGGCGTGCTTTGGCGGTTCTTCCAACGTTTTCAGGAACGCATTGAAAGCAGCCTGCGACAGCATATGTACCTCGTCTATGATATACACTTTATATTGTCCTGTTTGCGGCGGGATACGCACCTGGTCTATCAGGCTCCGGATATCATCCACCGAGTTGTTCGAAGCAGCATCCAACTCAAATACGTTGAAAGCAAAATCCTCAAACGGATCGTCATAGCCCGGCTGGTTGATCTTTCGGGCCAAAATACGGGCGCAGGTAGTTTTACCGACACCTCTCGGACCGGTAAACAATAGGGCGGAAGCCAAGTGGTTATTTTCTATGGCATTGAGCAAGGTATTGGTAATAGCCTGCTGCCCCACAACATCTTTAAACGTTTGCGGACGGTACTTACGGGCTGATACTACAAATTGTTCCATAGAATTTTATCGGATTACAAATATAATGGAATAGTTGGTTTTGTTATTGGGTAATTCGGTTATTTGAGGATTTTTTACTAACAATTAAGCCGATGATGGTTAATAAAAGCAACGCATTGGCAATGAGTGAACCAATGATTAATTTGTCTTTAAAATCACTTTTTGATTTTTCAGTGATGGTATTCTGAACCAGCTTGTATTGGCGTAATTTTTCAATTTGGTAAACCCAGTTGGACAATCCTTTATTGGTATATTCAAGTTCATAAATCCGATTCATGATTTTGCTCAGTTGCGGATCCATGATAGCCGGATCATGAGGTGGTGGCCCAGGATTGTATCCTCCGCCATAAATGGTTTGCGAAGGAGAACACATACTTATATCGATGCTTTTATCTTTGCCCAGGCTGGCGTAAACAATCCAAAATTCATTCTTATTTGGTGAAACAGAGCAACTGGTTTTAGCATCTCCCTTGATGATTCTTGAAGTATACTTCCCTTTAAATAATTCAATTATCTTAAAAGTATACGTTTGGTTGATGGTATCTGTTTGGATGACTTCTCCATAAAATATGATATCGGCAAATGACAATCCTCTCTGGACCAATGTTTCTATACGCTGGGGCTTACATTCGCAGGCAAACGAAAAGTTCCAGCAGATAAATATTCCCCAAATAAGATACTTTTTAAGATCCATTTAATGGCTATTTCCTTTAATGCTTAAGTCATGCAATACTTTGGCTGCCTCGCTTTCGGAACCAGGTGAAAATCCTGCGACGAAAACCCCTTTTTCACCGGTATTCGATTTGATGCCATACACTATGGCCTCATCATCAGGATTGGAATCTCCCTCATAACGGTAAATGTGGAGTATTTCATAATGTTCGGGATGATCCATAATGTCTTGTTCCAACAAATTGAAATCAACTGCAAAGCCTTTGGATTTCAGTTCTTCCAAAGCTTTGATAACGGAGGCGTAATGATATCTGTTTTTCATACCCTAAAAATAGCTATTTTTTTGGAAATCCACTAACCAAAAACTTCAGCAATCGTTTCTTTTTCGAGTAATATTGTCAAGGCATATTCCTCGGCGTTGAGTTTGGATTTTCTTTTGCGGGGTCTGTAGTTCCATATCGAACCGTGCTCAAAGGCTGCTATGACAGTCGGATGGACATAATATTTTTTGCAGACGGCCCTGGTGTTTCCCAATTTGGAGGCCACTTCATCCAAAACGGCTACCACCTTATGCCTGAATTCGGCCTGGGTTTCGGGTTGTGCTAATTTTTGGAAAGCTTCAAGCGCATTGACGCTTCCTACCCAACACCGGAAATCTTTTGCGGTAAAATCTTCGCCGGTTATCTTTTTTAAATAGCCATTGATATCAGACGAACTAATGCTACGGTGGTTGCCTTCATCATCATAATATTGGAACAAATCCTGCCCTGGAATATCTTTGCACCTTTTGACCAAATTGGCCAAACGCGGGCTTTCCAGTTCTCATTTTGTGCTTGATGCCTTTTTTTCCTGTAAATTCAAAATAAATTTTACTACTGCCAAATTTTACATGCTTGTCCTGTAAAGTGGTAAGCCCGAATGAGCCATACAATTTTTTATAAGCATCGTTTCCAATGCGGATATTGGTGAGCTCAATCAGCTTTACCACTAATGCAACCACTTTTTCATAAGGCAGGCCTTTTTTATTTAAATCGATTTCAACCTGTCTGCGGATTGCCGGGATGGCTTTTGCAAAACTGCGGAGCCTGTAAAATTTTGACTGGTTCCTGATTTTGTTCCACTGAGGATGGTAGCGGTACTGTTTTCTGCCTTTGGTGTCAATACCGGTAGCCTGGAGATGCCCATTTTCATAAGGCGAAATCCAGACGTTTTCCCAGGCAGGCGGCAGTACTAATTTCTTAAAGCGCTCCAGCTTTTTTCTGTCACGGATCAGCTTGCCGTTTTCATCCTTATAAATGAAACCATCGCCTTTCCTGAATCTGAAAAAACCTTTATTGATGTTGATGGAATAACGCAACCCAACCGACTTGGCTGTCGTTTTTGGGTCGCGCCCTATTTTTTCGAGCTTTGATTTGAGCCTTTCCATTACAGATGGTCAATCAGTTTTATGTTCTCCCTGTGCTTTGTGTTCCTGTCCATGGATGGGTTTGTGGTCTTCATGGGGTTTTGGTTCCTGGCTGGTTTCGGGATTCATTTCCGGATGTTCTTCCGGGTCTTTTTTATTTTTAATGCTCAATTCATTCAAAACCATGGCAGCACTATTGTCTGTCCAAGCCGACGGGCCAGCCACAAAAACGCCTTTTTCGCCGGTGCTGGAAAGGATTCCAAAAACCATAGCCTCATCCCCCGGATCGCTGTCACCTTCGTAACGATATACATGCTCAATCGTAAAATCATGCGGGCTGTTGATGATCCTTCCTTCCTGATTGTTGAAATCAACAGTAAAGCCTTTTTCCTTTAATTCTTCCAGTGCTTTAGAAACAGTAGCGTAATGGTACATATGCGGGTCCATGATGTTTTGATTTATTGGTTATCTATTACAATAAAATTACTCCATACTATTTCGCTCAGGTTACAGGATTAAGCCAGATTTTTATAAAATTATTATTGTAAGTTTGCACCGCAGGCTGCCTTATCGTTCTCGATTCGTCGAGGAGGAAAGTCCGGACACCAAAGAGTAGCATATTGGGTAACGCCCAACCGCCGTGAGGCGAGGACAAGTGCAACAGAAAGCAGGTACAGGTCATGCTGTAGTGAAACCAGGTAAACTCTATGCGGTGAAATTCCAAGTATATCGGCATTTAAGGGCTGCTCGTCCGTTGCCGAAGGGTAGGAAGATTGACTTCGCCAGTAATGGTGCGGCTAGATAAATGATAAGGGTTTTGAGCAATCAAGATACAGAATCCGGCTTATAGGCCTGCTTTTTTTTCAATACAACCAAAAACCATGAATTTATTAAAACTACTTTTCGGAAGCCTTTTTAGCAAAAAGCAAACCAAGACCCTAATCGATTCCAAACTGGGAAAACTAACCAATGAATACGAGCCAAAGGATCAATTCTTTTTTTGGAACGGCGAAATAAATCCTAAAGGCAAGAACAAGGAAAAGACCCAGTTTACAATTGATGGAGATATCAACAGCCCTTATCCTGCATCGCTTCAGAAAGCTTATGAAGTATTGGACAGGCTTGAAATGCTGACTTATGATGTGCAAAAAGCACTCGATTCCAAATTCCCCGAAAAAGGAATCAATCTTTCACGTGATTTCAATTTTCAGCAAATTTCGTTTTTTGCTGATGAAGAAACCGGTTGTACGGATTTTGATTTTGAATACTTTACAGAAGATGCCAGCATTATGGTTTCGGTAGAGTTTGTCAATAATAAAATTGATCTCATCGAGTTTTATTAATTGGCCGGAACCTTAAATTCCAGCCCAATATTGCGGATGCTTTCAATTGAAATTGCCGGATCGCCCGAAAAATATTTACGCAGCTTGCTTATGTATACATCCATGCTCCTGCCTGAAAAGAAATCGTCGTTTTTCCACACGGCTTTCAATATTTCTTCACGCTTCAGCAGCAGGTTTTTATTATTGTATAGAAAAGTGATCAGCGCTGCATCCTTTTCGGTAAGTTTCTGGGTTTTATCCCCAAGTTTCAGTTCCAGCCTATACGTATGGAAAAGATAATGCCCAATCTTGATCTCATTCATGCCCGGTTTGATTACCGGAATCTTCGAAGTCCTTTTTAAAATATTGCCAATCCTTAAAACCAGTTCATCGGCCTCAAAAGGCTTTACGATATAGTCATCGGCACCAAGCTTCAAGCCTTTTATCTTATCTTCATTCTGATTGCGTGCCGTCAGAAACAAAAATGGGATGTCAGGATGGATTTCAATGCATTTTTCTGCTAAGGTAAACCCGTCCATTTTTGGCATCATTACATCAAAAATACAGATGTCAAACGCATCTTTCTGCAAAACCTGCCATGCTTCTTCGCCGTCTTTGGCCCATTTTACATCAAATGAATGAAGTTCCAGGTAGGGTTTGAGTACCGAAGCAAAGTCGATATCATCTTCGGCTAAAAGTATTTTTTTCATTTTTAAACAGTAGGAATGCTAAGTGTAAAGGAAGCGCCATGGCCTAATTCACTGGCTACTTTTATCGAGCCGCGGTGTGCCTTTACGATTTGGTCAACATAATACAGCCCAAGCCCAAGCCCTTTGGTATTGTGAAGGTTTCCTTGCTCAACACGGTAGAATTTCTCAAAAAGCAGGTGCTGTTTGGTTTTCGCAATCCCGATGCCATCGTCCTGAATGCTGATGGAAAACATGCCGCTTTCCTGAGAAGTGATCAGTGTAATGTTTTGGCAGCCATATTTTACGGCATTTTCCAATACATTATTGACGGCGGTAGTCAGATGGAATTTGTCCAGGGTAAGCATCGTTTCCGGGAAGTTGAATTGGGCTATGATCGTTACATTTGGAAAAGCGAGCCTGAAATCTTTGATGATCGTTTGCAGCAGGCCGGTAATTTTTACTTTTTCTCTCTGCAATTCAATGTTTTCAAAACCCAGCGAATTGCTCATCACCTGATCGATGAGATTCTGAAGCCTTACATTCTGGCGGTCCACCGTATCCAGGATTTTGCCAAATGCTTCCTTGTTTTGCTGTACTTCGTCGCGCGCCAGCATTTTGGTAGAAACGCTCAAAGTGGTCAGTGGTGTTTTGAGCTCGTGGGTAATGTTGTTGATGAAATCGGTTTTGACATCGCTCACTTTTTTCTGTTTGATCAGGGCTTTAATCGCAATTACAAAAAGCGCTACCAAAACGATGATTGAGATTATCGACAGGATCAGCAGCGAAGCCATCCGGCCCAAGATGATCTGTTCCCAGTTTTTAATCGAAACATAAAAGCAGTCTTCCGTCAGCAATCTGTAATTCGGATTTTGGAAGCCACCGGTAGTGCCAACATAATTCCTAATGGCAAAGGCACCATCCAAAGAAGCCAGATTGCCATAAACCAGGTTTTTGATATTTGGTTTTTCTGAAAAAATGGTGTCGGTTTCGGCCTCATTTTCAAAAACAATGAATTTATTGACTACAAATGCAAATTCTATTTCATTGTCTTTGAATTCCTTGCTGAGCTTTTGACGGATGCGATTAGTGATTACGTCGCGGTATTCATTGGCCAGCAAATCGGTTTTGATCTGGTCGCGGTAACTTTTGTCGTTGATGAATTTTTGCGCAATGTTTTTATAAATGATTTCCTTTTTGAAGAAAAGGCTCGAATCGAGTTCGGTGTAATTATTGGTAATGTTGCCAATCTTATCCTTCACTTCTGCATGAAACTGCTCTACCTTATAGTCATAACTGGTCTTTACCAGATAAACCTGAATGGCGCAAAGCACCATTAAAGCCAGGGCTGCAAATGCTATCAGTAAATTTATCTTTTGTTTCATGGCATCGGATTGCGCTCCAAAATTAATGGTTTTAAGGCAAATAAAAATTTTTAACCCTGCATTAACCTCCAATTAACTTTCGGGCTCAGAAAATAAAAACACTTTTGCGGCGAATAAAAATCCTAAAAATGAAAAATGCCATTTTGCTGTTTGCCCTGCTGACACTACAATTCGCCAATGCGCAGCCCGAAGAAAAGCCAAAAGAATTACAGGAAGTTATTGTTGAAAAGGAAAAGAAAGCCATCACCAACAAGAACGGGAACATCAAAGTTGATGTAGCCAACTCAATTTACAATGCGCTCCCGAACACGCTCGACCTGTTGTCAAAACTTCCTAAAATACAGGTTAGCCCTGACAAGCAAAGCATTTCCATTGTTGGCAAAGGAAGCCCGCTTTTATACATTGATAACCAAAAAGTAGATATCAATGATCTGAATTCGCTTGTCGTTGATGATATCAAAACGATCGAAATCATCCATAATCCTTCGTCAAAATACGAAGCCGAAGGCAGGGCCGTGATATTGGTAACGCTCAAATTCAGCAAAAGGGAAGGCTATAAGGTCATCGTTTCTGAAACGGCCAATTTCCAGAAATACTTTAATAATTATTCGGGTCTGAATGCAAATTTCAAATCAGGAAAGGTAGAATTCAAAACCAATTTCAATTACAACCAGCTGAAGGTTTGGGAAAGCAACGGCAATAATTTTACAATGCCTGATTACGATATCCATTCGAATTACCTGGTTACGGCCGTGACCAAAAGGCCGCAGTTTTTGTATGGCGGCAGTGTGTTTTACAAAATCAATGAAGAGGATTACCTGTCATTTACCTTAAACCGCCGTAGCCGAAAAGATACTTTTGACATTGTAACGCATACTTTGAATCAGGATGCAGCCACGGTTGACGACATCAATACCTTAAACAAGAATGACGAAAATCAGGCATTCACCAATTCGTTCCTCAACTACAACCACAAGATTAAAAGCCTTGATGTGATTTTGTTTTCCGGGTTTCAGTATTCCCATTTCAATCAGGAAATGGAAAGTGTCATTGCAAATAATTATAACGGCAATGGTTTCGAATTATCGCAGCTCAGAAATCAGGATTTTAGGATTGATGTTTTTTCGGCAAGGGCCGATTTGGAGAAAAAATTCAAAAACGGGATGAAGCTCGAATTGGGCGGATTATTTGTTGGTGCCGATGCCTTGACGGATTTTGAGGTTGAAAATGCCAATCCGCCCGCAGCAACGATTTCTAGGTACAATTACAAAGAGAAGAACATTGCTGGATACGCCCAGTTTTCAGGAAGCTATAAGAAGCTGAATTTTTCCGCAGGTTTGCGAACCGAAAACACCATTGTAAAAGGAAAATACAGCACCGAAAGTGATCCGTCTGTAGCTAAAAACTACACCAACCTGTTTCCAAAAATGCAGCTTGAAATGGTTATTGACAGCTGCAATACGGTTGGTGCCAATTATGCCAAAAGCGTGGCACGCCCTAATTTTTCCTCAACGAGCCAGGTATCGGTTTACATTAATCCCCATTTTGTATGGTCAAACAATATCAACCTTCAGCCAACCTTTACAGATGAATTGTCGCTCAATTACCAATACAGGGACAAATCGCTGAAGCTGGTTTTTTATAAGACAACAAATCCGGTTTATTATGGGGCATCGTATGATGATTCGCAACAATTATTAACGTTTACGACAAGCAACTTCGAAAAGGAATCGGGTTTTGCCATCGATTTGACACTGCCATTTAAATACAGGTTCTGGACAAATACCAACGTTGTCAATATCGGTAAGACCAAAATTGATGATGAAATGGCCAAATCTACTAAGGCCAAGCCATCATTGTATATGTATTCGAACCATATTTTGAGTTTGCCAAAAGACATTGAGCTGTCGCTTACCGGCTGGGGCTATACTACGCAAAGGCTGGGCGTTTTTGAAAAAAAGGGAATCATCACTATGGATGCTGCTATTTCCAAAACTTTTTTCAAGCATCTCGACTGCGCCCTAAGCTGGAATGACATTTTTAGGAAAATGACCTTTAAGGAAAGCTTCAATATCAATAATGTTGCGGCAAAAGGAGTTTATTACACAGATTCGCGCATCGTGTCACTATCGCTGAAATATTCTTTTGGCAAAATCAGGAATTCTGAAATGAAGGAAAAAAACATTGATGAAAATTCGGGAAGGATAAAATAGTTATTCTTCCTCGTCATCTTCATTCTCTTCTTCGGTTTCAAACTCAAAGAAGCTAAAAACAGAACCACCGTAGTTTTTTTGAAACGAATAATTGGGCATGTTTTCCAGTTTGGTATACTTAGAATGCTCTACAATCAGCATTCCGGCTTCGTCCAATAATTCGTTGTCGAATATTTGGCTGACGATTTTTTCAAAATCATTTTGCGAAAGATCGTAAGGCGGGTCGGCAAAAATAATGTCATAGTTCCCGGTATGCTTTTCAAGGAATTTAAAAACATCGCTTTTGATCGCTGTAATGCCAAACTCAAATTCTTTTGCGGTTTTTTTGATAAAATTGACACAACCCAAATCGCCGTCAATGCACAATATCGGTTCGGCGCCACGCGAGGCAAATTCGTAGCTGATGCTCCCTGTGCCGGCAAAAAGCTCCAAGACCTTGAGCTCGGAAAAATTAAAATGATTGTTCAAAACATTGAACAGCGCTTCCTTGCTCATGTCTGTTGTTGGCCTTACAGGAAGGTTTTTTGGAGGCTGTATCCTTCGGCCTTTGTATTTCCCGGAAATGATCCTCATGAGTGCAGCAGTATAAAGTGTTCTCGTTTTTCGGCATCGGATAAAACGCCAAACATGAAGCCGACGTCAAACAGCGAAGTATTGCGCACATATTTGTAGGCAATGTCATAAAGCGCATCGCCTTCGGCAATCTTACCTAACAATTCGAGCTTGAAGTTTTCCGGATTCAGGAATAACTGTTCAGCCGTAAACAATATGTAGTAAATAAAATCTTCAGGCGTTTTGTATTCAAATGTATTGTAGAGCTGCAGCTTCTGGTTTTGGATCACTGCAATCTCAAAATGGTTGTCGCTTACATGTACGAACATTTTGCGCTCTTCATTGTTTTTAGACAAATCCAAAAGCTTGTTGACCAAAATCGTATTGGCGTGCTTGTAATCAAAAGTACCGTACTGATCGATGAAATAATTGTTCAGGTTTACATACGGAATGTAAACATTGTTCATCTCATAATTCCCCAATTCATCATATGCAAAAAAATCGGTTTCAAAAACCTTGGTGTTGAACTGCAGATAGCTTCCCAGGTATTCTTCGTCAAAAAGCGGAGTAGGGACAAAGGTCGACAGGTTGTTGCTGTGGATGATTACCACTTCGTCATAGCCAGCTTTCAGCTCGGGATTATTCTGGAAGGCTTCGGCAAACAAATCCTCAATCCGGGTAGTGACATTGATCTTGCCCAAATCAATTTTCCGCAATTGAAGTGGCTTGTTCATCAAAGTATCAAATGTGGCAAACGACAGGCCATTCAGAGAAACCTGAATCGCCAGCTTGCGGTACATTTTGTCGATAACATTCGTATTCTGCCACATATATTGGTTTGTTTGCTGCGGATGGCAAACTTACGAATTTGTATCAGATTTGTATTGAATTGTATAATATAAATACAATAT
Organism: Flavobacterium sp.; assembly: GCA_049841115.1. Lineage (GTDB taxonomy): Bacteria > Bacteroidota > Bacteroidia > Flavobacteriales > Flavobacteriaceae > Flavobacterium. The sequence goes on from JASGHQ010000003.1 coordinate 27,999, forward strand.
TTGTATTGGATTAATACAATAGTTGTATTTGTAACTACTATCTTTGGATTCCAATTTTTTCAGAGTATTCCAAAATGACTTCCAGCCAGTTTTACAGTATTTTACAAAAAGAGTTTCCGTTTCAGCCGACTGTAAAACAGGATGTTTTCCTTCAAAAGATCGCCGATTTTGTAACCAATGAAAACGGGGATGAGGTTTTTGTACTGAAAGGATATGCCGGTACCGGGAAAACCACCGTGATTTCTACCATTGTAAACAACCTTGGCGCGGTCAGTAAAAAGTATGTCCTGCTTGCGCCCACAGGCCGTGCGGCCAAAGTCATTGCCAACTATTCAAATAAGGAAGCATTTACGATCCATAAGAAAATCTATTATCCTAAGAAAGGAAAAAGCGGTGGTGTTTCGTTTACGATGAAGGAAAACAAGCACACCAATACCATTTTCATTGTTGATGAATCGTCGATGATTTCAGATGTCAATACCGAAGCCAAGCTGTATGAAAACGGCTCGCTGCTCGATGACCTGATGATGTTTGTGTACAACGGCAAAAACTGCAAGCTGATTTTGCTTGGCGATACGGCCCAGCTTCCGCCCGTGCAGCTGGATGTGAGCCCAGCGCTTGACACAGATAAACTGGCGATGCATTATAATAAAGAAGTTTTTTCAATAGAGCTTGATGAAGTAATGCGCCAGGAAGAATATTCGGGTATCTTATATAATGCTACCGAACTGCGCGAATTGCTGAAAGGCCATTTCCTGGATAATTTCAAATTCAGCCTAAAAGGTTATAAAGACATTGTCAGGCTAACCGAAGGCTATGATATACAGGATGCCATCCAAAGCGCTTACAGCAATTACAGCATTGAAGACACCTGTTTCATTGTGCGTTCCAACAAAAGGGCAAATCAGTACAACCAGCAAATCCGCAGCAAGATTTTGGATAAGGAAAGTGATTTGTCGGTGGGCGATTTATTGATGGTTGTCAAGAACAATTATTTTTGGCTTAAGGAAACCGACGAAGCCGGATTCATTGCCAATGGAGATATCATTGAGGTCTTGGAAATTTTTGGCTTCAAGGAATTGTACGATTTCAAATTTGCCAAAGTCAAGATCAGGATGGTCGATTACCCGAACCAGAAACCTTTTGAAACAACACTGCTGCTGAATACCATTACAAGCGAATCGCCTTCATTGACCTATGAGGAAAGCAACCACCTGTACCAGGAAGTGATGAAGGATTATGAAGGAGAAGCGCAATATAGAAAGTTTCTCAAAGTCAAGAGCAACGAATATTTCAATGCGCTCCAGGTAAAATTTTCGTATGCAATTACCTGCCACAAGTCGCAGGGCGGGCAATGGAATACTGTTTTTATCGAGCAGCCTTACCTGCCCAATGGTGTTGACATTGACTATATTCGATGGCTGTATACGGCAGTTACCCGGGCTAAAGACAAGCTGTACCTGATAGGTTTCAAGAATGAGAATTTTGAGGAAAATTAGATTATGAAAAATAGTACTCTTTTATTGCTTTTGATGGCATTCCCGGTCTTTGCGCAGGAAGATTATTCACCCTTCAATCCAATTTCCAATGAAAACACTTATGGTATTAAAGCCAAGGCACTTCCGTTTTTTCTAGGCAACGGATTTGGGTTCTATTCTTCCTTGGGCACCGAAATCGGTTTCCTGAAGAACCAGTCGTTTACCGCCGAATGGTTTTTCAATTACGGTCAGGGTTCCCACGATGAGGTTATTGACCGCTATGGCAACGAATTTGAAAGCGGCAACCGTTCGCACATGAACGAACACGCCCTGCAACTGGGTTACCGCTATTATTATGGATTCCAGAAAATACGCCAAAGATCGAGGCTGGCCTTTTATAATGGCCTTTTTTTCAGGTCCGAAAAAGGAAGGACGATGTTTTTTTTACGACCAGGGAAAAGGAAGACAAGTTCTACTTTAATATAGGCATCAGCATTAATTATTGGTTTTAAACCGATGATCGTGGTTTCAGATTAATTTGTACATTGTGCTGCTGTAACCATTAAAACCCAACCTTATGAAAAAAGCATTTCTGTTACTATTTCTTTTAAGTTGTTCTTTTATCAACGCCCAATACGACGCAAAAAAACTCCAGACAAAACAGGATTATACCGCCGCAAACAAGCAGGTGCTTGAAGCCAGCAAGTATGTTTTGTCGGTTCCGTATGATGAAAGCAATCAAAAACGCACTGAAGCGGTTCAGTACATACTGAAGTGGATGGATGGATCTCCGGATTATTCATTTACCATTGATGCAGATATAATGGATAAGGTAGTCGCAAAAGATAACGGATTGCTGGGAATTTATATGGCCTGCATGGCAAAGTTCTGCCTCGAAAATGAAGCCTATGCCAATGACAGCAAGATTGTTAAGATAAGTGCCATCAAGCTGATTATAGCTTACGCAGAAAATCCAAAAAACAAAGTCAAAATGTCTAAGCCTTTAAAGAAATTGGCTGATGCCGATAAAAAAGGAGAATTGGAAAGAGAGTTTCAGTAAATAGACTTAAAAAATAAAAACCCCGCTTAGCCAAGCGGGGTTTTTTAGTATATAAATTTTCAGAATAAACAAAACTCAGTACCTTAGCCACACATTAACCGAGCAATTAAAAATGAAAACCATCGCCGTAATTCCCGCCCGCTATGCCTCAACCCGTTTCCCTGCCAAACTGATGCAGGATCTGTGCGGCAAAACCGTAATCCAGAGAACGTATGAATCGGCTGTGAATACCAATTTGTTTGATGATGTTTTTGTGGTTACCGATTCGATTTTGATCTATGATGAAATCATCAACAACGGCGGAAAAGCAATTATGAGCATCAAGGAACACGAAAGCGGCAGCGACCGGATTGCCGAGGCCGTTGAGAATCTGGATGTAGATATTGTTGTAAATGTCCAGGGAGATGAGCCTTTTATCAATAAAGAACCGCTGGCAAAAGTACTGGAAGTGTTCCGGAATGATCCTGATGCTAAAATTGATTTGGCTTCGCTGATGTTCCAGATCACCGATACAGCCGAAATAGAAAATCCGAATAATGTAAAAGTCGTAACCGACCAAAATGGTTTTGCCTTGTACTTTTCACGTTCCGTAATTCCGTATCCGCGCGATGCCGATGCAGGCGTGCGCTATATGAAGCACATCGGGATTTATGCCTTTAGGAAACAGGCATTGCTGGATTTCTACCGTTTGCCGATGAAATCGCTTGAAGCTTCCGAAAAGCTGGAGCAGCTTCGCTATCTGGAGTTTGGAAAAAGGATCCGAATGGTTGAGACCAGCCAGGGCAGCATCGGGATTGATACGCCTGAAGATCTGGAGCAGGCGAGAAAGCTGTTTTAATTTTCATAGTATTCAAAAGCATCAATAATGTCAAGATAAATCCCGTCAAAACCAGCATTTAGGATTTTCTTGAGGTACGAGTCATCATTTCCATAAATAATGGACTGCCATTCTGCATTCCAATATTTTACCTTGTAATTGCCCGGCCAGTCTGGGTTTTCGGCATCCAGCCAGCTTGGTTTGTTGGAATTCCAGCTTGGGTTCCAATAGCTTCTGTAATCTTCCGCTTCGCCAATCGACATATAGGAAATCACAATTCGTTTTCCGCCATTGGCCTTGTTTTTGAGCTGGGCAATTTCTGAAGCCGTGAAAGCGGTACCATCGTTAAAATACAAATCCATGATCAGCGCATCATAATTGGTTGCGGTAACCGCATTGATAAACTGGGTTTTCGATGTGAAATTTTCGGCATTGATCAGGTACAGGAAATTTTGCGCCTGATGGATATTGGCTACGGTATTGGCATTCTCATTATAAATTGGCGCCGGAAAATCAGGGATATTGTTCAGGTTCCTTTGGTTGGCCGCAAATGAAATATAGCCCAAAGCCGCGTTCTGGTTATAGGAAGAGGTCATTTTAGAATGTGTGCTGCAGTAATCGATCGCAAGGATTTTGTTTCCTGCATTTTTCGAAATCGATATGAACCCGTTCAGGTAATTTGAGGTGGAAGAAGGAGTTGCCACATCATCATTGTCATAACCAAAAAACAAATCTTCCTGGCCGTTGGCATCAATCGCATCAAGATAAGCTATGCTTGGATTTCCGTTGGCTTCTCCATTTTCAGAAACCAATTCAATGCCGTTTTGCGGGATAATGGCAAAATCCGGATTTATGTTTTTTGCATAATGGCTTATCCCGATTACAAAATTCCGCATCTCATTCCGGAAATTTATATTTTCGGAATAATCATCCGAGGAATTGTTGGAACAGCCTAAAAATATTAGGCACAGGGTAAATGCAACGTACTTTTTCATGGTGTTTTTTTTATTATAACGCAAGAATGATGGACTTATTACTTTTACTCACCCAGTTTCTTGATGGTAAAAAGCTCGTTATGGATTTCCACTTTCGGATACATCCGCAGGGAATAATTGCCGCCAAATTTTGATTTGTAAACCAAATTCCGCTCTTCCTGCTGGGTATTGATGACCATCGTATTGAACAGGATGAATCCGTTTACGTTCAACAATGAATTGATTCTCTGTATAAAAAAATCCTGAAACAGGAAGTTAGGCATATGGGTATCTTCAAAAATGTCAATGATGATCAGGTCGTATTTCTCCCTGGTCCTTAAGGCATATTCAAAGGCATCATCGATCACGATCTCCAGGTTCGGGACCGCCTCCAAATTAAAATACTGATTCGCAATGGCAATCACCGCCTCGTCAATTTCAACGCCGGTGATTTTTCCCTTAAATTTGATTTCATCCACCAACGTCTTGATGACGCTTCCGGCAGCCACACCTAAAACCAGGATGTTTTCAAAATTCCGGATACGCTCAAAACCTATGTATTTCAGGCCTTTTCTAAGGATTCGCTGCAGACTTCCATAAGAGTAGTTGGTGCTTTTGCTGTCCAGTACCAACTCGCCATTATTCCAGGTTACTTCAAGTGTTTTGCTCACCGCCGAGTTTTTCCTGTAAATGTTAATCGGAATAAAATAGCTAAAGAATTTACGCACCATCAATGAATATTTTTCCCAAAAATAAGACAGAAATACTAAATTTACGCAAAATAAATAGGCATGCGTCAACGACTTTACAAATTTATCTTCTTTCGGCTGCTCGGATGGAAATTGATTGGCGGTGTTGATGCCGGTATCAGGAAATGCATCATCATTGTGGTTCCGCATACTTCCAATCTTGATTTTTTTATGGGTTTGCTCGTCCGCGGGATATTGAATATCGAAATCAATTTTGTAGGCAAGAAAGAATTGTTTGTGTTTCCGTTAGGTTATTATTTCAGAAGCGTTGGCGGTGCCCCGCTGGATAGGAGCGGAGGCAAAAACAATGTAGATGCAACCGCAGATGTTTTCCATAAACATGAAACCTTCCGATTGGCAGTCGCTCCTGAAGGAACCCGAAAAAAAGTAACAGAACTCCGCACCGGTTTTTACTATATCGCGCTAAAAGCCAATGTTCCGATTATTCCCGTTGCTTTAGATTATGGAAAGAAAGAAGTCAATTTTGGCAAGCCTGTTCAGGTTACCGGTAATTTTGACGAAGATATGAAACTGATCCTGCCGCATTTTAAAGATGTCAGGGGCAAAATACCAGAAAGAAGTTTTAATGTTTAAAACCAATCAATGAATTACACACAGCTACACGAAGATCATAAAGAGGCATCGCTTTTTGGGCGGTACATCACGCTTGAAAACATCTTGCCTTTATTGACAAAATATCCAACTGAAACCATTGGGCTATCAGTACAAGGAAAGCCCATATATAAAGTACAGGCCGGGACCGGGAAAACCAAAATACTGATGTGGTCGCAGATGCACGGTAACGAAAGCACTACGACTAAAGCACTGTTTGATTTTATCAACCTGCTGCATTCGGATTCCGATTTGGGTAAAAAGCTTTTGGGCGAATTCACTTTCTGCATGTTGCCAATGCTCAATCCGGACGGTGCTGCAATGTACACCCGCGAAAATGCTGAAGGCATTGATCTGAACCGCGACGCGCAACATCTTTCACAGCCGGAGAGCAAAGTTCTGAGGAAGGCATTTGAGGATTTTCAACCGGATTATTGCTACAATCTTCATGACCAGCGAACAATTTATGGCGCTGGGCAAACGAACCATCCAGCGACGGTTTCTTTTTTGGCGCCGGCTTATAATGAAACCCGTGACATCAATGAGGTTCGGATCAAAGCCATGAATGTTATCGCAGTCATGAATGAAACCCTGCAACTGTTTATTCCCAACCAGGTTGGAAGGTTTGATGATTCGTTCAATCTGAATTGTGTTGGTGATACTTTCCAGTACTTTAATGTGCCGACCGTACTTTTTGAGGCGGGTCATTTTCAAAACGATTATCACCGGGAAGAGACACGAAAATTTATTTTTATTGCACTGCTTTCGGGTTTGCAATATTTTTACGAAAACGATATAGTTGACAATAAAATTGAAGAATACGTGAAAATTCCGCAAAATAAAGTGGTTTTTTATGATTTTGTTTATAAAAATGTCAAAATAAATTATGATGGTATTGAAAAAAACAGGAACTTTGCAGCTCAGTACAAGGAAGTCCTGAGAAATAATAAAATTGACTTTGAGGCAGAAATTGCCCAAATCGATGATTTAGAAGAATATTTCGGGCATGTAGAGGTTGATGCAAAAGGCAGAAGCTATGCCGATGGAAATGAAAACATCCCGAAAATTGAGGCAAAGGCCAATTTTAGTTTGGGCGATATCACGATAGAAAACGGAAATATTGCCTAGCTTTTGAGACAAAACACACAACTTTAGATATAACAAAATGAGTAATATGAGCAAGTTTAAACTAGACGAAGTAGACCACCAAATCTTAGACATGTTGATTGACAACACCCGGATCCCATTTACGGATATCGCAAAAAAACTGCTGATTTCCGCAGGAACGGTTCACGTTAGGGTTAAGAAAATGGAAGATCAGGGGATCATCATGGGTTCTTCATTGTCGTTGGATTATGAAAAGCTTGGGTATTCTTTCATCGCTTATGTAGGCGTATTTTTGAATAATACTTCACAAACCAAATTCGTTTTGGAAAGAATTAACGATATTCCTTATGTGACTGTGGCTCACGTAACTACCGGAAAATTCAATATCTTCTGTAAAATCCGTGCCAAAGACACCAAGCATGCCAAAGACGTTATCTTCATGATCGATGATATCGAGGGCGTTTACAGGACTGAGAACCATGATTTCCCTGGAAGAAAGCATCAATGACAAAAAGCGTTTGATGCATACCATTTTCCAGGAACTGGACTAATCGGCCGATAGAAAATAATAATGGAACCTCAAGTGCAAGCTTGGGGTTTTTTTATTAATTTAAGCCAAAATTACTTTTATACAAAATGAAGAAAAGACTTGTTTTCCTATTCTTTTTGATTTTGATTTCGAGCTGCTTTTTTCAATTCAGTTGGAAAGCAGCCGATGATGATTTTGTATTTTATGAAGCCAATCCAAAACAGGAAAATGTGCGCTTTTATTTGAAGGATGATGACGGAAACAATTTTGGCAGTATTGCCGGTTTGAAGGCTTCGCTTGCCAAGGATAAAAAGGAATTGCTTTTTGCGATGAATGGCGGAATGTACAAAAAGGACAAATCGCCACAAGGGCTTTTTATCGAAAACAGCATTGTAAGGAACAATCTTGATACGGCCGATGGCGGCGGAAATTTTTATTTAAAACCCAACGGAGTTTTTTTCATCGATACCAACAATAGGCCGGGGATTGTCAAAACAGAAGATTTCAAATATGGAAAAAATGTGCTTTATGCTACACAGTCCGGGCCAATGCTGTTAATTGACGGTGAGACCCATAAGGCTTTCAGCAAAGATTCCAGGAACCTGAATATCAGGAATGGTGTTGGGATCTTACCCAATGGCCGAATCTTGTTTGCGATGTCAAAAAAAGAAATCAGTTTTTATGATTTTGCCCAATTCTTTAAAAACAAAGGCTGTAAGAATGCCCTATACTTGGATGGTTTTGTTTCACGAGCCTATTGCCCTAAACAGGATTGGGTACAAACCGATGGTGATTTTGGAGTGATAATTGGAGTTACTAAAAGTAAAATATAATATGTATACCTTACCTAAAATTGAACGTTTCAATCAAAACGTATTGTCGAAATACAATATTTACAACAGTGTATTCATTACATTGCCGTTTGATGCTATTGATAATACCGGGGTTTTGCTCCCCTTATTTTCCGAAGTCTGTGATACTGGCTTTAAGAATAACTGGACACCCAAACAGATCGTTGATTTTTTTGCGGAGAAATACCTAGACAATACTTCTGAAGAGCATAAAATAGATTTGCTTTTCCGCTTCATACAGTATGTCGAAAGGCAGGTGGTGCTTTTTGACGCTATTGAGGATGCAGCTTTCCCTATTGTCAATAACCTCGAAGGAAGGGGCTCGCTTCGTGATATTCTTGAAAAAGCAGAAGCCAAGGATAACCGTCAGGAATTGATCCGGTTTCTGGATGATTTTTGTGTACGGACGGTTTTGACGGCGCATCCAACTCAGTTTTATCCTGGTTCGGTATTGGGAATCATCACCGATCTGACTGAAGCCATCCGACAAGAGAACTTACTTCAGATAAAGCAACTGCTCGCACAGTTAGGCAAAACGCCTTTTATCAAAAAGGAAAAGCCAACGCCTTACGATGAAGCGATAAGCTTGGTTTGGTACCTTGAAAATGTGTTCTATCAAACAATTGGCGACATGATGCAATACCTCCAAAAGAATCTTTTTGACGGAAACATTATTGAAAATCCAATCATCAATCTCGGATTTTGGCCAGGTGGAGACCGCGATGGGAATCCGTTTGTGACTCCTGAAATTACCGATAAAGTAGCCAACCGCCTGCGCACTTCGATCCTGAAATGCTATTATTTTGATGTGCGTGCCCTGCGCCGAAAACTGACTTTTAATGAGGTAGATGCCATTATCATCAGCCTCGAAAATAGGTTGTACCGTTCGGTTTTTTATTCACAGGGTGCTATTTTCATCACGCTTGAGGAATTGACCAACGAGCTGAATATTGTAAAGGAAATCATCATCAATAAACACAATTCGCTGTACCTGGACGAAGTGAACCTGCTTTTGCAGAAGATCAATCAGTTTGGTTTCCATTTTGCCTCGCTGGACATCCGTCAAAACAGCCACATCCACAATCAGGTTTTTGATGATATCATTGCATTATTGAAAAGGGAAAAAAATGCTTTTTTCCCGGAAGATTTTGATTCGTTGGCAGAAAACCAAAAAATGGAGGCCATTTCCAAGCTCAGTTTTGATCTAAGCCAACACACATTTGAAAATGAAATGACACGCTCCACATTGGACACAATACAGCTGATGCGTGAAATCCAGCAGAATAATGGCGAAAAGGGCTGCAACCGCTACATCATCAGCAACAATGAAAGTGCACTGAATGTCATCGAAACATTTGCCATGTTCCGGTTGCTGAATTGGGAAAATCCTACTGTGGATATCGTTCCGCTTTTTGAATCGGTAGATGACCTGCAGCATGCGCACGAAATAATGGAGGAGCTGTATCAAAACAAAATTTACAGAAACCATATCAGCCAACGGAAAGACACACAAACAGTAATGCTTGGCTTTTCTGACGGAACCAAAGACGGCGGCTACCTAATGGCGAACTGGAGCATTTTCAAGGCAAAGGAAATGATCACAGAAGTTTCGAGAAAGTATGGCATAAAAGTAATCTTCTTTGACGGACGCGGCGGGCCGCCGGCACGAGGTGGTGGAAAGACACACAAGTTTTATGCTTCGCTTGGCTCTACCATAGAAAACCATGAAATACAGATTACGATCCAGGGCCAAACGATCAGCTCCAATTTTGGCACGCAGGATTCCTGCAGGCATAATCTGGAAAACCTTTTAAGCGCCGGAGTTGCGAACCAGGTTTTTAATAAAGGAGAAAATGATCTTTCGGATTCGGATAAAGCCATAATTGATGAACTGGCGAATATTGGTTACCAAAAATACATCGACTTTAAATCGCACCCAAAATTCATTCCGTACCTCGAACAGATCAGCCCATTGGCTTACAATTCGAAAACCAACATAGGAAGCCGCCCTTCTAAAAGGAATACTGATGGGAAGCTGAATTTTGCAGACCTGCGCGCGATTCCGTTTGTAAGTGCCTGGAGCCAGCTGAAGCAAAATGTTCCCGGTTTTTTTGGAGTTGGCACCGCACTGAAACATTATGAAACAACCAATAAGTGGGAAAAAGTCAAAGCGCTTTATGATGATTCCCTGTTTTTCAGGACCTTGCTCGAAAACAGCATGATGTCGTTGGCAAAATGCTTTTTCCCGCTTACCGCATATATGAAAGATGATCCTGAATTCGGCTCTTTTTGGCAAATTATCTATGATGAATTTTTAGAAACAAAACGTTTGCTTCTCAAGATTGCCGGTCATAAGGAACTGATGGAAAATTACCCGGACGGTAAGGCATCTATAGCGATGCGGGAGCAGATTGTACTGCCTTTGCTGGCAATCCAACAGTATGCCTCATTCCAGATCAGCGAAATGAAGAAGAACAATGCTGTTGATGAAAAACTGATGGACGTTTATGGCAAGCTGGTTACGCGTTCGCTTTTCGGGAATACCAATGCAGCGCGGAATTCGGCTTAGGCTAATTGATCGTAAAACTCCATTCCGTTTACAATTTTTCCGGTTTTCGATTGAAACTCATCGACAATTGCCGCCAGGGTTTTGTATTCCCAGTCGTTGAATTTGTTGAGGTAATAGTATTTGCCATCCGAAAAGATTTCAATGCAGTAACGGGTTTTGTTTTTGCCGATTTCTTCCTGCTGGATTTCCAGTATTGTTTTGGAAATGTCGAGCGTATCTTCGTATCTGGAATAAAAATCCTGCCCGATAATATGAAAATGCATGCCGGATAGCCTGACTTCATTTACTATTGTCCGGATTTTATTGGTATGGTAATAGATGCCTATCGGAATACAAATGGCTATGAATCCATAAAAATAAGGCCTAAACCAGATGATTTTTTCGGCAGAACGGCCATAGTGAAGCCTGAAAAGACAGATAAAAATGATCAGGAAAAGCGGTGCTAATCTTTTTAGGAGCCGGATGTAGAAAGGAACATATTCTCCCTTGAATGAAGTACTCATCATCAATATGAAATAAATTAGGGTAATAACATTAGTGAAAGTAAGCTTAAATTATTTAATGCCAAATTTTTTGTTTTTAAAATCTACAATAACTGTATGATCAAGGAATAAAGCATTCCCGGTAACGCCATCTGAATTTGGATCAACGCCTTGCCCATTAGCGCTGGAATACACTTTTTGGTTTTTGAATTCCTTTCCGCCCAACAAAAACGGAATGTCCATTTTCCGGCGCTTTACATAATGGAATTTTCCCCAGGAACGCACTTTTAAACTGTCGTCAACAGGGCTGTTTGAATATTCTGAAATGGTTTCTTCTTTTACCAATAGCGGGAAAATGCTTGCTCCGGTGTCAAAAAGAATGTTTAATTTTTTGCGGCCAACCTGAATGGGCAATAACGGGCGGCCATTTTTATCCATTTCAATCGGGATCGTTTTTACGTTATACTCTTTAGGAATGCCCGCTGCTATTGCCAGTTTTTGATTAGGGTAATCAATAATCAATACCTTATCCTGCAAAATATCGGCGCCAATGGTTCCTAAAGATATTGTATCCTTGAGGTTTTGCATCATTTGCCCGTATTTTTCAAAAACAAAGGCATGCTCATTCCTGAAAGTATAATTGCCGGCATAAAATTCGAAATCCTGCAGGAAGGATGCATTTCCTTTTTGCCTTAGATTAGAGGCATCCTGTTTTTGCAACTGCCAAACCGATCTTAATGTGTTTTCCTTTATTCCGGTCAGGTCGGCGCCCGTGTCAAACTGCAGTACAAAATCCTGCGACATCCCTTTTAGTCTGACCGGAACCTGTATTGAGGTTTTTTGCATAGGCCTGCCACCCAAGCTGTCATTGGCCCATTTGAAGCTAATCCATTGGATTGTGTTGGTATCGGATGGAACCTGAACGACCCATTGCGAATAAAATTCTTTTTTGGATTGGCAGCAGATCAATAACGAAGCTAAGGCGGATAAAATAATCGGTTTGGTTAATGTCATTGATTTTACTCTTGGTTTTTTGCATTTTCCTTCTGTTTCCTTTTTTCTGAAACTTCTTTCCGTCTTTGGTTCCCGATATAAATGGTTACAAATGCAAACACGGGTAGCTTAAAGAAAAGCAGGAAGAAGGCAAGTTTTGGCATAAAGAAGCTCAGTATCACACAGATCAGCGCGTTGATCATGTCCAGGTTGAACATAATCCTGAAACGTTCGCGTTCCTTGTCGGATATTTTTTCGGTATCGATATAATCCTTGCGTTTTTCTGAACTGTCCCAAATACTATTCTGAAAGACTGACAAAGCCAGAATGTTAAGGCTGTATAGGAAAACCGAGGCAGAATCACCAAAATGGGTACTCAGCACACTTGTTGCAAAAGGCAGCGTGACAATAAAGAAAAGCCAGCCGGTATTATAGGCCATAGTTCCTTCGTTCATTTTATGGATGTAAATGAACATTTGGTGGTGCGTGCGCCAAAAGGCAGCAATATTGATAAATGAAAGGATAAAGGCGATGTAGTTTTTCCAGGGCAGCAATAAATCCTGAAACGTAATATGATGCCCCTCAGGAAGGTCAAGCTTTAGGTCCAGCGCCAATAAGGTAATCGCAATAGCCACAATCGCATCGCTGAAAAACAGTACCCTCTCAAACGGAAGCTCTTTTTTATTGTGGGAATTTTTCATCTTCAAAATGAGCAGTTAAACAATATAAAGATAGCAAAACGGCTATAGTGTTAAACAATTTCCTTAAAATTTTATAAATCACGGCGAAAATGCTGTAAGAAAGATTGCCCGATTGATTAATAATTTGGCTACAGAAATAAGTAACAACCCTTAACAGAAATAAATATGGATTCAAGTTATATCATCAGCAGGTTAAAATCTACAGCCAATCAATATGCAATTGTAGACGTTTTGCGCACCAGACTGAACAATGTAGGCGAATTTGAGAGAGGCAGGATTGTAGACAGCCTAAAGATAGAAGTTAAGAAAGAAAGCAATATGGATATCCAGAAACCGCTTTTTGAACTGCTGTTCCGGATTCCTGCGGCATCCTAAATGTGATAGTGGAGCGGTTTTTTATTTGAGCCTGTTAAGGATTTCCTCAGTAGATTCAAAACTCAGGTTCCTGAAGGTTTGGCCTGCCCATAAATTTACATATTCGGTCAGCCCCGCAATCCGGGCAGCTTTCCTAAAAGGCCCGGTCAATTTATTTTGATAGGGATAAGGCAGGATATAATCAGATTGTTCAAACAATTCGATGAACTCATTTTTTAATCCGCGGGCAAACCGTCCCGAAAAGCTTTTGGTCAATACAATATTATTTTCATCAGCTTTTAGCAGCTGCTGTTTCTCGGCCTGTGTCAAAGCACTTTCTTCAGAGCATAGGAGCGAAGTGCCAACCTGAACGCCATCTGCACCCAGGATACGAACCGATTCTATTGCTTTTTTGCCGGTAATCCCACCGGCGTAAATTAAAGGAACACTTGCTATTGCCTTAACATTCTGCAATAAGGAAAGGCCGCCGATTTTTGGGATGCCTTCCGCTTTAAATGAGCCACGGTGGCCACCAGCTTCAATTCCCTGTACACAGATGATGTCGATTCCCGTATCAAGTAAAACCTGGGCTTCAGATTCGCTGGTGCAGGTTCCGATTAGAATGGTTCCGTTGTTTTTCAGCCTGGTGATAGTAGTATTGTCGAGGTTTCCAAAAGTAAAGCTCAGTATCTTACAATTTTCTTCCGATACAGCATTTATTTGTTCCTGATAGCCGGAAGGTTTTATGGTTTCTATTTCGGGTAACTCAACATTGAGGTTTAGTTTTTCTGCCAATTGATACAGATAGGATTTCGTCCTGTTGTAATCGGATTTCAATTCGGCTGTGATCGGCGGGATATCGTTTACAAAAATGTTCACGGCGAAAATGCCAGGAGTTAATTTTTTGCATTTACGGATAATTTCTATCGAATTTTTATAATCCAAATCACCCAATGCCGCCGAGCCTAAACATCCGCTTCTATTGGCTGCGGCTACCATTTCGGGAGTGGTGACACCATACATCGGTGCCTGGATGATGGGGTGTTTTATTCCTAAGATGCTTGTTAAGTTATCCATTGCTGTGTTGTTTTATTGGTACCCAAAATTCTTCTTCAGACAGCGGGTCTTCGCCTTTGTACTTTTCGTCCATCAGCGCAAAATAAGGCCTGTCATCTATTTCATATCCTGATTTAGGAAGCCATTCGCCATAAATATACCCGAAGGTGGGCTGTGCATCGCTAGGCCTGCCCACATAATGGAAGACAGCATACAATCCTTCCGGAATGATCAGGGTTTGCATGCTTTCGGGGATTTCGTCAAAGTCCTGCACGGCAACTGCGGCCCATTTATCGTATTCATGCGTGGCATTGAATGATTCAAAGAAGCTGACGCGGTTATAAATGTTTACCGAATATAAATCGGAACCTGATTGGTTTTTAATCTCACTCCGATACGGCATAAAGCTTTGCCAAAGCTTGAACGTATTATCATTTGCAAAAAACATCTTCAGCTTTTTGCCAATGAGCTTCGTTTCTTTAAATATCTTTATTTTAGGTGTCATGTCTTTTTTAGATTTCATCTTTGGGATTTAAATAATCTGCAAGCTCTTCTTCTGTAAAAAGGATTTTATGATCCGGATTTTTGGGGTAATTGTGCGCCTGGCTTTCGTAAAGCTCGCCATTGTCTTCAAACCAGAACATTTGATACGATTTAATGTGGTTCAGCTTTTCATCTGCATCATCCCACTGCTTTTTATAGCCTTCCCATGTTAGGTATTCACAGCATTCGCATCTGTCGTGGTACACAGCCTGGTAACCGCAAATTTCGCAAAAGCTTACATCCTTATAGTGCTGCGTGTAATTAAGGTCAATATGCTGGGAATGCTGGCTGAATTGGTTTAAAAAATTTCCGTAGCCAATGACATATTGCTGAACATACAGCTTGTTGTCTTTCCATCCGGGATGTTTGACGATATTGCCATTCATTTCTATTGTCAGAAACCGATACCTTCCATAGTAATCCAGATCTTCAAAAACCGCATTCCTTATTTCTTTCCATTTGTAAAAATCGCCGTTGAATGTAAAACCCGAATCCTGTAGGGTAATTTTCCCGCGGTCTTCCATATAATGCTTTCTGCAGGCCACGCGGTCCCAGCCCGAATTGTTCCTGATTTCGCCCGTTTCGCCACAGGTTTGGCAAATGTGTTCCGACATATGCTCGTATTTATCTGTAATGCCATCGAACCTTTGCCCTGTATAAAATCTGAGCGAGGCATATTTTTCCTTGATGCACGAAACCCTTTTATCCCAGCCATTGTCATTGAGTTCCTTTACCAGTTCAATAGTTATTGGGTACCAGGCGTTTGGGATTTGGAGATGGATTCCGTTGAGGTCGGCCAATTTCATCAAATCATAAGAGCTGACCTGATCATTAATTATGAAATCTTCAAGGCTTGTGCAGTTTTTGTTTACAAAATCGGCATTTTTATATAAATGCATGTAATTCCTTTGCGTTGCATGACTGCTGTTTTCAAGGGAGAAATTTTGGTTTGAAGCTCCGTTGGCTTTGGCGATCCTTGAATGAACATTATCCATGATGTCTTTGGCGACATAATCCTTTTTGGATAATATCTTATTGATATTCAGCAGTAAATAGAATACGATCAGGAAAAGGATTATGGTGATGGTCATTTGCATTATTTGTATTATAGGTATCTTTCCTCAAAAACACGCTGATGGTGGTTTTGATGCCCAATGATTATGAAGCCCAAAGCACGTACCGAAACCGGATTATTCGATGCGATTCCTTTTCGTGTCAGTTCTTGATCCGACAGGGATTTAAACAAAGTTAGCGTTGCCTGGCGGACAACGGCCAATTCGCTTAACAAATCCTGGATGCTTCTTTTATTGGCACCGGCCTGGTCAACATAAGCATTCTCTTCAAAACCAGGCAATTCGGTTTTGTCGTTTCGGGCAAAGCGCAGTGCACGGTAGGCAAATATGCGTTCGGCATCAATAAGGTGCAGCAGGATGTCTTTAATCGTCCATTTGCCTTCGGCATAACGGTAATCGAATTTATCCATTGGGATATTCTGTACAAATTTGATCAGGCGGTGTACTGATATTTCAAGCTCTTCAATAAGTGTATATTCGCCTGATACCTGATTGATGTAAGTGGCGTAGTAAGTGGCAAATTCATCAGGCTGTAAATCGGTTGGTTTCATAAAAAAGGTTTCTTTGTACAAAGTTGGGATTTTTTTTAATATGATTGCAGTTGGATTAGATCATAGTCTTAGAAAATGGAAGAAAAAGAATTTGTCATAAGGAGAGGTTTTAGGGATAACAGCCCAAGGAAATTGGTTATCAATCCCGGATTCATAAGTTTTGAGGATTCCGACAGGGTTACAGTTTCGGATACTAGGCTTGAAAAAGATTCGATTTCCGATTATAGGTTTGGCATGCGCTGGATCCGTTTTAGGATTGTTTATGGAAGGAAGTATGAAATTTTTATCAGGAATAATGAAAACAAGGTAATCCGGATTGTCTTTAAATCTTATTTTGGGCGAAAGAAGCAGGAACTTCATATGCTTTATAATGAAATCCTCGATCGATTGTGGGAAGGCTATTTTACCGAAATAATTGAAGATTATATCAAGCGGCATAAAAGCGGTGAAATATTTTCAGTAGGGAGTGTTTTATTTAATGGTGAAGGGGTCACTATAAGTACAGGGATTTTTGATAAGACAAAGGTTCTGATTCATTGGGAAAATGTGCGGACCAGGAATTATGCAACGTATTTCTCGATTTACTCTTCCGAGAACCCATCTAAGATCAATAGGGGATATAGTTATCTTGACGATTGGAATACAGCAGTTTTGTATAGCGTGCTAAGGACGATGCTCAGAGAAAAGGGAATTGAAAAATATTAAATAAAAAATCCCAAACCAGCGGTTTGGGATTTTCTTTATGTTTTAATTATTCTTCGTCGTCATCGTCGTCAAAGTTGTCAGAAGATTCAAAATTATCGTCATCGTCATCATCGTCATCCCCGTCATCGGAACCGCCTTTATCTTTCAATAAATCCTCTTCTTCGTCATCGTCACTATCAGAAGGCATGTCATCGTCATCATCCAGGCCTTTGATTGGATCGATAGGTTCTACAACTGAATCGATATCTTCCTCTTCATCGAATTTTTCCATACGGCTGGCTAGTTTCGTACTTACTTTTACCAGGTAAATAGTGTCTTCGGTGCGTACTTCCACAGCTTCGATCAATTCGTTTTGTGCATTTCTAAAACGGATAATGTCGGTGTCATCATAACCTTCAGGAAACTTCTCCACCAATAAATTCAAGATGTCTCCGGTTAGTTTAGCATAGTCTACGATTATTCTTCTCATAATAAACTTTTTATAAATCCAGTAAGTAAGCAAAAATTAATGGAGCTACTATGGTAGCATCCGATTCTACAATAAATTTGGGAGTGGTAATATCTAGTTTACCCCAAGTGATTTTCTCATTCGGGACAGCTCCTGAGTAGGAACCGTAACTTGTTGTTGAGTCTGAAATCTGGCAGAAATAACTCCAGAAAGGCACATCGTGCATTTCCATGTCCTGATACAGCATTGGCACCACACATATAGGGAAGTCACCTGCAATTCCTCCGCCAATCTGGAAGAATCCGATTCCTTTTCCTTCGCAGTTTTTGGTATACCAGTCTGCAAGCCACATCATGTACTCTATGCCGCTTTTCATCGTTGTAGGCTTGAATTGGCCTTTGATGCAATACGAAGCAAAGATGTTGCCCATCGTGCTGTCTTCCCATCCCGGAACTACAATTGGCAGGTTCTTTTCGGCCGCAGCTACCATCCACGAATCTTTTGGATCGATTTCGTAGTATTGCTGCAATACGCCCGAATTGATCATTTGGTACATGAATTCGTGCGGGAAATAACGCTCGCCTTTAGAATCGGCATTATTCCAGATGTCATATAAATGTGACTGTAATCTTCTGAAAGCTTCTTCTTCAGGAATACAGGTATCGGTAACACGGTTGTAGTGGTTCTCCAATAAATCCCATTCTTCCTGCGGGCTTAGGTCACGGTAATTTGGTACCCTTTTATAAGAATTGTGAGCTACCAAGTTCATGATATCTTCCTCTAAGTTCGCTCCGGTACAAGAGATAATATGTACCTTGTCCTGGCGGATCATTTCGGCTAATGATTTTCCTAATTCTGCAGTACTCATTGCTCCCGCAAGGGAAATCAGCATTTTGCCATTGTCAAGCAGATGTTCTTCATAGCCTTTTGCAGCATCAACAAGCGCAGCCGCATTGAAATGAAGGTAATGTTTTTCTATAAATTGACTTATAGGTCCTTTACTCATTTTGTAAGTTGTTGTTTGTTGTCTGGGTCAAAGAAAAACTTTTTTTCTAAAACCACAAACAGTTTTTTTAATTAAATTTTATTTAAAAGCCCAGTTTTTTACGACTGTAGGAATTTACTATTTCTTATCGTAGCCCAATATTTTCAAGACATCGTCTGAACTTTGCTGCTCAGAAAAAACCTCGGTGGCTATGATTCCGTTTTCGTCACGGTCAATTAGGATGTGCTTAGGTTGTGGTATTAAGCAATGGTGCAATCCGCCGAAACCACCAATGGTTTCCTGATAGGCACCGGTATTGAAGAAACCGATGTACAATGGTTTTTCCTTATTGTATTTTGGCAAATACACCGCATTCATATGCTGCTCCGAATTGTAATAGTCATCGCTGTCGCATGTCATTCCGCCTAATAATACCCTTTCATAGGTATCGTTCCAACGGTTTACGGCCAACATTACAAAACGTTTATTGATTGCCCATGTATCCGGTAGGGTAGTAATGAATGAACTGTCGATCATATTCCAGTTTTCACGGTCATTTTGTTTCTTTTGATACAACACCTGGTAAATCGCGCCACCGGATTCTCCAACGGTAAACGAACCGAATTCGGTAAAAATATGCGGAACTTCAATCTCAGCTTCGTCGCAGGCAATCTTGATCTGGTTCAAAATTTCCTCAACCATATATTGGTAATCGTATTCAAATGCCAATGAATTCTTGATAGGGAAACCGCCGCCAATGTTCAGGCTGTCCAAAGAAGGGCATTCTCTTTTCAGGTTGATGTACACTTTCATACATTTCAACAATTCGTTCCAATAATATGCCGTGTCACGGATACCGGTATTGATGAAGAAGTGCAGCATTTTCAGTTCCACCTGTTTGTTTTCCTGAATCTGTTTTCTGTAAAAAGGTACAATATCCTTATATCCAATCCCAAGACGAGAGGTATAGAACTCAAATTTTGGCTCTTCCTCGGCAGCAATACGGATTCCGATCTTGAACTTGCCCTTGATCTGTTCCTGCAATAAATCCAATTCCTCATAATTGTCTATAACCGGAATGGTTTTATTGTGCCCGTTGTTCATCAGGCGGGCAATGTTGGCAATGTATTCGTCGCGTTTGAAACCATTGCATACCACATAAGTATTCTTATTGATCTTGCCTTCCTCCATCAGTTTCTCTACGATATTGATGTCATAGGCAGATGAGGTTTCGATGTGGATATTGTTTTTGAACGCCTCGTCCATAATGAACTTGAAGTGCGAGCTTTTGGTGCAGTAGCAGTAGTAATATTTTCCTTCGTAGCCATTTTTTTCCATTCCTTTTCGGAACCAGCCTTTAGCTTTGCTGATATTGTTGGATATGGCAGGCAGGTACGTAAATTTTAACGGAGTGCCATATTGCTCTACCAATTTCATCAAATCGATATTGTGAAATTGCAGATGGTCTTTGTTTAATGTAAATTCTTCCTGAGGAAAATAAAATGTTTGATTAATTAGGTCGTAATATTTAGTGTTCATTTGAGTTTGTTGAATTTGAGATTAAATTATTTTGAAATAAAACAAAGTAATCCGCGATTCAAACCCTGATATTAGCGTAAATAATCGGGAGTTTTTCCTGGGATAAATAATTGATTTGCGAACACATAGCGATAAAATCGCTTTTCCGCCTGAATGTGGTATCAGGAGCAGCTAAGAAATTATGGTTAATTTCTTGGTCATAATTACTGTAAACAGTAGTGTTGGCAGTTTTTTTCATCTGGGCAAATTTAAAAAATAAAATTTTCCATATGCAAGTAATCGCGTGAAAAAAATGTTAACATTTGTAATCCATGAATGATTTTATAATCAATTCATTATCAGCTTCCTGGTTGATTTTTATTTTCCCGATTCCATCCAGCAGTGCAAATTGGATTTTCCCGTATTCATTTTTTTTGTCGTGGATGAGTAAATCCAGTATCGGATTCAAATCATTTTGCCCAAAATCAATGACTTCAAAAACGGTATTGATGGTATCTTTGATCTCCAGGTATTCAACAGCTGTAACCAGCTTTTTCTGCCACGAGATGTATGCTTCCATAATCATGCCGGCGGCAATGGCTTCGCCATGTAAGAGTGGTTTTTTGTCTTCGTTTTCTAAAAAATAGCTTTCGATGGCATGGCCCAGGGTGTGGCCAAAATTCAATGCTTTCCTGATTCCGTTTTCGGTCGGGTCCTGCATTACGATTTCATTCTTGATTTCGATTGAGCGGTGGATCAATCCATCAAAATCGGCAAAATCAATGGTGCTCAGATCTTTAAAGGATGACCAATATCCGGCATCGAAAATCAACCCATGCTTCAGCATCTCCGCCAGCCCTGAGCGCATTTCGTTTTGCGGCAAAGTGGCCAGGTATTCGGTGTCAATCAGTACGGCTTTTGGTACATTGATAACACCGATCTGGTTTTTAAGGTTGCCCAGGTCAACGCCGTTTTTGCCGCCAACAGAAGCATCAACCATTGCCAGAAGCGTAGTTGGAATATGGATGAAATCGATTCCTCTTTTAAAAGTAGAGGCAATGAATCCGCCTATATCGGTAATAACACCGCCACCCACATTAATCATCAATGTTTTCCTGTCAGCGCCCAATTCGGTCAGGATTGACCAGATTTCTACACAGGTACTGATGTTTTTTTCGCTTTCCCCTGATTCTATTTCGATGATTTCTATGGTTTTATCGGTTGCTAAAAAGGGCAAAAACCGTGTCAGGCAATACTTATTGGAATGGGTGTCGACCAAAATGAAAATGTTGGAATACTTATTTTCTGCAATAAAATCATTAAGAAAACCGTATGCGTTTTCACCAAATAAAATAGGATAACCGTTAGCTTGTATTGATTGCATTTTTGCTAAAATTATGCGTCAAAAATAGTCTAAAAATTGATAAATAATCACCAAAGGATATTTATATTTGTCGAATTATTACAAAAGAATGGAAAAGATTTTCAACAATACCAAAGTCGCTTTTGCACTCAAATCGGATACCCAGTTGGACCGTGCTTACTTTTTGTTCAAAATGATCGACAGTGAGCCATTGGTGCGCATTGGGACAGCTGTTACCAATTTCGCCCTCAAAGCACATTTGCCGGTGGAAGGTTTGATCAGGGCCACGGTTTTTGATCATTTTTGTGGCGGAACGACCGAGGAAGATTGCCTTTCTGTTGTAGATACTATGTTTACCAAAGGCGTTTCTTCGGTTTTGGACTATTCGGTAGAAGGAAAAGAGGAAGAGGCACAGTTTGATGCAGCCTTGGCAATGACTTTGAAAACGGTTGAGTTTGCCAAAGAACGACATGCCATTCCGTTTGCGGTTTTCAAGCCAACCGGCCTTGGCCGCTTTTACCTGTATGAAAAGCTTGGCGAAAATCAGCCGCTTACCCTGGAAGAACAAAAAGAATGGAACCGTGTAGTTGCCCGTTTTGATCTGATATGCAAAACTGCGCATGAAAAAGATGTAGCATTGTTAATAGATGGTGAAGAAAGCTGGATGCAGGATGCTGCTGATGATTTGGTTACCGAAATGATGCGCAAATACAACAAAGAAAAAGCGATTGTTTTCAATACGTTGCAACTGTACCGCTGGGATCGTTTGGATTATTTGAAGAAATTGCACGAACAGGCAAAAGCGGAAGGGTTTTACATCGGGATGAAAATCGTCCGTGGCGCTTATATGGAAAAGGAGCATAAACGTGCTGAAGAAAAAGGCTACCCGACACCCATCTGCGAAAGCAAGGAAGCCACCGATATCAACTATGATGTAACGATGGCGTATATGATGGATCATCTTGACGTGATGTCCATTTTTGCAGGAACGCATAACGAAGCAAGTTCCTATAAACTAATAGAATTGATGGAGCAGAAGAAAATTGCTAAAAATGACAATAGGATCTGGTTTGGGCAATTGTATGGGATGAGTGACAATATCAGCTACAATTTAGCAGAACATGGCTACAATGTTGCCAAGTACCTGCCATTTGGCCCAGTTCGAGATGTGATGCCTTATCTTATCAGGAGAGCAGAAGAAAATACCTCTGTAGCCGGTCAAACCAGCAGGGAGTTAAACCTTTTGAAAGCAGAGAAGGATAGGAGGAAAGCAGAAAGATAAATTATTGAGCCTCATTTTATTGAGGCTTTTTTATGTAATTTACCTCAAATTAGTTTTGTACTTCCATTAAAATCATATATTTGAATCCCGTTTTTTTAATCAACCCCAATAAAAACACAAGCCTAATAAAATGAAGATGACGAATTATTTACGAAAGCTATTACTAACCTTATTCTTTTTTGTTTCCGTCCAGGGATATTCACAATGCTTTGATATTGAGTCAATTTTAGTGGATGCCTGTTCGTTAACCACACCTACCAATGATGAAGGGTTTAATGAAATGGTACGGTTCAAGGTAGGGGCAAGCCCTTTAAATACGAGCACATTGTCGGTGAACTGGCCTTCGAACGCCTGGACCGGCTTGATCCAGAATGCACTGACAGCTACTAAAGTAGCGGCTATCAATGCTTCTATCCTTGCTGCGGGTAATTGTGGAAGGGTAATAGAGCCAGTGGGCGGGGTTTTACCGGCGAATGCCGAAGTATTATTGATTACAAGCCAGAACTTTACAGTTAATTTTAATTCATTTAGCTCACTTAACAGTGATCTGTATATCATTTTTCAGAATAATACTACTACTACAGGGGGGCATTTTGGAAATTACAATGTAACACCGGGAACGCGAACACTGTCTATGACTTTTGGTGCCGGATGTACTGATTCGGTTACGTATGAAAGAAGCAATTTGATCAATATCAATGGAACTAGTGGCGGTACGGCGGCAGAGCAGGATGGAGCCACTGTTAATTTTAGCCCATCCGGAGTTCCAACTTACACCAATTCAGGATGTAATGCGCCAACTACGCCATTTACGGTTACTGCCACTGCTAATCCTACAGCTTGTGTAGCACCAGGTGCTGTTGTCACTTTAACAGGAACGGCACAAGGTTATCAGTCTGTAGCGTGGACTTCAAGCAATGGTACTGTGACTAATCCGAATAATTTAAACACAACCTATACGGTACCAGCTGGTGCATCAGGCACTATTACCTTTACACTTACCAATACCAATAGTTGTGGTAATTCGATAACGGCTACGGCAACAATATCAATTGGCGGAGGTTCTCCCCCAAATGTTATGCCGATAACTTATTGCCAGAATGACCCAGCGGTCCCTTTAACGGCCACTCCGGCAACCGGTGGAACATTGAACTGGTATGGAACAAACGCTACAGGGGGAACAGCTTCTGCAACAGCGCCAACTCCACTAACAACTGGTGCACCGGGTTCTGTAGTGCATTATTATGTCAGCCAGACGATTTCAGGCTGTGAAAGCACTAGGGCTGATCTTCCGGTTTACATTGGCCATGCCGCACTTAATGCACCAACATTATTCTGCGATGGGGCTAATACTACAGCCACGCAGGTAGCTTTTGACTTTAATAATGTGATGTGGCAGGCATCTCCGGCTTTATATCAAACAAGTTGGAGCTATAGTTATAGTATTAATGGAGGGCCGGCGGTGACAGGGACACACACTGGGGTTTCTCATTTTAATGTGCCGGTAACAGGCCCGGGACAATCGGTTACTTTTACATTGACATGGAATGGTATCTGTACACCAAGCTTAACCAGGACCTGTACATCAACCTGCGCTGTTACCCCGGTATTAAATATTACCAATCCGGCAGCTGTTTGTGCACCAAATACTGTAGATATTACTGCGGCTGCAGTTACAGCTGGAAGCACAGGTGGGGGTACATTAACTTATTGGACCAATGCTGCAGCTACAACAGTATTAGCTACTCCAACAGCAATAACAACAAGCGGAACATATTATATCAAAAGTTCTGTAGGAAGCTGTAGCGATACAAAGCCTGTAGTGGTAACTATCAATCCAACGCCATCATTGACAATAACGAATCCAAATGCTGTTTGTTCGCCAAATACAGTTAACCTTACCGCAGCTGCTGTTACGGCAGGAAGTACAGGTGGCGGAACTTTAAGTTATTGGACGAATTCCACTGCTACCACTGCTTTAGCAACACCAAATGCAGTAGCAACCAGTGGAACGTATTATATTAAGAGTACTGTTGGTGCTTGTTTCGATATTGAACCGGTTACTGTTACAATAAATCCAACACCTTCTTTAACGATTACTAATCCACCGGCGGCTTGTTCACCAAGTACAGTTGATATTACTCTGCCAGCAGTTACAGCCGGAAGCACAGGAGGCGGAACATTGAGTTATTGGACCAACGCAGCTGCTACGACTGTCTTAGCAACCCCAACTACAGTTGGAGCCGGAACGTATTATATCAAAAGTACATTGGGCTCTTGCAGCGATATCAAACCGGTCACGGTAAGCATTACTGCTACACCAGTGTTGGTTATAACCAATCCGGCTGCAGTTTGTGCACCAAATACAGTTAACATTACCACTGCAGCAGTTACAGCGGGAAGCACAGGAGGTGGAACTTTAAGCTATTGGACGAATTCGACTGCAACTACAGCGTTAACAACTCCAAATGCAGTAACAACCAGTGGAACGTATTATATTAAGAGTACTGTTGGTGCTTGTTTTGATATCAAGCCTGTTACGGTTACAATAAATCCAACACCATCATTAACAATTACCAATCCTGCGGCTGTTTGTGAGCCTAATACTGTGAATATTACCATACCAGCCGTTACAGCAGGAACCACAAATCCGGGAACATTAAGCTATTGGACTAATGCTGCCGGAACATCGTCTTTGGGAAATCCGGCAACATTAACAGTAGGAGGGATTTATTATATCAAAAGCACCCTGGGTACTTGTTCCGACATTGAACCGGTAACAGTTACTATAAATCCAACACCATCACTTATAATTACCAACCCTGCGGCTATTTGTGCACCTAATACTGTAGACATTACTGTGGCTGCTGTTACGGCAGGAAGCACAGGAGGCGGAACATTAACTTATTGGACTAACTCTACTGCAACTACCGTATTGGCAACACCAAATGCAGTTGCAACAAGCGGAACTTATTATATAAAAAGTACTTCCGGGACTTGTACCGATATTGAACCGGTTCTTGTTACCATTAATCCAACACCGTCATTGACAATTACCAATCCAGCTGCAGTTTGTGCACCAAATACTGTAGATATTACTGCGGCTGCAGTTACAGCCGGAAGTACTGGGGGCGGGACATTAAGTTATTGGACCAATTCTACTGCTACCACAGCCTTGACAGCTCCAAATGCTGTAGCAACAGGCGGTACTTATTATATCAAGAGTACATTAGGTTCGTGTTCTGATATTGAACCGGTTGTTGTTACCATCAGCAATCTAAATTTAGTGATCAATAATCCAGCTCCTGTATGTTCACCGGCTACCGTGGATATTACCGCTCCTGCGGTTACAGCTGGCAGTACAGGCGGCGGTATATTAAGCTATTGGACTGATGCTGCTGCTACACTTTCGTTGGCTTCTCCAAATTCAGTTGCTGTTAGTGGAACATATTATATCAAGAGTACTTTAGGTTCTTGTTCCGATATTGAATCGGTTGTGGTAAGTATCAATGCTAATTTTTCTGTCACTCCTCCCCAGCCATTATCTGTTTGCGATCCTAACAATGACGGGTTTGGGACCTTCAACCTGCTTCAGGTGGTTGCTACTGTTACCGGGAGCAACCCGTCTTATACGGTTACCTTCCATGAGACGCCGGATGATGCTGCTATTGGTGGTACCACTATACCGCTGCCATCGGTTTATGACAACATCAACCCATGGCTTCAGACGGTTTATATCAGGGTTACTTCAACAGGCTCGAACTGTTTCCAGGTAATTCCATTACAGCTCAACGTAAACCGCACGCCGGAGGCGACAGATCCTACTCCTTATGCGCTTTGTGATGCTACTGGGGTAGCCAATACGGAGTCGTTTGACCTAACGACCAAGATCGCTGAGATTTTGGGTTCGATTAGTCCTGCCACGGTCAGTGTGAGGTTCTACGAAAGCCTTGCTGATGCGCAGGCCCCTACGGGTAATATCGTAGGAGTGACCAATTACGTATCGGGCACGCGCACGCTTTACGTGCGTGTTGAGTTCACCGCTACGGGCTGTTACGATATCGTTGAGCTGCACCTTGTGGTAAACCCACTTCCAAACTCGCTCCAGCCGAACTATCCGCAGTATTCTCTTTGCGATGTGAACCAGTCTGCCGGTGATATCGGCTATGAGGTGTTCAATCTTTCGGATAAGATAGACGACATCCTTTTAGGCCAGAGCGGTATGGAAGTTACCTTCTACACGAGCCTTGGGGATGCGCAGAACGGTACGGCATCGGAGAACATCAACCTTTTGTTCCCAAGCCTTCAGTACCGTAACCGCGACCAGTACGTACAAACCCTTGGTATCCGTATCACCAATGTGGCTACGGGCTGCTATGTGGTCTCTACGATGGACATCCGTGTGGAGCCGCTTCCTACGCTGATCCCACCTACACAGCCTTTTGTTTTGTGCGATGCCAACCAGGACGGTTATACGGAGTTTGACCTTACCACACTGCTTCCGTCCCTTTTAGGCCCTATCCCGCCTAACTATACCGTTAGCTTCCATGAGAACTTATGATGATGCCGATGCCAATGGCACAACCATCCCTGACCCGGTACATTACCAGAACCTGTACGCCTTTGTACAGACGATCTATGTAAGGGCAGAGGACAATACCACGCACTGCGTGAGCATCCTTCCGATACAGCTTAACGTGGATCCAAGCCCTATCGAACCGATCAATCTTAACGACATTGTGGTCTGCGACCAGGATACTGCGCCTCAGGATAGCTACACCTTTGTAGACCTTACCCAAAGGACAGCCGATGTACTGGCACAGCAGCCTCTGGCGGCCTCCAGCTACATTGTGACCTACCATGTGCTGCAGTCGGATGCCCTGCAGGGGACTCCGCTGATTGTACAGTCGGGTCATTACTATGGATTTAATACCCAGCAGATCTGGGTACGTGTTGAGAATGCCACCACGCACTGCTTCAACATCGGTTCGTTCCATCTTGTGATCAATGCGCCGCTGGCGCTTACCACACCGGCTCCACTGAGCCTTTGTGACGATGATGCGACCCCTAACGACCAGCACCATGTCTTTGACCTTACCGTTAAGGACAATGAGATCAACCTGGGTACCGGTTACCAGGTGACCTATTACCCAAGCCTTGCCCAGGCAGGTGTTGCGGGAGCGGAGATTACACTGCCTACCGCTTACCCGATCGCAGGCACTGGCGGGGTACAGACCCTTGGTGTAATGGTGACCACACCACAGGGCTGTAAAAGCTTCACTACGCTGGACATCCGTGTGCTACCGATACCGACCCCTCGTACCAACCCACCGGCGCTGGCCCCTAAATGCGATGACAACAGCCCTGGGAACATGACCGAGGAGTTCAATCTTACTGTCAATGAAGGCTACATCCGCAACAATGACCCGATGCTGAGCTTCCATTACTACTACAGCCAGGCAGATGCCTTAGTGCCTCAGAACGAGATTGGCGACCCTGTGCATGCCGAGGTAGGGGGCAATGTATGGATCCGGGTGGAGAACACCCGTGTGGATTACCAGGGCAACCACTGCTATGTTTTGGTTGAACAGGCCCTTAGGGTGAACCCGCTTCCGCAGGTTATCCAGCCACTGGCTGCGTACCGCATGTGTGATGACGATGCCGATGGCATCGCCCAATTCGACCTTACCAATCCGCTTTTGGCGCCACAGATCCTTGGCACAGCCACCACAGGGCAGCAGCCTTCGGACTTTACGATAAGCTATTACCTTACGGCAGCCGGAGCCAACCCGGCCACCAATACGGGAGAGTCGCCACTGCCATCGCCATACACCAATACAGGTTCGCCTAACACCCAGGTGGTCTATATCCGCGTGGTGAACAATGCCACAGGCTGCGTGAACCCTGCAGGTACGCTGACACTGGCCGTGGAGGCGTATGCCACAGCTACCGGGCCACAGCATTTTGACGACTGTGACAACTATAACGATCCTTACGATGGGGTACACCAGGTAGACCTTACCCAGTTTGCCACAGCGATACTTAACGGGCAGAACCCTTCGGTGTTCCTTGTGAGCTACTATACCTCACAGGCGGATGCCATCGCGGGCACAGGTGCCCTTACACCGGCCCAGGCGCAGGCCTACCAGACCGATCCGGATACCGATACGATATGGGTGAAGGTGGAGAACTCAAGCAACAGCATTACCCCGGTATGCTATGCCATCACCACCATTGAGATCCATGTGGAGCGTTATCCTAACCCTATCATAAGCACCCCTAACGGTGTCACTACGATCTGTGTGGACTTCATCACCGATGCGGTGGTACGTCCGCTGACGCTAAGCTCGGGAATCGCCAACCCGGCCAATTACACCTTTGAGTGGTTCGAGGCATCGGCCCCTACTACGGTAATCGGAACAGGGCCAAGCTATACGGTGGCCAGTTCAGCCCCTGGCGGTGCTACAAGGACCTATACGGTACATGTGACCAGCACCAGCGCACTGGGCTGTGATACGACCTCTGCGAGCTTTGATGTGATCCAGTCGGGCCAGGCAGTGATCCCTGCCGGTACAGCCGGTTATACGGTTACCAATGCCTTTAGCACATCGCAGATCATCACTGTAACGGTGGATGGCTACGGAAGCTATGAGTACAGCCTGGATGACGGGCCAAGGCAGGCGAGCAATGTTTTTGAGAATGTAAGCCTTGGCACGCACGTGATCCATGTGTGGGATACCGAGGGAGGTGTTGCCTACAGCTGTGAGGAGCTGATCATTACCGATGTATCGGTGATTGATTACCCGCATTACTTTACCCCGAACGGGGACGGTATCCATGATACGTGGAATATTGTTGGATTAGGCGGCCAGCCTGGAGCGAAGATTTACATTTTTGACCGCTATGGCAAGCTTCTGAAACAGATCAGTTCTACAGGCCAGGGATGGGACGGGACCTTCAATGGGCATTTGCTTCCTGCGGACGATTACTGGTTTAGTGTGGAGTTCATAGAGGAGAATGTGGTGAAGGAGTTCAAGGCGCACTTTACGCTGAAGAGATAAAAAAAAGGAAAGATCCCCGGCAATTGTCGGGGATTTTGTTTATCAACAGCCTGAAGCTGTACAGGGATTGATAGGTGAACAATAGCCCCGATGGGAGCAAACTACCGTGTAGTGCGGACAGCGGGAGCTGGGTGGTAAAGAGGCAGGGGGTGCAGCTGCTAAAAAATAAAAAGCCATCTTATTAAAGATGGCTTTTATTATGATAGGATTTAGTTTATTTATTATATGCTTCCAAAGCATCTTTAAGGATTGCCACAGAGCGGATCAAATCGTCTTTTTTGAGCACATATGCGATTCGGACTTCATCAAGGCCTACGCCAGGCGTAGAATAAAATCCGGCCGCAGGAGCAACCATTACGGTTTCCTTATTGTTGTCATAGGACTCCAAAAGCCATTGCGCAAAATCGTCAGCATTTTTTACCGGAAGCTTGGCGATGCAGTAAAAAGCGCCTTTTGGGGTTGCTACTTTTACGCCGTCGATTTTTTGGAGCTCTGCAATAAGCGTATCGCGCCTTTCTTTATATTCGGCAACAACATCGTCAAAGTAGCTTTGCGGGGTATCTATGGCTGCTTCGCTTGCAATCTGCTCATAGGTTGGCGGGCTTAACCGGGCCTGTGCGAATTTCATTGCCGTGGCCATCACTTCTTTGTTTTTGGAAACGATGCAGCCAATCCGTGCACCACACATGCTGTATCTTTTGGAAACCGAATCAATCATGATGGCATTTTGCTCAATTCCGTCAACATTCATCACGGAATAGTGTTTTTCGTTTTTGTCGTAGATGAATTCGCGGTATACTTCATCGGCAATAAGGAACAGGTCGTGTTTTTTTACGATTTCCGCCAATTGCTGGATTTCTTCTTTTGAATATAAATATCCGGTTGGATTTCCCGGATTGCAGATTAAGATTGCTTTGGTTTTTGATGTAATCAATTTTTCAAAAGCCGCAATCGGAGGCAATACAAAACCTTCGTCAATAGTTGAAATTACTGGAACTACCTTTACGCCCGAAGCTGTTGAGAATCCGTTATAATTGGCATAAAACGGTTCTGGGATAATGATTTCGTCACCAACATCCATAGTGCTTCCCATGGCAAACAGCAAAGCTTCAGAACCGCCGGTTGTGATGATGATATCGGCACTGTCAATAGGCAGGCCATGTGCTTTGTAGTAAGCAGAAAGCTTGGTCCTATAGCTTTCAAAACCTGCAGAATGGCTGTATTCCAATACCTTGATGTCGGCATTTTTAACGGCATTTAAAGCTACTTCAGGTGTCTTGATATCGGGTTGGCCAATATTGAGATGGTATACTTTATGGCCTTTCTTTTTTGCAGTTTCTGCATAAGGAACCAGTTTTCTGATAGGTGATTCAGGCATTTGCTGCCCTTTTGATGAAATCTTCGGCATAATTTTTATGTTTTGGAATTGCAAATTTGCGATTTTTTTTATTGGGAAGCAATGGATTGAGCCAGATATAATTTGTTAAAAATACAATAGGAAGGAAATTATTTTTTTTTAATTTTATAGAAAATCAGCCCGAATGCGCCTAAGACTTTTTTTTATTTTATTGCTTGTTTCCGCCTTTAGTTTTGCACAACCCGGCTTTCAGTTTGAGAGTCCGAGAAATAGGATAGCCATTCCGTTTAAATTTATCAATAACCTTATTTTTATCCCTGTTATTGTAAATGGGGAAGAGCTGACTTTTTTGTTGGATACAGGCGTAGAGCAAACGATACTTTTCAGTTTGGATGAAAAAGAAGAGGTGAAGCTCTTTGAAGTTGAAAAGCTGAAACTGAGAGGCCTCGGAAGCAAAGAGCCGATTGACTCTTACCGGTCTTCAAGAAACAAAGTAGAGGTTGGGGATTTTATTGATTACCAGCACGAAATCTATATAATCCTAGACCAGGAATTTAATTTTTCGTCCCAGGTGGGAATCGAAGTAAACGGAATTATGGGCTATAATTTCTTCAAAAACCACATTATAGAAATAGATTACGAAAAGAAGAAGATTTTTGCCTATAATCATGAGAATAAAAAACTCAAAGCCCGGCTCCAAAAGAAATTCACCAAAGATTCAATAACCATTGAGGAGAACAAACCTTACTGTGTTTCTAACATTGTGTCAGAAGGAAAAATGATAGCATCCAAACTGCTAATTGATTCGGGCAACAGCGATGCGCTTTGGATTTTTGTGAATAAGACTGATAAAATAAAGCTTCCCAAAAACATAATTCCCGATTATTTGGGGCGTGGTTTCAGCGGAAGCGTTTTTGGCAAAAGAGGCCGGGTAGCCAGTTTTGAGTTTGGCCGGAAAACATTTGATGCACCCTTGGTGACTTTCCCGGATTCGGCATCAGTAAAAAGCGTAAAGTTTGTCCCAAACCGTGTTGGTTCTATCGGTAGCGAAGTCCTGTCAAGGTTTACAGTCGTTTTTGATTACCAGGATAAATTGATTTACACCAAGCCCAATGACCATATCAACGATCCATTCCATTTTAATATGAGCGGAATCGAAGTAGAACATGCAGGGCTCGAATGGGTACAACAAAGCCGTGATAATCATTCGGGTTCCGGAATCAAGATTTACACTGATTCTAAGGATGAACAGATTCAGAACAATCTGAAAGTCCATTTTGAGCTCAAACCCATCTTCAGGATTGCCAGTGTAAGGGAAGGTTCAGAAGCAGAGAAAGCCGGGCTCAAGGTGGGCGACAGGATCATAAGGATAAACCATCAGAATGCACACGGATTTACGATGCAGGCAATCAACGAACTGCTCAAATCCGAAGAAGGAAAAACAATCGACATGGAAGTAGAGCGGAATGAGAAAACCTTCAAATACCACTTTAAGCTCAAAAAGATCATATAATAAAAAAGCCCCGAAATCTCGGGGCTTTTTTATTGCATCATCGGGCTGTTTGATTTTTTTTCCAGTAGGTTGACCACTGGCTTTTCAATAACCTCGCCTTTGATCTTTATTGCGACACGGCCCTCATCCACATTTACGGCATTGCTTTCTACCGTAATCGTTTTCCTGATTGGCCCGGTGTGCATATTGTATTTAACCTCGATCTTACCAGTCTTTCCAGGCAGGATCGGTTCAGTTGGCTTCGTTGGGATCGTACAACCGCAAGTTGACTGTACATTACTGATGATCAACGGCGCGTCACCGGTATTGGTGAACTCAAAAGTACGGATTCCATTGTCATCATCTTTGTTGGTCGTTCCGTAATCGATCGTGTTGTCTTTATCCTTAAACTCAATTTTTGGGCCTTTCTGGGCAAAAACCGCAGCATTCACAAGGACAAAAGCAATAAGTATAATTTTTTTCATAAGTCAAAAGTGTTAATCTGTTGATAAAAATACTTCGTTTAAATTAATGCACAAAAATTTAATTCTTAATTTTTTCTAAAGTGTTTATTAGTTACTTTTGCATTTAAAATTACAAAAAGTGTACCACAACCAATTCGTCTTATTTTTCAAGCACTGCCAATCGCCGGGTTTCTGTGAGCGAGTCTACGGCTTGTGCCAGTAAGCCTTTTTCCCGCTTTCCGCACTACAAGGTAGTTGCTGCAATCGGGGCTAGGTGGAGACTATCCGAATTTTTGTAAACAATAAGGCTTCAATCCGAGGCCGATTTCTAAATTTTTAAATTTCATATTTCATGATACCTGCACAATTCAACGCCAAAGAAGTAGAAAAGAAGTGGTACGATTACTGGATGAAAAACAACTATTTCCATTCAAAGCCCGACCACAGAAAACCTTATACGATAACCATTCCGCCGCCAAACGTAACCGGTGTCCTGCACATGGGGCACATGCTCAATAATACCATTCAGGATGTTTTGATCCGTCGGGCAAGGCTGAAAGGCTTCAACGCCTGCTGGGTTCCGGGAACCGACCACGCATCTATTGCCACCGAAGCAAAGGTTGTGGCCAAACTAAAAAGCGAGGGGATCAACAAAAATGACCTTACCCGTGAAGAATTCCTGGTTCACGCATACGCCTGGACCGATAAATACGGTGGAACTATTTTAGAGCAATTAAAGCAATTGGGCTGTTCGTGTGATTGGGACCGTACCAAATTCACAATGGATCCTGATATGTCGGCATCGGTAATCAAATCGTTTGTAGATTTATATAACAAAGGTTACATTTATCGCGGTTACCGTATGGTAAACTGGGATCCGGAAGCTAAAACCACGCTTTCTGATGAAGAAGTAAATTTTGAGGAAAGACAAGGAAAACTGTATTTCCTGAAATACCAGATCGAAGGAAGCAATGATTTCCTTACGGTTGCAACCACGCGCCCTGAAACTATTTTTGGCGATACTGCTGTTTGCATTAACCCAAATGACGAACGTTTTACGCACCTTAAAGGTAAAAAAGCAATTGTTCCGATCTGTAACCGTGTTGTACCGATTATTGAAGACGAGTACGTTGATGTGGAATTTGGGACAGGCTGTTTGAAAGTAACGCCTGCGCACGATACTAATGATAAGGTTTTAGGAGATAAACACCATCTTGAAATCATCGATATTTTTAATGAAGATGCTTCTTTGAACAGTTACGGACTGCATTACCAAGGCAAAGACCGTTTTGTGGTTCGTGAGGAAATTGCCAAAGAACTGGAAGCTTTAGGCGCATTGGCTAAAACAGAAATCCATACCAATAAGGTTGGAACCTCGGAAAGAACCAAAGCCGTAATTGAGCCAAGGTTATCCGACCAATGGTTCCTAAGCATGGAAGAATTGGTGAAGCCTGCAATCAAGTCGGTATTGGAAACTGAGGAAATCAAATTGTATCCTTCGCGTTTCAACAACACATACCGTCATTGGCTGGAAAACATACGCGATTGGAATATCTCGCGCCAATTGTGGTGGGGACAACAGATTCCGGCCTATTATTATGGCGATGGCAAAGAAGATTTCGTTGTAGCAGAAAACAGGGCTGATGCATTGGAGTTAGCTAAACAAAAGACCGGCAACCAACAACTGACAAGCGACAACCTAAGGCAGGATCCGGATGCATTAGACACCTGGTTCTCTTCCTGGCTATGGCCAATGGCTGTTTTTGGCGGGGTTTTGGAGCCTGAGAATGAAGATTTCAAATATTATTATCCAACCAATGATTTGGTAACCGGACCGGATATTCTATTCTTCTGGGTAGCCCGTATGATTATTGCAGGCTATGAATATACAGGTGAGAAACCGTTTTCAAATGTATACCTAACCGGATTGGTTCGTGATGGAAAAGGTAGGAAAATGTCTAAATCCTTAGGTAATTCGCCAGATCCGCTAGGGCTGATTAATGATTATGGTGCCGATGGCGTTAGGGTTGGACTGTTATTGAGCGCTTCAGCCGGAAATGACATTATGTTTGATTCACAGCAAATTGATGAAAATGGCACTATTTTGAATGAAGCAGAAATTGCCATAAGAAGGGATAAAGGCTTACCCGAATTCTATACTTCGCAATTATGCCAGCAAGGGAAAGCCTTCGGGAACAAAATATGGAATGCATTCAAATTGATCAAAGGTTGGGAAGTTGCCGATATCGAGCAGCCTGAAAGTTCAAAAGTAGCCATTGAATGGTACGAAAATAAGCTACAGCAAACGTTAGCTGAAATCGAAGACCATTTTGAAAAATACCGCCTGTCTGATGCATTGATGGCTATTTATAAACTGGTTTGGGATGATTTTTGTTCGTGGTTCCTCGAAATGATCAAACCTGCTTACCAGCAGCCAATTGACAGCGCAACGTTTAATAAAGCAATCGGAATGCTTGAAGCCAATTTGAAATTGCTACACCCATTCATGCCTTTCCTGACAGAGGAAATCTGGCAGCATATTGCTGAAAGGACTCCGGAACAAGCTTTGATCATTGCCGAATATCCGCAGACGAAATCGTTTGACGAAAAGCTGATCGCTGATTTCGAATTTGCAGCTGAAGTGATTGCTGGTCTAAGAACCATCCGTAAGGAGAAAAATATTGCGATGAAAGATGCCATTGACCTGAAGGTGATCAATAATGAAAAGGGTTCTACTTATTTTGATAGCATTATAATGAAATTGGGCAACCTGGTTTCACTGGAATACATTACTGAAAAAGTAGACGGAGCCTTGGCTTACAGGGTAAAATCGAATGAATATTTCATTCCGGTTTCAGGAAATATTGACGTAGCCGCAGAGATTGCAAAGCTTACTGAAGAATTGAAATATACCCAAGGCTTCCTTAGAAGCGTTCAGGGTAAATTGTCAAACGAAAAGTTTGTTGGCGGTGCGCCAGAAAAAGTCCTTGAGATGGAACGCAAAAAAGAAGCCGATGCTTTGGCAAAAATCGCCACGATAGAGCAGAGCTTAAAAAGCTTACAATAATTCTTAAGCCCCAATTTGTTGGGGCTTTTTTATTTCAGGTCAAAACGAATTGTTAAATAATCACGCTGACATCCAATTTTTGAAACTAAAATTGTAGCTTTAAGCTCCTAAACAACAAAATCTTATGAAAAAACAACTTGCCTTTTTCGTTTCATTGATTTCTGTAACGGCTTTTAGCCAAAACAATCAAACCTATCAGGACAATGAACTGCATCGTAACCTGGATGTTTTGAATGAAGTATCTCTTAACAAACAGCTTAAGTACCAGCCGTCCAAAACACAAGGGTCGCCTTATTTGAATAAAATGTTTGCACCAGCCACGGTGAGCGGCGTATCAAAGAACGCAATGATGCGTTATGATGCCTTTAATGACGAATTCGAATTTATCAATGCGGCAAAAGATACTTTGGTACTAAATAAAGTTACACCTTACACCAACATTACATTTACAGTTCCGAATACCAGGTACCAATTGTTGAATTACAATTATGAAGGAAAAGCACATAACGGCTACCTTATCTGGCTTTATGAAAAAAATAATTATTCCCTGTACAAAAAGCAGAACATTGCATATGTAAAGGAAAGGATTGCCAAAAGCAGCTTTGACAAAGATACGCCGGCACATTTTGAAAATAAAAAGGATACTTACTACTTAAAAAATGGAGACAAAGAAATTTTAGAGTTCCCATCCGGCAAGAAAGAATTGATAAAACTGTATCCTGAGAAGAAAAATGAAATCGAAGTTTTTTTAAAACAAAACAAAATTGATTTTGAAAAAGACCAGGATCGTATCAAGATAATTGATTTTTTGTCAGCTTAATTTTAATCCATACAATAAAAAATCCCGATATAGGCTATCGGGATTTTTTATTTCTTCCCGGTAAGCTTGCTGAAGATGATGATGACCAGTACTATTACCGCCAATACGATAAAGATGCCAACACCCATTCCTGCTTTAAAAATACCTTCAATAACATCACAGCTTGTAAATAGCAATATTATCAGAAAGAACGAAGCAAAATAATACAGTATTTTTTTCATGATCGAAGCCATTAGATTATAGTAATAAAATTAATTAAGCAAAGGCCAAAACCGTTATACGTTTACCACAATTAATTATATGATTTAGTAGTATAATTACTAAAGGTTTTTAACAATTGATGTTGAAAACCTGCTGGATTTGAGCCTAAAATTGGTCAAAAAAGTGCATTTCGTCGATTTTTGCGGTTAGTTACAGGCAAAAGATATCGCAATATGAAACTCTCAATAACTTTGATATGCCCTAAGCTGTAAACTGCCGTTTAAACGTGTAAGTTATGAGAAATTTTGCCCTTTACACCATCGTATTCACAGGCATTGTGTCTGTAAGCTGCTTTGCTCAAAGCAATGACCGATTAGTTAATAGTTTTAAGGTAAACGATACCCAATCTGCTTCAGACATGGCAGATAGCGATATGGCCATTGTTTCTTACCATGTAGAGGAAAGAATCAACATGAACTTTGGAAGCAGGATTACCACTTATGATGTCCCTAATCTGGATATGGTCAGCACCAAGGATCTAGGAGAAAACAATACCAGGAAAGTTACCCCGAAATATGGCAAAGTAAGAGCAAAAATTGATGCCCTGGCATTTTTTAGCAGTGCCAAACCGCAATCCCTTACCAGTATCGATAACATTTCTGTAACGCCAATCAATACGGATGTCCTTGCAACAACTGAACGAAAAAGGCAATTTGCAGATATTGATGTCATTGCCACCTATGAGAGGGTTATGGATAAAGGATATAAATCTGTAGCGATGATGACAAAGGTTGCCGACAGGCATTTTTTTGAAGGTGATTTGGTTTTGGCCGCCAAATGGTATAATGAATTGTTTAGCAACACTACTGATCTGGAAGCCGTTTATTATTATCGGTATGCAGAATCCTTAAAGGCCACCAATCAATTGGACAAAGCCAAGGAAATGATGAAAATATTCGAAAGTAAAAGTTTATAAAAACCAACAAAAAATCCCACTCTATGAGTGGGATTTTTATTTTAGGGCAAATTCAGTTAATTAAAACTGCTCTCTTCCTGCAAAATGGAAAGCGCCTTCAATAGCTGCATTCTCATCGCTGTCAGAACCGTGAACAGCATTTTCACCAACTGAAGTTGCATATTTTTTACGGATGGTTCCTTCAGCAGCCTGTGCCGGGTTTGTAGCCCCGATCAATGTCCTGAAATCCTCAACAGCATTGTCTTTTTCAAGGATAGCCGCTACAATTGGGCCACGTGTCATGAATTCAACCAATTCTCCGTAGAATGGCCTTTCAGCGTGTACAGCATAAAATGCTTTAGCATCAGCTACTGTCAATTGTGTTAATTTCATTGCTACAATCCTGAAACCACCTTCAGTAATCATATTCAAAATTCCACCGATGTGTCCGTTTTCAACACCATCAGGCTTAATCATTGTAAATGTTCTATTCGTTGCCATTTTTGTTTGTTTAATTTTTAATTGAGGTGCAAAAGTAAACTTTTTAAACCATTATTAAAAATGAATGAACTATCAATTTTTGATAATCTTCTGTACCAAAAAGTCCAGACCCGATTTGATTTTTACAAAATAAATGCCATTGTCCAACGAGCTGGCGTCAATCTGGAATTGGGCTGCATTTGGGGTAAATTGCCCGATGGTTTTTCCGGTCACATCAAAAAGATCAATGGAGTCAATACTTTCAGTATGACTCAAATTCCAAACAGCAGTTGTTGGATTCGGATAGATTTTAATATTTGAAATGCTAGGTTTGCCAATTGACAGTATGTTC
Source organism: Flavobacterium sp. (assembly GCA_049841115.1). Classification (GTDB taxonomy): domain Bacteria; phylum Bacteroidota; class Bacteroidia; order Flavobacteriales; family Flavobacteriaceae; genus Flavobacterium. Next base: position 67,048 of record JASGHQ010000003.1, read on the forward strand.
TGGAAGGAATAACTTCCTGAGCTTTTCTGGAAATAAATATTGTAGGTGCCTTGGGTTACGGGAATATTTGGCCCATTTTGGGTTCCTGTTCCGGTAGGGAAATCGACTGCCCCCCAATTGGTAGTCCACGAATTGTCTTTCCTGAATTTTACTTCACCATTATTTAATGACAGGCCGGCAATCTCATAAGAAAAACCATCATTTGTTGTCATGTCAACATCTTCTGCTTCAAAACTATTTAAAGCGGTTCCCAAAATCCCAATGCTCGGATAAGCAAAGCTATAAGCTCCGGTATTCCGGTTGAAGGTCACAAACCATTCGCCACCCGTTACTTGTATTGACGGGCCCTGCGCTACTGCTGTGCCTGTTGGAAATGATACGCTTCCATAGGTCAGCAGGCTATCGTCATTCATCCTGAAATAAGCGCTTCCGCTGCTGAAATAAAACCCGGAAAGTGTATAAACGATCCCGTCTGTAGTGACCATATCAATATCGGGGCCGGCATAGCCGTTTTGCGAATCAACGGCTGGCCCCCAAATTCCGATTCTTGGGTAAGCAGACGCGATAAAAGTATATGTCCCGTTATTTTTGTTAAAGGTAATATCATAGGTTCCGGCTACTGTCATGATATTGGCTCCGCCCTGAGTGGCTGTTCCCTGAGGGAAATTGCTGTTTCCCCAATTCGTTACCCAATCATGGTTTTGCCTGAATTTCAGTCCGGTAGTTCCAGGATCTGTAGCTGTAGTCAATGTAACATTATGTAGTGTATACGTAATGTTATCGGTTGTTGCCATATCAATATCGGTGGCCCAGTTTCCTGCAGGACTGGTGCTTCCAATAATTGAAATGGTTTGCGAATTGGCATTAAAAGCAAAAAACGCGATTGCAAATAAACAGAGTAATAGTTTTTTCATAAAAGCACTGATTTTAGTTAGGTTTACTAATGTAAATCAAATTGTGCTTACATGTTAAAATCAGGAAAACGCAAACGTTTTCGTGTTGAAAACTTACTGATTACAGGCTAATTATGGTGAAATTAGGTTCTAACGGATTCAATTCGGCAAAGAGTTTTTCGATTAGTTCCTGGTCAAAATCCAGATAGAATTCAGAAAAATTTGCCTTCCGCTCCTGTAAGCCCTGATTTGGGAAAAGTTCATTCTGGAGCAATAAGATAAGCTCTAATTTTTCGGCATGGACTCTCTTTTCTGCTTTCAACAATCTTTTTTCGAGGTTTTCCAAACCTTTTATTTGCTTGGTTTGTTGGGCATTCACTGCACCGATAAATGATTTGTCGGTTTGGTTTGCTATTTCCTGAAGTCTTTCAAATTGTTTTTTCAGATGTTCTTTTTGTTCCGAAAAATCGATGGTGAATTGTGAAAATTCTTGGGTTTTATTATTGAATAATTCCTGCTGATTACTAAATAAATCAGCCCATGAAAGTCGGAGCTTATCTGTTTTTTGGATCTGTTTTTCTTTTGCCAAAAGAACAGAATTACGAATCAGGAGTATCGGGAATGTAATGTTATTCGCTTCAAAATTAGATTTCAACTGCAGCCAGTAACTAATCTCTCCGCCACCGCCTATGTAGCAAAGGTTGGGTAAAATGATTTCTTCATACAACGGTCGCAGTATTACATTGGGACTGAATTTTTCGGGGCTTTTATCTGCTAAATCCAAAATTTCCTTTTCAGAAAAAGCAAGTTTGGTGTTGTTGATTTTATACAGATTGTCTTCAAAAACAATACGCTCTCTTACATTGTCTTCAATATAAAACAGGTTGATTTCCCTTGGGTTTACCTGGATCGGATATTCTTTTTCCAATACAGCATTGGTTTCAGAAACCTTTTTAAAGGAAGTTTGATGCAGTAATTCCTTTTTGGCAAAAGGAGCGAACAGTTGTTTTAGCGAAACGTCATCTCCATCAATGATTACCAGGCCTTTGCTGCCAAATAATTCATTGGCCAAAAACCGTGTAGCGTCGGCAAGATTGTTGTGTTGGAGATAGGCCTTTTCAAATAAATCCTTCAGGTAGTGGGCATTTTGCCCAACGCCCAATTCGGTTGCAAAAACCTTCTGAACATCTTTTAGCCCAATTGTGGAAAGCCTGCCAACAGGGCCAAAGCTTTCAGCGTTCCATTTGATTTTTACGTTTTTGAAATTAAAATAATTGATTTCCTCAAAATCATGGTCTTCCGTAGCCATCCAATAAATTGGTACGAAGTTGTACTCTGGATATTCCTTTTTTAAGGTCTGGCAAAGATTGATCGTGCTTACAATCTTATACAAAAAATACAATGGCCCGGTAAACAGGTTCAGCTGATGTCCGGTAGTGATTGTAAAGGTTTTTGAATCCGATAAAAGAGAAATGTTGGCATGGGTTGTTTCTGAGATCTCGAAATCCTTGTATTGTTTCCTCAAGGCATCAACAAGGGTTTTCCTGTTTTCGCCCGGATAATTCTGCGTTTTTTCCTGTAGCTGTGCCTTAAAATTTTCAAGCATAGGAAAACGGTTATAAAGCGGCTTCAACTCGGGCTTTTCATCTAAATAATCTACAATCAATTTAGCGAAATACCCCGATTTTTGATAGCTGATACAGTCAGTTGGCATTGTTGGAAACGAATTAAGGATTGGTCACAAAGCTTCCGAAAATATAATCATCTCCAAGGGAAAACGTACTATTGCCTTTTTGGAGGCTGACATTCCTGAAATGGATTGTATGTTGGAATCCCGTTCCTAAGGTTGTAGTGGTCACTTCTATAACGCCGCTTACGCCGTCAACTCCGGCAACCGCATTCCATTCCTGGGTAAGAATAGGTGATGCAGGCGGTGTTGCGGCACAAAAATAAGCTTCGGTAATCGCATTGTTGAACAATTTATAAGTCAGCTTGTTTGTTGCGCTTATCAAAGCCGTCCTGGGTGTTGTAGTTGGTGCATTGGCAAATAAAGTACTGAAATCGGCAGTATCGAATATAAATGCTTCGCTTCCGCTGAAATTATAAATCTTATTGCCGCCACAGCTACTTTTGGTTACCTGATCGTCAAAACCAAAGGCAAGCTGGGAAATTGTGGTGTTGTAATTCCCGAATATCATTGTTTCCTGTGTTTGCGGCCCGTCTGGTTTCTGGAATGTAATGTTTTTCAATACGATATAATACTGATAGCCTGTAATGCGGGTTGCATTTGTAGTGGTGTTTGTGGTTTTTATGGCTTTGGCCGTAATTTGGATGGTACCATCGGAGGCATTCCATTGTTCTAACAGACCTGGTGTTGCATCGGGAACGGTCGGGCAGATGTTGCTGGACGTCACAGTGCCGCTATACCTGCGATAAGTGACTTTGTTGGTCGAGTTTATCGGCAATACAATCGGGGCATTTTCCAATGTTTCATTTTCAGTAAATATTGTAGCCGGGATTTCAAGGAACAGCATTTCTGAATCCTTTACTTTGTAAATCACATCCTTAAGTGGGCATTTCTGTGCGGTAACCTCAGTAAAATCAATTGCATCAACTGTCAAATCGCCATCGTCACAAGCAGTGATGAACAATAATAGCATCAGTAAACCTAAAATTCTTTTCATTTGGATCGATATAATTTTTAAGCAAAAATAAGTTTTTTACACTATTAATTTGCCCTTTTATCATTTTATTAAGAACACTACTTTTTATATTTGCAGCATGAAAAAAATATACCTCGATAACGCAGCAACAACGCCCATTCGCAAGGAAGTCATTGATGAAATGCTAGCGGTCATGCAGTCAGAATTTGGAAATCCTTCTTCAACCCACAGCATCGGAAGAAGTGCAAAAGCGGTTATCGAGACTTCAAGGAAGACCATTGCGAAATACCTTCATTGCCACGCTTCGGAGATTGTTTTTACTTCAAGCGCCACAGAAGGAACCAATTGGATATTGAGGAGCGCTGTCAAGGATTTTGGCGTGAAAAGGATTATTACTTCAAAAGTCGAGCATCATGCCACTTTGTACGCTATCCTTGCATTGCAGTCGGAATTTGGCATTGAAGTCGAATATTTAAATGTAGATTGTGAAGGATGCCTGGATTATAAGAAATTGGAAGCATTGCTTTCTGATGATGTCAAAACCCTCGTTTCCCTGATGCACGTCAATAATGAAACAGGTGTGATCAATGATATCAATAGGATAGGGGCATTATGCCATCAGCACAAAGCATTGTTTCATTGTGATACGGTACAGTCTATCGGGAAAACGGAACTGAACCTACAGGAGCTGCCTGTTGATTTTATTGTGGCAAGTGCACATAAATTCCATGGGCCAAAAGGAGTTGGATTTACTTTTGTTAGAAAAAGCCTGGTTTTGCAGCCGATGATTTTTGGCGGTGAACAGGAAAAAGGATGGCGTGCTGGCACAGAATCGGTGCATCAGATTGCCGGAATGGCAAAAGCTTTGGAGCTTTCCTACGAGCATTTATCCGACGAAAGGAATTTTATTGCCGATTTGAAAGCGTACTGCCTGAACCAATTGAAAGCTTCGTTTGCTGAAGTTGAAGTCAACGGAAAAGATGCTTTTTACAACATACTGAATGTTTTATTGCCATTTTCACCCGAAAAAACAGCAATGATCCTGTTCAACCTGGATATGAAAGGCATCGCGGTTTCACGCGGAAGTGCCTGCCAGAGTGGTAGCATCAAGCCTTCGCATGTTTTGGCGGAAATGCTTTCTGATGAAAACCTGGAAAAGCCAAGCCTTCGCATTTCGTTTAGCCACTACAATACTAAGGATGAAATCGATTCTTTTGTTGAAGCGCTGAAAAGTATTTAAAAATTTAATTTAGACAGCACCGTATATTCCCAGGGTTTCATCATTATTGGGAGTGAATCCCGGCCGATGACCCTAACTGCCCTTGTTTTGAACACATCAACATAGGTGCCCTTTTGGTATTTCGAATCAAGTATTGCCTCAGCGGGTTTGTCGCTATAATTAACAATGACAATCACTTTGTCTTTGTCTTTTGCCCGCGAAAATGAAATGACCTGTTCTGGCCTGTCATTGTGTATGCGTACCATAACGCCGCCTTCTTTGCCATTCCATAATGCATGGTTTTTGTGTTTAAGGTCAAACAGCTTTGTATATAAATCTTCGTAGGTCATTTTACTCCAGTCAATTTCATCTTTGTCAAAAAATTTTAGTGAACGGTTTAAGCCGGCTTCCTGACCGCCATAAACCAGCGGCATTCCGTTGATGGTTCCGCACAAAACCATCGAAGCTTCCAATCCGCTTCCAAAATTATAATACATATTATGGTTCCAGGAGTTCATGTCATGGTTGTCTGTAAACAGCATCCTGTAGCCGTCACGCGGAAATGTGCTTACATCGTGCGCCATATATTCTACCAGTCCGGCAATGCTTTTTTTGTCACGGGTTACAGCCGTCATCTTGTCAAACAGTGTCCACGAATAAGTCATATCAAAGGCGTGCTTGTGCAAATCGCGTGCTTCCCATTCGGCGAGCATGAAAACCGGTTTGACAGCATCCATTTCGGCCCGGGCATTGTCCCAGAAATCGGTTGGGATAAAACCTGCGGTATCGCAGCGGTAGCCATCAATATCAAACTCTTTGACCCAATACACCAAGGCTTCGGTCATGTACTTACGGATGCCGGGCTGATCGTAATCAAAATCAATAACATCATCCCAATCGTACCAGGGCGTGGGCTGAAAATAACCTTCTTCGGTTTTGGAATACCAATCCGGATGATCTTTGGCCAGTTGGTTGTCCCATGAAGAATGATTCGCTACCCAATCCACAATTACGTGCATTCCCATACTGTGGATTTTGTCCACAAGATGCTTAAAATCGGCTTTGGTACCAAATTCGGGATTGATGCCGTAATAATCCTTTACCGAATATTCGCTTCCCAAAGATCCTTTCCTTTTTTCGGCACCGATCGGATTAATCGGCATTAGCCAAATGATGTCGATTCCCATGCTTTTTAATCGTGGCAAATGCGCCTCAAATGCTTTGAATGTCCCTTCGGGCGTATACTGACGGATATTGGCTTCATAAATTGTTGCGTTCTTGCTCCAGTCCGGATGTTTTAACTCAACAAATTCTTTAGGCTGGTATCTTGAGTCGCCGGAACTTTTATCGTCTTTGCTTTTAAGGCAGCCTGACATTGTTAAGAGCAATAACAATGAAGCGGGTTTTAGGAAATGTTCCATTTTTAGGGTTTTGGAAACCAATTTAATAAAAAAACCGAAACAATTGTTTCGGTTCATATGATTTTCTTGATGACACGCAGGCGGTGTGTGTGCCTGTTCTGTTCCGCGTTATAGATTCCCAGATGGTCCAGCCGGTCAATCCTCACTTTTCCACTGGCATGGATGATGTAATTGTTTTCCATAATAATGCCAACGTGGATGATGTTTCCTTCTTCGTTGTCAAAGAATGCCAAATCCCCAGGTTCGCTTTCTTCAATAAAACTTAAGGCATCGCCCTGCGTAGATTGCTGTGAAGCATCACGAAGCAGTTTGTAGCCATTGAGCTTATAAACCATTTGTGTAAACCCGGAACAATCGATTCCAAATGCTGTTTTTCCGCCCCAAAGATAAGGTGCATTAAGATACATATAAGCTGTTGAAATCAAATCGCCTTTTGGTTTGACACCGCTGGTTTTCATCCCTTCGAACTCGAAGTTTTGTATATTGATTTCGCTGTGGTTCAAAAACGATAGGGAAGCCCCAAGCGTAATGGGCAGCAAAACGTTTTGCGGGTTGGTAACATATTCCACCAAATCAGAATTGAGGATAATGGCGTCTTTTGACAATGCCTTAAAACTCTTTTCTGAAATTACTTGGTATTGCTTTGAGTCGACCCAGCCTTCATAGCCATCAAATTCCAATCTGATTTTTGACCATTGTTTCTGTGTGTCAACAATCTCAAAATGCTCACCAAATAAAACCTGCGAAACAATTTCGCTTCGGTCGCTCGGTTCTGCACGCAGTGGGATTATGGCTAGATTACAAATGGCAAACATTCAGATTATTTTAAATTTTAAAGTCTAAATTTTGAATTATTTTTAGAAGCTGTTCCCGCTTTCCATTGCAATCTTTTCAGGATTGTATTTCCCTTTCGCTTCGCTTACAGGGCAATCCTAAAAAGGATTTTCACTTCAATCGGGGCTATAAATTATTAATTTTAAAGAACACTCCCATTTAAAATTCAAAATTTAGAATTTATAATAGTTTTTTTAAGCTCTTTCAATAACAATCGCCGAAGCACCGCCACCTCCATTACAGATAGCAGCCGCACCGGTTTTGGCATTGTTTTGTTCCAATACATTAATCAGGGTAACGATGATCCTGGCTCCCGAACAGCCAAGGGGATGGCCTAAAGAAACCGCTCCACCATTCACATTTACCTTGTTGTTATCCAAGCCTAATATTTTAGCATTAGCCAATCCAACTACTGAGAATGCTTCATTGAATTCGAAGAAATCAACATCAGAAAGCGACATTCCTGCTTTGTCCAAAGCTTTTGGCAATGCTTTTGCAGGCGAAGTCGTAAACCATTTTGGCTCCTGTTCAGCGTCCGCATACGATTTGATGTAAGCCAATGGCTTTAATCCTAACGCGTTTGCTTTTTCCTCGCTCATCAAAATTAATGCGGCTGCACCATCGTTGATAGTAGAAGCATTGGCGGCAGTAACTGTTCCGTCTTTCGTAAACACTGCGTTCAAAGCCGGTATCTTATCCAGTTTTACATTGGTGTATTCTTCGTCTTTTGAGAAAACAACCGGTTCGCCGCGGCGCTGTGGGATTTCAACAGGAACCACTTCGTTGTCAAATTTTCCTGCATCCCAGGCTTTGGCAGAACGTTCATATGACTGAATGGCAAAAGCATCCTGCTCTTCGCGTGTGATCTTATATTCGGTAGCACACAAATCTGCGCAAACTCCCATGGCATTTCCATCGTAAGCATCGGTCAGACCGTCTTTTTGCATTCCGTCAACCATAGTTGTTGGGCCAAATTTCACTCCGTTTCTCATCTGTACGTAATGCGGAATCAGGCTCATGTTTTCCATGCCCCCAGCAACCACGATTTCGGCATCGCCAAGCATGATGGCCTGTGCACCCTGCATTACCGCTTTCATTCCCGAAGCACAAACTTTGTTGACAGTTGTAGCCGGGATGGTATCCGGCAAACCTGCAAAACGGGATGCCTGACGTGCCGGAGCCTGCCCAACACCAGCCTGGACTACGTTACCCATTAAGACTTCGTCTATAAGGTTTGGATCTAAGTTGATTTTATTTATTGCACCTTTGATTGCAGCAGCTCCTAAATGTGCTGCAGAAACAGTTGATAACGAACCCATAAAACTTCCGATAGGGGTTCTTACCGCTGAAACGATGACTACTTTTTTGCTCATAATTGTATGTTGTTATTTTAGTAGTGCAAAACTAAGCTTTTATTAGGAATTATTTAATCAATGAAATATTAAATTCATTGCCCAAAAGGATTCTTGCCGTACAAGTTCCTTCAAAGCTCCACTTTTGTAAAAAGGATTGGCTTCGCCTTCCTTCAAAGCTCCGCTTTTGTAAAAGGATTGGCTTCGCCTTCCTTCAAAGCTCCGCTTTTGTAAAAGGATTGGCTTCACCCTTCCTCCAAAGCTCCGCTTTGAAAAAACAAAAAGGAGAAAAACGCTCAAGCAAGCTTGGACATTTTTCTCCTTATTTGTTTTTATTCGTGATCTCAGAAGGATTCGAACCTTCGACCTACTGCTTAGAAGGCAGTTGCTCTATCCAGCTGAGCTATGAGAACCCTTTTAGCAGGATGGGATATCCTGTGTAGTTTTTTGCAAATTAAAACTTGCTTTAATTTGACAAAAGCCATCCAATTTTTTATGAAAATGAAATTTTCTAAAAAAAAGAAGGCTTTTACTTGTCGGGGTGGCAGGATTCGAACCTGCGGCCTCCTGCTCCCAAAGCAGGCGCGATAACCGGGCTACGCTACACCCCGAGAAAAAAGCGGAGAGACAGGGACTCGAACCCTGGCGACGGTTGCCCGTCGACAGATTAGCAATCTGCTCCGTTACCACTCCGGCACCTCTCCTAAATTTTTCAATATCTTAAAGAACTTTCTCTTAAAGCGGTTGCAAATGTAATTTATCATTCTATAATTTACAACTATTTCATTTCTTTTTTTATTGAATAAAATAAATATTCTCTAAACCGGTTCAGGTTCAATATACTATGGTTTGCTAAATTTTACTTTTTTTATCAATAAGAGGTAATTATTTGGCGTTTAATGACTGTTTTTCCTTATGGTTTAAATAAAAAAGCCTTCTGGAAGGAAGGCTTTCTGTTTTTTTGTAAAGATATATTAATCATCAGTGTCTAAATAAATACGCACTGCATCGGAGAATTCGGTTCCGTCAAGCGATTGCTTTATTTTGTAACCGTGTTCAGTGATGTCTGAAAATTGGAACCACACTTCGGTAACGGCATTAGGCCCTGAAGTGTAGTTAACCTTCATTATCTTTTGTGTTCTCATTGGTCCATACCCAAGTTCCGTTGTTGGTAATATTAGCTCCCATCAGATCAATATACTGGATATAAGTCCCGTTGGAGTTAAAATACATGTCCGCCGTATAATCTTCGGTGTCGTAGAACCACTTGTTGAATAGGTTGGCCGAATCACCGCTTGGCGTACTTCCGTCACTTGACGAACAGCTTGTTAGCAATACTGATGAAAGGAAAAGCACCAGGAAAGGCTTAAGGAATTGTTTTGTTTTCATTTTAAATGTTTTAATAAAAAAAATCCTAATCTTTCGAATAGGATTTTTTTTAAAAATTTGGCTGGATTAGTAATTAAATATCTCTTCCAGAGTTACTTCTTCGACTGTCCCCAGTTTTTTTAGGGCTTCAAAATCAAGGCTTTCTTTTTTGCCAATAATGGCCGTGTTGTATTGCTTTGTTTTTATCTCCTTATTAAAGAAATCATCGGTTGAAGCCAATGTCAGATTTTGGATGTCCTTATAAATGTCTTTTCTGATATCATAGTCAAAACCAAGTTTTTTCACACTCAATTGATTGAAGAAAATATTGGATTTCAGGATACGGCTCGATGCAATCTGTTTTAATCCCGATTCTTTTGCGTTGTTGAACTGCTTGTCAATTTTTGGCATATCATTCAATAATGCAGAAAGCGCATCTACCGCCTGAGGCAGTTTGTTGGCCTGTGTCCCGATAGAAACCTGCATGTAATCGTCTAGGTTTTTGTCATTCGCCATTCCGTAAAACGCACGCGCAGAATACGCCAATGATTTAGATTCCCTGATTTCCTGAAATACTATCGATGACAGCCCGGCTCCGAAATAAGAATTGAAAACGGATACGGTTCCGGCAATTTTTGCATTGTATTTTTCGCCTCTTGCAATACGGGCCATTTCTGCCTGTACCATATCATAATTGGCAAAATACACTTTATTCGCCGTAACTGGTTCCGGATACACCTTTGCAACAGGTATGGCTTTATTTGCATTTAGGTTATGGTATTTTTCCAATGCTTTTACGATAGGGCTTAAATCGCTCCCATAAAAGAAGATTTCGTGCTGGTAGTCGTTGATGCCTTTTACGATATCGGTCAGTTCGGCAACCTTCATTGCTTTCAGTTCTTTTTCAGAAATAATATCCCTGAACCTTGAGTCTTTGCCATACTTTGCATAATTGGTCAATGCGGCCATAATGGTTTCTTTTCTTTTCTTGGCATTAGCCCTGTTGTTCAGGATGGTTTCTACCTGAGTATTGTAAACTTCCTGGTCCGGTTTTACGTTCTTGATGAAATTCTCCAGTAATTCAATTCCTTTTGGAAGGTTGTTTTCCAGTCCCGAAAGCGTAATGATGCTCATATCATTCCCGATGCTGGTAGTATAGGAAATCCCGATTTTGTAGAATTCCTTTTTCACATCTTCAGCGCTCATTTTGTCTGTTCCTAAATAATCCATCAGGTCTGTGGCCAACGACAATTTCTTGCTGTTGTCCGTACCCATCTTGAAGATATAGCTTAGGCGTGCAATGGAGTTGGTCGTGTTTTTTATAAAACTTACGTCAGTATTCTTGATTTTCCTTGTTTGGATTTCTTTTTTGAAATCAACAAAAACAGGCTCTAATTCCGTTGAAGTGATCTTTGCAAAATCTTTGTAAAATTCAGATTGCGCATCCCGGTTCAACTGTACTGGAGTAATTCCCGGATTCGAAACACGTACCAATTTGTCATTGGTTCCTTTTCTTTTGTAGATGATTACGTAGTTGTTTTTGAAGAAATCATTGGCAAATTTAACCACATCAGCCTTGGTGATTTTCGATAATTCGTTTACATCAGATAAGGTTTGTTCCCAGCTTCTTCCTTCGATGAAAGAATTATAGAAAGTAGTAGCCAGTCCGTCAGCCGATTCGTAGGTTTTCATCAAATCCAGCCTCCTGTTGTTTACGATAGCCTGGAGCATCCATTCGTCAAACTCGCCTTTTTTGATTTTTTCTATCTGGCCCAATAATAAATCCCTTCCTTGTTCAAGCGTCTGTCCTTCCTTTGAAGTCAGGCTCATTCCGAAGTAGCCATAATCATTGAATGTAGTAGAGAAACCACCTGCACTTAATGCCAGTTGTTTTTGGTTCAGGTTGATATCGATTAACCCTACATCACCAGCATTGGATAATATTTCTGCGGTCATATCGGCCAATAAGGCTTCTTTGGTCCCGGCACCTGATGTTCTCCAGGCCATTGTCAGCCTTTCTGCGGTTGGGCTTTTCACTTCCCTTTCAACAATTGAAGTCATAGGCTGTTCCACAAGCTTTTTCTTCATTGGCAGTTCTTTATATTGGAACGAACCAAAGTATTTGTCCACCATTTTGATGGTTTTGTCAAAATCGAGATCGCCAACCAAACAAATAGCCATGTTGTTAGGCACATAGTACATATTGAAATAGTTATGGATTGCCACCATCGAAGGATTTTTTAAATGTTCCGATTTACCGATAGTGGTTTGTGTCCCGTAAGGCGTAAGCGGGAATAAGGCGCTCATCAGCTCGAAGTTGACCAAACGTCCGTCATTGTCCTGCGAACGGTTGTATTCTTCATAAACGGCTTCCAGTTCGGTATGGAAAAGGCGCAGGACCAATTCAGAAAAACGCTCTTTTTCGATTATCATCCATTTTTCGAGTTCGTTGGATGGAATGTTGTTTTTATAAACTGTTTCGTTAAGGCTGGTGTGCGCATTGGTTCCTTTAGCACCTAAAGACGAAATCAGTTTGTCGTATTCGTTAGCTACTGAGTATTTCGAAGCTTCCTGTGACACTTCATCGATTTTTTTGTAGATAGCTTTTTTCTTTTCCGGATCAGTTTCTGCCTTGTGTTGTTCGTACAGGTCAGAAATCTGTTGGATGAGGGCTTTTTCTTTTGCCCAATCCTGTGTTCCTATTTTGCTGGTTCCTTTAAAAACCATATGCTCGAGGTAGTGCGCCAAGCCGGTGTTGTCTGCAGGGTCGTTGTTGGATCCGGTCCTTACCGGGATGTAAGTCTGTATCCTCGGCTCATCGGTGTTCCTTGCCAGGTATACTTTTAAACCATTTTTTAAAGTGTAGATTCTTGTTCCGGTATTGTCGTTTTTTACCGTTTCATAAGAATAGCCCTGGGCATCCTGCTTTTTTTCGGTAGCATAATTCTGTGCTGTCATAGCTGATACGTAGAGGAGCAGCGAACTTAGTAAAAGTGTTTTCTTCATGTTTCTGAGTTAGTTTTCCCAAAAATAAAGAAACTGGCAGTTTATTTATAAAAACAAATGTTAAAATGTATTAGTACGGGGAAGCGTTAATTTGATATTAAAGCACAAAATACCTGACCGCCACTGGGCTTGAGGTATAATAATGTTCAACTGAAAGATAGATATGAAGTGAATGGAAAAGTCTGCGTGAGCGATAGGAGCAAGTACCGTGTACTGCGGATAGCGCGACCCGAAGGGGCACGCCTATAAAACAAGAAACCCAATCTTTCGACTGGGTTTCTCTATTGTAAGTAAGTTAAATAAGTTGTACAAACGTTTATTTTACTTTTTTGATAATTGCTTTGAAAGCTTCTGGGTGGTTCATTGCTAGATCGGCAAGAACTTTACGGTTCAATTCGATTCCGTTAGCTTTTACTTTACCCATAAACTGAGAATAAGACATTCCTTCCAGTCTGGCTCCAGCGTTGATACGTTGAATCCATAATGCGCGGAAATTTCTCTTGTTTTGTTTTCTGTCACGGTAAGCATAAACCATTGCTTTTTCTACCGCGTTCTTAGCAACCGTCCAAACGTTTTTACGACGACCAAAGAAACCTTTGGCTTGCTTCATTATCTTTTTTCTTCTTGCTCTTTTAGCAACTGAATTTACTGATCTTGGCATAATTTTCTGTTTTTTTGTAGCAGGCGTACCGAATTGAATCAAGGTAACTTAGTGGGCCATACTCCAAGGTTATTTAAATGTTTTTTTAACCTAAAGGATTTGAGTACAAAGTCTAAAGAAATTTACTTTCAGACTTTCGACTTTTGTCTTTCGACTTAGATAATCCTTAATTGTTGTTTGATGCTTTTCTCATCTGTTGGGTGAACCAAAGCAGAGTGGGTTAAAGCTAATTTACGCTTTTTGGATTTCTTGGTCAGGATGTGACTTTTGAAAGCGTGTTTTCTCTTGATTTTTCCAGAGCCAGTAACTTTAAAACGTTTCTTGGCACTAGATTTTGTTTTCATTTTAGGCATTTTTCCTAGTATTTGAATTTAACTTACTTACTTTTTCTTTTTAGGGGCAATGAACATGATCATTCTTTTTCCTTCCAGAACCGGCATCGCTTCTACTTTTCCGTATTCTTCCAGATCCTGTGCTAAACGCAGCAGAAGGATTTGTCCCTGCTCCTTATATATAATAGAACGTCCTTTGAAGAAAACGAATGCTTTCAGTTTAGAACCTTCCTTTAAAAACTTTTCAGCATTTTTTCTTTTGAACTCGTAATCGTGCTCATCAGTCTGAGGACCAAAACGGATTTCCTTTACAACAATCTGGGTAGATTTAGCCTTTAATTCCTTATCACGCTTTTTTTGCTGATAAATGAATTTCCCATAATCCATCAATTTACATACCGGCGGTACTGCATTTGGCGAAATCTCTACCAAATCCACTTCCTGCTCTTCGGCTAAACGTAATGCATCAGAAAATTTAAATACTCCTGGCTCAATGTTTTCTCCAACTAAACGGACTTCAGAAACGCCACGGATTAATTCATTGATCCTGTGGGCGGCTACTTTTTCTACTCGAGGCGATTGGCCTCTGTTGTTTCTAATTGCTATGGCTTTATTTTTTTAATTAAACTTCAAATGTTTTTAGCGATTTTCCTATTTCTTCATTTACCATTTTGGCAAAATCATTAATACTAACCGTAATATTTCCTTTTCCTTCCTGTCCTTGGCGACGAACGGAAATGGTTCCGTTTTTCTCTTCTTCCTCACCAACAATCAGCATGAACGGGATTTTCTGGACTTCCGCCTCCCTGATTTTTTTACCAATCGTTCTCGTTGCGGTTGTCAATTAGGGCGCGAATTTCGTGATTTTCTAGCAATTCTAAAACTTTTTTAGCATAATTTTCATATTTCTCGCTTAAAGACAATATTATAGCCTGTTCAGGCATTAGCCAAAGCGGGAAATTTCCTGCCGTATGTTCCAGCAAAATGGCAATAAAACGCTCCATCGAACCAAACGGTGCGCGGTGGATCATTACCGGCCTATGCTGCTTATCGTCAGAGCCTTTGTAAGTCAGTTCAAAACGTTCCGGAAGGTTGTAATCCACCTGGATGGTTCCTAATTGCCAGCTTCTTCCCAAAGCGTCTTTTACCATAAAATCAAGCTTTGGGCCATAGAAGGCAGCTTCGCCGCTTTCGATAACATAATTCAGGCCTTTGTCGCGTGCAGCGCTGATGATGGCGTTTTCGGCTTTCTCCCAGTTAGCTACATCTCCTATATATTTATCCGGATTGTCCAAATCGCGTACAGAAACCTGCGCCGTGAAGTTTTCGAAACCTAAAGATCCGAAGACATACAATACAAGGTCGATTACTTTCTTGAATTCAGAATCCAATTGGTCTGGTGTACAGAAAATATGCGCGTCATCCTGTGTAAAACCACGAACACGTGTCAATCCGTGCAATTCACCCGATTGCTCATAGCGGTAAACGGTTCCGAATTCAGCATATCTTTTTGGCAAATCCTTATAAGACCAAGGTTTGTTGTTGTAAATTTCGCAGTGATGCGGGCAGTTCATAGGTTTCAATAAAAACTCTTCGCCTTCGGCCGGAGTATGGATCGGCTGGAAACTGTCAGCGCCATATTTCGCATAATGGCCAGAAGTTACATATAATTCTTTTTGCCCAATATGTGGCGTAACCACTTGCTCGTAACCTGCTTTTTTCTGTGCTCTTTTCAGGAACTGCTCCAAACGGTCACGCAAGGCAGCGCCTTTTGGCAGCCATAATGGCAAACCTTGACCTACTTTTTGCGAAAAAGTGAACAGTTCCAATTCTTTTCCAAGTTTCCTATGGTCGCGGCGTTTTGCTTCTTCCAGTAATTCTAAATAATCCGTGAGGTCTTTTTGCTTAGGGAATGAGATTCCGTAAACACGTGTCAGCTGCTTGTTTTTTTCATCACCACGCCAGTAGGCGCCGGCAACGCTCATGATCTTCATCGCCTTGATAATCCCGGTATTCGGAATGTGGCCACCACGGCATAAGTCAAAGAAATTCGCATGGTCACAAAACGTAATCGTTCCGTCTTCAAGGTTCGAAATCAATTCGGTCTTGTATTCATTGTTTTTATAAACCTCTAAAGCTTCAGCCTTAGTAACCGAGCGCATCTTAAATTCGTGTTTCTCTCTCGAAATTTCCAATACGCGGTCTTCAATCTTCTTGAAATCGGCATCTGTAATTTTCTGGTCGCCAAAATCAACATCGTAATAGAATCCATTGTCGATTGCCGGCCCCAATGTTAATTTGATTCCTGGGAAAATTTCTTCCAAAGCCTGGGCCATCACGTGCGAAGTTGAGTGCCAGAACGCTTTTTTGCCTTCTTTGTCATTCCACGTATATAATATAAGAGCACCGTCGGTGGTTAATGGGGTTTCTGTTTCAACTGTTGTACCATTAAAAGAAGCCGAAATCACATTTCGCGCTAATCCTTCACTGATGCTTTTCGCAACATCCATCGGAGTACTGCCGCTGGCAAACTCCTTAACCGAACCGTCAGGTAGTGTAATCTTTATCATTCCTAAATTTTTATAGGGTGCAAATATATAAGATTACCAAAACACTTACAATATTAGTAGTATAATATATTAAAGTATTTATAGGAGCACGGCAATCGCGCTTGTAAGACGTCCTGTCCCGCTATCCGCTTTATCTTTTGCCGCGCTGTAAGGCGGCAAAAGGATGCCGCTTCTATCGGGGCTATCAGGTTGCTTGGTCAGGTCTTGCCGGGCTGTTGTTGTAAAGTTCATATTACCAGAAGGTTAAAAAAAGATTCAAAAAACATTAAATTTTATTTGGA
>JASGHQ010000004.1:0-171154 GCA_049841115.1 Flavobacterium sp.
CCACCTCTAGATGAAGCAGGATTTTTAGTGGAATCGCCGGGAATCGAACCCGGGTCCAAACAAGCAATTAAAATGCTTTCTACACGCTTAGCCTTTGATTGGGTTTTCGACAGCGGGCTATGCCAAAGACAGCGACCCGATGCTTAGCTCTATAGTTGTCAGAAAGGATTCAGAACATTACCTTTCCTAGGTTTACTTTTACGGTTCCCCAGGATCAAACGCCATAAACCAAGGCTTTTGCGGAGAATCTAGCTTCCCAACCTTGTTGGGACTAGGCAAATCGTACTAATCTTCGGATTAAGCAGCTAAAGCGTAATTATTTTCGCCGTTTATAAGTTCGTGCCTTTGGATTTACGAGCAAAAAGCACAATGCTCGACGTGCTTACAAATCAATTCGACTTGCTGTCAAAACCAGTCGACCCCAAATTGAATTTTTGGATTGCAAAAATTGTACCGCAAAAGTAATCTTCAAATCATAATCTACCAAGGATATAGTAAACAATTATGAAAATAATGATCATGGACAGGCATCCGCCTCCTAACTTTTTTGCGGTTAGTCCTGCTATCAGGGTTTTAAAGAATCCGTTCATGGGAATGTGTTTTTAGGTTTTGTTGTTACAAATTTTGTAAAAACGCACGCTATAAGTGTTACGGAATCTGCAGAGATGCTTATATTATTTTAATAATTACCGTTTAGCAATTCGCCACCGATGGCTGATTTCGCTTCGATGCCGAGTTTTTTCATCATTTCGTACGTGGTGCAGACCGCAGCCGAAGTTACCGGGATTCCACATTCTTTTTGGATCAGGTCGACAGCTTCCAAAGACGGCATCTGCACGCAGGCCGAAACAACCAAAACGTCAACATCTGCCAAATCCAATTGCTTGTAGATTTGCAGCAGGTTCATCGGATCCTGGGCGGCAACTTCAAGGTTGTCCGGGATTTCAAGCGCAATGCTTTCTTTTACCTTGATTCCCTGATGCTCTATATAATCGACAACCATATCGGTAAGCGGGCGCATATAAGGTGTAATGATCGAAATCTGTTTCGCGCCCAAAACCTTTAATCCATTGATGAGGGCTCCGGCAGAAGTTACAATTGGAGTTGGAAATCCGTTGGCTATCGTTTCCTGGTGCAGATTGATTTCGGAAACGCAGTGATAGCCGCGTCCCATGCTCATGATGGCAACCAGGCAGGCATAACCCATTACGTCAACATGGGCGTCGGAAAGCTCGGTAGCACATTTGAGGCTCATGGCGTCCATGGCTTCGAGTTCTTCCTTGGTTACTTTTTTCATCCGCATCCGACTGGAATGGAAGGTAAAGCGTTCGGGTAATATCGTTTCCCTGGAACGGAAAATCGCAGGGATTTCGGTTTCCATCGTCACGTTCGATGATGGTACGATCTGGCCTATTCTGTATTTACTCACTATCTTATTTTTTGTGTTCGTGAAACTTACGGTTTTATTTTGTCCCTATTATAATTAAGTCGGTTGTGTCCTGCTGGTTGTGCAGATAATTTTTGCGTTGGATTTCAATGATTTCAAAACCATTGGTTTTGAGTGCTTCCGTCAGATAATCAGCCTGATGGTAATTCATGAAAACTTCGTCACCAGAGCTTGCTTTTTGAATTCGGGATTTTTCGTTGTCATCTTCCATGGTGCTGATGTACAGTATCCCATCAGCATTCAATATTTGGGCTGCATTTTTAATAAATTGGATTGCTTCTTTTTTGGAAAGATAGGGCAAACCAAATCCGCACATGATGGCATCAAACGTTTTGTTCAGCTTTTTTAGTTCCCTGAAATCAAGCAGATCAAATTCGGCTTCAGGATTGTTTTTTTTGCCCAATTCTATCATGTTTGGGGCTAAGTCTGTTGCCAGTATTTTCAGATCCGCACGTTTTTGCAATAAATATTTGGTAATATTCCCCGGTCCACAGGCCAATTCCAAAACGGCAGGATTTTCTTTTTTGATGCTTTTGCAAAAAATGTCAAACGAATCATGGTACATGGAAACATCCATAAACCTGTCCTGGTAAGCGTGGGCAAGTTTATCGAAAACACCAACTGCAATTTTAGTCTGATCCATAGTTTATTTTAAATCCCTAACAGTATTTGTAATTGTTCCGATGCCTTCCACCGTGGCTTCGATTATGTCGCCATCATATAGCCATTCCTGCGGATCACGCCCGGCGCCAACTCCCGATGGTGTTCCGGTAGCGATGATATCGCCTGGCTCAAGTGTAAAAACAGTGCTTAAATCTTCGATCAGGTCGTTGATGTTGAACAGAAGAAATTTGGTGTTCGATCTTTGTTTTTCAATTCCGTTTACCGTTAAATACAAATTGAGATTGTGTGGGTTTTCGATTTCGTCTTTGGTAATCAAAACAGGCCCCATAGGTGCAAAAGTATCCTGGCCTTTTGAAACGATCCATTGGCCTTCACGACGGCAGTCACGTGCCGAAACATCATTGATAACGGTATAGCCAAAAACATGATCCATTGCATCGGCTTTGGCAACATATTTTCCTTTTTTGCCAATAACCACAGCCAGTTCCACTTCCCAATCCAATTGTGAGGTCAGTTGGGTGTTTTTAATGATGTCAGTGTTGGTGGCGGTAACGGTTGTCGGCGGTTTTGAAAAGATGATTGGCTTTTGAGGAAGTTTTCCCGTTGTGTCCAATGCGCGTGCGCTTTCGGCTACGTGTTCGGTATAATTCAAACCAATTCCGATGATGTTTTTCCTTGGTTTTGGAATGGGGGCGCAGAAAATGATTTCATCCAATCCGTAAGCGATTTCCTTTAGATAACCTTCTTCTGTATCGGCAACCATATCATTGAGTTCTTCCACTAATTCATGCCCCATGTCAATCAATTCGAGCATCGTGGATGGTAGCGGAAAGTTGGATATTTCCCCAAAATCTTCCATGTCAATAACCTGATTGTTATAGATGAAACCTAATCGCTGCTCGTCGCTGTCATTTGTTTTATAGGTAAGTAGTTTCATTTGCGTTCTATTTTTAAAAGTGTTGTTTTATTGTCTTTTGATCGGACTTCCATTTCATATGAATCCTCATTTTTTAAGGTATTGCGCAGATCCACAACGTCACAGAAATGCATTTCATTCAGTTTATAATCTTTTATGCGGATAATCTCATCTCCAAAATGCAGCCTGTCCTGATAGGATTTATCCCAAACAAAGCCAATTACAAGTTTGTTACCTATCGCTGTTGAGGAATAAACGGGCGCTTTTTTATCAAAGGTAATTTCTTTTTCGGCTTCGAAATAAAATTTCTGGTGGATGAAATCGATGATGATATCGCCATACTCGGCTAACTCAAGGCCCATGCGCGAATTATTGTCGTCTGTTGTATTGGTAATCAGGTTTTTAAAATACGTATTGTTTACCCTTAGCAGGTTTGATCTTATCAATACCTGTTCTTTTATGTCGGGTGTGCCAAAAAGGCCGATTGAACCCGCTCCGCTGCTTCTTGACAATTCTTCGAAGATATTTTCACCAGAAAAGATCTTAAAGGCGCGGTTCGACATTTCGTAAAACCCGTCCATGCCCGTATCAATCAAAACGTCTTCACTTGCCTTTTTTTTGTTTTTGCCTATAATTGAAATGCTTATGTATGGCGCTTTTTGCTCACCGATCAGCTTGATGCTGCTGGGCTTGGATTTTAGCTTTAGCTTTTTGATGTCATCGGTGATGATTATTTTTTTATCCTTAAGGCTTATTTTTAAAATGCTGTTTTTTAGCAAATTGCTACCAATGAAACCATCAAGTTTGAAACATTTCAGTACAAAATGATTATCAAGGTCACTGCTTAATGCTACATTGTCCACAAAGTCCAAGTCTCCTATCTGCATATGAGGTATCGAAACCATTTCGAGGGTATCAACCTTATGATTCGAATCATGGACATTGATTTTTTTTGTGTTTTGGATATTGAGTTCGCTTAAAACTCTTTTTGACAACAAGTTGGGCGCACCGGTATCCAAAAGGAACCGGTACGTTTTACCATTTATTTTTACCGGAAGGATTATTTTATTGTTTGCCAGTTCGAAATTGATTTCTTCATAATAACCCTTTTGGTTTGTGCCGCCCTGTCCAAGAGATAAATCCTGCGAAAAGAGGCAGCTTGTGAAAAACAAACAAAAGATCAGGTATTTTAGTTTTAACATAAACGGATATTATTCTTGTGGCTGATGGCCATTGTTTTCGGCAAATTCCCTTCCCTGGAATAACCCCAGGCTTTCTATTACTGGCAAATCATTGAAATTAAACAGGCAGGCATCTTCAGTTTCGGATAAATTATGGTGTTCGTGCCAAGCCCAGGATGGGACACAGAAAATATCCCTTTCCTTCCAGTCAAAACGTTTTCCGTTGATGATCGAATAGCCTTTTCCTTTGGCACATTGGTATACAAATGAACCTGTATGTTTGTGTGCTTTTCCGTTGAAGCCCGCCGGCAATAATTGGATCGATGCGCCCATAGTCTGCATGACATGGCCGCCGGTCATCGGATTGGTGTATTTTAATAAGATGCCATCAAACGAATTTGGCTCATTTACTTTGGCCGCTTCCAATAGCGCCGGATAGACTTTTTTCCAGGAATATTTGAACAAAGGCGAATACGGCTTATCCCAAACAACATCAGCCGGTACTAATCCGTTACCGTCAAACGACATTGGCAGATGATTGACAGGCGAGGTGAGTGGCTGTTTTCCATCATAAACGGCATAATCATTGGCTTCCAAAGCATTTACCAACGGAATATCCAAACCATCCTGCCAGATACAGGTTTTGCCACCTTCTTCCACCCCGTGCTCGTGCCATGTCGAATTTGGGGTAATCACAAAATCGTTGACTTCAAGCATGATCTTATTGCCATCCACAACGGTATAGCCTTTGTCACCTTCCATGATAAAGCGCAATGCCGAAGCCTTGTGCCGGTGCGCCGAGGTGCTTTCGCCGGGGCGTGTAACCTGGATTCCGGTATACAGCCAGCCAACAGCCGCCGAAACGTCTTTTCGTTTGTCGTTTACCAGATAAACAACCCTTCGACCGGCTTGTTCCGGAGTTACGAGCTCGGAGGATTTTAAAACCAGTTCGCGTAAATCGTCATACTTCCAAAGCATTGGAACCGAATTTGCCCTTGGTTCCCATGGCTCAATATCATTGGCAACTGTCCATAAAGCACCCGCTCCCAAAGTTTCCAATTCTTTGTAATAAGCCTGTAGTTCTGGTGAATCCTGAACCCTGGCTCTTCCTATTTGATCATCTGAATGGTTCTCGTTCATATTATTTTTTATTAAATTCTTCGTGATTATCAATAAATGTAATTTTTCTTGTTGGAGCAGTATTCACCCGCAAGTCAAAGATGTCAAAGCGGTTGTAATGCCCGAGTATGTCATGCATTTGTTTTGGCTGGATGCATTTTTCAAGATCAATATCAGCATATACAATACCTTCGTCGTCAATTAAAGGCTCACCAACTACAGCGCCATTAGGGCCAATGATTCCAGAGAAAGCCGAATTTTTACGCGTAAGCAATTCTTCCACATTCGGAACATCTGCCTTTAGCGTTTCCATGATTTCTTTGGATATTGTTGAGCAGGAAACGATTGTAAATAGCTTTCCTTCAAACGAATGTGCCGCCGCACGAATCTTGATCGCTTCTGCCATATTGTAATCCGGCGGGGCAACAGGCAGCGAAATATAATTGGCAATATGGATCAGCTCGCCTTGCGACAGTAAAGTAAAACGTGCCAAAGTATTGGTGTTTTCGCCACAGGCCAAGGTTCCGATCGGGCCGATTTCTGTGTTGTAAACTCTTAATGAAGAACCGTCGCCAGAGGTCCAGGTTAGTTTTTCTGCCCAGGTTGGCACCAGCTTCCGATGCTTCCCAATCAGGTTTCCGTGATTGTCGATAATTAGGTTGGTATTGTAAATTTCACCATAACTATCGCCACGTTCATTGATTCCGATAACGATATGGCAGTTATGGTCTTTTGCCGCCTGATACAAAAGCTGCATTTCGGCATCATCCGCCTTTACGGATGATCTGTAAAGCTGCTCGTACCATTTGCTTCCCTGGACCGGTGTCATGATCCAGTTCCAATACGGATATCCGGCAACGAAAACTTCAGGAAAAGCAACCAGGTTGGCACCGTTGGAAGTTGCTTCCTTCACAAAGGAAACTGCTTTGCCTATGGTTTTTTCAACATTCAGGAAAACCGGTGAAGTCTGTACGGCCGCAGCTTTGAATTTTTTAAAGTCCATATTTATTGAGTAATAAGAATAAAATTAAACAAACAGAAAGACTGGCGATTAGAAGCATGTTCCTGCCGTGTTTTCGGTCCTGTTCGGAATAACACCAAACCTTTTCGCCATTGGGCAAAGTCTTTTTATAATTGATTAGATGTAGGCCAATGAAAAAACCAACAAAGCCACCAAGCAACGCAAATATGTAGCCCGTGATTATCAGTGTAATATCGTTTTTGTCGGGCTGTCTTAATTCCTTTGCCCGTTCTGTTTTTAAATATGATAGTTGGTCTTCCGACAAATTAAAGTCGCGGTCCCTCAGGATTACTTTTGATAATTTGACATCCATAGGATGCCATTCTTCAGAAGTTTTGATGACATCCAACAGTTCTTCATTCGAAAATGAATAAAGGAAATGGTCTTGGTTGATCTGTGATTCGTCAAGTACCAATTCACTGTCGATTACCGCGGTTGCTTTTTCAAAATCGGCTGGGTTTAAGAATACCATTATGGATTTATCTGCCTTGTTCATTGAAAAGCTCGCGTCAAAATTTTTGGAGGTGTCTTCTACTTTATAAGGAATATGGTGCTTCGTCAAAATAGCGGTAATCTCTGAAACGCTTTCGTTATCAGTAAGGCTCATATATGTTTTAAAATCAGCCATTATTGCGCCAGGTATTTTGAAATCTTGCTTTTCATTTCTTCATTAAATGGTTCGGCCTTTATTGCATTTCGGTCTTCGGCTATGGCAACGTTAACCAAAGTCACTTCACCTTCTAGGCAGGTGTTCCCGTTTCCGTCCTCAAAACGGAAACCGCAGTTTACCGAAGCGCCGCCAAGATGGATTACCCAAAGCTTTTTGGTCAGTGTTTCGCCCAAACGTGCCGCTTTTTTAAACTGCACTTTGAGGTCAACGGTAGGAATCCCGTTAGTTTCATGGATTTTTGAGAAAGGCCGGCCCAGGGCTTCTTCAAACCAGTCTTCGACCAGATCGTTGAGCATTTCGAGAAATCTTGGATAGAAAACGATACCGGCATAATCAACATGCTTAAAGCGGATCTTTTCCTGTTTTGTAAAATAGTTGTTCATTTATATATGTTTTTAGCCCCGATGGTAGTGAAAATCCTTTTTAGGATTGCCCCGCAGGCGAAATACAATCCTAAAAAGATTGCAACGGATAGCGGGAATAGCTCCTAAAATTTATCAACGCTGGCCTTCTTCCAAAAATACAAAAATTCCTGTGGAACGCTTTCTTCGTTGAGCAAACATCCTTTAACCAGTTCGGGATAGATTTCGTAGAAGGTTTTTACCTGTGTCTTATCAATCCGGGTGCTGACTACAGTCCGGTCAACATCATCAGGATGGCACAATCCGGCCGATGCCATCAAGTCCATCGCGCTTTTTACCGTTTCGTGCTGGAAACGCGCCACGCGGATGCTTTTTTGTTCGGGAACCAAGCCTTTCATCAGCTGGGGGTCTTGGGTGGCTACTCCTGTAGGACAGGTGTTGGCATGGCATTCCAAAGCCTGGATGCAGCCAAGGGCAAACATCATTCCGCGGGCGGAATTGCACAAATCGGCGCCAATCGAAAGGTTCTTGATGATGTCAAAACCGGTAACGACTTTTCCGCTGCAGATGATCTTGATCTGGTCTTTGATCCCAAAACCATTCAATGCATCATAAACAAACGCCAAAGCTTCGCGCAACGGCATGCCCACGTGATCGGAATATTCCTGCGGAGCTGCACCGGTTCCGCCTTCGCCGCCATCAACGGTAATGAAGTCGATATAGGTTTGGGTTTCCACCATGGCTTTGCAGATCGATAAGAATTCGGATTTGTTTCCGATGCAGATTTTCATCCCGATAGGCTTCCCGCCAGAACCTTTTCGCAGCAGCCTGACAAAATCCATAAGCTCTTTTGGGGTTGTAAATGCAGAATGCGTAGGTGGTGAAACAATATCATGGCCTTTGGAAACCAAACGTATTTCAGCAATTTCGTCGGTTACTTTTTCCTTTGGCAGGATTCCGCCATGTCCGGGTTTGGCACCTTGCGAGAACTTGATCTCAATCATTTTGACATTGTTGAGCGTGGCTCTTTTTACGTATTCATCGTAATTGAATTTACCGTCATCAGTACGGCAGCTAAAGTATCCGGTTCCGATATTCCATACCACATCGCCGCCGTTTAAGTGGTAAGGCGATAAGCCGCCTTCTCCTGTATTATGGTAAAATCCGCCTTGTTTGGCACCTTCGTTTAACGCAATGATGGCATTTTTGCTCAGCGAGCCAAAACTCATCGCACTGATGTTGAACAGGCTGGCATCATAAGGTTTTTCACATTGTGATGAGCCGATCCGTACACGTGGATTTTCGTTTATATTTGAAAACGAAATGGCGCGGATGCTGTGGTTGATCCATTCGTAACCTTCATCATAAACATTCAGCTGGGTTCCGAATGGCATAGAATCGGCTTCTTTTTTACTTCGTTGGTACACCAAACTTCTTTGAAGGCGGTTGAAAGGTTTTCCATCCAAATCGGTTTCCACAAAATACTGGCGGATTTCCGGCCCGATGCTTTCCAGCAGATAGCGCATTCTTCCTAATAACGGAAAGTTCCTGCGGATGCTCTTTTTGGACTGGAACATGTCGTACAGCCCCATGACGATCAATGGGATGAAAATCAGCAGCAGGAAGCTGAATTTTAGATTGACATACATCAACATACCAATAATGGCAAGCGACGTTACTGCGAATAGGACGAATACTTTTCTCATTTTATTTTTTATTTATAGAATTCGTAATAGTTTTTAAACGTATAAAGAAGCGATTTATCACCATTGGATTCGACTATTTTAACAGGAATGCCGTAATGGTCTAAAGTATAGTGTTCGGTTCCGGAATTGAAGGAATCTTCCAGCTTGAAATCGGATTCAGTCAATTTGCCATCCTCATATTTTTTTGTTGTGGTGATGTAGCCGAATTCTCTTTTTTTGACAATCGTAACCTTGTCCAGGTATTGGTATTTGGTGTATTTTAGGGTGTCTTTCCCATCCATCGAATAGGAAATCGAAATCCTGCCGTGGCGGTCATACTCGAAGAATTTTGAATTTTTTTCCCATTTCTTGCCTTTGGCGTAATAGTTGATTTTTTGGATCTTATTTTTGTTATTGAGGCTGTATAGTGTGTAATTATCACCATCCTTTCCATATTCCTTTACCTGTCGGTCGCTGAAATCCCGGTTTACCTCGTAGCTGGATTTTCCGTTGGACTGAATCCCTAATTTATCCGCAAAAGCGATACAGCTTTGATAATCCTTCAGTTTTTTGATAAAAGAATATTGATTGATGTTCACGCCTTTGATATTGTCAAGCTGATAGCTTTTAACCTGGCTGATGTTTTCGCCGTCATACTTGTATTTAAATAATTCATAGCCAACATTCGAATGCAGGTAATAAGTATGGCTGAGCTTATTGCCTTCGTAAACATTTGCTTCAATCATGAAGATGAATTTGTCATGCCAGTAATCTCCTTCGAATTGTTTGTAAAATTTGAATGTAAGGTTTTTGTTTTGGTCAAATTCCAAAATGTTGACAGTATCGTTGCCTTGTACCTGGTATATCTTTTTTATTTTATCGGGAAGGTTTTCCTTTTTCGGGCAAAGATTGAATTTCATGTCAGGATCCTGTGAAGGAAGCTGATTCTCGGTCATCGCAGGCAGCTCAATATATTTCCGTTTGCTGCACGAAATCAACAGCAAAAAAGCTAAAGCGAAAACATATCTTATTTTGTCAGCCTTTGTATTCACAGTTACTTTAATTTGAATCGTTGGATTTTTCCGGTTTCGGTTTTGGGCAAAATTTCGGTGAAATAAATTACCCTCGGGTATTTGTAAGGAGCAGCCACTTCCTTGAACCAATGTTGAATATGGTTTTTCATATTGTCCGTTGCTTTACTTTGGTCTTTCAATACGATATGTGCACAAACCAGCATGCCGCGTTCCTCATCAGGCAGGCCAATCACAGCGCATTCCGAAATGTCATCGTGTGTTAAAAGTACGCTTTCCACTTCAATTGCAGCAATATTATATCCCGAAGAAATGATCATGTCATCGCCACGGGCCACAAACCAAAAATAACCTTCTTCATCCTGGCGGAAAATATCGCCGGTAATGTTCCAGCCGTTTTCTACATATTGTTGCTGTTTTTCGATGCGGTTCAGGTATTTACAGCCGGTGATGCCTCGTACAGCCAATCTTCCGGGTTCGTTTGCCGGAACATCATTGCCTTTGTTGTCAATGATTTTGGCTTCGTATCCGGTAACGGCAACTCCGGTGGCACCGGGTTTCATGTTATCGGTATTCGAAGAAATAAAAATATGCAGCATTTCGGTAGCGCCTATTCCGTCAATGATTTTCAGGCCAGTTGCATCATACCAGTCCTGCCAAACTTTCAGAGGCAGCGTTTCCCCAGCGGAGACACATTTGCGTAAGCTTGAGATATCAAAATCCTTGACTTTCGAAGTAATAACCCGCCAGGCCGTTGGCGCGGTAAAGCAGATAGTGAGTTTATGGTCCTGGATTGCCTGCAAAAGCATATCGGGAGTTGGTTTTTCTATCAGGAATGTCGAGGCTCCAAAATACATCGGAAACAAAACCAATCCGCCCAAGCCAAAAGTAAATCCAAGCGGCGGGCTGCCTGTGAATATGTCGTTTGGTGTTGGCTGTAAGGAATATTGTGGAAATGCTTCGCAGATATTCAAAATATCTTTATGGAAATGCGAGGTCATTTTAGGCAAACCAGTGGTTCCGGATGTAAACCCGATTAAGGCAAGCGAATCTGACTTTGAATGATAGTTGCTGAATGTTTTTGGCTTGGATTGTAGTAGTAATTCCAATTCGTCATAAAACGAAACCCTTTTGAGGACCCCTGATTTTACCAGGATCATTTCCTCCTGAAGGCTTTTTTCGCAAAGCGCATGCGAGATTTCGGCACAGTCAATAATTGTGGTCAATTCCTTCGAACGGAGCAAAGGCATGGTCGCCACGACAATTCCACCCGCTTTCAGGATGGCAAACCAGCAGGCCACCATCATTGGGTTGTTGGAAGAACGGATCAACACGCGGTTTCCGGATATCAATCCCAGATCATCCACCAAAACATGTGCAATCTGATTGGCTTTTTCATATAAATCGTTATACGTCCAGGTAGTTTCAAAAGTACGGATGCACGGATTGTTCCCATGGCCTTCCCTGATGTGGCAGTCCAGCAGCCTGTCAACACAATTCAGCATTTCAGGCCGATTGAATTGCAGTAAGTCCAGAAAAAGATAATCTGGCTGCAAATCAATACCAGGTAAGTGTTCGTGTGCAAAATTGTCGTCGTAATGCCTCATTTTTAGTTACTGTTTTGTTGAGTGCTTGAGTCGCCAGGTCTTATGAATTGTAAGCGTTCCATCAAATTTTCGACAGTTTCATAATCAAAATCGGTATTGATTTTCCTGTTTTTGGTAATCTTTAAATTAGATATTTTTGAGCATAATTTTGATAAATCATTATCAACGCCCTGAATGCCTTTTATAACGCAACGGATTGTTCCTTTTTTTGTCTTGATTTTAATGGAATAATTTCCACAATCCATGCAGTCGGTTTTATATAAGCTTTGTAATTTGGTTTTTTTCAATTTTGTAATTTCGTTTGAAATACTATCTAAAGTACCAATACTAAGGGTATCAATAAATGAATATACCGGGTAGACGCCATCATTGCTAAAACCAGTTATTCTTTTGACTGTACCATCATTGGAGATTACCGTAATATTCCGCACAGCCCAACCGCTATCGTAAGCCAGCTCGATGCTTTCAAAAGACACTGGCTCTTTCTTGCAGGAAACAAGCAATAAAAGGATTAATATGTAACAGCCGATTTTCATTTTACTTCTTATTGCTTTTCGGTTTCAATGCTTTTTTCATGCTTTCCGCCTGTTTTCTTTCTGCGGCTTTGAGCGGATATAAATGGGAAATCCCCATTTTGTATTGGTTTGGGATATCTTCAGCCTGAAATTGCTCATAAGCCTGGGCATTGCGCACAAAATTGGCATCGAGCAACAAAGGCCTTCCCAGCGCAACTAAATCGGCGCGCCCGTTCAGGATGATGGTATTGATCTGGTCAATGTCCTGGATGTAACCTGCCGTAATTGTTGGGATATGAGCCGTATTGCGGACCAGATCCGAAAAAGGGGTCTGCCACATCCGGCCGGTTAGCGGCTTTTGATAGGAAACGGTATTTCCGGTAGAAACATTGATTACGTCTGCACCTGCATTTTTGAAAGCGCCGGCAATGGTAAGGACATCTTCTTCTGAAATTCCGTTTTCTGCCCAATCCGAAGCTGAAATTCGTACAGAAATCGGTTTTTCTTTTGGGAAAACATTTCGTATTTCGTTAAAAACGCGTAGCGGGAATTTCAATCGGTTTGCGATGCCTCCGCCAAATCCGTCGTTTCGGGTATTTGTTAACGGCGATAAGAAGGAAGCCAGTAAAAATCCGTGGTGCGCCTGCAGTTCTATCATGTCAAATCCGGCATCATCTGCATTTTTTGCTGCTTGGGCAAATTGTGATGTGACTAGTTCCATATCGGCCAAATCCATTTCTTTTGGTATCGGAGTATTTTCGTTGAAAGCTATCGGTGATGCCGCAATCAGTTGCCACGGATTATGGATCGGATCCGTTTCCCAAGGCTTTTTCGAAGCGCCTTTCCGTCCTGAATGACCCAATTGGATCCCAATTTTTGTTTGCATGTTTTTATGGATGAAATCAGTAATTGATTTCCATTTAATCACCTGTTCTTCAGTATAAATTCCGGCACATCCTAAAGTGATGCGTCCTGTTTCCGAGATTGCAGTCATTTCGGCAATTATCAGCCCGATACCGCCAGCTGCCCGGCTTCCGTAATGTACCAAATGCCAGTCGTTGACCAAACCATTTTCGGCAGTATACTGTCCCATGGCCGACATTGCAATGCGGTTGGGTAAAGTCATTTCGCGCAAAGCAAATGGCGTAAAAGCGGCCGGTGTGTTTTCTTTGTATTTATTTAAACCATTGAATTCGGCAAGAACCTTATCTGTAAATGATTTGTCACGCAGGCGCAGGTTTTCGTAAGTTACTTTTTTGGCACGTGTCATGCAGCCAAAAGCAAATTGGTAAAACGGATGCTGGTTGTGGCGATCCATGTTTTCAAACCAGTCCAGCGAAACCAGAGCCGCATATTGGATCATTTCAACAGTATTCCTGCGGCTTTTATCGTATTGCTCAAATGCAGCCTGTACATTGTCGGGATTGGCAATTATGGCATCGGATAAGCCAATGGCCGAATCCATTGCGAGTTTTGTCCCTGATCCGATAGAGAAATGCGCAGTAGCCTTGGCATCGCCCAATAAAACGATGTTGTTGTGAAACCATTTTTCATTGGTTACATGCGGAAATTGGCGCCAATGCGATTTGTTGCTGATCAATCCGTGGCCGTCTAATTCATGCCTGAAGATTTCGGATATTTTGGCAATGGTATCTTCTTCGTTGGTTATCTCAAAACCGTGCTTGTGCCAGGTTTCATCGCTGCATTCAAAAATCCAGGTACTCATTCCTGGTTCGTACTGATAGGTGTGGGCGACTATTAATCCGTGCTCGGTATTCCTGAAAAAATACGTAAAGGCATCCAAAGGTTTGGATGAGCCAAGCCATACGAAGCGATTCTTTTTCAGTGAAATTTTTGTCCCGAATTCTGATGCGAATTGCGTTCTTATAGTGCTTCCGATTCCGTCGCAGGCAACGATTATATCTGAATTGTTGAATTGCGAAATATTTTCAATGTTTTGCTCAAAATGAAGGTTGACACCTTCTTCGAGGCATCGTTGCTGCAGTAATTGCAACAATTTTTTTCTCGAACAGCCGCAGAATCCGTTTCCTGCAACACTTACGGTTTGTCCATCGCGTGCGATGATAATGTCGTCCCAATAGGCAAAATTACTTCGGATTAATTCGTAAGATTTCAGGTCGCGTGACAGGAATTCGCCCAGGGTTTCGTCTGAAAAAACGACTCCAAATCCAAAACTGTCATCGGCCTTATTGCGTTCGTAAACATCAATCTGGCAATGAGGCATTGCTTTCTTGGTCAATATCGAAAAATATAATCCGCCCGGGCCACCGCCAATTACTGTAATTCGCATAGTTACTTTTTCATGAAATCAAAGGAACCCTTTCTAAGATTGATCCCAAATTCGAGATAGGCTTTCAGGCAGGCTAGAAAATTGGACCAGCCAAAGGAATTCCCCGACAGCCATTGAAGCCCGGCTTCGTTGTTTTCCATACTTTTTTCAGAGATTTTTATCAATGTAAAATTAGCGCCAACCGTTGACAGGTTTATTTCAACCAAAAGTTCTTTGCCACTGTTTTCCCAATAAAAGGAAATCAGGTTTTCCTGGGCTTTCACCACTTTAACCGGGCATTCAAAATCGAATTCAGGGAATTTCCAGATCAGGTTTTTGCCTTCTTCCATTCGTCCTGTGCTTTGTGAAATGAAGTAATTGGACATTTTTTCAGGATTGACAATTGCTTCAAAAACCTCATTGATGGGTTTTGAAACCTGCATAGCCACGTTTATTTCGAGTTGGTCTGTTTTCATGTTAGTTTCTTTTGACAGAGAAAAGCTCTCCGATTTTTGAATAATGTGCACCTGCCAGGCGGGAAACCGGCTTATAGTTTTCCATATTGATCCTGTAATTATCCGAAAGCACATCATCATTGAAATGCATCATCACGACACGCCCAATGACAACACAGGCGCCGCCATGCTTATGGCCTTCAAGAAAGTAATGATGCACCAGTTCGCATTCGAAGGCAATGGCGCTTTCGGCGACACGCATTGGTTTTATCTTTTCGGAAGGGGCAGGAGTGACACCGGCCAGCTCGAATTCATCAATATCAGAATGGACAGCCTGTGCGGTAGTATTCATTTGCTCGACCAATTCTTCGGTAACCATATTGACAACAAACTGTTTGGTAGCCAAAACATTCTTTAAGGTGTCTTTGGGAGTGTTATTGCCAATTCCCGTAGAAAACATTACGTGCGGCGGGTCATCGCCAACAGCATTAAAATAAGAGAAAGGGGCGAGGTTGTTGATTCCGTCTTCGCTGACACTGGAAATCCAGCCGATGGGCCTTGGTATTATTGCGCCGGTCAAAAGTTTGTATACGGCAGTATGTTCTAATTCGTTTGGGTCAAATAACATGTTTTTAATAGTTTGCTTGGTACACAAATTAACGAAAAAAAGGGCAATTATTATACTACAATTTTTAGTTATATTTGGCTATAAAATTTTAACGAAATGAAAAAACTAAGCCTGTTGGCAATCATTGGAATACTTTGCTTTTCCTGTAAAAATGAAGAGAAAGACCCTAAGGTTGCGAATGCCCAATTTGACAAATACAAGAACAATTTCATCGAAGCGTTCTGGAAAATCTATCCCGAGTATGCTTCGAGCCAGGGTTACCACAATTATGATTCGGTTATAAAAATTCCGACTGCGGATTACAGGAAAGAACAGCTGGCGTTTGCGCAAAGTAACCTGGATTCGCTTAAGAACTATTCGGTAGAAAGCCTTTCGAGCAATAATGTGACCGATTATTACATGATCAAAAACCAATTGGAAGGAACGGTTTTTTCGGTTAACGAATTAAAATCCTATGAATGGGATCCGTCATCCTACAATGTCTGCGGTTCCTTCGCCGAGATTTTGAACGGAACCTATGACTCGCTGGACAATCGCGTGGCCAGTATCGACCTTAAGCTGGATAAGGTTGCCGATTTCTACAAGGCTGCAAAAGCCAACATCAAGAACCCGACATTAGAGCATACGCAATTGGCAATTGACCAAAACAGTGGCGGGAAATCGGTTTTTGAAACAGATTTGAAAGACGCTGTTGGAAAGTCAAAACTTACGGAAGACAAAAAGCAGGCTATTCTGGAAAAAGGCAAGAAAGCAATTGCTGCCATAGACGATTATGTGGATTGGCTTAAGAAGCTCGACAATAAAACGCCGCGTTCCTTTAGGTTAGGAAAGGATCTGTTTGATAAGAAATTCAATTATGATATCCAGTCAAGCTATACTCCGGAGCAGATTTACCAAAAAGCAATAGACCACAAAGCGGAACTGCACGCCAAGATGTTCGAACTGGCAGAAAAGCTTTGGCCAAAGTACTGCGGTTCGGAAGCAAAGCCGGCTGATAAATTAAAGTTAATCAAGCAGGTTATCGACAAGATTTCATTGCAGCATACGACACCGGAAAAATTCCAGTCGGAGATCGAAAAGCAAATCCCGGAATTGGTAGCCTATGTAAAGGAAAAGGATTTACTGTACATCGATCCTTCAAAGCCATTGATAGTAAGGAAAGAGCCAGATTATATGGCCGGAGTTGCCGGAGCATCGGTTTCTGCACCGGGGCCTTACGATAAAAAAGGCAATACCTATTACAACGTAGGCAGCATGTCGGGATGGTCTGCAGAGCAATCGGAAAGCTATTTGAGGGAATACAACAATTACATACTTCAGATATTGAACATCCATGAAGCCGTGCCTGGGCATTACACTCAATTGGTTTATGCCAATCAGTCGCCAAGCATCATCAAATCGATTTTTGGCAATGGCGCAATGATTGAAGGCTGGGCAGTCTACACCGAAAGGATGATGCTGGAAAGCGGCTATAAAAATTCGGATGAAATGTGGCTGATGTATTATAAATGGAACCTAAGGGCAACCTGCAATACGATCCTGGATTACAGTATCCATACCAAAAACATGAGCAAGGAAGCGGCGCTTAGCCTTATGGTAAATGAAGGGTTCCAGCAGCAGGCCGAAGCCGACGGAAAGTGGAAACGCGCCACGTTGACACAGGTTCAGCTGTGTTCCTATTTTACAGGCTATACCGAGATTTACGAATTTAGGGAGCAGTTGAAAAAAGAGCAGGGAAGCAAATTCAACCTGAAAAAATTCCACGAGCAGTTTTTGAGCTACGGAAGCGCTCCGGTGAAATACATCAAGGAACTGATGACCAAAAAGAGCTAATGACCCAATCAGGGGACAAAAAGCCAACAAATTATGTTGGCTTTTTTTATGCTTGCATTTTAGTGCTGATAGACAAAATCCTTGTCTGAAGAAACAAAATTGCTCCAGTCGATGGACATTACATGATTGACGGCTTTTTTCAGTCCACTGATCGTGGAAGGCTTTCGGATGTAGAGGTTGGCGCCTAGTTTTTTGGACAGTTTTACATCATCTGGATTGCTGGATGTCGTAAGGATTACAACCGGGATTTTATCAATTGACGGGTTTGTCTTGATTTCCTTCAATACATCAAAGCCTGATTTTCCTGGCATATTCAAGTCGAGGAAAATTACTGAGGCAGCCGGTGGCGGATTATGTAGAGACGATAACAATTGCTGGCCTTCTTCAAATAAAGATACGGGCTCATTGATTTCGTCGGCAACTTCTTTGAAAAAGTCCAGGTCATCCAGATCGTCATCTGCATAAAAAATTGTGGTAAGTAGGGTCATCTAATTGTGTTTGAGTTTCCGAATATAGTCATTTAATACTACAAAACTGCTATTTGATTTATCAAATACCCGATTGTTTCCTACATTTTAAAGAAAATGCAAAATTTTATCAGGAACACTGACAATAATAATATATTATTTACCGCTAATTTTTTTAACCGGAAAAATGATGTCAAAAGTTACGCCTTTGCCTATTTCCGATTTTGCCGAAATAATACCGTTATGGTTTTCAATGATTTTTTTTACGATAGCCAAACCGATTCCGGTTCCCTGGTAAACTTCTTTTCCGTGCAGGCGCTGGAAAACCTCAAAGATCTTTTCGCTGTATTGCTGCTCAAAACCAATGCCGTTGTCCGAGAAAGTGATATGGCAATAGTCGGTTTCTGGGATTAGTTTTTCAGGATTAAGTTCTTTGCCTTTTTTGATTTCACCGTTAATAGAAATTACCGGATCGATGCCTTCGCGTACAAATTTTAGTGAATTCCCAATGAGGTTGAATAAAAGCTGGTGGAACTGGAACGGGATGATCTCTACATTGAAATTCACATTGGCTACATGTACCGTTGCGTTTTTCTGTTGGAATTCTTCTTTTAAATCCTCGGTGATATCATCAATGATAGATTTGAGGTTTGTTTTGATAAGATTCCGTTCCTGCGTATTGGTCCGCGAATAAGCGAGCAAATCATTGATCAGGTTCTGCATCCTGTGGGCCGCATTTTGCATCCGCCTGAATTTGTCTTTTCCGCTTTCTGACAAATTCTGTGCTTCCCTTTCCATGATTTGGTCGGCAAAAGTCTGTATTTTACGCAAAGGTTCCTGCAGGTCGTGGCTTGATATGTAGGCAAACGACTGTAATTCCTTATTCATTTTTTCAAGTTCCTGGTTTTTTTGCTCAAGGGCTGCGGCATTTTGCTTCAATTTATCGTCAGCATCTTTTTTAGAAGTCAGGTCATGCGTAACTTTAGAAAAGCCAATCACTTCGCCATCATTATTGTGTATTGCCGTAATGACAACATTTGCCCAAAACAGCGAACCGTCTTTTTTTACGCGCCAGCCCTCGTGGCCATAACGCCCATATTTGGCGGCTTGTTTCAATAGATATTGTGGGACTTTGTTCTTCTGATCTTCAAGCGGATAAAATGTAGAAAAGTTTTTTCCGATGATTTCTTCTGCCGAATAGCCTTTGATTTTTTCTGCACCTTTATTCCAGTTCTCTATCGTTCCTTCTTTGTTGATGTAAAGGATGGCGTAATCCTGGACTTCACCAACCATTAAGTGATAACGCTCTTCGCTTTCCTTTAAAATCTGGTTCAAGAGCACGAGTTCCTTGGTTCGTTCTGTAACCTGCTTTTCAAGCTCGTAGGCAAACATTTTTTGCTCCTGAATATCAGTACTGGTGCCTACCCATCGCTGTATGGCTCCGTTTTCATCTCTTTGCGGCACGGCGCGGCTAAGCTGCCAGCGGTATTCATCATCGTGGCGCAGGAAACGGTGTTCAATAATAAAGCCTTTCCCTGTTTTAATAGAATGCATCCATGTTTTGAAGCTTTGTTCTTTGTCATCAGGATGAAGGAAGTCGAACCAGTTCTTTTTGGTATTATCAGCAGCAGGCATACCAGAATATTCAAAGACCGATTTGTTATAATAATTGAGGTTTCCTTCCAAATCTGCCGTCCAGATTTTTTGCGGCATCGAATCGGCAAGCAGCCTGAATTTGCGCTCGCTTTCTATTAACTGCTGTTGTTGTGTTTTTTCCTTTGTTGTGTCCCTTACTGTACCGATCAGTTTTTCGGGCTGGCCTTTTTCATCATAAAATACCTTTCCTTTTCCCTGCATCCAGTGTATTGATTTGTCTTTCCAGATCAATCTGGCTTCATAGTTCAGCTTGCCGGTAGCAATGGCTTCCTTAAAGCCTTTATTCCTGATTTCCATATCGTCAGGATGCAGGTGTGCCAGCAATTCCTCATGGGTCAGTTTAACAGGTTCGGTATAGCCGCCGATGATTTCAAGATAACGGTCGGAGTACAAGGCTTCCCTTGTTTTAGCATTCAGTTCCCATATTCCCAATTCGCTGGCTTCGATGATAGTGGTCAGCTTTTGTTCGTTTAATTCGGTCTTTTTGCGTGAAATGACTTTTTCGGTAACTTCGGAAACAGTTACGATTATTCCGTCAATGATATTATTGTCATCCCTTAGTGCATGGTAAACAAAATCAAAATACAAAGTGCTCAGGATGCCATTGCGCATCAATGGGACTGGCACTTCGTTTCCGTGGTACGGAATTCCGCTATCCATAACGCCATCCATCAGATGCAGGGTGCTTTCCTTTGCTTCCGGAATCGAATCGAAAAGCGGTTTTCCTATAAATTCGCTTTCTTCCCTGGCAACTAACTGCATGTAGGCATCATTAGCCATTTCGACCACATAATCTTTTGTGCGCAGGATGATAATCCCAACAGGTGCTTGTCTTACGGTACTTCGGAAACGCGCATCGCTTTCTTCGATCTTGCGTTTGGCATTGCTCAGGTACGTGATATCGCTTCCGGTATTCATTACCCCGTAAATTTTTCCCGAAAGGTCATAAAGCGGAACAAAATCATAATTGAAGTAATACGTATCCTTTTTGCCATTCACCACAAGATCGAGCGGAGTGTTTTGGGTGTGGAATGCCACGCCGGTTTTGTAAACTTCCTTAATCTGCTCAAAAACCGATTGGCCTGAAAGCTCCGGAAGGATTTCGGTAAATGTTTTCCCGATGACATCGTTTCCTTTTCCCCAAATGTCAATAATGGCCTGATTGGCCAATTGTATCCGCATCTCTTCGCCGGTATATACAGCAATGGCAAATGGGGCATTTTCAACAAGGGCGCGTACTTTTTGCTCAGCTTCTTCCAGTTTTTTCCGGGATGTCGTCTGATCGGTAACCTCGGTTACGGTAACTATGATCCCGTCAATTTCATTGTTTTCATTACGCAACGGATGATAGACAAAATCAAAGTAAAAAGTGCCGAGGATACCATTGCGCATCAATGGAACCGGGACTTCATTGCCATGGAACGGAACTCCCGTTTTCATCACATTGTCCAACAAATGCTGGACAGTACCTTTTACCTCGGGCAACGATTCAAATAAAGGTTTGTTTACAAAATCGGATTCTTTCCTGTCCACAAGTTGCAGGTATGCTTCATTTGCCATTTCGGCAACATAATCTTTTCCGCGTAAGACGGTTAACCCTATAGGAAGCTGCATCAGGTTATTCAGCAGTTTTTTGCTGCTGTCGTCAAGCTGCCTGAAAGCGTTTACTTTTTCTGTTGTTTCAAAAACCGTGACAAAGATGCCTTCTGGTTTTCCGGCTTCATCAAAAATAGGGCTGTAGCTGAATGTCCAGTATACATCTTCTATTTTTCCGTTTCTAAAAATAGGAAGCAGCATGTCTTCGTTAAGGTTGGATTGACCTTTAACCAGTACATTTTCAATGATGGGCTGAATGTCATTCCATATTTCCTTCCAATGGTCTTCACCACGCCCTCCTAAAACTGCCGGATGCTTGCCTTCATTGCCAAGGCTTGGGCGATAGGCATCATTATAAAAACAAATCAGTTCCGGCCCCCAGAAAACAAACATCGGGAATTTGGAATTCAGCAATATGCTAAGCGTGATCCGTAAATTTTGAGGCCAGGTATCGGGAGTCCCCAATGTGGTTTTGCCCCAGTCTTTTTCTCTAATCAGCCGACCCATTTCACCGCCTCCGGAAAGAAATTGCAAATCAGGACTGGTGTTTTTTGAAGTCATTGGAAAGCAGTTAGTTTACGAAGTTAAGAAAATTAATTATCCTGACCAATCATTAAAAGGCTGTTGGGCAATATAAATAGGCTCCAATATTTTTTCAGCAAAAGAGAATCCTTTATATTTACGGGACAAATATTATTACCAACTATGAGCTATTACAAAATACTGAACTTAGAGCATTATTTTAAAATGTATAAAAAATCTATCCGGGAGCCAAGAAAATTCTGGGATAAGATTGCCGAAGAAAATTTCACCTGGTACCAAAAATGGGAAAAGGTTTTTGATGTTAATTTTCAGGAAGCCAGTTTCAGATGGTTCGTTGATGCCAAGGTAAATATTACCAAAAACTGCATCGACCGCCATTTGGCAAGAAGAGGCGATAAGACGGCTATTATATTTGAACCTAATAATCCCGATGAAGCCGCTTTGCACATAACCTATAACGAACTTTACGACCGTGTGGCGCGAATGGCAAATGTATTGCGGGAACAAGGTGTTAAAAAAGGCGATAGGGTTTGCATTTACCTTCCCATGATACCCGAATTGGCCATTGCAACATTAGCCTGTGCCCGGATTGGTGCCGTACATTCAGTGGTTTTTGCCGGATTCTCAGCTTCAGCCGTTGCGGCGCGCATCAATGACTGCGAGTGCAAAATGGTGATTACTTCTGATGGAAGTTACCGAGGTGATAAAACCATTGACTTAAAAGGAATTGTTGATGAGGCTTTGGAAAAAACACCTTGCGTTGAAAAGGTTTTGGTTGCCAAAAGGACCAATACACAAGTCAATATGAAAGAAGGTCGCGACATCTGGCTTCAGCCGTTGCTTGATGCAGCCATCCCAAATAATGTGGCCGAAATCATGGATGCGGAAGATCCATTGTTCATTTTGTATACGTCGGGCTCTACCGGAAAACCTAAAGGAATGGTGCATTCTACGGCGGGGTACATGGTGTATACCGCCTACACCTTTAAGAATGTTTTTGCTTATGAAGAAAATGATATCTTTTGGTGTACGGCCGATATAGGCTGGATAACCGGACACTCGTACATTCTTTACGGACCGTTATTGAATGGGGCAACCACCGTAATTTTTGAAGGCGTGCCGTCTTATCCGAATTTTAGCCGCTTTTGGGAAGTAATCGAAA
Organism: Flavobacterium sp.; assembly: GCA_049841115.1. Taxonomy (GTDB): domain Bacteria; phylum Bacteroidota; class Bacteroidia; order Flavobacteriales; family Flavobacteriaceae; genus Flavobacterium. The sequence goes on from JASGHQ010000004.1 coordinate 22,809, forward strand.
AGCACAATATAACCCAATTTTATACAGCTCCGACGGCAATACGCGCCTTGGCAAAAGAAAGCCTTGATTACGTCCAGCGTTTCCCGTTAAAATCGCTTAAAGTAATCGGCTCAGTAGGTGAACCGATCAATGAAGAGGCGTGGCATTGGTACAATGACCATGTAGGTGGAAAACGCTGCCCTCTGGTGGATACCTGGTGGCAGACCGAAACAGGGGGGATCATGATTTCGCCGATACCGTTTGTAACACCAACAAAGCCAACCTATGCCTCATTGCCATTGCCGGGGATCCAGCCGGTTTTGATGGACGAATTGCGCAACGAAATAGAAGGCAACCAGGTTACCGGTGCTTTATGCATCAAATTTCCGTGGCCGGCAATTGCGCGAACCATCTGGGGCGACCATCAGCGTTATAAAGAGACCTATTTTACTGCTTTTCCGGGTAAATATTTTACTGGCGATGGTGCTTTGCGAGATGAAGTTGGTTACTACCGGATAACGGGCAGGGTTGATGATGTGATCATTGTTTCCGGGCACAATTTGGGAACAGCGCCTATAGAAGACGCGATCAATGAGCATCCGGCGGTGGCGGAAAGCGCGATCGTAGGTTTTCCGCATGACATCAAAGGAAATGCTCTATACGGATTTATCATACTGAAGGAAATAGGCGAGGGCCGCGACAGGTCTAATCTGGCAAAAGAAATCAATCAGCTGATTTCAGACCAGATTGGCCCAATTGCAAAGCTGGATAAAATACAGTTTGTTTCGGGCTTGCCAAAAACACGGTCCGGAAAAATCATGCGCCGTATTTTAAGGAAGATAGCTGAAGGCGACTTCAGTAATTTTGGCGATATCACGACCTTGCTGAATCCGGAAATCGTTGAGGAAATCAAAAACGGAAAAGTATAAGAAAATAAAAAACCCGAACCATTGGTTCGGGTTTTTTGCAGCACTAAAAAACTAAGTTTATAGGTTTATCGCAATCGATCCACAGATTTTACAAGATCTTCGTCCTTTTTGATGGCTTTGTTGGCCAAAACCAAACATACGATAGAAAAAATAGGTAAGAACATCCCAACACCTTTCTCAGAAATAGCTGTTTCTCCAGATGCGTTTAGTGTTCGATACACAAATAATCCTAATAAAATTAAATTCAATATCATATTCAATCTGCCCATGACAAATTGTTGTTGTCTTTTTTTGTGAGATAAGATGCTTAATATCGATAATGTTATGCTCAATCCGAAAAGGGCATTGTAAGCGATGTCGTAATTAAAATAGAAACCATTTCCTTTAGCATCATACCACAATGGCAAGAAGAAAGGCAGTACACCATTTATAATAATGCAAACAATCAGATAATAAGTTTGAGGTCTAAACATCTTTTTTGAAAAATCTGACGCAAAAATAAATTTTCTTTTTAAAAAAAATACTATTGCATCATAAAATATTATTTGTATTATTGCAGTACAAATCCGCGCGAACTTCATCTGCCGGATTTTCCAGGCATTGAATCTACCCTCATTTTCCCTGTATTCCCAACTATAATAATTTACGATATAAATACTATTTATGTTTGATATTTCCGCCCTAAAAGAAATGAAGCTTTCTGAGCTTCAGGAGATTGCCAAATTAGCCCAAACCATAAAAGTTGCCGGTGCAAAAAAAGATACACTGATTGCACAGATTCTAGAGCATCAAAATAAAGTTTCGGCTGATGAAAATAAAGGCCAGCCAGAAAAACCTGCTGAAACCAAAGCGAAACGTGCCCGGATAGTGCCCGATAAGAAAAAACAGGCTGAAGCAGTACAAAGCGATTTGTTTGCCGAAGGAACCACAAATGACCAAGTGGTACCAATAGCTGAAGAACCAGCAGCAAAACCAGAGCAAAGCAAAAATCAAAAGTTTAAAAAGACTTTCGATAAAAAGACCAAAAGCAAAGCCGAATTGAGCGAAGCTAAAGATAACTCCCCAAATCCAGGTGAACCTACCGAGAAAACCGAATCACCTCAAATTCCGGCTCAGGAAGAAACCCAGGAAAACCCTGCACCACAAAACGGTAACAACAGCCAGAAGCAGAAGCAGAATAATGAGAATGCCAATGCCAACAATCCAAATCATCCCAATTATAAAGGTAAAAAGCAAAACAATTTCAGAGATTCTGATTTTGAGTTTGACGGAATCATAGAAAGCGAAGGTGTTCTTGAAATGATGCCGGATGGTTATGGTTTCCTTCGTTCGTCGGATTACAATTACCTGGCTTCGCCGGATGATATTTATCTTTCTACTTCGCAAATCAGGTTATTTGGATTGAAAACAGGTGATACCGTAAAAGGTGTGGTGCGTCCTCCGAAGGAAGGGGAAAAATTCTTTCCATTGGTAAAAGTGTTGAAAATCAACGGACATGATCCGCAGGTAGTGCGTGACCGGGTTTCGTTTGAGCATCTGACTCCGATTTTTCCACAGGAAAAATTCAATATTGCCGACAGGCATGCAAGCGTTTCCACACGGGTAATCGATTTGTTCTCGCCAATTGGAAAAGGCCAGCGCGGAATGATCGTGGCACAACCAAAAACCGGTAAGACGATGTTGCTGAAAGACATTGCCAATGCGATTGCAGCCAATCATCCTGAAGTTTATTTAATAGTTCTTCTAATTGACGAGCGCCCTGAAGAGGTTACCGACATGCAGCGTTCCGTGCGTGGCGAGGTTATCGCTTCAACCTTTGACCGCGAGCCTTCGGAACATGTGAAAATTGCCAACATCGTTTTGGAAAAATCAAAACGCTTGGTGGAATGCGGCCATGATGTAGTGGTATTGCTGGATTCGATTACGCGTTTGGCACGAGCTTACAATACGGTACAGCCTGCATCAGGAAAAGTACTTTCGGGTGGAGTTGATGCCAATGCATTGCAAAAACCAAAACGTTTCTTCGGAGCGGCACGTAATGTAGAAAACGGAGGCTCATTGAGCATCATCGCTACGGCACTGACCGAAACAGGTTCGAAGATGGACGAAGTGATCTTCGAAGAATTCAAAGGAACGGGAAATATGGAATTGCAGTTGGACAGAAAGATCGCCAACCGCCGAATTTTCCCGGCTATCGACCTTACGTCTTCAAGCACGCGTCGTGACGATTTGTTATTGGAGCCAAGTACGCTGCAAAGAATGTGGATCCTGCGTAAATTCCTTGCCGATATGAATCCGGTGGAAGCGATGGATACGATTAACGATAAAATCAAGAAAACCCGAAACAATGAGGAATTCCTTATTTCGATGAACGATTAATCATCGTATAATAAAATCATAACATGAAAGATTACGCTATCTCTGCCCGTGAAAACGAATTAGAGATAGCGTTTTATTTTGATAAAAATAATTGGATTGCGCCCATTGTGCTGATTGTATTTATTCTGGCAGCAGCCTTTGTGCTTTGTAGGTCAAATTTGGAGCCGATTTATGATTCTTGGGCAAGTTTGCTGCTTTTGGTGTTTTTGATTTTGTATCCGACACTTGAGAAATATTTCAAATGGAAAAAGCGAAAGTGCCAGAAGTGGAGCATTCGGGAAGACGATTTGTTTATAAACGGAAAAATGCTGTACAAGGTTTTTAATGTCAAATCCGTAAATGTGCTTTATACAAACAGCCAGTTATTTGGCGGTTGGTCCGTATACCTGAACGGACATTACAACAAAGGAGAATATATTATTTACGAAAGGATTACCCGGAACGATGCCAATGACATAGCCCGCGAAATGGGCAAATTTTTAGGAACCGCTGTCATTGAAGATCATTCCGTTTGGTAATTGAAATATAAGCAAAGCCCGAATTCTGAAATGTTGGGATTTTTTGGCATGCGCTTTGGTTATAGTTTTAAATCTAACCTTAAAACTTATTTTTATGAAAACCAAACGATTGCTACGTGTATTGTCATTATTAGGATTTATTTTGTTGATTGCTCCGTTTTATGATTCGTGTAACGGAGAAAGGATGTTAAAGATGGCAGATACCAATGCCGAAGTCTGTTGCTGATACAACCGCGGTTGGAAAAGACGGTATCAAAATTGATTCGGTCCAAATTGCCGAAACCCGAATTGATACGCTAAACAATCCGCAGCAGGAGTATCAGGAGTATAAAGAACCTTTCTTGGATAAAGCCTATGATTTTATCGATGATGACGAATCGGAAAATGCCTTTGAGTTTGCAAAATTCAGCATTGGCTGTATTTTGGATTTTAACTACAAGGACTTCAAAAATGACATCCAAAAGAAAGATGGCTATAAAGGTATCTTTTTCCAACTAAAGAATTTTTGTTTTGTGCTTATAGTTTTGGTAACTTTTTTGATTGCGTTTTTTTCATTTAAGGAAAACAGGAAGGTTTACAGATTGTCAAAACTAAATTTAATATTGCTATTGATCACGATTGTCTGTCTTTTCCTAGAAGGATTATTCGAAACCTTCTCCCAAATCAAATGGGGTTATTATGCGTTTATCATCACCAACCTGCTGATTTTCTATTGCTCCAAACAAGACAAAATCGTAAACTCCAAATCGTAAATCGTATATAAAATGTCATGTTGTCATATTTTAATTGATTTAAACTGACAATTTACAACAAATCAGCAGTTGGCACAATCATTGTCATTTCGGATACCGTACAACACAATGTACTATTCACTCGTAGAGGAATAATCAAAAAACAAAACCTAAAAGGAGAAAATAAAAATGGGAAAAATAATTGGAATTGACTTAGGAACAACCAACTCTTGCGTTGCCGTAATGGAAGGACAGGAAGCAGTAGTTATACCTAATTCAGAAGGAAAAAGAACAACACCATCCATCATCGCGTTCGTTGAAGGAGGTGAAATTAAGGTAGGGGACCCGGCGAAACGCCAGGCAGTAACCAACCCGACAAAAACGGTTGCATCGATCAAACGTTTTATGGGACACACATTTGCTGAAACTGAAGGCGAAGCTAAAAAAGTACCGTATTCAGTAGTAAAAGGCGACAATAACACACCACGTGTTGATATTGACGGCCGTTTGTACACAGCACAGGAATTGTCTGCAATGACACTTCAAAAAATGAAAAAGACAGCAGAGGACTATTTAGGCCAAACTGTTTCAGAGGCAGTAATCACAGTTCCTGCTTACTTTAATGACGCGCAGCGCCAAGCTACAAAAGAAGCTGGGGAGATAGCAGGTCTTAAGGTAATGAGAATCATTAATGAGCCAACGGCAGCTGCTTTGGCTTACGGTTTGGACAAACAGGGAAAAGACCAGAAAATCGCAGTATACGATTTAGGTGGTGGTACTTTCGATATTTCGGTTCTTGAATTAGGGGACGGAGTTTTCGAAGTATTGTCAACAAATGGAGACACGCATTTAGGTGGTGACGACTTTGACCAGGTGATCATTGACTGGATGGCAAACGAATTCCAATCAGAAGAAGGAATCGATTTACGTTTGGATCCAATGGCATTGCAACGTTTGAAGGAAGCTGCTGAAAAAGCTAAAATCGAATTGTCATCTTCTACACAAACAGAAATCAATTTGCCATACGTTACGGCTACTGCTTCAGGTCCGAAACACTTGGTGAAAACATTGACAAGGGCTAAGTTCGAGCAATTGGCAGAAAGCCTTGTAAAGCGTTCAATGGAGCCGGTTGCGAAAGCATTGAAGGATGCAGGTTTGTCAACTTCAGATATCGATGAGGTAATCTTGGTAGGTGGTTCTACAAGAATCCCGGTAATCCAGGAGCAGGTTGAGAAATTCTTTGGTAAAAAGCCATCAAAAGGAGTTAATCCTGATGAGGTTGTGGCAATTGGTGCTGCTATCCAAGGAGGAGTATTGTCTGGAGATGTAAAAGATGTATTGCTTTTAGACGTTACGCCTTTGTCGCTTGGTATTGAAACTATGGGTAATGTAATGACTAAATTAATCGAGTCAAATACCACGATCCCAACCAAAAAATCACAAGTATTCTCTACAGCAGTAGACAATCAGCCAAGTGTTGAAATCCATGTTTTGCAAGGAGAAAGAACTATGGCTGGAGATAACAAAACGATCGGGCGTTTCCACTTAGACGGAATCCCGCCAGCGCCAAGAGGCGTTCCTCAGATTGAAGTGACTTTTGATATCGATGCCAATGGTATCATCAAGGTTTCGGCTACTGACAAAGGAACAGGAAAATCACACGATATCCGTATCGAGGCTTCTTCTGGATTGACTCCGGAAGAAATCGAAAGAATGAAAAAAGATGCCGAAATGAATGCTGATGCCGATAAAGCTGCAAAAGAAAAAGCAGATAAGTTAAATGAAGCTGATGCAATGATTTTCCAAACCGAAAAGCAAATCACTGAGTTTGGCGATAAATTATCTGAAGGTAACAAATCGAACATTCAGTCTGCTTTGGAAGAATTGAAGACAGCATACGATACAAAAGATGTTGCTACAATCCAGCCAGCCTTAGACAAAATCAATGAAGCTTGGAAAAACGCTTCTGAGGAAATGTACAAAGCACAGTCGGAAGGGCAGGCTCAGGAACCATCGCCGCAGGCAGATGCTCAGGGCGACAATACTCAGGATGTAGAATTCGAAGAAGTAAAGTAATTTTAAGAGTAGTATATTATGAAAACCGGGTAAGCAATTATCCGGTTTTTTTATTTAACGTAATCCGAATAAATTATTTTGTACATTGGCAATCTATTTTAAATCAAAAAAACACACTGCTATGAAAAAAATATTTTTGTTCTTATGCGTTAGCTTACTAACCTTAAACGGTTACAGCCAAAAAAAGAAAAGCACGGCGAAAAAACCGATAGCTGCCTCTGCCGCGTTGCCTAAGTTGGATAATCTCCAGGTAGAAATCAAAAGCGGGAAGTTTCAGGTTGCCATTAGCGAAAAGGGAAAATCGGGTGATTTATTGGTAGTTAAAGATGTTGATGCTGCTTTTTCCCCAAAGGATTGTAAGTTAACGTCCTTTATGGCAGGCGGTGTGAAGCTTTATTTGCTCACGTGGACAGAAGTAAATACAATTACAACCGGACAAAAAACCGAAGATAAGACGACTGTCTATAATGTGATTTATGAATTGGTCTCGAAAAAACAGGTATTTTCCAATTACCAATTGACTAACCACATTGTCGAAAGGGTATCTTTAGGCGGAACAGCCGCGACGGAAACACAGGAAAAAGTAAGGCGCGAAGGATTTGAGTTTGCCCTTAATCCGGACGGCTCAATCGTACAAAAAGCCAAAAACCAGCAAAATACGCTAGTGTACGACAAAGACAAAATGGAGTTCAGGAAGAAATAAAATAGTAAAGCGGGCAATTAGCCCGCTTTTTTTATCTGAATAAGTTGCCGATGGCATGAAAGATGCGCCCAAAGAAAGTACGCTTTCTTTCATACTTTAGCACTATAACTTCTCCCATCGGAGGCGTGCGGAATTCAACTCTTAAATCTTTGGCATTATTTTGCGTTACCATTACTTCTTTTATTGCATATCCAGGAAAATCAAAGATAAGTGTATCGTTTTCTTTTGCTTTTAAGCTATACTTGCCGTCAAAATCAGACTGGGCAGTAATTGTGGTTCCTTTTACAGTAACCATTGCTCCTGGCAGAGGTCCACTATTGTCGGAGATAATCCCTGAAACTTCAATTTCCTGGTTTGTGGCTGCAAATCCTCCTTTGGTATCATTGTTTTCAGATTTAGGAATGGCTGGTTTTCCCAAATAATATGACTTATCTGTTTGTTCGGTTTGTACCGTATTTTGCTGGGCGGAACTTTGCTGTATCCCCAATCCTATAAAACTAAGGATTGTTGAAGCTACACTCAGCCAAACGGGATTCTTCTTCTCTGGTTTTGTCAAATCACGATTGAGCTGCGAATCAAGGAAGCGCCCGCAAAGGTTTTTGTTTTGCTGGAATGCCGTCACGATTTCCCTGTCGGAAGCCGATGTAAAATCAATGACTTTTTTTTGGCACGAATCACAGAACTTATCTTTGCCTTGGGAAGACATGGCATCCCAGTTTTCGTGACAGGGTTTCGGGATGGAAATATTGATTTTGGTCATAATCTTATCTGAATAAATTACCGATTGCATGAAAGATACGCCCAAAGAAAGTACGCTTTTTATGAAAACGGCTGTCAAGTACCATGCCTTCCAGGATTACATTGTCATTATCCATTGTAATATTTATTGAGGCAGTTTCCGAGGTAATTTCGATAGCCTGATCCCGATAGCCTGTAAAACTAAAAACCAGTAGGTTACCTTTTTTCGAAACAATTGTATACTTGCCGTCAAAATCGGTTTGGGTGCTTTTGCCAGTTCCCTTAGCAACTACATTTACTCCCGGCATCGGAAGTCCGGTATTATCCAAAACAGTGCCTGTGATTTCAAATTCGACAGCATCGGTTTTTGGAGGCATTGGCTTTCCAACAATTTGCCTTTGTTCAGTTTTTACAGGTTCTTGTGCCTTTACCTCATTTAAACCAACGATGCTTATTAAAGCCGTAGCTGTGGCCAGCCAGACCGGATTTTTCTTTTCGGGCTTAACCAAATCCCGATCCAATTGCGAATCAAGGAAGCGCCCGCAAAGTTTTTTGTTTTGCTGGAATGCCGTCACGATTTCCCTGTCGGAAGCCGATGTAAAGTCAATGACTTTTTTTTGGCACGAAGCACAGAACTTATCTTTGCCTTGGGAAGACATGGCATCCCAGTTTTCGTGGCAGGGTTTCGGGATGGAAATATTGATTTTGGTCATAAAAAAAGCCTTTAATTACTTAGAGGCTTTTTTTGTTTGAAAGGTTGGGAACAATAGAAAATTTATTCGCTAACCTTCAGCTCGAAGGTTTTGTTCCAGTTTTTGCCGGTTACAAAAATGGTATTTGTTTTTTTGTTGTAAGCGATTCCGTTCAGCACTTCTGCTTCCTTGTTGGTGATTTTGGCGCGCAATGCCGTCAGGTCCAAAACCGCTTCTACAGCACCGGTTTTCGGATTGATCACAGCAATGGCATCCTTCTGCCAGATATTGCCATAGATTTTGCCGTTGATCCATTCCAGTTCGTTAAGCCGCTGTATTTTACTGTCATTAGTATACACATTGATAAAATCAGTTAGCTTTTGCGTTTCGGGATCCATGGTCCAGATTTTCTCGGTTCCGTCTGACTGATAGATGTTTTTACCGTCGTTGGTCATTCCCCAACCTTCGATCTGCTTGTCAAATTTGAATTCCTTGATTTTTTTCAATGTATTGGCATCGTAAATAAACCCCGTTAAATTTTGCCATGTCAACTGATAGATTTTTCCATTGATAACAGTAATTCCTTCACCGAAATATTTCGGGTCTAAATCTACTTTTTTAAGCGTTTTTCCGGTTTTGTAATCAATTTTGGCAAAATAACCTTTATAGCCTTCAGGTGTTCCGGTGCTTTCCATCAAAGTATCGTTGTAAAATTCAAAGCCTTCCGTAAAGGCATTGACATCATGGTCGTACGTATTCAGGATTGTGTATTTCAATAATTTCGGTGCTACGTCAGAAGCTACCTCAATGCGTGTTTTGGCCGAAACGGTATCGTTATCAAAATAAACGAGCGCTTTAAGGTTCTGGTAACCTAATTTTTTTCCGCCTAAATCCAAAGTGAATTTATCATTTCCTTTTACCGAAGCAATCCTTTTGCCGTCAATAGAGTATACAATGCTGTCAATGGTTTTGTCCTTATTGTTCAAAAGCTGAAGATTTACCTTTTCGTTTGCCTGGTATAGCGCCTTCATATTGCCTTCATCAAAGCCAAAATAGCCTTCTTTTTCGGTTTGTGTGTCGCCGCAGCCTACTAAACTAAGAGTTAATAAAATGGCTGTCAGCAGGTTATATTTTCTCATTTTATGGGTTTAATTTTTGCCTCACAAATATATTTATATTGAGGTTAAATTATTGCAAAAAAATAAAAAGATTGTATATTTGCACCGGCAAGTCCTACACGACCAGCTCCTACAAAATCCTCCAGGATGGGAACATAGCAAAGGTATGTGGTTGTAGCGGTGCGATGTAGGTCGCTTGCCATTTTTTTTCAAAATAGCTGTCCCGGTTTATTCGGGATTTTTTATTTTTACAACTATGGTTTTAGCATGGCAGACAGTACGATTTCAACTCAAGGAAACCTTTGCCATTGCGTACGGGAAGTATACTCATCGGGAAGCCTTGATCATTATTCTCGAAAGCCATGGCAATATGGGATATGGCGAATGCACAGCGATCGATTATTATGATATAAGCCTTGCTGATTTTGAAAAATCCTTATTCAAAATAAAAATGCAGGTTGAAAGCCAAAGCATCAGCCATCCAACCGAATTTTATGCTTTTCTGATGCAATTGAATCTGCCAAGTTTCCTGCGTTCTGCACTCGATTGTGCTTATTGGGATTTGTTTGGGAAGCTTGAAAAGAAATCTTTTTTGGAGCTTAATGGTATTAATTACAAGCAACTTCCGGATTCTTCAATAACGATAAGCGTTGACACGGTAGCAAATCAGATTAAAAAAATCAACCAATCTGAATGGCCAAAATTTAAGGTGAAATGCAATCATTTTGATGAAAATGGTATTACCGAATTATTGAAGCTCAATAAAAACCTTGCGCTCGATTCCAACGGAAGCTTTACAAAGGACAATTGCTTTTGGCTACAGGAAAATGAAGCTGTTTCTCAATTTACCTATCTTGAACAGCCAATGAAACCCGGAATCGAAAATTATGGAATCTTAGAGGCCGGTAAATCTGCCAATTGGATGGCTGATGAGGATTGTCAGGATGTTTCGGCTTTAGGTGACCTGAAGCAACATTATAGCAGCATCAACATAAAACTGGTAAAGTGCGGCGGGTTGACACCAGCATTGGAAATGATTTCTGAGGCAGGAAAGCTGGGGTTTAAGATTATGATTGGATGCATGACGGAATCCTCTGTGGGTATTTCGGCTGGGGCGGTTTTGGCACCGTTCTGCGATTATGCAGATCTGGATGGCGCCAATCTGATTGCAAATGATATTGCCAAAGGAAGTGAAGTCATCAATGGTAAAATACATTTGAATGAAAACCACGGTTTGGGGATCAGATTGCGGTAAGTTTTGTAGTTTTAGATTTGAAAAAAATAGAAAATAGAAAGGATATTAAAAGTCTATGCTCTATACATTATGTTCTTCTATAAATAAATATAAATGAGTAAAGTAGTCCTAATTACAGGTGGTTCTTCAGGGATTGGGAAGGCCATTGGCGAATTTTTATTCCACAAGGGATATACGGTTTATGGCACGAGCCGAAACCCGGAAAAAGCAATCAATTCTATTTTTCCTTTGATTGCATTGGATGTACGGAATGTTGAAAGCATTGAGCAGGCAGTCCAAAAGATCATTTCCCTATCAAAACGCATTGATGTGGTAATCAATAATGCGGGAGTTGGAATTACAGGCCCAATTGAAGAAACACCAACCAATGAAATGCGGAATAATTTCGAGACCAATTTCTTTGGCCCAATTGAAGTCATGAAGGCGGTTTTGCCGCAAATGCGCGAACAGAATTCGGGTTTGATCATCAACATCACCTCGATTGCGGGTTATATGGGCCTGCCTTACCGCGGGATCTATTCGGCTTCAAAAGGCGCGCTGGAGATTGTTACAGAAGCCATCAGCATGGAAGCAAAAAGTTTTGGGGTAAACATTGTCAGCGTTGCACCGGGTGATTTCGCCACTAACATTGCTGCCGGGCGCTACCATGCGCCGGTTATAAAAGATTCGGCTTATGAAAAGGATTACGGATCGATATTAAAGGAAATGGATGCACATGTAAACAGCGGTGGGAACCCGGATGAAATGGCAATGGCAATCTATCAGGTCATCAACAGTAAAAAACCGAAACTGCATTATAAGGTAGGTGCGTTTATGCAAAAATTTTCAATTGTCCTGAAACGGATTTTGCCTGACAGGGTTTACGAAAGTATGCTGATGAATCATTATAAACTAAAGTAGATACAGTAAAAAAACTCCGCGGCTCAGGCACTCAGCAACTCAAAAAAACGTACTTTTACACCGGTTTTGCGTTAGGGATTGCAGCAAGTACCGTGTACTGCGAAAAGCCCGACCCCAAGTAATTGGGGTAACGCCCAGATTATTTGAAACCCAACAATCACATAAAATAATACATTATGAAATTTTTTATTGACACTGCCAATCTAAACGAAATCAAGGAAGCTCAGGATATGGGTGTTCTTGATGGCGTTACAACCAATCCTTCGTTGATGGCAAAAGAAGGAATTACAGGAAAGAATAACATACTGAAGCATTATGTTGACATTTGCAATATTGTTGATGGCGATGTAAGCGCAGAGGTTATTGCGGTTGATTATGACGGAATGATTAAGGAAGGCGAGGAGCTTGCTGACCTGCACCCACAGATTGTGGTAAAATTGCCAATGACTAAAGACGGTGTAAAAGCCTGTAAATATTTTTCCGATAAAGGGATCAAGACCAATGTGACTTTGGTGTTTTCTCCGGGCCAGGCGCTTTTGGCTGCTAAGGCTGGGGCGACTTATGTTTCTCCGTTTTTGGGTAGATTGGATGATATTTCGACAGATGGTTTGGCGCTGATCCAGGAAATCCGTGAAATTTACGATAACTATGCTTTCGAAACGCAAATTCTTGCGGCTTCGATCCGCCACACTATGCATGTTGTTAATTGTGCCAAAATTGGTGCTGATGTGATGACAGGGCCTTTATCATCAATAACGGGATTGTTGAAACATCCTTTGACCGACCTTGGCTTAGCTCAGTTTTTAGCGGATTATGCTAAAGGAAATAAGTAATTAGTGTTCAGTGAGCACTAATTAGTATCCAATAAAAAAGGTTCCGATTTCGGAACCTTTTTTATTTATATTAAATTTTTTACTGATCACTATTTTAAATTTTTCTCAAATTCGGCGTCAAAAATATTTACAAAGGCGTTTTTGATTTTGCCGTCATGGCCAATGATAATTGTCCTATGGATCTTGTTGATAGCCCATTTGTTTTTGATGTCTTCAAAATCGGAGCAATGCAGTTCGGTGATGCCGGTAAACTTGTAGGCATTGAGTGTTTTTAGCCAGTCTTCCTCGCTGTCGTTGATGTTTACGGCTACGATGTTGTATTGCGGAAATTTCGATTTTAAGGCCAATACTTTTTTATGGGCTGCTTCAAAATGGGATTTGGCATTTACCGTCCAAAAGAAAAATATCGTGTTCGGATTGTCGATGCTGGTTGAGGAAACCTGCTTCCTGTTGGCGTCTATCAATGCAACTTCGGGCAATGAATTTCCAACTTTCAGCATCTGTATTGCATTGCAGATCGTCGTGATTTCGTTTGTCTTGCTTTTGTCTGTTGAATATTTTTTGTAAACCTCTAAGAATTTGTTGTTGTTCACCACATTTTGATCTTCAAGGAGATAAGTAAAAGCAATGTTGTTGAGTATATTGTTCTTAACGGTTTTGTTTTTGATCAGTGTGTCCGCAATGGTCATTTTGTTGATGTTGGTTTTCAGGGCCAGGTCGGTTTCGGTAAAATGATTGTGGTAATTGATGGTGCCCATGTTGTTGAGCATATGCGACAGATAATTAACATATGGCGCATAACTTGAAAGCGCAACATTATTGAAATTAATGGTCTTTCTGTAGTCATAATAACCTGCAGGCAGTTTTTCAATCATGTCTTCTCCCGTCCTGAGCTTATGGATGATCGGATATAATTCCTTTTTGGAATAATAATTAAAATCAAGCGAAGCTTTGGCAAAAACATCAAAATCGTCGCTCCATTTTACTTCTGCCTTCCGGGTGCTGTAAAACGTTTTTAACTTGGAATACGTCGAGTCGATCTGTTTCGAAAAATCCTCAAAATTATCATCAAAGTATTCAAACATCTTGTATTTGTCTTTTTCGTTCTTGAGGTACATTTCCATTAGGAAATTGTTTTTTTCCTCGCCGCGGCCACAAAACACAACCGATTCATCAAAATCCTTCGAATTGACACGCACCATGATGCTGTCATTTTTGTCAAAATAAACATATTGGTATTCAGGTTCGTGCTTAAAGCTGTAAAGCCCTGGTGCCAAAGAATCGAATTGGATAAAAAAACGATTATTCTTATCCAGTTTTATCGTGTCAATGACTTCATTGTCTTTGCAGAAAAGTACGTATGGATTGTTCGGGTTAACGATTTCCCCACCAAAATAAGCCACATATTCGCAGCCTTTGAATTCGTTTTTACACGAACTGAAAAGTATGACGATGGGAAGAAGTAAGCCTAAAACTTTTATATTCTGAATCTTGTGCATTAATTGGAGACTAGTAAACAAAATTAATTCGATACTTTCAATTTTACTGTTAAGCTATAGTTAAAGTTAAACCGGGGTAAATATGCTGTTTTATCATCAATTACGCAACAATTTTTTTATCTAAAATATGCTTTATTTTAACTACTTTTGCCCCACAAAATTTAATAAATACAATCGATGTTAACTGTAAATAATCTATCTGTCCAGTTTGGTAAAAGGATATTGTTTGATGAAGTGAATACTACTTTTACCCAAGGAAACTGTTATGGGGTAATCGGAGCCAACGGAGCCGGGAAATCAACATTCCTGAAAATCCTTGCCGGCGATATCGAACCTACTTCAGGAAGGGTTTTCCTTGAGCCAGGAAAACGCATGTCGGTGTTGAGCCAGGACCACAACAAATTTGATGAGCATACGGTTTTGGAAACCGTGATGATGGGGAATAAAGTGTTGTTTGCCGTTAAATCGGAAATGGATGCTCTTTACGCTGATTATGACGATGCAAATGCTGATAGGATTGGTGAATTACAAGTGCAGTTTGAGGAAATGAATGGCTGGAACGCCGAATCGGATGCCGGCGCAATGCTGTCCAATCTTGGTATAGGGTCGGATATGCATTATACGCTGATGGCCGATGTGGAAGGAAAGCTAAAGGTTCGTGTGCTTTTGGCGCAGGCACTTTTTGGCAACCCGGATGTATTGGTGATGGATGAGCCTACCAACGACCTGGATTTTGAAACCATTTCGTGGCTCGAGAACTTTTTGGCAAATTATGAAAATACTGTAATCGTCGTATCGCACGACCGTCACTTTTTAGATGCAGTCTGTACACACATTTCGGATATCGATTTCTCTAAAATCAACCACTTCTCAGGAAACTATACTTTTTGGTACGAATCCAGCCAGTTAGCGGCACGCCAAAAGGCACAGCAAAATAAAAAGGCTGAGGAAAAGAAAGCCGAATTAGAAGAATTCATCCGTCGATTCAGTGCGAACGTGGCCAAATCAAAACAGGCTACATCGCGTAAAAAAATGATCGACAAGCTGAATCTGGAAGAAATCAAGCCTTCAAGCCGCCGCTATCCTGCAATTATTTTTGATACAGAGAGGGAGGCCGGTGACCAGATTTTGCATGTTGAGAACCTTTCGGCTTCTATTGACGGTGAGCTGCTGTTCAAAAATGTTGATTTAAATATGGCGAAAGGCGA
The DNA here is from genome assembly GCA_049841115.1 of Flavobacterium sp. Taxonomy (GTDB): domain Bacteria; phylum Bacteroidota; class Bacteroidia; order Flavobacteriales; family Flavobacteriaceae; genus Flavobacterium. The sequence goes on from JASGHQ010000004.1 coordinate 38,367, forward strand.
CAAAGTTGTGGTTTTTTCAAAAGATTCACGTGCTACGACTGCGTTCTACGAAATCCTTAACGGGAATATGAAAGCCGATAGCGGGACTTTTGACTGGGGGATTACCACCACGCAATCGTATCTGCCAAATGACAACAGCGAGTTCTTTACTGATGGTAGCCTGAATCTTGTGGACTGGCTGCGCCAGTGGGCAAAAACCGAGGAAGAACGTGATGAAGTTTACGTTCGTGGTTTTTTAGGCAAAATGATTTTCTCAGGTGAAGAGGCTTTGAAAAAATGCACGGTTCTGTCAGGAGGTGAAAAAGTACGCTGCATGCTGTCAAGGATGATGATGATCCGTGCCAATGTATTGATGCTTGATGAGCCAACCAATCACCTGGATTTGGAATCGATTACGGCTTTCAATAATTCATTGAAAAACTTCAAAGGATCGGTATTGTTTACCACGCATGACCACGAGTTTGCGCAAACTGTTGCCAATCGTGTCCTCGAAATTACACCAAATGGCGTTATCGACCGTTATATGACTTTTGACGAATACCTTGATGACGACAAAATCCAGCAACTGAGAAAAAAGATGTACAATTAATATATGCTCCCGCCAACAGCGGGAGTTTTTTTATATCAAAGTCGCCTGGAACACTAAAATATCCTTGCTCCTTAAAAAGAAAGCCCTTTGCAGCACTCCAAGGAAAAGATGTGTGGCTATGTTTTTGGTATCAATGGCTTCATTATCGTATCTTTTATTACGGAAATAAACCAAATCGGCAGTAAGGTAGGCAGTTGCTTTCGCTTTATCCTCTTCATCAATCGCATCTTTGTAAAGTTCGTCTTCCAGCAGCAACTTGAAAATTTGCTTAAACCTTGTTTCAAACACATAATAATTGGACATCCGTTTTTCAATCACATCGTATTCCTGCTGTTGGTAGGCAAAATCAAACTTATGGAACATATCCATGTACATTTGGGCGCGCTCTTCGTGTTGGTTGCTTACGGTAAATAAGTCGCGGTAAAGTTGGGCCAGCCTGTCCTGCTGATTTTTCTGTTGGGCTTTCTGATAGAAAAACCTAAATGCCTTGCGGTCGTTTTCAGCCAGTTTCTCCTTATTGGAACTGATTGCCTGTTGGAGGCTTTCGGCCAACTTTGCCGCTTCGGAAGCTTTGTACCTCTTGCCTTCGTAATCAAAGGTTTTTATCTTGAATTCCTTCGATGTGATTTGCTGAAGCAACTGTAGGTCGTTTTCCTGCGATTTTAGGATGAATACCAATTCGGTGAATCCATTGCTGTATAAATCTTCAAAAGTGATGGCGGTTTCAGGCTCTTCCATCAAACTATCCAGATCCATTGCGTCTATCGGATGATTGTCGTAATAACTGTTATAGATTTTTGGATAACTGTTTTCGGTATATTCTTTTTTTATAGTTTCCAAAAAATGGGCAGGCTCCTCAATTGTCGGATCTTCCGGATAAGCCACTGAAGCAAACATTTTTTTGGTGATTTTTTCCTGTGTAGCATCGATATTGCTGAACAGAACATTGGCAAGCCTGTTGTCGTAAGGCCCCAGGTCAATGTCCAATCTCTGGAAAGCATGCACGCGCTCTTCCGTTGAGGGATGTGACTGCCATTGGTTTTTGATTACCAGTTTTGAGTGGTTAAAGCGATCATTGAAATCGGTGTTTACGTTAGGTAGGTTATTTACAATGCTGATTTTATTGGAATCGGCAATGAATTGATTAGACAACTGATGCTGGCGGAAGATATTGGAAACCGTAACCGATTTCTCGATTTTGGCATTATAATAATTAATTACCCTATCAAAGGAACTGGAAACCAAATCCATCCTGAGCATTGAATCTATCATTGGCCCAGAGCCTACATTCCTCGCGGCAATCTCATCGGCATGGAATTCCATTTCCCTTGAAAGCGCCATATAATTTACATTGACAATCCTGTACATCAGCTTGAGTAGGTACTGTATGAGTTGGGTAAACCATACCGCAACATAGGTCATTATCGCAAAATAGCTGCTTCTGTTGGCAAACGAAACCATTGCCTTTTCGTAATCGCTGTTTTCGTAAAGCAAGTTGTAGATGATCTGGTTTACATTATATACATAGCTTCCTACTTTCATTGATTTTTGTGAGAAATGGCCAAATTCGTGCGACAAGATTCCTTTCAGTTCTGATACTGTTGTGGCATTAACCAGCCCAAGTCCGATGTGGAGGTTTTTCTTTACTGGGAAAAACATGCTCCAAAAACTGGAATCATAGAACACCGAAGCGTTTACTTCGGGCGAAATGTAGATTTTCTTTGGGAAATCTGTGCCAATCGTGTCTACAAGCTCCTGGATCATCCCGAACAATTCGGGTTCTTCGGCACGCGTAATCTCCGTCATGTGGGAATAATCATTTTTATTTTCGGCAAACAAAAACTTAATCATAAAGTAGACGATAAACCCGCCAATGCCCACTAGTCCGATGCCCAACATAAGCGTAATAAAGGAAGGCGCAGCAGTGACCATGAAAAACGCAGCAATGCAACTGCCAGCGGCAATCCCAACAGCCAGCAGCAATAAAAGCAGGTAAACCACTATGAATAGTATTATCGAAAAAATGGCTTTATAGGCTTGTGTCTTGAAATTCTGCGAAACTTTTACGGCTGTCATACTATGTGTTTTGTTGTTTTCAAAAATATTGGAATTATCTTAATGATAAAATTTATTTTTAGGGAATCCTTTCATCAGTTGATTGACTCGATAAAAAATGTTATTTTTACATCCCAAACAACACTACCATGAGTCAAAAAGTATTGCTCACTTCAAAGGAAGTCAATATCATACTCCATCGTTTGGCTTGTCAGTTAATCGAAAACCACCTCGATTTTTCCAATTCTGTGCTTATCGGTATCCAGCCAAGAGGAGTATCTTTGGCGCAAAGGCTGAAGGAGCTGCTTGAGAACGATTACAACATCAAAAACATCCAGCTCGGATTTTTGGATATTACCTTTTTTCGAGATGATTTTCGCCGTGGCGAAAAACAATTGGAAGCCAATAAAACACAAATTGATTTTTTGGTAGAAGATAAGAAAGTGGTTTTTATCGATGATGTGCTTTTTACAGGAAGAAGCATCAATGCAGCATTGACCGCCGTACAATCTTTCGGAAGGCCTTCAGAAGTGGAGCTTTTGGTCCTGATTGACCGGAGATTCAGCCGCCACCTGCCAATACAGCCCGATTACCGTGGCCGCCAGGTAGATGCGATTACCGATGAAAAAGTCAAAGTATGCTGGAAGGAAAAGGATGGGGAAGATGCAGTATATTTAATATAAGATTTACGATATACGATATACGATTTTAAAATAAACAACAACTAACTACTAAAGAACCTAAAAATGTCCGAACTATCAGTCAACCATTTATTAGGAATAAAATACCTGAACAAACAGGATATCGACCTGATCTTTGAAACGGCAGACCATTTTAAGGAAGTCATCAACCGCCCGATCAAAAAAGTGCCGTCGTTGCGTGACATTACCATAGCCAACATTTTTTTTGAAAACAGCACCCGAACGAAACTTTCTTTTGAACTGGCCCAGAAAAGGCTTTCTGCTGATGTGATTAGTTTTTCGGCTGCACAGTCTTCGGTCAAAAAAGGAGAAACGCTGATCGATACCGTCAACAACATCCTTTCTATGAAAGTGGATATGGTCGTAATGCGCCATGCCAATCCGGGTGCGGCTTATTTTCTGTCGCAGAACGTAAAGGCAAGCATCATCAATGCCGGTGATGGAGCACACGAACATCCGACACAGGCACTTTTGGATAGTTATTCGATAAAAGAAAGACTGGGAGAGGTAGGAGGAAAGAAGGTCGTGATTGTAGGTGATATACTGCACTCGCGTGTGGCTTTGTCCAATATTTATGCCTTGCAGCTGCAGGGTGCGGAAGTTAAGGTTTGCGGGCCAAAAACATTGATGCCCAAACATATCGAAAGCCTTGGTGTAACAGTAGAACCAAACCTCAGGAAAGCTTTGGAATGGTGCGATGTGGCCAACATGCTCCGTGTGCAGAATGAAAGGATGGATGTGAATTATTTCCCTTCAACGCGCGAATATGCCCAGCAATATGGCGTAGGCAAACAGCTTTTGGATTCACTTAATAAAGAAATCGTCATCATGCATCCCGGGCCTATCAACCGCGGCGTGGAAATCACTTCAGATGTCGCCGATTCCAAACAATCGGTAATCCTGGACCAGGTGGAAAACGGAGTTGCCATCAGGATGGCGGTAATTTACCTTTTGGCGTCTAAAATACAGCAATAAAAAAGCCCCGGTTTTGGGGCTTTTTTTTTATTCTTCAGTTTTGATATTTCTAAGTTGTTTTAGCTTTTCTTTCCAGGTAGCCAATTCTTCTTTTTCTCTTTCGATGTTTTTCATCACTTCCTTCACCATCGGATTGTCTGCTTTTGCTTTTGCAAAAAACTGGATGTTGTTTTCCAACTGGAAAAGGTTACCCTGGACTTCCTCAATCTTACGGATGATAAACACTTTTTCGTTATCCAACCTTCGGGTATCCGAATTAGCCAGATTATCAAGCCTGTTAGCATAACGTGCCATTTCATTGTCTTTTTTGCTTGCGCTTAGTTTTTCAAACAATGAATCCAGGATTTTGTTGAACTTCCCTTCAATATGACGACGTGCAAACGGAACTTTTCCGAAGCTTTTCCAAGCTTCGATGTGTGCTTTTATTGCATCCAAATCGGTTTTGTGGTCGCCTACCAATTCGAAAGATTTGATGGTTTCCAAATAAGCCTTTTTGCTTTCAAATGCTTTTAGCTCTTCTTCGTTGACTTCTGATTTTTGTTCCTTTAGCTTTTCGAAATATTCGTTGCAGGCAGCCCTGAATTCCGTCCAAAGCTTGTCTGAAAATTTCCTCGGAACATGCCCGATGGTTTTCCATTCTTCCTGAATCTGTTTGAATATTGGAGTTGTAGCTGCAAAATCGGTGCTTTCCTTCAGTTCATTGGCTTTGGCAACCAATGCCTGTTTTTTTGAAAGGTTATCGTTTTGGTCTTTTTTGATGTCTTTGTAGAAAGAATTTTTCAGGACATTGAAATTCCTAACCGCATTTTTGAAGTCATTCCAGGTTTGGTCGGCAACTTCAGCCGGAACTTTCCCTGCCGCGAAAAACTTATTGCGCAAAGCTTCCACTTTTTCAATTTGGCCTAGCCAAGCGGAGTGGGAGTTTACTTTTTCCTGTGCTAAAACTTCAATCTGGGCAATGATTTCCTTTTTATTATCCAGATTTTCTTTCTCACCTTCACGTAGCTTTTCAAATTGGGCTTCACGTTTGTCGTGCATCTGTTTGGTCAGTTCACTGAATCGGTTCCAGATTTCTTCGCGGTTTTCCCTTGAAACTGGCCCGATGTCTTCTTTCCAGATACGGTGCAGGTCCTGCAATTCACGGAATGATTTGTTGATGTCTTCCTCTTTTACCAATTCTTCAACCCGCTCAATGATTTTAAGCTTTTGAACCAAATTGTGCTTGAAATCTAAATCACGGATTTCACGATCCAAATGAAGCACATCGTAGAAATTCTCTAAATGAAAATGATAGTTATTCCAAACATGGTTGTATTTATCTTTTGGGATAGGCCCGGCCACTTTCCAGCGGTCGCGGATGTCATTGAATTTTTTCAATGTAACCGGAATGCTGTCCTGGCTGTGGATCAGGTTTTTCAATTCCTCCACAATGGCCAATCTGTTTTCAAGATTTGCTTTTAAACCATTCTGCAGGCTTTGGAAATGATTATTTTTTTTGTCCCTATACTGAGAGTACAATTGGTCAAATTTTATTTTTAAAGGGAAATGGTAATGGAAATCTTCGGTTGTTTCCGGATTTTCAGCATAATATTCCTCTTTTTTTTCATCAATGAAGTGATAATATTTTGATAAGAATGATTTCTTAAGTTCCTCAACATGGTCCTTAACAGACATCAGCTTTTCAACTACAACCAGATTGCCCAATTCATCAACCAATTGCTCCATGGTCAATGCATCATAATCAAGCATTGGGATGTCATGGCGGTCTTTCAGGGTTTCGTCTTCGCTTTCTTCTGCATTAACCTCTTCAATGGCGCTGATTACCGATTGGTTGTCATTTGGCTCAACAATTAGCGAATCATCCGCTACCTGTTCGTCCGTCAATTCAACCGCATTTTGTTCCGCCTGTATTGCATCGACAGCCTCAACAATTTCTATTGCAGGAGATGTGGCTTCTGCAATTTCATTTTCTTCTTCAGCTTCAGCAATAGCTTCTTCCACGATAGAAGGTTCTAAAGTTTCCTCAACAAGCGCTTCCCTTTCGGCAGCAACTTCAATTTCGTCTTCGGTCATTGGTTCCGTCAGTACGGCTACTTTGTCCTCTTCTGCTGCTTCAGCGTCAGGTGCTTCTTCCGCAATAGCTTCCTCGGTTGCTACGGCTTCGTTTTCCTCTGGGGTTCTCAACAGGAATTTCTTGATTTTCGGCAATCGTCACTTCCTGAGCTTCGTTTGCTGCATTTCCATCTGCTTCTTGCAGGTTATCATTCTTTTCTTCTAACATTTTGTAAAATGTTTTAAGGGTTACACAATTTGAGGGCGTAAGATAGTAAAGACGGACTTAAGTTCAAAGAAAAACAGTGTAGAAAGCATTGATTATAGGGGATTTTGCTTACTTTTTCGATTAAAAACAAAAAAACGCTGTTGAATTCCAACAGCGTTTCGGTATGATAGCTAGTATTTAAAACTAATTTATAAGTACTTTTTTGGTGACAGAACTCGTTTCAGAAGATAGTTTCAGGAAGTAAAAGCCTTTTGGTAAATTGCTTATTGAATATGTATTGTTTTCAAAAACCGGTTTCTTTATCTGCTGCAAAACCTGCCCGTTAATCGTAATGATGTCAATTTCATCAAGCGCTATCTCGGTTGAAATATTGATTACATCCGAAGTTGGGTTTGGATAAACGGAAACAGAGCTCAAATAGTCAAATCCGGGAATTGCCAATGGTGCTCCCCATATCTGCGCTACATATTCGTTATGGTCAATGTACGGATTCCTGTTGTTTTGACGTGCATAGATTGCGTCATTCCTTGCAATTTCCTTAGCGCTTACCGGATCCTGTATGTTCCAGGTAAGTAAAATGTTCAGGAAAGTTTGCGAGAAAACCCTGTTGCTGCTTCCGTCAAACATCGGCTTGATTTTAGAAGTTGCTGCAGCAGCAGTGTAAAAATCGGCAACCTGGTCTTCGTATCTTGTGGCAAAATATAGCAAAACACGGGCAATGTCTCCTTTATATTCATCGACTGGCTCAAAAACTGTTGAAGTATAGCCCGCCGAATATCCTGAATTTAGGTTGTTCCCTAATTTTGATCCGTTCCCGGAAGTATAGGTGGCATTCTGGACTTTTCCAAACGGCCAGTCATCTCTTGTGGCATTTACCACTTTATCAGTAGGAAGGACAAAATGGGCATCAGAATACATTGGGGTTTGGCTGTTGAAATAACTTTGGGGAACGGTATGTTCCCTGTTAAAGAAAACGCATTCTCCACCAGGATTTGTCCCATTATCCTGATTTCCACCATTATCTACAGTGCCAAAAGTAAAGTCACAGTTAGAATACACGTCCCAAACTTTGCCATTTGGTTTTACGTCTGAAGTCTGGAAGGTCGTATACAAACCAGAGTACGTTCTGTCGATATGGTTCTTGATGATATTGAATAATTGCGTTTTCAGCACGTATCCAGTTCCGGTAGCAGAATTATAATACCCGGCTGGGATAGAATTGGCCGATAATGTGGTATTTGCCGGCTGATCCTGCGCTATTCCGAGGAAGGTGAAACTTAATAATAATAGGGTAATGGTTTTTTTCATAGTAGTTTTATATTTCTTTTTTTCTTTCCAATAGTGCCATGTAGAAACCATCAAAGCCGGTTTCCTGGGCTAATATCTTAACGTCCTTAACAAAGGTAAAGTTTTTTCCAGTCTCCGAAGTTAAGAAATGCTTAATTTGTTGCTGATTTTCAGAAGGTAAGACCGAACAGGTGGCATAAACAAGCTTTCCTCCGGGTTTGACGATTTTAGAATAATTCTCCAAAACTTCAGCCTGTACTTTTTTGATATTGTCAATGAATTCGGGCTGTAGTTTCCATTTCGAATCCGGGTTTCTTTTCAAAACACCCAATCCGCTGCAAGGCGCATCAATCAAAACCCTGTCAGCCTTTTCGTGAAGTTTTTTAATGACTTTGGTTGAATCAATAATCCGGTATTCGATATTAAAAGCGCCATTTCTTTTGGCCCTTAGCTTTAGCTGTTTTAATTTGCTCTCGTACAAATCCATTGCAATCAGCTGGCCTTTGTTTTGCATCAGTGATGCCATATGAAGCGTTTTTCCACCGGCGCCGGCACAAGTGTCAACAACTCTCATCCCAGGCTGTACATCAAGGAATGCGGCAACCAATTGTGATGATGCATCCTGTACTTCAAATAAGCCTTCCTTGAATGCATCTGTCAAAAACACATTGGCTCTTTCTTTCAAAACCAAAGCATCCGGCTGGTCTTTCAGGAATTCGGTTTCTATATTCAGATCCATCAAAATGGCACGAAGCTTTTCTTTGGTGGTTTTTAGTGTATTTACACGAAGGATTACTTGAGCCTGCTGGTTTTGTGCAGCGATTTCCTTGTTCCAGACTTCTTCTCCCAATTCTTTTACTCCCAGTTCATCCATCCAGTCGGGGATGGATTCGCGGAATTTCCTGATTTTTGAAAGCTCATCAAATTTTCCTTTGATTTTTCGGGCCGGGGTTCCTTCCAATTGCCTCCAATCCGGGATGGTATAGCCGCGTAAAACAGCCCAAACCGCAAACATCCTCCATAAATCGTCCCTGTCATAGGGTTCCTTTACTTCGGCAATTTCGGCATAGAGTCTTTTCCAGCGGACAATTTCGTAGATGGTTTCGGCAACAAACTTACGGTCGGAGCTTCCCCAACGTTTGTCTTTTTTAAGAGCACGGGCAACTACTTTATCTGCGTATTCACCCTCATTGAAGATGGCATTTAAAGAGTCGATTGTGGTATAAACTAAATTTCGATGTAATCGCATTTTGTAAAAAGATAAGCGGGCAAAGATATTGCTTTTTTGTTATCCTGTTAGTTAAATTTTTACCGAAGTAAATTTTAACGGATACGGCACATCTCAAATTTCTCAGGAGCATGCAGCACCATTGGGAATTGCTCAACTTTTACAGAGCTACTGTCCAAACCGAATGCCTTTTCTTCGGACAAACTCAGTTTTTTCAGTAAGAAATAGCTGTTCATTACAATTTTTTCAAAGAAAGTAAGGTCGCTGTCGTTGGACAGGAATTTTTCTGAAAGGACAAATTTAAAGTCGCCGATGATGTTGTTCTTGTTCAATGATTCATAACGGCTGGTAACATCAACCTCTCCATTTTGCACCATATCGCGGATTACTTCCTTAAACATCAGGTTGATCTTTGTTGGTTCCCTAAAGCCCAAATTAAAATCCACGCGGTACAAATCGTCTTTTACGATTTCGGTTACACGGTATTCCCTGCGGTAGGGTTCGCTTAAGATATTGACATGGACAAACCAATACATATCGGCACGTTTTGGTCGTTTTTGAAGAATCGAATACATTACCTTTTCTTCAATCTCGTCTGTACGCGTTGAATTGGTCATGTAAATCAAATGCGTCGCATATTTTGGTATTGATAAGTCGATGCTCAATTCAGCAAGAACCTTTTTGTAATTTTCAATCTTAACTATTTTGGTATAGGTTTTACTGATTTTCTTGGCAAGGAACCACACGGTCATAATGCCTATCAATACAAAAGCAATCATCAAAGTTACATAGCCACCATGCGGGAACTTATCAAGGTTGGCTATAAGGAAACTGATTTCGATGCTTAAGTAAAGCGCAATGATCGGCACGATGAAAAACATCGAAACCCTTTTCATTATCAGGTAATAATTCAAAAGGATGGTGGTCATGATCATGCATAAAACGATGGCCAAACCATAGGCAGCCTCCATATTTCCCGATTCCTTAAAGTGAAGCACGATTCCGATACAGCCGATAAGCAACAGCCAGTTTATGGATGGGATGTATAATTGCCCCTTTAAATCGGTTGGGTATTTGATTTTGACTTTTGGCCAGAAATTCAATCGCATTGCTTCGTTTATGAGGGTAAATGAGCCACTGATCAAAGCCTGCGAAGCAATTACCGCAGCCATGGTCGCGATGATGATTCCGATTGGCTGGAACCAGCTCTCCATAATTAGGTAAAACGGATTGGCATTTTTGTTACCACCGCTTAAATTCAGTAGCGTATCGCCTTCGTGTTTGATCAGATAAGCTCCTTGTCCGAAGTAGTTAAGCACCAAAGTGGTTTTTACGAAAATCCAGCTGATGCGGATGTTTTTTCGACCGCAATGCCCCATGTCCGAATATAAGGCTTCAGCTCCGGTTGTACAAAGGAATACAAATCCCAATACATAGAATCCGTCGGGATGGATTTTCAAAAGATGATAGGCGTAGTAAGGATTCAATGCATGGAAGACATCAAGATTCGATCCGATTTGGATGATTCCCAAAATTCCCAACATACTGAACCATACGAGCATCATCGGAGCAAAAATCTTACCTACCAATTTTGTCCCAAATTGCTGGATTACAAAAAGGAAAACAAGGATTCCAATTACAATCGGTACCGTATTGATCTCTGGATAAAATGTTTTAATCCCTTCTACAGCAGAAGAAACCGAAATAGGAGGGGTGATGATCCCGTCAGCCAGAAGTGCACTCCCACCGATAATTGCAGGAACAATCAGCCATTGTATTTTGGTACGTTTTACCAAGGCATACAGCGCAAAAATCCCGCCCTCTCCGTGGTTATCGGCACTTAGGGTAATGATGACGTATTTTAAAGTGGTTTGGAGGGTAAGCGTCCAAAAGATACAGGACAATCCGCCTAAAATAATATCCTTGTCGATGATATGGTTCAATCCGATTATGGCTTTCATCACATATAGTGGAGAAGTTCCAATATCGCCATAAATGATTCCTAATGTGATAAGTAGTCCGGCAACGCTAAGCTTGCTGTGGAGTTTATGATTATGGGCGCCCATAGTGGTAATCTGTTAAAAAACGGATACAAATGTACTACATTTTTAAATTAATTATTTTTTTAATGGTTTTATTTTGAGCGCAATAAAAAAGCACCACATTCCTGCAGTGCTTTTCGTCAACAATTTAAACTATAAACTACTTAATTTAACCTCTTCTGTTACCGCCGGAGTTGCCTCTAGCGTTTCCTGATTCGCCACCTCGTTGTGAATTTCCCCTTTGTTGTGAAAATTCTCTGGAGCCCGAATTCCTTTGGACCTCATTACGTTGGTTGATTCTTGGCGATTCAGTCCTTGGGCTTTGGTTTCCCTGAGAAATTGCCCTTGGTGATTGACCCGCATTTGAATTTCCAAATGATCTGGGACTTTCAGTATTTCTTACGGTTCCGGTAGCTCTTGGAGTTGCCTCAATTGTACCGTTTTGAACAGTTACGCTTCTAGGAGATTGTATTCCTCTTGTGCCATTGTTCCTTACATCATTATCTCTTCCGGCTATTTGGGCTTCGCTTTTTATTCCAGTTGCCCTTGGTGTTGCAGAAGCTTCATTATTTCTAGGATTCGCATTTACGGTGTTATTTCTTGGCGATGTCGCTGTAGTATTATTACGTGGTGTTGCCGTTAGGTTGCCATTCCGGGTATTTGCAATCTCGGTACGTCTGGTGTTTACCAAATCACGACGGTTTGAAATGCCTTCATTTCTTTGGGCAAACGAACGGTTTGGGTATTGCCTTTCATAGGCATATCCTCTTCTTCCTCCTGCATAATAAGTATTATAGGCTACTTGGCATCTTCTGTAATTCACATAATTGTAATGATTGTGGTGGTTGATGTAAATTGCTACGTGACTATGATATGTGTAGACAGGGAATGGTGTCCATGCTACATAATACGTTGGATAATAGCCCCAATACCATGATGAATAATAAGGACGGTAATTACCTACCCAGAACGATGCGTAAATTACCGGAGGTGCAGAGTATACGGGCTCATAAATATAGTTTGAGCCATACATGTACACATCGCCAACTACCTGAACCTGAACTTTGTTGTACCTGTTCTCTTTCCACTTCAACGGTAGCGATATCCTGATATGTATCCAATCCAAGGACAGCCTGGATAACGATAATATGTGCATTTCCTTCCACGGTTTCAATCACACGAAGATAATCCACGCGATTGTCATTATTTAAATCCAAATTCGAAATCTGCGCGTTAGGATCGTTCAGTCTTTTTTCAAAATCACCTAAGTCTTTTGAATCACCAAAGATAGAAGCTACTGCACGTAAATCAAGGTTATCACTAATGTCTGAATTGGTAGCGGTAACCGTAGTCCTGTCTTGGGCAAAAACACTTGTAATGCTCCATATCGACAGTATTGCCAAGGATAAGATTTTAGTTTTCATAATAGTATATTTAAGTAATTGGATAATCTTTTAGTGAAATATCCAATTACTGTGCCACAAGCTTTTTTTTACAGATTTTAACCTAATCTTAACCAAATAAAGGTTTTGATTTAATTTGTATTGTTCTGATTTTTAAAAAAATAAATGAAATAGTATTTATTTTGTCGTTTGAAAATTTCACAACCAGAACGGACCAAATTATCAGATAGGATTCAAAAGACAAGAGAGCCGTTTTGGCTCTCTTTGGTTTTATTTTTCACCTCTTTTTCCACGATACTGCTGCAGAAGCTTTCGGTTGAAGTTTTCCTCAGCTTTTTTGAGTTTTAAAATCTTTAGCGGAGAAATGACTCCTTTTAGGCTAGCAACGAATTTCTTTCTTGCCTGGTACAATTCGTCTTCGCTGCTTTCAATCTTGTCAAGCAGCACTGCGGCTTCCTTATCTGATATTTTGTCAAAGGATTCTTCATCCATCCGGTCAAGGTAACCTCTCAGCTTTTGCTTTTTGATTTCCTGCTGCTTGTCTTCGTAGGCGTTGTACAAAGGCCAGAACTTGGCAGATTCTTCCGGCGTAAGATTTAATTCACTGGTAATAAAAGCCACTTTCATCGATTTGATCTGTTCTCTTTTTTTCTTGATAAACTGCCCGTCCTGAGCAAAAGCATTTACAGAAATGAAAACTAAAAGTAACGGAAGTATGTTTTTGATTTTCATGGTATTAATCTAATAGGTATTCTTCTAAATTTGAATTTGACTTTAAGGCTTCTTCAATGGCCTTGTCATCAACATTGAGCTCCATTTTCATTTTGTCCAGGTCTTCCTGTTCGAGTAAATCTACTATCTGGTCTTCGGAAATATTCGAATTATAGGCAAGGTAATTCTCCAGCGTAGTCGAATCGATTTCCTGCTGGTTAGCAGAATACCTCATATATAGCGGAAATGAAACCATTAAAATGATCATTGCGGCCGCGGCATAATACCAGGCTTTCCGATAATTGAAAAATGGAACAACTTTTGGTTTCTGCCTTGGAACCTGTTCAAGCATTTTTTCTGAAAATGTCTCAAAATAGCCATCCGGAATTGTAAATCCGGTGCTGATTTTTGGTTCATTATCTAATTTGAAATTGTTCATGTTGTTTTGACATTGTTATTGTTAAATGGTTTAATTTGCATTCATGAAATCTTCTATTTTTTTCACTGCATGATGATACGAAGCTTTCAAAGCACCTACCGATGTTCCGAGTATTTCGGACATTTCCTCATATTTCAGCTCTTCAAAATACTTCATCTTAAATACCAGCTGCTGCTTTTCGGGCAATGCAGAAATGGCTTTCTGAAGCTTGAGCTGGATTTCATTTCCTTCAAAATATACATCAGCACTAAGGTTTTCAATCGCCTTGTTTTGTAATGCCTCGCTTGTCATCCCGTTGCGTTTTGCTTTTTGGTTGATAAAAGTAATGGCTTCATTGGTGGCAATGCGGTACATCCAAGAAAATAGTTTGCTCTCACCCTTGAAATCCTTCAGGTACTGAAATACTTTGATGAAGGTGTTCTGTAAAACATCATCAGCATCATCGTGGTTAAGTACAATGCTCCGAATGTGATTGTACAATGGGCGCTGAAAATTGTGCAGGAGTTTTTGAAACGCAGCATTCTGCGTTTTTGGGTCTAACAATTCCCGAATGAAATCCTTTTCTTCCTGCAAAGCAACAATTTATCTATTGGAATAAAGATAGCGGAAAAGGTTTAATCGCTAAAAGTTTATTTCGTCGGTCGGTTCAGGAGCTGATTCCTTAGGCTGGGTTGAGCTGCCTGTAGGCAAAACCACATTTTTAGGAAGCTCGATCGCTTTTGGGAAAACCGGAATGTAGATTTCGGTTACCCATTTTGACGGCTGCTTCACATCGTCAATGGTTTTCACGTAGGTTTCGGTATAGCTGCCGGCAAAGTTTTGTTTATAACCATTGTCCGCAATGTATTTTTGGGCTTTTGCCCAAGCTTCCTTACTATGCGAATAATCTCCGGTAAGTGTGGTTTTCAGGCAGGTAAATGCAATGGTTTCGCCGGAAGTGATATCACTGCCCGAAGAAATAAATGCCTGTTCCTTAAGCGGGATGCAAACAGAAATTGTAGCAAAGTCATTTGCCACATCGTAACGGTCATAACTTACAAAAGGTTTCCCTGAAGTTTGGATTTTATTCTTCTGTGAAAAATGAACCATGCGGCCCATCATGATGCTGATGTTTTTTGGAACGCTTTTTATGTGGCATGAAACAGTTTGCTTGAGACAATAACCAGATGGCCGCTGAACCACTCCATTTATTTTAATGGAATAGGTTTTCATTTCATAGTGAAGCGTTTTATCGAGGTTGCGCAAGCTTTTTTCAAAATTATCTGTCAAAATGGAAGTGATCCCGCCCTTAAAGAAAGTTGAGATTTTGGTCATCAGATCCATCTTGCCTTTAGTGTAAACAGTAATCTTGGTTCCGCCCACAGTATCCCTGAATTTTAGTGAAACCGTAGCCGTAGTGCCATTGTAATTTGCTTTTTGCACAATGCTGTCGTTTTCTTTCACAAAAACCGTCCTGATGTCGCCTGAATCCGAACCGTTATTCCAGGTGCTTCTTGCTCCAGAACCAATTGTTTTTGCTCCGTAACTAAACTTAAGATTGCTGTCTTTTTGCATCCATGAGCCAAATGTTTCCCAGTTTTTATAGTCATTCATATAATCAAAAACCATAGCTCTTGGTGTTTTGACAATACTGCTCCTGCTCACCTCAAAATGTCCATTCTGAGTGGCGACATATACTGTGATTCCGATTAAAGCCAGCAGGATAAGCAGGAAGATATATTTTAAAATTCTCATGGGGGACATTTTTAAAGTGACACAAAGTTATAAATTTAATGGTAGCAAAATTGATTATATTTGTTCGTATCCAAATTTAAATCGATGAGAACAAAAAGCGAGCTTCGCGGCATTTTATTTAGGCATTTAGACGGAATTGTAACTGTTCCTACGGCATATTCCCTGTACAGTAAAGGTATTTTGGAGTACATGTTGCAACACCAGAAAGCGCGACTCAGCGAGCTTACCGAAAAGTTCAGGGCCAATGAAGGCTACCTCAATGTGGCGCTCAGGGTCTTGGCATCACAAGGCTGGCTTCTCCAGCATGTTGATAACCAGAATGATGAGATAACTTTTGAAATCAATAATAAGAGTGCTGCTGCATTTTCACTGGTTCCACTTTACAAAGATGCTTTTGCGCTGATGCAGTTTACAGAGCATTTTCATCCCCGGAAGTTTGAGGTAGAACCTTTTGAGATGCTCAATCAATTGTTTGATCGTTACAAATCCAATTTTGGCATCACTTTTTCCGATGATGCGGAAACCCGTGAAATCCAGGAGCAGGTTTTATACCATATAGAAGGCGTTTTGGTTGGCCCAACGATCGTAATGCTGGGCATGACTGGAATGTTCCATAAATATTTCATGGAAACATCTTTCCGTCCGGAAGAATTTCACAAAAAACCGGAATGTTTCAAGGATATCCTTGATTTCCTGGCGCATCTGGATTGGTTTACCAAAAAGAACGACAATTACCAGTTTACAGAAACCGGTTTATTCTACGCAAAAAGGGCCACGGCTTATGGTGTTACAGTTTCCTATATTCCTACGATGCGCAAAATGGAAGAGCTGCTTTTTGGCAACGCATCTATACTGCGAAATGTAAGTGAACATGAGGAAGAACAGCATGTTGACCGCGAAATGAATGTGTGGGGCAGTGGTGGGGCACATGCCGAATATTTCAAGATTGTTGACCAGATTATCATCGAATTGTTCAACCGTCCGATTGCCGAACAGCCTATCGGGATTTTGGATATGGGCTGCGGAAACGGAGCATTCCTGGAGCACATCTTTGATGTGATTGAACGCCAAACCAAACGGGGGAGAATGCTTGATGAACATCCGTTATTTCTCGTAGGTGTTGATTATAACGAAGCTGCGTTAAAGGTGACGCGTGCTAACCTGATAAAGGCAGACATATGGGCAAAAGTGATTTGGGGCGATATAGGAAGGCCGCAACTACTGGCTGATACCTTAAAAGAAGATTACAACATCGATCTAAAGGAATTGCTCAACGTTAGGACATTCCTTGACCATAACCGCATCTGGGAAACTCCAAAAACAAAAACACCTGACCGCATCAGCAGCTCTACCGGCGCATTTGCGCACCGCGGCGTTCGCATCAGCAATAACGATGTAGAGGACAATTTATTGGGGCATCTTAATAAGTGGTCGCCATTTGTACAGAAATTTGGCTTGCTGATCATCGAACTGCACACCATTGCACCCGAACTGACCGCTCAAAATTTAGGAAAGACCGCAGCAACCGCTTATGATGCCACGCATGGCTTTTCGGATCAATATATTGTTGAGATTGATGTGCTGCACAAAATTGCAGCAGAAGCAGGTTTGTTTTCGGATGATAGGGTATTTACCAAATTCCCGAATTCAGATACGGCAACGGTTAGCGTGAATCTTTTGAAAGGAAAATAAAGGAACTATGCTGTGTGGAATAAGCTTGATTTTTTGCTGTAAAACTTTGTTTTATAGTAATTTGCCATTTTAGCCCAAGCTAAAAACGTTGTATTTCAGGTAAAAAAGCTACCTTTAAAATAAAATATGTTAACCGTTTATCCGATATCGAAATGAAAAAAGTCCTGATTATAGTGTTCGTTTTTTTGAATCTTCTTTGCTCAGCCCAGGGAAAGAGTGGGATGGTGCACTTGGAAACGACAGATTACAAAGGTGTCAAAAAGGAATTTGATGCCAAGTGTTTCGTAGTAACGGTAATCAAAGCCAATTCTACTTTTGCGACTGTCTTGTTCGATAAAGCGCTTATTCCTGATTCAAAAGAGATTAAAGTCTATCTTGGCCAGCAAGGAAAGGCAGAACCAGCCATAATCACCATTCCGGTTAATGGCGAAAATGTAGTGCAATCAGCCAAACTTGCCGGAATTCCTTATCAAACAATCCGCCAGTTGGCACAAAACACGGTTTTGGTGAAACCCACTTTTTTTCCTGAAGACCTGATCCCGCAATCCATAAAAGGCGCCACCGATAAAGATATTGAGGATTTTATAGCTGAAATGGAAAAATGGGCCGGATATTAGATTAATGCTTTGTGGTAAACTTAATCACAAAAAGCAACGCCACAAACAGCAGGAAACCAATCAAAATCTTATAACTTCCTTTGTAAACCCTTTGATGGATTGATTTGTCTTTGCCATAAGCGAAGTAAATAAGAATAACAAAAGCAACAAAAAAAAGTGCGGCAAAAATCAATTGACCAGTTGTGAACATTTATTTCAAATTTTCAACAAATTTATTCAAATGTAGGCTAAAATTGTATTTTGCATCAACAATAAATTTTGAATAAAAATGCAAAAACAACTCAACGCGGTAAAAGAATTCCATACCGCATTTGGACTAGGCGTAAGCAATGAGATGAAAGGAGATTTGGGCGAATCAAAAAATACGCTCCGTTTTAACCTGATGAAAGAGGAAAACGAAGAGTACCTTGAAGCAGTACAGAATAATGACCTTACCGAAATTGCCGATGCGCTTGGCGATATGCTTTATATTTTATGCGGAACCATTTTAGAACACGGGCTGCAACACAAAATTGAAGAAGTATTTGACGAAATACAGCGCAGCAACATGAGCAAACTGGGCGAAGACGGCAAACCAATTTACCGCGAGGACGGCAAAGTGATGAAAGGGCCTAATTACTTTAAGCCAAGCTTTGAGGAAATACTAAGGTAAATTACCGTTTGCGGCGGCAAGCCACCAGTTGGTATCGCCTGGTGGATCCGCCATGGGGACAACATGAAAATCCCAAAGAAATAATCAGGCGCCTGCTTTTGCAGGTTCTGCCCTTAACTGGCTGCACTGCATCGACACCGCGGCTTCTTTATCTGTACAGCTCAAAAGCCTGTAGCCGCTTTCCCGTATGTTTTCAATAATAACAGTTTTATCGGTAGAAAGATGTTTCCGGAGGCGGGCTATGTAAGTGTCCATGCATTTCCCGGAAAAGAAATCCTGTCTTTTCCAGATAAGCTGCAAAGCGGCATTTTTGGACATGAATTCATTCAGGTTTTCCAGCAATAGCTTTAAAAGCAAATTTTCCTTTGGCGTGAGTGTTACTGTTTTGTTTTTGCAGGTGAGCTGCCTTAGCTTTGAATTGAAGTAAGATTCGCCAAAATAAAATTCAAACTTTCCGTTATCTGCACGCTGTTGCTTTTCCCCAAGGATTTTTTTTATTTTGATGAGCAGAATATCATTGTCAAATGGTTTTTTTATAAAATCATCAGCGCCGCATTCAAAACCCTTCAGTATATTTTCTTTGCTTGCGTGAAGGCTCAAAAAGAAAATGGGCATGTCATTATTTTCTTTCCTTATTTCGGAAGCAATCTGGAAACCCGTTTTCAGGTAAATCTGGGTTTCGAGGATGCAGAAATCAAACGCTTCTGCCTTTATGCGCCGAAGCCCTTTGCGTCCATCGTTTTCGATGGAAACATCTAGGTTGTTTTGGGTCAAAACTTTCCGTAAGCTCAAACAGTTCCTCAAATCATTATCTATAATCAGGATTTTTTTCTTAGTCATGGTTTCAATCATTTTAATGATTTAAAATTAAAATGAAATGATCCGGCACGAAAAAAAGATATACAAAATTGACTATCTGATATACGGATTAAAGAAAAACATCTATGGATAATTTATGGATTACTGGAGCTTCAGTTTATCGAAAAAGGCTTTTTTATAAGTATCGCTGATTGGGATCCTTTTGTCGTCAATAATGATGCGGTTCCTTTGGATTGATGTAATGCAGGCAATATTCACTATGAACGAATTGTGTACCCTCATAAAATTATCATTTCCGATTTTCTCTATAATGCCGGTAAAGTTGGAGAGTGTCAGGATAAACCTGCCATTGGTCAAATGGATCTTCAGGTAATCTTTCAGCCCTTCGATGAATTTGATTTCATCGGTATTGATCTTTAGGTTTTCATATTCCGATTTGACGAAAATGAATTTATTGTCCGATGCCGGTTTTGCCATTTCAGGTATATCGGTACTAACTGTAGTTTGTTTCTGCGGGATTTTATTTACTGCCTTTAGGAACCTTTTGTATGAAATGGGTTTCAGCAGATAGTCGATAGCATCCAGATTAAAGCCGTCTATGGCATATTGTGGATAAGCTGTGGTAAAAATTATAGCAGGTTTCGTATTTAGAGAATCGACTAAATCAATGCCGTTGATCAATGGCATTTCGATGTCAAGGAAAATCAGGTCCACCTGTTTTTTTGACAAGTAGGTTATGGCTTCAAGCGGATTGGTAAAAGTGGCCGCAACTTCTATATAGTCCAATGTTGACGCATAGTTCTTCAGGATATCGATGCCCAGTGGCTCGTCGTCAACTATAATCGTTTTAATTTTCACCAGTCTTTATTTTTATATTGACATTATAATAAGTATCGGTTGCCTCTATCTTTAACTCATTTTCGGGGTAATACAGGTTAAGCCTCCGGATGGAATTCTCATTGCCAAGCCCAAACGAATCGTATGATTTCTTCTGGAAATGGATCGGATTCTTTACCGAAAATTCTAAAATAGCACCCTGCAGCTTAAAATTAATGCTGATCACGCTTTTTTCTACCGGATGCACCCCAAATTTAAAGGCATTTTCAATAAACGAAATGAAAAGGAGAGGATACACTTCAAGTTTATCGATGTTGCCATCGATAGTAAAATCAACAAAATTATTTGGTGTAATCCTCAACTTTTGCAATTCGATGTAATTGTTGGTATATTCAATTTCGTCTGTCAGCCTTACTTTTGTTTCAACACCGGTGTCTTTCCGGTTCGACAGCATGTAGCGCATCAGTTCCGAGAGATTCAGTATGGCATTGGAAGTCTTGGGTGACTGTGAGATAGATAGCGAATAAATCGTATTGAGCGAATTGAAAAAGAAGTGCGGGTTAAGCTGTGCCTTCAGGAAATTCAGTTCCGAAATGCGGTTCTGGTTTTCAATTTCTTTTTTCTTTTTTGAATTTTCATCCCATATTTCATAGATTTTCAGGGTGGTGCTTGCCGACATGATCAGGATAAACATCCCGATGGTAGGGAAAAGCCTGAACGAGGGATCTTTTTCCATTCCTTTATCGAAATGATGCTTTTTGTCATCCGGCGGTTTAGGCCCAAAAGGTTCAAGGTTATAGGAAACTATGGCCTGGATCGTGAACGATAGCAGCAATAGGGCAATATAGGATTTCCATCTTTTGGCAATCAGGAATTTGGGCACCAAAATGAAGTAATTGAAATAAAAAGCCATCACCCAAAGCAGAAAGAAAACCACAAAGCTGCCAATGCTGCTAAGGTTTGGGCTTTTGGCGATATTGTACAACGGTATCGAAAAAAACATTAACCAAACCAGTGTATGTAGCAATACCCTGGTTTGGTTTTTTGGATTCAGATCAAGATCAAATACAAGTTTCAATGGCTGGTTGTTATATTGAGTTGTTCTATTTCATTTTTGCTGACCGTTGGTGATTGATGCTGCTGTAGCTTTTCAATGACCAGGTTCATCACTTTTTTGGCATCCGAGCTATCCTTAAAAGCATAGTTTCCTTCAAATGTCGGAATGTTTTCCTGCTTTATTATTAATTTTTCTTTAAAAGAAATGGTATAGCCGTATTTTTTGCTGCCAAATTGGTATACAGTACCTTTAAAAGCACTTTTGTGCTTGCATGAGTAAAGCATCAGCAATACAATCATAAAGAAAGCACCTTTAAAAATAGTAGTGATTTTAGGCTTAGTCATCATCTTGCTGTTCATCAAATGGCTTAAATTCGTACATGTCATCTAAGTAAACATTGCCAGCCCTTCCCAATGCCACAAAGGCTCTTTGCCCATTGGAAAGTGCAATTGCGTCCTGTCTGTTGGCGCCTTCAAAAGTAGTTTTCCTGATCCAGTAATCTGTTGCGGGATTGTATTCCCAGGTGGTGTTATAGGACACCCCCGTGCACACATAACCATAATTACCCAAAGTAAAACCTACGGCGCTGCTTCTTATGATAGTATAATCATCGGTATTGCCATCGTCATCGTTTTCATAAATGTCCCTAAGTTTCGTCCATGTTTCGGAGGTGAGATCAAAGCCCCAAAAATCTTTTAGGTTAGCTGCATTTGAAATTCCGCTTGCAAGGTATACCGTATTATTGATCCTAAAGGTTACAGCATCACGTCTTTTGTTTCCGCCAAAACCAAACAGCTCAGTCCAGGAATCCGTTCCTGGATCGTAACGCCAAAAGTCTTTTTTGTCATTAACGCCATCATACCCACAGCCTACATAAGCATAATTGTCGGAACTAAACCCTACTGCGCTTCTTCTTACTTTATCGCCGGCAAAATCGGCAATTGGAGTCCAGGTATCTGAAGCCGGATTGTATTTGTAGAAATCCTTGAGTTCCAGGTTTCCGTCATATCCGGTACCAATGTACCCATTGCTGCCTATTGCAAAACCAACGGCAGAACTTCTGGGAACTCCTGGGAAATTTGCCTTTTGCGACCAATAGCCCTGGTTGATGTCAAATTCCCAAAAATCATTCAGGTAATCATCACCATCATAGCCTGTACCCACATAGCCTTTATTACCAATGACAAAGCTGGCGGCCCTGCTTCTTGCCACACCGTCAAATGTTACACTGGTAACCCAGTTCCCTAAATCTTCGGAATCGTCATCTTTGCTGCACCCCCAAAGAGTAATGATGGAAACTACCAGCAATGCTGCAATTTTCCCTTTTGCCAAATTGTCCTTTTGTTTTGAATGAATCATGTTTATTAATTTAAATTATATTTAAAACCCATAGCGACTATGAAATTGTTATTAAACGAAAGCTTGGTTACATCACCGTTGTCCTCTTCAATTTTTAGCCTGTTGTTAATACTTTTACTTAAACTGAATTCGACCATGCCTGAAGTGTAAAAATGGTAATTGTAAGCCAAGCCAACGTTTAGGCCTGAATTGTATATTGTTTTGTAATTAATGGTTCTTCCGTCCGAAATCCTGGAAAATGAGTTGCCTGATGGCCTGAAGTAATTACTTTCAAATTGGCTGAAAGCCTGCAAAATATTTTTTCCGGTTAAAGCATACTGCACAAAGGTTTTTGGGAACCCGGCAGAGAAACTAAGCTTGCCGTTTATATTGTGATTGAATAGAAAAGAGGGATAGAGCAGGGGCTTACCAAAAAGCGGATCATAATTTAAAGAAAATGCAAACGATGATTTTTCATTGCTCAATTTTTTGGTTGCCGTGACAGCTGCATTGAAAAAAATCCCGCGAAAATTAATACTGCTTTCGAAATTGGACCTGAGCTGCGGGTTAAAGCTGAGGTCAAGTGACCAGTTCTTTTTTAAGGATATTTTCCTATTGAGGCTGAAGCCTGCACCGTAAAGTTTCTGGATCGCTTCATTGTCAAATTGGGTAGGATTGGCCAAGTTCAAATCGGTTATTGAGAATTCAGGCGTAAACCTGTAATTCCCGGCTTCCAGTTCTAATTTAAAATTGTCTGTATACATCTGCATGACATCCTGGTTGCTAAAATGTGACCTTTTGTAGCTTAGGCTATTTACCGGTGATTGCGAAAAAGACAGGTTTATAAACAATAGGCCGGCTGAGGCGATTATTTTCATTGTATGTAATTTCGGCAACAAACATATTTTTTCAGTATTAACCATCAAAAAAGAATATACTTCCTTTAATTAATAATCGATTGAATACGGTTTTTAACCGATAGTTGCACAATTGCATAAATTTTTCCATCAATATGGACAATGATATTCCTGGTAGTTGAATACTGTGGTTTTGTATATAATAATTTTGCGGTAGGTGGTGCGGTGTTACTTTCGGGAAAAAATACTTTAAAATGAAATTCCTATCCGCAGTATTGCTGCTGCTCTTGCTAGTAGCCTGTTCTTACGAAGATCCATCTGCTTTTGACCCTTCAGACCAGCTTATAGAAAGCAATGTCAAATTCAGTATCATTGATACCATGACCTTTAAAATGTCGACCTATAAGTTTGACAGCATCATTACCGATGTCGGAAGTACGGTATTAGTTGGGAAATACAATGATCCGCATTTTGGGATTGTAAAAGCTTCGGGTTTTATAGGCTATGTGCCCAAAAACTACAATTATGACGAGGACGCTGTTTTTGACAGTATTGTTATAATCCTGCCTTACAGCGGCTATCATTATAACGATACTTTGCTCCAAAAAAACATTAAGGTCGAACAGCTGCTCAAAACCATAAGGTTCCGCACCGGGCAGAGCCATTTTTACAATACCTCTAATATTGCGGTTAACGGATTGGTTGGACAAAGGACTTTTTACCCCAGGATAAAGGGATCTGATTCACTTAAGATCACACTGAATTATAATTTTGGACAAAACCTGTTTAATAAAATCCGCAATGGTGTAATACAAGATTCGGAAGAATTGGAGCTGCATTTTAAAGGGTTGAAAATTTCTGCTGATGATTCTGAAAATGCCTCGATTATCGGGTTCAGTGCAAGTGCTTCTTACCTTAGGCTTTACTATAGCATCCCCGATGAGCCCGCTGAAGCAAAGCACTATGATTTTATATATAACAATGCGGCAGGTGCCAATAAATATTTTTCACAGCTATCGAGTGACAGGAGCAATACCGTTTTCCCCAATTTTGTAAACAATGAAACCGAATTTTTCCCGACGGCTGCTGTTCCTTATACCTATATGCAGTCTGGGATAGGGATTGTGACCAAATTCTCTTTTTCGCATTTTACCGAAAGTGTCAATAACCTCAATTCGGGCGGCCTTATCTATAAAGCCAATTTGAAGATCCCGCTCAAATCAGAATTTATTTCAAACAAATTTAAGCTCAGTGATTCGGTGCAGGTTTTTGCCGTAGACCAAAATAATGATATTATGTATACCGTTTACAATGGCAGCAAACAGGCTGTTGGCTACATCCAGAAGGAAGATGCAGATTTCAATAAATATTACCTCAATGTGCCGGTGGCAAACTTTCTTAAAGAAAGCCTATCCAATCCGCTTTACAGAAATTACGGGATTATCATAGTGCCGTTTGATTATAATTCTTCTTTGAATAGGGCCATTTTCAACAGCGAAAAAAATCCGCAGGAAAAAACAAAATTAATTTTAACCTATCTCAATTATGAAGATTAGATATAGCCTCGTTTTTTTGCTTTTGATATCATATCAGGCTTTTTCACAGATAAGCAATACTACTTTTTCGCCTTATTCGATGTTTGGTTTGGGAAGGTATAACGAAAACAATACCGGAGTGACTAATTCGCTTGGTAGGTCTGGGGTGGCATTGGCATCAGAATATGAAATCAATGGTTTGAACCCGGCTTCATTGGCAGCCATGGGCAGAACCTCCTTTTTCTTTGACATTGGCCTTAAAGCTGAATATGATTTATATGCAAACCGAAAGGAATCAAATTCCAATGAAACACTTTATAACTTTACGAATATCAGCTTTGCTTTCCCAGTCGGGAAAAAATCGGCATTCAGCATTTCGTTGATGCCATATACCGAAGTGGGCTATTTCTTCAAAGGCATAGTAACCGACGTCGAAGGAAGCAGCACAGGAGCTACAAGCACCATAGTCGGTAAGGGCGGACTGAATAATTTCAACATCAATTACGGAAGGCAGATCAATTCGAAGCTGTCGCTCGGGATTGCCGCAAAGTATTATTTTGGTACGATCAACCAAACGGAATACGTGACGATTGACTCGGATTTATTGTCAATAGAAGACAAGAATTATTACAAAGGAGTCCGATTTGAAACCGGACTGCAATACCTGCTTTCGGACAAACTGAGCCTGGGCGGTGTGGTAAGTTTCCCCACAATACTCAGCGGTTCAAAAGACAGGGAGGTATCAAGGCTAGAAAGCGACGCCTCAACGGTTATCGACCAGAATAATGGCGTAAAGCTTGATGACTACAACATTCCGCTGGAAGTGACCGCCGGGATAAAGTATAAATTCAAGGATTTCTCATTGATTACAGATTACAAAAGGACTTTTTGGAGTTCTGCCCATATGGCTGACAATATCGGAAAGTATGTTGATTCTAATGTTCTCGGGCTTGGCCTCGAATATTTCAAAAAGAAAACTATAGGATTAAAGACCAAACCCGGTTTTAGGTATCGTCTGGGGTTCAATTATGACGACGGTAACCTGGAAGTAAAGAAAAGCAAAATATCCAACAGCCTTGTAACTGCCGGATTGGGGATTCCTTTTGGCAAAAACACCAATACCTTTATGAATATCTCCTATAGCTTTGGTAGCAAAGGGTTTATTTCCAATACTTTAATAAGGGAAAACTACCATGCGATAACCATCAATCTTAGTTTTGAGGATTTGTGGTTCCAGAAAAGGCTGTTTGATTAAATTCAGTGACTTATTCGCCACAGATAGTATTTTGAAATTGGAAAAGCCCATAACCATTACGGTCATGGGCTTTTTATTTGGATTGTTTTTTGTTGATTATTCCGATGCGGCTTTGTTTTTTGAACTAATCATTGCATTGAATTTGTTTTTCCATCGCTCAATGATCGTGTACATTACCGGAACAAGCAGTAAAGTCAGTATCAGTACAAAGGCAATAAAAAATTAGTTGCTAAAATCAACTAATTTGTTTTTTTACTAATTTTTATGCTTCTGGCTTTACAACTCCTTTTCAAAAACTCCGGCTTGTGTTTCCTTAAAGCCTAATTTTTTAAGATAATTGAAGTAATTTTTGTTGTTGCCTTCAGCTATCACTTTGGTAAAACCGTCCTCAACAAACTTCGATTTTAAAGTGAAGTAAACGTATTTCCCGTTTTTGAAATCTTTATATTCCGGAAGCACATAATCCAAGCATACGTGGAGTTCGGTTTCGTTTTTTCGCTCTGCCAAAAACAAGCCGGCGATGGACATGTTCCTAAGGATGTAAAAACTAACACTATTGGCATGGGGTTCATAAGCAAAGCCTGGCGAATATTGCTGGATTTTTTCGTTATGGAATTTGAGAAAACGTGCCAGGTATTCACTTTTGGCATTGATTTCAAGGATTTCGAAAACCTCTTTTTTGGAATAAATGGAAATCAAATAATAAATATCCACTAAAACGATGATCCCGTTTAGAACCCCAACGGGAATCGCTCCGATCAAAAATCCGTAAATCGAAAAAAGTAAAGCCCCAATAAGGTTGATCCATCGGAATTTGATGATGGAAGGCATCATCATTGATAGGACAATGATCAGCGAAGCCAAATATCCAATCCATTGCAAAACAGCAGCAGTCATATAATATTTTGTTTAAAAAAGCTGCGAAGATAAGGTTAGCGGTCTGAATTTTCCAAAAAAGCATCAACAGAAATTTGAATTTCTTCTATCAGCTCTTTGTCCATGTACCTATAAATGTCAGGAATTTCCAAAATTAGGATGGTGGAATGCCTTGTTTCTCCGGGATAGTTTTGGATAAGCTTTTCCTTATGGTGCCTTTCCATGACAAAAATGACATCTGCCCAGCTCAGGTGCTTGGCATTGACCTTTATCCTTGCGGAATCCTCGGTCCCGGCAGACCTGACATTGATTCCCGCTTTGTTTTTATAGATGGTTTCTGCAGTAAGGCTACGCCATTTGTTTCTGCTGCAGATAAATAAGATGTTCTTCAATTATTTACTTTTCAGGTTAAAACCCTTTTTTCCAGACTTTATCAGATGCATCCAGGTATTCCGATAAGGCTGCTGAGCCATACCATGGATACAATTCGGGCTTCAAAAACCCTTCCTTGATTGCAGGATCAGTACTCAATAGTTTTTCGGCTTCTTCAGTGGTTGCCACATTCAGGATAAATAAGCCCCTGAAATCCTTATCGTTGTTGCCAAACGGGCCAGCCACAACAAGCTGTTTGCTTGCAGCCAGCCTTTTAATGTTTTCGAGATGCCCGGCAAAGCATTTCCCTTTAAACTCTTTGTCGGTTGATTTGTTCTCTCCCGATTTGAGGATGACAAAGATGTAGTTTTTCATTCCGTATTCGTCGGCACCAACTTTAACAGCAAGCTTTTCGTCGTATTTCGGATTGGTTTTGGTTTCCTGTGCTTTTGCGGTTAATGAAACCAAAGCGATTAAAAAAAGGGAAATTGATTTTTTCATTTTTATAATTTTTTAGACAAAGTATCATTTATTACAATTGTATTTGAAATCCTGTCATGGAAACCGTTAGCGCTAAAAAGGTACGAAAACCGGTCAAAAGGGATCAGTCTGCTGAATGTTCGGCTAAGGATATCGCCCATGCCAGGCTTTTCGCCATTTAACGTTACAACTTTGGTTTTGGTAATGAATTTTCCAACGGTCTTCTGGAATTTATATTCCATAAATCCATAAGTCATCAGAAAAGCGAAAAGCATGAAAAAGATATAAGGCGTAATATTCCTGTAAATATTGATATCAAAAATAAGCTGGAAAAACTCCCCTGTCAGCCTATAAGCAAAAGCAAATACAATAAAATCAATAATCAGGTGTACAAATCTTTTCCCTGTATCGGCTTTATTCAGTTCCAGGCTTTTATCGGCGTGTTGCTGGACAGTAAATTGATCCGATATTTCATTGTATTTCGTGGCGTCAATGTTTCTAGATTCCAATTCCTTTTTGGCGCTTTCAAGAGCTTCGGGCTGGTATCTATGGGCATCGACAGTAGTAATCCTAATCAATTCCTTATCTGATTTTTGTAACATTACTTTGTCAAAAGTATTTTCCATCATTAAAAAATATAAAATCCATAATCAAATATACATTTTAAAGATTACAATCAATAATGTAAATGATGGGAAAATTAAATCCAGAATTATAGGATAAGAAGTGGCTGGGTTTGCCAATTTTGTATAGTCTAATGGAACCAATACAGGCAAAAAGTAAAAACTCCCAGTTTCCCGGGAGTTTCAATGGTTTAGGTTTTAGATTTTTACAGTCCAGCCAAAAGTATCTTCGGCCTGCTTGTATTGTATTTTGGTTAGTTTCTCCTTTAGCTGCAATGCGATTGAGTTTTCCTGTTTTGGCAGCTCATAGTAGTTTTCCTTGTATTGAAATCCAACGATTGGGCTTACTACAGCAGCAGTACCGGCTCCGAAAATTTCTTTCAGGCTGCCGTCTTTTGCGCCTTGTACCAATTCTTCTACCAATACCGGACGCTCTTCCACCTTGATTCCGTCGCGCTTTGCAATATCGATCAGGCTTTTACGCGTAACTCCGTCAAGGATACGCTCGCTTACCGGTGCTGTGCAGATCGTGTCATTGATCCTGAAGAAAACGTTCATCGTTCCGGCTTCTTCCAGTTTAGTATGTGTGGCATCGTCCGTCCAGATGATTTGCTGGAATCCTTTTTCCTGTGCCAGTTTCTGCGGATAAAATTGCGATGAATAATTTCCGGCCGCTTTAGCCGCTCCGATACCGCCGTTGGCCGCACGGCTGTAATGTTCTGCAATGATTACCTTTACTTCTCCCGAATAATAGGAGCGCGCCGGTGAAAGGATGATCATGAAACGGTATTGAGTGGATGGCTGTGCAATTACCCCTGAGCCAATTGCAATCATAAATGGCCTTATGTATAAGGTGTTTCCCGGGCCTTTTCGTACCCATTCTTTTTCTAAATCGATTATAGTTTTTAATCCGTCAATAAAAATGTCTTTACTGATTTCGGGCATGGCCATGCGCACAGCCGATTTGTTGAAGCGTTCCAGGTTTTCCTGAGGGCGGAACAACCAGATCTCATCATTTTCCGTACGGTAAGCTTTCATTCCTTCGAAGATGGCCTGGCCATAATGGAATACTTTGGCAGACGGATCAATCATGAACGGTTCATAAGGTTTGATAATTGGTTTTCCCCATTTTCCTTCTTTGTAATCACATACCAGCATGTGATCGGTAAATACATTCCCGAAGGCAATATTATCAAAATCGACATCATTGATCTTAGAAGACTGAGCTCTAACTATATCGATTTCGGAAGTAGTTTTTAGCATAATTTTGGTATTAAATTAAAATCAGAAAACAGCATAAGAATTTGGTAATTAGGGTTTTATGTTTTTGCTTTCTGAGGATTAGCGTTGTGTTGTTAGTTTTTGTAAAACTAATAAAAATATATTAGCATAATGCATTGAAAAAAGAAATTGGAAACTTTTTTCAAATCGCTATTTTTTGCAATATTTTACAGGGCAAATCCGCAATAAAAGCATAAATTAATTGTTAATTTCTTCCAAGAATTTTGTTTAATCTGCTTATATTCGCAACACATTAAAAATCTCTCTCATATGAAAAGAATAAACTATATCCTCGTAATGCTATTATTGTGTATAGGAAGCACTGCTTTGGCACAAAAGAAAGCCGCTTTTAATGCTGACGACTATGCTTCGTTTGGCGAAAAATTCAAAGTGAAAAAAGTATATTCCAAAGCTGAAATGCTGAAAAAATATAAGAACCTTAAAAAAGGCGATACCATTGTGGTTCAGTTTGAATCAAACATCAAGTCGGTCTGCAAAAAGAAAGGCTGCTGGATGAAAATGGAACTGGCGGGCGATGACAGTTCGTTTGTCAAATTCAAGGATTACGGTTTCTTCGTTCCGCTTAATGCGGATAACAGCACGGCAATCGTAAACGGAAAAGCGTTTATCGATGTGGAATCGGTAGAAGAATTAAGGCACTACGCAAAAGACGCGGGAAAATCGGCTGCCGAGATTGCAAAGATCACCAAGCCGGAAGTTACCTATTCATTCATGGCTGATGGTGTTTACATCAAGAAATAATAAAGTTTTTTGATGAAAAAGATTATTGCGCTTGTTCTGGTTTTCGGATTGATCTGCTGTCAGAAGAAAGAAGAAAAGAAGGCTGAAGAAAAAGCTCCGCCAAAAGAAGAAAAGAAATTCGAAATGTACCAGGCTTCCGAAATGGCAGCCTTGATGGAACAGATGTATGTAGACAATCAGCGCTTGAAGGAACGCATCAAAAAAGGTGAAGATTTAGGCATATTTCCTGAGCATTTCCTGAAAATCTACACGGCCAAATTTACTGATGAAACCGATAACGACCTTTTTTTTAAGGTAAAAGCTAAGGAATATATCGAAGCACAGCAATTAATCTACAGCGATCCCAAAAATGCTGCTAAGAATTTCAATGCCGGAGTAGATGCCTGTTTGGCATGCCATCAGCAAAAATGCGGAGGACCTATCCCGAGGATCAAGAAACTGTACATCAAGGAATAGTTTTGAAGCGCGAGATCATCCAGACGAAAGATGGTTCAACAACCATCCATTTGCCGGAGTGGAATGAAAGCTATCATTCAAAACACGGTGCAATCCAGGAAGCTTACCATGTATTCATAAAGAATGGGTTGTCTCTCTTTGAGGGGCAATCCATTGCTATTTTGGAGATTGGCTTCGGAACCGGCCTCAATTGCTTTATTACTTATCTGGAAGCAAAGAAGCACAATCAAATTATTGATTATGTTGGGGTAGAAGCTTACCCGGTGGTTTCTGAAGAAGCGCTGCAGATGAATTACCCAAAGGAAATAGACGAAAGCCAAACCGATATTTTCAAGCAAATGCACGAGTACGGCTGGGAACAAAAACAACAACTTTCGACAAGCTTTTCACTGACCAAACGAAAGCAATTCTTTCAGGATATCTTAGACGAAAACGCTTTTGACCTGATTTATTTTGATGCCTTTGGTTTTAGGGTACAGCCCGAGCTGTGGTCTGAGGAAATTTTCGCCGCCATGCACAAAGCACTTAAGCCAAATGGTATTTTGGTTACCTATGCCTGCCGGACATCGATTAAAAATGCCATGCTGTCGGCAGGATTTTCTGTAAAAAAGCTGCCCGGAGCTGCCAGGCAAAAGGGAAATGTTGCGCGCTGATAAAGGAGTTTGAAAAAATTAACTTTTCTTGAAGTTTAATTTAACGTTCAAACCGGTCTGTTGGAAAAAAATATTTTTAAATTTGAATAACAAAACGTTCTTATTTATTAACCAACATAATTTTACTCTATGTCCAAATCGATGTTAGACTACACTAAGTCTGTATTGAAGAGAGTTAGTTTTGACGTGAGCCTTTTTTGCAAAGAACTTGAAAAAGCATGCAAGGTTCTATTACCCTACGAGATTGAAGAATTATCAACCTGGCTCTCAAAATTTATAGAAGGAAAACCGGAATTGCAGCATTCAGTGCTGCTCATTAATAACAAATAACACTAAAAGGAACTTAAACGGTTCCTTTTTTTATTTATAGTATTAGGGAAAACCAAATGTCATTTGTTACGTATATAGTTCATAGTTTTAATGTTATGATTTATGGGACAAATGGCATATGATCATACAAAATCCTCTATTGTCAGGGTTTGTAGCAGCAAGGAAAGTTTTATAAAGGAAATAGTCAAAGCATCCAAGGTTTTGGCACCGCATGAAAGGGAAAATCTGGTGAATTGGCTGTTTTATTTTACCGCGGATAAACCCGAAATGCAAAAATGGCTTTATGAGATTATGGATAAAAACATTTTAGTAAGTTAAAACTTAAAAAAAATCTTAAAAGATGCTGTTTGTCGACTAAAATCGTTTTTAAACGATACATTTTAACAAAAAAATTTGTTTGTAAATATTTTTTGGCATACCTTTACTATACGTTCTTACAACAAGATAACCCCAAATCTTAATTACTATGCCTAGAATGATTTACGATTACACTAAATCTGTGCTCGAAAGAGTAAGTTTTGATCCAATCCTTTTTGCAAAAGAGCTGAAAAAGGCGATAAGAAATTTGCTGCCATACGAATTGGAACAATTAAAAAAATGGCTGCAGTTTTTTACAACCCAGCACCCCGAATTACAAGAATGTTTATCTGTAGTTAGTTAGCAGAGAGAAATAAGGAGTTTTGTGCAGAGCTCCTTATTTTTTTTGCTGTAGCGGACTTATGATCTGTACATTCTGAAACACGATAGCACCTTTTACAACTCCCGAAATGGTAGTGCGCAGAGCATCTATAATATGTATCTTAAGCTCATTTTTCGGAAAAATAAGGCTTACTTCGCGTGCCGGTTTCGGTTCCTTGAAATGACGTAATTTCAACTGGTCTTTTTCCTTTAAGTCAAGCGTATGCAAATATGGGAGCAGTGTTGTCCCCAATCCTTCATCGGCCAGTTTAATAAGGGTTTCGAAACTGCCGCTTTCAATCTGGAAATGGCTTTTCTCATTTGCGCCCGCGCTTTTGCATAAATTAAGGATACCATCCCTAAAGCAATGCCCGTCCTGAAGCAGCAGGATTTCGTCAATATTCAGATCGTCAACTTCAATTTCCTGTTTCTGGAAATTGGTATGCCCTTCCGGGATATACGCTACAAATGGCTCAAAGTACAATACCACTTCCTTGATTTTTTCCTCCTGTAACGGCGTTGCTGCAATAGCAGCGTCAAGGTGTCCGTTGTTCAGCCTTGTGATGATTTCGTCTGTATTGAGCTCTTCGATAATCAGCTTTACCTTTGGGTATTTTTTGATAAAATTGTTCAGGAACATTGGCAGCAATGTTGGCATAATCGTCGGGATGATCCCCAGGCGGAATTCGCCACCTATAAATCCTTTCTGCTGGTCTACAATATCCTGTATCCGGTCGGCTTCATTAACGATATTCTTGGATTGGTTTACAATCTGCTGGCCAATTTCGGTAAGCTGGATGGGCTTTTTGGTGCGGTCAAAAATCTGAATCCCCAGTTCTTCCTCAATTTTCTGGATCTGCATGCTCAGTGTCGGCTGCGTAACGAAACATTTTTCAGCAGCAAGCGTAAAGTTCTTATGTTCAGCTACTGCCAATACGTATTTAAGTTGTGTGATTGTCATCGGATAGTAAAATTTGATACAAATATAAAACCTATAAATTAAATTTATAGTTAAGTAGTGTTAAAAAATCCATAATCCCTTTTTTAACAAATCCTGAATACCTAAATTTGTTCTCATGAAATTCTTCGCAAGGATAATATTGACCGTATTTGTTTTGTTTCTTACAACGCCAACCATCGTTACGTTGATTAAGAAAAATACAGACACATCGGTATTTTACAGTTTTTCCGAAGAAGAAATCCACAAAGAGCTAAAACAGGTAAAAGCCGAAGTAAAGCAAGCTTTCGATTATCCTTTTTTAGACCTTAAGATCCAAAAAAACACCGCAATCATCTCTGAAAACCTGTCACGCCATGATAATGTGACTTCAGAAATATTCTCGCCTCCTCCCGAATCCATTTAATACACTACGTTTTTATTGCATTCACGCGTTTGCTGTGGGTGCTGATCCATTGTATTAAATTTTTCGAGAAATGACAAAAAAAATCAATCTTTTCGGAAACCTTAAATCTGATTTCGCTTCGGGTTTGGTGGTTTTCCTAGTGGCACTTCCATTATGTTTGGGAATTGCTTTGGCCTCCGGTGCGCCATTATTTGCCGGAATTATTTCGGGTGTTGTAGGCGGGCTTATAGTAGGTTACCTAAGCCAGTCACATATTAGCGTTTCTGGACCTGCTGCGGGTTTAACAGCCATTGTATTAACTGCAATCACTGATCTGGGAAGCTTTAATGCCTTTCTGTTGGCAGGGCTGATTGCGGGCTGCATCCAATTGGTGCTTGGTTTTATCAAAGCAGGAAGCATCTCTAATTATTTCCCTACGAATGTAATCGAAGGAATGTTGGCCGGTATCGGGGTTATCATTTTCCTGAAGCAGATTCCGCATGCATTTGGTTATGATCCGGATCATGAGGGTGATTTGGGCTTTGCACAGCCGGATGGAGCGAATACTTTTTCCGAAATTTTCCACATGCTCAACCATATCCAGCCAGGCTCTATAGTGATTACCCTGATTTCGCTGGCAATCCTGATTTCATGGACAAAAGTGAAATTCCTGCGCGAGCTTAAATTGATTCCGGCTGCTTTGGTCGCGGTTTTGGTCGGGATTTTACTGAATGAGGCATTCATTCAGTCGGGCAGCATACTGGCAATCGGAAGTACGCATTTGGTTGCATTGCCGGTACCAACCTCGTTTGAGGAATTTGCCAATATTTTTGTTGCTCCCGATTTTAATGCGATTACCAATACCAAAGTATGGATTGTAGCAGCTACTATTGCTGTAGTGGCTTCGATAGAAACGCTTTTATGCATTGAGGCAGCTGACCGGATGGATGCCCAAAAACGTTACACTGATACCAATGTAGAGCTCAAGGCACAGGGAGTGGGCAACATCGTTAGCTCGTTGCTTGGCGGATTGCCAATGACTTCGGTGGTTGTGCGTACTTCAGCAAATAACAATGCCGGCGCAAAATCAAAAATGTCAGCCATTATCCACGGCGCTTTATTGATGATAAGTGTTTTGGCTATCCCATCGCTCCTAAATAAGATCCCACTGGCAACTTTGGCAGCAATTTTATTATTAGTTGGCTACAAATTGGCCAATCCGAAAACAATCAAGCACTTTTGGGAAAAAGGAAAATACCAGTTCGTTCCATTCATTGCAACATTTGTTGGTGTCGTTTTCACCGATTTGTTAAAAGGAGTAGCGCTTGGAATTGTAATCAGTATTATCTTTGTTTTAAAAGGAAACCTGAAAAGAGCTTATAATTTCAGGAAAGAGGAATATGCCGATGGCGATGTTATCCACATCGATTTGGCACAGGAAGTTTCATTTCTGAATAAAGCAGCAATAAAATCGACATTGGGAGCCATTCCTGAAAACTCAAAAGTGATTATCAATGCAGCCGATACGGTTTATATCGCACACGATATCTTAGACTTAATAAGGGAGTTTAAGACAACGCGTGCCATTGATGAAAACATAAAGGTAAAGCTGAAAGGATTCAAAAAGGCGTACCAGCTTGAAAATAGCGACGGGTTTAAGAATACGGTTACCGTTGAACAAAAATACGATGCCATGAAACGTAAAATGGTTGATGTAAATAATTAAAAATTAACACACAATAATAACTATGAAAACATTAAATAAAGAATTACAGGCTTCGATCACACCACGAAAAGCCTTAGAAATATTAAAAGCAGGAAACAACCGTTTTGTAAGCAACCTCCAGGAGCACCGTGATTTGTTAGAGCAGGTAAATGATACCCGCGACGGCCAATGGCCTTTTGCCACAATCCTGAGCTGCATTGACAGCCGGACTTCGGCTGAACTTATTTTTGACCAGGGGCTTGGCGATATCTTTTCGGTGCGCATTGCCGGTAATATTGTCAACACCGATATTTTGGGAAGTATGGAATTTGCCTGTAAGGTAGCGGGTTCCAAGCTGATTGTTGTATTGGGGCATACCAAATGCGGAGCGGTAAAAGGAGCCTGCGACCATGTGGAAATGGGTAACCTTACCGAACTACTTTCCAAAATACAGCCGTCAGTTTACCAGGAAAAGGATACCAAGGATAATCGTACTGCATCAAATCCTGTATTTGTTGAAAATGTATCCGAAATTAATGTAAAGCGCAATGTGAGGAATATTATTGAGCGCAGCTTTATTTTGGAACACATGATTGAAAATGGCGAAATAGGGATTGTAGGAGGGATGCATAATATCGAAACCGGCGAAGTGACATTCTATGAAGACAGCCTCTACATCAATGATGAACTGAGCCCTAACTTTTCAATCGGAGATTTAAGGCAGTAGTTTTTTTGCCCCGGCCAGAATTTTTATTCGCTATATTTGATACAAATTTGAAACATGAAAGATTTTTATAAAAAGATACTCGACAACAACAAAAAATGGGTAGAATCGCAGCTGGCTATAGACCCTGAATATTTTAAGGATCTTTCCAAAGGCCAGCAACCACCTCTTTTATGGATAGGATGTTCAGACAGCCGTGTTCCTGCCAATGAAATCATCGGAGCTAAGCCGGGCGAGGTTTTTGTACACCGGAATATTGCCAATATGGTAATACACACCGATATGAATATGCTGAGTGTCCTGGATTATGCGGTAAATGTTTTGAAGGTAAAGCACATCATCGTATGTGGGCATTATGGTTGTGGTGGCGTAAAAGCTGCCATGGGCAACCAATCTATCGGGTTGATTGACAACTGGATCAGGCACATCAAAGATGTCTACCGCCTGCATGATAGTTATCTGAACAGTATTGAAGATGAAGAAGCGCGCTTTAATAAATTTGTAGAAATCAACGCCCAGGAACAGGTTTTTGATTTGGCCAAAACCTCGATTGTGCAAAATGCCTGGAAAAATGGACAGGATTTAACGCTTCACGGTTGGGCTTACGGATTGAATTCGGGTTATGTGACCGATTTGGGGGTGAACATGACTTCCAATGACAATCTGGATGAAATGTACCAATTGAAGTTTACAAGTTAATTTACAAGCTTCATAAGCATAATAAAAAAGGCTATCCCATCAGGTAGCCTTTTTTATTATGAATCCGAATCCCGTTCTTCATTTTCGTTGAATGCCGATGGCAATAGCTGCGGGATGAATTTTATCAGTATAGGCAACAGCAAACTTCCGCCGGGCAACAGGAAAATGGTCAATGATGGCACCGATTTGCAGATGTCCAGCAACTGCGACCGTACTTTTTTCTTTTCGTCTTTATCCAGATCCTTATGCGATGCTTTTACCAAAAGCTGCATCAGTTCCTTGCTTTGTGAAAGTTCCTTAATCAATCGGTTTTTGTTTCGGTTGATTAGGATCTGCACGCTTTCGGTAGTATGGTCGTAAAAGTTTTTTACAGGATTGGAATTGTTGAAATACGGAATTTCTTTTTTGTAACGTTCAATGAAATTATTGATAAAATGGATGCTGTCAATGATATAAGCTTCGGAAACGTGCAGGTTTTCCCCCAATTTGAACAGGAAATAACGCTCTTCGTTTTCTACTTTGGCGTCGCTCCACAAGCTGATCCCGGCCAAATCGATTACATAAAACTTCTCCAGGTCGTTGGTAAGGTAACTCAAATCCAGATCCTCAATGGTCAGGCTTTCTTTATTCGAAAATTTGGTATAACGCACCGACGATTCAAACAGTTTCTGCAACAGATCGTCGTGCACGGAGACACCGGTTTTTGATTTTAGCGAAAGCGAAACTACTTTCATCACAATGTCTTCAATCCGGCTGAAATATTTTTCGGGCAGCGAGCCTTTTTCCAAATATTTCTTGAAAGCCAGAACATCTACAAAGAGCAGGGCATTGGTGATTACGTGCGAAAAGCTTTTGCTGAACAGGTCTTCATTGGTCTGAACCCTGTCGTGGATGATTTTTTCCAGTTTGCTCGAACCGGAGCTGCTCGGGAGCATCTTCTGTAACGGATTGAAGCCTTTTGGCGTAAGCAGGTTATAGAAAGCGACCGCTTCAGTTATGAAACGGTTTTCGTCGGTATCCTGTTTGGTGAGGCAATACATCTGGTACAATGTATTGAGCATCCCTATTTTTGAGATTTCTTCCGCCAGGCGGTCTTTAAGTGAAATAGGATTGGGTGTGTCAAAGCTTACAATATGCCCAAAAATAAAGCCGGTAGCCCGTGTCCGGATGTAAAATCCTTCTTCAGAAACCATGGGAACTGGCACCGAAGTTTTCTGTTCGATAAAGAATTTGTCAATCCAACCGGGAGCTGATGGGTTAATCATTGGGAGTTTAATTTGGCTTTACAATCAGGATTTAAAATTAATGAAAAACCGACATCCTTAGAAATTAAATCTAAAAATGTCGGGATTTTTTATTTTTTCAGGTTATTCCTTTACGATCTTGCCTTCCTGCTTGTCTCCGTTGGCATTGGTAATTTGGTATACATAAATACCAGGTTTAAGATTTTCGATACTGAAGGATTTTTCCAGTTTACGTTCCTTGATCACCACATCTCCTTTTTCATTATAAAAGGTAACCTTAAACTGGTCAAGGTTTTTACCTTCAAAATTAAGGTTCGATTTAGCCGGATTCGGGTAAACATTGATTCCCATCTTGCTCATGCCGCTGGTTCCGCAAATTCCCGGATCTGTTCCACCGTTTCCTAATCCATAGGTTTTTGTGATGGTTTTTGTGCATAATGCAGAAGTGATTACTACGCTAACAGTCCTTACCCTATTGGAACAATCAATATCCACTTTTCCAACCTGGCTGGTTGAGTTGGCTGTTGAGCCGTCGGCAAATGTAAATGTCCATAAATAACTGAAGCCGGTTGGTGTATACGGAGTATTGGGCGGTGTAACATAAAAAGCAACTTCAGCGCTTCCTAGCTGGTTTACATCGTTGATGGTCGTACCTGTAATATCGCAGGCAACTGTTGTACCGCTCAGGCAGCATTGATGGCAGCCAGTTTCATCAAAATAAGTCACGCAAATCTGAAATGCGCCAAGCCCAGTTGCTTTAATAGAAAATGTGTTGTTTTGGTCTGAAGTGCTTACCTGGGTAATGTTACCGCTAACGATGTCCCAATCATAACATTCCGAACATTGTCCCAAAGTGGAAGGTACTGAATAGGTTTGTGTTGATCCATTGCCAATACTGGTTTTACCGGTAATGGTACATTGTGAATAGCTGCTGGCAGTAATGCCAATCAGCATTAAAAATAGAAACATTTTTTTCATAAAAGTGTGGATTTAGATTTTGCTTACTATTGTAAGGTACCTGTTCAGCTTATTTCCCCAAATATCTGACGATAATTAATTCGATAGCTAATGTATGAATTTTCTTTTAAGAATTTTCATACTCCGACACTTTTAATTTATTGATTATCTAGATTTAATGTTGTGTTCACAAAGACTTATGATTTCAGTAATCCGATTGGCACGGGTTTCTTCGCGCTTGGCCTGGTTGAGCCAGTACAGGTAACTTTTCCGGTAGGATTTGCTGAAATTATTGTAGTTGTCCAAAGCGGTTTTGTTTTGGGCGAAAGCTGCTTCTAAATCTTTTGGGATCTGCAGGTTTTCAACGGAATCCAAAGATTCCCAGGAGCCATTTTGCTTGGCAGTCTCAATTTTTTTGAGGCCGCTTTCGTGCATTAGGTTCTCTGCAATCAATTTTTCGATGTAGGTTTTGTTGAGCTTGCTCCAAACGCTTTTGTCTTTTCGGGGCGTAAACATCTGCCGGCGACGCTCATCGTCGAGCTTTTTTACGGTAGAATCAATCCAACCGTAACAAATGGCAACCTGTACAGCATCTTCCCAGCGCATGCTTTCCTTATCGCTGCCGACTTTATAAAAAACCAAATGCACGCCTTTGGACGAATGATGGTTGTCGTGCAGCCATTCGCGCCATTCCTTTGCATTTTTGAAGTATAGGAGTTCTTTTTCTTCCACCGTTTGCTTATCTTTTTTTGATTTAGGTAAAGATAAATCTTATTTCAGTAGCGCTGGCAAAATATATTCCAGCATCATTTTGTCAACCTGCAAATGGGCGTAAGGCCTGTTGTATGCTTTTGCCGTGATTACGACAGTTATCGGAAGATCCTTGAATATGAATATTTTGTTTCCTCCGTTTCCGGCACAATAAAAAGCTTCGTAGCCTTTTCCGTTTACAGTATACGTTTTATTCCAAAACAGGTAACCGTAAAATTCATTGATCCTTTCTGTTATCTGGATTTGTTTGGTAAAGGTTTTGCTTACCCAATCTTCCGGTAGTATCAGCTTTCCGTTCCATTGCCCTTTATTTTGGTACAGTTGCCCGACTTTTGCCAATTCCAATGACGTCATCTGCAATCCTCCTGCGGTATTGACAACATGCTGTGGCGTATATTGCCATTGGTACCTATCAATTCCAATAGGCTTAAACAGCTTTTTATCTGCGTAGTTTTCGAGCCCGCCCGGAACGGATTTATTTAGTACATCTCCTAATACCACTACGCCGGCCGTAAAATAATCCCATTTTTTGCCGTTTGATTTGAGGCTGTCCATAGGTAAATCCAATGCAAATTTGACCCAATCATCCGTTGGATACATATTGTCTTCATTTCCAGGAGAATCGCTGTTTTGGTCGGAACCGTCAAATGCCGAGCTCATGGTCAGTAGATCCCGTAACGTCACTTCTCTCTTTTTGGAAGAATAATTGGAATATTTTTTCAAGTCGTAGAAAGCTGATAGTTTTTGGTTTTCATCCTTTATGTAACCGTCATGTATTGCAATTCCCATTAGGGTAGAAGTAAATGATTTTCCAACCGATCGCGTATCGTGCAGCGTATTCCGATCAGTATGGTTGAAATATTCTTCAAGCAAAAGCTTGCCATTTTTAAGAATGACAATGCTTGTTATGGCCTTAAAGGAATTTTCGAGGATTTCCCTGTTCAGGCTTTCGATTTTTTTCTTATCGTATCTGGAGCCGGAAATTTCAAAACCGCTGGTATTGGTAATTGGTTGGATGGCGACTTCTTTATTGGTGATTTTTTTCTTTTTTATAATCAGCTTAAGGCTTCCTGAAGCTATCAGATCACCAACTTTTGCGTCACTATTCTCATCAGGCTTTACATAAGGCCTCATTTCAATTGTCAGTAGGTGCGTGCCGTTGGTCAAAGCTTTTTCGCCGCCGTTATTCTTAAACCGGTCAAACAGGTAAACAGACCACCAGTCGCCGCCGGCTGTATCCGTAAGAGGAACGCGGAAGGTGGTCGTGGTGCTTTTTCTTAATCCGCAGCCATAATGGATATTTTCTTTATAAATGAGTTTATTGTCAACATAAAAAGAAAATTGGTAGTTGCCTTTAGAGTTGAGTTCATTTTCCGATAGATCCGGTGCAAGCTGATGCATGTAATTGGTAATCGAGTTGCTCATAAAAACCCTGATATTCAGGTTGCTTTCCGAATTCAGCTCAAAATTTTTCAGAAAGTCGGTTTCCTTATATTCATCAGGCGGAATATTCCGGTTCATAAAAGTGATCTTCCCTAAGTTGGATTGGTGCAACGCCGAAGTTATTCCATCGGTTGAAGCAATATCCTTAATTTGTCCGAAATTTATAAATGATGACAGGCTGATCAGGCAGGCTGTTACTATCCTTTTCATAATGGTAGAAATTTAGCTGCAATACTAAGATTAAAATCAATCCCAAAATAGAACAGGATTAACATCCGGTGTAATTAGCTAAAAAGCAATTTCCGGTATGTGGACGGGTTGATACCGTTGATTTCCCTAAAACAGCGGGTAAAATGGCTCTGGTCGGAAAAGCCACAGTCAAAGGCAATTTCTGTCAGTTCATGTTTTTTTTTGGAGATGAGTTGCAGTGATTTCTGTATCCTTAGTTTCCGTATGTATTCTCCAAGCCCGGAGTTGAAGTACTTTGAAAATTCCCTTGACAGATGGACCGGATGAATGTTCAGGCTTTTTGACAGGTATTCCAAACTAAGATTATCCGAAAACTGGTCGTTCAATAGCGCATTGATTTGCGAAACCCATTCGGGCTTCTTGGCTGATCCTCTTTGGGAATTGAGCATTCTTGCCAAAGTTTCTAATAACAAGGTTTGGATTGAAAGCTGCGCAAGCGTATCGTCAAACTTAGTTTCAGTGAAAATCTTATACATCAAAAGCTTTAGGTCAACATCCTTAATATTGATGCTGCCCTGAAGGTCATCGGCATTAAATTCTAATTCATCAAACCAGGATTTTTCAATTTCAATATGAAAGCCTCTTGTAAATCCTTCGGGTTTGATATTATAGTGTGGTTCCTGCCAATTGTGGAACAGCAAGTCTCCGGCAGCGCAATTATAGATTTCCTTTTTGTTTCCTTCTATGACATTTCCTTGAAGGAGAAAGGTGAAATACGCATTTTCATGATAATGCCAATCGACTTTATCATGCGTGTAAACGGTATCGGTCAGTGTAATGCCATTTAAATTGATAGTGGTATTGGTCTGTCCGTAAAATTCTCCTTTTTGTGATTGCTTCACCTTTATTGGATTATGGCCGAGCAGGCCATTCTTCCTCCGGCATTCCCTGTTGGCTGGGTTACAAAATCATCCGGTTTTTCGTGAACGATCAATCCTTTGCCCAAGATATCCTTAGTAGTATCGCCACAGCCGATGCACCATTCGTCAGTTTTGAAAAGAACGGTTGCATTTCCTTCGGTATCAGCGGTAAAGTTACCGATGTCGCCTTTGTGATGTTCGGCTTCGCCCCATTTTCCGTGTTTTTTAAAGGTAGGGTTCCAATGTCCGCCGGCAGAAGACGCATCGGCTGCAGAACAATCTGCTTTTTCATGGATGTGTATCGCATGGACACCCGGCGTCAAACCTGTAAGCTTGCATTCAAGGCTTACTTCGCCATTGCGCTCAACGAATACGGCAGTTCCCTGAACCTTGCTTCCGCTTTTGGATTCAAAATGAATCCCTACTTTTTTAGAATCTTTGGTGCTGTTCGAAGTCGAGCTTTTACAGCCAAAAATGATTAAACCGAAGGCAAAAATGCCGAAGTATACTTTCTTCATGACGTTTAGATTTTGATTGAGATAAAATTACGCAATCAAAATGGTTGTGGATTACAATATTTTGTTAAAAGGTTTCAGGATTTATTTGCTTTTTTCACCAACAAAATAATCGCTTTGCGATTTAAAAAGCACGTTGAAAGTGGTAAGACTGCCATAAATCCGCGTGATGTATTGCTGCAATTCCACTTTTTCGATTTCTTCAAGGTTGCTGGCATTGATCTTTTGTTCCAT
This sequence comes from Flavobacterium sp., assembly GCA_049841115.1. GTDB lineage: Bacteria > Bacteroidota > Bacteroidia > Flavobacteriales > Flavobacteriaceae > Flavobacterium. Next base: position 81,726 of record JASGHQ010000004.1, read on the forward strand.
TACGCGCAAACGGTCGCGAAGCATTACAATCTTATGAAAAAAAGTATCGATCGGCACATCTTTAGCAGCCAGGCCGGCTTGTCCTGGTTCTAATTTCATGTTGCCGCCTTTCCATTTGTCACCAATGGCAACAGGTTCACCCAAACCGTTCCATTTTTTCAGGATATTCAGCAGGCTTTTTTCAACATCAAAAAAACTAACAGTATCTACTTCGTTATCAGCTGCTTCGATCACTTCAAATTCGCTGTCGAGCGGGATGGTTTCCAATCCTCCGTCGATAAAAGTTACCCAATAATCTTTTGATGATACGTTTGTTACAACACCTTTGCCATATTCGGCGTGGTTTATTCTGGAACCGATTCCAAGTAGTTTCATAGTGCAAATATTTATTGGACTAAAATAGAAATTTGGTTTGAAAAAACAAAAGGCCCAACAGAAAACTATTGGGCCCGGTTATAAGAGTTTTATTTAATCTAATTGGATGCTGGCTGGGTTCTTTTTAGGATGGCGGCACTAATGAAAGGGACCAGTACCCCAATAGGGATCAGCACTTCCATATAGGTGATCGCAACTACCCAAAGCGGATTTTTATACATATCCTTCATCATTAGGATCTCGTCTGTCTTTTCTTTGATTTCAGTTGGGGTTAAACCCGATGCCGCCAGTTTTTTAATTGAGGCTGCGGCATACTTTTCCATAAAATCAGGATACAGGCAGTAATATTCTATAAGCCATACACCCACATAGATTGTGGACGCAATCAGCGAAATCAAAGCGCCGATCTTTAAGGCTTTGCCAAATGTTATGATGCCGCCGTTTTGCTTGTCCCGGTAATTCTTAACACCGACAAAAACGAATAAAAAGGCCACCAGCATTCCGGTGTAGCCCAAATACATGCCATACTCAAAATCGGTGTCTTTGTCCATTGCATAAGCTGTATATGCCATAAACCCGGTAACGATGGCACCGGCTATTAAACCATAGGTTAAGACAATTTTCCTCATAATGTTTTGTTTTGGATTAAGGTGCAAAGTAGGGCATTGCAGCTTTAAAACGGCTCATCCTTTTGGGTGATTTTATTTAAATCATCCTAAAGTAGGAGGTAGGAGCTGTAATTTTTTGGCAGTTTCTATGGCCTGTGTGCGACGTTTTACATCGAGTTTTTCAAACAATTTCGCGCTGTGTGTCTTGACGGTATTGAGCGAAACAAAAAGCTTTTCGGCAATTTCGTTATTGCTTAAGCCTTCGGCCATCAGGGTCAGGACTTCCAGTTCGCGTTTGCTGATTTTCCGGTTGCGGAGCTCATTTTCGTTAAGTACGAAATCTTCATTGGATACAATCCTGATTTCCCTTTCGATGATAATTGTTTTTTCTTTTGGCCTGGTAATTTTATTGGCAAGCCAGATTCCGAACAGCAAAAAGAAAGCAGCTATTACTCCAATATAGATTTCGATTTGGTATTGCATTATCAAAAACCGAAACTCAAACCAGCGCAACAGCAGCATCAACGCCGCCATCATTACGGCATAACCGATAATTTCCTTGTTGTGTTTGAGTTTTTGAAGCATGTTTGGATTTATTCCCAAAAAGAAAATATCAATTATAGTATTGATATCTTATAATTTAAGCATATTGACCGTTTTCATAAACGGGACTTCCGATTCAAAGAATTTAATTCTTTCCTTGACTATTTTGTCTGTTTGGTTCTCTAGGAGATTTTGTTACAAACATCGCCTTGGAATTAGTAAAGTCCAAAGTATATTTTTCGTCTAGGTCTTTTTGCTTATCTGAAGAAAATGTAATCGTATTGTTGGCTACAACCCATTTTCCTTTTCCATATTTATTTACTTCGGGTGGAATTGCTGTTAGAATGGTGGAATGGTAATGAAATAAAAAAGTTCCGTCTGGGTTTAAAGTTAAGTTATATTCAAATAAGTTACTTTCCTCTTTTCCGACTTTAAGCGCATACTCACCGGCTACTTTATCTGCCTGGGCAAATAGTGTCAAATTGGAAACTAAAATCAAAAACGTTACTAGTGCTTTCATAGGATTATTTTTTATGTTTTACGGTTAGGCCTTTGGCCTTTGTTTTTTGGGTACTCAAATATAATTATTATTTATTTAAAATTACAACACCTTCATTTCTCCAAAATGCTTCAAAAGTATAGAAGCTTGTATGAAAAAAACCAAAGCCCCAACAATGTTTTCATTATCAGGGCTTTGGCAAACCTAACCTAAATCTATCTATGAAAAAACTATTATTGTACCAATTCGCTCTGGTTCCTGAAGACCAATTGGCCGTCGAAACTATCGAGCAGAATGATACTGTCGGTAGTGATTTTGCCTCCAAGGATTTCCTTTGAAAGCTGGTTCAGCACTTCTCTCTGTATCACTCTTTTTACCGGGCGGGCGCCAAATTGAGGATCGAATCCTTTTTGCGCCAAATACTGGATGGCTTCCGGGGTTGCATCAAGTGTGATGTTTTGTTTTGCCAGCATTTTGATGATGCTTTGCAATTGCAAGCCTACAATCTCGGTAATATTTTCATTGCTCAGTGGCGTGAACATTACGATTTCGTCGATGCGGTTGATGAATTCCGGGCGTACCGTTTGTTTCAATAATCCCAGGACTTCGATTTTTGCCGCTTCCATTGCGGTTTCGACATCGCCTTTGAGGTTCTCGAATTTCTCTTGTATGATGGAGCTTCCCATATTGGAAGTCATGATGATGATCGTGTTCTTAAAATCGGCGGTTCGGCCTTTGTTATCTGTCAATCTTCCTTCATCCAGAACCTGAAGCAGGATATTGAAGGTATCCGGATGCGCTTTTTCGATCTCATCCAGAAGGATTACTGAATACGGCTTCCTTCGCACGGCTTCGGTCAGCTGTCCGCCTTCGTCATAGCCAACATATCCCGGAGGCGCGCCAACAAGGCGGCTAACGCTATGGCGTTCCTGATATTCGCTCATGTCGATACGTGTAATGGCGTTTTCGTCATCAAATAAATATTCCGCCAAGGCTTTTGCCAGTTCGGTTTTACCGACACCCGTCGTTCCGAGGAAAAGGAAAGAACCAATAGGTTTTTTCATATCCTGCAAACCGGCGCGGCTACGGCGTACGGCATCACTGATGGCTTCAATGGCTTCGTGCTGCCCGACTACCCTGTGGTGCAGCTCATCCTCCAGTTTGAGCAGCTTTTCACGCTCACCCTGCAGCATCTTCATTACCGGGATCCCGGTCCATTTGGCCACAACTTCAGCAATGTCTTCACGGGTTACTTCTTCTTTGATTAGTGAAGTGCCTGCCTGGTTTTCCTGAAGTTCTTTCTGGAATTTATCCAAGCGTTCCTGTGCTTCCTTGATTTTTCCGTAACGGATTTCGGCTACCTTTCCGTAATCGCCATCACGTTCGGCACGTTCGGCTTCGTATTTGAAATCTTCGATTTGCTGTTTTACCAATTGGATGTTGTCTACTACATCTTTTTCTGATTTCCATTTGGTAAAGATTTCGTTGCGTTCTTCCTTAAGGTTGGCCAGATCCATAGCCAGGATTTTCATTTTGCTTTCGTCATTTTCACGTTTAATCGCTTCAATTTCAATTTCGAGTTGCATGATTTTCCGATCCAAAACGTCGAGCTCTTCAGGTTTTGAATTGATTTCCATCCTCAGTTTGGATGCCGCTTCGTCAATTAAGTCGATGGCCTTATCTGGCAGGAAACGATTGGTAATATAGCGCTGCGATAATTCGACTGCAGCCATGATCGCCTCGTCTTTAATCTGTACTTTGTGATGCGTTTCGTATTTTTCCTTGATTCCACGCAAGATCGAAATGGCACTTTCGGCATCCGGTTCTTCAATCATGATTTTCTGAAAACGGCGCTCCAAAGCCTTATCTTTTTCGAAATACTTTTGGTATTCGTCCAAAGTCGTTGCCCCAATGGCACGCAGTTCACCACGGGCCAGAGCAGGCTTCAATATATTAGCCGCATCCATCGCGCCTTCGCCGCCGCCGGCCCCTACAAGCGTGTGGATTTCGTCAATGAAAAGCACGATATCGCCTTCGGAAGAAGTTACTTCTTTCACGACTGCCTTCAAACGCTCTTCGAATTCACCTTTGTATTTGGCACCGGCAATCAGGGCTCCCATATCGAGCGAATAGATTACTTTGTCCTTCAGGTTTTCCGGAACGTCACCATCTACAATCCGGTGTGCCAAACCTTCGGCTATAGCTGTTTTACCTACACCGGGCTCACCGATCAGCATTGGATTGTTTTTGGTACGACGGGTCAGGATTTGCAGCACACGGCGGATTTCCTCGTCGCGCCCGATTACCGGATCAAGTTTTCCCTGTTTGGCCAATTCGTTAAGATTCTTAGCATATTTGCTAAGCGAATTATAAGTTTCTTCGGCAGACGCAGAAGTTACCCTTTCGCCTTTGCGGATTTCATCAATTGCGGCCTGCAGGCCTTTTTCTGTTACGCCCTGGTCTTTTAGGATTTGGGCTGTCTTGCTTTTCGATTTGAAAATTGCCAATATCAGATGTTCGATGGAAACGTATTCATCGTTCATTTTTTTGGCAATGGCGGCGGCATCATTCAGCATGCTGTTTACTTCACGTGAAAACATGAGGTCGCTGCCCGAAACTTTTGGAAAGCTTTGAATGGTGCTGTCCAAGATCTTTTTGAATAAATCTACATTCACGTTGAGTTTTTTCAAAATGAATGGCGTTACGTTTTCGTCAACTTCCAGAATTCCTTTGAAAATGTGCTCATTTTCTATCTGCTGCTGACCAAAAGCCTGTGCAATCTGCTGTGCTTGTTGCAAAGCTTCTTGCGATTTAATTGTTAATTGATTTATGTTCATAATGTTATCTTCTTTCTTGTAGTTGAATTGTTTTCCGAGTTATAAACAATTTGTATTCCAATAAAAGAAAGTAGACAAAATGACATTTTTTATTGTTTTGAAGTGATTTTTGTGAATAAAATGAGAACAAAAAGGCAGTTTTTTCTTGTAATTGACAAGAAATGAAAGGATCATTTAAAAGTGTGAAGCGCTTGCCTGATATCAACTTCGGCAAGATCCACATAGTTGTACCTGATGGTTTTTTTTGAAGTTTTTTTGATTAAATCTTTTGGGTCAAAATCCTTTCCTTCGGGAATGCTCATGCTTTCATGGATTGGAAACTGAAATATTTCAATGAAGCTACCTTGCTTGAGGGTCATTATATGATAAGTGTTGAGGCTCGAGAAATCCGCCCAGTCCACAGCATAGCCGAATTCATCTTTACCATCATCGTTGATATCGCCGAGATTAGCAAACAGGTATACCCCTTTTTGCTGTGGGTGGTCGGAAACCATAAACTTTTCTATAGATTTGTCACTAGAGTATAAGGTAGTTACAGGCTTACTTTTTATTGTCAAATCCAAATCATTATCCCAATTTATAGAATCGTGTAGCTTGCTGATCTCTTTATGGGTTATACTGCTTTGGTAGGATTCAAAAATAGTATCCGTAGCCTTGTCACCATTGAAATCGCCTGAAATAAAAAGAGCAGGAGCTAATTTTTCGACTGCCGGCTGCTTTTTTTTAATGATGATATTTCCTGTTTTCTTTTCGGTACAAGAAATTAAAAACAGGAGAAATACTATGGAGAATATCGATTTTAGATTCATCATCAGATGTTTTTTCAGAAGAAAATCAGGAAACCTTTTCATAAAGATAATAAAAAAGCAGCCGAAGCTGCTTTAACTTAAATTGGCATAATGCAATTGTTACGGATTCAGTTTAAGGTATGAATTGTACGATAGCGCCAGGATTGCCAGGAAAATCAAAGGGAAAAAAGCATGGAATACGATTCCGTCAACAACAATATAACTGATGCTGGCGAATAGAAAATCAAATATAAATCCGGCATAAGCCCATTCCTTTATCCTTTTCGGCACTGAAGGAATTATTAGTGATAAGGCTCCCAATACTTTAAATACAGCAAGCACGGTTCCGAAGTATAACGGATAACCAAGGTGTTCCATTCCTTTTTTTGCGTCTTCGCCTTGGGAAAAGAAAGCAGGCATCACACCTTCAAAAAGGAAAATAATGGTGGTGGTTACCCAAAAGATGATCTTATGTTTTTTCATAGAAAACAGTTTTTATGATTAGGTTTTATAAAAGTACAAAAAACTTAGGATTTTTGGTTTGCAACATTAATCATCCAGTTGATACCGAATTTGTCGCTGAACTCTCCAAAATAAGCCCCGAAGAACATATCCTCCAATGGCATGGTGATTGTGCCGCCTGCCGAAAGCTCATCAAAAATCCTTTTGGCTTCGTCACGGGTTTCTGGTTCCAGGCAGATGTGCATGTTGTTGCCCCGGTTGAGGGTAAAGCCCATTTCCTTTGGTGCGTCGGTAGCCATCAGGATATGGCCGCCAAGGATTGGCAATTCGACATGCAGTACCATATCTTTGATGCTGTCGGCAACAGGCGGATGGCTTGAATCTGCCGGAATTTCACCAAATCGTTTGATGCCGCCTATGAATTCTGTCCTAAAAACCGATTTGTAGAACAGCATGGCTTCTTCGGTGTTACCAGGGAAGTTCAAATAGGTGCAGACCCTGGCTTTGTTATCTGCGCGGTTTTGCTGGCGCAGCCTGAATTTTGCCCCAAGATACTGCTCAAGGTTTTCAAGAGCAGAAATGAATCCTGTTTTGAAGCCCATTTCAACGAGCTGTTCAAGTTCCTCAAAATTATCGCGTTTGATTACAATATTTACGGTAGTGTTATCGCCCTGAGCGATAAAATTCAGGTCCCATTCCGATGTGGAGAATTCGGAATTGGGATTTCCGTGTTCGTCTGTAAAAGTGGAAAGGAATTTGAAATTGGTTTTAGGAGTGACGGAAGTAAAATCCCAAACGCCCCATTTTTCCTGGCCGCCCGGAATTATCATTGCGTAAAGCCTGCGGCCGCCCACCTTAAAATCCATTGATTTTGTTTTTGATGCCAAAGGTTTTGGAGCCCACCATTGGTCGAGGATTTCGGGATTGGTCCAGGCCTCCCAAACCAATTCGCGTTCAGCGGTAAACTCGCGCGTGATGTTTACCGTTTTATTTTCTTTATCAACTATAAATTCCATCGCCTTATTTTTTTAATGATTCGAAATATTCGTCCAAATTGCCCATTGCCATCGTAAAGCCTTCCTTGAAGCCCATTGCAATTATTTTTTCAAGATCTTCAAGGCTATCGTATTGCGCCACTATGTTTACAATAGTTGTTTCACCATTTTGAGTAAAGGTGTTGTGCCATAATGTTCTTGGCATATCGGTATTGATTGTACCGTTTTCATCAGTAAAAGCATCGAGCCCGCTAAAATCTTTTTGTACATTGATTTTTTGATAATCGTTGATGCAATAATGCCTTTCGCCTTCAGGCCCCTGCATATAATAAAGCCATCTTCCGCCTTCCTTGAAATCCATTGATACGGTTACCGCTTTCCAAGGTTTTGGAGCCCACCATTGGTCAAGTATTTCGGGCTTTGTCCATGCATCCCAAACCAAAGCAAGGCCGGCACCAAATTCCCTTTTTACGTTTACGGTATTGTTTTCCTTGTTTACCGTAAAATCGAATAAAAAATTACTGTTCATTTTTTTTGTTTTTTAGTGTTAATAATACGCTATCGAGCTGGTTGAATTTGTCTTCCCAAATCTTTCGGAATTGTTCGAGCCATTGGTCTATTGCTTTCATCTTGTTTACTTCAAGTTTATAATATATCTCACGTCCCACTTTTTCTTCCTTAACCACATCACATTCGACCAAAATCTTGATGTGTTTTGAAACCGCCTGCCTGCTGGTATTGAAATGTTCTGCCAAGGCGTTTGGCGTCATGGCATGCAGCGCGATCAATGTGATTATCGATCTTCGCGTTGGATCTGAAATTGCCTGAAAAATATCCCGTCTCATTTTGTAGTCTGTTTTAAATACGAAACCAATTGGTTGCAAATATATATGCAACTTTTTGGTTGCGCAAATTTTTTAACATTTATTTGAAAAACTTTGAATACTATTGTAATGATTTGAAATAAAAACCGTCAAATGCAGAAAAAGAATATGCTTATGAAACCTTGGAAATGGACAGCTGCAGTATTGTTTGTCAGTACATTGAGCCTGGCACAGCAATTGGATAAAAAAATTTATGCGGAAAGCATAAAGGCTTATGAAGCCAAAGACTACCAAACCTTTTTGTCACTGAATAAACTGCTGGACAGCCTCCGGCCTTTCCACCCAACGTATCTTTATAACCTGGCCGCTGCGCATACGCTCAATGACAATAGGGAAGAAGCGCTGCTAACCTTACGGAAATTGGTACTGATGAACAATACAATCGCTTTTGAAGCTGATGAAGATTTTAAATCGATAAGGGACGACGGCGGTTTCCAGGCAGTGACAGACCTGAAGAAAAGCCAGGCCAAAGTCATCGAAACATCAAAGCAAGTGGTAACATTAAGCGAAAAAGGGCTGCATCCCGAAGGATTGTATTATCTCCCAAAATCTAAAAAATGGCTTGCAACAAGCATCAGAAAAGGAAAAATCGTGTCTTTTGATATCAAAACCGGAGAGTGTACTGATTGGCTGAAAGAGGAAAAAATGCTTTCGGTTATGGCGTTAAAGCCTGATGCTAATGAAGAATACCTGTGGGTTGCAACTGCAGCATTTAAGGAACTGGAGAACTTTGATAAAACAACCGAAGGAAAATCGGAAGTGCTTAAGGTGAATATCAAAACCAGGAAAATAGAAGCGCGCTATTCGGTTAAAGGAAGCCATACTTTTGGGGATTTGATTGTTGCCAAAAATGGAGCTGTATACGTTTCGGATAGCTATGCTCCAATTATTTATAAAGTGGATAAAAACGGAATTTCGATTTTCAATAAGCTTGCGGATGGCTTTAACCTGCAAGGCCTGGCTTTGAATAAAGAGGAAAGCAAACTGTTTGTTGCAGATTATTTAAAAGGAATTGCTGTAATCGATATTGCCAAGAATGCCAAAATCTGGCTCGATTTTCCTGACGGAAGCTCGGCTAAAGGAATCGACGGCCTGGTATTTTACAATAATAGCCTGGTTGCGGTACAGAATGGGGTAAAGCCGATCAGGATTACCCGATTCCAATTGAATCAGGAGCAAAACGAGATTACGGGTTTTAAGGTGCTCGATAACAACCGGGCTGATTTTATTGAACCGGCATTGGCAATCATCTCCGATGGGAAGCTCTATTTCTTTGGCAATTCGGATTGGAGCGCTTATGATCAAAATGGAGTTCTTGACACTACCAACGCCAACAACCCAATCCTGTTTAGCTGTAAACTCAATTAGGTTTTATGGGCATTCCGTTTTGCCTAATGGCATTGTAGACGAATACTTTATTTTGGAAATGTCCTTAAAATGGGTACCATCCAAAGTCACTTCTCCATAGCCTTCAATGAATTGGCCATTTTCGAGTTTAAAGGCAACCTGGCGCGTGCTCTCTGTACCTTCGGAATGAAAAGTATAATCCGCAATCAAAATATTGTTTTCAAGCTTGCCTTTCAGGAGGCCGGCATTCCTGTCTTTTTCTTTGAGGCTGTATACCATTGCCCCAATCACTTCTTTTCCTGTGGTTTCTATTTGAAGCGAAATCGTATCTCCGTTTTTTTCATATGAATAGCATTCTTTTTTAGTTGCTTGTGAACCAGTTTCTTTCACAATCGGAACAGTTTTGAACGGGGTTTCTTTTTTGCAGCCGGTTAATATCAGTGCAAAAACTATTGGAATCAAAAAGTATTTTTTCATAATGCTGGTTTTTTTGATTTTTAGGATTGTGGTTTGAAACGCATCATCGGAACGTCATCAAGAGATAATACAAGTTTTCCGTCGCTGTCAATTTCAAATTTGTTGACTTTGCCCAGCGTGTTCAAAAAAGTGGTTTCTCCACCACCTTCGCAAAAGCGCATTGTTTTTATGGCCTGGCCAAAATGGATGTTGCTGCCTTTCATTGTATAAGAGCCGCTAAATGCATTACAGCTCGAATTGCCGCCAAACCGGTTTTCTTCTGATTTTAGTACCAGTGTAGGCTTTTCGTCGGGATATAATCCTTCGAACGTAATCCTGGGGCCGGATATGTATTCCAATTCCCAATTGGTTCCGTAAAGCGCTACGGTTTTCTTTTCGGTAGTCTTGGCATCAGCCGTTTTTTTGCTGCAGCAACCCGAAAGGAATGTGGAAGCTAACATTAGTGATAAAAAAATAGTTTTCATAAATTAATGTTTTAAAGGTCGTTTTTTGATCATTCCGCCCTTGGTATCCTTTACGCTGTTCATTACAACAAAAGCAGTTGGCTCGATCTTTTGTATTTCGGTATTGAGCTTGTTGAGCTCAAGCCTTGTTATTACAGTATAAATAATGTCTACTTCCTTGGTTTCACCGCGTTTTCCGTAACCGCCTTTTCCGCTGTAAACGGTAACGCCTCGCCCCATTTTTTCAACAATCATCTTTCTCATTTTTTCGCTGCGCGAAGAGACAATGGTTACACCGATGTACTCGTCGATACCTTCCACAATGAAATCCAATGTTTTAGAAGCGGCAAGGTACGTAATCATAGAGTAGAGCGCCACTTCAATTCCGAGAAAATAAGCAGCAGCCGAGAAAATCATTACGTTGATGATGATGATGATATCACCAATGGTGGTCCCAAATTTCCGGCTCAGGAAAATGGCCAGTACTTCGGTGCCGTCAATCACAGCACCACCACGGACAGATAATCCGATTCCGGCTCCAAGGAAAAATCCGCCAAAAACCGCAACCAGTAAATTATCCCTTGTAATATCGGGAAATGTAATTGTGGCCAAACAAAGCGAAAGCCCGGTAATTGCCAGCGCCGTTTTGATGGCAAAGGCCTTTCCCATGATTTTGTAGCCCATAATCACAAACGGAATATTGACACAGATGATCAATATGTAAAGCGGAATTTCGGTTAGTGCCGAAATCAATAGCGAAATCCCGGTCGCACCGCCGTCGATGAAATGATTGGTTAATAAAAATCCTTTAAATCCGAATGTTGCCGAAAGTATGCCTGCCGAAATCAGGATAAAATCCTTGACATGGCGTTTGGCCAGGATCAGGAATTCACGGTAGCCTTTTGCCAGGGCATAATCGGTGTATTCACGATCCTTTTCGTGTAAAGTGGTGTTGATAATAAGTTTTTTCCAAAATGAATTCATAGGCTTATAGTTTAGTTTTATTTCGTTTGTAATTTTCCCAATTCAGGCGCGTCATCTCAAATTTGATTTCGCTTTTCCCGTGCGTACCGTTTGCAGCCCAGCCTGATTTCCTGTAGAAAGTTTCCGCTCTTGTATCTGGTGAAGTCCCAAGCCAGACATATTCTTTACCGGTAGCGAAATACCAGTCGAGCATGGTGTCATGGAGTTTCCTGCCAATGCCTTTGTTTTCAAAATCGGGATGGAGGAACAGCGCCCAGATATTTTCATCTGCCAGATCAGCGATGGCAAAACCAATGATGCGGCCGTCAATTTCGCATACCCAACCTTTTCCGCGTTGCGTTATAAAATCGGCGCAATCGTCATCGGTAACCAAATTCGGATCGGATAACGTATTTTCGGTAACCGAATTCCTGACTATTTGAATTTGGCCGATATCGGCGATTTTTGCTTCTCTTAAAATCATAGGCTTACATGGGTTTTGCAGTAATTTCTTTAGTGGTAATTGCCGAAACTTTATTGTCCGTGTTTACTGTTACGCTCAACTCGCGTTTGTATAACTTTTTCTCGTAATCAATGCTGTAACGGAAAACCAGCTCATTGGTTTTTTTGTTTTTGGTGATGTCGATCAGGTTAATGCCGAGGAACCTTCCGTTACGCTGGTTAATTTTTTTACAGATAGTTGAAATCTTATCCTTAGTGGCATTCTGCCTTACCTTGTCAGTGACTTCTGCTGAGCTGAAAGCCTTGAAGCGCGAGGTATTGCAGGACTCCAATAAACGCTTGCCAACATCATACGCTCGATCTTTCTTAACAGCTTCAACTTCTTCAGGATTTACAAGGTTGCTGGGCTTTTCCGCAGGTTTGACTACTGCTGCTGCATCTTTTTTGCTTTTACATGAAAAGAGTGCTGCCAAGAATAAAAGGAGAATTATTTTTCGCATAGTTGTGTGTTTTTAGTATTTGCAATTTACGGATTTTAACATTTTTAAACTAACAGATTAACTTTTAAATAGGATTTTTATTGATGTCAAAATAGAAACAAATGATTTTCACGTATATGTATTTCGATATTGAATTTGTATTTTTGGATTTCAAATAAAGCACCATGAAAATTGTCATTTCGCCAGCCAAATCCCTTGATTTTGAAAAGGAAATCCCAACTGGCTCTTTCTCAGAACCTGAGTTTTTAAAACAGGCTGCTACCATTCAGCGGACGCTGAAAAAGAAAAAGCCCAAAGCCCTTTCGCAGCTTATGGAAATTTCGGATAAGCTGGCCGAATTGAACTGGCAGCGCAACCAGGATTGGCATACGCCGTTTACCAATGACAATGCACGTCAGGCAGTTTATGCTTTTGATGGCGATGTATACCAGGGCCTGGATATTTATTCATTGCCGGATGATAAATTAGAGGTGCTTCAGGACAAGCTCCGCATCCTTTCCGGATTGTACGGGGTATTGAAACCGTTAGATCTGATGCAGGCTTATCGTTTGGAAATGGGAACTTCATTGCCTATCGGTAAAAACAAAAACCTGTATGAGTTTTGGAAAAAAACAATCACTAAAGCGCTGAACAGCGAATTGAAGAAAGGTGATTTGTTTATCAATTTGGCAAGCAATGAATATTTTGGTGCAGTGGATGCCAAAGCCCTAAAGGTCCCGGTGATTACGCCGGAATTTAAGGATTACAAGGACGGGCAATTAAAGATGATCAGTTTTTTTGCCAAAAAGGCCAGAGGAATGATGGTGCGCTATATCATTGACACGAATGCTGAAACGATTGATGATTTAAAAGGATTCAATTATGAAGGGTATGCATTTGATGCCAACCTGAGCAAAGGGAATGTATTGGTTTTTACAAGATAGGAATTAAAGTAACACCGATAGTCAATTAAAATAAACAAGCCCCAGATAGGGGCTTGTCTGTTATTTAGTCATATAAAAATATTCTTCATATTCCATCCGGGTTTCAACGGTGAGCTTCCGCTGGTCGCGAGCCAGTTCTCTCATGGCTTCCACGCCTTTTTTGGCACAGCGTTTTATTTTTCCAAACCTTGATGAAAAGTCGGCCAGTTTTTTAGCATCTTCCGGACTTAGTTTTGATTTTAATTCATCTACAAATGAATTGAACTCATAAACCACTTCACGGTTCTCATCGTATTCTGTTTTCAGATCATCCAACAATTCGTCTATTTCTTTGGAGATTTCCTTGCAATGGTCTTCACTTTTTTTGTGAAGGTCTTCGATAATCTTCTTCTGATTGTTACCAAAAAGTCCCATAACTATTTGATTTTAAGGTTGTGTTGAATAGCTTAGAACCAAATTTATGAAATACTTTCTTAAGTAAACGAAAATTGTTAATAACTTGCAGATTAGTTGATTAATGCATTGCTTCGCTTACATCGACTTTATTTTTCCCTTTTTTAACCAATAATATAAACGGAATGCAGAACAGGAAAAGCGTTCCTAAATAAAGGAAAATGTCCATATAGGATAAGACTGTTGCCTGTTTGGTCACACTGAAATCCAGGATTTTGTAAGCTTTTTGTAATGCCACATCGGCACTAAAACCTTTTGACATGAATCCTCTCTGCAATGCATGCAATCTGTCCTGCACAGCAACCCTTGTTGGATCTAAATGTGCAATAAGGTTGACACGGTGGTCCTGGCTGAAGCGGGCGATAAAGGTCGTGATGATCGCAATACCAAATGAACCGCCCAGCTGGCGCATCATTCCGGTAAAAGCAGCTCCTTCACCGATGCTTTTTCCTTTTAATGCAGAAAGCGATAGCGTTGTAATCGGTACGAATAATAATCCTAAACCAATTCCACGGATAATCAGTGGCCAGAACATATGTTCAGTTCCGGTATCCGGGGTCATTTCAATATGCATCCAATACGTAAAGATAAAGAACGACAGGAATCCAAGCGCCACCAGGTAAGTTTGCGGAACGCCATTTTGTATCATCTTACCAATCATCGGCATCAATATCGCAACGGTGATCGAACTCGGAACCAAGAGCAATCCGGCATCGGTAGCTGTCCAACCCAAAATGGATTGGGTATAAATTGGGACAATGAATGTGGTTCCGTACAAGCCAAATCCCATAATGAAGCTCATGACGACGCCAACTTTTAGGTTGCTGTCTTTGAGTACGCTTAGGTTTACGATTGGGTATTTATAGGTAAGCTCCCTCCAGATGAAAAAGAACAATCCCAATAAGCTTACTACGGCCAGAACACAGATAGTAGTATCATTGAACCAGTCATCTTGCTGCCCGTGTTCGAGTATGTATTGTAGCGAACCAATGAATGCGGATAACAGGAAGATACCAATCCAGTCTACCTGATTGGCTTTTAGCTTTTCGCCATATTTAGGGCTTCTTACAAACGTTAATGTCAATATCGTAGCGGCAATCCCGATGGGAACATTGATATAGAAAATGTAAGGCCATCCGCCCTGTACGTTGTCTACGATCCATCCACCGAGAGGCGGACCTAATGTTGGGCCTACAATAACCCCCATTCCATAGATTGCCTGCGCCATTCCTCTTTTTTCAACAGGATAGCTTTCGGTAATGATGGTTTGGGCCGTTACTAATAAGGCGCCACCGCCAAGCCCCTGTACGAATCGGAATGCGACCAATTCCCAAATATTATCGGCATTTCCACACATAAAGGAAGCGACCGTAAATATGATGATGGATGCGGCAAAATAATTCCTACGCCCAAATTGCTGTGAAAGCCAGCTCGTCATCGGAATTACAATTACGTTGGCAATTGCATAGGCAGTGATAACCCAGGCCACATCAGTTAATGTGGCTCCAAGGCTTCCGCGCATATTATTCAACGCTACGTTTACAATGGTCGTATCGACAATTTCAAGTAAGGCACAAAGTACTGCGGTGATGGTGATGATGACCCTTCTGAAGCCATATTCCACCAAATCATCCTGAACTACTGCTGTTGCTGCCATTAATTAATTTATTTTAAATTATAAATTTTGAATTTTAAATTATCCCATATTTCGTAAATCTTATTTTAAGATTACGTCTACATCGGCATTCATTCCAGAACGCAATAACTGCAGCTTGTCTTTTGGGTTGTTTTCTGTAAAATTGATCCTAACCGGAAGCCTTTGCACGGTTTTCACAAAGTTTCCGCTGGCATTGTCTGGAGGCAAAAGGGAGAATTTAGAACCGGTAGCTGGTGAGAAAGAAGAAATCTTCCCTTCAAATTCAGTTCCCGGGAAAGCATCTATTTTAAGCTTTACTGTTTGGCCTTCGCGCATTTTGTTCAGCTGTGTTTCCTTGAAGTTGGCAATAACCCAGGTTTCATTATTGTTTACGATGTAAAACAGCGACTGTCCTGCCTGAACCAATTGTCCTGGCTGGATGTCAATGGTAGAAACCTGCCCGTCGATAGAAGCAGTAACTACGGTGTAGCCCAGGTTAAGGTTGGCTGCATCCAAAGCGGCCTGCGCTTTTTTAACATTGGCGGCAGCAACCTGTACTTGTTTGCTGCTTACATTGGTTCTTGCAGAAGCCACATTCCTTTGATAAGAAGAGGCTTTTTGCTGGTCCTGTAAAATTTTCACCTGGCTTTCAGCTTCCTGTTTTGCAGCTTCGGCCTGTTCGTATTGCTGTTTTGTAATCGAATGGTTTTTGTAAAGGTTGCTGTAGCGCTCAAAATCGGCAGCAGCCCTGCGCAGCCTGATTTTGGCGGTTTCGATATTTCCGAAAGCCGATTGCACGTTGGCATCAGAAACAGAAACATTTGCCTGTGATGTCCCGATATCAGCCTTAGCTACTTCTTCACTGTTTTGTGCCGCAATCAGGTTCGCTTTTGCTTCTTCAACACGCACCACATAATCGCTGTTGTCGATTACGAAAAGCGTATCACCTTTCTTAACGATATCATTATCCTTTACCAAAACTTTGGTGATATAACCGGAAACCCTTGGTATGATTGGATTCATTTTCTTTGCAACCTGTGCATCGTCTGTCGTTTCGTGCGACATTGAGTGTATCAGTTTGTAACCGCCATAAGACAAACCAACAATTATCAGGACGATAAATATCAGGCGGAATTTTTTATTTGTAGCTTTTTTATTTTCCATGGTTTTTGAATATTATTTTTGAGTGATGTTTAATGATGAGGTTAATGTTCCTGTTGCAAATTGCAGTTCGTAGTATTTCTGCGCTACATCTGCTTTTGATAATGCCTGGTTGATTTTGGCCTGCAATTGCTGGTAATCAGCTTCAAGAAGGTCGTTGGTGTCGGCCAGGCTGTTGTCGTATTTATCTTTTACGATTCGGTAATTTTCGGTAGCCTGGATTACTGCTTTTTCGTAAACCAAGCTTTGTTTTTGCGAAAGCGCATAATTTTCTTTCGCCTGGAAAACTTCTTCCCTGATTTCATCATTTAACTCAGATAATGCAATTTCAGTTTCCTTTACGCGGCTTTTGGCAAGTTTTACGTTTTTTCCGTTTTTAAAGATGTTTGAGAAATCATACGATATTCCGATACCCACATTCATCGCATTGGTAACTGTCAGCACATTATTCAGGTCAAAAGCAATATAGCCGCCCGACAATGATAATGATGGGTAATAAGCCGCCTGGGCAATTTTGATTCCGCTTTCTGCCGCCTGTTTTTTAAGTTCCAAAGAACGCAGGTCGTTTCTTTCGCCAGCGGCATTGTTTCCCATGCTTCCTGCCATATCGCGCTTGATGGCATCAATATCGATTTCAACTTCGGTGCTTTCAGGCAATTTTAAAAGCGTTGTCAGTTTGTGATTGGCAACTGCAGTATTTTTCTTTGCGTTGTCCAATGATAGCTGAACGTTGGATTGCTGTAGTTGCGCTTTCAGCAAATCATTGCGGGCAATCAGC
Organism: Flavobacterium sp.; assembly: GCA_049841115.1. Taxonomy (GTDB): domain Bacteria; phylum Bacteroidota; class Bacteroidia; order Flavobacteriales; family Flavobacteriaceae; genus Flavobacterium. The sequence continues at coordinate 98,860 of JASGHQ010000004.1, forward strand.
CCATTTTCTTCCATGGCGGTAAAATCCTTTACGCGCTGGTCAGCCGTTTTCAGGTTGTCCTCAATCAAATCAGTCATCTGCTGTGCTTTGTAAAGATTGGAGAACAACTCTACAACTTCAAGCCCAACCTGTTCTTTGGAATGCTTTTCAGAGAATGTTTCGGCCTTATACATACTTTCCGACTCCTTGATGGCGTTGGTTATCTTAAAACCGTTAAAAAGCGGCAGAGAGGCATTGACCTGTCCGAGCATCAACTGATCTACTTTCAATGGTTTGGATTCTGTACCCGAACCGGTTCCGCTGTCATTTCCCGATTGGATGTTGGAATCAACATGAGCGCTTGACAGCCTCATGTATTGCCCCGAAGCTTTCAGGGTAGGGTATTGGTTGTTTTTGGTAACATCCAATTCGAGTTTGGAGGTTTCCACTTTGGCCTTTGCCAATGTAGAAGCGTTGCTGTTAGTGACAGCTATTTCAACGGCTTCTTTCAAAGTCATCAGCTTTTTGGTTTCCTGCGCCTGGATGGACAGTCCCAAAAGGAGTGGGGCGAGAAGTATAAACTTATTGATTTTCATAGACTAGAAGTGCTTTTATTGTTTTTTGAATGTGTTTGGTTAGTGTTGTTTTGATGTAATTGTCATATTCCTCTTCGGTTTTCAGATTGAACAGGTTTTCGTACAAAGGCTTGTTCATATGAAAATGAAAATACGTTCCCATGATAACCGGTGTGAGAAGAGGCACGTTGATGTCTTTTTGGAATTCTCCTGTCCGCTGCCCTTCCTGGATGATGTTTTCCAGAGCCTTGAGATTGTCCTTTTTCATTTCAGTAAACTTCTCAAAGTTCAGTTCCCGCTTTTTGGTAGAAAATTCAAAATGGATAATCTGATACATGCAGCGGTTTTTATTGATGCGGCTGATATATAATTCGATCAGCTTGTCAATCTTGGCAGAAGGCGTGATGTTTTCATTATAAAGGCTTTCCAGTTGCATGCGCATATCCGAAATCCTCGTTACAATCAACGCCTCCAATAATTTTTCTTTGGAACCAAAATAATAGGATATCATCGCAATGTTCACATTGGCCTTTTTGGCAATATCCCTAACCGAAGTTCCATCGAAACCATCTTCCCCAAACAGCTGTTCAGCTACCTGAAGAATCTCTATCTGTTTTTCATTAAATTCAGTCATGATTTTTGTTGATTTGAAAATCGGGTACAAAATTAAACAACTGTTTAAATTAAACGTTTGTTTAAATTTATTTTAACAAAAAATTAACAAAAACAACATCGATAGATAAATTCTATTTAAATAGTTTAATTATTTGATTTTCAAATATATTTAATTTTTTATCTAAAGTATATTTGAGATAAAATTTGAAATATTGGCAATTTCATTATTGGAGATGAATTGGATAAAACTACTGCCGATAATCGCTCCTTTTTGATGCTTTGTGGCTTGCTGAAACGTGGTTTTATTGCTGATTCCGAATCCGATTACCTGTGAATTTTTTAAATTCATCGCGGCTATCCTTTCAAAATATGTTAGCTGGTTTTCATCAAAACTATCCCTGCTTCCAGTCACGCTTGCGCTGCTGACCATATAGATGAATGAATTCGAATTGGCATCAATCAAGCGGATTCTTTCATCTGAAGTTTGTGGGGTAATCAGGAAAATCATCGAAATACCTTGTTTTTCAAAGAGTTCTTTATGTTCTGAAAGGTAGATTTCCAAAGGAAGGTCGGGTATTATCAATCCGTCAATCCCTATTTTCTGGCACTTTTTAACGAAATTCTCAACGCCAAACTGCAGGATTGGATTATAGTATCCCATAATGATTAACGGTATTTCAACAGTTTGACGGATGTCTTTCAGTTGTTCGAAAAGGAGTTCTGAGCTCATTCCGTTTTTTAGAGCCTGTGTAGAGTCTGCCTGAATTGTAGGCCCGTCAGCCAAAGGATCGCTGAACGGAAGTCCGATCTCAATCATATCGACACTATTTTCGGCTAATTTTTCAATTAAACTTTTAGTGTCGTTTAAATTAGGAAAACCTGCTGAAAAATAAATAGATAGTATTTTTTTATTTTCTGATAATTTATGTTGTATCCTGTTCATGATTCAGGGTTTGAAATAATTAATATAGGTGTTCAAATCCTTATCGCCGCGGCCTGACAAATTGATGACAACAACGTCTTCAGGATTGAACTTTTTCTTGTTTAAAACAGCCAGTGCATGGGCGCTTTCGATGGCTGGGATTATTCCTTCGGCTTGTGACAATGCCATTCCGGCCTGCATGGCATCATCGTCTGTTATGGCGATAAATTCTGCCCGCTGTGTTTGGTGTAAGTGGGCATGCATTGGTCCAACACCCGGATAATCGAGCCCGGCCGAAATGGAATAAGGTTCTGTTATCTGGCCATCATCGGTCTGCATCAATAGTGTTTTGCTGCCATGTATGATTCCGGTTTTGCCCAATACAGAAGTAGCGGCGCTTTCACCCGAATCTATTCCCTTTCCGGCTGCTTCAGCGGCAATCAGCCTTACATCGTCAATGTCCAGGAAATGATAAAATGCACCGGCTGCGTTACTTCCGCCACCGACGCAGGCAATGATGTAATTTGGGTTTTCACGGTTTTCCTTTTCCAAAAGCTGCTTTTTGATTTCTTCGGAAATTATGCTTTGAAACCGGGCAACCATGTCGGGGTACGGGTGCGGACCTACCACAGAGCCAATGATATAAAAAGTGTCTTCGGGATTGCTGATCCAGTCGCGAATGGCTTCATTTGTGGCATCTTTTAGGGTTTTCGAGCCTGAAACAGCCGGCCGGACTTCGGCGCCCAGCATTTTCATCCTGGCCACATTTGGTGACTGGCGTTCGATATCAACTTCTCCCATATATACAATGCACTGCAATCCCATTAGTGCGCATACAGTAGCTGTAGCTACGCCATGCTGCCCGGCACCGGTTTCGGCAATGATCCTGGTTTTGCCCAGCCGTTTGGCTAAAAGTATTTGCCCGATAGTGTTATTGATCTTGTGTGCGCCTGTATGGCACAGATCTTCGCGTTTCAGGTAGATTTTGGCATTAAATCGTTCGGACAGTCTTTTGGCAAAATACAGGGGCGTTGGCCGTCCGACATATTCTTTTAAAAGCGAATGGAATTCTTGTTGGAAATTGGGTTCCGCAATTATTGACAAATACTTTTGGCGCAATTCCTCGACATTGGGGTAGAGCATTTCCGGAATGAAAGCACCTCCAAATTCGCCATAAAATCCATTTTCATTTACATTGTACTTCGATTTCATGTTTTTCTTTTTAATGCGTTGATAAGTTGTTTTGTTTTCTCGATTGATTTTAATCCTGGGCTAACTTCAAGCTTGCTGTTGCAGTCTATTGCGATGCAGTTTTTGGCATAATCATGGTTTAGGAAATGTTTTATCTCTTCGATGTTTTCCGGCCCGATTCCGCCGCTTAGAAAATAGGGTTTTGTTGAATTGTAATTTTGTAAAACCGACCAGTCGAATGCGATTCCGTTGCCGCCATAATTTGATCCTAAGGTGTCGAAAAGGAAATAACTGCAAATATCATTGAATTCTTCTAAAATATTGAAATTAAAATTTTTACCAACTCTAAATGACTTTATTACTTTAATGTTTTGTTGCTGAATATAACCGCAAAAATCCGGGTTTTCATCTCCATGAAGCTGAACATAATCCAAACCAAAAACTTTCGCCTTTGATGAAATCTCATCCAAAGAAGCATTTACAAACACACCCACTTTTTGGATTGACTTATCAATGTAGGGAATAGGGCTTTCCATATTCCTTGGAGAGTCTCCATAAAAAATGAATCCCAGGTAATCAGGCTGAAATAGGGCAATTTCACTGATGTTTTCAGGGATTTTCATTCCGCAGATTTTGATTTTTACAGCCATTATGTTCTTAAATTATGGATAAATTGCTCCAGGCTTTTACCGGGATTATCGGTCTTCATAAAGCTTTCGCCAATTAAAAATCCTTGAAAACCCTTTTTTTTCAACAAATTGATGTCTTCTGCTGTAGAAATTCCGCTTTCGGAAATTTTTACAAACTGATCCGGAATGTGATGTGCCAAATCAATGCTGTATTGTAGGTTTACCTCAAATGTTTTCAGGTTTCGGTTGTTGACCCCAATCAGATCAAGGCTTGGCATAATATTTTTTTCCAATTCGTCAAGATGGTGGACTTCCAGCAAGACTTCCAATGCCAATGATTGTGCAAATTCGGATAAATGCTTGATTTCCTTTTTGGACAAAGTGGCAGCGATCAGTAAAATGGCATCTGCGCCATATGACTTGGCTTCCAGCAACTGGTATTCGTCTATGATGAATTCCTTGCGCAATAAGGGGATGTGTGTTGAGGCTCTTGCCAAAAGCAAATCGTCCAACGAACCTCCAAAATATTGTGTATCCGTTAATATGGAAATTCCGGAAGCGCCCGCATTTTCATAACCTTTTGCGACTTTTTCTACTGAAAAACCATTGTTTATGGTAGCTTTTGAAGGCGAACGGCGCTTGTGCTCGGCGATAATCCCAAATGGTGAATTGGCTATAGATTTGCTTAAGGAATTGGTTTTTTTGTTGAACAAATCGGTATTTTCCAGCTGCGAAACCGAAACCACGCTTTTCTTCAAGGCAATTTCCTTTTTTTTGCTTTCAATTATTTGATCTAAAATGGTCATAGGTTTTGGCTGATTTGTTGTAGTTTTTTTAATTTTTCCAATGCTTTTCCTGATTGCAGGCTTTCCTTGGCTTTTGCAAATGCATCTTTTGCAGTTGATTTTTCCACTGTTGCAATGGCCAGTGCCGCATTGGCACAAACCACATTTTGCTGTGCTTCAGAACCATTTCCTGAAATGATATCCATAAAAATCCGGGCCGATTCCTCGATGGTTCTGCCGCCTTTGATATCTTCAAAAAGCAATTTTGTCAAATCAAAATCATCCGCATTCACGATACTTTCTGCATTTTTGGTAATCATTTTGGCATCGGCAGTCAGAGAAATTTCGTCATAACCATCCAATGCGTGCACGATTGTATAGTTAACATCGGTATTTTGATAGAGGTAGGCATACATCCGTGCCAATTCGAGAACTAAAAACACCCACCAGCTGATTCTTTGGGAACGATGGATTTACCATTGGGCCGAGCATATTGAAAAAGGTTTTGACACCTAATTCTTTTCGGATTGGCCCAACATTTTTCATCGCGGGATGAAATAAAGGCGCATGGAGGATTGCAATGTTGGCTGCTTCCATGCATTTGTCCAGGAAATCCTTTTCGTTGCTGAATTTTACGCCCAAATTTTCCATTACGTTACTCGAGCCGGAAATGGATGAAACACCATAATTTCCATGCTTGGCAACATGGATCCCGCTGCCGGCAACTACAAATGAAGCAAGGGTTGAGATATTGAAAGTATCTTTTCCGTCTCCGCCGGTGCCGCATAGATCGATGGTGTTGTAGGCTGAAAAATCTATCGGAATGCAAAGCTCCAGTAATGCTTCGCGAAACCCCGAAAGCTCATCAATAGTGATGTTCCGCATCATGAAAACAGTGAGGAATGAAGCAATCTGGCTCGGATTATGCTGTCCTGAGGAAATAGTGACCAAAACCTCTTTTGCTTCTGGTTTTGATAAGGTTTCGTGGTTGATAAGCCTGTTGAGAATCGCTTTCATGAGTTGATCCAGTTTTTTAAGATTTGTTTTCCAAATGGTGTCAAAACGCTTTCCGGATGAAACTGCACTCCTTTGACGTCGAGGGTTTTGTGGCGAAGCGACATAATTTCGCCGTTTTCATCGGTGGAAGTGATTTCCAGGACCGAAGGAAAATCATTTGCTGCAACGACCCACGAATGATAGCGACCGACTTCAAATTCATTCGGCAAGCCATCAAAAAGTATTTCGTCGATTACCGATTTGGTGACTTTTGTTGCAACCCCGTGATAGACTTTGTCCAGGTTAGTAAGGCTTCCGCCAAAAACTTCACCGATTGCCTGTTGCCCCAGGCAAACACCAAGGATGCTTTTGTTTTTGGCATATGTTGAAATCACGGCTTTGAGCAAACCGGCTTCATCGGGAATTCCAGGGCCCGGAGAAAGCAGGATCTTGTCGAAAGGCTGTAATTCCTCCAGCTCAAATTCATCGTTTCGTAATACGGTAACCTCTGTATTCAGATCTTCAAGATAATGAACGAGGTTATAAGTGAAACTGTCGTAATTGTCGATAACGGCTATTTTTTTCATAACTATATTGTTTCTGCTAATTCAAGTGCTTTGTTCAGCGCTCCTAATTTATTGTAAACTTCCTGCATTTCGCTTTCCTCAGACGAGCTTTCTACGATTCCGGCGCCAGCCTGGTAATGCAGCTGATGGTTTTTAGAAAGGAACGTCCGGATCATGATGGCGTGGTTAAAATTGCCGCCAAAATCCATAAAGCCAATGGCACCTCCATAAAATGTACGGTTGGTATTTTCAATTTCTTCGATCAGTTGCATGGCCCTGTGCTTTGGCGCGCCGCTTAAGGTTCCGGCCGGAAAAGTATTGGCCACCAGGCGCATCGGGCTTCCGTTGAGTTTTCCGGTAACTTTGGAAACCAAATGGATTACGTGCGAAAAGAATTGGATTTCCTTGTATTTGTCGACTTTGACATCGGTACAGTTTCGGCTTAAATCATTCCGGGCCAAATCAACCAGCATAACGTGTTCGCTGTTTTCCTTTTTGTCTTCGGCCAATTCCTTGGCGGATTTTGCATCCAGCTCATCATTCCCTGTTCGTTTGAAAGTCCCGGCAATAGGATGTATTTCGGCATGTTGGTTTGAAATCACCAATTGGGCTTCGGGAGATGAGCCAAAAATCTTAAAATTCCCGTAATCAAAAAAGAACAGGTAGGGTGAAGGGTTGATATTGCGCAAAGCCCTGTAAACGTTGAATTCATCGCCGGTAAATTGCTGCGAAAACCGTCGTGACAAAACCAGCTGGAAAACATCGCCACGATGGCAGTGTTTTTTGGCTAAAGCGACATTTGCCTTAAATTCGGAATCCGTAAGGTTGGAATCCGGATTTCCATGTTTGGAAAAACTATAACTGGCAAAGGTTTTGGTTTGCAATAACTGCTCTATTTCTTTGATATTGTTAGAATTGTCAATGCTGTGGCAGAAAATATAGGCCTCGTTTTTGAAATGATTGATGGCGATGATATTTTGGTAAACTGCATAATATAAATCGGGGATTGCCAGATCATTGCTTCTTTTTTGGATTGAAACCTTTTCGAAATAGCGGACCGCATCGTAACCCATATAGCCAAATAGTCCGTTGTTGATGAATTTGAAATTGTTGGCTTCCGATTTGAACCTGGATGCAAAATTTTCAATCGTTTTTGGGATATCAGCATCAGAAACAGTTGCCTTATCCGATGTTCCGTCAGGAAATGAAGAAAAGATAATGCTGCTTTCAATTTTGATGGAAGCAATGGGATTGCAGCAGATGTACGAAAAACTGTTGTCTGCCGTGTGGTAATCACTGCTTTCCAGCAAAATGCTGTTGGGGAACCTGTCCCTGACTTTAAGGTAAATGCTTACCGGCGTAATCGTATCGGCGAGGATTTGTTTGTAATGAGTATATAATTGAAATTGTTCCATAGTAAATTCTTTAAATGAAAAAAGGCCTGTCGTGATGACAGGCCTTTATATTATTTGGATAAATGATACCAATAACGGACTACTTCACGACGATTGACGTAAACTATTCCACCACCAGTTATTATTTAAAATGTTCTTCATTTTGCTTTTTGTATAAAACAAATGTAGTAATGTGTTTTGACTTTTCAAACAAAAAATAAAAAAACCTCGAAAATCATTTCCGAGGTTCCTGTTTTACATAGCAATAATTCCCAATTAGAACTGTAGGTTCACGTTTAGTTCGAAATCATCGTAGATTGCTTTGTTCTCCAATGCTGTCAAAGAAACTTTTTGAGTTGTATTTGATGCCATATTTAGTTCTGTCGATAACCACTTTAGCAGTAGCTGTGTTTCCTTTTACAGTCAAGTCAAAAGTTACAGGATTTGTGATTCCTTTAATGGTTAAATCGGCAGTGATGGTATAAAGCCCGTTAGGTTTGGTAGCGATTTTTTTGAATACCAAAGTTGAAGTAGGGAATTTTTCTGTTCCGAAGAAATCCTCAGATTTCAGGTGCCCGTCCAATTTTCCTTTCCAGTCACCAGACAAATCTGTTGAAGTCAATGAAGTCATGTCTACAGTAAAGCTTCCTCCGGTTACTTTGCTTCCTTTGAAGATAAGCTTTCCGTCTTTGAAATCAACAGTTCCGCTGTGCTCTCCGGTTACTTTTTTGCCAACCCAGTTGATGGTGCTTTTCTTAACATCAATTGATTTTGTTTGTGCAGTTGCAGCTGTTGTTGTTCCTATAGCTACTAATAATGCGATTGCGATTGTTCTTAATTTTCTCATTGTTTTTAATTATTTAGTTATGATTATAAATTTATTGATTATTCTTGTTTTCGTCTATCACTTTAATATTTAGCAAATATTAAACCGTCCTGTATTTTTCGAGCAGGTCGTTTAACAATTCCAGTTCTTCGTGGGTCAGGTTATTGGCAAAAACCTGTTCGTGTTCTACAACAATCGGATCCAATTCGATTAAGATATCCAAACCCTTTTGTGTAATGAGCACTTCAATTTTCCTCCTGTTTTCAGGGCAAACCTCGCGGGTTACATAATCCTTTAACAAAAGCTTGTCGATCAGTCGGGTAGTGTTGCTGCTTTTTGACAGCATGCGTTCCTGGATTACGCACATATTGGCCGGTTTTCCTTTTTGCCCGCGCAATATGCGCAGCACATTATACTGTTCTCTTGAAATGTCATAAGGTTTTAAGATTTCATGGAACTTATCACCAATGACATTTTGGGTGTACGTGAAATTCAGGATCACTTTTTTAGCAGTATCCAGCGGAATTGTCGATTTTATCACTTCTTCAATTTTCATAATTACAAGTACAATATTTGTAGGTACAAATGTATCACATTATTTTATTTGTATATACAAATGTTTGTTATTTTTTTGTTAAAATGACTAAAAAGGGGATAAGTTAAGATTTAATAAACAGCTATTCTATTGGCAAAACCTTATCTTTGTTAGATAAACATTATCATAATATGGATTTATCTCAAAACGATTGGAAATCACAATTGGATAACGATGACAATGCCGTTATCATAGACGTAAGAACAGAAGACGAATGGAATGATGGAATTATCCCGAATGCCATTTTGAACGATATTTATAAAGGGCAGGCTTTTGTGTATAAGCTTGAGGAATTAGACAAAAACAAGAACTATTATGTGTATTGCAAAGCCGGCGGAAGAAGCGCACAAGCCTGTGCGATCATGAACCAAATGGGATTTGACAATACCTATAACCTGGTTGGAGGTTTTATGAACTGGAAAGGCGATGTGGCTTTTCGTGAAGAAAATTAATCCATGAACATCCCAGCTTCAAAAAATCCAAGAGTCGTTATTATAGGTGGCGGTTTTGGCGGGCTTGCATTGGCCAAAAAACTCAAAAACAAAAACCTTCAGGTGGTTTTGCTGGACAAGCATAATTACCATACGTTCCAGCCACTGCTGTACCAGGTTGCTACCGGCGGACTGGAAGCGGGTTCGATAGCGTACCCGATCCGAAAGGTAATTCAGGAATACAAGGATTTTTATTTCCGGTTGACAACCGTAAAGGAAATCGATCCCGAAAACCAAAAGATAGTTTCCGAAATAGGCGACCTACATTATGATTACCTGGTAATTGCCACAGGTTCCAAAACAAATTACTTTGGTAACAAGGAAATCGAGCGCAATTCGATGTCGATGAAAACGATCCCGCAATCGCTTAACATCCGGAGCCTGATCCTCGAGAATTTTGAACAGGCCGTTTTAATAAAGGACGAAGCCGAAAGAAATGCATTGATGAATTTTGTGTTGGTAGGAGCCGGGCCAACGGGGGTGGAGCTTGCAGGCGCTTTGGCCGAAATGAAGAAAGCCATACTGCAAAAGGATTACCCTGATTTGGATATTTCCAAAATGCAGATCAATCTTGTTCAGGGCGATAATAAGGTTTTAAATGCCATGAGTGAAAAATCGTCAAAATCTGCCGAAGAATTCCTGTTGAAATTAGGAGTGAAAATCTGGAAAAACCTACAGGTTAAAAATTATGACGGAAGACATGTAACTACGAATACCGAAGTCACCTTTGATGCAGCTACCGTAATCTGGACGGCCGGTGTCCAAGGTAACAAGGTCAACGGCTTAAACATAGATGCCATCGTGCCGAGAGCAGAACGCTTCAAAGTAAACGAGTTCAATCAGGTAGATGGTTACGACAATATTTTTGCCATAGGCGATATCGCATCGATGGCTTCCCAAAAATACCCTATGGGGCACCCGATGATGGCACAGCCCGCTTTACAGCAGGGAAGGCTATTGGGAGAAAACCTCATTCGCCTTATCAATAAGAAACCGATGAAAGCTTTTGAATACAATGACAAAGGTTCCATGGCGACAATAGGAAGGAACCTTGCAGTCGTAGATCTGCCACGCTACCATTTTCATGGGATTTTCGCTTGGTTTGTCTGGATGTTTATCCACCTGATCTCGCTGATCGGCTTTAAGAATAAGGTAGTTGTTTTCTGGAACTGGGTCTATAATTATGTAGTTTTTGACCGTGAAGGCAGGCTGATTATCCGGCCTTATAAAAAGAAAAGCTTTGTTAGCTTTACCAGTGATGAGATTTGATCCGATGCGGAAAATACTGCCATTTTTCTTTGTGCTGTTGCTGGTTTCCTGCAAGTCCGGCCAGCTTAATTCCAGTAAATCATCCGCTTTGCTGGATATCACAAAAGAAAACGACAGCAATGCTTTTGTCAATCTTCGGAATTACAGCAGGGATTTTGTATTTGACATGAAATATGCCACAGCAGATAATTTCCTCAAGGAAAAAGTATATCCGTGCGATGAATGCTATCTTCGGGTAAAGACGGTAAAGGCTTTATTGGAAGCCAACAAAGATTTTTTGCAACAAGGATACAGAATCAAGATTTATGACTGTTACCGGCCAAAATCCATCCAGAAAAAAATGTGGAAAATCGTTCCCGATGCCAATTATGTTGCCAATCCAAAGAAAGGCTCCATCCATAATAGAGGCGGGGCGGTTGATATTTCATTAGTGGATTCCAATGGCAAAGAATTAGATATGGGAACCAAATTTGATTTTTTCGGTAAAGAAGCCGGACATAATTATCTGCAATTTTCAGAAGAAATCCTTACTAACAGATGGTTGCTTAAAGAAATCATGCTAAAGCACAATTTTAAGTCCTTTGACTCCGAATGGTGGCATTATAATTTAAACGGCAGCAATAAGGATGAAGTGTCTAATCAGAAATGGAGTTGTGGAAACTAATTCTCAATGCACTTTATGGTGTTTATGAAGTAGTTTTCCGGCTCGTACATTCTTTTGTCCAATTCAGAAACAAAGCCTGTTTTGAATGGGTAATCCAAAGTTTCTGTTGAAAATCGTATCCTCATAAATGTCACCGGTGATTTTTTCAGCTCTTCAAAATTTTCCTTTGAAAATACAAATGAGCCGCCAACAACCCTTACATTCTGGTTTTTGTCATTTATGATCAGCGTGCCACAAGTATCGTTGCCCACATAAATCAGAGTCACGATTTTGCCGTTGTTCAATTGCAGGTAAATCCTTGACGATTTATCAAGGCAATCCGCCTTTATGAATTCGGAACTGATCTTGATCTGCTGCGCATCCAGGCCTAATACCCCATTGGTATTGGTCAATGAAAAAGAAATGTTGTTGGAAGTCCCTGCAAAACTCCGTTCAAAAACCATGTATTGTTTTGTTGATTTAAAAGTTCCAATACTATCGTTGACATCGGCGTCTATTTCGCATGGCTTCTGGGCAGTTGCGTTAAGCCCTGCCAATAAAATCAATATGGATAAAATCTTTTTCATGCTTATTTTAATTTGCTGCAAAGTAAAACTATTTTATGGTTATTTGCATCAGTTGTAAAAAAACAATACAATTCGCCGCCTTCATTTATCTTCCATTTTTTGCGGATTTTTTCCACAGTTTCCGGGAAATTCCGTATCGTAATGTTGGCTTTTTTGCTTTCAAGATGCGATTTCATGTTGTGTTTGCTGTATTCGATGCGGTTTTCAATTTTAAAAATGCGCCCGGGGAAATCAACCGGCTCATCCGATGTGTAAAGATGGGAATGCTGTTGGAGCTTTTCAACCTTAAAATGATTCGGAATTTCGTCAAACCCGCCCGATTTCATTATGGCCGCATTGGGTTCGTATAGGTATTTTTTTGGCAAAGCAAAATTGGGAACCGAAATTTTCCCAAGCTCAAAGGCAAATGTTTCTTTTTGGTCTTTGGCCAAATTCACCGTAGTTATTGAAATGGCCCCGAAGTAGTTTTTCTCTAATATCCAAAGCAGTTCCTTGACTTCGTTGTCTAGCGCAACAATATGGATTGACTTTACGTTCGCCAATTCTGATAAACCCGCAGAAATATCCAATATAGGTGCAGTTTTTATCAGGATATTGGATGAATATTGAAAATAAAAGCTAAGCAGTCCCGGAACATCCGGCAAACAATCCCTGAGCATGAAAACCTTGCCTTTGGCATCATTCCTGCGTGACGGGTCGATGTAGATCCAATCGAATTTTTGATTTAAATCTGTGAGTGTCTTTTGGCTGTCGCCAGGGATGCATGCGATGTTACCGCTATTGAGTTGTTTTGCGTTGTGCGCAACAATTTCCGATAATTCAGGATTGATTTCACAATGGGTAACTTGCCTGATCTTTTTGGCGAAATAATAATCATCCACTCCAAAACCACCTGTCAGATCAATGAGATTTAGGCCCGAAACCAATTCCGATTTGTAGGCTGCTGTTTTTTCGGAAGAAGTTTGCTCAACCGAAATTTTTGACGGGTAGATGACATTTGGGGCTGCAAACCAACTGGGCAGCTTGGTTTTTGCTTTTTGTTTTGCCGAAATCTGGTTTAAGATTGCAGTCCAGTCTGTGTTTGGGAATTTGTTTTTTTGCAATGCCAATTTCAAAACATCGGCATTTAAATTCAAATTGATGAATTCCTGGATTTCGGCAGAAAGCAACGACGTCTCCATGCCGTTTTTAGTTGTTGAAAATGTAATTCAGGATATTGGCACCCATTTTCAGTGCTTTTTCGCGTACTTCCTTAGGGTCGTTGTGAACTTCCTGGTCTTCCCAGCCATCGCCCAAATCACATTCATAAGTATAGAGCAAAACCAGCCGGTTTTCTATAAAAATCCCAAATGCCTGCGGGCGCTTTCCGTCATGCTCGTGGATTTTTGGCAAACCGTTGGAAAATACATTCGGTTTTTGGAAAATCGGGTGATTCGCCGGAACTTCAACCAAATCATTATTTGGAAAGATCCGTTTAATTTCGCGGCGGATGTATTGGTCCATGCCGTAATTGTCATCAGCATGCAAAAATCCGCCAGACATCATGTAATTCCTTAGGTTGATGATTTCGGCATCGCTAAAAACCACATTTCCGTGGCCTGTCATGTGCACAAATGGATATGAGAATATATCAGGGCTTCCCGGCTCTACTGTGGCCGGTTTGGCTTTGATATTGGTATTTATCGTTTGGTTTGCATATTTTATCAAATTCGGCAAAGAAGTAGGATTGGCATACCAATCGCCGCCGCCATTATATTTTAACAGGGCAATTTCCTGCGAAAAACATATGGATGAAATTAATAATAAAAGAAGTAAGCAGTATTTTTTCATTAATGTAGGACCTAGTTTTTGACAATTTTATAAGTTTTGGTTTTGCCGCCCATACTCATCTGGAACAAATAAACCCCAGAAGTAAAGTTGGAAAGGTCAATGGTATTGGAGCCATTGTTAAGTATCCTGTTTTCCATTTTTTGGCCCAGGATATTGAAGATATCCAGCTTCACATCGGCAATAGCTGAGGTTAGTGTAACTAAATTGGAAGCAGGGTTTGGATAAAGGCTGAATGCATTGTTGTCAAATTCATCAGTACCTAAATTCACTACAATGACAAGCCTGAAGCTCTGTGCCATCCGGCTTTCGCAATTGTTTACCGATTGCGTTGCATAATAAGTGGCACCGTTTTGCAATACAGTTGTTATTGGCAGTAAATTTCCATCTTGTGGCGCGTCGTACCATTGAATGTTTGTACCTGTTACGACAACATCAGCCAAAGTCTGCCCTGCAAAAAGTGTTTGCGGGCTTTCGCCGATTGGAGCAGCCACCAAAGGCGTAATACCGATGTTGAATGATTTTACGTAGATGCAATCATAACTGTAATTAACGATTCCTGCATAAATGGTTTGGTTTTGGGTGAACGCAAAATTTGCCGGTTCATTAATCGGATTCGCGTAATTCTGTGCATCTTCCAGATTTGTGAAATATTTGACCTCATACTGATTCGGGTCGACTGAAGCCAAAATAGCAGTAGTATTGGCCGTTAGGTCGACTGTATAGATTTCGGTCGGATCATAACATACATTTAAGTCTGCAGGTGATTCTGTTTGATCCTCATTTACCACTATGGTTTTGGTTGAACTAGTGATGACATAAGGAATACCGCTGATTTGGAACGATGATTCCACAAAATAGCTCGAAGTTACAGTTGGGCATACAGTTATAGTTGGGCCACTGCCAACAGGAGTCATACCTTCATACCATTGCACGGTCATCGGAACATTTGGCCCGCTTGGTGAAAAACGCCAGGCCTCATTAGTTGCCGCCCAGGAATCGTTTGTATTTCTTCCTGGCGGTGTATATCCTAAAGTTCCCGAAGCATTAATGATTCCAACAACGCCCGCTCCGTTTTCCCAGGATGCACAACGTGCCCTGTTTTGTACATAAACGTCAATGATGTTCGAAACTTCATGCAGCACGATCTGATAATCTTGGGTTCCGAGTGCCTGGTTGCATTCAAACAATCCTAAATGATGGAAATTGACAATCAGTTTTCGGCAAGGATAGGTTCCCTGAATTACCCAATTCACCGAAACATCATTTGGCGAAGCCTGGTTGAAGGTTCTGGTATCGGTATCCTGGAAAACACCAAAAATGGCATTTTTATGTATGAATTGCGCATTAGGGACGTCGAGGCCGTTCATCTGGTATCCTGCGGCAGTGTTTGGCGTTTGTGCATTAAAAGTTAAGATACCATTGGTACTGATCTGGCACGAATTGTAATTTTGGTTAAAGAAACTAAAGTTAAAAGGCAATGCAATCGGAGAAGACCAAACATCATCAGTTTGCGTTACATCTACCTGATTGACAGTTTGCCCCGGATAAATTGGTTCCGGGCAAAACGGAATAGAGCTTACTCCATACGAAGTGGTTGACGCAACTGTTGTTGGGGTTGCCGTAAAGGTCCTGCATTGTCCAGGATTACAATTGATTACAAGATTTGAAGGATCAAAATCTGTTGCTATGGAAGGGCATCCGCTGGAAATTACTGTTACTGTTGTGGTCTGATTGATATAAGTGTCAACATTTGATCCAATTAGCCTTATTTTTAGCAAAGTGAAACTTGTGGTTTCGTATAAGATAGGTGTCGTAAATGTTCCTGTGCCCGCAGGCCCTATGTTTATTGTAATTGTGTTTGGGATAACTGATGGTGTGGTTATCGTGGCAGTAATATTGGGCGTTCCCGTTATAATTATTTGAGCACTGTTTCCCGGGCATACAGTGATGTTGGTTGTGGTAAACGCAGCCGTAGGATCAGCGTAGCTGGCAACTCCGATTAAAGCCAAAAGTAAGCTAAAGAGTAGTTTTTGTTTCATTGTTCTTACGTATGTTTCTTGATCTCTTCCAATAATCCGTTGAGCTGATCGTTTTTGAACCCCATGGCATCCACAATTGCTTTTCCTTTCTGTGCATAAACCAATGCCTGTTTATAGTCTTTCAGTTTCATCAGCAGTTTTGTAGTGACAATATATTTATCGATGGATTCGCCGGCTGCCAATAAGTGCTTGCTCCATTCAACGGCAAGCAATAAGCCTTTTTTATCATTTACAGTTTCGTAGTATGTATTGCAGATGTCATAGAGAGTATTGTAATCGTTCCAGGAAAATTTCTCAACGTTATCAATAGTTATTTTTTGGTATTTCTTCCAATTCGTAGTTTGTGAAACAATTTGAAGGTCAAAGCGGTACAATAAAGAATCGATCTTCCTGTTTTTGAATGATTCGGCTACCAGCCTTTTTTTGTCATAATTGATGGTGTCTATCTTATCTACCAAAGGTTTCATCGTTTCGGAAATGGTATACGCTATTTTTTTGTCCACCCTTGATGGGGATGCCGCTTTTGCAAAAGCTTCTTTATTTTGGATGATGAACCTGAACTCATCGGTGTCAAAATTGTTGATGCCGTTTGAAAAAATCCTCCAGTTGGTTTCTGTCAGCTTGTCTTCGGGTTTTACCGTTTTCAGGTATTTTTGAGCTATTGGCGTTGCATCAAAACCGGCCTTTCTTAATGACGTGATGTATTTCAGGCATTTATCAGGATTGGAAATATCAGCATCGAAAGCCTTTTTGATATTAGGTAGCTGATTTTCAGGCTGTAAGATTTCTTTGCCTTCAGATATGAACCGGTCTTTTTTGAATTCGCCCGAATTGCAGTAAAGCAAGGCTTCGTTACTGTCTAAAACCGCAAAAGTAGGGTAGCTGCTGACCTTGAATTTGCTGTCAAATTTTGCCCTGATCTCTTTTCCGTAATCCGATTCGGCATCTATTGCCGCACAGATATAATTTTTGCCATAAAACTCGACAACGTCCTTGTCGGTGAAGACTTCTTTTTTCATCGTATTGCAATGCGGGCACCACTTTGCATAAAACATAAGGATCAAAGGCTTGTTTTCAGTTTTTGCCAAAGCCAGCGATTCGTCGTATTTCTTATCTAGAAAAAGTGTTTGCTGTGAAAAAGCCTCCACATTCAAAACCAGAAACAAAATCAGGAATATTTTCTTAATCATTTTATTCGTTTTTAAAAACCACGCTATGGCAGGCAACAATTGCGGCCGTTTCGGTCCGCAGCCGAGTTTCTCCCAAAGATACTGGAATAAAATCATTGTCAATCGCCTGTTGGATTTCTTTAACAGAAAAATCGCCTTCAGGGCCAATCAGGATAGTAACGTCTTCATTGGTTTTTAGCTCGTTCTTCAGTGATTTCTTATCGGTTTCTTCGCAGTGCGCAATAAATAACTGCCCTGTTTTGGGTGCTTTGATGAAATCCTTAAAAGCAATTGGTTCATTTAATTTGGGCAAATAGTAATGCAATGACTGCTTCGCTGCGCTTTCCAGGATTTTTTGTAGCCGGTCAGTCTTGATGACTTTCCGTTCCGAATGATCGCAGATGATCGGCGTTATTTCCTGGATTCCTATTTCGGTGGCTTTTTCCAAAAACCATTCGTAGCGCTCGTTCATTTTAGTTGGGGCCACGGCCAAATGCAAACGGAATTTCGGTCCGTCCTGTTTTTCAAAAGATACAATTTTTACAGTGCATTTCGAATCCGATGCAATTGAAATTTGGGTTATGAATAAAAAACCCAAACCATTCGTAACATGAAGTGTATCACCTTCTTTTTTACGCAATACTTTAATGATGTGCTTGCTTTCTTCTTTATCAAAAACAAAAGAAGATTGGGTTTCGTTTATCGTTGGGTTATAGAATAACTGCATGGCTTTTTAAAATTCGATTCGCGCTTTGGAAACCACATTGGCATCCACAAATTTATCATGCAGGTATTTCTGGTAGCCTACAATTCCAATCATTGCTGCATTGTCGGTAGTGTATTCAAATTTTGGCACAAAGGTTTTCCAGCCGTATTTTCCTTCGGCATCCTTCAAAGTCTGCCGGATTCCCGAATTTGCCGAAACCCCGCCGCCAATCGCAATCTGGTTGATCCCGGTTTGGGCCACGGCCAATTTTAGCTTGTCCATCAAAATTTCGATGATCGTATTTTGAACCGAAGCACAAATATCGGCCTTGTTTTCTTCAATAAAATTTGGGTTTTGATGTACATTTTTCTGGACGAAATAAAGGATTTGGGTTTTCAGCCCTGAAAAACTAAAATCAAGCCCGTCCACTTTTGGTTTTGTAAACGGGTATTTTTTCGGATTCCCTTCTTTGGCAAACTGATCGATCAACGGGCCGCCAGGATAGGGGAAGCCCAATATCTTTGCGGTTTTGTCAAAAGCCTCGCCTACAGCATCATCGGTAGTTTCGCCGATGATTTCCATATTGAAGAAATCATTGACTTTTACAACCTGTGTGTGCCCGCCCGAAATGGTCAAAGCCAAAAATGGGAATTCGGGTTTGTCATAACCTTCTTCTTCAATAAAATGTGCCAAAATATGGGCATGCATGTGGTTTACGGCAATCAGAGGGATATCCAAAGCCAAAGCCAGTGATTTGGCAAAAGAAGAGCCTACCAAAAGCGAACCCATCAAGCCAGGGCCTTGGGTAAAAGCAATGGCTGAAAGCTGGTTTTTGGTAATGTTGGCTTTTTTTAAAGCCACATCGATAACGGGAACAATATTCTGCTGGTGGGCACGCGAGGCCAGTTCGGGAACCACACCGCCATATTCCTCGTGAATGCTCTGTCTGGCAACCACATTGGAGAGCACTTTGTCATTTCGTAAAACCGCAGCTGCAGTGTCGTCACATGAACTTTCAATAGCCAGTATAAAAACTTCTTCCGGATGCATAAAAGGCGCAATTTTTGATTTATATTTGACAATCGATCTGAGGAGTCAAAAGTAAAGATTTTTACAAAGGTAATTTTCTTTCCCAAGTCAAAAGAATAATTGGAACAAATTAAAACAAATAACGGTTTTAAAAAATTTCGAAAAATACTTTTCCGCACCATAGTTGCGCTGATACTGCTATTATTATTACTCAGCATTGCACTTTCGATGCCGGTGGTTCAAACCCAAATAGCACATTACGCTACAGACAAACTCAATGATGAATACGGAACAAACATCAATATTGATGAAGTTGCGATTACTTTTTTTGGCGGTGTCAAACTGAAGAAGGTGCTTATTCTTGACCATCATAACGATACGCTGATCTATTCGGACCGGATCAAGACTAGTGTTTTGGATTTCAAGCAGCTTGTTGACGGGAAATTGCGTTTTGGTGATTTGCGCCTGGATAATTTCTACCTGCAGATAAAGAATTACAAAGGCGAAAAAGATACCAACCTCGATAAATTCATTGAAGCATTTGACGATGGAAAGAAAGGCAGCGGAAAGTTTTTGATGACTACCAAGAACATTTACCTTTCCAACAGCCGTTTTGTATTGATCGATCTGAACAGGCCTCACCCGAAAGATGTAGATTTTACTAAACTCAATGCCCATCTGAAGGATTTCAGGATAAAAGGCCCTGATGTGACAACTTTTATCAATACGATGAGTTTCCATGACCATCGCGGCGTGGAAGTTAAAAACCTGACATCCAATTTTAAATACACTAAAAAAGACATCACGCTGGCCAAGCTTACATTGAATTCCAAGGAATCCTATATGAAGGGAAGCGTTATTCTTAGGTACAACAAGGATAATCACGATTTCAGTGATTTCAACAACCGTGTGAAGTTTGATGTGGTGATTGACAGCGCTACATTGGCTACCAATGACATCCGCTATTTTTACAATGAATTGGATAAGAACCAGAAGTTTTCCCTGAAATCCAGGATTAAGGGAACACTGAATAATTTTTATGCCACGAATATGGATTTGAGGGATTATAAATTCTCCACTATCCAAGGAAATGTTAATTTCAAAAACCTGTTTCCCAGGGCGCCTGGCAAGTTTTACATGAAGGGGAAATTTAAACGGATTTCTTCCAATTATGTCGACCTGACAAAGCTATTGCCCAATATTTTGGGAAAAAAACTACCGACATCCTTAAGGAAACTGGGCCAATTTAATTTTACCGGAAATGTTGAAGTGACACAGCATTACATCAATTCCGATTTTGTGATGAATACGGCTTTGGGCATTATCGAATCGGATTTGCACATTTCAGATTTAGAGAATATTGACAATGCCAAATACAACGGAAACATTATCCTTGACAATTTTGACGTTGGTGCAATGATCAATGACAAGGATATCGGTAAAGTGAGCCTGAACCTTGATGTAGACGGAAAAGGATTTACCCAGAAATACCTCAATACTTCTTTTGCCGGCGATGTCTTCAAAGTGAAATACAATGGCTATAATTACACCAGGATTATTGTTGATGGAAGCTTCAGGCAGCCTATCTTCAAAGGCAAATTTTATGTCAATGACCCTAATCTTTTTATGGATTTCAACGGGATACTGGATTTGTCCAAAAAAGAAAATATCTATGATTTCCATTCTAAGATTGATTATGCCAATTTGGTCAAGCTGAATTTTATCAAAGACTCAATTTCAGTATTCAAAGGAGATATTGTGGTGAGTGCCACCGGCAACTCGTTTGACAACCTCAAAGGAAACCTGACGGTAAGTAACGCTTCTTATCAGAATAAAAAAGACATTTACTTCCTCGATAACCTTACCGCAAATTCGAGTTTTGATGCCAATGGCGAAAGAGCTATTACCATTAGTTCGTCAGATGCCGTTGAAGGTTCGGTCGTAGGGAAATACAAGTTCAATCAGTTGCAGAAAATGGTAGAAAATTCGCTCGGGAGTTTCTATGCCAATTACAAGCCCAATAAGGTACTGCCAAATCAGTACCTGAAATTTGATTTTGACTTGAACAGCAAGATCATTGAAATATTCAATCCTGATATTTCATTGGCAAAAAATACCAAACTCAAAGGAAATATCAGCTCAGACAGCAAGAATTTCAAGCTCGATTTCAGTTCGCCCCAGGTTGTTGCCTACGACAATACTTTTGACAATATCCTGGTACAGGTGGATAACCGAAATCCGCTTTACAATGCCTATGTTCAGTTAGATTCGATAAAAACGAAGCATTATAAAATAAGGGATTTCAGCATGATCAATACGTTTTCAAATGACACGCTGAAATTCAGGACCGAATTCAAGGGAGGCAAAAGCGGGACTGATTTTTACAACCTGAATTTTTACCATACGATTACCGACGACAATAAAAATGTTGTCGGTTTTAATAAATCGGAGCTGCAGTTCAAGGATTACCTTTGGTTTTTAAATGAAAATGAAAATACCGAAAACAATAAGATTGTCTTTGATAAAAAACTGAGCAATTTCTCTTTCAATGACCTGATTATTTCACATGGAGATGAAAGCATCAACCTTGTAGGATTATGGAATGGCAAGCTCAGCAAGGACCTGCAGCTTACCTTTGACAATGTCAACCTCAATAAGGTCACGCCCGATGTCGATAAGTTTAAGTTTGATGGAAACCTGAACGGGAAAATCAACTTCAAGCAGAATAATGCCATCTTCCAGCCAACATCAACCCTGCGCATTGACAGCTTAAAAGTTAACGATATATTGCTCGGTAAAATGAACCTGGATATCAAGGGGGACGAAACACTTCGCAAATTCCACCTGAATTCCAATCTTGAAAATGATAACGTAGAATCTTTCAGTGCAAATGGCGACATACAGATCGTAGATAATACCACATCTATTGATGTTGACTTGAATTTTGATAAATTCAACCTGGGCGTATTGGGGAAAATAGGTGGCGATGTCATTACCAATATCCGCGGATTTGCTTCAGGAAATGCAAGGATTGACGGAAATATCGATGACCTCGATTATAACGGCAGGCTTTATGTGAACGATGCCGGGCTCACGATTCCGTACCTTGGCTGTGATTATGCCTTTGATAACAACTCTATTGTGGATGTTACCGAAAGCAAATTCATCATCAGGGAAACCGACATTACGGATACCAAGTTCAATACCAAAGGAAACCTTAGCGGATTTATCAAGCACAAACAATTTGGAGACTGGCAATTGGATTTGGCCATCAATTCCAATAGGTTATTAGCGCTGAATACTGTTGATCAGGAAGATGTAGCGTATTATGGAACGGCATTTATGAATGGTTCGGCTACGATCAAAGGACCGACTGAAAACCTGATGATCAAAGTAAATGCCGAATCGGCAAAAGGAACTGATATCAAGATTCCGATCAACGATGCCGAAGCGGTTGAAGACAGCAAGTACATCCATTTCCTGACCCGGGAAGAAAAGCTTAAAAAGAAAAAGGATAAAATCATACCGCCAAAAGTGACCAATGGCCTGGAACTCGATTTTAATTTTGAGATTACCGAGCTTGCCAATATAGAGGTGATACTTAACAGGGAAAGCGGCCACGGGATGAAAGGGAAAGGAAACGGAACTCTTTTATTCCGGATCAATACGCTCGGAAAGTTTGAGATGTTTGGTGACTTTTCGGTGGTTTCGGGATCTTATAATTTTAAATACGGCGGTTTGATAGGTAAGGATTTTTCTGTGAAAAAAGGTGGCTCCATTACCTGGCAGGGCGATCCGATGGCAGCCCAGCTCAACCTGGAAGCCGTATACGAAGTTCCGGGAGGGGCTAATCCTGCTGTTCTGATTAACAATCCTTCGGTCAATAAAAAAGTAAAGGTAGAAGTTGTAATTGGTGTCAGGGGAAGCCTAACCAGCCCCGAACCCGATTTCAACATCAATTTCCCAACGGTTTCGAGTTCGTTAAAATCTGAGATACAATACCAGCTTGATGATAAGGACAAACGCCAGACACAGGCTTTGTACCTGCTTTCGACAGGGAGTTTCCTAAGCCCTGAAGGAGTGAGCCAGAGCCAGCTGTCCAATAATTTATTTGAAAAGGCGAGCAGCCTTTTTGGAGACATATTTTCGGGGAAGGACGACAAGATTTCCATTGCGCCAGAATATGTTGTTGCCGACAGGACTCCGGGCCAGCAAACCGACGGCCGTTTTGGGGTAACAGTTTCCTCTAAAATAAATGACAGGATTACCGTTAACGGAAAAGTTGGTGTACCTGTGGGCGGAATTACCGAAACTGCTATCGTGGGCGATTTGGAAGTGCAGTACCGCGTAAATGAAGACGGAACCCTGAACCTAAGGGTTTTCAATAAAGAGAATGATATTACCTACATCGGCCAGGGTATTGGCTATACGCAGGGTATCGGAATGTCATATGAGGTCGATTTTGATAATCTGCTCGAATTGGTCAACAAGATATTCAAAAATGCCAAACTCGCAAAAGCCAATCCGAATGCAGATCAGATGCACGACGATACCATGGAAGACGGCATGCATTTTACTTCACCGGAAGAGAAGGAAAAAAAGAAAAAACAAGAGCCGGTAAAACACAATGCAGAGGCAACTCCAACCGATGAATAACATCGGCATCTTTATATAAAATAGGATAACCCAAAAACTTATCAACGAAAACGATTGAATTTCGCTTACTTTATTAATATAATAATAAAGAGGGTGAAATAATGTTCCATGTTTGCTAATTTTACATTTAAATAACAGAAAAATGTCAAAAAACATAAAAAAAATAGGCGTACTGACATCGGGTGGAGATTCTCCCGGAATGAACGCAGCAATACGTTCTGTAGTCAGGACCTGCGCTTATCATAATATCGAATGTATTGGTATTTACCGTGGTTACCAAGGAATGATTGAAGGCGATTTCAAGGAAATGGGGCCGCGTAGCGTGAACAACATCGTTAACAAAGGCGGAACGATCCTTAAATCGGCACGTTCAAAAGAATTTATGACACCTGAAGGCAGGGAAAGAGCCCATCAAAACCTGATCAATGCAGGTATTGAAGCTTTGGTTGTTATCGGCGGAGACGGAACCTTTACTGGCGCGGAAATCTTCAACAACGAATTTGGTTATCCTGTAATGGGAATTCCGGGGACGATTGATAACGATATTTTTGGAACCAGCCATACTTTGGGTTTTGATACGGCCTTGAATACGGTTGTTGACTGCATCGATAAGATCCGTGATACTGCCAGTTCGCACAACAGGCTTTTCCTTGTAGAGGTTATGGGTAGGGATGCGGGCCATATAGCCCTGAATGCAGGAATTGGCGCTGGAGCTGAAGAAATCCTTATCCCGGAGCAGGATTTAGGTCTGGAAAGGCTGTTGGATTCCTTAAAAAGAAGCAAGGCATCAGGAAAATCCTCAAGCATTGTGGTAATTGCCGAAGGCGATAAAATAGGTAAAAACGTATTCGAACTTAAAGATTACATCGAAGAAAACATGCCGGAATACGATATCAGGGTTTCGGTTTTGGGCCATATGCAGCGCGGTGGATCGCCATCCTGCTATGACAGGGTTTTAGCTTCGCGCCTTGGAGTAAAAGCAGTAGAATCGATACTGGAAGGAAAATCAAATTATATGGTAGGGATCTTAAATGATAAAGTTGCCCTGACACCATTGGAAAATGCCATCAAAGGCCATTCAGAAATTGACATGGAATTATTGAGGGTTTCTGATATCATGACCACATAAAAACTATAAGCCGGAAGCAATATGCTTCAGGAAAATCAAAAACAAATTTAAAAAGTAACAAATCTGCTTTGGGCCTAAGCTTAAAGCATAAAGCAAATAAAAAAATGTCAAAAGTAAAATTAGGAATTAACGGTTTCGGAAGGATTGGAAGAATTGTATTCAGGGAAACCTTTAACAGAGATAATGTAGAAGTAGTAGCCATCAATGATTTATTGGATGTTGAGCATTTGGCTTATTTATTAAAATACGACTCAGTACACGGGCGTTTTAACGGAAAAGTTGAAGTTAAGGAGGGGAAATTATATGTAAATGACCGTTTCATCAGGGTTACAGCAGAGAAAGACCCAAAGCTGATCAAATGGGACGACAAGGATGTTGATGTAGATATCGTGGCCGAATGTACCGGTTTCTTTACTACAGTTGAAACTGCAAAAGCGCATATTGAAGGCGGAGCCAAAAAAGTGGTTATTTCTGCGCCATCTGCGGATGCCCCAATGTTTGTGATGGGAGTTAACCATACTGAAGCCAAAGCTACGGATACGGTAGTTTCCAATGCTTCATGTACAACCAACTGCTTAGCGCCTTTGGCAAAAGTAATCAATGATAATTTTGGGATTGTTGAAGGTTTGATGACTACGGTACACGCAACAACTTCAACCCAAATGACTGCAGATGGCCCATCAAGAAAAGACTGGAGAGGTGGGCGTGCTGCAAGCGTAAACATTATTCCATCTTCAACAGGAGCAGCAAAAGCGGTTGGAAAAGTGATTCCGGCTTTGAACGGAAAATTAACTGGTATGTCATTCCGTGTCCCTACAGTTGACGTTTCCGTAGTTGATTTGACCGTAAAAGTTGCCAAAGAAACTTCATACGAAGAGATCATGGCAGTTTTGAAAAAAGCTTCAGAAAACGAAATGAAGGGCATTCTTGGATTTACAGAGGACGATGTGGTTTCACAGGATTTTGTGGGTGATTCCAGGACTTCAATCATTGATGCTAAAGCGGGGATTGGTTTGAACTCGACATTCTTCAAGCTGGTTTCATGGTACGATAACGAATATGGCTATTCAAGCAAACTGATCGATTTATCCGTACATATTGCTGGCTTATAATATTTAATAAATCCCGTTATCTTTGCTAGATGGCGGGATTTTTATTTTTCAACCAAAACAAACAATAAACCAAAGGATCATTCATTGCGATTCCTTAACCAGAAGAGCAATCTGTAATCCGTAATTCAAAGATAAAATATGAAACTACTAGTTGATAGTGGATCTACCAAAGCTGATTGGATTGCCATTGATGACAATGGAAAAGTACTATTCACTACTCAATCGTTGGGTTTGAACCCCGAAGTTTTAGACAGGGAAGAAGTTATCAGCCGTTTGGATGATAAATTTGATATCTCGCATAACAAAGACAAAGCCACCCATCTGTTTTTTTATGGTGCCGGTTGTGGTACCGATAGGATGAAAGGGTTTTTAACCAGGGTTTTTGAAGAATACTTTGTCAATGCAGCCGTATCGGTCCATGAGGATACTTATGCAGCTGTTTATGCCACTACGCCAAAAGACGAAGAAGCGATAGTCTGTATTTTGGGCACAGGTTCCAACTGTAGTTATTTTGACGGTAAGGTTCTGCATCAAAAAGTGCAGTCGTTGGGCTATATTGCAATGGATGATTGTTCCGGAAACCGTTTTGGGCGCCATTTGCTGCGCGGCTATTCGTTCAACAAAATGCCGGAGGAATTAGCAAGGGAATTTGAGCAGGAATACAATGTAGACCCTGATTTCATCAAGCACAATTTATACAAAGTGCCTAATCCGAATGCTTACCTGGCAACTTTTGCCAAGTTTTTGATTAAACATAAAGATACCGATTTCTGTAAAAAATTCATCTATTTTGAAATGGAGGAATTTGTAGAAAATTATATCATGCAGTTTGAAAACTGTAAAGATATCCCGGTACATTTTGTAGGCTCAATAGCTTTTTACCTTAAGGATGAATTGACAGAAGTTTTGAACAAATACGGAATTCAGGTTGGCAATGTATTGCGCCGACCGATCGATGGTTTAATTGCTTACCATGTTTTGAACAAATAACAATTAATCCCGATGTATCGGGATTTTTTTATTTTTACTTAAAAATAGATAGAAATGGAAATAGCCATTATTGCACACGATGGGAAAAAAGCCGACATGGTTCAGTTTATCAATAAAAACAAATCGCTCCTGGCACGGGAAAACATAAAGCTCATTGCTACAGGTACCACCGGGCGTAGGGTAGAGGCTGTTGGCATTAAAGTAAAAAAAATGCTGTCGGGCCCACAGGGTGGCGATGCACAGATTGCCGCGCGCGTAGCTGAAGGCAAAACCAAGATGGTGCTGTTTTTTAAAGATCCTAATTCGAGCCACGCTCACGAACCAGATATCAGCATGCTGATCCGCATTTGCGATGTGCACAATGTCCCGTTGGCCACCAATGAAGCGACAGCGCAGCTGCTCTTATTGGGTTTGGATGAGAAATGATAAAAAAAGCGCGGAGATTAACCTTCGCGCTTAAATATAGTTTATGGTGTTGTTGGTGCAGGACCGAGCAAGCTTTTAAAAACCTTGGCAAATACATCAGTATCAATATTAATACTGACATAAGGCCCCCCAATTTTCCATTTTTTTCTTACCTCTAATGTTCCTTCAAAAACATCATTCCCAAAATCAAAATCATCATGTCCAACGACAGTATTGATCCTGCCATAGTGTATACCGGCATTGAAATACAGGCCATTCCTGACTTCGTAATTTAAGCCGAGGAAGAAGTTCTCAAATGATTTGTCACTTAAATTTGTCCCTACTGAAACTCCCCAGCGCTCACTAAGATTCCTTGGTTCAACATCCAGATTTCTAGGCGATAAATGAAAAGTTAGGAACATGCCCACGAATGCTCTGTTTGAGGGATCGTCGGCAATGAGGGTTACATCCCCATTTGGCTTTGTAAATGTTTGGATGTTTTGTGGATTTTTAAGCCAAGAGGAAATTATGCTTGTTCCGACGCTGATTCTTTTTACCGGTAATAAGCTGATAGTTTTCGTTATGATTGTCTTCTTTCCTTTTTTGAGGGTCATATCAAACGATTCAGTATATGGCCCGAAGGTATCTGATTCATAAAAATAGATTTTTTTTGGAACTTCTTCTTCACTTGTGGCTGAAGGATTATCAGATTCCCTTTCGTCATCGATTTCTGAGCTCAAGGCAACCGGAACGAATCTGCCTTCACAGCTTACCCTGTATTCTCCCTCTTCAAGAGTGACAACATAAAACTTATACTTGTCATAGTTTTCCCTGCCCGCTTTTGGGAAATCATTGTACAAAGACGAACCTTCTGAATCCATAAAAACGACAATGTTTCCTTTTTTGTCAATGAGCAGATTATTCTGGCCTTTATAATCCTTCATTCCCTCCCTTTTTATTTTAATTTTTACAGCCTCCCGAAGTGCCTGCAAATCGGTCTTTTTTCCTGTATCCTGATCGTTGCCATCTTCATTTTCTTTATCGGCTTTATTTTCCCCGTCTTTAAAAACATTGTCTTTAAGACCTAAAATTTTAACTGGCTTATCATTTTGGAGAAATTTGATATTTTTATTTTTACAATCGTATACGTATTTTATTTCAGCATCATTTTCCTTACCATCTTTATCCTTAAATTTCATTTTGACAGTTTTAGACGCTTCCTTGCAATCTTTTATTAAAACATCTTTGTTAATGGTTTCACCAGCAATTGGCGTAGCACCTACTGTAGAGGGGTTAACATTATAAAAGTTGATATCTCCGTCCTTGGCATTCAGTTTATTAAACACTGGGACCCCATCTTTAGACAGAAATACATTAAACTGGGCAATGGCTTTATCTCCATTCATTAATAGGAGTACCATAATAAATTGAATAATTTTTTTCATAATTGGTTAGGTTTTAGGTTACTATTAAATGTCAATATATCTAAACATATAGGAGAAGTTATCGCTTTTTGCTACGATAATCCCTTTCTGAATGATTGTAGTGGTACTATTGATTTTCTGTTTGTAGTATACAAATGATCCGCTGTCACCTTTAATGACTTTTATGTCATCAATTTTAATTAGTTTCATTTGCCTGTAAAACGTATTGTAATTTACCTTGCAGTCTGTTGCCAGGAATGTGGAAATCATATTGAATTGCTGGTGCTTGCTGGCTGCCCCAAACATTTCCATTTTACCAATAGGAAGATTGCTGAGATTGATATGGCCTTTTATGAAATTAGTATAAGCGTTATATAAATCTGCTCCTATTTCACATGCTGCAAAATCTTGGCTTTCATCATTCTTAAAACCAAAATCAATCCTATCTAAATCTATTGAGCCATAAAATGTTTCTCCATTTATCACAAATTTGACATCGGTATGTGTTAAGACGTAATTTTTATTTTCGTAGTAATCCTTAAATTCCGCTTTATCAGCAAATACATGCAAATTGCTTATTGCATAATACTTTTGATCGATTATTGCAACATTGAAAGAGCCTCTGTTATGATCATTTCCGTCATAATCGTTATGTGCGTAACATTGAGGGGAATCATCAACAGCGTTTACCGCTTCCAAGGTATTGGTGTAATAAAGATTAAGATAATCCTTTAGGTAAAAGGTATTGTAATTAAGCATTATTGAACTGCAATTCTGTAATTCCAATAGAGGTTTCTGAGCTTCAGCGGTTGAATATTCCACTTCAATTATTTTTCTGTAAAGCCGTGATCTTTTATCCATAACTGTATTGAAACCATACGAAACAACACCCTCAATTTTGCTTATTTCATTTTTATATGTTTGAAATAATTGTTCGGCAACTTCATATTGAAACGTCTCTGCCAATGCAGCCAGCTTATCGGCACTGTCGTAATCGGTATAGGTTTTGTTGTCGGCGAGTTTTTGTTGCGTATTCTTAAATTTGAAAAGAATGTCAAGAAGGTCGTGCCAAAATTTAGACCCAAGGCTCAAAAAGACCCCAACCATGGCATAGCCAATGGTGTGGTTTATTATAATATAGTAGTTTGATTTTTGATCGCCATGCCCTAAAATCAATAAAACGACAGTAAAAATAATCCATAACAAGAATGGCGCCCTCACATAATACTGGTTTACACCTGTTGCATTTTCTTGTAGTTTATTAAAAAGCATCAGGCTTAAGGACCAAAGAAAAGTCAGTAGGTAAAAGAACCCAAGCACTTTTGGAAGGTCAATATCACTCATCAGCCAGCCCTGGATCAAAATCACATCATTGTTAGAAGTCTTGGAGCTGATTTTTTTTATGATTTCAAAAAAATTGGCATTCGCAAGGGCGGCTATAATTATTCCGATTATGATGTTTATTATCATTACCCGGTACTCACGCTCTTTTTCAGCGGCCTGAGTTGGCTGGCTGTAGGCTAAAATTTCCAATTTGGCCGAAAGAAATACGTTCCATTTCCCATTTTTATCGATGTAAATAAAAGGGATATAGATTATCTTACTCTGAAAATACAGCTTAATGAAATTTGAAGTCCGTTCGGAAACAAAACTTAGCATCATCATGATAATGCTAAAAGAAATTAGAAAGTCTGTTAGTCCCATATCACAAAATAGATTATCCTTTGGGAATTTAATTTGCATGGAATACGTTCTATGATCAGGTCATAATGCAACTAGTCATGGCAGAATTCCTGATGGAATATGCAAATTGCTCCCAATAAATTTTGCGGTATTTGAAACTTGCTGATTAGCAGTATCTAATGTACGAATAGTATTTGTAAGATTCGTTAAAATGTAATGTTTAGTCGTTGAAAATCAATTAATAACGATAAAATACATGATAATAAGTCAGATACAAAGCATCAAAATAAAAATTATGTAAAACCGGCTTAATATTATATAACAGATTGTTTTTGAGTTGGATTTAAATTTGGCTTAAACAATTAACTTTATTTAAATGAACGGCAATGGAAAATAATGAAAAGATGAATCCGGTTATGCATTTTGAAATGCCTGCGGAAGACAGGAACAGGATGGCGGTTTTTTATTCCAATGCGTTTGGATGGAAAACAAAAATGTTTGGTGAAGATATGGGAAATTATGTAGTGGTTACGACTACAGAAACAGATGAAGACGGCATGATTAAAAATCCAGGCGCCATCAATGGCGGGTTTTATCCGAAAAATGACGAAACTCCAGACCAGTGCCCTTCATTGGTGATTGGTGTTGACGATATACGCGAAGCAATGGACCGCATTATAGAAGCCGGTGGCAAATTACTTGGCGAGCCTGTTGAAATTCCGGGCTACGGGCATTACGTATCTTTTTATGACACCGAAGGCAACCGGCTAAGCATCATGCAGCCTTTTATGAAAATGCAGTCTTCTGGGCAATGAGGAACTATGCCAATCAATTCTCCTTAAAATAATCCGAAACGCCAGGAAGCTCGGCCAAGTCCAATTCCAGTTCGGTAGTCCCCTTGTCAACTAAAGCACCAACGGTAAAAGAACCATATGCATATAGTTTTATTTCAGCTACTCCGTCTTTGACCTGGCTATATTTTAAAGGTGGCTTGCCAAAAGACGGGTGCAAGGCAAAAATTACTGTTTCCCCTTCTTTTAGCGGATTATTATTATCAGTGGAGACCACTTCAAGGTGAATCCTGAAAAATTCTTTGGTAATCGTCCTGACCCTGGCTTTTAACTCTCGGTCATTTCGGATGGCTAATTTTCCCCATTGTCCTTTTTGCGGGTCTTCAGGGTTTTCAAGCATACCGGCTTTTAATCTATCTTCAGCCAATAGCTTGAAGCTTTCAATGGATCGCGATATTTTGATTGTGCCCGATTCATCAGTAGTTTTATTTATTTCCTGGAGCAGGGATTTTGCACGGATATCTTTTTCTAAGATTTCTTCTTTTAGCTTTTCTTTTTCTACTTTCTGTTCATTGATAAGAGTGTTTTTTTCCTGTATGACTTTGGTCAGGATATTGTCATCCGCAATTTTATATTTTTGGGATAAAACCAATCTCATGTAATTGTAACCAATGTAAATCCCCAAAGCAGCAAAATAAAGCACTACAGTTATCGAAAAAACGCTTATTGATCCATCAATGTTTCCGCAGGCATCACTGATGTATTTGCCAATTGCCATAAGGTATACTGGGATCTGCTTTAAATTTACCAAGCCCAGCCCTACAATTATTTTTGTCAGCCAGTCGGATATTTCAACCAGGCTGTTATTAACAGAGTAGCTGCTGTTGAGTTCGTCATTTCTTTTGGGCATGCCAAATAGCGTACCAATAAAAAAACTAGACATGAATGTAGCGCTTGCCAAAAGGATGCCAATGAAGATCAAAAGTTTCCCTGAAATAGAGATGGGATATCCAATCAGACCAATCAGCCCGATAAATAAACCAATGAAAGAAGCTGATTTTAAAGTTTTTTCAGCTTTTTTCATCGCTATAGACGATAAAGAATCCGGTTTTAATTTTTCCATAAGATCCACATATTTTTTATTAAACAACCTAGCATTGTTTACACTATCAATTAGTTTAAACAGGCTGTATTACAATAAATTTTCTGTGGTATCTGCCCGGAAGAGAGAACTAAAGTAAGAAAAAAATTAACAAGTAGTATGTTTTGTTGATTAATTTTCAGTCAGTTATAAGAATTTTATTTTTTCTTCCTCCATATCCAGGTGATGCAAATGCCTGCGGATGATGTTTTCATCGATACCCGATTCTTTTTTATTCTTTTTGATCAGCCATTTTCGTTGCTGGCCAATGATATTCAGGTAGATGATTTTGCATTCGGCTGTCATGTCGGTGTCTTCGGTAAGCATTTTACTGTCGCGCCATTTGTTGGCAATCTTTTGAAGGATAGGTTGTTCGTTAAGCGCTTTGCCATAATTGTCCTCAAGATGGAGCAGCGCAAATTCGGCCAATTCGTGTTTTATCTGGTTGTAAAGGCGCTGTTCTTCCTGTTCCTGCTCATCAGTTATCATATGGAACCTTTTTATTATATAGGGCAACGTAAGCCCCTGAACGACCAATGTCAGCAATATTACTATAAAAGTGATATACAGGATCAGGTTACGCTGCGGAAATGCATTTCCATTATCCAGCGTTACCGGAATAGACAAGGCTGCCGCCAATGAAACCACACCACGCATTCCGGTCCAGCCAATAATGAAAGGTCCTTTCATTCCAGGATTTTCGTTTGCAACCTTAATAAACCTTCGGGCAATCATGGTTACGACCACGGCTCCATAAGCAGCTAAAATCCTCCCAATAATCAAAACTGCGGTCACCAGTACACCGTATCCAACAGCAGAATAGAAACTGATTCCTTCTTTTTCAAGCCCCGCCGTAATCGATGGCAATGAAAGCCCTATCAGGGTAAATACCAAACCATTCAATACAAAAACAAGGCTTTGCCAAACGTTGTAGCCTCTTACCCGTGATGCGCTCGATAAAAAGGAGTGCCTTTTGTTGGATAAATACAGCCCAGCACTTACCACCGCCAAAACTCCGGAACTGTGGACTTCTTCTGCAATCAGATATATTATGTATGGGGTTATCAGTGTAAGGACAATATCCATATTGGCATCTGTAGGAAGGTATTTGTGGAATTTCATGAAAATAAACCCAATCAAAAGCCCAACTCCAATTCCGCCAACTACCATCCATGCAAAATTCATGACTGCATGTGAGAAAATAAACTGGGTTGTACTGACTGCCACTAGTGCAAACCTGAAGACAATCAGCGAAGAAGCGTCATTCAATAAGCTTTCTCCTTCCAGGATTGAAGATATCCCGCGAGGCACTTTTACAAATTTTAAAATAGCCCCGGCACTTACAGCATCAGGAGGGGAAACAATTCCGCCTAAAAGGAACCCTAAAGCCAGTCCAAAACCAGGAATGAAATAATTTGCGACCAAAGCCACTGATAAAGCTGTAAAAAATACAACAACAAAGGCAAAACTAAGTATGATCCGGCGCCAATGCCAGAGCTCTTTCCATGAAATTGACCAGGCAGCTTCATATAATAAAGGCGGCAGGAAAATCAGGAAAATAAATTCGGGGTCAATGGCAACAACCGGAATTCCTGGAATGATACTTATCAACAAACCTGCCAAAATCAATAGGATGGGATAGGCAATCTTGATTTTATCGGCTATCATCATAATTACTACAATGGCAAAAATCAATACCAGATAAAAGGGAAAATGGTCTAACATATTGCTTGGGCTTCAAGGATAGAAACAAATATAAGCATTAGTTTCTTTTATTGGAAACTACAAAAAATCCCCAGCTTTCAACTAGGGATTTTTATAATGAAAATGAATATCGGTTATTTCACTGCAATCATTGATATTTCGATATTGACGCCTTTTGGTAGGCCTGCAACCTGGACCGTTTCCCGGGCTGGGGCAGTTGCCTCGTCAAAATATGTTGCATATACCGAATTGATCCGCGCAAAGTCTCCCATATCCATGATGAAAATGGTTGTTTTTACTACATTGCCAAACTGCATCCCGGCTGCGGATAAAACAGCTTTCATGTTTTCCATGACCTGTTTGGTTTCGGTTTCGATGTCATCGATGACCAATTCCATGGTCGACGGATTAAGCGCAACCTGTCCTGAAGTATATAAAGTATCGCCAATTAATACGGCCTGGCTGTAAGGGCCAATAGGCGCCGGTGCGTTATCTGTATAAATGATTTTTTTTGAATTCATGATCTATAATTTATTGACTCATAATTATCTGATTGCCCGGTCTGGCTGGTTGCGCTTATCCCATTTGATATCGCTTAGCACGCCGGCCTTAATACCAATGAAGAAGCCCCAATACGCATTGTCTCCAAATGGGACCCAGTTGAAATCCATCCGCCAGCTTAACAAGTCCCTCTCAAAACGGAATTGGGTAAAGGTAACCCCTTTGTTGACAAAGTCATATCCGGTGGAAACCCCGATTTTCCATTTGGGTGTCAGATCGGTATTCATGGAAACCATAAGTGAGTTACCGGTTATTTTTTGCTCCCTGTTGTTGTTGGAATAGGTTAGGGAATAGGCTAATGTCATGTCCCAGGGCAGATTGTATTTGAAAAACTCAGTGAGAGGGTTTTCGCCATCATCTTTATTGCTGTCTTCGCTGAACTGGCTGTCGCGCCGGTCGCTCAAATCGGTATTGGTACCAAATAAATCATCTTCCCGGCCACCATTCCTTTCTCCTTGTTTGTTCTTCTTTTCTTTGTTTTCACCATCTTTACTAGAGAAGGAATAATTCAGCGTCATGTTGGCGCTGGTCATCCGGAACAAGCTTCCGCCATTGTTAATATTCCAGGTGTTAATTCTTTGCCCCGAATTATTGATGGCATACGGATCAAGCGTGGCACCAAAGTTTACGTTCATTTTTTGGTTAAACAATTGCGTTCCGCCGCTTACACGCATTGGGGCCCACCGCAGCGAATCGGCTGTGATGTCATAACTTGTAGAGAAATTCAGGTTGTTCAGCAGCATGATCTTCTTTGGCTCTGTTTTGGTAGAATCCTTGTCGGTTACTTTTGCCTCAAAAGTATTGCTCAGGCTGAATCCAAGGTTGTTGGACATGTTTTTTCCTGGAGTACCAAATATACCGCCTTCAAATCGGGTGTAGTCCTTCCTCATCGTCCCGCTTCCGTCAGGATCGTAAGTGTCGTAATACTTCGCAAAACTTGGAGTATAGCTATAGGATACATTTGGGCGCATTACATGCCGGATGGCTTGTATTTTTTTCTTTTCGCCAAAATTAAAAGTTCCGTAAATCGTAGTTCCCAATCCGGCTGACAAAGAATATGTCCGAAACGCATCAAAGCCCGAAACTTCTGTATTTACTACAGCATTTTGTGAAGCGTCAAATTGCTTCCGGATAGTTTTCAGGTACCAGACTTCATTATAATTTGCCGATGCCGTAGCACTGAAATAT
Source organism: Flavobacterium sp. (assembly GCA_049841115.1). Taxonomy (GTDB): domain Bacteria; phylum Bacteroidota; class Bacteroidia; order Flavobacteriales; family Flavobacteriaceae; genus Flavobacterium. The sequence goes on from JASGHQ010000004.1 coordinate 134,480, forward strand.
TTGAATATCTTAAAATTTGTACTGATCGGAATGCTGTGCTGCATACCAACCTTGGCATCCCGGAACATCTGTGGCTTGAAGAAAAGCGAATCATGGGTCTGTATCCTGTTTTCCCCTCTAAGGTTATACTGGAAATTAATATTCTTCAAGATTCCTTTCTTAATGCCATCCCTTGGTGCAAAAGGAAATATCCTGTCCACACTTAGCTGAAGCGTTGGCAATGTCATATTGATTTCTTCGGTGTTGGTATTTTGCGAATGGGTAGCTGCCAAAGTCAGGTTTACCTGTGGCACCGAATTGAATGTTTTAGAATAGGAAATGGACGAGCTCAGCGTGTTATTAAGCCTTGAACCAACATTGACCTGGTTGATTGAATTGACATAATATTTACTGCTTCCCAAATTTACGGATGCCGAAAAACGTGAGTTTGGATTCGATTTGGCATCTTTGGTATGTGACCATTGAATATTATAGATGTTTGTTCTTGAATAATCTGGATAACCTCTTTCGCTTGAAATCAGGTTTTCGAAACGCACATTGACGTTCCCCATGAACTTATATTTTTTGGCGTAAGAAGATTCAAATCGCAAACCATAGCTTCCGTTGGTGTAATAATCTCCCAATACAGTCAAATCGTAATTATCGGTAAGTGCAAAATAATAACCGCCGTTTTGCAATGAAAAACCCCGGGTATTGCTATCATTATAGGAAGGCATGATGATCCCGGAACGGCTTTTTTCACTCATAGGGAAGAAAGCGAACGGTAGGAAGATAGGAGTAGGCACCTTTGCAATATACATTTGGGTACCGCCTACGACAATTTTTTTCTTCGGGACGAATTTCACCTTGTTGGTTACAAACTCATATTCGGGATCGTCTAAATCTTTTGAGGTGGTAAAATGGGCTGTTTTCATGTAGTAAACCGAATCGTTCACTCTTTTTGTCTGTTCAGCCCTTATCGAGATTTCGCCTTGTGTTGTTCTTGAGTTCCAGATCTTTGCCCTTTTGGTTTTGAAGTTGAACCGAATGGAGTCCGGTTCGACAACATTGCTGCCCTGTTTGAAGACCGGGCGCTGGATATAGGCTCCGGTCGAATCTTTTATCCTTCCGGCATACACTTCGCTTTTGTCATAATCGATAATAATGATTCCCGATTTTAGCTCGATATCCTCATAATAAACTTCAGCTTTGTTGTAAAGCGTGATCTGTTTGGTCTTCTGGTTGAATTTTTCGTAATCCACCGCTTTTCTCCTGATCTTGCTTTCAAGCAATGGTTTTTTAGCGATGGTTTCAGTCTTTATCTGGATTTCCTTAACTTCGGTCAGTTCCGGTTCCTTTTTAGTGACCGGATCAGTATTTGTTTGATTTTTAGGCGGAAAGGATTTTCCTTTTTTGGACGAATCCTGCGAATAAGTTTTAGCGCTCCCCAATGTTAGGAAAATTGTTAAAAAAACGATATAAAATAAGTTTCTTTGCAAAGGTTTAGTGCTATTTTTGTAGAATTATGGCTTGATTTTTGACGTGGGCAAACTTAAACAATATTTCTGGTCAAAAATAACGAAATATTGGTTTTATAACCTTTCCGTTTTAATTAAAATTAACTTTTAGTCCGATGAGATTTATAAAAAATATAAAAACCTGCTTTTCAGTACTTTTGATTTTAGGCGTGCTGAATGTCTTTGGGCAATCGGCTGCAAATAAATTCTCGATTGTACTAGATGCGGGCCACGGAGGTAAAGATCCTGGGAATTCCTACCATGGATATGTAGAAAAAGAGATTGCACTGAAAACGACCATGAAAGTGGGTAGATTTCTTGAAGCGGAAAAAGATTTTGTTGTTACGTATACCCGTAAAACAGATGAATTCATAGAATTGGTTGATCGTCCAAAGGTTGCTAACAGGATCAATGCACATTTGTTTGTTTCCATCCACTGCAATTCAGTCAAGAATTTTGCTCCAGAAGGTACTGAGAACTTTTGTAATGGGGCTTTCCAGGACCGATATGAATACTGAAGTTGCCAAAAGGGAAAACTCGGTAATCTTGCTTGAAGATAATTATAAGCAGACTTATAAGGGCTTTGATCCTAACAAGCCGGAAATTACTCTTGGAAGGAAAATCATCCAGGAAGAAAACCTATACCAAAGTATCGATTTGGCAACAACAATCCAGCAGAACTTTACTAATAAACTGGGAAGGAAAACCCGTGGTGTAAAGCAGCAGCCTTTATGGGTTTTGGACGCCGCAACCATGCCTGGTGTTTTGATCGAGCTGGGATTTTTGTCAAACAAAGAAGAAGGAGAATACTTGAATTCGGACGAAGGGCAAACCGAAATGGCGCGCCAGATTGCCAACTCGATCATTCATTACAAAAAAATGTATTTTAATGAGCCATTGAATGAAGAAGATGTGAAAGTTGTGGAAAAAAAATACAAACCTGAACCAAAGGAAACGATTGATTCAACTATCATTAAATCAAACGATGCCATTGAAGCCAATAAAGATGCCGGTGACGATTCGGGAAAAGAATTCTATAAAATCCAGCTTTTTGCAAGCTCAAAAAAGAAAGATGTCAGTTCAAAGGATTTTAAAGGGCTTAAAAATATCTCATACACATTTGAAAATAACCTTTACCGTTATTACTACGGAAAATCATACGATCTGAACATTGCCAAAAGATTGAACAGTGAGGCGAAAAGCCATGGTTTTCCTGATGCTTTTATAGTAATAGTGGAAAACGGAAAAACATCTGCCTTAAAATAAAAAATAGAAATTTTGAAAGTTATAAAATCAATGAAACGGATAGCTTTAATAGCAGCAGCTGTTGTGTTATTTGTTTCAAATACAGCATATTCCCAAAAACTTAAGGTAACTCTTGATGCCGGCCATGGCGGTCAGGATTATGGAGCCGTCAATAATGGGCACATTGAAAAAAATATTGCCTTGTCTGTCGTGCTTAAAGTTGGCCGGATATTGGAACGCAGCTCCGGAATTGAAGTGGTTTATACCCGTAAATCGGATGTAATGGTGGATCTGGTAGAGCGTGCCAATATTGCCAATAGGGCAGATGCCGGTATTTTCGTTTCGGTACATTGCAATTCCAATAAAAATACAGCTGCGGATGGAAGCGAGAACGTATGTATTCGGGATGTCTAAAAATGCATCCAACCTAGAAGCGGCAAAACGCGAAAATGAGGTGACTACTTTGGAAAAGGATTTTGCTGCCAAATACGGTAATTTTAATCCGAAGTCGCCAGAATCATTGGCTGTTAAAACCGATACAGATGATTTTATGGACAAAAGCATAACCCTTGCTGGGAAAGTCCAGGCGCAGTTTTTGGACGCCGGGATCAAAAGCCGGGGCGTGAAGCAGGCTCCGCTAATGGTTTTGTACAAAGCTTTCATGCCAAGCATTGTAATCGAAATGGGGTTTATTTCAAACCCTGCTGAAGGCGCCAGATTAGATTCTGATGCAGGCCAGCAGCAGATAGCAGAATCGATTGCCAATGCGATCATTGCTTACAGCAAAGGCAATTTGGGTAGTGATGACGGCGTGAAGCCTTCGGAAAAAGTAGAACCGATCAAAACAAGCGATACAACAGCTAAAAAACCTGTTGCTAAAACCACAGCTCCCGAAATCAAAAAACCGGAAATAAAACCCGAACCTCCAGTTGATGGTGTGGCTACATTTAAAGTACAGCTTTCTGCAAGCGGAACCAAATTAGATCCGACACCAAGTAATTTTAAGGGATTGAACAATATTTCGGTGGCTAACGAAGGTACTTTATACAAGTATATGTATGGTGAAACTAAAAGTTACGATGATGCCAAAAAATTATTGGCGGAAGCCAAAGCAAAAGGATATACATCAGCCTTTGTGATTGCATTCAAGAACGGCAGGAAAGTTTCGGTACAGGAAGCTTTAAAACAATAATAACAAGGAGTTCCAATATTTTATTTTAACTTTGCAAAAAAGCTTTACCATTGAAAATTACCAGAGAAATCAAGACCGCCATATTAGTTATCGCCTCAATTTTATTATTCATTTGGGGTTATAGTTTCCTAAAAGGAAGAGATTTACTTTCCAATTACAAGACTTTCTACGTCCAATATGACAATGTGGAAGGCTTGGTAAATTCGGCTCCGGTAACCATAAACGGACTGAATGTGGGTAAGGTAAGCAGCATTAAATTCTTGAATGATGCTGGTAAGATCCAGGTGGAACTTCAAATCAAAAATGATTTCCCGTTTTCAAAATCAAGCGTTGCAGCTATTTATGAGCCGGGATTGATCGGTGGCAAGCAAATTATGATCATCCCGAATTTCCAGGACCAAACCCCAGCGGAATCTGGTATGACATTGCAGGGAGATGTCAAGCCAGGCTTGACTTCATTGGTTGTTGATAAACTAACGCCTTTACAGGAGAAAGTAGAAAAAATGGTAGTTTCCGCAGATGAATTGCTAAAGAATATCAATTCGGTTTTGGATGCAAAAACCAAGGAAAACCTAAAAAGCGGTATTGCCAATCTTAATGAGAACTTTAGCCGAATTCAAGGTAGCGTCTAAAAACGTAAACCAAATGCTCGCTGATAATAAAGGAAAAATCAGCTCAACAATGACTAACATAGATAAAGCTTCGGCAAATTTTGCAAAGGCATCCGATTCGCTGTCTAAGGCAAATATTGGCAAAACCGTTAAAAACCTTGAAAAGACATTGGCAAGCGTTGATAAGATAATGGCCGATATGCAGGCAGGGAAAGGAACTTTGGGCAAATTGGCAAAAGACGATGCTATGTACAACAACCTGGCTAAATCATCAAAAGAACTCGAACTGCTTTTACAGGATTTCCGCCTGAACCCAACACGTTACGTGAACGTTTCGCTCTTTGGGAAGAAAAACAAACCTTACAAAGCGCCATCGCCTGAGCAGCTGGCAACAGATTCCATCGCTAAAAAGAAACCCTAAGCCATGATGTATATTGACAACATACTTTTTGCCATAATCCTCATTGCGGGAATTGGTTTTTTTGCTAAAAATGTAATAAAACTAAAGCGCAACATCAATTTGGGCCACGACGTTAACCGTACTGATAATCCTTCAGCGCGTTGGAAAAACATGGCAATGATAGCCTTGGGCCAATCCAAAATGGTAAAACGCCCGGTTGCCGGATTTTTGCACATCATCGTTTACGCCGGCTTTATCATTATCAATATCGAGGTTCTTGAAATCATTATCGATGGGCTTTTCGGAACACACCGTGTGTTTAAAGATCTTGGTAGATTTTATGGTTTCCTGATCGGATCGTTTGAAGTACTTGCTGTTTTGGTACTGGTTTCAGTGATCATTTTCTGGATCAGAAGAAATATCATCAGGTTAAAGCGTTTTGCTAATCCTGATCTGAAAGGAGCACCAAAGCGCGATGCCGATACGATTTTGTATTTCGAAATGGTTTTGATGTCCTTATTCCTGATCATGAATTCCACCGACCTACATTTCCAGATGATGAATTCAGGAAATGTGATATCGCAATACATTTCCCCATTATTCTATTCTTTGGATTTGGTTCAGGTTGAAATTATCGAAAGAACGGCATGGTGGCTGCATATTATAGGGATACTGGTTTTCCTTAATTACCTTTACTATTCGAAGCACCTGCACATACTTTTGGCTTTCCCAAATACCTATTTTGCCGATTTGAACCCAAAAGGGCAATTCGACAATTTGGAAAGTGTTACCAAAGAAGTAAAGCTGATGATGGACCCAAATGCCGATCCTTTTGCGGCGCAGCCTGTTGATGAAAATGCGGTCCCACATAAATTTGGGGCATCGGATGTACAAGATCTGAATTGGGTTCAATTACTCAATGCTTATACATGTACCGAATGTGGCCGCTGTACATCATCGTGCCCGGCAAACCAAACAGGAAAAAAACTTTCCCCGCGTAAGATCATGATGGATACACGCGACCGATTGGAAGAAGTTGGAAAGAATATTGATGTCAACAAAGGAACTTTTGTCCCTGACAATAAATCATTGCTTAACGATTACATCACACCCGAAGAACTTTGGGCATGTACTTCGTGCAATGCCTGCGTTGAGGAATGCCCGGTTAATATAAGCCCGTTATCAATCATCATGGACATGAGGCGATTTTTGGTAATGGAACAAAGTGCAGCACCGCAATCATTGAATGCTATGATGACCAATATTGAAAACAATGGTGCTCCTTGGCAGTACAATCAGCAAGATAGGCTGAACTGGAAAAATGAGTAACGATACGACCCAAACGCGAAGTGTGAGTTAGCGAGTAATATTTGATAAAAGATTTAAAGAAGTTAAATTAATATAAAGCAAATTGCCATAAATGTGAGCCTTGGGAATTTGTCTAATGAATGTGAAATAATAAACATTAAAAGATGAAAGCGGAAGACATTGAAAAAAGCTTACAAACTGTAACTGAAAACGGGCAGCATTTAAGCCCTATTTTACCAGAAGGAGTAAAGAATTACCTAATTGATATTGACGGAACCATCTGTGACGATATCCCGAATGAAGAGCCGGAAAGAATGCTTACGGCCGAACTTTATCCGGATGCATTGGTAACATTGAACAAATGGTATGACGAAGGGCATATTATATTCTTCTTTACTTCCAGAACAGAAGCGCACAGGGAGTATACAGAGATTTGGCTTAAAAAGCACGGGTTCAAATACCACGGAATCGTATTCGGCAAACCGCGTGGAGGCAACTACCACTGGATTGATAACCACCTGGTAAAAGCAACCCGCTACAGAGGGAAGTTTACTAATCTGGTAGAAAAAGAAGTAACGATCCAGGTGTTCGATGACGAACATCATGATTAATTTTAGATTTCAAACTTTGCAATTTTGCAGCTTTGTGATTTTGCACTAAAATAAGAATATGTCAGAAGTGTTAAATGTGCCAACAATGGCAGAAATGATGGCTCAGGGCAAGCAACCGGAAGTATTGTTCTGGGTTGGTTGTGCCGGTAGTTTTGATGACAGGGCTAAAAAAATCACCAAAGCTTTTGTAAAAATCCTAAACAAGGCCAATGTGGAGTTTGCCGTTTTGGGTACCGAAGAAAGCTGTACAGGTGATCCTGCAAAACGTGCCGGGAACGAATTTTTGTTTCAGATGCAGGCGATGATGAATATCGAAGTCTTAAATGCCTATGAAGCCAAAAAGATTGTTACGGCCTGTCCGCATTGCTTTAATACACTGAAAAATGAATACCCGGAATTGGGCGGAACTTATGAAGTAGTCCACCATACGCAATTCCTGAAATCCCTGCTCGATGAAGGCCGCCTTACAATTGAAGGTGGGCAGTTCAAAGGAAAAAGGATCACTTTCCATGATCCATGCTATTTGGGTAGAGCTAATAATGTTTATGAAGCGCCACGCGATTTGATCCAGAAACTGGATGCAGAATTAGTGGAGATGAAACGCTCGCGCGCCAACGGTTTATGCTGTGGTGCCGGCGGTGCCCAAATGTTTAAAGAACCGGAGCCAGGAAACAAGGATGTCAATGTTGAAAGGACAGAAGACGCTTTGGAAACCAAACCCGAAATTATTGCAGCAGGCTGCCCATTCTGCAATACAATGATGACCGATGGCGTAAAAGCCAAGGAAAAGGAAGGCGAAATCAAAGTAATGGATGTAGCCGAATTAATTGCTAATGCCCAGGATCTATAATCAATTTGCATGATTCGTCTTATAGTATGTTTTCTTCTTTTATCATTTCAAATCTTTGCCCAACAATCCTCAGATAGTACAAGCATAGATACTGCTGCTATTGAAAAAAAAATAGACTTCAAATACCAACAGCTGATCATCCCTGCCGTATTTATCGGTTATGGGATTATTGGGCTTGAGAGCGGGCAGATCAAAGGTTTCAATGCCGGAATCCGGGATGAAGTCGTTGAGGACATCGATGAGAAAACCAGTATTGACGACTTTTCTCAATATGCGCCAGCAGCATCGCTTTACATCTTGCCGGCTTTGGGCGTAAAAAGCAAAAACAACCTTAAGGACAGGACTATTATACTTGCAACGTCTTATCTTTTGATGGGATTGACGGTAAATGCGTTTAAGAAAACGGCATCCGTGGAAAGGCCTGATAAAAGCAGCCTCAATTCATTTCCTTCGGGGCACACGGCAACTTCCTTTATGGGAGCCGAATTGATGATGCAGGAATTCAAGGCCGAATCGGTTTGGTACGGAATTTCGGGCTATGTAGTAGCGGCAGGAACTGGTGCATTCCGGATGTATAACAACAAGCACTGGCTTTCTGATGTTGTAGCCGGAGCCGGAATCGGGATACTAAGCGCTAAGGCAGGTTATTGGCTTTATCCGTATACCAGTCGTTTGTTTACAAAAAAGAATTCAAAAACAACAAATACTAAAACAGCGATGATTCCGTTCTATGATGGTAAGACTGCTGGTTTTGGTTTTGTAAAAACATTTTAATAAAAATCATGTATATCCCTTTTGAAAATTTACCGGAAGAATCGCGTATCTGGATTTACCAATCCAACCGAAAATTTTCTGATGTTGAATTGGCCGAAATCGAAAATGAGCTGAAGATATTCATCGAAAACTGGGCTGCCCACGGCACTGGCTTGGAAGCATCCTATCTTTTGAAATACAACCGCTTTATTGTGCTTGCAGTCAATCAGGAAGTACAGCAGGCTACAGGCTGTTCTATCGATTCATCGGTAGCTTTTATCCAAAAACTGGAACAGCAATATGGGGTGGATTTACTGGATAAAATGAATGTAACCTTCAAAAACGGGGAACATATCGCTCATAAATCACTGATTGATTTCAAACGTATGGCAAAGGAAAAAGCCGTTACGCAGAATACTATTGTATTCAATAATTTGGTTAACACCATAGAAGAGTTCAACGAAAATTGGGAAGTTCCTGCTGGCGACAGCTGGCATAGCCGTTTCTTTTAAGTTTTAGGTTTTATGAAAAGGTTTGTATTCAGGATAGGTGTATTTACAGCCCTGCTGTTTTTGTTAACGAATTGTTCGTCAACAAAAGTCAGCAAGCCTGCTGTTGAATTAAAACCAGCTGAAATAGAAGCCCCAATTGATGAAACTGCCTACGAACCCAAACAGAAAAAGAATTTCTTCCCGGAAACTGCCGGAGAAACACGTTGGGTGGATAGTGTTTACAACAAAATGACACTTAATGAGAAAATAGGGCAGTTGTTTATGGTAGCGGTTTATTCCAATAAAGATGCAGCCCACAAAGCCGATATTGACAAACTGGTTACCGAAAATAAAGTAGGCGGCCTGATTTTCTTCCAGGGAGGCCCAATGCGCCAGGCCAAAATGACCAATAGGTTTCAGGCTAAAGCCAAAGTCCCGCTGTTTATCGGGATTGATGCCGAATGGGGATTGAGCATGCGGATTGACTCCACATTCCGTTATCCGTTTAACATGACCCTAGGTGCCATCAAGGATCTGAACCTGGTTCAGAAGGTAGGAAGCAGCATGGCTAAGGAAAGCAAAAGAATGGGGATCCATTTTAATTTTGCACCGGTTTTAGACATCAATACCAATCCGAAAAACCCAATTATAGGTTACCGTTCGTTTGGCGAAAATAAGGTCAATGTTACCGAACATGCCATTGCCTTAATGGACGGAGCGCAGGCTGAAGGTGTATTTTCTACAGGAAAACATTTTCCGGGCCACGGAGACACCGCTACAGATTCGCACAGCACACTGCCTGTCGTAAATGCCTCGCGCGAGCATCTGGAAATGGTCGAACTCTATCCATACAAGCGTATGTTTGACGAAGGCCTGGTTTCGGTAATGGTTGCACATTTGAATGTGCCGAGCCTGGAGCCACGTGATGGCTATCCAACTTCGGTTTCTTATGACGTGGTGACGAATCTGCTCAAAGGCGAATTGAAATTTGACGGATTGATTTTTACCGATGCGCTGAATATGAAAGGTGCAAGCAATTTCAGGAAACCGGGAGATATCGACCTGGAAGCTTTTATGGCAGGAAATGATATTCTGCTTTTTGCTGAGAATGTTCCGCTGGCGGCAGAAAAGATTTGTATGGCCTACCAGGATGGAACTATTACTGAAGCGCGCCTAGCCCAATCGGTTAAAAAGATACTGCATTACAAATACAAGGCAGGATTGAACCAATACAAGCCTGTTGAACCAATCAATTTGTATAATGATATCAATCCGGCTACGAATAACGATTTGGAATACGAATTGTATGAAAATGCGGTTACCGTTGTCAAAAATGATAACGAAACGCTGCCTATCAAAGATTTAGGGCAAAAGATTGCCTATGTCAAACTGGGTGATGATACCAACAGCGCTTTTGTCAATACATTAAAAAAATATACAGAAGTTACCGAAGTTGCCGATGCCAATATAGATTCGTTGATGGTAAAATTGAAGGATTATGAAACCGTAATCATCGGTTACCATAAATCGGATAAGGCATGGTGGAAAGTACCTGCGTTTACAGATAGTGACCTGCAGGTAATCAACAGGATTGCAAACGATAAAAAGCTTATTGTCGATTGCTTTGCAAAACCTTATGTGTTGTCGCAAATCCAGAATTTTGACACTATTAAAGCTGTTGTGGTAACATATCAGAATGGCGATGTAGCACAGGAAGTTTCGGCCGAATTGCTATTCGGGGCGATTGAAGCCAAAGGAACGCTTCCGGTTTCCATCAATGAGAATTTTAAGGCCGGACATGGCTTGGCAACAATGCAGCTCAATCGCCTGGGATTTTCAACGCCGGGACGCGTTGGGATGAGTTCGACAAAATTAAAGGAAATCGAAACCTACGCCCAAAAGGCAATTGACGGTAAAATGGCGCCGGGAATGCAGGTTTTGGTGGCCCGAAAAGGAAAAGTAATCTACCAGAAATCATTTGGGAAACAAACCTATGACGGCAACGTAAAGGTAAAGAATTCAGATTTGTATGATGTGGCTTCATTGACCAAAATGGTAGCGACACTACCTAATGTTATGCAGGTTTACGACCAAAAGAAAGTAACGCTCAATACGACTTTGGGTGATATGCTGCCAAGTTTTTGGGGCTCGAACAAACAAAACATGACCTTTAAGGAACTGCTTTCGCATTATGGAAGGATGCAGGCCTGGATCCCATTTTATAAAGCAACTCTGGATTCTGCAAAAATGCCAATGGAAAAATACTATCGGAAAGTATATACTGCAGGATTTACCAAAAGAGTTTCAGATAGCTTGTACCTGCGCGATGATTATCATGATACCATCATGAAGCAGATTATCAAAAGCCCGCTTATTGAAAAAAAGGAATACCGCTACAGCGATTTTACGTTCATTATACTGAAACAATATCTGGAAAAAGTAACAGGAAGGCCTTTGGATGAATTGGCTTATGCTAATTTCTATAAAACATTGGGAATGAACAATACGATGTTCAATCCTTTGACTAAAATTGATAAAGCCCGTATAGCGCCAACAGAAATCGATACGTATTTCCGCCACGATACAATACAAGGCTATGTCCACGATATGGAAGCCGCTATGGAAGGCGGAGTTGCCGGGCATGCAGGGATATTTTCCAATGCGATGGATATTGCCAAAATGATGCAGATGTATTTGCAGGAAGGCAATTATGGAGGAATCCAGTATTTCTCGGAAGATACGTTCAATACCTTCAATACGAGCTGGTTTTATGCCGAAGGCAATCGCCGCGGATTAGGTTTCGATAAGCCGCAGATAAGTGGTGCAGGCCCAACCTGCGGTTGTGTTTCCATGTCGAGCTTTGGGCATACCGGTTTTACCGGAACGATGGCATGGGCAGATCCGGCAACGGGAATTGTTTATGTATTCCTTTCAAACAGGACGTATCCCGATTCCAACTTACCGAATAAACTTTCGCAGCAAAACATCCGTGAAAATATCCAGCGTGTGATCCAGGATGCGATTATTGACAAATAATCATTTCTTTTTCAGGGTTTCCTCAACAGCTTTTACCAGCAATGGTTCCATCAACCGGTATCCGTTTAAATTGGGATGCACGCCATCGTCAGCCCATTTTTTATCCAAACCTTTTTCAGGATCCACCATTGGGGAATAATACTCGATATAGGTAATGTTGTTCTTTTTGGCATAATCCTTTATCATGAAATTCAGTGCAATGACTTTATCTGCCGGAAGGATTTCGTGGTTCCACCAAAATTTATTGGCAGGCAGCACTGAGCAAAGCACCACCTTTATTTTATTGGCTTTCGCCAATTCGGCCATTGAGATGATATTTCCCATCACGTCCTCTAATGCAATTGGCCCGGTATTTTCGGCTATGTCATTGATTCCGGCCAATATCACTACAGCATCAGCTTTTATATCAATTACGTCCTGACGGAAGCGCAGCAGCATCTGTGGCGTGGTCTGCCCGCTGATGCCACGGTCAATATAGCCTGTTTGCGAAAAAAAAGCAGCATCTGTAGGTTTCCAGAACTCGGTTATCGAATCGCCCATAAGCACGACACGCTTGGTATTTGGCTGTTTGTCCATAAGGGTTTTATTTTCTTCGGCGTACTTCTGCAGGTTAGGCCAATCCGATTTTGCCTTGTCATTTTGGCTGTAAACAAGCTGTAGCATCAGGAGGAAGAAGGCAGCAATTACTCTCATTTGTTTTCGTTTAAAGGTATAAAATATTCCAAACATGGGATATCTGTAAACAATCATATTAATCATGTAATGCGTTTAGAGGGTTCGTGGGCCAACTTTGTAATACAATCAAAACAACACTAATATGAAACCAAAGAACGACAACGAAGCATTCAAAATTCCGACTGACTGGGAAGTCAAGGCCAAGCTTTTACGCAGGCGATTTCCGCAACTTACGGCTTCTGATTTAAAGTTTGAAAAAAACGGAGAAAACAGCTTGCTCGAAAGAATGGAAAAAAAACTGAACAGGAAAAGGGCTGAAGTAATAGAAATCATCAAAAACACGATACCAAACAAATTTATCAATAACCTAAAAATTCAATATCATGAGTAATTTACTTTATACAATAGCAGTGATCTTAGTTATCCTTTGGGCATTGGGCTATTTCGCCTACGGAATGGGGAACCTGATCCATATACTTTTGGTCATTGCGATCATTGCGATATTATTCAGAATCATTAGAGGAAAAGATCCGGTATAAAATTACTTATCGGGGTTTTTCCCCAATCTCCAAAACTTAACCTTTAAATAAAAACAAAAATGAAAAAGTCAGTCTTTACGGTTTTTGCAGCCATAACTATGGTTATTTCTGCCAGAGCTCAGGATACAGCGGTTACAGATACTGATACCAGGAGCCAATTCATATTAGGAGCCAAGCTGGGAGCCAATTTGTCTAACGTTTATGACAGCGAGGGTGAAGATTTTGTAGCCGATGCCAAACTTGGTTTTGTAGCCGGTGGTTTTGTAACGATACCATTAACCAAATTATTTGCCATCCAGCCCGAAGTCTTATACTCACAGAAAGGGTTTAAAGGCGAAGGAACATTATTGGGAAGTCCGTATAGTTTTGAAAGGACAACAGATTATCTTGATGTTCCGGTATTTTTTGCCGTAAGGCCGATAGAATATTTATCCATCATGGCCGGGCCGCAGTTTTCGTACCTATTGAAAGAGAAAAACGAATTCACCAGCGCCGTTTCCAATTCGTCGCAGGAGGAAGCATTTAATAATGATAACATAAGGAAGAATACCTTGGCATTTATCGGTGGGGTTGATGTCAATATAGATAAGATCGTAATAGGGGCAAGAGCAGGTTGGGACCTAAAAGAAAATAAAGGTGACGGAACATCGGAAACGCCACGCTACAAAAACTATTGGTACCAATTAACTATAGGATACAAATTTTAAAAACAAGTTTAATATTAAAAACTAATTGAGATGAAAACAGACACAATGAAAGTTGTTGGGGCCCTGGTTTTGGGAGCAGCAGCAGGAGCAGCATTAGGAGTATTATTTGCACCTAAAAAAGGTTCGGAAACACGGAAAGACATTGCAGACAATGCAAAAAAGATGTCCAAAGACCTTAAGAATAAATTCCAGGGACAGGTGGATGATTTGAAAAGCCAGGTGGCTAAAGCCGAAAAATTCCTTGAGGAAAATGCTGCTAATGTAAAGAGCAGCATTGAAGATAAAGTGGCCAGCGCAAAAAACAGCCTCGAAGCTAAAATCAGTAATGCAGCTGACACGGCAAAAGCTTAATAAACACACTTATTGTTCTTGATATGCCACTAGATGAAAAAATAGAAGCACTCACAGACAGCCTTAAAGAGTATGCAGATACTAATTATGAGCTGATAAAATTAGAAGTGATTGATCATTCTGCAGCAATAATCTCCAGAATCATCACCACGCTGATTATTACAGTCATATTAGTTCTGTTTGCTTTTTTCGGAAGCATGTACCTTGCCTATTATCTGTCCGACCAGCTGGGTAACTACATTGGCTTTGCGATAGTCGGCGGATTCTATCTTGCTTTGGCAGTTTTTATTTACCTGTTCAAAAGAGGCTTGATAGAAAAGCCCGTATGCGAGAATTTCATTGGCAAAAGAATGACTGTTAAACCACAACAAAACAACACAACAACCAAATAGTCATGGGAGCAACATCAAAATCATGTCACGCCGATATGCTTGGCAGGATAGAAGAGCTAAGGATCTTAAAAGCCGAACAGGAAGCCACTATAAGCCGGCAGTACAAAGAGCTGAAAGGCGCTTTCAGCATTGGGACAATCCTAAAGGAATCTGTCCAGCACATTGCTGAAGACAAGGATACCCAAAAGAACCTGGTAAAAATGGCTGCCACGACAAGCACTAATTTCCTTATCGAAAAAGTGCTCGGCAGGAATAGCAGCCTTAAAGGTTACCTCGCTTCAATTTTAGCCGAAAAGGTTTCCGGATCATTTATAGGCAAATTAGTCTCAAAAATCTAAATCATGGTAAAAGTTGAAAAACACGGAATTCTTTTGGCAAAAACCGATTTGCCATTCGAAAGCGAGGGTGTCCTCAATCCCGGAGTAGTCCAGGAAGGAAACGACGTCCATGTTTTTTACAGGGCTTTGCACCAAGGCAATCATTCCACTATAGGCTATTGCCGGCTTGACGGGCCGCTGACCGTAGCCCAGCGCAATACTGAGCCAATAATCGCACCTGAATTTGAGTTTGACTCACAAGGTGTTGAAGATGCAAGGGTTGTGAAAATCGATGATACGTATTACATTACTTATACTTCCTATAATGGCATCAATGCATTAGGCACTTTGGCTACTTCCAAAGACCTGAAGAAATGGGAAAACAAACACATCATCGTTCCGCAGATTACTTACGAAGAATTCAACTGGATCGCACAGTTCAATAAATACATCACAGAAAAATACCAGTATTTCTACCTTAGGCACAATCCTGAAAGCAAGCTCGAAAAATCGATGCTGCTTTGGGACAAAAATGTGGTTTTCTTTCCGAGGAAAATACACGGGCAATATTGCTTTTTCCACCGTATACTTCCGGAAATGCAGCTGGTGAGGGTCAATAGCCTCGATGAGCTTACCAAGGAATATTGGCACGATTATTTTCTGACGATAGACAAGCACGTAGTGCTTTCGCCAAAACACGAGCATGAAATCAGCTACATAGGCAGCGGTGCGCCGCCCATTGAAACCAGGGAAGGCTGGGTGGTGATCTACCATGGTGTCCACGATGTTGATGGCGGGCATATTTATACGGCCTGCGCGGCTTTGCTCGACATTGATAATCCGATGATTGAATTGTCGCGCTTGCCTTATGCGCTTTTTGTACCGGATAAAGAATGGGAAATCGTAGGGGTTGTAAACAATGTGGTTTTCCCAAGCGGAACGGCATTATTCGGAGATACATTATACATTTATTATGGCGCTGCCGATAAACTTATCGGTACCGCATCATTGAGCCTCAAAGAACTCGTAGCCGAGTTGGTTCATTATAAAAGTTCAAATTAACCAAACACATTTTCACCAAACATGATTTAAACTAGTATCAATTTAACACAACTGATTGCCATGAAAAATGATTTATTGGAAAAACAAAACCGCGCTTTTGTTAAAAAAAACAATGCAAAAGCGGCTAAGACTTTACTATTTAAAACAGATAAGACCGGCACAGTTGCACGAATGGTGAAATCCCCAAAACCATTGCCTCAGATTTTATTCATCACATCTTACCCGAACCGAGAGTGCGGCATAGCCACCTACAGCCAGGATTTGATCCATGCGATTAATGCAAAATTCGGCAGTACTTATTCACTCAAGGTTTGTGCTTTGGAAGGAACCGCTAAAGAATACCGTTACCCGGAAGAGGTGAAATACGTATTGCAAACTTCAGATTTAATGCGTTATTATGCGATGGCGCAAAAAATCAATGACGACAAAAAGATTAAGTTGGTGATGGTGCAGCATGAGTTTGGTTTGTTTGGCGGAGAATGTGGCGATTATTATATCAAGCTTTTGTCATTGCTGAAAAAACCGGTTATTACCAATTTCCATACGGTATTGCCCAATCCGAACGATAAGATGAAAAGCGACATGAGGGCCATTGTCGATTTGTCGGCTTCAGTTATCGTGATGACGCAGACTTCTGCAGATATCCTTCAGAAAGATTATGGCATTTTGCCTAAAAAAATCCAGGTGATCCACCACGGGACACATTTGGTGAAAAATTACAATCCATCCGGTAAAATAGACAAATACCATTTTGGAGACCGGTTTGTCATGTCTACTTTCGGATTGCTGAATTCAGGAAAAAGCATTGAAACTGCTCTGGACGCGTTGCCATCCATCATAAACAAATTCCCTAATGTATTGTATCTGGTTATAGGGAAAACACACCCTAATGTGAAGGCAGAAGAAGGTGAGCGCTACCGCAGTTCGCTTGAGGCTAAAGTGGTCGAACTGGGATTGCAGGGACATGTTAAGTTTGTGGACCGCTATTTGGATTTAGACGAATTATTGGCTTACCTGCAAAGAACCGATATTTACCTGTTTACCTCAAAAGATCCGTTCCAGGCCGTCAGCGGCACTTTCTCATATGCAATGGCTTGCGGCTGCCCAATTATCTCAACACCGATTCCGCATGCCAATGAAATGCTGAAAGATGGTGCCGGGATCATTGTGGATTTTCAAAACCCGGAGCAATTGGCGCAGGCAGTAATCCGCTTGCTTTACGATCCGATACTTTTGGAGCAGATGAGCCTGAACGGGCTTCACAAAATTGCTCCGACTTCCTGGGAAAACTCGGCTATTGCGCATGTTGAATTAATCAACAAACATATCAAAGGCAGCAGAAAAGTCAATTATGATCTGCCTGCCGTTTCATTGGAACATATAAAAAGATTGACCACTGATAGCGGAATGATACAGTTTTCAAAGATTTCGATGCCCGATATTGACAGCGGTTTTACCCTTGATGACAATGCCCGTGCGTTAATTGCAGTTGCCAAACATTACCAGACGACCGGCGATGAGGATGATTTACGCCTGATAGACATTTATCTTGACTTCATTTTGTTTTGCCAGCAGGAAGATGGAAGTTTTATGAATTATGTAGACCAGGACGGTAATTATTTTGACAAAAACAAAGATGAAAACCTGGAGGATTCCAATGGCAGGGCGATTTGGGCTTTGGGAGAATTTTGTTCCTATGACTGTTTGTTCAGTTATTATAATCTGAGAAGGGCAGAAGTGGCGCTTGAAAAAGCGTTGCCGCGCATCCCGGATTTTACTTCTCCAAGAGCGATGGCATTTGCCATAAAAGGGCTGTACCATTTTAATATCAAAAACAATGATAAAGCGGTGCAAAACCTTATTTCGTTATTGGCAGACAACCTGGTTTCTAAATTCAGGAGTGTTTCAGATACCAAATGGAGGTGGTTTGAGGATTACCTTACCTATGCCAACAGCGTTTTGCCCGAAGCAATGTTGCATGCTTACCTGGCAACAGGAAACCTGCTGTTTGAAAAAACAGCTGTCATGTCATTCGACTTCCTGCTGTCAGTAATTTACAAAGACAAACAGATAAGAGTGATTTCGAACCAAGGCTGGCACAACAAAGGAAAAGAATGCAATATTTATGGAGAACAACCAATAGATGTGGCCTATACTGTACGTACTTTAGGATTGTTCTATGCTACTTTTGGCGATGAAACCTATCTAAGACAGATGAAGCATGCATTTAATTGGTATCTTGGTAAAAACCATTTGCATAAAATAATATACAATCCCTGTACCGGCGGATGCTATGACGGTTTGGAACAGCACCATGTCAATTTGAACCAGGGCGCAGAATCGACGGTAAGCTACCTTATGGCACGATTGGAAATGGACAAGTATTTCAACAAAAATCAAATTATATATTTCCCAAGGAAAGCTGAAGCAGAATTGCCACAACCCATGGCAAACGAAGTTTCATTCTAACGATCCAACCTAAATATCTGTAATAAAGGCGTTTTTTTCAAAAAAGCGTCTTTATTTTTTATAGGCTAAACATGTAAATCTTTCTAAAAATCGTATAACCCAATTGGCTTGAGCAGGAAGTAAATTTATGCTAAAATAAAAAGTATGATACTACAGTTAAAGCCATCAATACTTGTTGAAACGCCACTTGGAACCGGACAGGCATTATTTATTATCGATTACGGAATGCATCAGAATACCTGTTGGGTAGTAGCGCTGCAAAAAGACGGTGTCATCAAGCACTTTGATTGCAATGATGTAATACTTTCAACTAATTACACTTATGGAATGAATTTACGCAAAAATGGCTTCAGTCATGACGACAAAGCCGCAGACAGATAACATTTAACACAACTTGCAATGAAAAAATTAAAAATGTTTTTAGGATTTCTCGGGCTTTTCGCCATTGTTATGGCGTGCTCCGATGACAGTGGTTCTTCCGGGAATCAAATGAAGGTTTTTGCGAAAGCAACATACGACAACAACGCATCAAGGATTAGCGCAAACAAAACTAACGCAACTGTAGCGCTTACGGATTTCAGGATCAATGTTCGGGAAGTTACCCTCAAATACAAAGAGGCTGATGACGACAACGATCAGGGAGAAGACGACAAAAGCGGAAACAACGGCAACGGCTATCAGGATATTACCGTTTCCGGGCCATGGGAATTGGATCTACTGAATCAGACCACTGCAATCACTACAATCAATGTACCTAACGGAACGTATAAAAAAGCCGAACTGCAGTTAAGCAAAAGCCTGGTGGCTACGTCGCCCATATTCGGCAAAACGGTTGAGATCAAAGGTACCATAAATGATACGCCTTTTGTTTTTTGGCATGATTTTGACCAGAGGCTGAAACTGAATTACGAGAATGACCCGGTTGTAATCAGCAATAATTCCTTTGATCTGGTTTTCAGTTTCGATTTGAACCAGTTGGTGAGCATGCTCGATTTAGACGATGCTGTTGACGGAAACGGCAACGGGATCATTGAAATTGGCCCAAATGATACGGATGGGAACAATGCGCTGGCACAATTGCTGAACCAGCACATTGGCGGATGCGGCGGAATTGAACACCATAACCATCATTAATACAAATCAATACGGTTGAACTGAGCCTGTCCCAACGACAGGCTTTTTTATTTTAACTGTTTTTTAAAATGCAAATGCTCAATTTTACTTAAATTCGTAGCACTAAACATCACAAATGAAAATAGCCATTGTTTGCTACCCGACCTTTGGCGGAAGCGGAGTAGTAGCAACCGAATTAGGATTGGAGCTGGCCCGTCGCGGGCACGAAATCCATTTTATTACCTATCGCCAGCCGGTGCGTTTGGCACAGTTAAGCTCCAACGTGCATTACCACGAAGTCAATGTCCCAGAATACCCGTTGTTTCACTACCAGCCTTACGAATTGGCTTTGTCAAGCAAATTGGTGGATATGGTGAAGCTTTATAAAATAGAATTGCTGCACGTACATTATGCCATCCCGCATGCTTATGCCGGCTATATGGCAAGGCAGATGCTCAAAGGCGAAGGAATTTCCATCCCGATGGTAACAACGCTTCACGGAACCGATATTACATTGGTTGGAAACCATCCGGTTTATAAGCCGGCGGTAACTTTCAGCATTAATAAATCGGATATAGTGACATCGGTTTCCCAAAGCCTGAAGGACGAAACCAATAAGCTGTTCAAGATCAAAAAGGAAATCCACGTGATTCCTAATTTCATTGAGCTGGACAAAATCCGTAATGAAAAACAGATTTCCTGCAACCGTTCGGTAATGGCAAAAAAGGAAGAACGCATCGTAACGCACATCAGTAATTTTAGGAAAGTAAAGCGCATTCCGGATATCATAAAGGTATTTGCCAAAATCCAGGAAAAAATCCCGGCCAAATTAATGATGGTGGGCGATGGCCCGGAAAAGGAAAAAGCAGAAGCATTGTGCAGGCAATTGGAAATTGAGGACAAAGTGATTTTCTTTGGCAATAGCAACGAGATCGACCAGATCTTGTCCTATTCTGATCTGTTCCTGCTTCCGTCAGAAACCGAAAGCTTTGGTTTGGCTGCCCTGGAAGCAATGGCATGGAGCGTTCCTGTAATATCAAGTAATTCGGGTGGTTTGCCTGAAGTGAATTTTGATGGTGTTTCGGGTTATCTGAGCGATGTTGGCGATATTGACAGCATGGCCGAAAATGCACTGAAGATACTTTCTGATGACGTGACCCTGGCACAGTTTAAGGAAAAAGCACTGAGCGTTGCCAAACAATTTGACATCAAGAACATATTGCCGTTATATGAAGAACTTTACCAACAAGCAATAAACAAATCAAAATGAGAAAATACATCCCATTAGTAATCGCTGCCTTGTTTTTGTATTCCTGTTCGTCTACCAAAACTACTGCTGATAGGCCTCTGTATGAAGTATTGGTTACCAACAATGATGGCGGGGCCAATATCAAGTTTTATGAAATCCTTTCAGAAGAAAAAGAAATCAAAATGCTTTTGGGCGATGAAACTTTGGCCAAATTGGTGAAGCCAAAAGACATCAAGGAAAGCAGCTTTTTGGTCCTGAATGCCGGCCCTACGAAAGAAAGTTATAACCGTATCAAGATAGAAAAAGTAGTAGAAACCCCCAACCAGGTGGAAGTTTACCTAAAAGATACGCAAAAGAACCTTGATGAGACCCAACAGGACGACATGACCAAATATCCGTATACAGTGGTAAAGATCAATACGAAAAAACAGATAGTCTTTAAATAAAAAATCCCGTTCTCAGACGGGATTTTTGTTTATGGTCGTTTGATTAAAACCTATAACGGATTCCAAGTGCGATGTCCGGGCCGAAATTGTCATCTCTGAACTTATTGTCGCCCGAGTTGTTTAAGTAAAATTCTGGCCTGAAGTCCAACGATAACTGGATAGGAGCTTCCTCGAAGTTATATTCAATTCCGATATCACCGGCAGCAAGAACAATAGTACCGCTATCGCTTACACCGGCTCTGTCATAACTCCAGCTGCCTAAACCGGCACCTGCACCGGCATACCAGTTGAATCCGCCATCAATATTCCAAATCCATTGGTACAAACCAACTAGTTTCCAGGCATCGACATCATGGCTGTTTCTCCAGCCTAAGTCTAATTCCAATCGGTTGTTTTTAGACAAACCTCTTTGGTAGGATATCTCACCACCGAAGCCATCGTTGTCACCTAAGCGCAAACCTAATGCATTCTTTGAAATGTCCTGTGCCTGTGCGCCAAATGCTAATCCTATTAGCATAAAAGCAGAAAAAATGATTTTTTTCATCGTTTGATCGTTTTAATTAGTTTTAGCAAAGTTTACAAAAAATATGCCAATTCATTTATATAATACGGCAAATTTATTATACAATTCCTGACTAAACTAACCAGTTGCGATCATTTTTTTTCCGAAAATATTATAGAGGCGATAAGCTGCTGGCTCAGATAATCTTCCATTTCAAACAAGTCTTCTTCTTCGCGTTCGGTATGGTCTTCATAGCGGTAAAGCTTCCATCGCTTGTTATTGTATTCCAAAGCCGTGAGGTTTTCAACCCAGTCGCCTGAGTTTAGGTACAGGGTAGAGCCGTTCTTGTTTTCCTTCTGGATTATTTTTGGCTCGTGGATATGGCCGCAGATTACATAATCGTATTGTTTTTCAATGGCAAGATCGGTAGCGGTTGTTCTCAAAATCTGAAATGTGCTTTACTGCCGATTTTACGCTGGCTTTTATTTTTTTTGAAAACGAATATGGTTCTTTTCCCATTTTATTGAGGCACCAGTTAATGAAGCGGTTGATCAGTATCAGGTAATCATAGCCCAATCCGCCCAGTTTTGCTATCCATTTCGAATGCTGCACCGATGCATCGAATACGTCTCCGTGGAAGATCCATGCCTTTTTGTAATCCAGGTCTAAAACCAATTTGTCGACAATGGAAAAATTCCCAATGGTCGAATCACTGAATTTGCGCAGCATTTCATCATGGTTACCCGTTACATAATACACTTTGGTTCCTTTAGAAGCCATGTCAACAATCCGTTTGATGACCTTGAGGTGTGCTTTTGGGAAATAGGATTTACGGAACTGCCAAATATCGATAATGTCTCCGTTTAATACTAAAATCTTTGGCTTGATAGAGGATAGGTAGTAACCCAGCTCATGGGCATGTGAACCAAATGTGCCTAAATGAACATCTGAAATCACAACTAAATCTAATTTTCTTTTTTTCAAAATAAATGAATTTAGAGTTTAGCAAATTAACTATCCAAAGGTTAATAGAAGTAAAAGCCAATGTTATCAAATTCATATCTTTAGCTCAGATGAATCAAACTTTGCAGCTGCCGGTTTTGCAACTTAGCAACTTAAATTCTATATTTGTTAACGCGAGGCCGGGAAGGCCTGGCCTTATAAAGCAAAAATAATATCAGATGGCCGGAAATAGTTACGGAACACTTTTTAAACTTACGACTTTCGGCGAATCACACGGTGAGGCCTTGGGCGGCATTATTGATGGCTGCCCAGCCGGAATCACTTTAGATATGGATATAATCCAAAAGGAAATGCAGCGCCGCAAACCTGGCCAGTCTTCTATAGTTACCCAACGAAAGGAAGAAGATGAAGTACAGCTGCTTTCGGGGATTTTTGAAGGCAAAACCACCGGAACGCCAATAGGTTTCATCATTCCGAATACCAATCAGAAATCAGATGATTATTCGCATATCAAAGACAGTTACCGTCCCAGCCATGCCGATTATGTGTATGAAAAGAAATACGGCATCCGAGATTATCGTGGTGGCGGAAGAAGCTCGGCCCGCGAAACTGCAAGCCGCGTGGTCGCAGGAGCCATTGCCAAACAGGTTTTGGCAGGTATCAAGATCAATGCTTTTGTTTCGTCTGTAGGTGAAATATTTATTGACAAACCCTATCAGGCCTTGGATTTTTCATTGACAGAAACCAATGCGGTGCGCTGCCCCGATCTGGCCACAGCCGAAAAAATGGAAAATTATATCAAACAGATACGAAAGGAAGGCGATACCGTTGGCGGGACAATTACCTGTGTTTTGCAAAATGTCCCGATAGGGCTGGGTGAGCCGGTGTTTGATAAGCTCCACGCCGAATTGGGGAAAGCAATGCTTTCCATTAATGCCGTAAAAGGTTTTGAATTTGGCAGCGGTTTTTGTGGAGCCAAAATGAAAGGCAGCGAGCATAACGATCTATATAATGAAGACGGAACCACAAAGTCCAATCTTTCAGGCGGGATACAAGGCGGAATTTCAAACGGGATGGATATTTATTTCCGTGTTGCCTTTAAGCCTGTAGCCACATTGATGCAGAAACAGGAAGTATTGACCAATGAGAATACTTTGATGGAGCAGCAGGGAAAGGGAAGGCACGATCCTTGTGTAGTGCCCCGCGCCGTTCCAATTGTTGAGGCAATGGCCGCTATAGTTTTAGCCGATTTTTATTTACTAAATAAAGTTTACCAAAAATAATGAGTGCAACCAATACTACGAAAAAATCACTCTTTTCAAACCTGACGGTCCAGATCTTAATTGCAATGTTTGCAGGTGCATTTTTGGGCATTTTCATCCATTATAATTATACCGATGAAATCGCAAAGGACTTTAGCGGCTATATCAAAATGCTGGCTACCGTTTTCATCCGTTTGGTGCAGATGATCATTTCGCCTTTGGTTTTTACCACTTTGGTGGTTGGAATTGCCAAGCTGGGGAACATCAAGGCAGTTGGAAGGATAGGAGGCAAGGCATTGGGCTGGTTTTTTACCGCTTCATTTGTTTCGCTTTTGATTGGGATGTTTTGGGTAAACACACTAAAACCAGGGCTTGGCCTAGAGCTAGGAAATGTAGATGTTTCGGCAGCTACTGAAGTGGTTGAAAAGACCGATGGTTTTTCGGCACAGAACTTTATTGAGCATATCATACCAAAAAGCATAATCGAAGCAATGGCCACCAATGAGATATTGCAGATCGTGATCTTTTCTATTTTCTTTGGGTTGGCAGCTGCATCTATCGGAGATACAGCCAAACCGGTGGTAAATGGTTTGGACAAAGCTTCGCATATTATTTTGAAGATGGTGAATTATGTGATGAAATTTGCTCCAATAGGTGTATTCGGAGCTATTGCCGGGGTTTTTGCTATCAGGGATATCGATGAATTGCTCCTTACTTATGCCAAATTTTTTGGTTCCTTCATGGTTGGTATTACAACACTTTGGGCTGTATTGTTTTTGGTTGGCTATATATTCTTGAAAAATAGGATGGGAATTTTGCTGAAACATATTGTCAGCCCGCTGATTATTGCATTTGGAACGACAAGTTCGGAGGCGGTTTTCCCTAAATTGACAGAAGAATTGGAACGTTTTGGAATTAAAAATAAAATAGTTTCATTTATGCTGCCATTGGGTTATTCATTCAACCTGGATGGTAGTATGATGTACATGACTTTTGCCAGTATTTTTATTGCGCAGGCCTATGGAGTTCCTCTTGATTTTGGGACACAGATGACAATGCTTTTGGTTTTAATGCTTACCAGCAAAGGGATTGCGGGAGTTCCAAGAGCCAGCTTGGTAGTGGTTGCAGCTACCTGTGGGATGTTTAAAATACCAGTAGAAGGAATAGCCCTGATCCTTCCTATAGACCACTTTTGCGATATGTTTAGGAGTGCTACAAATGTATTAGGAAATGCGTTAGCAACTTCAGTTGTAGGAAAATGGGAAAAAGATTAACTAAAAAAGATTAGTTTATTTGTAAATCTTTCTTAAATTCGCTTTTTAAAATAACTAAAAAAACAAATATCTTATGAAAAAACTATTACTCTTGGCAATTATTGCTCCATTTTCATTTGCAAACGCACAGTTATTGCAAAGTGAAGATTTTAATGCACTTACATTAGGAAACGTTGGTACTGACATTACAGGTGCTACTGCTGGGCAGGATGAGTGGTTTACTCAATCAACTAACGGAACTGCTCCTACTACAGGAACTAATGCAGACAATTCTAACTTTCAGATCGTAGCCGCAGGTAATGAATCAACTAACGGATTAAAAATTGTTGGTTCTAACGGTAACAAAGGAAGCCGTTTTATGTGGAAAGATGGTTTTGCAGACATCTGGGATGCTAGAGATTTAGGTAATGACATCATTGAAATAGAATATGATATGTTTACTGGTCCGGTAACAACAAGTAAAGTTCAATACGGTATCAGATTATATGGTTCTGATGGCGCTACTACAAGAACTTTGAACGGATATATCTATAATGCAGACACAAGAGTTTTGGCAGGTGTAGCTTATTTGAATAATGCTGGAACTTACAATACTTATGTAATTACTTTAACAACAGGTGGTCTTATCCTTGATGCTAATACTTGGTACAGAATAGGTTTTGCTTATGATACAAATACTGGTGAAACAATCTGGAAAGCTTCTACAGTTTATACAGGTCTTCCTGAAGAAAACTGGGCTGTATCATCTGCATTCCCACCAGCTGAATTTGACTTCGTTTCTGGAACTCCAACAACAAATACAGCAGTATCAGAAGTGGTATTCGATAACATAACTGCAAGAGCTACTCCAGAAGAAAACTTATTAGGAGTTAAGAGTGTTGTAGCTACGGCAAAAAACATCTCAGTTTATCCAAACCCTGCTATGACTGTTGTTAACTTCTCTAGCGAAATCAATACTGTATTCAATAAAGTTGAAATGGCTGATATGAACGGAAGAGTAGTTAAAACAGCTGTTATTAATGCTACTGAAGGACAAGTTTCTGTTAACGACTTGGCTGCTGGTGTTTACATGGTAAAAATCACTACAGATTCAGGTGTTGTTACTAAGAAAATTGTTAAGCAATAATTTATTTATTTTATCAATAAATAAAAAAAACCATCAGAAATGATGGTTTTTTTTATTCTAAGAATTTGGCTTTAAGTTCCGGTGTGGGAATCATGCAGGATTCTTTCCGGCCATACCATTTATATCTATTTCTGGCAATGTAATCATACAGCATATTGGAAAAACCTTTTGGAAAAATCGAGAATGCACTCAATAAACTGTAAATACCGCCAATGTGCCTGGCAATCTTAATTGCCGCTGCTGCCTTATAATAATATGCAATATTGGGCTCATAAAGTATGATGCTGTCAATTTTTGAGGTATCCACAGCAATGTGCTTTGTAATGCTGATTCCTAATTCAGATTGAAGCGGGACAAACCTAAAAACATCTTTCTTGTCACGTTTGATTAGGAACTGGACTAAAGAATCGCAAAGGTTGCAGACCCCGTCAAACAGGATGATTTTTTTATCTTTTGGTAATTCTGAAATTTCCATGATTGCTCAAATATTATTTTGCCTGGACGAATTCCAATTCTTCAAGGCTTACTTTTGAAGTAAATATGCCATAATTCACCACGGCTTTATTTTTCTCTATCTTGTCTATGGTGCCGATGGATTTACCGTCCAGCATACGGACACGGTCACCAATCTTCAGTATAACTTTAGCTTTTTCGGCTTCGGCTTTCTGGGCTTTGATTTTCTTTTCCTTTTTCTCTTTCCGGATTTCCTCTACCTTCACCTTAACTTCTTCGATTACTTTTTTCTGGATGATTTCTTTTTCCTTTTTTTCTTTGGCTGTGGCTTTTTTGCGTTTGGAATTTTCAATTTCCACCATCTTCAAAAACTCTCCAATAAGGACTTTCTTGTCCTTATTGTTAAAGTACTTTTCCGAAATATCATCCACCTTTTGGCCCATATAGATCAGTCGTTGGTTGGCATCGTATAATTCCTGGTAACGCTCGAGTTTTTCCTGTATCTTTGAATTGATGTTCTCCATTTTTTTGCCTTCTTCACGCGCTTTGCTTTCTTCTTCCTTCAGGTTTAATGAAGTTTTTTCAAGCTTGGAGCGCTCTTTCTGAAGTGTGGCTATCGTTTTGTCAAAACGTATCTTCCCGCCTTCAATCTTCTTTTTGGCACGATTGATCAATCCAAACGGGATTCCGTTTTTCTGAGCCACCTCAAATGTAAACGAGCTCCCGGCCTGTCCGAGGATAAGTTTGTACATAGGTTCCAATGATTTTTCATCAAAAAGCATATTCGCATTGGATGCAAATGGCAATTCGTTTGCCAGCATTTTCAAATTAGAATAATGTGTTGTTATGATCCCAAATGCCTCACGATGATAAAACTCCTCCAGAAAAACTTCCGCCAGTGCGCCACCCAGTTCGGGATCGGAGCCAGTACCAAATTCGTCAATGAGGAACAGGGTTTTGGCATTGCATTTCTTTAGAAAATAGTTCATGTTTTTGAGTCGGTAACTGTAAGTACTCAGATGATTTTCAATGGATTGATTGTCTCCAATATCTGTTAAAATCCGGTCAAACAAAAACGTTTTACTGCGCTCATGAACCGGGATCAGGATTCCGCATTGCAACATCAGCTGAAGCAGTCCGACAGTCTTTAGCGAAATGGTTTTTCCACCTGCATTTGGCCCCGAAATAACAATAATCCGGCTTTCATTTTTAAGCTCAATGGTCTGTGGAAAAGTCTTTTCCTTTTTCTGTAGGTTGTTCAGGTATAAAATGGGATGGAAGGCATCCCTAAAAAACATCACTTTTTCCTCGGTAATTTCAGGCAATATTGCGTTAATCTTATGTGCATATTTTGCTTTAGCAGCCACTACGTCTATATCGCTTAAAAAATCCTGGTATTGGTATAACAATTCAATATACGGACGTATATCGTTGGACAGTTTTTTTAAGATTTTGGTAATTTCCTCGCGCTCTTCATACTCCAAATTACTCAATTCCCTTGAGTAACGAAGTGTTGCTTCAGGCTCAATATAAGCAATGCTTCCGGTTTTGGAGCTTCCTAAAATGGAGCCTTTCACCTTTCGGCGGTACATGGCCAAAACTGCCAGGACCCTGCGGTTTTCAACAATGCTTTCACGGATTTCGTCCAGATAGCCAAGAGAGTTGTATTGGGTCAGGGCTTGCCCAAAGCTTTGGTTTACCTTTCCGCGAACCAGATTCATTTCCCTTCTGATATGCGCCAGCTCTATCGAAGCATTGTCCTTGATTTCCCCATACTTATCAACAATTTCGTCAATTTTCTGAATGATGTATTTGGTGTATTCCACCTGAACGGCTTTTTCATTCAGCTTCGGATAATAATCATGGAATTTTTTAAGGAAAAGCAACAATGCATTCACCGTTTCCGAAAGTGTGGCTATCTTCCTGAAACTGCCTACTTCCAGGAAGCTGTCTTCAATGGCCAAAAATTTAAGGTCATTGGTAAGGTTATCAAAACTGTGATTGGGAATAGCATTATTATTGGTAAACGATGACAGGTATTCAGAAGTTTGGATCAAAGAATCCATTAATGTTTCCTTGCTGCTGAAAGGAACAGTTTCGAGTGCTTTCTGCTTTCCTATTTCAGTTAGGCATTTCTCTGAAATTGTCAGCAAAACAGTATTGAATTCTAAATCCTGTAATGTCTTTTTGGTAATCGAAATCATATAAGTTACAAAGTGTCAAAGTTACAAAGTTTTAAAGTATGTATATTTGTAAAAAAACCTAAATGGACGTTAAAATACATTCTTCTTGGCAGGCCCAGCTTTCGGGTGAGTTTGATAAGCCTTATTTCGAGCATTTGATTTCATTTGTAAAAAACGAATATGCTGCCCGGAGATGTTTTCCAAAAGGCAGCGAAATTTTTGCTGCTTTTGATCATTGCCATTTTGATGATGTAAAAGTAGTCATCATCGGCCAGGACCCGTACCACGGTTTCGGCCAGGCGAATGGCCTGTGTTTTTCTGTAAATGACGGAATCCCGTTCCCACCTTCATTGATCAACATCTTCAAGGAAATTGAAACTGATCTGAATGTGCCATTTCCAAAAACCGGCAACCTGGAACGCTGGGCTGATCAGGGTGTTTTATTGCTCAATGCAACCCTTACCGTTAGGGAAAGTGAGGCAGGAAGCCATCAAAACCAAGGCTGGGAAACTTTTACTGATGCGGTGATCCAGAAAATATCAGACGAAAATGAAAATGTGGTTTTCCTGCTTTGGGGCGGATTTGCCAAAAAGAAGGGGTTCAGGATCAACCGTGCCAAACATCATGTTCTTGAAACGGGGCATCCATCGCCTTTAAGCGCCAACCGGGGATTATGGTTCGGCAACAAACATTTCAGCAAAACCAATGCCTATCTGAAAAGCCTTGGCAAGGAAACGATAAATTGGTAATCTAGTTTACGGTAAAATGATAGAATCCTGAACCATCCAATCCGGTAAGGGTAGAGTTAATGTTCATTATCAGGCGGGTGGCCGGACTTAAAGAACGCAATTCAACGCTGGTTAGTGAGTCGCTGTTGTAGCCAAAGCTCAAACGGTACGAACCTGCATTCAGCAACGGAAATCCAACACGGTAAACGTAATTTTCATCGGCAACATTATATTCACAGATTCCGTATACATAAGAACCGTTTTGAGCGCTTCCCTTAACAATGTCCAGCTGGTTGTCATTTACATAAATTACTTCCCAGGTAGTTGCATTTACCTGTTTTTCGATTACGTACGAAAAGGCAAATTGGGTAGCTCCGGTTGTATGGTAAATGTCCAAAAGCGTTCCGTTGTCGCTCAAGTACCTTGAAAATGCTGCATTGACATACAGCTTTTCACCAACATTGTAAGCCGAAGAGTGCGGATCGATGGTAACTAATCCGGCCTGGTTCAGGAAAACGTTGTTGTAAAACCCGTCGTCATCGGTATCGCAGCTTGCAGCGAAAATTGCAACGGTAAATAGTAATATATAATGTAGCTTTTTCATCTTTTCCCTAAATTAAAATCGGTACCCTAAATTCAATCCAACCCTTGAAATCACATCAGGGCTTTTTTCTGTGTTGGTAAGGTTCTTACCAAATCCGACAATGAACTCCAATGCAATGCAGTCTTTGAAATACATTTTGTATCCCAAGCTTCCGCCCAAACCAAAATCGGTGTATTTTGATTTTTTAGTAGTGTAATAATCAATGCCGTTTTCATCTGTAAGGCGTGAAATTTCCTTAAAATCACCGCCATTGTACGAACCAAAGACTTCAGCAAAATAGTAGCGTGATTTGCTTTTGGAAAGTGCATATCTCAAATACGGATTGAACTCATATTTAGGGACATTGTTCCGGTAGCCGTTGTCAAAATCATCATTCAGCTTGCTGCTGTTGGAATAATTTACGTTGATTCCGGTTGACCAATCCCCGCCAAAAAAACGTTCATAGCTCAAACTCGCTTTGGTATATACTATGGCAGACAAAATATCTGCGCGGAATTCATTTTTTTTATTGGCCAGAACCGTATTTTCCCCACCATCCTGAGCCTGTAAGGCCAGTGGCAAAAGGAAAAACAAACAAAGTAGCTTTTTCATTATCGGTTGTTTTATTTAGCAACGAATATAGCAAATAAAAATTACGAATCGCCAATTTGGAATTGCGAATTAATCAAGCGTAAGCGCTCCAAGGATTTCCTCATTCATAAACGGCCCGCCAGGATATTTGGCAGTATAATCAAGGTTGAGCCAAACATTTCCGCGCTCATCGATGTGGTAGTTTATTGACTTGCCTTTGCTTTCCTTAGGGAACAGCACTTTTTTAATGGCATAGTTGATATGCTCAAGGTCTTTTTGGTTCCCAATCAATAATTCGGGATAAATATGTCCTTTTGTATGGATCAAGCGGGTAGTGCCGCCAATAGATTTGATGCAGGCTGCCATAAAAACCGAATGATCGTCGCAGTCGCCGGAAAGGTATTGCAGTGATTCGGTAGCCTTGGCGATATAATCATGCCCTTTCGGATCACTGACATAATTCCAACGGCTGTTGATTTCCTTAAAAATGGCAAAAGCCTGGATGATGGTAAAATAATCGTAATAGCCTTTTACGTTTTTAAAATTCTTATTGATTGCCATCATCGCAAAATTCCGGATTTTGGGATTTTGGTATTCTACGGCATCGATTATTTTTGATTTATTCGGGAATGGAAGCAGCTTGCTGATTACAATATCCTGAGGATACGGATTGTCATCCATTGTATACATCATCGAACGGTAGTCCTCAAATACGCTTTGAAAGGTATAATCTCCGGAGATGGTCCCGATCAGCAGAAAAATAACATACAAGATAACCGATATCAATGTTACTCTTCGCATTGCACGGAGAATCAGCTGAATCACTATAAGTATGATGATGAAAAGAAGTACCCGGTCAACATAATGCGCCCATTCGAGTACAATAAGATTGTGGTGGGCGATGATAAAAACCGGGATCGTAATCAGGATATTCAGGACAAAAATGATAATCATGTCCCACGGACTTTTTATCCTGAATTTCTCTTTAAGTTGCTGATACGTAAGATTTCCAATTTTCATCATGCTGCAATGGCAAAAGCTAAACGGCTTTTACTATATCAGCAAAAGTACCTTTTTTATCGATTATTTTGAGGTCAGATAATTGATTTTGGATATTGTTTAACACTTTTTCGTCTAGTGGTTTTTGCGACCATTTTGTAAGCTCGAGCCATTCCTGGATGTCTTCCTGCTTTTGATGGTATCTTGAGGCTAAAGTCCTGTCAATACTTGGGATTTCCTTAAATTCAATTGTGGTATTGTTTATCGTTTCCAAAATCAGCGCCAGGGTTTGCTTATTGTTTTTCAAAAACTCGTTCCGGACCGCAATCACAAAACAAGGCCACGGAGTAGGGCAATCGGCTATCCGGCGGAAGATTCCTTTGTCCACCAGCGGTTTGGTCATAAAACGTTCCCACATGAAATAATCGGCAGTACCGTTGGTTAATGCTTCGACCGCGCCATCAATTGTGTTTACAGTTTCAAATTGCAGTGTTGTAGTATTCCAGTTTTGGCTTTGCGCATTTACAACAGCCATGAGGTGCGAACCCGATCCGTAACGCGAGATGGCCACTTTAGCGTTTTCCAAATCAGAAAGCGAATTGTACCCTGAGTTCGCAGCAACGTGGATCCCCCAAATCAAAGGGCTTTCAACATATACCTGCACAATCGAAGAGTCATTGCCTGAAACAATATCCTTTACGATTCCTTCAGTGATGTATTACTGCCATATCGGTTTTTCCATCACGCAGCATCTGGCACATTTTGCCGGTTCCTTCCGGAATGTCGTTCCATTGAAGGTCAATCCCGATTTCGTCGAACTCGCCATTTTCAATGCACAATTGCCACGGAAGATTAAAATGCTCGGGTACGCCAACAATTTTTACTGTTTTCATTTTATAAGTATGTGTTATTTAATTCTATCAATTGCACGGAAGCCCGTTCCATAAAAACTGCCCGTTCTGTTGCAGTCCTATTTTCTTTAAAATTTTATTGGAGCCAATATTGTCTATATGCGCCGAAGCATAAATTGTTGGGATTTTCATTGTGCCAAATGCATGGTCAAGCCATTTTACTGCGGCTTCATGCGCATAGCCTTTGCCCCAAAATTTTTCGTTTAGGCGGTAACCGATGTCATAAAAATTGATATGGCCGTTATCTTCTTCGGTAATGAATTTTAGGCCTGCCTAACCAATGACTTCTTTTGTGTCCTTCAGTTCGGCTACAAAACGCCCAATTCCGTTTTGAATATATTGGTTTTGGATGCTGCTGATATAATCATAGCATTGTTGAATGTCTTTTACAGGATTATTTCCCAGGTACAAATGTACATTCGGATTGCTTTCCATCGCAAATAGTGCCTCGGCATCTGAAATTTTTATCGGACGGAGCAAGAGCCTTTCGGTTTCCAGTATTAGGTTCATTTTGTTAGGTTTTCTTTTTCAATTTTATACCAATTGTGAGGTTCGTTATTTGCCAGGTATTGATTCACAAATTTGAAGCCCAATTTTTGCAGAACTTTATTGGAACCAATATTTTCGCTGACAGCACAAGCATAGATTACGGGTAGTTTCATTTTATCAAAACCATATTCAAGCCAGGTTTTTGCAGCTTCAGTTGCATAGCCTTTGTTCCAGTGCTCTTCTGCAAAACGGTAGCCCAAATCATAAATACTGGAATAACCATTTTCTTCGGCAGGCCTGAATTTTAACCCTGAAAAACCAATCAATTTATTGTTTTCCTTCAAAATTACGGCAAATCTTCCGATACTGCTCTGATCGTATTCGCGTATTATTTTTTGGATGTATTTTTCGGTTTCGGCTTTTGTCGTGAGCGGATTCCGAAGATAAGCATTTACCTTTGGACTGTTGTTCATCTCAAAAAACTGTCAATATCCGTAAGCTCTAATGGGCGTAACAGCAAACGTTCGGTTTCGAGCAGAATATCCATAACTATATTCAGGCTGTCAATTTGAAATACATTGTTCCAATTACAGAAGCAATTACAATCAGAATAAACAGAAGGCCCACCTTGGTTTTTGCATCGACGTTTTTATTTTTCTGCAATTGGAGAAATGAATAAGACAGGGCTATGAGCAGTATGGTTCCGCATAAGCCGATTACTATTTTGTTGTGAGAAATGTAAACGGCCACCATCATACCCAAAGTGGCTGTTACAATTAGTCCGCGGAATTTTTCCAGAACAGATAAGGTGTCAATAGCAGATATGGTTTTCATCTCGGCTAATGATTTTTCAAGTTCATCGTAACCAACAATTTGTTGCGGAACAACTATTACATCAAAAGAAGAACTTCCCTTGATGGTAAAACTTCCATTGGGATTCTTAACGATTCCGTTCAGCTTTTCTATCGGAATTGTTATCGTTGGGGTATTGTATTGTTCCCTGGTAATTGTATTGTTTTCGATTATGAGCCTGTAACTTTTCAAAAGTTCCATTTGCCTTTTCACAGCGCGATACATTGTAAAAGCCATCAGCAATATCATAAATGGAATCATATAAGGAAAAATATTGATCTCATTCTGCTGGTCTTTCGTATTGACATAAGATATTGTGATCCCGGCACTCATGGCCAAAACCATTATAGGAACTGCCTTGATAAGCGTAGCTTTCGTTATTTCCTTATACCTGTCTTCACTGATTTTAAATTCCTGCATAGATTTATAGGATGTTTTACTCGGCAATTTTCCCTAAAGCATACTGGATCAGCGCATCAACCGCTTTGTAGGGATCTGAGCTCAAGGTTCCGTTGGCACGGTTGGCAATAATAGCGTTTAGAACAAACAATTGTGGCCTAAAAGCTTACCAAGCCCATAAATGGCAGAAGTTTCCATTTCAAGGTTGGCCATCCTGTGGTCTTCAAATTTGAAGTTGTCCATTTTGCCGTTCAGTTCCGGATCCTGGATTTCCAAGCGCAATACGCGTCCTTGTGGCCCATAAAAGCCACCAGCAGTTCCGGTGATGCCTTTGTGCATCTTATCGCTATCAAATTTGTCTTTCAGGATTTCAGAGCAACCAATAATATACGGAGTTCCTTTTTTCAAATCCCAATTGGTGTGCTTGATAAAGGCTTCTTCCATTTCTTTTTCGCAGATATCGTCAATAAGGTAGGAGCGGAGCATATTGTCGAGCCCCAATCCGAATTCACCCATTACAAAACTGTCAACAGGAATGTCTTCCTGCAGCGAGCCTGAAGTTCCGATACGCACAATGTTTAATGCGGTTAATTCTTCTTTTGGCTGGCGTGTTTCCAAATCGATATTGACCAGGGCATCCAATTCATTCATTGTGATGTCAATATTATCCGGGCCAATTCCTGTGGACATTACGGTAATTCTTTTTCCTTTATATTTTCCGGTTTGGGTTTTGAATTCGCGTTTTTGGGTCGAGAATTCTATGCTGTCAAAAAACTGATAATTTTTTCAACATGGTTTTGGTCGCCCACAAAAATGATATCGTGTGCAATATGTTCTGGTTTTAGGTTTAAATGGTAAAGATTCCCGTCTGGGTTTAATATTAATTCTGATGATTTATTCATGGTTGGTATTTCGTTTGTTTATTGCTAAATTAATTTCTTGAATCGTAAATTGGATTATCCGCCGACATGCTTCCATTTTTTGAAGCTCTTGTTCTTTTAGAAGGTTCATTATCTTATTGCGGTAATCGCCCTGTATGATGATTGAGCTGTCCTTAAAAGTGCTGCCAACGTTAAGCTTCGTTTCGAGTCTCTTTGGCCAATACCTTAAAATCTTCATCGCTGCCTTCATAGCCTTCAATAATGGTGGTGGCTTTGCCCTTTCGTTTTTCATACTTGCAGATCATCGGCTCTTTCTGGATGTAAAGAACGTGGTGTTGTTCTTGAACCGTTTCGGGCTCATCGTAGGCTCATGGTCTGGGAAAAGTTTTTTTAATTGATCTTGTAAATCCATAATTTTAAAAAAATACAAAAATAATCAAACCTCGACGCAAATCGAGGTTTGGAAATTACGTAATCAAGCATATAGATTTATTTTTTGATTAAGCCTAATTCTACCAATCTTTGTGATAATTCACCTGCGGTAGTATCTTCATATTGTTTAGGGTGTTTCGCATCAATGCATTGCGGTAAACAATTTAATGACATATCGCTTACTGGATGCATGAAAAACGGAATCGAATAGCGGGAAGAGCCCCATAATTCGCGCGCTGGATTTACTACCTGGTGGATTGTAGACTTCAGTTTGTTCTTGTCGGTATGCCGTGACAGCACTTCGCCTACATTGATCATCAGTTCATCGGGCTCTGCCATGGCATCAACCCATTCGCCTTCATGGTTCATGACCTGTAGCCCTTTGCCTTGCGCACCCATCAAAGTGTAATCAGGTTGATGTCACCATGTGCTGCAGCACGTACGGCTCCGTCTTTAGGTTCGTCTGTAATGGGCGGATAATGGATAGGGCGGAGGATGCTGTTTCCGTCTTTTACATAATTGTCAAAATAAAACTCATCCAGCCCAATGTATAAAGCCAAAGCCCTTAATACATAAACTCCGCTTTTTTCAAGCATCTGAAGCTTCTTTTCCGATGCTGTTGAAATGCGGGACTTCTGTTACTTCTACATTGTCGGGATATTGAGGTGCTGTTCGGATTCATCGTGTTTCCCTATTGAACCTTAGCAAGACCAACTGAACCAAGTAGGTATACA
>JASGHQ010000005.1:0-128497 GCA_049841115.1 Flavobacterium sp.
TTATGGTGTGTCCCTTTGGGCCGGGCTGTCCGTTATATCTTTTACTGTTTATCCACTTATCACTTCCAGGCAATTCATCAAAAAAACAGTAAAAGGATGCCGCTTCCATCCCTCACACATTTGGCTTCGTTGCGTCCGACAACGTTTCGAATGATATTGCTGCCCTATGCATTTGAGGTAGTTTTGATTTATCAAAACCATATAAAAAATGAGCCAGGTGTGAGCCAGGACTCGCTAAAAAAGCTGTGCCCCGAGGGCATTAGCCCGAATCTAGCGGAGCTAAAGGCGGCGACTTGAGGCCTTTGACCGACAGCGTCGTACCTTTGATATTAAGAGGAGCAAGCCCTGTGGGCTTGAGGCAGTTTTGATTTATCAAAACCATATAAAACAAAAAACCCAATCTGAAAAGATTGGGTTTTCAAAAAAAGGCGGCGACATACTCTCCCACATAACTGCAGTACCATCTGCGCAGTCGGGCTTAACTTCTCTGTTCGGAATGGGAAGAGGTGAGCCCCGACGCAATAACCACCTTAAGAGGTTTTGCAAGGGTGTCCTTTCGGACAACATTACACAATATCTTAACATACTGAGATAAAGAACATAATAATTTAAAGTTAACAAAGAGTGCTGCGCCCCTTGCGGGGCGCAAGCGCGTACATAAGCTTACGGGTTATTAGTACTACTCGGCTATGACATTACTGCCTTTACACCTATAGCCTATCAACGTGGTCATCTTCCACGACCCTTAAAAGAAATCTCATCTTGTGGTGGGTTTCGCGCTTATATGCTTTCAGCGCTTATCCCTTCCCGACGTAGCTACTCTGCGGTGCCCCTGGCGGGACAACAGATACACTAGAGGTCAGTCCAATTCGGTCCTCTCGTACTAGAATCAGATCCACTCAAATTTCTAACGCCCACAGTAGATAGAGACCGAACTGTCTCACGACGTTCTGAACCCAGCTCGCGTGCCACTTTAATGGGCGAACAGCCCAACCCTTGGGACCTTCTCCAGCCCCAGGATGTGACGAGCCGACATCGAGGTGCCAAACCCCCCCGTCGATATGAGCTCTTGGGGGAGATCAGCCTGTTATCCCCGGCGTACCTTTTATCCTTTGAGCGATGGCCCTTCCATGCGGAACCACCGGATCACTATGCTCTACTTTCGTACCTGATCGACCTGTATGTCTCTCAGTCAAGCTCCCTTATGCCATTGCACTCTACGCACGGTTACCAAGCGTGCTGAGGGAACCTTTAGAAGCCTCCGTTACTCTTTTGGAGGCGACCACCCCAGTCAAACTACCCACCAAGCAATGTCCCCCACATTATGGGGTTAGACCTCAGATAAGCAAAGGGTGGTATTTCAACAATGACTCCACAACGCCTGGCGACGCCATTTCACAGTCTCCCACCTATCCTACACATCACTTATCCAAGACCAATACTAAGCTATAGTAAAGGTGCACAGGGTCTTTTCGTCCCACTGCGGGTAATCGGCATCTTCACCGATACTACAATTTCACCGAGCTCATGGCTGAGACAGTGTCCAGATCGTTACACCATTCGTGCAGGTCGGAACTTACCCGACAAGGAATTTCGCTACCTTAGGACCGTTATAGTTACGGCCGCCGTTTACTGGGGCTTCAATTCAATGCTTCTCCGAAGATAACATCTCCTCTTAACCTTCCAGCACCGGGCAGGTGTCAGGCCCTATACTTCATCTTACGATTTTGCAGAGCCCTGTGTTTTTGATAAACAGTCGCCTGGACCTTTTCACTGCGGCCAGCATTGCTGCTGGCGACCTTTCTCCCGAAGTTACAGGTCTATTTTGCCTAATTCCTTAGCCATGAATCTCTCGAGCACCTTAGGATTCTCTCCTCGACTACCTGTGTCGGTTTACGGTACGGGTTGTATTAATCTAAGTTTAGAGGTTTTTCTTGGAAGCCCTTAGGTACACTATCACTTTGTCCGAAGACTCCGTGTACTATCGCATTTCCCCAAAAGCCGTGGATTTGCCTGCGGCTCTTATAGGTAGGTGCTTTAACGAACTATTCCGTCAGTTCGCGGTACTTTCATCACTCCGTCACCCCATCACAACTAATACAAGTACGGGAATATTAACCCGTTGGCCATCGACTGTTCCTTTCGGATTCGCCTTAGGACCCGACTAACCCTCAGCTGATTAGCATAGCTGAGGAAACCTTAGTCTTTCGGTGTGCGGGTTTCTCGCCCGCATTATCGTTACTTATGCCTACATTTTCTTTTCTAACCGCTCCAGCATGCCTCGCGACACACCTTCACTGCTGTTAGAATGCTCCCCTACCACTCCATTGGAGTCCATAGCTTCGGTAGTATACTTATGCCCGATTATTATCCATGCTCGTCCGCTCGACTAGTGAGCTGTTACGCACTCTTTAAATGAATGGCTGCTTCCAAGCCAACATCCTAGCTGTCTGGGCAGACAAACCTCGTTTTTTCAACTTAGCATACATTTGGGGACCTTAGCTGATGGTCTGGGTTCTTTCCCTCTCGGACATGGACCTTAGCACCCATGCCCTCACTGCTGGTAAACATTATATAGCATTCGGAGTTTGTCAGGAATTGGTAGGCGGTGAAGCCCCCGCATCCAATCAGTAGCTCTACCTCTATATAACTTATAACCAGCGCTGCACCTAAATGCATTTCGGGGAGTACGAGCTATTTCCGAGTTTGATTGGCCTTTCACCCCTACCCACAGGTCATCCGAAGACTTTTCAACGTCAACCGGTTCGGACCTCCACTGTGTGTTACCACAGCTTCATCCTGCCCATGGGTAGATCACACGGTTTCGCGTCTAACACTACTGACTAAAGCGCCCTATTCAGACTCGCTTTCGCTACGGATCCGCATCTTAAATGCTTAACCTTGCCAGCAACGTTAACTCGTAGGCTCATTATGCAAAAGGCACGCCGTCACCCCACGAAAGGGCTCCGACCGCTTGTAAGCGTATGGTTTCAGGATCTATTTCACTCCGTTATTCACGGTTCTTTTCACCTTTCCCTCACGGTACTGGTTCACTATCGGTCTCTCAGGAGTATTTAGCCTTAGCGGATGGTCCCGCCAGATTCAGACAGGGTTTCACGTGCCCCGCCCTACTCAGGGTACTGCTATCTATATCTTCTCTTACCTGTACGGGGCTGTCACCCTGTATCGCTTACCTTTCCAGGTAATTCCAGTTCAATCCGCATAGAATGTCGCAGCCCTACAACCCCAAGCATGCCGTAACAAGCTTGGTTTGGGCTAATCCGCGTTCGCTCGCCACTACTTACGGAATCACTTTTGTTTTCTTCTCCTCCGCCTACTTAGATGTTTCAGTTCAGCGGGTTTGCCCACCTATCGGTGTGACATGTCTTCAACATGCCGGGTTGCCCCATTCGGATATTCGCGGATCAATTCTTGTGTGCAGATCCCCGCGACTTTTCGCAGCTTATCACGTCCTTCTTCGCCTCTGAGAGCCTAGGCATCCCCCATACGCCCTTATTTTGCTTATTGTACTTGTGGTTATACTTGCGTATAACCGTGTTCTTTCTACTTTGTTATTATTTTCTTATCTCAATATGTCAATGAACTTGTGGCGAGCCGCCACTGGCAATAATACCAGCTTTAGCTTAAGCCGTTGTGGAGAATATCGGAGTCGAACCGATGACCTCCTGCGTGCAAGGCAGGCGCTCTAGCCAGCTGAGCTAATCCCCCATTTCTAATTTTAAATTATGAATGTTGAATTTTGAATTATGCGTAATTCGTACTCATCTTCTAAAATTTCCTTCTAAGTCAAAAAAAGTAGTCCCGGGCAGACTCGAACTGCCGACCCCTACATTATCAGTGTAGTACTCTAACCAGCTGAGCTACGAGACTCTGTGTCTTTTCTTCCTTATTTTATTTTGAACCAACAGCAAAGAGTAAAAGATCCTTTAAAGCATCTTAAAGTTACCTATCCTTATTATAGTCTCTAGAAAGGAGGTGTTCCAGCCGCACCTTCCGGTACGGCTACCTTGTTACGACTTAGCCCCAGTTACTAGTTTTACCCTAGGCAGCTCCTTACGGTCACCGACTTCAGGTACCCCCAGCTTCCATGGCTTGACGGGCGGTGTGTACAAGGCCCGGGAACGTATTCACCGGATCATGGCTGATATCCGATTACTAGCGATTCCAGCTTCACGGAGTCGAGTTGCAGACTCCGATCCGAACTGAGAACGGTTTTATAGATTCGCTCCTACTCGCGTAGTGGCTGCTCTCTGTACCGTCCATTGTAGCACGTGTGTAGCCCAAGGCGTAAGGGCCGTGATGATTTGACGTCATCCCCACCTTCCTCACAGTTTACACTGGCAGTCTTGTTAGAGTTCCCGACATTACTCGCTGGCAACTAACAACAGGGGTTGCGCTCGTTATAGGACTTAACCTGACACCTCACGGCACGAGCTGACGACAACCATGCAGCACCTTGTAAATTGTCCGAAGAAAAGTCTGTTTCCAAACCTGTCAATCTACATTTAAGCCTTGGTAAGGTTCCTCGCGTATCATCGAATTAAACCACATGCTCCACCGCTTGTGCGGGCCCCCGTCAATTCCTTTGAGTTTCATTCTTGCGAACGTACTCCCCAGGTGGGATACTTATCACTTTCGCTTAGCCACTCAGATTGCTCCGAACAGCTAGTATCCATCGTTTACGGCGTGGACTACCAGGGTATCTAATCCTGTTCGCTCCCCACGCTTTCGTCCATCAGCGTCAATATATTGATAGTAACCTGCCTTCGCAATTGGTATTCCATGTAATATCTAAGCATTTCACCGCTACACTACATATTCTAGTTACTTCCCAATAATTCAAGTCTGTCAGTATCAATGGCCGTTCCACAGTTGAGCTGCGGGCTTTCACCACTGACTTAACAAACCGCCTACGGACCCTTTAAACCCAATGATTCCGGATAACGCTTGGATCCTCCGTATTACCGCGGCTGCTGGCACGGAGTTAGCCGATCCTTATTCTTACGGTACCGTCAAGCCTCTTCACGAAGAGGTGTTTCTTCCCGTACAAAAGCAGTTTACACACCATAGATGCTTCTTCCTGCACGCGGCATGGCTGGATCAGGCTTGCGCCCATTGTCCAATATTCCTCACTGCTGCCTCCCGTAGGAGTCTGGTCCGTGTCTCAGTACCAGTGTGGGGGATCTCCCTCTCAGGACCCCTACCCATCGTAGCCATGGTAAGCCGTTACCTTACCATCTAGCTAATGGGACGCATGCCCATCTTGAACCGTTGGAACTTTAATAATCAAGTGATGCCACTCAAATATACCATGGGGTATTAATCCAAATTTCTCTGGGCTATCCCCCTGTTCAAGGTAGGTTGCATACGCGTTACGCACCCGTGCGCCGGTTCTCATCTATTGCTAGACTACCCCTCGACTTGCATGTGTTAGGCCTGCCGCTAGCGTTCATCCTGAGCCAGGATCAAACTCTTCATCGTATATTTTTTGATACTTGCGTATCTATTGTTTAGACAAAGGCTAGGCTTTTTTTTTAGATTCTTCCGAATCCCTTACTCTTTTTTCTTTGTTCTAATGTCTCCATTAAAACGGCTGTCAATCCAATATGTCTATGAACGTTTTCTTAATTCTTAATCCGCTATTCTTTCGTTTAGCGGGTGCAAAAGTAAGCAACTTTTTTATTCCTGCAAGCGTTTTTTAAAATATTTTTGAA
Source organism: Flavobacterium sp. (assembly GCA_049841115.1). Lineage (GTDB taxonomy): Bacteria > Bacteroidota > Bacteroidia > Flavobacteriales > Flavobacteriaceae > Flavobacterium. Next base: position 5,736 of record JASGHQ010000005.1, read on the forward strand.
TTTATTTTTTATCTGCTTGATTTTTAAACTTTCAGGGGAAAATTTTGGGATGATAAATTTAAAAGGTTTTATCTAAACCGCCAAATATTTTTCAGCTTAAGTTTCTATCAGTATGTAAAAACAAGAACGTTGCTCGAATGCGGGTGCAAAAGTACTACAGTTTTTTGCTTTTCCAAACGTTTTAGAAATCTTTTTTTAAAGTTTTTTGCAAGCCATTGGTTTTATGGTTTTTGCATTTAAACTTTAACAGTTAAATTTTCAAAGCTGCAAGAAACGTTAAGCCATAAAACGGCATTTATGCGTGCCAGACATTGCTTTATCCCAGAATAGCCCCGATGGGAGCAAACTACCGTGTAGTGCGGACAGCGGGAGCAGCCGCCCTGGAGAAACCGATGCCGTGCTCCTGAATTAATCGAAGCGAATGGATTTTGAAGGCGTGATTTTAGTAATGATGTACGACGGGATAAGCAGCACGAACAGACAGATTGCAACTGTCCCGACATTTAGGGCAAGTATATACAGCAAATTGATATCGACCGGCGCAACGTTTACATAATAGCTTTCGGGGTTGAGCTTGACGATCCCGAAATATTTTTGCAGCAGCAGCAGTCCGATACCGATACTATTTCCCCATAATAATCCGCGACCGATAAGATACGCAGCGTTATAAAGGAATATTTTGCGGATGGACCAGTTATTGGTGCCTACCGATTTTAGGATTCCGATCATTTGGGTTCGCTCCAGGATAAGAACCAAAAGCGCGACAACCATATTGATGGTCGAAACGGCTATCATTACTATAAGTATGACAATGATATTAAAATCAAACAGCTTGAGCCATTCAAATATATAATAGTATTTTTCCTCTATGGTTTGCGAATCCAGGGTAGATGATGTTTCTTCGTAAACCTGCTTGCCTTTGGTTTCGATTTGGGTAAAATCGTCCAAAAAGACTTCAAAGGAACCAATCTGGTCTGACTTCCATTTGTTGATCCGCTGGATGTGGCGGATGTCGCCGATTACATAATTGGAATCAAACTCCTGGAACCCCGAATTGTAGATTCCGACTATCTTGAAGTTACGCAGGTTATAACCTTCGCTGCCTTCTTTCATAAAATAGGTAACAAACCTATCCCCTAACTTTAACCCAAGCCTGTTGCACAGGTATTGCGAAATCAATGTTTCTTCATTAAGGCCTGATTTGAAATTGGGCAGGCGGCCTTCAACCAGATATTCCTTTAGGTTGCTGGTTTCATAATCCTTGCCAACGCCTTTGAAAATGATTCCCTCGAAAGCATTTTCGGTACGGATCATCCCCGCCTTGCTGGCAACAGCCTGTACGTGCTGGATACCGTCTACTTCCTTAAACTTTGGATAAAAGCTTTGATGTATTGAAATCGGGGCGGTGCTTACATCGGAATTATTATCATTATAAGCCGAAATAATGATATGCCCATTGAAAGCAGAAACCTTTTGGCGTATTTTTTGCTGCAAACCAATGCCGGTAGCTATGGATACGATCATCATGATCATCCCCAGCGCAATGGCAGTGATGGCGATTTTTATTATTGGCGCAGATATACTACTTTTATGGTCTTTAGCAGTAATGAGTCTTTTCGCTATAAAATATTCTAATTTCAATGGTATGATTTCAAATTTGGTGTTCAAAAATACAGTTTTATTCTCGGTTTTGCTAATGATTTCCTGCGGAAGCAACAAGGCGCAGGGTACAAGTGGAAAGCCAGAAGTTAAAGAACAGAAAACAGTAAGCGGCAAGCCATCACCCGAAATAAAAACCGGCGCCCAAAATACCGACGCCTACTTTCCATTATTAAAGAACAAAAAAATAGGCATTGTTACCAATCAGACGGGGATTTTCAGCTCTATGCCAATCATAGAGAACAGGGACAGCCGGGATCAGCCGCAAATCAAACTTGGCGATATCAATGTTTCAATAGTAGATTATTTGATAAGCCATAAAATGAATATCATAAAAATCTACGCCCCCGAACACGGCTTCCGTGGAACTGCTGATGCGGGCGAACATGTGGTTGACGGGAAAGACACCAAAACCGGGCTGCCGATCCTTTCGCTTTATGGAGATAATAAAAAGCCTAAACCCGAACAACTGGCCGGGATTGACGTTTTGGTTTTTGACCTGCAAGACGTTGGCGCTCGTTTTTACACTTACATATCTTCGCTACATTATATTATGGAAGCCTGTGCCGAAAATAACATCCCGCTGATTGTTTTGGACAGGCCCAATCCGAATGGCGGCATTGTTGACGGGCCCATCCTTGAAAAGGAAAATGCAAGTTTTGTGGGGATGCATCAGATTCCGATTTTACACGGAATGACAATAGGCGAATACGGCAAAATGATCAATGGCGAAAAATGGCTCAAAAACGGAATCCAATGCAACCTGACCGTAATTCCGTGCCTTAATTACAAACGCGAAATGTTTTACAGCCTTCCGGTAAGGCCTTCCCCAAATTTACCCAATGACCAGGCCATCAACCTTTATGCAAGCCTGTGCTTGTTTGAAGGAACAAATGTCAGTTTAGGACGTGGCACCAATAAACAGTTCCAAATTTATGGCTCGCCCAATTTGCCAAACACCGGATTCAGCTTTACGCCAATGCCAAACGAAGGCGCGAAAGAACCGCCATTAAAAGGGAAATTATGTTATGGGGAAGATTTATCACAGGCGCCAAAAGTAACGCGGCTTGAGCTGAAATGGCTGATCAAGGCTTATAACGAGAACTTCGGACAAATCAAAATTTTTCATTCCGTTTTTCACCAAATTGTCAGGAACCAAAAAGCTACAGCAGCAGATTGAAGCCGGAACACCGGAAACCGAAATCAGGAAATCCTGGGAAAAAGGTTTGGCCGATTTTAAGCTAATGCGTAAAAAATACCTGATTTACGACTAAAGTTCGATTTCGATAGCCGGATTTTGCGCCACCAAATCGTTTATAAAAAGCTGCTTGTCCTTTGGCGAAATGTAAACTTCGTCAAACTTATTGAATTTCACCGCCAATCTGTCCAATGACAAAGCCGGCGAACTTAGTATCGAATTGGTTTTTTCGATTTTCCTGATTTTTGAAATTTCAATTTTGTCGTTGACAATCCACATGCTTTTTACCGTCAATTGATTCCCGTCGATAATATACCTTGTGGTCTTGGAAACAAAAAGAACCAACAGGATTACTCCTGCCATTCCTAAATAACCCAGCCAATCGCCTTCAACGATAGCCTGAATACTCCTGAATATAGGGTAAATCAATGGTAAACCCAGCCACCAGTCTATTTTTGACTTATAGATCTTCATCTTATAGAGGTATTTTTTTCTTCATTTCTTCAACAATATTGTAAGCCGCCGGGCAAATGGCCACATTCTTCAGTGTCAGATCCGAAATCTGCTGGAACTTCTTACGGTCGGTATGCGGAAATTCCCGACAGGCTTTTGGGCGGACATCGTAAATCATGCAGTAATTGTCATTATCCAAAAATGTACACGGAACGCTTTGCAACACATAATCCCTATCCTCATCAATACGCAGATACTGATCGATAAATTGCTGCGGCTTCTGCCTGAAATGTTTGGAAATACGCTCAATATCCGCCAAGGTAAAAAGCGGCCCGGTCGTTTTGCAGCAATTGGCACACTTCAAACAGTCGGTTTTCCTGAACTCGGCATCGTGCAGGTCCTGCATCACATAATCAAGATTTTTGGGCGCTTTCTTTTTAAGCTTATCAAAATACTTTTTGTTTTCGATATGCTTATCTTTGGCTAACTTTACAAGTTCGTTTAATGACGGCTTTAGACTCATAGTGCAAAATTACGCAAAACCAATTTAGAAATAATCCCAAATGAAAGACCTTTTCGGCAAAGCAATACTCGATTTCCAGACCAACAATTCGCCAGAAGACCTTATTACCGAAACCAATATTTCGGAAGCGGATGAAATGAGCGTTGCGTACCTTTTCAGGAAATTCAAGCAGATGCCAAAACTGGAACAAAAGGCACTGCAGCTTGCCAAAGGTAAAATCCTCGATGTAGGCTGTGGAGCCGGAAGCCATGCTTTGTATCTTCAGCAAAAGGGTTTTGACGTTTCGGCCATCGATATTTCTGCCAATGCCATAAAAGCCTGCCAGCTTCGTGGCTTAAACAATACCGCAGCGCAGGATATCCTAAATTTTGAAGGCGGAAAATTCGACACGATCTTACTGCTGATGAACGGAACGGGAATCTTTGGCACACTGGCGCAAACCTCAAAATACCTGCAAAAACTAAAATCATTATTGAACCCAAACGGGCAAATACTTATTGACAGCTCGGATATCATCTACATGTTTGATGAAGATCAGGATGGGAGCTACCTAGTTCCGGCAGACGGTTATTATGGCGAACTGGTTTTCACCATTCATTATAAAAATCAGACCGAAACCGCTTTCCCGTGGCTTTACCTCGACTATAATACATTGCAAAATGCTGCCCACGCCAATGGCCTGCAATGCGAATTGATTCAGGAAGGAAAGCATTTTGATTACCTCGCAAAGTTGTTTTAGAAGCTGTATCCCGCTGTCCGCGCTACATGGTAGCCTGCTTCCATCGGGGCTAGGGCTATGTCTTTATCAGTCCGGTTGTCTTAATGATCTCGTCAAGCGCATCGTATAATTTATCCAAATCGGCCTGCGAATTATAGGCATTGACAGAAAAACGGATATAAAAATTACCATTCAGCGGCATCACCGGAACCTGGATCTTATATTTATCGTACAACAGGCTCTTCAGCTCAGCCGGCATAGTGGTATTGATCGGAACGCTTGCCATTTGACCCAAAAATTCGGACGAAAGCGGGCTTAACGGTTTCGTATTGAGCAACTCGCAAAAACGCGGGTAATTATCTAAAATAATCTGTTTGCAGGATTTTGAGATTTCCTTCCAATTATTGGTTTCTAGGAATTCCACCACTTTGGGCGTACACAAAAATGCCGAAACATCGCGGGTACCCTGCAATTCATGGTAATCCAAAAACTGGCTTTCGCCCGGCGCCACGCTTTCATAACCCCAACTCACCACCAAAGGCTCCAAATCGTCCTGGAATTCGGGCTTCACATACAGAAATGAACTCCCTTTTGGCGCCAGCATCCATTTGTGCAGCGTACCGGTGTAATAGTCGGGATCGAGAGCAGAAATATCCAAATCAATATGACCAGGGACATGCGCTCCGTCAACAATAGTTATCAATCCCAACTGCTGCGCCTTGTCGCAAATTTCCTTTACCGGGAAAATCAAGGCCGTTGCGCTCGACATCTGGTTTAGGAAAACCACTTTCGTGTTGGAATTGTAGCCTTTCCAAAACTCTTCAATAACCTGCTCTTTTGAAACTATCGGCAATGAAATTTCCTGGCGGATATATTTGGCTCCCGTTTTTTTGCAATAAAAATTCCACGTGCGGTCCATCGCACCATACTCATGGTTGGTCGTCAGGATCTCATCACCTTCATTGAGCCTTATGCTCCGCATGATCACATTTATCGCAAAAGTCGGATTGGATGTAAAAAACAGATCCTGTGCCTTGCAGCCCACGTATTTTGACAGGCTTTCGCGTGCAGTTTTCAGGTATTTGGGTTGTTTTTTTGTGATAAATTCCACAGGTTCCGACTCGAGTTCCAACTGATAACGCTGGAATTCCTCAAAAATCGGTTTTGGGCAAGCGCCAAATGATCCGTGGTTTAAGAAAGTAATATCGGGATCTAACAGGAATTGTGATTTCATAAAGCTTTTTTTGGATAGTAAAAATAAAAAATCCCAAACAATACTATTTGGGATTTAAAAAATTAACAGAATATCTGTTAGTTCATGTATTTCATTACCATACTTTGGATTTCTCCCTGCAGACCAGCCATTGCTTCCTGTGATTTAGTGGCAAGCGCTTCGCTTTTATCCACCATTTTCTTTCCAACCGGGCTGTTGTAAAAATCAAGGATTCCTTTAACGTCCTCTTTTGTAAATTCTTCCAGGTAAACATCCACAAGCTTTTCATTTGCTTTTTTGATAAGCGCATCGAATTCGATTACGAATGCCGCCTGTTTATCTTTAGGTATCATTGCCAAAATTTGTTTTTTAGCCGCATTTATCTGGCCTCCCGAACCGCTTTTCTCAATTACTTTATAAACATCTTCACGGCTTGCTTTTTCCTGAGCCATACCTGCAATTGAAACAAATGCAAATAGTACTGTAATTACTAGTTTTTTCATTAATGTTGTTTTTTAAATTTTGTTAAAGGTAATAATATTTTTATCTCGAATTAAGTGAAATCGGCAATCTGTATTCACATCTTACCGGAACACCGTTTTGTGTCGCAGGATTCCATTTCGGGCAGAGTTTCAGAACCCTTATAACTTCTATCCCGGTTCCGTAACCAATATCTTTTATCACTTTGATATTGGTAAGGCTTCCGTCTTTGTCTACTATAAACGAAACCAATACTTTTCCGCCTAAGCCTTCAACATCTGGCATATGGAAATTTTTTGCAACGAATTCATAGAATTTTTTCAAGCCTCCGGCATATGCAGGCTTTACTTCTACGCTAGACATTTCAAAAGTTTTTTCATCAGAGTCCGATTTGACGTCCTCTACTACTTCTACCGATTCGTTGGTTCTTTCCTTAAAGACCATTGGATATTTGATCTCGATGCTGATTGGTTTTCCGTTGCGTTTTGCAGGTTCCCATTTGGGGCATTTCTTCAAAACCCGGATGAATTCGGTTGCTGATTCGACGTCCAAAACCTGGATAATCCTGATTTTCGTAACATTGCCCTGCTCATCAACAGTAAAAGCTGCTTCAAGCCGCCCGGGCTTTGTTACCTTAGAATAATCAAATTCCTTGTTTAGGTATTCGTTGAATTTTTCCAGCCCGCCGCCATTGAACTTGGCTTCAATTCGATCTCCGCCCAAATATACTTCGTCCTCTCCCTGGATTTGTGAAAATCCGGCCATTGGCAATAATACAAATAAAAAAATCTTAATAAGCTTCATAATAAGGCTAAGGAATATTTAGGTATTTATGGGTTTGCAATGACACCCTCCATTTTGGGTTGTTCATGACATAATCAACAATCAGCGGTGTCATTTCTTCTTTTTTACTCCATTCCGGCTGCAGGAAAAGAACAGCATTTCCATTGACTTTTGCCGCTTGTTCCTCTGCAAAAACAAAATCGTGCTTGTTGTATATGATGACTTTTAATTCGCTGGCAATGGCATACGCATCGTCAACGGGAAGTTTTGTTTTCTTTGGAGAAAGGCAAAACCAGTCCCAAGTACCGGAAACGGGATAAGCCCCGGAAGTTTCGATATGAACCCTTAGGTTATTTTCCTTTAATTTTCTGGTAAGTGCGGTCATGTCCCATGTCAATGGTTCGCCTCCTGTTACGACAACAGTGTCAGCATATTCTTTGGCATTGGCAACAATCTGGTCAGTCGATGTTGGCGGATGCAGCTCAGCATTCCAGCTTTCTTTTACATCACACCAATGACAGCCTACATCGCAACCGCCAATCCGGATGAAATAAGCAGCTGTTCCCGTGTGGAATCCCTCCCCTTGTATGGTGTAGAATTCTTCCATAAGCGGAAGCATTTCGCCTTTTTCTACAGCCAATTGTGTTTCTTTTGATAGCATTATATTCAATCTAGTCGGCAAAGATAGTTAATTTGAAAATTTGAAAATGGTAAACAATAAAAAAACCGCTCCAGTTTTGGAGCGGTCATTAAAATTATCTTCGTGAATTATTTCAATAATTTGATAGAATTCAAAGCGTATTCGTTAGCCGGATCCAAAGCCAAGCTTTTGTTGAAATACTCAATTGCCTTAGCTTTATCAGTATTGGCATATACCGCTCCGATATTGTTATACGCCTCGATGAATTTCACTTTGTTTTTAGCAACTTCTTCCGGTCCTTTTTCGGTTACAACTTTTATATATTGCTCATAATTGCTGGCAATCATATCGTCTTTGTCAAGCATCTTATTGGTTCTTGCCCTGAAGATATATGCATCCTGGGTTGTAGGCGAAGCCGTAATTACATTTCCAAAAGCAGTATCCGCTTTTTGTAATGCTGCTAAATCTCTTTTACCTTCATCCTTTCCTGAATTATCATAATATATCGCATTACCCAAATAGAAATTGTCAATCAGGTAATTTTTGGAATTAGGATTGGACACTGCCAATTCGAATACTGCTGCAGCAGCAGCGAATGCTTTTTGGTCGTAAAGCTTTTTCCCAATTTCGTTAAATTCATTGGCTGCCAATGGTTCCATTTCAACAGCTTTCTTAAAGTCGGCAATTCCTGAAGCCAATTGTGCCGGGTCAACGGTTTTGCCATCGGCGCTTGTTCCTTTCTTGATTTTAACCTGGCCTAAATACAGGTAATCACGTGGGATGACTTTACTTGATCCGTTTGCAATGAAATTTTGCAAAGACGTCAACGCCAGATCCACGTTTCCGTTCTCATAGGCAGAATATCCCAAATAACGGTGGATTCTTGGATTGATTCCGTCCAATTGCTTCATTTTGTCTGCTTCGGCTTCCAAAGCTTTGTAGTCTTTCGCCAGGATCAGGAAGTCGGCATGGCGCATACGTGACGAGATAGAATAATCAGTCAAACTCATGTATTTTTCATAAAAGCCCAAAGCTTTTTTGATGTTTTCTTCATAAGTTTTAGGAACATTGTTGGCCCATAAGTAATAAGTCTCTGCCAACTCGCGGTACACAGGACCGTAGTTAGGGTTGATTGCAATTACTTCATTATATGCCTTAACGGCTTCAGTATAGGCTTTAGCACCTTTCAACAAAACACCCAATTGCATTTTAGCTCTTATCAATGTATTGTCAAACTGGAATGCATTTCTGTACGCAATATAAGAATCGTTTTGATTTTTATCTCCATAATAAGCATCTCCTAATGCCAATTGTACCTGGGCATCGTTTGGATTTGCTGCAGCGGCTTTTGTAAGCACTGCGATAGCACTTTTATAATCTGGCTTATCAGCATTCATGTAGGCACGGGCGATATAAACATACTCTTCAGTATCTTTCTTTTTCAGGTCCTTCATTACCATATCAAATTTTGCCTGGGCTGCAGCCTTGTTATTTGCATCCAGGTCAATCTGACCCAGTCCGATATTATTTATTCTTGCTCCATCGCTGGCAGCCAGTCCTTTCTGGAAATAAATTGCAGCCGAATCAGCTACATTTTGCTTTAAATATATTGTACCTAACAAAAAAGCGGCTTTACCGCTTGATGGCTTTGCCTGGATTACTGATTTCAATAAAGACTTCGCTTTTTCATATTGCTCAGCATCTATGGCCTTCTTCGCTGGTTCTAAATCTTGTGCCTGCGCAACGGTTGTCGCTACAAGCGCCAAACCAAAAAATTTAAACTTATTCATCTTTTTCAAATTATTTTTTTTCTTTAGTAATTGTGTTTCTTATCTCGATTTTCCTGCTGGGTGTTTTTTCAGGAACCAATCCTGATTTTAAAATAATGCGCTGCCCTCTTTCTCCACTGACAAATGAGGCAAATCCCATTCCTAGCCCGGAATAACCCTGACAATTGATAATATACAAATCACGTGCCAAAGGGTACTGTCCTGACGCCAGGGCATCCTGCGTTGGGAAAACGTATTGCGACTCATTGATTCCTTTTACACCTAAAACATTGATTTTAGTAATGGTTTCCTCTAAATCCAAAGGTGGCTGGAAGATCCAATTCATCCCTATGACACCGATCATGCCATCGTTTGCTGCCACGTACTTTATGACTTCTTCATTGGTATTGAAAGAAAAAACATTCTTTTGATCGGTTACATTTACCCCGGCAATCTGGGAAATATACCTGACAGTACTTGAATTGGCATTATCAAAGACAATCCCCTTTATGCCCGGAACCACTTTCCCTTTTATAAAGTCAACGACATCCTGCAATGCCACCAAAGTATCATTAGTGTTTTTGTTCCTGATAAAAGATACAGCGTCTTTTGCAAAAGGCGTAATCCTTGGAGCAAATCCTTTTGCTTTGAATGCGTTCATTTCTTTTTTTGACAGTGTTCTTGTTAGGATTGCAATTTTGGCAGTGTCATTGAGCAACGAATTGATAATCTCATTTTCAGATTTCGGGATCAATTTCAACTTCGCATTGTATTGAGCTTCAAAAACCGCCTGTTCATCTTCAACGATTGGCAAGATAGACTGGTCAACATAAAATGTGGCCTTGCCTTCGAGGATCGAGTCCGGCGTATCCGTTTCTCTTTTTTGGCACGAAAAGACAAAAAGAAATGTCAATATTGCAAAGCCTGCAATGGTTTTGGTTAGTTTATTCATTATCTAAATTATTCAAGCGCTTTATCTGGGTTATGAAACGTAAAAAACCAAAGAATATTATAAAGCACCCTGCTATAGTTTGCAGGTTATTTGGCAAATTCAACTGGATTTTATCCCAAAACAGCAACAATGCGCCTAAGGTGCAGAATGCTATAAAGTTCAATAAGCTAATAACGAGAAGAAATCGCTCTTTAAGCGATTTCTTCTTGAAATTTTCTATGAATTTAAATGTCATTTATTCTGCAGATTGGATAGAAATCGGAAGGGAATACAATACCCTTACTTTTTTTCCATTTTGTTCTCCAGGATTCCATTTCGGACAAGATTTCAAAACCCTGATGGCTTCTTTTCCTGTTCCGTAACCGATATCTCTAAGTACTTTGATATCTGTAAGCGATCCGTCTTTTTCAACAACGAAGGTCACAAATATTTTTCCTTTCAGACCTTCTTCTTCAGGCACCTGGAAATTTTTACCAACGAATTTGTAAAATTTCTCCAAACCACCCGGGAAGTCAGGTTTTACCTCAATACCAGCAGTGTTATAAATTTGATTGTCGTCTTCCACAACACTTGGTCCTGTTCCTACTTCGTCTACAGTTAATTTTGCATCCGGATCACCTTTGATGGTTTCGTCACCAAGTTTTTTATCCTTGATATCCTCCACTTTTGGAGGGTCTTCAACAACCTCTTCCGTTTTTGCCACAACTGGCTTTACAAATTTCACCTGATCCACTTTTGGCGGTGGCGGTGGCGGTGGTGGCATGTCTTTTGGCAATTCTTCTTTTGGAGGCAGCTTTACAGCTGTGATTTTGATGTCCTTATTGTCTTCTTCCTTAGAATCCGGGATCATCTTTGCAATAAGCGGTGCCGCTACTGCAAGTCCAAAAATCAATCCTCCTATAATAAAAGAACGTATTGTCGTTTTCGGGTTTTCCCTACGCAATTCATAAGCTCCATAAGCTTTGTTACGTCCTTCAAAAACGATGTCAATCCATTGCTTTGTTAATAGGTCTAATTTCATTTTCTTATTTTTTAAAGATTAGAATAAGTTTACTTATTCATTTCATCTACTAGTTTTTGCTCTTCAGGCGAGATATCGTTAACAATAGCGTATGTTGGAACACCGCAGATTGCCATCTCATCCAAAATATCGACTAAGTTTTTATAAGTCGATTTTTTTGTAGGCTTGATAATTACGATCAAACCATCGCCTTTTTTATAAGTTGGCCTGGTTTTAGCATACTCCGCGACAGAAACCACTCTCTTCAGAATCTCTTTACGCAATCCATTTTTACCATAAACTGCATTAGTTGGAGCACCTCCTGGTTCTGGAGCATCTAATAATCCATGAAACCATTTTATCTTATTGTCTTTGCCCATGATGATTGTCATGGTTCTTTTCTGGTCAACTTTTATTTTAGGGTCGATCTTTGTTGAATCCGGGTTCTTATCTGGCAAACCCAAATCCATTGATTGAGGCTTGGATAAAGAAGTCGTCAACATAAAGAAGGTAATCAATAAGAATGCCAAATCCACCATGGCAGTTAAATCTACCTTTGCGTTTGATTTTTTACTTCTTACTTTACCGCCCTTGCCACCGGAGTCACCGGTATTTAATTCAGCCATGTTTTATATTATTAATTTTAATAATCTTTTCCTCTTAAACCAGTAACTAAGTTAAAGCTATTGATTTTCTGATCCTGTAAAATATCCATAATTTTTTTGATCTGTGGATATTCTTCCTTAGCATCGCCTTTGATCGCAAATTTTAGCTCTTCCTGAGACCCTGTATCGATATTTGCTTTTCTTGCGTATAGTATCCAATCTTTTAATTGATTGTCTGTTGAGTCGATAGGAATTCCAGGCTGTACACCCTTTTTAATCCTTTCTGCGGATTTCATTGCCAGTATTTGAGACAATGACCCCAGCGGAACTCCAAATTCGTCTAAAAGTTCGAATTGTTGTTTTTCCTTATCCGTAAAGTTCACTTTGTATTTTTGAGACATATAGTCAAGCGCGCCTAATCGGATTGCCCTGTCTTTCATCCCAATAAACACACGTTCCTGCCCGTCGCTTTTTCCTACTGTGATAGTTACCAAACCAGTTTCAGGCAATTTTGTCTGTACTGTAGAGTTAGGTGTATCTACCGGTAACGGTTCCGGCTGTTTTGCCGTTGCCGTAAGGATAAAGAACGTAAGCAAAAGGAAGGCTACGTCACACATAGCCGTCATGTCAATGGAAGTTGACTTTTTAGACATTTTTACTTTAGCCATTATTCTATTTTTTAAGATTAATTAGAATAAAACTAATTATGATTTTAAACTTCCTCTAAATTTCCTGTATGTGTTCACGATAGTTGAACCTGCCTCATCGATTGAGTAAGTCAACGTATCAATTTTAGATGTAAAGAAGTTGTAAGTGATGATTGCTAAAGCTGAAGTAGAGATACCTGTTGCAGTGTTGATAAGTGCCTCAGAGATACCGTTTGCCAACGCAGCCTGGTCTGGAGAACCTGTTGTTGCTAACGCCGCGAACGCTTTGATCATACCCGTTACCGTTCCTAATAGTCCTGCAAGTGTTCCAAGAGCTACTAACGTAGAAAGGATGGTTAGGTTTTTCTCTAACATTGGCATTTCAAGAGAAGTTGCCTCTTCGATTTCTTTGTGTAGTGTTTCAGCTGCTTCTTCGCTTGTAAATCCTTCTTTCTTAACTTCCTGGTATTTTACCAAAGCCGCTTTAATGGCATTTGCAACAGAACCTTGCTGTTTGTCACAAGTTACAATAGCATCGTCAATTTTTCCTTCTTTGATGTTTGCCTGAACATTTTTCATGAAAGTATCTAAGTTTCCTTTCCCAGCTGCTTTAGAGATAACAAAGAAACGCTCAAAAGAGAACACCACCACCATCAATAATAATCCTAACAAAACTGGCACGATTGGACCTCCTTTATATACCATAGCAAGTATACTTCCATCTTTAGGCTCCCCTCCGACTACTCCGTTCACGAAGTTTGAAGAACTACCCATTATGAATTTCCACACGATAATTCCAAATACAATACATGCTACAATCACAATTCCAGAGAACATATTTCCTCCGTTTGAACCACTTTCTTTTTTAACGTTTGCCATTTTTTTAATTTTTAATAGTTTTAATTAATTATAAGTTTTAGTTGTTAATAAACTTGATTAGGAGCAAATTTAATTTTTTACTTTTAATAAAAAAACTTTTTTCATTTTTAATACTACAACGATTTCATTCTGATATACCAATAGATACAGGCATTTGAGGCTATCGTTAGAGAAAAAATAAAATCTTGCCCGATTTTCGCGTTTTTGATGCATTATTAACAAGTATATAACGCAAAAAAAACCAAAAATGTATTTGGCTGTGAAACTTTTTTTGAGTGTTATTTTAATGTTAAAGTTGCGTATATTCTATTCTTTCGTTAAAACAATTAACATTTTACTCCCATTGAAAAAAACCATTACTTTGCATTACCATAACATTAGAAAACACATCCATGGCAGCAACATCTGAATTCAGCAATTACATTAACGAAGGATATGCATCAAAAGGAGAAAGCATCGTTCTTGGCGGTGCCATTTTAAATAACGAACCCATTGCCGATACTTTTGTAAAAGTACCTTTGAAAACCTTAAACCGCCATGGACTGATTGCGGGGGCAACTGGAACGGGCAAAACCAAAACTATACAGGTGCTGTCAGAGCAATTGTCATCATTCGGGATTCCGGTTTTGATGATGGATATCAAAGGTGATTTTTCAGGAATTGCAAAAGAAGGCGAAGAGAAACCCTTTATCACAGAGCGCCATGCCAAAATAAGCATCCCTTTTTCACCGGCATCGTTTCCGGTAGAGCTGATGTCGCTTTCACAGCAAAATGGTGTACGGCTCCGCGCCACGGTATCCGAATTTGGCCCTGTCCTGTTTTCAAGGATTTTAGGATTAAATGATACACAGTCTGGCGTGGTATCTGTTATTTTTAAATATTGCGACGACCAGAAAATGCCGCTTCTCGATTTAAAAGACATCAAAAAAGTACTGAACTACATTACCGAAGAAGGCAAAGAGGAAATAGAGCAGGATTACGGAAAGATATCGACCTCGACCACCGGGATCATCCTTCGTAAAATCATTGAGCTGGAACAGCAGGGCGGGGATATTTTCTTTGGCGAAAAATCATTTGAAATCGATGACCTGCTGCGGATTGACGAAAACGGAAAAGGTTATGTCAACATCATCCGCTTAACAGACATACAGGATAAACCAAAGCTATTCTCGACATTCATGCTGAGCTTATTGGCCGAAATCTACCAGCAAATGCCCGAAAAAGGCGATGCAGACCAACCCGAACTGGTGATCTTCATAGATGAGGCCCATTTGATTTTCAACGAAGCCAGCAAAGCGTTATTGGACCAAATTGAAACAATAATCAAACTGATCCGTTCGAAAGGGATCGGCGTATACTTTGTCACTCAAAACCCAATGGATGTGCCCGCCAGCGTTTTGGCTCAGTTAGGGCTGAAAGTGCAGCATGCCCTGCGTGCCTTTACCGCCAATGACAGGCAGGCCATCAGGCAAACCGCTGCCAATTATCCGGAATCAAAATATTACAAGACCGAAGACGAACTGACCAGCTTAGGAATCGGGGAAGCATTTGTAACCGCGCTGAACGAAAAAGGCATCCCTACTCCACTTGCCGCAACCATGATGCGCGCACCTATGAGCCGTATGGATGTTTTGACCGAAAGCGAAATTGCCGAAATCAACAGCAAATCTAAATTGGTCAAAAAATATGCAGAAGAAATCGATCGCGAAAGCGCCTACGAAATATTGT
Source organism: Flavobacterium sp. (assembly GCA_049841115.1). Lineage (GTDB taxonomy): Bacteria > Bacteroidota > Bacteroidia > Flavobacteriales > Flavobacteriaceae > Flavobacterium. Next base: position 20,983 of record JASGHQ010000005.1, read on the forward strand.
CCAAAAAAATAGATGATGCCAATCAGCAGGCTGAAGCCGCTGCAGCAGAAGAAGAGCAGGCCAAAACCGGAACAAAGAAAAGCAATGAGCCGAGCACGGCTTCTGTAATCGGGAAATCGGTGGTCAAAGTCGTAACCAGCGCTACCTTCATCCGTGGGATTTTTGGCGTTTTAAGTAAAATCTTCAAAAAATAAATGAAAAGTTATTTAACCATAGGCTTATTGGTGCTTTCCAATGTTTTCATGACTTTGGCCTGGTACGGGCATTTAAAGTTCAAGGAACTGAAATGGTTTGAAAATGCCGGACTAATCACCATTGTCCTTATCAGCTGGGGTTTAGCCCTGTTCGAATATTGTTTTCAGGTTCCGGCAAACAAGATCGGCTATGAAGGCAATGGCGGGCCATTTTCGCTGATGCAGCTCAAAGTCATCCAGGAAGTGATTACCTTGGTGGTATTCGTGATTTTTTCGATGCTTTTCTTCAAAAACGAAAGCTTCCGCTGGAATCATGTGGTTGGTTTCTGCTTTCTGATTTTGGCCGTGTATTTTATTTTTAAAAAGTAAAAGATTATGAAACAGCTAGCTTTGGCGTTATTATTGGCATTACTAATCAGCTGCAATAAAAATAATGATGCCGATAACCGTAAAAACGCAGTAACCAAAGTCCTTGAGAACGGAAGAAGATTTCAAGAACCTGGCACTATCAAAAGGGATTGCCGAAGCTTTTTATACTTTCGCGGATGATAATGCAACGATAAAAAGGGAAAACGACACACTGATAAAAGGAAAGGAAAATATCAGGAACTATTACAGCAATCCAAAATTCAAAAACGCATCGGTAAGTTGGGAACCTGACTATGTCAATGCTTCAGAAGATGGTACAATGGCGTACACTTTTGGAAAATATACCTGGACAGTAACCGATTCGCTGGGAAACAAGAAAGATTTTAAAGGCATCTTCCATACGGTTTGGCAAAAGCAAAAAGACGGAAGCTGGAAATACGTTTGGGATTAATTTATAGAAACCATGAAAAAATACCTGATTCAAAAAACACCGTTCGTCGTTCCGACTACAGACGGCAAGCTCATAGAAGAGCATCATGGGATTGCCACAACCGGAAATCCTGACATTTCAATTGCACATATGGTAGCACCGCCCCAATGGCATGAGCCGTTCCAGACTCCGGAATTTGAGGAGTACACTTATATCATTTCGGGGAAAAAGCAATTTATCATTGAAGGAGATACTGTCATACTGGAAGCCGGGCAATCGATAAAAATTGAAAAAAATACCAGGGTACAATATTCGAATCCATTTGACGAACCCTGCGAGTACATTGCCATCTGCAAGCCTGCGTTCGATTTCAATAAAGTGCACCGGGAAGAAGAATAAGCCCTAGCCCCGATTGAAGCCAGCTACCATGTAGCGCGGAAAGCGGGAAAAGCTTCTAAAAATTATTTCAGCAATGCAATGATTTTATCTTCAACTTCAGGGCTGTTCCATTTTTCCTCGATGTCTGCCATTTGCATCACTTCTTCCATAATGCTGTTCTGCAGATCGCCAAGCGCCAAAGCCTCTGAATAAGGATGCAGGCTGAAAGTTACGCGGCTGTACAATGGCAGCCATTTATCCGGATGCTTGTCTGAAAACCATTTTTCTATTTTCTTCTGCAAAAGGAATTTCTCATCGGCAGTTTTAGTGCTCATTTCGATGAAATTACGCAGCGAAAGCTCGGCAATCGCATCGGCATCGGGTTTTCTCGAAATTTCGTATTGCCTGAAAACCATCTCCCAGTCATCGCCATACTTTGAAATCATCTCGTTCAAAATGGTAATATCCTCAAAACCGGCATTCATTCCCTGTCCATAGAACGGAACAATAGCGTGTGCCGAATCGCCAATCAATGCAACATTTCCTTCGTGTGTCCAAGGGAAGCATTTCATCATTACCAGGTAACTGGTAGGATTCCTGAAGAAATCTTCGACCAGATCAGGAATCACTTCTTTGGTATCCGGGAAATAATTGGCAAAGAAATCAACCAATGAGGCCTCATCCTTTAACTGTTCAAACGAATTTCCCCCTTCAAACGGCATGAATAATGTGCAGGTAAAGGTTCCATCCAAATTTGGCAAAGCCATCAGCATAAAATTGCCACGCGGCCAGATATGCAGTGAATGCTTGTCCACTTTATGTGTTCCGTCAGGATTGGCAGGAATATGCAGCTCCTTGTAGCCAATTTTCATGAATTCCTGCGAATAGTCAAACATGCTCTGGCGCTGCATCCTGTGCCGGATCCTTGAGAAAGCACCATCGGCCCCAAAAACCTTGTCGTATTTCAAATCGGTCCATTCGCCTCTTTCGCTTTCGCCAATGTGGAGCGTGGCTGTGGCCAAAGTAACATCCCAAATCTTGTGGTTAAAGAAAAACTCTACGCCTTCCGCCTCGGCCAAATCAATCATCCTTCTGTTTAAAACACCCCTTGACAATGAAAAAATCGCTTCACCGTCTTTGCCATAATATTGATAATTGAGCTTCCCGTCCTTCAGGTGGATGGCGCGCTTGTCAACCGGAATCCCGATCTTGCGGATTTCGTCATCCAGCCCAACATCTTCCATAGCCTTCCAACCGCGCGTAGACATCACCAGATTGATCGATCGACCCGAAAACTCTACAGTCCGGATATCCGGGCTTCTGTCATAAACATGAACGGTGTGGCCTAATTTTCGGAGGTAAATTGCCAACAAGGTCCCGACAAGACCGGAACCGACAACGGCAATTTTTTGAGGAGTTTGCATTTAATTTTATTAAACGGTTTCGCAAATTTAACCATTAGGGTTTAAAACTGCGCATGATTTTTATCATTCTTTAACATTAAAAACCAACTTGGTCGATGTTTTGATGATTTCCTGCTTGTTGAGTTTCATTTTCCTGAATTTTCCATTGAGGAACAATTCGGACTGATCATCATAATGCTTGCTCATCGGATTTCCAGATTGTCCTGTCGGCAGTACGCTCCAGCTGTTTTCAATATCTGAGAAATCGATGATCCTCCTGGTGGACGGCCCGCCTTTGACATTGATTTCAGCATCATCGGTATAAACGAACAGTTGGTTATTGATAACTTCATTTGAACCCGAAACCGGGAACGCACCAACATTGAAAAATTTGCTGAACAGTTTCACTTTGCCAATCGGATGCTGGAATTCGACCTTATGGATCTTCTTCCATTGCCAATCTTCAGGATTGGATCCGAGCTGTTTTTCCAATGATGCAACTGCTTCCTTGAATGCTTTGGTCAGTATTTCTGATTGTGTTTCCCTTTTGTTTTTCGTTTTCACATTATCCCACCATGGCGATGGGGTATTCTGGCTTTGCGATTCGATGATCTGCTTAACAATGTGCGTGCTCAACAGCATATTGAAGTTTTCTTCGCCCAGTTCATCTTCAAAAGTTTCTTTTAGGTAAAAATAAAGCCATTTGTTGTAAATACTAGGGCCGACATCTTCCAGCTCATGTGTCCCTTTCCATTTTTCCAAATGATAGAGTGCCATTTTTTCAATGTCTGAAAGCTGGGAGCGGTACACGCGATTCGCCATATTGTATACAATATCCTGCGCAGTGGCCGACTTATTGTCTGCTATCATTTTGCCCACATCTTCTTTAGTCCAATTACTTTTTGGACTTAGTAAGCCGTCGATGCGCTCGGCCCGGTCCCTTGGCAGGTAGTAGCCCGGGTACAAATAACCATCAATGGCTGCCGGCTGGTTATTGGCACTGTAAACATAATTCCAGTCCGGATTGATGGCTGCCGGATTTTTGGCAAATGAAAGCCATTCTTTTTTATCATCGATGCCGTTGGCTCCGTTTAGGATCAAATTCGTATTGACCGACTTGTCTACTTTATACAATTTCCCCGAAGTAATCCAGGCAATGTTCCCTTTGGCATCGCCATACATGATATTAAGCCCCGGTGCTTTGATCAGCTCGATACTTTTGCGGAAACCTTCCAGGTTTTTGGCGTGTGACAGATGATAAACCGCATCGAGGATTTCGTTTTTCTGTTGTGTGTAAATCCACGACATTGCAACAGACTCCTCCGACTTCAGTCCGTCAAGCAAGCCATTGATTACCGGTCCGTGCTGCGATGTCTTTACATTGACTTTCACATCAGAGCTGTCTTTTACCCTGATGGTTTTTTGTTTAAACGTATAATTCCTGTAGCCATCAACTGTTTTATATTGTTTCGGATTATTGGGATTTTCTTCTTCCCGGAAGAAATCGACATCGTCATTTTCAAACATTGTCAGGCCATAGGCATAATCATGATTATGGCCCAATAGTGGAAATGGCGTTCCGGCTATGTAATAGCCATACATTTCATAATCAGGGCAGTTAATGTGGGCTTCGTACCAGGTTCCCGGCTGCGAATACATGATGTGTGGGTCGTTAGCCAAAATAACCTTGCCGTTTTTGGTTTTGGCGCCGCCGATCACCCAGCTATTGCTTCCTATAAATGCCGGAATTGGCGAAGATTCCAACAAACCTCCAACTGCTTTGGAAATTTCTGCATAGTCCTTATATTTTCCGTTAAAGGATTTTAATTGTTTGGTTCCCAATTCGCCATTAATCCCGAAATCCTTTAAATAATCCATTCCATAACGGTCACGAATATCCGTCAGCAAGGGATCGGTTTTTTGTGCCATCGCGAAGCTGAATGACATAAATCCGAAAATGTTATAGACATCCTTCAGCGTGAATTTTTCCTGTTTTATCCCCAACAAACGGATTTCTACCGGAGTTGTGCCTTGGTCAATATATTGGTTGATTCCGTCAAGATAGGCATTTGCAAGTATGTATGCCTGCGAGTTCTTGTCCAGATGTGCAACAGCCTGTTTTGAATTCTCATCGATACCAATTCCGGCAAAGAATTTATCGGTCTTCAAAAGCTTACCGCCAAAGATTTCAGACAATCTTCCCGGGGCAATCCGGCGCATGAGCTCCATCTGCCATAAACGGTCCTGCGCATGGACATAGCCCAAAGTGGTCATCGCGTCTTTTTGGTTATCGGCATAAATATGCGGAACACCGTATTCGTCAAAATAGGTTGTGGTTGCTTTGGAAATGTTGGCCAATGTTGCTTCGCCTTCGTATTTCGGCTTGGTCGCCTGCAGGTAAACTGCCAATCCGATTGCAATGATCAATACTAAAGCCACTACGGCCAAAAGGATTTTTTTGAGGAGTTTCATGGTGATATCGTTGGTTAAACAAATATAATCAAATATGATTTTGTATTTTCACGGAATCAAACGATTAGAAAAATTACAAAATGGCAGCTACCAATGAAATCGCATGCCGGTTCAGGGAAGTCATCCTAAACGGAACCTGGGTTGCAAATACCAATTACAAACACCAGCTGGAAGGTTCCGACTGGCAACTGGCAGCCAGGCAAATTGAATCCTTCAACTCGATTGCTGTCTTGGCGCAGCACATCCATTATTACATTAGCGGGATAAACAATGTTTTGAGGGGCGGGACATTAGATATCCGTGACAAATTCAGTTTTGACTTTCCGGAAATGCATACACAATCCGACTGGGAAAATTTCCTGCAGCAATTCTGGAGCGATTCCGAGGAATTTGCATCGTTGATTGAGCAAATGCCGGATGGAAAGCTCGATTCAGCTTTTGTGGATCCAAAATACGGAACCTACCGCCGAAATATCGATGCGATGATTGAACATGCATATTACCATTTGGGGCAAATTGTGCTTTTGAAAAAAATGCTGGCCAAAGGCTAATCATCGGTAAATTCCAAAATATCCCCAGGCTGGCAGTCCAGCGCTTTGCATATTGCCTCAAGCGTACTGAAACGGATGGCTTTAGCCTTGCCGGTCTTTAATATCGAAAGGTTGGACAATGTAAGATCCACTTTTTCGGAAAGCTCATTCAGTGACATTTTCCGTTTTGCCATCATGACATCTAAGTTTACGATTATTGCCATAGCTTAGATTGTTAATTCATTTTCGGCCTGGATCTCGATGCCTCTTTTAAAAATATACCCGATCACACACAGGATTACCGCGGTAAAGAGCCAGGCTCCTGCCCCATCTACATGCATGGATTCCAAACTTGGCATCAGCACGCCTTTTTTGCCGAACCATTGCGAATAATTGGCTACCCAATCCGAGAATATTCCAATTGCCAAAGAGGTGTAGGAAAGTTTAAAAATAAAGCTGCACACTTCTTTATTGAACGGCATTTCCATATTGAGTTTTTTATCGTGCAGGATTTTTATGATCAAATAAAACAACAAGGCCTTTAGTATGGCGACAAGTATCATCAGGCATGAGATTATTATAAAATAGCCATGATCGAAAGCATACAATCCTGACAAATCTGCACCATCCCAAAAATAATGCCCGCCAAACGGATTATACGTCAGCAAAAATATCATATTGAAGATATAAGCTCCGGCACGGACACAGATACCGATAAAAATAATCCAGGAAAGAACATGCAATGCTTTCAGGATTTGCTTAGAACTAATTTTGATTTCCATAATTATACATTTAAGATTACGATGCAATATTAATAAATTTTTATTGATAAACAATAAATTTTTATTAAAAAATAAAATATTACAAAAATCACCATTTCAAAAACAGGAATAATTACCTATATTAGCTTAACAAAAGTTTTAATTATGGCAGAGATCAAAACCAAGGCAACCGAAGTAAACGTTACAGAGTTTATCCAAAAAGTCGAAAATGAAACCAGGAGGAATGACAGCTTTGCAGTAGTCGATTTTTTCAAATCGATCACCGGGCAGGAGCCAAAAATGTGGGGCCCTACGATTATCGGTTTTGGGCAATACCATTACAAATATGACAGCGGCCATGAAGGCGATATGCCGATAGCGGCTTTTTCGCCCCGAAAGGATTCGCTTGTGTTTTATTTTTCGCAATTTGAAGGCAGGGAAAAACTGCTTGAAAAACTGGGTAAGCACAAATCGGGCAAAGCCTGCGTTTATGTGAAAAAGCTTGACGACATTAACCTTTCGGTCCTTGAGGACCTTACCAAAGCCTCTATAAAAGATACGCAAACAAGGTATCCGGACAAATAAAAAAAGCCCGGCAAATGCCGGGCTTTCCAAATTACAAATATGATGGTAGAAAATTATTTTATTGCTTTTTCTTGTCATCGATAATGGCTCCGGTACCGGCACCTACACCAGCTCCGGCCAAACCACCAATAATGGCACCTTCTCCTTTTTTCTTGCTTACAATGGCTCCGGTTACAGCGCCCACTCCGGCCCCGATTACGGCTCCTTTAGCAGCTCCGCTCCATTTTTTCCTTTGTGGCGCTGCTGCGGCAGGTGCCTGCTGATTGACAACTATAACTTCTTTTTCCTTTGCTTTTAGAGCCTTATCGCTTTCAATTTTCATAGAGTCGATGATGCGCTGTTTTTCGGCAACGGCATTCATCGAATCAATGGTAGCCTGGCGCACATTGTCCTCTACCAAACCTTGCTTATCTGTGTTCTTGCACGAACTCAAGCTCATCACTCCTACTGCGGCTAAAATCATTACTAAAGTTTTCATAACATAAAAATTAAAGGTTATGGTACAAAGTAACGGCATAAAGCGCTGTGGCGCTTTACAGGATTTTCGTCAATTTTTATAGAATTTTGAAATTTTCCGAAAACTAATTTTATATTCGCTTGGAATTAAACCCTTAAAAAACAATAGGATGTCAGACACGTTAAAGAAAAATCGTTTTGTACAAAGAAGGCGTAACATCATCCCTGTCTTCCTGAAACCGTTCATGGTTTTGTTCGTTTTGTTTGGGCTTTTTGGCATCTACGGCATAACGAGGAACGCCATGGGAATCGAATCCGAAAGCTCTCTATACGGTTTGGAAGCCACTACTTTCTTTTCGGCCCTGGGCGCATTTATCAAGGCAATGATCTTTTTCAAGGCCTATGTATCTGTTATGCTTTGGATGGAAAAGGATCATGCGGTAAGGCTTGGGATCATCGATGCCGTTTTTGGAATTATTGTATGCGTTTGCGTAATGTTTGTACTGCCTTTTGTAGAAGTTGTTGACGGGAAAAACCGGATCAACCTGCGTTTTGAAATCCTTCTTTTGATTCCGTACCTGATAGTGCTTCTGAAAATGAGGAAGCAATGGGAAAATTTCCCAACCGACAAAGCCCTTGCCGAAAAGGAACGCGAAGAAATTACCTCCGAAATAGCCGCTAAGGAAGATCTAATAAAAAACACCGCCATTGAACCAGAAACGACAACCGTCTCCAACACGGAAGAAATCAAAAGTAATGATGACGTGATGGACAAGGAAGATCCGCGAAGGTTTATGCCGCAATAGCCAATCTTTTTATGGATTTAATTACTTTCTCGGGAAGCTTATTGGCTGACCCGTGTTCATTCCGTTGTTTTTGGCCAATGCGCCACACATATGAAATAACATCCGCGCACCAACATTACCGTCCCAGTCATTTTCGCCAGGAGCAACTTCCACTAAATCAAAGCCTATGATTTCCTTTCCGCTTGCGGCTAATTTATTAAACAGATACGTGGCTTGTTCAAATGAAAATCCACCCGGAACCGGCGTTCCTGTATTAGGACAATACCACGGATACATTCCATCTATATCAAAACTGATACATACTTTTTGTGGCAAGCTTGCAATAATGGCATCACATTGTTCGGCCCAGGTTTTACCTTCAAATTCTTCTTTTTTCAAATCAGAATCGGTATTTACCAAAACACGGCCATTGGATTGCTTTACCACATCCACTTCCTGCTCACAGAAATCACGGATTCCAACCTGCACGATTTTTGAGATCTGGGGTAGCTGCAACGCATTATACATAATGGATGCGTGCGAATAGGTAAATCCTTCATAGGCTATGCGCAAATCCATGTGGGCATCCAGATGCAGGATCCCAAAATCATCGTATTTAGAAGCCAATGCTTCGTAATAGCCTAATGGGGTGGAATGGTCTCCGCCAAGAAGCGCGACTTTTTTGCCCTGGTTCATCCAAAACAATACTTTTTCTTTTACTTCTGTATGCAGATCACGGCAAATTTTATTGATGCTTGCCAAATCCGCCAGCAAAGCAGGATGGCTGTTTAAATCTTCACCACCTTCCAGTGCCTCAATAATGGGTTGTGCCAATGCTTTATAGCTATTGGAATTGATTTTCCAGTGTTCCGGCGCTTCGTCGCAATAGATGCCGAGTTTCCATAATGCGGGGAAATCCTGATGGTTCAGATCGACCTGGAAAGAAGCATCCAAAACAGCATCGGGGCCATCAGACGCACCGGCACCGTAGCTAACGGTTACTTCCCATGGAACAGGAATGATGATGATTTCTGATTGTTCCGCTGAAAACGGCAGGCCGAAAATAGTTGCATCGGCTAAACCCGGCTGGCTTGGGTCAAAAGTATCTATGATTTGTTGCTTTGTCATTTTATTATAAATTGCAAAGCAGCAAAGGTACAGAGTTACAAAGTTTTTTGAAAGTATTTGTAAAAAAGAAACCATCCTATTGCAGAACAGGATGGTTTCAATTTGGTTTAGGTACTTATATTTTAAATTACTGTTTAACGAACTTGTAAGTTACTTTGGCATTGTTGAAATAAATGTTGTAGATACCCGCCGACAATGCAGCTATATCAATGCTTTCTTCATTTGATGTTACCGATTTTTTCAAAACAGCCTGGCCCAGCATATTATAAACTGTTACACTTTCGCTAGCATCAAAATCCCCTTTAATGTTCAGTACGTTCCTTGCAGGATTTGGATACAGAACAAAGCTGTTTTTCACATTATCTTCAATACCCATATTTTGATTTACAGTAAGCAGGAAAGTCCTTTGAACCGAAGTTCCGCTTGTGGCAGTCATCGTAATGGTGTAAACCCCTGGAACTACAACTGTTCCTGCAATTGGCGACTGGGTTACCACAGCATCGCAGAAATCATTTATCGGGTTAGCCAAAGAAATGTAGCTTGGCAAAGTATACGTATTGGTTGCTGCATCCGCAGTAACGGTTATATTGCTAAATGCCGCCATCCTTAATGCTATGGAAGGCATTTCGTATCCTCTGTCAGTAAATTTTTCTGTCATTACAGCGATATCGGCGCAAGGGTAATTCATATTTATGGCTGCCTGCCTAACTGCAATTGCAGCACTTTGCTGGTTAACTGAGGAATTAGTCAATGCCAATCCGTTTAAGAAAGCCTTATCGGTTTTAGTTCTTCCTATTATGTCATAAATTTGCATTAAGGCTGTTGACCACATTTGTCCATCAGTATGAGCCGATCCGGTTAAGCTTCCTGGATACATCCCTGAATAGTTGGTTGTCCTTCCTGACCAGCAGGTATTGTGCCCGTCCCATTTGAACATCCATTGGTATTGGTTATTAGCGGTTGTCCACGTATTTACGGTTCTGGCATAAGACTGGGCCCAGTAATCCCCATTTCCTTCCCCAATTGTGCTTCCGGTATTTCCATTGGTTAACCAATCATGAAGCCCATGCCCCAATTCGTGCAAAAGAACATCAGAATCCTCAGCATCGTCAACACAGCCTTCACCAAAAGCCAGCTGGTCTGTAGATGGAATGTAGTGTGATTGATCCTGTCCGCTCAACCCAGATGGGTCAAACCTAAGAATACCATTATATTGCGATGGCCTTAACGTAATCCCCAATGTTTCATTGATATACCGCATGCTTTTATCCAGCTGGTAAAAACCGTTGGCTGCTTCAAAACCGTCATTGTCTCTTGTAAAATTGAACGCACTGGTTGCTTGTGTAAACAGCCCTTTATTTGGCGCTTCAGAATCAACCAATTCAACATAAGAGCTTTTTAATTTGTAAACTCCCGAAGTCAAATCAATTTCAGGAAGCGTTACAGCTGTCCTGGCATTTGCGAGTTGGGTAGTATTGGCATCATTTCCATCAACATAACCTGTCGTTCCGTAAGTTACCCGTGCAAAAGACAAAGGATCGCTCATGTATACCATTGCAGTCCCTGATACAAAAGCCGTTGGTGACATAGGCAGAAGAGGAGTCGTCTTTTTACTGACACCGGCTGCTTTCTTGTGGTATTGTGCCACATCTTTTGTACTTAAAACAGCTCCTGTCTGAGCATCTACCATGACTTCCCAACTACCGTTACCGGTTGCCGGGTTGGTCACTATCCTGTAAACCAATTTAGTTTGGTCATTGATTTTTGCAACAAATAAATCGCTTTCATCTACAGTATATTCACAGGTAAATTTTAAACTTTCCTTTGAGGTGTTTAGCGCTGCATCCTTTGAAATAGCTGGTATTGTGTTGATGTATTGGATTGCATCATCGTAAGAATCTGAAGTATACGCAAGTTCTTTGCTTGGATTGAAATTTACGATAATTTCCGACTGAAATACTGGAACTTCATTCATCATTCGTTGGAAACGTAGTGTTTCCCCTGCTTCACTTTTAAACACAAATGACAGCTTAAAAGTATCATTAGGCTTAAGTTTTAAATCCCTGGCATGGCTTGATATCCATTCCCTTGCTGCGCTTTCATATTCAGAAACCTGTGCACTGGCCGAAAATGAAAATGCGATAAAAGCTGTGAATGCTAAATGTAGTTTTAATTTCATTTGAGTAGTATTTGATTAATAATAGACTACAAATCAACGAATTGTTTTGCAGAAATCAAATTATTTGATTGTTAAAATTCCTTGTTTCAGTATCTGTCCGAAGTCGTACATATCCTCAAAAGAGCAGTACAAAGGCACGGGTGCCAGACGGATGACGTTAGGTTCGCGCCAATCAGTAATAACTCCATTTTTCATCAGGTAATCAAACAAGCTCCTTCCCTGCCCGTGAAGAAATACTGATAATTGGCAGGCTCTTTCCTGCTGGTTTAGCGGAGTGATAATTTCAAATTCGGTTCCGTCAATTTCATTGTCGATTTCATGCAGGATGAATTCCAGGTAGGAAGTGATAAGGTCTCTCTTTTTGATCAGCTTTTCCATACCTATTTCGGCAAACATTTCTACCGAAGCCAGGTAAGGCGCCAATGACAGAACCGGCAAATTGCTAACCTGCCAGCCATTTGCCCCTATAATCGGATCGAATTTAGGTTCCATCAAAAACCGGCGTTCCTTATTTTGCGCCCACCAGCCACCAAAACGGTTCAGTTCTTTATTGGCATGGTGCTTTTCGTGGATGAAACAGCCCGAAGCATTTCCTGGCCCAGAATTCATGTATTTGTACGAACACCAGGCCGCAAAATCCACATCCCAATCGTGCAGCTCCAGTTTGATGTTTCCTGCGGCGTGCGCCAAATCAAAACCAACCTTAGCACCTGTTTTATGCCCGGCTTCTGTGATGGCTTTCATGTCAAAAACCTGTCCGGTGTAATAGTTGACACCTCCAATTAAAACCAAAGCCAGCTCATCACCTACTTCATTGATCTTGTCCAAAACATCTTCCAGCCTGATGTTGTGTTCGCCATCGCGCCTTTTGATCTCAACAATAGCATCTTCGGGCTTCAATCCGTGGAAGGCAACCTGAGACTGGAACATGTATTGATCTGACGGGAAGGCTTTTTCCTCGCAGATGATTTTGTATCGTGTTTTTGTAGGCTGGTAAAACGAAACCATCAGCAAATGGAGATTGACGGTGAGCGTATTCATTACGGTAACTTCAGATGGTTTTGCACCAACGATTTTGCTCAAAGGTCCTGCAAAACGCTCGTGATAGTCCCACCAGGGTTTTTCAGCGTAGAAGTGGCCTTCTACGGCCAGGCTGGCCCAGTCTGCCATGACTTCGTCTACGTATTTTTTGGTGCGTTTGGGTTGTAGTCCCAAAGAATTACCGGTAAAGTAGATTACGTTTTTGCCGTTATGCTGCGGGAAAATGAATTCGTCCCTATAGTTTTTCAATTCGTCCTGGGCATCGAGCTGCTGTGCGAATCCGCGTGTGTTTTGAAAGGTCATTGTGTGTTAGTTTGCTTGTGGCGTAAAAGTATTGAAAAGTGGCAAAGTAGCAAAGTGGCGAAGTAACAAAGTTTATATTTAGCCCCGATTGCAGCGGCATCCTTTTTGAAGGATGCGCTTCCGCTTTCGCTCCAGCCAATCCTTCAAAAAGATATAGCGGAAAGCGGGAAATAGCTCCTAAAAAAAAATCCCAGCATTGCTGCTGGGATTCTATGATTACAGGATTAACATGGCGTCTCCATAAGAATAGAAACGGTATTTTTCCTTGATGGCTTCTTCGTAGGCCTTTTTCATCAGGTCGTGCCCGCAGAAGGCCGAAATCATCATTAGCAAAGTCGATTTTGGCGTATGAAAATTGGTCACCATGCAGTCTGCAATGCTGAAATCGTAAGGCGGGAAGATGAATTTGTTCGTCCAGCCTACGTAAGGGTTCAGCGTTTTTGCCGACGATACTGAACTTTCGATGGCACGCATGGATGTGGTTCCGATGCAGCAGATTTTTTTCTTTTTGGCTTTGGCCTCGTTCACCACGTCGCAGGCTTCCTGCGTGATGATCAGCTCTTCAGAATCCATTTTGTGCTTTGACAAATCCTCAACCTCAACCGGATTGAAGGTTCCCAAACCTACATGAAGCGTCACTTCGGCAAAGTTGATTCCTTTGATCTCCAATCGTTTCAAAAGGTGTTTCGAGAAGTGCAAACCGGCGGTTGGCGCAGCAACTGCACCTTCTTCTTTGGCATAGATCGTTTGGTAGCGCTCTGCATCTTCCTCGGTAACATCGCGGTTGATGTATTTTGGGATTGGGGTTTCGCCCAATTCTGTCAATTTTCTCCTGAATTCTTCATAGGAACCGTCGTAAAGGAAACGCAGTGTCCTTCCGCGTGATGTCGTATTATCGATTACCTCAGCCACCAACGAATCGTCATCGCCAAAATACAATTTGTTCCCGATACGTATTTTACGTGCCGGATCTACCAGAACGTCCCATAGGCGCTGCTCGGCATTAAGTTCCCTTAATAAGAAAACCTCAATCCTTGCCCCGGTTTTTTCCTTGTTTCCGTACATACGTGCAGGAAAAACTTTGGTGTTATTCAGTATCATCACATCGCCATCATCAAAATACTCGATAATATCCTTGAATAATCTGTGCTCAATGGTTTTTGTTTTTCGGTTAACGACCATCAATCTGGATTCGTCCCTGTTTTCTGCCGGGAATTCTGCTAAAAGCTCCGCTGGCAGATTGAAATTGAAATGAGATAATTTCATATAGAAGTTCTATTTTTTTAGTTATTATTTATGGATTGTTTCCATAAAATTTACTTGGCTGCAAATATACTATCGTGAAAGAGCCGTTGTCAAGTGTTTTTCCGTTTATTTTTTTTAATAAGTAGCTGAGTGGCTGAGCAACTGAGCAGCTAAATGCTTTCATTGGGTTATAAACTCTGCTGCTTAGCAATTCAGGAGCTTGAAACCAATGCTTTTCAGGTCATCCCAAAAAGCTGGATAGGATTTTGATACCACTTCCGCTTCTTCGATCATGACGTTTGTTTTGAGCGCCAATGGCGCAAAAGCCATAGCCATGCGATGGTCCTGATAGGTTTTTATGCTAATACCTCCACGGATGGCCTGTGATGGCTCCAAAGTTAGGCTGTCGTTGGTGATGGAAATCTTTGCGCCGAGCTTTTCAAGTTCATGCTGCAATGCCAAAAGCCGGTCCGTTTCCTTGATTTTGAGTGTATGTAACCCGGTCAGATGACAGCCAATACCTAGTCCGAAACAGCTAACCGCTATGGTTTGGGCAATATCCGGAGAGTTGTTAAGGTGATAGTTGACGGTTGACTTTTGACGGCCTGCAGTTTTTTGTAAGCGAATGCAATTATCGTTATAAATCGTTTCTACACCAAAATCCCTGTAGATTTCAGCTAAAACCGAATCGCCCTGAAAGCTGTCTTTTTTATAGCTTGACAAAGTGATTTGGGTTCCGATTTCGGATAAGGCAATGATGGAATAGAAATAAGATGCGGAACTCCAGTCGGATTCGATTGTGAATTGCGGGTTGTTGATATTGGATTGTGGTTTTACTATAATCTTATTTTCAACAAATGACGTTTCGATGCCAATTCCGTTCAGCAAACCCAATGTCATTTTGATATAGGGAACCGAAGTGATTTCCCCTTCAAGGGTCAGCTCAAGCCCGTTTTCCAGTTTGGGCGCAATGAGCAATAAAGCCGAAATGTATTGGCTGCTGACATTTGCGGCAAGCGAAACCTGATTTTGGGTCAGTTTTTTTCCTTTTATCCTGATGGGCGGATACCCTTCATTATCCTCGTAGGCGATTTCGGCACCCAATTGGCGCAAGGCATCCACCAAAATCTTGATCGGGCGCTCTTTCATCCGGGTTGAGCCTGTAAGCACAATTTCCTCTCCTTCCTGAATGGCAAAATATGCCGTAAGGAAACGCATGGCTGTTCCGGCATGATGGATATCTACGGTTTCAGACATACTGTTTAAGGCCTTAACCATCACTTCGGAATCATCCGAATTGGAGGTGTTTTCCAAGGCCAGATTGGGATATAGAGCCTGAAGCAGCAATAACCGGTTGGTTTCCGATTTGGAACCGGTAATCTTTATGGCCTGGCCTGAAATTACGGTTGAATGTTGAAGGGTCAAATTCATTATTTGGAAACAAATTTTAATCCGATGATGGAACAAATAAGCGTTGAAATAAAAAACATGCGCCAAAATGTAGCCGGTTCCTTAAACACCAAGATCCCCACCAATACGCTTCCGACAGCGCCTATCCCGGTCCAGACCGCATAAGCCGTTCCGATTGGGAGCTCTTTTGTAACCTTTACCAACAACACCATGCTTATGGTAAGGCAAACCAAAAAGCCGGCATACCACAACCACATTGTTGTCCCCGATGATTCTTTTGCTTTGCCTAAACAGGCAGCAAACCCAACTTCAAATAAGCCGGCGATGATGAGTAAGATCCAGTTCAATTTTATTTCAGTTTTTCGTTATTGTGATGACGGTCGTGGTCGCGATTGGCTTTCAGGTACATTTTTTTGTCAAAAGCAGCCTGAAGGTCAATTCCTGTTTGGTTGGCCAGGCATAAAACCACAAAAACCACATCGGCCAATTCCTCGCCCAGGTCTTTGTTCTTATCGCTTTCTTTTTCCGATTGCTCTCCGTAACGGCGGGCAATGATCCGGGCAACTTCGCCTACTTCTTCGGTAAGTTGTGCCATATTCGTAAGCTCGTTAAAATAACGCACCCCGTGGTTTTTGATCCAATAGTCTACTTCAAGTTGGGAGTTCCTTAAATCCATTGCAGTTTGATTATTTTCTGAAATCAAAGATACGATTCCGCAAGGATAAAACACTATAGTTTTTCAGTACGTTTTTCCTATCCAAAGGCAAACATTAGCCAAAACAAATATTAAAACACTAAATCTTAGCATTCTATATCTTTTTCAGCACAATTTTTTCTGTATGTTTATTGACTATTTCCTTGTAGAAACTTTTCAATTCTTCATAGAATTCAGTTCCTATAATTGCCTGATTGGTATCCTGGATGCAGAATATCTGGATTTGGTCGCCGTTATTGGTAATATTATATTTAAAACTACCCAAGTTCTCAGGCATAGCTACCATTTTTGGCGATGGGATTACCTCGACAGCATACCCTTGGGGTATTTTAAGGCTGATGTTGAATTTATCCTGGTTTGGATATAGGAAATCTACCGGGTATTCCCTTTTTTCCAGCTTGAACGGATTTTCAGTTTTTGCAAAAAACAGGAAAGGCGAAACATACATTTTATCACCAATTATTTCGACAGAGTTTGTGGAGGTGAAATCGTAGTTTTCAATTATCGGCTGTGACAAATCATTTGAATTCAACACATTGTATTCACCTATTTCCAAACCATTATGCTGTTTTTCAACTCTTTCAATATAGCTATCTTTTGAAACATTATTGAAAGCCTGCCTGAAAAGCATTGCATTATAATCGAAATACTGATCCCTTACTTTTCCGGTAACTTCACCTTTGTCATTAATAGTTCCCAGAATATTGACAACATCCATAGAATTTGATTTTGGCATTAAATCAATTTCATCAGAACTCCCATTCTTCCTTATGATTCTGCCAAACCAATTCAGGTCCCTTGTTGGCAATACATCGGGTAGCGCATATTTGCTTGTGGCATCCATAAGGATGACTTTATTGTTTAACTCAACACCGGCAATTACATAATTAAAGGCTGATTTGCTTGGAAATACTGAAATCCCGTTAGAACGGGTACTGATCAATATCGGGTTTGCCTCAAATCCTGCATAACGCAGCATTGCCGTTAGCATTAGATTGATTTCGGCCACATTCCCTTTTTGGGCCTGGTACGCCTTTTTAACACCATCATCACAGTAAATCCCGTAGAATTCGTTCCAATTCATCCTTGATTTCACAAAATTGAAAACTGCTCCGATTTTCTGGATACTTTCTGTTTTATCAGCAAGCACTGCATCCAAATCTTTTTCAAAATAACCGGTTTTGCCCAGTTCATTGCCAAACGCCTCATTCTCAAAAACACTTTTGGCTACAGACTGCCAGTCAGTGGTATAATTTTCATATGCCTGGTTTGGATATCTGGTCCCGGCTAATTCATGAAGGATTATCGACCGGTAATTATCAATATTGCTGACGTAGGACTCATCGCGTAACGCCGGAACATTTTTTGCGGTATATTTTACAATATTCTCTTTAAATTCAAGGGTTTCGTTTGTTCTGTCTGAACCTATAGATATTCTTTTCTCGGTACTTTTATTAGGCGTATAAGAATAATTTATTGTCCTGGTTTTTCCATTTTTGGCTATTTCAGGATTATGGTATCCTTTCAGGTAAGTATTATAGACAAAATATTCCGGAATGTATGTAGAATATTCAGAAACAACTACAGGAATACTTTTCTGGAACTCCCATTCGGGGAAATTAGAGATAAATGGTGATTTGATTTCGATTTTGTACTCTATTATCGATCCTACTTTTACATTTGGCATTGTGATTTTTTTCCTTGCCCAATATTTATTAACCTTTTCTACAAATTCGCCATCGCTTCCCAGTTTTGTCTTTTCAATTTTGTCCCCAGCCAGATTATAGGTCACTGCTTTGGAAACATTCACGCTTTCTGAAGAGCCTCCATTGTTATAGTACCTGATTGATTCATTTGCAAATTCATACCCTTCCTTTTTGTAAATCTTGACTTTTACAATCATTTCCGTAATTATTTCAAAACCTCTGTCATAAGAATATTCAAAGGACGTTTTACCTATATTGAACAAAACAGCCGCAACAGCCGAAGTATCAAAAGGGCAGGCCTTTTGTTTGAGCTCATCAATTGTAACTTTACCTAATTCCTGATTTTGGGCAAAACCCGCTGTGCTTAAAGCTAAAAGTGTGATTATGATTATCCTTTTCATATCGTTATGTTTTTGCAATGACTATTTTTGAATTGTCGGATTTGGCGATTAATTCCCTGAATTTTCTATACTCTTCGTATTTTAACTTATCGTAAAGCCCTTTCTTAAGGACAAACTTTCTTTTACAGATTATTTTATCCGGACCTGAAGCCGCAAATTCAATCTTATAATAGCCAAATTCTGTCTGCTGCTCTGTGCCATTGGGTTTTGCCTCAACGATAAAACCGGCAGGAATAATGATTTCGGTCTCAGATTCATCAGTATATCCCCTATTGATTTCAAAAGGGAATTCACGTGTTCTGTGCTTTTTTGGCACATATGGGTTTTGATCAAAAGCGTTTAGCGCAAACAATAATTTACCCCCCGAATTCTGTGCATAGCCCTCAGCCTGTAGTTCGAGGTCTTCTGTAAACTCTACTTCTTTTTGATTATTGCTGAAATTGATTTTCCTGATGGCCAGGTTGTTGATATTGCTGAATTCCTCCTTATAATTCTTAATTTGATCTTCACGGCTTAGGCGTTCTTTGCCAAATTCGTTATCATAATTAATCCCTTTGGATATGAGTTTAACCTTACCGGTCAGGTTACCGTCTGCTGTTATTTCATAATAACCTTTTGTAATTTTCAGGTTATCATTTTCGGTAAATACCCTCGTTCTCACTATTTCCCCGCCTTCCGGTTTTACCAGCAGAACATTGCGGTCATCGGTAAAATCACCCTGAAAGCCAAACGGCTTGATTTGGCTGGTACATTCAAGCCAAACCAGGCCTTTGTCAGTAGGAAGCGTTAATATCACATGGTTTCCCTGGACAGATGCAAAATCAGCCTGTAAGTCCCTCGTATTGTCAGAATCGGCATAAACCACAGTATAATAGGACAGAACCCCAACCGATTTCAGCAGGCAGCGGGTATAATTGGTCAAAGCCTTACAATCGCCATACCCTAATTTGTCTACATCTTTTGCAGGCATTGGTTTCCATCCTCCAATTCCTACCTGAACGCTGACATAGCGTGTTTTTTCCTGAACGTATTTATAAATGATTTTGGCAATTCCTACCGGGTCTTTTTCGTTGGCGGTCAATTGTTTTATCTTTTGCTGCGTTGCTTCAGGGATTTCTTCTGTATCTGCCAACAGCGAATTATAGTACCATTTTCCAAAATCGGCCCAATTGGCTGCCTTGCCTTCGACATTTTCAAGTTCAAAATTCTCCAATGCAAAATAAACAACCGGGAAGATATCTACAAATCCCGGACTCAATTCTTCTCTTTTTTTGGCAACCAGGTTTTTTGCCGAATAATTGACAGAAGAAGCTGTTCTCTTTCTTATCCAAAGCGAACTTACCCGAAAAATTGACTTCCTTTCTTTTTAGGTTCAGCTCGGGCTTAAAGTTTATAGCCATTGAGGTATTTTCCGTGCTCACAAGGTAATTGTCTACCGGGCTCCAGGAAGGGATAAATGCAGTATTGGAAGTTTGTATTTCTGTTTCAAAAACCATCGTGAACGGGTACGAAACAGGAGTATAATCAAGATAAAGCGCCCTATTATCATTAAAGATAGAACTTCCGTCAGCTACACTAATATCCCTAAAATCTTTCCGTTTATATACTTTTATCTCCTTACCTGCTGCATCGTATGCCGTAGCCGATATTTGTATTATTTTCCTGTTTTTGTCATAGTTCTCGGAAACATCAAGATTCCTCAATCCAAGTTCATTTAAAATTGTCATTGCATGGATTGATTTTATCGTCATTACTTTTTGGGAACTAATGTCGATATCTGTTTTGCTTAATCGTACTACAGCATTGGCATTCTGCTTTAAGCTGTCAGGTATTGACGATGCTGAATATTCTGATTTTTGCCCAAAACCAAGAAGAGAAAAAAACAGAATGAAAAACGGGAGAGAATTAATTTTCATTCGGAAAAAAGTTTCTCCAAATATAAAAAAATTAACTTACCATTAACACTATTATTCTTTATTCCTGGAATCAATAATAATCGTTACCGGACCGTCGTTAAGGAGTGCTACTTTCATGTCAGCGCCAAACTTTCCGGTTTGGACTTTCCTGCCAATCTCTGCTTCCATTTTCTGGATAAATGATTCGTACAACGGTATTGCCACATCAGGTTTTGCGGCTTTTATATAGGATGGGCGGTTGCCCTTTTTGGTGGCAGCGTGCAGGGTAAACTGGCTCACGATTATCATATCGCCGCCAATGTCTTTGAGCGACAGGTTCATCACATCGTTTTCATCACCAAAAATCCTGAGGTTGGAAATTTTGGATGCCATCCAATCGAGGTCCTCTTTTGTGTCGGCTTCTTCAAAACCTGCCAAAACCAACAGTCCTTTTTGGATACTGGAAACCTTAATCCCTTCGATGGTTACTGAAGCCTCGGAGACACGTTGGATTACAACTTTCATAGTTACGATTTTCTGGTTTCATCGCTGGCAATGCGGTCATCGTTATAGATGTCCTGGCGGTAATGTTCTTCATCGCCTTCCAGTATCTTGAGGTAGCTGTTATAGCGCGACCACGCCACTTTATTTTCTTCCAGTGCTTTCTTGACAGCGCAATGCGGTTCTTCCTTATGCAGGCAGTTATTGAATTTGCATTGGTCTTTCAGCCTAAAAAACTCTGGAAAAAAATCGCTTACTTCATCAGGTTCCATATCCACAACCCCAAAACCTTTGATTCCGGGTGTATCTATAATCCTGGCATCAAATGACAGGTCATACATTTCGGCAAAAGTCGTCGTATGCTGCCCTTGCCTGCTTTGTTCGGATATGGTTTTTGTTTTTAAATTCAGCTCAGGTTCCAACGCATTGACCAAAGTAGATTTCCCCACTCCAGAATGTCCCGAAAACATTGACACTTTGCCAGCCATCATTTGCTTTAGCTCCTCCAGTCCATTTTTCTGGACAGCTGAAACTTTCAGGCATTTGTACCCGATATCGGAATAAATGTATTCCAGGTACATCTGCTCATCTTTCATGGCTTCATCATAGGTATCTATTTTGTTGAAAACCAAAACCGTCTCCACATCATAAGCTTCGGCCGTAACCAAAAAACGATCGATAAAGCTTGTGGTTGTCGGTGGGTTATTGATCGTAATCAATAAAAAAACGACATCGATATTGGAAGCGATAATATGCGTTTGCTTTGAAAGGTTAACCGATTTCCGGATGATGTAATTTTTCCTGTCGTGGATACTGTTGATGATTCCTACGACCGCATCCGAAGTTTCGTCCAGCTCAAAATCTACCACATCGCCAACCGCAATCGGGTTAGTGCTCTTAATGCCCTGCATCCGGAATTTTCCTTTGATGCGGCATTCAAAAACCTGCTGGTCTTCGGTTTTTACGGTGTACCAGCTTCCGGTAGATTTATAAACGAGTCCTGTCAAAATTAATACGGATTTACGGATTACGAATGACAAAGGTAAAAAATGAAAGCTGTCATTGTGATTAAAGTTGCCATAAATAAAAAAAGTTGCCATTTCTGGCAACTTTTATATTTTTAAAAACTAAACGGATTAGTATTTGTAAGCAACACCTGTTTTGATTGCCTGCGAACCACCAAGAGCATTAGAGTTAGCTCCAACTGTAGTTTTGTCTGCAGTCAACAATACGAATGGGCAGCCTTGTTTCGCAGCATCCATTTTAAGTTTCTTTTGTGCTTTTTTGTCACCAGTGTTACCAGTCTGGAAGTTGATCAAACCTGTTTTTCCACGTACTTCACCCACTTTTTTCAAACCAGCGATGTAGCCTTTATCTTCAAGGATAACTACTTTTTCCCAATCGTCTTCTCCGTTGATAACGATTTTGTCGGTTACCTGCTCTACTCTTTTGGTTTTTCCGTAAACGATTTTTTCAACTGCATACTTACCGATAGTATTTTCTGCATCTTCACCGTCATACTTAAATGTAATGGTGTACTCATCTAAACGGATTACTTTTCCTTCAACTGTTTCCCCGCTGTGTTTAACGATTTGGTCTGTCTGAGCGTTAGCAATACCAAAGCTTAACAGCATCGCGAACAATAAAATAGCTTTTTTCATTTTTAATAATTTTTTAATTAAGTTTCTTATTTGTCCTGCAATGATACAAAAAATATATAACAACAAAATACGGCAATTATCGTATTTTTAAGATTTATTTAAGAATTGATTATTTTCTCCTGATGCGCGATGCTTTCCTGGTGAATCGCCTTAAAGATCCTAAGGATGAATTCTTCGCTAAGTCCTTTGTCTTCGCCTTCCAGTATCATTTTGCCCAGAATTTCATTCCAGCGTTTGTTTTGTAATACGGCTACATTTTTTGCCTTTTTCAAAGCTCCGATCTGCTCTGCAACTTTCATCCGGTTACCCAAAATCTCCAACAATTTGCTGTCAGCCACATCAATATTAGCCCGAAGCTTAATCATTTCCGTATTGTAATCGCCTTCATCTACAGTTAATTTCTTAACCCTCAAATCTTCAAAAATCTGTTTCAAAACCGAAGGCGTAACCTGCTGTGCCGCATCGCTCCAGGCATTATCGGGGTCAATATGGGTTTCGATTATCAATCCGTCATAATTCAGGTCCAGCGCCTGCTGTGACACTTCCTGTATCATATTCCGTTGCCCTGTGATATGCGAAGGGTCGCAGATCAAAGGCAGGTCAGGAAAACGGCTTTGCAGCTCAATCGGAATCTGCCATTCGGGAATATTCCTGTATTTTGTTTTTTCGTAGGTTGAAAATCCGCGATGGATTACACCCAATTTTTTGATTCCGGCATTGTATAAACGCTCCACGCCACCAATCCAAAGCGCCAAATCGGGGTTCACCGGATTCTTGATCAGGACGATTTTATCGGTACCTGCCAAAGCATCTGCAACTTCCTGCACCGCAAACGGATTTACGGTAGTGCGGGCGCCAATCCAAAGCACATCGATATCGTGTTCCAAAGCCAGTTTTACATGCGCCGCAGTTGCTACTTCGGTTGCCATTAATAACCCTGTTTCGGCTTTTGCCTTCTGAAGCCATTTCAGCCCGATGGCTCCAACTCCTTCAAATCCGCCCGGGCGCGTTCTTGGTTTCCATATCCCGGCACGGAAAATAGTCACATCCGAATCTTTCAATTCGTGTGCAATCTTTAATACCTGTTCTTCGGTTTCGGCGCTGCAGGGACCTGCAATCACCAATGGATGGTCTAATTTAAAATCCTCTAGCCACTTCCTGTTTTCTGTTGTAATATCCATAGTTTCTTATCTTCTGTAAAATTAAACCTAATTCGTAATTCACGATTCGTACTCTTCAATTCTTTTAATTGCTTCCTGTATTTTCCCTTCGGCCACACAAAGTGAGAACCGGACATAGCCATTGCCATTGCTGCCAAAAATGCTTCCCGGTGTTATGAAAATGTGCTTCTCCAAAAGCAGTTTATCAATAAAGTTTTCTGCGGATGCTGTTCCGGCGGGCAATTTTGCCCAAACAAACAACCCTACACTGTTCTTATCGAAAGTGCAATTGAGTTTTTCCGCCAATTGGAAAATGAGGTTTCTCCGTCTGTTATAGATTTCGTCCTGCTTACCAAACCACTCCTTTCCTAATTTCAGCGCTTCGACGGCTCCTTTTTGGATACCGTAAAACATGCCGCTGTCCATATTGCTTTTTACTTTGAGCACCGCATCAATTAAAACCGGATTGCCCATAACCATTCCCACACGCCAACCGGCCATATTATAGGTTTTGGAAAGCGAATTAAGTTCCAATGCAATGTCTTTGGCGCCATCAGCCTGCAAAATCGAAACCGGGTTTTCATTCAAAACAAAACTGTACGGATTGTCATTTACAATCAGTATAGCATGTTTTTTGCCAAATGCCACCAGTTTTTCAAACAACTCTGTATTACCGTTTTTCCCTGTTGGCATGTGCGGATACGAAACCCACATCAGCTTGATCTTTGACAGATCCAGCTGTTCCAAAGCCTCAAAATCGGGTTGCCAATCCGTTGCTTCCGAAAGATCATAATAAACTGCTTTAGCCTGCACCAGTTCGGTTACCGATGCATATGTAGGATAACCGGGATTAGGGATCAGCACTTCGTCGCCTTCATTCAAAAACGCCAGCGAAATGTGCATGATTCCTTCTTTGGAACCCATCAGCGGCAGGATTTCGGAATTGAAATCCAACACAACGCCAAATTGCTTTTGGTAAAAATCGGCCATGCCTTTCCTCAGTTCGGGCAAACCCTGGTAGCTTTGGTATTCGTGGGCTTTGTCATCAAACATCGCTTTTTGGATTGCTTCGATCACCGACCCATCCGGGGCCAGGTCAGGGCTGCCGATTCCCATATTGATAACCGGCTTGCCTTCAGAAATCAGCTGCCTGACTTCGCGCAGTTTCCTTGAAAAGTAATATTCCTCTACGGTATTCAGTCTTTTTGCGGTTGCTATTATCATAATCTTCCGTTTTTATATTCGCCAAGCACTTTGAAATGCGTGGTCATCAGCGCTAAAATGTTTTTGGCTTTCTCGTAATGCTTGTATTTTTCAAAAATCACATCCACAAAAAACGAATACTGGAAAGGCGTTTCAATGATGGGCATCGACTGGATCTTGGTCAGGTTCAGCTTGCAGTTGTTCATCACATTCAGGACTGTAGCCAAACTTCCGGCAGTATCGTCCAGCTCAAATTTGATGGAAGCCTTACTGATGTCTTCTTTAGGCCATTCTTTATTTGTCGTTTTTACAATGACAAACCGGGTTTTGTTGCTTTGGATGGTATGGATTCCGGCTGCAAGGATTTCCAGATCGTACAGTTTAGCAGCAATTGGGGCTGCGACAGCTCCAATTCCGCTTAACTGCTGTTCCTGTATGCGCCTTGCCGTTTCGGCCGTATCGCCGCTTTCCACCAATTTAATATGCGGGTATTGGCTAAAGAAAACGGCACACTGCAGCAACGCAATCGGGTGCGAATGGACTTCGGTAATGTCTTCTATTTTCTGGCCTTTCAAAACCATCAGGTTCATGTGGATGTCAAGGTAATGCTCACCGATAATATGAAGATTGTTCCGATCGATTAAAGCGTAATTTGGGATTATGGAACCCGCAATCGAATTCTCCAGTGCCATTACGCCTTTTTGTGCCTGGCTTTGCAGCAGGCTTTTAACCACATCGTCAAACGACATGCATTCATCCATCTCGTGTTCCTGCCCGAAATATTCCTGCGCAACCTGATGGTGAAATGAGCCTTTGATCCCCTGAATAGCAATTTTTGTTTCCATAGTGCAAAAAAAAATCCCGATTTGCATCGGGATTCATATAGAGTTGTCTTTTTAGATTTATTTTTTGACATAACACAATACTAGTTCCCTTTTCTGTCCGAAGAAGAAATAAAAGAAATAGTTATACCAAGTGTTGAATGTTTTCATTTTTGTGTTTCTGTTCTGCTAATGTAAAAAATTAAAGCTTAGGTTTTACAAGGGATTGGAAAAAAAATTAAGATATCGTTTTCGTAAAATCATAAAGATGCGTTTTTTTCGTTATCCTATATTAATTAGTACATTTGTTCAAAATCATACGGTATGTCAATAGAAGTTCAGGGTATTTCAAAAAGTTATGGCGCACAGAAAGCGCTTGACAATGTTTCTTTTTCTGTAAAAAAAGGAGAGATCGTAGGTTTTCTCGGCCCGAATGGCGCCGGCAAATCGACTTTGATGAAAATTTTGACCACGTTTTTGACTGCTGATGAAGGCAAGGCTTCGGTAAACGGCAGTGACGTTGCCGAGAACCAAAAACAGGTACAGTTGGCCGTAGGCTACCTTCCGGAGCACAATCCGTTATACCTCGATTTATATGTACGGGAATATTTGGCATTCAATGCTGACGTTTACAAGGTTGACAAAAACCGTATTGAAGAAGTGATCCAGCTTACCGGCTTAGCACCTGAAAGCCATAAGAAAATAGGGCAATTGTCAAAAGGTTACCGCCAGCGTGTGGGCCTGGCTACCGCTTTACTCCACAATCCTGATGTTTTGATTTTGGATGAGCCGACAACCGGCTTAGATCCGAATCAGCTGGTGGAAATAAGAAATGTTATCAAAAATGTCGGAAAAGACAAAACGGTTTTCCTGTCAACCCACATCATGCAGGAAGTAGAAGCTATCTGCGACCGCGTGATCATCATTGACCATGGGAAAATCGTAACCGATAAAAAACTGGACAAACTGGTTGCTGAAGAAAAAGAGCAAATCATTGAAGTAGAATTCGACAAAGCTATCGACGAAAGCATTTTGGCACAGCTGCCCAACATCAAAACCTATAAAAACAATGCGGAAAATGTTTGGACACTCAGTTTCAATACTGACGAGGACATGCGCCCGCAAGTATTTGATTTTGCCCACGACAACGGATTAAAGACACTCCAGATCAGCCTGAAAAGCAAAAACCTTGAGCAGATCTTCAGGGAAAAAACAAAGCAATAAGTTAAGGGTAAATCACGCGCCCCTGATACAATTCCTGAACCTGTACTAAAGGCGGCACATTCTTAAGTATGATATTTCCTGTGCTGTTCATGGTCCCGGTGATTTTTTGCATCGGCATCACAGTCATATCATTCGAGCCCCTGTGATACACTTCCATATTCTGGACAATCAAGTCCTGGGCTTCTATCCTTCCGTCGCCAAAATAAAAATTAAACGCGGCATTTTCACTCCTTCCGGAAAGATAAAACCGGGATACATTATTATTGGCAATGTATAAATTCTCACTGTCAAGGCTCAGTATAAAATCACCTGTTCCCGCACCCGATTCGCCATCGCCATCCTTATCCATCGAAATCAGGGCCAGATAAGGGAAAAACAGCATTCCGTTGGAGCTGATATTCCTGTCTGTCTTTGAATACACTTCCTCAAGTGTTGGCGTCGTCACCAAAATCTTTGTTTTCCCGTATGCCCGGACCCAGTTACAGCTGGTCTCCATCCTTAAAAATCAGCTGGTCACCATTTTGAGTCACTTCAACATTGTCAATAAAATTGGCGCCGGCCTCAATCTCGACCTTATATGCTGTTCCCTGTGTAATTACGACTTCAATTCCCCGGTATACCTTTAGCTTTTTAAACGGCTGTACCGTTACCTCCTTAATTGTAATGGCGCCGGTACTTTCTATGCAATCGCTTGGTTTTTCACAAGCATTGAGCAACAAAAACAAAACGACAAGCAGCGAAAACTTCTTCATCCTTATTTTTTTTAAATCCTGTATCCTATCCCAAACTCGAGCGCTTCGGCCAAAAACATATGCGTTTTTATCGTAAATCCGCCAAAGACATTTTTTGTAATATAATATTTCAAACCAACCCTGTCATAAATCACCGTATCCTTTTTGAACGGCTGGTAGGCGTAAAATCCTATTTGGGCTTCCAATGAAAACCGGTTGATCAGCAATTCATGCCCAACGAAAACACCCACCCTTTTATAATCAGTATTCGGATTGAGGTTGTCTTCCGGATACGCAACCGAATAATACCTGATATATTCCTCGATTGATTTGGTCAGAAACAATTCGGTTCCCAGCTGCAGGGCAGATTTTCGGTTCAGGCGTTTGTCAGCATAAAATCCTATATGGTAAAACGGAAACTGCCCGCTGCCAATAATTGGGCTTTCATTGACTCCCGTCCTGAAAACAAAATTGTAATGGATCGGCTCGCGGTAATTTTTTTTGACCAAAGCCGTATCAGCCTGGCGCTTGAAATCATCCGAAAAATTATAGTTCATCCCCAAATTCAGGACATAGGTATTAATCCCGCTATTAGGCGATTTTATCCTTCCGTTGGAATAATGCGTAAACAAAAGCCCGGCATGGAAGCCGATATTCTTAAACAGGTTTTGGTTGTCGTAAGCCAAACCGATATTGGTATTGGCCATGATCCTTGTCCCGAAAGCCTTGTTTTTGCTATTGTCTGCCTTGTCGTATGGATTAGTGGTATAGGCGATTCCCTGTCCCAATTTGAACTGCAGGTGCCTGTTCAGGAAATAAAAATTATACAAGGCTCCGGCTGAATAATTTTCCCCTAATGGCTCGCTTTTAAAATCCTGATACAGGAAATAGGCTCCGTAATCCGGGTAATTATAGGTTTGGTGCCATTCGCGCGATCCATCGGTCTTTTTGGTGAAAGTCAGCAGGAAAGCCTGCGGATGCCCGTTTACCAAATGGTACATATCCTCAGTATGCGGCAATACATTCCCTCTGAGGTAAGAGGCTTCAATTGAAAAAGGGTTGCTCTTTTGTGACAGAGCAGTGAAGCCGAACAGTAAAAACAGATAGTAAAATTTCCTCATCCCAAAATTTAAATCGCACAAATATAGTAGATTTGGCATTATATGGACAATGTCATGCAGACATTCGGCAAGATTGCCTTTTTAGAGAAATAGGTTTATATTTGGAAAAACAATAAAATGGAAAACCTAAGATCAAAAATCATCCTGGCATTTACTTTGGAAGTATCCGCCTTTTGGCTGATTTTGGTTTTGAATGATTTATTGGGCGATTCGTTCACAGTACTATTTGTCTGGTATGCATTAACCGTAATAGCAAATAGTGTCTGTATCTTTCTTTTGCTGAAATACAAACCCAGGTATTACGCTTTTTTAATTTTCATCGGATTATTGCTTGTACTGATCCCGTTATTGCTTTCTTATGTGATTACCCACATAAAAATGTGTTGATTTATGGTAAAAAATTCAATAGTTTTCTACGTTTTCCTGTTGCTGTTTTTGACAATAACCCTGCTCCTTCCGTTCAATTACGGATTATTGGTTTGGTATATTACAGTATTGACAGGGAACAGCATTATCATCCAAAAGGCAATGACAAAAAAGCCACCGCAAAAAAAGGCATTGATAATTATAAGCAGCATTTTCATTGCGCTGCCGGTACTTTACTTATTTTTTATACTTGCTGTTGCCGGTGGTATAACCTGTTAAAAAACTTCCTTCGCAATAGCCTTGATATTGGCCGCCTTGCCCATCGAATAGTAATGCAGTACCGGAATCCCGGCTGCAACCAGCTCCTTGCTCTGCGCGATGCACCATTCAATCCCGATCTGCTTAACCTCATCATTGTCTTTGGCCTTTACGACCGCCATGATCAAATCATCCGGCAATTCCAGGCTAAACCGGTGCGGAATCAGATTCAGCTGTTTTTTAGTGGCAATTGGCTTCAAGCCCGGAATAATTGGCACAGTGATTCCTGCTGCACGTACTTTGGCCACATAATCAAAATATTTCTGGTTGTCGAAAAACATCTGCGTAATGATATAATCCGCACCGTTTTTGATTTTTTGCTTCAGGAAATAAATATCGCTGTCCAGACTCGGGGCTTCCATGTGTTTTTCCGGATAGCCCGCAACGCCTACGCAAAAGTTCGTTGAAGCCGAATTTTTCAAATCCTCATCAAGGTAAATCCCGTTGTTCAGGTTGTTGATCTGCAAAACCAGATCGGTCGCATATTCGTTTCCTTCTTTTTCGGGCTTGAAATAGGTTTCGGTTTTCAATGCATCGCCACGAAGCGCCACTACATTGTCAATACCGAGAAAATCCAAATCAATCAAAAGGTTTTCGGTATCTTCTTTTGTAAAACCGCCACACAAAATATGCGGGATCGCATCGACATCGTATTTATTCTGGATTCCGGCACAAATCCCAACCGTTCCCGGCCGTTTCTTTACAATTTTCTTTTGCAGCAAACCGTTTGGCAATTCCTTGTATTCGTATTCCTCGCGGTGGTACGTCACATCAATAAATGGCGGATTGAATTCCATCAGCGGATCGATGCTGTCAAAAATAGACTGGATGTTCTGGCCTTTTAGCGGCGGCAGGATTTCAAACGAAAACAATGGTTTTCCGTTCGCGTTTTCTATATGCTGGGTTACTTTCATTAAAGTTATGAGTTATAAATTATGAATTATGAGTCCAAAATCTGAAATCAAAAATCGTTAATCATCAATCTGCAATATTCGGGCTCAGCCATTTCTCGGCTGTTGCCGTGCTTATGTTTCTTCTTTTTGCGTAATCTTCAACCTGGTCCATTTTGATTTTCCCCAAGCCAAAATACTTGCTTTCGGAATTTGCAAAATAATAGCCCGAAACCGATGAAGCCGGCCACATCGCCATGCTTTCGGTCAGTTTTACACCGATTTCGTTTTCTACATTCAATAATTTCCAGATGGTTGGTTTTTCCAAATGATCGGGACAAGCCGGATAGCCTGGGGCCGGGCGGATCCCTTTATATTCTTCATCGATCAGATCCTGGTTGGTCAGGTTTTCATCCGAAGCATAGCCCCAGATTTCCTTCCTGACTTTCAGGTGCAGGTATTCGGCAAAAGCTTCGGCAAACCGATCTCCAAGCGCTTTGACCAAAATCGAATTGTAATCATCTAAATCCTTCTCAAATTCAGCTGCCTTTTCATCGACGCCAAAACCTGTAGTGACACAAAAACATCCGATATAATCCTGTTTGCCACTTTCTTTTGACGCTACAAAATCGGCTAACGCAATATTCGGTGCGCCTGCTGTTTTCTGTGATTGCTGACGCAATGTCAAAAATTTATGAGACGTTCCTTCTATTTCAATATCATCATCGTTGATGGTATTTGCCGGGAAAATCCCAAGTATTCCTTTGGCCTCCAGCCATTTTTCTGAAATGATTTGCTGCAGCATTTTCTGTGCATCGCTAAATAAGGCCGTGGCCTGTTCGCCTACAACCTCATCGGTCAAAATCGCCGGGTATTTCCCGTATAGTTCCCACGAACTGAAAAACGGTGTCCAGTCAATAAAATCAACCAGCTCCGAAAGTTCTACCTCAATTGTTTTTGTTCCTGTGAAATTAGGTTTGACCGGATTGAAAGTGCTCCAATCTAACTGCAGTTTATTCTTGCGGGCATCTTCAATCGAAAGGAAATTCTTGTCACGGCTTCGGCTGAGATAACCGTCACGCAGTTTGTCGTATTCCTCACGGATTGCTTTCACATAACTGCCTTTGGTTTCTGCCTGAAGCAGGTTGCTCGCCACAGTCACGGCACGCGATGCATCATTTACATGGACTACGGTTTCTTTGTATTCGGGTGCAATTTTCACGGCAGTATGCGCGCGCGAAGTTGTTGCCCCGCCAATCATGATCGGGATTTTGATGTTGAGCTTGTCCATTTCTTTCGCCAGGTACACCATTTCGTCAAGCGATGGCGTAATCAGTCCGCTAAGCCCAATGATATCAACATTTTCCTTAATGGCAGCATCAATAATTTTTTCGGGCGGAACCATAACTCCCAAGTCAATGATTTCGAAATTGTTACAGCCCAAAACCACAGCTACGATATTCTTACCGATATCGTGTACATCGCCCTTTACTGTTGCCATCAAAACCTTTCCTGCAGAAGAAGACTTCCCATCTTTTTGCGCTTCGATAAACGGCAATAGATATGCTACTGCTTTCTTCATCACACGCGCCGATTTTACGACCTGCGGCAGGAACATTTTCCCGCTTCCAAACAAATCGCCGACCACGTTCATCCCGTTCATCAGGTTGATTTCGATAACATCAATGGCTTTTTCAGATTGTAATCTGGCTTCTTCAACGTCAATTTCAATGAATTCATCAATTCCTTTCACCAAAGAATGGGTCAATCGTTCCTGAACCGAACCGTTGCGCCATTCCTGTATTGCTTTCTCATTCGACTTGGTTTCGCCTTTGAAGGTTTCGGCCAAATCCAATAATCTTTCTGTCGCATCCTCGCGCCTATCCAGCAAAACATCCTCAACGTGTTCCAATAAAACCGGATCGATTTCGTCGTAGATCTCGAGCATTTCAGGGTTTACGATCCCCATCGTCATTCCGTTTTTGATGGCATGGAACAGAAATGCCGAATGCATCGCTTCACGCACTTTGTCGTTGCCCCTAAATGAAAACGAAACATTGCTCACACCGCCGGAAACTCCGGCATACGGAAGGTTTTCGCGTATCCATTTGGTAGCATTGAAAAAATCCAGGGCATTCAGCCTGTGTTCTTCCATTCCGGTTGCCACCGGAAAAATATTGGGGTCAAAAATGATGTCTTCTGCAGGGAAACCAACTTCATCTACCAAAATATCATAGCTTCTTTTACAGATTTCGATGCGCCTTTCGTAATTATCTGCCTGACCGACTTCGTCAAAAGCCATCACGATTACGGCAGCTCCGTAACGCTTGATCAGCTTGGCGTGATGGATGAATGCCTCTTTTCCTTCTTTAAGTGAAATCGAATTCACGACACCTTTCCCTTGAATAACTTTCAATCCGGCTTCGATGATTTCCCATTTGGAACTGTCAATCATGATCGGAACCCTGGCAATATCGGGTTCTGCCGCAATAAGGTTTAGGAATTTGGTCATGGCATACACGCCATCGAGCATTCCTTCATCCATATTGATGTCGATGATCTGTGCGCCGCCTTCTACCTGGTTCCGGGCAATATCGAGCGCTTCCTCGTATTTTTCTTCTTTGATCAATCGCAAAAACTTTCGCGAGCCGGTTACATTGGTACGTTCGCCAACGTTAACGAAAATCGATTCTTCGTTGACAAAAAGCGGTTCCAGACCGGAAAGCTGTAATCTTATTTTATTTTTTACTGACATTATGCTACTTCTAACGTTCGTGGCTTGAACTGTGCTGCTACTTCAGCAATCGCTTTGATGTGTTCGGGCGTTGTGCCGCAACAGCCACCTATTATGTTGATTAAATTATCCTGCAAATATTCCCTGATTAAGGCCTGCATTTCTTCGGGAGTCTGGTCATATTGCCCAAAGGCGTTTGGCAAGCCTGCATTGGGGTGTGCCGAAATATTTAGTGTCGTATTGTGTGCCAAGCGTTTCAGATACGGTTTTAATTGGTCGGCGCCCAATGCACAGTTAAAACCGATACTCAATAACGGAATGTGCTGTATGGAAATCAGGAATGCTTCCACCGTTTGCCCGGAAAGCGTTCTCCCTGAAGCATCGGTAATGGTTCCTGAAACCATTACGGGAATATCGAGGTGGCGTTCTTCTTTTACTTCTTCAATGGCAAAAAGGGCCGCTTTCGCATTGAGCGTATCGAAAATAGTTTCTACTAAAAGCACGTCGCAGCCGCCGTCAATCAAGGCTTCCACCTGTTCTTTGTAGGCGATGCGCAGATCATCAAAAGTCACGGCACGGAATCCCGGATCGTTGACATCCGGGCTCATGCTTGCCGTTCGGTTGGTTGGCCCGATAGAACCGGCTACAAAGCGCGGTCTGTCGGTAAATTCGTCTGCCACTTCGCGTGCGATTTTGGCGGATTCGTAATTCAGTTCGTAAACCAGGTCTTCCATATGGTAATCGGCCATTCCGATGGTGGTTCCTGAAAACGTATTGGTTTCAACAATATCGGCACCGGCCTGGAAGTACAGGCGGTGTACCTGCTTCACGGCTTCGGGCTGGGTAATGGAAAGCAAATCATTGTTTCCTTTCAGCGGATGCGGAAAATCCTTGAATCGCTCTCCACGGAAATCTTCTTCGGAGAAATTATTGCGCTGCAGCATGGTTCCCATCGCTCCGTCGAGGACAAGGATCCTGTTTTTTATGACTTCCTGAATTTTGGACATTTTTTTAAGTGGCTGAGTAGCTAAGTAACTAAGCAGCTGAGTTTAATTTGTATTATGGTTTACTAACTAGCCCCGATGGCAGTGAAAATCCTTTGTCGTCAGTTCGAGTATTTTGTTTCGTTTCTCGATATATCCGCCACAGCGGACACTCGAAATGACGAAACAAAATGTATCGGGAACCCGACAAAGATTGCAACGTACAGCGGGAATATGGACTGCAAAAAAGCGCAAGCCATTCGCTCATAAAATATAATAATCTGTATCAGGAAAGTAAGGAGAGAATCCTTGGGTTATCTTTTCCTTTTTTATATCCTGGGACAAGTCCAGGGCAAAGGATAGAATGTAGCACCTTCTTTTGGCAAAGGGTTGCTAAGCTTTCACAGGGTCTATTCCCTCCAGCTTTCGTGATAACAAACATGATGTTAATGAACGGTGCAAAGTAAAGGTATAGAATTGTTATTTGCAAGCAATTCGAAAAATAAAAACCTACAACGTTGTAGTGCTGTAGGCTTTCGGATGAAGGTTAGTTGGTAAAAAGGTATTCCTGGTATTTGGATTGTATTTCGTTGTAAAAAAGCACAACCAGTGTAATCAGCGATAATACGAAGATGGTAAAATCAAACGATGGAAAAGTAAAATTAATGACAAAGCACAGTATGGCGAACCGAAGGAATTCGAGATGGAAAATCCATTTTTTCTGTTCGAGCATCGCACCGGTCACAATAACACTCAGCAGTATGAAAATTGTAATGAATGAAAGCTTTTCGAAGGTAATGTAATGCGAAAACAATATGGTGAAAAACAATACTGCAACTGTTGTAACCGTCTTGATTTTTATGGCCAAAACGAGATTGGAAGAATATGGGACGTGGTGTACTTTCTGCGACAATTTGCGTTCCAGCAACGTGCGGATCCGCGGGTCGATGTCATTCGGGCTGCCAAAAAGCACCTTCAGCTTTTGGTGAAACCCCTTAGCCAGCCGAAAGGCTACGGTCAATTCGAGCACATAATGGAAATGCTGCCAAAGGAAGCTATGGCTTTCCAGCGGTTTGGTCAGTCCGTATTTTGGCTCGGTTTTTTCTTCGGCAAAGGTGCCAAAAAGCTTGTCCCAAATGATCAGCATGTCGCCAAAATTCTTATCGAGGTATTCGGGATTGCTGCTGTGGTGCACGCGATGATGCGATGGTGTAACCAAAATATATTCGAACCAGCCCAATTTTCCGATCAACTGCGTATGCGTAAAAAACGGATAGGTCCCGTGTACCAAAAGAAACACTGTTATCATTTCGGGCCTGAAACCCATTATGGGCAGAATGCTCCAGAACAGCCCGCGCGCTACCGCCTGAAACACCGTGATCCTTGCAGCCGCCGTATAATTGAAATCGTCGCTTTGATGGTGTACGATATGCGCCGCCCAGAAAACATTGATATTATGCCCAAACCGATGGTACCAATACCACAACAAATCGGTGGCAAGAAATAGCAGCACCCATGTGCTCCAATTATTGGGAATATCGAAAAGGGCAAAATTGCGGTACAGCCAGCTAAAGACAAAAAAGAAAGAACCCGTGGTAAGCAGATCGGAGATCCGTTCTACAATACCAACGTTGACATTGGCAATGCTTTCACCAAACTGATGCACTTTCTTATCCTTTCTCCTGCTGATGTAATATTCGAGCAGCATGAATGACAGGAAAAACGGAACGGCAAAAGCGATATAATCTAATTTCATGGTTTTGTTTTTGTTTGTTAATGCTATCTGGATGTTGAATTAGAGCCAAACAGCTTCCCTGATCTTGATCTTTTCAGAAATTTTAAGGATGTCATTCAAAACGCCACGTGCCGTGACCTGCCTTCCGGCACCGGCACCCTGTATGACAATTGGGATTTCGCCATACGATTCGGTGTAGATTTCAATGAGGTTGTCGGCACCCTTGAGCTGGCCAAGCGGCGAGCTTTGCGGCACTGAAACCAACCTGACTCCGAGTTCCTTTTTGGCAATGTCGAATTCGCCCACATAGCGCAGTACGTGCCCATCGCTTTGGGTTAGCTTGGCTATTCGGTACGGTTCATCGAATAATTGTTTGTTGATGGAATACTCGGCTTTTGAATGTTTCTCGTTTAGGTTGGGGAGCAAAAGGGATGAAATCTTTACGTCTGAAAACTCGAATTGGTGCTCCGTTTCCCGGGCAAGGATCAAAAGCTTTCTTGCAACGTCGTTTCCCGATAAGTCTTCCCTCGAATCGGGCTCGGTCAGCCCAATTTTTTCAGCTTCAGCCAGGATTTTGGAAAACGGCAGTTCCTCTTTAGAAAACCTATTAAAAATATAGCTCACAGAACCCGAGAAAACGCCTCTGATCCTGGTTATTTTTTCTCCCGAAAAATGCAAATCACTTATGGTCTGTACAACCGGCAATCCGGCACCAACATTGGTTTCATACAAAAAAGTTTTATCGTATTTTTTTAAATTCCTCCTGAGTTCCTTGTAAAAATCAATATGGATGGTGTTCGCTTTTTTATTCGCCGCCACGATATCAAAACCGTTCTGGATCAGCGGGATGTAGTTTTTGACAATATCCGGGCTTGCTGTTGCATCAACCGCAATCAGGTTTTCCAATTGTTGTTCTTTTACATAATCGATGATATCTTCTATCCTAAACGGAATTGCCGACTGCGCAAAGTTGGCTTCCCATTTGTTTTTGACGCCTTCCTTTTCGAAGAAAGCAAGAGTGGAATTGGTAATGATTGGAAACCTTAAATCGATATTCCGTTTTTCGAGGAAGAATTTCTGGCTTTCAATTACCTGGTTTATTAAAGTGCTTCCTACGTTTCCGATCCCGAAAAGCACTATATTGATTCTAAGCGCTGACATATTTGTATTGTTTTTTTAGATTAAAGACTGGGGCTAAGATTTGGGCTAGCTGTTCGAATTCGATTAAAAAAGCATCGTGCCCGTGAACCGATTTGATTTCGTGGTAAAACACATTTTCCTTTATCGGTTTTAATGTTCCATAGGTTTCACGGTTTTCATCGGGGATAAAGAAATAATCGGTATCTACAGCTACTATGTGGATGCTGGTTTTGAGTTCATCGGCTATTGCTGCAAAATCTTTCCTGTTCCTGGTGATATCATTGGTTTTCAATAAATGGTTCATCAGTTTGTAAGCCGAAAGCCTAAAACGGTTTTTGAGCTTGAAGCCGTGGTTGATGAGCCAGTTTTCTATCTGGTAAAAGGATGAATTGTCAAATTTGCCACGCTGGAAACGCTTGTTTATCGATTGCGGTGTCCGGTACAAAAGCATGGCATGAAGCCGGGCGTCGGTTATAGGGTCATCGGAATTACTCAAAATCTGATCCTGGATCAGCACATTGGCAATAACCCAGTCGGTTGCTTTCCAGTCGGTTGCAATCGGGATCAGGTTTTCAACCGAATCCGGGCGAAGCACCGCCATTTCCCATGCAACGGCACCGCCAAGGCTCCCGCCAATGACCGAAAAAACCTTTTCTACCTTCAGGAAATGCAAGCCTTCCCAAAAAATCCGTGCGACATCGCGAACAGTGAAATCCTGGTAATTTGAAATCAGGTTATTAAAGTTGTCATCATAACCATTCCCCGGAATATTGAACGCCACGACCGTAAAATAATGCGTATCGATGATTTTGTCTTCGCCAATCAAATCATTCCACCAGCCATTTTCCCCAGTCACATTGGAGTTTCCTGTAAGCGCATGATTGACAACCACCACGGGTGCCGTTCCGAGTGGCTGCCCGAAGCTTTGGAAGAACAGCGGAATGTAAGGGCGCCGCTTCCCGTTTTCAAGATCAAAATTGAACAAATCTATTTTTTCTAAATTTTTCATTGCTGTGTTATTTAAGTTTTTTAAAAGACTGCCTTCAACCTAAACTTTGAAGACAGTCTTACCAAACAAACAAAACCTAACCAATCGGTTTTACTTTCTATATTTTAAGCCGCCTCAGTATGGAATTCCTTTAAAAGTGTTACGGACACAGGTGTCCGGTTAATCAGATTATCCTGTACCGGACAGCGGTTTTCAACTGCAATCAGCCATTGCTTTAATTGTTCCAAAGTGGCATCAGAAGTAGGTTTAACCACCACTTCAATAGAACCGAAACCCGCTCTTTCATAGCTGATTTTTCCCTGGTATTTGTCTAAACTCAAGGTTCCGGTAATTTCTACCTGAAGTGATTTCAGTACGATGCCCTGCTCTTTGGCAACCAATTTCCCAACCGCATTGATGCATCCGGCATAACCGGCCAGAATGTACTCTAATGGGCTTGGCCCTTCGTGTTCGGGCGATTTGGGGTTTTTACTGATCCTGATAT
The DNA here is from genome assembly GCA_049841115.1 of Flavobacterium sp. GTDB lineage: Bacteria > Bacteroidota > Bacteroidia > Flavobacteriales > Flavobacteriaceae > Flavobacterium. The sequence continues at coordinate 59,450 of JASGHQ010000005.1, forward strand.
CAAGGTGCTGCGCTTTGACAATGAATTGATCCTCTTCTTTTCCGTAACCTAGTACGCTAACAATTTTTGTGCTCATGATTTATACGATTTGCGGGGTTTTTATTTTTGTGAATACTTCTTTCAGGTCGGCTTTCAGGTCTTCGATATCTTCTAGTCCAACCGAAAGGCGGATCAAATCCTTCGTTACTCCGGTGGTTTCCTGCTCGGTGTCAGATAATTGCTGGTGCGTGGTGCTTGCCGGATGGATGATTAGCGATTTGGTGTCACCAATGTTGGCCAGCAACGAAAAGAACTTGGTTCCATCCGCCACTTTTTTAGCCGCTTCAAATCCGCCTTTTAACCCGAAAGTTACAATGCCGCTTTTTCCGTTTGGCAAATACTGATCTGCCAAGGCTTTGTATTGCGAAGATTCCAATCCCGGATAATTGACCCAGGCCACTTCATCCTGGGATTCCAGCCATTTGGCCAGAGCCAATGCGTTTTCGCTGTGTTTTTTGATCCGGATTTCCAGAGTTTCCAATCCCTGGATGGTTTGGAATGCATTGAACGGACTCAGTGCCGCACCAAAATCACGCAAGCCTTCGATGCGCACTTTGGCAATGAATGAGGCAGCGCCCAAAGCTTCATAATATTTCAGTCCGTGGTAACCCGCCGAAGGTTCAGTGAATTCCGGGAATTTGCCGTTGCTCCAGTCAAAATTCCCGGCATCGATGATAACTCCGCCTAAAGAAGTCCCATTTCCTGTAATGTATTTGGTCAGCGAGTGGATCACAATATCCGCCCCGTGTTCGATTGGGTTCAGCAAAAAGGGTGTTGCAACTGTATTGTCAACAATAAAAGGCACTTTGAAGGTTTTGGCTTCTTTTGAAATCGCTTTCAGGTCCAAGACATCCAGTTTTGGATTACCCAAACTTTCGGCAAAAAATGCCCTGGTATTTTCCTGCGCAGTCTTCGGTGAAATTCTCAGGATTTGACGGATCTACGAAAGTGGTTGTGATTCCCAATCTTGGCAGCGTTACTTTCAGAAGGTTATAAGTCCCGCCATATAAGCTGTTCGAAGCGACGATGTGGTCTCCGGCTTTTAGCAGAACCAAAAGCGTGGTTGCGATTGCGGATGTTCCGGATGCGGTAACTACCGCACCTATTCCGCCTTCGAGCGCAGCCAAGCGCTGCTCGAGGATATCGTTCGTTGGATTGTTCAAACGGGTGTAAATGAAGCCCGCTTCGGCCAGGCCAAAAAGATTGGCGGCATGGTCTGAATTGTTGAATACATACGATGTAGTCTGGTAAATCGGAACGGCTCTGGTTCCTGCGTTTTTGGTTACATCGTGTCCGGCGTGCAATGCATTTGTTGCGAATTTTGTTGTGCTCATGATTTAGAAAATTTAATTGTTTATGATTTTTTTAATTTTTACGAATGTTTGGAAATAAAAAAAGTCCTTTTGGATGGCTTACCAAAAGGACTTTTAGGATGTAGGGTTAAACTACGACTAAGGCTTCCGCTTTTGGCAACAGGGCATACGCATACGACAACACATCATGTGCATCATCATACGGTTGGTCATGGTATTTTTTGCTGTTGCTTTCATTGCTTTATTTTGTTTTTCTTTTTTTAGAATTGGTTTGAAATAAAAAAACCCCTGCGGTTTGCAGAGGTTTTATTGTATATTTTAAAAATTTAAAATTATGCAATACGGGTCCTCTGCGGAAGCTTCCACATCATACGACACATATTACAGATCATTAAATTCATTTTTTCTCGATTTTGATGTAACAAACTTCTGGACTTTTTTTTAACTGACCAAACAAAACCCGAAAATTTAACATTTGAAATTTGATGATATATATTTAAATACTACGTATTTACATTTTTCGAAAAATCATAAATAAAATAAAAAAAGCAAAATAGTTTTTTGTTTTATAAATAGTCTTTATACATTTGCACTCGAAAAAATGAGAGGAGAAATTTGAACTGATTGCAACCTCGTTAAAAAATGCTAAAGCAGAAACCCTCCTTTAGCGCTTTACGGCAATCTACATTTTTCCCGACTAATAATACTAAAATTAAAACATAAGTTATGGCTTATTTATTTACGTCGGAGTCTGTGAGCGAAGGACATCCAGACAAAGTTGCAGACCAAATTTCTGATGCGTTGATCGATAACTTTTTGGCATTTGATGCTGATTCAAAAGTAGCTTGCGAAACTTTGGTTACAACCGGTCAGGTGATCCTTGCGGGAGAAGTAAAATCGAACACTTACCTTGATGTTCAGTCGATTGCAAGGGAAGTAATCAAGAAAATCGGGTATACAAAAAGCGAATACATGTTCGATGCTGATTCTTGCGGTGTCTTATCTGCCATCCATGAGCAATCTGCCGATATCAACCAAGGGGTTGACCGCGCCAGCAAGGAAGAGCAAGGTGCCGGTGACCAGGGAATGATGTTCGGTTATGCAACAAACGAGACTGAGAACTACATGCCGTTGGCTTTGGATCTTTCTCACGCTTTGTTGATTGAATTAGCTAATATCCGTAGGGAAAACAAAGAAATCACTTACTTACGCCCTGATGCAAAATCACAGGTGACATTGGAGTATTCTGATGATAACAAACCACAAAGGATTGACGCTATCGTTATCTCTACACAGCACGACGACTTTGCTCCTGAAGCAGAAATGTTGGCTAAGATCAAAAGCGATCTGATTTCAATTTTAATCCCAAGGATTAAGGCAAAATACCCGCAATATGCGCATTTGTTCAATGACGATATCACGTACCACATCAACCCAACCGGAAAATTCGTAATCGGTGGCCCTCACGGGGATACAGGATTGACAGGAAGAAAAATCATCGTGGATACTTACGGCGGAAAAGGCGCTCACGGTGGTGGTGCTTTCTCTGGAAAAGACCCTTCAAAAGTAGACCGTTCTGCAGCTTACGCTACGCGCCACATTGCTAAAAACCTGGTTGCAGCAGGATTGTGTGACGAAGTTTTGGTACAGGTTTCATACGCGATTGGAGTAGCAAAACCAACTTCGATCAACGTGGTAACTTATGGCACTGCAAAAGTGAACCTGACTGATGGTGAGATCAGCAAAGTGGTGGAAAGCGTATTTGATATGCGTCCGTACTTTATTGAGCAAAGATTGAAACTGAGAAATCCTATTTACAGCGAAACTGCGGCTTACGGGCATATGGGAAGAAAACCTCAAACCGTTTCAAAAACGTTCCAATTGCCAAATGGCGCTCCAAAAACAGTTGAAGTAGAATTGTTTACTTGGGAAAAACTGGATTATGTTGATGCAGTAAAAGCTGCTTTCAAATTATAATACTAAAATATTCGTATAAAAAAATCCCGCCTTTAGAGCGGGATTTTTTGTTTTGCCCCGGTTTCCTTAGGCAATCGCTTCTTTCACGTGCAGCAAACTACCATGTAGCGCGGAAAGCGGGAAAAAGCTCTAAATATTATACTTCAAACTAAAAATAATGTAGCGTGGCTGAACCCGGTACTGTGATGTCCGTATGATATTTTGATTGAAACTGTCATCATTCAGCGAAGTCGTATTGAGGAGGTTGGTCCCTGAAATCTTATATTCCCAATGGCTGTCTTTGGTTCGTTGGTAAATCAAGCTCGCCGAAAGGAAATCGTATTCGTTTTCTACCGATTTGTCATTGTTGTAATAATGATAAAACTCGTATTCCGACACAAATGAGAAACTTTTCAGGAAGAAATAATCCAGCCTGGCAAAAGGCTTGTCGGTAAAAAACCGGTTGTCCTGATAATCATTGATCACAAAATTGTAACCCAGCTCAATATTTGGCAGGTTTTTATAATTGGTCGAAGCCTTGAACGTATAGCTTTGCGTGAAGGTTTCATTGGTAATCGCCACTGTCGAATTGGTTGCCGGCAGGTACTGCAGGTTATTGAGTTTCATCCACGAAAGGCTGGCACCAACCGAGGCTTTGTAATTCTTTAGGAACGATCTTCCGTAATTTCCGTTTGCCATAAATGTTTCGTCGGCATAATCTGAATTTATAGGGGATGATGTTTGGTTGACACCATCAAAACGGAAGCGTGATTTTACGGCATCAATGGTTTTAGAATAACTTGCCGAAGCAAAGATATTTTCGAAATTGAACATATTGTATTTGAAATAGCGGAGGGAATGGTTTTGAGAAGTCGAATTCTCAAGCATCCTGTTTCCGTTGGAAAGGCTGTTATAACTGTTCAAAACATAGCCTTCGGCGAGTTTGTTGATATCGGTAAAATTATTGCCCAAAGAAAAATTATAGGTCAGCGATTCTGATTTCTTTATCTGGTACAGCACAAACAAATCGGGCAAAACCTTTTCAAAGCTTTGTTTGTAATTAGACCCCAGCTGCTTATTGTCCATCGTGTACGAATGCAGGCTCACACCCGGAGTAACTGTAAATTTCCCCGAAAGTATTTTGTAATGAAGCCCGAGGAAAGCGTCATTAAACCGATAATCCACATTGTTTGTATTGGAAGCATCCGTCAGGTTATTGATGTTTCCGTTATCCAGGATTTGGTAAATGGACGAGTTAAAGCTTTGGAACGAATAAGTATTGCCCAACGTAATGTTGATGTTGCTTTTTGGTGTTACCATATAATAATAATCCAGTTTGGCATCCAGCTTATTGGTCTTCACAAAACGGTTTTGGTTGATGTTGTTCCGGTTTTGCCCCGAGGTATAGCCAATAAGGCTGAACGGCTGCGACTGCAGGCTGGCATTGTAAAACGGATCTTCGTCCTGGAACAGGTGCTGTGCCTCAAAGGCAAAAACGTTCTTCTCATTCATCGTGTAATACATCCCCAGATTCTGGTTGAATGAAACCGGTGTTTGATTTTTATTGGTACCGATGTCTTCGGCCGTCGTAGCCGAATTGGTTGTCGTCTGCCTGAACAGATCACTCATTTCATCCTGCTTTGAAAGCTTTGACAGTATGTCGTAATCCAGCTGGAAACGGGTGCTCGGCTTATAAGAAGCGCTCAGTTTGAACAAGCCAAAATTGTTTTTCTGCTGCGAAACATCTGTCCTAGTTTCTGTGGTTGCCACAGCAGATGAATTGGGTTCGAGGTAATTGGTCCTGGACGAAGTTTCCAATTCGGTTGTTGATGAAGAAAAAATCCCAAAACCACTCAGAGTCAAAGACTTCGTTGGGTTGTATGAAAAATTGGTTGCGCCAAAATTGGTTTCGATTTCCTTGGCACGGTCGTTCCGCAACAGCGAAATCCCCAAATCGTTGGACGAAACATTAAACGTAGAGCCGCCTTTTGCCATCATATTGCGGAAACCGCCGGTAAATTTGAAATAATCCTGGAACGTCAACGGCAATTCGCCAATGTTATTGAAATTGGTAATCAGGTTGATGCTGTATTTCGGGTTGTAATAAAACAGTTTAGGGTTGACATTGTACCGGGATTCATCATCGGCAACGCCAATTCCGGCTGTGATATCGCCAAACCAGAAATTCTTTTTACCGTCTTTCAGCTTGATATTCATTGCCACATTGTCCTGATTATTCTCTACACCTTTGAGGATAGAGTTTTCGTTGTAATTCCGAAGCACCTGTACTTTATCCACCGCATCGGCCGGAATATTTTTGACGCCCAGTTTGGTATCGCCATCAAAAAAATCCTTGCCTTCCACCATAAGCTTGGACACTTTTTTGCCTTCCACTTCTACTTCGCCATCGGCATTGACTTCTACTCCGGGCAGCTTTTTCAATACATCTTCCAACTTTCGCTCGGTGCCGCTTTTAAATGAATCGGCATTGTAAACAATCGTATCGCCTTTGATTGAAACCGGCATTTCGCGGACAATCTCCACCTCATCAAGCTGGGTGCCTTCCTCGAGGGTAATTGTTTTATTGATGTTTTCTGTGGTGGTAACTATCGTCATCTCCACAGGCTGATAGCCGATATAGCTGATCTTTAATGAGTAAGTCGAATTGGCTTTCAGGTTCAGCTGAAACCTTCCTTTGTCATTGGTAATACTATAGCCGTCAACCGCTTTTGTTACCTGGTTTACTGCCATGACATTGGCCATTTCCAAGGGTACTGCTTTAGAATCGGTAATAATCCCGTCCAGTTTTATGTTTTGGGAAAATGAAACAAAAAAACTAAAAATTGCTGCCAGGGAAAAAAGATGCTTCATCTATGATTGTTGTTTGAAAATTAAAAATAGAAAAGAAATAACGGCAAAAAATTAATTTAAGAAAATTTTACACATTACCGGTGGATTTCAATGCGTACGCCATCCCTCCCATTGTCACTCTGGTTGTTCATCTGTTCCATTTGCTTTTCAACAAGACGTTGGTATTCGGCATTTGTTACTTTCTTTCCTTTTTTAGGAACTTTTATCTCGATTTTCTGTTTCGGGTTCAGGACTACCTTGGAGCATAAAATAACCGTCTTGTCAAAATTGGCCTCAAGGATAAGTCCCGGCAACCCCCAATATTCTGCAGGGCCATGGCTCACGGGAATTTCGGGCGTGTACCAAACGGTAACCAGGTGCTCTTTGGGCTCATCCATAATCAGGAATTGGGTTTTCCCGTCGGATTTTTGGCTTTTCATTTTTTCATATTCTTCTTTTTCTTCCCGGGAAACCGGAATGACATAGGTTGCTTTATAACAAGTGTAATCGCCTATTTTTTTGGATTCGCCTTCCAGTTTCCATTTATAGGTGCGCAGCGAATCCGTAATCAGGAATTCCTTGCCGAAAAATTCATCTTCTGAAATCGAAACCTTATCCCTGATGTTTTTGTAGACTTTCCCATCGCCTGAATTTTCTGTCCTGATCATGATTCCGCCACTCATTGAAGTGGAAGGCGCATCCAGTTTTTGTTCCTCTTCATAAACCGATTCGGTTTTATTGAATGTCAGCACATATTCTTTTTCAAACTGCTTTTTCAGGCTCTCCATAAGGTTTTTCTTCATTTCTTCATTCATTCCGGGGCTTTCTAGGTTGAATGAATCGTCCAGGCTGGTTTTTGTTTTATAGAATGCCTGCCCCTGGAAACTTTGGGCTTTTGACACGCTGCTTGCCAATAGCAGTAAAATTGCTGTAAATTTTGTAATAAATTTAATCATGGTGCTGTTTTTTAAAATTAATGATACAAATGAAAAAATTATAACGTTGCCATCAGGTTAACTAAAGTTAACGTTTGTTAACGCCGTATTTTTAATTTTTTTTGTTGCTATTTTTGAATCATGAAACGGAAAAACTATCCTTACATCATACTTTTCATTACACTGACCATAGTGGCCACCATTGGTTTGCAGGTGTATTGGAACATGAAGAATTATGATGAAAACAAAACCCGTTTGATCAATGAAGTGCAGATAGCATTGGACAACAGCATAGAATCTTATTATGCCGAAGATGTAAAAAACGACTTTGTTGCTTTTGTAAATAATAACAAATCAATAAAACCCGAAGATTTTATCAATTCCATCGGGAAAGATTCCTTATTCAGGAAGCAGTTCCCAAAAATGAAAGGCGAAGCCATAAAAAAAGACAGCCTTAAAACGTCGACTTTCATCCAATACAAGATAACCACAGACAATAGCGGGATTTCCAATAAAAAGGGGACTTTAGATTCGATCCGAAAACAAATCGAAACTTTTGACAGCAGCGATACTATTTACCCCAACACCACTTTACATATTGCCGCACCAAAAATCACAGCCGGGGGCAATATCCCGGAAAAGCATGCCATGCTAAGCGTGTTCAGGGGCAAAAAAGCTGTTGACAGTATTTTTAACATGAAAGACCTCGCCAATAAAATTGTCATTTCGCTGACCAGGGATTCTATTGATTTCAAGAAACTGAACGGTCATCTGAAGAAAGAGCTGGGCCGTAAAAACATAAATGTATCCTACGCATTGCGGCAGTATAAATCAGGGGTTCTGTTTGACCGGTTTGAACCTTATAAAGGTGCGGGGCTGGCTCTGAAGACCATTTCAAAATCGACCTACCTGCCCAAAGGCCAAAAGCTGGAATTGGAATTTTCGAACCCGATGCGCACGATCCTCAAAAGAAGCATGACCGAGATCATACTGTCGTTTTTACTGTCGCTATCCATTATTGGCTGCCTGCTTTATCTGCTGCGGACAATCAACAAACAGAAAAAGCTTGACGAGATAAAAAACGACCTGATAAGCAATATTACGCATGAGTTCAAAACTCCGATAACCACCATTTCGAGTGCCATTGAAGGCATCAGGATTTTCAATATTGACAACGATCCTGAAAAAACCAAAAGGTATTTGTCTGTTTCCGAAAACCAGCTGAAAAAATTGGAACTGATGGTGGAAAAACTTTTGGAAACTTCCACTCTGGAAACCGATAAGCTGACACTGAAAAAGGAAAAAACCGATCTAATTGATATAATCACGGAAAGCATTGACAAGCACAGGATGATTTGCCCCGATAAGGAAATCAGGCTGCAGGCGCCAATGGATAGCCTGATCCTTGCAGTTGATATTTTTCATTTTGAAAATGTGATTTCAAATTTAATCGACAATGCGATAAAATATGGCGGTGGCCTTATACGCGTTTCCATCGAGGATAAGGACAATCAAATAACCATCCTGGTGGAAGACAACGGCAACGGAATTGAAAAAAAGCACAAGGAAAGGATTTTCGAAAAATTTTACCGCATCCCAAAAGGCAATGTACATGACGTAAAAGGGTTTGGCATCGGATTGTATTATGCCAAAAAAATCATCGAAAAGCACAAAGGCAGCCTAAAACTGCTCTCCGGACACAAGTTAACTACATTTAAAATTACGCTTCCAAATGACAACTAAAATCAAACTGCTTTTGGCCGAAGACGAAATTTCGCTTGCGCAAATCATAAAGGAAAGCCTTGAAACCCGTGACTTCGAGGTTACAGTTTGCCCTAATGGGCAGGATGCTTTTGATTATTTCGTAAAAGAACGCCCGGATATTGTGGTGCTGGATGTCATGATGCCCAAAAAAGACGGTTTTTCTGTTGCCCGTGACATTCGGAAATTGGATAAAAAAATCCCTGTCATCTTTTTGACGGCTAAATCGCAGACACAGGATGTTGTAGACGGATTTACCCTAGGCGGCAACGATTACATCAAAAAACCTTTCAGCATGGAAGAATTGATTGTAAGGATCCACGCGCTGTTGGGACGTATCCCGGATGAAAGGAACAGCGGGCTGATAGCAATCGGTTCTTATTTATTTGACCCGGTCAAGCAGAGACTGGTATGCGCCGACAGGACGGAAACCTTAACGCACAGGGAAGCCTCTTTATTGTCATTATTGATTGAAAATAAAAACGAGATTATTGACCGATCGGTAATCCTAAAGAAAATATGGGGTGAAGACGATTTTTTTAGCGGAAGGAGCATGGATGTATTCATTACCAAGCTCAGGAAGAAATTAAGCCATGATCCTTCGGTTCAGATCATCAATATCCGCAGTTATGGCTACAAGCTGATTGGCTGACACTATCTGTTCATCCTGATCTGCATTCCGTTCCTTCCAGGGCCCATCTCGCTCATCTCTTCCATCTTTTTGATGACAATTTCATCGTATTCCTTTTGCTGCACGACTTTGCCTTTAGTCGGCGCTTTTATCTCAACCTTGTCTTTTGAGTTCAGTACAACTTTGGAACAAAGTATGGTAGTTTTTCCATCATTGATCTCAAGAATCAGTCCTGGCAGCCCCCAGTAGCTTTCCGGCCCCTGGTTTATGGGTATTTCTGGTGCATACCATGCCGTGATGGTGATTTCCTTAGGCATGTCAAACTGCTCCATGAAGTTGGTTTTCTTATCCTTTTCATCCGTTTTTGCAGACTCCGTTTTTTTGTCATCCTCTTTTTTCATCCGGGCATTGCGGAAATCGCTTTTGTTTACCGGGATTACGGCAGTTGCCTTAAAGCAATTGTATCCGCCAATCATCCGGGTTTCGCTTTCCATCTTCCAGTTGAGTTTTGGCAGCGAATCCTTTACCAGAAATTCCTTCCCCATAAACTCTTTGTCAACGGTATAGGTTTTCTCTTTTACATTTTTGTAATACGTTCCGCCGCCACCCGAAAGCGAATTGAACATCATCCGCATTCCGCCGCCCTGCTGGCCGGGAGCATCAAGCTTTTCTTCTTCTTTGTAAATAGACGCCGATTTGTCAAAATTGAGAATGAATGTTTTTTCGAACATTTTTTTCATCCGTTCTTCGATCATTTTCTGCATTTCGGGGGTAATTTCTTTGTTGCCTTCCATCCTGGACTTGAAATCGCCCATGCTGGTTTTGGATTCATAAACGGCCATTCCCTGGAATTCCTTTTGCGCATTGGCATTTATAAATGCTAAAAAGAATACTGAAGTGAAAAGTAATTTTCTCATTTTCGGATGTTTTTGATGAAACAAATATGACGAACTATATCGAAATCTGTTACCAATGTTTTGTTAAAATATCTTTTTAGACTTGCCGAAATTAATTTGGTTTAACGTAAATTAGCGCTATGATGAAAATTGTAGTTTATTTCCTTTTATTTCTGAGCTGCTCAACGGTTTTTGGCCAAAACCAGAAGCTGAAAACCACGGCTTTGGGCACGAAAAACTTAGAGAACAAAAGCTATATCGGGTTTGATGGCCTGGGCAATAATTATTATATCAAAGACAATGTTTTCATTAAGGAAAAGGATTCCCAAAAATGGGAATACAAGAATATTGCTTTGGGCAAAATCACTTCGGTAGACTTTGTCAATCCATTGCAGGTAGTGGTTTTTTATGAAGATTTCAATACAATAATCACGCTGGACAACCAGCTGAACGAAATCCAGAAACTGAATCTTTTTGACATTGACAACACGATTTTTGCATCAAAGATCGGCCTGGCTGCCCAGAACCAGTTTTGGATTTACAATTCGCTTACGCAACAGGTCATGCTGTTGGATTACCTGAAGAATACTTCAAAGAATATAGGCAACCCGATACAGGGCGACATCCAGTATACACAGTCGGATTTCAATAACTTTTATTGGATAGATGACATCAATAACTGGTATGCTACCGACATTTTTGGCAAAGTGTCTTTACTGGCCAATATCCCGCCATTTGAAAAAATCCAGATTATCGATAATGAAAGATTATTGTTTTCGAGGGACAACGTTTTGTATTGCCTGAATAACGTAACGAAATCGGTTTACGAAATTGAAATTGTTGAGAAATCGTTTGACAATTATTATTACAAAGACCAAATTTTGGCTATTTTTACCAACCAACAAATTAAGAATTTTAAAATAAAATTACCATAATGCACATAGCAGTAGCAGGAAATATAGGGGCTGGAAAGACCACGTTGACAAAATTTTTAGCTAAACAATTCAAATGGGAACCCCATTTTGAAGACGTAGTCGACAATCCGTACCTGGATGATTTTTACCACCAGATGGAGCGTTGGAGTTTCAACCTTCAGATTTATTTCCTCAATTCGCGTTTTCGCCAGGTACTACAGATCAGGGAAAGCGGAAAGAACATCATCCAGGACAGGACGATTTATGAGGATGCGCATATTTTTGCACCCAACCTGCATGCGATGGGCCTGATGACCAATCGTGATTTTGAGAATTATTCCGATCTGTTCCAGCTGATGGAAGGTTTGGTTGGCGCCCCCGATCTGTTGATTTATTTGAGAAGCTCAATCCCGAATTTGGTTTCACAGATCCACAAACGCGGGCGCGATTATGAGAATACGATTTCAATTGATTACCTAAGCCGCCTGAACGAAAGGTATGAAGCCTGGATTACGACTTACGACAAAGGAAAGCTACTTATCATTGACGTTGACAATATCGATTTTGTAAACAATCCCGAAGATTTAGGGAATATAATCAACAGGATAAATGCCGAAATCAACGGTTTGTTTTAAACTAAAAAAACTTCAAAGGACGCCCCGCAATTGCGGGGCGTTTTTATTTGTTCATCGTTAATAACTTCAAATACAACGATTAATTTACATGGCAAATAAATTAAATACCTATTTTTATCGAATTACTTTTAAAAAAATGCCCTCTAATCAGGTCAATCATTTAGACCAAAAGTTTACCTTATGAAAAAAAATTACACGACGAAAACACAAGCTTTATTTTCATTTTTAGTACTTTTCTCTCTAAGCCTTACCGCTTTTGCACAATCCAAAACAGGAAAATATTCGCCGTCGCGCACGGACGGCATTTCGATAGAGCCTTTAGTTCAAAACGGAACCAAAAACCGTTCGGCAAATCCTGTTACACAAGCCACAACGACAATTACTGCCTGCAACAGCTATACCTGGCCTGTAAACGGACAGACGTATACCATAAGCGGGACCTATACCTCAGGAGGCGGGATTACACAGCAATTCAATGACCTGGCTGCCTGGAATAGTTCTGCAGCAAGCGACGGGGCAACAGTTGCCACAAATAACCTTAGCGGGATTCCTGCGGCTGCATCGGTAAGTTTAACAATAGGAACCACCAATCTAAACATAACAGCTCCCGGAGGCATCTATTCTAACGGAACTTTTATTGGTACAAACAATACGGGAGAATCGGTGACCATTAACTTTAATCCACCGGTTTATGGGATTGCGGGACATTTTTTTGGCACTGACATTAGCGACACAGTAACCCCTGGAAATATTACTGCCACTTACTCTGACGGGCATGTAGACAGCAGGACAGTTGCAACAACCAGTGAAACTTTTGGTTATTTTTCGACTACGCCTCTAACCAGTTTGGTGATTTCATCAACTACAACCGGATCGTTTATCTCATTCAAGGATTTAAGCCTGGCAACCAACCCGGCTGCAGACGATACACTTAATCTGACTATCATTCCACAGCTAACACCAAGCTTTACTGCTGTATCGCCAATTTGTGAAGGAAGCCCGTTATCGGCATTGCCAACCACTTCCAACAACGGAATTACCGGAACCTGGTCGCCTGCCCTGAACAATACTAATACCACAACTTATACATTTACTCCTACTGCCGGTCAATGTGCCGTACCTACGACTACCACAATTACCGTTTTCCCGCATATTGCAAACACTACGACGATGAGTGCGTGCAATAGTTACACCTGGCCGATCACCGGAATGACCTACACCTCAAGCGGACAATATACAGCTACCATACCGTTGACGGATACTGCCGTGATCAACGATTTCAATTTATGGGCGCAGCATGCCTTTTCATTCAATTCGGGTGTTTATCTGGCTGATGTGAGTACTATTCCGGCAACGAACCCTACAACATTCACAATGGGAACGACAACCATTTCATTGTCGGCACCGGGCGGGATGTATTCAGGAATTGATTTCCTGGGCACAGCCAATCCGAACAATCCAATGACCATTTCGTTCAATCCTCCGGTATATGGATTAGCTGCCAATTTTTTTACTACAGATATCAACGATACTGTAATTCCCGGAAATGTGACCATTACCTATTCCAATGGGCATGTGGAAAGCAGGACCGTCTCAACCGATACCGATGTCTTTGGATACTTTGACAATAATTTCATAAGCAGTGTTGTCTTTAGTTCGACTACCACTGTGCCGAACCATTATGTTTCCCTGAAAAACCTGGCGATTGCAACCAACCCTACAAGCTGTAGTACGGAAACACTGGATTTGACCATCAACACCACACCGCCTCCGGGAGATACATTTGCGACAGCCATCGAAGTCAATACCCCAAACTATTCGGTAACCGGAAACACATTGTCTTCCAACTGCTATACTGATAACGGCGGTGAATTGTCTACGGATGTATGGTATAAGATCAACCTTAGCGCCTGTGCGGAATCTATCAGCCTGAACACTTGTTCGGGAACCAATTTTGACACCATTCTTACTGTTTATGCAGAAGATGGAGTGACTGAACTTGCCTATAGCGATGACGATTGCGGCAACACAAGGCAATCGGCAATAAATGACCTGGATGTTTCTGGGCACAATGTCATTTATGTTATGCTTGAAGGATATTATGGATTAGATGAAGATGAAGGAACTTATGGATTAGAGATTACACAAAGCTTATTGCTGGGCATTACCCCAACATTCCAGCCTGTTGCCGGAATTTGCAGCGGAGACACCTTGGGTGCGCTTCCGACCACTTCTGACAATGGCGTACCGGGAACCTGGTCTCCAGCTTTAGACAATACGGCAACAACAACGTATACATTTACTCCTGATGCATCGGTATGTGCTTCAACGGCAACATTGACCATTAATGTCACTCAGCCAACAGTTCCAACATTTACTGCGGTTCCCGCAATCTGCAATGGAGATGTTTTGACTGCATTGCCAACTACATCCAATAATGGTTATACCGGAACGTGGTCTCCGGCAATCAACAATACGGCAACGACAACCTATACGTTTACCCCTACTGCCGGACAATGTGCCGCAACAGCAACTTTAACAATAACCGTTAACCAGCCGGTAACTCCAACATTTACACAAGTGGCATCTATTTGCAACGGAGAGACTTTGGCTGCATTGCCGACTACATCAAACAATGGCTATGCCGGAACTTGGTCACCTGCAGTCAATAATACGGCCACAACTACCTATACATTCACGCCAACAGCAGGGCAATGCGCGACAACTGCTTCAATGACGATTACTGTTAATCAGCCGGTTCTCCAACATTTACAGCAATTGACCCTATTTGCAACGGAGATGCATTGGCATTGCCAACTACATCCAATAATGGCTACACAGGAAGCTGGTCACCTACAGCAAATAATACCGCAACTACAACTTACACCTTTACGCCAACTGCAGGGCAATGTGCTACTACAGCAACTTTGTCCGTTACCGTTATTCAGCCTACTACGCCAACATTTACCGCTGTAGCCGCTATCTGTAATGGGGATGCTTTGACAGCATTGCCAACAATATCAAACAACGGATATACTGGAAGTTGGTCACCAGCTTTGAATAATACTGCTACAACCACTTATACTTTTACACCAACTGCAGGACAATGTGCCTCCACAGCAACTTTGACAATTAACGTAAATCAACCTGTTACACCTACATTTACTGCCGTAGCGCCTATTTGTAACGGAAGTGCTTTAGCAGCATTGCCGACAACATCCAACAATGGCTTTACCGGAAACTGGTCACCTGCCTTAGACAATACAATTACAACCCTTTATACATTTACCCCAACAATTGGCCAATGTGCCACTTCAGCTTCAATGACCATCACGGTGAATCAGCCCGTGACACCAACATTTACGCAAGTAGCTGCTATTTGCAATGGGGATACTTTGACGGCATTGCCAACAACATCAAATAATGGGTATACCGGAACTTGGTCGCCAGCAGTCAACAACACAGCCACGACAACCTATACGTTTACACCAACTGCAGGGCAGTGTGCTACAACTGCTTCAATGACGATTACTGTTAATCAGCCGGTAACACCAACATTTACTGCTGTCGCGCCTATTTGTAATGGGGATGCTTTAGCGGCATTGCCGACAACATCCAATAATGGCTATACAGGAACGTGGTCACCTACAATCAACAATACCGCAACAACAACCTATACGTTTACGCCAACTGCAGGGCAGTGTGCTTCAGCAACAACATTGACTATTACCGTGAATCAGCCGGTAACACCGACATTTACTGCTGTTACGCCTATTTGTAACGGAGATGCTTTGACAGCGTTGCCAACGACATCCAACAATGGTTATACAGGAACATGGTCACCTGCAATCAACAACACTTCAACAACAACCTATACGTTTACGCCAACGGCAGGACAGTGTGCTTCAGCGACAACGTTGACTATCACCGTGAATCAGCCGGTAACGCCAACATTTACTGCTGTCGTGCCTATTTGTAATGGAGATGCTTTGACAGCATTGCCAACAACATCCAATAACGGATATACCGGAAGCTGGTTCTCCGGCTATTGACAATACATTAACTACAACTTACACCTTTACCCCAGACGCAGGGCAGTGTGCTTCGCCAACAGCATTGACTATCACCGTGAATCAGCCGGTAACGCCAACTTTTTCTGCGATTACGATTTGCAATGGAGATGCGCTGACTTTACCGACAACCTCAATTAATGGTTATACCGGAAGCTGGTCGCCTCTTGCAGACAATACCACTACAACCACTTATACCTTTACGCCGACGGCAGGACAATGCGCCACATCAGCTTCATTGACTGTAACGGTAAATCAGCCGGTAACGCCTACATTCACTGCCATTGCTCCTATCTGTAATGGAGATGCATTGGTATTGCCAACAACATCCATCAATGGGTATACGGGAACTTGGTCGCCTATTACAGACAACACCAGCACAAAAACCTATACGTTTACACCAACAGCAGGACAGTGTGCCACAACTGCTTCAATGACAGTTACCGTGAACCAACCTGTAACACCAGTCTTCACTGCTATTGATCCTATTTGTAACGGAGATATTTTGGTGCTGCCAACAATAGCTGATAATGGGTATATAGGGACATGGTCACCTACAGCCAATAACACAGCAACGACAACGTATACCTTTACGCCAACCGCAGGGCAATGTGCGACAACAGCTTCAATGACTGTTATGGTAAATCAACCAGTTACTCCGGCATTTACCGCAGTAGCCCCAATCTGCAATGGGGATGCTTTATCTGCATTGCCGACAACATCCAACAACGGCTACACAGGAAGCTGGTCGCCTTCGTTGGATAATACGGTAACTACAACATATACATTTACACCTGATGCCGGGCAGTGCGCTTCAGCAACAACATTGACCATCACGGTTAACCAGCCTGTGACGCCAACATTTGCTGCTGTAGCTCCAATTTGCAATGGTGGCACTTTAGCAGCATTGCCAACAACATCCAACAATGGTTATTCAGGAAGCTGGTCACCGGCTTTGGACAACACCACGACTACTACTTATACATTTACCCCGGATGCAGGACAATGTGCTGCTCTGGCCACATTAACGATCACGGTTAACCAGCCAACTACTGTACCTACATTTACAGCTATAGCCCCAATTTGCAACGGAGATACTTTGACATTGCCAACAACATCAAACAATGGAATTACCGGGGTTTGGTCACCTGTATTTGACAATACTGCAACGACAACCTATACTTTCACTCCAGATCCTGGCCAGTGTGGTATTCCTACAACTTTGACTGTGACGGTTAATCAACCAGTTACCCCAGTATTTACTACCATTGATCCTATCTGTAATGGAGATGCATTGGTATTGCCTGCACTGTCTACTAATGGAATTTCAGGAGTTTGGTCACCAGCAGTAAATAACACATCAACTACAACATACACATTTACACCAAATTCTGGCGAATGCGCAATTAATGGCGTAACATTGACGGTTGCAGTTAACCAGCCGGTAACACCAACATTTGATACTGTGGATGCCATTTGCAACGGAGAATCTTTAGCCGCATTGCCAACAATATCGAATAACGGTTATACAGGAACCTGGTCACCTGCCTTAAACAATACCGTTACAACAGTATATACTTTTACGCCTGATGCCGGACAATGTGCTTCGGCAACAACATTGACCATTATGGTGAATCAGCCGGTAACGCCAACATTTACTGCTGTCGCACCTATTTGTAATGGAGACGCTTTAGCGGCATTGCCGACAACATCAACTAACGGATATACCGGTTCCTGGTCACCAGCTATTGACAATACAGCCACTACAACTTATACGTTTACTCCGGATGCAGGACAATGTGCAGCAACAGCAACTATGACCATCACCGTAAACCAGCCCGTCACTCCAACATTTACCGCTGTGGCTCCGATTTGTAATGGAACTGCTTTAGCAGCATTGCCAACAACATCAACTAACGGATATACCGGTTCCTGGTCACCTGCTTTGGATAATACTACAACTACAACCTACACATTCACTCCGGATTCGGGACAATGTGCAGGTACTGCCACATTAACAATAACTGTTAATCAACCGGTTATCCCGGCATTTACTACCATTGATCCTATCTGTAACGGAGAGGCTTTGACGTTGCCAACAACATCAAATAACGGAATTTCCGGAACATGGTCACCCGCAATTGATAACACAGCAACAACCACGTACACATTTACACCAGATTCTGGCGAATGCGCTACTAATGGCGTAACATTGACCGTTACAGTCAACCAGCCGGTAACACCAACATTTAATACTATTGCTCCGATTTGTAATGGAGATGCTTTGGCAGCATTGCCAACAACATCCACCAATGGTTATACAGGAACGTGGTCGCCGGCCTTAAACAATACCGTTACAACAGTATATACTTTTACGCCTGATGCCGGACAGTGTGCTTCGGCAACAACATTGACAATTACGGTGAATCAACCTGTAATACCAATATTTACTGCAGTAGCAGCCATCTGTAATGGGGATGCTTTAACAGCATTACCTACAACATCAAACAATGGCTATACAGGAACATGGTCTCCCAACACTTGACAATACGATTACAACCATTTATACATTCACTCCGGATGCCGGGCAGTGCGTGTCGTCAACCACATTGACCATTACGGTAAATCAGCCGGTAATACCAACATTTACAGCGGTAGCTCCAATTTGCAACGGCCAATCATTAGCAGCATTGCCAACAACATCGACAAACGGATACACAGGTTCCTGGTCACCGGCTTTGGATAACACCACAACCACTACCTATACATTTACTCCGGATGCTGGACAATGTGCCGCTTCAACAACTTTGGTTATTACGGTAAACCAACCGACTACGACACCAACTTTTACCGCTATTGCCCCTATTTGCAACGGAGGCACTTTGACATTACCAACAACGTCTAATAATGGAATTAGTGGGGTTTGGTCGCCTGTTGCAGACAATACAGCAACCACCACCTACACATTTACCCCTGATGCAGGTCAATGTGGCGTTACCACTACTTTAACAGTAACGGTTAATCAACCGGTTACTCCAGCGTTTACAGCCATTGCCCCTATCTGTAGCGGAGAGGCGTTAACATTGCCAACAACATCCAATAATGGTATTAACGGAACATGGTCGCCGGCAATTGATAATACAGTAACAACAACCTACACATTTACACCAAATTCGGGCGAGTGCGCTGCCAACGGCGTAACACTGACCATTACAGTAAATCAGCCAACGGTGCCAGCCTTTACGGCAGTAGCAGCTATCTGTAACGGTGATGCTTTAGCAGCATTGCCAACAACATCCAATAATGGAATTACAGGAACCTGGGCTCCAGCACTTGACAATACTGCAACTACAACCTATACATTTACTCCTGATGCAGGACAATGTGCAGCAACCGCGACTATGATCATTACCGTTCATACAACCGCTACACCAACAGGAAATGCGTTCCAGGTTTTTGAAGTTGCCGATTTGAGCGATGCCACCATTGCAGATCTTGTTGTTAACCCAACAGATGTAAACTGGTATGGTTCGCTTGCTGATGCGCAATCGTTAAACAATCCGCCGTTACCATTAACAACCGTCTTAACAAATGGTACCACTTATTATGCAGTAGCTTTTTCAGCTACCTGCCCAAGCCAGCCGTTTGCAGTTACTGTTACGGTTTCTTTGGATAACGATGATTTTGATGCCGTCCATTTTAATTATTATCCAAATCCAACTTCATCTATAGTGAATATTTCCTATTCGAAAAACATCACACAGGTGACATTAATCAATATGCTAGGGCAAATCATTTCTATCGAAAAAACAAATTCGACTCACGTTCAGGTTGATTTATCGAGATTGGCTGAAGCGACTTATTTTGTAAAAGTAGCTTCTGACGGTAAAGAGAAAATAATCAAAGTAATCAAGCAGCGGTAATACCTAATCATATAAACCCAAAAAAGGCTGCCGGTAATGGCAGCCTTTTTTATTTTATCTGTATTAATTTTACTTTGGAGCGGTTTCCAGGAATGCCTTGCTGTAATTGATTCCTTCTTTATCGAAAAGGCGGAGTAATTGTATCAGCCTTTCTTTAAAATCATCGTATTTAGCTGTATCAGATGTTCCCCAAACCACTTCCGAAAGTGCCAGCATCCGGGGAAAGACCATATATTCAGCCTTTTTTCCGTCCTCAATATATTCTGACCAAAGATTGGCCTGTGCACCCAAAATGTATTTTGCTTCCTGATCCGTTAATTCTCTTGGCGTTGGCTCAAAAGCATATACCTTTTCAAGCGGCGTAAAACCTCCAAAAGCTAATGGTTCTTTTTTGGGGTCGCCCTGGTAATGGTCGAAATAACAATGTGAACCCGGGGACATTACTACATAATGGCTTTGCTTTGCCGCTTCAATCCCGCCTTCTGTGCCACGCCAGCTCATAACTGCGGCATTCGGGGCCAGGCCGCCTTCAAGGATTTCGTCCCAGCCAATGATTTTCCTTCCTTTGCTGTTAACGAATTTTTCGATGCGTTGTACAAAATAACTCTGTAATGCGTGTTCGTCCTTAAGGTTCATTTTTTTGATTAATGCCTGGCAATGCTTGCATTGTTGCCAGCGCGTTTTCGGGCATTCATCACCGCCAATATGGATGTATTTTGATGGGAATAGTGCCATTACTTCGGTCAAAACATTTTGGAGAAAAATAAAAGTATTTTCTTTTGGACAGAACACATCGTCCAAAACACCCCATTGCTTCGCTACTTCAAATGGGCCACCGGTACAGGATAACTCCGGATAAGCCGCCAAAGCAGCAACAGCATGGCCCGGCATTTCTATTTCGGGGACTACCGTTATGTGGCGTTGCGCCGCATAGGCAACCACTTCCCTGATCTGTTCCTGAGTATAAAATCCGCCATAGCGTTTGTCATCATATTTCTGGTCATTGTAAGGGCCAACCATTGAACCATTGCGCCAGGCTCCAATTTCTGTGAGCTTTGGGTATTTCTTGATCTCGATGCGCCAGCCCTGGTCGTCTGTCAAATGCCAATGAAAAGTGTTGAATTTGAACATCGTCAGGTAATCAATATACTTTTTGACAAAATCCACGGGAAAGAAATGACGGGCACAATCGAGGTGCATGCCGCGCCAGGCATATTTGGGTGCATCGATTATCTTGAGGCAGGGCAATTGGATTTCGCTCTTCTGCTCGGCCGGAATCAACTGCAGCAAGGTCAGCATTCCGTAAAAATTACCCAATGGATCGGATTGTGAGATCGATACTTCATTGGGATAAATATCAAGGAAATATTTTCCTTGGTTGGTATTGGAATAGTATTTGGCCGCTGCTTCATCATCATGATTGAAACCGCCGGAAAGCATTTCGTAGAAACCGATCCTTGACTTCGACTGTAAATTGGTCCCGATTTTCAAGTCCAATCCCGTGCGCTTTTTTATTTCCAGCTGAAGGTATTGCGCTTCAAATGATTTGGGATCAGCCAGGATTACGGTTTCCTTGTCCAATACAAAATTACCATTGTTAACCTGCAGGGTTTGCGGCTGCGGGATCAATGGCAATGTATTTTGGGAAAATCCTAATGAAGCAATAAACAGGAACAGCAAGGTAATTTTTTTAGTCATGGGTGTCGGTATTTGGCCTGACTAAAGTAAATAAAAAAGCCTCACTAAATAGTGAGGCTTTCATATTTAATATCGAAACGTATTATTTCAAGGCATCAACCTTAGCCTGTACTTCTGCTTCTGTACCTTCAAAAGTTTCAGATGTTGAAGTTCCGTTTACTGTAGTGGTAACTGTTGCTTTAGATTTGCCATTGGCATTGCTGATTACAACTTTTACATTTTTATCGATGTTAACTTTAGTCTGCGCACCTTTACCAGCACAACAGTCGTCTTTTTTAGCGATGAATTTTCCATCAGCATCATAATGAGAAAGGCAAGCTGCTTTTTCTTCTGCATTGCATCCTAAAGAGTCACACATTTTTTCGCATTCTTCCTTAGTCATTGTAGCGCATTTGCTCAAGTCACATTTCCCAATAACTTCTTTTTTCATCTCCATAGTGCATTTCATTTCTTTTGCACCACCTTCGTGGCCAGCACCTAAGATTGGAGCAATTACCAATCCGATAAGGCAGGTCAATTTGATCAGGATGTTCATAGAAGGACCAGAAGTATCTTTAAATGGATCTCCAACAGTATCTCCGGTTACAGCCGCTTTGTGTGCATCTGAACCTTTATAAGTCATTTCACCGTTAATCATAACACCGGCTTCGAAAGACTTCTTAGCGTTATCCCAAGCACCACCGGCGTTGTTTTGGAACACAGCCCAAAGAACTCCAGAAACGGTAACTCCGGCCATATAACCACCTAACATTTCAGCGATCAATTGGCTGTTGTCTCCGTAAACCAATTTACCTAAAAGAACGATAGCAATCGGGAAACCGATAGTCAATACTCCAGGCAGCATCATTTCGCGCAATGCCGCTTTTGTAGAGATTTCAACACATTTACCATATTCAGGCTTATTTTTACCTTCCATGATACCTGCGATTTCCTTGAACTGGCGACGTACTTCGTAAACCATGTCCATTGCAGCCTTACCTACAGAGTTCATTGCTAAAGCAGAGAACACCACCGGGATCATACCTCCGATGAATAACATAGCCAGTACCGGAGCCTTGAAGATGTTGATACCGTCGATTCCTGTGAAGGTTACGTAAGCGGCAAACAATGCCAAAGATGTCAATGCAGCAGAAGCGATTGCGAAACCTTTTCCTGTAGCAGCAGTAGTGTTACCCACAGAATCCAAGATGTCTGTTCTTGTACGAACTTCTTTTGGCAATTCGCTCATCTCAGCAATACCACCGGCGTTGTCAGAGATTGGTCCGAATGCATCGATGGCCAGCTGCATAGCCGTTGTAGCCATCATTGCAGAAGCAGCCAAAGCCACACCGTAGAAACCAGCCAAAGCATAAGTAGCCCAGATAGCACCACCAAAAAGGATAACTGTTGGGAATGTAGAGATCATACCTGTTGCCAAACCAGCGATAACGTTAGTTCCTGCTCCAGTTGACGATTTTTGTACGATAGCCAATACCGGTTTTGTACCTAATCCTGTGTAGTATTCTGTTACGGATGAAATAGCTCCACCAACGAACAATCCGATCAATGTAGCGTAGAATACGCGCATTGACGAAATATCCTGCAAACCTTCACCGAAATATTCCATTTTCATAGTTGCAGGCAACATATTCTGAACCAGGAAGAAACAAGCCACTGCAGTCAAAACGATAGAAACCCAGTTTCCGATGTTCAATGCTTTTTGCACCTGAGCTTCCTTAGCATCGTCGCTTGAAATTTTCACCAACATCGTTCCGATGATAGAGAATAGGATTCCGAAACCTGCGATTGCCATTGGCAAAAGGATTGGGCCGATACCGTTGAAGGCATCTTCTATTTTTCCACCCATGTCTTTGATCACGTAGTTACCCAAAACCATTGCAGCCAATACTGTAGCTACATAAGAACCGAATAAGTCAGCTCCCATTCCGGCAACGTCACCAACGTTGTCACCAACGTTATCTGCAATTGTAGCAGGGTTACGAGGATCATCCTCAGGGATACCTGCTTCAACCTTACCAACCAAGTCAGCACCAACGTCAGCAGCTTTAGTATAGATACCACCACCAACACGTGCAAACAAAGCGATAGACTCAGCTCCTAAAGAGAAACCGGCCAAAGTTTCCAAAACTACGGTCATGTCTTCTGTAGAAGTCCACACACCGCCCATGAATTTTTGGAATAATATAATGAAGAACCCTGTCAAACCAAGAACTGCCAATCCGGCAACTCCCAATCCCATTACAGTTCCACCGCCGAAAGAAACTTTCAATGCCTGTGGTAAGCTGGAACGGGCAGCCTGCGTAGTCCTTACGTTAGTTTTTGTTGCGATTTTCATTCCCATGTTTCCAGCCAAAGCCGAAAAGAATGCACCAAAAACAAATGCGATTACAATTAACAAATGTGTTTTAACTCCCGGTAAAAAAGTGATTCCAGCCAAAGCCAAACTCGCAATAACCACGAAGATTGCCAATAATCTGTACTCTGCTTTTAGGAAAGCCAATGCGCCTTCGTAGATGAAATCTGAAATCTCTTTCATTTTCCCATCACCGGCATCCTGCTTTAAAACCCAAGATCTTTTGATTGACATGAAAGCCAATCCAATTAATGCCATAACTATCGGCACGTAAATCATGTATGATTCCATAAAATATTCTATTATAAATTTTTATCGGTCGCAAAAGTAACAAAACTTTAACAAATAAAAACAATTAATTTGCTAATGTTTCAACCTAAGTTAAACGATCGGCTTCCTGTTTCTTTTCTCCAGATAATGATGCCAAAGCATGAAAGTAGCCATGCTCCTATAGGGTTTCCAGTTTTCGGACAACTGCTCCATTTCTTCGCGGGTATGCACATCGAACAATTCCTTGATGGTATTGACAACGGCAATATCGCCAAGCGGGATGATGTCGGGCGATCGCAATGAAAACATCAGGTAGACATCAATGGTCCAGTTTCCGATTCCTTTGAGTTTAATCAGTTCATTCCGAACCTCATCGACAGATTTAAAAGCAAGGCTTTCCAAATCCAATTCAGCCGAAACGGCTTGTGCCAGGGTTTTGAGATAAAGTATTTTTTGGCGGCTTACGCCACAGCTTTTCAAATCCTCATCAGGACAATTACTGATGGTTTCCGGAGTAACTTCGCCTAAAAACTTTTCTATTTTCAGGTAAGTGGCTTTTGCCGAATCAATCGAAACCTGCTGCTCAAGGATCAGTTTGCAAAGTGTCGCAAATCCCTGCGGACGCGACGGAATAAACGGATTGCCGTATTGCAGGTGCAGCTTTTTAAAAACATCCTCCTTTTCAATAAGGAATGTAATCGCTTCCTGCATTTTAGAAATAAAACCCGAAAGAACCTTTTATCGTAAAGTTGTTGCCATCCGGCACATCGCGGTAGTTGCCTCGCCATGCAAAATCAAGACGGAATACCTTGAAGATATTCCCGATTCCTGCATTATACTCCCAATACGGTTTTTCAGGCGCCTGGTAAACCAGGCCGGAAGCATTAATGAATTTGTTTTCATCGGAAACGGTTCCGTAAACGCCTTTGATGCCTACGATTTCACGGAGGTTCAGTTTCCTCAGCCCCGGAATGCGCGCGAAGATTTTCCCCTGGAAATTATGTTCCCATTTCAGCGTAGCATACTGATCGGCCACAAATTCATAGAAATTAAGGTTGCTGAAAGTATTGTCAATGATAAAAAGCGTCTGGTTACCCGGAACGACACTCATCAATCCTAAGGGAATCTGGCCAAATGTCTTACCTACCTCAACCGTAACATTGGAACGGCCCAGTGGCCCGATAATGATTGGCTGTTTGTAATACAATTGCAGTTTCTGGTAACTAAAATCGCTATTGATAAAGCCTTTGAATCCCTGGCTGTAATTCAGGAAAATGCGGCTATATGGGTTATCGATCTCACGGCGTTCCACTCCGTACCCGATTGTTTTCTTATTCGGTGTAAGCTCAATCTGGAAATTCAGTTCCGATTGGGTCACGCTGCTGCTTGTAGTCGTTTGCGTATTATCAGTAAAATAATCCAGAGTAAATGTATCCGAAGCTGATTCCAGTGTCCTGTAAGAAAACCCAAGCTGGAATGTCACGTTCTTGATCGGTTCGATTTCGGCTGCCAGTGTCGAAAGGTTGATGTTGGTCAGCTTGCCGTTGGAACCGGTTGTAAACAAGCCCGATGACGCATAGCTCCTTCCCAAAACATCATTGGTCGTCGTAAGGCTGGCGCCTATCTGTTCGACATCGCGGCGGTTTCCTCCCGAAATGATGATCCTGTTTTTCTTGTCAATCATCCATTTCCCGGACATTCCGTATTTGAATTTGTTGTCCTTGAATCCGTAGGCGGTATATCCTTGCAAACGCCATAAGTCATTAGGCCCGAAATAGGTCCGTACTCCTGCCCTGAGGCGCAGCCCTTCCACTTCGTTGTTCCCGATGGTGGAGAATATCGGCCCGTAATCGAGTTTCCATTTTGGGATTTCGATGTAGCCGCTTCCCAATATCGAAACCAAGCTATACAGCTGTTTGAATTTTTTGACCGTTTTGAGCGTATCGATCATCGCATAGATTTTCTTCTCGTCTTTATTGAGTTTTTCAAATCTGTTCTCGTCCCAATATTCATTAGACCTTTGATAGACTTCGTTGTTGATGTAATTGACTTCTTCTTTATAGAATTTGTCCGGTTTCTTTTCGTTGAATTTAAAATTTCGGTAAAGCGTAGTCCTTTTTCCGTAAACCCCTTTCGACTCTTCTTTTTTCCTCAATGCAAAATCCGACATCATGTAATCGCGTGTCGGCAGGAAAACCGAATCGTTCAATACTTCGTATTCCTGTTCCAGGTAAATATCCTTCACCCAGTTGATGTTGGCACTTTTAGTGATTGCCATGTTGATTTTCTTGATGGCAAATGTCGTATCGTTTACCCAAAAATCGCCTTTGAAGGTCAGCTCATTTTTACGCCTTGGATAGAAAACGATATTATAGCAGGTTTTGTTGTCGATAACCGCTGTATCAGCCAAAACATAATTATACACATCGATTCCGGTACGCGACAAAGGGCTGGTGAAGCTTTTATCGAACAGCTGAAGGTAATTGTCATAAATATCGTAATCGTTGTAAAGATCCTTGATGAACATGTTCACGCCGTCGCCACTTCCTAAACCCGAATTTTTGTTGGCTTTCAAAACTTCTTTGGTGCGTTTGTTTTCGTTATCGCCATATACATCAGACAATGATTCGTTGATGAATATCGGAAGATAGGTTTTTCCGGTAACCTTTGAGGTATCAATGTTTTTGAATACGAACTCCATCCCTTTAAAGATTTTGCTCTTCATAAAGGCGCTGTCAATGGTATTCATATCGAACTCTACTTTTTCGTATTTTTCAAACTCGTACTGCTTGAACATCTTAAGCCCGTTTTTCCTTCTTCGTTCCCAGATTTTCCTAAGGATATCCAACGCCGGGTTATTCTTTTTAGAGGTCTTTCCCGCGTAGATTTTTACCTCCTTCAGTGTATTTCCTTCGGTTAGTATGATTTTGAAATCATAGTTTACCTTTTGCGGCAGTGCCACGGTCTTATCGGGAAAACCAACAAAAGAAACCACCAATTCGGTATAGTTTTCAGGGGATTCTATGTAAAATTTACCGTCTTCATTAGAAACGACTCCGGTATTGGAGCCCTTGAATACGATATTGGCATAGGGAATCGGCTGTTTGGAATTATCGAGTACGACACCACTCACTTTGGTTTGGCCAAAGCCTGCAATTGTGAAAGCGAAAAATAAGATAAGAAGCGTAAAAATCTGTTTCATGGCAAAAAAAAACTTCATCAAATTGTCCTGATGAAGTTTCAAATATAGTTGTTTTAGTCAAATGTCAAAAGTCAAATTTCATAAAGTCGCCATAACGCCAAAAACTTGGCTTCCGACTTCTAAACTTTGGGCTTTGGACTTATTTGTATGTTACTTTTTTTACAGCCTTGATGACATCCTGGGCATTAGGCAACCATTCTTTTAAAAGGGTTGGCGAATAAGGCGCAGGTGTATCTGCCGTTGTGATTCTTTGGATTGGCGCATCCAAATAGTCAAATGCCCTTTCCTGTACCATATAGGTAATTTCAGAAGCGACACTGGCAAATGGCCATGCTTCCTCAAGGACCACCAAACGGTTTGTTTTTTTAACCGAATTGATGATTGCGTCATAATCCATTGGGCGCACGGTCCTCAAATCGATGATCTCACAAGAGATGCCTTCTTTTTCCAATTCGTCTGCGGCGATGAATGCTTCCTTGATGATTTTCCCAAAAGAAACGATGGTCACATCCTTTCCTTCTCTTTTAATATCGGCAACGCCAAGCGGAATAGTATATTCTTCATCCGGAATTTCGCCTTTGTCACCATACATCTGCTCCGATTCCATGAAGATAACCGGATCATTATCACGGATAGCCGATTTCAACAGGCCTTTTGCATCATAAGGAGTAGACGGAACCACAACTTTCAGCCCCGGAGTATTGGCAAACCAGTTTTCAAAAGCCTGGGAATGTGTCGCTCCCAATTGGCCCGCTGAGGCCGTAGGCCCACGGAATACCATTGGCATCGGGAATTGCCCGCCTGACATTTGGCGCATTTTTGCTGCGTTGTTAATGATCTGGTCAATTCCTACCAAAGAGAAGTTGAAGGTCATGTATTCTACAATCGGGCGGTTTCCGTTCATTGCGGATCCTACCGCAATTCCTGCAAAACCAAGTTCTGCAATTGGCGTATCGATTACTCTTTTTGGGCCAAATTCATCAAGCATTCCTTTAGAAGCTTTATAAGCACCATTGTATTCCGCAACCTCTTCACCCATCAGGTAAACCGATTCGTCACGGCGCATTTCTTCACTCATCGCTTCAGCAACCGCTTCTCTAAATTGTATCGTTCTCATATGAAAATTTTCTTTGTATCAATTTTGGATAGCAAAAGTAAAAATTTAAAATGACAAACGGTTTTTTCTTGTGGTTTTTTATGGCAGCTTTTCACGAAATCGATGTAAATGATTTTGAAGCACCAAACTGAGCTTATAATCCGTGGTGTTCTGCTACTTCTTTGTCATAAACAGCAGCCTGCCGGCTATGATTGTAGGCAGTCTTGGCACTCTCGCCGGCTTCGAGCTCTTTTCCGCCCGCATGGTATTTCATTGCTTCCAGATGCGCTTTTGCCGCTTCCTGGTGTTCTAGCGCAGCGTTTTTGTGGCTTTCAATAATGGCGAGTGTTGATTGGTCGTGGGTTTCCATATTATAAATTTTTAGATTGTTATTTTATGCATTTGCATCATTGCCGGCCGGCATTGTCTTCCTCCAGATCAGTGTGATTGTCACCACCCAGGCTATAGCCGTTGTTCTCCTCATCTTCGCTACCGATGTTTTCCTGCGCATCATCCAGTTCAGAGCCCGGGATATCCAAATCGCTTCCGGTTTTGTCCTGGCCAAAGGTTTTTATATTATACTTTCCGTCATCTGCATTGCTCGGTTTGATTTTTGAAACAGCTTCCGGATCGATATCTGCCTCTTTTTTATTCCGGGCATAAATGTCTTCATCTGGCGGATAGTTTACATTGGCAGGATATATCTTATTCGGATTGTTCATCGTCTTGTTTTTGGATATTTTCGGTTTCATGATATTCAGATTTAAGTGATCTTTTCTTTTTCGTGTTTTAATTTCAGCTCTTCAATATCGGCATCCATCTTTTCCTTTTTCATCCCAACCCTTATAAAGCCAAAAAGGCTCATATAAACATTGGCCACCCAAACCAGGGCAAACATCGAAATGAGGTAGCCGCGCCAGCCATCATAAAGCAATTGGAATTTGGTAACCAATAAAAACGCTGCCGTTACATAATGGCTAAAACAGTATTCGCAGGTAAACAGGTAGAAAAATTTACGCTGGAAAATGGTTTTGCAGGATTTTGACCTTTCGGTACAGAACTCACGCGGCTCACGAAAAACTTCTTCATGCGTAACAGTCCAGGCAATGCACGCTATTGGAATTGCCAGGACAAACAAATGAAAAAGCTGATGTGATGCTTCCATCCTGCCGTACTATTTTAGTTTATTTTTTCTTTTTGCTGATCCCGGCTTCACTCATTGCAATGGCAATAGCCTGCTGGCGGCTTTTCACTTTTTCGCCCGCTCCATCTTTTCCTGACTTTAGCGTGCCTTCCTTGTACTCGTGCATTACTTTTTCAATTTTCGCTTTTTGTTTTTTGGTCTCTTTCATTGGTCCATTCTTTTAAGTCTATTCCTTTACAGGAATGATGAACATTGGGATTTTGGTTTTTGCCAAAACACTTTCAGTCACGCTTCCCATTACAGCTTTTTCGAGCCAGTTTTTACTGTGCGAACCCAGGACAATGATGTCTGAATTTTTCTTTGCTGCCACCTCCAGGATTACTGTTGGAAAATCGCCTTGCTCTGCTATGGTTTCTATTCCTTCGTCTTTTAGATGTTTTTTGATTTTATCCAAAAACTTTACCGATGCTTCGATCAGGGTATCGCTGTTTTCGACATCAAAAAAATCATAGCCGTAAAACCCCATGAATGGCGCCGAATCAATACTGCTGTAATACGATTCGTCGGCAACCACATGCAGCAATGTTACTTTGGCATTCATGGCTTTTGCCAGCTCATATCCCTTTTCTGCGATCTTCTGGGCCGAGATCCCATAATCGAGCGCAATCAGAATCTTTTTCATCTTGTTTTTATTTTAAAGTTGATTATGAAAATTTCATCTGATAAAGTTAGTGCAGCTGCATTTTTTCCGCCTTATACAAATATTCCTTTATGTTACAGAATTTCATCTCAATCTGCAGCTATTTAATATATTTACCGACTAAAATTTATTTTATGGAAAACTACTACCCTTACCCTCAACCACGCAAAAATTGGTTTCAGAGAAACTGGAAATGGTTTGTGCCAACCGGGTGCCTGACATTAATCATCATTGCCGGCCTGGTCATTACGGGAATTTATTTCGGAGTTACTTCATTTATGAAAGATTCTGATGTTTACAAACACAGCCTGGAAGCAGCACAGAAAAACCCGCAGGTCATTCAGCAAATAGGCAATCCGGTTGAAGCCGGCGAAATGATTACCGGCAATATCTCTACCTCAGGCACATCAGGCGAAGCCGATTTGGACATACCTGTTCAAGGCCCGAAAGGCAAAGGCACTATCCATGTGGTGGCTTACAAAGAACACAATGTATGGCTTTATACCACATTGTTGTTCAACAAGGAAGGCTCCTATGAAAATGTCGATTTATTAGCAACCCAACAGTAAAACACCTTACTAGTCTTATAATTTTACGAAATCGATTGAAATTTAAAAAATATTATGCACGCATAGTACATTATTTAAAATATTATGCTACTTTTGTGCTTCAAATTTTTCAACAAATACTCAATAATTATGAAAATATTAGTTTGCATCAGTCACGTTCCTGACACTACTTCAAAAATTAATTTTGTTAATGGTGACACGGAATTTGATACCAACGGTGTGCAATACGTAATCAACCCGAACGACGAATTCGGATTAACCAGGGCCATTTGGTTCCAGGAGCAGCAAGGAGCAAATGTTACCGTTGTCAATGTTGGCGGTACCGATGCTGAAGCAACCTTAAGAAAAGCATTGGCAATCGGGGCTAACGAAGCGATCCGTGTAAACGCCAATCCGACTGACGGATTTTTTGTAGCAAAACAATTAGCTGAAGTAGCAAAATCGGGCGGATACGATTTGGTTATCTGCGGTAAGGAATCGTTGGACTACAACGGCGGAATGGTTCCGGGAATGCTGGCTTCGCTATTGGACTACAACTTCGTAAACTCATGCATCGATCTGAAAATTGACGGAACTTCCGCAAAAGCGGCCCGTGAGATCGATGGCGGAAAAGAAACCATTTCGGCTTCATTGCCTTTGGTAATCGGAGGACAAAAAGGCCTGGTTGAGGAAAAGGATCTAAGAATCCCGAACATGCGTGGTATCATGACCGCAAGGACCAAAGTATTGACGGTCCTTGAGCCTGTTGCCGCAAACAACAATACCAAAGCGGTAAAGTTTGAAAAGCCGGCACCAAAATCGGCGGTAAAACTATTTGCCCCTGACGATTTGGACGGATTGGTAAACGCATTGCACAACGAAGCTAAAGTTATCTAATAATCATACGATTGCCCGCGTTAGGGATTGGAGCAAGTACCGTGTACTGCGGAAAGCCCGGCCGAAGGCAACACCAAAAAAAATAAAAAAAGATGTCAATTTTAATATACGCTGAATCAGCAGACGGAAAATTTAAAAAGGTAGCTTTGGAACTAGCTTCATACGCTAAGAAAGTTGCCGACGCTATGGGAACCAATGTAACTGCGGTTACCGTAAATGCAGACAATGTTTCCGATTTATCAAAATACGGGGTTTCTAAAGTTTTGAAGGTTTCAAACGAAAAACTGAAAGACTTCAATGCAAAAGCCTATGCCGATGTTGTAAAACAGGCAGCCCAGAAGGAAAGCTCAAAACTGATCCTGCTTTCATCAACGACGGACAGCTTGTACATGGCGCCAATCGTAAGCATTGGTCTGGATGCCGGCTATGCTTCCAATGTTGTGGCTTTGCCGATCAGCACTTCGCCTTTCCAGGTAAAAAGAAATGCTTTCTCAAACAAAGCTTTCAACATCACCGAAATCAATACCGATGTAAAGGTTTTAAGCCTTGCCAAAAATTCTTACGGATTATTCGAAAGCGCAGCTTCATTGGCTGAAGAAGCATTTTCGCCATCATTGAACGATGCTGATTTTAACGTAAAAGTAGATTCGGTAGAAAAAACAACCGGAAAAGTAACCATTGCCGATGCAGATATCGTGGTTTCTGGCGGACGCGGAATGAAAGGCCCTGAAAACTGGGGATTGATCGAAGACCTGGCTACCGTCCTGGGCGCTGCCACAGCTTGCTCTAAACCGGTTTCCGACATTGGATGGAGACCTCACAGTGAACACGTTGGACAAACAGGAAAACCGGTTGCGGCTAATTTATATATTGCTGTAGGAATCTCCGGAGCCATCCAGCACATTGCCGGGATCAACTCATCGAAAGTAAAGGTGGTCATCAACACTGATGCCGATGCGCCGTTCTTTAAAGTGGCCGATTATGGTATTGTTGGCGATGCTTTGGAAATCCTGCCAAGGCTGACACAGAAAATAAAAGAGTTCAAAGCTCATAACTCATAAACCAAATTTATTAGTTCATTAAAAGAGCCGTAGGAAGCAAAAACTCCTGACGGCTCTTTTTTTTATTTTTCCGTTTTTAGAAGCAAAAACTTTTTGTTACTTTGCAGTCCGTTTAACATACAAAA
Organism: Flavobacterium sp.; assembly: GCA_049841115.1. Classification (GTDB taxonomy): domain Bacteria; phylum Bacteroidota; class Bacteroidia; order Flavobacteriales; family Flavobacteriaceae; genus Flavobacterium. Next base: position 92,467 of record JASGHQ010000005.1, read on the forward strand.
AAACAAAAGCCCGGACGCTAAAAAACAACGGCTTACACTTGAAAATAATGAGTTTAGTAAAACTGACGATAAAAGGGATTTCCTATAGCCAAACGCAGAACGGAGCATATGCCTTGATTTTAAATGAAGTGGACGGTGAACGAAAATTGCCTATCGTTATTGGCGCTTTCGAAGCACAATCTATCGCTATTGCTTTAGAGAAAGAAATAAAGCCACCCCGCCCTTTAACCCACGATTTGTTCAAGAGTTTTGCCGACCGTTTTGACATTGTGGTAAAACAGGTGATCATCCACAAGCTGGTTGATGGCGTTTTTTACTCGAGCATCATCTGTGAAAGGGACAAAATTGAAGAAATCATCGATGCCAGGACTTCGGATGCCATTGCCTTGGCATTGCGTTTTTCGGCACCGATCTTTACCTATAAAAACATTTTGGACAAAGCCGGGATTTACCTGAATAACCCTGGCGAAATAGAAAGTTCTGACCCAGACGATGACGGCGTGCTTTCTACTCCCGAAACATTTGGGCTGGACAGCGAAGGCAATGCCTCGACCGATGTTTACAAAAGCATGAGCCTTTCAGAACTGCACGATGGTTTGGAAAAAGCCGTACAGGACGAAGACTACGAAAAAGCAGCCAAAATCAGGGACGAAATATCGAAAAGAGAAAGCTAAAAACTATTTTAAATTTTGAATTATAAATTTTAAATGGTTTAATTCAAAATTTAGAATTTAAAATTCATAATAAACCATGAAGCAATACCACGATTTAGTGCAGCACGTTTTGGAAAACGGTTGCCAAAAAGGAGACAGGACGGGAACCGGAACCAAAAGTGTTTTTGGCTACCAGATGCGGTTTGACCTAAATGAAGGTTTCCCAATGGTAACTACCAAAAAACTGCACCTGAAATCGATAATCTACGAATTGCTCTGGTTTTTAAAAGGGGATACCAATATCGAATACCTAAAAGAAAACGGTGTTAAGATATGGGACGAATGGGCTGATGAAAATGGCGATCTGGGACCGGTTTACGGCCACCAATGGCGTAATTGGAACAGCGAGGAAATTGACCAGATTACCGAATTGATCGACACTTTGAAGAAAAACCCAAACAGCCGGCGGATGCTGGTTTCAGCCTGGAACCCTTCAGTTTTGCCGGATACCTCAAAATCATTTTCAGAAAATGTAGCCAATGGAAAAGCTGCTCTGCCTCCGTGCCATGCCTTCTTCCAGTTTTATGTAGCCGACGGAAAGCTGTCCTGCCAGCTCTATCAGAGAAGCGCCGATATTTTCCTTGGCGTTCCTTTCAACATTGCTTCTTATGCTTTGTTTACCATGATGATTGCCCAGGTTTGCGATTTGCAGGTTGGGGAATTCATACACACTTTTGGAGATGCACATATCTACAACAACCATTTTGAGCAATTGGAACTGCAATTGTCGCGTGAGCCAAGGTCACTTCCTAAAATGGTTTTAAACCCTGAAGTAAAAAACATCTTCGATTTTAAATTTGAGGATTTTACTTTAGTTGATTATGATCCGCATCCGCATATCAAAGGTCAAGTAGCCGTTTAAGCATCGATTTAGTACAATGTTTTTCTCAAAGCAATCACAGGTTGATTGCCTGTTTTTTATTGCCCTTCTGACAGCATATATCGAACTGCTGGCCTTAGGTTGATAAGTTGGAAATTTTAATATCTTTACAACTAAATTGACTTTTTCCTGAGAACAATTTGTTTGGTATTCCGGAAGTTCGATCTTAAAACAGCTATACATGAAAAAAGCACTCATCGCATTCTTACTGATCTGCACCATCCCAAGTTTTTCACAAACAGGAAACGGGAACGAAATCACCGCGGAAGGCTACTCCAAAACCAAAGTAAAACCTGATTTGGCAAATTTTAAAATTAGTGTTGAAAAAAGAAACACTACCGAAAAAACAGCTATTAAGGAACTGAATGAAGAGATTGAAAAAGTGCAAAAAGTGCTTCTACGAATCGGTTTTACCGAAAAAAACATAAGGATTTCGGATTACCAGGTTTCAAGCAGTGAAAACAATGACGACAAAAAAGAATATACTGCAACCAACACCCTGATAGTGAATTTTGTTTTAGACAATAAAATCATTGAAGCGTTTTACCAGGAAATCCAAAATGACAACATAAAAGATTCCGATATCCAATTTGATGCCCAAGTTTCTGAAGAATTGGAAAAAGCAACCCGCCAGAAACTCGTTCAGCTCGCAATAGCAGACGCCAAAAGCAATGCTGAGAATATTGCGAAAGCACTGGAAGTCAAAATCAACAACGTAAAACAGGTTTCTAAGTTCAGCCTCAGGGAAGGCGTAGCCAATATAAAGGCAGATGCTGTAAAATATAATAGACCAATGATGGCACCTATGATCCCTAAAACCTCTTTCGCCAAATTTGAAGTCGAAGAAAAAGAGCTGGAAGAAACCATAACCATCGTGTACGAAATTGTAAAAAAATAGAGTTCGAACCTATACCAAAAAGGCACTCCTGAATAATGCAATCAATAAAACTCTTCTTTTCAACATCCTTTTTTTTCTGCATAATAGCAGCTTTTACTTCCTGTAACGGGCAGAAAGATTTGATGAATATGGGTCAGCCTATATCGGTTCTGGGAAAAAACATCGCCTGCATTTTTCAGGATAAAAACAATAATTATTGGTTCGGAAGCAATGGAAATGGAGTGTATTTGTACAATGGCAAAACTATGCGGCAGATTACGATTAAAGATGGTTTATGCAGCAATTTTGTTTGGGAAATCCAAGAGGATATAAACGGAAATTTATGGTTTACTACCCAAGATGGATTTTGCAGCTTCGATGGGGAAAATTTCACCAACCATACTGATGCCATTAAAAATGCGCCATACACCGCTTTAAAATACCAAAAAGGAGGCATCTTTTTTAACCATCAAAACGGAATCTGTTTTTATGATGGGAAGTCATTTGCAAATTTCACTCTTTATCCATCAGGCTACAAACCTGATAAAAACAACCAGTACAACCCGTACGGAGCCTATTGCATTTTAGCCGATACGAATGGGAATGTCTGGTTTGGCACAGAAAAAGGCGTATGTGTTTTTGACGGAAAATCATTTTCATTTATTACCGATAAAGATTTGGAGGGCCCGGCAGTGCGCAGCATATTCGAGGACCATTCAGGAACGCTTTGGTTCGGCAATAACGGGGGTGGATTGTATCGTTTTGATAACAAAACGCTTCGCAACATCACAGAAGAAAAGAATCTTGGCAATTTTGAGTTTTTAAGGAAACACGAACCGATAGGCAAACCCGGTTCAATGGCCAGGGTTTTTGCCATCAATGAAGACAAAGACAAAAACCTATGGATTGGCACCGTCGATGCCGGTATCTGGAAATTCGACGGAACCAGCATGGTAAATTATACCAGCAAAGATGGCCTTGCAGGCAATTCTGTAACAACCATTTACAAAGACCGCAAAGGAGCATTATGGTTTATTGCAAATCAGGATGTGGTATATCGTTTTAATGGTAACTCTTTCTCTAAATTCAGCCTGTCCCAAAAATAAAAATCCGCCCCAACCGGGGCGGATTCCAACCAATAAAACCTAACTATTATTATAGTGCCAAAACACTGTTTTCTGCACCAGCAAATTCATTGTACGCATAGCTATCGGCTTCCGGATCGTTTACATAAACGCCGTCAACCAAATACCTGAACTCAAAAGAATTGTCTTTTGGCAAATCAAAAGTAGCTTTGAAAGTTCCGGTTTTTAATTTTGATAATTCTCCTTCAGCCGGGTTCCAGTTGTTGAAATCACCAACTACTGAAGCAGCATTGGCTTCTTTAGCCTCGATTGAAAAGGTTACTTTTACAACCGGTTTTGTTTTTATAACTTGTTTCTTGATAGCCATAACTAATTCATTTATAGATTACTGAAGCAAAGTAACAGAATACTTCAATATGTTTTACACGCCAAATCACTTTTGAGAATTTGCTAAAAACTAAGCCAATTTGAAAGAAGATGCACAATTAATGATAACATTAATTTTACATACGGAAATAAGAAATCGTTTTCGAACAGCGATATCTTAAAAGCAGATTTCGTCATTTTAAAAATAAATTTTACCTTTAAGGCTCAAATTTCGTCTTATGGAGAGCAACCAACACGAACTATATGAATACGCACGGGATCGGATCAAGCAAAAAAAACGCCTGTTCATCCACTTAATCGTCTTCCTCATAGGCAGCGTTTTTTTGTTCGCAGCCAACCACTTACTGAATTTTCACGACGAAACCAATTGGTGGATATGGGTTGTAGCCGTTTGGTGCTGCCTTTTCATTTTCCATGTCATCAAGGTACTCATCACAGACAGCTTTATGAATAAAAATTGGGAGCGTGCCCAGATAGACAAACTGATGCTTAGGCAGGCCAAAAAAATAGAGCAGCTCAAAAACGACCTGGAGAATTCAAAATCAGCAGAATGATTACACTTATTGCGGCCGTAGCCGAAAACAATGCGCTGGGAAAAGACAATCAGCTTCTTTGGCATTTGCCCGATGATTTCAAAAGATTCAAAAGTGTAACCACCGGGCACCATATCATTATGGGAAGGAAAACTTTTGAAAGCTTCCCAAAGCCCCTACCCAACCGTACTCACATTATCATTACACGTCAAAAATACAATGCCCCGGATGGCTGTGTCGTGGTCAGTTCGTTGCAGGATGCAATTGATGCCTGCCCTAAGGATGAAGAAACCTTCATCATAGGTGGCGGCGAAATCTACAGGCAATCCATCGGAATTGCCGACAAGCTGGATATTACCAAAGTATACCATGCTTTTGATGCCGATACTTTTTTCCCCGAAATCAATCTGAATGAATGGCAACTGGCCTCTTCCGAATTCCATCCGAAGGATGAAAAGCACCGGTTTGACTTTTCTTTTGAAACCTATCTTAGAAAATAAAACTTAATTACTTAGCTACTCAGCCACTCAGTTACCCCAAAAACAAAATATTGCCTTATATTTGTCACCCGAAACTAAAAGAAATGCCAGAGCAAATCACCCCATATAAGGATTCATCACAAAGCAAAAAAGAACAGGTAACCCAGATGTTTGATACCATTTCGGAGGATTATGACGGGCTTAACCGTGTTATTTCGATGGGGATCGATGTCAAATGGAGAAATAAGGTTGTGGCTTTGGTTACCGAAAAAAAACCTGAAACGATATTGGACATTGCAACAGGAACCGGTGATCTGGTAATCCTGATGTCAAAAACCTCAGCCCAAAGAATCGTCGGATTGGATATTTCTCCCGGAATGCTTGAGGTTGGGAAGAAAAAAATCGAAAAAGCAAAGCTATCCAATCGCATCGAAATGGTTTTGGGCGACAGCGAAAGCATACAGTTTCCCGACAATTATTTCGATGCAATTACGGTTTCATTCGGAATCCGGAATTTCGAAAACCTCGAAAAAGGATTATCCGAAATTTACCGCGTATTAAAACCCGGGGGCATTTTTGTGATTTTGGAAACGTCTGTTCCCACTAAGTTCCCTTTTAAGCAAGGATATTCATTTTACACCAGATTTATTTTACCGCTTATTGGTAAAATTTTCTCAAAAGACAATAAGGCTTATGGTTACCTGTCGGAATCGGCAGCGAATTTTCCGTTTGGCGAAAAGCTGAACAATATTTTGAGAAAAATTTCGTTTATAGAATGTAAAGCTATACCGCAGACGTTTGGCGTAGCTACAATTTACACCGCAACCAAGAAATGAAATTGACTTTTTTCACCAATACTACCACAAAAATAGTTGCCCTGGCCCTTCTATTTTCAGTACAGGCAAAAGCCCAATTAGGCAAAAGCATGTTTACCAAAGATCCCATCATCAATTTGGAGAACTTTGACAAACAACGGGTTTATTGGGGCTATTATTTAGGTTTCAGCAGCTTTGATTTCAAGGCTGATTTCAAAAACAACACTGCTCCGCCAATGGAGGTAAAAGGCCACACCGGATTCAATGTCGGATTGGTTGGCGTACTTCGCCTGCAGGAATATTTTGAATTGCGTTTCGAGCCGGGATTGTATTATGCCAGCCGGACACTTCGGTATTCGCAGTTTACCAATGAACGCGATGGCCTGCGTGAAGTAAAGGCAACTTATATCGATTTCCCTTTGATGCTGAAATATTCTGCCTTAAGGACCGGAAATGTAAGGCCTTATCTGCTTGGCGGGGTTTCGACTACCTTAAACCTTTCAAGCAATGCCAAATCACAGGACGGTAACGAGAAGCAGAAATTCAGGGTGAACCAATGGACGCAGAATTATACTTTTGGTTTTGGCGTTGATTTATATTTTGAATACTTCAAGTTCTCGCCTTCCATCCGTGGCGTATTTGGGTTTAAGGATGAATTAATCCGGGATGCCGATCCAAACAGCCCGTGGACAAGCAACATCGAATCATTAAAAACCCGGGCGGTTTTAATTAACTTTACATTCCATTAAAATGTGGGCGCCGGTTATCAATTGATAGCTATTGGCAAAACATTTTTTATTTATTCCTCCTAAACTCACTCAGGAAAATTGCAGTTGCAGTTGCCACATTGAGGCTTTCAGTTTTCTGGATGGCCCCAAAACGCGGAATGGCAATGCGGGTTTTGATGCTTTTTTCTAATCCAGGGGAAATTCCGTTGGCTTCGTTGCCCAAAATCAGGATGGCATCCTGCGGCAGGTTTTCGCCGTAAACGTTTTTACCATCCATAAAGGTTCCGAAAACAGGCAATTTACTTTCAGGAATGAAACGGTTAAGATCAACATAACTTACATTTACCCTTGCAACCGATCCCATCGTGGACATAATTACTTTTGGATTATAAACATCAACCGTTTCCGGAGAACACACCAATTGCTTTACGCCAAACCAATCACAAAGCCGGATAATGGTTCCAAGGTTTCCCGGATCGCGGATATCGTCAAGGGCAACTATCAATCCCCCGGTTTCGATTTTTTCCTGTTTTGGGATTTTGAAGATTGCAAGGCAAGGGCTTGGTGAGCTCAAAGCCGAAATCCGTTTCATATCAGCTTCCTTAATTACAGTTTTTTGCTCAATATTGACTCCGTCAAAAATAGCTTCGGTGATAAATAAATGTTCGAGTACAAAATTTGATTGTAACAATTCCTGTATTACTTTTACACCTTCAGCCATGAACAATTGATGCTCAACCCGGTATTTTTTTTGTTGAAGGCTTGTAATAAGTTTTATTTGGTTTTTACTAACCATAAAATAATGTACTTTTGAATTAAATTTTCGCACCACTTGAAAAGCAGTTCTCACAAAAATATCATTATTTCTTGTAATTGGAACTATCATCGCCGGATGTAGCATCACAAAAAAGGTTCCTAACGGAAAAAGCCTGCTGACAAAGAACAACATTTATGTTGACGGCAAAAAAAACACCATGGAGGAGGTTTTTAACCAACTCTATCAAAAACAGAACACTTCCATTCTTGGTTACCGCCTGAGGCTGAGCCTGTATAATGCCGCGAAGGAAAAGACCGATTCGATATACCGGGCCAAATTTGCCAATAATCCAAAAAAATACCAACGGAAAGTCAAGTGGCTATCCAAAAAACAGGTAAAACGATTGGGGCAGTCATTTTGGTATTCAGGCATTCATAGTTTCCTGAAAAAAACTGGTGAGGCTCCGGTAATCCTTGATACCATAAGCACCAAAAAATCGCTTAGGCGCCTAAGATCATACTATTTCAACCGGGGTTATTTTGACACAAAGGTTACTTATAAAATCGACAGTGTTGGCCCAAAAAAAGTAAAACTCCGGTACGACATTGCCAGAGGCACGCCTTATAAAATAGACACGATCAGCACTTATATTTCGAGCAAGCCGTTGGATTCGATCTATCAGCTGAAAAAAAGGCATTCGTTCATCAAAACGGGAAAGCGTTTTGAAAAAAGTGATATCGATGCGGAAAAAGTCAGGATCACCGAAGACTTTAGGAACAATGGCGCCTTCCGTTTTCAGCAAAATTATGTGAATTTTGATATAGACACCCTAAATCCGGATCACCGCGCGAATGTAGACCTCGTCATAGAAAACGAATCGATACGCGTGGATGACACCTTATATACCGTTCCTTTTGAGCTGTATAAGATCAATAAGGTCAACATCTACACCGATCACAGTCCGGCAAATCAAAATGCAACCGTAAAAGACAGCACCACTTACAAGGATTTCACCCTGTATAGCTTTGACAAATTAAAATACCGGCCTAAAGCACTGACCGACGGCATCTTTGTGACCAAAGGCAATTATTTTTCGGACAACAAAACGATGCTTACATCAAAATACCTGAGCAACCTAAAGGTTTTCAATTATCCGCTGATCCAATACCTTCAGGACAAAAACGACAAAAACGGGCTGATTGCCAATATTTACCTGTCTCCAAGGAAGAAATACACCTTTGGTTTTTCTACCGATTTTACACATTCCAACATTCAGGATTTTGGTATTTCGGGGAATACGTTTTTGGGGATCCGAAATGTATTTAACGGAGCGGAAACCTTTGAAATTGGGTTCCGGGGCAATATCGGGGCATCAAAAGACATGGCTAATCCAAACAATAACTTTTTCAACATCTCAGAAATCGGGGTAGATGCCAAACTCAATTTCCCACGCATCTTCCTGCCGTTCAATACCGATAAGATCATCCCAAAATCGATGATCCCTTATACGACCATCAGTGCCGGTTATTCAAAACAAACCAACATCGGGCTTGACAAGCAGAATTTCACCAGCTCATTGGTATACAACTGGACACCACGAAGAAATACCAATTTCCGCTTTGACATGTTCAACATCCAGTTTGTAAGAAACATCAATCCGGGGAATTATTTCAATGTATACCGTTCTTCCTACAAAGCATTGAGCCAGTTTGCCCAGGATTATGGCATAGAAGATACTTATTTCTACAATAATAATTTTGATGACGGGCTAAGAATCAATGAAGGCGTGGATTATTTCCTTGGAAAAATAAACAGCGGGGACATCGACCCTACTCCTGCCGATGCCAAATCCATCCGGAGTATAGTTGAACAAAGGCAAAGGCTTACGGAAGACAACCTGATTTTTGCCACCAGCCTTACATTTACCAAAACCTCACAAAGGGATTTGGCAGACAATACTTTTTATGCCATCAAGGCAAAAGTGGAGTCGGCAGGAAACATATTGTCATTGTTGTCCGAAGCTTCGCAGCTTACTCAAAATGGCTCCAAAAAGGCGTTTGGCGTTGAATATTCGCAATACATCAAAACCGAATTCGAATACATCAAGCATTGGGACCTGACCCGTAAAAAGGTAATTGCGACCAAAGCTTTTGCCGGAATTGCGATCCCGTACGGCAACTCAAAAAGCATTCCGTTCTCGCGAAGTTACTTTGCCGGCGGAACCAATGACATCCGTGCCTGGCAGTCCTATAACCTGGGGCCGGGAAAAACCGGTTCTGTCAACGATTTTAATGAGGCCAACATGAAATTGCTGTTCAATGCTGAATTCCGTTTCAATATTTTCCAGCAGCTGAACGGCGCCTTTTTCGTAGATGCCGGAAATATCTGGAATGTTGACGACATTGTCACCGATTCCGATGCGATCTTCTCAGGGCTGAAATCGCTTGAAAACATTGCGGTTGGTTCGGGGTTTGGATTTAGGTATGACTTTAATTTCTTCGTTGTACGTTTGGACCTGGGCTTCAAAACCTACAATCCGGCGAGTCCCGAAAACGAAAAGTGGCTGAAGGAAATGCGCTTTGACAAATCGGTCATAAATATTGGAATTAATTACCCTTTCTAAAATCAGAAATTATTATTTTTGTAAACTTAACTTAAAAAACTCTCAATAATGTCTCATAATATCAAACCTGGAGTTGCTACTGGCGATGAAGTTCAGGCAATTTTTGCTTATGCAAAAGAAAAAGGATTTGCGCTTCCTGCCGTAAACGTTATCGGATCAAGCACTATTAATGGCGTTTTGGAAACCGCTGCAAAACTGAAAGCTCCCGTTATCATACAATTCTCCAATGGCGGTGCTGCCTACAATGCAGGAAAAGGACTTTCCAATGCAGGGGAAAAAGCGGCTATTGCAGGTGGAATTGCGGGTGCCAAGCATATCCATACTTTGGCTGAGGCTTATGGAGCTACCGTTATCCTGCATACAGACCATTGTGCAAAAAAACTTTTGCCTTGGATCGACGGTTTATTGGAAGCATCAGAGAAGCATTTTACAGAAACCGGAAAACCGTTGTTTTCCTCACATATGATCGATTTGTCAGAAGAACCGCTTCATGAAAACATCGAAATCTGCCAGGCCTATCTAGCCAGAATGAGCAAAATGGGCATGACTCTTGAAATCGAATTGGGAATCACAGGTGGCGAGGAAGACGGTGTGGACAATTCTGATGTAGACAGCTCAAAACTATACACCCAACCGGAAGAAGTAGCTTTTGCTTATGAGGAATTGATGAAAATCTCCCCAAGGTTTACCATTGCGGCTGCTTTTGGGAATGTTCATGGTGTTTACAAGCCAGGAAACGTAAAACTTACTCCAAAAATCCTTAGGAATTCCCAGGAATATGTACAGAATAAATTCAGTACAGCTGCCAATCCTGTAGATTTTGTATTCCATGGAGGCTCGGGATCAACTCTTGAGGAAATCAGGGAAGCCATTAGTTATGGTGTGATCAAAATGAACATCGACACTGATTTGCAGTTTGCCTTTACAGAAGGAATCCGTGATTATATGGTAGATAATATCGAATACCTAAGAACACAGATCGGAAATCCTGAAGGGCCGGATGCCCCAAACAAAAAGCACTACGATCCGAGAAAATGGATCCGCGAAGGCGAGCTTACTTTCAACAAAAGATTAGAGCAGGCTTTCGCCGATTTGAATAACGTAAATACTCTTTAAAAAATTATTCTAAATTCTAAATTTTGAATTTTAATTATTTACTTTCATTTAAAATTTAGAATTCAAAATTCATAATAAATACAAATTATGGCTTGGTTTAAAAGAACAGAAAAAGGTATCACTACCGCAACCGAAGATAAAAAAGACGTCCCAAAAGGGCTTTGGTACAAAACCCCAACCGGAAAAATCATTGACCAGGACGAATTGGCCCGCAATCTTTGGGTAAGCCCTGAAGATGATTTCCATGTAAGGATTGGAAGCAAGGAATACTTCCAGATCTTATTTGACAATAACGAATTCAAGGAATTGGATGCCAAAATGACGGCAAAAGATCCATTGCATTTTGTGGACACCAAAAAATATTCAGACCGATTGAAGGATGCTATTGAAAAAACCGGATTGAAAGATGCGGTTCGCACGGCAGTTGGAAAGTCAAAAGGAAAGGATTTAGTGGTTTGCTGCATGGATTTTGCCTTTATCGGAGGTTCTATGGGGGCTGTAGTTGGTGAGAAAATTGCGCGGGGCATCGACTATTCCATCAAAAACAAAATCCCGTTCGTAATGATTTCGAAATCAGGCGGGGCACGTATGATGGAAGCAGCTTACTCGTTAATGCAGCTGGCAAAAACTTCAGCAAAACTGGCACAGCTGGCGGAAGCTAAAATTCCGTACATCTCACTTTGTACCGATCCAACAACCGGAGGAACTACAGCGTCCTACGCGATGCTCGGCGACGTAAACATTTCAGAGCCTGGCGCTTTGATTGGTTTTGCCGGACCGCGTGTAGTGCGTGACACAACAGGAAAGGATTTGCCGGAAGGTTTCCAGACTGCAGAATTTGTATTAGACCACGGTTTCCTTGACTTCATTACCCCAAGAAAAGAGCTTAAAGACAAAATCAATCTGTATTTGGATTTGATCTTGAACCAGAAGATACGGTAATCCCATTACTTTTAAATTTAAAGAAAAGACAAAGTTTCCGCTTTGTCTTTTTTTATTCTTTTGCATTTTATCCGATAATAGCGTGCTTTATCGACAATAAATTCCCAAATTATTTTTTTATAGTAAATTACTTAGGAATTATTACGCTTTTTTTAAAATGAACCATGTAATTAGTATAGGCATAAACAATGTAGATGGCTTGCCATCACTTGATTCTGCAGTTTCAGGCGCTATTGATTTTGATAAGTGGGCAAAATCACAAAATTACACGACCAAACTGTTTGTTGATAGCGAATCAAAGATATCCCTGAATCAGATTTTTTCAGAAATTTTAAAGATAATTAAAGATGGAAATTGTGAGAAGCTGATCATCTTTTTTTCTGGGCATGGAACCCTAAAAGGGACCAATCAAGAGGTTTGGCTGCTATCTGATGCAAAAACAAATCCTAACGAGGCCATTAACTTACCCAGTTCAATCAATAACGCACGTACCACCGGAATTCCTTATGTAGTTTTTATTTCGGATGCATGCCGAGTTCTTCCTGCTGAATTGGCTCTTACCGGCAATGGTGGCGATATTTTTCCGATCCTGACCAATCCCCAAAAAACATTCATTGATTTATTTTATGCTACAAAACCCGGTAACCCTGCCTATGAAGTGAGCTGCAAGGATAATTCTGAAAAATTTGGTCTATTTACCCAAGCTTTGGTGGAAATTCTTAATGGCAATTATCCTGACACAATTGATTGCCAAGTTCAGCCTAATGGCGCATACATTCCTTTAACAAGTTTTTTTGACAGCGGCTTGAAACACCACTATAAACATCATCATTTTGGAGAATTTACCATTAAGGCTATGAATGTGGAAGAGAAAATAGAATCACTTGTCAGGGAAAAAGCGAAAAAAATCAGCATTCTTTTATCTCAAGAATCAGAAATAATAGTACAACATCAAAACCCAAAACCCTATTTGTCAAAATTTGACATTACAAATGCTGAAAGCATTTATGCGCAAAAAGCAAAAAATAAAATCGGTGACTTTAAATCTGAATCTAATTTTTTAGGAAAAGAAATCCTGGAGGCTTTAGACCAATACATATTTTTCACCAATAACGGCAAAAATTTTAAGGATATAATAATGGGAATGTTACCATTGTACAACATGGAATATGAGGCAAATAATCTTTTCGACAACGACATGATATTGCACTCTAAAAAAATATTCAACGCGACCGGAAAAGAAAGCGATGTATTAAAAACAGGTTTTACAATAGTAGGCGATGTAGTTGAAGATATAATTGTTTTTGGTGAAGAACGCGAAATTTTTTGGGAAAATGACTGCCTACAGGTCAACATAAAAAATGCAAAGAATGTAGATACAGCATTAATAATACTTAAAAATGGGCAATCTATCCCTGTTGCTATTTTGAATGAATTCATAGGCACATTAGTCTTTGACGAAAGCAAGCTATTGACCATCAATTATACTCCAAGCAGCTATAATGAAAAATTTGAAGAATTCCAGAGAAATAAAATAGAAATAGATTTTGCAAGGGCATTTATTGCCAGTGCGGCAGCCGAAGGTCTTGATTATGAGAAGGTGTTTCAACATGAATTCAATGATGAAGGAAATTTTGAATACAATAATGCCGGAAGCTTTTTAAGGAAAAACAAATCTTTGGATCCTTCGTTAGGGTTATATGCCGCTTATGCTTTTCTACAATCAGGCAATGTTAAAAAGATTGAGTCGATTTACAACTACATTAAAAATGAGGGTGATGATATTATATTTGACATAGCAATGCTGGCCGGAAAAAAACCCTCCAATAAAAGGCTGTTTTCAGCAAATTATAAAATCAGATCATTTTGCCCTATGCTGTCTTTAGGATGGGCATACCGTAGTAAATTTGACTCAGGCACCCGGCCTGAAATATTGGACGCCGCTAAATATTTAGTTCCCGGCCTATGGACTACATTTGAAAAAGAAGGGACACAGATTCTGAAAAAATTAATTCAAAACAGACGACTAAATGAAACTGTTCTTTATACACGGTAGGTCACAGGAAGGAAAAAATCCTGAAACATTAAGATTATTATGGATCAATACTTTAAAGAAAGGCTTGGAGGAATCGAGCTTATCTTTACCTGTGGAAGAAGACATAATTTTCCTCCCATTCTATGGTGATCTACTCGACGAATTAGTTACTGATTATAATTTGCCTTTAGAAAACATCAATCAAAAGGGCGGTATATCGGATAGCCGCGAAATTCAATTCCTTAATGATTTATTATCTGAGGTATCTGATAATGCAGGCGTTACCAATGAAGACATCAAACAAGAAATCGATGCCGTAGAAACAGAGAAGTCTGCACTGAACTGGAAGTGGGTCAGGGCAATATTAAAAGCAATAGACAAAAAAGAAAAATGGAGCGAGGCAACGCTTAAAAAATTCACTCTTGATGTCTTTTTATATTTAACCAACCCAAACATCCGACAGGAAATAGATACAATCGTAAAAAAAGACATGGATACTGAGCCCTGTATTGTGGTTGGCCATTCATTAGGTTCCATTATAGCTTACAATATCCTTAAAAACAATCCCAATTTAGAGGTGGTAAAATTCTTTACTCTTGGCTCGCCTCTTGGTTTAAGTTCGGTAAAAAAATACCTGAGCCCAATAAAAATGCCCGAATGCGTAGTTTCTGGCGATTGGTACAATGCTTTTGACAAAAGAGATTTTGTAGCACTCAGGCCTTTAGACAAAAATAATTTTAATATCGATCCAGAAATAACCAATTATGGCAGTATAAATAACCATACCCCAAACAGGCATGGCATTGAAGGTTATCTCAACGACAAAACGGTTGCTGAAATGATTTATAAAGCTTTATCCAGATAATTATTAAACTTATATTATACCATCCGCCTAAAATCTTAAATTTTCCAAAATATATCCCTTCTATTTTTGTCAAATCATTTTCTATAAAGTACCTTTGCCGCAGATTTAAAAAATCTACATAAATACTAATTGATTACCCTTGAGCGCAACAGCCGGTTCATTTTCCATAAAAAAAGCAGCCCTTGATTTTAAAGAGATCACCAAGGCAGGTTTGGCGGTCAGCGTATTGTTTTCATCGATTGCCGGATATTTATTAGGTGTCAATGGCGAACACCCGTTCAGCTGGATCACTTTGGCAATGCTTTCTGTTGGTGGCTATTGCATGGTTGGCGCTTCGAATGCGTTTAACCAGGTGATTGAAAAAGACCTTGATGCCAAGATGGACCGCACCAAAAACCGGCCGGTGGCATCGGGCAGGATGACTCCGAACCATGCGCTTTTCATAGCAAGTTTGCTAACCATTGTCGGCTTAGTCCTTCTTTATAATGTCAATCCGAAATCGGCTATGTTTGGCGCGATTTCAATTTTCTTATACACCAGCGTTTATACACCGCTAAAGCAGCACACGCCACTTTCGGTTTTTGTTGGCGCTTTTCCGGGGGCAATTCCTTTTATGCTGGGCTGGGTTGCGGCAACCAATGATTTTGGCATTGAGGCCGGAACGCTTTTCCTTATACAATTCTTTTGGCAGTTCCCACATTTTTGGGCAATTGGCTGGTTTTTATATGAAGATTACGAAAAAGCAGGATTCTTTATGCTTCCTACCGGAAAAAAAGACAAATCAACTGCAATGCAGACCATATTGTACTGCGTTTGGCTATTGGTTGCCTCTTTATTGCCAAGCTTGGGTTACACCGGGCAATTATACATTACTCCGGTTGCAGCTGTAATCGTATTTATATTAGGGCTTTGGATGATTTTTTATGCCGTGAAGCTCTATCAGTCAAGAACCGCTAAAGCAGCAAAAACCTTAATGCTGGTAAGCGTTTCTTATATATCTTTGCTGCAGCTAGTGTACATTTTGGATAAATTTTTAAGATAATCGGCTATGACAATGACCGCTCAGGAACATAAGGAAAGAACAGCAAGATCGTATAAATTGCTATTGCTGTTCGCAATGGGAAGCATGACGATGATGTTCGCCGGAATCGTGAGTGCGTTTGTGGTGAGCAAATCAAGAGAAGACTGGATGCAGGACTTCAATTTCCCGACGCCGTTTTACTTCAGCACGATCGCCATCATTTTGTGCAGCGTTACTTTCCATCTGGCAAAAAAAGCCATCCAGAAAGACGACAGAAAACTAACAACAATGATGCTTTTGGCGACATTGGCTTTAGGAGCCGGATTTGTTTTTTGCCAGTTCCAGGGTTTTGAGGAATTGATAAAAGACCGCTATTTCTTTACCGGGCCTGAAAGCAATATCACGACGACATTTTTATATGTAATCGTTACGCTGCACCTTGCACACCTTGCCGGAGGCATTATTTCGCTTTTAATTATAATTTATAATCATTTTAAACAAAAATACAATTCAACACAATTGCTTGGAATTGAATTAGGTGCAATGTACTGGCACTTTCTTGATTTCTTGTGGATTTGTTTGTTTTTGTTTTTATATTTCTTTAAATAAGAAAAAAAATCTAAATTTGGGAACTTTTTAACTATTCACTTTTATGGGAGCTACAGTTACTACTGAAAATAACGAAAACGTTTGGGGCGGAGGAAACGAGCCTATGGGCGCAAGCTATGGCAAAATGATGATGTGGTTTTTCATCGTGTCGGATGCTTTGACCTTTACCGGTTTCCTTGCAGCATACGGCTTTTCAAGATTTAAATTTATTGATAATTGGCCAATTGCCGATGAAGTGTTTACCCACTTCCCATTTATGCATGGTGTAGATGCGCCTATGTATTATGTGGCATTGATGACATTTATCCTGATTTTCTCGTCGGTAACGATGGTATTGGCAGTTGATGCCGGGCATCAGATGAAACAGAAAAAAGTAGCATTCTATATGTTATTGACGATAGTTGGAGGTTTAATTTTCGTTGGCTCTCAGGCTTGGGAGTGGAAAAACTTCATCAAAGGAGAACACGGGGCTATCGAAACTAAAGGCGGAAGCATCATCCAGTTTGTGGACAACACCGGAAAAAGAGTGAAATTATCTGACTTTGCGGTACAGCTTCCGGAAGAAAGGGAACAATTAAAAAGAAGTAACGGAAGATGGTTCATGGACGAGCCGGCACTAACAACGTATTCTGTTGCTGAAGTTCAGGCCGGATTCAAGGCACATCCTGAATTGTTGGTCAGAACAGAAAAAATCTACAGGGATACGAAGGAAGACCAGGCAAATAAAAAACTTCAGCCAGGCCTTAACAAAAACAAACACAGAGAAATCCTTACAAGGGCAGAATCTGAAATAATGGTAGCTAACTCAGCTGTTGTTGTTGAAGGAGCCAACCTGCACCACAACGAGTACGGAAGCAAATTGTTTGCCGATTTCTTCTTCTTCATCACCGGATTCCACGGATTCCACGTATTCTCTGGGGTTGTGATCAACTTCATTATTTTCCTAAACGTGGTTTTAGGAACTTACGAAAAGAGAAAAACTTATGAAATGGTAGAAAAAGTTGGACTTTACTGGCACTTTGTCGATTTAGTTTGGGTATTCGTATTTACATTCTTCTACTTAGTTTAATTTTATTATAAAAGAAAATATCATGGCACACGCACACGACGGACACGAGCATGTATCAAACGTAAAAAGAATCTGGACCGTTTTCGGAATCCTATCTGTGGTAACTATCGTAGAGGTTTATCTTGGAATCCTAAGACCTGATTTCCTTTACATGCACAACTTCATCAGCATGAACCTGCTGAACTGGGTTTTCATCATCCTGACACTTTACAAAGCTTACAAAATCACATGGGTTTTCATGCACATGGAAGGCGAAAGAGCCAGTATGCGTTGGGCAGTTGTTGCTACAGTAATTTTCCTTGCATTGTATTTATTATTCATCCTTTTGGTTGAAGCTGATTATATCTTTGAGGTTTTTAAAAATTCTACTATTAAATGGAATTTTTAATATTATATTAATTCGAAAAAAAGTCCCGCCCTGTTCCATAAACAAGGCGGGATTTTTTTATTTTTGCACTGCAGTTTTACAATACAGAAAATGGAAACAAAACCAATAATCCGAGCCTTCGCTATTAAAAATATAGTTCTTTTTGTATTGTTTGTTTTACCGATTGTTGCTTATCTCTTTTTTGCTTCGGGCGTAAACAGCTTTATTTCATTGCCAACGATTACCAAGGAAATTCCCGAAATCACCACCTGGAAGACATTAGACAACAAACCGGTCGCCTTAACCAATAAGATTACCATTCTTGGCTTTATAGGAAATGATGTCAAGGCCCACAAAGGAAACTTCTTCAACCTTTACGAAATCATTTATGCAAAATATAAGGATTTCAAGGATTTCCAAGTAGTTATGATACTTCCTGACGGAACCCAGGACGACATCAAAGAATTACTGAAAGTTGACATCGAAAAACTGGGCACGCACAAAGGCTGGAACTTTGTATTTGCATCACCGGAACAGATAAATGCATTTTACAGCCAATTGCATTTGGTTGGTAAGCTTGACAGTACTTTAGCTACGCCAAATGTTTTTATCATTGACAAAAAAAGGAACCTCCGCGGCAGAAAAGGGGAAGACAAAAAAGGAACACCGGAATACAAAGAAGGCTACAGCACGGTTTTGGTTGGCGATCTTTACAACAAAATGATGGACGACATGAAAGTCATCATTTATGAGTACCGCGCCGCTTTAAAAAGAAACCACAACGCAACACGTAAAATATAAAGCTACTCCATGAAAAAATACTCATACATAGGAATGTCATTCGTGATCCTGATTTTCGGGATACTCTTCATTCCAAAAATCATCCAGAGGATCAAGACCAATACTGTAGTGCAAGGCGACCGGCTAGATGCTATATCCAACCACAAAGTTGGCGAAACGGGCTTGGTTACAATTGGCTCTGCGCCAAAGTTTGAGCTGACCGATCAAAACGGAAAAAAAATTACCAACGAAGACTACAAGGATAAAGTGTACGTTGTAGAATTCTTCTTTTCTACCTGCCCGTCCATCTGCCCGATAATGAACAAAAATATGGTCGACATCCAGAACACATTCTTTGGCAACCCTAACTTCGGGATTGCTTCCATTACCATTGACCCGGTGCACGACACCTCAAAAGTTTTGAAAGACCACGCCGAAATGCTGGGCGTAAAATCATCCAATTGGCATATGCTGACCGGCGACAAAGAGTATATCTACAACATAGCAAATAAAGGGTTCAATATCTATGCAGGCGAAAACAAAGAAGCCATCGGCGGTTTTGAGCATTCCGGGTATTTCGCGCTTATTGATAAAAAAGGTAACATCCGCAGCAGGAAAGACGTTTCGGGAAATCCGATCATTTATTATGACGGATTAAAGAAAGAAGGCGTAAAGGCAATTCAGCAGGACATTAAAAAACTTTTAAATGAATAATTCAGACAGCAAAACCCTTGAGCAAAGGTTCAGATTTCCAATAATCTTGGTTTCCATCATAATTCCGGTAGTAGTTGCCGTTTTATTTTCGGTAAAGCTAAAGGATTTCGGCATAGAAGTCGAGCCGCTTTCCTTCCTTCCTCCCATCTATGCTTCGATAAATGGGCTAACCGCATTACTATTGATCATGGGCGTAATTGCCATCAAAAATGGGAACCAAAAAGTCCACGAAAGATTCATGACTACAGCTATTGTCTGTTCTGTAGCTTTTTTGGTAATGTATGTTGCCTATCATATGACTGCCGATTCGACTGTTTATGGCGATATTGACGGAAACAGGATTTTGGATGATGTTGAAAAAGCCAATGCGGGCTCGATGCGCTCCGTTTACCTTTTCATTCTGCTGACACACATTGCATTGTCAATTGCCATCATTCCGTTGGTCCTGATTACCTACGTAAGGGCTTTGGCTGCGCGTTTTGACAAACACAGAAGGATCGCAAAAATTACTTTCCCGCTTTGGCTGTATGTTGCCGTAACCGGAGTTGTGGTTTACTTAATGATTTCACCTTATTATGCGAATTAAAGAAACAAGAGCCAAGAGCCAAGAGCCAAGACGGTTTAGTTTGAAAAATACTTTTTTCATTCTTCTTGCTTCTTGCTTCTTGCCTCTATCATCGATAGCACAATGCGCCATGTGCCGCGCTTCCTTAGAAAGCGAAGGCAATAAGGCAAGAGGCGAAGCAGTTAACGACGGCATTGTCCTGCTTATGGCCGTTCCGTATATTATTGCAGCTGCAATCGGTTATGCTATTTATAAGATGTATTTCAAAAAGAAAAGCGCTAAACCGTAAATTGACTAATCCATTCCGTCAATCATCACATTCATTTTCCCTGTTGTAGTTATAAATGCGATGATGGCCTTATTGGTTACCTCTACTTTTTCAAATTCGAAATCGTTCATCGTGCCGTTTACAAAAACACCTTTCATCGGAGAATAATTGTTCAGATAAGGCCCCATGCTTTTTTTACCTTCATCCAGGTTTTCTTTGATAGAGTAACGGCAGTTTTCCTGGATTTTTTTCAGGATAACACCCTGCAACAGCCAATTGGCAGTACGCGTAAGCAATCCTTTTGTATTTAGGACATAATCCATCTGCTCAAAATAAATCTCTTTGGTTACCGCATTGTAATTTGGCGTTCCCGAAAGATAAATCGTTCCGTTGATACTCCCGGTCATGTCAAGGGCGACGATAATTTTGCTGTCTTTTTGCCAAAGCGCCACATTCTGCACCACAATTTTTCGGCTGCCCGAAGCAAATTCCTTTCCTTTGAAATTACTCGAAATAATTCTTGAGGCACTTTCATAAGTGGATATTGCTGCAATATTTGCAGTTAGTTTTTCCGGGATTTTAGTAACCGCCTTAAACTGGATCTCTTTTCTGTCAAAAGTATTTTTGGGCTGGGAACCCACCATCGTCTGCATATTGCATTTGAGCCCCAAATCCATGTTGATCGATTTTTTCCCCAAAACCGCATCGGTAACATACACCTCGATCGGAATCAGCTTAAACCAGGCCTGGTATTGCTCACTGGTCACAAAAGGCGTGCTCATTTTTTCCAAAACATCTAAAACATAAGGCTTAAAATCGCAGGTGTTCTGAATGGCTTCATCAATCTTTTTAGCAATTTTGGATTTGAAGATCGACAGCGTTGGATTGATGATGTATGTTATCGGTACATTTTTCCCGGCAACCAGAATTGTTGGGCTTTCCGACCATTCAAAATCCTCAATCTTTGATGCTGTGGTCAGTTTCCAGTTCGAAAGCTTCACGTCACTCACTAAAGTAATCGTTCCGTTCAGATTGATCTCACGCGTATCATTCAGCCCCATGAAATCGGTTCCGTATTTGAACCGGGACCAAATTTTGAGTGGCAAAACCGTTTGGATTTTTCCATTTTTCTCTACCAAATGGATCGGTGCCATTTTGGTAATCTTCATTTCGGTATTGTCCCCTTTCGGGTCAATATCACTGTAGATTTCACCATTCAGGGTTTTATTCAACTGATTTTCTATTTCCTTCAACGAAATCTCCAATGGCATATTTACAAATGAAGTCTTGGTATTGTAAACCATCGGTGCATCATCTGACGGCAAAGGCTTTAACGCTTCTATTTTTTGCGTTGTTGAACAGCTGTTCAGGAAAATCGAAAGAAGAAGTATCGAACCGGCGACTCTAATTGTGGACATATCTGCAAATTTTTGCGTAAAAATAAAAGTAAAAAAGCAATATTCCTGTAACATTATCAAAAAAGGCAAGTCTAAGTTTGTATCTTTTTAATTACGGAATTCAACGACAAAAACCATATATTTGTTACACAAAAAAACAAAGCTTGCTAACCAGTGCCATCATGAAATACAGCCTACAGAAAATAGTACTCTTTTTTATTTTGATTTTTGGCTTTTCGGCCAATGCCCAGGTAAAAAACTGGACACTTAAGGAATGCATTGAATATGCGATGAAAAACAACATCTCAGTCAAAAATTCCGAACTCGATATCAAATTAGCCAATATTGACAAATCATCCGCAGTTGGAAGCTTTCTTCCTAACTTAAACAGCCAGCTTTCCCACTCATGGAGCATTGGGGCCAATACGAACCCGGTAACCAACTTAAGAGAAAACCAAACCACGCAATACACACAGTTTGGTTTGAGCTCTTCGGTTACTATATATAACGGTTTGCAAAACATTAACCGGTTGCGCAGGGCAAAACTAGCACAATTGGGCGCGCAGTACCAGCTAAGCAAAATGCAGGATGACATCTCACTATATGTTGCCAATGCGTATTTAGACATTCTTTTCAACAAAGAAAATTTAAAAGTACAGCAAGGCCAATTGGCAAATGATCAAAAACAGCTCAACCGGACAGAAGAATTAGTCAATGCGGGTTCGGTTCCAAGAGGAGATTTGCTCGACATGAAGGCTACAATCGCTACAGACAACCAAAGGGTAATTGCTGCCGAAAATGCGCTTTTGATCTCAAAACTAAGCCTGGCCCAACTGTTAAAACTTGACGATTTCCAGAATTTTGACATCAGCGATGTTTCCATCGAACCAACTCCGAGCCCGGTAATGGCTGAAACACCTCAGGCTATCGTTGAAAAGGCAAAACAGACAAGGGTTGAAATCAAAATTGCACAGGCCAATTTAGATTTGGCTCAAAGGGATATCAAAATTGCTCAGGGGAACTTACAGCCATCACTTACATTTGGTTATAACTTTGGCACTAACGCAAGTTATGCTGATCGGTTTGGCCAGGATCAGAACGGAAATATAATCACCTTAAACCCGCTTCCGGTTTTCCAGCAGTTCAGCGAAAACAAAGGACACAATTTTGGCTTGCAGCTAAGTGTACCTATTTTTAACGGATTCAGCGCCCGGAATTCGGTTCAGAGAAGCAAGGTGAATTATGAAAGAAGCAAAAATGCTTTCGATCAGGCGAAACTCGATCTGGAACTAAATGTTTACAAGGCATTTACCGATGCCAACGGTGCTTTAAAAACCTATGAAGCAGCACTTGCTACGGTTGAAGCCCGGCAATTGGCTTTTGAATATGCCAAAGAAAAATATGCAGTCGGGATGATGAATGCCTTTGACTTTAATCAGTCGCAAACCGTTTATGTTACGGCACAATCAGACTTGATCCGTGCCAAATACGATTACATTTTTAAATCAAAAGTAGTCGAACTTTATTTTGGAATCCCAATCATTCAAAAACAATAAATCATGTCAAAAAAGAAAATTTACATACTACTCGGAACCATAGCAGGATTAATTTTATTGCTTATCATATTAAAAAAATCCGGCATCATCGGCAACAATGACAATTCGATAGAAGTCGAAACGGCAAAGGCTGATGAAATCACGATTGTGGAAACGGTTTCGGCTACCGGTAAAATCCAGCCTGAGATCGAAGTGAAAATATCTTCAGAAGTTTCGGGAGAAATCATCGCGCTACCTGTAAAGGAAGGCCAAGTAGTCAAAAAAGGTGATTTATTGGTCAAAATAAACCCTGATTTGTACACTTCGGGCTACAACAGGACATTATCCAACTTATCAGGCTCAAAAGCCGGATTGAGCCAGGCCGATGCTTCGTTTAAAGAAGCAAAAGCCAACTTTGACAGAAGCAAATCGTTATATGATAAAGGAATCATCTCAAAATCGGATTGGGAGAAGGCTATTGCCACTTTTGAAAGCGCAAAGGCCAATAAAGAATCGGCTTATTACAATGTCCAAAGTGCCAATGCAACTGTAGTTGAAGCCAAAGACAACTTAGGACGAACTACTATTTATTCGCCTGCAGACGGAACCATTTCTTCGCTTGGGGTTGAATTGGGTGAACGTGTTTTGGGAACACAACAGATGACAGGAACCGAACTTTTGAGGGTTGCCAACCTAAACAATATGGAAGTTGAAGTGGATGTTAATGAAAATGACATTGTAAAAATCAACATTGGCGACAGCACAAAAATACAGGTTGATGCTTACCTGAAAAAAGAATTCAAAGGAATAGTAACCAGCATATCCAACTCGGCTTCTACCGCTACAACGGCGGACCAGGTGACAAATTTTAAGGTAAAGGTTAGGATACTTAAAGAATCCTACCAGGATTTGCTGGAAGGCAAACCGGCTACCTATTCTCCGTTCCGCCCGGGAATGACTGCTACAGTTGACATCATCACCAAAAGAAAGGAAAAGGTCATTGGTGTGCCAATCAGTTCGGTTGTCGTAAAATCGGATACGGCTTCTACACAAAAAATCGAAATCAAAGATGCGCCGGACGATAAAAAAGTCGCCGCAAAGAATGATAAAAAATTCGAATGCGTTTTTGTAAAAGAAAACGGCAAAGCCAAAATCAGGATTGTAAAAACCGGAATCCAGGACGATACCAACATTGAAATCACTTCAGGGCTAAAGAAAGGCGATGTCGTGATTATCGGCCCGTATACTACTGTTACCAAAGATTTGAATTCGGGTGACAAAGTCAAAACAAGCGACTCCGGCAAAGGCAAGGAAAAAGAAAAGGATAAAAAATAGCACCTTGACTTACATTCTCAATATAGAAACCGCAACCAAAAATTGCTCCGTTTCCTTGTCTAAAAATGGCGAGACCGTTTTGTGCAAGGAAATTGCAGAGCAGGGTTATTCTCATGCCGAAAAACTGCATGTTTTCATTGAAGAAATACTTGAAGAGAGCGGCATTCCGATTTCCGTTTTAAAAGCTGTTGCAGTAAGCAAGGGCCCGGGTTCATACACCGGTTTACGCATTGGGGTTTCAACGGCAAAAGGGCTTTGTTATGCTTTGGGCCTTCCGCTGATTTCTGTAGATACGCTACAAATTTTAGCCCATAAGGTTACCATAGAAAACGGACTGATCGTACCAATGATTGATGCACGGAGAATGGAAGTTTACAGCGCTGTTTTTGACAATAATCACAAAAGGATCATGGAAGTCCAGGCTGAAATCCTGACTGAAAACAGCTATGCTGAAATGACAGAAGACATCTATTTTATCGGCGACTGCCAGGACAAATGCAAAACGGTGCTGACCAAGGACAATTTCCATTTCCTGCCGGAAATAGTTTTTCCGTCGGCAAACGAAATGAGTGCATTGAGTTTTGAAAAATTCAACAAAAGCGAATTTGAGGATGTTGCTTATTTCGAACCTTTTTATCTGAAGGATTTCCTGTTCGGGAAATAATTATTTTTTCGTAGTTTCCTTTACAAAAGGCTGAATGGCAATTCCGGCACTGTCAAACGCTTCCTTGCATTGCTCCAGGATATCGGATGACATTTCGCTGAAATCTGCATTTTTTGCCCAAGGACGGATGGCCAACTGGATTGCCGAATCAGTCAATACGCTTACGATTACTGTTGGCGCTGGTGTTTTCAGAACTTTAGGATGGTTTTCCATTACCTTCATGACCATTTCTTTTACGGTTTTGATATTCGTATCGTAGGAAATATTCAAAAGCAGGTTCGCCCTTCTGTTTTTCCCCATAGAAAAATTGATAATCACGCCATTGGATAAAATCCCATTCGGCACAAAAATAGTCTGGTTATCGCCGGTGGTTAATTTGGTTACGAAAATCTGGATTTCGGTTACCGTTCCGGCAACGCCCTGCGCTTCGATCGAATCGCCTACCCTAAATGGCTTGAACAGGATAATCAGCATACCGCCTGCAAAATTGGATAGCGAACCCTGTAGCGACAAGCCTACAGCCAAACCAACAGCTCCCAATATTGCCACAAAAGATGAAGTTTCGATACCCAGTTTGGAAATAAAGGTCACAAAAAGCAGGAAGCGCAGCACCCAAAGTATGCTGTCTGCCAAAAATGTGGAAAGTGTCGGGTCGAGCTCGCGCTTTATCATGATGCGCCTTACCAGGCGGTTAATCAAACGGATCGCATACAATCCTAAGAATAATACAATTACAGCCGTAATCAGTTTTGGCGAATAGTCAATCAGCATTTTGACAATGTTGTCAATGTATTCAGCAAACGAGTGTATATAATGCAGTTCTTTCTTTTCCATATAGCGCTAAAAAAATCCCGATAAATCGGGATTCAAAAATAATGATTTTAAAGCTTAGTCGGCATTTTCATCAGCCGGTTTAACAACATCTTCTGCTTTTGTGCGTATTTCTTCTGCATCTTCCGACGCATCATTGGTAAAAGAGCTTACTTTTTCCTTAACAGCTTCTACTTTTTCTTTGGCAAAATCCTCCGCCTTATCAGCATATTCTCCTGCCTTTTCCTTTACGGTTTCGACTGCGTTTTCTATTGTTTCCTTGGCTACCGGAATCTTTTCACTGATTTTATCTTTGGCAGAATCTATAAAATCTTCTACTTTATCTACCAGCGGCGCTGCTTTCTCCTTTACTGTCTCAATGGCGTCTTCTGCAAAATCTTCGGCCTTGTCTGCCAATTCGCTTGCCGATCCTTTGGCACCGCCAAAAAGCTTCTTAAAAAAATCTCCAAATCCCATGTGTTTAATTTTTAGTTGGTTAATAATGACAATATTACAATTTTTCTATGACTAAAGCCGAATCCTGTTGGTAATTTCTTCAAAGTCAGAAGTTGGTTTTTGGCAACTTCTGTTTTGGCACAGATAAAATAAGGTTTCGCTTTCGGAAAAACGGTTTTGCAGGAACGGAAGCTGCGAGTCTTTAAAGCTTCCGGCCACAACAATGTTTGGCAGATAGTTTTTATTGATTTGCTCCAGATATTCCAATGCCCGGTTTCCGCAGAGCGCCAATTCCTTGTTTTGTTCCGAAAAATGAAGCATCACATTCATCCAATTCGAAAAAGCTGATGGATATTGTATTGTTGGAACAATATGCTGCACCATCTGCCGGCAGGTTTTTTCGTAATAACTGTTTTCAAAATAAATGCTTAATCGGAACAACGCATCAGCCATAACCGAATTCGAAGCCGGGATCACATTATCCTCAACCTCAAAATGAGCCGTCACCAAAGCTTCATCCTGATGCGACGTAAATGAGAAAAACTGTTCCTTTTCGACGTAAAAATGGTCAAAAGCGTAATCCGCCAGCTGTTTGGCGTTTTGCAGCCATTTTTCATCAAATGTCGCTTCATACAACGAAATAAACGCCTGGATTACATGCGCATAATCCTCAAGAAAACCATTGATGGTTGCTTTGCCTTCCTTATAGCTGTGGTACAGGTTTCCATCGGGACTCCAAACCTTATTGATAATGAAATCGGCATTTTTAAGGGCAATTTCAAGGTATTTTTTCTCTCCTAAAACCTTGAATGCTTCCACAAATCCTTTGAGCATAATGGCATTCCACGATGTAAGGCATTTGTCGTCCAATCTTGGTTTGCTTCGTTTTTCCCTGGCTGCATAAAGCAATTCTTCCCATGATTTTTTCTTTTGTTCCAATGTGCCGACAGCCAGGTCATGTCGCTGCGCAATTTCTTCGAGCGATTGGTTTTGGATCAAAACATAGTTTTCGTGCTCCCAAAAGCCAAATCCATTGACATTGAATACAACAGCAAACAACTCGAAATCATCCTGGAGCAATTCCTGTAATTCCGGCTTGGTCCAAACATAAAATGCGCCTTCTTCAAGATGATTCTGCGCATTCAGGCTATCGGCATCAAGCGCAGAATAAAAACTGCCTTCAGTGGTGAGCCATTCCTTTTCTACGAAGTCCAAGGTCTTTTCAATAACTTCCCTATAAAGTTTGTTTTTTGTCAATTTATAGGCATTGGCATAAAGCGAAACCAATTGTCCGTTGTCGTAAAGCATCTTTTCAAAATGCGGCACATGCCATTTCATATCAACCGAATAGCGCGAGAATCCGCCATCAACGGTATCAAACAAACCGCCATAAGCCATTTTGGTCAGGGTAAGGTTTACAAAATCAAATAGTTTTTCGCTTTGTGATTGATAACCATGCCGAAGCAAAAATTCGTAATTGGCAGGCATCATGAACTTGGGTGCGCGCGCCATTCCGCCAAAATCCCAGTCGAAGCTCCGCTCCCACTTTGATACTAAATCATTGAGTATTTTAAAATTGAAATCATCTTGCGGTTCCGATTTTGGGACAAGGCTGATGGCCTGCAAGCCGTCGTGTAATTTATCCGCATAATCAAAGATGGTCTGTGGCTGTTCTTTGTAAATTTCCTGCAGGCGCTCTAACGAATTGATCCAGTCATTTTTGCGGAAATAGGTTCCGCCCCAAATGGGCCTTCCGTCGGGCAGGGTTATCACATTCATCGGCCAGCCGCCGTGTCCGGTCATGACCTGTACGGCTTTCATATATACGGCATCAATGTCGGGGCGCTCTTCGCGGTCGATTTTGATGTTGATGAAATATGCATTCATTACTGCAGCCACTTCATCATTTTCAAAACTTTCGTGTTCCATGACATGGCACCAATGGCAGGCCGAATAGCCGATGCTGACAAGGATTAGCTTGTTTTCCTTTTGGGCCAAAGCCAGCGATTGTTCGTTCCAGGCTTTCCAGTGTACCGGATTGTTGGCGTGCTGCAACAGATAAGGGCTGGTTTCTAAGTGTAATTCATTCATAAATATTTTTCTAGCCCGGATTGAAACGGCATCCTTTTTTGAAGGATCGGCTGGAGCGAAAGCGGAAGCAGATCTTTCAAAAAGATACAGTGTAAAGCCGGAAATAGCTCCTAAAAATCAATAAAAAAAGCGCCCAAATTCGGACGCTTAAAGGTAGTTTATATTTTTCAGAAATCTTAGCCGTTTAACGCTTCGACCACAATATCTTTATCGTTAAGCATGTCTTTGAGCATGTTTTCGATGCCGCTTTTTAGTGTAAACGTTGATGATGGGCAGCCGTTGCATGCTCCCTGAAGCACCACTTTCACGCGTTTGTCGCTTTCGTCATACGAATCAAAAAGGATGTTTCCGCCATCGGCAGCCACCGCCGGTTTTACGTATTCTTCAAGTATGTTGATGATTTGCTGCGAAGTCGTGTCAAGATTATCAAAGTTCTTGATTTGCTGTTTTTCCTGTTTTTCGGTATTGGCGATTTGGCTTTCGTCGATCACCGTTCCTCCATTTTCAATAAACTGCTTGATGAAAGTACGCAGTTCCATGTTGATTTCATCCCATGAAACGCTGTCGTATTTGGTTACCGAAACATAATTTTCGGCAATGAAGATCTCTTTTACGTAATGGAATTTGAACAATTCCTGAGCCAATGGCGATGGTTTTGCCTCATCAAGGTTTTTGAATTCGGCAGCAGTTTTTGTCAATGCCTTGTTGACCACAAACTTCACGGAAGCCGGATTTGGCGTGGTTTCTCCGTAAACAGTCACTGCTTGTTTTTTGACTGGGTTTTCGTTTGCCAAAACGATAACACCGCCATTATTGACAAAATCCTCAATCTGCTCGGCAACGTCCTGCTGGACATCGGGCCATTCGACAATGCTGTAACGTTCCACGGCAACAAAATTTCCTGAAATGTAAACGGTTTTTACAAACGGAAGGTAAAATAACTGCTGTGCCAGGGGCGAGTTTTTGGCTTCGTCAATATTCTTAAATTCAAAGCTTTGGTTCTGTGTGATGAATTCTGGAAATTCGAATTTTATTATGGCTGGGTTTTGGGTTTCTTTTATGCTGATTTTCATTGGAAAAGTGTATTTTTCTGCAAATTTAACAAAGATATTTTCAGTGAATAACTATATTTGGCCAATTAAACAATTAATTAACATTTTGATTGTTTTTAATTTCCATAAATTGCTTATAACCAAACCCTAAATGAAACGAATTTTACTTTTATTTACCTTTTTAGCAGGTGTAAATTCCTTTTCACAACCCATCACGGTTAATACTACAACCTATACTGTTCCTCAGCTTGTTAACAATGTTTTATTTGCTCCATCAAGTGTAGGAAGTGCTTCCTGTGTTGGTACAATCAGTAATATAACATGGATTACCGGGACTAATTTTGGCTCGACCAATGGTATTGGGTATTTTACAAACACTAACCCTAACTTTCCGTTGTCTTCGGGAGTGATCTTAAGTACCGGAAACGTAAACAGTGCCCGAGGGCCAAATACGACTACACAAAGCAATGGTAGTTTTGCCTGGCCTGGTGACCTGGAGCTTTTTGATTATATGTATGGTTTGGGTATTGTTGATGACACCAATGAATACAACAATGCTACGATCCTTGAATTTGATTTTGTCCCTCTGACCACCCAGATGAGTTTTGATTTCTTGTTTGCATCAGAAGAATATGGAACTTTTCAATGTGATTACTCGGATGCATTTGCTTTTTTCCTGACAAATACGACAACCGGCGACCCGGCAACAAATTTGGCTGTAGTTCCCAATACCTCCATCCCGATTTCGGTGACCACTATCAGGGACAATTCGGAACTTCCTGATTGTGATGAGGAAAATGTTGCTTATTTTGGTTCGAACAACCAAGGCGCAAATGCTGCCGCTTCTGCAACAAATTTTAATGGCCAGACCACTGTAATGACTGCTACATCAGCAGTTATACCTAACAACACCTATCACATAAAATTAGTGATTTCTGACCTGGATGATAACTCCTGGGATTCTGCTGTATTTTTAGGCGGTGGAAGTTTCAATATCGGGTCTCCTGAAATAGCGGGCACCGGGCCTGAATTTGCAGGCATGACCAGTTTTGACGGAGGCAATGCCGTTTGCGGATCAAAAGTTATTGTGGCCCAGGCAGGAGCTTCACAAATCGCAGGAGCTACCTATCAGTGGACTTTAGGTCCGAATCCGGTGGGAACCAATTCCTATACTTACACCATTACCCAACCAGGGACATATGGCGTAACCATTACTTATCCTGGAGGATGCCAGCAAACAGACACAATGGTAGTTGAATACCTGCCTCAGCTTAATTTGGGAACCCCTAATAATCTGACTCAATGTAGTGCTCCGTTTGACTTAACAAGCAATACACCGATTATCCGCAACGGAGTAAGCAGCCCTGTAACTTATCACCATTCTCTTCTTGATGCACAGCAACAGCAGGGAAGGATTTTAACCGCGACAACTTATAACGGTACCGATGGGGAAATCATTTATGCGAGTATCGAAGATCCTAATACCGGTTGCATTAATACCACGCAATTTACCCTGCACATTAATCCTAGCTTGTGTATTGTACCTCCAGTTCCTGGCACGCCTCCAGACATGTATCAATACGAAACAGCCTTAAATGGCGGGACTTCTGTGTTTAATTTTACCCCGCAGACCCCTATTGTATATGGAAGCAATCCTTTTACTGATTATACGGTTACCTATTATCCCACTTTGGCAGATGCCAATGCAGGTACTAATGCCATAACCAATTTTGCTTCTTATACTAACACATCAAATCCGCAGAGAATCTTTGCAGTTTTATCTGAAAATGCACTCCCGACAAATTTTGCAATAACCAGTTTCCAACTGTTTGTTGTGGCATTACCACATGTTACCATTTCGGGACCATCGGCGGTTTGTACCGGAAACACCGCAACCATAACTTTCACCGGAACACCAAATGCTACAGTGAATTATACATTTAATGGAAATCCACAGCAAATAATTTTAAATGCGTCAGGCACTAACACTGTTGTTTCTCCTGCTTTGATTATGCAGGCGGTTTATAATTTGGTTAGTGTCACCATTACCACGCCAGCCGGCACAACAACTCAGCCAGAATCGGGTTCTCATACTGTAAACGTAACGTATGCGCCTCCTATAACCACCCCAACGAATTATGAGGTTTGTGATGAGAACAGACAATGATGGGATTTCGTGTAATTTTGACCTTACCACCAAAATCAATGAGATTACGGGTGGTAATCCGGGGATCCAGGTTGCCTTCTACGAAACACCGACTTCGGGAAGCGCGATTCCAACCGGTGTGCCTTATTGCAACATCAGCCATTTCAACCAGACAATCTATGTAAGGGCTTTCGATCCTGCCGCTCCGGCATGTTATTCAACCACTTCATTCCAGCTTATTGTAAACCCGGTGCCGATTCCAAATGCATCCATTGCGGATTACGAACTGTGTGACTACAATGCTCCTGCCAACAGCGAAGTGTTTGACCTGGGCAGCATGATTCCTCAGATTACCAGCCTTTCAGGGGTAACGATACGATTCTATGACAACCTTACTGATGCGCAGAACCCTGCCACATCTACAGCACTTCCTAATTTCTATGCCAGTAACCCGGCTACCAATCCGCAACAGATCTGGTTCAACATCATGGATAATGTTACCGGATGCAACACCACAGGAAGCTTCAACCTGGTAGTAAACCCACTGCCTTTGGCTGTAACGCCTCCAACGATTTTCGAATGCAGCAACGGAGCCGTACTTACCGCCATATTTGACCTTACTATAAACGAAGGAGCGGCAACAGGCGGTGTTCCGGGAATGTCTGTAAGCTATTACAACAGCCTAGCCGATGCACAGGGCGGAAACCCTGGTCTTGCCATTGGCAGCCCTACAACTTATTTTGGAACCGATAACGAAACGGTTTACTTAAGGGTTGAGGATAACGCCACAGGATGCTACTCCACTACAACGCAGCTTTTAAGGGTAACACAGGGCCCTGTAGCCGTGACACCGCAGCCACTGCAGTATTGCGACCCTAACAATGACGGGTTTGGGGAGTTCAACCTTAATGATGCCACCAATGCAATTGCAGGAGGAAGCGTACCGGCAGGCGTTTCGGTGAGCTACCATGAAACACCGGACGATGCCTTTATAGGTGCCAACCCGATACCGCTAAGTACCCTTTACAGCAATATCACCCCTTGGTCACAGATACTTTATGTACGTGTTTATTATACCCTTACTGGATGTGCCAATTATGTACAGCTGAAGCTCAACGTAAACCGCACGCCGGAGGCGACAGATCCTACTCCTTATGCGCTTTGTGATGCTACTGGGGTAGCCAATACGGAGTCGTTTGACCTAACGACCAAGATCGCTGAGATTTTGGGTTCGATTAGTCCTGCCACGGTCAGCGTGAGGTTCTACGAAAGCCTTGCTGATGCGCAGGCCCCTACGGGTAATATCGTAGGAGTGACCAATTACGTATCGGGCACGCGCACGCTTTACGTGCGTGTTGAGTTCACCGCTACGGGCTGTTACGATATCGTTGAGCTGCACCTTGTGGTAAACCCACTTCCAAACTCGCTCCAGCCGAACTATCCGCAGTATTCTCTTTGCGATGTGAACCAGTCTGCCGGTGATATCGGCTATGAGGTGTTCAATCTTTCGGATAAGATAGACGACATCCTTTTAGGCCAGAGCGGTATGGAAGTTACCTTCTACACGAGCCTTGGGGATGCGCAGAACGGTACGGCATCGGAGAACATCAACCTTTTGTTCCCAAGCCTTCAGTACCGTAACCGCGACCAGTAC
This sequence comes from Flavobacterium sp., assembly GCA_049841115.1. GTDB lineage: Bacteria > Bacteroidota > Bacteroidia > Flavobacteriales > Flavobacteriaceae > Flavobacterium. The sequence goes on from JASGHQ010000005.1 coordinate 125,835, forward strand.
GTACAAACCCTTGGTATCCGTATCACCAATGTGGCTACGGGCTGCTATGTGGTCTCTACGATGGACATCCGTGTGGAGCCGCTTCCTACGCTGATCCCACCTACACAGCCTTTTGTTTTGTGCGATGCCAACCAGGACGGTTATACGGAGTTTGACCTTACCACACTGCTTCCGTCCCTTTTAGGCCCTATCCCGCCTAACTATACCGTTAGCTTCCATGAGACTTATGATGATGCCGATGCCAATGGCACAACCATCCCTGACCCGGTACATTACCAGAACCTGTACGCCTTTGTACAGACGATCTATGTAAGGGCAGAGGACAATACCACGCACTGCGTGAGCATCCTTCCGATACAGCTTAACGTTGATCCAAGCCCTATCGAACCGATCAATCTTAACGACATTGTGGTCTGCGACCAGGATACTGCGCCTCAGGATAGCTACACCTTTGTAGACCTTACCCAAAGGACAGCCGATGTACTGGCACAGCAGCCTCTGGCGGCCTCCAGCTACATTGTGACCTACCATGTGCTGCAGTCGGATGCCCTGCAGGGGACTCCGCTGATTGTACAGTCGGGTCATTACTATGGATTTAATACCCAGCAGATCTGGGTACGTGTTGAGAATGCCACCACGCACTGCTTCAACATCGGTTCGTTCCATCTTGTGATCAATGCGCCGCTGGCGCTTACCACACCGGCTCCACTGAGCCTTTGTGACGATGATGCGACCCCTAACGACCAGCACCATGTCTTTGACCTTACCGTTAAGGACAATGAGATCAACCTGGGTACCGGTTACCAGGTGACCTATTACCCAAGCCTTGCCCAGGCAGGTGTTGCGGGAGCGGAGATTACACTGCCTACCGCTTACCCGATCGCAGGCACTGGCGGGGTACAGACCCTTGGTGTAATGGTGACCACACCACAGGGCTGTAAAAGCTTCACTACGCTGGACATCCGTGTGCTACCGATACCGACCCCTCGTACCAACCCACCGGCGCTGGCCCCTAAATGCGATGACAACAGCCCTGGGAACATGACCGAGGAGTTCAACCTTACTGTCAATGAAGGCTACATCCGTAACAATGACCCGATGCTGAGCTTCCATTACTACTACAGCCAGGCAGATGCCTTAGTGCCTCAGAACGAGATTGGCGACCCTGTGCATGCCGAGGTAGGGGGCAATGTATGGATCCGGGTGGAGAACACCCGTGTGGATTACCAGGGCAACCACTGCTATGTTTTGGTTGAACAGGCCCTTAGGGTGAACCCGCTTCCGCAGGTTATCCAGCCACTGGCTGCGTACCGCATGTGTGATGACGATGCCGATGGCATCGCCCAATTCGACCTTACCAATCCGCTTTTGGCGCCACAGATCCTTGGCACAGCCACCACAGGGCAGCAGCCTTCGGACTTTACGATAAGCTATTACCTTACGGCAGCCGGAGCCAACCCGGCCACCAATACGGGAGAGTCGCCACTGCCATCGCCATACACCAATACAGGTTCGCCTAACACCCAGGTGGTCTATATCCGCGTGGTGAACAATGCCACAGGCTGCGTGAACCCTGCAGGTACGCTGACACTGGCCGTGGAGGCGTATGCCACAGCTACCGGGCCACAGCATTTTGACGACTGTGACAACTATAACGATCCTTACGATGGGGTACACCAGGTAGACCTTACCCAGTTTGCCACAGCGATACTTAACGGGCAGAACCCTTCGGTGTTCCTTGTGAGCTACTATACCTCACAGGCGGATGCCATCGCGGGCACAGGTGCCCTTACACCGGCCCAGGCGCAGGCCTACCAGACCGATCCGGATACCGATACGATATGGGTGAAGGTGGAGAACTCAAGCAACAGCATTACCCCGGTATGCTATGCCATCACCACCATTGAGATCCATGTGGAGCGTTATCCTAACCCTATCATAAGCACCCCTAACGGTGTCACTACGATCTGTGTGGACTTCATCACCGATGCGGTGGTACGTCCGCTGACGCTAAGCTCGGGAATCGCCAACCCGGCCAATTACACCTTTGAGTGGTTCGAGGCATCGGCCCCTACTACGGTAATCGGAACAGGGCCAAGCTATACGGTGGCCAGTTCAGCCCCTGGCGGTGCTACAAGGACCTATACGGTACATGTGACCAGCACCAGCGCACTGGGCTGTGATACGACCTCTGCGAGCTTTGATGTGATCCAGTCGGGCCAGGCAGTGATCCCTGCCGGTACAGCCGGTTATACGGTTACCAATGCCTTTAGCACATCGCAGATCATCACTGTAACGGTGGATGGCTACGGAAGCTATGAGTACAGCCTGGATGACGGGCCAAGGCAGGCGAGCAATGTTTTTGAGAATGTAAGCCTTGGCACGCACGTGATCCATGTGTGGGATACCGAGGGAGGTGTTGCCTACAGCTGTGAGGAGCTGATCATTACCGATGTATCGGTGATTGATTACCCGCATTACTTTACCCCGAACGGGGACGGTATCCATGATACGTGGAATATTGTTGGATTAGGTGGACAACCTAACGCAAAAATTTATATATTTGACCGCTATGGAAAATTAATGAAGCAAATCAGTTCTCAGGGACAGGGATGGGACGGGACTTTCAACGGACACGTACTGCCTGCGGACGATTACTGGTT
>JASGHQ010000006.1:0-1532833 GCA_049841115.1 Flavobacterium sp.
TTGTTGATTTTGCCCTTCTATCTGATAATTTTTCATTATAAGCGTTAGAAGCACGGCTGTCAGTATGTGAACGGATGTCCAAAGTCATTGTTGGATATTGCTCCAATACATCTAATACTTTAGCTAAATCGATAGCAGCATCAGGACGGATATTCCATTTATCTAAGTCGAAATAGATTAAATTGATTCCGAATACATCCGCGATATCATCATCCAACCTTAACAGGTTTTTTAGATTGCTCAAGCTCAATATTCAGCTCTGTTTTTCCATCTGTTTTTCCGATGATCACAGCAGATTCCTTAGTATTGTATCCTTCGTATGAAGCTCTTACATAATATTTCGTTGCACATTCCACTTCCTTGAACTCGTATTTGCCCTGCGCATCAGCAGTGGTTTCCTGAAGCTGTTTGAATTTCTCATCAAACAAGATTACTTTGGCACCAGGCAATATCGCTTTGGTTTTCTCATCGGTAACAGTACCAAATAAAATCTGCTCACACCAGATTGGCCTTGTTTCCAAAAACTTGTAGATGTCGTCATTTCCTTGTCCGCCATCCCTGTTGGAACTTAAGAAACCTCTTTTGGTTTTAGAATCGATAATCAGCGCAAAATCATCTTTCGGGCTGTTTGCCTCTTCACCAACGTTCAGTACTTTCTTGAAGTTAAGGCTTCCGTCTTTTGGAAGTTTTGTAATGAAGATATCCAATCCGCCAAGCCCTGGCTGGCCGTCTGAAGCAAAATACAATTCGTTGTCCGCATTTACAAACGGATAGGTTTCCCTTCCCGGAGTATTGATGGCATCGCCTAAATTTTCAGGCGTGCCGAATGTTCCGTCGTCGTTGATCTTTACCCTATACAAATCCGACTGTCCACGGGTACCTTCCATATTAGAGGCAAAATACATTGTCTTTTCATCCGGGGAAAGAGCCGGGTGGGCTGTCTGGTAATTGTCGCTGTTGAATGGAAGCGCAGTAATGTCAGTCCAGTTTCCGTCCTTATCCACTTTTGCCTTGTAGATTTTCAAAAGCGTTACTTTGCTCGCGTCAAAGCCTCTTCCGTCAAGGTAGTTGTTCCTTGTGAAGTAAACCGTTTTTCCGTCTTTGGTAAAAGCAGGCGTATCCTCGTGGAATTTAGAGTTGATCTTTTTGCCAAACTTATCTACCGGGCCCAAAGAACCGTCTTCAGAAATCGGGGACCCGTAAAGGTTGGTAAAATACTGTCCTGTCCAGGTGTGGATCCTTTTTGAGAAGTTTCCGGTATCACGTGCAGAGGAGAAAATCACTTTTGTTCCCATAAATGCAGGCCCGTAATCAGAATACTTGGAGTTGATCCCCGCATTCTCGATCTTGTACCTTCCCGAATTGTTCTTGATCTCCTCAAGGTAATTCCTGTTTTTGGAGAAAAGCGCCGCTCTTGCATCATTACCGCTTTTGGCACTAAACTTAGCCATCATTTCGTCGGCCCTTTTGTAATCTTTGGTAGCCCTTAGCGTTTGTGAAAAACGATAGTAGAATTCGGCTTCCTGGTCCGGGCTTGTAGCATACAGCTCATCGTACCATTTGTTTGCCTTTTCCAGCTCGGCATTGAAGTAATAGGCGTTACCTATCTTCAATAGCATATCAGGGGATTTGTAGCCCTTTTCATAGATACGCTCATAGGTCTTAACGGCATCGATGTAAGCAAGCTTGTCATACTGCTTATCTCCTTTTACTTCTGTTCTATTGACTTTTTGTGAATAACTATTAACGCATGTTAATGTTATAAGTACTAAGTATATAATTTTATTTTTCATAATCGTCCTAATTATTAGAAGAATCTAGGTGATACCATTTTGTTTACTTTATTGAACAATTCGAATCTTAAGAATACCTCGTGCGAACCAGAGTTGTAGTTTTTAAGTTTCGTTGTTTCCCTATCATAACTATAACCAATGAACAGACCATCCGTTATCTGGAATCCGGCCAAGCCACTCAATGCAGCATCCCAACGGTAAGCAGCTCCAAGCATCAGCTTATCAAAGAACAGGAAGTTGGCTGAAGCGTCAACCTGCAATGGGGCACCCTGCACCATTTTGGTAAGCACGGCCGGCTTGAACTTTATGGATGGCGACAAATCGAATACATAACCGGCAATACCATAAAAGTTCATTCTTTCCTCGAATACGGCTACGTCATTGTCGCTGTATTTCTTGTCCTGTAAAAAGTTAGGAACAGAAAGCCCTAAATAAAATTTATCCGAGTGAAGATAAACCCCGGCACCAAAGTTAGGAGAGATCTCGTTGTCAAAATTGTTAAGGCTTGGATCGTTCGCCTGGGCTGGGGTCAACTTGCTTGTATCAAGGTTGAACATATTTCCAGAGGCTTTTAATCCGAAACTCAGTTTGTAGCTTTCAGATACCTGAACAGTATAGGATATATCAGCCGAAAGCGTGTTGTCGCTTGTTGGGCCAATTCTATCGTTTACAACCGAAAGGCCAATACCCAGATTACTATTGTTGATTGGCGTATTGATAGAGAAAGCATTGGTAACCGGAGCACCATCTAAACCAACCCATTGGGTACGATGCAATCCAAAAATACTCATGACTCCTCTTGATCCTGCATAAGCCGGATTGACATTTACGGTGTTGTACATATATTGGGTATACTGTGCATCCTGCTGTGAAAAACCAGCGTAACACGTTAACATCAAAGCGAAAATTAAAATTTTTGTTCTCATATTTTCTATTTTTTTATCCTGAGGGTTGGTTAACCCTCAGGAATTAGTAGGGTTTTTTATCTAGTAAGGTATAAATATCCGTCTTTGGTTATTGTATTTCCTTCTGTTGTTTTATAACTAATTATATAGAAATAAGTACCCGTTGGCAGTTCTTTCTCTTTATTAATTGTCACCCTTCCTTCAGAAATACCCTCAAATCTTCGCGTGGTATTGTTATAGTCTTTAGTTTCATAAACCAAAACTCCCCAACGGTTGTAGATTTCTACATTATTTGTCGGATAACATCCTATGCTTTCAATGTTATCAATCTGGAACCACTCGTTAAGCCCATCATTGTTTGGAGTGAATGCATTATGGATTATTATTGATCCACATCCTTCAGGAAAACAATCTTCATCTACCGTAATGCTTATCTCGACAATTGTCGGACATATACTATCATTGTTATTATAAGTTATGACATAATTTCCAACAGTTAATCCGAACGGAGTAAAGATTCCGTTTACGGTATTTAATCCGCCATTGGAAGGATTAATTGACCAAGTACCATTTGTAGTAGCTACTCCTGGGAATTGGCTATCAATAATATCTTGTGCATTCACTGTTAAGCTAACGTCACCATTACACACTGGTCGATCAAGCTGATAAGCTAGTATAGGCTGTGTTCCCGTTACATCCCAAGCGCATGTTGTTGTGTTGAACGTTGCTGTTTCATAACATGCCAGAGTTGGCTGAGCTGGTTGTGTTCCCGTTACATCCCAAGTGCAAGTTGCTGTGTTGAACGTTGCTGTTTCATAACATGCCAGAGTCGGCTGAGCTGGCTGTGTTCCCGTTACGTCCCAAGCACAAGTTGCTGTGTTGAACGTTGCCGTTTCATAACACGCTAAAGTCGGCTGAACTGGTTGTGTTCCGCTTACATCCCAAGCACATGTTGCCGTGTTGAACGTTGCTGTTTCATAACATGCCAAAGTCGGCTGAACTGGCTGTGTTCCCGTTACATCCCAAGCGCATGTTGCCGTGTTGAACGTTGCTGTTTCATAACACGCTAAAGTCGGCTGAACTGGCTGTGTTCCGCTTACATCCCAAGCACATGTTGCCGTGTTGAACGTTGCTGTTTCATAACATGCCAGAGTTGGCTGAGCTGGCTGCGTTCCAGTTACGTCCCAAGCGCATGTTGTCGTGTTGAACGTTGCTGTTTCATAACATGCCAAAGTCGGCTGAACTGGTTGTGTTCCGCTTACATCCCAAGCACATGTTGCCGTGTTGAACGTTGCCGTTTCATAACATGCCAGAGTCGGCTGAACTGGCTGTGTTCCTGTTACGTCCCAAGCACATGTTGCCGTGTTGAACGTTGCTGTTTCATAACATGCCAGAGTTGGCTGAACTGGTTGTGTTCCTGTTACGTTCCATGAACATGTTGTTACATTGAACGTTGCTGTTTCGTAACATGCCAGAGTTGGCTGAACTGGCTGTGTTCCTGTTACATCCCAAGCACATGTTGTTGTGTTGAACGTTGCTGTTTCATAACATGCCAGAGTTGGCTGAACTGGTTGTGTTCCCGTTACATCCCAAGTGCAAGTTGCTGTGTTGAACGTTGCCGTTTCATAACACGCTAAAGTCGGCTGAACTGGCTGTGTTCCGGTTACGTCCCATGAACATGTTGTTACATTGAACGTTGCTGTTTCGTAACATGCCAGAGTTGGCTGAACTGGTTGTGTTCCCGTTACATCCCAAGTGCAAGTTACTGTGTTGAACGTTGCCGTTTCGTAACATGCCAAAGTCGGCTGGACTGGCTGTGATATGGTAATAGTAACAAAAGCCTGATCACAAAGATTCGGAACGATTGTACTGCAAATTGAATAACTATAATTATATGTTCCTGGAGCTATTCCACTCAACAATGTTATGTCCCCATTAGGCGCAATATTAATAGTTGGATTATTACCTGTTAAAACAACAACTGAAACTTGATTGTTAGGAGCTGTATTTACTAACTCAGAACCTAACAAGTCATTTGTTAAGATATTACCGATTATTTGCCCTTCATTACAAACACTGCTATTGAAGCTATCATCAACAGCGTTTATAATCGGGGTAATAGTACAGTCAGGACAGCTTGGGTCAACAGGACAAGTAGCACATGGTGTCGGGTCAGATGAAGTATCTGTTACCGTTCCACCATCAGGAGTTGTTCCTGTTGCCGTAGCCAAATTGTAAACATAACCCGCAGCAATGTCTGCAGCCGTGATGGTATGTACTGCCGTGAAGGTCGTAGCATCTGAAGCGCCCGGTGCCAATGAAGCCAATGGCCCGCCGGTAACTACAGCATTGTTGTCCGTTACCGTAATGTTGGTAAGGATAGTGTTTCCGGTATTGGTTACCACAAAAGTATAGTTGATCACATCGCCCACATTGGTGATTCCGTCACCGTTCGCATCAGCATAAGCACCGTCTTTGGTAATCTGGATCGATGGGGCCAAGATTGGAGTAATAGTACAGTCAGGACAGCTTGGGTCAACAGGGCATGTAGCACATGGTGTCGGGTCAGATGAAGTATCTGTAACCGTTCCCCCATCAGGAGTTGTTCCTGTTGCCGTAGCCAGGTTGTAAACATAACCCGCAGCAATGTCTGCAGCCGTGATGGTATGTACTGCCGTAAACGTTGTAGCATCAGAAGCGCCCGGTGCCAATGAAGCCAATGGCCCGCCGGTAACTACAGCATTGTTGTCCGTTACCGTAATGTTGGTAAGGATCGTGTTTCCGGTATTGGTTACCACAAAAGTATAGTTGATCACATCGCCCACATTGGTGATTCCGTCACCGTTCGCATCAGCATAAGCACCGTCTTTGGTAATCTGGATCGATGGGGCCAAGATTGGAGTAATAGTACAGTCAGGACAGCTTGGGTCAACAGGGCATGTAGCACATGGTGTCGGGTCAGATGAAGTATCTGTAACCGTTCCCCCATCAGGAGTTGTTCCTGTTGCCGTAGCCAGGTTGTAAACATAACCCGCAGCAATGTCTGCAGCCGTGATGGTATGTACTGCCGTAAACGTTGTAGCATCAGAAGCGCCCGGTGCCAATGAAGCCAATGGCCCGCCGGTAACTACAGCATTGTTGTCCGTTACCGTAATGTTGGTAAGGATCGTGTTTCCGGTATTGGTAACCACAAAAGTATAGTTGATCACATCGCCTACATTGGTGATTCCGTCACCGTTCGCATCAGCATAAGCACCGTCTTTGGTAATCTGGATCGATGGGGCCAAGATTGGAGTAATAGTACAGTCAGGACAGCTTGGGTCAACAGGGCATGTAGCACATGGTGTCGGGTCAGATGAAGTATCTGTAACCGTTCCCCCATCAGGAGTTGTTCCTGTTGCCGTAGCCAGGTTGTAAACATAACCCGCAGCAATGTCAGCAGTCGTGATGGTATGTACTGCCGTAAACGTTGTAGCATCAGAAGCGCCCGGTGCCAATGAAGCCAATGGCCCGCCGGTAACTACAGCATTGTTGTCCGTTACCGTAATGTTGGTAAGGATCGTGTTTCCGGTATTGGTAACCACAAAAGTATAGTTGATCACATCGCCTACATTGGTGATTCCGTCACCGTTCGCATCAGCATAAGCACCGTCTTTGGTAATCTGGATCGATGGGGCCAAGATCGGAGTAATAGTACAGTCAGGACAGCTTGGGTCAACAGGGCATGTAGCACATGGTGTCGGGTCAGATGAAGTATCTGTAACCGTTCCCCCATCAGGAGTTGTTCCTGTTGCCGTAGCCAGGTTGTAAACATAACCCGCAGCAATGTCAGCAGTCGTGATGGTATGTACTGCCGTAAACGTTGTAGCATCAGAAGCGCCCGGTGCCAATGAAGCCAATGGCCCGCCGGTAACTACAGCATTGTTGTCCGTTACCGTAATGTTGGTAAGGATCGTGTTTCCGGTATTGGTAACCACAAAAGTATAGTTGATCACATCGCCTACATTGGTGATTCCGTCACCGTTCGCATCAGCGTAAGCACCATCTTTGGTAATCTGGATCGATGGGGCCAAGATCGGAGTAATAGTACAGTCAGGACAACTTGGGTCAACCGGGCATGTAGCACATGGTGTCGGGTCGGATGACGTATCTGTAACCGTTCCCCCATCAGGAGTTGTTCCTGTTGCTGTAGCCAAATTGTAAACATAACCCGCAGCAATGTCTGCAGCCGTGATGGTATGCACTGCCGTGAAGGTCGTAGCATCTGAAGCCCCCGGTGCCAATGAAGCCAATGGCCCGCCGGTAACTACAGCATTGTTATCCGTTATCGTAATGTTGGTAAGGATCGTGTTTCCGGTATTGGTTACCACAAAAGTATAGTTGATCACATCGCCTACATTGGTGATTCCGTCACCGTTCGCATCAGCATAAGCACCATCTTTGGTAATCTGGATCGATGGGGCCAGGATCGGGGTGATCGTACAGTCAGGACAATTTGGGTCAACCGGGCATGTAGCACATGGTGTCGGGTCGGATGACGTATCTGTAACCGTTCCCCCATCAGGAGTTGTTCCTGTTGCTGTAGCCAAATTGTAAACATAACCCGCAGCAATGTCTGCAGCCGTGATGGTATGTACTGCCGTGAAGGTCGTAGCATCTGAAGCTCCCGGTGCCAATGAAGCCAATGGCCCGCCGGTAACTACAGCATTGTTGTCCGTTACCGTAATGTTGGTAAGGATAGTGTTTCCTGTATTGGTAACCACAAAAGTATAGTTGATCACATCGCCTACATTGGTGATTCCGTCACCGTTCGCATCAGCATAAGCGCCGTCTTTGGTAATCTGGATCGATGGGGCCAATATCGGGGTAATAGTACAGTCAGGACAGCTTGGGTCAACAGGACAAGTAGCACATGGTGTCGGGTCAGATGAAGTATCTGTTACCGTTCCCCCATCAGGAGTCGTTCCTGTTGCCGTAGCCAAATTGTAAACATAACCCGCAGCAATGTCTGCAGCCGTGATGGTATGTACTGCCGTGAAGGTCGTAGCATCTGAAGCTCCCGGTGCCAATGAAGCCAATGGCCCGCCGGTAACTACAGCATTGTTGTCCGTTACCGTAATGTTGGTAAGGATAGTGTTTCCTGTATTGGTTACCACAAAAGTATAGTTGATCACATCGCCCACATTGGTGATTCCGTCACCGTTCGCATCAGCGTAAGCACCGTCTTTGGTAATCTGGATCGATGGGGCCAATATCGGGGTGATAGTACAGTCAGGACAGCTTGGGTCAACCGGGCATGTAGCACATGGTGTCGGGTCAGATGAAGTATCTGTAACCGTTCCCCCATCAGGAGTCGTTCCTGTTGCCGTAGCCAGGTTGTAAACATAACCCGCAGCAATGTCTGCAGCCGTGATGGTATGTACTGCCGTGAAGGTCATAGCATCTGAAGCTCCCGGTGCCAATGAAGCCAATGGCCCGCCGGTAACTACAGCATTGTTGTCCGTTACCGTAATGTTGGTAAGGATCGTGTTTCCTGTATTGGTAACCACAAAAGTATAGTTGATCACATCGCCCACATTGGTGATTCCGTCACCGTTCGCATCAGCATAAGCACCGTCTTTGGTAATCTGGATCGATGGGGCCGGACATACTGTAAGTGTTAAAGTAGCTGGTGAAGAATAGTTTCCATGTGTATCAGCGATTACATAACTAACTGTCGTTCCTGTAAATCCTGCTAAAGGGGAGAAATTAATTGCTCCAGTAGAAACATTTACAGTGAAAGTACCCTGACCTGCAATCGTTACAGAATTAACTTGCCCTGAAGTTACCGGATCAATCAACATTGCTGACAATGGATTTATTGGATAAGTTCCCGCATTATCATTTGCAGCAACTACAAAGCTAGATATTCTGCTTTGTGTTGCACAGCCTGAATCGGCAACTGCAACAGGTAAAATTTCCTGGTTAGGGCAACGTGCTCCATCACCCGGAGTTACACTTAAATTGGTAAGCATCGTAGCCGTAACAGCTCCTGTTGCCAAATGAGGGGTATTAATTTTATAGGTATTGCCAGAGTCATTGTTGGCAAAAAACAGATTCCCTAAGTTATCCATAAAAGCGGTTCCGTAGAATGAGCTGTCAGCAGCTGACAATCCATTTATATTTCCAATTACAGTGAATACATTGGTTGTAGGATTAAAGCTGAAAAGCCTAGCCGTTGGCGATTTCCTGGTAACTCCGTATACCATTCCGTTTACCGGGCTAAAAGCAAAATCATCAAATAATAATGTAGTTGCCGTTGCTCTTGTGGTCGCCACTAAGTAATCTGATGCTGTTGGATTCAGGTTAATTGATATCATTCTGTGCAATTCATTGCTGTGGGCAAATAATATTCCGCTTGGAGAAACATCACCGGCAGCAAAATGATCAGATGTACCCAAACCTGTACCTGTTGTAGGCATAAGATCTACAGCACCATTAGAACCAATTCTTACTACTTGGTTAGTGTATTCGCGAAGCCCATATATGTAATTGTCAACCAAATTATATCCTACTGCATTGACATATCGTTGCGATGCAGTATCGATCAGCTGATTGTCGATCATTGTAACAACCGTTGTGGCAAGATTGAATGATTGCAATCCTGAAATGTAATTAGCATTTACACCTGAGGCTGTATTACTATTAGTAATAAGGTATCCTAATCCAGTTGAACAGTCAAAAGGAGGAAGTGTACTTCCTGTTACAGGGATTGTAACAATAGCCGTATCACATATACTTAAATTTTGCTGATCGCATATTTGATAAGTAATGGTATAAGTTCCCGGAGGTGTTCCCGCAGGAACACTCACAATACCCGTAGCAGGGTTAAGTGTTGGCACTAAGCCACTGCCAATTGGCGTAGCAGGTGTAACAACTGTCATCGTAACTTGAGAGATTGTAGTGGCAACACCATTTAGAGTATCTGCATTAGTTGGATTGGCAGCCAATACATTTCCTGCATTGGTATTACCAATTATGCCGCTTGTAGAAGGTATTGTATCATTTACCGCATCAATTGTATTTACAACAATCGTGGCTGTTGCCTGGTCGCATACCGCCGGGTTTGCAATCTGGCAGATCTGGTACACTACAGGATAAGTTCCCGCTGGCGTATTTGGAGCCACAGTAATCGTTCCGTCAGGATTTAAGGTAAGTCCGTTTGGAACCGTCACAGGAGTCAGCGTTACATTGCTTGTCGTTGCCGGTGTCGATCCATTTACAGTATCATTGGCCAAAACACTTGGAGTGCTTCCGCCTGGGATTCCGTTGATGTTTGTCGGGCCGTCATTTACCGCATCGATGGTATTTACAACAACCGTTGCTGTTGCCTGGTCGCATACCGCCGGGTTTGCAATCTGGCAGATCTGGTACACTACAGGATAAGTTCCCGCTGGGGTATTTGGAGCAACGGTAACCGTTCCGTCAGGATTTAAGGTAAGTCCGTTTGGAACCGTCACAGGAGTCAGCGTTACATTGCTTGTCGTTGCAGGTGTCGATCCGTTTACAGTATCGTTGGCCAAAACACTTGGAGTGCTTCCGCCTGGGATTCCGTTGATGTTTGTCGGGCCGTCATTTACCGCATCGATGGTATTTACAACAACCGTTGCTGTTGCCTGGTCGCATACCGCCGGGTTTGCAATCTGGCAGATCTGGTACACCACAGGATAAGTTCCCGCTGGGGTATTTGGAGCAACGGTAACCGTTCCGTCAGGATTTAAGGTAAGTCCGTTTGGAACCGTCACAGGAGTCAGCGTTACATTGCTTGTCGTTGCAGGTGTCGATCCGTTTACAGTATCGTTGGCCAAAACACTCGGAGTGCTTCCGCCTGGAATTCCGTTGATGTTTGTCGGGCCGTCATTTACCGCATCGATGGTATTTACAACAACCGTGGCCGTTGCCTGGTCGCATACCGCCGGGTTTGCAATCTGGCAGATCTGGTACACTACAGGATAAGTTCCCGCTGGGGTATTTGGAGCAACGGTAATCGTTCCGTCAGGATTTAAGGTAAGTCCGTTTGGAACCGTCACAGGAGTCAGCGTTACATTGCTTGTCGTTGCAGGTGTCGATCCGTTTACAGTATCATTGGCCAAAACACTTGGAGTGCTTCCGCCTGGGATTCCGTTGATGTTTGTCGGGCCATCATTTACCGCATCGATGGTATTTACAACAATCGTGGCTGTTGCCTGGTCGCATACCGTTGGGTTTGCAATCTGGCAGATCTGGTACACTACAGGATAAGTCCCCGCTGGCGTATTTGGAGCAACGGTAACCGTTCCGTCTGGATTTAAGGTAAGTCCGTTTGGAACCGTCACAGGAGTCAGCGTTACATTGCTTGTCGTTGCAGGTGTCGATCCGTTTACAGTATCGTTAGCCAAAACACTCGGAGTGCTTCCGCCTGGGATTCCGTTGATGTTTGTTGGGCCGTCATTTACAGCATCGATAGTTGTAACACATACCGTAACTATTGCAGAGTCACAGTATGAAGCTGCATTTACCTGATTATTTGTCTTGTATTTGTTTCTATTAGTCTGTGCAGTTTTACTTGATCCAAAGCATATTGTATAATTAATTGTATAGGTTCCTGCAGGAGTGTTTGGCGCTACAGTAACGGAACCGTTTGCATTTACAGTTAAAAATGCCGTTGGTGTTGATGTAATAACAACATCGCTTGGATCTAGAGGGTTTCCGAATGTATTATCATTAGTCAATACATTAAAATTAGTATTCCCGCCTGTTGAGCCATTAACGCAAACTGTGCTGGTATCATCGTTAGCTTCAATCACAGGAGGGCAGTCTTCTTTTGACAGTGTTATGATCGCTTCGTCAACTCCCGAGCATTGTCCGTTTACAGTATACTTAAATTGATAAGTTCCAACTGGAGCCAATTCCGAGCTCCATATATTGCCTGACAGAAGCCCGCTATTTGTGATTTCTGTCCATGTACCATAATTATCATAAGTTCCAGATAAATAGTGGTTTAGATTTATAGTTGAATCGTAATCACAAACAAGCTCATTGACATCATTACCGGCCTGAGGATTTGAAGGATTCACACTTATCGTAAATGATAGTGTTTCATTGATACACGATGAACCTACCGACGACGTTAAATGCACAGAATAAGTCCCGGCACTGTTGACCGGAGTAAAATTGGCAAAATTCAAGCTATTTGTTGTACTTAGTATAACCGATGGGTTAGCATTGTTGTACCATTGGAAATTTAAGTAGGAAGCTCCATTTACAACCAGCTGCCCATTTTCACCCGGACATAAATTTACCGGTGTAATGGTAGGCAGACCAAGCATGACAATATCCAGGACTTTATTTAATGTATTGCCACAGCTATCATATACCTGTACAGTATAAGTACCGGCAGCTAATCCTGTAAATAAACTATTTGTCCCGTTTTCAATCAGCGTTGGTGCGATAATCCTATACCCTAGAGCAGGAACTCCCCCACTGGCTGAAATACCTAAATTATAGGTACCATTGGCACATGCATATACAAATGCCTTATCAAGCGACATGCTCAATGTATAGGTAAATTCCTTTAAGACTTCTTTACAGGTAAAAGTGCTTTGATACACTTTAATCACCCTGAAAGTCCCAAAATTATTTGAAATAAGAGCTGATGTTAAGTTGGGATTTGCCACACTTGAAATCAACAGACCAGAGCTTCCGGGATCTCCGGTTTCATTGTATAACGTACCGGATGTAGGATGCCCCCATTTATTTGAAGCCGGATAGAATTTTTGCAAATAATACTTTTGGTAATTATTTGTCCCACCCGAGCCGGAAACCGCAAGATTTACCGAGAAAGCACTACAAAAATAATTTTCAGTGATGTTTACCGTACCACGTGTATAACCGCCAGGGGTCACTGTTTGTGTCCTCGTTATGCCGCAATTGTCTGTTGTCCGGATGACATAAGTTCCTGCAGGATAATCACCAAAATATAATCTATTATTAACTTGAGTACCATAATTTGAAATATGTGAAGTTGCATCATAAGGCAATGGATGTGGAAAAACATTGCCAGGAAAAGCAGCAGGCGCAGTATAACTCAACACTGTAGCACTAACCAAATAGGCAGAAGCTCCGTATAAATAAAAATTAGAATAACCAACCCTGCAGCTACCGTCTGCGTAAAAGCTTTGCGCCACTGTAGATGATGTTAGGGTAATTGTTTTTGTTACTGTATTCCCACAGGCATCAACAGCCTGTATCGTATAACTTCCATCAGGCAATGGACTGGAAGCACTACCAAAGTTAGCATGTCCATAACCATCATTTGATGTTGCAGTTGTTGGTCCGGCATAACCCGCCGGAGCATTAGTAATGGTAAATGTAATTGGGTGCGTCATACCAGTAGTATCTATATCAATATACTTTCCACCACAATTTCCGGTTTGAGCACTTAAGGCCATACTTAACTGATCGCTCATAGTTTTAGTGTATGTGAACACATTGCCACAGGCATCCGTAAAAGTTATAGTATAGCTGTATGGAACCGATTGTGGCCAATAAGGCACACTGATACTTTTAAGATAATCTGTCGGAGCAACGATGACACTGCTGGTTGATGTAAAAGTGCTATTTGTAACAACCGGTGCGCCACCTCCCGGAGGAGTTGCACTAACCTGAACCTGGATAGGCATATACATTGCCGAACCGCTGTTTACTGCGCTGATATATATTGGTACATTTAAATAACCGCAGGCGGTAGCAGTAGATCCACCAACTTGTGTAATTTGTATGTTAGGGGTATATTGGCTAATTGAATAAGTAACCACTTTAGATTCGCCACAGGCATCTGTTACAATAACATTGTAATTTCCGCCGCTCAAACCTGTAAACACATTTGATGACTGGGCAGCATAATTAACCGGGCCTGTCAAAGCATAAGTAACCGGCTGTCTCCCGGATGTTAGGTTAACGGTTATCGAACCATTATTGGTACAACCTGCATTAACTGTTGTTGCAGTATAGTTTAATGCAATCCTGGTATCGGTGATGGTTGCGTTGGCCTGTGCCGATGTCGGGACACCGGATACAGTCTGGGTTGCCACTATCCTATACGATCCTGCCGAAAGCCCTGTTAAGGAAGATGTTGGCGGAGAGGTTGTGGCAATGGCTGTCGTGTAATTTGGCGCCTTGTATATTGAATATACAATGGTTGATCCGGATGTTGTTCCGGAAACCGACCAATTCAACACACCATTGCTGGTACAACTTTCATTGACAGCTGTCATTGAAACTGAAAATTGTGAAAAAGCCTGGCCTGACAAAAAGAAAACCAATAACAACAGTAATTGCTTAAACTGAATGCTACTGCATTTTCCCTGATGCTGCCTTGTCTTAATCTTTGAAATTAATGTGGTATTCATAATTGATTATTTAATTAAATTTTTAGATTATCATTTTTTATCATCCCCATCATTGACATGCAAGCAAACCCATTAATGCCTTGCATCGGCAAAGCATTACTTTTTACTTAAAATGGTTTCGGGATTTTTTAGGGCTACTGAGGATACTTTCAGTGCTTTTTAGGAAGGAAGTAAATTTTATTCATAATATTTTAGGTTTAAAAAATTAGGGGCATTGATTTTTTAATTATCCAATTTCATTAATTGTTTATCTAGAGTAGCACTTGGGGCGCAATTTCAAGTTTTGTTAAATTAATAGAATGACACTTGATTAAGAATAAATTAGGGAGCAAACATAATTTAGAAAACGTAGTGAATTTTGCCCTGTATAACCCAATACTTAAAATGACTGATTCTTTAAATAGTAAAAAATTGATTATCAGTAAATTAAATTTTAACAAAATCTGTTTTAACTGTTGAAAAACATGTTATTTAGTCCAATTTTTTATAAAATGACTTATTTTTATTATTATTTATAACTTACTAAAAAGGGGAAAATTTCGGAATATTTAACATTATCGCAAAAGTTGCAATTATAACCCTCTGAATGGAGTTAAAAATTTTGTAGTAGTCTGTAAATAAGACTTGTAGAACTAGTTCTACAAATAAAAAAACTGAGATAAAAACTTCTAATTCTGTTTTAATTATAGAAAAATGATTTTATTTTTACAGCTAATTGCTGAGAGTATTCCTCCATAAATACATTAAAAAGTAAATTAGTAGAGCATTTAATTTAGTTCGGTTGCATACCTAACATTTTAAATTACTCAACGCAGCATATTTTCCATTAAAAAGAACCCAATATCCTTATGGATGCATTTGAAAAAGAGTTAAGTAAAAAAAGAAGTGAGTTTGGCAAGAGTTTTGTCTTTTCACTACTTGGGGTCTTGCTGTTTTATATTATCGTAAAATTTATAATCGACCTATTTTTTCCTTATTACACAATGGTTATTTCTCAAAAAATACTGTTGTTCTTTTTCTTTGCCACTGCATATGTGGCCTTTTTAGTTTCTAAGACCAAATACAATTTCATATCATTATACCGCATAGTGGCTTTCTCATTGTTTTTATTGGTCTTATACATAAGCATGCACATTAGCTATAAGAGTTCAATCATCAACTTTTTCTATGTGCCCATCCTACTGATGACCTTAATAGTAAGCAACATAAGAACAACAGCGATCTGTACGGTCCTGGTTATATTGTTGTGGCTATTTACGCCACAAATAGCATTGTACTTAGGTATTTCAAAACCTGTTAAATCATCTGCAGAATATTTGAGGATCTTAAAAATCCTTGAATTCGTAGTCATCAGTTTTGCGGCGTATTTTTCATTATTGATAATGTACTATTATAAAGAGTTCGTCAAAATAGAATTAAAGTACTCCAATCGATTGGAATCCGATTCAAAAACCAGTACAAAGGAACCAGTTACTGAGATCGCTAAATCTGCTATTCCTTTAAATGAAAATAATGCGATGGCAGAAAATGACCGGTTCGAACAGCTTTATCTTCGGATCATTTTCTGTTTTGACAACCAAAAACCATTTCAGGACCCGGCTTTTAACAAAAAATCTTTAGCCAATTTGCTGCAAACAAATGAAACCTACATCTCAAAGGCATTAAATCAAAATGGCGATAAGAATTTCAATACACTGGTAAATGAGTACCGGATCAATCAGGTCATCAATGAGTTTGATACAAAAAATTTCAAAAAATATACTATTGAGCACATTTACATGCGCGCAGGGTTTACACAACAATCAACCTTTAACAGGGTTTTCAAGGAATTTACAGGAAGGACTCCATCAGAATACATAGAATCATCCGGTTCAATAAACAGCTTGGCAAATGACAATTGATTATTTGGAAAATAGACTTGACAACAAGAAAAAAGAGTTTGGCAAATACTTTTTTCTTTCCATGTCTGTGCTATTCTTAGTATATTTTTTACTGACAATTTCATTTGAAGAATACAGGATATTATTAAAGGATTGCAAAGAATTTTACTTCATTGGTTTTTTAAGCAGCGGATTCATCTGTTATCTGATTTCTAAATTAGAATATGACTTTATCATTTTGCACAGGACGCTGCTTGTTTTTATAGTAATAGTTATTGTTTATCTCTGCCTCCTCCACTGTCATTTATCTTATACGGTTTATTCTTATTATGTACCTATAAGTATCTTTATAGGAATCCTATCTAAAAAACGCGTCGGCCTTATTTTTGGGGTATTGTTCCTCATCCTGTGCATCTTTACCCGCTCTTTGGCAATACGCTATAAATTTTCCGGCCCAATGGTCATTCCGCCACATCTTGCTCCTATGCTCATTGTAATAGAAGGGATTACGCTTTCTATCAGCACTTATTTTAGCATTTTTTTAATTTATTATTACAATCAATTCCAAAAAATTGAGTTTCAGAGATTAATGCTAAAATGCGGCACCATGAATAGTAAAGATCAGTATTCTGATTTCGATTCCAACCGGTTTGGCGATTTGTATTCAGAAATAATCAAGCTATTAAATACCGAGAAAAGCTACCAAGATCCTAATTTTTCAAAAGCAATCTTAGCCAAAAAGCTTAATACCAATGGTTCCTACATATCAAAAGCCCTAAGCTTAAACGGAAATAAAAAGTTCAATCAGCTGATCAATGAATACAGGATCAATCAGGTAAAAGAAGAGCTGATTAATAAAAACTTTCAAAATTTCACTCTGGAATACCTTTATATGAAAGCTGGTTTTACACAACAGTCAACCTTTAACCGGGTTTTTAAAGAACTGACAGGACAAACACCTTCCGAATACATAGAAAGTATTAATAATCAATAATATACATAATCACATATCAAAAAAACAAATCACGGTTTTTAAATCACGGGAAATAAAAAAATAATCGCACTCTGCAAGTATTTTAGTTATATTTATATCACTTTTTTACCTCTACAAAAAGTACCAACCTAATGAGCTTTAAAAGAAATTGGACAAAACTGTCTAAATGGTTTTTAACAAGGCCTAATACCTCGGGAACTTTAGTCTTTCTTTTGTTGCTTGCTTTCGTATGCTTTTTGGTGAAACTAAGATATGAAACCGTTAAAGAAAATGAGCGCCGTGAAATGGCCAATATCATTGGCGTGGTGCGCCAAAATTTTGAGCAGGTACTCAAAACCAGCTATGTGACAACATTAACGCTTGCCATGACCATCAATGATGAAGGCCAACCGGAGAATTTTGACAAAGTGGCCAAACAGCTAGTCGATTCTAACACTTCTATTGATGCAGTACAGTTGGTTCCGGGAGGAATAATCAAATATGTCTATCCGTACAAAGACAATAAGGATGCAATTAATTTTGACATCCTCAAAAGCCCGACAGTTCGCGAGGAAGCGCTCAAATCCATAGAAAGCAAACTAATCTACTTTGCCGGACCGCTCGAATTACGGCAGGGTGGAAAAGCAGTCGTAGGAAGATTGCCTGTATTTCGGGGGAATAAATTCTGGGGCTTCTCCGCAGTAATCATCCGGCTAAAAACCCTGATAAAAGTTACCGGTATTGAATCTATTGACGATTCCAGGTACTACTTCCAGTTTTCAAAAGTCAGCCCAATAACCCATAAAGAGGAGTTTTTCCTTGAAAACAAACAGGATTTTTCCAACAGATATTATCAAATCGTTACCATTCCGGATGGCGATTGGAAGCTCTATCTGATTGTACGCGAAAAAAATGCATTGCTCTACCAAGTTACCACTTCAGGGTTCCTGGGTTTATTATTATCGATAATCTGTTCGCTATGGGTTGCCTCTATTATGAAAAAACCAGCTCGTTTACAGCAATTGGTATACGAACAGGCCCAGAAAATAGCCAACAGCGAAAGCGAATTTAAGGTAATATTTGACCATGCCCCAGTTGGCATTGCCAGGGTGGATACTATTAGTGGTTACTTCCTTAAAGCAAACAACGAATTCTGCAGGCTGCTGGGATATTCCGAAGAGGAACTAAGGCAGTTTAATTTTAAAGACATCACTCATCCCGAAGATTATACTGTAGGGGCTGAAACCCTGGAAAAGCTCAGAAAGGGCGAAATTGACACTTTCCATTTTGAAAAACGATACATCCATAAATCAGGAAGACCGGTACTGGTAAACCTTTTGGTTTCTGCAATCGGAAATTCGGGAGAAAGGCCGGCAAACCATGTTGCGATAATTGAAGACATAGGCGAGCAGAAACGTGCCGCAGAAGAATTGAGGCAATCTTTTGAATTGGTTTCCGATCAGAATAAGAGGCTGTTGAATTTTTCATATATCGTTTCACACAATCTTCGTTCGCACACGAGCAATATCCAAACCATTTCCGATTTTCTGGAAACGGCAGAAACCAAAGAAGAACGCGATGAAATGATTGATTTACTGAAACGTGTTTCCGATTCGCTCAACGAAACGATGACCAACCTGAATGAAGTGGTGAGCATCCGGACCAACATCAACCTGAATATTGAAAAACTGAACCTATGGAGCTATGTGGAAAATGCCAAACTGATACTGAGCCAGCAGATAGGCAAAAAAAACGCAAATGTCCAAAACCTGGTCCCTAAAGATATTGTGATCAGCTACAATACCGCATATCTGGAAAGCATCCTTTTCAACCTGATTTCAAATGCCGTCCGGTACAGCCATAAAGACCGAAAACCTGAGATAATCATTACCTTTGACGAAAAAACCAGATCCCTTCGTGTAGAGGATAACGGAATCGGGATCGATTTAAGGAAAAATGGAGAGAAGCTCTTCGGAATGTACAAAACCTTCAACAACAATCCGGATTCGAAAGGAATTGGTTTATTTTTGGTAAAAAACCAGGTAGATGCAATGGGTGGTACAATTATTGCGGAAAGCAAGCTGCACGAAGGGACCACATTTATAATTTATTTCAAATGAACAAAGTACTCTGCATAATAGACGATGACCCGATTTATCAGTTCCTGATAAACAAAATCATAAGGAACTCTAACATTGGGCATGATGTTATGTTTTTTAAAAACGGAAAGGAAGCCATAGATTATTTTAAACTGGACTGGGATAACAATTTACCCGAAATCATTTTGCTTGACCTGCAAATGCCCATAATGGACGGTTGGGATTTTTTGAAGGAAATCAACAACCTACATACCGACAATACCGATATTTATATTGTAAGTTCGTCTATTTCTAATGAAGACAAGGAAAAAGCCAAGGAATTTCCCAAAATAAAAGGGCATCTTTCCAAACCTTTAAATGCCACTAAAATAGGCGAAATCACAAACCCATCATAAAAAAAAACCATCTCGTGAGATGGTTTTTTTTTATTCGGTACCGTTACAAAATTTATTTAACAATTAGCTTTTTGGTGATCACTTTGGTATCAGCGGTAATCCTGGCCATATAAATCCCAGAAGCAAGGTTAAAGTGAAAAGTGGTTTCGCCGGCAAACTTCTGCTCGAGTACTTTTTGGCCGAATGCCGAGTAGATCTCAATTACGGCATCCGATTCGATCCCGGAAACTGCAACGGTATTTTTAGCCGGATTTGGGTACATGATTACTTTCTCAACAGCTAATTCCGAATTGGCCAAAGCAGCATGCCAAACCTGTCCGGCGTTGGCACCCCATATATAATTGGCCAGGGCCGGATAATCTATAAAAGGATTCCTGTTGACCTGCCAGGTGTAAATGTAATTGTTGCGGTTCATTTCAAAATCATCGCTAGGGTCGGTTTGGTTCCATGTCAATAAGGTTGCCAAGTCCCCTATCTGCCCTACTATATTTTCATTCGGATTGCCATTTACAACATTCAGCCCGTTATACCGCACCGCCATGTAAAAACAGGCGCGCGCCACATCTCCTTTCCAGCTGCTGGTTGGCGTTGCTGTTGGCCCATTGTAATCAATACCATAATTACGATTGTTCCTCGACGAATTTTCCTGTCCGTCAACAGCACGCAAATGATGCGCATCAGACAGGCCTGCACCTATATCATTTGGCCCGGATGAAGCCCAAACATTGATGCCATCTGGCGGAAGATTGTACAAATCGCCATAATTGCCCCTTGACTGGCAGTAAATATGCTCTCTATTCCATTTACCGATGATGCTGTTCCCCGTCTGGTAATCGATTTTAGAACGCGGCTGCTCTGTATAAATGAGCCAAACCTGGTTGCTGTTTTCCGGGTTCTGGTCTGCGGTTTTAAGTATGTTGATGATATCGCCATACGTATGCGCGTGAACAACAGACGGATTCGCAATAATGTCCTGGAGCGCCTGTTTTAATGCTGCTCCCGATTTCCCTTCCAAAGACGCATAATATCCGGCCGGCGCCGTACTGCTCACATTGCCATAGGTTGGATTGGCCGGCGTGCCAAAAGGAAGTATATTAAAATTGATGTCATTTACCCTGATGATGCTATTGTTGTTCAATATGATATAATCTGAAGGCACTGTTCCGATTTTTACAACCATTTCTTCATCACCATCATTGACGCCATCATTCAAAATCTGGATTGTAGTGGATGCCGTCGTGCTTCCTGATGGAATCGAGATATTTAGATTCCCGGTAAAATCAGAGGCATTAAACGAACCATTATTCAGCGTAATCGCAAAATTCAATGTAGAAGTTACCGCCACATCGGTAGTAAAAGTAATCACGATGCTTTGCCCTTCAGCAACTGTATTTGCCGGATTGAAACTGGTAGTTATTCCGTTATAAACAATCCCGGAACCATCGTTATTGGCTCTGGGTGTTGGCGCTTTCACTTCATAAGTGCCATCGGCTTTCCTTTGGATCGATTGGTTTGCAGCCTGGCCATTGGCATTTTCATTATAGCTTACAGTAACATTTAAGGCCGTCATTATGGCTGTAGCCAATGCGGTTGCGCTGTTGCTGTAAACCAGGGCATCGATCAGGTTGGTTGTTGTTGCCGGCGTATTTGTTGGGAAGTCTTCCGGATTTCCGAGGTAAATTGCTACAGCATCTGGGCCATTTTGGATAGTATTATTCGGAATCACATAGGACCCTGAAGGAACTACCTGTGAATTTGCCAAAAGCACATTGCCATTCCCATCGGTAACCAAGCCGTCCAAATCGATGGTATAATAGCTTAGGTTGGAAGTTCCATTGCTACCACCATTAAAAAAAACCACCACATAACCGTCAAGTGCCGTAAACGGTGAAGGTGTCTTCAGTTCTATAAATTCTTTAACATCGGTAGATGGCGTATCGGCATCCAATTCGTTGATAACCACCTGGGCATTCGTTGCTGAAAACGAAATCAGCGCTATAAGGAATAGTAGTTTTTTTAGCATCATTCATAAAATTGTGGACGACAAATATATCTATTACAATGAGTTAAACAGCATATGAACATAGAATTAACTATAATATGATGCCAACCGCCAATTTAATTGCAAAAAAATCTTATAAATCTGTAAGCATTAAAAACTAAACCGCTATTATTTCATCCAATTAGATTATTTTTACATCACAATTTTGAATGATGCCTGAATTTTTAGGATATATCGGCGCCTTGTTTATAGGCATAGTACTTGGGATCACCGGCGGCGGCGGCTCAATACTTACAGTTCCGGTTTTGGTTTATATCCTCCATTACAACCCGATTATCGCCACAGCCTATTCTCTTTTCATTGTTGGGACTACTTCTGGTTTTGGCTCGATACAGAATTTCAAAAGAGGTTTGGTACAACCGCTGACAGCAATCCAGTTTGCCATACCATCGGTAATTGGCGTGTACCTGACCCGTAAATTCATCGTTCCCGGGATTCCGGATGTGGTATTTTATTTCGGCTCGTTGCAGTTATCCAAAGAAACGTTCCTGATGGTACTTTTTGCAATCGTGATGTTTATGGCTGCTTACGCTATGCTCAAAACCCAAAAAGAAGCCGATTTGGTCGAATTCAAGATCAATTCTCTGGTCATTGTCATGATTAAGCTTTTCTTTGTCGGAATTTTAATCGGATTGATCGGTGCCGGAGGAGGATTCCTGATTGTTCCGGCTTTGCTGAAGTTTGCACGGCTGCCCATCAAAAAAGCCATCGGGACATCGTTACTGATAATCACCATCAATTCGTTAATCGGATTTTCGGGCGATGTACAGAATATGCCTATGGACTGGCCATTCCTGCTGACCTTCACAACGGTTTCTGTAATTGGCATCTTTATCGGATTGTATGTTCAGAAATTCATTAACGAAAAACACCTTAAAAAGCTATTTGGGGTCTTTATCCTGATAATGTCAATTTTTATTCTCTACAAAGAACTTTTATCATAAAGTATTCTAAAATCAACCCTTATCTTTGAGGTTATTAATTAATTTTGCAACTCTAAACCTTTAGACTTTCTATGAAAATCGAACAGATATATACCGGATGCATTGCACAGGCAGCCTACTACCTTGAAAGCAATGGCGAAGCAGCAATTTTTGATCCGTTGCGCGAAGTACAGCCTTATCTTGATAAAGCCAAAAAAGACAATGCCACTATAAAATATATTTTCGAAACACATTTTCATGCCGACTTTGTTTCAGGCCATTTGGATTTAGCCCAAAAAAGTGGCGGGCAAATTGTTTACGGGCCAACAGCCAATCCCGAATTTGAAGCGATTATTGCCACAGACGGCCAGGAATTCAAAGTAGGCAATTATACGGTAAAAGCAATCCACACTCCGGGGCATACACTGGAAAGTACCTGCTACCTGCTAATTGACGGAAACGGAAAGCAATATGGAATCATAACAGGAGATACTTTATTTATAGGCGATGTAGGCCGTCCGGATTTGGCACAGGCCCTGGTAGACGATTTGACACAGGAAAAACTGGCAGCTTATCTTTTCGAATCGCTTCGCAATAAGATCATGGTTTTGCCTGATGATCTGATCGTATTCCCAAGCCACGGTGCCGGTAGCGCCTGTGGCAAAAACATGAGTAAGGAGACCACCGACACTTTAGGCAATCAGAAACGCAGCAATTATGCCCTGAGGGCTGACATGACCAAGGAAGAATTTATCACGGAACTATTGGATGGACTGGGTACTCCCCCAGCCTATTTCCCACAGAATGTCATGATGAACATCAAAGGTTACCAGAGCCTGGACAATATTATTGAAAAAAGCAATATAGGGCTTTCCCCAAGGGAATTTGAAGCGGTTGCCAATGAAGGTGATATCATCGTATTGGATGTCCGCCACGAAAATGACTTTGTAAAAGCACACATTCCGAATTCGATTTTCATTGGGATACAAGGGGCATTTGCTCCCTGGGTTGGTTCCATGCTACGTGATGTAAACCAGAAATTGCTTTTGGTTATTCCGGAAGGAAAGGAAGAGGAAACCATTACAAGATTATCGCGGGTAGGTTTTGACTGTGTTTTGGGTTACCTAAAAGGCGGCATCGGAGCTTGGGCAGCAGCAGGATTTGAAACCGATTCGATCAAATCAATTTCACCTGAAGAGTTTGCCGTGCAATTCAATCCAAACAGCATTGTAATTGACGCCAGGAAACCCGGAGAATTTGAAGCCGAGCATGTTGAAAATGCGATCAACCTTCCGTTGGACAACGTAAATGAAAATTTCCAGTCGGTTCCAAAAAACGATGAATTCTTTTTGCATTGTGCAGGCGGATACCGTTCTGTGATTATGGCTTCGATCTTAAAATCGAGAGGTATCCATAACATCATCAATGTTGAAAAAGGAATGAGCGGCATTAAGCAAACCAATGTTAACTGTACTCAGTTTGAATGTCCTTCGGGCAAAAAATAATTGTAAAAAAAATCAAATAAACACATATACAACAAGCAAATTAAATACATTTGCATTCTTAAAATTTAAAACAAGAAAATGAAAAAAATAATTCTTTTAGTAGCCGGAGCAGTTTCACTTTATTCGTGCAACAGATTAGGTGAAGGTGAGTATGAAATCACAGGAACCGTAAAAGGGATGAAAACGGGTTTGGTTTACCTTGAAAAGCAAAATGAAATGGGAATGAGCCAGGCGATTGACACAGTGAAAATCGTTGACGGAAAATTTGAGATCAAAGGAAAGACCAATGAGCCTGCAATTCATTTTCTTCAAATAGATAAGGTAAACGGTAAAGTCCCATTGATTCTTGAAGGTGGTGAAATTCAAGTTACCGTTGACAAAGACAGTATTTTCAAATCGAAATTAGGAGGAACCTACAGCAACGAGGAATTCACTAAATTCAATGAAGAGTCAAACAAAATCCAGAAAAAATTACAAAAAGAGGTAATGGCTTTCCAAATGAAAAACATGCCTGTAATGACTGAGGCTCAACAAAAGAACGATACCGTAACGATGAACAGGATCAGGAAAGAATACGATGCGATCCAGAAACCAATCACCGACTACACTTTTGGCTACCCAAAAGACCATCCAAAATCTTTCATCAGCGTTTTGATTGCCCAAATGATGATGAGCAATCCTAAATATTCGAAAGACGTAGAAAGCATCTACAATTCGCTTGACGAATCATTGAAAAAAACGAAGCCTGCAAAGACAATTAAGGAAAATATCGACGCTTCAAAAAAAAAGCCAGCCCTAAAATAAAAGTCGGCCAACAGGCTCCTGAATTTAAGGCCCCTACGCCGGAAGGCAAAGTTGTTACACTAAAGGAAAGCTTAGGCAAAGTTACGCTAATTGATTTTTGGGCTTCATGGTGTGCGCCATGCAGGGAAGAAAACCCAAATGTTGTAGCGCTTTACAATGAGCTGCACAGCAAAGGATTGAACATTATCAGTGTTTCGCTTGATTTTGATGCAGCCAAATGGAAAGCTGCCATTGCAAAAGATAAGCTGACCTGGACACAGGTTTCAAACCTGAAGGAGATGCAAGATCCGATAGCGCTACAGTATAATGTAACTCAAATCCCAACCACATTTCTGTTGGATGCCAAAGGCAAGGTTATGGCAATTGATTTGTATGGTGATGACCTAAAGAGCAAAATTGAGGAACTTTTAAAATAAAACACAGAAAATCTCCTTCGGGAGATTTTTTTATTAAGCTAAAAACCAAACAATTAAAAAAAGGTTTGCGAATTAGTTACTTTTTTGTTTGCGAAGCTAAAAAGTGTTTTTATATTTGCAACCGCGTTAGTGCAATGGGGAGATACTCAAGCGGCCAACGAGGGCAGACTGTAAATCTGCTGTGAGAACTTCGCAGGTTCGAATCCTGCTCTCCCCACAAATAAATGGAAAAGCAAGCTAAATAATAAAGCTTGCTTTTTTTATTTAGCTGGTTTGTACTTTAAATTACTTTATACTGTTTCACCGAAGTAACCCTGCCTTATTACCAAATCATATATTCAATTTAAAAAACTTACCTAAATTTGAGGGTCATTAACCTGATTTATAAAATTGGACCAGCATTTCAAATATAAATTCATCAAACCGGAAGGAGATCTTACGGACTTTGTAGAAAGCTTCGGAATGTTCCATACCCAATCTAACGAAACAAAAGAAGTTGTTGTAATACCGGACGGCAGGATTGATTTATTTTTCCTGCTGTCGGCTTCAGGCACTTTTGAGGTGGTCCTCACCGGATTGGAAACCGAACCAAAACAGAGAAGCATCCAGCCCGGCACTTTCTTTTTTGACATCAACCTGAAACCATTGGCTGTTGAATACCTTCTTCATACTTCTATAGCTGATGTGGTCAATAGCGCAAAGCTTTTGCCAGATGATTTTTGGGATTTCAATAAAACTGATCTGAAGGACTTTGATTCATTCCGCAAAAAAGCCTTGCAAAAGCTAACCGATCTTTTGCCTAAAACTGTTGACGAAAGAAAACGCAGGCTTTTTGAACTCATTTATCAATCAAACGGAGAAATGAGCGTAAAAGAACTTTCGGATAATGTTGGCTGGAGCAGCAGGCAGATCAATCGTTATTTCAACCAGCAGTTCGGGCTTTCGTTAAAAGCATACTGCAACATACTTCGCTTTAGGGTTTCGTTGGAACATATTGCGCAAGGAAAGCTTTTCCCCGAATTGAATTTCACCGACCAAAATCACTTCATAAAGGAAATCAAGAAATTTTCAGGTGTAGCCCCAAAAGAATTGTCCAAAAACAAAAACGACCGATTTGTACTATTATCTGTCCTGAAGCAGCAGTAGTTTTGCCTCATAAAATAAAATTTTGTGGCATGATACTAAATAACAAACAAATCGCAATCGTTGGCGGCGGCCCAGGAGGCCTGACATTAGCAAGGCTCTTACAGCTAAATGGCGCCAATGTAAAAGTATACGAAAGGGATTTCAGCAAATATGCGCGGGTCCAGGGCTCACCACTTGACATGCATGAAAACTCGGGCTTGGCTGCTTTGCGTGGTGCGGGTTTGCTCGGCGAATTCAGGAAAAATTTCCGTCCGGGCGCCGATAAAATGATTATTTCCAATGCAAATGCAGAAGTCTTATACAGCGATCACCAGGATAAGCCAGGTGAAGATTTTGGCAACGAACATTTTCGTCCCGAAATTGACCGTGGCCCATTACGGAATATGCTGTTGGAATCGCTTCAGCCACAAACTGTCGTTTGGGATTCTCATTTCATTTCAATGAAAGAGCAAAATGAAGGCTGGCTGCTGCATTTCAAGAATAACACATCCGTTTATGCAGATATCGTTGTTGCTGCCGATGGCGCCAATTCAAAAATCCGCCCTTATATAACCAATATAAGACCCTTCTACTCGGGCATAACCATGCTGGAAGGCAATGTCCCCGATTCAAAAGAAAAGGCGCCTCACATCCATGCTTTGGCAAACGGCGGAAAGATCATGGCTTTCGGCAATGCACAAAACCTGCTGCTTGGCCAGAAAGGCGATGGCAATCTTGGCTTTTATGCCAGCTTTAAAACCGATGAAAATTGGGCAAAAAACAGCGGTTTGGATTATTCTGACAATAAACAAATTCTGGCATGGTTCCAAAAGGAATATCCGGGTTGGAATCCTGTTTGGTACGAATTGTTCGAAAATGCCGCTGCGCCTTTTGTTCCAAGGCCAATATACTGCATGCCTTTGGATCAGGATTGGGAATCTTTGCCTAATCTAACTATGTTGGGAGATGCTGCACATGTAATGCCTCCATTTGCGGGGGAAGGCGCCAACATGGCGATGCTGGACGCTTTGGAATTGAGCAAATGCCTGACATCCGGAATGTATGCATCTATACAGGAAGCCATTGCAGCTTATGAAGCAAAAATGCGCGAACGGGCCACAATTGCGGCACAGGAATCTCTTGAAAACGGAGAAAAAATGCATGCATCAGATTCGTTGCATACGATGTTAGGCTTTTTTGCCGGACATTAAAAATTTGGTTTTGACTGATGATTCTGTGCAAAACGTTAATGTTGATCCATCTAAGTTTATAAAGAGCTATATTTGAGTTCCTAAAAACTTTATGCTTATGAAATCAAAATTAACTCTCTGTTCGTTACTCGCGCTTTCAATTGCCTTTACATCCTGCAAGAATGATGAAAAGACAGAAACCGAAGTAACAACAAACAGCAACACCCCACAACAGATCGTAGTACCAAGAGTCGATCCGGTTCCGGTCCAAAACCAGCCCAACCAGCAAATCGCAATGCCGGTTCAAAATGTACCGCAGGCTGCACCTCAGGCGCAGGCTCCCGTTATAACCAAAGCAGGAATGAATCCGGCACACGGGCAGCCTGGGCACCGTTGCGATATTCCGGTGGGCGCACCATTGAATTCGGTTGCCGCCAAATCTGCCGCTACTCCCGGCAAAGCAACATTTACAACAGCAACCATCCCAACTCCAACTGCTACGGGTGACTCCGGAGCACCGGTTATTTTGAAATCGGATACGCCGGTTGTTACTGCGCCAGGGATGAATCCTCCACACGGGCAGGAAGGACATCGATGTGACATTGCCGTTGGCGAACCGTTAAACAAACCAAAAACCGATGACTAAAAGGCTTTTCAAAATAGCTGCTGTATTGGTTTCGCTTTGCGTTTTTGCAATTCTTTTTGTAATTGGAAGCGAATTTTATTATCTGGATAAATTTGAAAAGACAAAACTAGATATAGCCTATGATACCCTGCAGCTCCATTGGGGGAAACCCGATAAAATCTACAGGTATAAAAATGGGACAAAATCGGTATTCTATTATTCGCCGATCAATGAGTTTGTTTTTAACATCGACGATCATCAAATGGTAGATTTAAAATACAAGGAAGATTTTTAAACAAGAAAGCCCCAGAAAATCTGGGGCTTTCTTGTTGATTATCCAATTTTATTCCAATGCAAAAGTTACGCTTACATTGGTATTGACTTCAATTTCACCAATCGCAAGGGTTTCGCGTTGCGCACCTCCATCAGCAGCCATTGCCATCATGTTGCTTTTGTACATCGGTTGCGGGATAAAAGTCTGGGAGTTATCAGTAATCAATAAGGCTTTCCCCACTTTCTGCCCTAAAACCGACACGTAATCATTAGCTTTTTGTTTGGCATCAAGAATAGCTTTTTTCCTGGCTTCTTTTTCATAATCATCCATTTTTGATGATTTGAATTCTACCCCATTGATGGTATTCGCTCCGGCATCGGTCAACCCCATCATCAGTTCGTCATATTTTGACAAATCCTTCAAAGTAATGCTCAACGTTTGGTTTGCCTGGAAATTGTATTTCTTTTTTTCGTAATCGTAATTTTTATTAAGACTTACATTGTTGGTTTTATAATCGGTAGCCGGGATTCCGGTTTTCTTCAGGAATTTGATTACCTTGTCCACCACTTCGTCATTCAGGGTTTTTACTTCTTTGGCATCTTTTCCTGAGTTTTGAAATCCTACAGAAATTACGGCCTGGTCAGGAACTACTTTTACTTTTCCTTCTCCGGTAACCGAAATCTGTGGTACCTGAAGCTTTTGATCCTGTGCCTGCACCATAGTTGCAGTTCCAAAAAATGTGGTCAAAATCAATACTGTTGTTTTCATCGTTTTCATAGCTGTTTTTATTAAATGTTTGTGTTTAGTGTTTTTCAAAAGTTGTGCCAATTATAATTTCCCCATCTTGGCCATGACAAATAAAATCACAATGGGAACAGCCAGCAAGGCCACCTCAAACGTACTTTGCTGGAATAAATAGGGCGCTTTCATCAAAGTTATCGCATAACCTCCGATTGCTCCGCCAATGTGCGCAGTATGGCCTACATTATCATTTTTGGCCTTCATTCCGTAAATCGAATACAATAAATACAATATCCCGAAAACATAACCCGGGATAAATCCATAAATCCAAAGCCTTGGCTCCAGCAATATTGCCGAATAAACAATCCCGGTAACGGCACCGGATGCACCAACCGCGCTATAACTGTATTCGTCCTTGTGGAACAGCATTGTAAGCAGGCTCCCGAAAATCAGGCTTCCGAAATAAACCAGCAGGAATGAAAAATTATTTAAATACTCATAGACATACGGGGCAAAAAAATAAAGCGTAATCATGTTGAAAGCAAGGTGCATTTCATCAACATGGAGAAAGCCCGAACTGACCATCCTTATCTGCTCTCCGGCACGTATGCTGCCTACATGGAATTGGTATTTCCTAAAAAACAACCGATCCTTAAATCCTTTAAAACTGATAATGACATTGGCCAGAATGATACCGAGCAGAAAAACGTTGAGCATGGCTGAAATATTTTACTTCGTGTTGACTAGAGGTTCCGACTGTAAAAATAACAATACTTCTTTAGCATTTGTTAAATAGCAGGCGTTAAAATAAGTTTAAACTTTATATTTGCATAAAATTACAGCGAATGCAATTCATTATTTTCATCATAGTTTATCCTTTCATCTGGCTTATTTCCATCCTTCCTTTCCGATTGCTGTATCTCTTCTCTGATTTTATCTACCTTTTAGTTTACAATGTCATTGGCTACCGTAAAAAAGTGGTGCGCAACAACATCGCAATGGCACTGCCCTATTTATCAGAAAAAGAACGTTTGGCTATCGAAAAGAAATTCTACAGCCATATGTGCGACATGTTCCTGGAAATGGTAAAAACGATGTCTATTTCGCAAAAAGAGATGGAAAAACACTTTGCCTTCACCAACCTGGAAATCTATCTTGATATGGAAAAAAAAGGAAAAAGCATAGCATTGCTCTGCGCCCATTACGCTTCGTATGAATGGTTGGTTTCGATGAACAATTATATCACGTTTGAAGGTTTTGGCATTTACAAAAAAATCAACAATAAATATTTCGACCGCCTGGTAAAAAAGATACGGTCAAAATTCAAGGCTACCCTTATCAACACTAAAGAAAGTATCCCAATCATCGAAAAAAACCACAGAGAAAAGCATTTGGGCGTTTATGGCTTTGCCAGCGACCAATCGCCACAGGCTTCCCGGGCCTATCATTGGGCTCCGTTTATGGGAATTGAAACACCTGTCCACACAGGCGCAGAAATGCTTGCCAAGCGCTTTGACATGAATGTGATTTTTTTACGCGTAAAAAAGCTCAAACGGGGCTATTACCAAGCTACATTTGAGGAAATGTTTGACAATCCAAAAGAAATCCCTGATTACCAGATTTCAGATGAGTTTTTAAGAAGGGTTGAAAAGCAGATTTATGAAGCGCCCGAATACTACCTGTGGACACACAAGCGCTGGAAACACAAGAAAGAAGACTATTAGAACCTGAACCAGTTTTTTACCATTTCTTTTTCCTGGCACAGGGAATCCTTATGCGTAAATTCGTTGGTCTTTGGATCGTAACTATATTCTTTCGACCATTGCTGATGATTTTGTGCCAATTCCTTAATGCTGTCGCAAACCATTTTTATTTCTTCCGATGAAGTTGTCGGATGTATCGACATCCTGATCCATCCCGGCTTTTTGATTAGATCTCCCGAAGTAATCAGGCAAACCAAATCATGCGAAGTCTGCTGGTCTACATGCAGCAGATAATGCCCGTACGTTCCGGCACAGCTGCAGCCACCACGGGTTTGGATCCCAAAACGGTCGTTGAGCAACTTCACTCCGAGATTGAAATGCAGGTCATTGATATAAAACGAAATCACACCTAGCCTTTCCTGGTGCTGATTGGCCAAGATTTTAAGGTTACTGATGTTGTTCAGTTCCGAAAAGACGTACTCCACAATTTCGTGCTCGCGGTCCAGGATATTCTTTACGCCCATTTGCTCTTTAAGCTGAATTGCCAAAGCAGTTTTGATTACCTGTAAAAAACCCGGAGTCCCCCCATCTTCCCTATCTTCAATATTGTCAATGTATTTGTGCTCGCCCCAGGGATTTGTCCAGGAAACTGTTCCTCCACCCGGGCAGTCTGGCACATTGTTGTGGTACAGGTTTTTATTGAAAACCAAAACCCCGGAAGTTCCCGGGCCACCAAGGAATTTATGCGGAGAAAAGAATATAGCATCCAGGTAACTTTCATCGTCCGGATGCATGTCAATGTCAACATAAGGCCCTGAACAGGCAAAATCAACAAAGCACACACCATTGTTTTGGTGCATTATTTTGGCTACTTCATGGTAAGGCGTACGGATTCCGGTAACATTGGAACACGACGTGATCGAGGCAATCTTAAAGCTTCGGTCTTTGTATTTCTTTAGTTCCTCCTGGAATTCCTCCAGGCAGAACAAACCTTCATCATTAGCCGGGATCACTACAACATCGGCTATTGTTTCGAGCCACGAAGTCTGGTTCGAATGGTGCTCCATATGCGAAATGAAAACAACCGGTTTTATTGCTTTAGGGATTTCGATAAAATCTTTCAGGTTTTCCGGAATCTTGAGCCCAAGTATGCGCTGGAATTTATTCACCACGCCTGTCATTCCGGTTCCGGTATTAATCAGAACATCATTTTCATTAGCATTTACATGGCGTTTGATGATATGTTTGGCTTCGTGGTAGGCCATTGTCATTGCTGTTCCCGAAATGGTGGTTTCGGTATGCGTATTGGCAACAAACGGCCCAAAATCGTTCATCAGCTTTTCCTCGATCGGGCGGTAAAGCCTTCCGCTGGCAGTCCAATCAGTATATACGATTTTCCTGCTTCCAAAAGGCGTTTCAAATTCCTGGTCGATTCCGATGATATTGTCACGGAATTGCTTAAAATACTGCTCTAATCGTGTTTCGGTTGCCGTGGTAATCATTTTGTAACAATTTGATTCCAAAGATACATTATTTTTAATTTTAGCTAAGAATAATTGTGCTTCTTTGTCAAATCTACAATTAACATCATCGGTTTAAACCTTGTCTAAAACGCAAAGTCTTACAGTAAAAATTAGCCATGAAAAAGATAAACCTGCTGCTTTTGATTATTCTCGGAATGACATCAGCATTTACACAGCAAGATGACCGTCCTGCAAATACCGGGGACGATTTTAGCCTTGAAGGCGCTTTAGAGCTTTTCAAAAACTCCAATTCGCTGGAAGAATTTGAAAAAAGCCTCAATGATCAAAAAAATCAGGTCAACAACCTTGACCTGAACGGAGATGGAGAAATTGACTACATCAATGTAGAAGATATCAAGGAAAATGATACGCATATCATTGTAATGAGTACATATCTTACCGAAACCGAAAAACAGGACATTGCACTTATCGCGCTTGAAAAGACCGGAGATGGCAAGGCTGTGCTGCATATTGAAGGTGACGAGGATTTATTTGCCAAAAATACAATTGTCGAACCCGCTTCGGAGGAAAAAGGTGCGGTGCAGAATTTGAAAACCGAATCAAATGTAACTGTCGTTGAAAATGGCGGGGCTGCAGTAAATGTTTGGCTCTGGCCAGGCGTACGATATGTTTATGGCCCAAGATATGTTGTCTGGGTTTCTCCATACCGCTGGAGGAATTATCCTGGCTGGTGGCGGCCTTGGCGCCCTGTTGCCCATACTGTGTTTTATGGTTATGGCATCCGTTACCGTCCCTACTATCATTATGTTACCACAAGACGCGTTGTCGCAGCCCGGAATATTTATTATCCGAGAAGGCATTCATCTACATTGGTGGTGCATAACCGCCGCGGAACGACTGTCATACATAAAAACAGAAGGGGGACGGTTCGTGCCGTAAAGGTAAATCGGGCCAAAATCAGAAGAAAATAAAAGCAATTACGATGAACAGGAACACGCTTTGGTCGCTCAGGTTAGGTTTTTCGGGAAAACAGGCCCAAGCCATTGGATTAATGGGCTTGCCAAAGTTCCTTGAAAAATCGTTTGCGGCTTCATTTGACACAAAAGCTCCTTCATTACTGGACAATAGCCCGAAATCGATAAAGGAATTAAGGGCAAAACGCCAGGAACTCAAAAACTCCGATTCGGCGGAAGCCAAGGAATTATTGAAAACCGAGCTAAAGGTTCAGCAGGAACTCAAAGGTTGGTGGCTTGAAAAAATGGCAAACGATGAATTTCCGCTTCGGGAAAAAATGACCTGTTTCTGGCACAATCATTTTGTTCTCCACTTATCAGAAGGTAAAAGTGAACCATTGGATTTACCAGCACAACCAAATGCTTAGGGAAAATGCTTTTGGGAATTTCAAAATACTGACCAAAAACAGCATTCAATCCAATGCGATGGTGCGGTATCTGGACAATGTAGACAATCGAAGGGATAAAATCAATGAAAACCTGAGCCGCGAATTGCTCGAGCTTTTTACACTTGGTATTGGCAACTATACCGAAAGTGATATTAAAAATGGCGCCAAAGGTTTGGCCGGGCTCAATTTGGGTGAAGACCAGGCCGAATACAGGCGGTTCCTTGAAAATGATGATACCATAACTTATTTCGGCAAAACAGGAAAATTCAAGGCAAGTGAAATGGTTGATATCATTTTTGAGCAAAGAGCTGTTCCTTACTTGATTACCCGCAAAATTTTGCAGTGGTTTATTTATGACAATCCGGCGCAGGATCTGGTCACTTATTATGGAGATTATTTCCGGAAAGTAGATTTTGAAATCAAACCCTTGTTGATCAAAATCTTTACCGAAGAATTTTCCAAAGACAATGCCGGAAGCAAAATCAAAGATCCGCTGGTTTACATCCTGCAACTTATGAATGAACTAAATATTGAGCAACTGAATCCGAAACTTTTGGCCATTTACCTAAAGCAACAAGGCATGGATCTGTTCAATCAGCCCAATGTAAAAGGCTGGAACGGTGGCAAGGAATGGCTAAGTTCACAAACCTACCTGCAACGCAACAATGTGGCTGATCTGTTATGCAACGGCAGAAACATTAGTAAGAAAGCGCAGCTTATGGATAATGAAAACATCAATCAACTGATCAAAGTTTCGTTAAACTGGACAAAATCGGGCAATAGCAAAACGATAATAACTGAACTGCAGGATCGGTTGCTATTTCAAGCCGATGAAAATTTACAGAAAGATTGGGAAACGATTTTGAAATACGATTTCAATCCAAAG
Organism: Flavobacterium sp.; assembly: GCA_049841115.1. Lineage (GTDB taxonomy): Bacteria > Bacteroidota > Bacteroidia > Flavobacteriales > Flavobacteriaceae > Flavobacterium. The sequence continues at coordinate 34,615 of JASGHQ010000006.1, forward strand.
GCTGAAGGTGCTGAAAATGCTGTGATGCGGCTGTTCAACAATATGATAAAAACACCTGAATTCCAAATTGTATAGCCATGAACAGAAGAAACTTCCTCACGCTTACGGGAACATTTACAGGCGGTACTTTACTTCTGCCCGATTTCCTTCATGCTTTTGGCTCGCAGCCGAATTTGATCGTTGGCGAGCAATGCCTGGTATTCATACAGCTCAATGGCGGGAATGACGGGTTGAATACATACATTCCGTTTGAAGACCCACTATATTATGAATTGCGTACCAAAATTGCTTTGGACAGGAATACTGTCATCAGCAGAAACAACGGCATGGCATTTCATCCGGCGCTGAAGGATTTTGCCGCCATGCAACAAAATGGTGATTTGACGGTTATACAAAATGTAGGATATCCAGAACCGAACCGTTCGCATTTCCGCAGCCAGGAGATCTGGCAGACCGCTTCAGCATCAAACGAATACCTTACAAACGGCTGGCTTGGACGCTATCTTGATCTGCAATGCGAAGAACACCAGCCTACGGCCGGGGTGAATTTTGACAGTGTCGACAATCTTTCCTTAAAAGGAAATGAGCCCAATTCCATTACCGTAAAAGACCCTAACCGTTTTAAGATACGTGATCCTGGCAATGATTCGGCAAAACTGTCTGATAATCCGCAATTGGATTTTGTACGCAAGATTGCCGGCTCGGTTTCTGAAGGTTCTGATGAGATACAGAAAGCTTTGGCAAAATCAGCATCAGAAGTTAGTTACCCTAAGACTAATTTGGGTAAAAACCTTGAATGGATTGCACGTTTGGTTAAAGGAAACCTGAATTCAAAAATATATTATACGTCACAAAACGGTTATGACACGCACGACAACCAGCTCAATATCCATCAAAGGAACCTGGGAGAACTGAATGATGCGGTTTATAGTTTTTATTCTGAACTGAAGAAAGCAAACCTGCTCCAGAATGTGACTTTGGTCGTATTTTCGGAATTTGGAAGACGGGTGAAGGACAATGGCAATGGCACCGACCACGGAACCGCCGCACCGATGTTTATCATTGGCGGCGGCAACAAAGGAAAAATCATTGGCAACAATCCGAACCTTGCTGATTTAGACAACGGCGATCTGAAGCACGAGGTGGATTTCAGAAGTGTTTATGCTGCTTTATTGCGCAACAAAATGAATTTCGACTACAGTAAGATCGGGATAAAGAATACCATGTTAGGCGGGATTTTTTAAATAAAAAAAGGGGCTGTCAAATGACAGCCCCTTTTTTTTATATTGAAACTAACCGAATTAGTTACCGTGCCTTTTTTCGATATCTTCGATATCATCTTTACTCATCGTATCAACCAATACCGGCGTTGCGATAAATAATGACGAATAAGTACCGATTACGATACCGATCAGCATCGCGAAGATAAATCCTCTGATAGACTCACCACCGAAAATAAACATGATCAATAATACTAAAATCATCGTTAATGACGTATTCAGTGTTCTTGACAAGGTAGTGTTGATTGAAAGGTTTACGATATCCTTGAAGTGGCCTTTTTTGTCACCGGCAAGGAACTCCCTGATTCTATCAAATACGATTACCGTGTCATTCATTGAGTATCCGATTACTGTTAGGATCGCTGCGATGAAGTGTTGGTCCATTTCCATGTGGAATGGCATGTATTTGTACAATAAAGAGTAAACTCCCAATACAAAGATCACGTCGTGCGCCACAGCAGCCAAAGCTCCAAGAGAATACTGCCATTTACGGAACGAAATCACAAGGTATAAACATACCACAAGCATAGCTCCCAATACCGCCCAGAATGAGTTGGTTTTAATATCTGCAGAAATTGCAGCACCTACTTTAGATGATTGCAATACTCCTATTCTTTTACCATCGTAAGAGTTGATGAATTTTTCATAAGTCATCTCTGGCCCGAAGTACTTTTTCAGTCCATTGTAAAGCTTTTCGTTTACTTCCTTATCAACTTCAACGCCTTCTTCTTTTATCTTGTATTTGGTTGTGATTTTCAACTGATCGTCTTCACCGAATACTTTTGCTTCAACAGTAGTGTGGAAAGCAGCAGATAATTCGTCAGAAATAGTAGTTGACTCAACCGGCTTTTCGAATTTAACCTGGAAAGTCCTTCCTCCAACGAAATCAACACCTTCATCCAATCCGTTAAAGTAGAAAGAAATACAGCTTACAATCACGACTAAAGTAGAGAATGCATACGACCATTTTTTGATTCCGATGAAATCGAAATGGAAACCGGTAAACCAGTTTTTAGTGATGTTTGTTGAGAAAGTCAATGTTCTGTTGTTTGCGATATCCCTATCGATAAAGATCCTTGCAATGAAGATTGAAGTAAACAACGAAGTGAAGATACCGATCAATAATGTCAATGCGAAACCTTGGATCAGTCCGGTTCCGAAGATGAACAGGATAGCTCCAGTAAGGATGTGCGTAACGTTGGCATCAATGATTGAACGCATCGCGCCTTTCCATCCGTAAGAGGTAAGTACCGCATCACCCAATGATTTTCCTTCACGCAATTCCTCCTTCGCCCTTTCATATATAATAATGTTCGCATCTACCGCAGTACCCAGCGTTAATACGATACCTGCAATACCTGGCAATGTCAATACGAAACCGAAACTTGCCATTACACCGAAGATAAACAATAAGTTCAGCAACAAGGCCGCATTAGCATACCATCCGGCTCTGCCATAATAAAATACCATCCATAAGCAAACCAGGAAGAAACCAACTACAGAAGAAATCAATCCGGCATGGATCGCGATTTCACCTAATGACGGCCCTACGATTTCCGATTGGATAATCTCAGCAGTAGCAGGTAATTTACCAGCTCTTAATACGTTAGACAAATCCTGTGTTTCAGCAACATCAAAGTTTCCTGTAATTTCCGATCTTCCACCGGAGATAGGACCAGAAGTTACTCCCGGAGCTGAATAAACCACATCATCCATCGCAATTGCGATAGTGGTTTTTTGTGAAAATGCCCTTCCTGTCAATTCTTCCCAAACTCTGGCTCCCTGTCCGTTCATTTGCATAGACACGGCCGGTTTACCCATTTGGTCGAAAGTTGCGTTTGCTTCAACGATTACACCACCGCTTAATGGAGCTACATCGTCTCTGTTTCCTTTAAGAACATATAAATCTACAGTTTCTGTTTCTTTTTTGGTTTTCTCGTCAACACTTACAACCGGTTTACCCCAAATGAATTTTGCATAACGTCTGTCAGCCGGCAATAGGTTGCGGATTTCTGATCTTTTTAAGTAACCATTGATCGCTGCAGTATCTTTAGGAGAAGCTGCTCCGATGATTCCTCCGTAACCACGGATTGACAATTTATCCAATAAAGGGCCGTTTCCTTTTTTAGCAGCAGCCGGATCTTGCTTGTCTTTATCAGTTAACAATTTTGTAAGTGAATCCGATGGTTTGGCTGTTTCAGCTTTAACATCGTCTTCTTTAACTGTAGCTTTTAGGGCATCATTAGCTGTGGCAACGAATTGTAAAAACTCCTGTGCATTGTATGCCTCCCAGAATTCTAATTCGGCCTTGCTCGATACTAATTTTTTGATACGGTCTACATCTTTCGCACCTGGCAACTCGATCAGGATTCTTCCTGTCTGGCCAATTTTAGCAATGTTTGGCTGGGTTACACCGAATTTATCGATACGGCTTCTCAATACTCCAAAAGCAGATTCAACAGACTCTTCAATTTTCTTAACCAGTACTTTTTTCACCTGGTCATCCGTCATGTTAAAGTCGATTTGTCCCTGGAGGTTTCTATTTGCAAAGATCTCAGGAGAAGCTAATTTCAGGTTTCCTTTATTTGCCTGGAATGCGTCATAAAATGCATCAAGGTAAGTTTGGTTACCTCTTTGATTTCTTGTAGCATCTTCCAAAGACTTGTTGAAGGCAGGGTTTTTCGAATTATTGGATAATTGTTTCAAAACATCCTTTACAGAGATTTGAAGAATTACGTTGATTCCTCCTTCAAGGTCAAGACCTCTTTTGATTTGTTTATCTTTTACTTCATTGTAAGTGAAAAAGTCTAAGAATACTTTCTCTTTTCCAATGGAGTCAAGATATTTAATCTCTTTTTCAGGATTTCCTCCTGCAAAGTTTTTGGCGTCATCCTTTACTTTATTGGCCACAAATGTGAAAGTAAGTGAGTAGATGCTCACCAATGCAAATAGAATTGCGAAAAATTTAACTAGTCCTTTATTCTGCATTATTACTAAAAATTAATTAATTCTTTGGTTTTAATTTATTGGTGTAAAAAAGCGTAAAAACACTTGAAACACAAGGACTTAAATCACAATCCTTTGTATTTGCAAGGTTTCGGCTTTTTTGAAAACGTGCAAATATATAATTCTAAGTTTGACAAACCAATATTTTATCGATTAATATCAAAAAAAAGACTGCGAATAACGCAGTTCTCTTTTTTGAGTGTCGCAATATCAGTTTCAAACCAACCGATACCATAGATTCCATCGGTGGAAGTCAATAGGAAACTGAATCGCTATTACCTACAATTTATTGCTTTATCACTTTAATCGTTTTCACTTGATTATCAGCCACAACCCTTACCAAATAAGAGCCCGCAGACAGATGAGACATGTCTACCTGCCCTGTTCTTGCATGAACTTCTTTTGCAAGCACCTGTTGCCCAAGCAGATTGAAAACCGCCACAGATGAAATATCGCTGTTATAATCAAGATTCAGCACATCTTTTACCGGGTTAGGATATGCCTTGAAATTATTAGCATCAATTTCAGGAACTCCCAAAGGCAATGTAATGTTTATACTAAAAGGGCCTTCAGGGTTATCGGTTGACGAGCCATAATACCCGATATTCACATAATAGGCTACACCAACTTCAGAATTTATGATCGTAAAGGTTTCTGGAGTTCCTGATCCGCCATCGTCAATATTCCCCACACATTCCAAACTTGAACAGTCTCCTTTGTAGACACCTATTTCAGGATCCCAGCCAAAAGGATTGACAGCAATCGTGATATCAGATCCGGTACCAGTAAAGGTATACCATACACCATCATTCATCCCATCGCCATCACAACTTACAAATCCGGCACCATTAGTAGCACTGGAAGCATCTTGGGAATTCGTATAAGGAAGCGTAGCTACTGTAGCATTTGCACAATCGTCATTATCCGGAGCCGGCAATGTTGACCCAATGCATATTTCGAAACTCATCGGTTCAGCATCTGAGGCCCAGCCATAAACCCTTACATAATATGTATCACCAACGGTCAAACCGGTAAGATACATGGTCCCAGGGTCACTCGTATCAACAAATGTCAATGCATCGCAAGATCCAGAATACACGGCAATTCCCATATCGGTACTGCTTTCTGCATCCAGGTTGACAATGTTGCCCACAGTAATCCTATGATCGGTTTCTGTTGCAACAAAACTATACCATACATCATTATTAGGGTTACCGGACACTTCGCTAGGATCTTGTGCAGAAGGTGTTGCTCCTGCCGTAGTTCCCGGAGTTGGATTGGCACATGAGTTCGCATCTACTGTTAAAGCAATAGCGCCATCGCATTCGTCGTTTGCCGGAGGATCAGCTGTTATTGGCGTTCCGATGCAAATATCAAAAGTCATTGGATTGGCATCCGAACTCCAGCCATAGACCCTCACAAAATAAGTATCGCCAGGAACCAAACCAGTAACACTAAACGATTCGGGATCACTGGTATCAATGAAAGACAACGAACCGCAATCACCTGAATACACTGCCATTCCCATATCATCATCCCAATCTTCGTCTATATCAACGATATTGCTTAATGAAATTTTGTGCTGGGTTGCTGTTGCCTCGAATTTATACCAAACATCATTGTTAGGAGTTCCTGTTACTTCTCCTGGGTCTTGTGTAGACGGTGTCCCTCCAAGAGTTGTTCCTGAAGTTACTGTCCCGCAAAGCTGATCGGCATTTACAGTAAGGCCAATAGCTCCTTCGCATTCGTCATTTACAGGTGGAGTTACTACCGCCGGCGTTCCAATACAGATATCGAAACTCATCGGATTTGAATCTTCATACCAGCCATAAACCCTTACATAATAAGTAGTTCCCTGCACTAATCCGGTAAGGTTCAATGTATTTGGATCGCTCGTATCCACAAAAGTCAGCACTGCACAATCACCTGAATATACAGCCATCCCCATGTCTGTGCTACTTCCTTCAAGAGCAACGACATTGGATATGGTAATCCTGTGATTTGGCCCTGTGGCTTCAAAAGTATACCATACGTCATTGTTTGGCGTTCCTGACACATCGCTCGTATCCTGGGCCGATGGTGTCCCGCCAAGTGTCGTGCCTGAGGTTTTTGTTCCGCAAAGCTGATCGGCGTTGACTGTCAAAGCAATGGGATTGTCACATTCATCGTTGGATGGAGGCTGTGCAAATGCAAACAGGGAGGATAAAAACATCCCTGCCAAAAGTGTAATTTTTTTCATAAGAAGTGTTAGTTTGTTAATTGAGCCCGAAGTTATCCATTATTTTTAAAGGCACAAAAGGTATTACATTAAGATTGTAACATTTAACATTTCCCGCAGCGAAAAAAATCACACAAATAAATAAAAGAAATTGTTGGCACAATTTCTTTTCATCTTAAATTAAATCCGGTTTCAAATCAATAAGCAAAAACTACTTTTTGACAAATTTTTCGGTTACTGTTCCAAACTCCGATTGGCAGGTTATCAGGTATATGCCCGAAGCCAATACAGCTATATCTAAAGCAGCATAATTGCCCTGAATTGATTGCTGTGAAATTCTCTTTCCATCAACAGCATAAATTCCAAGCTGCTTTGGCCCATCAGTATCAAAAGACAGGTTCAAGGTTTCGCCGGCAGGGTTATTTATTATTTTCATCGCAGTTTTCTCAAACTGTGAAAGTGATAGATTGACGGTACTGAATTTGGAAAGGTAGATGCTACTGCTGTTTGACGGAACGGTCACATAATCATGGCCTTCCGCAGGATTAAAGTCGGCGGTACCCGAAAAAGTCGATGCTACATACAAATTTGTACCAGCTAGATCCAAAATCCCCTTTGTATTGGCGCTGGTATTATTCTTCTGGTAGAACCCCCAATTGTAATCTCCCTGGCTGGTCAATCTGATTAAATAGTGTGAATCAAAGGAATTAAAATAAGGCGTCAGGGTTTGCGTATCGGGTACATAGTAAAACTGTCCGCTAAACCTTCCCAACAGATAAATGTTGTTATTGGAATCTATTTTCAGGTCTTCACAATTACTGGCCTGAATACCCCTTAACCAGATAAAATTCCCGGCCGGGTCAAATTTTACTATGTATTCATATGCATTTGGCGAAAGCGTATCCACCTGCGCAGCAGGATTGAAATCTATTCCGGGAGTGGCAGTTCCGGCAGCAACCAAATTATCATTGCCATCTACCTCAATAAGATCAATGGAATCCTCCATTGAACCCACAAGATCATACACCCAAAGATCGGCACCCGATGAGCTTATCTTTACTATATAACCATTATAATTGGCAAGATTGGCATCTTGACGTCTTCCGCAGACAAAAACATTTCCCTGGCTGTCTAATACGGAATCATTAACAAAAGTGTTATTACCCGGAATTTTCTTTACCCAAACAAATCCGCCTGCCGAAGTCAATTTAAGGCAAAATCCGTTATAGTAATAACTGGAGCTAATGGTTCTCATTTCCTGCACCGGGATTAAAATTAATCGGAGAAAAGCCAAAAAGCCCCGAAACGATAACATTATTGCTGCTATCGCATTTTATCGACATACCTCCGTCTGCTCCACTTCCGCCATAGGATTTAGCCCAAATAAAATCGGCATTGGCATTGAGCTTTAAAACAAAAATATTGCCAAACATGTCACCACCCAAAGTATATTGTCCCGGGCCAAAATCAAAATCCTGCGAACCGCTGAAAATTCCTGTCAGCAACAAATCGCCATTACTGTCTATATCAAAAGACCGGATGCCAACACTTGAAGACAATTCTTTTGCCCAGACAAAATTACCCGCACTATCCAGTTTAAGAATATAAGTGGTACCGGTAATATTATAGGTCGCTGAAGACGGATCCAAATCCACTGTTCCCTGGACTGTACCAAAGCTATAGGTATTCCCGACCGGGTCTATCTTGACGCCTCTGGGATAAGAATACAATTCATTGCTGAAAGTTTTGGTCCATTGGTACTGGCCGGACGAATCCAACGAATGGAAGAAAAAAATCAAACCCAAAAAACATTTCAAAAATGTAGCTTTAGAAGCAAAAAGAGTGTGGTAAAATTTTGTCATAAATAAAAAAAAGATTGCACCTAAAAGTACAATCTTTTTCTAAAATACAGTAAATCTGTACGTTTTATTATGCTAAAACCGATTTCAAATCGCCGTTCATTGCTCTTACCGCATCAGCGCTTTTTGCGAATTTTGCTTTTTCATCTTCGTTCAAAGTGATGTCAACAATCTTCTCAACACCATTTTTACCAATGATGCAAGGCACTCCGATACAGATATCGCTCTGGCCGTACTCACCTTCCAGGTAAACCGAACACGGGATCATTTTCTTTTGGTCGTTCAAAATGCTGTCAACCAAATACGAAACCGAAGCTCCCGGTGCATACCAGGCTGAAGTACCCAACAAGCCTGTAAGCGTAGCTCCGCCAACCATAGTATCGGCAGCAACTTTTTCCAATTCGGCAGCAGATAAAAATTCAGAAACCGGAACGCCGTTGTACGAAGCCAATCTTGTCAATGGGATCATAGTCGTATCGCCATGCCCACCGATTACCATTCCCTGGATATCGTTAGCAGGTTTATCCAAAGCCAGTGACAAATAGGTTTTGAAACGCGAGCTGTCAAGCGCACCACCCATTCCGATGATCCTGTTTTTTGGCAAGCCCAAAGATTTGAAAGTCAAATACGTCATTGTATCCATCGGATTGGAAACGATCACAAAAATTGCATTCGGTGAATGCTGCAGCAAACTTTCAGCAACCGATTTTACAATCCCTGCATTGATCCCGATCAGTTCCTCACGGGTCATTCCCGGTTTTCTTGGGATTCCGGATGTAATCACCACCACATCGCTTCCTGCTGTTTTTGTATAGTCATTAGTGCTTCCGGTAACTTTGGTATTAAAACCTAAGGTAGTCTGCGTTTGTGTAATATCCAACGCTTTTCCTTCTGCAAAACCTTCCCTGATGTCTACCAACACGATCTCGCTGGCAATCCTTCTGTAAGCAATCGCGTCTGCACAAGTGGCACCAACGTTTCCTGCTCCTACAATTGTAACTTTCATTTTTATATTATTTTGTTGTTGTTTTTAATTTTTTGAAGCTTTTTCCCGCTTTCCGTTTCAATCTTTTTACTGACGTAAAAAGGATTTCTACTACAATCGGGGCTAGTTACGCATCGATCTTAGCATAAACCGCATTCTTCTCGATAAATTCCCTACGTGGCGGAACCTCATCGCCCATCAGCATGGAGAACACACGGTCTGCCTCAGCCAAATTCTCAATGGAAACCTGACGCAACGTCCTGAACTCAGGGTTCATGGTAGTTTCCCACAATTGCTCTGCGTTCATCTCACCCAAACCTTTATAACGCTGGATACTTGTTCCACCGCCCAATTGCTGGGTAATCAAATCGCGCTGGTCGTCGTTCCATGCATATTCTTTCTTGTTTCCTTTTTTCACCATGTATAAAGGCGGCGAAGCAATATAAACATGCCCTGCTTCGATAAGGTCTTTCATAAACCTGAAGAAGAACGTTAAGATCAATGTGGAAATGTGGCTACCATCTACGTCGGCATCGGTCATGATGATTACTTTGTGGTAACGCAGTTTTTCAAGGTTCAGGGCTTTGCTGTCTTCTTCTGTTCCGATAGTAACTCCTAACGCCGTGAAAATATTCCGGATCTCTTCGTTTTCAAAAACTTTGTGGTGCATTGCTTTTTCCACATTAAGGATCTTACCACGCAATGGCAGAATCGCCTGGAAATTACGGTCACGACCTTGTTTTGCTGTTCCGCCCGCCGAGTCTCCCTCCACAAGATATACTTCGCATTTTGCCGGATCCTGCTCTGAACAGTCTGATAATTTTCCTGGCAAGCCTCCACCGCCAAGAACGGTTTTACGCTGCACCATTTCACGGGCTTTTTTGGCAGCATGGCGCGCCTGTGCCGCAAGGATAACCTTCTGAACGATGATTTTGGCATCATTCGGGTTCTCCTCAAGATAGTTCTCCAACATCTCGGCAACAGCCTGTGAAACCGGAGAAACCACTTCACGGTTACCTAATTTGGTTTTGGTCTGGCCTTCGAACTGTGGTTCGGAAACCTTAACCGAAATAATTGCGGTAAGCCCTTCACGGAAATCATCCCCGGAGATTTCAAATTTCAGTTTATCCAGTAAGCCCGAAGCATCGGCATACTTTTTCAGCGTACGGGTCAATCCCATACGGAAACCCTGCAAATGCGTCCCTCCTTCGTGGGTGTTGATGTTATTTACATACGAGAAGATATTTTCGGAATAGCTGGTATTGTAAACCAAAGCCACTTCAACAGGCACTTCGCCTTTTTCGTGCTCCATGCTGATCACGTGCGTAATGATGGCTTCACGGCCTTTATCCAAAAACTTAACGAATTCCTTCAAACCTTCCTTAGAATGGAAAACTTCTGAATTGAACTCGCCTTTATCATTTACATCCCTTCTGTCAGTAAGCGTAATGGTGATCCCTTTGTTCAGGAAAGACAGCTCACGCATACGTGCAGCAAGCGTATCGTATGAATACTCGGTAGTTTGAGTAAAAATGGTTTTGTCCGGCTGGAAGGTTACAGTTGTTCCTCGCTTGTCGGTTTCGCCAATCTGCTTAACCGGATACATTGCTTTTCCGCGCTCGTATTCCTGTTCGTATATTTTCCCTTCGCGGAAAACCATCGCTTTCAGATGATCCGACAAAGCATTCACACAGGAAACCCCAACTCCGTGAAGACCTCCCGAAACCTTGTACGAATCTTTGTCAAACTTACCTCCCGCCCCAATTTTGGTCATTACAACCTCAAGTGCGGAAACTCCTTCTTTTTTGTGGATGTCTACCGGGATACCACGCCCGTTATCTTCAACTGTAATGGAATTATCTTCGTTTATCGTAACACCGATCGTGTCACAATGTCCAGCCAACGCCTCATCGATAGAGTTATCTACCACCTCGTAAACCAAGTGGTGTAAACCTCTTACGCCAGTATCTCCAATGTACATGGAAGGACGCATCCTTACATGCTCCATTCCTTCTAACGCCTGAATACTATCGGCCGAATAACTGCTCTTTTTAATCTCGTCGCTCATATTATTTATCGTAAAAATCCGTTTTTTATCTAACACGCAAATATAAGAAAACAAGCCTCATTTCCTATCCCAAAAGGTTGTTAAAAGGCTCAAGTTATTAACATTTTCGGCATTATTTCAACAAAAAAAACGCCTATCAAAAAGACAGACGTTTTTAACAAACAAACTAAACTTCAATCCAAACCCGGGCCAACACACCCGGGTGGTATTTTTAAGGCGAGCCTTTATTTTTAAACTTTAACTTCGGCTTTTGCATATGCATCTTCGTGCACGCTGGCAACTGCCCTTCCCGATGGATCATTGAGGTTTTTAAATGCCTCGTCCCACTCCAATGCGATTTTGGTGCTGCAGGCCACACTGGCTTCCTGAGGCACGCTCAAGGCAGCCGCATCGCTCGGGAAATGCTCATGGAAAATCGAACGGTAAAAATACTCTTCTTTTGAAGTTGGCGTCTGGATTGGGAACTTGTATCTGGCATTGGCCAATTGTTCATCCGAAACTTCCCTGGCTACCATTTCCTTCAAAGTATCTATCCAGCTGTAGCCGACACCATCACTAAACTGCTCTTTCTGCCTCCAGGCCACGCTTTCCGGCAGCATATCTTCGAATGCTTTGCGGATGACCCATTTCTCCATTCTTTCACCATTGATCATCTTATCCTGCGGGTTGATGCGCATGGCAACATCCATGAATTCCTTGTCCAAAAACGGCACACGGCCTTCAATTCCCCATGCAGCCAAACTTTTATTGGCCCGCAAACAATCGTACATATGCAGCTTGCTTAGCTTGCGAACGGTTTCTTCGTGAAACTCTTTGGCATTAGGCGCTTTATGGAAATACAGGTAACCTCCAAACAATTCGTCAGAACCTTCCCCGGACAAGACCATTTTGATTCCCATTGATTTGATAACGCGCGCCATCAGATACATAGGGGTTGATGCGCGGATGGTCGTTACATCGTACGTTTCGATATTGTAAATCACATCACGGACTGCATCCAGGCCTTCCTGGATGGTAAACTTGATTTCGTGGTGAATGGTACCCAAATGATCGGCAACCTTTTTAGCTGCAGCCAAATCAGGAGAACCTTCCAGACCAACGGCAAATGAATGCAGCTGCGGATACCAGGCATCTACCGTATCTCCCGATTCAATGCGTTTTTGAGCAAATTTCTTGGCAACCGCCGACGTAATCGAAGAGTCCAATCCGCCCGAAAGCAAAACCCCATAAGGGACGTCGCTCATCAGCTGACGGTGCACTGCAGCTTCCAAGGCCTGTTTGATCTCTTCAATGCTGGTTGCATTTTCCTTCACGGCATCGTATTCTGTCCATTCGCGTTTGTACCACTGCACGAATTCGCCATCCGTACTCGACATATAATGCCCCGGTGGAAACAATTGTATTTTGGTGCAATAGCCTTCCAATGCTTTCAGTTCGGAAGCCACATAAAAAGTCCCGTTTTCATCCCAGCCGATATACAGCGGAATGATCCCCATATGGTCGCGTGCGATGAAATATTCGTCTTTGGTTACATCATAAATCGCAAATCCGAAAATCCCGTTCATCTCATCAATAAAATGCACTCCTTTTTCTTTATACAAAGCCAAAATGACTTCACAGTCGCTTTCGGTTTGGAATTCATATTTACCTTCAAACTGTTTGCGCAAAATCCTGTGGTTGTATATTTCGCCATTGGCAGCCAAAACCAAACTCTTATCCTTGCTGAACAAAGGTTGTTTTCCTGAAGCCGGGTCAACTATAGCCAGACGTTCATGAGCCAGGATTGCTTTTTCATTACTAAATACTCCACTCCAATCCGGGCCACGGTGGCGGATGGTTTTTGCCATCTCGAGCACTTTTGGCCTTAAGGTTTCTGCTTTCTGTTTTAAATCAAAGGCGCATACAATTCCGCACATATTCTTTATTATTTTATTTTGATAAGGCAAAGATGTAATAATAGTTATAAATGAAAAATATATATTTAAATTTAATTATAAATCATAACCAATAATTTATTTTTACAACAAATATGAAATTTTCAATTTATAAATGCCCGCTACAAGTTATAGATTGAAATAAATTGGATTTTACCGAATGAATTTTATATTTACCAAACAATTGCAAAAATCATGGTCAACGGCAAAAAAATCATCGTAGTCCTGCCTGCCTATAATGCTGGCAATACACTTTTAGCTACCTATAATGACATTCCGTTCGACATTGTGGACGATGTAATTTTGGTGGATGACAACAGTACCGACAACACCGTTGAAGTTGCAAAAAAACTCGGAATAAAGAATATCATAAAGCACGAAAACAACCTGGGATATGGCGGCAATCAGAAAAGCTGCTACAATAAAGCCTTGGAACTTGAGGCAGACATTGTCATAATGCTCCATCCCGATTACCAGTATACGCCCAAATTAATCCATTCGATGAGCTACCTGATTGCACATGAAGTCTACCCTGTTGTAATCGGTTCGCGGATTTTGGGAAAAGGCGCCCTAAAAGGCGGAATGCCAATGTACAAATACGTTTCGAATCGATTCCTGACATTATTCCAGAACATACTGATGAATCAGAAATTATCGGAATACCACACAGGTTACCGTGCTTATTCGAGAACAGTTTTAGAGAAAATCAACTTCAACCAGAATTCGGACGACTTTATTTTTGACAATCAGTTTTTGGCTCAGGTTTTCCACAACGGTTTTGAAATAGCCGAAATAACCTGCCCTACCAAATATTTTGACGAAGCATCTTCCATTAATTTTTCAAGAAGTGTCAAATATGGCTTGGGTGTCATGAAAACCTCGATCCAGTATTTTTGCAGCAAAAATGGCTTCTACAAATCAAAACTGTTCAGGTAATGAGTCCGAAATCAATCAATAAAATAGGTATTGGAGCTACCGCGCTTTTGGCTTTTCTATTGGTTTACATAAATAAGGAAAACGGATTTTTCTGGGACACAATCCAGCTCGGGCTAGGCCATGCGAGTTTCTTTTACAGCAATGATTTTTCACAATTGCTCTTACCCGACGGAATAGACAGCGGGCACATTCCGGCATTCGGGATGTACATTGCATTAGTCTGGAAGTTTTTTGGCAGATCCATTGAAGCAAGCCATCTTGCAATGCTTCCCTTTGCGCTTGGAATTGTCTGGCAGTTGACCATTTTATGCAAAAGATTTATCCCCGAAAGATATCTTGGCTTAGCCGTTATGCTGATTTTTATCGATGCTTCGTTGATGAGCCAGATTACTCTGGTTTCTCCGGATGTCTGCCTGGTATTTTTTGGCTTGCTGTGTTTGAATTCTATTTTGAAAAACAACCGCTCTCTGATTACAATAAGCGTAATTTTTCTTTTCCTGACAAGCATGCGTGGCATGATGCTATCATTTTGCTTTGTATTTGTGGATATTTATGTAAATATCGGCTATCTGCATCTGTTGAAATCAGCCAAAATCAAAGCACTTTTCAAACGCTCCTTTTTATACCTTCCGGCTTTGCTGATTTTCATTTGCTTCAGCATGTACCATTATCGGGCAAAAGGCTGGATTGGTTATCACAAAGACTCTCCTTGGGCCGCCTGTTTTGAGCGTGTAGATGACTTTAAAGGATTGCTGTTCAATATTGGGCTGCTGGGATGGAGAATCCTTGATTTCGGAAGAATTGCCCTATGGATTGTATTTGCCATTTTAGTATTCAGGTACAAATCACAGATTATCAAAGACAAAAAGAACCACGTACTGTTTTTTGTTTTTGCGGTAGTATTGCTGCTGCTTCCGCTAAACATGCTATGGGCAAAAGGATTGCTGATGCACCGTTACCTTATGCCGATCTATTTAATATTTGCATTACTAACCGCAGCAGTATTGTTTTCCGATTATGTCGCGCCAAAGCTGCGGAATATCTTGATTGCTGTTTGGATCATTATTTCTTTGAGCGGAAATTTCTGGATTTATCCCCCAAAAGTTTCCAATGGCTGGGACGCCACCCTTGGGCATCTTCCGTATTACAAGCTGAGGCTTCAGGCCATAGATTATTTAGGTACCGAAAAAATCGACCCGAAAGAGGTAGATACGTTTTTCCCAAATTATTACAAACTGGACGACATCGACCTGGACAATGACCAAAGGTCATTTGACGCTTATACTATTGGCAACGGCAGCGAATACATTTTCTACTCCAATATCTTCAATATCAGCGATGAAGAATACGATTACATCTTCAACAATTATACTTCGATAAAGGATTTCAAAAACAACGGGGTCATTGTAAGCATTTTAAAAAAGAAGCTTTAGGAAATGCTTTCTATGGTATAGGGCTTTCCATTCATATCAAACGAAAAACCGGCTTCATTGCCCATTAATTTACTTCCCAAAGGCGATTGTGGCGAAAGCGCAAAGATGCTTTTGCTGTCAATAGTGATTTTTGGCAAAGCCGTTGAAATAAAAAGCAACATACCATTTGCCCGGACCAGGCTTCCCAATGCAACAATTTTATGGATTGAAGAAGCGTCTATCTTTTCTATGACAGCTCTTTGTTCAAGAATTTCTCTAAGCTTATGGTTCAGTTTTTCCTGCTCAAGGTGCATCATCGACAAAGCGGTTTCGTGCTTATCGCCGGCCGAACCTTTCGCATCATTCTGTGCATCTTCGGTCAGGCCCAAAATCATGTCCTGAAACACATCAATCCGGTCCTGGAGCATTTCTTTGTAACGGAGAAGTATATTTTGCTTTAAGGTCATAGACAAAAGGAAATAAAAAATCCTGTAGAGCAAAGATACTCCACAGGATTTATTCTTGAATTAGTTTTCTTAGAAATCGAATTTATAGCTTGCACCACCCAAAACCTGCAATCCCTGCACAGGATAATTCAGCCATTTTTGGTAGTCCTGGTTAGCCAAGTTGTTTCCTTTTAAGAAAAAGGTCAAACGCTCGCTGAATTTGTAGCCAACGTGCGTATTCAAATCGAAATAGCTTTTAAGTGTCACCGTTTCGTCTGTCGGAACCGGATTGGATAATGATGCGTAATGCATAAAATCCTTTCTTTCCCCAACAAAGAACAAGCTCGCGCCAGCATACCATTTGTCGGTAATGTTTACATCCAGAGTAGTATTTAATTTTATGCTTGGCAGGTTCCAAGCTTCAGATTCGACATCAGTAGAATAGCTGCTGAAAGTTCCGTTGATACCAAAAGAAACATTTTTAGAAAAATCAGCTTTCAGCTCACCAAAGAAACTGATCGTTTTTACCCTGTCATAAACCACGTTGAATGAATTTCCATAATTAAAGCCTTCAAACGCTACACCTTCTTCATAGCCATTGCTTTTGAACATGGCCTTCCCATCC
Source organism: Flavobacterium sp. (assembly GCA_049841115.1). Taxonomy (GTDB): domain Bacteria; phylum Bacteroidota; class Bacteroidia; order Flavobacteriales; family Flavobacteriaceae; genus Flavobacterium. Next base: position 51,384 of record JASGHQ010000006.1, read on the forward strand.
TCGTTTTTGTACGAACCGCGAATGTTGTAGCTCACGCTGCTCGCCAGTTTTCCTTTCAACCCGGCATATACATCATACTTTTGGTCGGTTGGTGCTACACCAAGTGTTGGCGATACAAAGAAGTTGTCCTGCACAAAATCGTGATACGAATTCTGCTGCAGCGTTCCTTCGATACCAGCATAGAAAATCATCAGGTCGCCAACCACTTTGTACGATCCGGTAACCTGCGGATAGATAAAGAATTTGCTTTCGCCGCCTTCCTGGGCCGAACTGTAGAAAAATGCCACTCCGGCATTAATGGCCAAATCATTTTTGTTGATTTTGATGCTTGGCTGGAAACCGAAATTAGTAAACCCGTATTTGTAGGAACCTCCACCAATATAGGTTTGGTCAAAAGAGCCATTGATGTAATCTACTATGAAATCGGCTTTTATTTTTTGCTCAACAACGTCAAATTCCAATGATGGCTTTGCTACAAAACGATTTTCTGCCGAACCGAACGCATCCCAGAAACGACTGAACTTAACCGAGCTTTCCTTTAATATATTATCAAGCCCTAATCTTCCGCCTACATACAAAGTATGGTACGTCTGCTGCTCATCGATAGCGTCAATAGTTGCATCATCAAGGGTATTAGGGTAAATTCCGTACCAGTTGTACACTTGGTTCCTGTAGCCCAAATCGGCATTCCAATGCATTCCTTTGGTGCGGCTACCGTAAGTCAGGTCGAGCGACGTATCGAACATTTTGTCATCTAAAGCAACATCTTTAATTCCGCCCTGAGTTGAATTATGACGTAACATCCCGCCAAAATAATCGGTGTTGCTCACATTTTCGGTGATGAAAAGCTCGGCACCAATGGTCCCGAAATTTCCTGCTCCGAGCGTCAGGTAGTTTTTGAATATTTTTTCCTCCGGGCTTTTGTCAACATTGGCCGCTTTCCCTTTAGCCGGCGCAAAGGTAGATGCTACCGGGAACGAGAAAATATTATACTGTATGTTTTCCTTTTTTGAAGTTTCCTCGTCATCCAAAGTTGGTGTTTCCTTAACTTTAAACGCGTCCGAAATCGTTGGTGTATAGGCTTTCACCACATTTACCACTTCGGTCCCGATGTTATCATCCTTCTTTTGGGCAAATGAAATTTGCGTTAAACAAAAAACTGCAGTTATTGAGATATATTTTAAATGTTTCATATTTTTTGATTTAAGAAAAATAGAGATTATTATTTCTTCCCTTCGTTCTTTGTTTATTCTGTTAATGATGAGTTGGTTTTCGCTGCTTCGCCTTTTATGACCTTAAGCTCAGCCTGGGCTTCCGCAATCACATCGTCAAACTCCTTGAAATTTTTGATTACGCTGTCCAAAATTGACGTAGCACTGAAATTGTCTTTCAGCTCATAGTAATTCTTCGCCATTACAATCAAACCTTTGGCACCAAAATATTTATAGCCCGAATAGTCTTTAGCTAATTTCTGTACCGTTTTATTGGAATCCTCAAACTTGCCATCCTTGTTTTTGAAATAGGCATCATAATACAACGCTTCTGCAGCCAATTCACCTTTTGCAATAGTAAGCAATTTGGCATATGCTATCCTTGCTTTAGGCTCGTCATTTGCTTTTATCGCAGAACGTGCCACAATGATTTGTGCATCACTCTTGATTTTGTTATCTGTTTTTGGATTGGCCAAAACCTTATCGGCATAAACTACAGCATTCGGATAATCTTTTTGCTCATAATAAGCGCGCATCAGGTTGGCTTGTGCAAATGTTACGTTTTGAGGAAAATCAGCTTCTGACTCCAAACGCTGCAGCACAGGAACTGCTTTGGCATAATTGTTATTTTTCAAATGGATTTCGGCCAAACGTGCCAAAGATTGTTCAGTAAACTCATTCCTTGATTTGCTGATCACAAACTCATAATTCGCAACCGAATTGGCCTCTTTACCATCAGCATAAAGTGATTGCGCCAGGTAGAAATTGGCTTTCAGCGAATGGATTCCGTTTGGAAACTGTGAAACATAACCGCTCAGGCTTGTAATGGCTTGTTTGGTATTGTTTTGCAGGTATTGTTTTTCCGCAGCTTCATAAGTATCGTTATCCAAATCAGCATCGGAAACCTCAACAAAGTCAAGTGTCCTGACCCAAGCCGCATATTCATTAACCTTACCCATATCCATATAAACTAAACGGGCAGTGGAAACTGCTTCAGATGCTTCCGGAGTTCTTGGGTATTTTGCGGCCACTTCCTTGAATTTCACGATAGCCTGCTCATTCCTTTGGCTGTTATAATATACCAATCCCTGGCGCAGGATAGCTTTTGAAGCCAAAGATCCGTTTTTGAATTCGGCCAGCAATTGGTCATACGTTTTGATTGCCATATCAGGCTTGTTTTCGGTAACATAAGTATTCCCCAGCTCAAACAAAGCATCATCACGGTATTTCGAAGTTTTGAACTTTTGAAGGAACGAGTTGAAATCATCGATTTTCTTGTCATTCTTACCAACAAACCCATAGCTCAATGCCTTTTGGAACGCAGCATAATCCGCATCGATGCCTTTCATTTCGATCGCTTTGTTGTAAGCGTCCATTGCTGGCCAGTACTTAGAGGTCACGAAACGGCTGTCACCCAATCTTAGGTAAGCATCATTCAGGCGGGTTTTATCATCTTTTGGGCCGTCAATATATTTCTGGAAATACGTTGCCGCCTGGTCGTATTCTTTTTGCTTGAAATAAGCGTATGCAATGTTGTAATTCAAATTTTTGTATTCAGGGCAGTTTTTGGCTTCAGCCGAAGCTTCAAACTGTTTGAAGCTTGAAGTCGCTTCACTGAAACTGTCCAGGACATATTCGGTTTCACCTTTCCAGAAATTGGCACGCGCCGTGATTTTTTCATTTTTCGGAGTTGCTACCGATTTCCTGAACATACTCAAAGCTTCCTGGTAATTGCCGTCAGTAAACAGCTCAATCCCGCGATAGAACAATACTTTTTGATAAGCCGGTTTATTTTCAGACGAGTTGTTTTTTTCCAGCAAGGCCAAAGCTGCCTTGTAATTTTTGGAAGTGATGTACGAATTGATCAACAGGTTTTCGATTTCGCTCTTAGCCGGTGAATTCGGGTATTTTGCCAAAAAACCAGACAGAACATCCGGTACGCTTTGGTACGAGTTACCTATTTCGTAGCTTAATTTCGCATAATTCAGATTGGCATCTTCCTGGATTTTTTTGTCGAACTCCATTTCGGAAGCGCTTTTAAAAGCGTTCAGCGCCTGTTGTTTTTTATCGGTTTTGAAGTAGCATTCCCCCAAATGGTAATAGGCATTCTGTGCTACCGAATCCTTGCCGTCAATGATTTTATTGAACTGAGAAATCGCATTTTCGTAATCTTTTTGCTTGTAATAAGTGTAACCCAATTGGTAAAAATCGGTATTGTTCCACTTGCCTTTTTTGCCTTTATATTCTTTTAGGTAAGGCAGTGCTTTGTCGTATTGCTGCAGGTTAAAATAGCTTTCACCGATGATTTTGTTCAGTTCTGACTTCTCCATTGCATTTGACTTGGGCATGGCAGCAAGCCCTGCATCGATCGCTTTTTGGAAACTGCCTTCCTTGAAAGCCATGTCTGCCTTGAAGTAAGAGAGTTTTTCAGAATATTTCTCTTCGCCTTCTACCTGCTGGAAGTATTTGTTGGCTTCCTGGTAATTGTTGCCTTCGTACTGCATAAAACCAAGGTAATACTTGGCCTGCGTGCCATATTCTTTCGAGTTTTCTGCTTTGCTCAAATAGGCCTGCGCCTGTTTTTTGTCTCCGGCCGTAAAATAGGCATACCCTTTCTGGAAGGTAAATTTTTCCTGCTGTTCGTACGACAGCGTATTTTCGTCTACTTTCTCAAAATATTCGAGTGCCTGTGGGAATTTGCCCTGCTCAAAATAGTATTGGGCCACTTCAATGTAAGCCTGGTTTTGCTTTGAGCTGGTTGGGTAATCCTTGATGAATTTTTCAATAAGTTCATCTGCATCGTTTTGGTTTAGGTGGATGGCACAAATACCGATATAATAAGCACAATCTGCCTGAACGTCCTGTGAATCATTATTTTGCTTTACCTTTTCAAAAAGGATTTGGGCCGATTGGTATTGTTTGTCCTTGAATAATTTGACCGCATTATCAAACTCCGACAATTTGTTGGTATAAATGGCCGATTGCTGTCCTGGAACATGGGAAACTCCTGCCATTGATAACATTAAAGAGAACATTAAAACTTTGCGCATGATTTTTATTTTAGTTTTTTCAAAAATAGCATCCTAACAACTATAACGTAAAAACTGCCTGATTTATTATAAACATTCTTGTAAACAATTTTAACAAAGTACGATTTACGAGGTTGGAAGCATAAGGCTGATTTACGAAAAGCATGCCAAAAAAAATTGATGAAATTCTGATTTAGGTTTCGTTTTATTTTGGAATTTGGAATTTATATTTACTATTTTTACCCAATAAACAAATCATCATGCCAGAAACAGTTTTATCCCTTAAAAACGTAACCATCTATCAGGAAAACCGCGTGATCTTATCACAGATAAACCTTGAAGTCAAAGAAGGTGAATTCCTTTACATCATTGGAAAAACAGGAACAGGGAAAAGCAGTTTCATGAAAACGCTTTACGCCGACCTGCAGCTGACCGTTGGCGAAGGAAGCATTGTGGGTTATGATTTGGCAAAAATGAAGGAAAGCGACATCCCGTTCCTGAGAAGAAAACTGGGGATTGTCTTCCAGGATTTCCAGCTTTTGCCGGACCGCAGCGTTAACGAGAACATGCTGTTTGTCTTAAAAGCCACTGGCTGGAATGACAAAACCGAAATGCAGACTAAAATTGATGATGTCCTGCAGCGTGTTGGCATGATCGGCATGACCAACAAAATGCCGCACCAGCTTTCGGGTGGTGAACAGCAAAGGGTAGCCATTGCAAGAGCCTTGCTCAATGACCCCGAATTGATTTTGGCCGACGAGCCAACCGGAAACCTGGATCCTCAAACCAGCGCTGAGATTTTGGGTGTTTTAAAGAAAATCAACGATAATGGGAAAACCGTAATCATGTCTACGCACGATTATGCCGTAATCATGAAATTCCCGGCCAAAACGCTTAAGTGCGAAGACAACACTATCTTCGAGGTAGTGCAAAAAACCGTTTAATTATTTGTATCCGAACCGATAATTCCTGCCATCAGCATGGCATTGGCTTTATCGCTGAGCACGCCGTTCAATCCTATTGTGCGTTCGGCAATATCCAGGAAAGGCTTTTCTTTAAGCATATTGATATTGGCAATGAATTCTTCTTTTGAATTGGCCATTTTACAAAATTTCAGCACATCGGCATCATCGATCATATTTTCGTTTACCAAACAAAAACGGCTTTTGAAAAGCGCATTTACCAGTTTCAGCTTGGTTCCCGATTTTTGGAAAGACAGCATTACATTGATGTGTGCCTCCCTAAACAAACCATCCAGCTGTTCACTGTTCTGCAATTCAACAAACTCGACATTCTTCAGATCACCGATTCGTTTTTCCACCATTTTCTTACCATTGGAAGAAGCAATGACCAACTTATAATCCGGGATTTTTTTAAAAACCTTAATCAGGAATTTAGCCGCATTCTTATTATCGGCCAACCTCAAATCACCATGGTACAATGCAAATTTCCCATATTCGGAAAGCGTTTCCTTTTTCTCATTCCCATGGAAAACCGGAACATAGGTTACCTCATCCATCATCGTTTTGACAAAATCATTTTCGTAGCATGAAAGCGTAAAAACGTGGTCAAAAGACGGAAGTATTTTTTGGTAAGCCAAATATTTTTTACCGGCAAAATGATACACCATTTTCTTGAAGTAATTGGTTTCGTTCCTGCTCATCCCGGCATAAAAATCGGACTCGATATTGTGAAGCCTGAGGAATTTTTTATTGGCCAGCTGAGCTTTGTGCAAAACCATCGTTGTCTGCAATCCGTCAAACAGGATCGGGGCAGCTGTTTTTGAAATATTACTGATCAGTTCAGGGCGGAAACGGCACACAACCGGAACCGGAAATTTAGAAAAAAAGAAAAACGGATTTTTGTTTTTGCGGTAAATGTAAACCTGCTTGGTGCACTCTTTCAGTTCAGGAGCAACCTCAAAGCGGTTTTCGGTAAAACAATGCAAATGGATCTCAAAGCCAATTTCGTGAAGCGCCCTGACCTTATAAAAAACATCGATAGCACCGCCATAATCAGCAGGAAACGGGTTTTCAAAACTAATTATATGTAGCGGCTGGCCCTTCATTGATTTTGGCAAAAATAGCATTTTAAAAATGTCTTTTAAGTATATTTGAGCCTAAAATCAAGCTATGCCGTTTTTTTCAGTCATAATTCCGGTTTACAACAAAGGGCGATTTGTCGAAAAAACAATGAAAAGTGTTTTGGGGCAAACCTTTGCCGACTTTGAGATTATCATTGTAAATGACGGTTCTACAGATAACAGCGAATCTAAAATCCTTGGCTTTGACGATGCCAGGATACGGTATTTTTCCAAAAACAATGAAGGCGTTTCGGCAACACGGAACTTCGGGATTGAAAAAGCCACTGCCGATTTCATCTGTTTCCTTGATGCTGACGATTATTGGTACCCCGATTTTCTGGAAACGATGCACCATTATATCTTAAAGCTGCCGGAACAGAAGGTTTTCGGATCGGCCTACGAAATTGAAACTGCCGAGAAAACATTTCCGGCGCTCTATTCCATAAAAAGCAGCAGGGATTTTGAAATCGTCAACTATTTTGAAGCCAGCAAAAAAGAATCGGTGCTTTTGACGCCAAACGCTGCTTTTCATAAAGAGGTTTTTAGAACCGTTGGCAACTTCAACGTTGCCCTGCAGAACCTGGAAGACACTGATCTATGGATCCGGGTGGGCTTAAAATACCCCGTAGCATTTATATTCAAGGTTTTATCCCGATATGTTTTCGATGCCGATGGCTTGTCAAAAAGCAAGAAGGTTGTCAATACCAAAATCGATTTTTCGGCCTATGAAACTTTGGAAAAAACAAACCCCGACCTAAAGCTGTTTTTGGATATGAACCGTTTTCCGTTGGCCATAAAATCAAAGCTCGTCAATGACAAAAAAAGCTTTGAAAAATATTATTCCGGGATCGATCTGAAAAATTTTCCGTTAAAAAAGCGGATTCTCCTAAGCTTGCCCGGATTTGCATTGCGGCTATTGATTTCGCTTCAGCTGAAATTGGTCAATATGGGCTTAGGAAGTTCGGCCTTTAGATAGCTTGTACTCTTCAAAGCTTCGGATATAATCCTCTTCTTCAAAAACCGCTGAAGCCAGCACCAGGCAGACGGAGCCCGAAGAAAAATTCTCCAGTTCACGCCAAAGCCCGTTGGGAATAAGCAATCCGGTATTGGGTTTATTAAGTGTTATTTTTTTCTGCTCGCTTCCGTCATTGACAATCACATCAAAACTTCCGCTCAGCGCCACCAGAAGCTCCTGGCACTCTATATGCGAATGACCGCCACGCCTGCCGCCACTTGGGATGTCATACAGATAATAAACGCGTTTCATTTCAAATGGGATGGCTGCCCCCTCAATAACAGAAAGGTTGCCACGCGTATCGTGGACTTTAGTGATGTCAATGGTAATGGAGTCGTGTATGCTTGTCATTTTAGGGCTAATAAGGTTTTCCATTGCTGCGCGATGGATGTCAAAGATAGGTGTTCTACGCTTTTTTGCGTATTATTTTTGCAGTTTTGATACAAACTTTCGTCTTTAGCCATTAATTGCAAGGCTTCCGCAAATGCTGTTTCGTTGTGGTTTGGAACCAACAGCCCGTTGACTCCATTTTGTATGATTTCCCGGGGGCCTGTTTCACAATCTACCGAAACGACCGGCGTACCTGCTGCCAATGATTCGATTACCGACATCGGGAATCCTTCAAACCGGCTCGTTAAGACAGAACACCTTGCATGCTGAATGTAAGGCGTAATGTTTTTTTGGAAAGGCAGCAGCTGGACAAAACCATCCAAACCTAGCATATTGATTTTTCCGGCAATGAAATCTTTGCCCGAACCATCTCCAATTATCAATAACCGGAATCCTGATTCGTATATTTTGGAAACCGCAAATGCGTTTAACAACAGCGACAGGTTCTTGATTTCTTCTTCCAGCCTGCCAAAATAGAGCAGGTACTTTCCGGGGGCATCAGCTGGCTTTTCTGCTATCGATCCAGGGAATTGTATCGGATTATAAATCGTTGTGCAATTTTCCAGCCGGTATTTCTGCCGGACTTTTTCTTCAATCCCCTTTGAAACGCAAATGAGCTTTTCTGCCTTTTTGTATAAATAATCTGCAGCAATGTCGGAACTTGGAAAATACATTTCGATTGCGGAACTGTGTACCATAAAATAGGTTTTTCTGCTGCCATACATCCATTTGGTAACAACTTCGCGCAGGAACATTGGCCTCGAGCGGTTGTCGATTATGGTCCCGATATTGTTCTCAGAAAGATACCCGGCAATGTATTTTCCTTTTTTTACCGCCCTGAATATGCCAGTTTCATTTGCAAATAATTTTCCGAGGTTGATCAGCTTTCCTTTATAATCGTAATCAACATCATCCAAAACAATGATATTGTGGACCTCATACCCCAAATCATCAAGCATCCAACTCAACAAGCCTGCAAAACGCTCGGCACCGCCCACTCCGAGTGAAGCCGAAACTATGGCAATTTTGTTGTTCTTCATTTGTTGTTTATATTGCGGTTCAATTTCCAAAGATAGGAAGATAATGAAGATTTTACTCATTGGGGAATACAGCCGCCTGCACAATTCGTTAAAGGAAGGGCTGCAACAGCTTGGCCATAATGTTACCATACTGGGTTTTAAGGATGGTTTCAAGGATTATCCTGTGGATTTCCCGTTGGAAAAAAAATGGGATTCGGGCCTGCTGAAAAAAATAAAGCTGTTGCTTTTGATGCTGACCGGCTTTGATATTTCCTCCTACCTTACTTATTGCCAGTTTTGGAAAAAGAAATCGCATTTCAAGGATTTTGATGTTGTTCAGCTCATTAATGAAAATAGTTTTTTCTGCGATTATAAATACGAAAAAAAAATCCTAGATTATCTTTTTAGCCACAACAAAAAGGTCTTTTTGCTTTGCACCGGCGATGATTACGTTTATGTAAATTACAACTTTAGCCATCCTGAAAATCCTTCCATCGTACAGCCTTACCTGGCAGGAAAAATTGACGACAAGCATTTTATCAGCGTTTTAAAATACCGTACGAAACCGTATGAAAAACTGCACCGGTTCATTTATCAAAACATCCAGGGAGTAATTGCCACCGACATCGATTACGACATCCCGTTACGAAACCATCCGCAATACCTCGGTTTGATCCCGAGCCCTATCAATCTTGAGAAATTCCCAAAAACCGAACTTGCAATTGATGGGAAGATCACCATTTTCCATGGCATTAACCGGGAAAGCTATTTTAAGAAAGGCAATGATTTTTTTGAGAAAGCACTGGAAATCATTGCGCAGAAATACCCGGATAAGGTGGCGGTTTTAACTGTAGAAAATGTTCCTTACGCCCAATTCATAAATTCATACAACCAGGCGCATATTTTGCTGGACCAATTATACGGCCATGACCAGGGCAGCAACGGACTGGAAGGCATGGCCAAAAGCAAAACCGTTTTTACTAATGCGAGCGAAGAGTTTGAAAAGCAGTACGGCCTGAGCGAAAGAGTAGCGGTAAATGCACTGCCCGACGTGGATTACCTGGTAAAGGAATTGTCTTTTTTGATAGAAAACCCCGAAGAAATAAAGGCTATTGGAAAGCGCGGCAGGGCTTTTATAGAAAGAGAACACGATTACCTCAAATCGGCGGAAAGGTATTTATCGGTATGGGGCTCCAAAATCACTTCCTAAGTTTCCTTTGCAGCAAATCCCTGATGTCTATCCGCTTATTGAGCTCCTTATAGGAATACAATGCGGAAATCAGGAACAGGATTGAGATCAGCACGCATGCATACAATTGTTCAAAACTGTAAATAATTACAATTGCCATCAACCCAATGCCAAGGCAAACAGCCATCAGTTTTTTGCAGGTTTCATCAAGAGAAAAACCATAATTGCGCTTAACGAGTTGATAAACATAGACGGTATAGATGGCATAATTCAAAAAATAGGCAATTCCCAAGCCCAGCAATCCGTAGTATTTGTACATTGTAATTGACAAAACCAGATTGAGCAGGTCACTGACCAAAGCCTGCTGAAAAAACAGTTTTTTATCGCCTTTTGCCAAAACGATATAACCCAACGGAAAGATAACTGCCTTTAAGATTACCGAAAACAAAGCGAGTTTCAGTATTAAAAATGTATCGAGGAATTCTTTGGAATACAATAACTGAATTAAAAACGGCGCCGCCAGGTACAATAAAACAATGGCCGGGGTTACCAGGATCAGTGCAATCTCTATCTGGTTATTGACCAGTTGCTTTACTTTTCCGTCGTCTGAACTTACCGAAGTCAATTTTGGATAAAAATCAAACGACATGGCATTAAAGATCAGACCAAGATAGCTGACCAGAATCACATTATTAGCCTCATAATAACCCAAGATCCCCAATGACGCACCACCGCCCTTGAGGTATAATTTGATGATAAGGTTGCAGATCTGGCCCAAAGCCAAATTGACTGCCATAAAAAAACCAAGCTTAAAGATGGGCGATGAATCTGCATAAAACTCTTTGAACCCCAATGAATTTAACCTAACCGAATATTGCCGTGTAAAATATAACGTCACCAAAAACATCACTACGCCCGAATACAGCATCACCCAAATGATGCCTTCAATCCGTAGGAAATAATAAATGATGACCGTTCCAATTGCGGTGATGAATGCTACGACAACATTGCACAAGGCAAGTGTCCTGATATTATTCACACCCTGTAGGATGGCCATCCGCGCATTGGAAAAACTGGTAACCAAAAGATAAAAAGACAGCAGCAGAAACCAATGCTGCTTATCCGGATTTCCAAATGTCATCATGCTCAATGCCTTGCTGAAAACTGCCGAAACTACTGCTCCTAAAACACCAATAAAAACTGCCATTTTCTGCAACAGGTTTATTGTTTTTGACAGCTGCGAATCGTCTTCGGAATTGTTTACCAGCGCTACTTCACGCGTGGCAACTGTAAGGAACTCAAAGTTGGTAATGGCAACAATGATATTAACCGTATTGGTTAAAAGCGACAACAATCCAAAACCAACCGGGCCAAGATAAACCGCAACAAATTTGGAGCTGACCACGCTTATCAGCGTACGGAAAACCTGCATCGTACCGAAAACTCCGGTTGCCTTTACAATAGAACGGTATGATTTGCTTTTTTCCTGCATCAGTCTATTTTACAGCCAATTTTAATGTAGTATCCCTTAAAGCTTTCCACCCAGCTTTTCCAATCGTTTGGAGCAATCGTTTGCTGTGGGTCATTTTCCAGTATCCTTTCTATTTCTTTTGGGTCAATGTCATAAGGCAGTGAACCTAAGACATCCAGCTCATCTTTGAGCCAGGCCTCATTTACAAGTTTGTTGAATGCAAACATGTCGACATCAGCAGCATATCCTTCCTTGTGCTGATTGGTTGCCGCCGACATAAATCCGGTTCTCAGGATTTCGTGATGGTAACGGGCAAATTTCACTTTGTCTTTTTGTTTGCTGACAACTTTTACCGCATTGTAGATCTGCAATCCTTCATCTATAGTATTCTTATGGTTTTTCCATAATTGGGCAAAATAATCTTTATTGAAAACCATTCCGGCTACGGCATAAATCGTATAGTAAGCCAAATGTTTTTCATCGGTATGGATTTTAAAAAAACGAAGTGTTTTCCTTATCTTAAAGCGGTCAAACTTGTAAAAGATGAAATAATACAGCGCCGGGAAAACCGTCAAAAGCTTTGGCCTGAGAAGCACGATATGCTTGAGCGGCGTTTCTTTTTTGTTTTGGTTGATGATGGAATTCCCAATCCAATACAATTTGGTAATGGCAACATTATTCAGGCTGATTTCGGCAGCTACCTCGTCAAGGTCGATCGCAGCTGTAAACCACGTATCGTCTTCAATCAATATGAAATTTTCAGAAGCTTCCTTTGCCGATTCCACCCACAGGTTTATTGGGATGACATATTCGCCAGGGCGTTTCCCCACACTGGTAAACCTCACTTTCTGTTCGTAAAATTCAGATTTCCTTATAATGACATCCGGATATTTTTTTAGGATTTTATCGAGGTAAATTTGCGGTGTCCCATCGTCTAGAATCATAATCTTCCCATTACCCATTGTCACATGTCTGTTGATCGAAAACAAGCATCTGTCCAGGTAGTAGGGTCTGTTATACGATTTTATTAAAATATCCATCAATTAGTTTTACAGGTTGCGGATCACTTTTGCAGGATTTCCGGCTGCAATCGAATTCTCAGGAATGTCTTTGGTAACAATCGAACCGTTGCCTATAACCGAATTTTTGCCAATGGTCACGCCTTTCAAAACCGTAACATTATCTCCTAAAAATACATTTTCGCCAATCACAACATCAGCCGAAGGGACATCTTCGCTGTTGCGTTTGTCAATGGCAAGATTGTGCCCGTCATTATCGATTACAGAACAATTAACGCCGATCAAAACACCGTCATGAATCATTACTTTAGAAAAGGCTACCACCGAAAAAGCGTTATTTATCGCCACATTACTACCGATGATGATTTCACTGCCAGGATTCCGAGCTTCGAGATAAGAATAATGAGAATAAAAATGGGGCGAAGCCGTAACACCAACCTGCACATTCCGCCCAAAGGTAATTTTGCCCTTTCCCTTCAGCAAAAGCGGTGAATACAAATTCGGTTTCCCAAAAACCTGCCTGCAGTCTGAAAGCAGCCGGTATTTCCAAATTTTGAGTGTGACAAAAAAGAACGATTTAATTCCGCCCATAATATCAAATTAATATGTTTTCCAGCAGACCGAAATCGGCTGTATTGACCTCGTAATAATCCTGAACCGTTGTTTTTGCCCCAAACGTTTCCTTCCAGAACAGTATTCCCTCGTTGATTTTTTTTCCGTTTTCTTCGTGCGACGGGCCAAAATCAAAGAAATGCTTATCGCTAAAAACATCCGTAATCAGATAATTGTAAAGATAGTCCAAACTCCCCAATTCGTTTTTCTGCGGATTTCCCGAAATATATTGCGGATGCGCTACCCTATCGGTAATAAAAATAGTGGTCCCGGCTACAATTTTATCCTTATAGTACACATTGAAATGACGGATGTTATCCGGGAATTTTTGTTGCAGCCTTTTAATTTCGGCTGCCGTATGGACCGGTTTTGCCTTGTGCTTCTTATCCAGGTTCGGGATCAGGATTTCGTCCCAAAACAGGTCAAATTCCAATTCTTCCTTTATCACCAGATCGTTCTTTGCGCCACGGCGGATACTTTCCTTCCGGGTTTTTGAAAAAGAAAAAGGCAGCATCAGGTCGATCACCGAAAGGCAATCCCTGCGGATAAGCCTGGCATTCATCAAAAACATTGCATATTTGATTTCCTCTGCAAAAAAAGGATTGTAAATCACCGGAAGCATTTTCATCTGGAAAGCGCTGATGCCGTTTTGGCACAAAAAACCGAAGACCGATTTTGCAATGCCGATCGCTTCACCCAGCTTGATTTTGGCACCAAAAACAAATCCTCCATAGGTCAACCCCTGATGCGAAAAAAGCAGAGCTCCATCCCTATTTGCCGGAACAATCGAAACCAGTTCATCATCTTCAAAAACCATCAGCGAAAAATCGGAAAAACGGTCGCTGTGGTATTCCATAAAATCACGCTGAAAAAGAAAAGTGGCATTATTGGCACTGCTTGCAAAGGCGTTCCAAAGCGCAAAATCTTCCGAAGTATAGCTTCTGACAATATAGTTTTTCACAATCTTTTTTTAGACATTGGAAAATTAAACATTTATTTTTAAAAATGCCTGCCTAATTAAAAATTCGATTTTCGGAAATAAATGCTTAATTTTAGCTCTTTAACCCATTGGATTGATGATTGCTGATTTTTGATTGCTGATTTTAGAAACATAATATCCTGCAATCCTACATCCGTAAATCTTAAATCTTAAATCAAATTGCTTTGAGATTAAAACGATACTATTACCCAATTATTGCCGTATTGAGCTTTATTTTCAATGCCAGTGCACAAACAGTATCGCTGTACAACCAGTTCAACGGGCGCTATGATTTTACTTTTATCGGAAATACGCTGAATCTTGGGCCAAATGGTGCAAATGATGCCTGTTTGCTATTGCCAAGCTCCGATGCTGTTTTGAATCTGGGGCCAAATGATTCCATCCAAAGTGCTTATCTGTACTGGGCGGGTTCCGGGACAGGCGATTTTAATGTAAAGCTGAACGGAATAGACATCACCTCGCAGCGTAATTTTTCGGCAATACAAAACTCCAACGGCAATCCGTTTTTTAGCGCTTTTGCAGATGTTACGGCGCTTTTGCAAACCACAGGGAATGGTAATTACAGTTTTTCGGAGCTCGACGTAACACCCGCTTTTGATCCGTTCCATTATTGCGACAACGGTACCAATTTTGCCGGTTGGGCCATTGTGATTGTATACGGAAATCCGGCTTTGCCTTTAAACCAAATCAATATTTATGATGGGCTTGAGGCTTTGTCTACTCCGGTTGTAGGCATTCCTGCCGTGCTCACCATCAATTTAGGAAACCTGAATGTGCTTGATAATTCGGGAGCAAAACTAGGTTTTGTTGCCTGGGAAGGCGATGCAAATATTGCCAACCAGGAATCACTCCTTATTAACGGTAATCCGTTGAGCAATGCCCTAAACCCGGTGAACAATGCCTTCAATGGCACCAACAGCATTACCGGAAGCTCGGATTTGTACAATATGGACCTGGACATTTATGACATCCAAAACAGTATCAGCATTGGGAATACCTCGGCTACGATAACAATGACAACAGCCCAGGATTTTGTTTTGATCAATACGATTGTTTCCAAATTAAACAGCCAGCTGCCCGATGCTACAGTTACGATAAATTCTATCGAACAGCAATGTGATTCGAGGGCAGTTACTGTAAATTATTCTGTGCATAATTTTAATTCCACAGACCCGCTGCCGGCCGGAACCCCAATCGCCATTTACATTGATGGCGTTTTTACAGCAGCCGGCACGACAACAGCCCCTATTGCCATTGGCGGAAGTGCCAATTTCAGCCAAACCATAACGGTTCCTGACAGTGTTCCATTGGATTTTGACATTACGGTTGCTGCCGATGACCGCGGCGACGGAAGCGGTATAGTAGCAGAGCTCAATGAAACCAATAATGCCGCAACTGCAACGGTTTCGCTTTGGGTTTCGCCAACATTCAACCTGCCGGAAAACTTAATTGCCTGTAATGAAGGCTTTGGGCGGGGGACTTTTGATTTTTCCTCATACGCAGAATCGGTAAAAACAAATCCTGAGGATACTGCCAGCTTTTTTGAATCGGCTGAGGATGCGTCAAACCATACAAACCCTATCCTCGATCCGCAAAGTTATGTAGCCATCGCCACTCCGAAGCAGATTTTTATCCGCATAAGCAATGACCACTGCTTTGCCATCACTTCGTTT
The DNA here is from genome assembly GCA_049841115.1 of Flavobacterium sp. Taxonomy (GTDB): domain Bacteria; phylum Bacteroidota; class Bacteroidia; order Flavobacteriales; family Flavobacteriaceae; genus Flavobacterium. The sequence goes on from JASGHQ010000006.1 coordinate 67,095, forward strand.
TTACTAACCACAAAAAACTGCCCGCCTAAAGTTTATAATTATGTTTCGGTCAATAATGACAACGTCAATGATACCTTTACCATTGAAGGCCTACGTGACATTTTCCTGGATTTCAAACTCGAAGTTTACAACCGCTGGGGAAGATTGCTCTGGACCGGCGATAATAATTCGGCAGATTGGGACGGCTACGTAAGGGATGGTTTTAACATCAGGAATGCATCGGATGGCACCTATTTTTATCTGCTGTTCCTGAATGATGCCGATTATCCTGAGCCTTTGAAAGGTTTTTTGTACTTAAATCACTAAAAAGGGTTATCTTTGACATATCAATTAGCCATGAAGCAGATTACGTCTACGCAAAACCCGTTTATAAAATCTTTGATCCAGCTTCAGGAAAAGGCCAAAGCGCGAAAGCAATCCGGCACTTTCCTGATTGAGGGGATGCGCGAGATTGAATTGGCCATAAAAGGCAATTATGAGATCGAAACTGTTTTATTTGTTCCTGAAATCATTAGCAACCCTCATCTTTTTGACTCTCAGGATTTCCAGATCATTGAGATCTCAAAAGAAGTTTATCAAAAACTGGCTTACCGCGATACAACCGAAGGCATTTTGGCTGTAGCCAAAACCAAATCATTACAGTTATCTGATTTAAAACTTCCCGAAAATCCATTGATTATTGTACTCGAAGCTTTGGAAAAGCCGGGAAATATCGGTGCAGTCCTGCGTACTGCGGATGCTGCAAATATTGATGCGGTCATCATTGCCAATCCCAAAACCGATTTATACAACCCCAATATAGTACGTTCGAGCGTTGGCTGCCTGTTTACCAACCAGATTGCCATCGGGACAACCGAAGAAGTTATAGAATTCTTACTCCAGCAAAATATTAATTTCTACAGCGCCACACTGCAGAATTCAACCGCATACCACACCCAAAACTACACGAAACCTACAGCTTTGGCCGTTGGCACAGAAGCCACCGGATTAACCCAGCTTTGGCGCGAAAAAGCTACCCAAAACATCATCATCCCGATGCAGGGCGCAATAGACAGCATGAATGTTTCTGTTGCAGCTGCAATCCTGATTTTTGAAGCAAAACGCCAGCGGGATTTTAATTAATCTTTAAAATTTAAAATGATGAATTTTAAGTTATCACTGCTGTTATTTTTAACAAGCATTACTCTGTCGGCGCAAATTTCAGAACAAGAAGTTGATGCATTAGTAGAAAAAACCATTAAAACATTTGACGTGCCCGGTATCGCCGTCGGAATCGTAAAAGACGGAAAGCTGGTCCTGGCCAAAGGCTATGGCGTAGCCAATATCAAAACCAAACAAAAAGTCGATGCCAACACGCTATTTGGCATTGCATCCAACAGCAAATCATTTACATCGGCTGCCCTGGCGATTTTGGTTGATGAAGGAAAAATAAAATGGGACGATAAGGTCGTTAAATACCTGCCCGATTTCAAAATGTACAACGAGTACGTGACCAATGAATTTACAATACGCGATTTATTGACACACCGCAGCGGGCTGGGGCTTGGAGCGGGTGATTTAATGATCTGGCCCGACGGGCATAACTTTACTTCAAAAGATATCGTAAAAAACATCCAATATTTAAAACCCGTTTCGGCATTCCGTACCAAATACGATTATGACAACCTGCTGTATGTAATTGCCGGCGAAGTGGTCGAGGTGGTTTCGGGGAAATCCTGGTGCGAATTTGTGGAAACGCGCATCATGCAACCAATCGGAATGGACAAAAGTGCCTGTTCCTGGCTGCGCCTTAAGGACACCACCAACACCATAGTACCTCATGTGCCAACAGATGGGAAACTTGAAGTGATACCACGTTACAAAAACCATATTTTTGACGCAGCAGCCGGAATCTATTCGTCTGTAAACGACCTGGGCAAATGGCTGATTTTACAGATGAACGACGGAAAGTATGATAATGGCAAGGAATTATTCAGTAAAAAACAGCACGACGAAATGTGGAAGTCGCAAACCATTATGTCGGTTCCCGACACCAAACCGTATACAACCTTATTCCGCAATTATGCCTTGGGCTGGCGCGTGGAAGACGTAAACGGGCATTTACAGGTTTCGCATTCGGGTGCGCTGGATGGCGTTTTTACTCAAACATTGATGATCCCTGAACTAAAACTGGGCATCATCGTTTTAACCAATCAGCAATCGGGTTCTTCTTTTGTGGCAATTTCAAACACTATCAAAGACCGTTATCTGGGTATCCGGAACTCAGACCATATAGACCGCCTAAATGCCGAAACGCAAAAGAAAGAAGATGATGCCGATAAAATAACCGACGAAGTCTGGGCAACGGTTGACAAAAACCTGAAAGACAAAAAACTAAAAATTGATGCTAAAAAATACACCGGAACCTATAAGGACAGCTGGTTTGGCGATGTTTCGATTTTTGAGAAAAAAGGAAAATTGTATTTCACCTCCAAACGTTCGCCAAGATTGACCGGGCAGGTTTTTTATTACAAGGACAATACTTTTGCAGTAAAATGGAATATCCGCAGTTTCCATGCCGATAGCTTTATTTTCTTTGACACAGAGGGCAACCAGGCGGTCAACCATTTCAAAATGAAGGCAATTTCACCGTTGACGGATTTCAGTTACGATTTCCATGATTTGGATTTCAGCAGGTTGTATTAAATCGGGGAAAACGGCACACTATTCGCTTGCACATATCAATTGGAATACTTATTTTTAGCTAATAGATTGAACATGCTATGATTGAAATAGATTTAGAGGAAGAAAAAAAAGCCATTGCCCGAGAATACAAAGAACTCCTTCGCATAAGTTATCAAACCCTTACCGATTCTGATAAAAAACTCATCCGAAAAGCCTTTGATGTTGCCGTAGAGGCTCATAAAGACCAACGCCGCAAGTCGGGGGAAGCGTATATTTTCCACCCTATCGGCGTGGCCAAAATTGTTGCTTCAGAAATTGGATTGGGCGCAACAAGCATTGCTGCTGCCTTAATGCACGATGTTGTTGAAGATACTGATGTTACTGTTGAAGACATCGAAAAAATGTTCAATCCAAAAATCGCGCACCTGGTTGAAGGCCTGACCAAGATTGCACAGGTAAAAAAAGACATGAACATCTCGATGCAGGCGGAGAATTTCCGCAAAATGCTGCTGACACTCAATGATGACGTACGTGTAATCCTGATTAAGATTGCCGACCGACTGCACAATATGCAGACTATGGATTCGATGCCCGAATACAAACAGGTCAAAATCGCCTCCGAAACCCTATACATTTATGCCCCTTTAGCTCATCGCTTAGGATTGTACAACATCAAAACCAAGCTTGAGGATTTAGGCCTGAAATATACCGAACCCGAAGTTTACAAAGACATTGTCAGCAAGATAAAGGAAACCAAGGAAGAACAGGATGAATACATCAAAACGATTTCCGATGTCCTGAAGAAATCCCTGAATGACGAAGGCGTAGAATATACAATGAAAGGGCGCCCGAAATCAATTTATTCGATCCGCCGCAAAATGGCCGCCCAGAATGTGACGTTTGATGAAGTATACGACAAATTCGCGCTCCGGATCATTTACAAATCCAACCTGCACGATGAAAAATTCCTGGCTTGGAAAATCTATTCGATAGTTACCGATCATTACCGCCCGAGCCCGAGCCGTTTGCGCGACTGGATTTCTTCGCCAAAATCAACCGGATACGAAGCACTGCACATTACCGTGATGGGGCCAAAAGGACGTTGGGTGGAAATACAGGTACGAAGCGAACGCATGGATGAAATTGCCGAAAAAGGCTACGCAGCGCATTACAAATACAAAAACGGAGCTACGGAAGAAACCGGTTTGGATACCTGGCTGAACCTTTTGAAGGAAGCTTTGGAGAGCTCGGAAACCAATGCAGTGGATTTTGTTGAGGATTTCAAGATGAACCTTTATGCGAAAGAAATCTTCGTATTTACGCCGAAAGGCGAAATCAAATCGCTGCCAAAAGGTGCCACATCGCTCGATTTTGCATTTAGCATCCATTCTGAAATTGGCATCAAAACAAGGGGAACCCGTGTCAACGGAAAACTGGTTCCGCTAAACCACGAGCTAAAAAGTGGCGACCAGGTTGAAATCATTACATCAGTACATCAAAAGCCAACCATCAACTGGCTGGATTATGTAACGACCGCCAGGGCCAAGAATAAAATACGGAATGTACTGAACGAAAACACCAAAAAGATTGCGGAAGACGGAAAAGAATTGCTGACCCGCAAGCTGAAACACCTTAAGATTACGCTCAATGAAAACGTAGTCAACGAATTGGTTAATTTCTTCAACCTCAAAACAAGCCTGGATTTGTTTTACCGCGTTGGTATTGGTTCTATAGAAAATCAGCAGCTCAAGGATTATGCCGCACAGAAGAGCAATACTTTGATGAATTTCTTTAAGAATAAAATCAAGCGTTCGCCTAATATAAACCCGGAAGAGATCAACAAACCAGAACTCAACAGCAATTACGACATGCTGGTTTTTGGACCGGAACAGGACAGGCTCGACTACAAACTATCCTCCTGCTGCAATCCGATTCCGGGTGACGAGGTTTTTGGCTTTATCACCATCAACGAAGGAATCAAAGTGCATAAAAAAGACTGCCCAAATGCCATCACACTGCAATCCAATTATGCTTACCGGATCATGCAGGCCAAATGGATCGATTCATCGCAGCAGGAATTCAAGGCCATACTCAAGATTACAGGCATGGATAGTTTAGGATTGACCAACGAACTGACGAAAGTCATTTCCAACAACATGCACGTAAACATCCAGAGCATTTCGCTTAGCGGCGAGGCGGGGATTTTTAACGGCCAGGTGGCAGTTGTGGTGCAGAACAATGCGATTTTGAAGAAACTGATCGAAAACATCAAGAAAATTGACGGAATTGATAAGGTGACACGGGTTTATACTAATTAGGCTGGCCTGGCAGTTAGCAGCAACCTTAGGACAGTTGAAAATCAATAATAAGAAATAATGGTATTTTCCGTTTTTAAAAACAATAATCATTTGGACGTGATTGTCTACGATTCGATTGAAGACTTCATTCGCCGAACTGAATGGCAAGACATTTTTGAGGGTCATTCAGCTATTATTGACGAAAATGGAGAGCAATATAAATGGGATGATTCTAAAATCATGGAATTCGGAACTGTTTATAATTATACTCTAATACCTTTTACAAGGGATTTGGATTTAGCCAAAAAATGCAATGAATACTACAAACTAAATAAAACAGCAGAATTTACCTTGGAAAACACCTAATTTATTGTTCCTGGTATGCTATAAATTCCACATAAAAGCCTAAAAAACATGGAGCGGCCTATCTTTGATGATTATTGCCTTCTTGAAAAACCGGAAACCAAAGGCAGCTGGACATTCATTACAATGCCGGTCATGCCCCATCTTCCTAAAAAAAAGAACAGCACCGTAAGGGTTCGCGGTTTTATTGACGACTACGAACTCAAGGATTTTCACATTTGGGCAATGAAAAAAGGCACTTTTCTCGCTGTGAAGGCAGAAATCAGGAAAGCCATCAAAAAAGAACAGGGCGATACCGTAAAATTAGTCTTGTTCCTCGACGAACCGCAGATGGTAATCCCGGAAGATTTTTTGGCTTGCCTTCGCGAAGAGCCCAAGCTGCTGGCCCTTTTTGAAAATTACCCGGAAAAGCAGAAAAAAGAAACCACCGACTGGATCTTTTCGGCAAAAACCGATGACGAAAAAATCACCCGCATTGCAAAAACCCTGGAAAAACTTGAAAATGAGTTAAGCAAAGCCTAATTATCAATTATATATTGTCAATTATTAATTATCGATTATCTTTGTGGCATGACATTAATATCATCAGATAATATCAAAAACCAAGAAACCGTAAAGAACGTTTTTACGCTGTATCTTGAAAACAAAGGACATCGCAAAACTCCTGAGCGCTACGCTATCTTACAGGAAATTTACGATAGTGAAGAGCATTTTGACATCGAAAACCTGTATATCAAAATGAAAAACAAAAACTATCGCGTATCACGTGCTACACTGTATAACACGATTGAGCTTTTGCTGGATTGCGGTTTGGTGCGCAAGCATCAGTTTGGGCAAAACCAGGCGCATTATGAGAAGTCGTATTTTGACAAGCAGCACGACCACATCATCATGACCGATACCGGTGAGGTAATTGAATTCTGTGATCCACGGATCCAAACCATCAAAAAGACCATTGAAGAAATTTTCGGCATCGAGATCCACAACCACTCACTCTATTTCTACGCAAACAAAAAAGAATAAGTAAGGCATGACCTCATTAGATTACTTCAAAAAGACATTCATCGGCACATTTGTTTTTATCATAGTATATAAAATTATAGTCGAGCTTTTTGAAGGACTGTCAGGTTTTACCATGGAATTTGCTTTCAAAACACTTTTTACGGCATTCCTTACTGCCCTGATATTGGGCATCATAAACTATTTTATAAAGTTTGACATCGCAAAGAAAAAACAACACTAACTATAACATACAACAACACACAATGACTGTAGACTTACTACTCGGGTTACAATGGGGAGAACGAAGGAAAAGGAAAAATCGTCGACGTCCTGACCTCAAAATACGACATCATTGCCCGTTTCCAGGGCGGTCCAAATGCCGGGCACACTTTAGAATTTGACGGGATCAAACACGTTTTAAGAACTATTCCTTCAGGGATTTTCCACCAGAACAACATCAACATCATAGGAAATGGCGTGGTGATCGACCCTGTGGTTTTCAAAAGCGAGATCGATGGTTTGGCCAAATTCAATATGGATATCAAATCGAAGCTGCTCATTTCAAGAAAAGCGCATTTGATCCTTCCTACGCACCGACTGCTTGATGCAGCATCCGAAGCAGCAAAAGGAAAAGCAAAAATCGGCTCCACACTTAAAGGAATCGGGCCAACCTATATGGACAAGACCGGGCGCAACGGAATCCGCGTAGGCGATATCGAACTCGCTGATTTTAAGGAAAGGTATCGCACTTTAGCCGACAAGCACGAAGCTATGATTGCGTTTTACGATGTTTCGATACAGTATAACCTGCCGGAACTGGAGAAGGAATTTTTTGAAGCGATTGAAGATTTAAGAAAACTGAATTTCATTGACAGTGAAGAATATTTGGCTAAAGCGCAAAAAGAAGGAAAATCAATCCTTTGCGAAGGTGCCCAGGGCTCATTGCTGGATGTTGATTTCGGAACCTATCCGTTTGTAACCTCTTCCAACACTACTGCAGCCGGAGCCTGTACCGGATTGGGAATAGCTCCCAATAAAATCAAGGAAGTCTTTGGGATTTTCAAAGCATATACAACACGTGTGGGCTCAGGTCCATTCCCAACTGAAGATTTTGGCGATGCAGGCGATATCATGGCAAAAGTGGGCAACGAGTTTGGCTCGGTTACCGGGAGGAAAAGGCGTTGTGGCTGGCTTGATCTTGTTGCTCTGAAATATGCCATCCAGATTAACGGCGTAACGCAGCTGATGATGATGAAAGGCGATGTACTTTCGGGTTTTGATACGTTAAAAGTTTGCACAGGCTATAATTATAATGGTAAAGTAATCCATCATTTGCCTTTTAATATTGAAGAAGAAAACGTAACACCAATCTATACCGAATTTAAAGGTTGGGCCCAGGATTTAACAGGTTTGACAACTTATGAAAGCCTGCCAAAAGAACTGAAGGATTACATTGATTTCATAGAAAAAGAAGTCGAAGTCCCGATAAAGATTATCTCCGTAGGTCCCGACAGGAAACAGACGATAACGAAATAAACCAAAAACCCTTTCAGCGATGAGAGGGTTTGTTTTTTTTACACTTTTAATTTAACAACCTAGCTAACAGAATATTCTATAGATTTGCAACCACTCTTAAGAACACACATTATATGAAAAAAATTGTATCATTGATCATCCTGCTTGCGGCAAATTGTTTTTCGCAGGCACCTACCATCCAATGGCAGAAGACATTTGGAGGGATTCATGAAGAAAATGCTTATTCTGTACTTCAAACTGCTGATGGCGGCTATATTTTTGCCGGAAGGGCAAATTCCGGAAACGGTGATGTTGTAGGCTATTCGTGGGCCTACAGTCTTTTTAACGGTGATGCCTGGATTGTAAAAACAGATGCTGCCGGCACGATAGAATGGCAAAAATTATATGGTGGCTTTTCAAATGATAGTGCACTCAGGATTATTCCAACCTCTGATGGTGGTTATGCTGTAGCCTGTATCTCGTCATCAACCGACGGAACTGTAACCAACAACATTGGCGGCTATGATTATTGGATTTTAAAGTTAAGCGCTACAGGTGATTTGCAATGGCAGAAAAATTTAGGAGGCCCGGGTGATGATTTCGTCAGGGATATAAAACAAACTCCTGACGGCGGTTATATTGTAATAGGATATTCAAGCTCTAATCTGCCAAACGGACATGGCATGAAGGAAGTCTATCTTGTTAAAATAAGCAGCACCGGAGTTATTCAATGGTGGAAACCCTTTGGCGGAAGCAATGATGATTTGGGAAATTCTGTAGCACTTACACCCGACGGCGGATACATCATTACCGGCACTACAAAATCGTCTGATGGGAATTTTACCAGCAACCACGGAATGTCGGATATATTTGCAATCAAAATCAACTCAATCGGAACGATTGAATGGCAGAAGACAATGGGAGGAAGCAATGAAGATTTTGGACAAAGCATTATTGCACTTCCCGATGGAAGTTATGTGCTATCAGCAGCTTCTTCATCCAGCAACGGGGATATTACAACAACCAATCGTGGCTCAACCGACTTGTGGATAGCTAAATTGGATACTACGGGAAACATCGTTTGGCAAAAAAGCTTTGGAGGCAGCTCTTCTGATTGTTATGATGGAAGCAGGATCTCACAAACTTCTGATGGTGGATTCGTTATCTGCGGGTCAACTACTTCTGGCAGTGGAGATGCTTCGGGAAACCATGGATCAGGGATTGAGGACATCTGGGTTGTTAAACTAGACAGCGATGGAACAAAGCAATGGCACCGCTGTTTTGGCGGCGGCGGCGAAGATTATGGCTACAGCATTATTGAAACTTCCGATAAAGGGTATATGGTTTCAGGAATGGGCAGGGTTGATGTCGGTACAAACCCCCAATATGCCGACTGGACTTATAATGCTCAGCGTTCTTATGAAGCCTGGCTGATAAAATTGGAGCCCGATAGCTTTTTACTATCGGTTCCAGAAAACACAATGGCTTCAATAACCGTTTTTCCAAATCCTGCGAAAGACATTCTGAACATCCACGCATCAAACAATGCAACTATTTCAAAAATCACCATAACAGACCTGCTTGGGAAAAAAGTTTTGGAACAATCCGAGAATAATCAGATTGACGTACAAAATCTCGCCAAAGGTGTCTATGCAATACAGGTAGCAGCAGAAGGCAGTACCTACGCATCTAAATTCATTAAAGAATAAATCAAATCCAGCAAAAAACCCTTTCGTTACTGAAAGGGTTTTTCGTTATAATTTAAATATCAGGCTCTCGCTTGGCTTAACCGTCAGTTGGATCGTTCCTTTTCCGTCGGTAACCTTAAGCTGTGCCGTACTTCCGTAAAGCTGCTCTTTCACATCATAAAGCCCATCCTTGATTTTCCAGGCTTTGATAATATCTTCCGGGATTTTAAGCTCAAACCCGCTTTCGGTAACCCAGGAGAAATTCACCACGACAATTAGTTTTTCATTATCAGACCAGCGGACATAAGAATACATCCCAGGGTCATATCCATGGGTCTTTTCCCTGTTGGCACTCTGAATTTCCTCAAACTGTCCGGTCAGCGCATCGCTTTTTAAGGTAAAATTCAACAGGCGTTTGTAAAAATCACGCAAGTCCTTTTCGCTTTTGGTCAGCTTTCCGCCGTCAAATTTTCCGTCGTTCATCCAGCGCTGGTGGTTGGGCACGCCTACATAATCAAAAATCGACGTACGCGATGGTTTTCCGAAACCGCCATCAATGGCACCGGCTTCGCCAACTTCCTGCCCAAAATAAATCATTGTCGGTGACGAACTGATCGTAGCCGAAACTACCATCAGGGGTTTCCCTTTTTCAGGTGTTCCTGCAAATTCAGGGCTTGCCAAACGCTGCTCATCATGGTTATCAAGGAAATGCAGCATGTGGTGTTCAATATCAGCCATACCTTTTTGTATGTCCGATAACGGATCGGGCATTACCTTGCCCTGTATAACCGCTTTCAGGTGGTCGTAGGTTTCTACCTTATCATACAAATAATCCATCTTACCCAATAGGATGTAATTCCTGTATTCCTTAGGATTGTAAACCTCAGCCATCAGGAATGCTTTTGGGTTTTCCATTTTGATGGCCGAATTCATGTAGCTCCAAAATTCCACAGGAACCATTTCTGCCATATCATAACGAAAACCGTCTACGCCTTTATCGATCCAGTACAATGCAATGTCGCGGAATTTTTTCCATGAACCTGGCACATCCTTATCCTTCCAAAAATAATAATGATCTATATAATCCTTTTTATCATAGCCCGCAGGCAATTCAGGAAAATCCTTTGACCCATCAGGCCTGATTCCATAATTTACTTTTACGGTTTCAAACCAATCATTGATATCCGGCCTTGCCTGGCGCGAACCATTGCCTGTCCATTTTGCAGGGTTTTCATTGAACTTTCCATCAATTAACGGATTACTTTCGCCATTCAAAGGCTTATAATCACCAAAGGCGGGAACCTCAAAAGGCTGCCCCGGGATGTAATAAAAGTTGTTGTTTCTGGCATATTCTACCGAAGTATTGTCTTCGGCTCCAAAATCAGTAACGCCTTTCGGGTTGCTTAAGCTGTGGTAATTGCGCGCAATGTGGTTAGGCACAATGTCGATAATAACCTTTAATCCGTTTTTGTGCGTACGGGCAATCAGGGCTTCAAATTCTTCCAGCCTTTTTGCCGGGTTCACGGCCAGATCAGGATTTACATTATAATAATCCTTTACCGCATAGGGCGAACCGGCCCGGCCTTTCACCACGTCCGGGTCATCATTGGAGATTCCGTATTTTGTATAATCCCTAATCACGTCATGATGCGGAACCCCGGTATACCATATATAAGTTACGCCCAGCTTTTTGATTTCCTGTAAGGCGGTATCGGTAAAATCATTGAACTTCCCTACTCCATTTTCCTCTATCGTCCCCCAGGGTTTGTTAGTGGTATTCTTGTTTCCGAACAAACGGGTAAAAACCTGGTAAACTACTTCTTTTTTAGGCTTATTGGGCGTGGCACTCATAGAGGTCTTTTTTTGGGCAAAAGCTGTACCGGATATCGTACAACCTATTATTATGGCAATTGATAAACTGGTTTTCATATTATGGCTAAACTTATAATTTGGTTCTGTAAGTCATAACTACAAATATAGCTAATTAATGGGCTTTTGCGGTTTTAAATAAATGCAAAATTCAAATAATAGGCAAAAGCGGGGTATTAATAATTAAAAGCCCCAGAATAAAAATTGGATGATTTTATACTGAATATTGCTTATATATTTGTTTCAGAATTAAAATCAGATAGTTTTGAAAACCACAACCAAAATAGTTTTTTACAGTTTCCTGTTGCTGATGGCAGATCATTGCTGGTCGCAGCAAACGGTTATCGACAGCCTGAAAAGGGTTTATAAAGCGACAAAGGTTGATACCGCAAAAGTTGGGACGCTTAACAAAATTTCATCCGCATTTAAGGAAAGCCAGATCGATTCTTCAGTTCATTATGCCTTACAGGCAGAGAATCTGGCGAAAAAAATTAATTATAAAGAAGGTTTAGCCAATGCTGCAATCAATATTGGAAACGCCAACATCATCATTAGCGATTACAAAAAGGCCAAGGCAGAATTCCAAAAAGCGAAAACATATTTTGAAGCGCTTTTAGACAATGACTCTGACAACAAAACCTTTATTTTTGGCTTGGCACGCTGCTACTCCAGTTTGGGGGTCATTTATTCGCAGGAAGGCAATTATTACGAGTCGCTGGACAATTACAAAAACGGATTGAAGCTTTACGAAAAAATCAACCATAAAGCCAGTATTTCCAAGTCATACAACAACATCGGCATCTTATACAAATCGCGCGGCAACAATCCTAAAGCTTTGGAATACTTCAAACAGGCATTGAAAATCCAGGAAGAGATTGGCGAACAGACATTACCGGTGACACTTACCAATATAGGCGTGATTTATTTTGAAGACAACAAGCTGCCTGAAGCCTATTCGTATTATACCAAGGCTGAAAAACTGTTCAAAAGCATTGATAATGTAAGGAGTTTGGCCCTTCTTCAAAATTATTGGGGTGATTATTACATCAAGGCAAAAGCACCTAAGGAAGCTGAGGAACATTATAAAAAGGCTTTGGAAATGTATGAATCGATCACCAACAAATTTGGCGCCTCATTGGCATTGTACAATTTGGGGACACTTTATTTTGATCAGAAAAATTTAGCCCAGGCCATGCCATTGGCAGCAAGATCATTGGAATATGCCAAAGAGATTGGCGTGCTGGACCAGCTTTTCCATTCCGAAAAACTGGTGAGCGATATTTATGGCGCGCAAAACCAGCATGAGCTTTCTTTACTGCACTACAAGAATTACATCATTGCCCGCGACAGCCTGTATACCATGGAAAGCACCAAAAAATTCGACCGTGCCGAGATGGATTTCGAGTATCAAAAGAAGGAAGCCTTGTTTAAGGAAGAAACCAAACGCCAAAACCTACTTTTGATTTTCTCGATCATCGGCACCTTACTGATTATCGGATTGATTTTCCTGGTAATCAACAGGCAACAGGTAAAACGCCGGTTGACACTCCAGAAGGAAGTGGCCGAATACGAGCAAAAGGCGCTGCACCTTCAGATGAACCCGCATTTTGTGTTTAATTGTTTGGGATCGATTTCAAGTTTTATCGTACAGAACGGAACCGATTCGGCTTTGAAATACCTGTCGAAATTCTCCAAGCTGATGCGCCTGACACTGGAATATTCAAAAGACACATTAATCCCAATTGACAAGGAAATCGAAAGCTTGCAAAATTATTTAGAGCTAGAGCAATTGCGTTTCCACGACAAATTCAATTTCAGGATCGAATCAAGCGACAAGGTAGAATTCAACATGGGATTGCCGCCGCTGCTGATCCAGCCGTTTGTGGAAAATGCAATCCTTCACGGGCTGGTTCCCAAAGAAGGATCGGGAATGATTTATGTTGATTTTGATGTAGAAAACAATCAGTTGGTCTGCACCATTTGGGACGACGGAATCGGGATTACCAAATCGGCCGCCATCAAGGAAAATTCAATGAAAGCGCACAAATCAATGGCTTTGGAAATTACCAAAAAAAGGCTCGAGATTATGGAAGCCACGATATCAAAATCGGCACAGATCGACATTAAGGAAATAGAAGAAAACAATACAGTAATAGGAACCAAAGTAACGTTGCGTTTACCAATACAATATATTCAATGATAACAGCAGTTTTAATAGACGACGACAAGCATTTAAGGACAGGACTGAAAGCCCTTTTAGAGCGCTACACTAACGAAATACACATTATCGGCGAGGCCGAAAGCGTGAAAACCGGAGTGCCGCTCCTGGAAAAACTGCAGCCACAGGTCTTATTTCTTGACATCCATTTATCGGACGGTACCGGATTTGATATTTTGGAGAAGCTGGCTAAGGTTAAAGGAAAAACCAATGCGCATATTGTTTTCATTACGGCCCATGAACAATATGCGGTAAAGGCTTTCAAATTCAGCGCTCTGGATTTTATCCTAAAGCCCGTTGACCCTGAGGAACTGCAGAATACGATTGCAAAAATCAAGGAAGTCGTTGGCAAAAACAGCTCGTTTGAACACATTGACCTGCTACTGGAAAACATCCGTAAAAAGGTGGATAATTTTAAAAGAATAGCACTTTCAACCAGTGACGGCATCCATCTTTTTGATGTTTCGGACATCATCCGTTGCGAGGCAAAAGTAAACTACACTGAGTTTTTCATCAAGAACCATAAACCGTTGTTGATCTCGAGAACGCTCAAGGAATTTGAGGAAATGCTGACAGAGCATGGTTTTGAACGTATACACCAATCCCACCTGATCAATCTTTCCTATTTGAAATCCTATATAAAATCTGATGGTGGTTATGTGATTATGGCCGATAATACTAACATTCCCATCGCGCAAAGCAAAAAAGAAAAGCTACAGGAACTGATTAAAAACTTCTAAGAAAATATAGAAATCATGAAGAAATTATTACCCATCTTATTATTGTTTACCGGACTGGCCAATGCGCAAATCGTAAACATTCCGGATACCTACTTAAAGGCCTATTTACTTGGCTCGAGCCCAACGGCAATGATTGCACAGGATTTTAATGATCAATGGATCGCCATTGATGCCAACCATGATGGCGAAATCCAGGAAAGCGAGGCTCAGGCAATAAAGACTTTGGCTATCAATGAAACGATAGTTTTCAACATTACAGGAATCAATGGCTTTAGCAACCTGGAATCCCTGCGGCTTGCTTCCTGCCTGATAACCACATTGGACGTAAGCTCGCTTACCCATCTCAAAACCTTGGCCTGTACTAATCTGCAGATCCTATCCAGCGTCAATGTGACTGGCGCTAACAGCCTGACATCTTTGCTCTTGCTTGACGTACGGAATTTAACAACATTAACGGCAAACAACTTGCCAAGCCTAACTAAGCTATTTTGCCTAAACACCGGATTGAATGGTCTAACTTCGAGCGGGCTTCCAAACCTGAATGAGATATTGTATTCAGGCAACCCAAATACAACCAACTTTACGCTTAGCGGTTTGCCTGGGTTAACCAAATTAAACTGTTCGTACAACAGCATCGCTACGTTGAATGTCAACGGGCTGACCAACCTGACCGACCTGGATTGTTCTGGGAACCAACTAACCAATCTTAACGGGTTGCCTGCCCTTTTGAAATTAAATTGCGAACTGAATAAGCTGACCAGCCTAAGTATAAACAGCTTGACGAGCTTGCAGGAATTGTATTGTGGCAGCAACGATCTTACCACGCTCAATCTCAGCGGGCTTGTAAACCTGGTAAAACTGAGCTGTGTGCGCACTAAAATTGCCAACCTTTCAATAAGCGACCTTCCTAATTTAGTGAATTTGGATTGTGGCAACATCAACGAGCTTACAACCGTTACCTTATCCAATTTACCAAGCCTGCAGGATTTTAGGGTTGTGGGAAATGCTAACAATGCACAAAGTGCGAGCAACCTGGCCACTTTGAACCTAAGCGGACTGCCAAACCTACAGAAATTGGATTGCAGCTTCCAGAAACTGACCAGCTTAAACCTAAATAATTTAACCAACCTAAAGGAATTGGATTGTTCGAGCAACAGGATTACCAGCTTAAACCTGACCAATCTGCCGAACCTGCAGAAACTGACTTGTTCCAGAAACTACATTACCAGCCTTGATGCCTCGGGCTTGCCTGCCCTGACGGATTTGGCCTGTGCCGGCGGCTACATTGTAGATGGACAATATATTGGTCAATTGACTAGCCTTAATGTTGTCGGGCTATCCAATTTGAAGACCTTGTTCTGTTATGGTAATTTATTGCCTACCTTAAACCTGACCGGATTGACGAGTTTGGAAGAGCTGTATTGCGACGGCATACCTAACAACTTAGGCACATTGACTTCGTTAAGCGTAAACCACCTGAGCAACCTGAAGAAATTAAGCTGTGCCAATCAAAAACTTACATCATTGAACGTGAGCAATTTGGCCAATCTGACCAATTTATCTTGTCCTTACAACCAGATCAGTTCGCTTGACCTGACCGGGCTGACCAGCCTTCAGTATCTGGATTATACCTATAATCAGCTGTCAAACCTGAATTTGGTGAACTTGCCAAGCCTTACCGAACTATATTGCACGCACAATGCACTACAAACCTTAAACGTTCTTGACCTGACAAACCTTAAAACCCTGATCTGTGCCACCAACCAGCTTACTACATTAAACCTAAGCGGGTTGACCAGCCTTGTTACTCTGGATATTTCCTACAACAACCTTACGCTTACGGATGTCAGCGGTTTGTCGAACAACCTCAAATCTTTGGTTTGCATCTCAAACAACCTATCGACTTTGGATGTAAGCAATTTGCCAAACCTGGAAACCCTAAATTGTTACAACAACAACCTGACAAGCCTTGATGTCACCAGCCTGGTGAACTTGAAAAGCCTGGATTTCGGCTCCAACCACATCTCAAGCATCGATGTAAGCCCATTAATCAATCTTGTCAATATGAATGCGAGCTACAATGCGTTGACCTCAGTGAATATTGCCGGGCTCAACAACCTTCAGACGTTTTATTGCGGCGATAATCTTTTGACAAGCCTTGATGTAACAAACCATCAGGCGCTTACCCAATTGGATTACTCCAATAATGCCATCCCAAACCTTGACATAAGCGCTTTAACACATCTTAGCTTTTATGGCTGCGCCAATACCGGAAGCACAGTGCTTGACTTAAGCAACCAGCATCTCCTTCAGATTTTGTATTGCAACAATAACCAATTGGCCACTTTAGACGTAAACAATTCTCCTTTGCTGAATGATTTGAGATGTTACGACAACCAACTGACAACATTATTCCTCAAAAATGGAAGGAATGAGGAAACCATCAACCTAACAAACAATCCTGGGCTGGAATACATCTGTGCGGATAACGGCCAGATCGAATCGATCCAGACAATGCTTAACAGCTTGGGGATGAACGGAACGGTTTCTAACTCCTACTGTACTTTTTCGCCTGGCGGGAATCATAATACCATCACAGGAATCACAATATTTGACGAAGACAATAATGGCTGTGATGTTACCGATGTCGTAAATCCGTTTATCAGGCTAAACATCACCGATACCAATACAAATGGTGCTACCGTAACCAATATCAACGGTACCTATAACTTTTTCACCGGCGCCGGAGATTATACTATTGCGCCAAATACTGAGAACCCAACCTGGTTTACGTTCTCTCCTACTTCGGCCAACTTTAGCTTTTTGGATGACAATAATAATATTTCAACACAAAACTTCTGTATCAATGCCGTTGGCACACACAAAGATGTTGAAGTTGTCTTCGCTCAGCTAGAGCCAGCGCGCCCGGGCTTTAATGCCAAATACAAAATCGTATTCAAAAACAAAGGGAACCAAATGCAGTCGGGAACGGTAAACCTGCAGCTCGATGATGCCAGGACCAGCTTTGTTTCGGCAACGCCGGCTGTAGATGTTACGGCACCAAATTCACTTACATGGAATTACACTAACCTGATGCCTTTTGAAAACCGGAGCATTGAGCTGACATTAAATATCAATCCGCCGACAGAAGAGGTTGAAACCCCTGTAAACAATGGCGACATACTGAATTTCATCGCTTCCATACCGGTAACAGGCGATGAAGTGGCCGATGACAATCAGTTTACTTACAACCAAACTGTGGTTGGCTCACATGACCCTAACGACATCATTTGCCTTGAAGGCGAAATGGTTGCGCCAACAGAAATCGGGAAATACCTTCATTATATGGTAAATTTTGAAAACACCGGGACATTCTATGCCGAAAATGTAGTCGTGCGCCTTGAAATCGATGCCAGCAAATTTGACATGAATTCATTGCAACTGCTCAATAGCTCTAACCCGTCATCTACAAGGATTGTTGGAAATACGGTAGAATTTGTCCTTCAAGACATCAATCTTGCCGCAGCATCAGGAAACCCGCCGGTTGGTGGCCATGGTGATGTATTGTTCAAAATAAGGACTAAAAATGATTTACAGGAAAACGACACCGTTTTACAAAGGGCCGGAATCTATTTTGATTACAATTTCCCTGTGATTACCAATGATGCTGAAACTACTTTTGCGCAATTGAACAATCCGATCATTGATTTTGACAATAGCGTGAAAATCTATCCAAACCCAACAACTTCGATCATCAACATCCAAAGCGAATTCAATATCGAATCGATCCAACTGTATGATATGCAGGGTAGGGTTTTAGAAACAGTACTTGAGGCTGCCAACACTTCAAAACTGGATATTTCCGGTAAATCCAATGGCATTTACTTCCTGAAAATCAAAACCGAAAAAGGAAGCAAAGTCGAAAAAATAGTTAAGGAATAAGCATACGATCTGTCAAAATCAATAATCTAAATCAAACGTCATGAAGTCAATTGCAATTTTAACGGCCCTTTTCTTTACCGCAATGGTAAGCGCACAGATTGTCAATATCCCCGATCCTAATTTTAAAGCGGCACTTATCGATTTAGGTATTGATACCAATTCTGACGGGCAGATCCAGGAGAGCGAAGCAAATGCTACGACTTTTATAAATTTAGGTGCAGATCCATTAATTACCTCTATAGAAGGTATCAGGAGCTTTACCAACCTTATGAGCATAACGATAAGTGATATGCCACAACTGACAGCTGTTGATTTATCAAACATGGCATTTCTTCAAGGTATTGGCGTAGAGAACTCTTCCGGCAGTGACTTCTTTCAACGTAACAGGCTGTAGCGCATTAACCAATTTTAATATAATCAATATGCCCAATGTGACTTCACTGGATCTCAACAATTTGACTTCTCTGACTAATTTTTACATCAATGGCTCAGCGTTTATCGGCCCGGTAATGAATTTGACTTCCCTTAACCTTACGGGATGTACCGGTTTGAAAAACATAGACATATCGGCAACAATGCTTGCCACGCTTAATGTTTCCAGCTGCCTGGCTTTAGAGAATTTTACTTATACTGATAATTATGTGCCCAATCTTGACCTCTCGGGCCTTACTCATCTGCAGACTATTTATGTTACATCCAATACCGAATCGAATACCTTGATTTCATTAAATGCCAACGGATGTACAGCCTTGACAAGCCTAAGGGCCCATTACAACAATCAGCTTCAGTCTATATACATGAAGAATGGCGTTAATGAAACTTTGTCTTTGATCGAATGCCCTAGTCTTTCATTTGTCTGCGCTGATGAATCCCAGCTTGCAGCGGTCCAGGCAGTATTGAATGCACATTCCCCACCGTCATCTGCCGTATGCAATTCGTATTGCTCTTTTACTCCAGGAGGGAATTACAATACAATTACCGGAAAAATCACCTATGATGCCAATGGAAATGGCTGTGACACAAGCGATCCTGCTCAGTCAAACGTCAAGCTTAATCTGGGTTCTCCCGTAATAGGCACTACATTTACCAATACTTCTGGGAATTATACTTTTTATACCAATACAGGGAATTTCCAATGGCAGCCTGTAGTAGAGAATCCGGCATGGTATACCGTTTCCCCTGTGCAGGGCAGTACTGTTTTTAGCAATGCCAATAATGTACTTACGCAGGATTTCTGCATAAGCCGCAACGGAACCCATCCTGACCTCGAAGTAGTCATCAGCCCAATTGCACCGGCAAGGCCCGGGTTTTCTGCCGTATATAAAATTGTCTATAAAAACAAAGGGAATCAAATCCTTTCGGGCAATGTCCTTTTTACTTTTGATGATTCCAGGCTCGATTTTTCCTCTGCTGTGCCGGCAGTTGATGTCATCGGCACCAACAGCCTTAGCTGGGCATACAGCAATTTGATGCCTTTTGAAAACCGCGCTATAGTGGTGACACTTACTGTTAGTCCGCCACCTGTTGTAAATAACGGTGACATTTTGCCTTTTACGGCTCAAATTACTCCGGTTGCCGGTGACGAGGCTCCTGCCGATAACTCTTTTGCTTTTAACCAGATTGTTGTGGGCTCGTTTGATCCTAATGATATCATCTGCCTGGAAGGCCCTATTGCCCCGCCATCCGAAATTGGCAATTACCTTCATTATGTAATTAATTTTGAAAACACCGGAAGCTATTATGCCGAAAATGTGGTGGTAAAAGATGTCATCGACACCAATAAATATGATATCAGTTCGTTACAGCTGTTAAACACTTCACACACCTGCTATACCAGGGTTACCGGGAATGTGGTCGAATTCATCTTTGAACATATCAATCTTGCTGCGGCCAGCGGAAATCCACCAGTAGGCGGCCATGGTGATGTATTGTTCAAGATCAGGTCAAAAAATACTTTGGTAGAAGGTGATTTTGTATCAAAATCCGGTAAAATCTATTTTGATTATAACATGCCGATTGCTACGAATATCGAGCAGACGACGTTCCAAACCTTGAGCAATGGTGTCGATCATTTAGATAGCAGCATTTCCATCTACCCAAATCCGGCAAATGCATTAATCACCATCAATTGCAATTCAGTTATCAAAACCATTGAGCTCTATGACATCCAGGGAAGGCTGCTTGAAACCGACCTTGATAATGCCAATACTGTGGTGATCGATATCAGTACAAAACAAAACGGCATTTACTTCCTGAAAATCAAAACCGAAAAAGGAAGCAAAGTCGAAAAAGTGGTCAAAGAATAAAAGTTAGGTTAAGTAGTAAAAAAGCGCAGGCCTGAATGGATTTGCGCTTTTTTTGTTTTTAATAAATAATTGATTGTCGGTTACTTTATACCAATAATTAGATATCACTTTTGTCTTGACACAAAAGTGACAAAAAGTCAAGGCTCTGAATCTTCGGCGGTCAATTAGGACTTCAAACCCTAAAAGAAAAGAACTCACTCGTTTTGCAACGAGCTCAAACAATTTTTCTTTTCACGGGTTTTTCAGTCAATTGACGCCCGCCTGCCAGATTCTGATGCCAACCGCCCTCATAGAATTAGTGTAGCAAAACAATGAAGATGTGAGTGGAACATACCACGAGCTGAGCAAAGCGAACGGCTTGGTATGCGGAACGAACATCGAAGTAGTTTTCAAGCTAAGGCTATGCCGGCTTGATTTTTTTGTTCCTTTTTTCATCAAGGAAAAAAGGAATGCATAAATTAAGTGTTGGTATAAAGTAACCGATAGTCATTAATAAATAATTCTTAATTGCCCTTTGGATTGTGCTTTATTTCATAAATTTGCGCACTTGGGCTTTTTGGCCCAAACTGTACGAAGTAAATATCTATTCATTGAAGAAGTTACTGTTTTATGTCGGATTGCTGCTGTTTATGCTGTCAAATGTAAATGCGCAGAAATCATCCAAAATAAATGTTGAGCACAGCGATTTGGCCAACATCAATCAGGACGAAATCCCCGATGCCTTATTATTAACCGGAAATGTGCGCGTGAGCCACGAAGGCGTAGTGATGACCTGCAACAAAGCCTATTATTTCCAAAAGGAAAATTATATCAAGGCTTTTGGCGAAGTACAGATGGTCCAGGGCGACACGCTTTTCTTAAACAGCAAATATGCTGAATACAATGGTGAAGTCAAAAAAGCCTTTGCCACCGGAAACGTAATCATGCGCTCACCCGAATCTACATTGGTTACCGATACCATTAACTTTGACAGGAATACGCAAGAAGCTTTTTACAATTCCTACGGAACGATCACCAACAAGGAGAACACATTAAAAAGCAAATCGGGAAGGTATTTTGCAACACAGAAAAAGTTCAAATTCCTGACTGCGGTTACAATTACCAATCCAAAATACGTTATCCAATCCAATCATCTGGATTATTATACCAATTCGGGCCATTCCTATTTGTTCGGGCCTTCTACAATTACGGGCAAGGACAATTTCATTTACACCGAAAAAGGTTTTTATGATACCAAAAAAAACCAGGCGCATTTATTGCGGAAATCCTATATCAAATACAAAGACCGGCGGATTGAAGGTGACAGCCTGTATTATGACCGGAATCGTGAGTATGCATCGGCGACCAATAATGTCAAAATCACCGATTCGATCAACAAAGGGATACTAAGAGGCCATTATGCCGAGATTTACCGCAACCTGAAAACCGAGAAGGATTCGATGATCATTACCAAACATGCTTTTGCGGCAACTTTGGTAGAAACCGATTCGATGTACATCCATGGAAAAAAGATGCTGGTTACCGGAAAAACCGGAGAACGCATCATCAGGGCTTTTGACAACGTGCGTTTTTACAAGACCGACATGAGCGGCAAGTGCGATTCGATCCATTCAAACCAAAAATCGGGCTTGACCAAACTGATCGGCAACCCGATCCTTTGGAATTTCGACAACCAGATGACCGGTGACATCATGCATCTTATTGGCAACAATAAAACCGAAAAACTCGATTCGCTCAAAGTACTCAATAATGCGTTCATCATTTCAAAAGATACCGTTGGAACTGGATACAATCAGGTAAAAGGCGTAAACCTGTACGGCAAATTCAAGGACAACAAATTGAGCGAAGTGGATATTGTAAAAAATACAGAAGTCATTTATTATATGCGGAATGACAAGCAGGAGCTTATTGGCATCAATAAAAGTGTTGGGAGCAAAATCAACCTGATTCTTGACAAAAACCAGATCGAAACGATAACAATTTACGATAAGCCTGAAGGCGAAATCTATCCCGAAAAGGAATTGCCCGAAAATACACGGAAACTCCGGGGCTTTATTTGGCGCGGCGATGAGAGGATCAAATCCAAGGAGGATATTTTTCCTCCGGAAGAAGTGGAGCTTGATGCCAAGATCCGCGCAGAATCCAAAGCGAAAGCAGAAAAAGAAAACGTTCCGATGGAACCGATGAAGGAAACCCTGGAATACGACAAGCCTAAAACAGCGCCAAAAACTAAAAAAAATGAAGCCAAAACTAAGCCAAAAGGCAAATAATATTGGCAAATGAAATGAAAATGAAAGAGGATTTTTTAAAATACCAGGCACAGACTTCCCCCTACCCTTTGGGGATGGAAGTTTCCCATGCAATCGGTTCCTACATTTACGATACCAATAACAAAAAGTACCTCGACTTTGTAGCAGGGGTTTCAGCGGCTAGCCTGGGGCACCAGCATTCAAGGGTCAACCAGGCGATCAAGGACCAACTCGACAAATATTCGCACGTGATGGTTTATGGCGAATATGCACAGCATCCGGCTGTGGCTTATTGCAAATTATTGGCAGAAAACCTTCCGCCTAGCCTGAACAAGATTTACTTGGTTAACTCGGGAACCGAAGCCTGCGAAGGCGCTCTTAAACTAGTACGCCGCGTTACCGGACGAAGCCAGCTGATTTCGTGCCATAATGCGTATCACGGAAACACGATGGGATCGATGAGCGTAATGGGTTTTGAGGAACGCAAACAGGTTTTCAGGCCTTTGATCCCTGATGTGGATTTCATCACGTTCAATAATGAGGAAGACCTTCAAAAAATAACTACCAAAACTGCCGGCATCATACTCGAAAGCATCCAGGGTGGCGCCGGGTTCATAGAACCTCAGAACGATTTTTTGGCCAAAGTCAAAAAACGCTGCGAGGAAGTTGGCGCTCTGATGATCCTTGATGAAATACAACCGGGCTTTGGGCGCACCGGAAAATTATTCGGTTTTGAAAACTACAATGTGGTTCCCGACGTAGTTATAGTAGGAAAAGGGATGGCCGGAGGAATGCCCGTTGGCGGATTCATTGCTAATGAAAAGCATATGGACCTACTGACCCACGACCCAAAACTGGGGCACATCACCACATTTGGCGGGCATCCTGTCATAGCGGCAGCCTGTTTGGCCACTTTGGAGGAAATTTTGGAAAAAGACTACACTGCGCAATCTTTAGCAAAAGAAAAGCTTTTCAGAAGCCTTTTGGTACACCCTTTGATACAAGAAATCAGAGGACGGGGGTTAATGCTCGCGGCAATGACAAAAGATGCCGAAACAACGAACAAAGTAATCTTCAAATGCCAGGAAAAAGGTTTGATATTATTTTGGCTGCTGTTTGAAGGATGCGCCATCAGGATTACTCCCCCACTAACCCTTTCTGAAGATGAAATCAGGGAAGGCTGTGCCATCATCATCCAAGCTATGGATGAAGTGATGAATGAAGATTTAAGATTAACGAATTGAGATTGCAGAAATTATCCAAAAACAGTTGATCATCAATATTAAATCTACAATCACTGATTGTTAATTAAATTGTTTACAACAATACTAACGATTTCCAAAAACCGCACGCCGTTTCCCTAATTTTATTAAGGATAATTTTAACACCTACTGTTATGCACTTAGATCACGACGAAGAAGATTACAATTTATCCCTTTCGAAATTTGAATCGATGTTGAAAACCAACAAAGTATTCTTTTTCGACTCTGAGGAATTCGAGGAAATCATACTGCATTACCTTGATATGGGAAAAGCCACTTTAGCCAAAAAAGCATTAAAGTTAGGATTGGAACAACACCCAAAATCTACAGGATTAAAATTGGTTCAGGTGGAAATGCTGGTTTATGACGACAAGCTTGACCATGCCGAAAAACTGCTCAACGAATTGTTTGCCATCGAACCTACGAACGAAGAGATTTTTATACAGAAAGCCAATATTTATTCCAAAAGGGATCAGCACGATAAAGCTGTTGATTTCCTGAAGGAAGCCCTGAAATTTACAGAAGACTTTGCCGATGTTTACAATCTTATAGGCATGGAATACCTTTTTATGGATAACCTGGAACTGGCAAAGGAAAATTTCATCAAATGCCTGGAAGAGGATTTTGAAGACCAATCTGCATTGTATAATGTGGTGTATTGCTTCGAGTTCCTGGACCAAAACCAGGAAGCGATCGATTATCTTAAAACCTATATAGATCGAAATCCGTACAGCGAAATCGCCTGGCACCAATCAGGCCGTTTGTATTATGGATTGAAGGATTATGAAAGCGCTGCAACCAGTTTCCAGCTGGCAACCTATATTGACGAAGAATTTGTGGGGGCTTACATGGAAAGAGGGAAAGCACTTGAACGCCTGAAACAATACGAAGAAGCCATTGAAAGCTACAATAGGACTATTGAATTGGACGACCCAACTTCGTATGCGCTGCTTCGGATTGGCAAATGTTACGAAAAACTGGGTAATAAAGTAGAAGCCCTGAAGTATTTCAATAAAACGGTTCATGAGGATCCGCTTTTGGACAAAGGCTGGATCGCGATTACCGATTTTTACGTACGCCAGAAAAATTTCCAGAAAGCATTATATTATGTCAACAAGGCTTTGGCCATTGATGATCAAAACCGCATGTACTGGAAACGCTACGCTACCATCAACAAGGCAATGGATCATTTTGAAGAAGCTGAATTCGGCTATAGGAAAGCCATTGAGTTTGGTGATTTCGAATTGGATACATGGCTGTTTTGGGTAGACATCATGAAAATCATGGGCGAATACAATAATGCGATCCTTACACTGATCCAGGCTTCGGAATATTTTCCTGATGACCATGAGATCGAATACCGTTTGGCTGGTTTCCATATGATGCTTCACGAAGAAGAGAAAGGAAACTATCACCTAAGCAACGCTTTACGCATTAATCCGAAGAAGCAGACCATTCTTGAAAAATTATTCCCATCCATTTGGGAAAGACCTTCGGTTCAGGAATACATCGCAAAACACACAAAATAAATGAAAAGAATAATCCTGGCATTACTCATCTTAACCTCAGTTAATTCATTTTGTCAAACAAGGAAACACACAGAACAGATTGAAGAGCTAAACTCGGAAATAGTTGCTGAGCCAATACAAAAAGACGACAGTCTTGTTTATGATATTAAAGGCTTAGAAGTAAAGCCAGAATTTCCGGGTGGCAAGGAAAAAATGGATGCTTTTATAAAAGAAAATTTCAATACACCGAAAGACCTTAAAAAAACCAAGCAGGAGCAAAAGGTATATGTTTTGTTCAAAATAGAAAAAGACGGAAGCCTTTCGGATATAAAATCGATAAAAGATGTTGGCCATGGTACTGGTGAAGAAGCCATAAGGGTCTTAAAACTGATGCCAAAATGGCTGCCGGGGCAACTTAATGGTAAACCGGTAAGGTCGTTATATGCAATTACAATCCCTGTCAATTAATGCAAAACAATAAAGTCTTCGGCTTAATTGGGAAAAACATTTCCTATTCGTTCTCCAAAAAGTATTTTACTGAAAAATTCGCTTTGGTTCAACTGGACGATTGCGTATATCAGAATTTTGACATCCAAACGATCGAAGAATTCCCTGCTGTTATTGCCAACAACCCTGACCTAAAAGGCCTCAATGTTACAATTCCGTACAAGGAAGCCATAATCCCGTACTTGGGCAAACTTTCAAAAAACGCTGCCCAGATCGGCGCTGTCAATGTGATCAGGTTTACCAAAAAAGGAACACTAAAAGGTTACAATTCGGATTATTACGGTTTCATGAAATCGCTGGAGCCTTTACTACAACCTCATCACAAAAAGGCATTGATCCTTGGTACCGGCGGTGCAGCAAAAGCGATTTCATTTGCGCTGGACAAACTAGGTATCCTCTACACTTTCGTCACGCGTGAAGAAAAGGAAGGAATGATTGACTACAATAGAATCAATGCAACAACTTTTGACAATCATCAGATCATCATCAACTGTACTCCAATTGGAACAGCTCCAGATATCAAAGAATTTCCGCCGATTCCTTATAATTTCTTCACCGAAAAGCACATTGCTTTTGATTTGATTTACAATCCCGAAGAAACACAGTTTTTGAAAAAAGCCAAAAAGAAAGGCGCCATAACCAAAAACGGCCACGAAATGCTGGTGCTTCAGGCAGAAAAAGCCTGGAAAATATGGAATAAATAAAACTATGACATGAATACACTATTGCTTAGGATTCCGGTTGCTATCATTTTACTTATTCATGGAATGGCCGGAATGTTCAATAATGGCGTAAATGATTTTGGAAACTTATACCTAAACCCCATTGGCTTTGACCCTTTTGGACTCTATATTGCCTGGGCTATTAAAATTTCCCATGTAATTGCAGCCATCCTACTGCTCATCAACAAATTTATAAAACCCGCAGCCGTCATTACCATTTTTGTTTTGGTAATGGGAATTATCATGGTACATTTTAAGGAAGGCTGGTTTGTTGTTGGCGGAGGCAGAAACGGAATGGAATTCAACTTTATTCTGATTTTTGTGCTTCTCGCAATTATGTACCCGAATGGCCTCAGAAAAACCCACACAAAATGAACATCAAGCTTTTAGCAATAGGAAAAACAGACAACAAAGCATTGCAGTCGCTTATCGATGATTATACGAAGCGCCTGTCTTTTTATGTAAAGTTTGATTTGGAAGTCATTCCGGATATCAAAAACGTCAAAAATCTTTCCGAAAGCCAGCAAAAAGAAAAGGAAGGTGAGCTGATCTTATCCAAACTCACACCTACCGACCAATTGATCCTGCTGGATGAAAACGGAAATACATTTTCAAGCATAGGATTCTCGGATTATTTGCAGAAGAAAATGAATTCGGGTGTTAAGACCTTGGTTTTTGTGATTGGCGGGCCATACGGTTTCAGTGATGAAATTTATAAAAAATCACAGGGAAAAGTCTCGCTTTCGCAGATGACGTTCTCCCATCAAATGGTACGCCTGTTTTTTATAGAACAATTGTACCGTGGCTTTACAATATTAAAGAACGAACCGTATCATCATCAGTAGATATACTAATTATGGATTGAGCTGGCTTACCAATTTTACAGCTTCAACGGCTTCTTTCACATCATGTACGCGTACTATACTGGCTCCTTTTTGCAAAGCGATTGTATTTAAAACCGTAGTTCCGTTTAAGGCAAAATCAGCCTGGGTTTCCAAGGTTCTGTAAATCATTGATTTTCTAGAAACTCCAACAAGCATTGGCAGTTCCAACATTTGCAATAACTCCAGCTCATTCATTAATTCAAAATTTTGTTCCAAGGTTTTGGCAAATCCAAACCCCGGATCAACAATCAGGTCGTTAATCCCTAAACTTCTGGCACAGGCAATTTTTTCAGAAAAATAAAACAGCACCTCCTTGGTGATGTTTTCATATTGGGCCAGGCTTTGCATCGTCTGCGGATTGCCTTTCATGTGCATCATGATGTACGGAACCTGGAGCTCAGCAACGGTTTCAAGCATCTTTTCATCCAGGTTGCCGGCAGAAATGTCATTGATGATACAAGCCCCTTTTTCGATGGCGGCACGGGCAACATTGGCACGGAAAGTATCCGCCGAAATCAAGGTTTCGGGGAAATGATTTAAGACTGATTTTACTATCGGGATCAATCGCCCGATTTCTTCTTCTTCCGAAACAAACTCGGCGCTTGGCTTGCTAGAATAAGCTCCTATATCTATAAAAGCAGCGCCGTCCGAAAGCATTGTTTCAACCTGGGCCAGAACACTCTTTTCATCCGAATACTTTCCGCCATCATAAAACGAATTGGGTGTCGCATTCAGGATGCCCATTACTTTGGGAACAGACAGATCAACTAATTTTCCGAGGCAGTTTATGGTCATTTTTTAAGTATTCAGCGGTCAGTAATTGGCATACAGTTAAGATATTCTTAAATGTGAAATCAGTAATCGTTAATCTTCAATCAGCTATCAAAAAAATTCTTTACTTTTGGACAAATTTGATACAAAGATACACTGAAATGAGCAATACTTCTCAAGAATACGACAAGGTAATCGCTATTTGCCGCCAACTTTACGCCAACAAAATGACTGATTACGGAAGTGCCTGGAGAATCTTGAGAACTGCCATCCCTAACCGACCAGATTTTTATAAAAGCACAGCGCATCAGAAGCCTGCAGCAAAACGAAATCCGTAAGGTCGATGAAGACGAAACCGGCGAATTTATCGGGATTATCAATTATTCGATCATGGCTTTGATCCAATTGGAACTGGGTGTTGTAGAACAACCCGATTTGGATGCGCCTAAAGCAATACAGCTTTACGACGAAAAAATAGCACTGACCAAAAAGCTAATGGAAGACAAAAATCATGATTATGGCGAGGCTTGGCGCGAAATGCGTGTCAGTTCTTTGACTGACCTGATCTTGCAGAAAGTGCTCCGCGTAAAGCAGATCGAAGACAATAAAGGAAAAACCCTTGTTTCTGAAGGCATTGATGCCAACTACCAAGATATGATTAACTACTCCGTTTTTGCATTGATTTTGATGAAATTCGGACAATAAACAACAACAAATGGCAATTTCAAAAAACAATATTTCCTGGGGAATCCGTATCGTGATTTCATTTTTATTCCTGCTTTCCGCAGTAGCAAAACTGTATCCGTCTCCGTATTTCGCTATTTCTACATTTGAAGTAAAACAATTGTACCCTATGGGGTTTTCAGAAAGTTTTGCCCCTTACTTTTCAAGGATCCTTATCGGAATTGAATTTGCATTGGGATTACTGATCCTGCAAAAAAACTTCCTGAGGAGCATTGTAATCCCGGGAACGATTTTGCTATTAGCGGTTTTTACAACCCACCTGACCATTGAATCCATCAGCAATGGTGGAAATTCAGGAAACTGTGGCTGTTTCGGAAGTTTATTGCCAATGACACCTATTGAGGCGATTATCAAAAATGTGGTAGCAATGGCATTGCTGGTCTGGCTTTACATCATCATGCCAAAAACGGGTGAGAAAACGCACAACTTCTGGGTATTGACTACGGTAACATTTGCTGCAATCCTGGCCATGTTCATGATTGCCCCAATGCAGCCAATCGAAAACCAATTTACTGTTTCAGAGCCAGAAACAACAGTTATAGACTCTGTTCCTGCCGATACCGTAAAAATTGAAACCCCGGCAACAGCAATTGACACAGCCAAAAAAGAAAATGTGAAGAAAGAGGAAGTGATAAAAGCTGAAATCAATGAGCCTCAGCAACACAAATCAGGATATGCCCAATATTTCTCTGCTATCGACAAGGGCAGAAAAACCCTATGCTTCTTTGTGCCGGGCTGCGATCATTGCCGCGAAGCCGCAAAAGAATTGACCGAAATGCGCAAAACGAATAAAAATTTTCCGGAAATCTCTATCATTTTCATGAATGAGGAAGCCGACCTGATTCCGGATTTCTTTAAGGAAGCTGGCGCCGAATATCCATATAAAATCATTGAGGTCATCCCGTTCTGGAAAGTATTGGGCAACGGAAAAGACACGCCCGGCGTGAAGTATTTATGGAATGGAAATGAAATCAAATACTATTGGGGAATTACGGACAACAAATTTAATCCGGTTGATTACCAGAAAGTGATCAGCAAACCTTATACGGAATTAAAAAAGTAAAAAACAATCCATGATTTTATCTTTTTACTTATATTTAAATCCTTAAAATTTAAATTATGATTAAATATTTCATGTCCAAATCCGTCACCGAAAGGGGGCTAATCGGAATTGTATTCTGTATCATTCTGTTTGCTTTTGGATATTTTTTTGTCTTAAACTATGTGTCAACCCTCGAAAAACCACCGCTGGGGAACACCATTTATATTTTATTGGGCAGCACGTTCAGCATTGTTTCGGTATTGGGCGTAGTACTGATCTTAAAATACCTCTACGACCACAAAAAAAGAAAAGAGCGCAAAGAGCGCAAGAGAAAGAAACACAAATTGTTTTATTTAAAGGACTCTAAAAAAGGCAAAAAACCTCAGCTTCCGGGATAATACAATTAAAAAACACAACTACAATGAAAAAAATCTTTTTAAGCATGATAGTCCTAACGACTTTTGCATGCACTAACGCACAGGAGAAATTTTCCGCTGAAAGTTTGTCAAAAAAGTTAACCACATCAGACAATACCGAAGTATCTTTTAACGAGGTCCTAAAAAAACACAAAGGTAAAGTCACTGTTATAGAAGTTTGGGCTTCATGGTGCGGCGACTGCATTAAGGCCATGCCAAAAGTAAAGGAAATGCAGGCCGGCAACCCAAATGTTGATTATGTATTCATCTCAATGGACAAGGCTTTTGACAAATGGCAAAAAGGCATTGAGCACCACGAACTTAAAGGCGACCATTACTGGGCCACCGATGGAATGAAAGGCGAATTCGGGAAATCAATCAACCTGGATTGGATACCTAGGTACATCGTCATTGACAAAACCGGGAAAATCATCATCTACAGGGCAATTGAAACCGACTTTGACAAAATTAATGAGCAATTAAAAAAATTACAATAATGGAACAAAAGATTGTTGCTGGCAATTGGAAAATGCATAAAAATGCAGAAGAAACCGAAGATTTATTAAACGAACTTATCGATAAGCTTCCTAATGACATTGAAGCGCAGATTATTGTAGCACCTACATTTACCAACCTTGCTTCTGCTGCGGATCATTTGGAATTTACCCATATCAGCGTTGCTGCGCAAAACATGAGCCAGTTTGAAAGCGGAGCCTATACCGGCGAGATTTCTGCGGACATGCTAAAAAGCATCGGTGTGCAAAATGTAATTATCGGGCATTCGGAGCGCCGTGCCTATTTTCATGAATCCGATTTTATCCTAGCCGAAAAAGTGACCACTGCACTAAAGCACGACATGAAGGTTATTTTTTGTTTTGGTGAAGAATTAAAAGACCGCCAAAGCAATCAGCATTTCAATGTGGTGGAAAATCAATTGCGTGATGGCTTATTCCATATTGAAAATAAAGATTGGGAGCAGATCATCCTGGCTTACGAGCCTGTTTGGGCTATCGGAACGGGTGAAACTGCATCTCCTGATCAGGCTCAGGAAATGCACAAATTCATCAGGGAAACCATCCAAAAAAGATTTGGCAGCGATATTGCCGAAGACGTTTCCATCCTTTACGGCGGCAGCGTAAAACCTGAAAATGCCAAGGAAATCTTCTCAAAGCCAGATGTAGACGGCGGGCTTATTGGCGGTGCGGCATTAAAGGCGGCTGACTTTGCAGCGATTGCTAGCGCGATATAAGAAAAATAATGTTATAACAGGAAACCTTTCATTAATTTGAAAGGTTTTTTTTACATATATTAATTATATTTGCATTTTAACGATTTTTTTTGCTTTTTATCGGAATGTTGCGTTATTTTTACAGTCTAATTTAATAACGTCAAAATCAAAATGAAAACAAGATTCGCCCTAATTCTTGTACTTATTTGTTCGTGGAGCATGAAAGCCCAGGTTGATATCCAGAAAAGGTTTCAGTCTGATTCAAGAAAATATTATGTATGGAATAATGAATTCGATAAATACGAATTGAAGGAAACAGAATATGAAAACTCTGTTATCGATATTCGAGAAATCGGCTCAAAAACCAACGGCTACATTGCCATCAGCATGATTGACAACGGCCAGGTACGCCTGCACCATGGCTCTATATATGAATTTAAGCAAACCAGCGAAACAGAAGGAACCTGGCTGATACGCTCTAAATTCATGAAAGCCAAATTGGTTTATAACCCAAAAGAAAACACCATTACCTATTTATACGATGCCGAAGGCAAGCGTTACAGCAAACTGATGATTTTTTCGGTAGTGCCTGATGAAGCGCCCAACGCCAGTTTGAAATCGGTTGCCAAATCAGATGATTAATTTTTTGTGAAATGGCATCCTAGTACAGCTATCGATTATTACCTTTGCACCCGCCGCTTAAGTCGGATTGTATTGAAGTAAAAAAGAAATCGATGTCAAACATATATTTAGCTTATCATTTTTCGGTTGAACCAAAAGAACCGGGTTCAGAAATATTAATCGCAGAACTTGGCGAAAAACCATTTGAAAGTTTCATTGAAACCGAAACCGGATTTAGCGCCTTTATCCAAAAAGACCTTTGGGCCAAAGACATATTAGATGATATTTATTTGTTACATAATCCTGAATTCACTATTTCCTACTCAATCGAAGAAATTGACCAGGTCAATTGGAATGAAGAATGGGAAAAAAACTTCGAAGCGATTGATGTAGACGGCAAATGCCACGTACGCGCACCTTTCCATCCGAAAACCAATGCCGAATTTGATATCGTCATCGAGCCAAAAATGAGCTTTGGTACTGGCCATCATGAAACCACGCACATGATGATACAGCATCTTCTGGAAATGGATGTTACCAACATGAAAACACTTGACATGGGATGCGGAACTGCAATTTTGGCCATACTTGCCGAAATGAAAGGCGCCAAACCTATTGATGCCATTGACATTGACAATTGGTGCTATCTGAATTCGATTGAAAATGCCGAACGCAACAACTGTAGGGAAATTAGTGTTTATGAAGGCGATGCAGCTTTGCTTAAAGGTAAAAATTACGACCTGATCATTGCCAATATCAACCGAAATATTTTGCTAAACGACATGCAGCAATATGTAGACTGCCTTAATGAGAACGGGATACTTTTGCTAAGCGGGTTTTACACTGAAGACATTCCGGTGATCGATGCAAGCTGCACCGAAAAAGGATTGGCTTATGTTAAAAAATTCGAAAGAAATAATTGGGCTTCACTTAAATATGTGAAGTAAGCTTCGTACATTTATAGAGTAAGAGAAATGAAAATGAGTACTATAGAAAAAATACAGGAAGATGTCCTGGTTGAAGAACAAACAGGCATTAATAACGAAATTGTGCTGTTTAATGACGATGTCAACACTTTTGACCACGTAATTGACACCCTTATCAGGGTTTGCCAGCATACATCAGAGCAGGCCGAACAATGCGCCATATTGGTTCACTACACAGGAAAATGCACCGTAAAAACAGGTTCTTTCGAAGAATTGAAGCCTCAGTGCACTCAATTGCTCGAGGCGGGTTTAAGTGCCGAGATTATCTAAGATTTGAATTTCCAGTCGAATTCGTCTTTATCATTGATAATGGCTCCCATTTCCAAACGGATGATATCATTGTATTCTGACTGGAGAATCAGCCAGTTGCTTTCATTGAAGTGGTTTTCGGTGGTATCAAAATCTTCAGCTGTCCAGGATTTGAAAGGCAGTGCCAACTTAGTTTCTTCAATATTCCTTCCAATGATTTTCTGTCCCAGGATTGTTGCCTCTGGGTTTGAACAGATGATATACCCCAAACGGAAATCTTCGTCTTCATAAAAAGTCAGGCTCCATTTTTGCTTATTATACAGGCAGATGGCATTGCCATCTTCGTCTTTATATTGCTTATCGGCTTTGCCATAAAGTGCTTCCACATCTTTTTGCTTCATGCCAAAAAGAAGTTTATCGGCTCCGTTTTTAAGATTGATAACCATTTTAGTTATGAGTTATGTAGGTTTAAATCTAAATGCTGATTGCTAACCGCAAAGTAAGTGAACTTTTCCCGAATCTTCGAAATGGATTCCGTAATTTTACACTAAGAAGTAATTACACCAAAATCATACGCAATGAACAAATGGAAGGTATTTGCGATTCTCCTAGCCATAGTAACTTTCGGGGCAATACAGGAAACGTTGAGGATAATAACTTCAGATGATGCCGATATTGCACCGCAACGAACGTATCTTATCATTATGGGAATTGTGTTTACAATGGTATTGGCATTTTTCACTATAAAACTTTGGAAAAAAGGAACCCGATAAATTATGCAGAACCTGAACAGCTTACAGCAATTTACCGATAGCCTGCCTAATACAGACCGCATGCCATTGCTGTTCCTTGGGCACGGAAGCCCAATGAATGCCATTGAGGAAAATGAATTTGTTGTTGGTTTTAGGAATGCTGCGAAAACACTGCCAAAACCAACAGCCATTATTTGCATTTCTGCGCATTGGTTTACCAATGGCACCAAAGTTACCGCCATGGAGATACCACAGACCATACATGATTTCGGAGGTTTTCCAAAACCTTTGTACGAAGTGCAATATCCGGCAAAAGGAAATCCGGAACTGGCTCAGGCAGCCAAGTTATTATTGGAGCCAACATTGGTGGAATTGGATGAAAAATGGGGCTTGGACCACGGTGCCTGGTCGGTTTTGAAGCATTTATACCCAAATGCCGACATCCCTGTAATCCAGCTGAGCATTGATTATACCAAACCCGCACAATACCATTTTGACCTGGCCCAAAAGCTTACCAAACTACGCGACAAAGGCATCCTGATTATCGGCAGCGGCAATATTGTACATAATTTAAGATTGGTCGATTTCCAGAATTTCCATAGGGACGATTATGGCTACGATTGGGCAATTGAGGCCAGAAGCATACTGAACAGCTATCTTTTGGAAGGCGATTTCCAATCGCTGATTGATTATGAAACCAAATCTACGGCAATCCAATTGGCCGTTCCTTCACCCGATCATTTTTTACCGTTGATCTATACTTTAGGATTAAAGCAGAAAAGCGAAGACCTTTCGCTTTTTAACGATAAGCTTTTAGCGGGAAGCCTTAGCATGACTTCGGTACGCATCGGCTAAAAAACTGTAATCAATACCGAAAAAACTGTAAGGGTTTTAGCGGCCAGAATCCTTAATTTTAACTTATTAAACAAACCGTTATGAGAGCAGAAACCTTTTTCCTGGTTGCATTTT
Source organism: Flavobacterium sp. (assembly GCA_049841115.1). Classification (GTDB taxonomy): domain Bacteria; phylum Bacteroidota; class Bacteroidia; order Flavobacteriales; family Flavobacteriaceae; genus Flavobacterium. Next base: position 102,609 of record JASGHQ010000006.1, read on the forward strand.
TCTTTATTACATCCTTGTCATTTGGCCAAACTCAGGCAAAAATGAACGAAGCAGTTTCCGGTAATTACGAAAAGGCCGATAAGGAGCTGAATATCGTTTACAACAAAATCCTGAAGATGTATAAGTCTGATACTGAGTTTATCAAAAACCTTAAGAACTCACAAAAAATCTGGGTTAAATTTCGGGATGCCGAAATGAAGGTAAAATATCCTGAACGCAAAGAAGGCTATTATGGCAGCATTCAACCGTTGTGCTGGAGCAATTATATGGCAGAATTGACAAAAAAAAGGACACGCGATCTCAGGATTTGGCTAAACGGAGTTGAAGAAGGCGACAGCTGTGCTGGTTCGGTAAAAGTCAATTAATCGAAAAAAAATCAATACTCAAATGTTCCAAACTCACTTTCAATGGTGAGTTTTTTGTTTTCGGAGGCCTCTACCCTGCCGACAATCCGGGCATCAACTCCAAAAGATTGCGAGATTTCGATGATGTCGTTGGCAATTTCAGAAGGAACATACAATTCCATTCGGTGACCGCAATTGAACACCTGGTACATTTCCTTCCAATCGGTTTTGGATTCTTGCTGTATCAGCTTGAATAAGGGTGGAACTAAAAATAAATTGTCTTTTATCACATGGACATGCTCTACAAAATGCAGCACTTTGGTTTGTGCTCCGCCCGAACAATGCACCATTCCGTGGATTTCATCCGGAGTATATTTATCTAAGACCGCTTTAATGATCGGAGCATAGGTGCGCGTTGGAGACAATACCAATTTTCCTGCATCGATTGGCGAATCTTCTACTGGATCGGTTAGCTTTACATTTCCGGAATAGACCAAATCATCCGGCACCGAACTGTCAAAACTTTCCGGGTATTTTTCGGCTAAGTATTTGGCAAAAACATCATGGCGTGCAGATGTCAGCCCATTGCTGCCCATTCCGCCATTATAGCTTTTCTCATATTTGGCCTGGCCAAAAGAAGCCAAGCCTACTATAACATCGCCTGCTTTTATATTCGCATTATCAATGACATCGCTGCGCTTCATTCGGGCGGTAACAGTCGAATCAACTATTATTGTCCGAACCAAATCACCCACATCGGCAGTTTCGCCACCTGTTGAATGTATGGTTACGCCAAATGATTTCAGCTCCTGGATCAACTCTTCGGTTCCATTGATAATGGCCGAAAGCACTTCGCCCGGAATCAGGTTTTTATTCCTACCGATGGTTGACGAAAGCAGTATATTATCTGTAGCGCCTACACATAGCAGATCATCGATATTCATGATCAACGCATCTTGTGCAATGCCTTTCCAGATCGAAATATCACCGGTTTCCTTCCAGTACATATAGGCCAGCGAAGACTTAGTACCAGCTCCATCAGCATGCATGATCAGGCAATAATCGGCATCATTGGTCAAATAATCTGGTACGATTTTGCAGAAAGCTTTAGGGAACAAGCCCTTATCGATGTTTTTAATGGCATTGTGGACATCTTCTTTGGAAGCAGAAACTCCCCGAAGACTGTAGCGTTGACTGTTATCAGAGCTCATGTGTAGTAGTTAGTTGTGTGCCGCAAAGATAATGATTGAAGCGTGATTTACGAAGCGTGATTTACGATTTATTTCTCAATAATCAGAATTTCAACGCGCCGGTTTTCGTCTTCCTCCTGCGCTGATTTTTCCGGTATCGGATGGATCGGCCTGGTAGTCCCATAGCCTTTGAAAGTCATCCGTTTTTTATCTATTTTATTACGCAACAAATAATTATAAATTGCCCTTGCCCTCGCTGTGGAAACATCGGCAGGCCCGCCACTTTGCCCCTGACAGCAAATGTGCCCCTGTATCTCGATTTTCAGTGTAGGGTTTTCTTCCATGGCACAGCGCAGATCATAGAGTGTCGCATCGGATTTTGGAACAATCCGCGCCGAATTATTGAAAAAATAAATATTAGGCAACGCTATGTGTTCGCCTACTTTGGAGATTTTGATCTTTTTGGTCAGTTCGCTTTCAACCGGAACGATCGCAGGTTCGTTATAAAAGATTATCACCTTCCTGTTTTCTGCCTGTATTTTTGATTGCTTGAAATCTTTCCCAAAAGCAGTTTTTTCTAGATCACCGCTGAATTTCAATCCGCTTTTTTCAAGCAGGAGCCGCACATTCTCAATCCGCCTTTCTGCCAATTTCCTGTTATAGTCTTTAGTATCAATGCTATCGCAATAGCCCAGCATTTTTACTATTTCGGCATTTTTGTTTTTGGCAATCCATTCATTGATTTCCAAAATCGAGTTTTGATTTGGGAAATCTTTATTGAAATCAAAAAAAACCTCAACCTGTTTTTGACCAAGCGATTTGATGGAAATCAGGAAAAACAATACGATGGTTTTCAGTTTCATAGTTTTGGTTTTGCATCCGTTTTTTACGCCCGTGTTGCTACGATTAAAATCTCAACCCTCCTGTTGGCCGCGCGCTGCTGCTCATTTTTCTCGGGCACTTTATAAATCGGGTCATTGCTTCCGTAACCCTTGTAGGCCAATCGCCTTACTTCAATGCCTCTCGTTGTCAAAAACTTCAGGATTACAAGTGCCCTTCTGTAGGACAATTTGGTATCCATCGGATTGGGGTTGCAGCAGATGTGCCCGTGTATTTCAATGCTCAATTTCGGATGGTCGCGCATTATTTGGTACAGTTCCTCTAAAATGGGAAGTGACTCTTCCATCACTTTTTCAGAATTGAAATAAAAACTGATGTTGTTTATCCGGATCAGGTCGCCCACTTTGGCCTTGCCGAATTTATCGGCTAATGCGGCCCTTTCCTCTTCAACCAATTCTTCTCTTGGCTTGAACTCAAAATCCTTTTCGGCTTTTGCATCCTCTTTTTTGGTTTCCTGTTTTACATCGGCAACTTCGTTGGTTGAAAACGGTGTTTTGCCTTTTTGCACCGTCGGCGCCATATTTTTATTGATTACCTTTTTATAAAAAACTTCAACTTTTCTGTTCTCGCTTTGGTTTCTGGAATAGTTAAAATCTTTCCCAAATGATTTCAGCTCTACATTTCCGGCAATCCTGACATTGTTCTTGTTGAAGAAATCAATCATCGAATTGACCCTTCTCATGGCCAGATCCTTATTGTATTTACTGTCATCAACACTATCGCAATAACCAAAGACCTTAGTTACCTCAACATCCTTATTATCTAAAACCCATTGATTGACTTTAACCTGCGAGGCTTCATTAGGGACATCTTTATTAAAATCGAAAAAAACCTCTAGTTTATTTTGGCTAAAACCAAAAATCGAAAACAATAAAGCGCAAAACAGCAGCTTCGTCGGCATCATTAGTTTTCTACTATTAAAATTTCAACACGGCGGTTGGCTGCACGTTCTTTTTCATCTTTTTCCGGTATCGGATAAATAGGCTGTGAACTGCCAAATCCTTTATAAGACAATCTTCCGCGATAAATATCATTGGCAATCAAGAAGTTATATATTGCTTTTGCACGTTGCGTGGATAAATCAGTTCTGTCGGTCGGCATGCAGCACAAATGCCCCTGGATTTCAATCTTCAGGTTCGGATTGCTTTGCAGCACCAAAAGCAGCTCATACATTTTCCCTCGTGATTCGGGTATTACCGCAAAAGTGTTGATTACAAAATTCAGGTTTTCAATTTTGAGTTTTTCACCTGCTTTGGCATGTTCAATCTGTTTCATGAAAACCCTGTCGAGCTTGAATTCAGACTTGGTTCCGTTTGGATTCTCAAAGACCAGTTTTTCAGGGTATTCAATTTCAGGTTTGGGTTCGGGTGCCTTTTCAGGTTCTTTTTTTATGCCGAGGATCTCATCTTCGCGCGGCAGGTCTTTTTCAAGTATATAATACACAATTACTTTCCGGTTTTCAGCTTTATTTTTAGACTGTGTAAAACTTTCGCCAAAACTCCGCGTTTTAAAATCTTCGCGGATCTTGATTTGGTTTTTAACCAAATTAAAGATGAAATTCACCCTTTTTTGCGCCAATGTATCATTGAAGCCATTGGTTCCATCTTCATCGGTAAAACCATGTACGGCTACAATTTTATTGTTCCTGTTTTCTGCAATCCAGGAATTGAGTTTTATCGTTTCTTTCGCATTCAATTCGAATTTATTGCTGTCAAAATAGAGTGTAAAATTTTGCTGCGCATGACTGTAAAGCCTTGTAAACAAAAGGAAAATAAAGATAAGGTAGGGCTTCATACTTTAAAATATACCGAAAGTTACGGAAAATTGTTTTGCGCATTAAAAATTTAAGGGATTATTATCAGGAAAACAATTACATTTGGCACCTAAAAATTTAACAATGAAACAATTATTATTACTCTCTTTTTTAATTGCCGTAGCTTCAGCAAACTCGCAATCGGTGGTACAGTCGGTAAACTCGGGAAGCATCATCAGTCCCGGGAGTTCTGTATCAATTGGAGAAATTGTAGTAGTGCCAGCCAATCAGAACCAGGCAAGTTCAGGAATCATTGGCATTCTGACACAAACCCAACTAGAAGTAACGCAATTGGAATTAAGTGAAAAGATCACGGTTTATCCAAACCCAACGACTTCAATAATCTATTTCCAGACAGGTACCCACCTGGCTGATGAAAAAATTTCTGTCTTCAATGTATCCGGGCAGCTGGTTTCACAAAAAAATATTTCGGGGGAAAATGCTTTGGATCTCTCGGAACTTTCTACCGGAATCTACCTCATCCAATTTACAAACAAAAACATAAAACCATTTAAAATAATCAAACACTAAAATGAAGAAATTATTACTATTATCAGCACTTTTTATATCGTTCCTTGCTTTTTCGCAGATTCCGCAAGGGATATCCTATCAGGCAATCGCCTTAAACGGTTCGGGGAATCCGGTGGCAAGCTCTAGTGTAAGGGTAAAGCTTTCAATATTGGACACATCTGCCACGGGAACGGTTCTATATGCTGAAACCCAATTAAAAACAACCAATGCACAAGGCTTGTTCAACTTGGTTATCGGACAGGGAACTGTAGTTTCGGGCGTTTTTGCTTCGATCAACTGGGGCACCAATGCAAAATACCTTAAAGTTGAAATGGATACCACAGGCGGCACTGCATTTACGGCAGTGGGAACAACGCAATTACTTACGGTTCCTTATGCTATGGCAGCCGGAAATATTGTGAAGGACACTAATTATTCATCTAATAGGGACGCATCAGGTAGTGGTTATATTGTTGTTTATACTACTTCAGAGGCAAAAGGATTTGGAGCATCAGGTTGGTATACTACCTCATTATCCGGAAGCATATTAGGAAGCATAACCAGTAACAATGCAACAGCAGTATATTCAGATTCAGAAGCAAGGGCATTTAATGGTACAAGCTGGTATACGACTTCATTAAGTGGCACTGTTAAAGGCTCTTCAGCAAGTAATAGTTCACTTGTAGTTTACACAGATTCTGAAGCAAGAGGTTTTGGTGGAACAGGCTGGTATACGACTTCATTGAGCGGTATTGTTAAAGGCATTAGTTCAAGTAATACTAACATAGTTGTTTATACAGATTCTGAAGCAAAAGCATTTAATGGCACAAGTTGGTATACAACTTCATTAAGCGGTTCGGTAATAGGAGCGGTATCAATTGGAAATAGTGTAGTCGTATATACAAATTCAGAAGCAAAGGGATTTAATGGCACAAGCTGGTATACAACTTCATTAAGCGGAACAGTTATAGGTTCCAACAATTAAAAAAACCGCTCAATGAGCGGTTTTTTTGTGCACATAATCTAATTTATCAATCGAAATCTAAAAATTAGTTTCAAAAAAAATATATTTGATCCAATCTCTTAAAAAAATATCACATGAAACAAAAACTACTCTTTTTATTTATTTTGTGCACTTCTGCCGCTTTTGCACAAATTACCATCGGAAGCGGAACTGCGGTAGATTCCAACCCAGGATTATCTTCGCCAATATCGAATTGGTACAATTATTCGCTTTCCCAGACAATATATTTGGCTTCTGAAATCAATGCAAGCGGAACGATAACTTCGCTTCAGTTTCCATTAAACAATTCCAATCCACTTACCAAATCTGATGACCTTATAACTGTTTGGATTGGACATACTACAAAAACCGGCTTTTCTTCTACAGTAGGATCAACCGGTGCTGATATCGTTGATGTTGCTACTTTGACCAAGGTTATGGATAATGGCTCGATTGGTACAATCGGGAGCCAATACAACTTACACCCTGAGCACGCCGTTTGCCTACAATGGCACCGATAATTTAATTATCGTGGTTAATGCCGCAGAATTTGGCAACGATGGAAATTCTACATTATACCTGCAAAGCCCAACTACAGGCACTTCAAAAGCCATGATGATCCGAAGCGATACGGCGGTATTTGACGCTACCAATCCTACCAAGAACTACACAGGTACATTTACGGCAGATTCCTGGCAGCAAAAAACCGTGCGCCCAATCATCACGATCAATATGACTACACTTGGCAACGGATCGGTAGATTTGGATAATCAATTCTCCCTATACCCTAACCCTGCAACCGATTTCATCAATTTAGGCAGAAAGTTCAGCCTGATAGAAGTTTATGATACTTTAGGAAAATTAGTCTTAAATGACACCGATTCTGAAAAAATAACAGTTGCATCATTTTCAAAAGGCATGTATATTATTAAGGCTACGGATGAAAATGGCAATAAGAGCACTTCTAAATTCGTTAAAAATTAATTTTAATTCTTTTATAGCAACAAAAATCCCGCTCAATGAGCGGGATTTTTTATTTGAGGCCGTACTAATTATAACTATCGTGTAAATAATAATTCGCGGTATTTAGTCAATGTCCAAAGCTCATCGTCAACCAAAAGCTCCAATTTATCGCAATGCTCACGGATCACGGCAAAATAAGGTTTTACCTTATCACAGTAGGATTCCGCCATTTTCTGCGCATCAGTCAGGGCATTAGCCTTCTTGCGCGCTTCAGTCATCGCTTCAACATTAGAATTGATTCCTTCAATATGAGCAGAGATTTCTTTGATTAATGAAATTTGTTCCTTGGCGATCTTCTCAAAATCCTTACCGAAGATCTCCTTTAATCCGCGAACGTTTTCAATTAAGGTATTTTGATAGCGTATTGCAGTAGGAATTACATGGTTACGTGCGATGTCGCCCAAAACCCTTCCCTCTATCTGGATTTTTTTGGTATACTCTTCCAATTCGATTTCGTAACGCGCTTCCACTTCAACATGATTCATTACATTCAGGTCACTGAACAGCTCCAATGCCTTTTTCGAAACTTTCGCTTTTAGAGCCAATGGCGTTGTTTTATGATTGCTCAAACCGCGCTTTTTGGCTTCTTTTTCCCATGCTTCGCTATAACCGTCACCTTCAAAAAGAATATTTTTGGTTTCCTTGATGTATTCTCTAAGGACATTAAAAATAGCTTCGTCTTTCTTTAGACCTTTATTATCAATCAGGGCATCAACTTCTTTTTTGAACTCCTTCAATTGCTTTGCTACGATAGAGTTCAGCGTTGTCATTGCATTGGCACAGTTAGCAGACGAACCAACGGCACGGAATTCAAATTTGTTTCCGGTAAACGCAAACGGAGAAGTCCTGTTCCTGTCGGTATTGTCCAGCATTACATCCGGGATTTTACCAACTACGTTCAGCTTCAGGTCGGTTTTTTCTTCCGGAGAAAGCTTCCCTTTGGAAACACCTTCCAATTCTGCCAAGACTTTGGTCAATTGTTCCCCGATAAACACCGAAATAATTGCCGGCGGCGCTTCATTGGCTCCCAATCTGTGGTCATTGCTTGCCGTTGCGATTGCTGCGCGCAGCAATTCCTCGTATTCCTGAACCGCTTTTATGGTATTGATGAAAAACGAAAGGAACTGTAAGTTACTCATTGGTGTTTTGCTTGGAGACAATAAATTTACTCCGGTATCTGTAGCCAATGACCAGTTGTTGTGTTTCCCGGAACCATTCACACCCTGGAATGGCTTTTCGTGGAATAGCACCTTGAAATCGTGGCGCTCGCCTACTTTTGACATTACGTCCATCAATAGTGAATTGTGGTCAACGGCCAAGTTGGTTTCTTCAAAAATCGGGGCAAGCTCAAACTGGTTTGGCGCTACCTCATTGTGGCGTGTTTTAACCGGAATTCCCAAAAGCATGCATTCTTCTTCCAATTCCCTCATATAATTCAACGCCCGAGACGGGATTGAACCAAAATAATGATCATCCAGCTGCTGCCCTTTTGCGGAAGTATGACCAAGCAAGGTTCTCCCAGTCATGATCAAATCGGGACGCGAGTTTGCCAAAGAAGCATCTACAAGAAAATATTCCTGTTCCCATCCTAAAGTGGCAGTTACTTTCTTAACGTTTTTGTCAAAATATTTACAAACTTCAGTTGCTGCCTCATCCACAGCGTTCAAAGCGCGCAGAAGCGGGGTTTTATAATCCAAAGCCTCTCCAGTGTACGAAATGAAAACGGTCGGAATGCATAAAGTAGTCCCAAAAATAAATGCTGGCGAAGTCGGATCCCAGGCAGTATAGCCACGGGCTTCAAAAGTATTTCGGATTCCGCCATTCGGGAAAGACGAAGCATCCGGCTCTTGCTGTACCAATTGTCCTCCACCGAATTTTTCAACCGGGTCAGAACCATCATACGATGTTTCAAAGAATGCATCATGCTTTTCTGCTGTTGTTCCGGTTAATGGCTGAAACCAGTGCGTGTAGTGGGTAACTCCCTTTGAAACAGCCCATTCCTTCATCCCCATTGCAATATAATCGGCAAGCTTTCTGTCAATCTTTGTTCCGTGCTGGACTGCATCCTTTACTCCTTTATAAGCATCTGAAGTCAAAAACTGCTTCATTGCCTTATCATTAAAAACATTGGAACCGAAAAGGTCTGATTTTCTTCCGGCCTCTTCAAATTTTACAGGTTTTCTTCCTGACGCATCTTTTAATGCCTGAAAACGCAAAGTTGACATAAATTTTAATTTTTAAGTTTATACCCTATTAATTTGATACAAATATAACAATTTTTGATTCAAAAAGTAAAACACCCCTATTTTTTATAGGGTTAAATTCAAAAATATTCATTTTATAATCAAAATTATTAATTAGTTAAAATAAAAGCCTTCACGTCTCCATTCTGTTATCTTTGTAGAAACAAAACAATATACCATGATCGTTTGGATTCTATTTCTGTCATTAATCTTTATTTTTCTTGCACTCGATTTAGGCGTTTTCAATAAAAACCCACACATTATCAGCTCAAAGGAAGCCGGAATCTGGACAGGGGTTTGGGTAACGCTTTCATTTGCATTTTCGGGAGTCGTCAATTGGCTTTACAGCCATCAGTATATTGCTAATCCCACAGGCATTAAACCATCAGTAGCTACTATAAAATACATTACGGGTTATCTGATAGAATTATCATTAAGTGTTGATAACATATTCATAATAGCCGTGATCTTTGCCTCTTTCAAGATTTCACAAAAATACCAGCACAGGGTTTTGTTTTGGGGAATACTGGGCGCCATAGTATTTAGGGGACTGATGATCTATTTTGGTGTTATCCTGATTAACAAATTCCACTGGGTGACCTATATATTTGGCGCATTCTTATTGTTTACCGCTTTCAAAATGCTGTTCAAGAAAGACGAAGAAGATTTCAACCCTAAAGATTCATGGATCTACAGGATGATTGGCAAAGTGATCCCTATTACAAGCCATACAGAGAAAGAGCATTTTTTCACCAAAATAAACAACGTAAACCACGCCACGCCACTTTTTGTGGCCTTGCTGGTAATTGAAGTGATGGATATGCTTTTTGCATTAGACAGCGTTCCGGCAATTTTAGCAATCACATCGGATCCGTTCCTGGTTTTTAGCTCTAATATTTTTGCTATTCTGGGTTTGCGTTCGATGTATTTCTTTTTGGCCAATATGCTGGAAAAATTCAGCCATTTGGAGTACAGCCTGATTGCCATTTTATCTTTCGTGGGAATCAAAATGCTGATCGCAGAATATTATGAGTTCCCGGAATGGGCCTCGTTAGGCTTTATTGCATTGGCACTAATTGCTGGGGTAGTAGCTTCTATGATTAAAGCTCCAAAGAAAACAGAATAACACCTAACTTTTCTACAAATAAAAAAGCCATCTTTAAAAGATGGCTTTTTGTTTAAGTTTATTTAGGATAATCTTAAAGTGTCCACGTTGTTGTAGCTGTAGCTCCCAAACTATCCGTAACTGTAGCTGAGAAGTTTCCAGTTCCTAGGTTATTTAAGACCGCAGTTGCATCATTTGAATTGATTGTTTGGATCAAAACATTGTTTTTGTAAACTTTAAGGTTGAATGCAGGAGTTCCTCCAGAAATAGTAATGGTTACCAAACCATTTCCTGTTTCACATACATTTGGATTAGCTCCAATCTGGATGTTTAATGAAATTCCTCTGCTGCAGTTCAAATATCCGTTATCCGTATTTCCGTTATCAAAATTTTCGTTGATAGCAGTAGCTGCTTCGTTAATTTGAGCAGGAGTGTATTGATTTGAGCAACCTCCAATAATATTATTGGCCAATTGCAAAAAGTCACCCACAGTCATTCCCTGGAAAGTACCAGATTTGATAGTCAATGAAGCTAAACTTGTACTGCTTGGAGAAAAATTAGCATCTGCAACATCAAAACCTACTGATAAAGTAAGCGCTATCAATTGAGAAGACAGCACACCTCTACTACCTGAAGGGTTTGTAACAATCCCCGCTGGCAAAACAGCCGGACCGCCACCTGCAGGCAAATACGCCTCAATAGCAGCTGAAGTTGTAAATACTAACTTATTGTTTCCACATCCGATAAATAATCCATCAGGAAACGCAGCATTGAAATGCGCATCTCTGTAACATCCTGGGTTATTTCCATGACAAGCCGTTCCATATCCCCCTTGGGTGAAAGTTGTAAATTGACCTGAACAACCTTGAAACTGACCAAAAGAAGTTGTAATACCCAACACTAGTGTTAGAATAAAACCTATTAGACTTTTTTTCATAATAATTGATTTAGATATTAAGTGGTTCAAAAACCCTCCCAAAACAGGAGGGTTTTATCACCTCTATTTATATTTATCTTTTGATTACTCTTAGAGTTTTAACATCAGATCCCTGAGTAACAATTACATTGTAAACTCCAGTTGGGAAACGATCTCCTACCTGTAATCCTGATACTTCGTCTGCATTAACCTCACGTTGTTCGATTAATTTTCCAGTCATATCATAGATAGCCACTCCTACTTTCTCAACATTAGATGTTGTCACATCTAAGCCGAAGCTTTCGCTGAATGGGTTTGGATAAGCCTTAACAGCCATTGCTGTTTTAAGCTCAGAAGGAGCATCGGTTTTACAGTTAGAACCACCATTTTTAGTGATTGTGAATGTTGCACAAACGCTATCAGAATTACAGTTACCTGTAATGCTGTATGTAACTCTTACTGATCCTCCGTTAGTCCAGCTTGGAGCAACTCTGTTATCACCACTAAACACTGCAGTTGCACCACAACCTGTACTGATTGTTTTGAACTGAGCCAACCAGTTAGCAAACGCAGTATTAACTGCATATTGACTAGCAAATTGAGTGTTAGCATAGCTTACATTAGATGGGCCAGAAACATTAACCTCACCACCTGACGTAACAGTAAATCTTCTTGTTACAGTGTAATTTCCGCTAACTGTAGTAGTTTGTCCACCACATGTTACAACAGTTTGTCCACAACCTCCGGTATATGTCCAAGTTACATCTGCATAACCTCCACAAGCTGATGGGATAGTACGAGTTGCACCATTGTTTGTCAATGTTCCATTTCCACCGCTTACAGTAGCAGAAGTAAGGAATGATGCCCATAGAGCATTAACCTGCGCCTGAGTTTTACAAGATGGTACAGTTACATTGTTAACATTGATTGTTACAGATGTTGAACCACCACCAATTGTGAAACGTTTAGTACATGTCATAGAATTGCTGCTTCCACATCCTGATTGCTGACCACAAGAACCTACAGTATAAGTCCAAGTTACATCTGCATACTCACCACATTGCGTTGGCATAGTTGGGTTAGTTCTAGTGAACGTTCCGTTACATCCGCCGCTAGCAGTAGTTGAGTTCAAGAATGCATTCCAAGCTGCAGTGATTTGAGCCGGAGTACTTGATCCAGACAATGTCACATTGCTTCCACAGTTGAATGACACCTGAGTTGGCGCAGATACTGTGAATCTTCTTGTGATAGATTGTGAATTTGAAGAACCACAACCTGACTGCTGTCCGCAAGAAGCTGTAGTTGCTGTCCAAGTAACATCAACATATCCTCCACATAATGATGGAGCGCTGCATGAAGTTCTTGTTAATGTAGCATTACATCCACCAGTTACAGTTACCGAGTTCAAGAATGCATTCCAAGCTGTATTTAATTGAGCTTGAGTGCTGCATGCTGGTACAGTTACATTGCTTCCAGCGCTGAATGTCAACGGATCTGGAGATGCTACTGTAAACCTTCTTGTGATCGACATAGATTGTGTACCTGAATTAGAGCTTCCACATCCTGAAGATTGTCCACAAGTATCAACTGTGTAAGTCCAAGTAACATCTACATAACCTCCACATAATGATGGAGCGCTGCAAGAAGTTCTTGTCAATCTACCTCCACATCCGCCAGTAGCAGTTGTTGAGTTCAAGAATGCAGTCCAAGCTGTATTTAATTGAGCCTGAGTGCTGCATGCTGGTAATGTTACATTATTACCAGGAGTCAATACTACAGGAGCAGGAGCTGCTACAGTAAATGTTCTAGTACATGTTTGAGTAGAAGGCTGACCTCCACATCCTGATGTAGTATAAGTCCAAGTTACATCTACTGAACCTCCACATGATGATGGTGTAGTAGGATTAGTTCTTGAGAAGATTCCGTTACATCCGCCACTTGCAGTAGTTGACGCTAAGAATGCATTCCAAGCTGTGTTAACCTGAGCTTGTGTACTACAAGCTGGTATTGTTACGTTCTGACCACAGTTGAATACAACTTCCTGAGTTGGAGTAACTGTGAAACGTTTAGTGCAAGTCAATGAGTTATTAGCTCCACAACCTGACTGAGTTCCGCAAGAAGCTACTGTATAAGTCCATGTAACATCTACATATCCTCCGCATGCTGATGGCGCTTGAGCAGGTGCATTGTTTGTCAATACTCCTCCACATCCACCTGATGCAGTAGTTGAAGCTAAGAATGAAGCGTAAGCTGCATTAACCTGAGCCTGAGTTTTACAAGCTCCAACAGTTACGTTAGCTCCACAGTTGAATACCACTTGAGATGGAGCAGCAACTGTAAATCTCTTAGTGCAAGTAACTGTATTTGTACTTCCACATCCTGATTGAGTTCCACAAGAACCTACAGTGTAAGTCCAAGTTACATCTTTATAGCCTCCACATGCTGATGGTGCAGCACCGCCATTGTTTGTCAATACTCCTCCACATCCGCCTGAAGCAGTAGTTGAAGCAAGGAACGTTGCCCATGCTGCATCAACTTGTGCCTGAGTGCTACATGCTGGTAGGTTTACATTATTACCACATTGCATTGTAACCTGAGTAGGCGCTGCAACTGTGAATCTTCTTGTACAAGTAACATAATTAGAGCTTCCACAACCTGATTGTGGTCCGCAAGATGCTACAGTATATTTCCAAGTTACATCAACATAACCACCACATAATGATGGAGCGCTGCAAGAAGTTCTTGTTAATACTCCTCCGCATCCGCCTGTAGCAGTTGTTGAGTTCAAGAATGCTGTCCAAGCTGCATTTAATTGAGCTTGAGTGCTGCATGCTGGTAATGTTACATTGTTACCACAGTTGATTACAACTGGTGCTGGCGCAGCAACAGTAAACGTTCTTGTGCAAGACTGAGTAGTTCCACAAGAAGCTACTGTGTATGTCCAAGTTACATTAACTGATCCACCACATAATGATGGAGCCTGAGCCTGAGTTCTTGTTAATGAGCCTCCACATCCGCCTGAAGCAGTTGTTGAGTTTAAGAATGCTGTCCAAGCAGCATTAACCTGAGCCTGAGTGCTACAAGCAGGAACCGTTACATCAGTTCCACAGTTGAATACAACTGCTGGAGTTGAAGCTACTGTGAATGTTCTAGTACATGTTTGTGAAGTTCCACATCCTGTTGCATTGTATGTCCAAGTAACAGCTACCGAACCTCCACATGCTGATGGTGCCTGAGCAGGAGCATTGTTTGTCAATGTTCCGCTTCCACATCCACCTGAAGCTGAAGCTGAAGCTAAGAATGCTGTCCAAGCCGCATTAACCTGAGCTTGAGTGCTACATGCAGGAACAGTTACATCATTTCCACAGTTGAATACAACATTTGGAGTTGGTGTGATCGTAAATGTTGCAGTTACGCTATCCTGGCTGCAGTTATCATTAATACTGTAAGTCAATGTTACACTACCTCCAACACAGATTCTAGGTGCCTGAGCACTTGTATTGAAGTGTGCAGTTGCGCCACATCCAGCATTTACTGTCTGGAATTGAGCTAACCATGCTGCATAAGCCGCATCAGCTGCCGCTTGGTCTGCATAAGCACATGAACTTGTAGTACTATTAGCAGGACCAGCTACATCTACTGGCGTACCTGGAGTCAATGTAAATATTTTGGTTACTGTACCACCTGCATAGCATTTATCAGTAACTAAGAAAGTTACACAAACTGAACCTCCTGTACATAAAGCCGGAGCTTGTGGCTGACCCTGGATTGATCCAGCTGGAGCACATCCTCCGCTTACAGTGAAGCTATTTAACCAAGCTGCAAAAGCAGTATTCAATGCTGCCTGATCTGCATATTCACAAGAATTGTGAGTCACATTATTAGCATTGATTACAACTGGTGCTGGCGCAGTGATTGTAAACGTTGCAGTATGTGTAGTAGTTTGGTAACATTTGTCAGTAACTGTATAAGTAACAGTTGTTGAACCACCACAAGCAGCCGGAGCTGTTGGCTGGCCTTCACCGAAACTTCCAATTGGAGAACATCCTCCTGATACTGTAAATCCTCCTAACCATGCTGCGAATGCTGCATCAGCTGCTGCCTGGTTTGCATAAGCACATGCACTTGTAGTGCTGTCTTGCGCGCCAGTAACATTAACCGCTGGAGCCGGAGTGATTGTAAATGTTCTTACGATAAATGCACCTTGGTAACATTTATCAATAACTGAATATGAAACTGTAATTGTTCCACCACAAGCAGAAGGTGCTGTTGGTTCAGTCTGAGCTGCTCCAACTACTCCCAAAACTCCCATTGGTGCACATCCTCCAGTTACATTGAATTGAGCTAACCAAGTTGCAAATGCTGCATTAGCCGCTTCCTGATTTGCATAAGCACATGCACTTGTAGAAGTGTTTTCTGGACCATTTACGTTAACAGCCGGAGCCGGAGTAATAGTAAATGTTCTTGTGATAACAACTGGCTCAAAACATCTGTCAGTTACAGTATAGGTAACTGTAGTTGAGCCACCACAATATTGAGGTGCCTGAGGAGTTCCTTCTCCGAAGCTTCCGATTGGGCTTAGACCACCACTTACGGTAAACTGAGCCAACCATGCTGCGAATGCTGTATTAGCAGCTTCCTGATTTGCATAAGTACATGCATTTGTAGAAGTACTTTCTGGTGCATTAACTTCAGCTGGAGTTGCTGGCGTGATTGTAAATACTCTTGTTACAGAAAGTGTATCAGAACACTTATCATTTACAACATAAGTAACCTCAACTGAACCACCACAATAGTGAGGAGCCTGAGGCTGCCCGTAAGAACCTGATGGCGCGCATCCTCCGCTTACAGAGAACTGAGCTAACCAAGCTGCAAAAGCTGCATCAGCCGCTGCTTGATTTGCGTAAGTGCTTGATGGCGTAGTGCTAGTAGCTGGTGCATTAACCACAACTGCTGGAGCTGGAGTAATAGTGAATGTTCTTGTAATTGAAGAACCTTCATAACATTTATCAGAAACTGTATAAGTAACTTCTACAGATCCCCCACAATGAGGTGGTGCAACCGGCTGTCCGTAAGAACCTGTCGGAGCACATCCGCCTGATACAGTAAATCCTGCCAACCATGCAGTAAATGCTGCATTAGCCGCTTCCTGATTTGCATAAGCACATGCGTTTGAAGTACTGTTTTCTGGACCACTTATTGCAACTTCTGGAGCTGCAGTAATTGTGAATGTTCTTGTGTACTGCGTAGATTGGTAACATTTATCAGAAACTGTATAAGTAACTGTTGTTGATCCTCCACAAACTGCTGGAGCCTGAGGAGTTCCTTCACCAAAACTTCCGATTGGAGCACATCCTCCGCTTACAGTAAATTGAGCCAACCAAGCATTGAATGCTGTAGTAGCAGCTGCCTGATTTGCGTAGATACAAGAACTTGTTCTGCTATCTGTTGCAGCAGTTACATTAACCGCTGGAGCTGGAGTAATAGTGAATGTTCTTGTAACCGAAGTTGAATCAGAACATTTGTCATTAACTACATAAGTAACCTCAACTGAACCACCACAGTAAGCCGGAGCTTGTGGCTGTCCGTAAGAACCTGTTGGAGCACATCCTCCTGTTACAGTAAATCCTGCTAACCATGAAGCAAATGCTGCATCGGCTGCATCTTGATTTGCATAAGCACATGCATTTGTAGTACTGTTTTCTGGGCTACCTACATTAGCTTGAGGCGCTGGAGTAATTGTAAATGTTCTTGTGTATTGTGTAGATTGGTAACATTTATCAGAAACTGTGTAAGTAACTGTTGTTGATCCACCACAATAAGCTGGAGCAGAAGGCTGACCTTCTCCGAAGCTTCCGATTGGCGCGCATCCTCCTGTTACAGAGAATCCTTGCAACCAAGTTGCAAATGCTGCATTAGCTGCTTCCTGATTTGCATAAGTACATGCACTTGACGAAGCACTGTCTGCTGGAGTTACTACAACTGCTGGAGCCGGAGTAATGATAAACAATCTTGTGATTGAAGCTCCATTGAAGCATTTATCAGCAACTGTGTAAGTAACTGATGTAGTTCCACCACAATAAGCTGGCGCAACTGGCTGTCCGTAAGAACCTGTTGGAGCACATCCTCCTGACACAGTAAATCCTGCTAACCATGCAGCGAATGCCGCGTTAGCTTCTTCCTGGTTTGCATAAGCACATGCATTTGTAGTAGAAGTTTGAGGACCGTTAACTACAACATTTGGTGCTGGAGTAATAGTAAATGTTCTTGTAATTGAAGAACCTGGATAACATTTATCAGAAACATTATAAGTAACATCAACTGAACCACCACAGTAAGCCGGAGCTTGTGGCTGTCCGTAAGAACCTGTTGGAGCACATCCTCCTGTTACAGTAAACCCTTGCAACCAAGTTGCGAATGCTGCATTAGCTGCTTCCTGGTTTGCATAAGTACATGCATTTGTAGAAGTACTTGCTGGTCCGTTAGCAACAACAAGTGGTGCTGGAGTAATAGTAAATGTTCTAGTGTACTGTGTAGATTGGTAACATTTATCAGAAACTGTGTAAGTAACTGTTGTTGATCCACCACATGCCGCTGGCGCTTGAGGAGTACCTTCTCCAAAGCTTCCTATCGGAGCACATCCACCGCTTACAGTAAATTGAGCTAACCAAGCATTGAATGCTGCAGTAGCAGCTTCCTGATTTGCATAAGCACATGCACTTGTCGTGTTATCTGCAGCTGCAGTAACATTAACCTGTGGTGCTGGAGTAATAGTGAATGTTCTTGTAATTGAAGAACCTGGATAACATCTGTCTGTTACATTAAAAGTAACATCAACTGAACCACCGCAATAAGCCGGAGCTTGTGGCTGTCCATAAGAACCCGCTGGTGCACATCCTCCTGTTACAGTAAATCCTTGTAACCAAGTTGCAAATGCTGCATTAGCTGCTTCCTGGTTTGCATAAGAACATGCATTTGAAGAAGTCGTTTGAGGTCCATTAACTACAACTGCCGGAGCTGGAGTAATTGTAAACACTCTTGTATATGTAGTAGTATTGTAACATTTATCTCTTACAGTATAAACCACTGTAGTAGATCCACCACAATAAGCTGGAGCAGAAGGCTGGCCTTCTCCGAAGCTTCCTAGTGGAGCACAACCTCCTGTTACACCAAACCCTTGTAACCATGTAGCAAATGCTGCATTAGCTGCTTCCTGATTTGCATAAACACATGCATTAGTAGAGCTGTTTTGAGCTGTAGTCACATTAACAGCCGGAGCTGGAGTAATAGTAAATGTTCTTGTAATTGAAGAACCTGGATAACATCTGTCTGTTACATTAAAAGTAACATCTATCGATCCTCCACAGTAAGCCGGAGCTTGTGGCTGACCATAATTTCCAACTGGAGCACATCCTCCTGTAGCTGTAAATTGAGCTAACCAAGCTGCGAATGCTGTATTAGCTTCTTCTTGGTTGGCATACGTACATGCATTAGTCGTACTGTTCTGAGGACCATTTACCACAACACCTGGAGGCGTTGGAACCGTAAACGTTCTTGTGCAAGTTTGTGGCTCACCGCAACGGTCTGTAACTGTCCATGTAACTGTAGTTGCTCCACCACACGCAGATGGCGCGATAGGCTCTGCTGGAGTTCTAGTTAATACTGGAGTTGACCCTCCTGTAAAACCAAATGAATTCAACCATGCATTAAAAGCACTATTAACAGCTTGCTGTGTTTGACATGCACCTGTTATTATTGTGTCTGGGCAGTTTAAAACTACCGGATTAAATGCTGGCTGGGTAATTGTTTGAGAAGTAGTAGCGATACAACCTTCTGCAGATTCGCAAACAATTGTGTAAGTGATACCTGCTTCACTTCCCGGAAGGTTTTCAAACAAACCTGTTGAGTTAGAAGGCCCGCTTGGCAAAAGCGTATAGGTATAAGTACCTTGATCAGAGAAAGAGCCTACTGCAGTAATAGACGAAAGTTGTCCATAACAAGTAATAGGCGTATGAGAAGAAACAACTGCAACTTTTGAAATCGATACCGATTTACTACACTCACAAACCGTAGCAGGTATGCTTGAAGTATTAGTTGCATTTAATTGTAAATTAAACTCTGGTGTTCCCGAACCAGGAAAAACTACTAAAGCTTGAGTAGTTCTGTTGGTTGTAGGATTGTAGTTAACTGGTCCGTAGCTTCTAATAAAAGCTCCTGAAGAGTTACTAGCAAAAGAGTATAAAAAATTTGTATTGAATGTACCGTCCGAAAGTCCGGTAAGTGGATTAACACCCAAGTTAGGTGATCCACTTCGCGCTACTTCAATATTGATGATGAAATCACCAGAAGTATCGCTAGGATCTACAACAGCACAAGCTTCTAGCGGCCCTATAAGGTTACAGGACGGTACCAATGTACCTTGCGCAGAAACCCCTTGCATGAAGGATCCCATAATCATCATGAATACTAAAAGGAATTTGTAATTTCCTTTAAGACTTTCAAGACAACAATAGAAACGATCTTTAAATCTTGTTTCCGTACTGAATAAAGTTGAATTTTTCATGTAATGGTTTTTTAATTATCTTAAAGGTTACCTATAGAAACAGATTTCGTACAAGAACATGTTTTACTAGCCCCTCTTGAAGTAGGTGGATTGATAACAGTCAACTTGATATTAAAGTTTCCGTTTTTATTCCCCGGGTTAATAGTCATGTTAGGCTGACCATTTTCCGTAACAAAAGTTGCCGCAGACGAGTTTGACTTAAATTCCCATCGGTAGATTGTTCCTGGAACAGATCTAAGGACCTCTGAGTTAATGACGAAATTTTGACCACCGTCTCTTAGACGCTTAGCCTCAAGAACACCATTTAAGTTGCACGCTGGCTGCTGAGCAAACAAAAAATTGGTAAATAGAAAAAGTAAGACCAGCAAAAGGAAGCTTGGAATTTTACTTTTCTTTTCAGGAGTGTTTTCAATGGAGTTCCTGATGCCGTGGGGGCCATCAGTTTTGCTGAAATCCATTTTAAAGCCGTTTTCTTCTACAAGTAGCTTGTAGTCCCGAATGCGCAAACATTCTAGAAAATTCATTAAAGTACTGTTTTTCATAATGATTAGGTATTAAATTATACCATATCACTACTAGGCTTTGTTTAGTATTCAGCTTAAAAATATTTGAAAAAATTGAACTTCAAAAATTTCAAAATACTAATTAAATTAAATTGTTGGTAGATGATGTTTGGGATGATAAAAGTATATAGAAAAAAATATGAATGTTAAAAAAAGCTAAACTTTTCTACGAATGAAATTATTTAATCGACGAAGTGCACAATTTCATTTGAAAAGGTTTTGAAAGAAAAGATTTGCTAATAAAAATATAACACACAACGCAGCACTGTTTCAAAATCTTTTATTATATCCTTCTTTAACAGAGAATAAAAAAAGCCTTTCAATTAAATTTTGAAAGGCCTTATTTTTTTACATTATATTTAAAATTTATCTTTTTACGACACGCACCGTTTTAATTTGATCACCCTGCGCCACAACAACATTATAAATTCCCGACGGATAAGTATCACCCAATTTCAACTCCGAAACCTCAACCAAACTCATCTGGGTATGGCCAATCAATTTACCCATCATGTCATATACCGTCACATCAACATTATCCTCTGTCGGACCAGTTACTTTTAGGCTAAAAGTTTCGCTAAACGGATTAGGGTAACCAACAGCTTCCAGTTTTGAAGATGTCAGGCAGTCTTTATAATAAATCACCAAATTGGCACTGTACACTGCCGTAACTTCACAGCTTCCATTAGTAAATTTTGCCCTGAAATAATTCCTGCCAGGCATCGCATCATTTACAGTATAGGTAGGTCCCGTTGCACCATCGATAGGCACAAAAGAAGAAGACGCAGGCGCAATATTGTTATTAAGTCCAACCACTGCCCTTTCCCACTGAATGTTAGTGGCAGAATAGCCTGAACCAATTGTCAGGACTTTGACATCGGTAATGCACACAGGCGATATCGAAGTACCCTGTGAGGTTGACAACGAAATGGATTTAGCAACAGGATTGCTGTAAACAGTCACAGAAACCGCCGTCCTTGCACTCTCAACCGAATTTACCGTTTGCGACACATAATATGTCGCTGTTGATAAAAATGCATTAGTATTCAAAGCTGAGCCGCCTGTAGCCGATGTATACCATTTCAGGTTTGTCCCAGTAGCAGTCAAACCTGAAACCTTCGTAGAGCTACAGAATGTTTGCGCAAATGCAACCGGAGCCGCTGTAACCGTAGTAGTGGTTATGGTTACCGCCACAGACCTTCGAGCACTCTCACAGGAATTTACTGTTTGCGATACATAATAAGTCCCAGACACCAACACAGTAGTTGTTGCCAATGCTGTACCGCCTGTAGCCACATTATACCATTTCAACGCTGTACCTGTTGCAGCCAAACTCGCCACAGTAGCACCACTGCTTAATGTTTGCGCCGATGCCGCCGGCATGGCAGTCGTATTTATGGTTACCAAAACCGATGTCCTGGCTCCTTCACATGAGTTTATTGTTTGCGATGCATAATAGGTTCCTGTTGATAAAGCGGTAGTTGATGCCAGAGCCGTTCCGCCCGATGCTACATTGTACCATTTCAAGGCAGTTCCTGTAGCAATCAGGTTTCCGATAATTGCAGAACCACAAAACGTCTGCGCAGTGGCAACGGGAGCAGCTGTTATATTTATAGTAACCGAAACTATCGTCCTTGCGCTTTCAACCGAATTTACCGTTTGCGAAACATAATAATTGCCTGATGCCAAAGCCGTGGTCGATATTAACGCAGTTCCGCCCGTTGCTACATTATACCATTTCAATGCTGTGCCTGTCGCAACCAAGTTAGCTACCGTAGCCGAACCACAGAAAGTTTGCGCCGATGCTGTCGGTGCACCAACCACAGTATTTATTGTTACCGAAACCGATGCCCTTGTGCCTTCACATGAGTTCAACGTTTGAGATACATAATAAGTTCCGGTTGACAAAGCGATTGTTGATGCCAATGCCGTTCCTCCTGTAGCCGTCGTATACCATTGCAAATTAGTTCCCGTAGCAACTAAATTGGCAACAGTCGCACCGCTATTGAACGTTTGTGCCGATGCCGTTGGAGCCGGAGTTGCATTTATTGTTACTGCTACCAATGTCCTGGTGCTTTCACACGAATTCAATGTTTGCGATACGTAAAAGTTTCCGGTAACCAATCCCGTCGAAGGCACTAAAACACTTCCTCCTGTCAGGTTATTATACCATTTTAGATTAGTTCCCGTTGCAACCAGATTCGATATCATAGCTGCATTACAAAATGCCTGCGGCGAAGCTGTCGGTGCCGGAGTAACATTTACAGTAACCGAAACTGAAGTTCTTAAGCTTTCGCATGAATTCAATGCCTGCGATACATAATAAGTTCCCGTAGCCAATGCTGTGCTCGAAGCCAATGCCGTTCCTCCTCCTGACACATTATACCATTTTAACGTTGTTCCTGTTGCAACCAAATTGGACACAGTTGCGCCGTTACAGAATGTTTGCGCCAATGCTGTAGGAGCAGCAGTTATATTTACTGTTACCGAAACAGTAGTCCTGGCACTTTCAATTGCATTTACTGTTTGCGAAACAAAATAATTTCCTGTTGATAAAACTGTAGTCGATGCCAATGCTGTTCCGCCAGTTGCAGCGGAATACCATTGCAGGTTCGCCCCCGCGGCAGTCAAATCCGCAATTGTAGCCGAACCGCAAAAAGTTTGTGCCGATGCTGTTGGTGCTCCAGGAGCAGTATTTATTGTAACCGACACTGCTGTTCTCGAACTTTCACAAGAATTCAGCGTTTGTGATACATAATAGGTTCCTGTTGACAAAGCTGTCGCTGATGCCAATGCCGCTCCACCTGATACAGTTGTATACCATTGTAGGTTGATTCCAGTTGCCATCAAATTGGCTACTGTAGCTCCATTGCTAAAAGTTTGTGCTGATGCTGTCGGCGCAGCAGTTGTATTGATCGTTACCGAAACAGCTGTCCTTGAGCTTTCACATGCACCTGGTGTCTGCGAAACATAGTATGTTCCTGTTGTCAATACTGTTCCTGATGTTAAAGCCGTTCCTCCCGTTGCAACATTGTACCATTTCAAGTTGGTTCCCGAAGCAACTAAATCTGCCACATCAAAACCTTCACAAAATGTCTGTGCCAATGCCGTTGGAGCAGCCGGGTTACTAACTGTAACTATTACAAATGTCCTTGCGCTTTCGCACGAATTCAATGTTTGCGAAACATAAAAATTGCCGTTTACCAAATTAAAAGTAGCTGTCAATGGAGTTCCTCCGGTAGTTACTGTATACCATTTCAGATCGGTTCCAGTCGCAACCAAATCAGCCACTGTAGCTGAACCGCAAAATGTCTGAAATGCCGCTGTTGGAGCCGGCGTAATGTTAATAGTTACCGAAACAGCTGTCCTTGTACTTTCCACAGAGTTTACTGTTTGCGATACATAATAAGTTCCTGTTGACAAAGCCGTGGTTGATGCCAATGCCGTTCCACCCGATGCTACATTATACCATTTTAAATTGGTTCCCGTTGCAACCAGGCTGACAACAGTAGCCCCATTGCAGAATGCCTGCGCCGATGCAGTTGGAGCTCCCGGAGCCGTATTGATCGTAACCGAAACAGCCGTTCTTGTACTTTCGCAGGAATTCAGTGTCTGCGATACATAATAGGTTCCTGTTGAAAGCAATGTCGTTGATGCCAATGCCGTTCCTCCTGATGCAGCTGTATACCATTGCAGATTAGTTCCCGAAGCAATCAAATCGGCAACGTCTGCCCCACTGTCATACGTTTGTGCTGATGCTGTCGGCGCAGCAGTAGTATTGATTGTTACCGAAACAGCTGTCCTTGAACCCTCACAAGAGTTTAGTGTTTGTGATGCATAATAAGTTCCTGTTGACAAAGCTGTAATTGAAGCCAATGCGGTTCCACCCGATGCCACACTGTACCATTTCAAATTGGTTCCCGTTGCAACCAGGCTCGCAACAGTAGCCGCATTACAGAATGCCTGGGCTGATGCTGTTGGTGCTGCCGTTGTATTGATCGTAACCGCCACCGAAGTCCTTGAACTCTCACAAGAGTTTAGCGTTTGCGATACATAATAAGTTCCTGTTGGCAAAGCTGTAGTTGATACCAATGCCGTTCCGCCCGATGCCACACTGTACCATTTCAAATTGGTTCCCGTTGCAACCAGGCTCGCAACAGTAGCCGCATTACAGAATACCTGGGCTGATGCTGTTGGCGCTGCCGTTGTATTGATCGTAACCGCCACCGAAGTTCTTGAGCTTTCAAGCGAATTTACCGTTTGCGATACATAATAAGTTCCTGTTGACAAAGCCGTGGTTGATGCCAATGCCGTTCCACCCGATACTGCATTGTACCATTTCAAATTGGTTCCCGTTGCAACCAGGTTGGCAACTGTAGCCGCATTGCAGAATGCCTGTGCAGTTGCAGTTGGAGCTCCCGGAGCCGTATTGATCGTTACCGAAACAGCCGTCCTTGAACTTTCACAAGAGTTCAACGTTTGTGATACATAATAAGTTCCTGTTGAAAGCAATGTCGTTGATGCCAATACCGTTCCTCCTGATGCAGCTGTATACCATTGCAGATTGGTTCCTAAAGCAACCAAATCTGCAACGTCTGCTCCACTGTCATACGTTTGCGCTGATGCTGTCGGCGCAGCAGTAGTATTGATCGTTACCGAAACAGCTGTTCTTGTACTTTCGCAGGAATTCAGCGTTTGCGATACATAATAAGTTCCTGTTGATAAAGCTGTAGTGGAAGCCAAAGCCGTTCCGCCCGATGCTACATTGTACCATTTCAAATTGGTTCCCGTTGCAACCAGGCTCGCAACAGTAGCCGCATTACAGAATGCCTGGGCTGATGCTGTTGGCGCTGCCGTTGTATTGATCGTAACCGCAACCGAAGCCCTTGAACCCTCACAAGAGTTTAGTGTTTGTGATACATAATAAGTTCCTGTTGACAAAGCTGTAGTGGAAGCCAAAGCCGTTCCGCCCGATGCTACGTTATACCATTTCAAATTGGTTCCCGTTGCAACCAGGCTCGCAATAGTAGCCGCATTACAGAATGCGTGGGCTGATGCTGTTGGCGCTGCCGTTGTATTGATCGTAACCGCAACCGAAGTCCTTGAACTTTCAAGCGAATTTACCGTTTGCGATACATAATAGGTTCCTGTTGACAAAGCCGTGGTTGATACCAAGGCACTTCCACCCGATGCTACATTGTACCATTTCAAATTGGTTCCCGTTGCAACCAGGTTGGCAACAGTAGCGGCATTGCAGAATGCCTGCGCCGATGCAATTGGAGCTCCCGGAGCCGTATTGATCGTTACCGAAACAGCCGTCCTTGAACTTTCACAAGAGTTCAACGTTTGTGATACATAATAAGTTCCTGTTGAAAGCAATGTCGTTGATGCCAATGCCGTTCCTCCTGTAGTCGTCGTATACCATTGCAGATTGGTTCCCGAAGCAATCAAATCGGCAACGTCTGCCCCACTGTCATACGTTTGTGCTGATGCTGTCGGCGCAGCAGTAGTATTGATCGTTACCGAAACAGCTGTCCTTGTACTTTCGCAGGAATTCAGCGTTTGGGATACATAATAAGTTCCTGTTGACAAAGCTGTAATTGAAGCCAAAGCCGTTCCACCCGATGCTACATTGTACCATTTCAAATTGGTTCCCGTTGCAACCAGGCTCGCAACAGTAGCGGCATTACAGAATGCCTGGGCTGATGCTGTCGGCGCAGCAGTAGTATTGATTGTTACCGCAACCGAAGTCCTTGAGCTTTCAAGCGAATTTACCGTTTGCGATACATAATAGATTCCTGTTGACAAAGCCGTGGTTGATGCCAAGGCTGTTCCACCCGATGCTGCATTGTACCATTTCAAATTGGTTCCCGTTGCAACCAGGC
This sequence comes from Flavobacterium sp., assembly GCA_049841115.1. Classification (GTDB taxonomy): domain Bacteria; phylum Bacteroidota; class Bacteroidia; order Flavobacteriales; family Flavobacteriaceae; genus Flavobacterium. The sequence continues at coordinate 128,667 of JASGHQ010000006.1, forward strand.
TGGCAACAGTAGCCCCATTGCAGAATGCCTGTGCAGTTGCAGTTGGAGCTCCCGGAGCCGTATTGATCGTAACCGCAACCGAAGTCCTTGTACTTTCGCAGGAATTCAGTGTCTGCGATACATAATAAGTTCCTGTTGAAAGCAATGTCGTTGATGCCAATGCCGTTCCGCCTGATGCAGCTGTATACCATTGCAGATTGGTTCCCGAAGCAATCAAATCGGCAACGTCTGCTCCATTGTCATACGTTTGTGCTGATGCTGTCGGCGCAGCAGTTGTATTGATCGTTACCGCAACCGAAGTCCTTGAACTCTCACAAGAGTTCAACGTTTGGGATACATAATAAGTTCCTGTTGACAAAGCCGTGGTTGAAGCCAAAGCCGTTCCGCCCGATGTTACATTGTACCATTTCAAATTGGTTCCCGTTGCAACCAGGCTGGCAACAGTAGCGGCATTACAGAATGCCTGGGCTGATGCTGTCGGCGCAGCAGTAGTATTGATTGTTACCGCAACCGAAGTCCTTGAGCTTTCAAGCGAATTTACCGTTTGCGATACATAATAGGTTCCTGTTGACAAAGCCGTGGTTGATGCCAATGCCGTTCCACCCGATGCTACATTATACCATTTTAAATTGGTTCCCGTTGCAACCAAACTCGCAACAGTAGTCCCATTACAGAATGCCTGTGTAGTTGCAGTTGGAGCTCCCGGAGCAGAAGACCCAGTCCCAGTTGCAAAAGCAATTGTTGTAGTTCCTGTGCCGGTATAATTTGAAGCTCCTATAGTATAGGTCATTGTAGTCCTGACCTCTGTTGGGGTACCGGATATCACTCCGGTAGTAGTATCGAAAACCATTCCGGCAGGCAATACCGGTGAAATTGAAAACGGATCCACAGAAGTAATTTTGCGGATACGCTGTGTATAGGAATCAGCTACATAGACGTCATCTGAAGCATCAGTTGTAACACCTACAGGAAAATAGAATGAAGCCACATTACCAATGCCATCATTGTATTCGCTAGATCCGTTTCCGGCATAAGTACTTACCAATCCGGCGCCTGTAATCTTCCTGATAACCGAATTGTAATAATCTGCCACATAAAAATTCCCAGCACTATCTCTTGTAATTCCGATTGGGTTATTGAAATAAGCTGCTATTCCCTGTTCGTCTTGGTAACCGGCATAACTGCCTGCAAATGTGCTTACGGTACCATCGGTAGCTATTTTACGGATCCTGTTATTAGCCGTATCGGCAACATACAAAATTCCGGTTGTATTGTCAATTGTAATTCCCTGTGGGTTTTTAAATCGTGCAACTGTAGAAGCTCCATCGGCATAGCCCGAAAGGATGTATCCCGCCACAGTTGTCACCGTTCCACTGGTACTGATTTTTCTGATCCTATGATTTTTGGTATCGGCAACATAAAGGTTCCCGGCAGCATCAATTGTTAAACCATAAGGATTATTGAATTTTGCCGCAGTTCCCTGTCCGTCTAAATATCCAGCCGTTCCATCTCCTGCAATTGTGGTCACAATTCCGGCCGGAGTAACTTTTCGGATACGGTTGTTGAAGGTGTCGGCAACATAAATATTTCCGGCAGCATCTAAAACCATTCCTTTTGGATTATTAAAATAGGCCGATGTCCCAGAACCGTCTACATAACCTGTTGTAGTATTGCCCACAAAGGTAGAAACTGCACCATTGGCAGTTACTTTTCGGATACATGAATTAAAATCATCAATCACATAAACAATACCGCCTGATGTGACTGCGACAGCAACAGGGCTGTTAAACATTGCCATTGCGCCGCTTTGTCCATTTTCCAAACCTCTTGTAGCGCTTCCTGAATAGGTAGTCGTATCCCCTGTACTGGTTATTTTTCGGATACAGTTATTGGTAACATCGGCAACAAAACAATTGCCTGATGCATCAACTGCAATCCCTTCCGGATATTTAAAGGTTGCCAAAGTCCCTGCCCCATTTACAGCTCCAAAAGAACCGGTTCCAGATAAAGTGGTGACAGCTCCCGAGCTTGTAATTTTCCTGATTCGGTTGTTATTATAATCTACAACATATATATTTCCAGACCCATCAATAGTTATCGCCCTTGGCGCGTTAAACTGAGCAGCTGTTCCCTGCCCGTTTACAATTCCTGAGGCACCGCTTCCTGCAACCGTAGTGACAGCTCCCGATGTAGCAATCAAACGTATGCGGTTATTGGATGCATCTGACACATAAATTGCGCCCGAACTCGCCACGGCCACGCCAATCGGATTATTGAATCTGGCTGCAGTTCCCTGTCCGTCTAAATAACCAGCCGTTCCATCACCAGCAATAGTAGTAACAACTCCGGCCGGGGTAACTTTACGGATACGGTTGCTATTGGCATCTGCAACATAAATATTCCCCGAGCTATCTACATCAATGCCTTTTGGTGCGGCAAATAAAGCACCTGCCCCCTGCCCGTCCAAAAAACCCGAAGTAGTTTCTTTTCCGGCCAAAGTAGACACCACTCCAGCCTGCGTAATTTTCCGGATCGAGTAGCTTGCAGCCTCCGTCACATATACATTTTCCGAAGCATCAACGGCAACGGCAAAAGGCGCATTGAACTGTGCAACATCGGCATCGCCATTTAAAAATCCGGCAACGCCAGAGCCTGCAAACGTAGAAACTAAACCTGAGGCTGTTATTTTACGGATCACATGGTTCTGGCTATCGGCTATATACATAGTTCCGGAAGCTGCGATTGCAATTCCAGTTGGGCTGTAAAACTTCGGGGAAGCCGTACTGCCATCCAGGTAGCCAGAGGTTCCGCTTCCAGCAACGGTGGAAACATTTGTCCTGTCTGTTGGTGTGCCGCCGCCAAGCGTAGGTGTTAATGGCGACATTGCGGTGCCAACAGTATAAGTACTTTGTACACCTTGATAAGAAATGGTAGGATTTTGGGCAAACAGTAATGAATTGCAAAATAATATGACCAGCAATAGGCTGCTCTTCATATTGAAACTTAATGCGGAATGTCGTTTGGTTAAAATGTACTTTTGTATCGTTACATTTATCATTTCAACTAAGTTAAAATTGGGGTGAATAATTCTTTTCATCTTCCGATTTGGTTTTGCAATGATATATAATTTTTAATTTTTAAATGCTTTCAAATCAAAAGATTGAGAAATTTTAACATTCAAAATTTGTAGGTTTTTTATTAAAAATTACTTATCAATAGTTATCAACAAATTATTGTATTTTACATATTCTATTTTTTTTAACTTTTTAAATATTGATTATAAAATATTAATGTTATTATTTTAAATATATTTTATTTTTATAGTTAAATATTTGAAATCAAAAGCCGAAGAAAATACTTCATTTTTGTCATTTCATCTGTGAAATGTAAATATATCCGACGAACTGCATCTTTTTTTAATTAGTAAGATTTTTATCGTTAATATTAAAATTCGTCTTTTTTACACAAAATCCCATTACATTTTTTAAACAAAAGCTTACATTTTTTTGAATCACTCCAATCAAAGTGATTTACAGAACAATATTAACATACATATCGATAAAATACAAATTATATCGATAAAATACACATTTTAACTTATATATAATATAATTTTCCTATAAATTTAAATCATTTTCAAACAACTTACCGTCAGGCATTTACTTTTTGGGCATAAAAAAACCTCTTCAGATGAAGAGGCTAAGCCTAAAACACCCTTGTCAAAAAGGAACAATTAGAGATCTTTTCTATAAGTCCTTCTTCTTCTAAAAGTTACAGGATCAAAATGCTTCCACATGTTATGTATGGCATGATTGTCTTCCAGTTCAGGAGTCCTGATGCAGTTTTGTATGTTTTTCTTCCTGAAGGTCACATTATACTCGCTAAAAATTATTGCGGTAACTCCTTTGCTCTGATAAGCCGGATCAATTCCTATCAAATAAAACAAGACATCCTTGCTCTCTTTTTTAGCTTTCAGCAAGTGGTAAAAACCAAACGGAAACAATTTGCCTTTTGCCTTTTGGAGGGCTTCGGAAAAGCTGGGCATCACGATACTGAAGGCAATCATGTTGTCGTCTTTATCCATAATGAACTTGATGTATTCCGGATTGATGAAACTAATGTATTTTTTCTTGAAATATTCTTTTTGCACATCTGTTATGGCCACAAAAGACGAAAGATCGGCATACGAAGCATTGAACAAATCAAACATCTTATCAACATAAGGCATGATTTCTTTGGTATTGCTAAAATTTACCGGCCGTAGCTGGTAACGCTTTTTTATGAGTTCATTAGGTTTTTCAAAAAATTCATCTTTGACGTTGGTCATTGGAAACCTGTTTTCGAGGTATTCTTTTTCCTTTACATAACCAAGTTTTTCCAAATGATCCTTGTAATACGGAAAGTTGTACCAGGTAATCATAGAACCGATTTCGTCAAAACCTTCGGTTACCACCCCAACTTTATCAAGATTGGAAAAACCCATCGGGCCTTCAACATATTCCAGTTTATTTTTTCTCCCCAATTCGCATACCTTTTCAAGCAGGGCTTTGGTAACTTCAACATCATCAACCACATCCCACCAGCCAAAACGGGCTTTCTTCTTATCCTGTTTATTGACTTCATCCCAATTGATGATAGCCGCAATCCTTCCGACAACTTTATTGTCTTTTAAGGCCAGATAAAAATAAGCCTCAGCCGATTGGAACGCCGGATTCAACTTTTTATCAAAAGTTTCCAACTCGTCGCTAATCAGGGGCGGAACCCAATAAGGGTGGTCTTTATATAAGGCAAAAGGGAATTTTACAAAATCTTTAAGCAGCTCTTTTGGTGTTCGCTTCAACTATGGTAATCATTATTTGGTTTTTTCTAATTCTACTTCGTCTTTACGCTTTTTACCTTTGTCGCGCTTAGATTTTTTATCTTTCTTCTTGTCTTTTTTATCATTCTTGATTCGTTTGTAATTGGTTTCCCAATTATCATCAAAACGCCAGGCCATCCCAACATTTGCACCGATAAGCGAAGGTGTTTCTTTTACATTTTTATTAAACGAAGCATCCAGCTGAATGTTTTCTTTAACCAAATATGCCGCACCTATACGAAAAACGGTATCAGCATAAAAATCGCTTTTATACCCCTGCAATTCCATAAACCCTGACCAACGCATGTTAAAACCTCTGGTAAGCGTTGATATGATCCCAAGGCTTGGATAATCAGTACCATATTTGTCGGCAATGATGTTGTTTACCCAAACCCATCGCGTTCCGAAATGGTTCTGTGTGATTACCATTATCTTTGGGGTAATGGCTTTATCGGATGGGAACGTAAACGGATTAGTCCCAATTTTTAAATTCAGCCCAGCATATACGGCTACAGCAGGTATAAATTGCTTCCAGCTAAAGCTGTGGTTGGCTTTCCAACTGTAGAGGTTGGGCTTTTCCTTTTTGATGAATGGATCGTAAATCAAGTATTTGGCGCCAAATGTCATCTGCTTGAAACCGCCGCGGGTATCATTAACCATGCTAGATTCATACCAGTCATACTGGTATTGGGTATTTAATGTAAATTCAAACTGGTCAAAAAAAGCACCGTAGCGCAAATCCATCTCGGTACCAAACCCATTGGCTTCATAACCCAGCAAATTATGCTTTTCCCTAACTCCGTACAACCCGCCTTCAGCCTGTATCACTGATTTTCCAACCGAAAAGGCCGACATCGATTCACCGGGCCTGTTGGAATTTATAATGTCTGTATATTGGGCATATTGGGCGGTTGAAACCAGCAGGAAACAAGCCGACAAAAACGTTTTTAGATTCATCATCCACTAAGAAATTTAAGCATTAAAACTCATTGTTTCAAAAGTAATATATTTTATCATTTATTTAAGATGCCAAACCGAAATTTAAATAACGGAATTTAGTATTTTTGACAAAATAATTTTTCACTATGGAAACCGCATCTTTTCAAGGTTTATTCGACGTGCTTATATTTATCATCGTATTTTACTACGCTGCTAAGTTTCTGGCGCGCCTTTTTTTACCTGTTTTAGCAAAAAAAGTAGTTGAAAAAGCGTCGCAGCAATTTCAACAGCAACACCAGCAATACCAACAAAATACCCAAGACCAATATTCTACACAAAATCAAACCGGCGGAAATCCAAAATCCAAAAAAATCGTTGGCGAATATGTTGATTTTGAAGAAATAGAATAATTTAGTGTCGGAATTTAATCAGCCGGCAACCACCAATCCTAACCAAATTTAAATGAAGCAACTTCAAAAGTTATACCCGCATTTGTTGGCCATCATTGGCTTTATCGTTATCTCATTAGTTTACTTCTACCCTGTGATACAGGGCAAAAAAATATACCAGTCCGATATTGCAAAATATACCGGAATGGCCAAAGAGCAAATCGATTTCAGGGCAGAAACGCATACAGAGCCTTTTTGGACGAATTCTTCTTTTGGAGGCATGCCAACGTATCAGTCGGGGGCCAATTACCCGAATGATTACATCGGGATGATTGACAACGCAATCCGCTTCCTGCCCCGCCCAGCCGACTACCTGTTCCTTTATTTCCTTGGATTTTATGCCCTGATGCTTGTCTTTAGGGTCGATCCGCTGAAAGCATTTTTTGGGGCAGTTGCCTTTGGTTTATCCACCTACCTGATTGTAATTATTGGCGTTGGACACAATGCCAAAGCGCATGCAATAGGCTATATGCCATTTGTTGTGGCCGGATTCATTTTAGTTTTCCGCAAACGCTACCTGCACGGAGGAATATTGACAGCGCTCGCCGTAGCACTCGAGATAACGGCCAATCACTTCCAGATGACGTATTATCTGTTGTTGATGCTCATTGTTATGGGATTCTTTTTCGCATACGAACTTTACAGGGAAAAAGACTTAAAATCATTGCCAAAAATCCTTGGCACTTTTGCTGTTGCCGTGATTTTGGCCGTTGGTGTAAATGCTACAAGCCTTATGGCCACCAAGGAATACACCGACTTCAGTACGCGTGGAAAAAGCGAGCTCACCTTCAATACCGATGGCACGAAAAAAGAAGCCAACATTGCGATGGACCGTGAGTACATCACCGAATACAGCTATGGGGTTTTGGAAAGCCTGAACCTCTTTTCGCCACGATTATTTGGAGGCGGAACGGCGCAGAAACTCAACCAGGATTCGCATGTATACAATTTCATGCTCAGCTATGGCGCAACACCGGAAGAAGCAAAACAGCTTACCGAAAATTACGCAGTAACCTATTGGGGCGACCAGCCTCAGGTAGCGGCACCGGCGTATATTGGCGCAGTGGTTTTCTTTCTTTTTGTATTGGCCTTATACCACGACAAACGCAAAATAAAATGGGCATTTCTTGCCGGTGCGGTATTTTCATTATTGCTTTCATGGGGAAAAACTTCTCGCTGCTAACCGATTTTTTTATCGATTATGTTCCGATGTATGATAAGTTCAGGGCAATTTCATCCATCCAGGTTTTGCTGGAATTATGTATTCCTGTCCTGGCCATTATGGGATTGCAGTCGTTCTTTTCCGATGAAGAAAACCGTTGGAAAAGCTTATGGAAAACAGCAGCTACAACTTTGGGGATCATTGTTGTGTTATTTATCTGTAAAGGAATGTTCAGTTATGTGGGTGAAATTGACAGCCAACTGGTTGAAGCCTTAAAACAACATCCGGATAAAGCCTTCGGGCCACAGTTCCTTAATGCGCTTAAGGAAGACCGAAAAGATTTGTATTCAGCCGATTTATTGCGCTCAGGATTCCTGATTGCGGTTACTTTCGGGATTCTTTATTTCTACATCAAAAACAGGCTGGCGGCCAACACAGCCGTAATACTTGTCGGAATTTTTATGGTAGGTGATTTGTTTTTTGTAGATAAAAACTATGTAAGCAATGATGGCCAGCAGTTTAGGAGCGCCCAAGAAGTTGATGCCCCATACCAGCCGACTTATGCCGATTCCCTGATACTGCAGGATCCAAGCAACTTCAGGGTTTTTGAAGTTGCAGGCGGAATCTACAGCCCGCGCTCATCCTATTTCCATAAATCGATTGGCGGCTATAGTGCCGTAATGCCAAGGCGTTTCAAGGAAGTTTACGAATACCTGATAACGCCAAGCATGGCAGATTTGGGGGAAGCCATCGACCCAAAAACACTTTCGGTCAAAAAGAACCTTCCGGTAATTAATGCCTTCAACATCAAATATTTGATTGTTGGCACCGAACAGGGCGATATTCCTATTGTAAATCCGTTTCATAATGGAAATGCCTGGTTTATTAAGGAATTGAAAAAAGTAAATTCTGCCGATGAGGAAATCAAGGAACTGGGCAAAATCGAAACCAAGAATGTTGCCGTTTTCAGAACGAAACCTTTAACCAAAGGAACCCACACCAAATCGAGAAGCTTTACGGCAGACAGTACCTCAACCATCAAACTGGATGTTTACAAACCAAATCATCTGGTTTATACGTCAAACAATTCCAATGATGGCTATGCTGTTTTCTCTGAAATCTATTATCAGGATGGCTGGAATGCCACGATTGATGGAAAAGCTGCCACAATTGACAAAGTAGATTACACTTTGCGTGGAATGGATATCCCAAAAGGGAAACATACCATTGAATTCAAGTTTGAACCTCAGGTTGTAAAAACAGGAAGCACGATTGCTTTGATCAGTTTCATTATCATGGTACTTGCAATTGCAGGTGGCGTTTATTTTGACAACCGAAAAAAGGCGTAATGTCTGAACCGAAAAAACTTTTGATCATCTCCTATTATTGGCCACCAGCCGGTGGGCCAGGCGTACAGCGTTGGCTAAAGTTTGTCAAATACTTACCCGATTACAACATTCAGCCGATCGTTTACATTCCTGAAAACCCCACCTATCCGATCATTGATAAAGGTTTGGAAAGCGAGGTTTCGGAGAAAGCCATCATCCTAAAAAACAAAATCACAGAACCCTATGGTTTTGCCTCATTCTTTTCAAAAAACAAAACCAGGAAAATCAGTTCCGGAATCATTCCCAACAAAAAAAAGCAGTCGTTCATAGAGAAGGCTTTGCTTTGGGTACGCGGCAATTTGTTTATCCCTGATGCACGTTTCCTTTGGGTAAAACCTTCGGTGGCTTACCTGAAAAAATACATTATTGAAAATAATATTGATACGATTGTAACTTCCGGGCCGCCCCATAGTCTGCATCTGATCGGTTTGGAATTGCAAAAGGATTTGGGCGTAAAATGGTTTGCCGATTTCCGCGATCCGTGGACAACCATTGGCTATCATAAAGCACTGAAGCTTTCATCTTATGCCGAAAAGAAACACAAAGCCCTGGAAAAAGAAGTCCTGGCTTCTGCCGATTGCATTATCGTAACTTCCAAAACCACCAAAACCGAATTCGAGGCCTTGACCTCACGGCCAATTGAAGTCATTACCAATGGCTACGATATCGAAAAAATAGTGAAACAGCCGCTGGATGAAAAATTCACTTTGGCACATATCGGTTCATTCTTATCCGATAGGAATCCCCGTATTTTGTGGAAAGCGTTGCAGGAATTGATCAAGGAAAATAAAGATTTCAAAAATGATTTCCGCCTAAAGCTAATAGGAGCCACGAGCCAGGAAGTTTTAGATACCATTTCCGAATTCAGGTTGGATGGCTTTGTGGAGAACCTGGGTTATGTATCGCATCAGGAAGCCGTGGAGCATCAACGGAAATCACAGGTTTTGTTATTGATAGAGATCGATTCGGAAGATACCAAAAGCATCATTCCGGGCAAGCTTTTTGAATATATGGTTTCCGAAAGGCCCATTATAGCCATTGGGCCGGACGGCTCTGATTTTTCCGAAATGATCACTTCTACCAACACGGGAGTTTTCTTTACCTATGACGAAAAAGAGAAGCTAAAAGAATTACTTTTGAAGTATTATAGGGAATACCAAAAACAAGACCTGAAAGTGCATGCTGTTGGCCTGCAAAAATACTCCAGGAAAAACTTAACAGAACAATTAGCGAGGCTCATAACTTCGTAAATCGCACTTCAAAATGGGAATCGTCCAAAACCAATCCATTAAAAATACCATTATCACATTCATCGGGTTTGGGATTGGCGCCATTAATGCATTATTTTTATACACCCATTTTCTTGAGAAAGAGCATTACGGGATCGTGACCACAATATTGTCCGGAGCCAACATCCTTATGCCCATCATGGCTTTTGGCGCGCAAAATACCCTAATCCGATTTTTCTCATCGTATCAAAACCAAAAAGAACGCGACGAATTCCTAACGTTCATGCTGATTCTGCCGCTGGCATTGATTATTCCTCTTGTATTCGGATTTTATATTTTCTACGACGGAATCTCACACAGCTGGATTCAGGAAAATCCGGAATTAGCAAAATTCTTCTGGCTGATTCCCTTAATCGGCCTTTTTATGGCCTATACCGAAGTATTTTATGCCTGGGCAAAGGTGCATATGAAATCGGTTGCCGCTACTTTCATCTATGAGGTATTAATGCGCCTGATCATAATGATATTATTGGTTTGCCTGCATTTCGATCTGTTTAGCAAAAATACTTTCGTATACAGCGTTGCCGCAGTTTATCTTGTACAGTTGCTCGCCATGAAACTATATGCCATATCGGTTAAAATGCCTGTGCTGCGCTTTGTGGTTCCAAAAAACGCAAAGGAAATCCTTCAGTACACTTCATTCATTATTGTTTCTGGCGGAATTGCCGTAATGCTGGTCGATTTTGACAAAATGATGATTGCACAGTACCTTCCGGTTTCTGAGAACGCCCTGTATTCGGTAGCTATTTTCATTGCCACGGTAATTGCGGTTCCGAGCCGCGCAATGACACAGATAGTCGCCCCGATCACAGCGCGGTTGATGGCTGAAAACAAACACGACGAACTCAACGACCTGTATAAAAAAAGCGCGATCAACCTTCAGTTGGCCGGCGGTTTTATCATGATACTGATTTTTGTGAACATCAACGAAATTTACAAACTGATTCCGCAGGATTACAGTGGTGGGATTTTGGCGGTCTTCCTTATCGGCTTATCCAAATTTTATGATGTCCTGCTGGGTAATAACAATTCCATAATCGTAAATACCAAATACTATAGGGCTGTTGTTTTATTCGGGATCTTTACCGTCGTTTTGATGATTGTCCTTAATTGGATTTTCATCCCGCTCTACGGAATTGAAGGTTCTGCTTTTGCAACTTTGTTGACCGTTGCCATCTACAATACCATAAAGCTGGTTTTTGTTGTCAAAAAAATGGATTTATTTCCGTTTACCAACAAAACATTGCAGTCGCTCGGTATTTTAGCCGTTTGTTTTGCATTGTTTTATTTCTGGGACTTCCCGTTTCATCCGATTATCAATATCTGCCTCAAATCAATCCTGGTCAGCATTTTATATGTCGGACTGAACTACAAGCTGCAGATTTCCGAAGAAGCAAACAGCGTTATTGCGAATTTCTTAAGGAAAGTAAACTTAATGTAACAATTTGCAAACAAACACTACTGATTTTTTTGTAAATTCGTAATCCGTTTAACACAACCGACCCAAGCCATGAAAAATACAATTGCGAAACTTCTCGTTTTGCTTACCCTTACGCTTGTTAGCTGCAAATCTGACAAAAAGGAAAGCAACAGTACTGTTGATGCTGATTTCGCAGCATTTGAAACCAAATTCCTGGATGCGTACTGGAAACAGTACCCGTCGGCTTCCATTGCGCAGGGCTATGGAAAATATTACGACAAGCTGGTTGTTCCTAACCAGGACGCTTTTGATGCCAATGTTGCCTTTTCCAAAAAATGGCTGGCCGATTTGGCTGCATTGGATTTTGACAGATTGAGCGACAACAACAAAATCAGCAGCAACATCATCAAAAACCAGCTGGAAAGCGACATTTGGTATACTACGGTTTTCAGACAGCAGGAATGGGACGCTTCGGTTTACAACATCAGTGGTTCGTGCGACTATATCATCAATCAGCCCTATGCCTCGCTCGATGAACGCCTGAAAATCCTGAGCAGCTACCTGGAAAACTCGGACGCTTACTACAAAGCGGCATTGGATAACCTCAAACAGCCAACCAAAGAACACCTCGAAATGGCTATCAGCCAAAATAAAGGCGGGATCGAAATCTTCGGAAAATCACTTACGGATTCTATTGGGGCTTCGCATCTGAATCAATCCGAAAAAGACGCATTGCAGAAAAACATTTCCAAAGCTATTGCCGCTATGAATGCCTACGTAAGCGGATTGCAGAAAATCGACAGCGATAAAAGCTTCAAGTTTAAGGATTACCGCATCGGGAAAAAATTATTTGCAGAAAAATTCAAATACGATCTCGCGACCGATTTCACTCCGGAACAGATTTACGCAAAAGCCGTTGCCGACAAGAAAAGCTGGCACAAAAAAATGTATGCGACTGCAGGCAAAGTCTGGGCAAAATATTACCAGAACCAGGCCATTCCAAAAGACAGCCTGGAAGTGATCAGGATGGTTTTGAGCAAAATGCAGCAAAACCATGCTACTCCGGCCAACTTCTATAATACGCTTAACAAACAGGTTGGCGATTTGAAGAAATTCATCATCGAAAAGGATTTATTTGATTTTGATACGGTTTCGCCGCCAATCAAGGTACGCTACATGCCGGTTTATGCAAGAGGATTTGCATTGGCAAGCGCCGAATTTGTCCCGCCCTACCAGAAAAAAGGGACGACTTATTACAACATTGACGATTTAACAGCTTACCCACCGGCTAAGGCGGAGAGCGCATTGCGTGAAACCAATAATTATTCATCACAGATCTTATCCATACACGAAGCAGTTCCCGGGCATTGCTTACAGGGAATCTACAACAGTAAAAAATCGCCTGACGTATTGCGTTCGGTCTTCCAGAATGGCGCTATGATTGAAGGCTGGGCCGTATATTGCGAAGGCATGATGGTAGAGAATGGCTGGGGTAACCACGAACCAGAGATTGAACTGGCATTGGGTGTCTGGAAACTTCGTGAACTGGCCAACGTAATCATTGATTATGACATTCAATGTTTGAACAAACCTAAAGAAGAGATCGTAAAACTGCTTTCAAAAGAATGTTTCCAGACCGACCAGCAGGTTGAGGAAAAATTCCACCGTGCTACCGTTTCACAGGTCCAATTGTGCTCGTATTACAGTGGCGCAACAGCCATCCAACAGCTTAGGGACGATTACCAAAAGAAAATGGGTAGCAAATACAGCCTGAAAAAATTCCATGAAACCTTCCTGAGTTTTGGAAGCTCGCCTGTAAAATACATTCGCGAAAGAATGTTGCAATAATAACCAGTAAATACAACTTATGACAAAACAAATCTGGCTCAATCTTCCTGTAAAGGACGCCATGAAATCAAAGGATTTCTTTAGCAAAATAGGATTCAGGTTCCTTGAAGAAAGGACTACTCCCGATTCGGCCTGCATGCTTGTAGGCGAAGGTAATTTTGTAATAATGCTCTTTTCTGAAGACATGTTCCAAAACTTTATCAGCCATCCGATTACCGACACCAAACAATCGAGTGAATTCCTGATTTCCATAGATGCGGAAAACCGCGAAGAGGTTGATGTCATTGCAGAAAATGTAAAAAATGCAGGCGGAACTGTTTTTGGGGAACCCGGAGAAAACCAAGACTGGATGTATGGCTGCGGTTTCTGCGACATTGATGGCCATCGCTGGAACGTATTGCATATGGATTTTAGCAAAATGCCGCAGTAATCAGTAAAATACAACACAAAAAACATAAGCTATGAAAAAATTAAGTTTCACCATTGACATCAAAGCCCCAAAGGAAAAAGTCTGGTATTCGCTTTGGGATGAGGAAAACTATGAAAGCTGGACTTCCGTTTTCTGCGAAGGCTCTTATACTGTTTCCGATTGGAATGAAGGCAGCAAGATTTATTTCTTAGGCCCGGAAGGTTCGGGAATGAGTTCCAGAATCGAGATTAAAAAACCATTTGATGTAATGGCCTTCAAGCATTACGGAGAGGTAAAAGATTTTAAGGAAATGCCGGAAACCGAAATAACCAAAGAATGGTCGGGCTCTGAAGAGCGTTATGATCTGAGCGAAGCCGATGGTTTTACCACAGTTACCGTAAACGTTGACATAGTTGAATCACACGAGGAATTCTTCAAGGCCTCTTTTCCGAAAGCCCTGCAAAGGCTAAAGGAGATTGCTGAGGCGGAAACCAAAACAATCACCGTAAGGATTTCCACCAAACAAAAGCTGGAAAAAGCATGGGATTATTTTACCGATCCGAAACACATTGTCAACTGGTGCTTTGCTTCAGATGACTGGCATGCTCCAAAAGCCGAAAACGATTTAAGAACCGGCGGGACATTCAGCACAACCATGGCTGCCAAGGACGGTTCCTTCAGTTTTGATTTTGGCGGCACTTATGACGAAGTCATCCCATTAAAAAAATACAGCTATACCATGGCCGACGGACGGAAAGTTATCGTTAAATTCGATGTCTTGGACGATACAGTAATCGTTACCGAAAACTTCAACCCGGAACATCAGAATCCGTTGGAAATGCAACGCGGAGGCTGGCAGATGATACTGGAGAATTTTAAAAAATATTTAGAGAACAATTAAACACACATAAAAAAACTAACAAAATGGCAGCAATTAATCCTTACCTGATCTTTAACGGAAACTGCGAAGAAGCATTCCTATTTTACCAAACTGTTTTCGGCGGCGAATTCCCGTACATTGGGAAATTCAGCGACATGCCACCTTCAGACGACCCAAACTGCCCGCCACCTTCAGCGGACGAAGCCAACAGAATCATGCACGTTTCTTTGCCAATTGGCAACGGAACCATCCTTATGGGAAGCGACAGCACTTCACAAAGCGGTGATGTAGTGATCGGAGCGAATGTTTCATTGTCACTGAACACTGAAAGCAGAACCGAAGCCGACAAGCTTTTCAACGGGCTTTCTGCCGGAGGCAATACCATCATGCCGATGCAAAATACCTTTTGGGGTGCCTATTTCGGGATGTTTGTAGATAAATTTGGCATCCATTGGATGATTAACTTTGACGAAAATCCACAACCATAATTTTGAAGATGAAAATAAGATCCCTGATTATAATCCTGTTCCTTGCCAGTTTTTCTGTAAATGCACAGCGCACGATTACGCCATCTGAAACAGTAACCATTGAAGGAAAAATAAAAAACGGAAAGGTATTTTCGATAGCCGATTTAGATGCCTTTCCAAAAGTAGCCATTCCTGACCAGACGCTTCATAACCAAAAAGGCGAAGTCAAAAATACAGTCAAAAACATGAAAGGCGTGTTGCTTAAAACGGTTTTGGAAAGCATCGAATTTGATTACGACAAGCCAAAGGAACTCAATGAATTTTATTTTGTTTTCGTTGCTACCGATGGCTACAAAGTGGTTTTTTCGTGGAACGAGATTTACAATTCTGAAGCGGGCAATAACTTTTACATCGTCACCGAAATGGATGGCAAAGCGATAAAAGATATGGAGCAGCGGGTACTTTTCATTTCGGCAACCGATTTAAAACCGGGGCGCCGCTACATCAAAGCACTCGAAAAAATAGAAGTCAGGTGTTTGTAATACAGTAAAAAAGGGAGTCTAAATTTAGATTCCCTTTTCATTTAAAAATAAATTCAAAAACGCATTCCATATTCTAATTTGTTTCAATAAATTTGCGGTTCATTTTTTTAAAATTGAAAAAAGAACTCATAGTCATAACCGGTGGCCCCGGAACCGGAAAAACCACAATAATCGATGCACTTATCGAACAGGGCTATGCGTGTTTTCCCGAAATCTCGAGAACAGATAACCCTTGAAGCGAAAAAGCAGGGTATCGAACAACTGTTCCTCGAAAAACCCTTGCTGTTTAGCGAGCTGCTCCTGGAAGGCAGGAAAAAACAGCACCAGCAGGCGCACCAGGATGTATCTGAAATTGTTTTCATGGATCGTGGTATTCCTGATATTTTAGCTTATATGCATTATATCGGCGACAGTTATCCGGCATTTTTTGACCAGGCGAGCAGAGAACATACCTATTCGAAAATCTTCGTGCTTCCGCCCTGGGAAGACATTTATGAAAGCGATGAAGCGCGCTATGAAAATTTTGAGCAGGCCAAGCTTATCTTTGCCCATCTTATCGAAACCTATGAAAAATACGGTTACAAGCTGATTGAGGTTCCGTGTGGAACTGTTGAAGAGCGCATTGGGTTTATCTTCAGCCAGCTTTCTTAATCCACTTTTGCTGTACCGGCAAGCCAATCTTATTTCATAACTTTACATTCGTAAATCGTAAACCGCAATTTTGGATAAGGCATTAGAAATCCTTGAAAAATATTGGAAACACAATGCTTTCCGTCATCCACAGGAAGAAATCATCAATTCTGTCCTGGATGGAAAAGATACGTTTGCGCTGATGCCCACCGGCGGCGGAAAATCAATCTGTTTTCAGGTGCCCGCCATGCTACAGCCCGGAATCTGCTTAGTGATATCACCTTTGATTGCGCTGATGAAAGATCAGGTACAAAATCTTCAAAATAAAGGAATCAAAGCTATTGCCCTGACGGGCGGAATCCATCAGGATGAGATTATCGATTTGCTTGACAATTGCCAATTCGGGAATTACAAATTCCTGTATCTTTCACCGGAACGGTTACAAAGCGACTGGATTTTGGAACGCATCAAAAACCTTCCGATAAACTTGATTGCTGTTGACGAGGCACATTGTGTTTCTCAATGGGGGCACGACTTCCGACCGTCATACCTGAAGATTGTGCAGCTTAAGGAATTCTTTCCAAAGGTGCCTTTTTTGGCTTTGACCGCTTCCGCAACATTGCGGGTTAAGGAAGATATTATCGAACAATTACAGCTTAACAAACCTAATATATTTTCAAAATCATTTTATCGCGACAATATCGCTTATATGGTTTTTGAAACAGAAGATAAGCTACACCTTCTGCAACAGATACTAGTTAAAAACCCTGAGCCTTCCATCATATATGTAACCAACAGGAAATCATGCCTTGAAACGGCGTATCAGTTGGAAAGCCTTGGATTTACTGCAACTTATTACCATGGCGGCCTGAATGCAAAAGAAAAGGAAAACCATATGCAGCTTTGGATGGAAGAAAAAGTACAGGTTATGGTTGCTACAAATGCTTTTGGGATGGGAATCGATAAAGGGAATGTCAAAACGATCATCCATTTGCACCTGCCACAAAACCTGGAGAATTATTATCAGGAAACGGGCCGGGCCGGAAGAAATGGCGACAAAGCTTTTGCAGTTTTGCTCAACAATCCGTCGGATATCATACATGCCGAAGCGCAGTTCTTAAGCATTTTGCCAGACAAGTCCTTCCTGAACCAGGTTTTTTCCAAACTCTGCTCTTATTTCCAGATTGCATATGGCGAAGGAATTGATGAGCAGTTCAATCTGAATCTGAACCAATTTTGCGCCAAATATAATTTTCCGGTATTAAAAACATACAACGCCTTACAGTTCCTGGACCGCCAGGCGGTAATCAACCTGTCGCAGGAATTCTCGGAAAAGATCAGCCTTCAGTTCATCATCGAATCGAGGGAAGTGATCCGGTACATGAGCCTGAATCCGAATGACGAAGAAATCATGCTTACGATTTTGAGGACCTATCCCGGGATTTATGATATGATGACAGCCTTTAATCCGACATTGGTTGCCAAAAAATCAAACAGCAATGAGAAAACCGTACTTTCACTTTTACAGAAATTAAAGGAGAAAAACATCATCGGACTGATTGCCAAGAACAATGATTCAACCATTACCTTCAACGAAGTCCGCGAAGACGAACGAACAATCAACAGGGTTTCAAAATACCTCGAAGCACAAAACAAATTAAAAATAGGGCAACTTCATGCAGTGCTGCATTACAGCCAGGAAAACAAAACATGCAAAAACAAGCTGCTGATGCGTTATTTTGGCGAAACGATAAAAGAGGACTGCGGCATTTGCTCTTACTGCATTTCCAAAAATAAAAAGAGGCAGGATCCAGATACGGTTTCAGGAAAAATCATAGCGCTGTTGAAAATTCAGGATTTTGATTCGAGGGATATCCAAAAACTGACCAAGCTTCCGAAAGACGATGTTATCTTTGCGCTTCAGAACCTGTTAGAGGATGAAACCATCAGCATCAAATCAAATAATTTATATTCTTTAAAATAAAATGGAAAAGTTACGCATTGTTTTTATGGGTACGCCCGAATTTGCCGTTGGCATTTTGGATACTATACTAAAGCACAATTACGAAGTGGTTGGGGTTATTACGGCAGTTGATAAGCCGGCTGGCCGGGGTCAAAAGATAAAGTATTCTGCCGTGAAGGAATATGCCTTGGAGCACAACTTAAAGTTATTGCAGCCTTCCAATTTAAAAGACGAAACATTTTTGGCCGAGCTAAAATCGCTTAATGCGAATTTGCAGGTTGTGGTTGCATTCCGCATGTTGCCAGAAGCTGTTTGGCGCATGCCAGAACTGGGAACCTTCAACCTTCATGCATCGCTGCTGCCAAGCTACCGGGGCGCTGCTCCTATTAATTGGGCAATAATCAACGGCGAAACCAAAACCGGCGTTACGACATTCTTTATTGATGACAAAATTGACACTGGCGCAATGATACTGAGCAAAGAAATTGATATCGATCCAAATGAAAGTGCCGGGGCCCTTCATGATAAACTGATGGTTTTAGGCAGTGATGCAGTTACAGAAACTTTGGCATTGATTGAAAAGGGAAACGTTACTACCACCATTCAACAGGACAATCCGGGAATCAAGACTGCTTACAAGCTCAATCGCGAAAACTGCAAAATAGACTGGACAAAACCGGCCACCGAAATACACAACTTAATTCGCGGATTGTCACCTTATCCATCGGCCTGGTGCTTCTTTAAAGACAATAATGAAGAATGGAGTGTCAAGATTTATGAAGCAAAAGTACTTTTAGAAAATCATTCTTATACCATAGGCCGTATTGTAACCACTAAAAAAGAAATCAAAATTGCGGTAAAAGATGGCTTTATTCAAATTGTAAGCCTGCAATTTCCGGGAAAGAAAAAAATGCAGTCAAATGAGCTGCTAAATGGCATTGCTTTTTCTGAAAGAGCGCAAGCAGAATAGGCTCTCAGCGCGCTTTTAGCGATAAAAAATCGATGAAAAGCACGCCTTTATCAACAAATACCCCAAGTTATCAACAAATATTTGAAAAAAGCTCGAAAATGCTTGTACGGTAAGGAATTCCTATTAAATTTGTTATCATTAACAAAATGTTTAACCAACAATTAATAACTAACATTATGAACAAATCAGAATTAATCGATGCAATTGCAGCTGACGCAGGAATCACTAAAGCAGCAGCAAAATTAGCTTTAGAATCATTTTTAGGAAACGTAGGTGGTACTTTGAAAAAAGGTGGAAGAGTATCTTTAGTAGGATTCGGATCTTGGTCAGTATCTAAAAGAGCTGCAAGAGACGGAAGAAATCCTCAAACAGGAAAAACTATCAAAATCGCTGCTAAGAATGTTGTTAAATTCAAAGCTGGTGCTGAATTAGACGGATCAGTAAACTAAGAATTTAATTCATCCGATATATAAAACCATTCGTTTTTACGAGTGGTTTTTTTTTGCTTTTTCAATACAGATTTGGATTTTTCATTTTTTTTTAGCAACTTTATAAAAAATAATCAGCCATGATTACAGAAAAATTACAGAAAGGACTACTACTTTTAGCAGAACCATCTATAATTGGAGACTTGTCTTTTAACAGATCTGTAATTTTGTTAGCAGACCATAATTCTGAAGGTTCTGTTGGCTTTATCCTTAACAAGCCCCTAACCTACACTATCAGCGATTTAATCCCCGAGATCTCGGCAGACTTTACGGTTTATAATGGCGGGCCTGTTGAGCAGGACAATCTTTATTTTATCCACAATATTCCAGAGTTGATTCCGAATAGCATTGAAATTTCCAATGGCATTTTTTGGGGAGGCGATTTTGATTCTACCAGAGACCTGATCAATTCAGGAGTTATCAAGAAAAAAAACATCCGTTTCTTTTTAGGGTATTCTGGTTGGGACGCCGAGCAGCTGCAAAATGAGATGGAAGCGAATTCGTGGATTTTGACTAAAAATATTTACGAAAATAAAATCCTCGGAAAAGCTTCAGCCGATTTATGGAAAGAAAAAATAATTGAATTGGGAGGCGACTATCTTATCTGGTCGAATGCACCGGAAAACCCAGCATTAAATTAGACTTCAACTGAAGCGTTTAATTTCTGCAGCAATTCCCCGGACAGCTTTGTGCCAAATTCCTTTTTTCGGTACTTGGTAATTGGGCGGATGCCCATAATTACATTAGTAATGAACAATTCATCCGCTTTCTGGAGATCGAATGGAGAAATCGGAGCTTCAACCATTTCAATCGCATCCAACTGCTTTGCCAAAGCAATAAGCTGTTTCCTCATTATTCCGTTAAGGCAACCTTCTGAAATTGGAGGTGTTATCAGTTTGTTTCCCATTAACATGAACAAATTCCCATTGGCCGCTTCGATTACGTTTTTATCTTCATTGATAAGCAAGGTGGCATCAAGCTGGTTTTCTTTTGCAAAAATACTAGCTGTAACATGCGTAAGTTTATTGGCTGTCTTGAGTGTTGACAGCAATTGTTTTGGGACTACAAAATCTTTATACAAATCAACTTCAAATGCATCTTTAGAAAAATTGTACTTAGCATTGGCCAGTTCGGTTGCCTGAATGATATAGGAAACCGAATTATCTGTCGGTAGGTAAAGCCCGCCTTCATTCCTAAAAACGGTAAATCGTACCCTAGCAGAGCTGCCAACGTTATTGGCGCTGACTAATTTAAGGATCTCTTCTTCCAGATACTCTAATGTAAATGACATCGGGATCTGCATCCTGATGATGCGCATAGAGGCCATCAGGCGGAAATAATGGTCTTCAAAAAATAAAATCTTATTGTCTACAACTTTTAAAGTTTCGAAAACACAATCGCCATACAGGAATGAACGATTGGAAGTAGTGAGCTGCAGTTCTGAATCGAAAAGCGAACCGTTAAAATTAATCATAAAAAAATCCCGCCTTAGTTTTTTTATTAAGACGGGACAAATATAACCTTTATAAAGCAGTTTTTAAATAGAACCTATCACATGTTTTAAATCAGAAATCTGGTTTTCCCAAAGTAATTTAGCTTCAGGCAATTCATCCTCTTCTGAAAAATCAACAACCATTAGCGAAACATCTTTAGTGATTTCATCTTCCAGTATTCTTAACTCAAAATAATAATCAGTATCCTTTTTACTGTCATCCACCCATTTGAATTTTACTTTTTCTCCTGTTTTTTTAGAGGCAAGCCTTGCGTTTTCTTCAACATCGTCCCAAGTAAATGTAAAAAATTCGCCCCTGGAGTTTACATTATCAGCAAACCATTCCTGCAACCCAGAGGGTGTAGAAATATACTGATACAATAATTGAGGCGATGAATTTAGGGGGAACTCAAGCTCATAGCGTATTTTACTTTCCATAATACCAACAAATTTTTTGGAAATATATAGAATATAAAGTCAATAAAAAAACGTTTTTAAAAAATAAAAAAAATTAGCATTTTAGCTTTGGAACATCTGATATTAATTCTATATTTGCACCCGCATTCAGGGAATGTTATTTATTGGCGAGGTAGCTCAGTCGGTTAGAGCGCAGGATTCATAACCCTGAGGTCGGGAGTTCAAATCTCCCTCTCGCTACTCAAAAAAGGTCTGGTTTTATCCAGGCCTTTTTTATTTTCCAAACTCCCATTTTCCTCTTTTCATAATCAACTGATTTACAAGCATCATTTTTTTGCCTTACAAGAATCAAAATAATCATACTTGTAAGTTTTTTACATGTTAAATTTGAAAAAACATGCATTTCATCGATTTTTTTATGCTTTTTATCGATTAATTTAAATTTCCTAGATAGTTTTGGATTGTCAAATAAAACAAAATGAAGCACGATCTTCATTTAATTAATAAAAATCATAATAACCCCAGAGTTATGAAGAAATTATTATTTAAATCTGAATCACTACTATTAATCACCTTATTAATAGTTACCTCTATCACAAGAGGCCAATCAACCCAACCTTATACCGCTAACGGATCTTTCGTAACCCCAGCCGGTGTGACAACTGTTAAAGTTGAAGCATATGGTGCAGGTGGTTCAGGCGGCTATGGTGGAACCGCTAACAAAAATGGCGGTGGCGGTGGCGGTGGCGGTGGCTACTCTGTAATCAATTCTGTTACTGTTACACCAGGAACATCTTACGCATTGACAATCGGAGCCGGTGGAGTTGCCTCTACAGCCAATACTAGTGCCAGTGGAGGAAACACAACCGCAACTTTCGGATCAACATCAATCACTGCTAATGGCGGTGCCGGAGGCAGAAGAAATTCTAATGGCGGAAACGGTGGAAACGGTGGAAACGGAAGTATGTATAATGGTGGTAAAGGAGCAACCGGAACAACTGCATTATCTGGCGGTGGCGGTGGCGCAGCCGGAACTGACAATGATGGTATCGACGCAATTGGTACCGGAGGTGGTAATGGAGGCGGTGGCCAAGCTGGTGATGGTGCTGACGGAAGTACCACAAACGCAATAGTAGGAACTGTTGGTTCGAATTATGGCGGCGGCGGTAGCGGCGGTACTAAAAACTCTTTGGGAGGAAATGGTGCCGGAGGTTATATGCTTATCTCTTATACTTGCCCAACTTATGCTTTGACAGCAACAACTGCTCCAAACAGATGTAACGCAGGAGCTGTAGTGGTAACACTTAATGGTTCAGCCGCATCTTTGCCTGCAGGAAATTATACGGTTACTTATAACTTATCAGGAAACACAACAGCTACCGGAAACACTGCATCTATGACTGTTGCAGCCGGAAGCCCTGGGACAGGTACTTTTACTACTTCATCAATAAGTGCCGGAACAACTAACATTACGATCACTAATCTGGCATCTTCTTATTGCTCAACTGTGATTACAGCCAATAACACCGATAGCATTGTAGTAACTACTGCAACACCAACAGTTAATGCTGGAACAGCGATTACTACATGTGCTACTTCTGGAACAATCAACATCACAGCCGGTGCGAGTGCAACAGGTGCTACCAGTGTTTCATGGTCAACAACAGGAAGTGGTGCCTTGGCCAACGTTTCAACTACAGCAGCATGTACTTATACTCCAAGTGTGGCAGATATTGCTGCCGGAAGCGTAACATTGACTTTAACTGCTACCAATCTTTGTGGAAGTACTTCTTCAAATAAAACTTTGACAATAAGCAAAGTGATGACCGCAAATGCAGGTACTGACATCAATGCCTGTGCTGGTGCCGGGGCTGTAAATATCACCGCAGGTTCAAGCGCAACCAATCACACCACTGTTGCCTGGACATCAAGCGGAACAGGTACTTTTACCAATGCTACTTCGTTATCAACCTGTACTTACAATCCAAGTACTGCAGATATTGCTGCAGGCGGCGTAACATTAACACTAACTGCTTCGAATGCAGGATGCCCAAGTGTTACTTCTACCAAAAACTTTACAATAAATAACGCCACTACAGCAATTGCCGGTACCCCGGTTGGTTTCTGTGCCCTTGGTGGCGCAGTAAACATTACTGCCGGCGCTAGTGCTTCAAACTATTCATTGGTTACCTGGACATCAAGCGGCAGCGGAACATTTGCCAATGCAAACTCTTTGACTGCATGTACTTACACTCCAAGTGCCTTGGATAACATTGCAGGAAGCGTAACATTAACATTAACTGCTACTGGAATTGCTCCATGTACAAATGCAACATCTACTAAAACACTTACCCTAAGGCTGCCAATTACAGCTACTGCAGGGTCAAATGTTACTATGTGTTCATCAACAGCTTCAGTTAACATTACCACTGGTGCAACTTCATTAAACCATACAAGCGTAACATGGTCTACACCAAACGGAACAGGTGTATTTACTAATCCAAACAATTTATCTACCTGTACATATGCTCCAAGCATTGCCGACATCGCTGCCGGAAGCGTTACTATCACCTTAACTTCTTCTAATGGTGGCTGTGCAGACGTGGTTTCTAATAAAACATTAACAATTATCCCAGCCGCAACTTCTGTAGCCGGAACCAATATTTATGCCTGCGCTAGCACTGCCATCAATATTACTGCCGGAGCAAATCCAACGAATTATGCTTCAGTAACATGGTCAACTACCGGTACAGGTACTCTTTCCAATGCCAACTCATTAACCAACTGTACTTACACCCCAAGTACTGCGGATGCTACAGCAGGAAGCAGAACAATCACATTGACCGTTAACGGAAATTCTCCTTGTGGTGCCGTAACCTCAACAAAAACAATTTATATCAGCAGGGCTATGACTGCCATAGCAGGAACAGCTATAACAATATGTGCATCAACAGCTTCTGTTAATATCACAACAGGGTCAAGTGCCACTAACCAAACTTCTGTAACATGGTCAACACCAAACGGGACTGGTACTTTTACCAATCCTAACAACCTGACTACATGTACGTATGCTCCAAGTGCTGATGATATTGCTGCAGGAAGTGTTACAATAACCCTGACCGCTTCAAATGCCGGTTGCGCTGACGTAACTTCAAGCAAAACATTAACCATCAGAGGGATAGCTACTTCAAACGCAGGAACTGCCATAGTAACTTGCTCTAATTCTGGTGTTGTAAATATCACTGCAGGTGCTTCTGCCACAAATTACAATACGGCTACATGGACTTGCAACGGTACGGGTACTCTTGCAAATAACACTTCATTGACAAACTGTACCTATAACCCTACTGCTGCCGATATCGCTGCAGGAAGCAGAACATTGACTTTAACAGTTACCGGTATTTCTCCTTGTTCTAATGCAGTATCAACCAAAACGATAACTTTCACGCAGGCTCCAACAGCAGTCGCAGGAACAGCCATCAATGCCTGCTATAGCGCAGGTGCTGTAAACATTACTGCGGGTTCATCTGCAACAAATAACAGTGGAACTACATGGACTTCAAGTGGTACGGGTACTTTTGCAAATGCTAATTCTTTAACAACTTGTACTTATACCCCTAGCCTTGCCGACATTACAGCGGGAAGCGTAACATTGACACTGACTGCCAGCGGAAATGCAGGATGCAACAATGCTGTTTCAACAAAAACCATGACTATTTACCAACCACCGGTTGCTGATGCAGGAACTAACATAAACACTTGTTCTTCTGCGGGGGCGGTAAACATAACAACAGGATCGTCTGCTTCTAATTATACTTCTGTTGCATGGTCATCAAGCGGAACTGGTACTTTTACAAATGCTACTTCATTAACAACCTGTACTTACAATCCAAGTACAGCTGATAAATCATTGGGAACCGTAACATTGACATTAACTGTTACCAATGCCTGTGGTTCGGATACTTCTACAAAAACATTGACAATATATGCCGCTTCAACGATCACAGGCACTACGCCTGGAACAAGATCAGGAGCCGGAACCGTAAACCTGGGAGCTACTACATTGGCTGGAACCATTTACTGGTATACTGCCTCAACTGGTGGGACAGCAGTGGGTTTTGGAACCAACTTTACTACGCCTGTAATCTCATCTACAACCACTTACTATGTTGAAGCTGTAAACGGGCCTTGTGTTTCTTCTCCTAGAGTTGCCGTGGTTGCTACAGTAATTTATCCTGAAATTGACATCCAGGGGAATGCGGTTTCAATTCCTGATGGATCTACTGCGGTTTCAACTGCAAACTGGACCGATTTTGGAGCTACAAACACAACAAGGACTTTTACCATAAAAAATACAGGAGTTGGAGTTTTGACTTTGGGAACGGTAACATTATCCGGAGCCAATGCTTCTGATTTTACAGTAACAACGGCACCAAGCAGCAGTATTGCTTCGGGTTCGAGCAGTACTTTTACGATAACCTTTAACCCATCGGCTGCCGGTACAAGAGTAGCAAGAATTTCTATCGACAATACTGATGCCGACGAAAATCCGTATGATTTCTCTATCCAGGGAACCGGAGTTGCCACAGAAATTGACATCAAAGGTAATGGAGTTACTATAGTTGACGGTTCGACTACACCATCAACTGCCAACTGGACCGATTTTAGCACTGTGGCTTCAACAAGAACATTTACGATTTATAATACAGGAAACGTGGCATTGACATTGGGTACTCCGGTAATTTCGGGCGCTGATGCCGCTGACTTTGCTGTGACAACACTTCCTGCTGCAACTGTAGGGGCTTATGGAAGCACTACTTTTACAGTAACTTTTACCCCAACAGCGATCAACAACAGAACCGCTACCATTACTATCGCAAACAATGACAGTGATGAAAACCCTTATGACTTTGCCATCCAGGGATTTGGTGTTATTCCAGAAATTGACATTCAAGGAAACGGAACTTCAATTGCCGACGGCACCACTGCGGTTTCAACTGCAAACTGGACTGATTTCAGCAATACTACAATAACAAGAACATTTACAATCTACAACCAAGGGAATACGAATCTGACACTGGGTGCGATTACTTTTACCGGTACAAACGCTTCTGATTTTGCGGTAACCACGCCTCCTGTATCACCCGTAACTGCGTTTGGAAGCACTACTTTTACGGTAACTTTCACACCATCGGCAACAGGAACAAGGACTGCAAAAATCAACATCGTAAACAACGACAGCAACGAAAATCCTTATGACTTTAACCTTCAGGGAACTGGAGTAGCACAGGAGATCGACCTTCAGGGTAATGCAACTTCAATCGTTGACGGTTCGACTACGCCATCAACTGCCAACTGGACCGATTTTGGTACTGCATCTGCAACAAGGACATTCACTATCTTAAATCAAGGCAACATGCCATTAACTGTGGGCGCCATTACATTTACAGGTACCAATGCAGCGGATTTTACGGTAACATCGTCTCCAAGTGCTACGGTTGTTGGGTTTGGAAGCACTACTTTTACAGTAACCTTCAATAATGGCGGAACCGGTGTCCGAAACGCTACAATGAACATCGTTAACAATGATAGTAATGAAAACCCTTATGATGTTGCAATCCGTGCTACGGGAGGTACAAGGATCATGGCGGTTACTAATCCAAACGGTGTTAACATTCCAGATAATGACACTACGCCAACGGCTGTTAAACAGACCGATTTTGGAAGTGTATCTATCAACAGTGGTTTGGTAACGGTAACATACACCATCACCAACACAGGAACAGCTGCGATCAATCTTGGTGCTGCTACTTTTACAGGTACCAATGCAGCGGATTTTACAATGACATTGGCTCCGGCTACTGCCCTTGCCCCTAGTGCCACTACAACATTTGAAATTTCATTTGCCCCAACATCCAAAGGGAACAAATCGGCTACTTTTGCAATCGTTACCAATGCTACCGGCATGAATCCTTTCAACTTCGACTTAATCGGATTGGGAGTTCAGACATACATTGATACTGATGGTGACGGAGTTACCGACAACATGGATTTGGATGATGACAACGACGGGATTAAAGACGTCAAAGAACAGACGGATGCCATTGCTTATCCTTTAAGCAACTTCGTAAAATATACTTTCCTTAACGAGAACTTTCGGAACGGGAAGAACAAAAGGCAGAATCAATGTAAATACTCCTGGAGCATCAACAACTTCGTGCTACGAGGATAATATTACAACAAATGCAAACAACTGTTCAAGCAACTCTTCTGGTGTGCTTGATGATGGTGAATATGTAGTAAACTACATCATTACAAATTCTAATGGCGTTTCATCGGATCCGGAAAACATCCACCGCGACTTAGCCTGGACTGACCAGCTGGACCATACTCCAAATGATGTTGATGGTAGAATGGCTATCTTCAATGCTGATAACACTGCAGGAACGTATTTCTACCAGCTAATCATCAACGGTATCCTTCCTAACACGTTAACCTCTTTCGATTTCTGGGTAATGAACCTAATGAGAAGAGATAATTTAGGATCTACAATCCTTCCAAACATCACGGTTGAATTCAGGGATATTACCGGAAACACATTGATTGCTAGCTATAATACCGGGGATATCGGTAGGTGTTCGGCAACCAATTCATCTGACAACAGTTGTGGTGCTACACTATCTAACTGGTTAAACTACTCTACAACCGTAAACCTGGGCAACATTACAGATTTCATGATCAAAATCAGGAACAATGCTCCGGGTGGTGGTGGAAATGACTTTGCAATGGACGACATCGTTATTACTCAAAACTATGTGGATACTGATGGAGACGGCATTGCAAACATCTTTGACTTAGATGACGAAAACGACGGTATTCCTGATATCGAAGAAGCAGGTTTCAAAGCGTATAGCAACGGGACATCTAAAATGGACTTAAGCAGCTCTGCTACCTGGGTCGATGCTAACGGAAATGGGCTGCACGATGATATTGATGCGCAGATTGCCGGCGGAACTTATTTAATTGCTGATACAGATGGTGACGGCGTGCCTAACTATTTGGATTTGGATAGCGATAATGATTCATTCTTTGACGTTGACGAAGCCGGAGTATTGAATGGTGATGGCGACATCAACGGTGATGGAAGAGGCGATTTATTGGATACAGACAAAGACGGTATCTTAGATTTATACGACAACAATACAGGTTTCGGAACAGCAACAAGGCCATATGCACAGGATACTGACGGTAATGGAATTGCTGATTACCTGCAACTGGATTCCAACAACGATGGGATCAACGACATCAAAACCGGGCTTTATGCAAGTTTGGATGCCAACAACGATGGCAAAATTGACGGAACTACGGATATCGACAAAGACGGAATCCTGGATTCTTTTGATACCAATACAGCAGTAATCGGTTCTCCAAGAGATCTAAACAGGAAATTATACCTGGATTTTGACGGAAGAAATGACTATGCCGAAAATGTGCCTTTGCTTGGTGGATTATCAAATGCAACGATCATGGCCTGGATCGATCTTAATCCTTCTTTGAGCAATATCGGCTTCATCGTTGGACAGGACAGGTTCCACATCAGGGTTACGGGTTCAAAAATACTACAGGCTGTTGTAAACGGAACGATATTATCATACGGAACACCTTTAAACACAGCACAATGGTACCATGTAGCGGCAACTTATGCCAATGGTAACCTAACACTTTACCTGAACGGAAAAGCGGTTGCCAACGTTGCATTGACCGGAGCCATTTCGGCTGATACCACTAAGCTGACTATGGGTAAAAACCCTGTGTCATCTACTTACTTCTTCAAAGGTAAAATTGATGAAGTAAGGATATTCAACGCTGCATTGACAGCTACCCAGGTACAAAGAATGGTATATCAGGAAATCCAGAATACCGCTTCACAGGTAAGAGGTTTGATCGTTCCTAAAGATGTAGGTACGCTTCCTTTCGCAAACTTATTGAGGTATTACAGGATGGATGCTTACAAAGACGATATCGTGGATGATTTGACTACTTCAAGTATCGATATCGGAACAGGTATGAAAATGTACAACCACAAGCTTATCGCGGTACAGGAGGCACCAATGCCATTCACAACAGTAAGGACTGGTACTTTTGCAACAGCAATCAATGATACTACCAAAGACATCAGAGGATTGGATGTATTGGATTACGATTATTCAATTGTACAGGCCAAACACAATGTTACTGAAACTGCAAACACTACTAACCTAGCTCTGTTTGTTGATCCGGCCGTAACGGTAAGCATGACTAATGACACCAAGCTTCAGAACGATTGGTATTTGAAATTAGATGGTAAAATCGACTTGGTTGGAAAATCACAGCTGATCCAGACAACCAACTCCGAATTGGCCGCAACAAGCACCGGTTCATTGGAAAGAGATCAGCAAGGACAGTCTAACAAGTTCAATTATAACTATTGGTCTTCTCCGGTGAGCTCAATCAACTCAACTACCATCAATCATGGATTTACAGTAGCGGGAGTAATGAAAGACGGAACTGATGTGAACAACATCCAACCGTTACAATGGACAACCGGTATCAATGGCTCGGCAACAACGCCAATCACATTGAGCAGCTATTGGATATTCAAATTCCAAAATTCAACAAACGCCTATGCCAACTGGGCATCTGTTGGACAAAACGGAACATTATTGCCTGGACAGGGATTCACGATGAAAGGTGCAGGTGCCGCAACTTCTAACCAGAACTACACGTTCGTTGGAAAACCAAACAGCGGAACCATTACTTCTACGGTGGGTGCCGGCAACCTAAACCTATGCGGTAACCCTTATCCATCTGCAATCGATGCTGACAAATTCATTGATGACAATGCATCAAGCATCAAAGGTACCCTATACATCTGGGAACATTATAGTACAAACACGTCGCATACAACTATTGAGTACCAAGGTGGTTATGCTACTTATACAAAAACAGGAGGAACTGCTCCGGTTGCCCCAGCAGGAGTAAGCGGATTGGGATCAAGCAGCAAAACGGCTAAAAGATTCATCCCTGTTGGGCAAGGATTCTTTGTAACCGGTTCGGCTACAGGAGGAACAATCACTTTCAACAACGCACAGCGATTGTTCATTAAGGAAGACGATACAAACTCCTACACGATGTTCAAATCAAACGCCACTGTTGCAGCACAGCCAGCAGATCCGTTGATGAACAACGCACAGGATACATTCGAGGATGAGCAGTTCATGAAGCTGCACTTAGGATACAATTCTGCCAACAACTACCACAGGCAAACATTGCTTGGGTTTATGAACGAGCATGCAACATCAGGCTACGACAATGGTTATGACGGAATCAGCATCGAAGCGCTTACAAATGATATGTATTTCATCAACGGAACCGACAAATTGAACATCAACGGTGACGGTTTCTTCAACGTGAACAACATCTATCCGTTGGGAGTTAAAAATGCAACTTCAGGAAACGTGACCTTTGTAATCGATCAGAAGGAAAACTTTAATGAAGATCAGGAAATCTACATCTATGACAATGTGACCAATACATACAACAGCATCAAATCACAAAACTACCAGGTAAACCTTCCTGCCGGAACCTATGAAGACCGATTCTCGTTAAGGTTCACCAACGGAACCAGCCTTGGAACTGGTGAAATCCAGGAAAACCACGGAATTTCCGTAACCCACTCACAGTCAAACAACATGATTAACATCAAAAACCCTCTACAGGAAGTAACTGTAAAATCGGTTGCGCTGTTCAACTTATTGGGACAAAAAGTTACCGAGTGGAAAATTAACCAAAACCAAAGCCAGGCTGACATCCAATTACAGGTTTCAGACATCAGCACAGGAACATACATCGTAAAAGCATACACAGACGGCGGCGATGTTTCTAAAAAGATCCTGGTTAGAAAATAATCCATTTTGCTTTTATTTGACACTAAACGCAAATAAAAATCCCCGGGCCTTCCGGGGATTTTTTGTTTATACAAACTTGGGCTTAAATTTTAATATTCAGGAGCGGACACTCTGGCTTTACCAGGCCACTTTCCTCCCGCTGTCCGCACTACACGGTAGTTTGCTCCCATCGGGGCTAAAGAGAGCGTTCAATCATTTTCAACAACAATAATTGTCGGTTGGTTTATGACAAGGTAAATATTCATCACTTTTGTCTTGACACAAAAGTGACAAAAAGTCAAGGCATTAAATCTTCGTCGGTCAATTTCAATTTCAAATCCTAAAAGAAAAGAACTCGTTTCACTCAAACAGCTTTTCTTTTAACGGATTTTTCAATCAATTGACGCTCGACTGCCAGATTTTAAGGCCTATAAAAATGCATCATCAAAACGCCATCATAGAATCAGCGTAGAAAACAATGAAGGTGTGAATGGCAGCATACCACAAGTTGAGCAAAGCGAACGGCTTGGTATGCGGAAAGAACACCAAAGTAGTTTTCAAGTTGAGACTATTAAGGCTTGATTTTTTTGATTACTTTTTTTATCAAGAAAAAAAGTAATGATAAATTTAAATCTTCGTTTTCTCAGGACAAGCAAAGACCCGAGGCGTAGCCGGACAGAGCAAAGCTAAAATGGACAAAAAAAAATCAATTCAGCTTCCCAACCAAAGCATTTAAATCAAGCTGAAGCTGTTCGCCATTCTGCGTATCTTTCAGTGTAAAAACACCATCCGAAATCTCTTTGACCACAAACGGGATTCCCCGGCGCTCTACATGCTTGAATTGTTTGTCGATCTTGGCCACATCTGGATATAATTCGGCTTTGATGTTGTTGTCCCTAAGCAGGGTCACAGTTTTCATCGCTTCATAAGCCTGGCTTTCTCCCAAATTCAGGAACATCACTTTGGTTGCCGTAGTAACAGTTTGCGGGAACAGGCCCAGTTCCTCAAGCACGAGGTAAATCCGGTCCAATCCAAATGAGATCCCAACACCGCTCATATCCTTCAAGCCAAATATTCCGGTGAGGTCATCATACCTTCCGCCACCACCAATGGAACCCATCGCAACACCTTCGGGCGCAGCCACTTCAAATATCGCTCCGGTATAGTAATTCAGCCCGCGGGCCAAAGTCACATCCAAATCCAAAACCGCTTTCTTCAAACCAAGCCGGGTTATGTTATCACAAATGAAGCGTAGCTCTTCTATTCCCTTTTTTCCTTCTTCTGACGAGGCAAGCAAACCTGAAAGCTTTTCCAGCTTTTCATGTATGGTTCCGGTAAAACTGAACAACGGCTGCACTTTTTCCAAAGCCGTCTCCGAAATGCCTTTTTCAGTCATTTCCTTTTTCACGCCGGCCTCTCCTATTTTGTCGAGCTTATCCAAAGCCACGGTAAAGTCGATCAGTTTATCCGACGCGCCAATAACCTCAGCAATCCCCGACAGTATTTTGCGGTTGTTGATTTTAATCGTAACGCCATTCAGCCCCAATTCGGCAAAAACCGAATCGTACAATTGCACCAGTTCCACTTCCTGCCACAGCGATTTGGAGCCTACCACATCGGCATCGCATTGGTAAAACTCACGAAAACGCCCTTTCTGCGGACGGTCTGCACGCCAAACCGGCTGTATCTGGTACCGTTTGAACGGAAACTCAATCTCATTCTGGTGCTGCACCACATAGCGCGCAAAAGGCACGGTTAGGTCGTAGCGCAGGGCTTTTTCGGAAATCTTTCCGGTTAGTTTTTTGTAATTGATATCCTGAAGTTCGTCTGCCGGAACCTTGTCCAGATAATCCCCCGAATTCAGTATCTTAAAAATCAAACGGTTTCCTTCTTCACCGTATTTTCCCATCAGGGTATCGGAATTTTCAAAAGAAGGCGTTTCAATGGGCTGGTAACCGTATTTCTCAAAATGGTGCCGCATTACCGAGATGATATAATTGCGTTTTGAAACCTCTGCGGGTGAAAAATCTCTGGTTCCTTTTGGGATACTTGGTTTTTGTGCCATTTTTAATATATCAATTAGTGAATGTGTCTATGTGTCAATTAAATGCCCCCATAGACTCATCGGCGCATTGACACATTTGTCTGCAAATATCATTATTTTATGGCGGATAGTGAATTTTCTTGTAACAAAAACTGTACTTTAGTGTCAAATTTTTCACTATGCTGGGATTTGGATTATTTAGGGAAAACATAAGGATTGCATTGGGTTCGATCAGGACGCAGCTGCTCAGGACTATTTTGACGATTATCATCATTGCCATCGGGATAACGGCTTTGGTAGGAATCCTAACGGTCGTGACCGCCATTGATTACAACCTGACTTCGAGCTTTGCCTCGATGGGATCCAACACCTTCAATATCACCCAATACCAAAATACGCTACGTGAAGAAGGCGGAAATGAAGTGGAGAAGATCAACCCGATCATATCCTATCCTGAAGCCAAGGAATTCAAGGAAAAATTCAACTATCCGATGACACAGACCTCGCTGTCCTTTACAGCGGCAGGAAGCGCGGAAGTGAAATACGAGAACCAAAAAACCGATCCTGAAATTACCATCCTGGGCATCGACGAATATTACGTCCCAAATTCGGGCTTGGAAGTAACCCAAGGGCGTAACTTCAATTCGTTTGACATTTCCAACAATGTGTACTCGTGCATCGTTGGCTCTGATTTTGCTACAAAAGGCTTGTTGAAAGATGTAAACCCGATAGGCAAGACACTATCCATCCGCGGAGCGAAATTCAAGGTAATTGGTGTTTTAAAGGAAAAGGGCTCCACATTTGGCAACAGCCGTGATTTGCGCGTGATGATTCCGATACAGGTAGCGCGTTCGCTTTTTTCGCAGCCCAACATTAATTATTCGCTGAGCACAATGATTCAAAAAGCCGAATTGCTTGATGCCGCTATCAATGATGCCATCATTACAATGCGCCAGGTAAGAAAGCTAAATCCTGTCGAAGAAGACAACTTCGGGATTTCAAGAAGCGATGACCTGCTCCATAAAATTGCAGAAATAACCGATGTTTTGAGTGCTTCTGCCTGGGTAATGGGAATTATCACCATACTTGGCTCTTCCATCGCTCTGATGAACATCATGATTGTTTCCGTTACCGAAAGGACACGTGAAATCGGTGTCAGGAAAGCGCTTGGCGCAAAGAAAGGCACTATTGCGTTCCAGTTTTTTGTGGAAACCCTGACCATTGGCCAAATGGGCGGCATAATAGGGATTATCCTTGGAATCCTCATCGGTTATGGGATATGCCTTGCCGCAGACTGGGATTTCGTGATTCCGTGGAAAGCTATGATGGCGGCATTTGTGACAAGCTTTATAGTAGCTTTGATTTCAGGGCTATATCCTGCGATAAAAGCATCTAGGCTTGATCCTATCGAGGCATTGCGATATGAGTAAGTATAAAGTTTACTTCGTACTTTGAATCATTCTGTCATTGCCATAAATATCTTTTCGCAATATTATATTTTTAAAACCTAAGCCTTCTAGCAGACATACGGTTTCTTTACCTAAATATTGATTGATTTCAAAATAGAGCTTCCCGTTCGGGCTGAGGCTTTTCAATGCCAATTCTGCTATTTTCCTGTAAAAAAGCAAGGCATCATTATCATCCACAAACAAGGCCAGATGCGGTTCATATTCCAAAACATTAGGCTTGATTTCTTCTTTTTCCAGATGGCGTACATACGGCGGATTTGAAACAATGACATCAAGCGTTTGCCCTAACCCCTCTGTTTCTAAAATATTTTTTAAAAGAAAAGTGACTTCAACCTGATTGATTCTTGCATTC
Organism: Flavobacterium sp.; assembly: GCA_049841115.1. GTDB lineage: Bacteria > Bacteroidota > Bacteroidia > Flavobacteriales > Flavobacteriaceae > Flavobacterium. The sequence continues at coordinate 164,069 of JASGHQ010000006.1, forward strand.
TTTTTTGCGGTTTCCAACGCTTTTTCAGAAACATCGATTGCAAAAACCTCAGCATCAGGAAGGTTCTTCGCCAATGAAATAGCAATACACCCGCTACCGGTGCCGATATCCAAAACGTTCATCTTCCCATTTCCCACTTCGCGTTCCGTACTTTGAATAATCCATTCCACCAATTCTTCGGTTTCCGGACGCGGGATCAGCGTATTTTCATTGACTTCAAAGCGGAGTCCAAAAAACTCGGTTTCGCCTAAAATATACTGGATTGGTTTTTGTTTTATCAAATCAGAAGCGATGCTTTTCCATTGCCTTATCTGGTTAAAATCCATTACGGTTTCTGGATTCAGTGCTAAATCAATTCGTTTCATCCGATGGATTTTTTCGAGGATGATGTAAAAAAAACTATCAATTTCCTGCGCATCGTAAACCGACTGCAATTCTTTTCTAAAAATATCCCTGTAGTTTTTAATCTGCATTGCATTATTTTAAATCCGAGTTCAAATTTAGCTATTTTTGCTTTGTGAACACCAATGAACATTATATAAAACGTTGCATAGAACTGGCCAAGAACGGCTTGGGAACCACCTACCCGAATCCGATGGTGGGAAGCGTAATTGTTTATGACGGCAAGATCATTGGAGAAGGCTGGCATAAGAAATCGGGGCAGCCGCATGCCGAAGTCAATGCCGTAAATTCGGTAAAAGACAAATCACTGCTATCAAAAGCAACTATTTATGTTTCGCTGGAACCCTGCAGCCATTTTGGCAAAACGCCGCCCTGCGCGGATCTGATCATCCGGCATAAAATCCCAAATGTTGTTATCGGAACCATCGACCCGAACAGCCAGGTTGCCGGAAACGGGATCAAAAGACTTCAGGAAAACGGCCTAAACGTTACTGTTGGAGTTTTGGAAAAGGAATGCCGGGAACTCAACAAGCGGTTTTTCACGTTCCACAACAAAAAAAGGCCTTACATACTATTGAAATGGGCAGAAAGCCAGGACGGATTCATTGCACCATTTATCAAAAGCAAAAAAGAACCGGTTTGGATTTCCAATGAGTTTTCGAGGCAATTGGTCCACAAATGGCGCAGCGAAGAACAGGCAATATTAGTTGGGACCAATACTGTATTGGATGACAACCCAAAACTGGACGTAAGGGATTGGACCGGCAACAATCCTGTTAGGGTTGTACTGGACAGAACCGGGAAAATAACGGACGATTATTTTGTAAAGGACTGCAAAACCAGGACCATCATAATTACCGAACGAGAAAATTTAACATCTACTGAAAATTGTATTTATGAAAATACTATCTTTGATATCCGGCTAACCAAAACCATTACCCATATTCTTTATCAATATGGGATACAGTCTATGATCATTGAAGGCGGAAGACAGACCCTCCAGGCATTTATAGACGATAATCTTTGGGATGAAGCTCGCGTTTTTATTGGCAGCACCCGTTTAAAAGAAGGCATTGAAGCGCCTGTTTTAAACAAGGATTTTCAAATAAAAAGCGTTAAGGAAGACCAACTTAAACTTTATTTCAACCATGATTAACACTATTATTTTCGATTTTGGGGATGTTTTCATCAATCTTAGGAAAGAGCATTCAATTGAAGAATTTAAAAAATTAGGATTGGACGGTCCAAATGAAGATTTGTTGGAACACAATGATTTATTTGAAAAAGGAAAAATCGACGAGCTGCAATTCATCAATTCGTTTTTGAAATACATCCCAAACGCCAGCACTGACGAAATCACAAAAGCCTGGAACTCTGTAATTGGTGATTTTCCACTGGAAAGATTGGAGTTTTTACAAATGCTTTCTACCAAATACCGGCTTTTTTTGCTGACCAATACAGATGCAATCCACATAGATCGTTTTGAACACAAGGTCGGCATGTCGTTTTATACCGATTTTTACCGTTGCTTTGAAAAGGTATATTATTCGTATGAAATGGGAATGCGCAAGCCAGAGCCCGAAATTTTCCAGGCCATTATCCGTAAGCACGACCTTTCCCCGAAAAGAACCTTATTTGTAGACGACAAAAAAGACAATACCGACATTGCCGAATCACTCGGGCTGCATGTTTGGAATTTACAGGTCGGCAAGGAAGACGTCGTCGATTTGTTTGAACAAAAACACCTGCCGTTATAAATACAATGTACGACCCGAGGCGAAGCCGAATCATATGGAGCGCAGCGGAATAATTTACGGCGTACGAAGCATAAATGACTGATACTTATAAAACCCTTTCCTCACCCTCTCCCGAAATCCTCTTCAAGGAAAAAAACAGCAAGTTTTATGGCTATGCATTTCCGGTAACCAATGAAGATGAAATCAAATCGCATTTAGAAAACCTCCGCAAACAGCATCCGGGCGCCGGGCATTTTTGTTATGCTTTCCAGCTTGGGACCGAGGCAATCCAGTTTCGTACCAACGACGATGGCGAGCCTAACAATTCGGCCGGAATGCCAATTTACGGACAGATCCAATCCTTTGGGCTGACCAATGTTTTGGTAGTTGTCGTACGCTTCTTTGGCGGTGTCAAATTGGGCGTTGGCGGATTGATTTCGGCCTACCGGACCGGCGCGCAAATGGCATTGGAAGAAGCAGACATCATCGAAAAAACCATTGACATCCATTTCAGGATTTACTTTGATTACAAAAACATGAATAAAGTGATGCGGGTCATCAAGGAGAAAAACCTAAACCTGATTTCACAACGCATGGAGGAAGGCTGCGAAATTGAAATCAGCACCCGAAAAAAAAATGCCGAAACGATATTCGGCATTTTCTCTAATTTATTTGAAGTGGAAATTAAAAAAACCTAGTTGTTCATAATATCCAAAATGTACTGTGGAGGCGGAATTGCTTTTCCCAATTTGACATCTACAAAAACCAACAGGAAATATGCAGTTGTTAATAACTCATTATTTTCATTGCGAATTTCACAATCAAATTCGACCTTTACTGAGGATTGTCCTTTGAACTTGGTTATCACTGTAAGTAAATCGTCATAACGCGCTGGCTTTTTGTAATTTATAGTCATCGAAACAATCGGGAGCGCAATACCGCTTTCTTCAAGCGATTTATATGAAATCCCTTTGTTTCTAAGCCATTCCACGCGTCCCATCTCAAAATACGGCACATAATTTCCGTGATAAACCACACTCATTTGGTCCGTTTCAGAATAACGCACCCTAACCTGAATTTGATGTTCTTTCATCTGATTTTTCTTCTTTTTATCTAATTTTAAAACTACTCATACAGCATTTTTTTTAAAAAATCAATGCCTTTTTAATTTTTTTTAACGAAATTTATTCACATATTTGTTGACCCGAAAAACATGAAAACTTTTGTTGTTTTCTACGAGTTAAAACCTAATAAGTAAATACTATAATTTTAAACCAAATATGAGCAAAACTGCGCAATCGGTGTGGGAAAACTGTCTTCTTTTCATAAAGGACAATATTCAGGAGCAAGCTTTCAAAACTTGGTTTGAACCGATTAAATCAGTCGAGCTAACTGATAACGCACTTTACATTCAGGTTCCGAGTAAATTCTTCTACGAATGGCTGGAAGAACACTATGTAAAACTACTAAAAGTTGCATTAACAAAAGAACTTGGTAAAAACGCAAAGTTACTCTATAAAATCAAAATGGAAAACACTTATGGCAATAAACAACCGTTTACGGAACAATTGCCAAGTGCGCACCGCAGCCCGATAAAATCACAGGATGTTGACGCTCCATTCAAAAACCTGAACCCGGAACTCAAAAATCCTTTTGTAATACCTGGAATCAGAAACCTAAAAATTGAGTCTCAGCTTAATCCAAATTACAGTTTTGACAATTTCCTGGAAGGTGATTCCAACCGTTTGGCACGCTCTGCCGGTATGGCTGTTGCCAACAAACCAGGCGGAACTTCCTTCAATCCGTTATTGATCTTTGGCGGTGTTGGATTGGGAAAAACACACCTGGCGCACGCCATCGGTGTTGAAATAAAAGACAAATACCCCGAAAAAACAGTGCTTTATATTTCTGCCGAAGTATTCACGCAGCAGTATATTGATTCTGTTAAAAAGAACAACCGAAATGATTTCATTCATTTCTACCAATTGATCGATGTGCTGATTATTGACGACGTTCAGTTCCTTTCAGGGAAAACCGGAACACAGGACGTATTCTTCCACATCTTCAATTACCTGCACCAAAACGGCAAACAGGTAATCCTTACCTCAGATAAGGCTCCTGTTGACATGCAGGACATCGAACAGCGTTTGTTGTCGCGTTTCAAATGGGGATTATCCGCAGAATTGCACCAGCCGGATTACGAAACCCGTATTTCGATCCTAAAAAACATTTTGTACCGCGACGGTGTTGAAATGCCAGACGAAATCATTGAGTATGTTGCACGCAACATCAAATCGAATGTGCGAGAGCTGGAAGGAGCCATCATTTCGCTTATTGCCCAATCTTCCTTCAACAAGAAAGAAGTAACACTGGATTTGGCGAAAAGCGTTGTAGAGAAATTCGTAAAAAATGTAAAACGCGAAATTTCCATCGACTACATCCAAAAAGTGGTTTCCGATTATTTCCAGCTGGACATTGACACTTTGCAATCCAAAACAAGAAAACGCCATGTAGTCCAGGCGCGCCAACTAGCCATGTTCTTTGCCAAGAAATTCACAAAATCATCTTTGGCAAACATCGGATCACAAATTGGCGACCGCGACCATGCTACCGTTCTTCATGCCTGCAAAACCGTTGACAATCTTGTTTCAACCGACAAGCAATTCAAAAAATTCGTAGAAGATATTCATAAAAAACTATCTCTGTAATTTCATTTTTGAGTAAGTTTGCGGTTTAGAAATAAACACGAATATGCCCGTTAAGATTTTAATGGTTTGCCTTGGAAATATCTGTCGGTCTCCGTTGGCCGAAGGCCTTTTGGCAGCTAAACTTCCCAAGGACAGGTTTTTTGTTGACTCAGCCGGAACTGGTGCTTACCATATTGGCAAACAGCCTGATCAGCGTTCAGTCCTGACTGCACAAAAAAACGGTCTTGACATCAGCTCTCAAAAAGCGAGGCAATTTTCATCAAGGGATTTTGAGGATTTCGATTATATTTTTGTGATGGACAATACCAATTATGACGATGTAATCAGCCTGGCTAAAACGGAAGAACACAAAAAGAAAGTGCAGCTTATCCTAAACGAATTATTTCCTGGTGACAACGTAGATGTTCCCGATCCGTATTATGGGCTTCAGAATGGTTTTGACATGGTTTATGACATGCTTGACGAAACCTGCGAAATCCTTTCCAAAAAGCTGATCGACAAACATCCATAAAAAAATGGAATGCGTCCAGCCTTGTATCTGACCCGAAAAACAGCAAATAAAGACAGATGAAACCGGTAACATTAAAAGGAAAATTATATCTGATCCCGACTACTTTAGGAGAAATGGATCCGCACGATGTTTTACCGCAAACCGTAAAAAGAGCTATCGAATTCATCGACGATTATATAGTTGAAAACGAAAAAACAGCACGTAGGTTTATCAAGTCGGTCAATCCAGAGAAAGTACAATCAAGCTTACGCCTATCAGCATTAAACAAACGCACGGAAATATCCGAATACAATGCCATGATCAAGCCTTGCCTAAATGGCCTGAACATAGGCTTAATGAGTGAAGCCGGCTGTCCAGGCGTCGCCGATCCCGGGGCTGTAATCGTAAAGCTGGCGCACGAAAACGGAATCCAGGTGATTCCATTGGTTGGCCCATCCTCTATCCTATTGGCCATGATGGGTTCCGGAATGAACGGCCAAAGCTTTGCATTCAATGGTTATCTTCCTATCGATAAAGGCGATAAAAAAACAGCATTAAAATCGTATGAGAACACTTTCCGCCTCCAAAAACCAATCACAGATTTTTATTGAAACCCCTTACAGGAACAATAAGCTAATGGAAGATTTGCTACAGATATTGCAACCTAACACGCATCTTTGCATTGCCACCGACATCACTTTGCCGACTGAATTCATCAAGACACTAAGAGTAGCTGACTGGAAAAAAACAAAGGTCGATTTACATAACCGACCTACTATTTTCATTATTCATAAGTTTTAAAACAAGATACGATTACTTCACTTTGGCATTTTTAACGGCCTTGATCCTACTTGTTTCAAACCCGCCGAATTCCTTCATATACGATTTAACCGAAGCACCATATTCATCCTTGCATTTTTTTGTGCCATTGGTGTTTAGGAAGCGTTTAACAGAACCTGTCCCGCCCAAATGCGCAGCCGCCAATATACCCGATTCGGTAACCCTCACGCCAGCTACAATTTTTCCTTCGAACCTTTCGATATAGTCCTGTAATTCATATTTGTTTTTGGAAAGCAGGGCAATAAAGGCTTTTTCCTGAAGCTTTGGGCTTTTCATAAAGCCAATGCTGTCATCAACACCGATAGTTTTTAAGGTTTCTACCCCAAACTGGTATTTTCCCATATAGCCCAAAGTATTAATTTTACTGTATTTCCCCTGGGATTCTTTATGCGCTATTGCTTCCTTGAAGCCAATAAAATATTTACCGATAAACGGTATTTTCAAATCAGCGTAATTGATGTCATTTTGTGTTGGAAAAACGTATAAAAGTTTTTCATTATCGTCAACGCTTAATCCGTTGTCGATTTGGGAGTTGTAAGGTTTAAAACCAAAGCTTATGAAAGCTGTTATCAGTAGGATTGAAACGTAAAATATACCTTTCTTTATCATTTAAAGTAATTTCCAAGCGCTGTCACCATCTTGATATTTCTGCGGTGCAAATATACGGCTAAAAATTATAAAATTGAATATCAGCTATTTAAAAATACAGCGCATGAAATTTGGTTCCGCCTGAACCCTTGATTTCAAACGTCGGAGCGGGAATTTTAACAGTATTGAAAAGTGTTAAAATTGTCTTAACAACATGGGATTTGGTTTCGATTTTGGTCAAATCAACATCCAAGCTAAGATAAAATTGACGGTATCTTTTGCTTTCCGGAAGAAAAATTGTGTTAACAAACTCATCATTTCCCGTAATCATGCCTTCCGCGCCATAACCAACTGCTACATTCAGCCATTTTGGGACAAAAGTCAGTTTTGTAAACGAATGGATATTTGCAGAAAGCCAATAGGTTTGCCCATTATAATCTTTCAGGATTTGTTCTGAAACCGAACTTCCTAAAACACTGGGCCTGGCAGACGCATAAGGTGTTGTGTGGAAAGAAAATTTGGGAACGATCCGCTGCTCCTTCCACAACAATTCCTGCGAAACGTACAATCCTGTCCCTACAGCATTTGCAGCAATATCTCCCATTGAAGCACCCCAATTGGCCGAATACCCATCAAAAGCTTCTACTACTGTCATAAAGCCCAGACCTAAGGTCGAGCCATAAATCAATTGGCTCTTCCTACTTGCCCCACTCCATTTTAAAGCTTTGGCACCAAAGCTCCCAAATGATACGTCGAAAAAACATGCCCGGCCTTATCCATCTGCAGCCATTCTGCATTGTCATTGATAAAATGGAAATTGGAGCGTGGATAGTCGGCATACCAAACCTGGTTCAGCCCTATAAGAGCAGCCGAACCAATTACAGCTTCCGAAATAACCAGGGTTTTGAGCCGCTTTTTATTTAACGAATCCGAAGGTTTTAAAAAAGTTTCTATTGAATTTTGTGCAACGGAATGGTGGAAACATCCAAACAACAAAAGGACAATTATGCTTTTGAATGCTTTCAATCTTATCGGTTTGTTCCTTGTTTATTCAACCAATCTGCATATTTTTTGGCATTCACCTGGTGCTGCTCATAGGTAGAGGCAAAAACATGATAGCCAAATTTTTCAACGCTGGCGCAGAAATAGATGTAATCGTGCTTTTCGGCATTCAGGACCGCATCAATCGCATCCACATCAGGCATTGCGATTGGCCCAGGAGGAAGCCCGATGTTCTGATACGTGTTGTAAGGTGATTTGATGAACAGGTCATTGTACAATACACGTTTGATTACCTGGTTAAAATCATTGTCCCGCAATTTCAGTGCATAAATGACCGTTGGATCAGCCTGAAGCGGCATTCCCTGATTGTAACGGTTGAGATAAACCCCGGCAATGGTTGGCCTTTCGCTTTTCTTCGCCGATTCTTTCTGAACGATCGAAGCAACCGTAATCACCTGGACAGGTGTCAGGTTCAGGGCTGAAGCTTTGGCAATGCGCTCTTTAGTCCAGAAACGGTTGTATTCCGCCAGCATTTTATCGCGGAATTTTTCAGCAGAAATATTCCAATACACCTCATACGTATTAGGCAGGAACATCGCAAAAACAGTTTCGTTGGTAAAGCCGTTTTTCTTAAGGAATTCGGGATTTTTGAACGTTTGCAGTAACTTAGCCGTATCCGGTTCAATCTGAGAACTTAAACGTTCGCACAGGTTTTCCAGGCGTTCCTGGTTATTGAACGCCAGCTTTACAGGAATGTTCCTTCGCATGGCACCGACCAGCTGAAAGGCACTCATTCCCTTTTTCAGCAAAAACCGGCCGGCCTTTACATTTTCGGGATACGAACGGCGTTTTGCGATAAACTCGAAGTCACCCATATTTTTTACCAAAGGCGTCAATATCTTTTCTACATCCTGGTAGGTGGAACCAGTTGGGACTTCTACATAAAGTTCATCTTTATCGAAATTTGTATCCGAAGTAAAAAATTTGATATAAACCACCGCTGCAAAAACAATAAAAACAGCAGCTATAACCTTGATAATTTTATTCTTATTCAAAACAATCTATTTTTTAATTAGTTGAAAAACAGCTTCGTCATGAAAACTGTTGTTGGTAAAATTCCAATCTTTTTTGACTCCGGTTTTTTCGAAACCAAATGTAGCAAAAAGCGACAAACTTGCTTTATTATCTGTCCCGATATTTGCATAAAGCTGATGCAACTGCAGTTGCCTAAAAGCATAATCAATCATCAAGCCCAACGCTTCCTTACCAAAACCACCATTCCGGTTGATTTCATTTTGGATGATGATCCCTACGCCAGCGCGTTTATTTTTAGCATCAAAATCAAACAGATCAATTAGCCCAATTGCTTCAGAAGTTTCATTTTTACAGATGGCCAGCCTCAGCTGCTTGGCTTCGTAAATATCCTGATGCGCATTTTCAAGGTACTGCCTGATGAGGAATTTGCTGTAAGGCGTAATGGTATTGCTGACTTCCCAAATGCTTTCGTCATTTTCTATAGCATAGATAAACTCCAAATCCTCCGGCTCGAGCGCGCGTAAATAAATATTTTGCCCCTGAAGCGTTATCATATTGATTTAAGATCGATTTCGCCTTGGTAAACAAAGGTCGCCGGGCCTTTCAGGAAGACATTGATGTATTTGAAATCGTCTGCAAGCTTGTCAAACGAAACTTCCAGCTTCCCGCCTTCCACATCCAATTCTATCTGGTGCGAATTGGTTTTTCCGATGGCATTCATCGCAATTGCTGCTGCCGTGGCTCCGGTACCGCAGGAAAAAGTTTCATCTTCAACACCGCGTTCGTAAGTCCGCAAACGAAAATGATTGCCGGAAACCTGGTTGACAAAATTGACATTGCTTCCCGCCTTTCCGTACAAATCAGAATAACGGATTTCAGAGCCTTTTCTTTTTACATCAAAATTATCGAGGTCATCCACCAGCATTACATGATGCGGCGAACCTGTATTGAGGAAGATATAGTCGCTTTCGACCTTTACCGAATCGACATCCTTCATCTGCAGCGAAACATCGCCATTTTCCAATATCGATGCAAAATGCAGGCCGTCTGTGGCTATAAAAGTGGTTTCATTTGAAATAAGGTCCAGCTTTTTGGCGAAAGCCACAATGCAACGCCCGCCATTGCCACACATCGAGCTTTGGTTCCCGTCAGAATTATAATAAACCATCCTGAAATCGGTTTGCAGATCGTTTTCGAGCAAGATCAATCCGTCCGCTCCAATCCCAAAACGGCGGTCGCATAATTTTTCAATAAGCCGTGTATTGTTTTTCGGGAAATTATTATCCCGGTTATCAATAAAGATAAAGTCGTTTCCGGTTCCCTGGTATTTGTAGAAAATAGTCTTCATAGCGTTGTTTACTCCTACAAATATAGCAATAATTAAGATTAACTTAAAATATGTTAAACCACCGTTAAAGCACATTCCACCGAATTTTGATTTTCTATAATTTTACTATGCAAATAATTTAAAATGGTATTAAATATGAAACGGTTATCAAGTTTATTTTTGGTTTCTTTATTGAGTGGTGCAACCACATTGGGCGCGTACAAATTATTTATCGAAGGAAAAAGCAACCGTGATTCAATTGTAACGGTAGCTCCAAACAACTACAGCAAGAATGTTGGCTTATCTGGCGAAGCAGTCGATTTTACAACAGCTGCCGAAAACACAGTCCACACTGTTGTTCACGTAAAGAATGTTTCTGTCAGGACAGTTTCCGACCCGATCATGGAATATTTTTACGGGACCAGAGGCGGACAGCAACAGGAACAGATCGGAACCGGTTCGGGAGTTATCATTTCACAGGATGGCTATATCGTAACGAACAACCATGTTGTAAAAGATGCCACCGAACTGGAAGTAACGTTAAACAACAATAAATCCTATAAAGCTAAACTTATCGGGACTGATTCGAAAATGGACATCGCTTTACTGAAGATCAATGCCGACCAAAAATTACCTTATTCGACTTTTGCGGATTCTGATCAGGTAAAAGTGGGCGAATGGGTTCTGGCTGTGGGAAATCCGTACAACCTGAATTCGACTGTAACAGCCGGGATCGTTTCGGCGAAAGCCAGGAACTTGCAAAACAACGGGCTCCAGTCATTTATCCAGACTGATGCGGCAGTAAACCCGGGAAATTCGGGTGGCGCATTGGTAAACACACGTGGCGAACTGATCGGGATCAATACGATGATTTCATCGCCAACCGGCAGCTATGCGGGCTATTCGTTTGCTGTTCCGTCGAACATCACACGCAAAATCATTGAGGACATCATGGAGTTCGGTAATGTACAGCGCGGCATACTTGGAGTTGAAGGCGGTGAATTGAACAGCAAAGCTTCACAGGAATTGGGGGTTAACGACACAGAAGGCTTCTATATCAACAAGGTAACTAAAAATTCGGGGGCAGAAAAAGCCGGCCTGCAAAAAGGGGATATCATCAAAAAGCTCGACAGCCAAAAAATCAGTTCATTCTCTGAGCTTTCAGGCTACATCAGCACCAAAAGGCCAAATGACAAAATACAGGTTACCTTCACAAGGAACGGCTCTACCAAAACGGTTCCGGTAACGCTGATCAAGAACGACATTATTACAACCGATTTCAAAGGCCTTCAGCTGGAAGATATCGATTCGGCTGATAAAAGGAAATTTAAAATTGGGTACGGTGTGCGCATCAGCGAAATAAACAACGATAACCTGCGCCCTTATTACAATCAGCTAAAAGGCGGCATCATTCTATCTGTTGACAATGTTAAAGCGACTGATGTAGAATCGATTTCAAAATTCCTGAACAAAAAAGACGAGAACCAAAGTGTACAGATGCAGATAATTGACAGGTCAGGTCAGGTAATGCAGGTAATACTATAAAGGTTAAAAAGGTTAATTATTCCTAAAACCAGCTCCCAAAAAGAGCTGGTTTTTTTGTTTGGTAAAAAAGTCACGAAATCGTTTTCGTGAAACATATCATTTTTATATTTTTGCGGCAAAATTTATACGATCCCGGAATAAATTCGGGACAGCAACACAACTAAAACAATTTATCTTCTATGGACAGTAACAAATTTTACGAGAAGGAGTTATCTTTTCAGGCTGACAGACGTAAGGCAGCAGTTGAATTAATCAAGATTATCAGTGATTTATGGTATGACAAATCAATCGAATTGGTTCTTTTCAGGAATCAGCTGATTGACAGGAACGTAAGCGACATTATCAACTTCCATGAATATGCCGGGGAATTTGTGCAAAAGCCAATCAATATTTTTGATTCCGTCGAAATCGCCCGCGCCATGCTCGACCTTGATTTGCCGCCTGCGCGTATCGACATCGGGAAACTGACTTACGAATACCATTTGGAAGACAACAAGTACGATGACGGACGTGCGTTTGTCATCGACAAATTAAAAAATGCAAAAGAATTCCAGAACCTAAAACCAAAAGACGTGGTTTTGTATGGCTTTGGGCGTATCGGGCGTTTGTTGGCGCGTGAAATGATGAGCAAAATGGGCAAAGGGCAACAATTACGCCTTCGTGCAATTGTTACCCGTGACCGCAACGATGCCACTTCATTGGAAAAAAGAGCTTCACTTTTGCGTTACGATTCGGTTCACGGAGATTTCCAGGGATCAGTTCAGGCGGATGCCGAAAACCAGGCTTTAATCATTAATGGAACTACAGTTCATGTAATTACTGCTGCCGGTCCGGAAGAAATTGATTATACCCAATACGGAATAGAAGATGCTTTGGTAATTGACAATACCGGCGCTTTCACGACTGAAGAGCAATTGAAACGCCATTTGACTTCAAAAGGAGTTGATAAAGTTTTGCTGACTGCTCCTGGAAAAGGGATTCCAAACATCGTTTATGGAGTCAACCACAACGACCACAATCCTGATACTGTTGACATTTTCTCGGCAGCATCCTGCACGACCAATGCAATCACACCTGTTTTGCAGGTTGTAGAAGAATCACTCGGAGTGGTAAAAGGCCATATCGAAACCATCCATGCGTATACCAACGACCAGAACCTTGTAGACAATATGCATAAAAAATACCGCCGTGGGCGTGCAGCGGCATTGAATATGGTCATTACCGAAACCGGAGCCGGTACTGCAGTTGCGAAAGCTTTGCCTAGCCTGGCCGGAAAACTGACCTCAAACGCCATCCGTGTCCCAGTTCCGAATGGGTCTTTGGTAGTGATGAACCTGGAAGTTGGGAAAAAGACTTCTTTTGAAGATTTCAACAAAATCATGAAAAAGTATGCCCTTGAAGGCGAACTGGTGGAGCAAATCAGGTATTCGTTAAATAACGAATTGGTTTCTTCAGACATCGTTGGTACTGCACAGCCTTCAATTTACGACAGCAATGCAACAATTGTATCGGCTGACGGAAAGAATATTGTGCTTTATGTATGGTACGATAATGAGTATGGATACAGCCATCAGGTGATCCGATTGGCAAAATACATTGCAAAAGTTAGGAGATATACCTACTATTAATAGATTTTAAATAATTATTAATTCCAAAGAAGTCCGCTGAAGCCTAGTGTTTTAGCGGATTTTTTGACTTTTTAACATTTTTTTGTTAATAAGTATGCCTTTATTAAAAAATAATTATTACTTTTCGCTCCGAAAATGCCCCCATTTTAAATCTATTATTTATGAAGAAAGTGCTTATTGGTTTATTGACCATAACTTGTTTTGCATTCTCCAAATCGGGAGAACCTAAAGTAGAGACCTACAATTATGGTCAAGACGGAATGGAACTGGTTGCCCGTTCCAAGAAAGGTGTTGTTATCGTAAGCACCTTCAATTCTAAAATGACCATCCGCCAGGAAATCGCCAGAAAGGTTTATGACATGTATGTTGCCAACAAATTACAGAGCGACAAAAAGATCACCATTGAAGGCAATGAAGCTGATGTAACAGGAAGGTGCATCATCAGGAAAAAAAGCAGTCTTACGGCCATCGATTTCTATTACGAAATCGTAGAATGGGATTCCGGACTTAAAGAAGTTTATCAACATGCCAAATAAACAAAAAGCTCAACGAATGTTGAGCTTTTTTATTTACAATACCAAATCATTACAGATTAGCCGGGCTTTTCTATCCCTAATCAAAAAGCTTCCTCTTTGCTTTCGCAAAGAAGAAACTTTATTGTCTTTTGAAGACTACTGCTTCAATAATGTTTTGCTTATAACAGCGTCATCTACTGCAATACGCAATAAGTAAACTCCTTGAGGATGATTCCCTAAATTGAGGATACCCATTGAAGTTCCTTTTGCCATACTCTCTTCAAGAACTTTTTTACCCAATACATCATACACTTCGAAATGTGCATCATTAGGCAGGATGCTGTCAAAAACAATTTCAAACTTATCCTTGCTTGGATTTGGCGCGACTGTAAGACTGCCTAAATCAAATCCACGAAGATCCTGATTAATTTTACTTGTATTATTTGTTTGATAAACGGTTACATTGGCAGTACGACAAACTGTAGGGTAAGTCAGGTCACATATTTGATATTGCAAAGTGTAGGTTCCTATCGGTGCTAAAGTGTTTGGAAATATTATCCCGGCACTATTTATTGAGAAATAACTATTAAACGGCGCTAGCTGCGTTACGCTTACGTTACCTGTATTAGCCTGGATCCAAGCTGTGGGGCAATCGTATTTCATATCATTATTCAAAACATTTATACTTAAGGTGCCACTTCCATTTTTATTAAACACAACACTATCATCCATAGCCTGAACAGTAGTACCAATAATAATGTGGCAGAGAATTGGGTCAGAGCAAAAACTTGTTGCAGTAGAACAGATGGTATAATAAAACATTAATTCTGTCAACGTAGAAGAGGCATAAGTAAATGTTCCATTAGCCAATAGCGTGAAACCTACGGGTGGCGAAGTAACATTTATTACTGCATTAGTTGAATTGGCAGGAAGGCCTCCTACTGTCGCCAAATCAAACAATGAAGTCCATTGTGTTGTAGAGTTGGCACTGTTGTACGTATAACTTGTAGGGCCTTTATAGCACAAACCGAAAGCTATTTTACCCGGATGAACAACATAATTGTTTATTTTAATAGTAGTAGTAGAAACATTGCTCATACCACAGCTGGTTGTTATCCTATAAGATAAATTATATGTTCCGGGAGTAGTATTTGGCTGTATCGTGTAAGTACCATTTGCATTTAAAGCAATACCTCCACTAGGAAAAGTTGGCGGAGTTCCTATCGGAATGGCACTATAACTTAAGTTAAAAGGAATATAATCAAAAGGATTACCATTATAGGTATCATTGTCAAAAACCGAAGCAGTCACAACACTATTCACAGGATATGCAACATCATAATAATCATTATACGTTACAAAATCAGTTGGTCTAAGCACTATCACGCTTATTGCAAATCCGGCGGCGCATTGGCCAGCAGTTGGCGTAAAGACATATTCTCCAGAAGTAGTATTGCTTATCGATGAGCTAACCCATTTTCCTGATATACCATTTGAACTGGTCATTGGCAATAAAGGAGGCGTAGCTCCGGCGCATAAAATTACCGGATCTGGGGCCTCGGTTTCAGGATTAATAGGGAACTGAGAGAATGTAGGAGCAGTTGGGGTTAATGTAGTTATGGTCATGGAAACAGAGCTTGCACAGCCACTTGCTCCCACTACAGTATAAGTAACTGTTGTGGTGCCCACACCAACCCTAATCGTTGCCGTAGTACTAGTTGTAGAAACAATGCTTGAAATTGCAGGATTGGAGACACTCCACGTACCGCCTGCAACACTTGCTGTTAACAGTGTAGTAGGATTGGCTCTTCCCATCTTACAAAGAGTTTGGTTCCCGCTCAATGAACCTGCATCTGCAGTTCCGGAAATGACAGTGACAGTCATTACAGGTGAATTTACCACACAGCCAGACAAACTGGTCACCACAACATAATAATACCTGGTTCCAACATTGCCTGTTGAAGGGACATAGCTTGAAGTTGTTGCTCCCGTAATTAAATTTCCTCCCGTATTGGTGTTTGAAGTATTCCTGTACCACTGATAAAGAAGCCCGGTTGTTGTAGAATTTGCCTGAAGAGGTATTGGTGCAGCATTTAAGCACACTGTTTGCGTAGAAGGAGTTACTGTTACTGTTTGCAACGGCGTAATTGTCACATGAACAACAACAGGGCTAGAGCACTGGCCTTCGGTTGGGGTAAAAGTATAATCCCGCGAAACAGTATTATCAATGCTTGAAGGATTCCAAGTTCCTGTAAATCCATTGCTGGATGTAGACGGCAATCCCTTAGGTATGGTCCCTACACATATTGAAGTAGAAAAACTAAACGTTGGAAGCAGTGCCGCCGTAACATTTATCGTATCATATACCGTAACGCTGCAGCCACTGCTGTTGGTATAAGTATAACCTATAATAGACGAAGTAAGCGATGCTCCATTAAACGAATAGACACCTCCCGAAAATACAACGCCATTTCCTGAGAACGATCCATTTGCAGGCAATCCGGCGAGATAGGTTTTTAAATCTGGAATTGTCTGATTCGAGCAGATCGTTGCCGGCAGATCAAGCACCCCTCCGCCAGTTTGGATTAAAGACACATTGTCAATATAGTAACCCGTGACCTGTCTTATTTCATCCCCTGGAATAGGAGTAAAACTACATCCCAGATTATCAGGTGTAGTGGGACTTAAGACAATATTAGAATTGTTTAACAACCCTAAATATAAAAACTGTTCACCTCCGGTTGTGGTGGTAAAATTGAAGGTAATCTTATCCCAGCCATTTACATTTCTTATAAGCGTTGGAGAAATAAGCAATGTATTAGTACTGGTAGACGTATTGCTGATATTAACATCACCATTAGCGGTTAACGGCAAAATTGTAGGAGGGGTTGTTGTTGATCTGGAAAGGCATGCCTGCAGATTACTTACATAAAGAGGATTTCCATCTCCTAAAGAAACGTCAAAACTTAATTGATAGGCTGTATTAGGCAGTAATGGCGATTTAAGCGTAGTATACAAATGCTGTTTGCCTCCAATTCCTGTTGTATACCAAATATGGGCATAACCGTTACCTACACCATTATTACAGTTCTGGGCACCAAAAGTGTTACATGGTATGCCGCAACCAAAATGAGGGCTAAAAGTATTAAAATAAGAAGGCCATACAGAAGAATTTGTTAATGGATTGACCGACCCCCAACCACAAGCTTTTTGTATGTCGTAAAGATTATTTGGCAAAGACGAATATTGCTCAAAATCACCATTCATAACCAAATCGCACGCATTAGGTGTTGGGCTGCAGCCTCCTGAAACCGGTGGTGGAACGATATAAACCAATACATACGTTATATTACCACGCTGTGAGCCATTAACAGGCACATAACGCAAGAGGTGTACACCCGGGCTAGTTGTGCTAAAAGTAATATCAGTTGAGTTGGTACCCGATGTAGCTGAAAGCGTTGTTGTACTCGGAGCAGTGATTTCCTCTAAGCACTCAAAGCTGGTAGCATTTACGTCATTTGCCAACAGTCCAGTTATGGTAACATTGGTGCTTGTCCCTCCGGTAGTTGTAATAATACCGTTAAAAGTATAATTACCTCCGCTGATGCCATCATTCAAACCTGCAACGGTAATACCTCCGCATGCAGTACCACCATAATTATAATATCCACTGCTTGTGGTACTAGAACCAAAAGTGGTTTTTACACCATATCCGATATCGCAAAGGACTTTTCTTTCCTCTGGCCTTAGATACCTTTTGGTAACACCAAGCGGAAGCACATTGCTCACAACAAAATAATTGTCGTTTGCATAATGGCTGGTGCAACTCGGGAACAGCAAATCCTCAAAATGGCTTAGGCTGCTACCCGTTTCATAACAAGTTGGCGTATAAACCGGGATTGTAGTTGATCCTACATATTTTATGGCATTGTTGCACGCAGTCGTATTAAGCGGCCCTCCGTTATTAAGATTGTCCGGCAAGGCACAGCCTGGCCTTAACACTGTAGGAGGCACACATTTGCCGAATTGAAACTCAGCTCATACATACTGCAGTTGCCCACCAACAATAGTGGAACATTTCCATTTGTCTTAAGAAAAGTATCATACCTGCTGTAATATTTTGAGCTGGTCAATGACCCTCCGTTCTGATCGATAAAACTGTGCATCCCCAAAGCATGTGTCACTTCGTGGAGCACGGTCGTATACAAATCATATTTACTGCCTGGTGCGTCTGTGGTTAAATCTGTATGCCATTGAATGGCCGGATCATTGAAATTAATCGAAACCCTGCCATGGTACATTGCATTGCCATAATTTGGCAGATTGGTGTAAGAGTCAACGCCAAGGTGTATCGTTTTCCAAATCTCGCCATCTAAAACTCCCGAGGTTGTATTTGCCGGATTAGCTGGTGCGATAAAAAAAGAAGAGGCCAAAGCCAAAGTCCCTGCCGGTACATTTTCATTGGTAAAATCCCTTACTACTATATTTACTTTATTCCCATTTGCCGTAAGCGGCGTATTGAGAAAGTTGGATATATCTTCGAAAACCTTGCAGACAACCGCTCTTCTGGCATTATGTGTGGCATTCGAAGTATCTTCCATTCCACTGCCGGTTTCAAAATACAGATTGAAGATTGAAGTGGAGCTGCAATTTACCGAAACGGTACGTGCCGCAGCTGAATTGGCTGATTTTTTAACCGTTATGTCCGAAAGCTTATATTCGGTTCCATTCTGGTCAAAAACCCTGTCGATAATCACCGGGGAGGTTAAATCTTTTTGTGAAAAAACAAAATTGCTGCTCATTGCCAAAAGCATGATCAGCAATAGTTTCATCCTGATAATTAATGCCCTGTGCTGTTTGTTGGTTTGTTTCATATTTGTGTGTTGTTTAAAAATTACGTTCAAATCTACACAAAACAGCAGCCAATTCCTACATTATATCATTAAATAATTGTAAAAATCTGACAATAACAAACAATTTGAAAAATAGCACAGGACCCCTTCATTAGGTCCTGGTTTTCAAGCATAAAAAAACTCCTCTTGTAATTTTAAGAGGAGTTTTTTATGTAAATCAATAAAAACCTATGCTTTACCGGCAGCAATCAGGTTCAGGGCCGAACCGGCAACAAACCAGCCAATCTGGCTTTCATTGTAAGTATGGTTTGCCAAAATGATATCTTTTGTTCCATCTGCATGGACAAATTCCAATGTCAATGGCTTTGCAGGAGCAAACTCTGTCAAGTCTAAGAAGTTGATGGTATCGTCTTCCTGGATTTTATCATAATCCGCTTCGTTAGCAAAAGTCAATGCCAGCATTCCCTGCTTTTTCAAGTTGGTTTCATGGATACGCGCAAACGATTTTACCAAAACCGCTTTAACACCCAGGAACCTTGGCTCCATTGCAGCATGCTCACGCGATGAACCTTCACCATAGTTTTGGTCACCCACAACAATCGACGGAACTCCAGCTGCTTTATAAGCTCTCTGTACTGCAGGAACCGCATCATAAGCGCCACTTAATTGGTTTTTCACCTTATTCGCTTCCTGGTTGAAGGCATTGATCGCCCCAATCAGCATATTGTTTGAAATGTTGTCCAGATGCCCACGGAAACGCAACCATGGTCCAGCCATAGAAATGTGGTCAGTCGTACATTTTCCAAAAGCTTTGATCAACAATTTTGCTCCGCTGATGTTCTTTCCGTCCCAAGCTTCGAATGGCGCCAGTAATTGCAATCTGTCCGAAGTTGGAGAAACCACAACCTGAACGTCGCTTCCGTCTGCAGCTGGTGCCTGGAATCCTGCATCTTCTACATCGAAACCTCTTTTTGGCAACTCATCGCCATGTGGCGGGTTTAATTTTACCGCTTCGCCATTATCGTTTAATAAAGTATCGGTAATTGGGTTGAAAGTCAAATCTCCCGAGATTGCCAAAGCTGCTACCATTTCAGGCGATGTTACGAAAGCATGTGTATTTGGATTTCCGTCAGCACGTTTTGAAAAGTTCCTGTTGAACGAGTGGACGATGGTGTTTTTTTCTCCCTTATCGGCACCTGCCCTATCCCACTGGCCGATACATGGGCCGCAGGCATTGGTAAATACTTTGGTACCCATTTTTTCGAAAGTAGCGATGATGCCATCTCTTTCAATAGTGTAGCGGATCTGCTCTGAACCCGGATTGATCCCGAATTCTGCTTTTGGCGTGATTCCGTGTGCAACGGCCTGCTCTACAATAGAAGCGGCGCGCGCCATGTCTTCATAGGAAGAATTGGTACAAGAACCTATCAATCCCCATTCTACCTTTAATGGCCAGCCATTTGCGGTAGCTTCTTCCTTCATTTTAGAAACCGGTGTCCCCCTGTCTGGAGTAAATGGCCCGTTGATGTGCGGTTCCAATTCCGACAGATTGATTTCGATAACCTGATCGAAATATTGAGCCGGATTTGCGTACACCTCAGCATCGCCCGTTAAGTAATCCGCAACTTTATCAGCCGCATCAACGATATCCTGGCGGTCTGTTGCGATTAGGTACCTTCTCATCGAATCATCGTAACCGAATGTTGAAGTCGTAGCTCCGATTTCGGCACCCATATTACAGATGGTTCCTTTTCCGGTACACGACATTGAAGTAGCCCCTTCGCCGAAATATTCAACGATGGCTCCCGTTCCGCCTTTTACGGTAAGGATATCAGCCACTTTAAGGATTACGTCTTTTGGAGCTGTCCAGCCGTTTAGTTTTCCGGTCAATTTTACTCCGATCAGTTTTGGGAATTTCAATTCCCACGACATGCCCGACATTACGTCAACGGCATCCGCACCACCAACACCAATTGCCAGCATGCCTAATCCGCCGGCATTTACCGTATGCGAATCGGTACCGATCATCATTCCGCCCGGGAAGGCATAGTTTTCAAGCACTATTTGGTGGATGATTCCTGAACCTGGTTTCCAGAACCCAATTCCGTATTTATTGGAAACTGAAGAAAGGAAATCAAAAACTTCCTTAGACTGTGAATTGGCAACAGCCAAATCGGTAGTGGCACCAACTTTAGCCTGTATCAAGTGGTCGCAGTGAACCGTTGTAGGAACCGCTACCTTACTTTTTCCTGCATGCATAAATTGCAATAATGCCATTTGCGCCGTGGCATCCTGGCAAGCAACCCTATCCGGGGCAAAATCTACATAATCCTTTCCGCGGGTAAATGCCTGCGAAGGATTTCCTTCCCATAAATGTGAATACAAAATCTTTTCAGAAAGTGTCAATGGTCGGCCTACTAAAGCGCGTGCCTTGTCAACACGCTCAGCCATTGTCCCATAAACTTTTTTAATCATTTCAATATCAAAAGCCATATATATTTGGGTTTATTTGTTTAGCAGTGCAAATTTACGAAATCGTTATACTTAAGTAAATAATTTTCAGGAAATATATTGATACAGCCACATCTTTTGCGAAAAACGGATTTTTACCAATACGTTTTTGAAAATAAGGCATTTAAACGATAAAAAAATACCAAATCCGAAATTCCAAAGCCTCATTTTCCCTTTGTTTTAATTCATTATAAATAAAAATTCCGAATTCCTCTCTGATAAAATTTTCGATAAAATTAGGCCGGTTCAAAAATATATTTAACTTTGTAATTCAAAGTACTTTTAATTCAATTTTAAAAATATGAAAACATCTGGAAACATCATCCGTAATTACCTGAAAAAAGACGGCGTTACACTAAGCATCATAGCAGCTTTAGTAAGCACCTCATTCTTAATATTATCTATTGTTTCTGCCAATAATGATTTGAGTAATCTTGATGGCATTTGCTTTTTTGGCAGCCTAATCGAATTTGCCTACAGCATTATTGTAGTGACCTACCTGTCAAAAAACAAGCAGAAATACCTGCACCTGATTCCGCTATTGTACCTAAACTGGTTCATTGGATGTTTCTGCACCAACGTTTTCATCAATATTTTTGAAAACCTGCCTTTATGGGTTTACATTGTCACGTTTGCATTTTGCATTTCGTGCTTTCCGATTTACGGCAGATCCCGAAATAGCAAACTAAGGACTTTTGCTTATTTGATAAACGGCATCACCATTACCCTGATCTTCTATTATGCTGTTTACCTGATTCCGTTTTCAGTATTTTCATTTCTTGGGATTTTTGCTTTGGGAATGGGTTTCTACGGATTGGTTCCGGTAATTGTACTGATAAATCATTCTATTGCGCTGTCACATTTGGCAAAAGAAAACAAAAAAGGAATCCTTGCTTTTACAGCCGGAATTTGCTTTATACTGGCCAGCCTTACCGTTTTTACAGTTTTGCTTGACTCTGAGGCCGATTCGATCCGTAAAAACCTTGTAACCAAATCGTTTGAAAAAACCAGCAACGATCTTCCCAATTACATACTGATTTCCCAAAACCTAAAACCTTCATTCCTTAATGAGGTTTTGCTAAAAAAAGACATCGTTTATATTGACACCGAAGATTTCTTTGATCTTCGTGACTTTAATTCTATTGGGCAAAAACAATATAACGAACGAAAAGTGCACAATCCGTTTTATAATGTGGCGTATCAGCTGATCGATAAAATCGGGATCAGCACCGATGACCAGATCAGTATCATGAAATCCAATTTTGGCAAGCGGCTTGAAACCGAAGAGCAGCTTTGGAACGGAGAAGATTTGATTACAAAAAACATAAAGGAAGACGTAAAGCTGTTTCCAAAAGAAAGGCTGGCTTATACCGAAATCACTATGGATGTTGCCTGTAAAGAAAGAGCTTGGCGCGCCAGTCAGGAAGCAATTTATTCGTTTGAGCTGCCCGAAGGTTCCGTGGCTACTTCACTCTCGCTTTGGGTAAATGGCGTGGAAAGGAAAGGCGTTTTAACCACAAAGGAAAAAGCCCAAAAAGCTTACAACCAAATCGTTGGCGTGGAAATGCGCGATCCGTCACTGATGCAATGGCGCGAAGGAAACCGTGTCGTGGTGCGCGTATTTCCAGTAAGCCAAAATTTACCGCGAACCTTCAAATGTGGATTCACTACACCGTTAAAAGCCGATGCAAAAAAACTTACCTATAATAGCATCCAAATAAAAGGCCCAAATCTTTCAGGTGCGGCTACCCTGTCGCGCATACAGGTAAACGGCCATTCAAACTTTGAAAGTACTAAAGATTTTGAATTGACTGACCAGTTTTACATCAGCGAATCAACAGGTTTAGACGACTGGCAGGCTACCGTTCCAATAAACAAAGGCACATTTGCAAATGCTTTTGCATGGAAAGGCAAGGAATATAAAATCGAGCCGATTGAAAGGCAAAGAGAAGTTTTTGTACCGAAAGAAATCGTATTGGACCTGAGCTCAAGCTGGAGTTTGGAGGAAATCAGGGAGCTGGTTTCAATGCCTTCAAAAAAGTTTTATGTTGTCGATGAATATTCAAAAGAGGAAATCAACAGCAGCAATTATGAGAACATCTTCCACGAATACAGAAACCTTCAGTACTCATTGCCTCCGCTTTACAAAATCAGCGATTCGAGTTTGATTATTACCAAATGTGGTACTTTCTCAGCCAATTTTGATGAGCTTGAAGCAACAGCCTACCTGAAAAAAATCCGTGAAAACACAAAAGCAAAACATTTAAGGGCCATCAATATTGGCAACGAAATCAATCCGTTTTGGCAAACAGTAAAAGAGCAGCATTATGTGGAATATTCCAAATTGACATTAGCCGAATGCCAAAAAGCCATCAAGGAAAACAGCTTCATTTCAGTAAAAACAGCCGACAACCGTGTCAATATAGAAATTGCCGGAATTTCGATAAACGAAATCCCAGCAACGGCCGATGTACAGAATACCGGGATCAACCATATTTACAGGATGTATGCTTTTGGCAAAGTGCTGGCCGAGCATGTTGCTTCAGAAGACAACGAAAATGTCAATAACAAATATGTTTATCTCGCCAAGGATGCCAACATCGTTACACCCGTTTCTTCATTGATCGTTTTGGAAACCGATGAGGATTATGAGAAAAACGGCATCGAAAAAAATGCAGACGGACTGGGGAATGCTTCCATCAACAACGATGGTTCTGTTCCCGAACCACACGAATGGCTGATGATCATCATTGGCTTGGGGATCCTGGCATACTATTATAAAAAACAAAGAAACCAACTCGCCTAATGTTGCAATTCAGCGATACCAATAAAATAACCGTTGCCGTCTTGGCAATATTGATACTTCTTGCATTCAATTACAATGTGATTGCATTTGGGCTCAGCAATGATTTTATTGGTGTCGTTTTTTCTATTGGCTTATTCCTCTTTGGCGCACGGAAAACCACTTACCGGCTCAATTACCTGCTTATCGGCATCATTGTGCTTTTTGAGTTCGTTAGCTTTAGATTGCACATCAAGTCGCTGCACTTCCTTTCACTGACACTATTGATCTGCCTGGTCTTTTATAGTTTTACGCAGCGGTTTTCCTTTATTGCATTTATCTGCATCATTTTATTTTCGACGCTGTTTGACAAGTTTTTCAACCATCTCACCACCGAAATCAAGCAGCAGCTGTGCCATACGGCATTCATTACGCTAAAAAATTTCCTGCACATCGAAAAAATAGAAGGTGTCAGCATTTATATCAATCATGCCAAAGTTACCATTGACACGGCCTGCATGGGGTTGGCAATGTTCAAGACCGGTTTGCTGGTAGCCGCAGTACTGCTGACAGCCGAAGAAAAAAAGCAGCGTAAATATTATGGCATTTGGCAGATTATGCTTTTCTGCCTTGTTGCAATTCTGTTGAATATCCTATCCAATTATTTCAGGATCATCACACTGATACTTTTCAACTGCACTCAGGAAAACCTGCTGCACCACAGCATTGGGCTATTCTGCTTTATTTTTTACCAGATATTGCCGATGCTTTTTATCATCAGGTATTTCAAATGCAGAAATGAAGAGCCAAAAACAGCTACAGCTTCAGTAAAATACGGACCGATGGTTTTAGCTTTCATCATACTATCGGTTACGAGCTTTGAAATAAAAAAAGAGCGTAAACCCGATTTACTATCAGGTCTAGATCCGAAGTACAAAATCGGGCTGGGAAAATGGGCGGCAGCTGATGTTTTCAAGATTGATGTCAATGATACGCTGGTTTACATCAAAGATCCAATGCACAAACCTTTGATCTGCTGGACGGGTGCCGGCTATAAAATCACCGATTCAAAAGAAGTCCTCATCGGACATCAAAAGATTTGGTACAACAAAATGGAAAAAAACGGGATCGAATACGACTCGTATTGGTGGTATGAATCCGATGGCAAAAAATATACTTCCTACATTGAAGTCTTATTGCAAAAGCTACTGTACGGCAAATCAATCCGGCTGATCAACGAAACGACAGTATCGGCTACTGCCTGTCCCTCGAATCCATGATGGGTTTTTCGTAAAAGCGGTAACAGAGATAGCTTGCCAAGACAACCGTCGCCAGGTAACCCGCAGTGATCAGGTGAAGCTCCAGCAAGGATGTTTTCTGCCTGTCGACAAACAGCATCAGTAGCTGCATGATGATACTGTAATGGAGCAGGTAGATCGAATACGAAATCCTGCTGATGAATTCAACCGGCTTTCTTATAATGATTACTGATGTTTCCAACTGCGAAAAAAACGGCACAAAGAATGCTATCGAAAGCGAAGCCAGTGGAAGATACATCACGTTCCACACAAACGGGAACGTTTCGGGCAGGATTCCTAAAATCCCCATCCCAAAATACATGAACATCATTATCCCGGCACCGATGGCTGCAGAAAGATGTTTGTATCGTATCCAATATTTTTCAAAATTGATGCTGACCCAGGCACAAAGGACTCCCATAAATATGGCATCCAAACGATATAGCATCACTGATTTCAACGAAACATTCCATTCATCAAGATTGCTTTTAGGCGCTGTAGCATTATAAATCAATTTCAAGAAAATGAAGATTGTGATCAATAATAGGGTAATTATCAGGAAAAAACGGTTTTTATTTTTTGGCCTTAAAGAGAATTCCCAAAAAAGCAACGAAACCGGCAGTAAAACATATGCCCATTCTTCCACTGACAGGCTCCACGATTCGGGGAAGAAAGTCGGCATTTTTGAAAACCCGTTTTGAAGGAAAACAAAATACGAGCCCAGTTTTGGGATCGAATAACCAAGGCTGATTGTAATGCCAATATTGACCAGCAGTACCAAAAAATAGTTGGGCAATGTCCTGAACCACCTTCTTTTGAGGAAACCCAAAGCGCTTTTTATCGTAAACTCTTCTTTTATAAATATCCTGTAAATGATTTTCCCTATCAGGAATCCGCTTAAAACAAAGAAAAACTCAACCCCAAGAAATCCGAACAGTGCAAAAAACTGCCTGATGATCCCATCTGCCGGATTATAGATCCAAAGTATGTGCGAACACAGCACCATGCTAATCGCCATGGCGCGCATCAGGTCGAGCCCAAAAATCCTTTGCGTGTTAGTTGCCATCTAGTTTTAGGTTTTTTCTTCGGTAATCGTTGATCGGCTTTTCAAAATACGCATACATGAGATAACTCAGCCCAACGGTAACCAATAGGTAACATAACGTAAATATATTCAATTGCCAGGTTGTAAAATCCGTCGTATCGATAAAATATTTCATCAGGAACAAAACCAGGCTGTAATGCAGCAGGTAAACAGAATACGAAATATTGCAGATAAACGTAATTACCCTGCCAATCCTTTCAGAAGGCATTTTCCAATGAAGCAGTACCGGGACAAACATGCAAATAGCAAGCGAAACCATAGGCAGGCATAAGATATTCCAAAACCAGGAAGCGTTGGACAGCCTTAATTTGAAAACAACGATACAGGCTATTATGAGCATAAAAATCAAAACCCCGGATGCCAAAAACAGCCAGCGCTTTGAAATGATGAATTCTTTGTAATTGGTATAGCTATATCCAAAAAGCACACCGATCAAAACCGAATCCATCCTGTAAATCACAACCGACCGGATTTCAAAGCTCCATTTTTTCAAATCGAGGTTTGTTGACGTCAGGTCATAATGGATCTTGGCCAAAAATGTTGCCGCAATCAATCCGATGACAATAACCAGGAATAAATATTTTTTTAACGATCCTGCAACCCATTTTGATGAAACGAGCAACAGAAAAACCACAGACAAATAGCCCATTTCCTTAACCGGAAGGCTCCACGATTCGGGAAAAAAAGCCGGGATGGGCGTGGCAAAATTCTGTATCAGCAAAATGTATTTCCATACTTCTGCTACCGAAAAGCCGAAGATCAGGTAAACGACCGTCAATATCAAAACCACCAGATAGTAGCTCGGCAGAACGCGCATCAGCCTTCGGGAAACAAATAAAAAGGCATCATGCAAACGGTAATTTTGATGCAGGAATTGCCGATACAAAATCCCGCCTATCAAAAATCCGCTCAAAACAATGAACAGCTCAACACCCATAAAACCGCTCGCATCCTGCAATCTTCCAAGGATTGTAGTCGAATTGTAAATCCATGAACTGTGCGAAAACAATAGGAGGCAGATGGAAAGTGCCCGTAAAAAATCGAGCCCGAAAAATCTTTTTGCGGAGATTTGTTTCCTATCGTTCATATAAAAATGTATTTTTGGTATGGATGAAAAAATCAAAGATATATAAAATTTCAGCAGTTGTAGTGCTGCTCTGCGTCCTGGGCGGCGCAATCTGGTATTGGCAATTGCCAAATCGCCACAAGGCAATCGTAAAATCATTTTTGTTTGAAAAGCTGGGGGTCGTAAACCCCAATTGGAAAGTCGAAAACAAGCAGCAAACCTATAAAATGATTTCACCCGAGTTTTACATAGACGGCATCTACAAATCGATGGAAGGGCCAAAATCATCCAATTATGTACAGCTTTCTCAGGATTCAACTTTATTGTGGCTGACCGGTTTCCATGTAAATGCTTTGGATTCAAAATCGCTTAAGGGAATCTCTAATGATTTTATCTGCCATACGAACGTTGATTTCAATGATGTGAATTATTATTCTTCGTTTCATCTGCAGAAAAGGATCGGAAGCCAGTATCCGCGCCTGACTTCGCTTTCGCATGGTATGGAAAGCTTTAGTTTTCCTGAAGGTTATGGCGTTCCGATGAAAGGGAATGAATATTTATATGTGACCACGCAATCATTAAACCACAATCTTCCGGATGCCAATTTCTGGATACGGCATGAAGTGGATATCAATTATTCGAAACAAAAAAACCTGAAACCATTGATGAGCCGTACGGCATTCATCATGCTGCCTTTTGACAAATCCGATCCGTATAAATCGCCTTTGGATCCCGGGACCAATCAGTGCATCCCTGTAGAAACCAAAAACCACACCTATGATGACGGGAAAGGAAACAAGCTTTCGGGCCATTGGGTAACTCCGGTTGGGAAACACACCTACAGAAGTTCTGTTAACCAGCAACTTCAGATCCTGGACAGCCTGCGCCTCCATGCGGCCGCAATACATGTGCATCCGTTTGCCACCAGGATCTCGTTATTTGACAAAACCAAAAACAAAGCAATTTTCAGCAGCAAAATTGTGAACCATAAAGATAAAATCGGGCTGACCAGCATTGAGCCGTTCTCTTCAGAGAAAGGAATCTGGCTTTACAAAAACCACGATTACGAAATCGTTTTGGATGTCGACAATACTTCTGCAATCAGCCAGGATATGATGGGAAGCATGTTCCTGTTTTTTTACGACAAGGAATTGGATGATTTATTACAAAAAGAATTAAAGAAGTAACCCATGGAAAAATTAAAAGACATCATATTCTACAATATGGACAAGGCCATCAAGTCTTATAGGATGTATGCCCAAAAAAGGCTGAAAGAAAATGGGTTTAAAATCACAATCGACCAATGGCTGATCATCAAAACGATTTTAGAGAATCCGGATATAACACAACAGGACATTGCCAAAAATGTCTTTAAGGACAACGCATCCGTAACCCGGATCATTGAAATTTTGGTCAAGCTGGAATACCTTGAACGAAAAGACAACCCCAATGACCGCAGGAAATCGATCCTTGTGGTTACCGAGGAAGGGAAATCAATTATACAGAAAGTCCAGGACCTTGTACTTGAAAACCGCAAGCATGCCTTAGATGCCATTGCAACGGAAGAACTTGAGAACAATGAACCTGGTCCTCAAGAAAATAATCCGGAATTGCTCCTAGGCAATCCAAATGTTAAAAATTCGGAGAAATTCATTTTTAAGTGTAACAAAAGTATTTTGTTTGGTACTAATATTATTATTTGATATATCAATTAGTAATTTACATTAATCAAAACCAACAACTTATGATACACAAAGTCGCATTTATTTTAGCCGTGGCGGCCTCCATCCTAAGCCTTGCATCAAATGAGAAAAAAGGGCTTAAATCAAATATTGCAATAGAATCGGCCATCACGAGATCGCGGTAAATTAATCTACTACGGGTGTTGCAACTAACGCCCTGAAAAAAATCAAAAAATGAAACAGTTAATCATTGTAGCATTCATCATGCTGCACAGTCCTCTTTTTGCCCAAAATTTAGCAGGGAAAGTAAACGGAAATGTGTCTGATGAAAAGAAAATGCCGGTTGAATTTGCCAATGTCACGCTGCATCGTGTAACGGATTCGGCATTTGTAAAAGCAGCCATTTCTGACGAAACGGGAAGGTTTGATTTGGATAATCTTACCGGCGGGGACTATTTTATAAAGATAAGCCACGCCTCATTTGAAAACTTCAAAAGCCGGACTTTTGTGCTTTCTGCCCAGAATCCTATCATAAGTCTTGATAATATCATCCTGAAAACCAATCCCAACTCTCTGAAGGAGGTAGTGGTTACCAAGGAAAAGCAATTTATTGAACGAAAGCTTGACAAGCTTATCGTCAATGTGGAAAATAGTATTGTTTCTGCTGGAAACACTGTATTGGATGTACTTGAGCGTTCCCCAGGCGTCATGGTTAACCAGGAAAGCTCAATTAATTTAAAAGGAAAATCGGGTGTGATTGTAATGATTGATGGCAAACCCACGCCCCTTTCCGGTACTGATTTGATTATATATCTAAAAAGTGTTCCAGCAGCAAACATACAAACCATCGAACTGATCACCAATCCGTCGGCCAAATACGACGCAGCCGGAAATGCGGGAATCATCAACATCAAATTCAAAAAAGACCAGAAACAGGGATTCAATGGTTCGGTCACGTTAAATTACGGACAGGGCGTTTATCCAAAACCATCAGGCAGTATCAATTTGAATTACCGTGAAAAGAAGTGGAATTTTTTCGGGAGCCATTCGTATGCCAATCCGACCAATTATGGCCAGTTCTTCATCAACAGGAAATTTTTTGACGAAAACCATAATGTAACTTCAAACTTTGAACAGAATTCTTTCACCAAGGTTCCGGGAATCAGTAACAATTCGCGTGTTGGAGTCGATTTTTATGCTAACGAAAAAACGGTTTTTGGTGTGCTCACCAATGGAAATTGGAACAATAATGACCGATATGCCAATACCGATGCCATAATTACGCTTCCTGACGGAACGCTCGATTATACGACCAAAACCAATATCCTGTCTGATGAAGCGCGATTTAACGGCTTCGCCAATTTTAATTTCAAGCACAGTTTCAACGCATCGGGAAAAGAAATCACTGCCGATGCCGATTATGGGAAATTCAACGCCAAAACGCTTCAGGACATCCATAATATCAATGCCAACCCGGATCAAAGCATTATTTCCGATACACGGATTGCAACAAACCAAACCGGAACAATAACCGTAAAATCAATCAAGACGGATTATGCTCACCCGTTTTCTGAAAAAATGAAATTGGAAGTGGGGCTGAAATCGAGCCTGGTAACTTCTGACAATGACGTAAAGTTTTACAATGTGGAAAACGGTGGGCCTATTCTGGATGCCACCAAATCGAACCATTTTATCTACGATGAAAACATCAATGCGGCCTATGCAAGTTTTGCAAGGGAATTTACCCAATGGGATTTTCAATGCGGCCTGCGTATGGAACACACCAAAACCAATGGAAAACAACTGGCAACGGGTGAACAGTTTTCACGAAATTATGTGAATTTTTTTCCTAATATAGTCGTGAACCGAAAATTCTCTGAAGACAACTCGCTATCGCTGGCCTATACCAAAAGGATTGACCGGCCAACGTACCGTCAGCTGAATCCGTTTAAGATTTTTGTGGATTCGTATACCTATGTCGTGGGCGATCCTTCGCTGAACTCAGTAATTACGCATTCTTTTGAACTGAACCATACCTTTAAGGGAAAATACATCACCACTTTAAGCTACACCAAAAGCAAAGAAAGCATTACCGATATTTTTGTACAGGATGACGACACGCGGATTTCGTACCAGATTCCGGCCAACATCCAGGATTTTGAACAGTTCAATCTTGGGATTTATATTCCGTTCAAATACAAAAAAATACTAAGTTCAACGTTATCCGGTTCGGTTTACCTGAACAGATATTCGAGCCCATTGCAGGGCGGCAATCTGCAGCAGGACTTTACTTCGTGGGATATGAACCTAAGCAACAATTTTACCATAGGAAAAGGCTGGTCGGCAGAATTAAGCGGCTATTACCAAAGCCGGATGGTTTGGGGGTTGTTTTACATCAAAAACCTGGCTCAGGTTTCGGCCGGGATCCAAAAGGTTTCAAACGACAAGAACTCGGTTTTCAAACTGAATGTCAGCGACATTTTCCTGACCAATCATATTGCGGTTGACGTAAACTACCAAAACCAGGATTTTTACACCGACAGAACTTGGGATTCGAGGGTCGTGACCTTCTCCTATACGTATCGTTTTGGAAAAAATACTGTTTCAAAAGCACGCCAAAGAACCAGTGGCATGGAAGATGAAAAACGCAGGGCAAGTTAAAATGAGAAAAACAATCCTAATTTGTTTTACAGCACTGGCATCAATTGTTTACGGGCAAAATCCTGCCGGTTTTTCAATTGATTTCAATGAAAGTAAAACCGTAATCCCGATTTCATACAGAAGCGGCGCCAATCCTGTCATTGAAGTTAAGATAAACGGCAAAGGCCCGTACAAATTTATGTTTGATACCGGAAGCCTAACATTGGCCAAATTGGACGAAAAGGTATTCAACGAGCTCCATCTTACAGCAACCGATTCGGTTTTGGCCGGCGACGGAAGCGGTACCAACAGGAAAAGCTTCCCTGTTACCAATGTAAAGCAAATCAGTATTGGGTCATACCAAATCAACAATGCAGCTGCAATGGTCCGCGATTACAACCAGCGCAGGAATATCGATGCGATTGATGGCGTAATCGGGCTGGCTTTTTTCAAGGATGTTCTGGTCGAATTGAATTTTGAAAACAATCTATTGATCATCAGTAAAGGAAAATTGGAAAAAGAAGATAAGAATACGTTTCCAACAACCATTATAAACGAAATCCCTGCGATAAGACTGAAGCTGGGCACAAAAGAACTAACCGCTATTTTTGACACCGGGAATATGGGCTGGCTTTCGGTTCATAGTTCCTATGTTTCGAACGAGATGGTATCGGGTACGCCCAAAGTCATCGGCCGGGCAAAAACCGTAAGCAACGAATTCGAGATCCGCGAAGCACAGCTGAACCAACGCATTACTATTGGCAATATCGAATTTAAAAACCCAATCATTACCATCAACGACATACTGCCTCAATGCAACGCCGGCATTCGGTTTTTAAGACAAATGAACATTACATTTGACCAGAAAAACAATTTGGTCAAGCTGACGCAGTTTCAGCCAAAAACACCAGAAAACCATCTAAAACCAACGAACGAATATGTTGGAAAATATGGAGACAGAACCATTACCGCAAATAGCGACGGCATCTTATTCATCCAGAGGCCCAATGGCATGCTGATGAAAATGACCGCAAAAGCCAAAGACGAATTTGGGCTCGAAATGGTTCCGGAGGCTGCCCTTGTTTTTGAAAGGGATTCCAACAACAAAATCATTGCCCTAAAAGTCAGTAGAGGCAATGGCAATTGGGAACGCAGCAATAAAGAGTAAATCAGAATACTTTTGACAAAAACTTATAGATCATCATGACGGATGATGTGAAAAGCAGCATGCAAAACAGCAGCCCTAAAAGCAATAATTGCATGGCCGCAAAATTTACTGATGGAAATTCACGGAATTCCGAAATGACTGCCATAATCAAATAAAGTGAAAACAGGGATGTGATTGTTGCCAAAAACATTCCGATAAACTTGTTCTGGAAAATGATCTGGAATATTAAAATCAGGAATACCGCCAAAGCAAATGGGTTGATTACGCCCCTGCTAAGGTAATTTTCAAGAAACCAGTAAATACTTAGAATTGCAATAAGTATTTCGGGCAGGAATAAAAGATACTTTTTTTTCATGATTTTTTGATTGAATGTGATTGATGCTATATAAACGAAAAAAAAGCTGTTTTATTACAACAGCTTATTAATTATCATTTCTTCGGTAATGTTTTCGGCGTCAGCCTTGTAGTTTTTAATGATCCTATGGCGCAGGATTCCGGTGGCTACGGCTTTGACATCTTCAATATCCGGAGAAAATTTGCCGTTGAAGGCCGCATTGGTTTTGGCAGCCAAAATTAAATTTTGCGAAGCCCTAGGCCCAGCTCCCCAATCAAGGTAATTTTTGATATAATCTGTAGCCAGTGGGTTGTTTGGACGCGTTTTGCTTACCAAAGTCACCGCATATTCAATTACGTTATCGGCAACCGGGATACGGCGTACCAAGTGCTGGAAATCGATGATTTCCTGAGCAGTAAACAATGCGTTGATTTCTGGCTTTGCATCAGATGTGGTGCTTTTTACCACATTTACTTCTTCGGCAAAAGATGGATAATCCAATTTGATGGCAAACATAAAACGGTCCAGCTGCGCTTCCGGTAACGGATATGTTCCTTCCTGCTCTATTGGGTTTTGTGTTGCCAAAACGAAATACGGCAAATCCAGTTTATAATTTTGCCCGGCAATGGTCACCGAACGCTCCTGCATGGCCTCAAGCAAAGCAGCCTGGGTTTTTGGCGGTGTCCTGTTGATCTCATCGGCCAAAATGATGTTCGAAAAAATCGGCCCTTTTATGAATTTGAACTGGCGGCTTTCGTCAAGGATTTCACTTCCCAGGATATCGGAAGGCATCAGGTCAGGAGTAAACTGGATCCGTTTGAAATCCAATCCCAGAGCCTGCGAAATCGTATTCACCATCAATGTTTTTGCCAAACCGGGAACACCAACCAACAGGGCATGCCCACCAGAAAAAATGCTTAACAAGATCTGGTCAACGACTTCGTCCTGCCCAACAATTATTTTTGCGATTTCGGTTTTTAGTTCGGCTCTTTTTTCAACTAATTTTTTAATGGCTGCAACATCTGACATAATTTGTTCTTTAGGTTTTTATGACTTTTTTAACCAATCATTGGTAAAGGTACAATCTCTGTATTCACCATTGATCTTAATGTATGTTTCCTTGATTTTTTCCTTAGACCATTTTGCAATGGCTTTGATCTGTTTTTCCTTTAATGCCAAGTCTTTGATCTTGATATAATCTTTGGCATAATCAGCAGTATGCGAATCGATCCGGTCTGTTACAGTAATGATTTTGTATTTCTTGCCCGATTTTGGATCGTCATCAAGAATTGGAAGCGATATTTGTTTGTCTTTCAAATTGGAAACCTCGCTGTACAGGCTTGGATCCATTTTAGTCAGCTCGAAATGCGTATCCTGGGTTTTAGGATTGATAAGGGTTCCTCCATTGGCGCGGGTTTCCTTTTCATCAGACATTGTCCTTGCAGCTTCGGCAAAAGTGATTTCGCCGTTTTCGATCCTTTTTTTGATTAGGGTAATCTTCTCTTTTGCATCTTTAAGCGCCTGATCGGAAACCTTTGGCATCATCAGGATATGGCGTAATTCGACTTCCTGTCCTTTAATTTTTTCCACCATAATGATATGGTAACCGAATTCGGTTTCGAACGGTTCTGAGATTTCTCCTTCGCCCAGTGAAAAAGCGACATCCTTAAACTCTTTTACAAACTGGGTTTTCCGGTTGATTTTATAAAAGCCCCCGCTAGAAGCTGAGCCTCTGTCATCAGAATAGATTACAGCCCTGGTCTTAAAGCTGGCCCCGGCCAGCACTTCGGCTTTGATTTCCTTGAGCCTGTTGATTACCCGCTGCTTTTCCTCTTCTGTGATTTTAGGGGCGACAACGATTTGGGCTACCGCTAATTCGGCACCAAAAACCGGCAACTCATCCTGAGGGATTGCCTTAAAGAACGTACGTGTTTCTTCTGGGGTAATTTCAACTCCATCAACAATTTTCCGCTGCATTTCGGCAGCAAGCTTGTTCATCTTGATGATGTCGAACAATTCGTTTTTAAATTCATCTTCGGTCCCTTTTTTGAAATACTGGACCACTTTATCCATTGAACCCAGCTGCTCCACCATGTAGGCAATCTGGTCATTCATTTTTTCCTTGATCTCTTCGTCTTTCACCACAATACTATCCTGTACCGCCTGGTGTGCATAGAGTTTGTCTTCGAGTAATTTCCCTAACATCTGGCAACGCGTAATGTCTTTTATCGACTGCCCCTGGCTTGATATTTCAAGAAACGCTTTATCGATGTCAGAATCCAGGATGATGTAATCGCCTACAGTTCCTATGACCCCGTCTACTTTTTGCCTTTTCAATGTACTTTTTGCAACTGGCTTAGCTTTGACCGTGTCTTTGATAATTTCCTGGGCATTGGCAAAACCTACAGCGCAAAGGATTGCAATAATCGTTACGGTAAGTTTGCTACTTATATATTTCATAATCATTGTTTTTAATCGCATCATTCGTGATATCTTTTTCAAATTTTTTAATCAGTTCCAATTTTCTTCTGTTAAGTATAACTTCCTTCAATGTAGGTTTTATAAATTCAAACGGTGAAATCTGATTCCTATCGATTACATTCGTTATTTTTATCAGATAGGTATCGTCTTTGTCCTGGATCTGTATCTTTTTCCCGGCCTTGATGTACTCATCCCTATTTTCCGGATTAATGACAGGTAGCTTTGCATATACCTGGCCCATATCAACCCAAACACTGTCATTCAGTGCAAAGCTCTTAAATTGCAGAGCATACGTATTCCAGAATTTTTTGTCTTTTTTGTTATAATCAAAGAACTTGCTCCTGATGGCTTCAAAACGCGGGTTTTCTTTCGAAAGATTAATAAACCTTAACCTGACTAATGTTCCGTTGGTTTTGAAATTCTCCTTATTCTCGTCGTAATATTTTTTTAATTCCTCCTGGCTTATAATGGTGTCAACAGTATTTTCTACCGCTTCCTCAATGTAAGCCCGGGTGTACAAATCTATTTTGTACTGCCTGATTAAGGCATTGTACTCTTTTTTTTTCTTATCGCTCAGATTCCGTTCAGCAGCATCAATCAGCAGCTTTTGGCTTGCCCAGCGGTCGATGAAATCACGAACCAGCAAGATGCTGTCTGCTTTTGAAGTTCCTGCCGGAACCAACGTGGCGATATCGCTTTTGTATAAATAATTTTTTCCTACCCTGGCAATGGATTGCGGTTTTTGTTCTGGCTTGAAATAATTACACGAACAAGCCAACAGGAAAACCAGGAAAAAACCATATCGGATCATTTTATAGCTTCAATTGTTTTTTTACGTGGTCAAAGGCTTCTGTGTTGACCTTAACCGTAAATTCCTTTTTCAGATCATCCACCCATCGCTGCTCTAAATACTGCTGGTAATCGTTGACCATTTTGCCTCGGCATTCATCCAGTGTTTTTGGGCTTTCGGGCATTACTTTCTTAACATCGGTTACAAAATAATATTCTCCTTCCTTAAACACGTTGGAAACGCCGACATCGTATTTCATTGTTTTTGGCAATGCATCGCTTTGCTCTTCAAAAAGTCCGCTGTTGGTCATCACATTAATCACATTATTGACGTTCAGCTTGTCCTTGATTGCCTGTGGCTCGACACCTTTTTTCAAAAGTGCCTGGGCCTTTTTAATCATGTCTTCTTTTGTAGAAGAGGCAACAACTACGTCTACCCTTTTCTTCCACATGTGTTCCATTTTGTGCTCATTGTAGAATTTGGACAATCCAACAGTATCTGTTTTTGCTTTTTCCCAAATCTCTTTTTCCATTAAATCAAAAAGCAGTAAACCATCCCGGTATTCTTCCATTACATTGGCAAAATCAGGGAAATCAGTTTCCAGGTTTTCATCATAATAGGCAGTCAGCTGTTCGTCTACAAATTTGTTGTACAACTCTTCATCAAGCTTAGCCAGCGGTTTGGTCTTCAAACCAGATTTTTGCTGTTTCTCCACAAAATCAAGGAATGTTTTGCCATCAACTTTTTTAGTGTTGATCGTCAAAAGCGGTGCTGTAAAATCTTTTGCATTCTCCGGCGCTTTCCATTTCCCATCATAGAAATCGTTGGTTATCAATTTTGATACGGCCGCAAATTGTTTGTTATCTCTTTTGAAAGTATATTTCTTTCTAAGCTTTTCGTTTAATGAAGCGGTGATTTTTTTGGAACGGTCATCTTTGCCGACTTTTGTTTCCAATTCCGGCTTCATTTCTTCCATCGTTTTTATCGGGTGCTTTTCGATCAATTTGATGATATGCCATCCAAACTGTGATTGGAAGGGCTGTGAAATATCGCCTACATTTTTAAGCGAAAAAGCCACGTTCTCAAATTCCTCCGAACTCAGCTGACCTGATCCAAAGCGATTTAACACTCCGCCTTTTGACGATGACGATTTGTCTTCGGAAAATTGTTTGGCCAATTCCTCAAATTTTTCGCCTTGCTGTATTTTTTTGTAGATATCGTTGATAATGGCTTTTGAATCCTTATCCGCATCTTCCGGTTTTGGCGCCAAAATCATGATGTGCGCCACAGTAATTTCACCGCGGTTATCACGTACATCTGTAATTTTCAGCAAATGGTATCCAAAACGCGTCCTGATGATTTTAGAGATTTGACCATTAGGTGTATTGTATGCTGCATTTTCAAAAGGATATACCATCCTGAAAGCTGTAAAATAACCCAAATCACCTTTGTTCTCCTTTGCAGACGGGTCTTCGGAATACTGGGTCGCCAGGCTTGAAAAATCTTCTCCGGCCAGGGCTTTTTTCCTTACTTCCTCTATCTTTTTATAAGCCTTTAAAGTATCTTCGGGTGTTGCATTTTCAGCAACCAGTATAAGAACGTGCGAAGCCCTGATTTCCTTCTGGAGCCTTTTGTATGCCTCGTCAATAAGTTCCTGGGTGATTTTCGTATCGTTGAAATAGTTTTTAGCCAGCTGCGAACGGTAGGATTTTAATTCATTTTTGTATTGCGGATTATTCTGTAATCCCAGCTTGTATGCCTTATTAACCTTTAGCTTGTAGCCAATGAAAAGCTCCAGGTATTGGTTCAGGTCTTTCTGCGAATCGTCTTTTACCAACTCAAGGTTCTTTTTATAAATCCTCTCAAATTCATCGGTATAGTACGGTTTGTCATTTACTGTAAAAAGAACTTCTCTTGTATTGGTTTGTGCATTATTGGCAAAGGATATTAAAAATAACATCCCGAAAAAAAACTGTTTTAAGTTCATGCTGATCTACTGTTTTCTGTAAAAAATCTACAATTAAATTCTATGCCCGCGCGCCTGCCGAAATGGGTTAGGCTTAGCGGGATAACAATCAACAAAAATAGTAATTCAAACACATTATCCAACTATACGCACTACTATTAACAAAATTTTATTAACACACCTTTTCAGCTTAAATTAAGATGCATCGGAACGAAATGAAAACCATATGGAAATAATCATTAAATAATAGTATTTTTGCAACCAATTTATCAAAAATCATGAGTTTTTTAAAAGAAATACAACGACGCAGGACCTTTGGAATCATTTCGCACCCGGATGCCGGTAAAACCACTCTGACAGAAAAATTGCTTTTGTTTGGAGGAGCCATACAGGAAGCAGGCGCCGTTAAGAACAACAAAATCAAGAAAGCGGCAACTTCCGATTTCATGGAAATTGAGCGACAAAGAGGAATTTCGGTATCTACATCGGTTTTGGCATTCAATTATAAAGATAAAAAAATCAACATCCTGGATACACCCGGACACAAGGATTTTGCAGAAGACACTTTCCGCACCTTAACCGCCGTTGACAGTGTCATTGTTGTAATCGATGTTGCAAAAGGGGTCGAAGAGCAAACAGAAAAACTGGTTGCAGTCTGCAGGATGAGGAACATTCCAATGATCGTTTTCATCAACAAACTAGACCGTGAAGGAAAAGATGCCTTTGATTTGATGGATGAAGTGGAACAAAAATTAGGATTAAGCGTAACACCTTTAAGCTTCCCGATAGGAATGGGTTATGACTTTCAGGGAATTTATAATATCTGGGAACAGAACATCAACCTATTTAGCGGTGACAGCCGCAAGAACATCGAAGATACGATTGCTTTTTCTGACATCAACAGCCCCGAATTGGAGAAAATCATCGGCGAAAAGCCTGCAGTTAAATTAAGGGAGGAATTGGAACTGATTTCTGAAGTTTATCCAACATTTGACCGCGAGGAATACCTCAACGGAAAAATCCAACCTGTGTTTTTTGGTTCGGCCCTGAATAACTTTGGAGTACGTGAATTACTGGACTGCTTTATAGAAATCGCCCCGGCACCGAGACCAAAAGAATCAGAAACACGGCTGGTACAGCCCGAAGAAGAAAAGTTATCCGGATTTGTATTTAAAATCCACGCCAATATGGATCCAAAGCACCGCGACAGGTTAGCGTTTGTCAAAATTGTTTCAGGAACCTTCGAAAGAAACAAACCTTATCTGCACGTGCGCCAAGGCAAGAACCTGAAATTCTCCAGCCCGAATGCGTTTTTTGCCGAGAAAAAAGAGATCGTTGACATTTCCTATCCGGGCGATATTGTCGGCTTGCACGATACCGGCAATTTTAAGATCGGCGATACGCTGACCGAAGGCGAAATGATGAGCTTTAAGGGAATTCCGAGTTTTTCCCCTGAACATTTCCGATATATCAATAATGCTGACCCGCTAAAAGCAAAGCAACTTGAAAAAGGGATTGACCAGTTGATGGATGAGGGTGTAGCGCAGTTATTTACTTTAGAAATGAATAACCGAAAAGTGATTGGGACAGTAGGTGCCCTGCAGTATGAAGTGATCCAATACCGTTTGGAGCATGAATATGGTGCAAAATGCAGCTATGAGAATTTCCCTGTACACAAGGCCTGCTGGGTAAAACCAGAAGACCCGAAAAGCGAGGAATTCAAGGAGTTCAAAAGGATCAAGCAGAAATTTTTGGCACATGACAAGTACGGGCAGTTGGTGTTTTTGGCTGATTCGGAATTTACGATTCAAATGACACAGACTAAATTTCCTAACGTAAAATTGTATTTTACCTCCGAATTTGATTAAATTATCGTTATATTTTAACTAAATTTTTTAGTTTTAAAATGATTCCCTATATTTACCCGCTGAATAAAAAGTCTTTATGAAAAAGCTATTGAAATTTTATTTATTGACGTTTATCCTTTTTTCTGATTTCGTAGCTTTTGCTCAACCCGGAGATGATGATGGTGGTGGCGGTGTTGAAGGTGAGGATCCGGAGCCGGCTCCAATCAATAACAAATTGATTTTGTTAGCGATTACAGGTATTCTTTTTGCAATATATACTTATAGAAAAAACAGAGAACAAGCTTAAAATTTTTTTAAGCTTATTTTTTTGCTTTACATACACAAATAAAAATCCCCAATTTGAAGTGGGGATTTTTTATTTAAAGTATACTTTATCGGATATTACCTGATTACCTTTTTAGTCACAACCGCTCCGTTGTCTGAAGTGATCTGTACCAACAATACCTGGTTAGCCAATCCTCCACCAATAACTGACTGGCTCGAATTGATTCCCGTTTTCTGCTGCAACAGCCTTCCCCGGATGTCAAACACCTTGATCGAGCTCATAACCGCATTCCCCGAGTTCACCACAAAATCATGGCCCTGCGTATAGATCACTACCGTATTCTCACTGAAGGTCTCTCCTCCCAGCTGGTTGGTGTAAACCACCTCAAAACGATTGCCGAAAGCACCCGCATCAGTGGTAAAGCTGTACGCTCCGCTTCCCATATCATGCAACGAAGAAGTCAGGTTATCCTTCAGGTAGATCGACTGCCCGCCTGCACTAAAGATCCCTGAAGCATGGTCAATCGAGATCGTATACGTACCCGCAGTGGCTGTCTTGTATGCCAGCGGAACAATGTCATCCGAATTGAAGTCGGGCCTTCCCTGAATCGAATACTCATTGGCATCGATCAAACTCGTCAGGTAGAAATCCTTGTTGATATTCTCTCCATCAATCCCCCTGTCAACCCCCAATGTCCCTTCAGAACTGTAGCCTACTGCCATCTGGCTGTAGATACCCGTGTTTGCAGTCAGGTTCAGCCAGTACAATCCGCCTGATACCGTATCTGTATTTTGTGAAGTCCTGAAGAACTGATTCCCATTGGAACTCCTCCTCATGCTGTTGGTAAAGCTGATCGTTGATCCGCTGTTCGCCTTAACAAAGAACCCCTGTCCGATATTGATCACCCAGTTCGATTCATCTCCCGTATTGAAATATCCTGTACCGGTATCTCCTCCGGCAGCACCGTTGGCAACATACGCAATCTTGCTAAGCGTAGCATACGAACTCGAGGTATTATCATTGGTTTTTCTCCAGAAGTAAAGCGTTCCCGATATGTTGGTATTGCCATCTATGAAATCATGCACATTGATCCTTGATGGGTAAGGGTTACCCACCGCATTATAGCCATACCCGATCGTTGGTTCACCTGCCGTGGAAACCGTCACCGGGATATCCCCATTATTAGGGACTCCCGTAAAGGTGCCGCCCCAAACCGTAGCTGCCGTAGGATGGTCCCACGGAACGCGGATAAGGTAGCTTTGCCCTGTAGCAAACTGCACATTATTGCCATCCGTACCGTTAATGCCGTTAGGAGCAACCAATGGCGAAGGGTATTGAAGACCTGTAAGGTTAAAGCCAACCGAAGCGCTGTAGGTATTGCTACTCGGAACATAGGTGTAGAACCTGTTAGGAAGCGTCGTTGGTGAGAACGCATACAATCCCTGGCCAGCAACAGGAGATGACCATAACGTATAATCAAGGCGCTTCAAGGCAGAACTGTTACGCTTAACTATAATGTTACCAGAGTTGGCAACTGTAGTATTTTGTAAAAGGTTGGCATTATTGCTTAACGTAAAGGCACTTCCCGACTCTACAGTCAGCTTGCCCTGAAGCGTAACATCAAAGCCCGAAGAAACGGTTACCGTTGCATTGTTTTTCAATCGGAGTGAGCAGGCATTGAAATCGGCGCCAATAGTTCCCGTAGCACCATCAAATATAGCCGACTTGGCCGAAGTAGGTGTTCCGTTTGACCATGTAGCACCACCGTCTGTTGACGTAGTAGCATCAATAGCCACTACAGCCGAACCGCTGTTGCCTGTTCCCGCACATCCATTGGCACTTGTCACAGAAACTAAAGTATAGGTAGTCGTAGCCAAAGGAGCTACCGAAATAGCAGAACCACTAGCATATCCATTTACCGTAAAATTTGAAGTGCCATCTGTATAAACCACATCAAAAGGTGACGAACCTCCTGTTACAGCCACACTTAAATTGGTCGGGCTGCCCGAACAAACCGAAGCATTGCCCGAAAGTACAGCAGCAGTAGTTGATGCATTAACGGTAATGGTTCCGGTTGCATTAACACTTCCGCAGCCTCCGGTTAACGGAATACTGTAGCTGAATGTTCCTGATACCGTTGGTGTCCCACTGATCGTAATTGTATTTGATACCCATGATGCCGAAACCCCGGATGGCAATCCATTAGCACCTGACACACCTGCATTTGAAATTCCGGTCGCACCTATAGTAGTATGTGTAATCGCTGTCATAGCCGTATTCCTACATAATGTTGGCGTTGTAGATGCAGCTCCTACTGAATTTACAGCTGTAACTGTAATCGTTCCGGTTGCATTTGTGCTTCCACAACCTCCTGTTAATGGGATGCTGTAATTAAATGTCCCTGATACGGTTGGCGTTCCACTGATCGTAATTGTATTTGATGCCCATGATGCCGAAACCCCGGCTGGCAATCCATTAGCACCCGAAACTCCGTTATTGGAAACACCTGTAGCTCCAGCTGTTGTATGCGTAATAGCAACCAATGCTGTATTGATGCACAAAGTTGGTGTTGAAGATGCCGTTCCAGCGGTATTAGCTGCAGTTACCGTAATTGTCCCGGTAGCATTCACTATTCCGCAACCACCTGTTAATGGAATGCTGTAGTTAAATGTTCCTGATGCCGTTGGCGTTCCGCTGATCGTAATCGTATTCGATGCCCATGTAGCCGAAACTCCCGAAGGCAAACCATTGGCTCCTGAAACCCCTGCACTTGAAATACCCGTAGCTCCCGTTGTTGTCCTTGTAATATTTACCAAAGCCGTATTGATGCATAAAGTAGGATTAGATGATGTCGTTCCTGCAGTATTAGCTGCGGTTACAGTAATAGTCCCTGTTGCATTAACACTGCTGCAGCCCCCGGTTAATGGGATGCTGTAACTAAATATACCTGATGTTGTTGGTGTTCCACTAATAGTAATTGTATTTGAAGCCCATGTAGCCGAAACTCCCGAAGGCAAGCCATTGGCTCCTGAAACCCCTGCACTTGAAATTCCCGTAGCTCCAGTAGTCGCATGCGTAATAGCAATCAATGCCGTATTGATGCATAAGGTTGGTGTTGACGATGCCGTACCTGCCGTATTGGCTGCAGTTACCGTAATTGTCCCGGTTGCATTAACACTGCCACAGCCTCCGGTTAATGGGATACTGTAATTAAATGTTCCTGATGCCGTTGGCGTTCCGCTGACAGTTATTGTGTTTGATGCCCAAGTAGCGGAAACTCCTGCCGGCAATCCATTAGCTCCTAAAACCCCTGCATTTGAAATACCCGTAGCTCCCGTCGTTGTTCTTGTGATAGCAGTCAAAGCCGTATTGATGCACAATGTTGGGTTTGATGATGCCGTTCCTGCCGTATTGGCTGCAGTTACCGTAATTGTCCCTGTTGCATTCACTGTTCCGCAACCACCTGTTAATGGAATGCTGTAATTAAATATTCCTGAGGCTGTCGGCGTTCCACTAATGGTTATCGTATTAGATGCCCAGCTAGCTGAAACTCCTGCCGGCAAACCATTGGCTCCTAAAACCCCTGCATTTGAAATACCCGTAGCTCCTGTCGTTGTTCTTGTGATAGCAGTCAAAGCCGTATTGATGCACAATGTTGGGTTTGATGATGCCGTTCCTGCTGTATTGGCTGCAGTTACCGTAATTGTCCCTGTCGCATTCACTGCTCCGCAACCACCTGTTAATGGAATGCTGTAATTAAATATTCCTGAGGCTGTCGGCGTTCCACTGATGGTTATCGTATTAGATGCCCAGCTAGC
Organism: Flavobacterium sp.; assembly: GCA_049841115.1. Classification (GTDB taxonomy): domain Bacteria; phylum Bacteroidota; class Bacteroidia; order Flavobacteriales; family Flavobacteriaceae; genus Flavobacterium. The sequence continues at coordinate 208,512 of JASGHQ010000006.1, forward strand.
TGAAACTCCCGTAGGTAGTCCGTTAGCCCCTGACATACCCGCATTTGAAATTCCGGTCGCACCTGTGGTAGTATGTGTAATTGCCGTTAAGGCGGTATTGATGCATAATGTTGGAGTGGCAGAACCCGAGCCTACCGTATTAAGAGGCGTAACCGTAATGGTTCCTGTTGCATTAACTGTTCCGCAACCACCTGTTAATGGAATGCTGTAATTGAATGTTCCTGATGCACTTGGCGTTCCACTGATAGTAATTACATTAGAAGCCCATGACGCCGAAACCCCCGAAGGTAATCCCGTAGCACTTCCAATTCCTGTTGCGGATGTTGTAGTATGCGTTATTGGAGTCAATGACGTACTTATACATAATGTTGGGTTCGATCCCGCCGTCACTGTATTATTTGGATTAACAACAACATTTGCAGCATTACCCGTACTTATTGTTGCTCCACATGACCAGCCTGAAAATGTAACCCCGGTAATTGTTATATTGGCTGTTACATCTGAAGTTGTTGCGTTTAATAAATTAATCGTTGTAAATGTTCCGGTAACCCCACTAAAAACCATAGTAGCTGTATTCCCCGTGGTTGTTGGGTTGGTTGTATTGTACGTAACAGTATAAGTCCCATCATCAAGAGTTGTAGAGGTAACCGTTACTGTAGCAGGGTTGTTTGCACAAACTGCAGCGGTAGCTGTAGTACTGAAATCACTTGCATCTATCCAGGTAATGGTAACCAAACCCCTGGCTCCGGCACCACCACTTCTATCAGTACCGTTATTAGCAGCGCCCCCGCTTCCACCACCTCCGTAGGTATTACCTGTATTACCTGTATTACCTGCTGTTACGCCGGCTGCTCCATTACCTCCGCCAGAAGCAGTTCCTGTACCTGCTGTTGTTGTTGTTGCATTTCCTCCGGCTCCAGTAGTACCGGCTCCACCACCTCCGGCTCCCGAATTGGTAGTTCCTCCAGCTCCTCCATCACCGCCTTTATACCTTGCGATATTACCTGTTGATCCGGCAACGGTACCACCCGAATTAGCAGTTTGGGTATTACTTGCACCTGCAAACCCTCCTTCAGCCACAACAGATGTCGAATTAAATGTTGAGTCACCTCCATTCGCATTTGTGGCACCACCAGCTCCCACTACAACAGTATATGAATTTCCTGAAACAACAGAAACTGTACCGCTGGCAAAGGCACCTCCACCACCACCTCCGGCACCGCCACTGTTGCTAGTTCTTGTAGATCCTCCGGCACCGCCACCAATCGCATCAACCTTAACACAGGTAATACCAGCTGGAATTGTAAATGAACTTGTCCCGGCAGTATTATAAGTAACCGAATTGATACTTATAATAGTTGAGTTATTTTCGGTTATTGCATTGCTGCACGTTGCCGGTGCAGTACCATTAGAAAGATTTGTTACTGTAATTGTTGTTGCCCCGGCATTTGCAACTGCTATGGTTGTAAATGTTCCTATTCCACCCGAAACCGTCATTGATGCGGTTTGATTTGCATTGGCATTGGCACCGCTAAAGCTGTAGGTAACCGTATACGTTCCATTAGACAGTCCGGTTACAGTTACAGTTGAAGTAGTTCCTGTAGTCGAAGGTGTTGTTGCCGAAACTCCGGTTATGGCATACGTTGGGCATACCCAGCTAAAAACTACCTGCCCGGCACCTCCAACTCCTGATGACCCTGCTCCTGTCGCACCTTTACCTCCTCCTCCGGAACCGGGCACACTACCTGCGGTTGCAGCCGGGCCGTTATCCGAAGCAGCTCCTAATCCTCCTGTTGCCTGACCAGTTCCTCCCGGTGTATTTGCCGTAGCGGAAGTCCCGCCATTTGTTCCGTTGCTGATTCCGGTTCCTGTAGAAGTAGCTGATCCACCGCCACCGCCACCGGCAGTATTTGCAGTACCTCCTGCTCCTCCAGCATAAGAAACAGTAGTGATTCCGGTTATAGCAGATGCAGTTCCTCCTGCTCCTCCAGTTGCCGTATTTGTAGAAAGCCCTCCATTTGCAGTTACGGTATTACCTCCAAAACTTGCCGAAGAAACATTACCAGGTGCCGCAGTAGGAGCACCTATAGCTCCACCCGTACCCACAATATATGTAATAGAGTTACCACCTAAAGCGCCCGTAAAAGTCCCTTTTGAATAGGCACCTCCACCACCACCTCCTGCAGCATTCGTTCCGGTCCTGCTAGAACCGCCACCGCCAGCTCCCCAGCATTCTGCTGTAACCGATGTAACACCTACAGGGACTAGCCACGAACCGCTTGAAGTCAAAACTTGTCCAAGAGTTGTCTGGGAACCTGTTAAAGCCGTACTCAAAGCTCCTTCTCGGATAGAGAAAACTTTAAAATAGTACAGTGTATTATTTGTAAGACCAGTAACCGTTGCCGACGTAGAATTTTGGGCAAGTTGCTGATCAAATGTAAAATTGACATTATCTGTAGAAACATAGACAACATAGCCTAGTTCGTTTGAAGCATTATCCGTCCAGTTTAAGGTCATTCCGGCCGTGGTAATATTTGAGAAACTCAATCCGGTAGGCGCATTTGCCGTAGGCGGAGAAAACCTATAAACCCTTCTGCTTCCATTAGATGCCGAATTAAGGTTTGTGATTGGGGAGTTTACCGTATAAGACGGATTTGAATTGAAAGTTGCTGTATAGGCTACGGTATTGGTACTTGTTGTAACCGAAGCCGTTGTATTTGCAGCCGATCCAACAGAAAAACCTATTGTAGTATTATTTTGTGCAGAAGTTCCGCTTCCTGCATTTTTTGCCATAGCTCCATAAACATATTCTACCACACCTGTAGATTCATATAATCTCACTTGGTAAGTACCATCATTACCTGGTGTGGCAAGATAATTTATCGACATATTTGAGAACTCAATAACCAAGCACCTGTTTGGATAATCACCGATTATTTTGTAATGTATTTTCCCGGAAGTCCCCACTCTTAGGTCGGCACAAAACCCAGACAATCTTGGCGTAGTCGTAGAGCCGCCTGAACATACATAAGTGTTTCCGGCTATTGCCGTTGTACCTAATCCGATCAATCCGTTATCTGAAACTGAAAAGTCAGTATAGCGGCTACCATAAAAAAAGAAATCAAAACCGATACTGATGGCTGGAGAGGCAGTATCATCAACACTAGCCCCGTGTATTTGGGTAGTACCAGTAGTCATATCTACAGTATTACTATTCAAATCTAAAACCAGAGAGGCTGTTGTATTTGTTGTAAACGCATAATTCGCAGTACTCTGCGCTAAAAGCAAATTCGAATAACACATCAGGCCCAACAATAATAACAAAGCCCTTGATGTTCTCAAGTGTAATGGTTTTTTCATCGTAATATTTTTAATTTTGACAGAATAAATAAACACTACACAGCAAACAAGCCATTCACATGCTTGTAGCATTAATTTTACATGTAATGTAGCAATGCTTCTATTTAAAGCCGCAAACTTACACTACATTTAATGTAGTACATATTTATATCGTCAAAAATACTATTATACTCGTCTAACGGTTAAAGCCTGAAAACAAATAATAAACGAAGTTATGAACAAAAAAAATCCCCACTTAAAAGTGGGGATTCCTATTTGAAATGTTTTACAGAATTCTTATCGTACTACCTTTTTGGTTACTACCGCTCCGTTGTCTGAAGTGATCTGTACCAACAATACCTGGTTAGCCAATCCTCCGCCAATAACTGACTGGCTCGAATTGATTCCCGTTTTCTGCTGCAACAGCCTTCCCCGGATGTCAAACACCTTGATCGAGCTCATAACCGCATTCCCCGAGTTCACCACAAAATCATGGCCCTGCGTATAGATCACTACCGTATTCTCACTGAAGGTCTCTCCTCCCAGCTGGTTGGTGTAAACCACCTCAAAACGATTGCCGAAAGCACCCGCATCAGTGGTAAAGCTGTACGCTCCGCTTCCCATATCATGCAACGAAGAAGTCAGGTTATCCTTCAGGTAGATCGACTGCCCGCCTGCACTAAAGATCCCTGAAGCATGGTCAATCGAGATCGTATACGTACCCGCAGTGGCTGTCTTGTATGCCAGCGGAACAATGTCATCCGAATTGAAGTCGGGCCTTCCCTGAATCGAATACTCATTGGCATCGATCAAACTCGTCAGGTAGAAATCCTTGTTGATATTCTCTCCATCAATCCCCCTGTCAACCCCCAATGTCCCTTCAGAACTGTAGCCTACTGCCATCTGGCTGTAGATACCCGTGTTTGCAGTCAGGTTCAGCCAGTACAATCCGCCTGATACCGTATCTGTATTTTGTGAAGTCCTGAAGAACTGATTCCCATTGGAACTCCTCCTCATGCTGTTGGTAAAGCTGATCGTTGATCCGCTGTTCGCCTTAACAAAGAACCCCTGTCCGATATTGATCACCCAGTTCGATTCATCTCCCGTATTGAAATATCCTGTACCGGTATCTCCTCCGGCAGCACCGTTGGCAACATACGCAATCTTGCTAAGCGTAGCATACGAACTCGAGGTATTATCATTGGTTTTTCTCCAGAAGTAAAGCGTTCCCGATATGTTGGTATTGCCATCTATGAAATCATGCACATTGATCCTTGATGGGTAAGGGTTACCCACCGCATTATAGCCATACCCGATCGTTGGTTCACCTGCCGTGGAAACCGTCACCGGGATATCCCCATTATTAGGGACTCCCGTAAAGGTGCCGCCCCAAACCGTAGCTGCCGTAGGATGGTCCCACGGAACGCGGATAAGGTAGCTTTGCCCTGTAGCAAACTGCACATTATTGCCATCCGTACCGTTAATGCCGTTAGGAGCAACCAATGGCGAAGGGTATTGAAGACCTGTAAGGTTAAAGCCAACCGAAGCGCTGTAGGTATTGCTACTCGGAACATAGGTGTAGAACCTGTTAGGAAGCGTCGTTGGTGAGAACGCATACAATCCCTGGCCAGCAACAGGAGATGACCATAACGTATAATCAAGGCGCTTCAAGGCAGAACTGTTACGCTTAACTATAATGTTACCAGAGTTGGTATTAGCAATTCCTGCTTGTAATAAATTGGCCGTATTATCCAAAGTGAAAGCACTTCCCGAATCAACTGTTATTGCACCGCTTAAATCAACATCAATACCAGACACAACCTCTACTATCGCATTGTTTTTCAGTCGCAATGAACATCCTGAAATATCAGAACTTACAGTTCCTGACCCACCATCAAAAACAATAGCTTTTAGATTGCTTGGCGATCCATTATCCCAACTGGCTCCTCCGTCTGTTGATGTAGTTGTTGTTAATGTTACCGTAGCTGTTCCGCTATTGCCAGCTCCGGGACATCCATTACTATCTGTAACTGATGTTATGGTATAATTTGTTGTACTTGTTGGCGAAACCGATATAGCTGTCCCACTCACATAATTATTTATTGTCCCTCCTGAATAAACCAAAGTATAAGGAGATGAGCCTCCAATAATAGTTACCGCCAGATTAGTTGAATTACCTGAACAAATTGATGCACTTCCTGAAATCGCAGCAGATGAAGATCCATTGTTAACAGTAACTGTTTGAGATGCACAGCTTGTAGTATTGCAGGTTCCGTTATAGCGTACATAATATGCTGTGGTTGACCCAGGAGACACATTGATAGAGCTTCCTATTCCTGCAGGTGTTCCCCCGCACGAGCTTGTAAACCATTCCGCAGTTGCGCCAGTTCCCGCAGTGCCACCGTTCAAGGTAAGCGTAGTGTTTCCTCCGTTGCAGATTGCTGTTGTTCCAGTAATTGAAGTTGGAGCTACCGACAACGTATTTACTACAACTAATTGCGAAGCACAGCTTGTAGTATTGCAGGTTCCATTATAACGCACATAATAAGTGGTATTGGATGTTGGCGAAACAGTAATGGAATTTCCGGTTCCTGCTGGTGTTCCGCCACAAGATCCGGTGAACCATTCTGCAGTTGCACCAGTTCCTGCAGTACCACCGCTCAAGGTAAGCGTAGTGCTTCCCCCGTTGCAGATTGTTGTCGTTCCTGTAATTCCGGTTGGGGCTACCGACAAGGTATTGACAGTAACTAATTGCGAAGCACAGCTTGTCACATTGCAGGTTCCGTTATAACGCACATAATAAGTGGTATTTGATGTTGGCGAAACAGTAATGGAATTTCCGGTTCCAGCAGATACCCCTCCGCAAGATCCGGTGAACCATTCTGCAGTTGCACCAGTTCCTGCAGTACCACCGCTCAAGGTAAGTGTGGTGCTTCCCCCGTTACAGATTGTTGTCGTTCCGGTAATTCCGGTTGGAGCTACCGACAAAGTATTGACAGTAATCAATTGCGAAGTGCAGCTTGTTGTATTACAGCCATTGTATCTTACATAATAAGTGGTATTGGATGTTGGCGAAACATTGATAGAATTTCCAGTTCCAGCAGATACCCCCCCGCAAGATCCGGTAAACCATTCTACAGTAGCACCCGAACCAAGTGTCCCTCCGCTAACCGTCAGTGTAGTGCTTCCTCCGTTACAGATTGTTGTCGTTCCCGTAATTGCGGTTGGAGCCACCGAAACAGTATTGACAGTAATTGTTGCGGTGTTCCCCGAAACCAATCTGGAAACACAATTATTCCTGATATAATCTATGGTAATGTTGGTTGCACCTGAATTAGCCAAACTTGAAGTTGTGAAAGAGCCCGAACCGTTCCCCGAAGAAATAGTCATGGTTGTACTTGCCGACACAGCATTTGGCGAACCTAAGGTATAAAAGACTGTATACGTCCCGTCAGGCAGGTTCCCAACAGTTGATGTTACATTGATTGTTGCGGCTGTACCCACACAAATTGATGTATTGGCTACACTGGCAAGACTATAATTAGCACAGGTCCCAACATTCAGATAACCTGTATTTGCTGCAAAAAAAGTAGTATCCACGTTGGTTGCGATGGTACCGGTCCCTCCATACGATGTTCCTGTAGTCCTTACGCTTGCAGCAGTTGTCAAGGTAGCGGAAGTAGACCTGAATGTTCCCAGATCAAGCTTTACCCCTGTATTGATATTCAGGTTTCCGTTAATCGTAATTCCAACGCCCAATGTTTTTGTGCTTGAAGACGTTGCCAAAACCAAATCCTGGAACGTAGTTGCTGAACCCGTAATGCTTTGATTGGTTCCGCTCAAAGTCACGGTTTTTGCATTTACGGTGAATGTCCCATTATTGTTAAAATTGCCTCTAAAAGCGAAATCGCCACTCAGGCTAATTGTCCCGTTCACATTTACATTTCCGATAACCGTTAAGGTATTTGTGGTAGTATTGATTGTGTTGCCTGTATCAGCAGTTAAATTTCCTGCACATTGGGCAACGGTAGTAGACATGTTAAGAGTAGTGTTAGTACCACTGGTACTAACCTGCACATTGTAAGGATATCCAGCACCCGAAGTTGCTGTTCCCCATTCGGTTCCCCGGGTTGTACTTGCACCTGTTGCATATTGAAGCAAAGAATTTGTTCCATAAGTCGGCGCATTCGTTGTTACCGAGCCACCGGAAGCCAAGCGTAAAGTTCCATTGATCGTTGTAAGGTTCGAACCAAAGTTACATGCAGCTGAAAGAGCCACTACAACATTACTTGTTATGGATAATGTACCACTTCCTGTACTATTGGTAACTGTTTTGGTTCCCGTAACGGCTAATGTCCCTCCGGTAACCGATGATTTTATTGTCCGTGCCGTAGTGTTTACCTGCAGGTTCCCGCTAGTTCCGCTTAACGTCAATGTCCTGCCGTTCAGATCCAGCTGACCCACATTATTCATTTGCAAACCGGCACCTGTAGTATAATTAACGATAACATCAGTCGCCGGCGAGCTGTTGATGACAATATCCCCACTGGCTTTATTCTGTACCAAATAGTTGAAAGTCACATTACCGCCACCAGTCCTTGTAATAGTTTGTGTTCCCGTGCCGTTAAAAACGACATTCTTTGAATTATTGGTTTGCGTGCCACTGGCACCCACTGTCCAGTTTCCGCCTACATTTACATCTCCATTCATCGTTAATGTACCATCTATAACAACATTTCCGGAAACATTCAACAAATTGGTGGTAGCATTATTGATATGAGTGCTTCCGGCATCAATCAATAAATCCCCACTGACATTCACTGCATTAGCATAAGAGGCAAAACTAATGGAAACCGTACCGGCACCGCCACCGCCAATAAATAAATCACCCGCCACGGTAAAAGCGGAACCCGTACTTAAAACAGTTGACATGGCCCCAGAAGTACTTTCAAAAACAAGGTTACCAAAGGTCCGTCCTGAAAGGCTCATTGCCGGCGTCAAGCTTGAACTCCCTCTATAAATAAGCGTTCCTGCCGGATCAAATGTTCCTGCATCTAAAGAAGCAGAAACCGCCCTCAGTGAATTATGCACATAAGTACCCGTTGCAGAAACCGACCAGGTAGCACTTGTATTGATAGTAACGGTTCCCTGATTCCCAGTGGCTGAATTGATAAATGTCCCATTAATAACCATATCGGTTCCGGTACCGTTATTCAGGATGAAGTTATTACCGGCTCCATTGCTGGAATTATTATAGTTTACCGTTCCGTTTATGGTTAACTGATCGACCGTTAATGTACCCGTAATAGTAAGCGAAGCATCGCTTCTTACCTCAATGGCCCCATCTGATGACGTAGGCGATGTGGTCACATCATTCCATGAAGTGGTATATTTTTGCCAAATAGCTGTTCCGAACCAACTTCCCGAAGCGCCTGTCCTAGTTCTGTAATCCCCATTTGTCTGGGAAACAGCATTTTGGCAAAGCCCCAAAAGAGCCAGTGTTACAACAATGATAAAATTTGTTTTATGTAATCGTTTTTCCATACTTCATACTTTTATCGGTTAAACATTTGAAGGTAATAATTTATATCTGAATAACAGCCAGTTATTCCAAAAAATGACATACAAACGCAAAGAAAGCGGATTAATCAGACAAATAGCCTATTCATCGATTAACCAAAATATTTAATCGATTAAATGCCATTTTTATAAAAAAAAATCCCTGTTATAAATAACAGGGATTTTTACAAAGGATCAATTATCTTATTTTATCACTTTCTTGGTCACTACAGCGCCGTTTTCTGAGGTAACCTGTATTAGAAGCACCGCATTGGCAAGGCCTCCATTGATAACCGCCTGGCTGGCATTTATATTCTTTTTCTCTTGCAGCAACCTTCCTCTAATGTCAAACACTTTTACTGACGACATGACGGTATTTCCTGAATTGATTACAAAATCATTATTCTGGCTGTAAATGACAACCGAATTAGCTGTGAAGGCCGGGTTGCTTAACTGAGATTGATAAACAATCTCAAAACGATTATTGAAAGTTCCCGCATCGGAAGCAAAATCATAAGCCCCTACATTTAAATCATGCGTGGTTCCTGTCAAATTGTCTTTTAAATAAATCTTTTGAGCTCCATCGTTGAATAATCCGTCAACCTGGTCAATGCTTATCGAGTAATTTCCGGCCGTGGCGGCTTTAAATGCTAAAGGAACAATATCAGACGAATTGAAAGGCAGGCTTCTTCCCTGGATGGCAAACGCTTCATTATTAAGCAATGAATTCAATGCAGTTGGGTTGTCATTAAAATAACGCCCGTCAATAGCAGTATCAATGCCTTCTGTAGCACCTGTCATGTAAGCAACCATCATCTGGTTGATTACCGTAGTTGCGTTGGATAATTTCAACCAGATCCTATGACGCTCGACATTGGCCGTTCTTAAAAACTGATTGTCATTATCTGCCAGACGCTGTCCGTTATTGAATGCTATTGATGCTGAAGTTGCCTTAACAATGAATCCTTCACCCACCTGAATTATTCCGTTTGGAACAATACCCAATGTATCTCCTCCCGATTTCACCCCACCTGCCGTGGTGTAGGTCGCATAAGATGCCGCATCGGCATTATTGGTTTTTCTCCAGAAATACAAACCGTCACCTGACGCAGCTGGATTGTTCCCAATGTTATTGTTTTGGATAAACAAATCTGCATCAATTGTCGAAGGATACGGGTTACCCACAGCATAATACGATCCGCTGGTAAGCCCTGAAAGGGTAATATTCCCATTATTCGGAATTCCCGTAAATGTTCCTGTCCAGGTAGTTGGCGATGTCGGATGGTTCCAAGGCACACGGATCAAATAACTGTGGCCTGTTGCAAACTGTACATTGTTGGTATCGGTTCCGTCAACACCATTTGGAGCAACCAACGGTGACGGATATTGGAGATTGGTCAGATTAAATCCAACCGAACTGCTGTAAAGATTGGTATCCGGGTTGTAGGTATAAAACCTGTTTGGAAGCGTAAACTTGGAAAACGCATATAGTCCCTGGCCAGTAACCGGAGAAGACCATAAGGTATAATCCAGGCGATTCAGCGCTGCCGAATTCCTCTTCACGACAATGTTTCCGGTATTGGTGTAATTTGTACCTGACTGCAACAAATTCGCATTGTTTTCCAGAGTAAATGTACTTCCTGCCTCAACATTGATTGCGCCATTTAAAACAACATTATGTCCTGACGAAACATTTACCGTTGCATTGTTTTTCAATCGAAGCGAGCAGGCATTGAAATCGGCTCCGATAGTTGCTGTTGAACCATCAAATATAGCCGACTTAGTTGAAGTTGGCGTACCATTTGACCATGAAACCCCGCCATCTGCTGATGTTGTTGCATCCATAGTCACTACGGCCGAACCGCTGTTGCCTGTTCCCACACATCCATTCGCACTTGTCACAGAAACCAAAGCATAAGTTGTTGTAGCCAAAGGAACTACCGAAATAGCAGAACCACTAGCATATCCGTTTACCGTAAAACTTGAAGTACCATCTGTATAAACAACATCAAAAGGAGACGAACCACCTGTTATAGCCACGCTTAAATCGGTTGAATTTCCTGAACAAACCGCAGCGCTGCCCGAAATTACAGCGGCTGTACTTGATGCGTTTACGGTTACCAATTGCGATGCGCAAGTTGTCGTGTTACAGCTTCCGGCATACCTCACAAAATAAGTAGTGCTTGAAGTTGGGGAAACCGTGATTGAGTTTCCTGTTCCCGCTGAAGTTCCGCCGCAAGATCCAGTGAACCATTCTGCAGTTGCACCTGTTCCTGCCGTTCCGCCATTTAGCGTAAGCGTGGTACTGTTACCACCACAGATAGTTGTCGTTCCTGTAATGCTGGCTGGAGCTACAGAAGGAGTATTTACCGTAACCAATTGTGAGGCACAAGTTGTAGTGTTACAGCTTCCGGCATACCTCACATAATAAGTGGTGTTTGAAGTTGGGGAAACCGTGATTGAGTTCCCTGTTCCGGCTGAAGTTCCGCCGCAAGATCCCGTGAACCATTCTGCAGTTGCACCTGTTCCGGCTGTTCCACCATTTAGCGTAAGCGTGGTGCTGTTTCCGCTACAGATAGTTGTTGTTCCGGTAATGCTGGCTGGAGCTACAGAAGAAGTATTTACGGTCAGAGTTCCGTTTACATTTGATGTCCCGTTCCAAAAACCGCCGTTGTAACCACCGTACAACCAATCGCAAGTACCTTGACGGTACCTGAATGTATAATAATAGGTTCCTGATGAAGGCGGAGTAAAAGTATACGCGTATTCATCATTGTTACCAGATTGTACGTTAAATGAAGCATTGCTCCAATTAGTCCATGTAGAAGGATCGCTATTCGTTAAGCTATAACCAAACTGAGCTGTGATTCCTGCTCCTGCACCCGCTGCTTCTGTCACACCTGCCTCATAGACTTGTCCGTAGGCAGTAAAGCTTCCTCCCTGGCAAATACTTCCTGATGAAGGATATTGCAGGTTGGCATAAGTTGGAACCTGCGTTACCGTAACTGTTGCGTAGCTAGAATTAGCCGTAGGGTTAGTATAGCTTTGTACTACCGCCCTGAAATAAGTAGTTGCAGTTAAGCTACCTATGGTAGCTCCAGACAAGGTTGCCGATGTACTGGCAATATCAATTGGGCTTGTGAAAGCAGCATCCGTGGCCTTCTGCCATTTTACGACAGTACCGTTATTTCCGGTTAGGGTCAATGAAGCTGGCTGTGTCCCGTAACAGATAGTCTGGTCAGCGGCTGCCGAACCTCCCCTTGAAGCCGGATTGACAGTAATAACGTTTGAATATGCCGAAGGTGTTCCATCTGTGGCGCGCAGCCTGTAATAATAAATTGTATCGGCGGTTAAACCTGTTACGCTTGAAGTAACTGTAGATTGGCCTGAAATGGCTTTCGCATTATAACCTGTTACAAAAGAAGGAATTGTACTGGTATAACTAATGTCCAAATCATCCATATAGGCTACTGCGGCACCGTTTAAAAACACAATCTGCACTGCCGAAGAAGTTTCATTCACGTTTACGGTATATTGTGTAAACGTAGTTGTTAAAGCAATGGTCTGAATAGTTGTGGTAACACCTCCAACTATTTTCTGAACCGAGAGCGAAGTGGCTGTTGTTCCTCTTTTTGCATAAAAAGTCAACGAGCTAATTGCGTTTAATGCCGGGCTAGTCATTGAAGCGCTTGTGGCTCCCTGAAGCTGTGCACCTCCCGAGCCTGCATTTACGTTTGTACCTGTTGCCTTTAATATATTTACGAACGACCAAGAACCGGAATTTAAAGTGTAGGTTCCTGTTGAGTAACTTGAGGTTGGCATACCAGTTTCAAAATCCTCTGTCAGGTCTGTGGCACTGCTTGTCCCAAAAGTTGCAGAAGTACTAACATCCAGCAGATATCCAGAAGTGGCTCCTGACACTGCATTCCAATTAGCATCAAATGAGGTTGCCGCAATATTGGTTGCCGCAGTTGCCGTTGGCGCAGGCAAAATACCTGTCCCTGTTAGGGCAATGGTTGGAGGTGTACTTACTCCGCCTCCGCTAAAAGTAATATTTCCTGTTTTTGCACCAGAAGATTGAGGCGTGAACCTAACATACACCGCCGTAGATGTCAGTGCAGCCGAACTGTAAGCAATAGCTGCTGTTGCTCCCCATGTTGAATTATTGTTCGATACCTGGAAATCCGTATTAGGTGCAGTAACAGTAATATTTCCTGGAGCACCAGTAAGATTGACACCAGACAAATTAAATTGTTGGCTGCTCGAATTAGTAAGCGGGGCCTGAGTCGTACTAAAGGCTAAAGAAGTCGTTCCGTTTGTTGATAATGTAGACGGCGATGTCACTATTGTCACGTTATCCAGGAAGCAGTTATCGCCATATTCTGAGTGGAATTTGAAAGCCACATAAAAAAGCGGTTGATTGCTCACGGCACTTGGTAAAGTAACCGTCTTCAGGTTCCATGCTGAAGTTGCTGATGCTAGGGAACCGTCATGCCTTGGGAAGAAGGATCCTGTATCAGTCCAGGTACTTCCGTCCAATGAATATTGAACCTGCACACCCTCATTAAGATAATTACCGGTCGAATAGGAAGAATTATTTTCATTTTTCCAATAGAATTGCACATCAACACTACTGATACCGGTAGAAGATAATGGCTGGCTGGCCAACCTTTCTTCAGAACCTGCTCCACCACTAGTATTACTGAATGAATTGTATTGTACCATATGAGTTCCTTCCTGTGGACTGGTTGACGGGCTGGTCCCGCTTGTTACAAAAGTAATTTTAGAAGCCGTCTGTGTAACAACATTTGCTCTTGACCAGCAGGCCGGAAGCGAAGTCGAATTAAATCCTTGCGCCACGGTAATCTGAGTTGTACTGCATTTAAATCCATTGTCCTTCGCTACTGCAAAATATTGGGTTCCTGCTGTAAGATCGGACGGGGTAAAAGTTGTTGCGGCAGAAGCGGTATAAGGATTGGTTCCTGATATGGTGGCTGTATTCTGAGTCCAGGCCGTTCCATTGTAAAACCCTATGTAAGGAGTAGTTGCCGCAGCAAAAGCCGTCCCTTGATCAGAAGTATTCCATTGGGGTACTACCGTCAAAGTACTTCCTCCCGCAACCGCTTCGGTTATAATCCATCTGTCATTTACAGCATAGGTCGCATCGTTTACCGTTGGCAATGCCCCCGAAGTAACAATAATCCCGTATACATCTGACGTACCGGAATTGGTAATGGTAATAGGATTGTATGCTGTTGCAGAACCAACCGGGAATGCCACAGCGCTGCCAACCGTTCTTTTTAACTGCCCGGTGCCTGCAGTAACGATATAATTAGAAGAAGAAGCACCGCTGATACTTCCTGCAGAAGCAATAGTCAGGTTATTAGCTCCTAAAGCTAGCTTTCCTGAAGTCAATGTCAAAATCTGGTTTACCGTTATGGCATTGACCAATGACAGGCCCGTGCTGTTATTCAGTGTCAGATAATCAAAAGTAGTAGCTCCCGTAAGTGTTTGCGCAGTTGTGCCATTAAAATTTACAGCTCTGCTATTTGGGGTAAAAGTTCCTGAATTAATCCAGTTTCCTCTTAAGTAGAAATCTCCGGCTGTTCCGCTTAATCCTCCCAAAGTAAATGACGAGCCGCTGCCTATAGTAAGATTTCCGTTGATGTACCTTGGAAAATTATCGCTATTGGCACTATTATACCGCACCGAAGTATTGTTTGCAATGCTCACATTCCATGGCACGCCAGCCTGTGCAGCACCGGTACTTGGAGTATTCCTAAACCAGGCAGCCACATCTGAAGTTCCGTTGTGCATATCATAGTTACCGCCAGTATTGAATAATAATGTGGACCCACTCGCATATATTGGGGCAGTACCATTCATTGCATAGCCTCCGCTATTCAACTGCAATATCCCATTGACAGTCACTTTGCTTGAACCAAAATCAAATCCAGCACTCAATACCGTAGTAACATTGGCATTGATAACCAATGTTCCCGAACCGCTAAACGATTTCGAGCCTGTTATGGCCAATGTGGCACCTGTCGTTCCTGATGTGATTGAGCGCCCCGAAGCATTAGCCGCAATATTACCACCGGTATTGCTTAAAGTCAGGGTACGTCCATTGAGATCCAATGCCCCTGCATTCAATAGTTGCAGAACATCGCCAGCTGTAGCGGCGATAGTAACATTGGTAGCAGAATTTATAAGAACAGAACCGGCCGCTTTATTGATTACCAAATAGTCAAAGGAAATTGTACCGCCACCCGTTTTTGTAATATTCTGTGTTCCCGATGCACCTGTAAAAACAACTGCCTTGCTGTTATTGGTTTGCGTAGCAGAAGCTCCCACTACCCAATCACTGGCACTGGTTCCCGATAAGGTGGCATCGCCTCCTAAACTAATTGTTCCGTTAGTGGTTACAGTTCCGGTAACATTTAAAGCTCCGCCCGTGTTGGTTGTACCATTAGTGGTAACACTGCCTAATACGGTCAATCCACCTGAAGTGGTATTTAAAACGGTAGAAGCATCCACAATAATACTTCCTGAACATTGTGCCGCTGCACTACCCATATTTAAAGTAGTAACGGTTCCAGGATTTGAAATCTGCACATTGGCCGGATAACCCGCACCGCTTAAAGCATTCCATTCATTTCCTATTGTATAAGTCCCTCCTGTATTATATACAAGAGTAGAAGAACTTCCATAAGTTGGTGAATTCGCAAAAGATCCACCGCTATTAATTCTTACTGTTCCATTTAAAGTAAGCGTACCCGTCAATGTAACTGCTGCAGCCGTTTGAAACACACCTGTGACAGTACGGTTGGCACCCGAGTTAAGAGTCATACCACCCTGTAAAATAGTTACATCTACCGGACCGTTTGCTGTTGGCCAATATTGATCTGTATTACTTACGCCATAGGACGAAGTATTGTTAAACACCAACTTCCCTGCAGATCCATACACAAAATTATTTCCGCTGTTGGTATACCCGCCTGCATTCAGCTGAAATGCACCATTAATAGTAGTAGTACCATTGTTGACGTATTGAACTGAAGTTGCCAAAGTACCTCCAGCATTTACAGTAGTAGTGGTTACAGAACTCCTTGTACTATAAGTGAGGTTATCCATGGTGATGACAGCTCCTGAAACGATTACCGCATTATCTGCAGAAGTAGGAGCAACTCCGCCTACCCAGCTTGATCCAGAAGACCAGTTACCGGTAACGGCATTGGAAGTTATGGTTGCAGCTGATGAAGTCGTCCCGGAAATTACCATGGTTTTATTCCTAAATGTCCTTGTGCTGGCACTCGCCCCCCATCCGTAGACCCTTACTTTCAAAGTCTGTCCTGAAGCAACAGAAATAGAAGGTGAGCTGGTAAACTGAGTTGTACTCGATGTATTGCTGAACCCAGTCACTGTTGACCCCACTTGAGTAGATGTACTAAAATTATCCAATGAGTAGTATACTGCTAAATTCATACTTCCGCCGGACACGCTATAGTAAAAGCTGATCGAGTTTACCGCAAAGGTATTACCAGTGTTTGGTGCAACATCGTACTCATAATAAGAGCTGGTATTCAAAGAGGCATTTGCCCAACCTGTGGCTACACCCGCTGAAGAGCTACCATTTGTACTCCCATAAGTTACAGTTCCGATGTCAGATCCTGCAAGCAATGCAGCCCCGGTAACATTTCCGGAATTAGCAGCAGAACCTGTCGAAGTCAACGCCCAGGTTGCTGAGGCAGCCTGCCCCATGCTTTTCCCCCCTATTGCTAGAAAAACCAATAGTATAATAAAAGATTTTCCAAAATCATTTAAAAACTTCCTGGTATCAAAAGTTTTAAATCGCATCAAATAATTCATAAATAAATAGTGGTATTAATATTATGTTTTTCAATATGTTATGGTTAATAAAAGCATTTCGGTTAATCGCAAAAAAAATGAACTCAGAAGAATTTCTTTTAAGCTCATAGTTATCTCGATCTGAATTTTAGGGGTCGCTAATCTACAATAAAAAACGACAAAACAACAAATGCTATCGACTAAATCTACAAAATAACCTAAATCATAAGAAAAAAGAGGTTAAATGGCTTTTTCTGTCGGAGTATCGTCATATTATCCTCATTTTTTTATCATTACCGAAAGGTTAAATTAAAAACGCACAAGCGCTTAAAACAACAAAAGCCCTTCATTGCTGAAGGGCTTTTGTTTAAAAAAACGTATTTTTAGGCTTGTCCTGCCGTTCCAAAGTTTAATGGAATTTGAGGCTGTTCAGTATCCTTGATCTCACCATTAACCTGCTCATACCTATGGATATTTTCTCCCAATGCCTTGAGCAGCCTTTTGGCATGTTGTGGTGTCAAGACGATTCTCGATTTTACTTTTGCCTTTGGCACGCCCGGCATTAACGTCACAAAATCAACTACAAATTCTGAAGCGGAATGATTGATGATTGCCAGGTTAGAATAGATTCCTTCTGCAGTTTTCTCATCCAGTTCGATGTTGATTTGTCCTTGTTGCTGATTATTATCACTCATTGGATATTCGATTTTAAATATTAGATATTCGATTTATGAATTAAAAAGCCACTAATTTAAAATTAAAATAGTGGCTTTTGTTTATTTAACTAGCAATCTTTCGATTAGTAGATGTATTCTTCTTTACTAGCCATGATCTCGTTGTAGTCTTCTTTAGAACCTACAATAGTATGATCGTAATCTCTCATACCTGTACCTGCAGGGATTCTATGTCCAACGATAACATTTTCCTTAAGACCTTCAAGCGAATCTACTTTACCAGCAACTGCTGCTTCGTTCAACACTTTTGTAGTCTCTTGGAACGATGCCGCGGAGATGAATGATTTCGTTTGTAACGATGCCCTGGTGATACCCTGAAGTACCGGCGTAGCAGTAGCAGTAACGATGTCACGGGCTACTACCTGGTTTTTATCATTACGTTTCAACAACGAATTTTCATCACGCAATTCACGCGGAGAAACAATCTGGCCTGGTTTCAATGTTTCAGAATCACCAGCATCCTCAACTACTTTCATTCCGTACAACCTATCGTTTTCTTCCAAGAAATCAGAAGTGTGGATCAATTGTTCTTCAAGGAATAAAGTATCTCCCGGATCTTCAACCTGTACCTTACGCATCATCTGGCGGATCACAACTTCAAAGTGCTTGTCGTTGATTTTTACCCCCTGCAGACGGTAAACCTCCTGGATCTCATTAACCAAATACTGCTGAACAGCTGATGGTCCTTGGATTCTTAGGATATCTTCCGGAGTGATTGCCCCATCTGATAACGGCATACCTGCTTTTACGAAGTCATTTTCCTGAACAAGGATCTGGCTTGATAATTTCACCAAATATTTCTTGATTTCGCCAAATTTAGATTCGATTACGATCTCACGGTTACCACGTTTGATTTTTCCGAAAGAAACTACACCGTCGATTTCAGAAACCACCGCCGGGTTCGAAGGATTACGAGCCTCTAGAAGCTCAGTAATTCTTGGAAGACCTCCGGTGATATCGCCTGCTTTAGAAGAACGACGCGGGATTTTCACCAAGACTTTACCAGCCTTGATTTTCTCTCCGTCTTCTACCATAAGGTGTGCACCAACCGGTAAGTTGTACGAACGGATCAATTCTCCGTCTTTTCCGTAAATATGTAACGTAGGGATCAGTTTTTTGTTTCTTCCTTCAGAAATTACTTTTTCCTGGAAACCGGTCTGCTCGTCGATTTCAACCTGGAACGATTGTCCCTGCTCTAAATCTTCGTAACCAATTTTTCCGGTAAATTCAGAAACGATAACCCCATTATATGGATCCCATTTACAGATAATAGCTCCTTTGTCTACAGTATCTCCATCTTTTACAGTGATAGAAGAACCATAAGGAATGTTATGCGTGCTTAATAGGATTCCTGTTTTGGCATCGATCAATTTCAACTCGGTAGAACGTGAAACCACGATATCCACTTTGTTTCCGTCTGCATCTTCGCCAACAACAGTTTTCAGATCCTCGATTTCGATTTTTCCACCGAATTTTGCAATGATTGCAGATTCTTCAGAAACTCCTCCAGCAACCCCTCCAACGTGGAACGTACGAAGTGTCAACTGTGTACCAGGCTCACCAATAGACTGTGCAGCGATAACTCCGACTGCTTCGCCTTTTTGGGTCATTTTTCCTGTTGCAAGGTTTCTTCCGTAGCACTTAGCACAGATTCCTTTTTTAGCCTCACAAGTCAATGGAGAACGCACATCTACTCTTTCAAGTGGCGATTCTTCGATCAATTTGATAACCGCTTCGGTAATCTGCTCACCAGCGTGAACAAGGATTTCATTATTTAATGGATTGATTACATCCTGTAACGCAACACGTCCTAAGATTCTCTCTCCTAAACTTTCTACGATTTCTTCGTTTTTCTTCAAAGCCGAAACTTCGATTCCTCTTAACGTACCACAATCTACAGAGTTTACGATAACGTCCTGAGAAACGTCATGCAGACGACGTGTAAGGTAACCCGCATCCGCCGTTTTCAAAGCGGTATCCGCAAGACCTTTACGCGCACCGTGCGTAGAGATAAAGTACTCCAAGATCGAAAGACCTTCCTTAAAGTTCGAAAGGATCGGGTTTTCGATAATCTCACCACCACCAGCTGTTGATTTTTTAGGCTTAGCCATCAAACCACGCATACCGGTCAACTGACGGATCTGCTCTTTGGAACCCCTCGCTCCAGAGTCAAGCATCATGTACACCGAGTTGAAACCTTGCTGGTCCTCACGGATGTTTTTCATAGCCAGCTCTGTCAACTGCGCGTTCGCAGAAGTCCAGATATCGATCACCTGGTTGTAACGCTCGTTGTTCGTGATAAGACCCATGTTATAGTTCATCGAGATTCCGTCAACCTGCTCTCTTGCATCAGCAATCAATTTCTCCTTTTGTTCCGGAATACGGATATCACCTAATGAGAATGACAATCCACCTTTGAAAGCGAATTTGTATCCCATATCCTTCATTTCGTCAAGGAAAGCTGCCGTTGTAGGAACGTCTGTTACCGCAAGGATTTTCCCAATGATGTCACGAAGCGATTTTTTGGTCAATACCTCGTTGATATATCCTGCCGCTGGCGGAACCACTTCGTTGAAAAGTACTCTACCCGCAGTAGTCTGGATGATTTTCCATACCAATTCTCCTTCTTCGTTGAAATCTTTGGCACGGATTTTCACACGTGCGTTCAATTCAACCCTTCCTTCGTTTAGAGCGATATTACACTCTTCAGCCGAATAGAACGTCAAGCCTTCACCAAGGATTTTGTGGTCTGGAGTAGACAATCTTTCTTTTGTCATATAGTACAGACCCAAAACCATGTCCTGAGATGGAACCGTAATCGGCGCTCCATTGGCAGGGTTAAGGATATTGTGAGAAGCAAGCATCAACAACTGGCACTCCAAGATAGCCTCTGGGCCAAGCGGCAAGTGTACCGCCATCTGGTCACCGTCAAAATCCGCGTTGAATGCTGTACATACTAACGGGTGTAACTGGATTGCTTTTCCTTCGATCAGTTTTGGTTGGAACGCCTGAATACCAAGTCTGTGCAAAGTAGGAGCACGGTTTAGTAGTACCGGGTGACCTTTGATTACGTTTTCAAGGATATCCCAAACTACCGGCTCTTTTTTGTCGATGATTTTCTTGGCAGATTTAACTGTTTTTACAATTCCTCTTTCGATCAATTTACGGATCACGAATGGTTTGTACAGCTCAGCAGCCATGTCTTTTGGAAGACCACATTCGAACAATTTCATTTCCGGCCCAACGACAATTACCGAACGTGCAGAATAATCAACACGTTTTCCTAATAAGTTTTGACGGAAACGACCTTGTTTTCCTTTCAATGAATCTGAAAGTGATTTCAATGGACGGTTTGATTCTGTTTTTACTGCAGAAGCTTTTCTTGTATTATCGAATAACGAGTCAACAGATTCCTGCAGCATACGTTTTTCGTTCCTTAAGATCACTTCAGGAGCTTTGATCTCCATCAGTCTTTTCAAACGGTTGTTACGGATGATTACTCGTCTGTACAAGTCGTTCAAATCGGATGTTGCAAAACGCCCTCCATCAAGCGGCACCAACGGACGCAATTCTGGCGGGATAACAGGAACTACCTTCATGATCATCCATTCCGGACGATTTTCACGGTTTTTGTTCGAATCACGGAAGGATTCTACAACCTGTAATCTTTTTAATGCTTCTGTTTTTCTTTGTTTAGAAGTTTCGTTGTTGGCAGCGTGGCGCAATTCGTATGACAATGCATTCAAATCGGTACGAGCCAATAAATCCATGATACACTCCGCTCCCATTTTGGCAACGAATTTATTTGGATCATGATCGTCTAAATATTGGTTTTCCACAGGAAGAGAATCCAAAATATTCAGGTATTCTTCTTCAGTAAGGAAATCTAATCTGTTCAGCGCTTCGCCTTCGGCATTTACCGCAATACCCGCCTGGATTACTACATATCTTTCGTAGTAGATAATCATATCTAATTTCTTAGACGGCAATCCAAGGATGTATCCTATTTTGTTTGGCAAAGAACGGAAGTACCAGATATGAGCAATTGGCACAACAAGGTTGATGTGTCCTACTCTGTCACGACGTACTTTTTTCTCTGTAACTTCAACCCCGCAACGGTCACAAACGATTCCTTTGTAACGGATCCTTTTGTATTTACCGCAAGCACATTCAAAATCCTTTACCGGACCGAAGATTCTTTCGCAGAAAAGTCCATCACGCTCTGGCTTGTGGGTTCTATAGTTAATAGTTTCCGGCTTCAACACTTCTCCTCTTGACTCAGCCAAGATCGATTCAGGTGATGCCAAACCAATTGAAATCCTATCAAATCTTTTGATAGTATTTTTATTGTCCTTATTATTTCTATTATTCATCATAGTTTTTACTATTGATTTATTTGCAATTAAAATTGAATTTAGATTTATGATTTCATCTCTAAAAGAGATTCTGTCATTCAGCTACTACCTCGGATTACTTCTCTAAACCTCAGGCCTCTTTCATCCTGAAGTGCTAGTTATACAACTTATCGTTCTATAAAAAATCGGAACGGTTTACGGGTATAAATCTTTAAAAACTTATTATAAATAAGTATTCAGCCTCAATAAAATGAAACTGAATACCGCATGCTTTTTATTCTTCTAATCTGATGTCTAATCCAAGACCTTTCAATTCGTGCATCAATACGTTGAACGATTCAGGTAATCCTGGTTCTGGCATAGACTCACCCTTAACGATTGCCTCGTAAGTTTTAGCCCTACCGATAACGTCATCCGATTTAACAGTCAAGATTTCTCTAAGCGTGCTTGATGCTCCATAAGCCTCAAGTGCCCAAACCTCCATCTCTCCGAAACGCTGACCTCCAAACTGAGCTTTACCACCCAATGGCTGTTGTGTAATAAGAGAGTATGGGCCGATAGAACGCGCGTGCATCTTGTCATCAACCATGTGTCCAAGTTTCAGCATATAGATCACTCCGACAGTTGCTGGCTGGTGGAAACGCTCCCCGGTTCCTCCGTCATACAGATACGTATGACCGAAACGTGGGATTCCTGCTTCGTCAGTCAAGGCATTGATCTGGTCTAATGTTGCTCCGTCAAAGATTGGCGTAGCATATTTTCTACCCAAGTTCATTCCGGCCCAACCAAGAACAGTCTCATAAATCTGACCGATGTTCATACGCGATGGTACACCAAGCGGGTTCAATACGATATCAACCGGAGTTCCATCTTCAAGGAATGGCATGTCTTCATGACGAACGATACGGGCAACGATACCTTTGTTACCGTGGCGTCCCGCCATTTTATCACCCACTTTCAACTTACGTTTCTTAGCGATGTACACTTTAGCCAATTTCAAGATACCGGCTGGTAATTCATCTCCAACAGTGATGGTGAATTTCTCTCTTCTTAAAGCACCCTGCAAATCGTTTAATTTGATTTTGTAGTTGTGGATTAAGTCATTAACCAAGTTGTTGGATTCTTCATCAGAAACCCATTGCCCTTTAGTCAAGTGAGCGAAATCTTCTACTGCCTGAAGCATTTTCTTCGTATATTTTTTACCTTTTGGCAAAACTTCTTCACCCAAATCGTTCATAACACCCTGCGATGTTTTTCCGTCAACGATAACAAATAATTTTTCAATCAATTTGTCTTTTAACTCAACGAATTTGGTTTCGAATTCCATTTCCAAAGACGTCAAATCGTCTTTATCTTTGGTACGCTTCTTTTTATCTTTTACCGCTCTCGCGAATAATTTTTTGTCTAAAACCACACCGTGTAATGATGGAGAAGCTTTCAATGAAGCATCTTTTACATCACCAGCCTTATCCCCGAAGATCGCTCTAAGAAGTTTCTCTTCCGGAGTTGGGTCTGATTCTCCTTTTGGCGTAATTTTCCCGATAAGGATGTCACCAGGTTTTACCTCGGCACCAATACGGATCATTCCGTTTTCATCCAAATCTTTGGTAGCTTCTTCAGAAACGTTCGGGATGTCATTAGTCAACTCTTCGTTACCCAATTTAGTATCTCTAACTTCCAAAGAATAATCATCAACGTGGATAGACGTAAAGATATCATCACGAACCACTTTCTCAGAGATCACGATCGCATCCTCGAAGTTGTACCCTTTCCAAGGCATGAACGCTACCTTAAGGTTTCTACCCAAAGCCAGCTCTCCGTTTTGCGTTGCGTATCCTTCGCAAAGTACCTGTCCTGTTTTCACTCGGTCACCTTTTCTAACGATAGGTTTCAGGTTGATCGATGTACTTTGGTTGGTTTTTCTGAATTTAATCAGTTGGTATGTTTTCTCATCCGGGTCAAAGCTTACCATTCTTTCCGCTTCAGTCCTGTCATACTTGATAGTAATCATATTAGCATCAACGTATTCCACAGTTCCGTTACCTTCAGCATTGATCAATACCCTGGAGTCAGAAGCAACCTGGCGCTCAAGACCCGTTCCAACAATCGGTGATTCAGGACGTAACAATGGTACGGCCTGACGCATCATGTTCGATCCCATCAACGCACGGTTCGCATCATCATGTTCCAAGAATGGAATCAAGGATGCCGAAATCGAGGCAATCTGGTTCGGGGCAACGTCAGTATAATGAATTTCAGTAGGGTCAACAACCGGGAAATCACCTTCTTCACGGGCAATAACCTTGTCGGCTGTGATTTTTCCATTATCATTCATTTCAATGTTTGCCTGCGCAATCATTTTTCCTTCTTCTTCTTCAGCGCTTAGGTAAATTGGCTCTGCAGTCAAATCTACAGCTCCGTTTTTCACCTCACGGTAAGGAGTTTCGATGAATCCCATTCCGTTAACCTTAGCATAAACTCCAAGTGACGAAATAAGTCCGATGTTTGGTCCCTCAGGAGTTTCAATCGGGCAAAGACGGCCGTAGTGCGTGTAGTGAACGTCACGAACCTCGAAACCAGCTCTTTCACGTGAAAGTCCGCCTGGCCCAAGTGCTGATAACCTACGTTTGTGCGTAATCTCAGCCAATGGATTCGTTTGGTCCATAAACTGTGAAAGCTGGTTGGTACCAAAGAATGAGTTGATAACCGATGACAATGTTTTGGCATTGATCAAATCGATTGGTGTAAACACCTCGTTGTCACGAACGTTCATTCTTTCACGGATGGTACGGGCCATACGTGCCAAACCAACACCGAATTGTTGCGATAATTGTTCGCCAACAGTTCTTACACGACGGTTTGATAAGTGATCGATATCATCAATCTCAGCTTTTGAGTTGATCAATTCGATTAAGTATTTAACGATAGTAATGATATCCTCTTTAGTCAAGACCTGCTTGTCCATAGGAATATCAAGGTTTAGTTTTTTGTTCATTCTGTAACGACCAACCTCACCTAAGTTGTAACGTTGATCGGAGAAGAACAATTTATCGATGATGCCACGAGCCGTTTCCTCATCAGGCGGTTCTGCGTTACGCAGCTGACGGTAGATGTGCTCAACAGCTTCTTTCTCAGAGTTTGTCGGGTCTTTTTGCAACGTGTTGTGGATAATGGCATAATCTGCCTGGTTATTATCCTCTTTATGCAATAAGATCGATTTTACGTTAGACTCGATGATTTCCTCAACATTGTCTTTGTCGATGATGGTATCACGGTCTAAGATAATCTCGTTACGCTCGATAGAAACTACCTCTCCAGTATCCTCGTCCACGAAATCTTCGTGCCAAGTATTCAATACCCTCGCTGCTAATTTTCTACCGATGTATTTTTTAAGTCCTGTTTTAGAAACTTTGATTTCTTCTGCAAGGTCAAAGATTTCAAGGATATCCTTATCTCTTTCAAAACCGATCGCACGGAATAAAGTCGTTACAGGTAATTTTTTCTTCCTATCGATATACGCATACATAACGCTGTTGATATCGGTAGCGAATTCAATCCATGACCCTTTAAAAGGAATTACCCTAGCTGAGTACAATTTTGTTCCGTTAGCGTGGAAGGACTGACCGAAGAATACGCCCGGTGAACGGTGCAACTGCGATACTACCACACGCTCAGCTCCGTTGATCACGAAAGTACCGCTTGGTGTCATATAAGGGATAGTTCCCAAATATACATCCTGTACGATAGTTTCAAAATCCTCGTGCTCAGGATCTGTACAGTACAATTTCAAACGCGCTTTTAACGGCACGCTGTATGTCAAACCTCTTTCAATACACTCTTGAATGGTGTAACGTGGCGGGTCAACAAAATAATCTAGGAATTCCAATACAAATTGGTTTCTTGTATCAGTAATTGGAAAGTTTTCCATGAAGGTGTTGTATAAACCTTCGTTGCCTCTTTCGTCGGATTTCGTTTCCAATTGGAAGAAATCCTGGAAGGATTTTACCTGAACATCCAGAAAATCCGGGTATTGAGGAATGTTTTTAGTAGAGGCAAAATTCAATCTTTCAGTTTGATTTGTTATCATCAATGAGAAAATTTTGATTAAAAAAAAGTAATTTTTTGTGTAGGAACACTGTATAATCCATACTTTCTTTTTGTAATCGATACATCTTTAAAAATGAACCAAGTTCGCTCATTTTCTTTCTTCGTTATCGATCAAAAAATTTTCGTATCGGTAATGAAACTGGATATAATTTCATTATACGAAAAATGGTTTAGGCCCTTGGACGCGTTTGTCCAAGGCCTAAACCTAGTTCTAAAACCGGTGTTGGATTATTTTAACTCAACAACAGCTCCAGCTTCTTCTAAAGATTTTTTCAAACCTTCAGCTTCTGCTTTAGATACTCCTTCTTTGATGTTTGCAGGTGCACCATCAACGATATCTTTAGCTTCTTTCAAGCCAAGACCTGTAAGTTCTTTAACAGCTTTTACTACTGCCAATTTAGAAGCACCAGCATCTTTCAATACTACTGTGAATTCAGTTTGCTCTTCAGCAGCTCCACCGTCACCAGCACCACCAGCAGCAACTACTACTGCAGCAGCAGCAGGCTCGATACCGTACTCGTCTTTTAATATTGTAGCTAAATCGTTAACTTCTTTAACTGTCAAGTTAACTAATTGTTCTGCGAATTGTTTTAAATCTGCCATTTTTTCTATCGTTTAAAATGTTCTTTTAATTTATTATTTTTTTAGTCTGCTCTAATTATTCTGCTGCTTCTCCTTTTTGCTCAGCATTATTCAATAAAGCTGAAAGGATACGTTTAGCAGGTGATTGAAGTAATCCGATGATTTCACCGATAACTTCTTCTTTAGATTTAAGTGAAGCCAAGCTATCCAACAGGTTATCTCCAATGTAGATTTCCTGGTTGATGTAAGCACCTTTAAATACTGGTTTATCAGATTTTTTTCTGAAGTCTTTGATGATTTTTGCAGGAGCATTTGCAACATCAGCGATGAAAACCGATGAGTTACCTTTTAAGATTGAAGGCAAGTCACCATAATCATTAGTTGAAGCTTCCATTGCTTTTTCAAGCAATGTATTCTTAACAACCTCTAATTTGATACCCGCTTTGAAACAAGCTCTTCTTAGGTTAGAAGTAGTTTCTGCATCTAATCCAGAAGTATCTGCAATGTAAATAATATTAGCTCTCACCCAACTTTGCAGTTAAATCTTCTATCGCGATTGATTTTTCTTCTCTTGTCATAATAAAATATTTTTAACTACCAATTATACAGCTTTAGGATCTAAAGCGATAGCAGGGCTCATTGTGCTTGACAAGTGGATAGACTTGATGTAGGCACCTTTTGCTGCAGTTGGTTTCAATTTGATTAATGTTTGAATAATTTCGTGGGCGTTCTCTGTGATTTTATCAGCTTCGAAAGAAATTCTTCCGATTCCGGCGTGAACGATACCTGTTTTGTCAACTTTAAAGTCGATTTTACCAGATTTCACTTCCTGAACAGCTTTTCCAATCTCCATAGTAACAGTACCTGTTTTAGGATTTGGCATCAAACCTCTTGGTCCTAATACTCTTCCTAATGGTCCTAATTTACCCATGATAGCAGGCATAGTGATGATTACATCAACATCAGTCCAACCATCTTTGATTTTTTGAAGGTAATCATCCAATCCTACGTGGTCAGCACCAGCAGCTTTTGCTTCAGCTTCTTTATCCGGAGTAACTAAAGCCAAAACTTTAACGTCCTTTCCGGTTCCGTGAGGAAGGGTTACAACACCTCTTACCATCTGATTTGCTTTTCTTGGATCAACTCCTAAACGAACAGCAATATCTACAGACTCGTCAAATTTTGCAGAAGCAATTGTTTTCAATAACGATGAAGCATCTTTTAATGAATACAATTTGTTTTTCTCAATTTTTGAAGCAGCCTCTTTTTGTTTTTTTGTCAATTTTGCCATGTCTTATCCTTTGTTTAGAGGAGAATCTCCAGTTACAGTTAATCCCATTGATCTAGCTGTTCCAGCAATCATGCTCATAGCAGATTCGATTGTGAATGCATTTAAATCAGTCATCTTGTCTTCAGCAATCGTTTTGATTTGGTCCCAAGAAACGTTTCCAACTTTACGACGATTAGGCTCTCCAGAACCAGATTTTAATTTAGCAGCATCCAATAATTGAATTGCAGCAGGTGGAGTTTTCACGACAAAATCAAATGATTTGTCTTTGTACACGGTAATTTGTACCGGTAATACTTTGCCAGGTTGATCTTGTGTTCTAGCGTTAAATTGCTTACAGAACTCCATGATATTAACACCAGCAGCTCCCAGAGCAGGTCCAACCGGTGGCGATGGGTTCGCAGCACCTCCCTTAACTTGTAGTTTAACTACTTTACTAATCTCTTTAGCCATTGTTTTAAAAAAATTGCAGCGGTCTGTGGAAGCAGACGTTTGCGGTTTATAATAGTGTAACGAATTATACTTTTTCTACTTGCATGAATGCCAGCTCTAATGGGGTTTTCCTTCCGAAAATCTTTACCATTACTTCCAGCTTACGCTTATCTTCATTAATTTTTTCAATAGTTCCATTGAAACCGTTGAAAGGACCATCGATAACCTTGATGGTTTCACCAATGGTGTATGGTATATTCTGATTGTCGGTGTTAACAGCCAATTCATCAACTTTTCCAAGCATCCTGTTAACTTCTGACATTCTTAATGGTACAGGATCTCCGCCTTTTACTTCTCCTAGGAATCCTATTACGCCGGTAATTGATTTGATAATGTGTGGTATTTCACCTATCAGGTTCGCCTCAATCATCACATAGCCCGGAAAATAAACCTTATCCTTTGCTATTTTTTTACCATCCCTTACCTGCACTACTTTTTCAGTAGGCACAAGAACCTGAGAGATGTGATCTGACATTCCTAATCGGTTGATTTCAGTTTCGATGTAAGCTTTGACTTTGTTTTCCTGTCCGCTTACAGCTCTAACCACATACCATTTCTTTACATTATTATCAGCCATTTCAGAGCAATTACGATTTAATCAAATTAAAAATCCCTGCAATTGCTTTGGCACACATTTCGTCAACACCCCATGTAGCTAAAGCAAAAACAATTGAAAACACAGCAACTATAATAGTTAAGCGCTGCACTTCAGACCATTCTGGCCATGTCACATTTGATTTTAATTCTTCAAATGCCTCTGATATATAATTAACAATCTTTGTCATTGTATTTTATTTTTGCACGGGCGGAGGGATTCGAACCCCCATCAACGGTTTTGGAGACCGCTATTCTACCCTTGAACTACGCCCGTTTATTAAAAACCAGTGTCATTAACAATAACGACACTGGTTAATTATTTATTTAGAAATTACTCAACGATTTCAGTAACCTGACCAGCACCAACTGTTCTACCACCCTCACGGATAGCGAAACGTAAACCTACGTTCATTGCAATTGGGCTTAACAAAGCTACATCGATAGTTAAGTTATCACCTGGCATTACCATCTCTACACCAGCTGGTAGAGTAATAACTCCTGTTACGTCAGTTGTACGTACGTAGAACTGTGGACGGTAGTTATTGTGGAATGGCGTGTGACGACCACCTTCTTCTTTTTTCAAGATGTAAACCTCAGCTTTGAATTTAGAGTGTGGTTTAACAGATCCTGGCTTGATGATAACCATACCTCTTTTGATATCAGCTTTATCGATACCTCTCAAAAGAAGACCTACGTTATCTCCAGCTTCTCCACGGTCAAGGATTTTACGGAACATCTCAACTCCAGTGATTGTAGAAGTCAATTTGTCCGCACCCATACCGATGATTTCAACAGGATCTCCAGTGTTAGCAACTCCAGTTTCGATACGACCTGTAGCAACAGTTCCACGACCTGTAATTGTAAATACGTCCTCAACTGGCATCAAGAATGGTTTAGCAACGTCACGAACTGGCTCTTCGATCCAGCTATCAACAGCTTCCATTAATTCAAGGATTTTAGGAACCCATGTTGGATCAGCATTCAATCCACCCAAAGCAGAACCTTGGATAACTGGTCCATTATCTCCATCATATTCGTAGAAAGACAACAAGTTCTCTGATTTCCATTTCAACTAGCTCTAAAAGCTCAGCATCATCAACCATATCCACTTTGTTCATGAATACAACGATTCTAGGAATACCTACCTGACGACCTAAAAGGATGTGCTCACGAGTTTGTGGCATTGGTCCGTCAGTAGCAGCTACTACTAAGATTGCACCGTCCATCTGAGCAGCACCAGTAACCATGTTCTTTACGTAATCCGCGTGACCTGGACAGTCAACGTGAGCGTAGTGACGGTTAGCAGTTTCGTACTCAACGTGAGAAGTGTTGATAGTAATACCTCTTTCTTTTTCTTCCGGAGCGTTATCAATCTGGTCGAATGATTTAGCACCAGTTTTAGAAAAACCAGCTTCTGCCAAAACTTTAGAGATTGCAGCAGTTAATGTAGTTTTTCCGTGATCTACGTGTCCAATTGTACCTATGTTAAGGTGTGGCTTGGTACGACTAAAATTTTCTTTTGCCATTTTAATTAATTTTTAATCTTAGTTTATATATTAGTGTTCAATTTTCAATTCAATTTTGAGCCAACTACGGGATTTGAACCCGTGACCTCTTCCTTACCAAGGAAGCACTCTACCCCTGAGCTAAGTCGGCAAGGAATGAAATTCTTATAGAAGAACTTCTGTTTTCAAGGTTATGACCTCAGGGTTATGAATCCTGCGCCCGTACAACCTTTTGTTTCTTTGGATTACTTCACATTTGTTCAGTGATCCTGATAAGGCGTTGCCTTATCCAAACTTTTCAAGTTCATTTTCTTCAAAGCAAGCTTTCAGAAAATACCCTTTGAAAAAGTTTGTGGGGAGAGCAGGATTCGAACCTGCGAAGGTCTCCCAGCAGATTTACAGTCTGCCCTCGTTGGCCGCTTGAGTATCTCCCCTCCTTAATTTACCGTTATAAAACCAGAGCCGATAGAGGGACTCGAACCCACGACCTGCTGATTACAAATCAGCTGCTCTAGCCAGCTGAGCTACACCGGCTTATACAATAAAAAAAGTCCGCTATTTCTAACGGACTGCAAATGTATAGCTTTTTGTTTCTTATTCAAAACATTTTTTAAAAAAAATTATCTTAAATATGAGTTCTTATTTTTTCCTTTCTTTTAATCAATAATCTTTCCAAGGATTCTGCTGAAACCTCTATCGCTTCCTCAAAACTTTTGCATTGTTTTTTCACCATGAAATCATCTCCGGGAACATGAATTTTAACCTCAACAACTTTATTTTCCTTTTCACTTGTTTTTTCAACCTTCAAAAAAACGTCAGACGAAACAACTTTATCGTAAAATTTCTCAAGTTTGGCCAATCTTTCATTAATAAAATCCACCAATTTTCTGTCAACAGTGAAGTTAACCGCATGAACATTTACCTTCATAATTACTTTTTTATTGATTAAACATTTGGAATCATTGCTTGTTTCTAGGGTGAGCGCTATTATACACCTTTTGGAGTTCTGCTAAACTGTTGTGTGTATATACCTGTGTTGATGCTAAACTAGAATGTCCTAATAATTCCTTTACTGAATTTATGTCTGCCCCATTGTTGAGCAGGTGTGTCGCAAAAGTATGCCTTAAAATATGGGGACTTTTTTTCACCTTCTCAGAGACATTACTAAAGTAATAATTTATTAACCGATAAACAAACGAATCGTTCAATTTAACGCCTTTTGATGTTAGAAAAAAAGACTCTGTGTCGCTAACATCTTGTAAACATGCCCTT
Organism: Flavobacterium sp.; assembly: GCA_049841115.1. Classification (GTDB taxonomy): domain Bacteria; phylum Bacteroidota; class Bacteroidia; order Flavobacteriales; family Flavobacteriaceae; genus Flavobacterium. Next base: position 240,190 of record JASGHQ010000006.1, read on the forward strand.
TCTGCCAGATATTTTTTTACCTGCTGAGCAATAACTGTTAAAATCGGGATAATCCTTTCCTTATTTCTTTTTCCCAGCACCTTCATTGTATTGCTAGAAAGATCAATGCTTTGCAGCTTCAGACCAATCAGTTCCGCCCTCCTTATTCCGGTAGTGTAAAACAAATCCACAATCAATTTGTCCCTTACCCCTTCAAACCCTTCTTTATAGGCAATCTGGTTCAAAACCAAATCGAGCTCTTTTTCCGAAAAAGGGATCTGGATTTTCTTTGGTGATTTTAACGCCTTGTGCTTTAACAGCGGGCTTGACTCTATTTGCTTAGACTTCAGCAAAAATTTGTAGAATGATTTCAGTGAAGACACCTTCCTGTTAATCGAAGAATTTGAAATCCCGTCATTGGAAAGCGAAACGATCCACGAACGGATTTGATTATAATTAACCGAAATAAGATCATTATCATCAAATTCCCCCAACAAAAACGATTCAAAAAAACCAATATCATTGATATAGGCCGTAACCGTATGCTGCGAATAATTCTTCTCCAGCAGCAGATAATCCCGAAACTTCCCTTTAAAATCTTCCATAAAAAAAACCGTCAGCATCAAAGTTAAACAACTTTGCCTACTAACGGTTAGTATAATTTTAGAAAATTACTATTAACTTTCTATACTATCTCTTAATCCTTGGATGTACTGAGCTTTTTGGATTTGTGCTCTTCTTACAACAGAAGGTTTCGTGAAAGCCTGACGCGAACGCAACTGACGAACAGTTCCTGTTTTGTCAAATTTTCTTTTATAGCGCTTAAGTGCTCTATCGATATTTTCTCCGTCTTTAATTGGTATAATTAACATAATCTGGACACCTCCTCTCTTTTAGTGGCGCAAAAGTACTCTTTATTTTTAATTCTGAAAGAAAAAATTCAAATAATTTTCTTTTGGGCGTGCCCTCGCCCTAAAGGCGAGGTCGGGCTGTCCGCAGTACACGGTACATGCTCCCATCCCTCACGCAGTTCATGCTTAATCAAAAAAGAATTGTGTTGTTGTGCTATAGCCATTTTCATCAACCAGCACCCGTGTTCATAAAAATGATTCGAAAGCACCTGAAACGTCGACAAATTGGCATCTTCCTGCAAAAAATTCTTAGATATGCTGAGATTCGGCATGAAATAAGTCGATGGATTTCCCCAATAACATTCACCGGCAATGATTTTCCGGGTTTTCCCACCAATGCTCTTATCCCACAAATACAATTGATTGTCCACTATATTCGAGTAATCATAATCCACAACTGTTCCGTTTGAAAATGCGATTCTGCTTATGTTATGATTGGCATATTGAAAGGTATTTACACTCTCCGCAACACCGTCAAAATTGCTGTCGATTCCTGCCGAAACAACATCATCGTTGTTATTGAACTTTAGGATTATGCGCGAATAAGCCGTTGCCGACGGATCATCATAAGCGGCATTTATCTTTTCAAAATAAACTGTATTATCCGGATTGTGCGTGAATCGATAAAACAATTCATCCGGACCCGCCATTAAGGTCGTTTTAGCCCCAACCAGATTTTGACTGCCATCATAATATAAGTAAATGTTCCTGTCATACATCGGCATGTGCTGCACATAATGATTCACAGTTCCGTCCCCATTATAGAAAAAAATCTGCTGGGTTGTTGGTACCTGAGCCACTCCGTTTTCGGTAATCTCATGGGTTTCGGAATACAGTTTGCCATTCAATAAATTTCCAATGGTAACATTTGTGTAACCCGGATTGAAATGGCGTTCAATCCTGTAACCGGTGATCGCTACATCCGCAGTGTCGTTTGCAGAATCTGTTGTACATGAGAACAGATAATCCCAGGACAAGTAAAAATGCTAGTTTTTTCATATCGTTTAGGTTTAGTTTCTTATAAAACGGAAAAAACCTATTTTTATTATACTAAAATGGAAATCAGAAGTTGCTTCGCCGCTCTTCCATCTATCAATAAAAGACATGGTTAGCTTTTAAATAAGAAGCGGGGCAGAAAAATTCCCACCCCGCTTCTTATTGCTGTTTTTCAAATCTAAGCTTTAAGCAAATTCCTGGAAATAACCAGCTTCTGGATTTCGGTAGTACCTTCTCCTATTGTGCAAAGTTTAGAATCCCTATAAAATTTCTCTACCGGAAAGTCCTTAGTATAACCATAGCCTCCGTGGATCTGGACCGCATCGTTAGAAACTTTCACACAAACTTCTGAAGCATACATTTTTGCCATCGCGCCCGAAGTCGTAACAGGCAGGTGATGCTGCTTATGGTAAGCCGCTTTGTGCAGTAATAATTCCGAACATTCTATCTCAGTAGCCATATCAGCCAGTTTGAATCCGATAGCCTGGAAATTGGCAATCGCCTGCCCAAACTGATGCCTTTCTTTTGAATATTTCAGCGCCGCTTCGTAAGCGCCTTTCGCAATGCCCAATGACAATGCTCCGATGGAAATCCTTCCACCATCTAAAATTTTCATCGCCTGGATAAATCCCTGGCCAACTTCCCCTAAACGGTTCGCATCAGGAACGCGGCAATTGTCAAAGATCAATTCGGCGGTTTCGCTCGCGCGCATCCCCAGTTTATTTTCCTTTTTACCCGAGGTGAATCCGGGCATTCCTTTTTCAAATACAAAAGCGGTCATCCCTTTTGAATCGCCTTTTTCTCCTGTACGCACGATCACAACGGCAATATCTCCCGAAATAGCGTGCGTGATAAAGTTCTTCGCTCCATTTACAACCCAATGGTCGCCGTCTTTTACAGCTGTGGTATTCATCCCACCCGCATCCGAACCGGTATTGTGCTCAGTCAGGCCCCAGGCACCAATATGTTCGGCTGTAGCCAGTTTTGGTATCCATTTCTTTTTCTGTTCTTCGCTTCCAAAAGTCAGGATGTGGTTAGTACAAAGTGAATTGTGTGCCGCCACCGACAATCCGATTGACGGGTCCACTTTTGATATTTCTTCAACAATCGTAATATATTCATGGTAACCCAATCCGGAACCGCCTAATTCTTCAGGAACCAAAACCCCCATAAACCCCATTTCACCTAGCTTTTTGAAAAGCGGCACCGGGAAAGTCTGGGCCTCGTCCCACTCCATAATATTAGGGCGGATATGTTGTTCAGCAAAGTTCTGATGGATTGTGCAATCATAGATTGCGTTTCATTGTAAGCGAAATTCATAGGTCATTTTTTAGAATTCCAAATATAATGCAATAATTTTGATTTTATCAATTGGAAATCCCTTAATTTTTGACAAATCCTCAATACTGATTTCGCCATTCATTGTCCTGTAAACCACAATATCTTTTGCCAATTGGTACCTGAAAAACGAAAACTGGCTTAACTCTTTGACAGTTGCATTATTAATATTGATCCTTTTAATATTTGGGACAGTTTTTACAGCAAAGGATGCTTTCAGTTTTTCAACAACTTCGGGCGACAGCCCCCAAACATCATCCATCTGTTCCATCGAAACGAAAGCACCCAGCTTTTGTTTCTGTTCCAAAATGCGATCGGATATCTTATCACCAATACCATATACTTTCATCAAGTCTTCTTTCGTTGCCAGGTTGATATCAATGACGGCAGTCTTTTCCGGTTTTGAAAAATCCTTTTTGGCAAACGGCTGAAAACCAACTTTCTTGTTTTTTACCCAATCGGGGAATTTGAAATAGGGCGAAATCGCCTTCAGCAACGAATCCGAAACTTTTGTAACCGCCTGGAATTCGGCCGCCGAATTCACAAACTTATTCTGTTTCCTGTAGGCCAGCAGCCTGTCAATTTCTTCGACGGACATTCCGAGCCTGTAACCTTTGAAGTCAGTAATAAAATTAGGATTGAACGGATAGATTACCGGTTTGCGGTTTTTACCATCCGATTTCAGGCTATCTATTATGCTTTGGCCGGCCAGCCATTTTGCCTGTTCTTTATCCGCTTTATTGAGGATACGAAAATCGTAACAATAATAAAACCCCTGAACCAAAACAATCATCAGGAAAAACAACAGCAAGCCAATCCGTTGGCTTTTGGAATAGTTCAAAACCGATTTTAAAAAGGAATCATTTGTCATATTTACAAATCAAAAACCGACGTTCTTTTGCCTCGGATCAAATCTTTCAGCTTGATCCAAAATGCCAACGTCAAATAAACACCAAACCATAATCCTGCAGTCACAAAAGTGATGTAGATGAAAAACAAGCGCACATTGGAGGCACGCATCCCGAGCTTGTCCGCCAAGCGCGAAGACACATGGAAGCCGTGTTTTTCAAAGAAGTATTTTAGCTGGATTACCGGTGACATCTTTTGATTTAAAGGCATAAAATTACTGCTTTAAAAATTGAATTCCAACTGCACACTGAAAACACTTTGTATGATTGCAATATTCATTCTTGAGCTGCAGCAGTGACTGGGTTTCAAAAGCATTTTTCGCCTTCATCCCAAAACCGGCAAACTTATCAACAATAGCATTCTTTTCCGGGGCAACTTCCCTAAGCAGATCCAACAATGATTCTGAAATGTCCTTTCCCTGGCTTTTAGCGTAAGCAGACTGGATGGGAATAACCGTATTGATAACCAGTAAATCTATAAACGATTTTGACAATTGCTTTTTCCTTCTTGGACTTTCCTTGTCAAACTGGTAGTGCGCTTCCCAATATCCTGAAACGGCTACATCAAACAGCCGGTACAACTCCCGGAGCTTCTTCACTTCTAAAATTTTTGTAAACAAGTTTGCTTCATTGTGGTAAAGCATTGCCAACTGCGCTAATCGGATTGTTGGAAAATTATCGGGGCGGTGCTTAAAAAACTGAACGGGTTCGATAATTGTTTTCCTTAGTTGGTATTTTTGCTGCAGGTATTCAAACCGCCTCTTCAAATCTTTCGCATAATTATCCTGGGCATCATCCGGCAGCAAATGTGCCATGCCAAACAGCAGGCATTCCAAATTTTCTATTTCATGCCTTTCCTTGCGCAGGACCGAAAAAGGAATCGCTTTCACGATATTAAAAAAAGTGGCGCCATTGGCATTCAACCCAAAATTCTTTGCCAGCATGCAGAACAAAACGGCCTCCCAATCTTTTTTGGTATCCGCTAAAAGCTGTTCGACAAAACCGTATTTCCGTTCCAGACGTTCAAAAAACAACCGTTCCTGCCAGTTCCTGAAAACAAATCCATCAACAGCACTTATTTGGTCTTCACAATAAATCCATGATTTAGGATACATCAGGCTTTTATAATTTTCCAGCGCTTCCGTTGGAATGTACTTTCTAAGCTCCAGGACGGGGATCTCGGTATTGTCTTTCCTGAAAATCGGGATATTGTGTTCCCAAACCACATGCAGGATCACATTGTTATAATTGTCATCCTTCTCATGATTATGCAAATACCAGTCCGACGATTTTACATGGATTTCAATATTGCCTGCCCATTTTTGGTTTCCAATTACAACCTGGGCATTAAAAAAATCCGGACCTTCATTTTGCAGGTAGCTGCCATAATCCAATATCTTTAACAATTCCCCGTCAACAGTGGCTAGGTTTGATAAATCAAACTTCTTATATTGCCATACATAATGGAGAAAAGCTTCTTTCATGTCCAGAATTTTTAACTAAAGTAAGAAATTACATTAAATTTATAACATTTATAATGAAAAAATTACTGATTATTGCACTATTTTTTACGGTTTTTAATCACGCTTTTTCACAAGCATACAAAATAACTTATCTTAAAAGCTCCAATGGGACACTGATTGACGGACAGGAACCCATCATTATTTACGCTACAGCTGAAGTAACCCACCTTTCATCAGGAACAGCAACAAAAGAAGGAGCTGTTTACCCCTATGAAACCACTACGGTTGACAGGTCTGGAGCAAAAATGACAGTGTTACAGGAAGCCTGGCTCAACAAAAACAAAAGGATTCATTATATTGATTCGGCTGATATCAATAATCAAAAATTTGAATTTCTACCCGAAACCAAAAAGATCCTTGGATATCATTGCAAAAAAGCCAAGACCATAATCAACTCCAATACTATTGAACTTTGGTATACTGACGAATTAAGGGTAAAAGGGGCTCCGAGCCTTTTAGGACAGGGATTAGGATTGGTATTGGAAACCAACCGAAACGGGAACTTCACCATAACAGCAACAACGATTAAAAAGATGAAACAGGAGCCGCGCGAAGTATTGCTTTCTCCCGAGATCATTAAGAATGCCGTTGACCAGCTTACGTATAAAGACTTATTATGGAAAAGCCGTTTCACAACAATCAATGTATTCAAAGACCAAATCATCAATTTTTCCGATGCTTCTGAATCAAACGACAGCATCCTGAAATTTGCCAACGGAACGATTGCCATCCGAAAAATCAAGTTTCCGGAAATAAAACCCGGCAGCCAGGTTTTTGCGGATGTAACCGAACAATCGAATGGCGATGCCTATGATCGGACGGGTTCCTTCTTTATTATTCCGACGAACAAAGCGACCTCCTTTTTGGATGGATTAAAGAATGGAACCAAAGCACTTCCTGCTTATACCAATGGAAACGGCAAAGAGTACCAAGGCGTAGCTGCAACGCCAGAATACAATCCGGTTGTTGAGCTGATGCGCTTTTACACGCCATTCGGAGTAAAGCAATACAACAACCTTCAACTCAAAGACAAAACCTGGGCGGATAATGCTATGTACCGTCAGGATATTTCCGATTTGAGGTCAATGCTGAGCAACCAGGAAGTATGGGTTGGCATCTTTATTGGCAATTACGATAAGAGCGGGCATAAGGTTTCGGCCAACATTACCCTACACAACGAAGAAGAAGGCAGCAAAATTTCCCTGCAAACTGTCCCACTGTTCTGCACCAATAACATCATGGAAATGGCAGGCCAGGAATACGGCACAATGTTTAATAATGATAAAGGTTTGGAAGTAAATTTCAAACTCGACAAACCTATGAAAAACTGTAGGCTCCGCTACATAACCACCGGCCATGGCGGCTGGGAAAACGGAGATGAATTTGTACCGAAGAAAAATTCGGTTTTCCTTGACGGGAAGGAGGCCTTCAGTTTTACACCCTGGCGCCAGGATTGCGGTTCGTACCGATTGTCCAATCCTGCTTCGGGTAATTTCCCTAACGGATTGTCTTCTTCCGATTACAGCAGGTCAAATTGGTGCCCGGGCACCGTTACCAATCCCATTTTCATCGATTTAGGAAATCTTGAACCAGGAAACCACAGCATCCAGATCAAAATCCCGCAAGGCCTGCCGGAAGGCAGCAGTTTCAGTTCGTGGAATGTTTCCGGGGTTTTGATTGGAGAATAATAAAAAGGGATAAGACTTTTGTCTTATCCCTTTTTATTTTGCTATCTCAATATTGTTCGCCTTCGGCTCGAGTGCCTATTTTATCGAACTGATAATATCGTGCTTTGTAATGATATGGTGTTTTCCACCGCCCAAATCAACCAAGACTGCCTGGTTTTCTTTATTGATCAACTTAGAAAGCTCTTCAACAGGTGTATTGGCATTTACGACCGGATACGGTTTGCCCATGATTTCGCGGATTGGCTTATCTGCAATATTTTTATCCTCAATATAACTTCTGAACAAATCGGTTTCATCCAGGCTTCCTACAAACCCGGTCGTATCGATTACAGGGATTTGTGAGATATTGTATTTTTTCAGGCGCTCGATAGCATGAGAAACCAATTCCTCAGTACGAACTACTACCAGTGGCTTATCTTTATGATCTTTGATAACATCTTCCGCTTTTGTGATTTCTTCATCAAGGAAACCTCTTTCACGCATCCAGTCGTCATTGAACATTTTGCCTACGTAACGGCTTCCTGAATCGTGGAATAGAACCACAACCACATCTTCCGGTTTGAAATGCTCCTTCAGCTGGTGCAAGCCTTTGATACAGGCCCCAGCTGAATTTCCAACGAAGATTCCTTCTTCCAATGCAATTTTGCGCGTATAAACTGCCGCATCCTTGTCGGTCACTTTGGTGAATCCGTCAATAACCGAAAAATCGACATTCTTTGGCAGGATGTCTTCCCCAATCCCTTCAGTGATATAGGAATAGATTTCGTTTTCATCAAAGATTCCGGTTTCGTGGTATTTTTTGAAAACTGAACCATAGGTATCGATTCCCCAAACCTTGATGTTTGGGTTTTTTTCCTTTAGATATTTCCCGATTCCGGAAATGGTCCCACCGGTTCCTACCCCAACCACAAAATGCGTGATCTTCCCTTCTGTCTGTTCCCAGATTTCAGGTGCAGTTTGTTCGTAATGTGCTGTTGCATTTGATGGGTTATCATATTGGTTTACGTACCACGAATTTGGAATTTCGGTACTTAGCCTTTTGGATACTGAATAGTACGAACGAGGGTCGGTTGGCTCTACATCTGTAGGGCAAACGACAACCTTAGCACCAACAGCACGAAGGATGTCCATTTTTTCTTTTGATTGTTTGTCGGTGATTACGAAAATGCATTTGTAGCCTTTTACGATAGCGGCAAGCGCCAATCCCATTCCGGTGTTTCCTGAAGTCCCTTCAATGATGGTCCCTCCTGGTTTCAATCTTCCGTCGGCTTCGGCATCTTCTACCATTTTAAGCGCCATACGGTCTTTTACTGAATTCCCCGGATTGAAGGTTTCTACTTTGGCCAAAACCAAAGCGTCGATTCCTTCTACGACTTTGTTAAGTTTTACTAACGGCGTGTTGCCGATAGTTCCCAATATGTTTTCTGCGTATTTCATTTTAGAGTTGCTGAGTCACTGAGTAACTAAGTTACTGAGTCTTTTAATTAGGTTACAAAGATATTGATAAAAAGAAGGTTTGCAAGTTTGGCAGGCGTTAATTCGAAAACGATTTCGCGTTAGCGATTGGAGCTGGCTACCGTGTAGCGCGGAAAGCGCGGCCGAAGGCAACGCCCTAAAAATTATTGGAAATTTGATATTAAGAGGAGGACTGCCTGTGGCAGTCAGGTATGCAAACTTTAGTTTACAGTTCAATCTTATTGAAAGAAATTCCACACCAAACCAAATCTTATCATAAAATCGCGGTACGGGTAATTAGGTGCCGTGTAGAAATCGTTTCCTGTCATTTTGGAATTGAAATGTTCGAGCTTGAAGAAAATACGGGTTTGACGTATCCTTGCATTGACAAAGAAATCGAGCATTGGGAATTCGCCGACCTTTTTTTCGTTTTGTATAAATGCCTCGGTAGTTACTGGGTTGTAATCGTTGATGTAGAATTTGGTGAAATAATTGAATGTGATCCCGCTTTGCAGGTACAATGCCCTTTTGAAGAAGTAATTGGTAAAGTACAGCGTGTTGCGGGTTACCAACTGCGGCACATTCAGTATGTCGTCTTCCTGGTCAACTTTTTGATAAAGGACGGTATTGTCTAAAGCCAGTTTCCACCATTTGAACTCCCGGCTTACCTTTACCGCTAAATAGTTGATGGCCTTACCGTATTGTTCTGGGGAAATGATCTGCTGGTTTGCATTGGCCGCATCATTGCGGAAATACAAATGGTCTTTCATTGACGTAATCTGCAATGAAGCGTCAAACCATTGTGTTTTGGCTGTAGCTTCTAGGTTGTTTATTTTCTCGTTCTTGAAATCATTGCTCCAGTTGTAATCTACGAAGCTGCTTTGGTACAGGTTGTAGATGTGATCGGGGATTTTGCTTATCATTTGGTATTGAAAGACAAACTGGTTTTTGTCATTGAGCCTGTAGTTCAGTTTGGCATCAAGATTAGACATTGGCTGGTTTGAGATCGAATTGGAATACGAAAAAACTCCGTTCCATTTGTCCTTCCTGTATTCATATTGACCCCCAACCGTATTGATTTCACCTTTAAGCGAGCTCGGAACAGTCCCTGAATCCAAAATCAGGACCCGATCATAAAAATACACATACCTGAAATCTTCCACGAAGAACTGGAATTTCCCAAGCAGTGAGTTTTCATAGATGGCGCCAACTTTATTGTACAGCCGGTCATAGCGCGTTTGGTCATTGATGTTTGCCGCTGCATAAGATTCGCCAAAACGTTTTATTGTTGTGTTTCCAACTGTTGACAACAGGGTTTTTTGGTTGTATTCAAAAAATTTGTGTTCGTAATTGAACTGGTGTGTCAGGTACAGGTTGTTATCGCCTTTCTTTCCGTTGATCCTGAAATTGTGGTCAAAGAAAATCCGTTTGCCTTTCAGAAAGCTTTTGGCATCCTTAAGATAGACTTCCAGACGTGCCCGGTTGCTAAAGGCGCCGTCTTCGCTTTCAAAATCCTCAACAGTAGTGATTCCGCCATTTTCGCCATTCAGGATGTCCTGACCAGTGAAATGGAAGTTTAAGAAATACCTTTTGTTAAGCGTATTGTAGCTTGATGTGAACCTAAAATTCCCGCTGCTTGAAAGCTGGTTTATGTATTTACCCAAAGAGCGCAGCCCTTTAAAGCCGATAGAAATATTGAATCGTTGCGAAGTATTGACCGTAACAAATGCATCGAGGTTTTGCCCCTGCTCCATCACGGTTTTAAAATACAGCTCGGTAACCGGAGTTGCTACCGAATAATATTTGATATCGTTTACGCCCATATAGGCAAACTGTTTTCCTGAAAAGCCGATTTCCGGAAAAGATTTGAAATCTTTTAAGCCAAAATCAAGGACAGCATAAGTTTGCCCTTCGTTGGCAAAAGGCAAAAGACCGAAAATATCCTTACGCAAATAGTTGTATTCGTATTCTTTTTTTATGGTCAAAGAAGTATCTACATAGGTAGTATCTTTTTGCAGGGTAATGATCCTGTATTGATCATACGTTGCTTTCGGCTGTTTTTTCGGTGCGCTTTTAGCGGCATCACCTGACTGGCCGCTTTGTGAAAAACCAACTGAAAAAACCAATAAAAAGAGTACGGTTGATAAGTATTTCATCTTAAAATATTTCGCAACAAAAGTACATAAAACTATTTGTAATAAAATCATAAAAAAAACCACCATAAAGGTGGTTTTAGATTTTGCCGTTAAAAAGCTTATTCTTTTACAAACTTCTTGATAACCGAAGCGTTTTCCGATTTGAAAGTCACAAAATAAACGCCGGCAGAAAGATTTGACACATCAATTGAATTACCAACTGAATTGGATGACCTGAAGATTTCTTTTCCAGATATATCATTGATGCTAACCCCAGAGATTGCCACGTTATTTTTTACGCTGAAATTCAACACGCTGCTAGCAGGGTTTGGATAGATGAAGATACTGTCATCATACACATAGTCTCTTGTATTTAAGCTCAAACCTGTAGCTGCACTTGCGATTAATGAGAACACCTGTGAACCTCCGGTAAGTGTTCCTTTGTGCGTTACCTGAATAGTATAAACACCAGGCTCCGCATTTGGGATTTCGATTTTTTCGATATTATCTACATTATTATCGGAGTCATTTGTTGCCGGTGCCTGAGGATCTTCCACATCCAATTTCCATGGATAATAGATGTTTCCGTCTTTCAAAATCTTTACATCTAAATTATTTTTTAACCGTGCTGTTCTATTGTCAAAATCGCCGCTCGGATTCGTAGTACCGGTTGGATCAGTCCAACAGATCGTAGCTGACAGCTTTTGGGCAGAAGTTATTGCAACTTGCTTAGTAAAAGTCTGGCCACTGGCCAATGTATTTTCTTCTAAAAGACTTGACACATTTCTGTTTGTAATGATATTGGCAGCAGCTTCAGCATCAGCTAATCCCCAGCCATACTCATAATCAGGCCCTGTAAATGCACCTGCTTCTTTGGCAGAATGGCAAATCAATCCGCGAACAGTGGATGCCCTCATATAAGTAGAAGCATTGAGATTATTGAAATGCTTTTGCAACATCAATACCAATCCAGATATAGCTGGTGTAGCCATAGACGTTCCGTTATAAATATCATAATTAATGTTACCTGTACTGATGCAAGAATTAACCGCAACACCTTTCGCGGCAATATCCGGTTTGATCCTTCCGTCATCTGTTGGCCCCCAGTTACTAAATGAACTCATAACAACGCTGGATGGCCCTGTATAGCTATTCACTTGCTCAACAGCAGCAACAACAAGTCCATTTTTAGAAACCTGTCTTCCTGCTAACATGTCATAACCTCCTTTATTGCCTACCTGTTCAATGGTAAAATCGTCTCTGTCATTTCCGGCTGCCAAAACAACTTGATAATATGGGTTAGCATTGGAAACATTGTCAATTTGGGCAGCCGCTGAATCGTATTGCCCGAATCTTGCAGATGGTAGATCAGTTGCTACATAGCCATAAGAATGGTTAGAAACCAAATATCCTGCAGATCCAAAAGCTAACATTTCGGTATAATCAGAATCCCAGTCATAGGTTTTTGCATTGGCTCCATAAGCAATTCCGCGTCTAAGCGCACTAACCCCCAAAGCAATAATAGTTCCGGTTACGTGTGTTGAGTGGTTACTTAGGGTTGCTGCCGCATCACTTAAACTGACTTTTCCGCCACCAAACTCAACATGTGTATCCCTAACCTTTCCGCCATCCCATACTCCAGCTGTCATTCCTGAACCAGTAACACTAAGCCCCATAGAACCTCCCGGGTACATTTTGTTTGTGGAAATGGTAATTGAAGAACCCTGGTTATAAATACGGTTAAAAATCGGAAGGCCATTTTCTATACGTACCAATGATTTTAACTCACTATCCTTAAAATTGTAGTGCTGTTTATATTCATTAATTAATATTTGCTGCTTATTGTAGTCTTCGACAGCCTCAGCTAATAACTTTTTGGAGTAACTCTGATCATAGGTACTAACTATCTTTTGTCTTTCAGCCGGAGTTTGTGCAAATCCGATTAGCGGAACAAGAAGAAAGAATAAATTTTTTTTCATAAATTTTTTATTATTAGAAAAAACCTTTCCCAAAAAAATGAGAAAGGTTTTTATTGAAATTATTAATTACAATGCAATCTGATTAATATTCAGGATTTTGCGTCATGTTTCCATTTGCATTCATTTCTTGCCTTGGAATTGGCATAGTCATCCTGTAATCATTGTAAGGCAATGTAAGTGGAATTGTTTGGTTCGAATCATCAGTAATGTGTCTGCTGATTGAAGTACCTGAAACGGCACCTAAACGTTTAGCATCAATATATCTGTGTCCTTCGAACGACAATTCTTTTCTTCTTTCCAACACGATGTCAGCATAAGCAGCTGTAGCATCTGCGTAGTTTGGCAGAGGCTGAGCTCCTAAGAAGTTTCTTGCATCCCTGATTTGTTTCAATACAGAAGCAACAGAGTTAGAAGCACCATTCAAGGCACCATCATGAGCGTAGCATTCTGCAAGGATCAAATACATTTCAGAAAGTCTAAATACTTTAATGTCATTCCTCAACGGAACTCCTGTTCTTCCTGGGTATTTATCAATAGCTAAAACATCTGTTCCGATGTAATCAACACCTGGCTGATCATAGTTTTGATTGATAACAGAAGTAGGATCTACTGTTGTATATCTTCTAACATCTCCAGGAACATCTCTTAAAATATTGAAAAGAGAACCTACTAACTTCCCATCTCGGCGAACCGTTTGCAGTAGTAGTATTTTGAGTAAATGCAGCTGCAATATTACCCCAAGTACCAGAAGTTGGCCTATCTAAAGCAAAGATAATCTCATAACGGGAATTACCTGTAGGAAGATCAGCGAACATCCTTCTGTAAGGAGTAACCGCACTGGTTGAATTATAGTTATAAAACGCTGTATTCCAAGCTGCGGTAGGAGCACCAACAGTTAAAGGATTACTTGCAACAATAACACTATAATTAGGATTCGTTGGAGCTGGACTTGGTACCGGAGTAGCAAGTGCAAGAGTTAAACCAGACGTAGAGATAACAGATTGAGCATATTGTTTTGCCAAAGTATGGTTTCCTCTGTACAGATACATTCTGGCACGCAAAGCATCGATCATCAATTTCGTAACGTGCTTGTAATCATTGCTTGAAGCAACATTAGCATATGCGAAATTCAAATCTGCTTCAATAGCAGTAAAAATAACTCCATTAGTTGACCTAGCGTACATATCATCAACACCAGGAACATCATCTCCAAGATACATAACACCTGTAGCGTTGTCATTAGTCATGTCTGGAGAGAAATAAGTCAAAAGATCTAAATAAGCAAATGCCCTGATTGCCCTAGCTTCAGCCAATATTGAATTATATTGCGCTAATTGAGTTGGATCTGTAGGAACACCAATTTTATTTGCAATTCTGATAGTTCTGTTTACCCTGTTAATTGTATTGTATTTTCCCCACCAGATTCCAAAAGAATATCCATTATCTGAATTCAATTGCCATCTGTGCGTGTCCAGATCTGAAAGTCCGTTACTTTTACCAACACCTGTTTCATCTGTAACTATACCTGTGAATCCTATTTCACTGGTAAGATCAAGGGATGCATACACTGCTGCATTCAAATATGACTGCAAATCAGAAACCGTCTTTAGGGATTCTTCATTTACCTCACCCGGCTGCTCAATGTTATAGGCATCTTCACATGAAGAAGTCAATAACGCTACAGCAAGCGAAAAGATAAAAACTGATTTTAATTTTTTCATAATCATTTTTTTTTTTAGAATTCTACGTTAATACCGAATGAAACAGTTCTTGGAGCAGGGAATCTACCTAAGTTAGTTAACTCACCACTATCTGCATCAAAACCTTTCCATTTAGTCCATGTTTTAAGATTTTCAGCTTGCATGAATATTTTTAAAGATGTAATAAACGATTTGCTTAAAAGTTTTTTATCAAAATTATATCCAAAACTTAAGTTTCTTAATCTGATATAAGATGCATCTTTTAACCATTTGTCTGACATGTCAGAAGCAACTGTAAAGTTACCTGCATCTAATGCAGCTACATCAGTATTAGTATTTGTTGGTGTCCAAGCATTAAGGATATCAGTTGACATATTGTTTCCTTCGATAAAATCTGGAGACATTAACCAAAGCTGAGTATAATCCAATCTCCATACATCAAGTACGTAAGTAAACTGGGCATCTAAGAAAAACCCTTTGTAATCAGCATTGAATCCGAAACCTCCCTGGTAAACAGGAATGTTACTTTTACCTGTTCTTCTTCTGTCTGTGTCATTAGATGGGTTAGTCGTTAAGTTTCCATTGATATCAAGGAACAAATACTGACCATCCGCTGGCTGTGCAATTCCATCAGCATCTACAAATCCATTAGTATTAACTCCAGCATAAGGAACCATATAGTATTCGTTTACCTGAGTACCTACGGCATTGATAAAATCACCTTCTGCATTTTCTTGGAAGTGTAAATATTTGTTTTTGTTGTAAGATCCATTAGCAAAAAGCTCTAAGTTGAAATTCTCACCTCTGAACACTTTGTATCTCAAAGACAACTCAACCCCTCTGTTCAACAATGTACCATTGTTTCCATCCAAATCTGTATTTCCACCTGCTGCTGCAGATAAAGGGATTGACGATAACAATTTGTCTGTTTT
The DNA here is from genome assembly GCA_049841115.1 of Flavobacterium sp. GTDB lineage: Bacteria > Bacteroidota > Bacteroidia > Flavobacteriales > Flavobacteriaceae > Flavobacterium. The sequence goes on from JASGHQ010000006.1 coordinate 255,734, forward strand.
TCTATTATAAAAATCTACAGATCCAGACAGTCTGTCTTTCCAAAGACCAAAATCAAGTCCCACATCAGCCATAACCTGCTCTTCCCATTGTAAGGCATTGTTACCTAATTGGAACATATTATAACCAGCAGTATTTCCGTAACCTGTCGCTACGTCGATAAGGTCTTTTGATAAATTCGGATCAGTATATAATGGGTTACCACCATAAGCAGGAACACCAAGGTTTTGGTTACCCTGAATACCCCATGACCCTCTTAATTTCAACATATTGAAGGCCGAACCTTTCATAAAGTTTTCTTTGTCAATATTCCATCTAGCTCCAACAGAACCAAAAGTTCCCCATTTTTTATCACCTACGAAACGGTAGCTGGCATCTCTTCTGGCAACGATATCAAGTCCAAAACGGTCATCATAATCGTAAGTCGCAGTAGCAAAATAAGAGAATGAACCTGCTGTTGCTTTAAATGCGCTTGCAGTTGGTACTAAAGATGGGTATTGTGTTCCTAAATTCACATAACCTGAACCTGAACCGAAATCATAACTAATCAAATCAAGCCCGTTCTGACGTTGAGCATTAGAAAAATAGTGCGCTTTAAGATATTCAGTGTACAATCCTGCATTAATAGAGTGTTTTCCTATTTTTTTAGCATACTGTAAGCTATTTACTGTATTGAATCCAAAATCACGTGTAGTAGTAACATCTTCAAGACCACCATAAGGAGTTCCATTACTTTCTCTTACCGCGATTGCAAGATAAGACCAAGGTGCTCTAGCAAATACCCTGTCAGATACCGAATAATCAGCACCTAATTTAGTATTGAATGACAATTCATTGGTTAATTTATAGCTTGCATTTGCATTTACCAAGATTTTTGTATCATTGATCCTGTTTGGCTGGTTACCCGGAACCAAAAGGTCTTGCAAAGTCAATGTAGAATTACCTCCATCAAAGTTAGTTCCGATCAAGTCATACAAAGCCTGACCACTGCCCGGATAGAAATTTTCAGCATAATAAGGAACACCCGTTAATGATCCCTGTAAAGGGTTTTGGATAACGTTGTTGTTAATCGCTGAGTTTGTTCCTGACCTAACTGATGTCTTGTAGAAAAAGCAATAGTAGTATTTGTTCCAAAAGTAAATTTCTCATTATTGCTTTTACCATTGATATTAGACCTAAATGTAAATCTTTGGAAATCTGTATTTTTAACAATACCATCCTGGTTAGTATAACTTACAGAAGTAAAACTATTCAAGTTTTTACCACCCACTGTAAAACTAAGGTTTTGTGTCTGGGTAGGTGCAGAAGTAAAGAATATATCTCTCCAGTCAGTATTTGGAGCTGCAGCAATTTCAGCATCCGTAAGCGGAGCACTATTCGAAGCATCACGTCCTAAATACGCATTCAAAAGAGCATTACCTCCAAACCCAGCACTTTGCTGTGTATCTCTCTGAAGTCTAAGCAACTGAGTAGAATTCATGATATTGTAGTGGTCCTTTGGCAATTCAGAAACTCCATAAGTACTACTATAGCTCACTTTAAGGCCAGACTCATACTTTCCACCTTTAGTTTTGATAACAACAACTCCATTTGCAGATCTACTTCCGTAAATCGATGTAGCAGCAGCATCTTTCAAAACCGATATAGACTCGATATCCTCAGGGTTGATATTTCTAAAAACCACAGAATTCGTTGGAACACCGTCTACAACATATAAAGGTTCAGTTGAACTGTTAACAGAACCAGCACCCCTAATCAACAAGTCAAACTTTGCTGAACCAGGAGAACCTGACGATGCAAATACGTTCAAACCTGCCGCATTTCCTGCAAGCGACTGCAATACTGTAACGTTAGGCCTGTTTTTCAAACTTTCAGACGAAACTGTTGTACTTGCAGCAACCGATTTAGGTTTTGTAGCTGTTTTGTCATAACCTAAAATTACAACTTCTTCCAGCTTAATATCTGCCTGCTTTAGCGAAACATTATAAGTATTAGCTGCTCCAACTGTAATTGTTGAGTTAGAATAACCTGTAAAAGAAATTACTAATACTTCACCTTGGCTAGCTTTGATAGAATATTTTCCATCAAAATCTGTTTGTGCGCTTCTTGATGTTGATCCTTTCACAACAACATTAGCACCAGGAATAGGCCCGGTTTTATCCGAAACAACTCCTGTAACAGTTTTCTCTTGTGCAAACGAAAACTGCATTGATAACGCCAATAATAGCGTAAAAATCCATTTGAACTTCGATCTCATATTAATTTTATTTGAGTTAGTTATTCTGCAAACTTCTAAATTATTTATTAATTAACCAAATATTAACATTAAATAATAGTACCAGAAACTGTTAAATGTTTTTATGTAATTGCACAATTATAATCAATGATACAATAGTATTTAAAGGGTTGCGTCACTATAGAAATTTTTATATATTTCGACTATGTTAAAGTTTAAATTTTCCGATTTCGATATCGAATGCGGTACCGATGAAGCTGGTCGCGGCTGCCTTGCCGGCCCTGTGACCGCAGCTGCCATAATTTTGCCGGAGGGCTTTGAGCTAGACCTCCTAAACGACTCCAAACAGCTTTCAGAAACCATCAGGGAAAAACTAAAACCCATGATAGAGGAAAAAGCCATATGCTTTTCGGTAACCCACCTTGAACCACAAATAATAGATGAGATAAACATCCTGAATGCATCAATAAAAGCAATGCAGGAATCCATCATCAAACTCAATCCTACTCCCTCCTATATTATAGTAGATGGCAATCGTTTCAAAAAGGTTGGGAACATACCCCATAGTTGCATCATAAAAGGCGACTCCAAATACATGAGCATTGCAGCCGCTTCGGTTTTAGCAAAAACATACCGCGATGAATACATGGATAAAATACACGAAGAGTTTCCGATGTACAACTGGAAGAAAAACAAAGGCTATCCAACTGCAGAACACAGAGAAGCCATCAGGAAATATGGCACAACAAAATACCACCGAATGAGTTTTCGGTTATTACCGGAACAATTAAAACTGGAATTTTAAACGGATTGAGCTTTATTCATTTCTGAAGAAACCATTTCAGCTTCAAACAATGCAGCAAAATGCCTGACAATTTTAGCTTTCACCTCTTCTTCGTCAACCTGCCTGCCTAATTCAACATGCATTGAAGTCACAGCCTTGCCTTTGATGCCACACGGAATGATATTATCAAAATAGCCCAAATTGGCATTGACATTCAGAGCAAAACCATGCATGGTTACCCAACGGCTGGCGCGAACTCCCATGGCGCAGATTTTCCTGGCAAACGGAGTCCCGACATCAAGCCACACACCTGTTCTCGCCTTCGCTCCTTGTACCTATTATAGCATACTCTGCCAATGTAAGGATGATAGCTTCTTCAAGGAAACGCAAATATTTATGGATATCCGTGAAAAAATTTTCTAAATCCAATATCGGATAACCAACAATCTGCCCAGGCCCGTGGTAGGTAATGTCCCCTCCCCGGTTGATTTTGTAAAAAGCAGCACCTTTGGCTTCCAGCTGTTTCTCAGACAAAAGCAGATTGCTGATATCACCGCTCTTACCTAAAGTATAAACATGCGGATGCTCTACAAAAAGAAAGTAATTAGGGGTAACCAAACTAAGATCATTTCTTTTCTCTAATTTAATGTCGACTATTTCCTTAAAAAGCGATTCCTGGTAATCCCAGGTTTCTTTATAATCTTTATGCCCTAAATCCCGAAGTTGAATTTGTCTGCTCATTTTAAAAAGGTAAAGCACAAAGTTACAAAGTTTATAAGTTAAACCGACGTTAATCTTTAGCCCCGATTGCAATGGAAATCCTCGAAGAGATTGTAATGGAAAGCGGGAAGAACTGGCAACCGGCAAAACCCAAACCATTCGCTCCTAAATCTGAAATCTTACTTCTGCAATCCGTAATCTTTTTTTATCTTTGCACGCTTAAATACAATACTATATGCAACTTTCGGAACAAGAAATCATCAGAAGAGAAAAACTGAATGCCTTGCGCGGGCTTGGAATTAACCCTTATCCAGCAGATTTGTACCCTGTAAACAGTACATCAAAGCAGGTTAAGGAAAGTTTTGAGGAAGGCAAGAAGGTGATTTTGGCCGGTAGGATAATGAGCGACCGCGATATGGGGAAAGCTTCATTTATTGAATTGCAGGATAGCGAAGGAAGAATACAGTTGTACTTTAACCGCGACGTACTATGTCCGGGTGAAGACAAAACCCTTTATACGCAGGTATTGAAAAAATTGACCGACTTAGGCGATTTTATTGGCGTGGAAGGCGAGTTGTTCCTGACCAAAGTTGGAGAAAAGTCGGTTAGGGTTGAGAAATTTACCTTTTTGAGCAAGACTTTACGCCCGTTACCATTGCCAAAAACAGACGAAACCGGAAAAGTATTCGACGAATTTTCAGATCCTGAGCTGCGTTACCGCATGCGTTACGTGGATTTGGTGGTAAACCCGCAGGTGAAAGAAGTTTTCATGAAAAGAACCAAATTGTTCAATGCAATGAGGACTTTCTTCAACAACGCCGGCTATATGGAAGTGGAAACCCCGGTGCTGCAATCGATTCCTGGCGGAGCAGCCGCACGTCCGTTCATTACGCACCACAATAGCCTTGACATCCCTCTTTATATGAGGATTGCCAACGAATTATACTTAAAAAGACTGATCGTAGGTGGTTTTGACGGGGTTTACGAATTTTCGAAAAACTTCCGCAACGAAGGAATGGACCGGACACACAATCCGGAATTTACGGCAATGGAAATCTATGTAGCCTATAAAGACTACAACTGGATGATGGAAATGACCGAAAATCTTTTGGAGTTCTGCGCAACACAGGTTAACGGAACGACTGAAGCAACATTTGGGGAACACAAGGTAAATTTCAAAGCGCCTTATGCCAGGGTTACGATGACCGATGCCATCAAACAGTTTACAGGTTTTGATATTTCAGGGAAGACCGAAGCGGAATTGTTCGAAGCATGCCGATCAATGGGAATTGAGGTCAATGAAACCATGGGGAAAGGAAAACTGATTGATGAAATTTTCGGCGCGAAATGCGAAGGCAACTTCATCCAGCCAACCTTCATTACCGACTATCCAAAGGAAATGTCGCCACTATGCAAATCGCACCGCGACAATCCTGAATTAACCGAGCGTTTTGAGTTGATGGTCTGCGGAAAAGAAATAGCCAACGCGTATTCGGAACTGAACGACCCTATTGACCAAAGGGAACGTTTTGAAGCACAGATGGCTTTGGCAGAAAAAGGAGACGACGAGGCAAACGGAATCATTGATGAAGACTTCCTAAGAGCTTTGGAATACGGCATGCCGCCAACATCAGGATTAGGAATCGGAATGGATCGTTTGATTATGTTCCTTACCAACAATCCGTCGATACAAGAAGTATTGTTCTTCCCGCAAATGCGCCCCGAGAAAAAGCAAATCGAACTGACGGAAGACGAAAAGCTGATTATTGCTTTATTGAAATCTGAAAACAACCAGCCATTGGCACAACTTAAGGACAAATCAGCCTTGAGCGGAAAAAAATGGGATGCCGCCATGAAAGGGCTGGCTAAACACGGACTAACAAAGGTTGTTGTCGACGGAGAAAGCAAAACAGTTGTTTTAAACTAGAACTATAGGAACCTGTCTGGGTTCCTTTTTTTATAAATTTGTGTTAAAGATTAAACCTTTTAAATTTGACATTGTCATATTGCCATAAATTAAAAAACGTATTAAAATGAAAAAATTATTAGTAGCTGCATTATTGGTTGTCGGAATGACAACATTTGCACAACAAAAAGACGGAAAACCAGGAAGAGAACGACTGACTTCAGAACAAAAAGTAGACCTTCAGGTAAAAAGGATGACCAAAGACTTAGACCTGAATGAAAAGCAAATCCAGGAAATAAAGACATTGATTGCAAAACAAGTTGAAAAAAGAGAAGCCACAAAAGCAGAATTGAAAGACGTTAAGGAAAAACAAAGAGCAGAAATAAAAGCCGATATCGAAAAAGACCAGGTTGCCGTTACTGCGGAAATGAAAAAAATCTTAACTGCTGACCAATTTGCAAAATGGGAAAAAATGCGTGAAGAAAGAAAAGGAAAAGCAAAAGAAAGAATGATGCAGCGTAAAGAAAAAGGGCAATCTAAATAATTTCCTGAAACATAACGCAAATAAATTTTGAGTTTCCATCAAAATAAATTAGCTTTGGAGTTATTATTCTAACTGCTAAATTTTAAAAAATGAAAAAAATAATTGCTGCTTTGACATTATTATTCGCATTCTCAATCAATGCACACGCACAGGATAAGGGATATGTTGGTTTGACTAATGGTGAAAAAGCAAAAAAACAAGCCGCTGAAATATCAGAGTACCTTGGCTTAGACCAGACAATGCAGACTAATTTTGTTGCGCTTTTCGAATATAAAATCGAAGTCCTTAACGACAAAAACGCAACTGCTGAACGCAAAGCTGAAATGTCAAAAGTTGTTGAAGCAAAAATCAGAGGTACATTAGATGGAAACCAGATGGATAAATTAGAGAAAAACCCAGAATTATTGAAACGATTGATAAACTAAGTTTTTCTAAACATAAAAAAGCCCCGATTTAATAATCGGGGCTTTTATTTTATAGGCTTTTTGCAACCTTATTGATCGCATTGATTGTAAAATCCAGATCCTCATAAGTAAGCGCATCAGTTATAAACCAGGTTTCGTAAGCCGATGGCGCAATATAAACCCCTTCAGCCAGCAATCCGTGGAAGAACTTCTTAAAAGTATCATTATCCCCATTTTTAGCAGTTTGGAAGTCATAAACAGGATTTGCATCAAAATGAACTGAAATCATCGACCCTACCCTATTGATCGTAAACACAATATTGTTATCGGCCAACACCTTCTGGATGCCTTTGTGCAAATAGGCCGTTTTTTCCTCTAATCTTTTAAAGATTTCTGCATCATTATCCAATGCCTGAAGCATCGCATAACCTGCGGCCATTGCCAACGGGTTTCCCGACAAGGTTCCGGCCTGGTAAACCGGCCCAAGCGGCGACAGGTAATTCATGATTTCGTTGCGCGCGGCAAAAGCGCCTACCGGCAATCCGCCACCAATTACTTTTCCGAAACAGGCAATGTCCGCTTTTATATTATACAGTTCCTGCGCCCCGCCTTTTGCCAAACGGAACCCGGTCATTACTTCATCAAAAATCAGCAGCGCGCCATTTTCATCACAAACTTGTCTTAAAGCCTTTAAAAAACCTTCATTTGGCGGCACACAGCCCATATTACCCGCAACAGGCTCAATGATAATGGCTGCAATTTCATTTGCATTGGCAGCAAACAATGCTTTTACGTTTTCAATATCATTATAAGAAGCCAAAAGCGTATCCTTTGCCGTCCCCTGCGTAACTCCAGGTGAGTTGGGCGTGCCAAATGTACTTGCCCCACTTCCCGCCTGGATAAGGAACGAATCCGAATGGCCATGATAACAGCCGGCAAACTTTATGATTTTATCCCTTTTGGTAAAGCCTCTTGCCAAACGGATGGCGCTCATGCAGGCTTCGGTGCCCGAATTCACAAAACGGATCTTATCGATATTCGGAACCATTGCAACCGCCAATTCGGCTATTTTGGTTTCCAGCTCGGTTGGCATTCCAAACGAAGTCCCTTTCTGTGCCTTATCGATTATCGCATCAACCACAGGCTGAAAAGCATGCCCAAGAATCATCGGCCCCCACGAATTGATATAGTCAATCAACCGGTTGCCATCTTCATCATACAGGTAGGCCCCTTTGGCGCTTTTGGCAAAAATCGGCGTTCCGCCAACACCTTTAAATGCACGAACAGGCGAATTAACTCCGCCTGGTATTACTTTTTCCGCTTCAGCAAACAGCTGACTGCTTCTTTGATAAATCATATTAAATTGGATTATTTTACGATAATGCTTTGCCCGAGCGAAATTCCGTTGTCGGATAAATTGTTTTTCTTCTTCAGGTCTTCAACCGAAATGTTGAATTTCCTGGAAATGGAATACAAGGTATCGCCTTTCACAACAGTATATTTCTGGACATCATTAGCATAAGAAGTTGTTTTAGGTGCCGTCGCATTATAGGAACTTGTTTTTGTTACCGCTACCGGAACATAATCCTTGCCCAAAACCTCTGCGTCAAAACGCCCCAACTGATATCTTTCGATCAGGCCGATCAATTTGTCCGGATATTGCTTATCTGTAGCATATCCCGCAGCCTTAAGGCCATAAGCCCAGCTCTTATAATCGTCTTTCTGGAATTCAAAAAGCTCTGCATATCTTGGACGGCTCGTTAAAAAATACGAATGGTCTTTGAACGACTGGCTTGGATCTTCATATTTCCTGAAACATTCATTTTCTTCATCATCAGTATAACGGATGCTTGCCCCCGTCCATTCTTTGTGGCATTTGATCCCGAAATGGTTATTTGCCTGAACGCTTAACGGCCCGGTTCCGGCACCTGATTCCAATATTGCCTGGCCCAATGTGATACTCGCAGGAATTCCTGTACGGGTCATGTTGTCTTTGGCAACATCTTTATATCTTTCGATGTAAGCCAAAACCATCTGGGTCGTAACTTTTACCCTTGTTGTCGCTTCCAGGATTTCAACGGTACCCGAATTTCCGTTTGGAGTACGAACCATTGCCGTATCTGTTTTGGTAACAGCGACAGGGTTGTTTTTGGTAGCCGGCCTGTAAATTGGTTTTTTAACCCTTTGAGCAACGGGTTTTTCTGTTTTTCTTGGATCTGCTTTTGTTGTCCTAACTGTTGAATGGCTTGCGCTGCATGACGCCATAAAAACCATAAGTAATACTAAGATCGTTTTCCTAATCATTGACATTTATTTCTAATTGTTTTTTCTGTTTCAACACTTTATTCATACCGGCAATCCCCTGCAATCCGCCTGTGTGGATCATCAGTATTTTTGAATTTTCAGGAAAATAATTTTTATTGATTAAATCTATAACGCCAAAAACCATCTTTCCTGTATAAATTGGATCTAAAATAATTTTATGCTGCTGATAAAATTCATTTATAAACCGGATCAATTCTTCTGAAACCTTGCCATAGCCACCAAAGTGATAGCTAGTTATCAAGTCCCAATTCGATTTGGCAGCAAATCTACAAATATCTTCCTTTAAAAAGGCGCCCTTTAACGCAGGAAAACCCAAAACTTGTTGACCACTTTTTGAACAATTTATAAGCCCTGAGATAGTCCCCCCGGTTCCCACGGAACAGCATATATAATTGAACTTTTCATCTTCGCGGGTCAAAATTTCCTCGCATCCTTTTATTGCAAAATCGTTGGTTCCGCCTTCTGGGATAAGGTAGAAATCATCGAATTTTGCCTTGAGCTTTTCCATAAATGCCGGGCTGTTTTTTTCACGGTACGTTTCCCTTGAAACAAACTCAAAAACCATCCCAAAATCTTTTGCTTTCTGCAAAGTTGGATTTTCGTTTATTTTTTCCTGCAATTCCTCGCCACGGATAATCCCGACGGTTTTAAATCCGAATTCATTTCCTGCTGCTGCAACAGCCAGAATGTGGTTCGAAAAAGCACCCCCAAATGTAAGCAAAGCGGTTTTGTTTTCTTTTTTGGCCTGTATCAGGTTATATTTCAGCTTCCTGTATTTATTTCCAGAAATAAAAGGATGCAGCTGATCTTCACGCTTGATGTAGAGCGAAATATTTGCGTGGCCGATATTGATTTTATGATTACTGCTTTGCAAAGTTTCCATTTGCCAAAAGTAGTTTATGCAAATCGTTTTCAATAAAAAAGCGATTATAAAATCGCTTTTGAATGTTTCTTATTTAGAGGCAACTATTATCTTCTGACCGAAGCTTTGCCCGTCGCTGGTTTGTATTTTGACCAGATAAACAGCATCGGCATACGATCCTGTGGAGAATTCATAAGTGCTCCTGGTTCCTAGGTTTTTCTTATTGAACAACGTTTTACCGGTGATATCAAACAATGTCACTGCTTTTATGTCCATCGCATTTGGGTTTGAAATAATCAATTGATGGCTTGCATTGTTTTGGACAACTGCAATATTTTCGCGGATCGGGTTTGATATTGACAAAGCACTGTCCCTGAAAGTGATTTCAAAGCGGTTCGTATAGTTTCCTGCCGGAAGCGTAATTTCAAAAGAACCATTTTTGATATCATGGTAAATTCCGGTTACGCCATCATACAGATAGATATTTTCAGCATCGTTAAAATTAATTATATCACCAACAAACACTTTAAAACTTGCCTGATCGCCTGCTTTCAGCGAAAATGGGATTCGTTTATCGATACTGAAAGGAAGTGTGGTAATTACAAAATTCTTAGTATTATCTGCTACAGAAAAGTAAGCGTCGTTTGCCAGGCTGGTTTCATAAGAGGCAACATCCATGGCATTGTCAAAACCGTCAGTGGTATTAGGATTAAACGCCATTGTTACTTCTTTGGTATACAGATTATTGAAAATCGTATGGATTTTAACCTGCGGCGTTGGCGCCGATGAAAACTGCGTATAATCTACTCCGGCAACATTTGGGATTTCATCCCAGTTTTGCGTGCCGATCGCATTTGCATTCGCAGCATTTCTTTCGAACTGCGAATTGGTAGCGACACCTTCTTTCACAAAAGTACGGTAGGCGTTTTTCATTTGGGCCGACCCATTTACCCTACCTTCTACCATAAATCCTTGCCCAACTGGAGCAAACATCCTTTTGTAGTTTGAACCGGTGCTTCCGCCTGTAGTATTCGGCGAACCGTCTACATTGTAGGTATTCCAGGTTGCACTGTTATAGGTTCCCGGGCTAAAGGCATTGGTATTATTTGGGGTATAATAACCATAACCGCCAATATATTGAACCAAAATATGTGAAGTAGCCGGTTTTTGGTGTTCCCAATAATAAGCATTTCCATTGATCACATTGGTTGCGCCACCTGTTGTAACTGCTCCTGTCGTATAATTTACGATGTAACCGCTATTTTCAAGCAAGAATAAATTAAGGTTGATTGCAGAAGAATATGGATTTCCTGTTAAAGTACTGTTCGGATACTGGTCTGCCATAGTAGGCGCTGCAACTGTAATATTAATGGTTCCATCATTTGCTTTTCCCCTGAAATCATATCTTTGATAATCATTCAGTCCTCCGGCGCCGGTTGGATTATTCACCGTGGCTTCGCCAATAGCAGTCGTATCATCGCCAGAAACCCCTTTCATCGTATAGCCCAATCCGCTTGCAACGCTTCCTGCATCGCCTACATAGGACCAATTGGAATAGTTATTTGCTGCAGTATATTTGTAAATCCATCTGTTGGAAATAGTCAGGGCTGAGTTAGTAGTACTTCCATCAACATTGGATGTAAAGGTTGGCACCTGCATTGCAATATTGCTTGTAGGCCTTTTTACAACCTGGTTTAGCACAAACGGATTATTGCCCGTTGCGGCTTGCGGCACTCCTACCGGAGAACACCAATAATTATAGCCGAAGTTATTGGCTGTCCCTTCCTGAAAGACAGAAACAAAGCCAACACCCCTGTTAACCCCATTTACCGTTGTGCTTCCTTGCAAAAGCTGGCCTTCGTTCCGCAAATAAATATTGCTGTTTGCCGTATTCAGCTCAACATAATCCTTAACAAAAATCATTGAACCTTTATTAAAAACATAGGCATCTTTCACATATAGCTGTGAAAAACCTGCATTCAAAGAAAGGAATGCCAAAAAAGTGTATAAAGTTGTTTTCATAAATCAGCGATTTGGTTCACCAAAAGTACAAATTATTTTTACATCTGTTTCATTTTCAACACGCCAAATAAAAAAACTTGTAATTTTTTACGAACCAAACAGCTCAAATACACGTATTTATTTAACAAACTGTTAATTTCTTTTTCAAAAAACAATATGCACGCATATTTAATTTGACAATAAATGCTTAATTTAACATTTAACTTATGATTTTTATTGAAATTATAAATTTTTATTGAAAACTTAAAATGGATTTTTAGAAATAGCCGTAAACAAAGCGATAGAAAATGTAATTTACCGATTTTCTTGGCAGTACAACTATATTTTTATGTTACAGAGATTATTAGCAATAATTTTATTTTCAAAAGTCTTTTGGAAAGCATTATAAAACGATTAACAATAAGCTTTTAAAAAGGCATTTTACAAAATTTTGCCCCAACTTTAATAAGGTGATGTATGGAAAAAAACTACTTATCAGACAAAAATGCAGGATTCAAATTCTTACCGATTTTATTCCTTCTGGGACTTCTAAGCTCTTATAACGCAACTGCACAATGCAGCAATTATGAAGTCTATGAAAGTATTGGAACTGCCATTCCTACAAGTGGCGGAACCTGGGCTGCAACATCCATGACTTATGGAACCGGGAACGCAAGGACCGGATCTAACAACCTGGTTTTTGACGCCTCTGGTGATATTATCAGAACGCCTCAAATTGCCAATCCCGGCACATTTTCTTTTTGGTACAGAAGAAGCAATAATACTGGCGGCACACCTCAATTTACAATTGAAACATCGCCTAACAATGCCACCTGGACATCAAGAGGAACCGTAACCCCTACCGCAACTTACCAGCAATATACATTGAACATAAGCGCACTGGGCTTAACAAATGTATACGTCAGGATTAGAGATACAAGGGCATCAGGTGGTGCAGAAAGATATGTGGATGACATTTCATGGACCTCAACTGTTGCCGCAAACAATGTCGTGATTCCTTCATTGGCAAATTGCTCACAAACCGTTACATGCGGTACGACTTATAGCTTTATGGATGCAGGGGGCATCAATGACAATTATAACAGCGCAACTGATTATACCATTACATTTACACCATCTGTTGGTACCAATAAAGTTCAGCTGGCTTTTAGCTCATTTAGTACTGAAAATGGATACGACGGAATGGTAATCTACAACGGGCCAACGACAGCTTCCCCGATAATTTCATCCGGATTGGGAGCTGGTACTGATGCTACGCGATGCCCAGCCGGTTCATTCTATGGGACCACAAGCCCTGGGACAATATCCTCATCAGATGTAAGCGGGGCTATTACAATACGATTTCGGTCTGATAATGCCACCGAAAGCTCAGGCTGGCTAGCCAGTGTAACCTGCATTACCCCTTGCACAACACCTACTGCACAGCCAACAGCATTGGTATTGACCCAACCAACAAACGGAACAATCAACGGATCATTTACGGCAGCAGCCCCCGCACCTACCAATTATTTAGTAGTATACAATACCACAGGCACAACACCTTCTCCCGTAAACGGAACTGCATATACCATAGGCGGAACAGTAGGCGCCGGCAATATTGTAGCCGATACAGATACGAACACTACTTTTTCTGTTTCTGGGCTAAACTCATTGACACAATATTATTTCTTCATTTTCTCGTACAATGCAGGTTGCGGAGGCGGACCAGTCTATCTTCCAACTTCTCCATTAACAGGAAATGCCACCACGCCTTTCTTTTATTGTGTTGCATATAACACTGTCAATACAACCTATTATATCAGCGGAATCACAACTACTGGCGGAGTAACTAATTTTTCCAACACAGGAACAGGATTTTCAACAAACGGCTATTTTGATTATTCCGGCACCTATTCTGTATCACAGTATCAGGGCTCCGGATTCAGCATTACAGCTACACATCCTTCAAGCACTTATGGCTATAGTGTATGGGTTGACTGGAATAATGACGGCGACTTTTTAGATGCGGGCGAAAGCGTAATTTCAACCGGCTATTTATCATCCCCAGCTTCTGTAGGCACAATTACAATTCCGCTTGCCACTCCGGCAGGGAATTACAGAATGAGGATAAGGAATGCTTATCTTAACAATCCACCACCAGCATGCGGAAGCCACGACAATGGTGAAGCCGAGGATTATACAATTACTGTTATTGCCCTTCCTCCTTGCGCGACTCCAACCGCACAACCCACAGCATTAAATTTGACAACAGTCACCAGCACTTCTATCAGTGGTGCTTTCACAGCTGCCAGTCCGGCACCAAGCGGTTATTTAATTGTACGAAGCACAAGTGCTACAGCTCCATCGCCTGGACCGATCAGCGGAACAAGTTATGCCGTTGGATCAACTGCTCTCGGGGCGGGAACCGTAATTATACAGGGAAGTGCAGTCACCAGTAATGCCGTATCATTTACCGACACCGGCTTAACAAGCAACACAAGGTATTACTATTATATTTATTCTTATAACAGTAATTGTACAGGCGCGCCTTCTTACCTTACCACAACTCCCCTAGCCAATAACACGGCAACATGTGCAGCTACTCCAGGAACAGCCGCAAACTCAGCAATAACCACGTCAGGATTTACAGTTACATGGGGAGCTGCTGCTGCCGGAGGTGGCGTTGGAACCATAACTTATACTATCGAAATATATAGCGATGCCGGTTATACAAGTCCAATTTCAGGATCTCCTTTTTCTGTAGGAACAAGTACAACTTATACCGCAACAGGATTGACAGGCGGCATAACCTATTTTTACCGCATCAGAGCCAGCAATGGAGTTTGCGTCAGCTCAGCGCAATCTGGTTCTTGCTCAACACTGATTACAAATGACAATTGTTCGGGAGCAATCACATTGACGGTAAATCCAAATCCGGTTTGCAACACCAGTACAACGGCTACAACAGTCGGCGCTACACAATCACAAGTCGGATGTACCGGTAACGCCGACGACGACGTATGGTTCAAATTCGTTGCCACAGGCCCATCACACACTGTAACCGTTACACCAGGCACCCTTAACAATGCTGTTTTTGAGGCATTTGCAGGCACCTGCGGCAGCTTGGGAACCGGAGTTTGCGTAAACGATACCGGAGGCGCGAATATTGAAACCGCTACATTCATAGGCTTAACTACTGGCGCAACTTATTTTGTAAGGGTATATAGCAATGGTAATGCTTCCAATGCAGGGACTTTCACTATTTGCATCACTTCGCCGCCAAGCAATGACGAATGTAGCGGAGCCATTTCGCTACCAATAAGCACTACCTGCTCCTATACTACATATTCAAATGTTGGCGCTACCGAAAGTACCGGAATGGAAGTACCGGGCTGTGCCAACTTCCTAGGTTCTGACATTTGGTTTTCAGCAGTTGTACCGGCCACTGGCGAGGTTGACATAAAATTACAATCCGGAAGCTTAACAGATAGCGGTATTGCATTCTATTCAGGAACATGTGGTGCATTGACTCTATTGGACTGCAATGATGACATTAGCCTTTTTAACACTATGTCTTCCCTTGAAATGAACGGCTTAACCCCAGGACAAACAATTTACATAAGAGTCTGGGGATATGGCGGTGCTACAGGTACATTTGGGATATGTGCCACCACCCCTAGCTGCCCATCACCAGCCGATTTATATGCCAATATAACATCAGCCACTAGCGTAAGTGTTTACTGGTCAGCATCAACACCACCAGCTGCCAACGGTTATCAATATTACATCAATACTACGGGAACTGCACCTACGGCAGGCACAACACCAACAGGAACAACAGCTCCGGGCGTAGTTGGCGTGTCGCTTACCGGGCTGACAACAGGTCAAAAGTATTATTTCTGGGTTCGTTCTTCTTGTAGCGGTTCTGACGTGAGCACATGGTTTGGTCCAACCAACTATTCGCCCTGTGCCATCGGAAGCGGATTTGGTACAACTACACTGGGATGTGTAGATCCTATAGCTGGGGTTCAGGGCAATACCACTGCCGACCCTGCACCAGTAGCTTGCTCGGGATCAACATGTACCAATTTAGAAGTATCTTACTTACCGTTAAAACAAACTACCGACTATACAGTTACTTCTATTCCGTATTCACCTCCGTATCAGTTTACCTGCCTTCAAAACCCAGTAAGCGTTAACATTGATGACAGATGGTCACCTATCATCAACCTTCCGTTTAAATTTTGCTTTTACGGAAACAGCTATGACAAATGCCTAATGGGTTCAAATGGAGTGTTGACTTTTAATACGTCAGGAGCAAATTATACTCCGGGAGGTTATTCTGGCTGGTCATTCACTAATAATTTACCAAGCACGAATTTATTCCTGAATACAATTTTTGGGGTTTATCACGATATTGACCCAAGCAAGGGCGGCCAGGTTGGATGGGAACTTATTACGCTTAATTCGGGATGCAGGGCTTTGGTAGCATCATGGAATGAGATCCCTATGTATTCGGCTTCCTGTAACTCACGCTACTACACCGGAATGATTGTGTTGTACGAGAACACCAATATTATCGATGTTTACATTAAGGAGAAAAATGTATGTGGCACCTGGAATGCAGGAAATGCAGTCGTGGGGCTTCAAAACGCAACCGGATCTGCAGCAGTTGTTGCTCCGGGAAGAAATTCTTTGGATACAAACTGGACCGTTACGAATGAAGCATGGAGATTTACCCCAAATGGGCCTTCGATAAATCCTACAGTTAATTGGTACCAAGGAAATGCCTTAACGGGAACGCTAATCGCTTCCGGGACAAGTACGATAAATGTTTGCCCAACTACTACTACCTTATATACTGCCCAAGTTTCTTACCCTCTTTGTACCGGTACATTAGTCCTTACTGACCCAACTACAGTCACCGTTACAGGAAACAAAATTTGGAATGGCAGCAGCAGTACCGACTGGAATACGGCAGTTAACTGGACTCCTAGCGGCGTACCAACAAGCGCGAACTGTGTAGTAATCCCTACAACAAGCCGTAATCCGATAATCTCGGGTGCGCCAGATGCTGTTGGATATAATTTATCTGTTAACAGTACTGCTCAGCTTACGATGAATCCCAATACAAATTTAACTATCACCGATAAGGTTACAGTACAACCTTCGGCTACATTTACACTGAATAACAGTTCAAGTTTGATCCAAACAAATAATGTTGCAAATACCGGGAACATTATTTATAAAAGAGATTCTCCTAACGTTAGGACGTTAGACTATGTATATTGGTCATCTCCAGTTGCAGGATTCAATGTTAACAATATAGTAGCTCCTTATACATTCGGGGCAATCTACCATTGGAACACGACTGCTTCCAATAACAATGGCGGCCAGGGAATATGGCAAAATGCTGCTGGAAACACGATGGTTCCTGGGAAAGGGTACATTGCAAGGACTCCTGGAGCAGCTCCGTTCAATAACGCGACCACAAATACTTTGAATGGTACATTTACCGGAGTTCCGAACAATGGTAATATTACAATTCCAATCGAGAGAGGTACTGACCAAAATACAGCCACTCACTATGGAACCAATGGAACCGAAGTAACTAACCTGAGTGACAACTGGAATTTATTAGGAAATCCTTATCCATCTGCAATTCGCGGCAGCCAGTTTTTATTTGACAACAATACCAAAATAGAAGGAAATATCAGGTTATGGACACATGGCACACTGCCTTCGGTAATCACACCAAGTCCGTTCTACGGATCTTACCTGTCTAATTACACTCCTGGCGATTACCTGACGTATAATTTCACAGGGACATCCTGCTGTCCTACAGCGGCTTCCGATTTGTTCATTGGAGCCGGACAAGGGTTCTTTGTACAAATGGTTGACGGGCCGCCTGTTGCTGCCGCCGCTAACGTCACGGTTGCTTTCAACAACAATTTAAGAAGCGCTGCCTATAGCAACAGTACTTTTTACAAAATGCAGAATACAACGACCAGTGCAGCATCTACAGTAGATATAACCAATATTGAAAGAAACAGGATTTGGCTGGATTTCATCACTCCAAACAACCAGACAGACAGGATATTATTTGGATATATCGAAGGCGCAACAATGGGAAGAGACAGTTTCTTTGACTGTATAACACAAAACACAGGAGCTTCAGTACTGTATTCTATTGCCGACGGAACTAAGTTTGGAATTCAGGGCAGAGCCTTGCCTTTTGACGTAAACGATGAAGTACCTATCGGATACAACGCACCTACTCAGGGAAATTATACTATTGGGATTGCTGCAGTTGACGGCTTGTTCAACAATCAAAATATCTACCTCAAAGACAATTTACTGAATATTACACACGATATAAAAGCACAGCCTTATCGTTTTACAACCATTGCCGGTGAAAACAACGACAGGTTTAAGATTATTTATGTTGAGAATGCATTAGGAGTGCCAACTATTTCCTTAAACAATGAAATCAAGGTGATGGTTGACAATCAGGTTACGGTTAATTCTGGCAGCCTTCTGATGCAATCGATAGTTGTTTACAACATACTCGGGCAGGAATTGGACAAATATGACAATATAAACTCAACCAACATAATCCTTTCCAACCTTCGTAAAAACAACGAAACAATATTGCTGAAAATAAAATTACAGACCGGTGAAACTATCACCAAAAAAGTGGCCCACTAATTATAAATAACAATATGATTTTCCAAAGGCCTTTATTTTTTGATTAAAGGCCTTTTATTTTCATTAATTTAATAACCAACTGATTAGGTAGTTACACAATAATTACATTAACTTTATCGCCCTAAAAAATTTCTCTTATGAAAAGAATTGTTTTATTGATTTCCTTTATTGCGTTTTCGGGTTATGCCCAGGTTGGAGTTGGGACCACCACTCCAGAATCAACATTTGATGTCGTTGCCCTGCTTCCAACAGGCACTTCTTCTACTGTTGACGGGATCTTGATTCCCCGGGTAGACAGGCAAAGAGCACAAAGCATGGCTGGAATTACTGCTTCTACATTGGTTTATGTAAACAGTATTGCCACAGGAACAGCCACAGGAACGGCTGTAAACATTTCCTCCACCGGATTTTATTATTATGATGGCAGTGTTTGGCAAAAAATAACAACTACGGCAAACACCAGTTGGAATTTAAGCGGAAATACGCTTACCACACCAGGGACAGATTTCCTGGGAACTACAGATGCAGTTGATTTAAGGATCAAGACAGCCGGAACCGACCGTTGGAATATTTCAAATAGCAACAGCGGGCAGCTGCAATCCTATTCGTTAGGTTCAGCAGGAGCTCCTGTTTATTCATTTCAGGGAGATCAAAATACTGGAATCTACAGTTCAGGTGCAGATGCTCTGGATTTTTCAACCGGAGGTACATCAAGAATGGGAATTGATTCAGCCGGAAACGTAGGCATTGGAACAGTTCCAACAGCTTCTACAATTTTAGACATGTCATCGATAACAAACAAAGCCCTTGAAGTTCCTAATGTAGCATTAGCAGCCACTACAACAGCAACATTATCTTCGCCCGCAACCGGCGCGATGGTTTACAATACGGCCACTGCCGGATCAGGATCAACGGCCGTTTTTCCGGGATACTATTACTGGAACGGATCAGCATGGATCAGCATGTCTATAGGAGGACAAAATTCAGCCACGACTTTTTCATCAGCCGGCGTTACTATTACTGCAGCTGCTGCTTTTACGCTTATCCCGGGTTTAACCACTACGATAACAGTGCCTGTAAATTGTACATTATTGGTTACCGCTGATGTTGGGATCTCTACCAATTCAACTTCTGCAACCGGCTATTCTGCCACAGATGTTGCCTTGATTGTTGATGGAGCCACTTTAACCAATGGCGGCTACCGAAGGATTTACTGCAACAACAATGTTGCGAATCAGTTTACTGTACAACACGCCTCTATGAGCCAGGCTCTTACATTAACTGCAGGCAGCCACTCCATTGCATTGTATGCTGCGGGTGCGGGTGTAGGCGCCAGCTCCGTGGTAGGAGGCAATAACACATCCGTACTACAAGGTGAGCTTACAGTAACCTTCATAAAAAAATAAATGAAAAAGACCATGAAAACCCTGCTTTTAATTTTATTGATGAGTGCTTCTGCATATTGTCAAACAAAAGAAAACACTTCGGGAAATAGCCTCGCAAACAACAGGAACAGACAAACACCGCTTGTACTTAAAAATCCGGAACCATATCAGATTGTATACGAAACAAGACCCGACTTATTGAAAAAGAAAATAATAATTGCAAAACAGCAGGATTCGACCCAAATCGTATCTGAAACAAGGCCCGATTTGCTGAAAAAAATGGCGCCAAAACAAGACAGCAGCCCGGCAAACAAATAATCGTATTTACAAATACCTCAAAAAATTCCAAAAAGGCCTTTTCTTCAAATAGTAAGGGTCTTTTTCATTTGCATAAGCTTCGCGCTCAAAAGAAATATTCCTGTACGCTTTATTCCTGTCCCTGCATCCGGCCCATTTCACTAAGAATTCCAATCCATACCAAATAAAAAAAGGCAAAACCAGCAATTCGATTTGCTGCCGGATATGGATTCTCTCATGATCGATCATTACTGCATTTTCTTTCAATTCCTTCGCAGAAACTAAAATAAAAGGAAACAAGGTAATTCCCCGAAAGCCATTTGGAATTAAATATTTGGATACAACTACAAACATCTGTTTTTTTTATGTTTAAACTACCTCCCATAATTTATTTAGCCAAAGGAAGAAGTAAGCTCGGATAAAATTCTTTAATTTTGGGAAAATTTAAAATTACGCCTTTTATCAAGGTTTGTGGCTATGGATGAGCAAAATAAGGAAAATAAATTAATCGAGGGCGAAGATTTCTATTACACGCCCGAAGGTTACAAATGTTTTACCGAAAAATACCATCTTAAACGTGGCTATTGCTGCAAAAGCGGATGCCGTCATTGCCCTTATGGATTTGACAAAAAAACCGGAAGGATTAACAAATAGCCTTAAGGATTAAAGATACCCATGAACGTTTTCATCAACAAAGACATACCAGAAGCCGGCATTGAGTTACTTGAAAAAAAAGGAATCAGGCTAACTGTAAACCCAACAGAAAACACCTTATCAAGAGAACGAATTTATAGCAATCTGTAAAAAAAACGATGCGCTCCTCAATGTTGGCGCCAATAACCTAGATGAGGATTTTTTCCTGCAATGTTCTAATTTAAAAGGTATTGCTTTATATTCCGTTGGATTTGACTTTGTAAACATACCGTCTGCCAGCATCAGGAAAATCCCCATAGGAAACACGCCCGATGTGTTGAGCAGGGCAACTTCTGACATTGCTTTTTTACTGATGCAGAGCGTGGCCCGAAAATCATTTTACAATCATCAAAAGATTTTAAATGGAGGATGGAAAAACTTCAATGCCTTAGAAAATTTGGGCCAGGAACTTTATGGAAAAACACTGGGCATATTTGGCCTGGGCAGGATAGGTTTTGAAATGGCCAAGAAATGTAAAATGGCTTTTGGCATGGACATTATTTACCACAACCGTTTCCATAACAAAATTGCAGAAAAAGAACTCAATGCCCGCTTGGTCGATTTCGAGAACACTGCTTTCAGAGAGCGACATACTAAGCGTACATTCTAGTTATAGTATCGAAAATAATGAGCTTTTCAATAAAAATGCATTTGCCAAAATGAAAAACAATTCGATTTTCATCAATACGGCCAGAGGCAAATTCCATAATGAAGATGATTTGTTTCAGGCTTTAACCAACGGAACGATTTGGGGAGCCGGGCTCGATGTCACCAATCCGGAACCGATGGATCCAGATAATCCGCTACTCAAATTGCCAAATTGTTGTATTTTGCCCCATATTGGCTCAGCAACAAACGAGGCCCGAAATGCCATGGCCGTTTGTGCCGCTCAAAATATAATAGCGCTTTTGGAGAACAAAAAAATGCCATTCTGCGTTAATGAAGAAGTTTATTTGAATTAAAAATAAAAAGTTTACCATGACCTTTCAAGAACAAATACTCCAGGGAATACCAGCTGTTTTACCCAATCCAAAACCTTACGAAAAAGAGATCAACCATGCGCCTAAGCGGAAAGAGATACTTACAAAGGAAGAACAGAAATTAGCATTAAAAAATGCGCTGCGCTATTTTGAGCCAAAACACCATGCAGCCTTATTGCCGGAATTCCGTGAAGAGCTTGAAAAGTATGGTCGGATTTACATGTATCGTTTCCGCCCGGATTACCGCATGTATGCACGCCCTATTTCAGAATATCCCGGAAAATCAGAGCAGGCAAAAGCCATCATGCTGATGATACAGAACAACCTGGATTATGCTGTGGCACAACATCCGCACGAATTGATTACTTATGGCGGCAACGGAGCTGTTTTCCAAAACTGGGCACAGTATCTCCTGACAATGCAATACCTTGCAGAAATGACCGACGAACAAACCTTAACGATGTATTCCGGTCATCCAATGGGATTATATCCATCTCATAAAGATGCTCCAAGGGTTGTCGTGACGAACGGAATGGTGATCCCAAATTATTCCAAACCGGATGATTGGGAAAAAATGAATGCTCTAGGAGTTTCACAATATGGTCAAATGACGGCAGGGAGCTATATGTACATCGGCCCGCAGGGAATCGTACACGGCACAACAATCACCGTCCTGAACGGTTTCCGTAAAATCAAAAAAGAACCAAAAGGCGGCTTATTTGTTACCTCGGGACTTGGCGGGATGTCAGGTGCCCAACCCAAAGCAGGCAACATTGCAGGCTGTGTAACCGTTTGCGCCGAAGTCAATCCAAAAATCACGCATATCCGCCACTCACAAGGCTGGATCAACGAAATCATAGAAAACATAGATGACCTGGTCCCAAGAGTCAGAAAGGCACTGGAAAATAAAGAAACGGTTTCCATCGCTTACCTCGGGAACGTAGTTGATGTTTGGGAAAGGTTTGACCAGGAAAACCTGCATATCGATTTGGGTTCCGATCAAACTTCATTGCACAATCCATGGGCTGGCGGTTATTACCCCGTTGGTATTTCGTTTGAAGATGCTAACAAAATGATGGCCGAAAATCCGGATCAATTCAAGGAAGAAGTACAAAAAACATTGCGTCGCCATGCCAAAGCCATCAACAAGCACACCACAAAAGGAACCTATTTCTTTGATTACGGCAATGCTTTCCTATTAGAAGCTTCCCGTGCCGGTGCCGATGTAATGGCGGAAAACCCAACTTTAGGACGTGAGTTCAAATATCCTAGTTATGTTCAGGATATTATGGGGCCAATGTGTTTTGACTACGGATTCGGGCCGTTCCGTTGGGTCTGTACCTCGGGGAATCCGGAAGACTTAGCAAAAACAGATGCTATTGCCTGTGCTATTTTGGAAGAGATGATGAAAAACTCACCAGCTGAAATCCAGCAGCAAATGGCCGACAACATCCAATGGATCAAAGGCGCGCAGGAAAACAAACTGGTTGTAGGCTCGCAAGCACGCATCCTATATGCTGATGCAGAGGGCAGGATCAGGATTGCCGAGGCCTTTAACCAGGCTATTGCCAAAGGCGAAATTGGCTATGTGGTTTTAGGCCGTGACCACCATGATGTTTCTGGTACCGATTCACCGTACCGTGAAACTTCAAACATCTATGACGGCTCGCGTTTTACCGCCGACATGGCCATCCATAACGTAATCGGCGACAGTTTCCGTGGCGCTACCTGGGTTTCGATACACAACGGCGGCGGCGTTGGCTGGGGCGAGGTAATCAACGGTGGCTTTGGAATGTTGTTGGATGGTTCTGCCGATGCTTCAAGAAGATTGGAATCGATGCTGTTCTGGGATGTGAACAACGGAATCTCAAGGAGGAACTGGGCCCGTAACGAGGGGGCTATTTTTGCAATAAAAAGAGCAATGGAAACCCAACCTTTGCTAAAAGTGACCTTACCTAATTTTGTAGATGAAACTCTTTTTTAAACTATAAAACAACTGCCGTGAAAGATAAAATCATATGGATAACCGGCGCTTCATCCGGAATTGGGGAAGCCCTGGCACACCAATTCTCCAAAGAACATTCTTTGCTGATTTTGTCTTCACGCAATGAAGCGGCTTTGCTCAAAGTCAGGAGCGAATGCGCATTTCCCGACAGGGTTAAAATACTGCCGCTGGATTTAGAGGATTTGGATTCGCTCCCGAAAAAAGCAGCAACAGCCTGGGAGCTTTACGGAAGCATCGATGTTCTGATCAATAATGGCGGCATCAGCCAAAGAAGCCTGGCTTTGGAGACCAACCTCAGTACGGAACAAAAAATCATGAATATCGATTTTTGGGGAACCACTGTATTATCCAAAGCTGTACTCCCAAAAATGATTGCTAACAAAGGAGGACAGATTGTTTGCGTGACCAGTCTGGTCGGTAAATTCGGAACCAAATACCGTTCGGCTTATTCGGCTGCCAAACATGCTTTGCACGGTTATTTTGATTCGCTGCGGTCTGAAATCTATAGCCACAACATTTACATAACGATGGTCTGCCCGGGTTTTATCAAAACCAATGTTTCTATAAACGCGATGACAGCGGACGGAAGCATCCAGGGAACTATGGATGAAGCCCAGTCGAAAGGAATGAGCGCAGGGGAATTTGCCCAAAAGATGTACAAGGCGATTTCCAATAAAAAAGAAGAAGTGTACATAGGCGGCAAAGAAGTGTATGGCGTGTACCTCAAAAGGTTTTTCCCAAAGTTGTTTTCCAAAATCGTACGGAAACAAAAAGTCACCTAAGCATCATGGTATAATTATTGCGGCTGAAATAGGTTCAGTATCAAGAATCTTAAAGGAATTTTAACTTTTTGGGACGCAACCTGCGCTCCTATTCATCATCTTAATGCCGAACACTTTTTGTTTAAAAACTCAAATTCAATTGGCCATGAAGACTATCAAAATTTTACCGTTGCTACTTTTATTCATCATTACATCCTCGTGCAGTTCGGTTACCGTGAATTCGGATTATGACAAGAAAGTAGATTTTGCCCCATACAAAACTTTTGCATTCCATAAAACCGGAATTGACAAAGCTGAGATTTCCGACCTGGATAAAAAAAGGATCCTGCGTTCCATTGACGAAGTGATGGCCTCTAAAGGATTTTCAAAAAACGACAATCCCGATTTGCTCATTTCCTTCTTCACAAAGGAACGGGAACAGATTAATGTAAACCAATACAACGCCGGCTGGGGTTATGGCTGGGGCTGGGGTTGGAACCCTTATTTATGGGGTGGCCGCTCAACAGTTTCAAGATCTACCGAAGGAACCTTATATATCGACATCATTGATGCCAGGAAAAAAGAGCTGATCTGGCAGGGTGTAGGCGAAGGCGATCTAACCAAAAATGTTGACAAAAAGGATGAACGCATCAAGGAATTTGTCTCTAAGATTTTAGAGCAATACCCGCCTAAAACCAAATAACTAAGTTGTCCTGAATAGTTGAACCGCGACGTAAGTTGCGGTTTTTTTTTAGCCCGGATGGAAGCGGCATCCTTTTTTAGGAATGTAACATTGCTAAAAAAGATATAGCGGACAGCCGGATTGGCTCCTAAAATCAAATCAGGCCATAAGTCTTTTTTATGATTTTTATCACACTTCTTTCGGCTAAGAGTTGTAAATTTACCCTCAACAACAGCTAAATTATTTATGGAAACAGCATTTGAAAGCAACCCTTTGATTGACAGATTACCCAAGCATTTAAAGCAATTCATCAAGCCTCAGGATTATGGCGATTATACGCCGATCAACCAGGCAGTTTGGCGTTATGTGATGCGTAAGAATGTTGATTATCTTTCAAAAGTAGCGCACAATTCGTATCTGGACGGCTTAAAAAAAACAGGTTTAGAAGTAGACAATATCCCGAACATGTATGGCATGAACCGCATCCTGAAGGAAATTGGCTGGGCTGCTGTAGCTGTTGACGGCTTCATTCCGCCAAATGCGTTTATGGAATTCCAGGCGTATAACGTGCTTGTGATAGCTTCAGACATTCGCCAGCTGGAACATATTGAATATACTCCTGCTCCGGATATCATCCATGAAGGTGCGGGCCACGCCCCTATCATTGCCAATCCGGAATATGCCGAATATTTAAGGCGTTTTGGTGAAATTGGCTGCAAGGCGATTTCGTCTTCGCGCGATTACGAGATGTACGAAGCCATACGTTTACTTTCTATTTTGAAGGAAGCCGAAGGAACGCCGCAGGCAGATATTGATGCAGCTGCCGAACGTGTGGACTACCTGCAGAACAATATGGGTGAACTTTCCGAAATGGCACGGATCCGGAACCTTCATTGGTGGACAGTGGAATACGGACTGATCGGAAACGTGGATAACCCAAAAATATATGGTGCCGGATTGCTTTCGTCTATTGGTGAAAGTGCCTGGTGCATGACCGATTCGGTAAAGAAAATCCCTTACGACATAGCAGCGGCTGATCAAAGTTTTGACATTACCAAACCGCAGCCTCAGCTTTACGTTACTCCTGATTTTGCCTATTTAAGCCAGGTTTTGGAAGAATTTGCCAATACGATGGCGTTGCGGACCGGAGGTTTATCCAGCGTAAAAAAACTGATCCATTCGAAAGCTTTGGGAACAATAGAATTGAGCACCGGCTTACAGATTTCGGGTATATTTACTAACGTAATTGAAGAAGAGGGAAAACCGGTTTACATCCAAACTACCGGAAAAACGGCGCTTTCGTACCGCGAAAAAGAACTGGTTGGCCATGGAACGCAATACCATGCCGAAGGTTTTGGCTCACCAATCGGGAAGCTGAAGGGGATCAACCTGGCCATTGAAGATATGAGCCCGCGTGATCTGCGTGCTTATGACATCTATGAAGCCGAAAAGGTGACACTGGAATTTGAAGGAAACATCACGGTTTCGGGTGAAATCATTACAGGCTCACGAAACCTTCAGGGCGAAATCATCATCATCAGCTTCAAAAACTGCACGGTAAAACATAACGACACCATCCTCTTCCAGCCGGAATGGGGAATTTACGATATGGCTGTAGGCAAAAAAGTAATTTCTGCTTTCTCCGGCCCGGCAGATGTGAATAGTTTTGACATGATCAGCCACGTTCCTTCAAGCAAAACGATTAAAGCCAAAAAATCGCCGGAGCGCGAGGAATTGGAAAGTTTGTATTTGGCTGTAAGGCAATTAAGGGAAGGCAACCAGGCCCAAATCACCCTTAAGGAAGCTTTTGCCGCAGTAACCGCGCACCATCCGAATGACTGGCTTTTGAGCGTTGAGATTGCCGAATTGGCACACGACAAGGATTCCGATTTATTGCAAAAAGTATTGAACCACCTGGAAAATGTAAAACTAAAACGCCCTGAAGTTGCGCACTTGGTTTCAGGCGGCCTGGAACTGATTTTCAAAGGCGAATTGGTTTAGTCCAGCCCAAAAAATTATAAAATAAAACCCTGCTTCTTGACTGAGGCAGGGTTTTATTTTGGCTAAAGCTTCAACTGGCTTTCTGAACCTACCACTTCTCCGTTGTACTGAAGCTTCCAGCCCATTGAATTGGTAAGCACCAAAATTTTTGAAAGCTCGCTTATCAGGCGGTTTTTGGCATTGGTTTTTAGCGATGATTTTTCGATTTTTTTGGCAAGGTTGGCTTTGACAATTTTATTGATCTTGTTATAATCTTCACCGGTAAATTCGTTTAACGAGCTCTGGTCGACATCATAAAACTTAATGTCCGGGCTGATTTTGATCTCTTCTCTCGGAATGCTTGTTATCGTTACAAGCTTATTAGCCGGATCAACATCATATTGCATCTTGCTCAGGTCAAAGCTCACCGTTACGTCGGCATTGATAACCACAAGCGCTTTTTTTTCAAATGAAACGATATCCATCAGATATTTTTTTTGATCCTTGTAAGTCATGACTTCGGCGAAATGTCCTTCGGTTACGATCAATTTGCCTACATTTTTAATTTCCTCCTGAATCAGATTGGTATCATATTCAACCGTGGTATTGCTACTTTTTTTAGTTAAAAGCTGGTATGACAAATAAACAATGACAGCCAATAAAAGAACATAAATCCACTTTCTCGATTCGGCCATGAAATCGATTATGGATTGAAAAGTATTTTTGGGATTACTTACAGGCATCGGTTTTTATTTATCACTAAAATAAAAAAACCATCCCGATTCATCAGGATGGTTCTCAAAAAAAAAATTAAAAAAAAACTACTTGCTATCGTTTAATGACCTTGAACGTCTTAACACCTCCGTCAGCATTAACCTGAACCAGGTAAGTTCCGGTTGGATAACGCGACATGTCTATTTTCGTTTCAACATCATTTACCTCTTTGGTAGCCAAAATCCTGCCCAGCATATCAACAACCATAACCTTTGACATTAATTGCGAATTGGAGATCGTCAATAAATCGGTTACCGGGTTTGGATATAATTTCAGGTAATTGAATACATATTCATCGGTTCCTAAACAAGTCCCCAAAGTGGCGGTCACTGCCAGCCTGGCCATGCTTTCACAGGTTCCGTTATTCTGCGAAGCATAATAGATAGTTCCCGAAACCAGCGGCGTATTATTTGGGACAATATTTCCGCCAGTCGCGGCATCATGCCAAACTATATTCGTTCCGCTAGTGATTACAAGCAATCCAACCGTTTCACCGGCACAAAATTGCTGATTGGCATTCCCAGCAGGAGCCGCCACCGGATTAATCGATGCCGTAACCGCAACCCTTGAAGAAGTACAGGTTCCGTTAGTAACCTCAACATAATAAGTCGTAGAACTGCTTATCGATGGTGTGGTAAAGTTAGATCCCGTTCCAAGTATTGAACCGCCAGAAGCCGTATTGTACCAATTCAAAGTTCCTCCTGTAGCAACCGCGCTCAACGTTACCGTTCCCGCATCACAACGACTTCCAGGCGTGGTTGAAGTGATGGTCTGAGCCGCATCCATGGTGGCAATAACCGCAGTCCTTACTGATGTACATGCTCCGTTCACTGCTTCTACATAATAAGTAGTAGTTCCCGAAATACTTGGGCTAAAGCTGGTTCCTGTTCCTAAGGCACTTCCGCCTGTTGATACATTGTACCAAACCAGGTTTCCTGTACTTGAAGCAGCATTAAGCGTTATCGAGCCGGCGCCACATCTGCTTGCCGGAGTTGTAGAAGTTACCGTTGGCATTGTGCTTAATGCTACAGTCACTCCCAATCTAGTTGCGCTCTCACAGGTTCCATTATTTTGCGAAGCATAATAAGTGGTTCCCGAAACTAAGGCTGTAGTATTTGGAACTACTGTTCCCCCTGTAGCCGCTGTGTACCAAACAATGTTGGTTCCGCTTGTTGTTGCCAACGAAGCCACGGTACCACTACCGCAGAACGACTGATTTGCATTTCCGGTTGGAGCCGCCAATCCGTTTACGGAAGCCAAAACGGCCACCCTTGCAGAAGTACAGGTTCCATTTGTCACGGAAACATAGTAATTCGTTGACGTACTGATGGAAGGTGTTACGAATGTTGTTCCTGTTCCCAATGCCGATCCGCCTGTTGATGCTGCATACCAATTCAGCGTTCCGCCAGTCGCAACCGCGCTCAACGTTACCGATCCCGCATCACAACGGCTTCCAGGCGTGGTTGATGTTATGCTTTCTGCCGCATCCATAGTAGCCGTAACTGCTGTTCTTGTTGACGTACAGGTTCCGTTGGTAGCCTCAACATAATACGTTGTAGTGGCCGATATCGTTGGACTGTAGCTGGTTCCCGTTGTCAGGGCAGTTCCGCCTGTGGCCACATTGTACCAGACCAAAGTTCCAACGCTGGACGAAGCGCTCAAAGTAACCGAACCGGCACCGCAACGGCTAGCCGGAGTGGTTGATGTAACCGTCGGAACTGTATTAACAGTAGCCGTTACCGGAGTCCTTACCGTTGAGATACAGCTTCCGTTTACCGCTTCTACGTAATAAGTGGTAGTTCCGGACAAACTTGGCGTTACAAAATTGCTTCCGGTAAACACAAGGTTTCCTGCACTTGCCGCATCGTACCAATTGATGGTTCCGTTAGTATAAGCTGCCGTCAAAGTAAGTGTTCCTGTTCCGCATCTTGAAGCACCTGCCGAAGAGGTAAGTGAAGGCCTTTGGTTTACAGTTACCACAACCGGAGTCCTCACTGACTGGCAAGATCCGTCCGTCGCCTGAACATAGAATGTAAACGAAGAGTTCAGATTAGTCAAAGAATAAGTACCGCCTGTTCCCTGCACGATTCCTCCTGTAGACACATTATACCAAGCCAAATTACCTGCACTTGCAGTTGCCGATATCGTAAAGGTATCGCCACTGCAAATAGTGGCCGGTGTAGTAGCCGTAATGGTTGGCGACGCATTGATCGTAGCCACAACCGCAACCCTGGTTGAAGTACAGGTTCCATTAACCGCTTCAGCATAATAGGTTGTTGTTCCTGAAATACTTGGAGTTGTAAAGGTTGTCCCTGTTCCTAAAGCGGTTCCTCCTGAAGCAGCAGCATACCAGCTTATTGTCCCAACATTAGTTGAAGCCGACAAAGCAACAGCCCCTGCATCACAACGGCTAGCAGCTGTTCCTGTAACGGTTGGCATTGTATACATAGTTGCCAATACCGCTGTCCTTGCAGAGGTACAGGTTCCTGTTGAAGCATCAACATAGAAAATTTGATTACCACTTAAAGTCGGAGTCGTAAAGCTGGTTCCCGTTCCGAGGCTTGTACCACCAGTTGGGACACCATACCAATTTAACGTTCCGCCACTTGCCACCGCTCCTAATGTTACCGTACCTACATCGCAGCGTGTTGCAGGTGTTGTGGAAGTAATTGTTGGAGTTGTATTTACGGTAGCTATAACCGGTGTTCTTGGAGAAGAACATCCTCCTAAGGCCGCTTCAACATAATAAGTCGTAGAAATGCTTATTGAAGGAGTTGCATAGCTATTGCTGGTTGATAAAGCGGTGCCACCAGTAGGTCCTGCATACCAAACAGTACTTCCCGCACTTGAAGTCGCGTTCAATGTAACCGAACCTGCATCACAACGGCTGGCCGGTGTGGTTGCTGTAATGGTTGGCGTGGTATTTACAGTTGCTACAACTGCAGTACGTGCTGAACTACATCCATTATTTACAGCTTCAACATAATATGTTGTAGTGCTTGAAATGCTTGGTGTTGTAAAACTGGTTCCTGTCCCGATAGCAGAACCTCCGGTTGGAGCCGCATACCAGTTTAATGTTCCTGCAGAAGCTGTGGCTGCCAATGCAACTGTTCCTGTATCACAACGGCCAGCAGGCGTAGTTCCTGTAACTGTCGGATAAGCAGTAACCGTGATCATATTGGTAACTGTCTTGGTATTGGTACCGTTGTAATTGGCAGCCAATAGTGTAACCGTATAAGTTCCAGCCGTATTATAAATCACTGTTGGGTTTTGAACTGTCGAACTGTTTGGCGTTCCTCCCGGCAATGTCCAGGTCCATGCACTCGGAATATTAGTGGAAGTATCTGTAAAAGTTACCGACTGGCCTACACAAACCGAGGTTGCCGAAGCCGTAAAATTGGCCACAGGTGGCTGTGTTGGGCAAATTGGCACGGTTTTATCTAAAGAGAAACCGTCACCCTGAGCTCCAAAATAAGCATAAAACTGTGGCGGAAACCCGCAAACAGACGGCACAAAAGTATCGGCCGAAGCACCATCATTTATACCACCCATATAGGCATATTGGAAAGGTGCCGTTCCGCAGGCAGAAGCAATTACTTCTTCTGTAGCTGCGCCATCAGCCCTTCCTCCCATATAGGCAAACTGAAAGGCTGCTGTTCCGCATGCTGTTGCATAAAATTCATTGACATTCGCACCATCATTCATACCTCCGAAATAGGCATAAAAATGAGGTGGCACTGAACAACTCGTCGCATTTAGCTGATTGAGGGAGAAACCTGCTGAGTTTCCACCGTGATACTGGGCTAAGGCATTGAATTGTGTCAATAAGAATAGTAGGCAAACAACTAAATATATTTTTGTTGTTTTCATCTAATTTGATTTTTAAATTATTACTATTAATTCTATCGCAGGCAATCACCTGCAAATCAAATCAGATAATTATCTTACACCACGGCCACCATACGTATAGGCTCTTGTTGCAACAGTAGAAGCAGCCGATTGCCTGTCTGAAGTCCTTACATAAGTGGCTGGGCTAACATATTCCCCGCCTCTGAATCCGGTTCCTGATGCTGTAGAAATTGCCGGCCAGTTCGTTTGGTTGGCATCTCCGATTGCGGTTAAGGTTCCATCTCCAAGAACTCCTGTAAAAGCAACACCCGCTGCATTTGCAACAGTAATTACCCTTTCCAGTACATTTCCACCCATTTCCATAGCACCATAATAAGCTGCTCCGGCAGAAGACCTTCCTGAAGAAGAAGTAGCAAAAATCCCAACTCTTAGCGGGCCATAAATTCCGCTGCCACTTCCTAAAGCGTGGGCGCATCTTCCGTTTACCACAGTAGCTACCATTTCTCCCGGCTGTAACGGATTAGTAACAGAAGTACTGTTGAACACACTGATATTGGTATCTCCCCAAGGGAATTCTCCTGCAACCCTTGGCATAGTACCACGGCACACTTTTTCAAATTCCATTTCGGTCATCGGACGCAAAGCAGCCCAATCAAGATACGCGGCAATGTCTCCCCAGCTCATGTTGGCCATTGCAATATTCTGTCCGTCATTATTGTTATTGATTACGCCGCTGGTAGCATCACAACCAAATACCGCAGGGATGGCCGCGTTGTTTCCGGGAGTTTCTATGACAATTCCGTTTCTGTAAACATTGCTTCCATAAGTCACATAAGTTCCAACCGCACTTGTAGGATCTGTAGCGATACGGGTTTGCTGCTGAGGGAAAGTCAGTGAGTTTAGGAATTCAACATATTGCAATTGAGAGATTTCATATTTCATGCAGTAGAATGAATTGTATCCCATAGGGAACGTATTAGGCACAGTTGGCCCGCCGCCGCCAATAGTAGCCGCAGTGATGCCACCCGACTGTGATGTAGCATTTACAGTAATGCTATTGAAAGTTCCTGCACTAAGGCCATCACCTAAATCATAAGCAGCCTGAGGCACATTGACCATTTCGATGCCAAAAACCTTATAGTTATAGGTTCCGGCAGGAATGGTCATTTTTAAAGTTACCGAAGTAGCGGCAATGTTTCCTCCGCCCAGCGCGCTTCTTCTGATGAAAACGCCTTTTCCGTCTGTAACTGGATCGACCTGTAATGGCGAAGCTGTAGAATGGTCACCGGCTACGGTGCTCAAACCTGCATGTGCCCACAAACGGGTATTACAGTCCTGGTATTTAACGAATACCCAAACGGCATCCCAGTTTGCCGGAGCCACACTGGCATTCCAGCTGTTTTCCCAACTGATGTTGAAAGTAATGTCGGAACCTGAAACTGAGGTTCCTGTAATTTCCAGATTATTCGCATTGGCATTGAATGCAAATAACAGCGTTATCGCTGAAGCAATTTTTAAAAAATAATTTTTTGATTTCATCGTACTGATTTTTAAAAGTTATAA
Organism: Flavobacterium sp.; assembly: GCA_049841115.1. Taxonomy (GTDB): domain Bacteria; phylum Bacteroidota; class Bacteroidia; order Flavobacteriales; family Flavobacteriaceae; genus Flavobacterium. Next base: position 289,191 of record JASGHQ010000006.1, read on the forward strand.
GGCAAATGTAGATTTCGTTTATACGCAAGGAAATACGACAGTTGTCGTATTTGTTCTACAAGCAACCCTCTTTTTGGAATCATTTTTTTGTAAATGGTCAAAAAAAATAACGGAAAATCTAGGCCGGGAATCTTTAGTGGCCTGGCCTATAAATCTCAAGAAGAAAGATAACGCACCATAGCCCCGATTACCTCATCAGGAGTTTATTTTTATTTATGTTCGGTGAATGCTTCGCATTTGGAGCAAACTACTGCGTAGTACGAAAAGCGGAACGGTAGCTGAAAATAAGGAAATGTGCCGCTCCTAAATCAGGTTATTGTTGCGGGCTTTTTGGATGGCTTCCAGCTTGTTGTGTACCTGCAGCTTGTTGTAGATGTTCTCGATGTGCTTCCTGACGGTTGACGGCGACAGGTAGAGGTTGTCGGCAATAATGTTGTAATTCAGCCCTTTGCTTAGCTGTTCGAGCACCTCAACCTCGCGGTTGGTGAGTTTGATTTCTTCATCTGCTTTTTGCTCAAAATTAACCGGATTGCGCAGCAGCTTTAAGGTTTTGAGTGCAATTGACGGATTCATGGCTGCACCGCCGTTAAGCGTTTCGATGATTCCCTGGTGGAGCTCATTGGGGTTGACTTCCTTAAGAAGATAACCGTCGGCACCGGCTTTTATTGCGTTGAAGATGTTTTCATCATTATCAAAAACGGTCAGCATGATGATCTTGATCTGCGGGTATTTCGATTTGATGATTTTGGTAGCTTCGATTCCGTTGCAGGCCGGCATTTCGATATCCATCAGGATCAGGTCGATGTTTTTGTTTTTCTCTAGTTTTTGCTGCAGGTCATTGCCTTCGACAGCAGTAAACTTCAGCACCAGGTCATCAAAAAAGGAAAGCTTTTCCGCAATGGCTTTCTGCAAAAAAACATTATCGTCTACTATGGCTATTCGTATTGACATCTGGCTGGGTTAAAATTGATCTTAGCTGCGTGAAGTTAGTAATATTATTTAAAAAAAGTCCTTTTCAAACGGAGTGTTTTTTTGCTTGACTGGCTTGAAAAGGACAACATAAAAACAAACGATGTTTTTTATTAAATCAATACCACTTGACATTTACAAATGTTGCCACAATAATGCGAAAAAAAAATACGGCATCTGCCGTATCTTTCCTATGCGATCCTATTAGGGAACCTTATGGTGATCCCCGTCCCTTCGGCAGGCTTGGTCCTGAATTCGATCGAACCGTTGCAATCGGCAATGCGTTTTTTCATATTGTTGATTCCGTTGCCCAAATCGATCTGCTCATCGTCAAAGCCTTTTCCGTTGTCCCTGACAGTCATCAGTATGTCTTTTCCTTCCTGGCTGATGTTGATGGTAATTTCACCGGCATCGGCATACTTGATGCTGTTGTTTACCGCTTCCTGTATCGTACGGTAAATGTTCATGCCTTCCATAGATGTAAATTTGACACCCAGCAGGTTTTCGGCTATGGTAAATCTGAATTGGATATCCTGTTTCGCCTCTTTGGCCTTTTCGACAAAATTGTGGATGCGCGCCTGCAGGTCTTCGAAGGTGATTTCGCTATTGTTCATGGCCCAAATCGTATCGCGGAGCTCGATGATGGTTGACTTGGCAAAATTACTGATGCTCGAAAGCTTGTTGTCCAATTTGCTGTTCTGAATCTCGAAGGCATACTTGATATTGTCCACAGAAGAAATAATGAACGTAAGCTGCGAACCTATGTTATCGTGCAGGTCGCGTGAAATCTGGAGCCGCTGTTCCTGAAGTTTGTTTTGGGTTTCGATTTTGGCAATGGCTGTTTTAAGCTGGAATTCCTGCGCCAACTGCTTGTTCCTCAATTTCTGCTGACGGTAAACCAAAAACCCTAAAAGGCCCAGGAAAATTGCCACAGATGAAGACAAAACAAGCTTGTTGCGCGTATTCTTGATCTCGATTGATTTTTGAAGTAGCAGCTTCTCTTTTTTCTCGCTATGGTATTTTGCCTCTAATTCGTTGGTTTGCCTGGCCACTGTTTCCTCAATGATCTGATCCGTCAGCATCCCAACTTCGTTGGTATACAGGTAAACGCTGTCGGGCTGGTTCAGGAAACCGCAGGTTGGTATCAGGAACTGATAGGTTCTGATCAGCAATTTCTTGTCTTTTTTGTTTTTGATATAGTACCGCTCCATCGTTAAGAGCAGTTTTTTGGCCTCGTCAAAACGACGGTTCATGATATGGTCTTTTGCATAACCCAGCAGCAGTGTCGTATTTTCAATATTCGAATTTATCGAATCCGCCATTTGCCTTGATTTGTTGAACAGCACTACAGCTTCTTTGGATTTGCCCTGCTCGCTTTTCATGCTTCCCATATTGTTCAGCGCTTTTGTCAGTGCAAGGTTGTTTCCCGTTTTTTTGGAATAAACGATTGTCTTGTTGTAAAATTTTGTCGCATTTGCAGTATCTTTCATCTGCAGGTAAACATTCCCGAGCGAAAGGTAAGTCATGCACAGCCCTACTTCCTGGTTGCTCTTTTCCTGATATGCCTGGGATTGCTTCAAATAACTAAGCGCTTTAGGATAATTTTTCATATTGGTGAAAAGTATGCCAATATTGGTTTTGGTAGTAGCAACCAAATCGGGCTTATTGATTTTTTCGAAATAATCAATAGAACCCAAATAAGCTTTGAGCGCTTTTGGGTTGTCGCCAAGTTTGTAATAAACATTCCCGAGGTTGGCATTCAGTTTTGCAATCCCGGTAGCATCCTTTCGGGCTTTCCTGATTTCCATCGATGTCAGGAAGTTTTTCCTTGAAGATTCCAGATCGCCTTTTGCAAAATATACGGCGCCCAAATCGCTGTAAACCTGCGCAATCAAAGTAGAATCGCCCAAGCGTGTGGATTCCGCAATTGCCTTTTTCCCATAATTCAACGCCGAATCTGTGGAAATATTCGAATAATACCAGGTAAGGTCAGAATAAATGACAGCCGTCCGCTTGGTATCGGGATCTGATTTCAATTCTTCCTTGAGCTTATCAATTTGGACCTGCGCATTTTGGGCAAAGCCAAAATTGACACACAACAATAATAGCAATAATCGTTTTTTCATTTTTTATTTTGGCATCGTTATGATAATCTTCGTTCCGCCTAAAGCAGCTGATCCGATTGTAAATTCTCCATCTACATCTTCCATCCTTTTCTTCATATTGGCAATTCCGTTGCCCAGGTTTGCCTTATTGTTGTCAAACCCCTTCCCGTTATCCTCGATGGTTATCGAAATGGTACTGCCGTCGGCAAAAATCTTAATTTCTATCAGTGAAGCATCGGCGTGTTTGATACTGTTATTGACTGCTTCCTGTATCGTACGGTAGATGTTCATGCCCTGCACAGACGTAAATTTCAGCTCGAGCAAATTGGTGTCTATCGTAAAGTCAAAATCGATATCATGCTTCGCCTCTTTGGCTTTTTCGACAAAATTATGGATGCGAGTACGCAGATCCTCAAAAGTGATTTCGCTGTGGTTCATGGCCCAAATCGTATCACGAAGCTCAATGATGGTTGACTTGGCAAAATTACTGATGCTCGAAAGCTTGTTGTCTAATTTGCTGTTCTGGATCTCGAAGGCATACTTGATATTGTCCACAGAAGAAATAATAAATGTAAGCTGCGAACCGATATTGTCGTGCAGGTCACGTGAAATCTGGAGCCGCTGTTCCTGCAATTTGTTCTGGGTTTCGATTTTGGCAATTGCCGATTTGAGCTCAAATTCCTGTTCCTGCTGGCTGTTTTTGAGTTTTTGCTGGCGATAAACCAAAAACGTGATAATCAAAAGCGCTATAATAATGATGGCCAGGATGATGGCCTGCGTATTTTTTTTCTTGATTTCGAGTTCCTTGTTTAAAAGCTCTTTTTCCTTTTTTGCCGTTTGGTATTTCGCTTCGATTTCGAGGAAGGATTTGTCGCGGTTCTTATTGAAAACCGAATCGCGCAGCTTGATGTACTGCTCTTGTGATTCGATTGTTTCCTGAAGGTTTTTGCGAATTTTGTTGAACTCATATTCGGCGCGGTAATAATCCCTGAGCTTTTCAGCCGACTGGCTTTTTGTGCTAAAATCCTTGGCCTTTGCAAGCAATCCTTCGGCTTTATCCAGCTGATTGGTCTTGGTTGCAATCACAGCCAGGTTGGTGTAATTGGTAGCCTTGCTGTAAAAATCGGTGTCGTATCTTTCTTTGTTGTTTTGCTTTTCATTGATTTCGCCAATGGCAACAGCAATTTTGATCCATTTTTCGGCTTCTTTGTATTTTTTTTGTTTCAGTAAGGTATTCCCAATATTGTTATATGTATGGTCAATCGTCAGGGTGTCTTTGCCTTTTACATACTTAAAAACCTGCTTATGGTAAAACAAAGCCTGGTCTGCATAACCCCAGTCATCATAATTGATCGCAATGGAATTAAGCGCAAACGGTATTAAGGTTTCTTTGTCTTTGGGAAGTTTCTTGGCAAGGCTTAATGCTTTTTTGCCATAATAAACCCCTTTCGGGAAGTTTTCAAAATCATGGTAAATGAGCGACAGGTTATTGGTAAAATTAAATTTCCCTCTTTGAAAATTGTTCTGCTCCGCATTTTCAAGCCCTTTGAGCGATGCGCTGATGGATTTGTCGTACTCGCCCAATTTCCTGTAGTCGAGCGATAAGTTGTAGTAAAGTGTGTTGAGTGTTTTGGCATCCTTGAGCTTTTCAAAAACAAGGATTGCCTTCTGGCTGTAGTAAACGGCACTGTCAAGCTTGTTATAATCTCCATGCAGTGCGCCTTTGCAGAAATAATATTCGGCTTCGTCCCTTTCGGTTCTAATTAATCTTTTGGCAGCTTTAAAATAGTAATCGGAAGAATCTTTTGAGGTAAAAGCCTTGACTAATGTTTTCTTCAAATCCTGTGAAAATCCGGATTGGAAACACAGCAAAAAAAGCAAAATTGAGAACTGTAAGCTTTTTCATTAGAGGAGATTATAGCATAAATATATTATTTTCTAGGATATAATCCTTCCACCAGCCTGAAATTTACTTCATAAATATCTTTGGAAAGCGTTGCATTGATGTGCATCAGCTTTTCCCTAAGCTCCTCCGATAATTGTAATTGATTGTTTTGAGCCTTTTGCTCATCGCTTATCTGGACGATAAAATCCTCGAGGACTTTTATCCTCGAATGGAATTTTTGTCGGTCAAGCTGTATTTTAGTAATCAGGTAGATAATCAATACTAAAAAAAACACAGTGATTAAGGCTAAGATACTAGTCATGTGCAAAAGTTCAAAACAATCAATTATAGGTTTAATGATATCGCTTAATGCGAGCTATCATTAGTTTCCTTGCTGGAAATTTACGTTGAAACTTCCATCAGTAACCGCTTTTGTATCTGTACCGTTTTGGTTTTTGCCGGTAAAGTTGAATGTTCCTTGTACATTCGTATCCGTTAATGATGTAATGGTTATCGACCCAGCTACTCCTGAGTTTTCATAAGGCGCGGCCCAAGCCTGTGAAGCCATTGGGTTGCTTACATTTACTTCAGTATAGTTTGCAATAACACTGATTCCGGCCGTGTTGCTGATTTCGTATGTTCCGGCAGCAGTAACTCCCGACAGCATTAGCTGAATCGCCTTCCCTGTAGCATCGCTACCCTGGATAATAAGCATTGTTGATTGGTGCGTGGCAGCAGTTGCAGCCGACATCGATGTGAAACTGGCTCCTCCTACTTTAGCCGTAATAGTTCCCAGAGCAGCGTTTCCGCCTCCGCCCCCATCACCATCACTGCTGCTGCAAGATGTAAAAATTGTTGTTACTGCCAATACGATAGCAAGTCCTAAGTTTTTAATTGTTCTCATGGTTTTTTGTTTTAAGTTATGGTACAAATTTGCCATGAAAACATACGGCAGGCAATACGTCATTTAGCGTATATTGAATTTCCGTAGCTGTGTTATTTAGAAACCGAAATGCGGAAACTGCTGCTGCAGTGCAGCTATCTTAGCCTTAAGGCTGGCTAAAAACTTCTGATGGCTGCTTGAATCTGGATTAAAAGGGCGGTGCTTCAATGCTTTTTGGATGCTGTCAATTTCATCCATCGTGGCAAAACACGAACCTAAAATATGGTTTTCGGAAAAGCGCTCCCAAATATAATTGATAGCGGTGGAATTAGGGTGCAGCATGTCTTCGGCATAAAAACGATAATCCCGGAGCTCGTCCATCATGATCTCATACGAAGGAAAATAGCTGACGGATGACGGCTGATGGCTGATGACGCTATGAAGAGCTGCAATCAGATGTGCCTTGCTTCTTTGGTTTTCTACAAAACCGTCCTTAATGTGGCGTACCGGGGAAACCGTAAAAATAAAACAGCAGCCCGGATTGATTTTTTGCACCAGCGCAATTGTACTTTCGATTGATTTTTCAATTGTTGCTGCCGATAAGATTTCTTTATCAAATTGGTTTTGCGGCACCTTATGGCAATTGGCTACAATCTTTCCTGATGCTTTGTCCCGATAAACCCACGAAGTGCCATAGGTGATAAGGCAATGCGTCATTGTACCTATCTGGTTGTGGATGCCATCCAGTATCTGATTTAACCGATTGATGTAAATCTCTTTATCAGGATGGCTTAATTCCGAATGGACTTCATAGCAGTGCCACAAATCGTTGTGGAAAAAAACATCGGATCCGGTAAATTTTTCATTCGTCGCAATCCTCGAAACCAATCTTTCGATCGAAACCGGATTAAAGATGATCCCGAATGGGTTTACCGCATTCCGAAATTTGAAATAGTCGAATTTACCACCCATGTTTTCAGCGAAACAGGAACCCAAAGACAGGATTTCCGAATCATAATCTATTGGATCATCCGATTTGCCCAGAGGGATTTTAGTAGTGAAATTCATAAACCAAAAGTACAAAATCATTTGCAACACAAAATAGCTATAGGGCTATAAACTAATATAATTCTGTTAACATTTGCCTGGCAATTTATTCTCTACTTTTGCTGCACAAATTTTATACTTCATGAAACTATTATATTCTTACATCAAAAAACACAAAATGCTGTTGTTTTTTGCCTTGTTGATGGCTGCCGTTAACATTTGCTTCAGCTTATCCGATTCGATCATCACCGGTAAGCTAATGCAGAATTGTGGTGTTGAAATCGGAAAGTTCAAAGGCAACGAAGTCGGGTTCATCAAAGAACTTTGCTTTTGGCTCGGGCTTTCGCTGGGCGCGGCAATGATATCGCGCATCACCAAAAATTTCCAGGATTATTTTACCAATATCGTCATCCAGCGGACCGGCGCCGAAATGTATACCGACGGCATCAAGAAATCGCTCGACCTGCCTTATGAGGAATTTGAGGACCAGCGCAGCGGCGAAACTTTGAGCAAACTGACCAAAGTGCGCCTTGATTCCGAAAAGCTGATCACGCTTTCGATTTCGTTGATTTTCCAAACCATCATTGGGTTTATTTTTGTGATTATCTATGTCGGAAGGATTGATTACAGGATTTCACTGATTTTCCTGATTACTGCGCCAATCATAGCAATGGTGAGTTCGTATTTAGGCAAAAAAATCAAGATCGTTTCAAGGAAAATCGTAACACAAACCAATGCCCTTGCGGGTTCTACTACCGAAAGCTTGCGGAATATCGAGCTGGTAAAGAGCTTGGGACTGACATACCAGGAAGAAAAACGCCTGAACCTGAATACTTTTAAGATCCTGCAACTCGAATTACAGAAAATCCGTTTTATCCGAAGCCTGAGCTTCATTCAGGGAACAACAGTCCATTTTCTTAGGACCTGCGTAGTTTTCACGCTCTATTATTTCTTATTTGGCGGCAAAATCATCGTAGGCGATTTATTGACAATGGTGTTCTTTACCTTCTTTATTTTTGGGCCGTTACAGGAATTGGGTGGTTTTATCATAGCTTTGAACGAAACCAAGGTTTCTATGGAAAACTTTAAGGAATTGCTGAATGCACCAAAAGAATACCGCCCAAAAAATGCCAAGCATGTGGGCAATATCCAGGAATTGCATTTTTCAAATGTGAGCTTCAAACATAAATCAGCTAAGCATCCTGCGGTTGAAAACATTACTTTCGACATTAAGCAAGGGCAAACCGTGGCATTTGTAGGCCCGTCGGGATCAGGGAAAACCACTTTGGTAAAGCTTTTGGTGGGATTGTATCCGCCTGCAAAAGGAAATGTAAAATACAACAATATCGATTCGTCTGAAATTGATTTATTGGATCTAAGGAAGCAACTTGGTTTTGTAACACAGGATGCACAGCTCTTTTCAGGAACCATCCGCGAGAACCTGTTGTTTGTAAAACCAACCGCCACCGACGAGGAATTGTTGGATGTGCTGCACAGGGCAAGCTGCGACAAATTACTGGCGCGTGCCGAAGACGGGCTAAACTCCACTATCGGTGAAGGCGGGATCAAGGTTTCTGGCGGCGAAAAGCAACGTTTATCCATTGCGCGTGCAATTTTACGGAATCCGAATTTGTTGATTTTTGACGAAGCCACTTCTGCCTTGGATTCGATTACCGAGGAAGAAATCAACACCACTATCCGGAACATTTCGGATAAAAACAGGATTACGGTTCTGATTGCGCACCGATTATCGACCGTAATGCACGCCGATAAGATTTTTGTACTGGAACAGGGACATATTATCGAGCAGGGCAGGCACGAAGCCTTATTGGATGAAAAAGGATTGTATTACGCCATGTGGCGCCAGCAGATTGGCGAGCGCAAAAAAGAATAATAATAAAAGCCCTTTCAAATGAAAGGGCTTTTTAAATTTTTAAATTGTTTTATTGATAAACAATTGTCACTGTCGACTCTATTTCTGCCAAAGGATTTCTTTCAACGATTGTTGTCGGGTAATCCGAAGAATTGTAAGTCATCGTGTTGGTAAAGGTTGCTCCGTCAATTGTCATGGTAGCTAAATTGTGAAGGATTCCGCCGGCATCGCCATCTGTATACGAAATCGCATTGAATCCTGTGATGTTCTTGAACGGATTGTTTTTAGCATCATAAGTATAAAGCACGGTTCTTACCAAAGTGGTTCCATCTGCTTCGTAAGCCTCAATTTTTGAAACTTCGTTATTGGTAAAATAAATGATGCCCCTGCTGTTTATTACTGTCTGGGTAGTTTCATCACCGGTGTACTGTATCGTAGAAACTGTTCCGTTGGCATTATAGGTAAAGGTTTCGCGGTTTCCTATCTCGCCATCAAAATCGATCCTTTGGTATTGCGTAACCCTGCCCTGAGAATCGTAAGTGTAGTTATCCTGCTGCTCTAAAAAATCCTCGAAATAGTGTTTAACGGTTGTGATCTTGTCTCCCGAGTACGTATATTGCTCAATGACTCCGTCAGAATCTGTTGCGGAAACCAGTTTATTGCCATTATAGACAATATCTGTGACCAAAGTTCCGTCAAGTGTGCTTACATCGGTTACTCTTTTCGGCAATAATCCGTCGGCTGAGGAAGAACCATCACCATCGCTGCTTGAACAAGAGGTAAGGACTAGTGCAAAGGCACTTGCGAATAAAAAGATTTTTTTCATAATGTTTGTTTTTTTTGTTTTAGATTTCGGTAAATAAAATGAAAAAACACTTACAAAACAAACTTTCAAAAAAATAACCCTTACAGCATTAGCTGAAAGGGTTACAAATTATTTATCTGATCAAAGCTTATCTCACAAAATCCGCTGCTTTTGATAACGCCTCACCGATTCCGGCAGCATTCTTTCCTCCTGCTGTCGCGAAGAACGGCTGTCCGCCGCCGCCGCCCTGGATGTATTTTCCAAGCTCGCGCACTACAGCTCCGGCATTGAGGTTTTTCTCGGCTACAAGTTCTTTTGAAATATAACAGGTCAGCATCGGTTTGTCGTCTTCGGCAGTTGCAATTACCAAGAACAAATTGTTCCCTAAAGCCCCCAGCTCATATGCCAGGTCTTTAGCGCCTTCCGCATTGAGGTCGACCTGCGTTGCCAGGAATCTCACCCCATTGATTTCTTCCAGTTTCGAAGCCAATTCGCCTTTCAGCCCTTTTGCCTTTTCCTTTAATAATTGCTCGACCTGTTTTTTCAGTTTGGCATTATCATCCTGTAACGAAATCACGGCTTTCAGTGTATCCTGAGGATTTTTCAAGGTTTCCTTAATCACATCGAGGTCATTTTCCTTTTGTGCAAAATAGTCTTTCACGGCTTCACCGGTAATCGCTTCAATACGGCGGATTCCTGCAGCAACCGCACCTTCAGAAATGATCTTGAAATGCCAGATGTCGGCAGTGTTTTTCACATGGATTCCACCGCAAAGCTCACGGCTTTCGCCAAATTCGATCATGCGTACCGTGTCGCCATATTTTTCTCCAAACAAAGCCATCGCGCCTTTTGCCATCGCTTCCTGTATCGGAAGATTCCTGTATTCCACCAACTGCAATTGCTCTTCGATCCTATCATTTACAAATTTCTCAACTTGTTTCAACTCCTCATCGGTCACTTTGCTGAAATGCGAAAAATCAAAACGCAGATAGTTTGGATTAACCAGCGATCCTTTCTGCTCCACATGTGTCCCCAAAATACTTCTCAAAGCCAGGTGCATCAGGTGCGTAGCCGAGTGGTTTTTTGAAGTTGATGTCCGTAAACCGGTATTGACTTTGGCCACGAAATTTGCTTCCACATTCTCAGGAAGAGAAGTCGCAAAGTGTAAAATCAGGTTATTTTCTTTTTTCGTATCGATGATTTCAATCGTTTCATTAGCTGAAACCAATGTTCCCTTGTCGCCCACCTGGCCACCGCCTTCCGGATAGAATGGTGTGTTATCCAAAACAATCTGGTACAGGATTCCGTCTTTTTTCGAATCGACTTTACGGATACGCGTGATTTTCACATCGTTTTCGGTTTGGTCGTAACCTACGAATGTTTCTACATTGCCCGGGATCAAAATCTTCCAGTCGTCTGTCGTAACTTCAGATGCGGCACGTGAACGGTCTTTTTGTTTCTTTAATTCAGCTTCAAATTCAGCATCGTTATAGCTGTATCCTTTTTCCTTTAGTATCAATGCGGTCAAATCTTTCGGAAAACCAAACGTATCGTATAGCTCAAATACTTTTGCGCCCGAAACTTCCTTCCCGTCAGTTTTCGCAACCACATTATTGAGCAACTGCAATCCCTGCTCCAAAGTTCTCAGGAACGAAGCTTCTTCTTCGCGGATCACATTGGTAACGAGGATTTGCTGCGATTTGATTTCGGGGAAAAATTCGCCCATTTGATTTGCCAATACCTCAACCAGTTTATAGATGAATGGCTCTTTTGTTCCTAAAAACGTGAATCCGTAACGGATCGCACGGCGCAGGATTCGACGGATCACATAACCCGCCCCGGTGTTGGATGGCAGCTGCCCGTCGGCAATAGCAAAGGCTACGGCACGGACGTGGTCTACAATCACACGGATCGCAATATTCGTTTTATTTTGTTCTTCTGAAATGTCTTTTACTTCATTGGAAGTGTATTTCAATCCTGTAATCTGCTCTACTTTTTCGATAAGCGGCGTAAAGACATCTGTATCATAATTCGATGTTTTCCCCTGCAATGCCATGCACAGGCGTTCAAATCCCATTCCGGTATCTACGTGGCGTGCAGGAAGTTTTTCTAAAGAACCATCGGCTTTTCGGTTGAATTCCATGAATACGTTATTCCAGATTTCTACCACCTGCGGATGGTCGTTATTCACTAAACTTTTCCCGGAAATTTTTGCTTTTTCGGCTTCCGGACGCAGGTCAACATGTATTTCCGAACATGGCCCGCATGGCCCCTGATCGCCCATTTCCCAGAAGTTGTCTTTCTTGTTTCCAAGAATGATTCTGTCTTCATCGATCAATGTTTTCCAGATGTCCCAGGCTTCCTGGTCGAACGGGACATTCTCTTCGGGATTGCCCTCGAAAACGGAAACATATAGGTTTTCCTTTGGGATTTTATAGACTTCTGTCAATAATTCCCACGCCCAGTTGATGGCTTCTTTCTTGAAATAATCGCCAAAAGACCAGTTGCCCAGCATTTCGAACATGGTGTGGTGATAGGTATCAAAACCTACATCCTCCAAATCGTTATGCTTTCCTGAAACACGAAGGCATTTCTGCGTATCGGCTATACGTTTGCTTTTTGGAGTTCCATTGCCCAAAAAGAATTCTTTGAACTGCGCCATCCCCGAGTTGTTGAACATCAGGGTTGGATCGTCTTTGAGTACGATAGGCGCCGAAGGAACGATCAAGTGCCCTTTGGATTCGAAGAATTGTAAAAACTGTTTACGAATGTCTTGTGATTTCATTATAGATTTTTAAATTTAAAAATGGCCTTTTTTAGCCCCGATTGCAGCGGGCTACCATGTAGCGCGGAAAGCGGGAGGATGGTTGAATCAAAATTCGAATGTTCCGCTCCTAAAAATTAATTTAGGCATTGACTGAAACATTTGTTAAATTTGTTCGTATAACCATTGTTTTCTTAAAACAAGCACAAAAATAGCATAAATTAAAAGATGGCGAAAAAAGTAAAGTATTATTTCGATACCGAAAGTTTGGCTTACCGGAAAATAAAGCCAAAACTATCCAAAAAGATAGGTTATGCCGCTTTGTTCCTGCTTGCTTCCGCGCTTTTTGGATTTTTATGCTTTGTAGTTTTACTGAATACTTCGCTTTTAGACACTCCGAAAGACCGTTTACAGGCTCGTGAAATAGAAACGATGAAACTGCGTTATGCCATTTTGAACAAAAAGATGGACGAGATTGATGAAGTTTTGTCTGATGTTGCCGAACGGGACAACAATGTGTACCGCGCTTATTTCAATACTTCCCCTATCCCGATGGAACAGCGCAAAGCCGGATTTGGCGGTGTAAACCGATACAAGGAACTAGAAGGCTTCAATAATTCGGATTTGGTTGTGAATACTTCGAAACGCGTGGATGTGATTTCAAAGGAGCTCGCAATACAGTCGAAATCGCTGGACGAAATTTTGAAGCTGGCCAAAGAGAAAAACAAGTTACTGGCCGCAATCCCGGCGATACAGCCTGTAAAAAATGAGGCCCTAAAACGCATTGCTTCCGGATTCGGATATCGGAGCGACCCGTTTACCAAAGTGCGGAAAATGCACGAAGGAATGGACTTTACCGCGGCAACCGGAACACCAATTTATGCTACCGGTGACGGTGTTGTAGCCGCTGCCGACAATTCGAAATCAGGTTACGGAAACCATATCGAAATCAAACACGGCTATGGGTACCTGACTTTATACGGGCATTTGAGCAAATACAAATGCCGCGCCGGGCAACGCGTAAAGCGGGGCGATATCATAGGTTATGTAGGAAGCACCGGCCGAAGCGAAGCGCCGCACCTGCATTATGAAGTACACAAGGATGGCAAAGTAGTCAATCCTATTAATTTTTATTACGGAAATATATCGGCTGCAGAATATGTAGCGATTTCAAAAGTAGCTAACCAAGAAAACCAATCATTAGACTGATGCACATAGAACTAAAAGAAGGCAAAAGATATTACAGCATTGGAGAAGTTTCCAAGGCTTTTAACGTAAACACCTCGCTGATCCGTTTTTGGGACAAGGAATTCGACATCCTGAAACCAAAGAAAAATGCCAAAGGAAACCGTATGTTCACGCCCGAAGACGTAAAGAATTTACAGCTGATCTACCATTTGGTAAAAGAGCGCGGATTTACGCTTGAAGGTGCAAAAACCCATCTGAAGGAAGGCCAGAAGAAAACGCTTGACAAATTTGAAATCATCAGCAAACTAGAAGCTATTAAAGCGCAGCTGCTTACAATTAAAAATCAATTATAAAAACAACTTTAAAAACAAATACAGATGAATTTTAGAAAATTTTTACCATGGATTATCGGAATTGGATTAATCTTAATCATTGCTTTCTGGGTAGTTGGGATCAAAAATACCGGGCTACAGAAAAACCAGGCTGTAAACAAGGAATGGGGAAATGTGGAAACTACTTACCAAAGAAGGAATGATCTGATTGGAAACTTAGTGAACACCGTAAAAGGTGCAGCCGATTTTGAGAAAGGAACCTTAACAGCCGTTATTGAGGCAAGGGCAAAAGCTACTTCGGTAACCATTGACCCAAGCAAAGTAACACCAGAACAATTGGCTGCCTTCAACCAGGCACAATCGGGTGTTTCTTCTGCATTATCAAGGCTATTGGTAACTGTTGAGCAATATCCTGATTTAAAAGCCACCCAAAACTTCAAGGATTTACAGACCGAATTAGCCAGCACTGAAAACCAGATTTTAACTGCAAGAACACGTTTTAACGAAGCTGTTCAGGATTACAATGGATATGTTTTGGCAATCCCACAAAGCTGGTTTTTAAGCTATACGGAAAAACCATATTTCAAATCAGTAGAAGGTGCGGACAAACCTGTTGAAGTAAAATTCTAACACAATGTCAAAAGTAGAAGACTTCCTTACTTCAGATGAAGAACAGGAAATTGTTGCTGCCATTGGCAAAGCCGAAAAAAACACTTCCGGTGAAATCAGGGTACATATAGAAAAGGAAACTTCCATTGCCGCAATAGACCGCGCGGTGGAAGTTTTCCAATTCCTTGAAATGCAAAATACCCACCAGCGCAATGGCGTCATCATTTATGTTGCCGTAAAAAGCAAGCAGTTTGCCATTTATGGCGATAAGGGAATCAATGAAAAAGTAAGTGATGATTTCTGGGATTGTACTAAAGATGTGATGTTAAAGCACTTTCAAAACGGCAATTTCAAACAAGGCCTGATCGAAGGGATACTCAATGCAGGCAAACAACTACAGCAACATTTTCCGTATCAGGATGATGACATCAATGAACTTTCCAACGAAATATCAAAAGGATAAATTATGAAATACGACCCGAGCGCAACGCGCGAATCGTTTGGAGTGGAGCGGAGAAAAGTGAGAAGTTCGAAACATAAAGGAATGTCCATCCTTTTTTTAATTGTTGCGCTTTTTAGTCTTTCCTCCTCTTTTGCGCAGTTTACCATTCCGGAAAAACCCAGCTTTCAGACTTCGGTTTATGATTATGCCCACCTTTTGAGCGATCAGGAAAAAACGCAGCTGGAAGAAAAGCTGGTCCGTTATTCCGATTCGACTTCCACACAAATCGTTGTTGTCACTATTAAAAGCCTGAAAGGTGAAAGCATTGACGCACTTTCTACCAATTGGGCTCAAAAATGGGGAATTGGCCAGGCCAAGGAAGACAATGGAGTTATGATTATGGTTGCCAAAAATGACCGCAAGGTAAGTATCCGCCCCGGTTACGGTTTAGAAGACAAACTGATAGCTGCTACTTGCGGACAGATTATCGACTACATAATTGTGCCTGAATTCAAGGCGGGAAGCTTTTACAAAGGTTTAGATAAGGGATCAGATGCGATTATTGATGTTGTAAAAGGCAAATACAAAGGCGTTCGCAAACAGAAAAGTGACGGTTTCCCTATCTTCCCGATAATCGTTTTCATTATTTTCATATTGCTGATCATTTTCCGCAACAAAAATAACGGAGGAAACTCCGGTAATCGAGGCGGAATGGATTTGAGCGACATCATTATACTCAGCAGTCTTGGAAGAAACAGCGGTGGCGGAGGCTTTGGTGGTGGATTCGGCGGAGGCAGTTCTGGTGGCGGTGGATTCGGCGGTGGATTTGGAGGCGGTGGATTTTCCGGAGGAGGAGCCAGCGGAAGCTGGTAATCTGGTTTCCATTCAACAGTCGCAATCGGAAGTCATCAATATTCATGTAAAATAAAAAACCTCGTTCTACCGAACGAGGTTTTTTATTTGTTTAATCCTGCCAAAACATGCCTTCGCTTTTCTTTTTACCTGCAAACTTCTCGAGCTTGTAGGTTAGTGAAAACATTACGTAACGCTTTAAAACAGTATTCTGCGCATCCACAATTGCGGTTGGCGTAATCGTTCTTGTAGTATTTAGGTTTTGATCCAATAGATCATAAACCTTAACTTTTGCAAGGAACTGGTCTTTGAAGAAATTATAACCCACACTCACATTCCACAAATAAAAATCTTTCTTGTAACCGCTGGCAATATTGGAGTTATAAGTATAGCCAAAATCGCTTCCGATAACAAACTTTTTAGGCATATAGGAAGTGATCTCCAGTTTGGCATTGTGGATAAAATTCTGAGCATTGTCAAAATCATAATTTTTGAAGCTGGTCGTGTTAAGCGTATAACGATAGCTTGGTGCAATGGTAATCAGCTCATCAATGCTCCAGGTAAGGCTCGCCCTTGGAGTCATCTGAAAGGCTTTTGATTCATACAAAATATTATTAGTCAGACCTTTATCAAAATTATAATTCAGATTAAGACCTACCGAATAACGCAAAGTCCGTTTTTCTTTTTTGTGCGAACGGTTCCAGTTGATTCCGGCATAGGAATTATAAGTAACATCGACATTTTCATAGGTTGTGGTCGATTTAAAGTTATCATCAAAAACTGTAGAAGAAACTACGGCATTTTTACTAACATTCAATCCCGAATAGATATAATAACCCGAACGCGACTGGTAATCGTAGTTATTGAAATTCAGGTAGAAATTGTGGCGCTGCGTTGGCTTTAGGTCTTCATTTCCAATAAAGGTACTCAGCGGATTTGACAGGTTTTCAACAGGCAAAACCTGGTTCGCCTGCGGCAGCTGAACACCAAAATCGTAGTACGAATAAATGGATTTGCTTTTGCCTATTGTGTAATTCAGGTACCCTCTTACTCTTGGCAGAACATAATTCCTGTTCCTGTTGGTGACCAATCCGAGGTAGTTGGAACTCGCATCAAACGTTATGAACTCCGGGCCAAAATTGATCCTACCGTTCATTTTAGATTTATTGAGTATCAATCCTGTTGAAGGAAAGAATGTAGTTGCCTTAGACTGTGTCTGGTTCGATTGTAGGTCATTGAAATCATCATACTGATTGGTACCGCCATCAAAATCAAACGTATTCACATTCTCCTTAATCCTTCTGTAAGTAACCTCAGAAGTGAGGCTCAGACGCAACGAATCGGTCAGCGGCTCGCCAAAGCGCCATTCCAGTTTCACAAAATCATTGCTGCTTTTTTCATACTGGTTCTGGTTCCGGATTACATCGGGCGTAGCATCTGCAAAAAGCGTGGCCGAATTGGTATTCAAAAAGTTATCCCTTTTCTGGAATTCCGATTCGAAATTGATCGACATTCCACGCATTTTCTTTTTAAAGCGCTTATTGAAGCTGGCATCGGTGCCAAAAGTCGTAAAATCATTCTCGGTATAATCATTGCTCGTGCTGCTGTTCAGTTCGGCACCAATTTCATCTACCGTTAATTGATTCCTTGAAGACTTGCCATAATTCCTGGTCTTTTGGAATTTAGGCGTTACATACAAGGTGGTCATGGAATCAATTTTGACTTCAAAATCCAGTGTCAGGTTATGCCCATTGCTTCCGCTTTTGGTAATGGCATTGGAATTGGTGAAGGTTTTCCCTTCCGGAATCAAATTAATCTTGTCTGTCCGGTTGGTATTTTCCGTTTCTGAATTGGAGAAATAATAACTTCCGCTCTGGTCGATCTTCTTCAGCCATTTGTCCTGGTAATTAAGCCCGATCAGGTTGGAACGCGTAATCCCCCTATTTCCACCAAACGACATATTGTTGATCCCAAAACTCCCATCGTCATCATTGGAATAAAATGAGGTATTCCGCCCGCCTCCCATATTATCAAAAATCTCATCCATAGAAAAACCGATGGAATTGATATTATTGGACGAAGCCAGCAAGCTTATCTTCTGTTCGCCCTTAAAGTAATTGAGCAGCAAACTCGATTCGTAACGTTTGTCCGAACCGCTTCCGGCGACAATTTTGCCAAAAAGGCCTTTGTTTTTGTCTTCCTGTATGGTAAGGTTGATTGTTTTTTCCTGTGAGCTGGCGCTTTCGCCAGAAATCTGTTCCGATTTGGTTTTGGTATCCGTAACCTGCACCTTATCTATAATTTCGGCAGGAAGGTTTTGTGTGGCTATTTTTCCGTCTTTTCCAAAAAAGGGCTTGCCATTCACCAGGATGTTATTCACTTCCTTACCGTTAACGGTGATTTTGCCTTCGGGCGAAATTTCTACGCCGGGCAATTGCTTCAGCAGCGCTTCCACATTGGCATCTGCTCCCACTTTGAACGAAGCGGCATTGAATTCGAGCGTATCTTTTTTGATGCGGATAGGCGGGGTTTCAGATTTGATGACAACTTCATTCAGTTCGTTGACGCTTTCCTTTAGACCGATGGTTCCAAAATCCTTATCGGCATTAAGGGCATTGATGTTTTCCTTAAAATCCCGGAAGCCAACGAAAGAGACCTTCAATGCAACCGGTTTGTCGGTCTTTCGCATCTTAAAATTAAAAAGCCCTAATTTGTTGGTTATCGTATAATCTACGATGGTAGAATCCTTGGCGGAAGTGATGTAGACCGTTGCTGATTCTATTGGCAGCTGTGTCGTTTCGTCAACCACCTTTCCTTTGATGGTAAGGGTGGATTGGGCGAAAGAAATTGTGGTAAATAAAAGAACGAGTAATAAACAGGGAGATTTTGGCATAAAAAAAAGTCGTTATCAGGTTAGTAACATAATAACGGCTAATTTCTATTTTTAGTATGGATGCTGAAAATTCCTTACGAAAATTTTAACAGAATTTGCAGATAACGCAAAAATTGCGTTGTCTGAAACAAGTTTTGATTTGCAGATAACGCAAGAATTGCGTTGTCTGAAACAATCCCTTGTTTAACTATTTCTCCCTAATATAGATATCGATCGGAACTCCTGAAAAATCCCAGTTTTCACGGATTTTATTTTCAAGAAAACGCTTATAGGCTTCCTGGACATATTGTGGCAGATTGGCAAAAAACACAAACTGAGGCGTTGGCGTTGGCAGCTGCATGCAATATTTTATCTTTACGTACTTCCCTTTAACGGCCGGCGGTGGGTAAGCCTCAATAAGCTTCAGCATATAGTCGTTGAACTTGGAAGTTGCAATGCGTTGTTTCCTGTTTTCATAAACCTTCACAGTAGTTTCCAAAGCTTTCAGCAAACGCTGTTTTGTCAATGCCGACACGAATAAAATCGGCACATCGGTAAACGGTTTCAGTTCTTCCTTGATTTTGTTTTCGTAATCGCGGGTTGACATGGTATCTTTTTCAACCAAATCCCATTTGTTTACCAAAACCACAACACCTTTCCTGTTTTTTTCGGCAAGCCAAAAGATACTTTGATCCTGGCCTTCAAATCCGCGCGTAGCATCAATCAGAAGGATACAGACATCAGAATGTTCAATCGCACGAACCGAACGCATTACCGAATAAAATTCCAAATCTTCCTTAACCTTTGCCTTACGGCGGATTCCGGCAGTATCAACCAGATTGAATTCGAACCCAAAACGATTGTACTTGGTATCAATAGCATCACGTGTTGTCCCGGCAATATCAGTAACCACAAAACGGTCTTCGCCAATCAGCGCATTGATGAACGACGATTTCCCGGCATTAGGACGTCCAACCACGCAAAATCTTGGCAAAGCTTCCTCTTCCTCTGTCGTTTCCGGCAGCTCAGGCAAGACCTCAACCAATTTATCGAGCAGTTCTCCGGTTCCGCTTCCGCTGATGCTGGCGATGGTATAATAATCGCCTAAACCTAAATTATAGAATTCCACCGCGTCTTTTTCGCGCATGGCATTATCCACTTTATTAACTGCCAATAAGATCGGCTTGGTAACTTTTCGAAGTAATTTGGCAACTTCAGCATCCATAGGTGTAATCCCTTCTTCAACATCTACCACAAAAATGATGGCATCTGCCTCATCGATCGCCAATTCTACCTGGCGGCGGATTTCACCTTCAAAAATATCGTCTGAGCCCTTAATGTAACCACCGGTGTCAATAACCGAAAATTCCTTTCCGTTCCATTCGCTTTTTCCATAATTACGGTCGCGGGTAACGCCGCTCACCGAGTCAACGATGGCTTCCCTTCTCTTGATTAAGCGGTTGAAAAAAGTAGATTTCCCTACGTTTGGCCTTCCAACTATGGCTACGATATTATTCATGCTCTTATTTTTTTTGCAAAGGTAGTCTAATTAAGTTGAAAGTCAAAGGCGAGCCATAGAGTTAAAATGTTATTTACCAGGCAATGAGTGTATTCTACCCCAAATACCAAATAAAAAAACTGCCTGATACTACTATCGGGCAGTTTTGATTGCAATTAATTTGGCAATTTTATTTTTTGATGACACGCATCACTTTCTTATCTGTTCCCTGCGTTATGGTGATATTATATATTCCGGCAGGGTAATCGGTTCCGATTTCCAGTGATGGCACATCGATAACATTCACCTGTTTTGCATCGATCAGTCGGCCCAGCATGTCATATACGTTGACACTTACCTTATCTTCTACGGAAGTTGCAAGGTCAAGCTTAAAAGCAGTGGCAAACGGATTTGGGTATACTTTTACTTCAAGCTGATCAGCGACACTACCTTCCATCTTACTAACCGTTCCGGCAGTATTGTTTATCGTTACGGTCCTGTACAGATTATTATACCCAGCCAAAGGCGAAGCGGTATTCCAGAAGGTTTCCGTTGAACCGATATTGGCATTGGCAAACCTGACCGCATACTTAGTACTGTTAGCAGATGCATTAAGTGTTACATTATTATCGGGCATGTACAGATAGAGCTTATAGGTGCCGCTCGGCACGCTTACCCCGTCTGCTCCTGTTGTGGTCACCATATTGATCAGATTTTTGGTAAGTGTATACGTAGCTGTAGGCGATGCCAGCCAGTCACGAGGATCGGCAGTCATAAGGCGAACCCTGTATTCAGGAGGATTGGCATTAGGCGCTGTGTTTTTGAAAACCAAATAGGTTTTCCTGAAATTAAACATTTTGGCAAAACCTATATTTTTTAAGGTAATGCTGAATTCCTTAGTTGTGGTATTCAGATTGGTGCTGGTTAGCTCAAACCTGTAGCCCAACTTCCTTTTTACCTCATTCATGTAAGTACCGAAGGGTGCTGTGGCAAAGCTATGGGTTTCCCAATAATGCGTAACGTAATCATCGTTATGACCATTGGCGGAATTCAGGTAATTGAAATGGAAATCTGCCATTTGCTTAAGCGCATTGCCAATGTAACTGCCACTTGAACCCGTAGGAGTTCCTACCAGATTGGCATAATTGGAATCAAGGCCACAAAATTCACCACCATCAAAAGTGTGTATGCTTTGGGTCTTCAGGTATTCCCTATCTACCTGATAAGGTACAGCGGCTGTTCCGTAGTCGTAGGTTCCCTGGTCATTTACATCGCTCAGAAAGCAGTCATTGTGGGCTGCTACCCTGGAAGTAGGTGCAGTGTCACCATCACCTCCGGCTGGCGGAGCCGCATTGGTTCCCGGTGCTGTTTTAAAACCAAATGCTGTCTGTTGCCTTTGGATGAAAGGTGTCCTGTAAGCAACCAACCTGGAAACGCCCAGAGAGAGTATTTTTTGCCCAATCCTTTGGCGGGCATCCAGTTGTGCCGGAGTAATCGCGCCTGTGGCAGGATTGCCGTAATTAAAAGTATAATGCCATTCACCCCAATTCCCGATAAATCCGGCTTCAATGCTTGAAATCACCGGTTCATTGTTAGTTGCCCTTGTAATGGTTTTTAGCTGGTCAATATGGGAAAAGATAATGGACTCGACTGCATCATAAACGTGGCCTGTATGGTTCTGATAGTCTTCGTAATAGGAATAGCTAAACCGCAGGACACATTTCAGCCCATTCGCCTTCATCAGGTTAAGGTCGTCCTGAATGTATTGCAAAAAAGTAGGAGAAATGGTTGCATTGGTCTTATAATCATCCAACCTGATGATCCTGTGGATCAAAGAACAGCCTCTTGCAATTGCCTCATTACAATCTGCCTGGGTAAGCTTATTGTACTGAAAAGGCACGCCTACTATAGGTGTCCAGTCATCATCAATTGAGGAGGCATCGTAATAAAATCCGCGTTCAGGATTCCAAATCACCCCATAAGGGGCATCTCCGGTAGTGGCAGTTACCGATAATGGGGAATAATTAACCACTTGTGAATGCATCGCTGCTGTAAAGAGCAGGCAGAGAAAAAGTTTTTTCATAATTGTGTGTTTTAAAGAATTAGTAATTATTAAATTTAAAAAAACCCTTACTAATTTTTAAAATACACTTACAAAAGTTTTTAACAATTTTGTACTACTTTTTTTGCAATACGATTTATAATAAACTTATTACCAGAAAGTTATTTATTGTTATACCCAAAACGACGCAATTGAAAAGCATTGCTTCTCCAGTCTTTATTGACCTTAACATACATTTCGATGTGAATTTGCTTTCCAAAGAATTTTTCCAAAGCTTCCCGTGCTTCCATTCCTACTTTTTTCAAAGCTGCGCCTTTGTGCCCAATGATGATTCCCTTTTGAGTATCCCTTTCCACCATAATCAACGAGCGGATGCGGATAATTTTTTCATCTTCAAGAAATTCTTCTGTTTCGATTTCAACCGCATACGGAATTTCCTTATCGTAATTCAGCAGGATTTTTTCACGGATGATTTCATTTACAAAAAAGCGCTCCGGCTTATCGGTCAGGGCATCTTTTGGATAATAGGGCGGCGATTGCGGCAATAAGGCAACGATACGGTCAAAAACTTCCTTGACATTGAAGTTTTCCAAAGCAGAAATCGGGTAAATCTCGGCATTCGGGACTTTCGATTTCCACAATTCAATCTGTTCCTCCAGCTGTTCCTGGTTGGATTTGTCTATCTTGTTCAGCAGCAGTAAAACCGGGATTTTGGAATGGATAATCTTATTGAAAAAGTCTTCGTCTTTCAGTTCTTTTTCTCCAATCTCAACCATATAAATCAACACATCGGCATCTTCAAAAGCAGATTTTACAAAATCCATCATCGATTTCTGCATTTCATAAGCAGGTTTAATGATGCCCGGCGTATCCGAAAACACTACCTGGAAATCATCGCCATTAACAATTCCGAGTATCCTGTGGCGTGTGGTTTGTGCTTTTGAGGTAATGATGGATAATCTTTCGCCTATAAAGGCATTCATAAGGGTTGATTTTCCTACGTTGGGATTTCCGATGATATTGACGAATCCGGCTTTGTGCGACATAATGGAATATTTTTGCAAATATACGGTAGTTTATCCGCCAAGCAGAAATTATACTGAATAATAACATAATATTCTGTTTATGACTACTTAATACTAGTATTTGATATTTGCTTCAATTATTTATCAAACCCTATCCAGATGAAACCAATTTTCCAACAAAACTCCCCATTGCTGCTTGCCGTTTTCTTTCTTATGATTACAGGATTTACATACAGCCAATCAATATGGACCAATCCAATAGATGCGACCAACCCTTCTCTTTTAAACCCATATACTACCGGAGACGTCAAAGACAGCAACATTACCGTAAGCGGTATCGGCCGTGGCTCGGGCATTGCAGCCAATGCAGGCAGCGGGCGTTATAATGCCAAAGGCTGGACCACATCCGGCTCGATAGACAGCGATGATTATTTCAGCTTCACGCTTACGCCAAATTCGGGCCGGAAAATCAACTTCATCAGCTTAACTTATACGCTGCAGCGTTCCAATACGGGCCCAACTGATTTTGCAATCCGTTCAAGCCTTGATAATTATGCCGCAAATATCGATCTGATAACCGAACCAGGCACTACCGCCGTAGAAAAAACGATATCCTTGTCAGGCGCTGCTTTCCAAAATATTTCCGCATCCATTACATTTAGGATTTACGGTTATAATGCCGATGGCGCAAACGGAACCGCAAGCATTAACGATTTTACCTTTACAGGACAGGCAACCACTTTGGGAATTGACGATATCGAACCGATTGAACCGGGTTTTAGGATATTCCCAAATCCAACTGCGCATGGCTTAGTCCGTTTTAATACCGTTGCCGACATTGAGGTTTATGACAGCTTGGGTAAATTGCTGCTGTCGCAAAAAGAAACAGGCAGCCTTGAAACCATTAATTTTGTTTCCGGGATTTATTTCATCAAGACATCCGAAGGAATCGTACAGCGGCTGATTGTAAAGTAAAATCCATAAGATACTGATTCGCAAGCCCCAAAGCCTTTAACCTGCTAAAGGCTTTGGGGCTTAAACCAAAACCATAGCCCGTTGATATCCGGCAATAATCAAATAGTATCGGAACAAACGCATGCAGCGGTTTTTCTTTGTTAATTTTGGCCATCAAAAAAAAGAATATGACAACCCAAGCAAGACGTCGTATTGCCACTTATCTGGCACTCGCCATGATCCCCCTTTCTGGTTTTGCTACCGATATCTACATTCCGTCACTTCCTCAAATGGGGCTCGACCTTCATGTTACCAGCCTCCAGGTTCAAATGACACTGAGCATTTTCCTGATCAGTTATGGGGTTTCCCAGCTTTTCATCGGGGCAATACTGGACAGTTTCGGGCGTTACAAGCTCGGACTATTATCTCTTATCTTATTTGCCATGGCCAGCGTTGCGATAGCCGTCACGCACAGCATACACCTAATTTACGTTATGCGTGCCGTACAAGGCCTTACCGTTGCTACTATTGTGGTTGCCAAAAGAGCCTATTTTGTTGACGTTTATCAAGGCGACGAATTAAAAAGCTACCTGAGCATTTTTACAATAATCTGGTCAGCCGGGCCGATAATTGCGCCATTTATTGGCGGTTACCTGCAGGCTGGTTTTGGATGGAATTTCAACTTTTATTTCCTTGCGGGAATGGCATTGTTGCTTGCCCTGCTTGAGTTGCTTTTCAGTGCAGAAACGCTGGCCCACAAAGCCGATTTCAATATCCGGAAAATCATGTCAACCTATTACCAGATGATTGCTACGCCCAGTTTTACATTAGGCCTTGTCATGCTTGGTTTTGCGTATTCGATGGTGATGGTGTACAATCTTACCGGGCCATTTATCGTTCAGTCGCATTTTGGTTTTTCTCCTGTAATAGCGGGCTATTGCTCATTAATCCTTGGTTTTGCCTGGATGCTCGGCGGCTTTATTGGAAAAGCGACCATCAAAAAACCCTTCTTCAGAAAAATAGCGCTCAACCTGTTTTTGCAATTATTCCTTGTAATTGCCATGATTGGCTGTGTGGCATTTTTCGAAAACATTTACAGCCTGGTCTTTTTTGCATTTGTAATACATGCTTCTGCGGGTTATACTTTCAATAATTATTTTACGGCAAACCTCAGTCAGTTCCCTGAAAATGCAGGGATTGCAGGCGGACTTGTTGGCGGGGTAACTTTTATGATCGTTTCATTCCTGTCTTATGCGATTGTATCGGTTATACCTGCAAAAGATGGAACCAACCTGAGCTTCAGCTATCTGCTTCTGACCGGAATGTCTTTTATAGCCTTATATGGCATTTATAAGATTAGCCGGAAAATATTGCTTCCGGTTAATTAATTTAAAATTAAAAAACCACTGACAGTTTATGCAGTGGTTTTTTTATCGGGGTCAAAACTTATTCCATAATCACTTTTTTGCTGATTACCGATCCGTCTTCAAGCATCGTTTTCATGATCAATGCCTGTTGCTGCAGATTAAGCTGTGGTGTTTTAAAGCTGCTGTCCAGGATTTGCCCAGAGCGGAAAATCTCCCTGCCTACCAAATCATAAACCGCTACAGAGTTAATTTTCTTTGAAGCATCAATATTTATCTGCCTGTTGGCCGTATAAGCAATTAGCCAGTTGCTACCTTCGAGGTTTGTAGTGCCTAATGTGCTATTTCTATAATGGATCTCAAAACGATCATTAAAAGTTCCTGCACCTGTCATGAAAGTATGCGCACCAGCTTTAAGATCCTGCATGGTATTGGTTGTTTTGTCAAGCAGATAGATGCTCTGGTTTTGGAACAAACCGTCAAAATTTTCAAGTGCCAGGGTAAAGCTTCCCGGAATTGAGGTCGTGTATCCCAAAGGCACCTCATCGGTATCGGTAAAAGGCAATGCCCTGCCTTGTATCGAATACATATCGGATCCATTAACAGAATAGAGCGAAAGTACATTTCCTGCTGCCCAGGGTTTTCCATCAAACAATGCATCAGGGCCATTGGTAGCGTTGGTAATATAACCTATCAGCGCCTGGTTATAAGCTCCTTGTGTATTCGAAATGGTAATCCACAAGCGGTTTTTTTCCAAAGCCGGCACAATTGCCTGCTGCTGGTTTGTCTTATAGAAATTATCATTTTCTCCCGCAATACGCATCTTGTTATTGAAGTTGGCGGTATACGTCCCGTCGGCAAGCCCGGTTGCAGCTTCAATGAAAAAACCCTGCCCAGATGCTATTACCCCGAAAGGAAGAAATCCGCCTGTAATGGCTGAGGATGCTGTACGGACTCCCCCTGTAAGGTTGTATTTAGAGTAATCATCCGCAGTATAATTATAAATTGGATTTCCCGGTATAGACGCGCTGATGGCTGTATTGTGTGTCCAGAGGTAAATTGTTCCGTTTACGATTCCCGCATTTACAGGATCAGTAAGGAAGGAATCAATGTTGATTGCCGATGGATAAGGATTACCGATAAGGTTGAACGTACCTGCTCCTTTTTGTATTGCAACAGGAATGACACCATTGTTAGGAATACCGCTAAATGCCGCATTATATATCCCTGCACTGGAATTGTCCACTGCCCAGCCTTGGGGAGCCCTTACAATATAACCCTTACCCGCCTCCATGGCGCCAGCCCCACCCGGAATGGAAACCCAGTTGTTGAT
The DNA here is from genome assembly GCA_049841115.1 of Flavobacterium sp. Lineage (GTDB taxonomy): Bacteria > Bacteroidota > Bacteroidia > Flavobacteriales > Flavobacteriaceae > Flavobacterium. The sequence goes on from JASGHQ010000006.1 coordinate 316,053, forward strand.
CACCGGATCAAAACGATAGTATTTGTCGCTCAACGTCAATGGCGACAGCTGAAACAAAGTAGCACCTTGTACAGGAAACGACCAATAAGTATAATCAAAGTTTTTCATAGGCTGGCTGTTGCGCTTTACGGTAATGCTTCCAATATTGTCAGCCGTATCATCTGCCTGGATCAAACTGCCGGAATCTTCAATAATCAACTGTGCTCCTGTTTCCACAGTTACAGAATTGGCAAGAGCAAGGCTTACTCCTTCCCCAACCCTCAACGTGCTGCCTGCTTTGACAATGCAGGAACAAGCAGTAAGGTCGTCATTAAGGAGCAAATCGCCCTCTATGATTATTGGGCTTGTTTCGGTAAGCGGGCCATTCCATTCTCCGTTAGAATAACTGACGGCAGCAGGAACTAATACCTCAATCGGCGCGGTATATAAAAAACAGCTGCCATTTTGCAATACAGCGCGGTAATAGGTCGTAGCAGCAATTGCACCCATATCGGATGGGTTCAAAACGGTTCCTGTTGAAGCGATATCAATAACATTTGTTGCAAAAACAACATCGCTGGCCGATTGCCATTTTACAATAGTACCAGAATATTCACCCAGGATGATTGCGCTGGGTTTTGTATTGGCACAAATGATGGTGCTGCCTGCTGAAGTCAGGCTGCCCGGCGTGGCTGGGTTGTTATTGATCAGGCCCAGGCTGGCAAAGGAAACACCGCCATTCTCAAGCAGGCGGACCTCGACTTCAGAATTTTCATTGAGTACGATATCGCCAACATACCCATCACAGTTTTCCATTCCGCTACCGGTAGAACATGACCAGCGTTCTACGCCATCAATGTATAAGACAGCTGCATCGTCCCAATTGTCCATCGCTATGCTATAGGTTCCGCAGGGAAAGCCTTTCCTTTTATAAACCAATGTAAAGGAATCATTGTTGAGTGAACAGCCCTCCCATCCTTCCGTATTTGCCGGTGATGAGTTTTGGTTCCAGCTAGCCTGGGTATCAAACCCCAATGTAGGCTGGGTATAATATCCGCTGTAAACAGCTGTAGACAGTGAAAGATCAGCATTATCATAACCGTAGGCTATCCATGCATTGTTACCAAAAACGGCAGGATTACCCGGCGGTGATGGGCATTGTGCCTGGCTTAAGGATGCCGTAAAGAGCATCAGGAGAACCAAAGATAGTTTTGAAAAATGATTTGCGCTGCAAATCGGCCTGACAGGAATAATTGCTTCTGTCAAAGACATTTTAAAGTAATTTTTGAGCATTTTTAGTAGGATTTTAAATTTGAGAATAGTCTTTTTTGGGGATAGGACTTAGTTAATATGCATCATTATACAGGAAGATTGAACCACTATTTTCTGAATGCTGGGCAAAAATAAAATAATAATTAAATTTATGGACAAACAGACATATAACATCGTTGAACTACATTGATTTTTAACTATTTGATTTTTTTTCTTACAAATAAAACCATTGAAAAACAAGCAGTTTTTTTCTGAATTCTTTGCATAAAATTTTCATCCTATTAACAATTTCTTAAGCAGAAATTTTTATCTTCGCCCTAAATAAAGCTAAATACCACCCGCGTAGCTTTATTTTACTAGTTATGCTGAATGGTGATTATCAGGCGTATGTAGAACGATAATCTCAGCACAGCAAAGCACATCCAAATTTGATTTTTATAAAAAACTGCAGGCTTTAAGAAATACATTTCCAAAAATGCATTCCATGCACCTTAACACCCTTTATTTCCTGCATGATAATACACTAACCTTAAATAACTTACATGGAAAATTCTCCCTTTTCTTTGAGGTGTTCTCATTGCCTATGGACTCCTTATGTATCCTTTCTTTTTTTCTTATTCCCAGGACATCCTCTGGGAAAAAAGCTATGGCGGGAAACATGCAGATTATCTGTTCGACGCCATTCCTACACCTGATTACGGATTTATCCTGGCAGGAAGCTCCTTGTCCCAAAAAACCGGAAACAAAACTGAAGACAACCGTGGCGACCTGGATTATTGGGTTTGGAAAATGGATGAAAAAGGTGAATTGGACTGGCAGAAAAGCTTCGGTGGATCTGGGCAGGACATGCTGCGCAAAATAGTTTTGACAAATGACGGAGGATTCCTTTTGGCCGGTTCTTCCGATTCAGAAGAAGGGTTGGACAAGAAAGACAAGAACAGAGGCTCTTCCGATTTCTGGATCATAAAGCTCAATGCCAAAGGCGGCGAAGAATGGCAAAAGACCATCGGAGGTTTGGGCCAGGACGATCTGAACTGTCTCGTGAAAACAACAGACGGCGGGTTTATCCTGGCAGGCTCTTCGGGTTCAGGGGTTTCCGGCGAGAAAATATCCAAAAATTATGGCAATATGGATTATTGGATCATCAAAATTGACAGCAAAGGGGAAATCGTTTGGCAAAACAGCTTTGGCGGAAAATACAATGATGATTTAAAAAGCATAAGCGCTACGAATGATGGCGGTTTTATATTGGGAGGCAGCTCCAATTCCAATGCAACAGGAACCAAGACCCAAAACAGTATTGGGGAAAATGATTACTGGATCATCAAAGTCGACAAAGACGGAAATGAGCAATGGCAGAAAACAATCGGCGGCAAGGGCGACGACCAGCTTTATGCCGTCCAGACTGCATTTGACGGGAATTATATCCTGGGCGGCAACTCCAATTCTGAAAACACCGATGACAAACGCAGCAGCAACGAAAGCGGAACCGACTTTTGGGTCCTAAAAATAGATAAGGACACCCGGGAAATCCTTTGGCAGGAAACTTATAACATAGGCCAGGCTGATGTGCTGACCTCGCTTGTTGAAAATGACGACAAAACAATATTGCTTGGAGGTTATGCCCAAGGAGAGATTGCTGCATCTAAAGCCAAGAACCAGAAATCAAAAGAGCCGTTAGCTGATGCAAAAATGAAGAAAGGCACTGATGATTATGTGGCGATAAAAATCAACGACAAAGGAGAAGAATTGTGGCGCAGGAATGTAGGCAGCGACGGCCAGGATATCCTCAGGAAAGTAATTGAAACCCGCGACGGAGGCTACCTGATGGCCGGAACCAGTAAGACGGTCTTAAATGCTGACGGGAACGCAAAAGCGACCGGGGACAGAAGCAGCGGCAAAGGAAGCAATGATTTTTGGGTCGTAAAGCTTAAGGACAAAACCAAACCAAGGGTAGAAAAAGCGGCTATAGAAGCCATTCCCAATCCGGCGACGGATTATACTAATGTGATTGTTGGATATGATTTTACAAAAGGAACCGCGACCGTAGTTGACCTCACCGGACGCATTCTGCAGCAATTCAGTGTATCCGAAAGAACTATTCCGGTAGACCTTAAAGGCCTGCCTGAAGGTGTTTACATAGTGAACATCAAGACAGACAAAGGGACCAACGGGGTAAAAATAATCAAACAGCAAAACAGAAATTAACAGTAAGCGCCATGAAAAAATACAGTCTAATTATTACAGCATTATTATATAGTGTTTTTACCCTTGGGCAGATTGAAACCACATCACCACAAATTACAAGGTCATTTCCAACAACAGCATCTATGATGAACTTTGTAGACGTTCCTGTAAATACCTTTACCGGTGTACCGGACATCAGTATTCCTTTATACAATTTCCCTACGCATTCGAAAGATGTGAATATAGACCTGTCGCTTAATTACCACCCAGCGGGGATCTCTTTTTTAAACAAGGCAAGTGATCTTGGTGCCGGATGGAACTTAAATGCAGACGGAGCCATCAGCAGGACGGTTGTCAATGAACCTGATGATTATTATGGTGCCAGCCATAGCTTTAAAAATACGTTTGACGATACGTATACCTATAACTTTTTAGGCTATACGGGTACTTTTCAGATACTGCGCGATAAGTCAAATGATACTTTTACCGTCTTAAAAACAGACAGCAATCTGATGCAGATTGAGTTTGACATGAATCCCTCCACCTTCAAAATCAATTCATTTACTTTTTATGACGACAAAGGATATAAGTATGTTTTTGACCAGAAAGAAGGTGCCTATGGCAGGTTTTGGGCCAAGCGCATCTGGCCCGATGTTCCTAACCAGCCTATAATTGCGTATACCAATGCGCACCACCTAACGAAGGTTTACGACAACAACGGCAATGAGATCATTACGTACGGATATGCAACGTATACAGCTCCTTTTGAATCTGGTTCGCCTAATACGAACAGTGAGCTAAAATTAAACAGCATACAGGCGAACGGGTTCGGGAAGGCAGAAATCAATTACACTTACAGCAGTTCATTGGATTACTCATCGAGTGACCCTGCACAGATGACGGACATCGTGATAAAAGACAGCTTTGGCGCTGTAATCAAGAAGTTTGCGTTTGTATCAACCTATTCCACCTATTTTGAAAAGCAAAGAAGGTTTCTGTACTCGGTTACTGAACTTGACAAAACACTGGCCGAAGTAAAGAAATATACTCTCAGCTATAAGCAAACGTATGATACCCCTTTTAACTGTACCGATGATTATGAATACGGTACAGACAAGTACGGCTACCTGACATTACAGCCTAAATACTATATCCGGGAAGGAATCGCTTATTTTCAGGGACCGATTGACCGTACTTTGGCAAATGTCGCCCCAGTTGGTGTTTTGACAAGCATGGCACTGCCTACAGGAGGTGTTATAAATTATGATTTTGAATCGAATACGATTGCTGCAGACACTGCTGTTGACCACTCGCTGGATTCTGCCCCGGAAGACGGGGCAGATCCGGATGATTTTACAGCAACCGTATATGCCTCGACTTCTTTTTCAACTTCTACCAATACCAGCTGGCAGTTTACGGTAACCGGCACAACGCCTAAAAAATTATTTTTTAAGGGAATCGCCACACCGTATACCAGCCCGCTCAGTGATCCTCCGACAAAGCCGCTTTACCCAAGCTATGTTATCTCCGGAAACGGCATAACACCATTTGATTTCAGCGACAATGTCAATGATGACAAAAGATATCCCTGTGTTGGGAAGATGCTGACCCTTTCACCGGGGACTTATACCATCAATATCAATAAATCGGTTGGAACCACTACATCAGGAACCATCACCATTACGCACTATGCCGTAAAAACACCGGCAAAAGGATGGACGTACCAGGGCGGCCTCAGGATAAAAAAGATTGCCCAATATGAAACATCCGGGCTTACAACACCTTTAAAAGAAACCAACTACAACTACCAGCGTTTTGACAACAGCAATATCAGCAGCGGCGAAATGTATGAAGGAATGTGGATTAACGATGGCTATAGAGATACTTTTATAAACCCACAGGTTAGTTATACCAACGTAAAGGTTTATGACACTGGGAACAATGGGTACACAAAATATTATTACAGGTCACAGAGTGAGGCACCGGAAACGGAATATTTCCCTCCTGGCGGAGGTGCACCTGTTGGCTATACATCCAATTACCTGGCCTTTAAGAAAGGCCTGCTGGCCAAAAGAGAGGTATACGACAAAAATGGCATTATACTGCAGAGTACAGACAACACTTATGCGTTTGAAGAAACCGGAGTAGTATTCCCTACCAATTTTACGTTATCTTTCACTAATGAAATTACAAGAGCTTCATGGGTCAAACTGGCATCAAGCACTTCAAAAAGCTATACCTACAATGCTTCCAATGTCCAAAAGATAACCGAGGCAACTGAAAATTTCACCTACAATTCCACCAACCAGAGGATAGACGAGCATACCGTTTCAAACAGCCTCGGGGAAACATTAAAAACCAAGAACTATTACCATACCGGAAACTCTACTCTTTCCAAAAACCGCATAGCGGAACTTGAAAAAGTGGAGCGTTACAGAGGCACGGAATTACTCAACACAGCCAAAATCAATTACATCAATAGTTTTTCCGGCAACGTATCCTACCTGCCGCAAACCATAACGGCTTCCAAAGGCAGCAATGCCTTAGAAACGAGGGTGCGCTATGTGGCCTACGACGAATTTGGCAACCCGCTTCAGGTACAGCAGGAAAATGGCCTGATCGTATCCTACATCTGGGGTTACAATAAAACAGTGCCTATCGCCAAAATCGAAAACCTTGCTTATGCTACGATTTCTTCTTCTACTATTACAGATCTGCAAACCAAATCGAACACGGCCAATAATGAAGCCAACCTACTGACGGCGCTTAATGCATTGAGAGGCACTTATCCGGATGCGATGATCACTACGTTCACGTATGTGCCTTTAGTAGGGATCAGCACCGTAACCGATCCTAAGGGAGACAGGACAAAATATGTTTATGACAACTCAGGACGCCTAAAGGAAGTTAGGGACAAAGACAACAACCTCCTCAGCGAAAGCAGTTATTTTTACAAAAACAGCAACGCAACTGTACAAAATTACATCCAGAGCAAAAGCTATAAGGTCCCAACCACAACAAGCATCGCTTCGCCAACCATAAGCCAGGCTAACCAAAGCAAGGCTTATTATGATGGCCTGGGCAGGACGATCCAGAAAACAGCTTTTGCATTATCGGGCAGCGGGAAGGATATCATTACCCACATTGAGTATGACGAATTTGGCAGGCAGGTTAAAGACTACCTTCCTTTTGCTTCATCACAGAATACTATGGCTTATGTTGACGGGACAACCTTAAAGCTGAATACCATCACGCAATACCAGGGATTATATTCAGATAATAATCCTTACAGCCAAAAAGCATTTGATGGATCACCGCTCAACAGGGTGCTGGAACAGGCTGCTCCGGGTAATGACTGGGATATCAACAATAGCGTGAAACATACCGTAAGGCTAAATTACCAAACCAATGCCACTAACGAAGTGAAGCTCTTTAAGGCAACTTCTGACTTTACCAGCAATACCATTTCGCTGATCAACAGCACGGGTACGGTTTTCTATCCGGAAACCAAGCTGTACAAAACCATTACCAAAGACGAAAACTGGAAAACGGGCGATGGCAGCAACAATACCACAGAAGAATTCAAAGACCTGGAAGGGCGCGTGGTAATGACCCGGAAATACGGCAAATCAGTAGTTGGGGTTCCCGGCACCGAAGTTTCTGTATGGCACGAAACCTATTATGTGTACGACCAATATGGCAACCTTACCTTTGTGCTGCCGCCGATGGCGGACGGTTCTGTTACATCAACAGTGCTTAACGGGGTATGCTATCAGTACAAATACGATTTCAGGAACAGGCTGATAGAAAAAAAGCTGCCTGGCAAGGACTGGGAGTTCATAGTGTATGACAAACTCGACAGGATTGTGGCTACCGGCCCGGCACTTTCGCCTTTTACCGATTTTACCGCTCCGAACAACCTCGGGTGGATGATGACCAAATACGATGTATTCAGCAGGCCGGTGCTTACCGGATGGATGCAGTCGGCAACCGCCACCACGGAAGGCAGGGCAACGTTTCAGGGCACCCAAAACAGTGCAACTACAATCAATGAAACCAAATCGGGATCGGACACGACTGTTAACGGCGTGGCTTTCCGGTATACCAATGCCGCCTGGCCAACTTCGGGCTACCATCTGCTTACCGTGAATTATTATGACAACTACGACAGCAACCTCACCTTTAGCCCTGCGCTGAGCTATACCGCTATTTTTAGCCAGAACCTGTACAACAATACAGCCGGGACAAAGCCTACAGGTTTGGCTACAACAGGCTGGACCCGTATATTGGAAGCCAGTACTGCCTACAATGCCAATAAGCATTACACGCTGTACGACCTTAAGAGCAGGCCGGTGCGCATAGTAAACACCAATTACCTTGGCGGCTATACCCAGAAAGACCATTCGATGGAGCAGATGACCGGGCGGGTGAACTATACCGAAACCCGACATAAAAGGGAGGCGGCCGATACCGAAATTTACCTTAAGGATACCTTTACCTATACGGCGCAGGACAGGCTGCTGACACATACCCATAAGATAGGCGCCAGCGGCACGCCGCAGCTGATGTCAAAAAACAGCTATAGCGAACTGGGGCAGCTTACGACCAAACAGGTAGGCGGCACCGACACCACCACTTACATCGGGCTGCAGAAAGTAGACTACACCTATAACATCAGGGGATGGATGACGGGGATCAATGACATCAACTCGCTGGATTCAGATTCGCCGGGTGATTTGTTTGCCTTTAAGATCAACTACAATACGGTACAGAACGAAACCAACTATACCGGGACACCGCTTTATAACGGCAATATCAGCGAAACCTACTGGCGTACGGCCAGTGACGACGTAAAGCGCAAATACGGTTATTTTTATGACGAGCTGAACCGATTGAAAAATGCGGTTTACCAAAAGCCGGGCGAAAACATAAAGGTAACCAACAGCTACGACGAAAGCCTTACCTATGACAAGAACGGCAACATCAGGAAGCTGTGGAGGAACGGTAATTATGACGACCAGAGCTTTACTTTTGCGATGGATAACCTCAGCTATTTTTACCATCCGGATGTGCCGGACCGCCTGATGAAGGTTACCGACCTTACCAACAGCACTTCTGGCTTTGCGGACGACAGCAACGGCACCAATGACACCGTTGATGACTATGGGTACGATGCCTATGGCAACATGATTACCGACCAGAACAAAAACATACTGAACACCAAATACAACCACCTGAACCTGCCAGTGGAGATTGTATTGAGCACAAGCCCTAACCGCAAGATCAACTACATTTACGATGGCAACGGCACCAAGGTGCGCAGGGTAACCACCAACGGAACAGTTATCGCCACGACGGATTACCTGGACGGTTTTCAGTACTTGAAGCCAAAGACCTCTGCTGCACTGGCTTTGCAGTTCTTCCCTACTGCCGAGGGCTATGTGAACAATACCGTATCGGGAGGTGTCAACAATTATAATTATATTTACACCTACAAGGACCATTTGGGCAATGTTAGGTTAGCATATACAAAGGATCCTACCAAAGGCATTACCAAGATACTTGAGGAAAGCAACTATTACCCGTATGGGCTGCAGCATGCCAACTACAACTGGAGCAAGCAGTATTATGAAGAGGTTACCTCGGGGCAGATTGAGATTGAGCTGGTACCGGCACTGCCGTATAAATACAAATACAACGGCAAGGAATGGCAGGATGAGCTGGGGCTGGGGGTTTATGATTATGGCGCAAGGAATTACGAGCCGGCCATAGGACGATGGATGAACATTGACCCGCTGGCGGAAATGTCAAGAAGGTATACGCCGTATGCTTATGCGCTTGACAACCCTGTATATTTTATTGACCCGGATGGAAGAAGGACATTCCCGCATTGGGAAGGCGATTACAACTGGAAAACAGGAAAATACAGAAGCGGATCGTTTGATGCGGCAATGGCAAATGCGGGAGTCAGCTCGGATAATGTAAGTACTTCTTCTTTTGATGATGTTAAGATCAGTGATGGAATGGAAGAAGATCCTTTTCTGATGATGTATGGTGCGAATAGTACATTAAGTGGCAACGTGAATGCGAATGCTTCAACAGCTGTATCCGATATAATAAGGAATGCAATATATGCAGCGGCAGGAGGGCCTTTAAATGTATTAAGATTTGTCATTGTTGGTACTTTTTCTTCTGCACATACTCCAGATTGGAGTGAAGGTAACTTTATACATTTTGGAACATTTTCCATTGAAAATGTAAAATCACAAGCAAAAAGTACAGAAGCAACTGCAAAAAAAGGAAAAGATGGCTCTTACACAATTACTTTCAGCGACCATAGGACTTATCATGGAAAAGGGCCTATTAATAGAATGTTTGTATCGGCCTTGGTAAGAATGAAATTTTATGATAAAGAAATAATAAGACTTGATTGGACACCAGCAATTTCATCCAGAGAAGCGTTTAAACAGGAATATAGGAGAATGCAAACAGAAGCTACAAAAATATATCCAGAAGGATATAGGAATCCGATAAATCAAAATATCATACAATCACCAGGAAAAAAATTTATAGAACAAGATGGATTTTAATTTATATTTTGACAGTAACGACAATGGACTGTTAGCAACGACGAAATTTGACGAATTAGAGAAAAAAATGGAACTGGGAATATTTCCCAAATCCGATTACATAAAAGTTTCCATAGCTGATGTAAAAGCATTTAAACCGCAGTCAGTGGCTTTTGACGGAGTTAATGACCCGCACTTTCAAAGCATCAAAGCAATTTTCAGCGATTATGTATTTGAAAGCGTTGCGATTCATAACTCAACAATTGATTTGGATAATACCATAATCAGTTGTAAGCATTTAATCATTGGCGACAATGTAAAAATGGATTTAAACCAAAGTAATTTTATCAACATCAAAGAAGTTACTTTCCTCTCTGTAAAAACATACAAAGGCAAAATTTCAGGATTATTTACAACGGTAAGTAAGTTACTTTTGTGGTATGAAAATAGTAAGTCAAATAATATACTAGCTGAATTTCCTAATCTAGAAGAACTTCACATATATAATGGAAGCTTGACTACTCTTGTTTTATACGGAAATCAGAAAATCAACACATTACATTTACATAATTGCCCAAAATTGAAGGAATTGGATATAAATCCTGATAATTTAGAAGAATTGATTATCGAAAGGTGCAAAAATTTGATAATCTCGAGTACAAAAATAAGAAGCATTCCTCCATTTAAAGGGTTTACAAAGTCAGGTAGCATGAATTAATAAATATGACTATTTTACGGTATCTATTTTGAAGTTATATTGTTAAAAAAACATACGTCCAGAATAGCCCCGACAGCAGCAAGCTACCGCGTAGCGCGGATGGCGGGAGGGTAAGTGAAAAGAAAGGAGATGTTCCGCTCCTAACCTGCCGTATAAACACAAATACAAATACAACGGAAAGGAATGGCAGGATGAATTGGGGCTGGGGGTTTATGCGATGGACATGCGACAGTATGACCCGGCTACCGCAAGATGGATGGTGCAGGACCCGGTGACACACCACAGCCAAAGCCCTTATAATACATTTGACGGGAATCCTGTATTTTGGGCGGATCCTAGTGGTGGGGATGCGAATAGCCTTATGGGGGCTGATTTAAATGGCAATGTAAGGTACCAGCAGAATGGACTATATATTCCTATGAGTGACAGAGAATATGGACAGTACATAGGAAACTCACAAATGGAAAAAGATGCTGATGGGGATGGGGATGATGACTCGAAAGTTAATAACAATAATAGCACAGATTTTATTATGACATCAACTGACTCAGAATCGGCCAAAGATTTATTTTTATTAATAAAATCTATTCTAGAACATGGAAAATCAGAACTTAGTTTAGAAGATTCTATAGCTGGGCCTTGGCCAACCGCAACGGGATCTACAGCTGGGTCTTGGCCAACCGCAACGGGATCTACTTCTGCTCCTGCTAAAAAGAAAGCAAAATCCAAAAATCCGCTGCCGAATTTTAAAGCAAATTTTGGTCCTAGCATTTTTAAATTTAAAGGATTACATTATGGTGTAGCTGAATTTGAGTCTAGCTTGTTAAAAAATGGTGCTTTTGCGCCTGGGCTAATTGCAATATATCCTACTGGAGGGTCTACAAACAAATATTACAATACTCATGAGCCTGGACATGTACTACAATGTGTTATTGTTGGAATTCCATTATACATCTCTGTATTTGCCTTGCCAAGCCTCATAGATTCCAAATTTGAAAAACCAGCAAAGGCAAAGAATTTTTATACTGAGAAAACTGCCAATCAATTGTGGTATTGGTTTACCGGAGAAAATAATTTTAAAGATAATCCAGTATATGTTAAATAAAAAATTATGAAAAAAGTTATTATAATAGCTCTTCTTTTTGGAGCATGTACACATTATGTAAAGGACAAACTAATAATTAAGAACAATACTAAAGACGAAATTTGGTATAGTACATTTGCTAAAGAAGACAACCTTTTTACTGAAATTTCAGGAGGAGGCATAATTGAGCCTGGCAAAAATGACTCTCCTCCGATTAGGAGCAATTATATCTCAGACGAACTTAGCGAGTATTCAAATAATAAAATTTTATACGTTGTTTTTTATAAAGAACCTGATCAAGAATACTTAAGAGATAATACTAGTAAAGTAATTAATGGAAATACGAATGAGAAATATAAAATATATAAATATTCTTTAGATGAACTTAAGAAAAATAATTGGAGAATAATTTACAATGGCTATAAAGTGAAAAAACAATAATAACCCCGATATTACATACAAGAAATTTAGGCAATATACCAAACGTGCGGTTTTTGTTTTTAAAAATTATATAATATTGAAAGTCAATATTTATTAAAACAAAATTTAATTTAAAAGGATGAGCATACTACTCATCCTTTTTATTTTTAAACTTTAAAATACTTCAAAAATGGGTAAGATTGAACTTAGTAAATGTATGGTTTCCTAAAAAACACATACGTCCAGAATAGCCCCGACAGCAGCCAGCTACCGTGTAGCGCGGATGGCGGGAGGATAAGTGATACAAGGCACATAACGTGAGCTCCTAAACTTAAGGAAGATCAACTACGTTTACGATGGCAACGGCACCAAGGTGCGCAGGGTAACCACCAACGGAACAGTTATCGCCACGACGGATTACCTGGACGGTTTTCAGTACTTAAAGCCAAAGACCTCTGCTGCACTGGCTTTGCAGTTCTTCCCTACTGCCGAGGGCTATGTTAACAATACCGTATCGGGAGGTGTCAACAATTATAATTATATTTACACCTATAAGGACCATTTGGGCAATGTAAGGATAGTGTATACAAAAGATCCTGCGAGCGGCATTACCAAGATACTGGAGGAAAGCAACTATTACCCGTATGGGCTGCAGCATGCCAATTACAACTGGAGCAAGCAGTATTATGACGAGTTTATCTCGGGGCAGATTGAGATTGAGCTGGTACCGGCACTGCCGTATAAATACAAATACAACGGCAAGGAATGGCAGGATGAGCTGGGGCTGGGTGTGTATGATTATGGCGCAAGGAATTACGAGCCGGCGATTGGACGATGGATGAACATTGACCCGCTGGCGGAAATGTCAAGAAGGTATATGCCGTATGCATATGCGCTTGATAACCCTGTATATTTCATTGACCCGGATGGAAGAAGGACATTCCCGCATTGGGAAGGCGATTACAACTGGAAAACCGGAAGATACAGAAGTGGATCGTTTGATGCCGCAATGGCAAATGCGGGAGTCAGCTCGGATAATGCAAGTACTTCTTCTTTTGATGATGTTAAGATCAGTGACGGAATGGAAGAAGATGCTTTTCTGATGATGTATGGCGCGAATGAGATTGGTCGTGATGAAGTGCCTGTTAATCTTTTTGACCCTAAAAAAGATAGCTTTAATGGTGTTGCTAATTCACGATCATATGAAGTTGGAGATGGAAGATTTACATTATTCGCTCACGGTGCGAAAGGTTTTATTATGGATCAAAAAAATGGTCTTCCTATTAGAAATGCAAAAGATTTTGATGTTTCCATGGAAATGGAAAACAGTAATTGGAAAGATACAAAAGATAAAAAAGGAACGATCTTGGCAATATGGTCATGTGAATCTGCTTCAATTTCTGAAAATGGATTATCGTTGGCGCAAATGGTTTCAATTAAGCATCCAAATATTATTGTTTTTGGCGCCGATGGTTTTGTAAATTATGGAAGAACAAAAGATGGATACCTTCTTACAGGAATAGATACTATAATGGATTCAGGCAAAAATGATGGGTTTGTGGTTGGATATCAAAATGGCATTGAAGTTTATAGAAAAGGATTTTAATTTTAAATAGATCAAAATTTATGAAATACTACATTATTATTACTGTTAGTTCTTTATTTGTTTCTTGCAATAACATAAAGAATGAAGAAAAAAGCAACTCTGTTAACTCAGCAAGTGTTTTCAGAGAAAAGTTATATGATAAAAAATTGATAGACAGTCTAAATCATCTTGTTTTAGATAAAGGAGATACCATAGCATACAATGAATTAAAAGTGATTCATTATATAGGAGAACAAAAATTTACAGGATTTCTATTTTATGCTTTAGTAATGTCAAATAAATTTAATTATAAAAAAGCTTCTTTCGATGTTTATGATATTTTAAATTCCGAAACAAGTACCTTAGATGTTAAGACAAAAAAAATGGCGGATGAATATTTGCTAAAAAGCAAATAGTTTTCTCAACATAATTATAATCCATCAAACAACTAGCCCCGACAGCAGCTAGCTACCGTGTAGCGCGGATGGCGGGAGGATGAGTGAAAAGAAAGGAGATGTTCCGCTTTAATAAGATATAAAAATGAAAGAAGATAAATATTTTCAAAAATCAAAAGATGTTGCTTTGGCTATTGACTTAGCTATTGAAGCGATGACGAATTATCCTCCAAAAATTTTGAGCTCGGACTCACTAAATCATACCATTTCTGTTTATGCGGATTATAAAGAAAGTGCTTTAAATCCTGAGCCCAGATACAGAAACTTAAAAAGTTTATCATATATTTCAAATGATATACTTGTGTATTTTCAAGAAGCAGGCGGCAAAGATGTTGATGAATTTTGGAAGAAAATAAAAGAACATGATTTGCCTTATAAGAGAGAAAATAAATTACTTAAGATTTTAAAACGAAAAAAAATAAACAATGACATCGAATATGATTTTGTCATAGACACTATTGTTCCTTATCAGCAGGAAGGCCTGATTAATGATGATGAAGTTTTGTTATTGAATTCTTTTATAAAAGATTTTGAGGACAAAGCAAAAAAGAAACGGTAATTAATCTAGGTTAGCTTATCAATATTGAACCCAGCATTATGTTTTAAAACATAATGCTGGGTTTCTAAAAATACATACGTTCAGAATAGCCCCGACAGCAGCCAGCTACCGTGTAGCGCGGATGGCGGGAGGATTAGTGATGCAAGGCACGAAACGTGAGCTCCTAACCTGCCGTATAAATACAGCGACAGGTTGACGATTAATATAAATATGGAACATTTTAAAATTAAAACTTACAAACAATCTAGGGTTATTTTTCTCCTTCTGTTATCTCCTGTTATTCTTTTTTCAGGAATGTTTTTAGGGATAGAAACTAGCTCAATAATTCTATCCTTATCAATTTATGTGATATTTTGTTTCTTTTCATATTACTATGTGGTTGGCTACATTGAGGTAATAATTGACAATCAAGAATTATATTTCAAATGGAAGCAAAAACCACTATTTAGTAAAGAGTTAGATCCCTCAATTAAAATAAGGGACATCAAAACCTTAGTTTTAGATGGTAATGTATTACGTAAAATAAAGACTCAAAATGAAGTCGTTTTAATAAATAACTCTAATATTGACAAAACAGATGCTTTTAAATTTATTAAAAGATTAAAAAGAATCATAAGCATTGATACTGAAATTATTGATAGCTGGGATGATTTTGCAAGATCCGGCAATTTAAGAATTGTTTATAGGATTAACTCTTTATTATTAATCTTGGCTGTATCTTCTATTATAATTGTTAGTATCACAGTTGGGGTTAAACCTATATTATTTTCATTGTTAATATTGTTTATACCTCAATTCATTTTGTATCAAAAACAGATTAAATATAAATTAAAAAAACAATCCCTATAGTTAGAGTTTATCGTATAGCAACAGAATGAACATATTAAATTTTTTATACTATTGTTTTTATAGGTTATCTTCAATGATTAAACGAGAGAAATCTGCTGATTATACCAATGCATGCAACATTCTTTCGATAATGGTTTCAACCAATTTAGTAATGATAATAATAAGTTTAAAGCTTTTGAAAGTTGACTTTTCAAATTCCATTATATTATTCTTAAAATCGCTTTTTATCTTGATATTCATTTTCAACTACTTTGCATTTAAACGATATTTTGTCACTAAAAAGAATCATATTTGGATAATCGAAAACTACGATAAAAAATACTTTAGCTATCCTATTTTAATAAAGATGATTGGATTATGTTATATTCTATTTTCTATACTTGGCTTTTATTCATTATGTATTTATATAGCTAATGGAACTTTTTGGTAAACTTTAATAGTTTCTTGTTACCAGATAGATATCTATGATATGACTTTAAACTGGTTGCATTTTTATAAGCAAATTAATCACGCACAAATGGATTATAAAATATTACAATGGTCAGACGCGATAAAATTCAAACAAAGTGCCGACACACAATTCATTAAAACATTAGAATACAATTCATGTTCTTTATATCAAACCAAGGATTCTTCTTTTTTGGTCACTCCCTTAAATCCCTTTGGTAATTGCATAATTACTAAAGATAAAACACTGATTGACAAATGGATTAATGAAGAAAAATTTCCATCTAATGATAATATTATCGGTTTATATGAAAAAAATAAGCAAACTATAAATCAATTATTGCTTTACAAGAAAGATTTAAAAGAAGATCTTCTAAAATATATTTTTAATGATAATTATTCCATAAGTGATATTACAGCGGACAACGTTAATCAAGTATATATTTCATTAAAAGAAAAAAGCAATTAAGTAAATACAAGCTTAATTTTTTAATATTAGTCGGTGATTATGTTATAAACAATTCTGACAAAGAAGAATATTCTTGGGGCATATTAAAAAGCAAACAATTATTGAACCCCACTAATAGTTTAGTTTTAGTTTCAAAAAAGAATGAAAAAGAATATTTCAATATTGAAAATACTTCTTTTGTCAATATTAAATCCCTCATTAATGAAATAAATAATTTCAAAAAACAGACCAATGAACTTGAATCGATAACAATATTACAATAGTAAATCGACACTTAATTTCTAGAAAAAAACACGTCCACCCTAGCCCTGACTACAGCCAGGTATTTTTAATAAAAATAAAGTATAAAATGTAACGATAGCGTTTATTCCCAACAAGATAAAACCCATCAAATTCTACATAATTTAATCATTCTAAATTGTTGTCAAAGTGATAAATTCTTAAAAAGTAATTTATATATTCGTATGGATAAAACTAAATACCACCCACGTAGTTTTATTGCCTGTTTTGTTTTTGGGATGACGATCCGGTCGATGCAGAATGGTAACCCAAGTGCATAGCACAGTACTTTTTATTTGATTTTTACAAAAAGCTACAGGCTTTAGAAATATAATTTCAATAATTGCGCTCCCCCCGGCACAAACATTATTTGTATTGCTAATACCTGAAATATACTAACTAACCTTAAACGATCTATAATGGAAAAATCTCCCTTTTCCCTCAGGCGATTCATTGCCTGTGGATTCCTCCTGTATCCTTTCTTTTTTTCTTATTCCCAGGACATCCTTTGGGAAAAAAGCTATGGAGGCAAACATGCCGACTATCTGTTTGATGCCATCCCAACTCCTGATTACGGATTTATCCTTGCTGGGAGCTCCCTGTCTAAAAAAACAGGAAACAAGACCGAAGACAATCGGGGCGATCTCGATTACTGGATTTGGAAAATGGATGAAAATGGCGATCTGGATTGGCAGAAGACCTTAGGCGGTCTCGGGCAGGACATGCTCTATACCGTGCTTTTGACCAATGATGGTGGTTATCTTTTAGCCGGATCTTCCGAATCGGGCCAGGGCCTTGACAAGAAAGACAAATGCCGTGGAGGTTCTGATTTCTGGATCGTAAAGCTTAATGCCAAAGGCGGCGAAGAATGGCAGAAAACCATAGGTGGTATCGGGCAGGATGACCTGAGCTGTGTATTGAGGGCAAAAGATGGAGGATTTATCCTGGCGGGTTCTTCCGCTTCCGAAATTTCAGGTGAAAAGACATCCAAAAATTATGGCGGACTGGATTATTGGATCGTTAAGATTGATCCCAAAGGTGAAATCGTCTGGCAGAACAGCTTTGGCGGCAAATACAATGATGAATTACGGAGCATTACCGCTGCTGCTGACGGAGGATACCTTCTGGGAGGCAGTTCCAACTCGGCAGACAACGGAAACAAATTGCAAAAAAACCTGGGGTTCAGCGACTACTGGATTATTAAAACAGATGATAAAGGACAGGAGGAATGGCAAAAAGTTATCGGCGGAAAGGGTGACGATCAATTAAAGACCGTATTTACCTGTTCCGATGGCAATTATCTTTTGGGAGGCAATTCCAATTCTGAGAGCGGCGATGACAAACGCAGCACCAATGAAAGCGGCACCGATTTCTGGGTTTTAAAAATCGACAGTAAAACCAAAGAAATCCTTTGGCAGGAAACCTACAACATTGCCCAAACCGACATCCTTACCTCAATGATTGAAAATGACGACAAAACCATCCTGATTGGTGGCTATGCGCAGGGAGAGATTATTAGGCCTAAAGTTAAAAGCCTAAAGTCGAAAAAAACTACAGAGGATGTCAAAATGAAAAAAGGCACTGATGATTATGTGGCAATCAAAATAAATGAAAAAGGAGAAGAATTGTGGCGTAAAGATGTAGGCAGCGATGGAGAGGATGTTTTGCGAAAAGTAATCGAAACACGTGACGGGGGCTACCTGATGGCCGGAACGAGCAAAACCATATTGGCTGCCAGCGGTGGTGTAAAGGCCACAGGAAACAAGAGCAGCGGCAAAGGCAGCAATGATTTTTGGGTGGTGAAACTTAAGGACAAAACCAAGCCGAAAACCGAGAAAAGCCCTATAGAAGCCATACCGAACCCTGCGATAGATTATACTAATGTGATTGTTGGTTACGATTTTACCAAAGGAACAGCCACCCTAGTTGACCTTGCCGGACGTGTTTTGCAGCAATTCTCCATTACCGACAGGACAATTCCTATTGACCTGAAAGGGCTGCCCGAAGGGATTTACGTGGTAAACATCAAGACCGACAAGGGAAGCGACGGAGTAAAGATTATCAAACAACGTAACAGGAATTAAAAGTAAGCGCCATGAGAAAATTTAGTTTATATATAGTAGCATTGTTTCAGATAGGGACATTTTTTGGACAAAACAAAAGCAGTACTCCAGATTACCTGCCTAATTATACACCTCCTTCGCCAACAGTTGCAGCACTGATGAAATTTGAAGAAGTACCTGTCGATAATTATACAGGTATCCCCAATGTCAGCATTCCTATATCCAAATTTACAGCAAAGGACAAAAAACTTACTATCGACTTAAGTTTAAAATACCATCCTCTATCTGTTGCCGTTGAAAGCAATGCCAGCGACGTTGGATTAGGGTGGAGTTTATTTGCGGGAGGTACAGTTTCAAGAACAGTAAAAGATCTGCCTGATGAAGTATTGGTATATTCAAAAAGAGTCGGAATTTACCATACGACGATTAACGACTCAAAAAACAATTACTACAATGTAGTTGATATATTAAATACCCATCTTGATGATTCAATTTCTCAGCGTACTGTGGACGAATTCATGTGGGAGGCAAATGAGAAGAAAAAATATGATACCCAGCACGATTTATGGCAATTCAATTTCATGGGGTATACCGGCAGGTTTTATATCAAAAAGAATATGTCGAGCGGAGAGCTTGAAGTAGTGCCGCTGGACAATTATAATTTGAAAATACAAAACCTTTACAATACCACCCCTAACTACCCTACCAATCCGATGTACAATCCGGAAGGTTTTATAATTACAGATAATCAGGGCTATAAATATTATTTTGAAGAATATGAAAGTCTCCCAGAACCTTCCTTTTTCAAACAGCGACTATTATCCAGTTTTGACCTACACCTCTTTTGCCGATTACCTGACGTATAAGGAATACCGAAGCGCATTCCACCTGACCAAAGTAACCGACATGAATGAAAATACATTGATTGACTTTACCTATTTCAACAATTTTAACGAAACAACCACTTTAAGCAGGGGGATGACAGAAAACTTTCCGGTTCCGAATGGGGCTGTAAGAACCATTTGGCAGTCAATTGCTTTTTCGCCTGTTACTATGATATGCCCGAAAGGAGGCGAAGGTTCTATAATGAAGGCCGAACCATTAATGACGCATTTTTCAACTTCTATAAATGTGGATGCAAAAAAACTTAAGGACATCACGGTTCATGGTGTTGCCAAAATCCATTTTAACTTTGAGCAGGGAAGGGAAGACAGTTGTTATGGTGCCAACAACAAAGGATGCAAACTAACGGACATCACCATCTATAATTGGAGGCAGAATACAGAACCTGAAGAGCTTGTAAGAAAATATGAGTTCAGGTACAAATACCATGAACTATTCCAGACGAGGATGTTCCTGTCTGAAATTGATGTATTGGATAAAAACCTTGTGAAGGATCATGATTACAAATTCAGTTACGAGCATGACGAAATCACAAATCCCAACAGTCTTTCCGGGGTTATCGGAAAAGACTATTGGGGGTATTGCAACCTGACATCAAAGTGTGATGCAAATACACCAAGGGAAGTAAGCCCTGAGTTCTGTACTTCGGAAGTTCTTCAAAAGATAAAGCTTCCTACCGGAGGAAGCGAAGTGTTTCAATATGAATCTAACAGCTACTCCTATACGGGAGCCGATGCATTAGTTGATTTTGATGAAAACACAGATAATTGGGAAACCACAGATTTTCAGGAATTCAATATGTATAGCAACGTTACGCAATCCTTTGAGAATCTTGGCTATTTTGACAATGAAACCATTCTTGTTTTTAATTCGGTTATTGATGACAATGAGGGGCAAAATGGATTTTTGCACGTGTTTAAATACGATCCGTCCAATTTATCTACTCCAATCAATGCCCCGAACGGCGTTTATGTACATGGAGAACTGCCCTAAAAAAGTAATCCTGGAAGGAGGTTATTATTATAAGCTGGCGTTCCAATGGAATGCCAATGCCGGCATTGGAACAAATCCTAACCCCAATCTCAATCCTACAGGCCATGCCTATATTGATATTGATAAAATAACCCGAAAAAGTGTCCAGAAAAATTACCTTTATGGTGGTGGCATCAGGATTAAGAAAATAGGGTATTTTGATTCAGATGTTGATAAAGACTATTATAAACTGCCGGGCACTCAAACAGAATACCCATCCAAGGAAAAAATATATGATTACAGCCTTAATGGCGACAGCAGCAAAAGCAGCGGATCACTGGTATTCCCAAAACCTGTCTATGAGTATTACAAATCCGTAAAAACCTGTATTGACTGCGGTGCACATGGTGGGAATGAATATATTGATTATTATGTAAAAACAAATTACAACAACTTACTGGTAAATAAAACCCGTGGTTCTGATGTAGGATATAAAAATGTAAAGATTTACGAGAAAGGCAACGGGAGAACGGAATTTGAATATACTTCAAGCCTTGATTTTCCTGAAATTGGAAACGACTACAGTTCCATCCCTCCTTTCCTTCCGCTTCAAGATAATGACTTCCAAAGAGGGCTTTTAATCTCGCAAAAGGATTTTGACAAAAATGGCAGGATATTAACCACTATCACCAACACATATGATGTGATTGAATATACGCATAATACGGGCCTCATCCTATTCAGCAGGTCTGAAGATGCGCTGACCAATAGTGACGTATTCAGAAATTTTGCCGAGTTTGCATCCTTAAAATCTGTTTGCGGGAACAGTTTGGGTATAAACTATAACTGCCCGCCAACGGGGCTGAATGGAATATTTAACCCTAATGAGTCATTGCCTATATGCCCCTGCCACTGCTACAAGGGAGAATCAGTTTCAGATTTTATAAACTTTGTCCCTGTTATTGAGAATTTCGGTTGGGTAAAATTGCTTTCGACTAACTCCCAAGAATATTTTTATGACAACAGCACTGTGAACATAATGGAGAAGGAAGAAGTGTATACCTATAATAACAATAATCGAAAAATAGCCTCGCAGAATTCAACCACCACTGACAACAGTGTGCATCATATTACAAAATATTTCTATGCCGGGGATCCGGAGATGGAATTCGAACCCTATGTTGGTAATTTAGTAGCGAATAATATTATTGAAACTCCCCTGCTCACAGAAACTTACAGGAACACAACTTTGCTTTCTGCACAGAAAACTATATATAACAACTGGGGCGGAATATATCTTCCGGAATACATAGCAACGGCCAAAGGCTCGGCTTCGTTAGAAAAAAGAGTCCATATTTCGGCTTATGATGCCTATGGCCATCCTATAGAAATGCAGAAAGAAGACGGAATGACTGTATCCTATATCTGGGGCTATAATAACTCACAGCTTGTGGCAAAAATAGAAAATGCCCGATATTCGTCTATTGACAGTGGGCTGATAGGCGAAACACAAACGGCATCCAACACCTCTGAAACAGGGCTTGAAACCAACCTGAAAAATGCACTTGCTGACCTTAGGAATTCATTGCCAAATGCCATGGTCACTACATTTACCTACATTCCTGCGCTAGGGGTAAGAAGCATTACCGACCCTAAAGGCCAGGTTACTTTTTATGAATATGACAGTCTGGGAAGGCTGATTAGGGTTAAAGATGCAGACGGGAACATACTTTCTGATAATGTGTACCACTATAAAAACTAAGCGCCATGAAACTAACAATCAATAAATCACAGAAAATGATAAAAGCTATGTATAGCAGGATACTATATGTTGCGATTTTGTTTCCGGCACTGTTCTTTGGACAGACCACCACGCAAAACTATGTAAAAACTACCATTTATAAGAAAGCCAGCTCTGAAGGATCGGTAAACCTTGCCGATCCTGCCCAAGCGGCAATTACTATCACTTATCTTGATGGCCTGGGCCGTCCTGTACAGCAGATTGCCCATAAACAGTCGGGGAACGGCAAGGACATTATTACGCCTATAGTATACGACTCTATAGGAAGGCAGCAAAAAGAGTACCTGCCTTTTGCCTCTGCACAGTCCAGCATGGCTTATGTAGATGGCACCAGCCTTATTGCAGACCTGGTTTCTCAATATACCGGACTATATGGCGACAGCAACCCCTACAGCCAAAAACAATTTGAAGCCTCACCGCTCAACCGCGTATTGAAGCAGGCAGCACCCGGCAATGCCTGGGCAATGGGCAATGGGCATGAAATACAGTTTGATTACCTGCTTAATGACAGCAACGAAGTAAATTGGTTTAGGGCTGAGACATTATGGAACAGTACAGACCGTGTATATACAGCCAGCCTAATAGAGGAAGGTTATTATCCTAATAATAAGCTGTATAAAACCATTACCAAAGATGAGAACTGGGTTTCAGGGAAAAACAACACGATGGAAGAGTTTAAAGACCAGGAAGGCCATGTAGTGCTTAAACGGACTTATAATGAAAATGTGGCCCATGATACATATTACGTTTATGATGAATACGGCAACCTTACCTATGTATTGCCGCCACTGGCTACCACACACCTGCCGGGTGAACTCTTACCACCCAATGGAGGAAGCACTATAACCCAGCAAATACTTGATGATCTGTGCTACCAGTACCGGTACGACCACTTAAACAGGCTGGTGCATAAAAAACTGCCGGGCAAGCAGTGGGAATTCATTGCCTACAACAATCAGGACATGCCTATAGCAACCGGCCCTGTATTTAGCCCGTTTGGCAGCAGCCAGGAAGGATTTCTCTATACTGCCTATGATATTTTTGGCAGGATCGCTTATACCGGCTGGTTCTCAAGGAACAACGGGGGCTCCCGAAAGAAAAAGGATCGAAGATGATATAAATGGCATAAACTGGGCGGAAAGCTACACCGAAAGCCCGGTTACCATAGACGATTTCAATATAAATTATACCATCGCCACTGCGCCCAAAAACCTTTTATTGCTTACCCTCAATTATTATGACCAATATGGCTACAGCGGAGCTCCGGGCACACTGCCTGTAGAAGTGGACCACCAGGACGTATTAGCCATGCCTAAGGCACTGCCTACCGGAAGCTGGGCAAGGGTACTGGAAAACCCTTCGGTTATAAGAGGACAGTTCAGCCATGTTTTTTATGACATGAAAGGCAGGCCGATAAGGAACACAAACCAAAATTACCTTGGAGGATTTACAAACACTGATACCACGCTCGATTTTATAGGGAAAACACTATTTACCGTTACTACCCATAAAAGGGAAAGTACATCGGAAGAAACTGAAGTAACCGAAACTTATGAATACACTCCGCAGGACAGGCTGGAGAGGCACAACCACCAGATCAGTGAGGGTGGTTCACCGATGGAAAACCTTGGCATTAATACGTATGACAATCTTGGGCAGCTGGTGGCCAAGCAAATTGGAAATGGATCGCACAGCCCATTGCAGATAGTAAATTATAAATACAACATCAGGGGATGGCTGAAGCAGATTAATGATATTGACAGCCTCACGGTAGGTACCGATCCTGAAGATCTTTTTGCCTTTAAGATCAATTATAACGATTCTATTGCCAATGACATTGGCGGTATGGTAAAGCGCCTGTACAACGGCAATATTGCTGAGACCAGCTGGAAAACCAAGACAGACAACATACAAAGGCGTTATGGCTACAGCTATGACAACCTCAACAGGCTGCTGAACTCCGTTTACCAAAAACCCGATGCAGCCACACCAGTTACCAACATGTACAACGAAAGCATGACCTATGACAAAAACGGCAATATCCTCTCTTTGCAGCGCAACGGTGATTATGATGCCGATATTGATGAGATACAGATTGACAACCTGTATTATGAATATGATGCCAACAAAAAGAACCAGCTCAATAAGGTAACTGACTACAGCAACCACCCCAAAGGCTTTAATGATGCCGGTACCGCCAATACAGGATATACTTATGATGCCAACGGCAATATGGTGAGCGATCCCAACAAAGGGATAGAAATAATAGAATATAACCACCTCAACCTTCCTACGGGTATCCGATTTCCAGGGGATAAGAAAATTACGTATCTTTATGACGCCACAGGAAAAAAGGTAAGGAAAAGGGTGAGTTACGGCAATGGCGATATAATGGCAACTGATTACCTTGACGGTTTTCAGTATGTGGAAGGGCTGCTGATATTTTTTCCGCATGCAGAAGGATATGTAAACGTAACCAACTGCAGAGAATGTGAAACACATATGCTTTACAACTATGTATACCAGTACAAGGACCACCTGGGCAATGTGAGGCTGTCGTATGGTTTAGACAAGGAGAATGATGAGGTTAAAGTGCTGGAGGAAAACCACTACTACCCTTTTGGGCTGAAGCATACCAATTACAATTATGTAAACAGGCATTATGCCCCAAGTGAAGAAAAACCTGGAATTACCAGAATAGAGAATTTGCCACCCGGATCGCAGCAGCTGTATAAGTATAAGTTCCTAGACCAGGAACGTCAGGACGAGTTAGGACTTAACTGGGACAGTTTCAGACATAGAAATTATGATTATTCTATTGGACGATTCATGGGTATTGACCCTGTTTCTGAAGAATATATGTCAATAAGTACGTATCAGTTTGCACATAATAATCCTGTATGGAAAATTGAAATTGAAGGGCTTGAAGGAACCCCTTCAAATGACAAAACAGATGTGATTAATGAAGAACCTTCAGATTCTTCCACAGCTGAAGTGATAAAGGGAGTTGTTGTTGGTATTTTTGACAATATTTTTGGAACCAATGCTCGAGATAATGTTGATACCCAAAACCCAAAAGCATTCAATGACGGACTTAATGTAGCTGATGGGGCTTCGCTCGCTGCTGGAACTATCATAACCTATAAAGGGCTAGCTGATATGGGTGCCGGAGGCACTACTATGGCAGGAGCAGCTACTGTCACTGCTGCTTCAGGCGGATTATCAATTGAAATAAGCGGTCCCGCTTTTGCAGCTGGTGCAATTGTTTTTGGAACTGGCGCAGTGCAAACTATTTTTGGATCTTGGCTTGGTAAAAATGCAACTAAAAACATGTCTTCCCAATCTAACAAATCAAAAGGCAGAAGCGCTAGTGATGAAAAGTTGATTAGACAAGCAGAAGAGCAAAAAGCCAAAGAGCAAAAAGCTCAAGAAAGAGCGGGAAATAAAACCAAACAAACACAAAGAGGAAATTCCCGCACAGGGAATAGTAATCAAGATGTAAAAGGAAGTCATGCAAGTGGGAAGAAAGCGGGAGACAAGCATTCAAAAGCAAACGCTAGACGTGCTAGAGATCAAGGGGTTAGAGGACCAGATACAACACAATAAATAAAAGAATTATGATTAAGTTTTATGATTTACTGGATAAATATAGAGATACAGTAGCTAACGATTCTAAAAAAGCTAGAAGATACATACAACAACTAGACTATAGAGACAATCCTTATCTCCTAAATTGCATTGCGCAAACATATCTCGACGAAGCAAGATTCGAAGATAATAGTGACCAGATCAGAGATACAATAAATTTCAGAAAATGGAGAATGGCTGAAAAATATGTTATTGAAGCTTTTAAACTTAATTCTAACCACGCAGAAATTTTGTATACTATGGGAGAAATAAGAAAATTAAATTTTCAAGACGAAATTGCTATTTATTGCTTTGAAAAAATTATAGGATTAGGTGTTAAAAAAATAGAAAAACAAGAATATTCCCGAGGCAGAGATTTTGCAAAAGAATTAATAAATGATTCAAAATTTGAACTTTATCGTTTACATTTTATAACCAATCAAAAACTTGCCAATAAATACCTTAGACAATACCAGCAGGGAATTAAACTCGGAATAGACTCTATCTATATACCTTTGGAAAAATTCTTGTTGTAATTGGTAGTTATTTAGGGTAGGCAGGAAGATCATAGACAAAAATTTAAAAATTAAATTTGTGAAAAACAGCATTTAGCATGAAAACTAAATGCTGTTTTTTTAATAAACACATCACAAATAGCCCCGACAGCAGCAAGCTACCGTGTAGCGCAGATGGCGGGAGGATAAGTAAAAAGAAAGAAAATGTGCCGCTGCTAAAAACAAAATAATTTCTTACTTTTATGACGCCACAGGAAAAAAGGTAAGGAAAAGGGTAAGTTACGGCAATGGCGATATAATGACAACTGATTACCTTGACGGTTTTCAGTATGTGGAAGGGCTGCTGATATTTTTTCCGCATGCAGAAGGATATGTAAACGTAACCAACTGCAAAGAATGTGAAACAAATATGCTTTACAACTATGTATACCAGTACAAGGACCACCTGGGCAATGTGAGGCTGTCGTATGGTTTAGACAAGGAGAATGACGAGGTTAAAGGCTGGAGGAAAACCACTACTACCCTTTTGGGCTGAAGCATACCAATTACAATTATGTAAACAGGCATTATGCCCCAAGTGAAGAAAAACCTGGAATTACCAGAATAGAGAATTTGCCACCCGGATCGCAGCAGCTGTATAAGTATAAGTTTCAAGAACAGGAGTTCCAAGACGAGTTAGCGCTTAACTGGTACAGTTTTAGATGGAGAAATTATGACCCCGCAATTGGTATATTTGTGAGCATTGACCCATTGGCGCAAAAATATCCGTCGTGGTCTACATACACTTTTAGTGGGAATAGAATTATTGACGCGAGAGAACTTGAAGGTCTTGAACCTTTTGTATTATTTAATAATCCTGATGCGGCAGCTGAAAATTTCTCAAGGCTATACAATAGTCGGTCAATAATTGACAATCGTGAAATTGTGACAAAGATATATGCAACTACAGATATGTACGGAAATACTGTTTACGCTTACGCAGAACCCGTTGTTAGTCCAAATGAAGCAGCGGCAAGACCGAGTCTTGTGAAATTACCTAACGGCACAACAGAAGTTGCGGCAGCGCATACTCATTCTGCTTATAGTCCTTTATATCTTAATAATGAATTTTCAGGAATTATTGGTGACGCAACAGGAA
Organism: Flavobacterium sp.; assembly: GCA_049841115.1. Taxonomy (GTDB): domain Bacteria; phylum Bacteroidota; class Bacteroidia; order Flavobacteriales; family Flavobacteriaceae; genus Flavobacterium. The sequence continues at coordinate 343,944 of JASGHQ010000006.1, forward strand.
ATGATGATATTGGTTACGCAGAACGTCATAAGGTTAACATTTACGTTGCAACTCCAAGTGGATTATTTTTAAAATATGATTCAAACTTGGATAAAATTTTTAAATTAGGAAATGACATGCCAAGTGACCCTAAAGACCCTAAAAGAGAAAATAAGCGCAATCCAATAGTTCCACTAGTTCCTCCTACACCAATGCCTATAGTTCCAAATCCGAATCCTGCTCCGACAGTTACACCTCCTATTATTCCAACGCCAGCACCAACACCAGCACCATTGCCAGTTATAATTCCAAAACCTATAAAAACATAATAAAATGAAAAGTAAATTAATTCTAATTTTAGGTATCGTATATCTAACATTCTCATCATTTGAGCAAAATCAGAGCCTGTACCTAAATCATAGTAATCGGAATTTTGTTCCGAATAAAGAAACAGCAATTAAGGTTGCTGAAGCCATATTAGTTCCAATTTATGGAGAGAATATATTAAGTTACCGTCCTTTTTCCGCCGAATTGTTAAACAATAAAGTATGGATAGTTAAAGGAACTCTTAATCCAGATGATATTGGTGGAGTTCCAATAGTTAAGGTTCAAAAAGCGGATTGTAAAATTTTAGAAGTGACCCATACAAAATAATGGTAATGTATCAGATTAGGTGTTTTTACAAAATAGAAACCTAACTAACTGATAAATAATGTGAATTTAAAAATTTCGATTATAGAAAAGACGACCTGTTGGTCGTCTCTTCTGTTTTCAGGATTGACACCCTCAATAGCCCCGACAGCAGCAGGCGGTAATGTTCCAGAATTAATGATACGAGATTTTACATCTGTAACATATTGAAATAGAGCAAATATTAACAATAAATAATTTAAAGATGAGCAATATTGCTCATCTTTTTTGTTTTAAGAACTTAAATGAGTAAAACACCCTCAATAGCCCAGACAGCAGCTAGCTACCGTGTAGCGCGAATGGCGGGAGGGTAAGTAAAAAGAAAGAGAATGTGCCGCTGCTAAAAACAAAATAATTTCTTACTTTTAACTCACGTTCTTAAATTAAAGAAAACGAACTAAAGTTCGTATACCTAAAGCCCACAGGGCTTCCTCCTCTTAATATCAAACCTTTTGGGCTGAAGCATACCAATTACAATTATGTAAACAGGCATTATGCCCCAAGTGAAGAAAAACCTGGAATTACCGGAATAGAGAATTTGCCGCCGGGATCGCAGCAGCTGTATAAGTATAAGTACAACGGCAAGGAATGGCAGGATGAGTTGGGGCTTAGCATGACGGCAATGGACTTCCGTCAATATGATAGTGCAATAGGGAGATTTATAAATATTGACCCATTAGCAGATATAGATGGCCAAATAGATGTATCTCCATATTCATTTGCGTGGAATAATCCAATTGTTTTCAATGATCCTTCAGGACTTTGCCCTGAGTGCGAACAGAATGTAAAAGACCCCACAGCAGGTCAAACATATAATACCAGTACCGGGGCAACATATACTTATAATAATGGTCAATGGACAAGGACTGATATAGAAAATACTTTAAATGAAGTTGTAATTACACCAAAGAGCGATACAAGTACAGCTGAAAAAGTAGCTGATGTCGCAACCGATTTTATCCCAATTGTTGGTAGCGTAAAAGATATATATCGAGGTGCGAGAGATGGTGATGGTTTACAATTAGCAATGGGGATTGGATTTTTAATATTTGACATTGCTACTTTAGGGAGCGGTTCTTTACTCAAGGGAGGAGTAAAAACACTTGGTAAAGAACTTTTAGAAGAAGGCGCAGAACAAGGCTTAAAAAGTGCTAGCAGAATTTGGGAAGTTGGCGCGTATAAAAATTTGAGAGGTGTAGAAGCAGGATTAGAAGCGCATCATGTTGGCCAAAAGGCTGTAATGGGTAAATTAGTACCAGGCTATGTAATGAGTGAAGCTCCATCTATTCTTGTTCCAAAATTGGGCCATACAAGTGGTAAAAATGTACTCTCTCGTTCTGTGTCGGGGTTTAATAATGCTCGTCAACTGTTAGCTCGTGATATCTTTGAATTAAGAAGAGTATATCCAAATATTCCTAATGCGTCTCTTGAAAAATTAATTGAAATGAACAAGTCAATGTATCCAAGCTCTTTTTTAAAACCGTAAATTTGTTTAAGATGAACTTAATCGACAAAACTTATCAAGCAGCTGTTAGAGGATTGAAAGAAGAGTGGTTTAATAATCCTTCCTTAAATTGGTTTAATTATATCCAAAACCTTTCTTCACAAGAAAAAACGACTTATTGTATAGTTGTTTTGGATAATCAAGTTTTTAATGGGGGATTTCATCAGTATTTCTCAAATGGCTATGGACAATTTGCATCATCAACGATCAAAGCTTTAAAAAATATTGGAGCTGTCAAAAAAGCCAACTTGTTAAATGAGGCTCTCCAAATAGTTAATCCGAAAAATATCGAGGATAGGGAGTTTGCTTTAAATCTATTGAAATTTGAAATCGACCCTCTTTTTAAGGAAGATACTCTTTTTGAGCCGTTGGAAAAATTAGATGACCAATATGAAAATCATTCGGAAGAAGATTTACAAATTTTATTAGAGAATTTTCTTCAGGTTAAAAGTTAGGTAATGTATCAGATTAGGTGTTTTTACAAAATAGAAACCTAACTAACTGATAAATAATGTGAATTTAAAAATTTCGATTATAGAAGAGACGACCTGTTGGTCGTTCTTCTGTTTTCAGGATTGACACCCTCAATAGCCCAGACAGCAGCTAGCTACCGTGTAGCGCGAATGGCGGGAGGATAAGTAAAAAGAAAGAGAATGTGCCGCTGCTAAAAACAAAATAATTTCTTACTTTTAACTCACGTTCTTAAATTAAAGAAAACGAACTAAAGTTCGTATACCTAAAGCCCACAGGGCTTTCTCCTCTTAATATCAAACCTTTTGGGCTGAAGCATACCAATTACAATTATGTAAACAGGCATTATACCCCAAGTGAAGAAAAACCTGGAATTACCAGAATAGAGAATTTGCCACCCGGATCGCAGCAGCTGTATAAGTATAAGTACAACGACAAGGAATGGCAGGATGAACTGGGTTGGAATGTTTACGACTACGGAGCGAGGAATTATGATCCTGCTGTAGCGAGATGGACAACAGTAGACCCATTAATTAATGATATTGACTTTACATTCAATCCTAATGATGTTGATACAGACCATGAGGATGAAAGAATTTCTGCAATTCAGACTACACTTAGTAATGGAGGCGGGATCTATAATACAGATAACTTAAACCCATATGCTTATGGTTATAATGACCCAGTGAGGTTTGATGACCCAGATGGTAGATGTGCAATTTGTATATTTGTTATTGCTGCGGTCTTGTATTCTCAATTTTCTGAAGCACCAGGAACCAACAGAAAGCTTGACGCTCAATACCATAAGGCTAATGAAGGAAATAGAACTCTGGTATCAGGAGCTATATTAGGTAAAGGCGCAGCTTCCAAAGTAGTATCAACTTTATCTTCTGCTAAGGCAAAAGTTGTTGACAAGGCAAAAGATGATATTAAAACGATAGTTGTAGACGGTAAAAAATATCCACAATCAGCAAAACATTTGGATGATGCAATAAAAGAGGGAAAACCGAATGTTGGAAAAGTTGACAGAGAGGGAGCTTCTGGAAGAAGGGCAGAATCAATGAAAGGGACAAAAGCCGAAAAAGGAAAAGATAGAGAACGAAGCTCCTCCAGCAGTCATTAATACTGGAGAGAAATCAAGTGTTAGAAAAATAGACCCTTCAGATAACAGAGGAGCTGGTGCCTCTATTGGATTTCAATTAAAGGGAGTACCAGAGGCACACCTGTAAAAATAGTACCAATCAATGTACCAATAAAATGATAGACATATTAAAAAAGCATAAAACTAAATCAATAGAAGCTAAGAAAATTATAGAAATTGATTTTCCTGTTTTTGATGAAAAATTCAAGGAATTTATTAAAACGGAAAATGGCGGTTATTATTTTGTTAATTCCTTTCATCTTTTTGGATTTTCCAATGAGCTTCCATTTCATTCTCTAAAAGCCATGAATAATTTTGTCAAAGATTTATACGGTGACTTGACAAAAAATGTGTTTTTTATTGGAGAAGATGTTTTTGGGAATTTATTTTGCTACGATGAAAAAAATAAATTTTCAATGTTTAATATTGAATCTGGAGAATTTGAAGACATCGCTACTGGATTCGATAACTTCATATCTAAGTTAATTAAAGATGTTGACTACTTTACAGGTTGTAAATTTGCCGAAGAATTAGACGGTAAAGACAATGAATTATTAAATTTTGGTTATAGATATTGTGCTAAATATCCTTTTGTCTTAGGAGGAGAATATGATGTCAACAACCTGACCATTAAACTCTTTAAGGAAAATTTACAATTTTGCGCTTCGATTTATCATCAGATAAAAGACTTGCCAGATGGAGCAGAATATGAGATTAAAATTGAAAATTGATTATTTAAAATTGACAATAATTTAAAATCACCCCGAAATTGGTGGTTTTGGCAATGTCTCAAATTAGGCATAGTTGCTTAAAACCTTTAAAAAAGACGAACATTAGTTCGTCTTTTTTATTTAATAGCGCTCCTCTAAACAAATAAACATCCACAATAGCCCGACAGCAGCAGGCTACCGTGTAGCGCGGATGGCGGGAGGATAAGTAAAAAGAAAGAGAATGTGCCGCTGCTAAAAACAAAATAATTTCTTACTTTTAACTCACGTTCTTAAATTAAAGAAAACGAACTAAAGTTCGTATACCTAAAGCCCACAGGGCTTCCTCCTCTTAATATCAAACCTTTTGAGCTGAAGCATACCAATTACAATTATGTAAACAGGCATTATACCCCAAGTGAAGAAAAACCTGGAATTACCAGAATAGAGAATTTGCCACCCGGATCGCAACAGTTGTATAAGTATAAATTCCAAGGCCATGAAAACCCCTTCAGGCAATGGGGCTGGAGAAAGAAAAAGAGTTGGACCAACAAGTTGGCAAGACATTTGGTAAGCAATTAAAAGTATATTTTAAGTGAAAAATTATGAATTTAATTAATGAATATCCTCGACTATTTACATTTTTATTTAAAATAGTCATTCTAATTTTAGTGTTTTTTACACTAAAATATTTGCTAAAATTTTTAAAGATTAAAATTTCTGATGAGAAAGTAGCAAAGCTTCTTCTCATTCTATTGATAATTTACTTTATAATTTCTTTTATGTTAGATTTTTTTTTCGGGATTAATATTGGATAATGTATCAAATTTAAGACATAGTTACTTTGCATCTTTAAAAAAGACGAACATTAGTTCGTCTTTTTTATTTAATAGCGCTCCTCTAAACAAATAAACGTTCAGAATAGCCCCGACAGCAGCTAGCTACCGTGTAGCGCGAATGGCGGGAGGATAAGTAAAAAGAAAGAGAATGTGCCGCTGCTAAAAACAAAATAATTTCTTACTTTTAACTCACGTTCTTAAATTAAAGAAAACGAACTATCTGGGCAATGTGAGGCTGTCGTATGGTTTAGACAAGGAGAATGATGAGGTTAAGGTGCTGGAAGAAAACCACTACTACCCTTTTGGGCTGAAGCATACCAATTACAATTATGTAAACAGGCATTATACCCCAAGTGAAGAAAAACCTGGAATTACCAGAATAGAGAATTTGCCACCCGGATCGCAGCAGTTGTATAAGTATAAGTACAACGACAAGGAATGGCAGGATGAGCTTTCGCTGAATATGTACGACTATGGAGCAAGGAATTACGACCCTGCATTAGGACGTTGGATGAATATTGACCCGTTGGCGGAAATGAGTAGAAGATTTAGTCCATATGCTTATGCAGTAGACAATCCTGTTTATTTCATTGACCCTGACGGAATGAAAGTTATAAACTTTTATGAAAAAGACAGAACCGCAGCTTTAGAAAAAATGAATAGTAAACAAGCTGATTTTGATTCTAAATATTCAGGAAAAAGTGACCGTAAAGATTTTGACTCACGAAAAGAATATAAAGAATATAAAAAAGATGCGAAGAAATTAGAAACGGCAAAAAATGAATTTAAACATGTAGACGGCTATTATCAAAAAACTCAGTCGGCTATTGATGAATTTAAGAGCGTTGACCCAGAAGGGTTTAACCAAGTCGATAATCTTGTCAATGATTTTACTGGTTCTAAGATTGATGTAGTGGTGAAATTTGGTTATGTTGCTCCTGAAATGGGCGGTGCTGAAACAGTAGGCAAAGCTCCATTAAATTATGGCAATCAAGAATTACGTGGTGATGGAAATCTTCATATTTCTTTTGACGGAACTTCAAAGTTTTCAAAAGGGGCTACTTTGGCTCACGAATTTGGTCATGCTGTAGGTATAGCAGCACGCCCTTTTGATTCATTTTCTTCACTTTTTATGGCAAGTAATCAAGATTGTCAAGACCCAAACAATAGATATCAAACTTTTGCAGAAACTGCAATGGATTGGCAAGAAAGATATTTACAATTAGAAAATGCAATGAAACCATGATAAAAAATAAATTCGTAATACTGTTCTTTTGTTTGTGTGCTTTTAATTTATCGGCACAATCTAAAAATGATGTTGATTATCTTGTAAAGATGCAATTGTTCTTAAATAAAGAAAATGTATTTTCAGACAAATTACATCCAAATATTGTTAAAGGTGACTCTTTGTTTCATGTCTTTAAGGATTTAATAATTTTAAAAATAGATACTCTAAAAGTAGAAAATGGTTTAGCTATGCTTCATAGTGACGATTATTCCTTTTATAGGGTTAAAGAATCTAATATTAAGTATACTAAACAATTGGTTAAGCAAGAAGTAAATTATTTTGCTATAAATACTGAATTGAGTGATGGTGAATATATAATTAGTATAAATCAAAACACAGGTCGTCTATATAGATTAGCAGGATTTGGCACCAATGATTTTATGGGTTTTTTGACTGATTTTAAGGATATGTATCTTAACAGTAATTTTAAAAAATTATCTACATCTAAGTTCTTCAAAAACTATATTGTTCAAGATTTGGATTTTAAATGCTTGTATAAAGGGTTGAGATGCGGAAACAGTAACAGTAACAAATATCCCTGTTTAATGAAGTGTAATGACCCGATACGAATTGCTGTTGAATCCAAATAAGTATTATAAATACTGTTGTAAAGACAGATAATACAAAACCACCCAATTCAGGGTGGTTTCTTTTTTAAACCTCAACAACTTTATTTGCCTCTTCAATCAAATGCTTCAAACCGCCCTTACAGAGTTCCAACTCCCAGTTTTCAGGATTGACACCCACAATAGCCCCGACAGCAGCTGGCTACCGTGTAGCGCGGATGGCGGGAGGATAAGTAAAAAGAAAGAAAATGTGCCGCTGCTAAAAACAAAATAATTTCTTACTTTTAACTCACGTTCTTAAATTAAAGAAAACGAACTAAAGTTCGTATACCTAAAGCCCACAGGGCTTTCTCCTCTTAATATCAAACCTTTTGGGCTGAAGCATACCAATTACAATTATGTAAACAGGCATTATACCCCAAGTGAAGAAAAACCTGGAATTACCAGAATAGAGAATTTGCCACCCGGATCGCAGCAGCTGTATAAGTATAAGTACAACGGCAAAGAGTGGCAGGAAGAATTAGGGTTCAATACTTATGATTTTGGCTTTAGAAATTACATGTCCGATATTGGGCGTTGGGGATAAATAGATCCTCTAGCTGAGAAATCTAGAAGATATTCTACATATACATATTGCAACGACAACCCTATTCATTTTATTGATCCTGATGGAAGGGAAATTATAAATGTAAAAGGAGGTGTAAAATTTACCTGTGATGATGCTAAAATCATGTTTGCGGCATTTAATGAGCAATTAAATAGTGCAGGAGGAATAAAAGGCTTCCATATGGTATTCCAGAAACGCACACCAAAAACATATCAACATACGGTAAATTCACTACGGAAAGGCAAGCCAGACATATTGCATTATGACTCAGATAAAGCTGCACAAGCGAAAAGAAGAAAAGAAGCATTACAAGGTTTTGCGTCAAAAGGCTCGGAAGGATTGCAAAGAGATGAATATTCCTTATGCTTCTATTACTGAAGGAGGAAAAGGTGCAGACGTAGCATATGATCCTGCTTCCGAAAATAGCTCACAAGGAGGAAGCCTAAGTGTTTTATATAGTTCATTAAACTCAGGCGATGCATTCTTAGTAGTGCCAGTACCAGATGTCAAAGAACCGGAAACTGTCCCTCAAAAAGTACCTGAAGGCTTTCCAGACTATTCAAAACAAAGAAGACCATCGATTAGTCCTAAAGATGTTACGGCTGGAGTATTGATAGGCGCTGGCGGGCTTTACATAGGATGGCAGATTGTTAAATGGACTGCCGCTGCACTTGCAGCACCAGAAACAGGCGGTTTATTGTTAGGGGCTACTGGTACTCTATAATTATTAAATTTGCCCTATGAAAAAGATAACACCCATACTATTACAGGCAATAATTTTATTGTTTTTTACACAATGTCATTATACAAAGAAAAATATCATGAAACATAAATTTAGTTTTTATACTCAGTACAATCAGTTTTATTTGGCCGATAAGGATGGCAAAGGTGATACTGGTTCTTCTAATTTTTGGACAAAAGAAGCCCTAAAAGATAAATTGGCATTAGAAAAAGGAATTATAGGAGTTGGCACACAATCTTATGGTGAGATAAGAGGGGAAATAGAAATATTGGAGAAGCCTTCAGATAATGTAGATTACGGTTTATATGATCATGTTGTTGAAGGAGGAATAGACATTAAATCTGGGGAGTTACAGGTTTTAGATTGTCCCAATAGCCATTTAGAATTGAAACTAAAATTAAATCCCGGCAAATATAGAGTAAGGGTATACGGATCAAACTTTGATAGCGTGATTGAAGAAGATTTGGCAAATGATACTGACAATGATTTTTATAAAATAGAAATATGGCCAGATGAAAATCTGGAACGCAAAGTTTTGAAACAATATATAAAGAAATAAATTTTAAAAGGCGAATTAAATAATTCGTCTTTTTTTATTATCTGTTTTAAAAACAATTTTCAACAAATACCTTCTCGCCTCTTCATCTGTAATTAATTTATTTTTACCAGGTTTGCAATATGTTTTTTGGGTTTTGCAAATCCTGTCATGCAATAAAACATATAATCGTTCCAATTCCTTTTCAGGAAGATGGATAGCGATATTATATACTTCTTCTGCTCTCATTCCAATTACTATTAGACAAATATTGCAAATCTGCTTTACCTGTTTTGGGTTTGATAAGGTTTTGTGCCGTTTAGTAGGATTTAATAGGCTTAATCGAGTTTTATTGGATTTGCAATCATTTGCAAATGTCACAAAGCCGTATTTCTTCAATCTTTACTTTAGTCTAATTGTTGTCATTTGTTGCCAATTAGTTTTAGTTGTTGCCAGTTTTCTTTAATTCAAAAGTAGAAAGGCAGAAATTTACAGCGTCTGACTAAGCGACACTTTGCAGGACTAAATTGGACTACGCCGGACTAAGTTGTACTAAGTGCCACTTTGTGTATTGACTTCATCATTTGCAAACCACTTAAACTTCATTCAAAAGTAAATGAGTAATAAAAATGAAAAATAGGATTCCCGAGCTTTCCCGAGGATTATCTAGGATTGTGCAGGATTATCTAGCATTTTGCAACGTGTTTACAAATAGCGTTGCAACGCTATTGCAATGGGCGTTGATTTTACGTTGCAAGTGCAGCAACGGTAGCTTTGGAATTACGTTGAAATAGCGTTGGGTTGGAGAAGGTGTTTAAAATGATTATTTTTCAGAATTTACAAAAGTTTTCAGAAAAATAATCGTTAACAGATGTGACACATACTTTGAAATGATAAAGAAACTCTTTTGTAGAAATTGCCTTTAAAAACTCTTTTAACGGAGCCTTACCGGGAAAATCTAGGAAAATTATTTTTATATTTAGAAAATGAAATGAAACATTCATAGCCTCAATCTCTAGATTTTTGATGAAAGTATAGTCACACGAAATTTTCTAGTGTTTTTAAGGGGAATCAAGCAGTACTTGATTAATCGCTGAAATGCAGAACCTAAGTAATAATTTTTAAAGACTAATTGATTTATTAACTCACGTTACAAATAATTTTCAATCAACTGATTATAAAAATCAATGTAGGATAAGCAAGTAATCCCAATTGTTTTAACGTCAAACGCCTCTAATACTTCAGCTACTGCTTTTGATTTATAATTTGCGTTTCGTTTAGCAAGGATTGTATCCAATGCATCAATCTCAGTGGAATCAATAGAATTTCGATTAGCTACTAAAGGATAATAAAACCTAATCTTATTTGTAATATATTCTGTTTCATTTTTTATAGCAGCTCTATAGTTAATCAACCACCACAAATGATTTTCACTAAAATCTAATCCCTGGCCTATAATGTCAACATCGTGGGTAAACAATTTGTCTGTCCAGTAAGTTGCAGTATCATTATTTTTAATTCGGCTTTGGAGGCCATTTATGGTTTCCTTACCCTTTCTTTTTCCTTTAATGATTTCCTGAATTTTTTCAAGATATGAGGTGTAATGTTCGTAACCTATCATTATGGATTCTTCCTTGTAATATTTTGAATGTGTGGTCAGTTTTCTGGAGTCTATAAGTTCACCGTGAATATGCCAAATGGTACAATTGTCAATTTTATAACCTCTTTTAAGACTGTATTTTGATTCCTGTCTGTTGATAGCAAAACTTGATTTAGTGGTTTCAAAATCAGGTTTGATGCTTTTTTGCAGGCAGTAATCATAGTTTGTTGTAAGGATGTCATTATAACCTACTTCCATTATCTTTTTGTGGAAATCATTGTATCCCAGTTTTCCTAGCAATTGCCTTTCTATATCTTCCCTTATACTTCTTTTTAGTCTTTTCAATTTATCTAAAGCCTCATTTGTTCCTCTTTTTCTGAACAGCATTTCTTCAAATCCTAAAGGGAAAGGTTTAAATGGGTTGTCTAAATCGGCATCAATATCATAGGTGTTCTTTAGGTTGGTCAAAAGCATACCCCAGGCTATTGCCTGAGTACTGTCCAATTGATTAATGCCATTGCCGGTAAGTAGTGCTCTTTTGTTTGCCATAATCTATCAACAAATAGGTTTGTTTCTCTTTCCTCCAAATACACACAAAAAATTTTCTATCTCATAAGGTTCTAAACTTTCCAAACCAATGAAATCACTTTTTGCTATTTTTCGTTGTGGCTTAAGGTGAGGGTAATATTTTTTTAACCCTTTTACTACTCCGGCTTGTATGTAAACATCGCTAGGATAAACTTTTAAATGAAAACCAATACGCAAAGCTGTATCATAACTCCATAAAGGTCCTAATCTGTAAATATCCATCATTACTTTGTTTGTAATTAGCATAATATCTTCGAATGTATTACACACTCTAAAATCTTCTTCTTTATCTTTTAGTTTTTTATAACCTTCTGAGGCTTTTTTTGAACCAATTCGCCTCTGATGACTAAACATTTTACCATTATTTGTTAGGTCTTCTGCTTTGGCAGCTTTTTCAATGGCTTCTTTCAAAGAAGTTTTTTCAAATACTTTTTTAACATCATTTAAATATTTTCTTTTAAAAGATAAGTAATCTATTAGTTCTTTTTTCAAATTCATATGATTATTGCATTTAACTTATTTTCAACATCAGGTATTGAGAATAGAAAATCAAAATATATCAGCCTAACTATACTCAATCCGTTGTTTTTAATTTGGCTTTTTGTTTCAATAATTAACTTTTCTTTAAAACGAGTAAAAGTCATTCCATCAATCAATTCTTCTTTATATCGTTTTATCACAAAATCATTAAACCAAAGGTTTTCATAGTCGCAAAGGTTTTCCTTATACCTTCGTTTTATGTGGAATATCTCGTCCCAAGATGTCAATCTTGGATCATCCAATCCTGAAATTTTAAACTCAAGTTCCCAGTTGATTTCATTTAACAGGGTCTTAAGCTGTTTAGTGTTTAGATTTTCTTTTGTAACAATTTTAATCTGTAGGTCATCCCCATTATAGGAAGTATCAAATGGGAATATTACCTTCCGCCTTGCATTTCCTCTATATAATGTATCTATAGCTTTTTTTTCATCACTATTACATTCATGACAAATTGGGAAAAGGTTCCAAAAATTTACAGAGATGAAAGGATAGAAAGCTTTTGGAATATAATGGTCATAAGCATTTCTATAAATACCCGAAGCAGGTTTCAAAGGGTATATGCCACAAAAAGGGCATAAAAATGCATTTTGATACTTTTTAAAATCAGTAAAATGTTCCTGAATCTCACCAAAATTATTTTTTATAGAATTTACAAAATAATAGTCCTCCCATAACAGAGTGAGAAACTCTTTTAATAACCTTCTAAAGGTTAGATTCTTAATAGCAGTGTATTTTACAGGGTTAGCTCCCGTAATATTCCCACATAACTCTTTTAGTTTTACATTGTTTTCTAATGCATTTTTAATTACATCTTTATCTGTAGCTTTTAAATTGTGATACTGTAATGTTATTTTCTCAAGATAATCAATCAATTTTTTGGAGCTTTTTATAATTGCTAAAAAATCAGGTTTAAGTAAAATATTTTCATCGTATCTGCTTAAGTCATTTTTGACTAATTGAGTGAAAAAGTATGTAAAGTTTTCATCAAACTTTTCTATTTTATGAGGTAGATATTTATAAGAATAAATCATTTCTTTTGATCAATATTTTTTTCTACTTCATTTAGCATAGAGTAGATATCAAATTTTTCAATACTTTCTCCAAAATCCTGCAACCTTTCTTTAATGTAGTTTATTTTTTCTCTGATTTTTGAAGTAGAACGCAGCTTTTTCAATTCTTTTCTAAATTCATCCAAATCATAATTTGATAATTCTGAAATTGTAATTTTTCTTTCAAATATTTCCTGAAGTAATAAATTAACAGATGCACCATAGGTTTCAACTCTAGGATTATCGTATGATATCTCACCATTCACTTTATGGAACTTATACACATTGTCTTTATTACTGTCACCGATTACAAAAGGAGAATGAGTAGTCATGATTAGCTCCTGCTTTCGCACTTCCATAATTTTACCTTCTGAATTTATGGTTTTAGCAGAAACAAAATTCAAAGTTTTTAAAAATTTGGCCCTCCATTGGGGATTGAAATGTGTGTCAGGTTCATCCATTAGAAACAAACTCCCTTCTTCCTCCATCATCATTACGGTTCCTACAACTTCATTAAATTGATGCTCTCCGTCAGATAATGATTTATAAAATATTTTTTTGGCTGGTTTCCCCTTCTCTAGTACTTTCTTTACTTCAACTTTTTCAATTCTGAACACTAATCTTGAAGGGTCTGGTTTTGGCAATTCATCTGATATATTCAATGTTTTATTAGCGTTAACTATTAAATTTCGTGTAGCTTTATTCACTAGGTATAAATTAAATATATCTAATTCATAAAAAACTTTGAATAGATTGAAAGAGGTTTTAAAGTGATATCTAAAAACATCTCTTGTAGCGTCATCAACAAAATAATCTAAAATTAATAAGTTAAACTTTCCAACTTCTTTTAAAGCCCAGGTTGTTGCACAAAGTTTCAGTTTTTCTATATTTTCGGCTATGCTTTTACTAACCGGAATTACTCGTTGATACAAATCATTCATATTCAACGTAATCCTGAAAGAATTCAATTCTTGTATTTGAAGAACGTTTTTTAAAATCTCTTTCTTGTCTTTTTTAGCTAATAGCATATTAGCAATGAATACCGAAAAGTTAGTATTATAGTCTAGAAAAAATAAACGGTGATTATCTGATATTTCTTCTCCTTCTTCATACTTTTTTTTATCCTCAAAAATTTTAAAATAATGGTATTTCAGCTTGTAATAGGGGTTGCTTAATAGTTCATTTTGACCCGATGTATAAGCTATTACCCTTGACGGCAAAAGTTCATAAGTTCTGTTCTCTAATAACTGTAAATTGATTTGTAGTATAGTTATAAATGGAAAATTCTATAAACCCATCTAATCTTTTTTCAATTTTAACCCATACATTGTTATCGAGTAAATAATTTTTAGAATTTTTTATTATATCATCTATATATTCTTGATACAATATTTTAATATATTCATTATACTCTTTTGTTTCTGCTTGAGGAAGCCCCATTGTAATGTTGTACGGTTTTTCTCTTCGTCTTGGAGTAATTTCTATAAAAATTGATTCCTTTTTTTGTACAAATTTATAAGGTAAAAAATATTCTATCTCAAAACCAAAGCTTTTGCTTTGTTTTTCTTCTGCACTGGTAGTATCCAAATGATAAATTTCTAGATAATAAAAAATTTCAGAAAACAATTCCAAAAAATTTGATTTTCCACTCCCGTTGAGTCCAGCGAATACCTTAGTAGAAAGTCTATCTACTCTAAATGAATCATTAAATTCATAGAGCTTATTACTAGCTATACTTCTAAAATCACCAAATATTTTTACACTTTTTATTTTCATTCAATCACTTTAAAATAAATGCCAGACAGCATAGAAGCTGGTCGATTCTCAAAAAAGACTTCATCTTCTTGAGTTAATTTCAGTCTATTTGTCTTGTCTTCAGAATCATAAAAAAACTGCTCTAATTTTAAGGGTTTGTAATTTTCATTTTTTGAAATGTTTGCATCTGGTATTGTACGATCTGAATCATTTTCGAGAGAAGAAAATACTAAAAATTTTATATCGTCAAATTCATTTAACTTCGGATTGATTTTTAACTCTTCGGAAGAAGAATAATTTACAATAGTAAGTTGCTCTTCTGTTAAAAAGCGCATTAGCATCTCAAAATTAAAATGATAACCCTGATATTTTTCCCGAATCCAATTAGAAATTTGCTGAAAAGATACCTGATCCCAGTTAAGTTTTGTTTTCTGAAATACCCATTGAAGAAAAGGACTTTTAGAGACCGCAATTAAATTGGAATTGACTGCTTTTTTTAGAATTTCAATCAGTATACCCTCTATTCTGTTTACAACATCTAAATACTCATTGACAGTAAATCCATGTGATTCAGCATCTTCTTTTAAAGCTTTTTTAGACGAATATTTATGTGTCAGAAAAGAAATTAGTGAGGAATGCATGATAGGTGCTGAAAAAGCAAAATTCAATAATGATACAGGAAAGTCATTATTAATTTTTTTGTCAACTTTTTTTATATGAGGGACTACATATTTTTTTATATCCGTAATTGTAATTTCCTCTAGCTTATTCAAGTATAAAGGAATAGCAAACCGCTCAATATTTTTATGGATTATCTCCTGAAATAACCCTTCATCAATAGACATTCGTTTATTTAATACTTCATCAATCGAATAATTCAAAACATTAGAAAAAACACCTTCTTTTTCAGAATAACTCAGGTAATACTTTTTGAGTAATTCCTTATCTATATCATATTCATAACCGCCAATTAAAAGAATTGCGTGTTCAGCATATATATACCACAATATTTTTGTGGCAAATAAATTGCCTTTCTGTGCCTGTTTTAACAATATTCGTTGCTGATTTGTGCTTGCTTCCTCAAAAGTTGTATTCTCAGGAAAACCTGCCTCTATAAGTTTCTCCCAGTTTTTAAAATCCTCATCGGTTTCAATCAATCCACCGTAGATACGTGGCTTTTTCTTTTTTAAAGGTTTTTGGAGTTTTTCAATTTTTATGGGACTTTTACTAACTAAACTCGCCGCTACCGTAATACCTGTCAAGTCCAACTCCTCCTTAAACACCTTTTGACTCAACGAACCAAACAAATTTTCCATCTCTGCCAAACTGGCTTTGTATTGTTTTTTTAACTCTTCAACTTTTTCTACAATTGATGCGAATTGGTTTTGAAGGTATATAGGTGGTAAAAAAATATCAATTTGTTTAATTTGTTTTAAACTAAGAAACTTTTGTGCTCCACCAGAAGATAGCTTATTTATGATATTATCTTTTATAAAATTTAAATTTAAATAGTGCTCAATATATCTGGATGAAACTTTTTCAGTATTTAGTTTTAACAGAGCAACATTTTTCATACTGAATTCGAATTCAACATTATTCATTGCGGCAGTAGCCAAGTTTACTCCTATATTTGTATATAGTATATCTCCATATTCGGGATTACAACGTTTAAATATTTCATAATGGATTTCTTCAGTCACATAATCTGAGTTTTCAAAATCAATTGTAAACGGGCTTATATGCTTTCCTGTAATGAATTTTATTCCTTTACTTAGCCTTTCTGGAGTGTCGTGTGTGCCGTCAGTGATTTTATAGCAGACATCTAATAATTTAACTGCTTGTTTTTCTGAAAAATATTTTTTAAATTTTTTCAAAAAAGTACTCTTTACAAACTCATCCAATAAATCAATACTTTTTTTACGCCTTTGAATTAATGTTTTAGCTGCTTCCAATAAGGTAGCAACTTTTATTTGTTCTGCTAATGGAGGGCAAGGCACTAAAAATTGTTTTAAGTTAATGATATTAAAGCCCGGTTGGGCTGATTTAATACTTACTGACCACATTTGTTTTTTAAACTCTTCTGTCTTCATGTAGTATAACATGAATCTCGGATCAGCCAGTTTTTTGTTAAAAGTTATTTTACCTATTGACGACGTTGTATTTGCAATTGGCATATTATCAGGGATGATAGCAACTTTACCAATTGTTGCTCCAGTTTTGGCAATAATTAGATCGCCAGGATAGAGATGACTTTTATTGTTCCTGTCATTAACTTCTTTAGAAATATAAGTCATTTTATCACGAACAATATTGCCATCCCAATCGATATCAGCAACCCTGATATAGGGAATACCTTCCTCTTTATAATCTGAAGGCTTGATTGCGCCATGGTCACCATCTCCAATAGGGTATTTTGTATTGGCAGCTAAGTCTTCAATTTTAACCTTATTCCACATTACTTATCATGTTAGTTAATTCCTCCAATCCATTGTAGATAGTATCCTCAAGCGATTTTATTTTTGAAAGTAATATTTCAGGCTCTTCATAAATAATCTCTTCATGAATATCCTCTTTGTATTTGTTATAGCTTAAATCATAATTATTTTCTACAATTTCTTGCTTAGGTATGAAAAAGTGTTGCTTTGTTTTATCCGTTTCTGAAGTAACATTACGATTTCTATAAGCTGTAATAATTTTATGCAAATCTTGAAAGTCTCTTTCTCCATTTGAATTAACTAAGGGTGTACGTTTATCATCTAAACTCCAACCATCGCCTTGCATTTCATAGAACCAAACGTTTTGAGTTTCACCACCTTTAGTAAAAAGTAATATAGCAGAAGCCACTCCCGCATACGGCTTAAAAACACCATTAGGCATTGAGATAACTGCTTTTAACTCACATTTATCGATCAATATTTTGCGTATGGTTGCATAAGCTTTGCTTGCTCCAAATAAAACACCCTGTGGGATTACCACACCGGCTGTTCCACCCATACGGAGCATTTTGTAAATACGCTCCAAAAACAATAATTCACTTTTGGTTGTTGTAACACTAAAACTAGGGTTTAAATCTCCTTTGTCCATACTCCCTGCAAAAGGAGGGTTGGCCATGACAATATCATAAAAATTGTCTTCGTTATAGTTTTTACTTAGTGTGTCTTTATAGTCTATTTTAGGTTGGGTAATGCCGTGCATCATCAGGTTCATTAAGCCAATGCGTATCATCGTAGGATCGATGTCAAAACCGTAAAAGGTTTCTTCATTCAATATTTTTTTAGCATTGTCATCCACCAATCGGTCAGCAAGTGTCCCTCTTGTAAAGCCGTTATCGTCTTTCTGGCGGTATGCCTCACTGGTGTATTGGGTAATGATGTATTTGTAGGCACCTAATAGGAAACCAGCCGTACCACTGGCAGGGTCGGCAATTTTATGCCCTAATTGTGGTTCTACCAATTCAGCAATCAATTCAATAATATGCGTTGGTGTTCTAAACTGGCCATTTTTACCGGAACTTCTTAAGGAATCGAGCAGGTATTCATAAAAGTCTCCCTGAGCATCTATAAAACGATTTTCTTTCTCTAATTCTTTATAAATGTTATTAATTGTTTTAGTTGCTTCTGTTAGCATTCGCCCACTAGGAATCAAAAATGCGGCATTTGCCATGTGCTTAGTAAAAAACGAATTGGCATCATCCAACTGTTTGATAAACGGAAATACTTTACTCTGCACATGCAACAACATATCATCGCTTGGCATATTCGTAAAATGACTCCAGCGCAAGGTTTCTTTATCTACGGCATTGCGCTCGTCTTTTTCGTCTACTCCAGGCGGATAAAATTTACCCGAGAAAATAGATTTATATTTTTCGCCAAGAAAATCGGCATTACTCATTTTTCGTTTGTCGGTTTCATCCAATTGCTTCATAAAGAGCAAATAGGTAATCTGCTCAATAGCATTTAAAGGATTGGAGATACCGCCACTCCAAAATTTATCCCACAAGGCGGCTACTTCACTTTTTAATTTTGGTGTTAGCATGGTTTAATCGTTTTTATAATTTTTATAATTCTCTGGGGTTGTCCAAAATTCAAAGCATTTGGCAATTTGTTGGTTTTCCCATTCTTTATCCGCTTTAAGTTCTTCCCAGGGTCTTCCAAGAAATCCTTCACATAATTTGTAGAATCCGTCCCCTTGTTCCCGTTGCCCATTTTTATGAGTAATTAAGGCACTTAATAAAGGTCTCCCTTTTTTTAATTCATGTATAGATATCTCACCCAACCAATCACCAATGAGGTTTCGGTCATAAGCGTCATCAAAATTTAAATTTAATAGTAACTGTTCGTTTAACTGTGAATAGGTCCAGGTAGTTTTAAGTCGGGCTAATTCTATTAATTTAGTTCTAATTGCTCTATCCATGATTATGCAGATAATTGGTTTACAAATTCTATAATTTCATCTATTTCCTTGCCTGAAAAAATACCTCTAATCCCATCAGGATGTATTATGGTAAATGGGGCGTTTATTAAATCTTTTTTCTCGACATCCCCTTTTTCAATCATAACATTTTTTAATAATTGTAGAAACTCCAACTGACGACTATTGAGGTAATTGTGTTCAGTTATAAAATGCTCAAAAGACTTGGCTACTGTATCTGGAAACGATTCCAGTATTTCAATTCCGAGTATATGCTTGACAAATTGAACCAATTGCGCTTTTTGATGGTTGTATACTCTACGAAGTAAATCAATAGTGATGTACGGGCGCTCATTTTGTAAATCCTCAGCCAATTGTTCCGCTTCATCAGCACTAATATTAGCTCCGGTTTTTAATTTTTGGAGTATGGGATTAGAATTTACCAAATGTTGAATCCTTTCCTCAACTATTTCACGGTATTTGGCTATACTTAACGATTCGTGTTCAGGGCCAAACTCCACATATTCTTTACTGTGAAGAAGGTCTTTGAAATTGTATTTAGCGGGACCAAGAGGTACTACAAATGATTCTCTGAAATACATCAACGGGCATAACTTTTCAATAAGTTCATCACATTTTTCTTCCGTTAGAGTAGCCCAGTAGTGATTGGTTTGTGCGGCCCTGATTAACTTTTCTTCTTTAGAAACCGTATTGACAGATAAAGGCAGTTCTGCAATTTCTTCAACAATACTGTCTTTAAGTGTGTCAAATTTATCGACATCTTCAATCAACCTGGCTAAAGAAACTTCAACAATGTCTTTTTCAAAACGCATCGCCTTATAATCAACCCCTGAAACAGTTCGCAGTAATGGTTTAACCACTGTGCGTAAAAATTCAATTTTTTCGTGAGTAAGAGTATTCCAAAAATTGTCGTCTTCCAAACGTTGCAATTCGTGTTTTGCATCTAAAACTACTACGGAGTTTTGAGGTAAGTCGGTAACTTGTTTTCTGAGTTTAGTAGTCTCGTTCAGCACAATATCACTTTCCCCCAGTTCTAAAGCCTTTTCAATTTTATCCAATCGAATACCAAACAATCTAACCGGTAGCGGTAGCTGTGGTTTTAATTCTTTTCCCTTAGGGTTCAATTTAAAATAATCAAAATTATCCCAACAATCTAAAATTAGGAAATTATCTTTTTCAGTACACCATGATTTTAGCTTACTTGCATCTAAAAGCCTTGTGCCACGGCCAATCATTTGCCAAAACTTGGTATAGGAGTAAACAGGTTTAGCAAATACCAAATTAACCAATTCACGTACATCAATACCGGTATCAAGCATATCTACACTTATCGCAACTCGTGGCATATCTTGATTAGTAAACTGGTCAATCAAACCGCCCTTCCCATAAACACGAGGGTCATCACTAACCAATACTTTGGCTAATTCACCATTATACTCAGGGTAAAGTGAATCAAAGATTTCTTCTATTCTACGGGCATGAGCTTTGGTCATGCAGAAGAAAATGGTTTTGCCGGGCAATACTCCGTTAGCATCTTTGATGCATTCTTCCATAAACTCTCTAACGATAAGGGCATTTGTACCTTTGTTAGAAACTCTTTTTTCTAAATCTGTTCCTTCAAAATTAATTTCTTCAACCTCTTTTCCTTCCAGTATCAGTTTCTTTTGGTCTTCCAGCGAAATCGTTCGTTTGCTAATGCCTTCTTCCTGAAACTTAGTTTTAATTTTCATTACCTGAAAATTGCAGAGGTAAGGAGGAATATTATTTACCGCTTCTTCATAGGTATAGGCATAAGTCGGTATACCGTCTTCGCATTCAAATAATTCAAAGGTATTATGGTCAACTATATCTTTTGGTGTAGCGGTTAACCCCAAAGTTATGGCATTAAAATAGTCTAATATTTCCTGATAAGTATTATAAATACTTCTATGACTTTCATCTACGACAATTAAATCAAAGAAGTGAGAAGATAGACTGTTTTCTTCATTACGAATAATGTTTAGCATTGTAGGGTAGGTAGAAACATAAATCCTTCTGTCCTGAGAAATTTCCTTTTCACCTTGTTTAGGCCAACGGGGTTCATTAGGTAAAAATTCTTTGAAAGCATCCAGGGCTTGATCTCTTAGCGCAATTCTGTCAACTAAAAACAATATCCGTTCAGCCCAACCGCCACGCATTAATGCTTCTATTAAAGCAATACAGGTTCGGGTTTTACCTGTTCCGGTAGCCATGATTAAAAGAAATTTTCTTCTTTTACGTTCAATGGCTTCCATTACAGCTCTTATTGCAGCAATTTGATAATCTCTACCGGCAATTTTTGTGTTTATAAGTTCACTAACTAAGGATTTTCGGGCTTTACTTAAATATTGAAAACGACTTAAATCATCTTTAGTGGGAAACCCAAAAACTTTTTGTGGGGGATAATTTTCTAAATCCCAAAAGTAAATATCATGACCATTAGTATAAAAGCAATAAGGTAAGACACCCGTTCTCTTTTTGAATATGATAACAATATTGTTTAGCCTGTTCCCTTCCTATAGCAGCATCGACTGATGTTTTTTTTGCTTCAACGACAGCCAATGGTTTCCCGTCTTTCCCTGATAGTACGTAATCACTGTACTGATGTCCAGCATAAGATGTAGGTTGTTCTTTTACCAATGTTCCATCTACAATAATGTCATATTCTTCAATTACCTGAGTCCTATCTGCAACATTCCAACCCGCTTGTTGTAAGCGGTTGTCGATGATTTCTTTACGGGTATATTTTTCGTTTTTCAAACAGTTTATCCTTCCTTCAAACTTAAAAAAATTAGTTCGCTTTTTATAAATAAATTACTACGTCAAGACTCATCTCTGAACACCGCATAGCAATAACTTCCAATAAAACGTTGTGGTATTTGTTTTCTTTAAACTACGGCTAAATTAAGAAAATGAAAACTATAATAAACATTTTATGAAGAATTCTTAATCATTCAAAAAACCTCGAATAATCCTCAGGCAGTACCGCATCAATATCTCTAAGGTATTTTTCTAAGGCATCCATAGTGTTGTGGCCTGTAATAAGCATCAATTTGCTTTTTGCTTCATTAGGAGTCATGGTTTTTGCAAACTCATTGTATAATTTCGTTATAAAGGTATGTCTGAAGCTATACAAACCATAGTCTTTCCCAAGTTTAAAATGGTCTTTTACCTTTTTAAAGCGTTTGGAAAAATAATCCCGTTTATCCGTTTCAGATGTTTCCCATTCACCATCTATTGCAAGTGGTGTAAACAAGTAATGATTTCTATTTATCTTGGATAAATCCGGTAAATCATTAATCAAAATTTCAGGTATTATCTTGGTCTTGACAAGGCTGTTTTTTGCCCATACATAAAGCTTGCGGTCTTGCAAGTCCAAATCACCTACTTGCAAACGGCAAACTTCTATTGGGCGCAGGTAGTTAGTAGGATATAAATTTTACGAACAACAAAAGTATCTTGTCGTTTTCTTCCATGTACTTGTAAATGTCAGCTTGCAAACTAGGAGTATAGGTTTTGTTCCTTTCAGGAGTTGCTTTTAGTACATTTATCTTTTTGATAAAGTTTTCAGGAATAATCTCATTATCTTCCAATGTTTGGAACAATGAGCCTAAATCAATCCGAGTATTGTTTCTCGTCCTTGGACTTGTATTCTCTAAAACTTCGTTCAAATATTCAATAACAGTTTTCTTATCAATTGCAAGTATACTTGCAGGCCCTTTTGCAAGCAGCCATTTTTCAAAACGCTTGACGTTACTATTGAAGCTGGGAAAGGAAGTCTTGCTCAAAACACTTTGTTTTATCTTTAAAGCACTTGCAAATGCTTCAGTAATTGCAATGTTACTTTCTTCTTTTTTATCTGGGGTTTGCAATATGGGTTTTTCAGGGATAACTTCAATGGCTTTCTCATTATTCTCATAAGGGCTCAGCCCTTGTTCCAATAGTTTTTTGAGATTCTTTCTGTAAGTATTTAAAACCTCATAACGTTCCAATTTTGTCTTAAAACTATTTGCACCGCCATAGATTGGAGTTTGCTTTTCAAGCTTACCTGTTTTAGGATTTCTGAAAGAAAAATATACATACCAGCATTTTGCAAGATCACCGTCGGCATCATAGATTTTAGGTTCGGAATAATTCTTCTTGGCAGTCAAAACGTATGCGTTTCTGTATTCATTGAGTAAAAATACGTTAATTTTTGGCATAAAAAAACGGTTTAGTACATACTAAACCGTTAGTTTCTAAATAATTGCTCTTAGTAGCGGGAACAGGACTCGAACCTGTGACCTTCGGGTTATGAGCCCGACGAGCTGCCTACTGCTCTATCCCGCGATGTTTCGAGTGCAAATATACAACGAAAATTGATAACCACAACATATTTAAAATAAAAAAAGTTAATTTTTCAGATTTGACCTTAGGATATCCCAACTATTGGAGTACTTTTGCGCGAAATTAAAAAGCCCTAAAATTCTATACTTCAACAAAATGAACACAAAAAAGATCATCGAATACCGCACCTTGCTTGGCGTGACCAAAACAGCAACATTAAAGGAATTAAAAACTGTTTACAGGAACTGCATGAAGGAAATCCACCCCGATGCAATTGCTGATGACACCGAACGTTTGGCTGCTGAAGAGAAAAGCAAGGAAATTATTGCGGCATACCATTTCTTGGTAAGCATTGCTCCGGAGACTTTAGAAAAAGACAAAGCCGAATATACCCGAATCACGTCAACTGTAAACATTGCCGATTTTTATTATGAAAAAGGTGTGCTCTACATCACTTTCCTCGATGGAAGCGAATTTGAATACTTTGGTGTCTTAAGGCCGGTTTACATCAAAATGATCAATGCCGAATCGCCGAGCCGTTTTGCCCGCAGGCATATCTATAACGAATATATTTACAGAAGCACCTCAAAATTGGTTGCTGCCGAATAAAAAAAAGGGCTTGAAAATTTCAAGCCCTTTTTTTACCTAACAAAATTTATTTAAAAACCAGTACAAGAGTTTATTATTCGTCTGCAGCAAATGCCGAGTTTTTGTCGATGCTAACTTTAAGCGTTGTAGCAACACCCTGCTCGTTTACCATCGTCATGTTTAATGTGTCCAGTTTCGATAAGTTTTTAGAAACGAATCCGTTGAACATATTATAAGAAATATTCATTTCCTTTAGATTATGCAATTTTTCCAGGTCAAACGGAACCTGTCCGTCCATTTTATTCTCAAACAAGCTCAATGTTTCCAATGAAGAAAGGTTGGACACTTCTTTATCCAGTTTTCCTGTAAGTTTGTTGCTGTTGAGCAATAATGTTTTCAATGATTTCAATTGATAGTAAGACGAAGGAATCTGCCCTTCGATTTCATTGTTAAACAAAGAAAGCGTTTCAAGGTTTGCTAAGTTTCCTACAGCTACAGGCAGCTGACCTGTAAGCCTGTTCATGTGCATTTCAATTGATTTCAACTGGGTAGCATTTCCCAAGGTTTCCGGCAAAGCCCCTGAAATCTGGTTGAAAGCTACATTCAGCTTGGTCAGGTTTTTCAGGTTTCCGATAGATGAAGGCAATACGCCTGAAATATTGTTCCTGAAAAGATTCAGGCTTTGAAGTGAAGTAAGATTTCCTATTTCCGTTGGCAATTCACCCGTAAGGTTGTTGTTGACCAATTTAATAGCAACTACTTTATCATTTTGGATTTCAACTCCGTACCATGTAGATGGCGAAGATTTTAAATCCCATTTGTTTGTCCATTGCGAACCTTTAGTAGCTTTGTTTAATTTTACCAGTGCATTTTTCTCACTAGCCGAGATTTCTGCAAAACAGGAAACGGAAACTAAAAGCACTGTAGCGTAGGTAAATAGTTTTTTCATATCATTTAAGGTTTGAGGTTTATGACGAGTCAAAACTATATCAATAATCGTTTAAAAACAAAAATAATCGATAAAATGCATTTTTTATGATTTTTTACCTATATAAATCTTACAAAAATAATATTTTCCTGTTAAAATTGCAAAAACCTTACAACTGAAAATGATTTGATTTTTTATTTATTTACATTTGAAATCACTAACCAATTAAAAATCAAATTATGGAAATCAATTTCGTTGCATTAATCCTTGCAGCATTATCGACACTTATTGTAGGATTCATTTGGTATAATCCAAAAGTTTTTGGAACTATTTGGATGAAAGAGGCAAAACTGACACAAGAAGACATGAAAGGCGCCAACATGGCAAAAATAATGATCATTACACTTATCTATGCCTTCCTGATCGCCTTTATTCTACAGATGCTGGTAATCCACCAGTTCGGAGCCTTGGGCATGGTTGGCGGCAAAGTGGAAATGGCCAAGCCTTCCTATGCGGCTTTCATGGCCGATTACGGAACCGCCTACCGCACTTTCAAACATGGCGCCTTCCACGGATTCCTGACTTCATTATTCATGGTTTTCCCTTTGATAGGAACCAGTGCCTTGTATGAAAGAAGAAGTTTCAAATATGTATTGGTAACCACAGGATTTTGGGTAGTTTCGATGATGATCATGGGTGGTATCATTTGCATGATGCAGTAATTTAACATTAATAATAAACGAATCGCTCTACATTTGTAGGGCGATTTTTTTACATCATTGAAAACCATTACTTATACAATCTATGCTTCTATAGCCCAGCTTCCCAAATCCTGGGATGAAGTGGCGCGCGAAAATATTTTCCTGCAAACACCTTACCTGAAAGTGCTTGACGAATCAGCACCTACCAACATGCAATGTTTTTTCATCGGGATTTTTGAGGAAGCGGAACTCATTGGAGTTGCATTGGCACAATACCTGAACCTCAATAAGCTGGAATCTTTCGGGGAAAGGGATAAATGCCTCAAAACCACAATCCGCAATTTTGTTTTCAAAAACTTTGCTTCTCATGCGCTGTTCCTTGGCAACAATATGATTACCGGTCAAAACGGTTACATTTTCAATAAGGAGATCGACAGCAAAACGATCGGGCAGCTATTGGTGGAATGCAGTAACGAGATTATGGCTTACTTCCAGAAGCAAAAGATCAAAATCCACATCGTTTCGTTTAAGGATTTTTACAAAGATTGCGCCGACGAGCTCAAACATTCGGCATTTTCCGGAATGTATGAATTCAACACACAGCCCAACATGATTTTCCATTTGAAAAAAGAATGGAAGACCAACGAAGACTATGTTGCCGCTTTCTCCAAAAAATACAGGGATCAATACAAACGTGCCCGGAAAAAATTTGAAGGCGGCGAAACCCGTGAATTGCTTTTGGAAGAAATTACCCTGCTCGAAGACCGGATTTATGATTTGTACCACTATGTTGCCAAGAATGCGCCTTTCAATACTTTTTTCCTTGCCAAAAACCACTTTTCCGCTTTTAAGAAACATTGTGGCGACCGTTTTGTCTTTGTTGGGTATTTCCTAAATGGCAAGCTAATCGGGTTCCACACCTTACTGCTCAACGGGACAACACTGGAAACCTATTTCCTGGGTTATGACGAACAAATTCAAAAGGAAAAAATGCTCTACCTTAATATGTTATGCAACATGACAAAATTTGGGATAGAAAACAGCTTTAAGGAAATCATTTTCGGAAGGACCGCGCTGGAAATCAAGAGTTCGATAGGCGCCGAACCCGTGCAGATGTCAGGATTTATCTACCACAGTAACCAACTGATCAACAGGTATTTTGACCGGATTTTTCCAAAATTGGAACCAACATTAGCCTGGCAGCAGCGGCATCCGTTTAAATAATGGCCAGTTTTTTAGATACTTATAAAGAATCAATCTCCTCCTGTACACCTTCCCAATCTTCCAAAAGCTTGTCCAGCTCAAGTTTCTTTTTATTGTAGGCAGTAAAAAAATTAGCATCCTCAGCATGCTTGTCATAGTTGGATTCCAAAGCTTTATCATCTGCCTGGATGTCTTTTTCCAGTTGCTGGATCTGGCTTTCTATTTTGCTCAAACGGTTCTGGAGTGATTTGCTTTTCTTCTGCTCTTCGTAGGAAAGATTTTTAACCTCTTTGGTATTGGTAGTTGCAGCAATAACATCTTTCTTTTCGATTTCACGCATATTATTGGCGTTGCGCTGTTCCAAAAAGAAATTGATATCACCAAGATATTCCCTGATTTTCTGGTCTTTGAATTCGTAAACGATATTGGCCATCCCCTGAAGGAAATCCCTGTCGTGCGAAACCAAAAGTAAGGTTCCTTCGTATTTCTGGAGCGCTGCTTTCAAAACATTTTTCGATTTGATGTCTAAATGGTTTGTAGGCTCATCCATTACCAAAACATTGATCGGCTGCAATAGCAATTTACACAATGCCAAACGGTTACGCTCGCCACCCGAAAGCACTTTTACCTTCTTCTCAACGTCATCGCCACGGAATAAAAACGCGCCCAGCATATCACGGACTTTCATCCGGTTGCCATCGGTAGCAGCATCCGTCATTGTATCAAGCAGCGTTTTCTCGCCATCAAGGTATTCCGCCTGGTTTTGGGCAAAATAACCCAACTGTACATTATGGCCCAATTTTATAGAACCCTGGTATTTAAATTCATTTACAATCGCTTTCATAAAGGTTGACTTCCCCTGCCCATTTTGCCCAACAAAGGCAATTTTGGATCCGCGTTCGACCAAAAGCGAAATATCCTTCAGGATGGTTTTATCACCATAGGCTTTGGTTACGTGCTCCGCTTCTACCACAACACGGCCTGGCGTCTGCGAAACCGGAAACGAAATGCTCATTACCGAATTGTCGTCTTCATCCACTTCAATACGCTCAACCCTATCCAATTTCTTGATCAGTGACTGTGCCATCGAAGCTTTTGAAGCTTTGGCCCGGAACTTTTCGATCAGCTTTTCGGTTTCCTCAATCTTTTTTGCCTGGTTTTTTTGTGTAGCCAATTGCTTTTCACGGATTTCTTCACGCAAAACCAGGTATTGCGAATACGGCTTATTGAAATCATACGCTTTGCCAAGCGAAATTTCGATGGTCCGGTTAGTTACGTTATCCAAAAACATCTTATCGTGCGAAACGATTACCACTACTCCGGGAAAGTTCTTCAGAAAGCTTTCAAGCCAAATGATACTCTCAATATCCAGGTGGTTTGTTGGCTCATCCAGCAGCAGTATGTCATTGGACTGCAACAACAATTTCGCCAATTCAATACGCATGCGCCATCCGCCCGAAAAAGTATCGGTCTGGTTATTGAATTCCTCGCGCCTGAAACCAAGCCCTAACAGTATCTTTTCGGTATCGCCTACATAATTATAGCCACCAAGGATATCATAATGATGCGTTACATCGCTCAGTTCCTCAATCAAATCAGAATACGACTGGCTTTCATAATCCGTTCGTGTTGCCAGCTGATGGTTGATTTCGTCAATCTTCAGTTCGGCCCTTTTGATTTCGGCAAATGCCTGGTAGGCCTCTTCGAGCACGGTCCTTCCCTGCTCGAAATCGATGTCCTGGCGCAAAAACCCTATTTTCACTTCTTTCTCTGTCGCAATCTGCCCCGAATCCGGTTTGATGTCACCGGCAAGGATTTTAAGCATGGTCGATTTCCCGGCGCCGTTTTTCCCAACCAAACCAACACGGTCGCCCGAACCCAAACGAAAAGTAACTTCCTCAAAAAGATACGTACCACCAAATGAAACCGATAAATTATGGATATTCAACATAAATAAAAAGAATAGTGAATTTGAATTAAAAAGCCTGTCTTGGGCGTACCTTTGATACCCGAAGCCAAAAGGCTGACAAAGAACAACATTAAATTTTTTGCAAATGTTAAAAAAAGGAACCAAAATAAATAGCATTTTAACAGGAACTTGTCCAAAATGCCAGGAAGAGCGAATGTATGTAGACAGAAACCCATACAACCTTAGCAAGCTTTTTACCATGCACGAACATTGCAGCCATTGCGGCCTGCAGTACCAGATCGAGCCTTCGTTTTTTTATGGCGCGATGTATGTTAATTACGGCCTGACCGTAGCGCTCGGTGTTGCCGTTTTCATCATCACCAAAGTCTTTATGGGCCTGGGAATAACCGAATCCTTTGTTTCCATCATCTTGGCTTTGTTGGTATTGATGCCCATAAACCTGCGGCTTTCCAGGAACATTTACATCAATATGTTCGTCAGTTATGACAAGAAAGCGGTCAAAAACAAAAAGGCAGCATAATCTTCCCGAAGCACAGCACCCCTTTTCATCAGCACAACTGCCCCCGCTGTCCGCGCTACACGGTAGCCGGCTACCATCGGGGCTATCTAGAACGTTAGTCTTATTCAGGCCGGCGCCTATATAGGCTTTACCATTCATCGTGAAAAAACAGCACTAAATCGGATATTTAAAAAAAACAATTACTTTTGCCGACATAAACAATCGATTTGATGTCAATAATGAATACGGTAGCCACAATTGGCTTTAACGGTTAAGAGATATCAGGCGATTAAAACAAAAGAGGAACATGGCAAAGAATTTAGTTATCGTTGAGTCACCGGCAAAGGCAAAGACCATCGAAAAGTTTTTAGGAACAGACTTTCAGGTAGAATCAAGCTACGGGCACATTGCCGACCTGCCATCCAAAGAAATCGGTGTTGATGTAACCAACGGTTTCAAACCCAAATACGAAGTTTCCTCAGACAAGAAAGCATTGGTTACCAAACTAAAATCACTAGCCAAGAATGCCGAAACGGTTTGGCTGGCTTCCGATGAGGACCGCGAAGGAGAAGCCATCTCATGGCACTTGGCGGAGGAATTGAAATTAGACAAAAGCAAAACAAAACGTATCGTTTTCCACGAAATCACCAAAAATGCCATCCTAAAAGCAATTGGCAACCCAAGGGAAATCGATTATAACCTGGTCAATGCGCAGCAGGCACGAAGAGTGCTGGACCGCTTGGTAGGTTACGAACTTTCACCAGTTTTATGGAAAAAGGTCAAAGGCGGATTATCTGCCGGACGCGTACAATCGGTTTCTGTAAGGCTGATCGTGGAAAGGGAAAGGGAAATACAGGAATTCAAGCCAGTAGCTTCCTATTCGGTAACTGCCGAATTCACCAATGAAGCCGGAAAAATAGTTAAGGCCAAATTGCCGAAAAACTTTGCCACCCAAAAAGAAGCAGAAGATTTCCTGAATAAAAATATCGGTTCTATATATAAGGTAGGGGATCTGGAAACCAAACCGACCAAAAAATCCCCGGCAGCACCATTCACCACTTCAACATTACAGCAGGAAGCCGCACGTAAATTATACTTACCTGTTGGAATCACGATGCAGATCGCACAGCGTTTGTACGAAGCCGGATTGATCACTTATATGAGAACGGACAGCGTAAACCTGTCACAGGAAGCGATGGCTGCCGCTGAGGCCGAAATTGCAAAATCCTACGGAAAAGAATTTTCTAGACCAAGAACCTTTAGCACCAAAAGCAAAGGCGCACAGGAAGCCCACGAGGCCATCCGTCCTACCGACATGTCGCGCCATACTATTAATGTAGAAAGGGATCAGGCACGTTTGTACGATTTGATCTGGAAAAGAACTTTGGCTTCGCAAATGAGCGATGCAGAACTGGAACGGACCAACGTAAGGATTGAAGCCAACAACCATGCGGAAGTTTTCCAGGCATCGGGAGAGGTAATCAAATTTGAAGGTTTCCTAAAAGTTTACCTGGAAGGAAATGATGAAGATGATGAAGAGCAGGAAGGCATGTTGCCTGCCCTGAAAGTGGGTGAAAAACTGGCAAACAATTTCATTACCGCCACAGAAAGATACACCAGGCCGGCATCAAGGTATACCGAAGCTTCTTTGGTTAAGAAACTAGAAGAATTGGGAATTGGCCGACCGTCTACTTATGCGCCAACCATTTCAACCATCATCAACAGGAATTATGTTGAAAAGGGAACTTTGGAAGGTGTAGAAAGAAAATATACGCAGCTTACCTTAAAGGGAAGCAAAGTAGAATCACAAATTTTAAAAGAAAACACAGGTTCAGACAAAGGGAAATTGGTACCAACAGATATCGGTACAATTGTAAATGATTTCCTTGTCAAGAATTTCTCGGCTATTTTGGATTATAATTTCACTGCCAAAGTGGAACAGGATTTTGATGACATTGCCGAAGGGAATATTGACTGGGCAAGAATGATGCAGGAGTTCTACGACAAATTCCACCCGAATGTTATAGAAGTTCAGGACAATGCCGAAAGGGAAAGCGGAGAAAGGATATTGGGGACCGACCCTAAAACCGGGAAACAGGTTTTGGTTCGTTTAGGGAAATTTGGCCCGGTTGCCCAAATTGGCGAAGCCGATGATGAGGAAAAACAGTTTGCAAGCCTGCGCCAGGAGCAGAATATCGGAAGCATTACTTTGGAAGAAGCGCTGAATTTGTTTTTATTGCCAAAAAACCTTGGCACTTATAAAGGAGAAGAGGTTGAAGTGAACAACGGGCGTTTTGGGCCTTATGTGCGTTTTGGGAAACAATTCATTTCGCTGCCAAAAGGTGAAGATCCATTGGATGTAACTATGGAACGCGCCCAAGTACTGATTGATGAAAAAGCACAGGCAGATGCCCCTATTGCAACTTACAAGAACGAACCGGTCCAGAAGGGCGTTGGACGTTTTGGCCCGTTCATCAAATGGAGCGGGATTTTTATCAATGTAAGCAAGAAATACAACTTTGACAATCTTTCGCAATCCGATGTTGCTGAGCTTATCGAGGAAAAGCTACAGAAAAATATTGATAAGGTAATCCATGACTGGAAAGAAGAAGGCATTGTCGTTGAAAAAGCCCGATGGGGAAAATCAGTCATCATCAAAGGAAAAATCAAAATCGAGTTGAATAAGGATGTTGACGCTTCGCAACTGACTTTGGAACAAGTAAAAGAAATGATCGCTGCCAAGACTCCAGAGAAGAAAAAAGCACCCGCTAAAAAAACTACTACCAAAAAAGCACCCGCTAAAAAGAAATAAACTATGGAATTCGATTTTCTGTCACCGGTTGATAACGATATTGTTCAATATGTAACGGGTTTGTCGTCCCAGCATTTGGGCAGCAAAATTGCTTTTCACACCGAAAAGGATTTTCCCGACTTAGATCAAATTAAAGTTGCGATTATCGGTGTATTGGAAAACCGCGGCGATGTCAATCATAGTGATAGCGAAGTTAACCTTGACGCTATCCGAAAAGAGCTATACGCACTGTATCCCGGAAACTGGCAAAGCTCTATTGCCGATTTGGGAGACATTATGCCTGGAAACTCACTGGAAGATACCTTTTTTGCACTGCAAAGAGTCGCTTCAAAACTGATCAAAAAAGGAATTATCCCAATTGTAATCGGCGGAAGCCAGGACTTAACCTATCCATTATACAGGGCTTATGACAACCAGGAACAAATGGTCAACCTGGTTTCAATAGACAGCAAGTTTGATTTTGGCAAACAGGATGGTGGGGTTACTGCCAATTCCTATTTATCAAAAATAGTATTGGACGAGCCAAACAACCTTTTTAACTTCAGTAATATTGGATATCAGACCTACTACAATTCGCAGGAAGAAATAGATTTGATTGAAAAATTATATTTCGACGCTTACAGATTAGGAGAAATTTCCAACAATATTGAATTGGCTGAGCCAACTTTTCGCGATGCAGACATTGTTAGCATCGATTTGAATGCCGTAAAATCTTCCTATTCAGGAAATTTTGTTACTTTTACACCTAACGGTTTTGATGGAAAGGAAATCTGCAGCCTAGCACGATATTCAGGAATAAGCGACAAAGTGAGTTCTTTTGGGATTTTCAACCATAACAATTCAAGGGAAGAAGCCGTGCTGATTGCACAAATTGTTTGGTATTTTATTGAAGGCATAAATTACCGATCCAACGAATACCCGTTTGGGACAAAAGAAAATTATTTAAAATACATTATTCCGCTTGAAAGCGATGAGTTGATTTTCTATAAAAGCAACAAAACTGGAAGATGGTGGATCGAAATAAATTTTTTTGCGGGCCAACACAATAAACTGAAAAAAAACACGTTATTACCTTGTTCGCATGAAGAATATCTGGCTGCTTGTAATAATGAGATTCCGGAAAGATGGTGGAAAGCGCAGAGAAAAAATAGTCTATAATAAAATAAAAACTATAACATTTATAAAACTATACTTACATAATTAATAAAAAAGAGTATTTTATCGTCAAAAAATGCATTTTATCGATAAAATATTTTTTTTATAATAACAGAAATTCTATTTTTGGATTGTGAATATATGTGTTGAAATCTTATAGCAATAAATTTAATATTAATTAATTGCTTTTTTGAAAAATAATAAATAGGTTTACGCCCTTAAATTTTAAATCAAATTAACCCCAAAATATACATATGAAGAAGTTCATAACATTCGCGTCATTTTTAGCTTTATTAACCAGTTGTGGTGGATCTAGCGATAAAGGTGAGTTGGTAGGAGTTAAAGGAAAAAAATGGCATCCGGAGAAGCCTTACGGTATGACATTGGTTCCTGGTGGAGCGTTCATTATGGGTAAATCAGACGATGACCCAGCTAACATGCAGGATGCACCTACAAAAACAGTTACCGTTAGGTCATTCTATATGGATGAGAACTGAAATTACGAATAGTGAGTACCGTCAATTTGTAGAATGGGTAAAAGATTCTACAATAAGGGTTCGTTTAGCGATTCTTGCTGATGAGGTTGGACAAACTTCAACCGGAAAAGGCGGAAAAGGTGGAAAAGGCGGTAGCATTGGAGACTTTGCTTTTGCTGATACCGATCCGGCTAAAATGACTCCATACGACAAATATATGTATGAGAACTATTATAGTGTTGGAACTGATGATGACCCGTACGCTGGAAGAAGGCTTAACAAAAAAATCAAGCTTATAAAAGATACTAAGAAATATCCAGATGAATACTACACAGAAGTTATGGATACCATGTATCTGCCAATTGCAGAATCTTACAATGGCTTAAGGACTATTGATGTTAAGAAATTAAAGTTCAGATACTCATGGATGGACATTCAGGCTGCCGCTAAAGCAAAAGTTGGAAAAAGAAGCTCTTTCATAAAAACGGAACAGCAAGAAGTTTACCCAGACACTACAGTTTGGATCAAAGACTTTGCTTATTCATATAATGAGCCAATGCACAATGATTACTTCTGGCACCAGGCATATGCACAATACCCAGTTGTTGGTGTAAGCTGGAAACAGGCAAAAGCATTCTGCGCCTGGAGGACATTGAATAAAAACTCATATATCAAATCAAAGAAAAAAGGGCGTGACCTAATCAACTCATTCCGTCTTCCAATCGAATCAGAATGGGAATATGCAGCAAGAGGAGGCCTTGAGTCAGGAACTTTCCCATGGGGTGGTCCTTATGCTAAAAATGACAGAGGATGTTTCTTAGCTAACTTCAAACCGAACAGAGGAGATTATGCAGCTGACCAGGCATTATATACTGTTGAAGCAAAATCTTACGAGCCAAACGGATACAATCTATACAATATGGCTGGTAACGTAGCAGAATGGACTGATTCGTCTTATGATGCTGCTGCTTATGAATATGTTTCTTCAATCAACCCTAACGTTCCGGATTTAAAAAACATGAGAAAAGCTGTTCGCGGTGGATCTTGGAAAGATGTTGGGTATTTCCTACAGGTAGGAACCAGGGATTTTGAGTATGCAGACTCTGCAAGAAGTTATATTGGTTTCCGTACCGTTCAGGATTATATGGGAACTAAGGTAACTAAAAATGCTGCACCTAGAAAATAAAATTTTAAACTAACTTGAATTATATTAACTTAACTAACTAAATTTTTTTTATTATGGGATTATTATCACCTAAAGTTATGAATTTCGCCTACGGTATGGGGGCAGCTGTTGTAATCGTTGGAGCACTATTTAAAATTGCCCACTTTGAACTTGGCCCATTGACCGGAACGGTGATGTTGACAATCGGACTTTTAACTGAAGCAGCCATCTTTGCATTATCTGCTTTCGAAACTCCACCTGCCGAATTAGATTGGTCATTAGTATATCCTGAACTAGCTGGAGGAATTGCAAAACCAAGAGAGAAAAAAGAAGAGCAAAAAGATGCTCAAGGATTATTGTTCTCAAAAACTAGACAATATGTTGAAAGAAGCTAAAATTGACGGACAGTTGATGGAAAGCTTAGGAAACAGCATCAAAAACTTTGAAGGGGCTGCAAAAGCAATCTCTCCAACAGTTGATTCAGTTGCCTCTACAAAAAAATATGCTGAAGAAATGACAAAAGCAGCTACTCAGTTAGAAACTTTAAATGGATTATACCAGGTTCAATTACAAAGTGCAGAAAGAAATGCGCAAATTAATGACGAAGTTGCTGCCAATAATTTAAAATTAAAAGATCAAATGCTAAGTTTGACTTCCAACCTTTCTACATTGAACAATGTATATGGTGGAATGCTTTCTGCAATGAGTAATAAAGGATAATTAGTTTTATAACTATCTATTTTAAACAAAATAATAATTTAAACTAATTAGAAAAAATGGCAGGAGGAAAACTAACCCCTAGGCAGAAGATGATTAACCTGATGTACCTGGTTTTCATCGCGATGTTGGCAATGAACATGTCCAAAGAAGTACTTTCGGCTTTTGGATTGATGAATGAAAAATTTGAAGCGGCTAACGCTTCTGCAGAATCTACTAATGCTGGCATGCTTGCCGCTTTAGAGAAAAAAGCTGGTGAAGATTCACACTTTACGCAAGCAGCTGCAGACGCAAAAAAAGTAGCTGCTATCTCTAAAGATTTCTATGCATATATCGGATCAGTTAAGGCTGAAATCGTTAAAGGTGTAGAAGTTGACAAAGAGACTGGAAAACTTCCTTACGAAGCAATGGACAAAGCTGATGCTATTGATCATTTATTCTTTGTAGGAGAAGGATATACTCCAAAAGGAAAAGAATTTGTTGACAGGTTCAACAAATATGTAACTGACATGAAAGCAGTAGCAGGAAACAACTCTAAATTACAAGGTGTTATTTCTGAAATCACGTCTAAATTCAAAACCGACGATGTTAAGAATAAAGAAGGCATTAAAGTTAAATACCTTGATTATCATTTTAAAGGTTTCCCATCAATCGCTTCTTTATCTAAAATGACTTCATTCCAAAATGACGTTAAAAAAGCAGAAGCTGATGTTTTCAGTATCTTGTTAGGAAAAGCGGCTGTTGAAGCTACTTCCATGAAAAACTATACGGCTTTGGTGGTGCTTGACAAAAGTGCTTATTTCCAAGGAGAAAAAGTTACTGGTAAAGTAGTTTTAGGAAAATATGACGAAAACACTAAACCAACTTCTTTCCAAGGTCCTGGAAAAATCGTAAACGGTCAAGCCGTAATCGATATGACTGCTGGTGCTGTTGGAGAGCAAAAAATTAATGGTAAATTTACTTTCGTACAAGATGGAGAAACTATTCCATTGCCTTTCGAAGGAAAATATGTAGTTGTACCACGTCCAAACTCTGCTAACATCTCTGCAGACAAAATGAACGTAGTATATAGAGGATTACCAAACCCTATGACTATTTCATTCGCTGGAATTGGGGATAACTTTGTTAGTGCATCAGCTCCTGGTTTATCAAAAGCCGGAGGAAATGGCAAATACAACTTAGAACCACAATCTGGAACTGAAGTGACCGTTTCTGTTAGCGGAAAAATGGGAGACGGAAAAACCGTTACCGACAAAAAAATGTTCAGGATTAAAAACATCCCGGCTCCTGCAGGTGCTATCGGCGGGCAGACAGGTGTTATCAAAGGTGCAAAATCACGTTTAGCGGTATCTCAAGTATCTGCTGAATTGAAGGATTTCTTGTATGACTTGAAATTTCAGGTTACTCAATTTACATTCAAAGCTCCAGGACAGCCTGCAATTATCGTAAATGGCGATAGAGTTAACTCTCAATGCGCTGCTGCTTTGAACCGTGTAACAAAAGGTGACCAGGTTACAATTTCTGAAATCAAAACCAAAATCGCTGGTGGTGAAGCAAGAGTTAAAACTCAGGATGCATCTCCAGTAGTATTTGAAATTCAATAAATAATTTAAGTTGAAAAAAAACCTACTTAAATAACTTACATTATATTAATTATGAAAATTATAAATCTTTTATCAGTAGTTTTTGCAGTAGCATTAAGCTCTTCAACTTTTGCTCAGTCAAATTTGTTGAATTCCAAAACTCCGGATGAGATTGGAAAGAAAACACCTGCTCAGTTGATTTCTGACAATGACAAACCATTACCTTATGGATATGTTCATGACAGGGATGTACTAATGGGTAAAACCATTTGGGAATTCATTGATATAGATGAAAGAATTAATTTTCCTTTATATTATCCAATTGACACAGCTTTTGTTGGTAAGGAAAGAAGGTCGTTATTTGATGTTTTAATTAAAAACATCAAAAATGGTAAAATAACCGAAGTGTATGCTGACGATTATTTCAACACCAAAAAAACATATAAGGACATGGAAAGCTCTTTTATGTTTATTGATACCATACCAGCCGGAAAAGATTATATCAATGATCATTATGACGAATTTTATCCAAAACCTACTACCAGAAAGGTAAAACAAGGGAAAAATTGGGTAACAGAAACAGTTCCTTCAGGTACTCCGGCTGTATTAGATCCGCAGTACATCAACAAAAAGGAATTGGATGCAAGTTATATTTCTGGTTACAAAATCAAAGGATATTGGTACTTTGACAAACGTCAGGGCGAGTTAAAATACAGATTATTAGCATTATGCCCGGTAACTCCAGAGGCAAAAGAGGCTGGTAATGAAAATGCCGATGTCATCGATTTGTTTTGGGTTTATTTCCCGGCAGTCAGGGACATATTGCATGAAGCAAGGGCATTTAATGACAAAAACTCAGCGATGCCAATTACATTTGACCACTTGTTGAATTCCCGTAGGTTTAACGGCGAAATTTATAAAGAGGAAAATGTATACGGCGATAGGGAAATCCAACAATACATGAAAGACAACGCTCAGAGCCAGCTTCTGGAATCCGAAAGGGTTAAAGAAAAAATCCGTAGCTTTGAATCAGACATGTGGAATTACTAAAAGATATTTCATAATACAATATAAAACTCTCATCTTTACGGTGAGAGTTTTTTTAGTTTAAAACTTTATGCTTGATTATATAATAGTTGGTTCAGGATTGGCAGGCATTGCCTTTGCCGAAAAATTGCTTCAGGAAGGCAGAACCTTTACAGTATTTGACAACAACTCACAAAACTCAACCAAAATTGCAGGCGGCCTTTATAATCCGGTAATTTTGAAACGTTTCAGCCAGGTTCAGGATGCAACAAAACAGCTGAATATTGCCGATGCGTTTTACAGGCGATTAGAAGAAAGGCTTAAAGAGAAAGTCGATTTCAAAATGCCCATTTACCGCAAATTCTTTTCTATTGAGGAACAGAATAACTGGTTTGCTGCTTCGGACAAACCAAACCTAGCCCCTTACCTATCCACTTCAATAGTCAACAAAAAATACAACGGAATAGATTCTCCTTTTGGCTATGGCGAAGTTTTGCATACCGGTTATGTAAATACCGAATTACTTCAAACCCTCTTCCTTGCCTATCTCAAAGAAAAAAGCTTACTCGAAGAAACAAATTTCGATTACAGCAAGATTCTATTCTTTCCTGATCATGCGGGCTACGAAAACCTACAAGCCAAACATATTGTCTTTGCAGAAGGGTTCGGCATGCATTCCAATCCGTTTTTCAACCATTTGCCACTTGACGGTACAAAAGGTGAGCTTTTCATCATAAAAGCAAACGATTTGGATTTGGATGTAATCATCAATACCAGTGTTTTCATTCTTCCGCTTGGAGATAATCTGTATAAAGTCGGGGCAACGTACAATTGGGACGACAAAACCAGCAACCCAACCGAAGAAGGCAAACTGGAATTAATTGAGAGAATAAAAGAAATCCTCAACTGCGATTTTGAAATCGTCGATCATTTTGCAGGTGTAAGGCCAACAGTAAAAGACCGGAAGCCTTTACTTGGCACACATTCACAGCACCCGCAAATATACATTCTTAACGGCATGGGAACCCGCGGCGTAATGCTTGCTCCGGCTATGGCGCTCGATTTATATGATTTTATAGAAAACGGAAAACCACTGGATAAAACTATTGACATCAAAAGATACGAAGCAAAAAAATAGCCCATTTCCACTTTAATCTTTTGTTAAAGCACTTCTGACATCTTGTCATATTTTGTAAATTAGTACTATCTTTGCTGTCCGATTTAGCGAAGATTATTATATGGAAAAGGAAATTGACGAGCAAAAGCAGGGCACTAGCCTTGTTTTAGAACACAAGCCAGAAAACACAAAAAAACTGTTCATAGAAAGCTATGGCTGTGCGATGAATTTTTCGGATAGCGAGATTGTAGCTTCCATAATGACCAATGAAGGTTACAACACGACAACTATATTAGAGGAAGCCGATCTGGTTTTGGTAAACACCTGCTCCATCAGGGACAAAGCCGAACAAACCGTCAGGAAGCGCCTCGAAAAATACAATGCAGTAAAACGTGAAGTGAATCCAGGGATGAAAGTGGGCGTTCTAGGCTGTATGGCTGAACGCTTAAAGGAAAAATTCCTAGACCAGGAAAAAATCGTTGACATGGTGGTTGGACCGGATGCCTATAAGGACCTGCCCAATCTTCTAAAAGAGGTTGAAGACGGAAGGGATGCCATTAATGTAGTTTTATCAAAAGAGGAAACCTACGGCGACATCTCCCCAGTCCGTCTGATGAGCAATGGTGTTACAGCCTTTGTATCCATTACCCGTGGATGTGACAACATGTGCACCTTTTGTGTTGTGCCTTTTACCCGTGGCCGTGAACGCAGCCGCGAACCACAGAGCATCATAGCAGAAATTGATGACCTATGGAGCAGAGGTTTCAAGGAAATTACTTTATTGGGACAAAATGTCGACAGCTATCTTTGGTATGGCGGCGGCCTGAAAAAAGATTTCGAAAAAGCTACCGAAATGCAAAAAGCTACCGCAGTAGGCTTTGATCAGTTACTTGAAATGGTTGCATTGCAGTTTCCAAAAATGCGCATCCGCTTTTCTACATCAAACCCGCAGGACATGCATGAAGAAGTGCTTCATGTAATCGCAAAATACCCAAACATCTGCCAGCACATCCATTTGCCTGTGCAAAGCGGAAGCGATCGTATCCTAAAGGAAATGAACCGCCAGCATACCCGGGCGGAATACATGCAGTTGATTGACCGCATCAATCAAATCTTACCGGAAAGCTCCGTAACTCAAGACATGATTGCCGGATTTCCAACAGAAACCGAAGAAGACCATCAGGATACTTTGGCTTTGATGGAATACGTAAAATACGGGTTTGGCTATATGTATGCCTATTCCGAACGCCCAGGAACACTGGCAGGAAGAAAGATGGAAGATGATGTTGCCGAAGAAACAAAGCTCCGCAGGTTACAGGAAATAGTGGATTTACAACGAAGCCATAGCGGAATCCGAACCAAAGAATTTTTAGGCAAAACAGTAGAGGTTTTGGTAGAAAAAGCATCCAAAAAATCAGATAAAGATTTGTCAGGCCGAAATTCACAGAGCTTTATGGTTGTCTTCCCAAAAGAAAATTACAAAGTTGGCGATTTCGTAAACGTAAAAATCAACGACTGTACGAGCGGAACCTTGATTGGCGAAGCTATAGGCTATAGTGACATGCAGACCAACTAATATGGAGAATCCGCTAAAAATTATCTACAAACCCAATATTGAAACCCTGATGAAGGTTTCCAGGTATCTTTTATTGAATATAAAATTCATTAAATACGGGCCTGTTTTTTTTATAGCCTTATTGTTAATTACTTACTGGTCGCGCCATATGGGCATGCAATCCGGCTATGAACCTAAACAGTCAATCGCTGATTACATACAGTTACTTATTTTTCCGGGGGTATTGGCACTGGTTTATTTTGGAACGCTTTCGAGCATGAAAAAAAACATACTCAACAACAAAAGGAATTTTGAAACCCAAAGCATAACTTTCGATAAAGAGTCATATACCCAGCAAGCCGAAACCTTCAAGATAGAATCTTTTTGGAGCGAAACTTATCAGATAAAGGAAACCAGCGATTGGTTTTTGATATATCCAAAGAAGAATTCTGCAATGCCTATCGTAAAATCCGATTTATCGCCAGAAGAATACAATAGCCTAAAAACCCTTTTCAATTCATTGCCAATAAAAAAGAGTTTAAAATAATTCAACAACATGGAAACCGTTCAAAATATTAAACAGCGCTTCGAAATCATTGGGAACGACCCAAAACTTAATCGTGCGATAGAAAAAGCAATCCAGGTTGCCCCTACAGACATATCTGTGCTTGTCGTAGGTGAAAGCGGTGTTGGTAAAGAAAGCATTCCCAGGATCATCCACTCTCTTTCGCATCGAAAACACGGAAAATATATTGCTGTAAACTGTGGCGCAATTCCGGAAGGAACTATTGACAGTGAGCTTTTCGGCCACGAAAAAGGTTCATTTACTGGCGCCAATAATGAGCGTCAGGGATATTTTGAGGTAGCCGACGGAGGAACAATTTTCCTGGACGAAGTAGGCGAATTGCCATTGACAACACAGGTTCGTTTGCTGCGTGTTTTAGAAAACGGCGAATTCATCAAAGTAGGTTCATCCCAGGTACAAAAAACAAATGTAAGGATTGTAGCTGCTACAAATGTCAATATGTTTGAAGCCATCGAAAAAGGAAAATTCCGTGAAGATCTGTATTACAGGCTAAGCACCGTGGAAATACCGCTCCCAGCCTTACGCGACAGAAAAGACGACATACATTTATTATTCAGGAAATTTGCCTCTGATTTTGCACACAAATACAAAATGCCTCCGGTAAAATTAAGCGATGAAGCCGTACAGTTTCTTCAAAGATACCGTTGGAGCGGCAACATCCGTCAGTTGAGGAATTTTGCAGAACAGATTTCCGTTTTGGAAACCAACCGCGACATTTCATTGGCTACAATGCAATCGTACCTTCCTGCCGAGGGGCCAAACTTGCCTTCGGTTATTGGAGGAAAAAAGGCTGAAACCGATTTTTCTACCGAAAGGGATATTTTGTACAAAGTGCTTTTTGACATGAAAAGCGATTTGCATGATTTGAAAAAGCTAACGCTGGATTTGATGCAAAACGGAAGCACCAAAGTTCAGGAAAACAACAAAAACCTGATCCAGAAAGTATTTGGGCAAAAAGAAGAATCCGTTTCCAACTTTGAAACAGAACCACGATTGAGCACAATTGCGCCACAGCACGAAATTGACCAGGAAGAGTTTGACGACGATGACGACACCAATTATTTAATGGCCGAAACCGTCGAAGAAGAAGAAACACTAAAACTGGAACAGCGTGAAATTGAGTTGATTAAAAAATCCTTGGAGCGCCACAAAGGCAAAAGAAAAGCTGCTGCAGATGAGCTTGGCATCTCTGAACGAACACTTTATCGAAAAATTAAGCAGTACGACCTATAATTTTTTTATTTAGAGCAGAAGTTTTTACGTTTACACCAACCAAATTTATAGTCATGAAAAAATTACTAATGCTCTTCGTTTTAGCCGCTACGCTTATCTCCTGTAGTAATAACGACGACAACACCAATACCGAAAAAGTTTTGCAGAAAGTTATTTTCTACAAAAACAGCGCTAATGAAAAACATTGGAATTTCAGCGATGGTTTATTGAGAAACATTACACTTGCCGACGGCACTATCGTTGAGGAATTTGTTTACGACAATCAAAACCGTGTAGTCAGCGACATCAAATATGCTAACGGAATTGACGGCGAATCCACATCAGTCACTTATAATGCCGACAATACCATCAAATCTATAGATGGCCTCCCTTATACCTATAATGCTGCAACCCGCACGTATGCTTATTCGTATGTCAGCAATTTTACGATAAACTGCAAAGTAAACGAAAATGGACTGGCACTTGATTTTCTGAGAGAAGGTGTTGGCGCTGGCGAATACCACATGACTTACAGCAATGGGAATATGACTTCGTTTGAAAAAGTTGCGGGCGGATCAATCGAAATCACTAAAAATTTCAATTTTACCGGAGAATATTTTGGAGTAAATCCAATTTACAGTGCAGTTATTGCGGTAGCCAGGGTAAAATCACTTACAGACCCAAGTTTCTTTGTAGATTGCCAGGCTTCTAAAGACATCCCGAACGGATTTGACAAAGGAGCCTCTGATCCGAATCATTATAATTACGGCGCGGTTCCCGACAGCAATCTCTATATGGTTGGAGTCGAGGTTTTAGACAGCAGCAACAATTTTGTTGGCTATTATTCTTTTGCTGACTATTACTATCGTTAAAATCGTTCCGTAATTCGAAATAAAGGATTATTTTAGCGGCTCTCTAATTCATACCATGAAGTTTATCAAATTACTTTCTGTTTTAATTCTGGCGCTAAGTATCAACAGCTGTGGCGTGTATAATTTTACGGGCGCTAAATCCATTGACAGCAAGACCAAGACCTTTCAGGTAAACTATTTCCAGAATAATGCCGATTTGGTTGAACCCGGGATAGAACGGACTTTTACGATCAAGCTACAGGAAATCATACAAAACCAAACCAACCTGAGCCTTACCAATACCGGCGGTGATTTATTTTACGATGGCGAAATTGTAGAATAC
This sequence comes from Flavobacterium sp., assembly GCA_049841115.1. Taxonomy (GTDB): domain Bacteria; phylum Bacteroidota; class Bacteroidia; order Flavobacteriales; family Flavobacteriaceae; genus Flavobacterium. The sequence continues at coordinate 387,767 of JASGHQ010000006.1, forward strand.
AGGATTACGCCCATGCAGGCAACTGCGGCTCAAACTGCAGCCCAAAACCGTTTGACTATTACTGTTAACGTGCGTTTTACCAATAAAAATAAAGAAGCGGACAACTTTGAAAAACGTTTTTCTTTTTATCATGATTACGACGGCTCAACCCAATTGGTTGGCTCGAAATTAACCGAAGCTTTGGATGAGATTTTTGAAAGGATTACTCAGGATATCTTTAATGAGTCTTTGGCCAAATGGTAATTATCTTTTGAAATGAATTTAACCGATTATACTTATTTACTCAACAAGCCCGAGGCAGTCAATGACCGTTATGCGGACACATTGGACTCTGTTTTGGAAGCATTCCCCTATTTTCAGAGTGCGCGCGTTTTGAAGCTAAAGCATTTGTATAACCAGGATAGTTTTAATTACAATTACGCACTTAAGGTTTCAGCAGCTTACACTACCGATCGAAGCATATTGTTTGATTTCATTACTTCCGATTCGTTCATTTCCGTCCAAAAAGGCCTGTACGAAAAAAAACTCGAGGAACTGATGAACATGACGGTTATTGGCAGCGAGCATTTGGTCGTTGACGCCAAAGAAGCATCGATAACCATCTTAGAACAGTCCATTCTGACCTCAATTAAGGAAGCTACCGCAACTGAAGAACAAAAAGCCGAGGAAAAACTAGCAATCGGAAAGCCTTTGGAATTTTCAAGAAATGAAAAACATTCCTTTCAGGAATGGCTGCAATTATCAAGATTAAAGCCAATTGTCCGTAATGACTCGAGCGATAGCGAACAGGCGCAGCAAATCAAGCCTGTTGTCGATGAAACCAAAAAGAAAAAACTCGACCTGATTGACAAATTCATAGAGAACAATCCAAAGATACCAACCATTGCAAAAGATGCTGTTGTTCCGGCAGTTGAAACTTTTTCTGAGGACACTACCCACCTGATGACCGAGAACTCTGGCCAGGGTTTACCTTGAACAAAAGAAATATTCAAAGGCAATTCAGGCATATGAAATATTAATTTTGAAATATCCAGAAAAAAGTAGTTTCTTTGCAGACCGAATTTCGGATATTAGAATATTACAACAAAATAACAATTTATAACAATGACTAATTTTACAATTTTTTTGGTACTGATAACAATAGTTTGTTTTCTATTGATTATCGTGATTATGGTACAAAATCCTAAAGGAGGCGGCTTATCATCGTCATTGGGAGGTTCTACCCAAATGGGAGGTGTGCAGAAAACGACTGACTTCCTAGACAAAAGTACCTGGACATTAGCAACTGTATTGATCCTTTTGATTTTATTATCAAGTTTAAGCTTCCCTGGAATGATGGGTGGCTCAGACTCAAAAATCATCAACGAAAAAGATGCTGCTGCACCTAAAACAGAAACAGCAGCCCCTGCTAAACCAGCTGAAACTCCAAAAAAATAATTTTCAGTGATAAAAATTACAATGCCGGCAGATTGCTGGCATTTTTTTTAACTGCAAATTTGTCAGCAAACACCCAAATGGTACAATTTCTGACTCAAGGCAATAAGTCAGGCAAAACGAAGCTAAAAAACAAAAGCAACATTTAAAAAATAAACTATCATAACATTATGGCATTAAATATCAAACCTCTTTCAGACAGAGTAATTATTGAGCCTGCGGCCGCTGAAACCCAAACAGCATCAGGGATCATCATTCCAGACACCGCTAAGGAAAAACCGCAAAAAGGAATTGTTGTTGCCGTAGGAAACGGAAAAAAAGACGAGCCGTTAACGGTAAAAGTAGGTGACACGGTTCTTTACGGAAAATACGCCGGAACCGACCTAAAGTTCAACGGAAAGGATTATTTGATCATGCGCGAGGATGACATCCTTGCCATTATCTAACAGCTATAAGCAGTAAGCGCTAAGCTTTAGGCATGAGAGATTTTAAGAAATATGATATTTGGCAACTAAGCCATTCCATGACTTTAGAAGCCTATAAACTAACATCAGATTTCCCAAAAGAAGAATTATATGGTTTGACAAGTCAACTTAGAAGAGCCACACTATCTATTCCAACAAATATAAGTGAAGGTTGTGGAAGAAGTAGTGATAAGGATTTCAATCAATTTCTCAATATTGCCTTAGGTTCTGCTAATGAAACGGAATACCTGCTTATCCTGTCACATGATTTAAACTATATATCTGACGATTATTTTAAAAAATTGGAAAATCAGATTAACACAATTAAAAGTAAAATTTACAATCTAAAAGAAAAATTAACAAGCTTATAGCCTACAGCTTAAAGCTTAAAGCAATAAAAAAATGGCAAAAGACATAAAATTCGATATTGAAGCGCGCGACGGTTTAAAACGTGGCGTTGATGCATTGGCAAATGCAGTAAAAGTAACCCTTGGACCAAAAGGCAGGAATGTCATCATTTCAAAATCATTTGGCGGGCCAACCGTAACCAAAGATGGTGTTTCAGTGGCAAAAGAAGTGGAATTGAAAGATGCTCTTGAAAACATGGGAGCTCAAATGGTAAAAGAAGTAGCTTCAAAAACCAACGACTTGGCTGGTGACGGAACAACAACCGCAACGGTTTTGGCCCAGGCTATCGTAAAGGAAGGTTTGAAAAACGTAGCCGCCGGAGCAAACCCAATGGACCTGAAACGCGGAATCGACAAAGCCGTGGAAGCTATTGTTGCTGATTTGGCAAAACAAGCCCAAGAAGTGGGAAGCTCTTCTGAGAAAATCAAACAGGTGGCTTCTATTTCGGCTAATAACGATGAAGTTATCGGGGACCTTATCGCTACAGCATTCAAAAAAGTAGGCAAAGAAGGCGTAATCACCGTTGAAGAAGCCAAAGGAACAGAAACCACAGTTGATGTTGTAGAAGGAATGCAGTTTGACAGAGGTTATCTTTCTCCGTATTTCGTTACCAATCCGGAAAAAATGGAAGTGGAATTGGAAAGGCCTTACATCTTATTATATGATAAAAAAGTATCATCCCTAAAAGAATTATTACCGGTTTTAGAGCCAGTGGCGCAATCCGGGAAACCATTATTGATCATTGCCGAAGATGTTGATGGCGAAGCGTTATCGACATTGGTAGTAAACAAACTGCGTGGCGCCTTGAAAATCGCTGCCGTAAAGGCTCCGGGCTTTGGCGACAGAAGAAAAGCAATGTTAGAGGATATTGCCATCCTGACTGGCGGAACCGTAATTTCCGAAGAAAGCGGGTACACTCTGGAAAATACAACTTTGGAAATGTTGGGAACAGCAGAAAAAGTTACTATCGATAAAGACAACTCAACTATCGTAAATGGTGCGGGAAGCGCGGACATGATCAAAAACCGTGTAAACCAGATCAAAGCCCAAATGGAAACTACAACTTCTGACTACGATAAGGAAAAATTGCAGGAGCGTTTGGCCAAATTGGCTGGCGGTGTTGCCGTCCTTTATGTTGGCGCTGCTTCTGAAGTGGAAATGAAAGAGAAAAAAGACCGTGTTGACGATGCACTCCATGCGACCCGTGCTGCGGTTGAAGAAGGAATCGTTGCGGGTGGCGGTGTTGCCTTGCTAAGGGCAAAATCAGTATTAGACAAAATAAAATCAGACAATGCGGATGAGGCAACAGGAATCCAAATCGTGGCACGTGCTATCGAGTCACCGTTAAGGACTATTGTTGAAAATGCCGGTTTGGAAGGTTCTGTCGTTGTTGCCAAAGTAGCCGAAGGAAAAGCCAACTTTGGTTATAATGCCAAAACTGATCAATATGTCGACATGCTCAAAGCGGGTATCATTGACCCTAAAAAAGTAACGCGTGTAGCCCTTGAAAATGCTGCATCCGTTTCGGGAATGATCCTGACTACCGAATGCGCTTTGGTTGAAATCAAAGAAGAAAACCCTGCAGGCGGAATGCCAATGGGCGGCGGAATGCCGGGAATGATGTAAGCTCCGCTAAAACTTCATAAACATAGGAACGCCTCATTATTTGGGGCGTTTTTATTTGTAAATAAATTTTTATATTTTTAGGCGAAACTTTATTTATTCACTAATGAAGCCATTAAAAAACGTATTCCTATTGTCATGCATTTTGCTTTCATTTGAGGTTTTTCCGCAAACCGAACCAGATGAAAATTATATAAAAATTTCCACCATCTTAAATAATTATTTTGATTTGGAAAGAGAGGCGATCCATATCCACCTGGACAAAAACACCTTTATGAACAATGAAACCGTTTGGTATCAGGGATATGTGGTAAACCGAAAAACAGACAAGCCATTTTTCACAACTAATATTTTTGTACTGCTGTATGACGAAAGCGGCAAACAGCTTTCAGAAAAATTGGTTTATGCCAACAATGGTATCTTTTCGGGCAGCATCGCACTCAATTCAAAATTACCATCCGGCAATTATTACATTCAGATTTACACCAACTGGATGAACAATTTTAGCGAAAATGAGTCTACCATCAGAAAGATTACAATTATAAATCCAGCGGAAGGAATAAAAAACTACAAGAAAATAAACCCTGAATCTCTGGAAATCTCATTACATCCGGAGGGCAAAAACCTTGTCCAGGAAGTTTCGAACATTATTGGGATACAGGTAAAAGACTGTCGCGGAAATGCTCCCGAAAACCTTGAAGCCACGATTCAATATGCCAATGGCGAAGTTATAAAAACAGTAAAACTAAATCGGTTCGGATTTGGAAAATTTGACCTTATCCCTGGCAGCAGAAGTGTGAAGGCTGTAATAAAATACGAAGATAAAGCAATAGAAAAAACTCTTCAAAATCCAGATTTACTGGGCATCTCTACAGAAATCAACACTTTTTCAGCAGAAGACAAAACCCTAATCAAATTAAAGACAAACAAGGCAAGCCTCGATCTATTCAAGTCTAAGAAATTAAGCCTTATCATCCACCAGGACCAGAAAATCACTGCCTATCCAATTCAATTCAAGCCCAATGAACAGGAGCTGACATTTATGGTAAACAACAGCGATCTGCATCAGGGCATAAATACGTTAAGAATTATTGACAGCGATTTAAAACAATGGTCTGAGCGGTTGTTTTTTGTAAAACCGGTTGCCGGCAACAACACTTTCAACATACTTAAGAACAACCGAACTGACGATAAGATAAACCTTGTAGGCTATACAGATTTCCCCAATTCCATCCTGAGCATATCCGTATTGCCCGAGGATACTAAAAGCGTAGATAATAATGTGCCAATTATGGCCGGCATTGGCATCAATCCTTATTTAGACAGGCCGCTTGATCATTCCGATTACTATTTAAACATGCCAAACAGGTTGAAATGGTACGAATTGGACTTGGCATTGCTCAACGAAGGAAATTCAAAATACAATTGGGATTTCATGAAACTGAATCCGCCAGCATCCAACTATAGCTTTGACGTTGGGCTAAGCCTGAAAGGAAAGGTAGACCAGAACCTAAAAGACAAAAACCTTCTTAAAGTAAAAATGGTTGCTTACAAGGACCGGATAATGCTCGCTGCGGATGTTTCTGAAAAAGGGGATTATGAAATTGAACATTTACTGCTGACCGATTCTTCATTAGTAAAGCTATCGCTCGAAAAATTTCCAAATTTTGAGAAAATCCAATCCAATTTATCGCCGCAGGTCTTCGGAAGGAAAAAGCCTTTCAACAAAACCATCAATAGCTTTATCTCACAAAACTGCACTGATGAAGTGGGTTACGAAACGATTTCAGACTTTGACCTGCCAAAATTCAATGGAAAAATAATAAAGCTGGATGAAGTTAAGGTAAAAACCCCAACACTCAAACGCCAGAATGTATTATCGAACTCCATGCTGCGCGGCTATAAGATTGACGAAAGCAATGATCATGGGAGGTTACTGAATTTTATCGAAGCAAACGGATTCAATGTTTCCAGAAATATGGGAAATGTATCCATAACAATCCGGCAAAGGGTTTCGGCAAAATCAGCCAATCCATCCCCTTTGGTTTATATAGACGATCGTCTGCTCACTTTTTCGCTTGATGAGCTGGATCTGATGCAGATGAGCGAAATTGACGAAATCTACCTCGATTCTCATGCTATCGTAGCAAGCATGAACAATAATGCCGGAATCATTAAAATTTATACCAAAAAGCCAAAGTATAATTATTTCTCGAAGCCCGATCCCAATTCTTTTTTTGTCAAGGAAGCCTATTCGGTTAATTATCGTTTTGAGAATGCCGACTATCAAAGCACACAAAGCAAAGGATTTGATAATTTCGGGATAATCGAATGGTCGCCTGTTGTTAACACTGGTGATCAAGGAGATTTTAAATTTAGCCTGACAGATTACAACAAATCCAAATGCCGTATCGTCATTGACGGAATAAACCAGGAAGGACAGTTAATCCATGAAGAGAAAATAATAGAACTTAATTAAAAAAGCCCCGGGAAAATCCGGGGCTTTTTTTTATTCTTGAGTTGGTGTCTGCTCGTCTTGTTTTGGTGTTTTCTTAATCATTTTAAGGAAAACCGGAAAAGTGGAAACCAATATGATCCCGATTACGATTTTCTCGATATGGTGCTTTAGATCGATGTCAAATTTCTCCAGGAACATGCCATACAGATAATGCCCGGAAAAAATCAGGATAAAAGACCAAAGGAATGAGCTCACGATATTGTAGAACATGAATTTCTTTTTGTCCATCGTAACAATCCCGGCTACGATTGGAGCAAATGTCCTCACAATCGGCAGGAAACGCGCAAAAATGATGGCCTTTCCGCCATACCTTTCAAAGAAATCCTTTGATTGGATCAGGTATTTTTTCTTGAACCAGAAACTGTCTTCCTTTTTGTACAGATAATAACCGCTTTTTGATCCAAACCAGTATCCGACCATATTCCCAATGATTCCTGCTACTGCCACAAGCACCGAAAGCAGCGTTACATTAACAATATCGCTTTCAATAAAAGTAAAGTTTTCAACCAGGTCGCGGCTGTAAATCCCCGAAAGGAAAAGCAAGCTGTCACCCGGCAAAAAGAAACCGGCAAACAAACCTGTTTCGGCAAAAACAATGAACAATACAATCCACAAACCTACTTTTACGCCTCCAAAAGACATGGTTATGTAAAATTCGGGATTCAGCAGTTGCATCCAGTCAAAATCACTCATGGATTATAATTTTTTAGAGCGGTGAAATTAATGATATTTTTTGGCATTTAAAGTTAAATTTAATGCTTTTGCAAATCTAAATTCTGCAGGAGCGAAACCGATACAACATGGTTCATCGCGTTATTACCTGAACTTGAAGTCAGAAACTGATTCATGTACGCCAATTCCAGCCGGATGCTGTTATTGTAATTCAACCCCAACCCAACTGAAAGCCTATTTTGGTCAAAAAATTTTGAATTGACTTTATTATTGCCTGTATTCAAAAAGATTTCGTCCTGAACTACCGCATAAAGCTCTTCTTTTTCAGAAGAAAGATTTGCAAGATGGAATAAATTGCGGTTCAGGTAACGCAGCCTGCTTTGAAAATTAGTGCTGTTGCTTTCTCCGGCAACCGTCGACAAATGTTCTACCCAACGTTGCTCCAAACGAACGCGGTGTGTCATTATATTTTTATTATCAGCCCACTTCTTATTGAACTGATATTGCTCCCAAAGCCGGTTTTCTGAATAAAATTCGCCTAAAGAGGAATTATAGGTTTTCACCAATGCATAACCCGCAGTTAGGTGCGCCCTGGGCGAAAGGAAATACATCCCTCCTATCCTGTACAGGTTTTGAAGGTTTTGTTCCAACTGGTTGTCCATCCTGAACTGGGCTTCGATGTGATAACCCCATTTTTCAGAAACCTTATACTGCCCGATGTAGGCAAACCAAACGCGCTGGTCCTGCTTGGTCTGGGCAAATGCCGTACAGTAAATAAGTACAGAGAGAATAGCAAATCTTGTTTTCAAAGTAGTTTTTGTGTAAAAATAGACATAAAAAACTCCTTACGGATAAGGAGTTTTCAAAAATTATTTCCTTTCGTAAAGACAGCACGAATGCAGCTTTTCGTAATCTGCATCGGCAGCTTTAACATCACCTGCGTCATGCCCCACTTTAGCGATGGCTTTTTCCACATCGGTGATGGAGCATTTCTCTTCATTGAGGATCAAATGCAACTGATGGCTTTCAATGCTCCAATCGGCGCTTTTAACTCCGGCTACCGAAAAAGCAGCCTTTTCAATTCGTTTTTTGCATTGTTCGCAATTGCCATTGACTTCAATGTCGTATTTGGCATTTTTGTTCTTTTTTTCCTGTGCTTGTGTCGAAAGTGTTGCCAACAGCAACAGCATTCCTAAAAATATATTTTTCATAATAGTGTTATTTAATTTTAAATCGCAAACCGGCATAGTACATCTGCCCAAAAACCGGCGCATAAATAATTGAAGTGTCAAAATTGGGCCCAAATGGATTATCTGCTCCCAAAATTGCTTTGTCCTGGCGGTAATTTCCAATGTTCTCCCCGCCAATGTACATTTCAAAAGTACTCGAAAAAGTGCGTGTGATCTGTGTGTTCATTACTGCAAATGATGGTGAAAACTCCGGAAGCTGATCCTGTGGCGGATTGCTTGCCGTATAAGGCAATTGCTGCTTGCCAAGCCAATTGAACGTAAAGTCGAATTTCCATTGCTTCCCTTTTTCGGCGATGTGTGTCGCATACTCGATATTGGCAAAAAACCGGTGTTTCGCCTGCAATGGCCTTTGATACGTACCCGAAAGATAATCCGTAGAAATGTCAAAGTATTTGTAGGCTGTCCTCAAATTCAGGTGCCTGATGATTTCAAGGTTGAAATCGAGCTGCAGACTATTGGCAAACGATTTTCCGTCAAGGTTATAGAACAAAACCTGCTGCGGCGAGCTCATCACATCAACAACTGCCTGGTTCTGGAAATCGGTCCGGTAAAAATCGATGGTCGCATCAGCATTCATTCCAAACAATTTGAAATTCTGCGTAAAGCTTATTCCGTAATTCCATGCAATTTCAGGATCCAAACCATAGATTTTTCCATTGGTATCCAAAACCTGAAATGTCCTCGAACTTGCAAAAAGATTTTGGTTCTCGGCAAAAATATTAGCCGCACGTTTGCCTCGTCCGGCAGAAAACCGCAGCACGGCCTTTTCCCACGGATTGTATTTTACGTGCAATCTTGGCGTAAAGAAAGCTCCTAACCTATTATGGTAATCAAACCGGCCACCAAGAATATAACTAAACTTGTCATTATCATCGTAAGTATATTCAAAGAAAGCGCCTACCGAATTATCGATGCGGCTCACGTCAAAAAGATTGACAAACTCGGAATACTTATCATAAGTAAAATTCAATCCGGTGGAAAATTTATGCATTGTATTGCTGATGATCGAATTGAAGATCAGGTTCGAATAATAGCTCTGCTGCTTGATATCGTATTGATTAAGGCCAAAATACGACTGCTGGTTGTGGTTGCTGAACGCATTCTGGAAGCCGATGCTCTGATACGGCATGTCTTTCCAGACATAACCAACCTTAGAGCTAAAATCAATTCTTTCGGTATTGATTTCAGAACCCCAATAATTGGTCGTCAGCCTGTCGCGGCCGGGATCAAAATCGAGCTGGCCGGTTTGCTTTCCATCATTCATATAACGGACATTTAAAAACGAAACCCAGCCCGTTTCCGGATTGGCATATTGCCAGCGGTTGGCAATATTGAATTGTTTCCCAAGAGGATTATCAAGGAAACCATCATTGTTCATGTCGTTTTTGGCCACGCGTGCATTTCCATGCACGAACAAACTGGTTGCCCATTTATCCGAGATCTTTTTGTTGAAATGGGTATTCAGCTCAAAGCGCGAATCTGTTGAGCCATAGGCATTCAGGTAAAACGGGTTATCCTTCATCGGTTTGATGAGTTCCGTATTGATTTGGCCCGAAATGCTTTCGTAGCCATTGACAACGCTTCCGGCGCCTTTGGTAATCTGGATGCTTTCCACCCAGGTTCCGGGTGTAAATGACAGGCCGTAAGCCTGCGAAGCACCACGTACCGAAGGAATATTTTCTTCGGTGATCATGATGTACGGGCTTGTTAGCCCCAACATCCTGATTTGTTTGGTTCCGGTCAATGCGTCAGAAAAATTGACATCAATGGACGGATTGGTTTCAAAGCTTTCCGCCAGGTTGCAGCAGGCTGCCTTGAGCAGTTCCTTGCTGGTAACAAGCGTGGTGTTTGCCGTACCGGAAATTGATTTCTTTAATCCTTTCTTATTAGATTCTACCGTAACGGTTTTCAGAGTATCTTTTTTGATATCTTCTTGCGGAAACGCAACGGCTGCAATCAATAATACCGGGAATATCAGTATTTTTTTCATTGATTATGATTTAAATTTAATTCGATTTCTAATGATTCTTTTGCATAAGAATCTGAACTGAATCAAGCTTAAATCAGCAGTAAAAAGTAAATTGGCTGTACAGGAGGTAAAACGGCGGCGCATTCGCATCGCAGTAATACGTAACCTTATCCTGTTGTTTGAAGTTTTCATTTACGATAAAAACCTGCGGCTTCCAATAATCTGTTACCAGAATAAATGGCGCATCAAAAGTTAAGGTCTTTACAATAATCTGGTCCGATTTGATTTCGGCTTTGATGACTTTGTCATTACAGCATGACGATTCTTTCTCTACAACGCCGCAACATGAATCGACAGCTTCAGCAGGTGCAGTATTTATTGAAATAGAGGCAATTTCATCGGCACAATAATGCACATTGAACGCCAGTCCTAAATTGGAAACCAACAGGAAGAACGTCAATAAGATGCTTATTTGCTTTTTAAAAACCATGCTGCAAAGTTATGAAAAAGAACTGCTTGCCTTCTTAAGGAAAACTTATTTTTTAATCTGTTTTTGGTAAAAGAATGCCGGAATGAACAGCAGGATAAATATCGGCTGTATCAAAAATCGCCTTATGTAGAACAATGTCATCTTATGTTCCTCTCCAAAGAAATTAACGACAAACATAAATGCGATCAGTAAAATTGTCCCCAAGACCAAATACAGGAAGGCTGCAAATTTGGTTATCTGCTTATCCCGGAAGATTACATGCAACAGCCCAAGCGAAATCATCGAATTGATGTAAAAACGCATTCCGGTGCTGGCATACAGCTTAATAAGATTGACTTTGGGAAATGGCAAATTGGAATATTCGCTTTTGAAATACTCCAAAAACGGATCATAAAACAGCGTTTCCTCAAATGCCCGGATCAATACCAAAAGCAAAATCAGGAACGCAATTTTACCTAATCTCTTCTTATCACTTAGCAGGTTTCGTAGCATAAATCGAATATTTGTTGACCCAGATTACCCATAACAAAAATACAACGCCATAAATCACCAGCGGAAAAACAACGCCATGCAGCAAATGCTCGCCTTGGGGGAAAGCATACAATGCAACGCATAAAAGTGCAATCCTGGCAATATTTAGGACATGGACCAGAAGGATCCCTGCAAGTATGAAAAAAAGGGTATTTTTGAATTTTCCGGTGAAGGCAATTACAAATGAAACAAACAGTATCATCACACTGATGGCGTTGCAGCCTTCGATAATCCGCGAAATGTATTTGCCTTTATAAAAAAGCTTTACGCTTGGCTCTTTCAGGTGTGGCATAGTGTAGGATTTAGAATCAAACCAAGACAAAACCGCCGCCGACTGGTCTGCCACCGATTGCGTAAACGAATCGACCTGCGCGTTCCGGGCATCAAACTTATTGAGGTACGTTTGGTAAACCATCGTCAGGACCAAATAACTGGCAATGAATTTCCCCAGAAAAAGCAAGAAAGGTCGGTATTGCAGCAGCAGTTGTTTCAACGGAAATTTTTAACAAATTTATATAAAATAAAAAATGTGCAGTGGTTACCTTTGCATAAAAATTTGAAAATGAACTTTGAAAACCTTAAACCCGGCGTAGTTTCGATCCTTACCGATCCTGACCACGAAAGGGACATAAAACTGAAAAACCTTTGCCAATTCCTTAGCGACAGCGTTGCATATTACAATTGGGTTGGGTTTTATTTTGCCAACCACGATTCCAAAACTTTACATCTGGGCCCTTATGTTGGCGCCGAAACCGATCATACTATTATTCCGTTCGGGAAAGGAATCTGCGGCCAGGTTGCCGAATCGAATGCCAACTTTGTCGTTCCTGATGTTGCTGCACAAGACAATTACATTGCGTGCAGCTTTACCGTTAAGTCGGAAATCGTGGTGCCGCTTTTTGTAAATGGGATCAATATTGGGCAAATCGACATCGACAGCCATGTGATTGACCCTTTTACCGAAGCCGACGAAAGGTTTCTGGAATTTGTGAATGAAGAAGTTTCTAAATTATTTTAAATTCTAAATTTTGAATTCTATACTTTAAGATTTGTATAGTGCATGGTTGTGTCTTTTTAACTTTTATTAAAATAATTTAAAATTCATAATTTAAAATTTAAAATAATACATTACATTTGCACCCGAATTGGAAAAGTTCCGGTTCATACATAATAATCATTTAAATAAATATTGGAATGTATTTAAGTAAAGAAACAAAAGCAGAAATCTTCGCTAAACACGGAGGAAAAGCAGAAAACACAGGATCTGCAGAAGGACAAATCGCATTGTTCACATTTAGAATCTCTCACCTTACTGAGCACTTGAAAAAAAATCGTCACGATTACAACACTGAGCGTTCACTAGTTCTTTTGGTAGGTAAAAGAAGAAGCCTTCTTGACTACTTGAAGAAAAAAGATATCAACAGATATCGTGAGATCATCAAAGAATTGAATATTAGAAAATAATCAATATAAAAAGAGGTGCCCACGCGCCTCTTTTTGTTTTTAAAATTAAAAGAAGAAAAGTTTCGGTTTTTCATTGGGTTACAAACAACTACTACACACAACAACTACAACACAACTAACCTAATTGTTTAAACGAATTAATTTTTATGATTCCAAAAGTAACCCAAGAAACAATCGATTTAGGTGATGGAAGAAGCATCACAATCGAAACAGGTAAATTAGCGAAACAGGCAGACGGGTCTGTAGTTGTAAGATGTGGTGACACCATGTTATTGGCTACAGCAGTTTCTGCAAGAACAGCCAACCCAGGCGTTGACTTTTTACCTTTAACGGTAGACTACCGTGAAAAATTTGCAGCAGCAGGAAGATTTCCTGGTGGATTCTTTAAAAGAGAAGCGCGCCCTAGCGACAATGAAGTGTTGACCATGCGTTTGGTTGACCGTGTGTTGCGCCCGCTTTTCCCAGATGATTACCATGCTGAAACACAAGTAATGATCCAGCTGATGTCGCATGACGAAAATGTGATGCCGGATGCTTTGGCAGGTTTGGCCGCTTCAGCTGCATTGGCAGTATCAGACATTCCTTTCTACAACCTGATTTCTGAAGTACGTGTTGCACGTGTTGACGGAAAATTAGTCATCAACCCAAGCCGTGCGGACTTAGAAAGATCTGACATCGATATGATGATCGGAGCTTCAGCTGATTCGGTTTGTATGGTGGAAGGTGAAATGAAAGAGATTTCAGAAGCAGAAATGATCGAAGCGATCAAATTTGCACACGAAGCCATCAAAATTCAGATCAAAGCCCAGGAAAGACTGAGAGCCGGAGTTGGTTCTCCAGCTTACAGGGAGTATGAAGGCGAAGTGGAAGACGAAGCAGTTTACGCAAAAGTAAAAGCGGCGTCTTACGACAAATATTACGCTATCGCACAGGAAGCTTCGGCAAAAAGCGAAAGAGGCGAAAAATTTGCTGCGGTAAAAGAAGAAGTAAAAGCTTTGTACACTGAAGAAGAATACGCTGAAAATGCTGATTTGGCGGAATTGGTTGGAAAATACAACTACAAAACACAAAAAGAAGCGGTTCGTAACGTAATCCTTGAAAAAGGAATCCGTTTGGACGGAAGGAAAACTACTGAAATTCGCCCAATCTGGTGCGAGAACTGATTATTTACCAAGAGTTCATGGTTCGGCTTTGTTTACGCGTGGGGAAACTCAGGCGCTGGCAACAGTAACCCTTGGAACTTCAAGAGAAGCTAATATTATTGACAATGCTTCAGAGCAAGGAGAAGAAAGATTCTACCTGCACTATAATTTCCCGCCATTCTCAACAGGTGAGGCAAAACCGTTAAGAGGAACTTCACGCCGCGAGGTAGGTCACGGAAACTTGGCTCAAAGAGCTCTTAAAAACATGATTCCTGCTGATTGCCCTTACACGATCCGTGTGGTTTCTGAAGTATTGGAATCTAACGGTTCATCTTCTATGGCAACTGTTTGTTCTGGTACTATGGCACTTATGGATGCCGGAGTTCAAATGATCAAACCGGTTTCTGGTATCGCTATGGGATTGATTACCGATGGCTCTAAATTTGCCGTTCTTTCAGACATCTTAGGTGATGAAGATCACTTGGGTGATATGGACTTCAAAGTAACCGGAACTGCAGACGGAATCACCGCTTGCCAGATGGATATCAAAATTGACGGCCTACGTTACGATATCATGGAACAAGCCTTGAACCAGGCGCGTGACGGACGTATGCACATTCTTGGAAAACTGGTTGAAACCATTTCAACTCCAAGACCAGACGTTAAAGCACACGCTCCAAAAATCATTACAAGAACAATTCCAGGAAACTTCATCGGAGCACTTATTGGTCCTGGTGGAAAAGTGATTCAGGAATTACAAAAAGCAACCGGAACCACTATCGTTATCAACGAAGTTGATGAACAAGGTGTTGTTGAAATCCTTGGAACTGATCCGGATGGAATCGCAGCTGTATTGGCAAAAATCGACTCTATCATATTCAAACCGGTTTTAGGCGAGGCTTATGAGGTGAAAGTAATCAAGATGTTGGATTTTGGTGCTGTTGTTGAATATACTGCAGCTCCAGGAAATGAAGTTTTGCTACATGTTTCAGAATTAGACTGGGCACGTACGGAAAATGTTTCTGACGTTGTAAATATGGGCGATGTGTTTATGGTTAAATATTTAGGCGTTGATCCAAAAACAAGAAAAGAGAAAGTTTCAAGAAAAGCTCTTATGCCTAGGCCTCCAAGAGATGAAAATGCTCCAAGAGAAGACAGAGGCCCACGTCCGGAAAGACGTGACGACAGAGGTCCAAGAAAAGATGACAGAAGAGACACTCCAAAAGGAGATAAATAATCTGCTCCCATTTATAAAAAGCCCCAACAATGTTGGGGCTTTTTTATTTTCAGAAATGACGCAACCATTTTTAAAATACCCGACTTTGTTATACAAACTCTAAACAAAAACAAAAATGGAAAGCCTGCAAAAAACATTTCGGCCCATACTACTCTTTTTTGCTATAGTGCTGTTTAGCAGCTGCTCCAATTCTGACGACAACCCATCATCAGCTAAATATTGGAAAATGGTTTCGCCCGGATATGGATTCACAACAGCCATAAGATCTGACGGGACTTTATGGGCATGGGGATATAATGAACAGGGGCAATTGGGTACTGGGAACACAGTCAATTCAAACATTCCGGTCCAAATCGGAACCGATTCAGATTGGAAAGCCATTGCGTCAGGTGGAACTTATGCTTGCGCTATAAAAACAAACGGCACCTTATGGGCCTGGGGCCGGCCAATTCTTGGCATGACTTCCTACAATGGCACCATCGGGCCCATCTGGACTCCTTTCCAGGTAGGAACATCAACCAACTGGAAATGGATCTCGGCCGGTGACGCATCAGGCTTAGGAATAAAAACAGATGGAACCTTATGGACTTGGGGAACTTCCAATGGTTTTGTTACTGAAATTGATGGACAGACCCAGCCGACACAATTAGGAACCGATGCTAACTGGAAATCCGCCTCAATTGGGGTCGATCATATTTCAGCTGTAAAAAATAACGGAACACTATGGTCTTGGGGTTATAATTTCCATGGAGCTATAGGAAACAATGTCTTTGGTGACGGGCCGATAACCATAGTTAATTACAAACAACAAGAGTATTCTCAGGCTTCAAATTGGAATAACACATTTGCAGGAAAACATACTGTTGCCCTAAAAAATGACGGTACGCTTTGGGCATGGGGCGACAATAGCTCGGGTGAATTGGGAATTGGAAATTTAGCGGATAAAAACATCCCTATCCAAATAGGAACCAACAGCGATTGGAAAACCTTTTACGCAAGCTATATTTTTACTTTAGCCATAAAAAATGATGGCACCCTATGGGCTTGGGGCGAAAATGCAATTGGACAGCTCGGCGATGGAACTACCACAAATAAAAATATCCCGGTAAAAATTGGCGTTGATGCTGATTGGCAGGATGTGATCTTTAGCAATGATCATTCCTTTGCCAAAAAAGCAGACAATACTTTATGGGGCTGGGGATATAATGCCTATGGGCAGCTCGGCAACAATACAAATACCGATTCCTATGTGCCTGTCTTAATTCCGTGTCCTCAATAAATAATTGTTGCATTGACGCAACCTTTTCAATCCATTTTATACTATATACTATAACAACCAAAATTAAATTACTATGAAAAATCATTTGAAAATCTTCATCTTGGGAAGCATCCTAACTTTCATGGCATCCTGCGACAGCAGCAGCGATTCACCCAACAACACCAACACCAATGACCTGAAAAAGGTGGTAACCATCAGAACAAATTCGGGAAATACAACTTACAACACCAGAAATGTAAAACGTTATGTAAATTTCCAAGTTGTTTCTGATTCGACCTTTGACTATCAGGATCAGTTCATGTACCGGAATGTAATCACTACTGAAGGCATGACAAAAACATACAAAACCTACTTAAATACAGGCGAGTTATCAGAACATCGCGAAGAAAATTACGATTCTCAGGGAAGGCTTGTCGGAAGACATACCTACCTACCGCCTTCGGCATTGTACTTTACCTATGCATACAATAATGACGGAACCGTTACCTCAAAATATTATAACGAACTGGACGGCGAAACAATATCATTCAGGACATTTACCAAAAACGCAGACGGATTGCTATCCAAGAACAATTATAGTGCCTACAGCCTTTCAACCGGACAGGTTGAAAACTATGAATCAACCGCTAACTTACAAGGCCAAAAGCTGGTTTCGGTGACTTATGACGGACAAACGACTATGGGCTTTGAATATTATAGCAATCCAATGCCGGCCAATCTGCTGAAATCTGTAAACCAACTGAACAATCTGATCGTGATGGGCAATGACCTTAGCTATTTGGCTTACAATGGCAATGCCTATTACAAACAGAACGATGAAATAATTACAACTTTTAACAGCGACAATTACAAAACGTATGTTAAGAGCGTGTATACCAATACTACAGCGACTCCAAATGTCACAAGCACTGTTGAACAGTTTTATTATTACGAATAATTTGACTGGCAACGCAACCTTTTTGGCAATAAAAAGACTTTTATGTATAACCAAAGCCCTGACGATATGAAAACCGCTAAATTTTTAACTCGATTGCTCCCGTTGCTGTTTTTTGTTTTGATCACTAACAGCTGCAAGGATATTGATGATACCGTTACGCTTCCAACTGCCGAAAACCTGATTGAAAAGAATGATGAAATCTACGATTTGCTGGTTCGCGTGACCAAGGAAGAAAACGACCCGATGACAGATATCATATGCATTGACATTGTTTACCCTATCAATTTGCTGATCTACAATTCGAGCCTGCAGCGCATCGGTGCAGTGACCATCGTGGGCGATGACAACTTCAGTGCCTTTCTCGGGATTTTGCCTGCAGATCAATCGCTGAGCATCAGCTATCCGATTACAACTACGCTTGCCGATGGAACCGAATTCACGGTAAACAACAATGCCGAGCTGAAAATGGCCATAGACAGCTGCTCAAGAGAAGATATCATCAACTATTGCGGCGGATTATTCAGTACCTCGGCGCCGGGAATCATAACACCCTGCGTATGGAAAGTTCAATACGATGCAACTGGCGACAACCAGTATCTGAGTGGTTATTTTGATGTAAATATCGACGGGACCATACGTTTCTTCTATGGAAGCGGAACCTATGATGGAAGCTGGACATTTTTATTTGTAAACAATGAGCTGCATATCAACATCAATCTCGAGGGCACATCACAAATAGCAACCGACTGGAACATTGACCGAAAAGCTTATTTTGCCGGAGATGAGATCATAATCGAAAATCCGCCTAAAAACATCCATCTAAAAAAAGCCTGCCAGGAAACAGTAGCTTATGCAATCGGGAATACCGGGCCTGCAGGCGGGATTGTTTTTTGTGATAAAGGCTCTTACAGCGATGGATGGCGTTATGCCGAAGCGGCAACAGTTGATTTGGCCTATTTTGAATGGGGCTGTGCAAATTCATCAATTGCAGATGCACAGGCTTCAGCTCTCGGGAAAGGATTTTACAACTCAGGAGCCATATTGAACTTCCATGATACGCTGGCTAATTTTTATACGAATCCTGCAATTTGCAGTAGCTTAAATAACGGAACCCTTGCAGCCAAAGAAACTTTAGCCTATGAATTTAATGGAAAAAAAGACTGGTTTTTGCCTTCGGAAAATGAATTGTCTTTGATGTATGCCAACCTGCAACAACAAAATTTAGGCAATTTCAGCAATGCTGTTTATTGGAGCTCAACCGAGAATGATGCAACGACCGTCAAAACCATCGATTTTTCAAACGGACAAACGATAAACAGCCTAAAAGTTCCGGCTGCCAATTCGGTAAAAGTCAGATGCATTCGTTATTTTTAAAAAAAATAGTTTTTGAATTTAGATGAATTAATAAAAGCCTGCCAAAAGCAGGACAGCAAAGCACAAGAAGAGTTGTACCAATTGTACAAAAGCACTCTTTTTGTGTTGTGCCTCAAATATTGCGCAAACGAATCGGAAGCCGAAGACAACCTGCACAATGCGTTCATCGAGATTTTTACCAATATCAAAAAATATAAAGGCCAGGGCTCATTTGAAGGCTGGATGAAAAGAATCACTATCAACAAAGCGATTGACAGTTATAAAAAATCCTACCAGCTCAGCGCCATCAGCGATAAGGATTATCCGGACACCGAGATTGAGGAAAATGAACTGGATGAGTATTCGCTGGATTATATTTTGGCTTTGGTACAAAACCTGCCCAATCAATACCGACTGGTTTTCTGCCTGTATGAATTAGATAATTATTCCCATCTGGAAATAGCAGAAATGCTGCATATCAGCACCGGAACCTCAAAATCTAACCTGCATCGTGCCAAAATAATTTTGAAAGAACAGATACAGGCAAACAAATCGATCCATAATGTAACTATGAAGTATGGAAAATAAAAAAGATATCGGAAAAGCCATTAACGACAAGCTGGCCTCACTGGACAAAGCACCAAGGGAACAGGTTTGGAGCGGCATCAGCTATGAACTTCAGAAAAAGAAGAAAAGAAGGATTGGTTTCTTTTTGTTTTGGGGAAAAATTACAGCTGTGCTGCTTATTGGTGCAATGGCCGGGCTTTTTATTTATTATCAGAATGGCGACTTTAATTTGGAAGGCAAGGATAAGGAGTCCAATGACTCGATTATCATTAATGAGATGAATGGAAAAACATACAATGTAGACCCGAATGGCACAAAAACAAAAGGCAAAAACACGAAAGACCAAACCAATACAGGCATTACTGCTGAAAGCGAAAACAATGCGAATAACAAAAGTGGCGTCCACAGCAGAAAAGATGGCAACGTTGAAAACGGGATAGGTAACAACACCAACGAAAAAAACAACATTGGCAACAAAGCCGGAATCAGCAACAGCTATGATCTTCTAAACAAAAACGGCCTTAACGGAAGCAATGGCAAGCCGGCAAAAGGCAGTACAGGTAAAAGCCTAACCCATCCTAAAGGCGATAAATTTTCGGCAAAATCAGCTGCTAAAGGAAATTCAAATATCTATTCGGGCAAAACTTCTAAAGGAAAATTAAGGCTTTTGTCAAAATACAAGAACAGTAAAGTAGGGAAAAAATCCGCAAAACCGGCTCAGGACAATTCCAGAAACACGGCCACTGAACTGGCCTTATTACAAGGAAACACTGACAAAAACAACATGAAAGACACTAACCTGGACGTATTACAGGGAAAAAGCCAGGATGATAAAGCTGCAGGCGAAAAAATCAAAAAAACAGATTCGACAGCGGCAAAAAAAGTAAAGGACAAAACAGTAACCATCAACATGTATCCTGAAGACAGCTTGAAAACAGATCCTGAGGAAAAGTTCCGCAAGTTCTATGTCGATGCATTTGTTTCGCCAACGATGTATGGTACATTTGCCAAAGGTTCGGCCGTGGACAGGGACTTGGATTCGTTACCGAAAAAATCAGAAATCAGGTTCAGTTATGGCTTTGGCGTTACCTATGATTTATCCGAAAAGCTTTCCATCCGGATTGGCTATCAAAAAATCAACATCAGCTACATCACACAGGATGCATATTTTAGCGGAAACGAAAACCAGATACAGAATTTTAGCGGTATCGATTATCTTCCGGGTGTTTCCAACCAAACTGTATACAATGGATCAAATTTTGAACCGGGCGGAGTGGCAAAAATGGATGTGACCCAAAAAATTTCATACACTGAAATACCATTGGAAGTGAAATACAAATTCCTCGACAGGAAAATTGCGCTAAAATCGAGCTTTGGATTTAGTTACCTGCTGCTCAACCAGAATAAGGTAAGTGTCGTGACTAATAGAGGCTACAGCTTTGATATCGGGAAGACAAAAAACATGTCGGCCACTTCTGTTTCGGTAAACCTTGGATTGGAAGCCGAGTACACACTTTTCAAAAACACTACGGTTTTTATGGAACCTCGATTCAATTATCAGGTAAAAGCCTATTCCAACACGAATTTCAAGCCTTATCTTTTAGGAATCCAAACCGGAATCCGGTACAGCATTAATAACAAATAATTGGTTAGTTATAGTTAGTTAATAGTAAGCCTCGATCCCGAATTAGGAATTGAGGCTTTATTCTGTAATAGAATAGCTATATTTGAAATAATCTAAACCAAAACTATGGGCTTTTTCGTTCTACTACTCACCATTGGGGTCATTATACTTTTTGTTATTGTTTTTGATGCCAAAAAAGAAATCGGTTTTCTAAAAACAATACTGCAGAGGCATCGCG
The DNA here is from genome assembly GCA_049841115.1 of Flavobacterium sp. Taxonomy (GTDB): domain Bacteria; phylum Bacteroidota; class Bacteroidia; order Flavobacteriales; family Flavobacteriaceae; genus Flavobacterium. The sequence continues at coordinate 408,967 of JASGHQ010000006.1, forward strand.
AAGAAAACGATTCGCTTAAAAGCGAAATGGAACTCATCCGCAAATTGATTAAAGAAGAAAAATCTACTTCCGCAACAATACTTCCGCAGGCTATAGCTGCGCCTGTTACCGAAATAAATGAAGATGCCAAGCCTGTAGAGAACGAAATCATGCCCGGGGAAATCTTTGCTGAAGAAACCGCTCCTTATTTCATCCCTATTCCTGATGCCGATTTGAAGCCGGAAGAAATAGTCAATGCGCCGGAAACTGCAAGCCCGTTATTTGTTCCGGCCAATGAACCTATTTCAGATCATATAGAAGAGCCACTTGCTGAGTTGGACAGGCTCGATCAGGAAGATCCAAAAACTGAAAAGATACATGAGGAAAGTGCGTTTTCCGTTTTCATCAAAAAGACCGAAAAACAGTTTGCTGACAATTGGACCGGGATACTGGGAACCGCGATCATGGTTCTCGGAATCGGTTACCTGAGCATCTACACGGCACTGAAAGTTTCCCCATTTTATCGGATCCTTATCCTTTGGGCCTATGCCGGAATGCTGATGGGTTCCTATTATTTGCTCAAGAAAAAAGAAAAATGGGAAAAGACCGGTTTATGGCTTCGGAGTGCCGGGGCGAGCTTGTTTCTCTTTGGGTGTTTTGGCGCTTCACAGATTGCGGCCCTCAAATTTGTTACAAATGATGTTCTTGGCTATTCACTTATTGGCCTTGGAATCGGGCTTAATCTTTTCATTGGCTACATCATCAGGCAGCAGGCATTTTTATCGCTCCATGTCATTTTGAGCATGCTGGTGCTTTGTGTTGTTCCGGATAAAATTCTGGCGACTTTCCTTTTGGCGGCAGCAACCGGCGTTATTGGGATTGTGCTTTCGTATAAAGAAAAATGGGAATACCACTTGCTTGTTGTGATCTTTGCATTTATAGTTTTTGACATTTGGTTCAACTATCAGGGGACAAATCTCACCCAATTGGAAAACATTTTTGCGATAACCGGAATAATTGCCGTTGCCGTGAGCTGCATGTTTATGCAATACCGTTCTGTTTATGAAAATACGCGTTTCGACAAGGCAGCTTTCATTACGCATCTGGCCAACTGGATTTTGTTTGCAACAGGTTTGGTACTGCATTCAACAGGAAGCCGTTTCAAGGCTTTTGTGCTTTTTGGCGGCGCAATTGCCTGTTTTTTAATGACGTTAAAAGCGAGAAGGAAAAATGTCTTTTGGCTCTATCATCTTGATGGGATGGTATCTTTTGTCTTGTGTGCGCTGAGCATTGTAATGCTTCAGGATTGGAATATCGGGATCGACATTATTGGCTGTGCCATCTATCTTTTGATTATTGCCTGCCTTTTTGTGATTTATAGAGAAAAAGAGCATTTACTGCATAAAATCTTTCTTTATATCAATCATGTTGCAGTTTTTGTCTTAGCCGTAATTTATGCGGTTCTCAGCACTAACAGCTTCTTAATCAACACAACAAGCTTGCTGATTTCTAATTCCTGCCTTGCAATTATTGCTTTCGCGGTGCCGGTTTATTCAAATATCAGAAAAGAGTTCCTGAAAGTTGACAACGCTTTTGGTGCAGAATACTTAAGCCTTAACGGATTATTCTCAATTGTTGCCTTCCTGTTTTTATTTAGCAGATGTAACGATTTGCTTATCGGCAATTATTTCTATTATGTGATGATCGGAACGGCACTGCTTTGGTGCTTTACCAAAAGTAAATTTAATGCCAAAACGTTTGACCTTGGCCGGATTTTCTTTTTGTCCCTGAGCATCATCGTTGGAGCAATCCTAATCCACACCCAACCAAAAAGCCTTTCCGATTGGGCTTTCGCAATGGCAATGACGATTGTGATCTTCTACAACTGGAGCGAGAAGCGATTCTATCAGGATGACTTTATCATTCGGTTTATTTCGATTGTCGGGATGAATGTTTTGCTGTCATTTATGGCCTACAAATACCTATCCGGCCACCATACGGCATTTGTATTCGCATTGCTGGCCATTGCACTACTGAACCACGAGTTTTTATGGATGTGTTTCAAAAGGAAACTGCTCAACGAAGAAAACCAAATGACACTTTTCGGGTTTTATTATTTTTTTGCTATTGCGGCAAGTTTAAGTTTGCTTCTTAACATCTATTCTTTATCAACTGTCGAAACAGGGCTGGCCTGCCTGGGAATTTCAGTTGTGGAAATTTATGTTTTAACGGCTAAACGATTCAGGAGCCCATCTGATGAAACCATTACAGGCTGGACTAATTTCCATTTTCTGAATTCGGAGTTATTGGTATTTAACGCCTTGGTTTTTGGATTCTCATGCCTTCAGATCGAATTCGCTGCCATCTACTTTGCCTTAACTGCGGTAATTGCGTTGATTGCTTTTGAAAAACTGCCGGAATTTAAGCGTTACAGCATTTATTCGTTTGCACTTTTGATGCTTTGCATCGGGCTTACGCTATACAGTGCAATAGACAATATTGATTCGACTGGCAAAACAATGCTTTACATTTCGCAGTTCAGCTCCATTTTGATTTCTGCTCTTTATGTTTATTTCCAATCCAAATCGGATGATAAAAGGACACAGGAATTCTATGTTACGCTGCCTTATGTCCAGAATTTCTGGATTGTGGCTTTGCTTTTCCTGCAAGTACAGCTTTGTTATTTACCGCTGATTTTCATGGCTTTGGCGTTGGTTAACTATTGGCTCATCGTTACAGATAAAATTAAAATCAAATTCCATTTTGCACCGTTAGTGGCATTATTGGCAATCTTAGTATCGTGCATTTATAGCATTGGCCAGCTCAATAGCTTTGGCTTTGCCGATTGGGGCTTACAGTTGGCAAGTGTCTTTGCCGGACTGGGGTTGGTGGTTCTGTTAAACAAAAAAGAAACCTCAGATCCGCTTAAATCAAGCTACCAGATCGTATTGAACATCTGGCTGTCTGTAATCATGTTTTCACAACTGCCACACAAATGGCTTCCAATCTACTGGGCCGCGATCGCAATCGTAAACCTGTTCCTGTACCACAAAAAAATCAGCCGTGAAAAGCACATCAGCATCGTTTACTATTTCCTTGCCAACCTGCATCTGGGATTTTTAAGCTTCAATTTTTATGAATCGGAATTCCTTTTGGTTTATATGGCGATTTTTTTGCTTCTGGCAATTTACATTTACTTGGCTTACAAATGGCTCGAGGAATTTTCAATCCGTAACAGCCTGCTGATTTACCCTGCTACGCTTAGCATTGGCTGCTTTTTATACCTCACGTTCGACAAAGGCATCCTGACATTCTTCTGGATTTTAGAAGCTTTAGGATTATTGATCCTTGGAATCCTGCTCAAGGAAAAATACTTCCGCTATGTTTCGCTTTCGCTGGTAGGGTTGTGTATTATACGATTAATGTTTTTTGATTTATCAAATACTGATTTCCTGATCCGTGCACTGGTATTGCTGGGTGTCGGCGTGGTTCTGATTGTAATGAACAGCTTATTTAAGAAATACAAGGACCGATTTGATTAAAAGCAAACCCCGATCCAACAACAGAGTCCGGGGTTTATTTTTTATAGGACCATAAGACATAATGATACCGCAGCGGGAATTGTCAGATTATCCGAGCCTTTTTTGCTCAGGGCTTCCGTAATCATAGCGATTGCTGCAATGGCAATATATTTCAATAAATTATCGGTTCCCAATGAAAACAACACAATTAGCAAACAACTGATGAAAAAGGCGAATGAGCCCATTGCGGTTTTGCTTTCGCTGCCAATGCTGTATTTCCCGAAAGCCCACCTTTTACCAACCAATGCCGCAACCGGATCACAAACCGCCAAAATAACTATCGGCAGGTAGAAATAATTGTACTGCTGAAAATGCTGAAAGCACAAAAAACACAGATAAATAGATACCGGAAACAGCCAGCTTCCGTAGGATTTCCGGCCAATATTGTTGATTGATGGCAGCTTATCCAGTTTTTGACTAAGGACTAAAATCAAAATAAACCCGACACATAAAAGCAGTACGCTCCAATGGCTTTTCAGATAAATCGGAAACGACAGACAGGCAATTCCCGAAAAAACATGAACCATTTTACGGCTGGTCTCTGCTTTGCATTTCACCGAATGGTACAAAACTTCGGCAACGGCAAAAAGAATCAAGAACAGGAATAGATACAGGCAGAAAACCAGCACTTCTTCATTTAAAAAATCCAGTTTCAGCCAAAAATAAAATCCGGCGCCAACAAAAACCAGGCTGTCAAAACGATCCAAAACGCCACCATGGCCCGGAATCAATCTGCTATAATCTTTTACATTATTTATCCTTTTGTTCAACGATGCCAAAAAATCGCCGGCTACTGCCAATGAAGCAGCGGTTAATCCGCAGACCAATGCTTTTGCCATCCCAATATGCAGAACATCAGCTAAAATCAATGAAGTAAAAACAACCGAAACAATGCCACCCAAAAGTCCTTCCAAAGTTTTGCCCGGGCTAATTATTGGGAATAATTTGGTTTTCCCAAAAAGCTGCCCGAAGATTTGGGAATAACCGTCAAATGTGATTACGATTACAAACGCAAATTGCTGCCATTGGAATTCATCGGATTTAAAAAAGAAAATAAACAAACTGCTTATAACAGCATAAACCGACATTGAAAGCAGCACGCCCTTTAGTGATTTCCTTATTTTGATGATTTCGTAAAAACCAATAAGCACAACAGTCAGGGCAAACCAAAAGTAGAGCTGGCTTTTCAGCAAATACAATTGTGCAAACACTAAAAACAGGTAGATGCGGAATTTCTTCCATCGTTCGAGATTCGCCACAACCGACCTTGATTTACGGTTAATCAGAAAAATCCCCAACGCGCCGATCAGGAAGAAAATGGCCAGGATGCTATAAAGTCCCATTTTGCTTCCTTTTTAAAGTTGAAAAAACGGTTTTGGCATTCGAGATCAGTTTTGGCAGCAATAAAACCAAAAGCAGCACTTCAAAATCGCCTAAACAACTGCAGGCAACCATGAAGTAGAAATAGATTTCATTATACCCGAAGACAAAAAAAGTGAAAATGAAAATCCCTTGCAAATAGCCTACAATCTTGTTGGAATACAGGTGAAAGCTCGTTGGGCGCTTAAATTTAACCAACGAAACAAGCTGCGGAACAGCATAAAAGCTGAACAGCGTTAAAAAGGCAACTTTATGTTCGGTCACAAAGGGTTTTTCAAAAACCAAAAAACCACAGATAGACAAAATAAAAGTACCTATATCGGCAAGTGAATCGAGCCTTGCACCAAACTCGGTACACAAATTAAACGTGCGGGCAATCAATCCGTCTAAAATATCGGTAATCAGGTTGATGCAGATCAGCGTGATGAAAAGCGTCCGGTTAGCATCGGCCAAACTCCAGATGATAAACGGAATGGCCAGCAATCTGTAAAACGACAGCAGATTGGGAACGTTTAGAATGTTTTCTTTAGATTTCATAATGTTGGTTTTTAAGGTTAATTATTTTCTTCCAAATTTTTTATGTGCGCTTGCAAAATGCCCGGCAGAGAGTGCTGCTGCTATCGATAATTCCCCGGCCAGCAAAACAGCCCCGATGATTTCTGCAAGTTTTTTGGCATTACCTTCGCCGTAGCAATCCATAATTTGCAGGCATTCTTTTTGTGTAGGCAATGAAGTTCCGCCACCAACCGTTCCTACGATAAGATTGGGCATTGTAACCGATGCATACAGCGAACCGTTATCCAAAACTTCCATGCGCGTTATCCCGACAGAAGACTCCGAAACACAGGCCACGTCCTGCCCTGTTGCAATAAATAGGGCCGCCAAACCATTTGCATAATGCCCCTGCGCCCCGATGGCACCACTTTGGATTACACCCATCGTGGAACTCAGCCAATAATTGAACATTGCCTGTGGAGTTGTGAGCAGTATTTTTTCGACAACGCCTTTTGGCAGGATGATTTCGGTGGTGACTTTTTTACCTCTTGTCTGTGAAAACGAAAGCGATGTCGCTTTTTTATCACCGGAAAAATTACCTTCGATAAACCACGAATGAGGCTTAACAGGGCAATTCCCGATAATAAACTGACAGATGCTTTCAGTACAGAAAGTAACCATATTTTGACCCGAAGCATCACCGGTAGTGTAATCAAAAACCAACGTCAGATGGTTTCCTTCAATATTGGATTTCATTTCTTTCAGTTGTGCAAAACGACTGCCTTGAGCTGTAATTTTTTTGAATTTTTCTTCGTTTTCCAATACCCAAATCAGGAATACCCCTAATTGGTTTACATTCTCAAACTTAAATACCGGACAACGCTGAACGCCTTCCTCGAGGCAAATTGAGGTTACGCCTCCCGCCTCGAAGCAGGCTTTCGCACCGCGGTTATAAGATGCCACCAATGCACCTTCTGAAGTTGCCAAAGGAACAATAAATTCACCTTTAGCCGATTTCCCGTTTACCTTTACCGGGCCGATGATTCCGGTTGGGATCATCGACATTCCGATGTAGTTTTCGATGTTTCCATTGAGTATTTCCGGCGAATTGAATTTGTTTTCCTGAAAAAGGTATCCGCTATACGGAATACTGTTTCTCCTGTTTTGAATTCCAGTTTCCGAAACATCGGGAGTTATGGAATATCTTGATTGTAGTGTTTTCATAAATTACGGTTTTTATAATATCTAATGACAATTTGAAGTAAGTTGACGAGCAATTCTCTGGCCGCCTTGCGCTTTGGGCTTTCCGGCTCTTCCCTTTCCATCGCTTTGCGATAGAGGTAGAAATAAATCCTGGCGACGGTTTTCATAACATTGCTTCTTTTATACAAACCAAAATTATTGCGATTATCACATTTTAAATTGTCAAAAACAATTATTAAAATTTGTATATTTGTGATTATCGCAAACAATGAATAACCAGGATCTACTTTTAAAAGCCATTCGGAAAGAAATGGGCGTTAGGAATTCCATCAATGATGAGATAGCAGCCGTATTGAACATCAGTTATGATGCTGCGCACCGGCGTGTTTCGGGCAAAAGCAAATTTTCTATTGAGGAAGCTGTCCTTCTGGCCAATCACTACAATATTTCGCTCGACGCGCTTTTTGCCAACAAAGACAATGTAATTGTTGAAAAAACCGTGGAAATCGCATCGCTCAAGGACATGCTGGAATATTTCAGGAAATCGGCCAATAATATAGCCGAACTGACCAAAGCACCAGATTCGGTATTGTATTATTCGGCAAAAGACATTCCGCTGTTTTACTTTATGGATGGTACGATCCTATCAAAATTCAAGGCTTATGTTTGGCTGGCTTTCCTAAACCAGAAGCAGCAAACTGTTTCTTTTGAAAATTTTGTCATAGACGAATCATTTTTGGAACACATGCAGAAATCGAAAACGGTTTACGAAAAAATTGCAGTAAAGGAAGTCTGGAACGACACCACAATCAATAGCAGCTTACAACAGATTTTGTATTTTTATGAAGCGGGTTTGCTAAGTTTTAAAAGCGCCGTGGCACTTTATAACGACCTGAAACGCATCCTGAACCTGATAAAGGAAAAATGTAAAAACCCTAATTTTTCGATTTATTATAATGAAATCATCCTGCTCAATAATAATATGATGATTGAAACCAGTGAGAAGCTGACCATGTTTATACCATATACATTGCTTGGCTATTTTATTACAGATGATGAAGAAAGCTGTAAAAATGTGCACAAATTTTTCAGCCAGCAAATCGACAATTCAAAACCCTTAAACCTTTCTGGAATAAGGGATCAGAACCAGTTTTTTAACAGAGCGCTGCGTAAGATTGATTACTATATGGAGAAATTAAATAATCAGGTTGACCTTCAATTTTAAAAAAAATTATTAAATTGTAACTTTTTTGCAACCTATAACGTATAACTACCTGAACACTTTAAAGAAAAGGAGAATATAAATGGAACAGCTCAAAATCACCAAGCAGGTAACCAATCGTGAAACTGCATCCTTAGACAAATACCTACAAGAGATCGGAAAAGTTGACCTTATCACAGCTGATGAGGAAGTGGAATTGGCTCAGAAAATCAAAGCAGGTGATCAACGCGCTTTGGAAAAATTGACAAAAGCCAATTTACGTTTCGTTGTATCGGTTGCAAAACAATACCAAAACCAAGGATTAACGCTTCCTGATTTGATTAACGAAGGAAACCTGGGTCTGATTAAGGCAGCGCAGCGTTTTGATGAAACGCGTGGTTTTAAATTCATTTCGTACGCGGTTTGGTGGATCCGTCAGTCAATCCTTCAGGCTTTGGCAGAACAATCACGTATCGTTCGTTTGCCTTTGAACAAAATCGGCTCTATCAATAAAATCAACAAAATGTACGCATTATTGGAGCAATCCAACGAGCGTCCGCCAAGTGCCGAAGAAATCGCAAAAGAACTGGACATGACCGTAAACGATGTAAAAGAGTCGATGAAAAACTCTGGGCGTCACCTTTCAATGGACGCGCCACTTGTTGAAGGCGAAGATTCGAACCTTTACGACGTATTACGTTCAGGCGAAGTCTCCAAACCCAGATAGGGAGCTGATCCACGAATCTTTACGCACAGAAATTGAAAGATCTTTAGAAACTTTGACACCACGTGAAGCAGATGTTGTACGTTTGTACTTTGGTTTAGGCGACCAACATCCAATGACACTGGAAGAAATCGGCGAAACTTTTGACTTAACACGTGAGCGTGTACGCCAGATTAAGGAAAAAGCGATCCGCAGATTAAAACATACTTCAAGAAGTAAAATATTAAAAACATATTTGGGATAATCCCAAAAACCGCAACAACAGTCTGATTAACTGTTCGTTTTTTGATTGATGATTGAAACTCCGGCTGATTACCGGAGTTTTATTTTTCAAATAAAATCCGGTCAGTTCGAGCAAAGCTCTCGGGTTTAGCTCAGCCGCGGCTGATTTAGCTTCGCTCCGTTCGCCTTCGGCTCGGGTCCGGAGTTTTATTTTCAATAAACCCATCAAAAATATTTGGGCGTTGCCTACGGCCGAACTGACCGAAGGTAATCGCTAACGCAATCCCTGCAAAAAAGAAACTTTTTCTATCTTTGTGCCAACAACACAAACTTTTCAAAATGAAGAATACACTTATCGCCCCTTCTGTACTTGCAGCCGATTTTGCCAACCTGCAGCGCGACATCGAAATGATCAATAACAGCCAGGCCGACTGGTTCCACATTGACATTATGGATGGCGTTTTCGTTCCGAACATCTCTTTCGGGATGCCGGTTTTGGAAGCCATCACCAAACACGCAAAAAAAACCATCGACGTCCACCTGATGATTGTTGATCCTGACAGATACATAAAAACTTTTGCAGCCTTGGGTGCCAACATACTTCAGGTACATTATGAAGCCTGCACGCATTTGCACAGAACGCTTCAAGCAATAAAGGCTGAAGGCATGAAAGCCGGCGTGGTTTTAAATCCGCATACAAGTGTTGATTTGCTGGAAGATACCATTAACGACATTGATTTGGTTTGCATCATGAGTGTTAATCCGGGTTTTGGAGGGCAATCGTTCATTGAAAACACTTATGCCAAAATTGAAAAGCTAAAAGCACTAATCAATCGTAAAAATGCAAACACAATCATAGAAATAGATGGCGGTGTCACCGATAAAAATGCGGCCCAACTAGTAAAAGCCGGCGCAGATGTCCTGGTTGCGGGAAGTTTTGTCTTCAAAGCAGACAACCCAACGCAGACTATCGCCGATTTAAAAAAGCTAACTTCATTTTAAAGCGAGTTCCGTAGAATCAAATCACTTTGATTTTCAATTTGACCCTTGCTATTCTGCAAAATCATAGTAGCCAATAATTTTCCCATTTCAGAAAAATTGGTTGAAATCGTCGTAATACCGTTTTCAACCACTTTTTTTAAAGGCGTGTCGTTATAGGAAATCACGCCAAAATCTTCCACAATCCTTAAACCTTGATTCTTAGATTGTTCCAAAACATTTACCAGGTCGCGGTCGTTTGGAATGATAAAAACTTCCCCCTTTTGTATAATCCTGTTTTCAAATCCCGAAATGACTTCATTTGGAAACGAAAACTCACGGCAGAATTTTTCAAATCCTTCCACCATTCCGACCGGCTCTTTAAATCCGGGGAAAATCAGTACTAGTTTCTGGTATTTCTTTAACTTTTCCTTGCCTGCAGCCAATGCTTTATACATGTCCTTTACAAAATTCTGATGCACCGATGGGTATTCTGTCAGCTCGCTATTGGTTTGATCCAAAATATACACGTCATTTTTGGGAAGCGTTTTTATTACCGAAGCCGCTCCGGCCAAATTGGTTGGCATCACTATGTATTTGGAATAATTGCCATTGCTTTCATTAATCAGTTTTTTAAACGTATCAATATTGAAATGATGGAAAAAAATATCTACCTGTGCCTTATTACCAATCGCTTTTAGAAATGAATTGTAAATATCTTCCTTAAAGATATTGAGTTCATCAAACAACAGGAAAAACCGCTGTTCATGCGTAAACTCCACGCTCTTTACATAATATCCCTTTCCTAAAATCGAATAAACAATACCTCTTTTCTTCAATTCCTCAAAAGCCAGCAAAACCGTATCGCGCGAAATCGAAAACTCCAAGCTGATCTTGTTTATTGAAGGCAGCTTGTCATTCCGCTTCAATCTTTTTTCGGCAATGGCAATCTCTACAGACAATACAATCTGCCGGTATTTTGGCAAATGCGACTGGTGGTTTATGTCAATTATTTTCATGGTGATGCAATTGCGAAATCGATATAACTGGTGGCAATATACAAATAAACTGGTAGGTAGTAGTATGGTTCTTTAATCTTATCCTTTACTTTTGATAACACTTTGATAAAAAAGCCATGGATAAAATTCATTTTTCACAAATTGAGGAAGCAAAAAATGTCAAATCCTTCGGTTTGCTCCCGGACGGCAAAGAAGTTTTGTGTTACACGCTGAGCAACAGGAACGGATGTGAGCTTTCCGTTATCAATTATGGCGCGACCATTACATCGCTGAAAATCCCAATTGACAGCAATCAAAAAACGGATGTCGTTTTGGGCTTTGAAACCCTTGAGGATTATATAGAATCTTATTATTTGCCAAGTCCGCCTTATTTTGGAACCGTGGTCGGAAGGTATGCCGGAAGGATCAACAATGCCGAGTTTTTTAATAATGGCAATAAAGTGTTCCTCAACAAAAATCAAGGAAAGCACAATATCCATGGTGGAATCATCGGGTTTAGCCGAAAATTCTGGAGGGCCAAAATGATCAATCTCGAAGAAAATCCATCCATTACGCTCGAATATACCAGCCCTGACAATGAAGAAGGCTTCCCGGGCGAATTGACCGTAAAAGTCACTTATACGTTAACCGAAGAAAATGAATTAAAAGTCAATTTCACTGCAAAATCATCGGAAGACACCATAATCAACCTAACGCAGCACAGTTATTTCAACCTTGACGGACATGCTGCTGATATGACAGAGCAGCTTGCTTTCCATTAATGCAAAAAAAATACTTGAGACAAATCGTGATCTGATCCCTAGCGGAGAATTTATTCCGCTGGAGAATCATGAATTTGATTTCTCTTCTCCAAAAAAGTGCCCAACTTCAATCGACACCACTTTTGTACTCGAAAATGATGCTAGAATAAACGAACTGGCAGAGCAAAATGCCTCAGTTTTGTTCAGCAAAAAAAACAATCTTAAAATGTCTGTTTCCACTAATCAGCCTGCAGTACATGTATATGTTGGCGGGAATTGCTTCAATCAGGTCAAAGGAAAACAAAATGCCGATTACCATCCGAAAAGCGGCATCTGCTTTGAAGCTCAAAACTTCCCCGATGCGCCAAACCATATCCATTTTCCTTCGTCAATTTTAAAGAAAAACGAAGAATACCATCATCAGACGGCCTTCAAATTTGAAAAAATAGAATCATGAAAAGATTGCTTTTTGCGCTAATAGCCGCCTTTCTTTTTTCCTGCTCTTCAGACAGCAAAAACCCTGCATCAGAAGACGATTCGATCCGCGCGGCCGATATGTCTTACCTTCCGTTGATTGAAAGCGAAGGAACGGTTTACAAACACAATAATGTAGCGCAAGATCCTCTAACGACACTAAAAAATGCCGGTTGCAACGCCATCCGGATCCGTCTTTGGAAAAATCCATCCGACAGCCATTCGGGTTTGGCTGAAGCCAAAACTTTTGCAGAACGCGTAAGGCAGGCCGGACTTAAGGTTTGGCTGACCGTTCATTATTCAGACACCTGGGCCGATCCGGGAAATCAAGCCAAGCCAGTTGCCTGGCAAAGCATGGATTTCAATGCTTTGAAAACCGCAGTCTCCGATTATACCAACCAGATCATGACCGAAATCAATCCTGATATCATCCAGATCGGAAACGAAACGAATGACGGGATGCTTTGGCCTGAAGGTAAATTATCTACAAACGAAACACAGTATTTACAACTTGTTTCCGCCGCGACAACTGTTGTCAGAAGTAAATCATCAACTACAAAGATCATGTTGCATTACGCCGGGATATCTGGATCTGACTGGTTTTTCAGTAAAGTAGCCAATATCGATTACGATTATATCGGTTTCTCCTATTATCCAATCTGGCACGGAAAAAGCCTATCCGACCTGCTGGCAAAAATGAACACACTCGGCCAATTATATAATAAAAAAGTCCTGATTGCCGAAACGGCATATCCGTTTACTTTGGGCTGGAACGATTACACCAACAACATTATTGGGCTTGACAGCCAAATCATTCCTGCTTATACAGCGAGTAATGACGGTCAGAAACAATTCCTCTTGTCCGTAAAAAACACCATTGCACAAAGCACCAGCGGTATCGGATTTTGTTATTGGGGTGCCGAATGGATAGCCTTCCGCGGACCGACTGCAACAAACGGTTCGACTTGGGAAAATCAGGCGCTATGGGACTTTACAAACAATTCGCTTCCGGCAATGGATGCCTTTAATAAAGATTGATATGAAAAGAATATTTTTTATCCTACTGATTTCATCATTTGGCTACGGCCAGAACAAACCCTTCGCCAAAGGTGCCGATGTGGGTTGGCTGCCTCAAATGGAAGCCACCGGATACAAATTCTATGATAAAGACGGCAAAGAACAGGATTGCCTTCAGATATTAAAGGATTTAGGAATGAACTCGATCCGCCTTCGTGTTTGGGTAAATCCCAATGAAGATAAAGCAAGCGGACATTGCAGCAAAGACGAGACCGTCGCCATGGCACTTCGGGCCCAGAAAATGGGATTCCGCATCATGATTGACTTTCATTATTCTGATTCCTGGGCTGATCCTGCCAAACAATTCAAGCCGAAAGCCTGGGAAAAACATACTTTTCCGGAATTACTGAACGACGTTTACAATCACACTTTTGATGTAATCAGTGCGCTTAAAAAAGCCGGTGTAACACCCGAATGGGTCCAGGTGGGCAACGAAATCCCGGGCGGAATGCTTTGGCCCGACGGAAGCACCGACAATTGGAAGCAACTCGGGCAATTACTGAACAAAGGCTACGATGCCGTAAAAGCTGCTGACAAAAACATCAAGGTAATCGTGCATGTAGACGAAGGGAATAACAACAAAAAGTTCCGTGATTTTTTTGACAATGCTACAGCTCAAAAAGTACGATACGACGTAATCGGGCTTTCCTATTATCCGTATTGGATCAAAAAGGATTACACCGAAACCATAGCCGACCTCGAATTCAATTTAAATGACATGGCAAAACGCTATGGCAAGGAAGTCATGGTGGTTGAAGTGGGCGGCGAGGACGACAAAATCGAAAACACCAAAAAGCTGCTCGAAGCTACCATCAAAGCGGTTAGGAACGTCCCAAATAACAAAGGCTTGGGCGTTTTGTATTGGGAACCTCAGGGTGCCCGCAGCTGGAGCCATTATGCATTGAGCGCGTGGTTGGAAAACGGCCAGCCATCACCTGCTTTGGACGCTTTTAAAGAATAATTTTATGACAAAAAGAAATTTATTCCTGCTCGGATTGCTACTTTGTTTTGCTTTCGCGGATGCTCAGAAAAAAGTCAATTTTGACGAAGGCTGGAAATTCCATTTCGGGCACGCCGCCAATCCTGACAAGGATTTTAATTACAGCACCGCAACCATTTATTCAAAATCCGGTGGCGCTGCCAAAACCGCCATCGATCCAAAATTCGCCGACAGTACCTGGACGGATATCAACCTGCCTCATGATTGGGCGGTGGAACTTCCTTTCGAGAATTCGCCGAGTTTTGATGTAGAGTCGCACGGCTATAAACCCGTGGGCGGCCTGTTTCCGGAAACAAGTATCGGTTGGTACCGAAAACATTTCAGTTTGGATAAGTCTGATGCCAAAAAACGCTTTGAAATACAGTTTGACGGAATTTTCAGGAATGCCGCCATTTGGGTCAACGGATTTTATGCTGGGACTAACTTCAGCGGTTATGTAGGCAAGAATTACGACATCACCGATTATCTTTTATTTGATAAGGAAAATGTAATTGTGGTACGTGTTGACGCTACCCAATACGAAGGTTGGTTTTATGAAGGCGCGGGCATTTACAGGCACGTTTGGCTGAATACTTTCAATAACGTCCACATTCCCGAAGACGGCTTATTTGTACATGCCGATATAAAAGGAAAAAATGCATTCGTGACCATCGAAACCGAAGTCGAGAACAAAAATTTAAATCCTTCCAATTGCGTTGTCTATTCCTATATCACCGATAATAAAGGAAAAGAGATCGCCAAAACCAGCGAACAAAGATTATCGCTTTTGGTAAACCAGACCCAAACCGTGAAGCAAAGACTGAACATCAACAATGCGAATTTGTGGTCGTTGGAAAACCCGTATCTATACAAAGTGGTTTCGGTTGTTAAGCAGAATAATGAAATCATTTACAAAAAGAAGTCCAGCTTTGGTGTCAGAAATGTGAGGTTTGATGCCAAAGAAGGTTTCTTTCTAAATGGAAAACACCTTAAGATACAAGGAACCAACAACCATCAGGACCATGCCGGAATCGGAAGTGCAATGCCTGATTATATGCAGTATTACCGTATCAGAAAATTAAAGGAATTGGGTTCCAATGCTTATCGGGCAAGCCATAACGCACCAACAAAAGAACTTCTGGAAGCTTGCGACAGCTTAGGGATGTTAGTTCTGGACGAACAGCGGTTACTGAACAGCAGCCCGGAATACATAGACCAGTTTGAGCGCTTGATCCGCCGTGACCGCAACCATCCGTCGGTATTCCTTTGGTCGATCGGAAATGAGGAAGGTTGGATCCAGAAAACCGAAACAGGCAAAAAAATAGCGCAGACGCTTTTGGCAAAACAAAAACAGCTCGACCCCACAAGAACCAGTACCTATGCCGCCGACATGGGCAATGAATTCAACGGTGTCAACGAAGTAATCCCGGTGCGTGGGTTCAATTACCGCCAGTTTGCGGTGGCCGATTACCACAAAGACCATCCCAACCAGCCATTGCTGGGAACCGAAATGGGAAGTACCGTGACCACCCGAGGAATTTATGAAAAAGACCCTGTCCGTGCCTACGTCCCGGATCAGGATATTACTGCGCCCTGGTGGGCAAGCAAGGCCGAAGACTGGTGGAAACTGGCTGCGGAAAACAACTACTGGATAGGCGGTTTCGTGTGGACAGGCTTTGATTACCGAGGCGAGCCAACGCCCTACAAATGGCCGAACATTAGCTCGCACTTTGGGATCATGGATGTTTGCGGTTTCCCTAAAAACATTTATTACTATTACAAAAGCTGGTGGACGGATGAAGATGTGCTGCATATTTCGCCGCATTGGAATTGGCCGGATAAAATTGGGCAACCAATAGATATTTGGGTAAATACCAATGCCGATAACGTTGAATTGTTCCTGAACGGGAAAAGCCTCGGCAAAAAAGAAATGTCGAGAAACAGCCATTTAAAATGGGAAAACGTGATTTACGAACCGGGAAAACTGGAAGCCGTAGCCTATAAGAAAGGGAAAAAGCTCATCTCAAAAGTAGAAACCACCGGCCAGGCCAGCAGAATAATTATTTCGCCGGACAAAACATCTATGCTAGCCGACGGAAAAGATGCCGATGTAATCGACATTTCATTTGTGGACGACCAAGGGCGTGAAGTTCCGGATGCCAATAATATGGTTTATTTCACGATTTCAGGCGATGCGAAAATCATTGGCGTTGGGAATGGCGACCCAAGTTCGCACGAACCGGACAAGTGTGCTAACGGGGCCTGGCAGCGCTCTGCCTTCAACGGAAAATGCCAGGTGATCATTCAGGCAGGGAAAACAAAAGCAGCGGTAAAATTAGAAGCAAAAGCAAACGGGCTGGCCTCCGGTGCAACGATCATAGAAATAAAATAATGAAGAAGAAATTAATAAGGGAAACTTCCGAGTATTTCTCGAAGTCATTCCATCACGAGCCGGAACATATTTTCCTTTCTCCGGGGCGGATCAACATCATCGGCGAACATGTGGATTATAATGACGGCTTTGTGCTTCCGGCGGCCATCAATAAATACATCTGCCTGGCTTTTTCGGTAAGCGAAACCAGCGAATGTTCGATTATTGCAAAGGATTTAAATGATGCAGTAAAGTTTGATCTGAATGAAAATCTAGAACCTCACAAGAAAATGTGGGTCAATTATATTTTTGGCGTACTGCATCAGCTTAAACTGAGGAATTTGCCTATGAAAGGCTTCAATGTCGTTTTCAGCAGCACTATTCCCATGGGCGCTGGGCTTTCATCTTCAGCGGCGTTGGAATGTGGTTTTGGTTATGCGATGAACGAACTGTTTGATTTTGGCCTGACCAAAGAAGACATCGCGCTCATCGGCCAGAAATCGGAACATACTTTTGTGGGTGTCAATTGCGGGATCATGGATCAGTTCGCTTCTGTTTTTGGCAAAAAAAATAAAGCCATCAAGCTTGACTGCACTACTTTGGAACACGAATACCACAATGCCGATTTCAAGAAGTATTCGTTACTTTTATTGGACAGCAATGTAAAGCATACGCACCTGACTTCGGGCTATAATGTACGCCGTCAGCAAGTGGAACAGGGCTTGGCTATCATTAAAAAACACTTCCCAGAAGTGGAGACTTTCCGCAATTGCACCGTGGCAATGGTGGATTCGCTCAAGGACGAATTAGGCGACATTGTTTACAGGCGCTGCCATTTTGTTGTCAAGGAAATCCAGCGTGTTTTAGATGCTGTTGCGGCATTGGAGCAATCCGATTTTAAGGAGCTGGGAAAACTGATGACCGAAGCACACCATGGCCTGTCCAAGGAGTACGAAGTAAGCTGTGATGAGATCGACTTCCTGGTGGATGCGGTTTCCAGTCAAAAAAACGTGCTGGGCGCCCGGATGATGGGTGGCGGATTTGGCGGCTGTTCTATCAACCTTATCGAAAAAGGAACCGAAAACGAGCTGATTGAAACTATTTCTGACAAATACAGGGATGCTTTCGGCATCGAATTAAAAGCCTACAAAATCAAGATTTCAAAAGGCACAACGCTTTACAAAAATTAAACCATGGAGCCATTTAAGACCAACGAACACCCACACCGCCGCTACAATCCGTTATTGGACGAATGGATTTTGGTTTCGCCGCACCGCAACAAGCGTCCGTGGCAGGGCCAGAATGAAAAGCTCCACGAAGACAATAGGCCACAATACGATACGGAATGTTATTTATGCCCCGGGAATTCGCGTTCCAACGGCATTAAAAACCCTGACTATACGGATTGTTATGTGTTTGAAAATGATTTTTCGGCATTGCTCCAGGAAGAAGTTGCTTTTGACAATCAATCGTCAAATTTATTTCAACTAAAACCCGAAAGAGGCATTAACAAAGTGGTTTGCTTTTCGCCAAAACACAATCTGACTTTGCCCGAAATGGAAATTACCGACATCGAAAAAGTGGTTCAAATCTGGAAAGAGCAATACATCGAACTGGGCAGCCATGATTTTATCAATTATGTACAGATTTTTGAAAACAAGGGAAGCGTCATGGGCTGCAGCAATCCACATCCGCATGGGCAGATCTGGGCGCAATCTTCATTGCCTACCCAAGTAGAGCGAACGCAGAAAAACCTTCGCTCCCACTACGAAAAAAATAAGACCAGCCTTTTGAAGGATTACCTCGAGCAGGAATTGAAACATCAGGAACGCATCGTTGCAGAAAACAATCATTTTGCCGTAGTTGTGCCTTTTTGGGCGATCTGGCCCTATGAAACAATGATCATCAGCAAAAGGCATTTTGGCAATATCATCGGGATGACCAATGATGAAAGCAGGGCTTTCGCCGAAATCATAAAAACGATCACCATCAAATACGACAATCTCTTTGAAACCTCATTTCCTTATTCGGCCGGAATCCATCAGGCGCCAACCGACAGGGTTTCGCATCCCGAATGGCATTTCCACATGCATTTTTACCCGCCATTATTGCGTTCGGCTACTGTAAAGAAATTCATGGTAGGCTACGAAATGCTAGGCGAGGCGCAACGCGACATTTCACCGGAACAAAGCGCCGAAATCTTAAGAAAACTATCAACCAACCATTATAAAACCCAATAATATGCAAACATTAGGCACCAAAGATTACATTGTTTTCTTTCTCTATTTTGTCATCATCGTAGGCTACGGTTTGTGGATCTACAACCGAAAAAAGAAAGCCGTATCCGACAGCAAGGATTATTTTTTGGCCGAAGGTTCGCTGACCTGGTGGGCCATTGGCGCATCATTGATTGCCAGCAACATCAGCGCGGAACAATTCATCGGGATGAGCGGAAGCGGTTTTAAAATGGGACTGGCTATCGCCACTTACGAATGGATGGCGGCATTAACTTTAATTATCGTTGCCGTTTTCTTTATTCCGGTGTACCTGAAAAACAAGATCTTTACGATGCCGCAGTACCTCAACCAACGTTATAATGGAAATGTTGCCATGATCATGGCAGTTTTTTGGCTGTTGCTTTACGTTATTGTCAACCTTACTTCCATCCTATACCTTGGAGCGCTGGCCATCAGCAGTATTTCGGGATTGAACCTGACATTGTGCATGATCTTCCTTGCTGTTTTTGCCGTAATGATTACGCTCGGCGGAATGAAGGTTATCGGTTTTACCGATGTGATACAGGTATTCTTTTTGATTTTGGGCGGGCTGGTAACCACTTACCTGGCATTGGACCTGGTGGCCGAAAAATTTGGCTCGAGCGGGGTTTTAAGCGGCTTCAGCCTGATGAAAAACAACGCGGCAGACCATTTCCACATGATTTTTGACAAAACCAATCCGCATTATATGGATTTGCCAGGGCTTTCGGTGCTTATTGGCGGAATGCTGATCATCAACCTGAATTATTGGGGTTGCAACCAATACATCACACAACGGGCTTTGGGAGCCGATATCAAAACCGCAAGAAGCGGGATTTTGTTTGCGGCATTTTTAAAATTACTGATGCCGATTATTGTGGTGTTACCCGGAATTGCGGCTTATGTTTTGTACCAGCAAGGCGGCTTCCAGACGGAAATGCTACAGGATGGCTCTTTAAATCCGGACAGGGCATATCCTACTCTGCTGAATTTATTGCCAACAGGCTTGAAAGGGCTCTCATTCGCCGCACTGACTGCTGCAATTGTCGCGTCATTGGCAGGGAAAGCCAACAGTATTGCGACAATTTTTACGCTGGACGTTTACAAGAAAAAAATCAATGAAGGCGCAGACGAGAAAAAGCTGGTAAGCATTGGAAAAAAAACCATCATCGCCGCAATGATCATTGCAGTAGTGCTTGCTCCGTTTTTAGGAATTGACAAAAAGGGCGGGTTCGAATTCATCCAGGAATACACCGGATTTGTGAGTCCGGGTGTATTTGCCATGTTCATCCTTGGTTTTTTCTGGAAAAAGACTACTCCAAATGCCGCTTTATTTGCAATGATTGGCGGCTTGCTTTTATCTATATTATTAAAAGTACTGCCCAACCTGATGGATTTGCATTTTCTTTATGACTACAGCCTTGCGGTTCCGAATAAAACCGGGATCTATGAAATGCCTTTTGTGGATCGTATGGGAATCGTATTCCTTGTTGCCGTAACCGGAATGTATTTTATCAGCGTTTATGAAAATAAAAAAGGCGTTAAAACCCACGGGCTGGAAATCGACAAATCGATGTTCGGCGTTTCATCAGGCTTCGCGGTTGGCGCAATAATCATTATTGGAATACTGGCGGCTCTGTATACTGTTTTCTGGTAGCATCAACGGTGCAAACTAACTGGCGGATGGTTGAGCATGCGGCTTACATTAAGGTACAATGCCGGGAATCTTCTGTGGAATTCTACAGGTGATTCGAAAAAATGCTCAATAATTACCGAAATGAATTCGTAGTGATTGGTATAGGCATAAATCCTGAAATAGTCGGAATCGATCAGCATTTGCATATTGGGCGGATGGTTCACTTCTTTGATCAGCTGGGCATGGTGTTTTTTAAATGCCAGTGAACTTGCATCATTACGGTTGAGGCTGTGGTGATGGATTACGTGTGAAAACTCATGAATTCCGAGATTAAGGTTGTCATTACTGATTTCATATCCTGAAACAAAATCCTCCCAGGAAAAAACTACGGCTTTCATCCGCGGATTGAATTCTCCCTTGTAATATTCCTGTGTTTGGGTAGAAAGGTACACTTCGGGATAGACAATGATTTTATCAAAGGTATCTACCAAAAATCTCCGCATCCCGAAAGTCAGCATGACATAGGTTGCGGCTATGAGGGTTTCCACTTCCTGGGTTACTAAAAAACCATCGCGTCCAATAATCTGATATTTATCCAGGAAACGGGCCACCCTATGGTTGAAATAGGTTTTTTGCTTGGCATCCAGTTTCTGATAAAAACTTAACTTCTGGCGAAGCAGGTATTCCTGCCCCGGGCTTATATCCTGTTTCCAGAAATAAAAATGGATAAACATTGGCCGTCCGAATAGCGCAATACAAATATCATCTACCAATCCCATAAAGAATAGGCCGAACAATACCAAAACAGACAGTATCGGGATTATCAGTACAACTAAAAATTCGCCTTCCATTGTGTAAATATAAAAAAGTGATAGGAATTTTTATCGACACAACAATATTGGGAATAAAAACCGAATGTCCACTGGACATTCTCCTCTTAATATCAAATCTCACAGCGCTCCGCGCTGAAAATAATAATAGGGGAAAATGCTTAATCCATAGGGCAAATTTATGATATAAAAAGAGCGCCATACAGCGCTCCTTTTACCTGACAGCCACTGGCTGTCCTCCTTTTAATTTCATATGTGACCACGAGAGGACTCGAACCTCCATCATCAGAACCGGAATCTGACATTCTATCCGTTGAACTACGCAGCCGTTTTTTTTAAGTACAAAATGAGAGATATGAAGTTTGAAATAATTACCCTTCTTTTCCCATCTGGTACCCGGTCTTTATCAAACCAATAATTTCTTAACAATAGTTGAAATTGTTTTGCCTTCTGCTGAGCCACCAAGCTGTGCAGTAGCCAATCCCATAACCTTTCCCATAGATGCAATTCCGGATGCGCCGGTGTCTGCAATGATTTTGGCTATTACAGCTTCAACCTCAGCTTCGGAAAGCTGGGCCGGAAGGAATTTCTCGATTACAGCTACCTGTGCCAGTTCTGGTTCTGCCAGGTCAGGGCGGTTTTGCGTTGTGAAAATGGTAGCGCTGTCTTTACGCATTTTTACCAGTTTCTGTAGTATCTTGATTTCGTCGGATTCAGAGAGTTCTGTAGCTCCGCCTGAAGTTTGCGCCAATAGAATTTCTGATTTGATGGCACGAAGCGCTTCCAATGCTACGGTATTTTTTTCGCGCATAGCGGTTTTCATTTCGTCCATTATTTTAGTAGATAGGCTCATCTTTTAAATTTTTATTGTTACACTTTCCAGATTACCACGGTTTACTCTTAGCCCCGATGGCAGCGACTACCGTGTAGTGCGGACAGCGGGAATAAGGTTGCCCGAAAAAGCCCAAGCCATTACGCTGCCTGTTCATTCCATTCGTACTACTTCTGAAAAGTTTCGCGAAGTTAAAAAAATAACCCGAAAACAGCAAAAGCATTTTCGGGTTGAGTGAAGCAAAAACAAATTATAGAACGTGTCTATGATTATGAATATCCGGGCAGTAGGATTTACTTGAGAATCATTTGGC
Organism: Flavobacterium sp.; assembly: GCA_049841115.1. GTDB lineage: Bacteria > Bacteroidota > Bacteroidia > Flavobacteriales > Flavobacteriaceae > Flavobacterium. Next base: position 431,256 of record JASGHQ010000006.1, read on the forward strand.
GGGGTACCTGAATGATAAGTTGCTTTCTTTGGGGACTAACTATTACAGCTGGTGTTCGTTAGCTTTTACAAGGATACGGCTAATTTTCAGTTGCAGCCTTAGGGTTTTTACTGAAATCGTATAGGGTTTTTACTATATTTTTGAAATCCCTCAAAAAAATTAAAAGCCGGTTACCGGAATTTTGTTTGAGATTATTGGCTTACCATAGGCTTTTATTCCTTTTCTTTCCAGGGAATCTATGACTTTCTGGTTAGGGGAATACTCGACGCTTACAAAATATTTTTTATCCTTTTTAAAAACATAATGCATAGAAAGGCTGATGTTTTTGCTTTTGAATGTGGTTGTAAATGGAAACTTCAGCTCGATATTTTTATTGATATGGTGAAGTACAAATTCATTTGTCTTTGGCTTTCTACTATCCGGCGCTGTATCAAAGCCATCTAGGTGGGCACCTTCGCCAGCAGTATCGAGCTGCTTTCCTTCTTCATCAACCAAAACATAATTTACCATCGGTATTGTGTAATCAGAAGCCATCCTGGAACTTATTCCTAAATTCATCATGAGATTAACCGCTTCAGCATTATTGTTTACAACCCTGAGCCTTAAGGTGTCATTGGTTATTGAAACACTTTTGTTTTCTAATACAAAGCTCAAGCCATTGTTTTCAACTGCCGGTTTATGGTAGCTATTAGTTGTAACACAGGAAAGCGTGAATAAAAATAGGCAGGCTATCCAATAGATTGTTTTCATTATTTGATAGATTATAGTTTATTGAAATATCTTTGAACCTGCCATCCGTTTATATAAGATGGGCTAACCGCGTTGGTCCAGGACCATGCAGCCATTTCAGACATATTGTGTGCATAATTGATCCTTTCTTCACCTGTTCCTCCGACTGAATTTGCCCAACCTGCATAGCATCCAAAGACATGGTCAACATAATGATTTAATTCATGCCCTACAACTTCCCCTAACAGAAGGAAGCTTGCAAAAGCATCTTTGGCAATTAAAATGCCAGTAGGCGTGGTAGTAATTTTACCCCCAGACTCTGTCCAGGTATAACTGACTTTACCATGAACAGTCATACCAGCTCCTCCTGTTTCTGATTTAGTAGATTCTGATTCTATTTTATCAACTTTTGTAAATTTAGGATTTCCTGCCTGTTTATACATATCTGCAAAAACCCTTCTTGCGAATTCCTCTAAACTTATATTTAAGTTTTCTGCTGTTTGGTTAGGAAATTTATATCCTGCTTTATCCAACATCTTCACAAGCATACTTTTATCCTCAATTTTGATTGCAATATTTGAAACTAAATGATTCAATCCTGCAGTGATTACTCCCTGTCTAAACCCATCCATGAAATCTCCACCGGCAATTGCGCTACTTAAGCCGCCACTCATACCGCCACTTGCGATCATAACAGCCTTAAAATTAGGGGAAGCCCCAAATTTATTCAATTCTGCATATTGGAATGTTTGCCCTTTCATATTAACTCCTTCGCATATGTTTCCTGTTTGCCCTAATGCCTCTACTCCACTAGTGATCAATGAACTTACTGCACCGGCAGCCAAACCACTGGCAAAAGTACCTCCCTGCAGGTCACTCATAATACCTCCTGTCAATCCATGCATTCCGGCCTGGAAGAGCGCTTTGCCCATTGTGGTGAGAACCCCAAACGTGTCTGTTGCCAAAGCTCCGATTCCAAAACTAATGGCACCGCTTACAGCTCCCATTACCCCTGCCTTACCCATTCCGTACCAGAACGGGATACCGTTTATCATGTTCTGGATCGCGTTGGTAGTAATGGCTACTGCAAAACCTATTGCGATGACTGCCAGGAATCCGAGTTCGCCACTAGGATCAGTATAAAGTAACGGATTATTCCATACATATCCGAATCGGTTGTAGTTTTGGGTATTAAAAGGATCCTGCACATAATTGTCAGGCGACAGGAACCGCTTTAACTGCGGATCATAGAGCCTTCCGTTCATATGGATCAGCCCGACCGTCTTTAGATGCTCATGACCAGTATATCCTCTGTCGATAAGCAGGGAATTTACCCAGCCCAATGCATTTGGCGCTTGTGCCACGCCATTGACAATGGCATTTTTCAGGTTACCCCATGCATCAAAATAACGCTGTTCCACTACAGCAGCACTGGCATCTGCTTTAGTAATGGCCAAAATGGTGTTTTGGTTATCCCTATGCAGGTAATAACGGTTTACGCTATCTACATTGCCACTGATCAGCTTGTCAATTTTGATATAATTGGCACTGTAAGGATCACCTGTTATATAAGTGATGATCTTGGTAACATTACCCTCTTTTATTATTTCGATGGCTTTGTCTGCGCTAAAGAATTTCCTGTTTGGCCTGTTTGCAGCTGCAGTGTTCAGGCTGCCATAATAGGCTACGCTCCTTGTTTTTAATATGGAATAATCGTAGCTGATACGGTCTTTTCCTGCAAGGAAAATCTCGGTCGGATTTTTGAAACTATTGTATTGTACTTCAACAAATCCACGGTTACTGTTCAATTGGCTGCCGTTTGCATTGTAATTAATACTTTCCAGCCTGTAGTTTTGTTCGTTATAATTGTATTTTCCGACAGCTGTGTTCGAGGTCATCCTGCCTCTTTTGTCATAAGTATAAGACTGAACAACAGCTCCGTTTACCTTTTCTTCAAGCAATCGGTTTAAAGTGTCATAGCTGTAATCTTCGCTTTTGCCAAAAACCAGGTTATTGCGGTTCATCAAAACACCTTGCTGCACAGAAAATGCATAATCAATGTCAACTATGGCAATTCCATCTTTCTGATGTTTTATTTTTTCTAAAGAAAGTGTGCTATTGTTATAAATCGCATTGACAGTATAGCCATTCCCATAAGTTGTTTGAGTTGTCAATCCGTGCGAATTAACATTATTGACTGTCCAAATTACCTGTGAATTATCAAGATCAGTTTGGCTGATCAGGATGCCATTTGCATCATAATTGTTCTTAATGTTTGACTGAGTAGTATAATTTAAAGAACTAAGGGTAGTTTTAAATTTATTGGTATCAACTCTTCCCAGATCATCATAAGTGGTAGTTGTTTCATAAATAAACTCAGGCGTTTCTTCTTTTTTACCTGTCACCCTATGATACTGGTCATTATAAAAAGTGGTATAAGTATAATTCCTTCCGTTATAGCTTCCACTGACAACCGTAGGTAATTTTGTAGTGGGATCATACGCAAAATTCTTAACAATTGTAGTATTTTCAGAAGGGCTGGTTGTATTTTCCGTAAGTGCACGGCCTAAATTATCGTATGTATAAAGACTAATGCCTCCCTTAGGGTTTACTTCTTTTGTAAGACGGCAAAGATTATCATATTCATATTGGAAAACTCCAGCGGAAGGATCATTCAATTTGATTTTATTCCCCCATCCATCAATTTCAATTTTGGTTTTGATTCCTTCATAATCAGTTTCTTTTAAAGCTCCATTCGGATAATATTTATAGAATATTTCGCCTCCCTCATCTTTGAATCTTATCGTTTTTCCTGTAGCGTCCAGCCATTTTGCTGTTTTTTTGATTCCGTCATCTACCGTAACCTTCATTTTTTCGTAGCACGTAGTGATTATTTTTCCATTGAAAGAAATTTGCTTTACCGGTCTTTTCAGCTCATCGTATTCGATATAGTTCCACAAAGGCGTATCACTACTGAAATATGGCTCGCTGACGGCTATTTTTTTTCCAAAAATATCATACTCGGTTGATACGGTAATCCATTGACCATTTAAGCTTTGCGACATGGTTTTTACAGGTCTGTCAAACTTGTCCATTAGCACCCTGTCTTCAACACCTCCTTCACGTTTTGTAGCGATGATATAAGAACCCGCAGGAGCAGAACTATCAAATAATTTCCGGATCGTTGTTTTCTTCCCCAAAAAATCTGTAGTTTCCTTTACGTTACCCCATCGGTCGTACTTGTAGGATGTTGTTAGCCCAAGTCCTGAGACTTCGGAAGTGGTACGGCCCAATGCATTTACATTGGTTATACTTACCAAACCATCGGGCGTAGTTATTTTCGATATGTATCGTTGCGTAGGCTCATACTCATAAGCTGTTGTGGTTGAAGGCACACCAACTGTTGACAACGTTTTCGTCACAACCTCACCGAAAGGGGTATAGGTATAATCAATTACTATAGGTGGCGTACCATTACCATACTTTCTGGTTTGCAGCAGCGTACCATTCGGGTTATAGTCCTGCTCTTCCTTGGTAATAAAGGTTGAAGCATTTTTGATGGCAGTATTTTCTACCTGACTGATTTTACCAAAAAATAAATGATCGCCATTGGTATTTTCGGATGCATAGGAATACTTCTCTATACTTGATGCCTGGCTGTTATAGTCTGTATTGGCCTGTTTTAAGAGCAAATCTCCTGCTGTATCATACTGATAGGTTTTCGCTATGGTAATTCCCTGGAGGTTATCGGTATTGACTTCCAGCACCGGCAAAATGAGATACCTGTTGTTCCCTTTATCAAAACGCTGGTTGGTAACAGTTGATTTGGTAAAAACAGAATTGGGGTTCAAGCTTCCATAAGTAGATGATATCAGTGCATTGTCATTCAGCGGATCATGTGTCTTTACATTCCAATACAACCCTTTGAAAACATCTTTTACCAAATATTTCCCGTTGATGAACCTGCTTTCATAAGCATCGCTTACAAATGTTTTTTGGAACCCGATAAACCCTTTACCCCATAAATGCTGGATACCGTTTTGGTAGCGGTACTCTACCGTAAGTACTTTATCGTCAAACATCGTGTGCATTTTGTGCACCAGATAATTGATACCAATATTTTTATGAATATAGTATGGATATGGCAATGATAAATTATCCGTAGTATACACCTTCTCCAGGTTGGTATTGTTTTTCTCCATCATTGGCCTGTATTCCACCACCTGGGTTATAGGGCTTCCATTACTGACCTGACGTAAGAGCCCTTCCGAAAATTCCTGGTTATCAACCACGCATCGTATATCGCTTCTTGTTACCGGATCGTGTATGAATACTTCCGATTTGTAAGTGTTGAGCTTTTCGTAATCTGCATTTGCCAAAACCAAGGACAGCGGGGAGATTTTCGTTTCCGACAAATCAATTACATTAGGGAGGTTCACCAGTGCCTGGCTGCCATCCGGCAATGTCCTGTTGATATGGAAAAATATTTTGTTTGCCGTGGTTGTATTAACGGTGACAGGCGAAAAAAATTGCCAATGCTCAGGAACAAAAGTATAGTTAAAACCACAGGATCCTGTACTATTTACCAATGCGCCTGTTACATTGTGCCTGCATTGGTCAGGATAGTGTATTGCGGGTGGGGTATAGGTAAACGTGTTCAGGTTCTCAATATTGGTTTTCCATAATTTTCCTTCAGAATCGTATTTTGCTTTACCAAACTTCCTAAAGGATACCAAATCGGTTTTACCATCATTGTCAACATCTAAAGAAAGTACAGTTGCTGTCCCATATTCTGTATGGCTGTAACTATCAGGGGTTCCACTCCACACTTTGCTCCAAAACGAAGACCGTTTGATTATATTCCTTTGGGAAGGAGCCATATAAGCCAGCTTTTGTGTGGTGTAATTTTTCTCAGTTTTCAGGAACGCAGTGCCTGTTGCGATATATTCCCACCACATTAATTGCTCGGTTCTCCATTTTCTCCAATTCTTTGGCTGCGGTCGAACCTTCTATAGTATAGACTTTTTGTGGGGTTAAGAAATCCGTCAGTCCGTTTCCGTTGAAATCGCCAAAAATCAACGGGGTCTTCTTGGTGTAGTTAGCAAGCGGGATGTTTTGCTGTCCGGCGATAGGATCGAGCGAATTATTGGCCAGGTTTACTTTGAATATGGAATACAAACCTGTTTCTTCGGTAACAAACATTAATTCGGCCAGGCCATCCCCGTCAAATTCAATTTGAAAAACCCTTGACTCATCGCTAATTCCGGATGCGGTTAATACGGCTGGTGTAGTTTGCCCTGCGGGAAGCTTACCGATTTCAGAAAAATAGAATTTTTGCGGCCTGTTCAAATTTTCATGCTCAAAAATTATCACATCCACCAGGCCATCATTGTTATAATCCCCCGAAATGATATCCCTTCCTTTTTTATCCCTTACATAATCTCCAGGGATAAGTGTTATAGTAGGACTGTAAAACCATCCTTCATAACCCCATTCAACATGGTAATGATCGTCCAATTGGTTGGCTCCGCCTTTCAGATTCATTGTAATCAGCTTGGTAAATCCGGTTACCCTGTCATTGAACTGAAACTTTACTTCATCGGTCAGATTATTAGCGCTTGCAAGATTGTTCTTATCAACTTCGCCTATAAAATTGTCAATCTGCGAAATAACCTGGTCATTTTCACAGATTTTATTGTTCTGCAGGTTCCTTCCGGTAAAATAAAACCTCGAGCCGTTATAAACGCTGCCACCAACCATGTAGTTCTCATCAGAAACTTTTAATTCGTACATCGGATAAGGTTTTCCCGTGCCTGTAAAATCTCCAACAGCAACATTTCCCAGCCCGATTGCATTATAAGGGAAACCTGTATTGGAACGCGATATTTTAACAACTTCTGCCGCAGAGGCCTCATTGTAAAAAAACGTCAGTGGTTTCAAACTATGCCCGGTTTCGTTTTGAACCTGGACCTTTATAAGCCTTTCTACCGTATTGCCCTGAATATAGTCATAAGTCAGCTTATATTTTCTGTAGACCCCCGAATTGGCAGTAAGGTATGTGGATTGCACAACAATTTCAGAAAGCACCTTGGTATTTTTATATAAAGCCCCACTCCTATAGGTTTTAGTAACGGTCTTTCTATCTATATAATTGAAATAAACAAAAAACTTATCCGTCGAAGGGCTTGTGCCGCCATACGATATCGAGTTTACCTGCGGGACATTGTTGGCAACCGAATAATTGAAATGGACTTCATTATTGTAAGCATCCTTAATTACCGATATATAATGCTGCCCATAAACCAGCTCCTTGTATTTGGCAACTTTACCGTCAGTATATTGTATCGTAAAGCTATAGCCATAGCCAACAACTGCCGACGGGTCTTTTATGATTTTGATTTTTGAGTATTTTTCTGTTTCAAAGGTAGTTGCTCCAGTGGCCAATAATCGTTGTCCGTCAAGATAAAATGGATCACTGTTATTGTATTGCGGGCCAATGGTGATCCCATCTATATAGTTACTCCTGCCTCCACGGGTAATGGTCGAAAGGCCTATGATATTCCATCCCCAGCCTGCCTGCCCGTTTCCGGATTGGCTGCTGTACCCCAAGGCAATATTAGGCTGAAAATTACTTACCCCCTTCAAAACATCAATAGGGATCATATAGGTTAAAGCCCCTCCATCGTTTACATTCATTTCTGATTTAATCGATGGGATCGTATCGGTTACCCCCGCCTGCACCGGAATGGTAGACGAAGCGATCTTTGCCGCTACTGACTGATTGGATTGAGAATACCCTGAAGTATCATATTCTAACTGAATAGTTTCTGAACTCTGACCTAACATCATTAAAGGCAGGAATAATGCAGCTAAGCAAAAATTTAAAATTTTTCCCATGATAATAAGAGATTATAGTATAAATGAAGTCCTTAGGAAAGCCTTCCGTTAAATTTTTATTACGTTTTTCGAGATAAACTGGCCCGAATTCAAAATGAATTTTACTATATAAATTCCTGTAGGCTGGGAAGTTAAATAAATCTGAACGCTGTTTTGGGCGCTTGATATAGGTACCACGCCAATACTGACACCATTTGTATTTGCCAGTTGCATTTCGGTAATTTTGCCCAATATTGTCCCACTCCACGAGGCTGTCAATGTGGAATTTGTTGGGTTGGGTGCCAAAGCAATCAGCGAACTGAACTCCTCCATCTGGGAAGAAGTATATTCTGAAGAAGGATTTGAAGACGATGTATTTGGCGGGGCACAGTCAACCGCAATAAGGCTGTTCCCTGAATTGTCATAGACAAAGCATTTTCCCGTGCTTAAATAGGTTCTCGGATGGGTTTTGCTCTACTATATTGATATCATCCGGACACGTATTAGCCAAAACCGCATCTGAATAATAATCCCACGTAAAATCACTCAACAGATCATTAAGCGTTTCCTGAACCATCAAAATATCTTCTAAATCCTGTGTGGGCAGCACTACTTCTTCTTCAAGCGGTGATGCAGTGGCATGGGCATAGGTAGTGCCTGCCAGGTAATGCAATGACGGAAGGTAGAAATCAAATGCATTGGGCGAGCTGGTTTCCGGATACCACGTATTATCCAGAAGAACATTGTAGCCCGAAGTGCTTACTCCCCATATTACCCTTTGGATAACCTTATTTTTACAATTAAGCCCTCTGATATCTCCGGCGTGCAGCTTCAGTTCTTCGCCCATATTCCGCAGCATTATCTTATCCTGGTAAAATATCTGTGCTTGCTTACCTGCTGTCGTTGGGAAAAAACTCGTAAAATAATCCGGCTGCCCATAGCCCCTGTAGGCTACCACAATAAATTGATTGGCCCTGATTATGGCATTATTGGGAAAATCATAGCGCGACACATTATCCGTAATAGCCCAGCCTTTTAGGGGAATGTCTTCACTCGAATAATTATACAATTCAATGTATTCGCCCATATGGTGCAAAAAAGGTGTCGGAAGCTGCTCACCAATGTTGTCATAGTGATAAATATCTTCCAAAAATGGGGTATCGTAGTAAACCTCTGTAATGGTTATCTGCGAGATAACAGCATATGAATTGAGGATAAGGATTAATAAAAGGAATTGTTTTTTCATAAGCCGCTTAATATGAACCGTTTAACAATTTAATCCGATAATCATTCAATCTTTCAACATGGATTTTCTTGATGATTTTCTTTTCGCTGTTCACTGCAATAAGCTTTTGCAAAAAGGCTTCGTCTGCTTCCACTTTTTCCTGAAGGCCAATATTGAGCACATCTAAAGCATTTTGAAGGTCATTCCGCTTTAAATAATACTCTGTGCACAATACCGAGAATTTATCAATAAAATGCGCTGAAGAAGTCCCCACCATAGAGTCGGCAAAAGTGTTTAGGTAAGTAAGTGCTTCCGTATAATTATTCTTAATCAGCGAAAGCCTGATGACCCTGGTATTGTATTCAAAAATATGGTAAAATGAATATTTTTTGGCTGAGGCGCCATTCAGTATATTTTTCATTTCTGTCAAACTGCCTACACCTTCATGCTTATACCTCAGATACAATACATCGAATAACGCGATCTTTGACCAGAAACTCTTTTTTATGCTTTCGTTTTTGCGTTCAACAGCTTCCAGAACTTCATATTTTTTATCTTTTTTGCAAACGTTTCGGGCAATTTTTAAAGACAGGCTGTCTTTCTTGTCAAACATATAAAGTTCCCTGGTGTAATTTGCCGCCAGGTCAAAATTGCCTTCGTCTTTAAGCTTTTTGATGTAAGTACGGTATAATTCCCTGATATGCACATTTCTATAATCATCGGCTGATTTTGTAAGCAGCTTATCCAGCTTTTCTTTTGTTTCAGATGCCGTTAAGCCGGCAAATCTATTTTTGTGCTTTATGCAGTCCTCCTTTTTCTTGTTTTTGATAGCTGCATTTTCACGCGCATCTACCGATTCCGCTTCAAAAAGCATTTTTTGTTCGGCTTTTTCTAATTGCTTTTGGAACTGTTCGTTATTAGGTGCATTGGTCATAGCCTCCTCAAAATAATATTTGGCTTTATCCAAAACCCCTTCTGAAACGGTAAGCTGATCTGAGAATTTTTTATTACCCAAAGCCAGGCGCATGTATTCTTTTGCAAGCCTTTCTTTAAAAATAGGATTCCCGGGATTCCTGTTGAACCCATCCAGGTATAAGTTAAAAACTTCGAGCTCTTTGTATTTCTCCTGAAGCATTATTTTCCTTATGCCATCATAGGCCCGCACCTCTGCAGGGTATGCCGTAATGATCTGAGTATACATTTCCCTCGCCAGCCCAAACTCTCCATTTCTTCTTTTGATCGCAGCATTTCTTAGCATTTGTGCTCTCGTTTCTGAATGGACCACACTGTTTCCCGAATCAAATGTTTGGGCAAACAAACTATTGGATAAACTGATTCCGATAAGGCTTAAAGTGGTGGTAGCAATAAATTTTCTTCTATTTGGATCCATAGGCTGACAATTGATATAGAGAAAAAAAAGAAGAAGAGGAAGAGAGGATTTGAACCCCTATAAAAATATATTTGTAGCTATTACACTTCTAAATTAATTATTTTACTTCCTCTTCTGAAACGAATGTAACATAAAAATTCTTTCCTACAAAATGTTATTTTAACTTTTTTATAACAAGTATATCGTTAACAAGAAAAAAACTCATAAAACCCGCTATACACAAGGCATTCAAATGTTTGATCTAAAAAAAATGCCGATCAAAATTTATTTTTAGGGCAAAAAAATAACCCGAAAATCAAATGATTTCCGGGTTACAGATTAAGGGGTTATCTGTAGACTAATCCACATTATCGTGTAAGAATGAATTATTGGAACGCAATTGGGTATCGTCATTGCTGTCTGTTCCGATAGACATTCTTGAATTTGTATTGGTTTGGGCAGTTTGCGACAGATCTACTCCAAGTCTTTTGTAGGCTGGTTCTTTTTCCATTTCCTCAATTTTTGAAGGATTGTTATGGAACTTATAGTTGAATTCTTTTAATTTCCTTCTTCTATCGTCAGCTCTGTGTTTCAGGGTTTCTTCGATAGTCATCTCAACCGGCGAAATATCTTCAAACTGGCTTACAATTGCATTTGGCTTATCCGTAGCTTCCACTTTCATCGTAAAGTTCAATTCTTCAGCAATCGGCTCTTCAACGATAGCTGCAGCGGCTGGTTTAGAACTCAGCAAATCGTTTTCCAGCTCCATGTATTCTTCCAAAGAATATTTGATGATGCCTTCTTCGTTAAGTTCGGTTACTGGCACAAACTGTACCGGTTCGTTCACCTTGATTTCATTTACTTCAGACAGATCAAAAACGATTTTGCTTTCTTCTGCTACTTTTACAGTTTCAACAGGCTTAATTTCTTCTATTTTCTTTTCAAATGTTGGCAATTCCGGCATATCGAAAGTAAAGGTGATCTGCTCTTCCTCTTTTTCGATGATTGGCTCGATCACTTTCATCTCCTTGATTTCCGGAGTAGTCACTTTATAATCGATATCTTTGATAGGCGAAACGATTTCAAAAGTCACATCCAGGTTTCGGATGAAATGGTTCATTGCGATCAGTTCGTTTTCATCGATAACTGCAGTTGGCGTAACCGGAGCAGCTTCAAAAACGATTGGCTCCTCGAACGCCACCGGGGCTTCAACTTCAGCCACAACCGGAGCTTCTATTTTTAATTCGTCCTCGATCAATTCGAAAACGATTTTCTCTTCTTTATTTTCAGCAATCGGAGCTTCTATGTTCTGAAAAACCTCTACCGGCTTTTGGGTCAGGTCGCGGACGATTTTTTGGTCGTCTTCTAAAGCATGAACGATCTTCTTAACTTCTGTATTTACGATTCCGTTCTGCTGTTCTACGTTAAATCCCGTAGCGATAATTGTAACCGCAATCGCTTCTCCTAAAGTTTCATCTTCACCAACTCCCATGATGATGTTGGCATTGTAGCCCGCTTCAGATTGGATGTGGTCATTGATTTCCCCGATTTCGTCAATAGTGATTTCATTAGAACCTGAAACGATAAGCAACAATACGTTTTTAGCTCCTGAAATCTTATTGTCATTCAACAGTGGCGAATCCAAAGCAGAAACAATCGCATCTTTAGCACGGTTATCTCCTGTAGCAACTGAAGATCCCATAATTGCAGTTCCGCTGTTTGACAATACGGTTTTGGCGTCTTTTAAGTCGATATTCTGGGTGTAGTGGTGCGTAATTACTTCCGCAATACCGCGTGAAGCCGTAGCCAACACTTCGTCAGCTTTTGAGAACCCAGCCTTAAAGCCAAGGTTTCCGTAAACTTCCCTCAATTTATTATTATTGATAACAATAAGTGAATCTACCTGTTTTCTTAATCTTTCAACTCCCAACAAAGCCTGCTCAGAACGAACTTTTCCTTCAAACTGGAACGGAATAGTCACGATTCCAACTGTAAGGATATCTCTTTCTTTAGCCAATTGAGCAATTACAGGTGCAGCACCAGTACCTGTTCCACCACCCATACCGGCTGTGATGAAAACCATTTTAGTATTGGTATCCAACATCTTTTCGATGTCACCAATGCTTTCCATAGCGGATTGCTGCCCTACCTCAGGGTTGGCTCCTGCACCAAGTCCTTCCGTCAGGTTGACACCCAATTGGATCTTGTTTGGCACAGCGCTGTTTTGAAGTGCTTGAGAATCGGTGTTGCAAACAATGAAATCAACGCCTTTGATTCCTTGTTTGAACATGTGATTGATAGCGTTACTTCCTCCGCCACCAACTCCGATAACTTTAATGACATTTGATTGATTTTTAGGTAAATCAAATGAAATGTTTCCAAATTCTGAGTTGCTTATCATACTTCTTGGTATTTAGTATTATATATTCTGTACTGCTTATTGTCTTTTTTGTCTTGGTTTTCAATCACTACTCTGCGTTATCCAAAAAGTCCTTGATCTTTTCTACATAACGGTCAAAAAACGATCTTTTTATTTTATGCTCTGTGGTTTCGGTCTCCAGATTGATCGGCTCTTCGATCACATCGGTAACCTTCTCCGTTTTTTCCTCTGCAACCGGCGCCGCTTCAACAACAGGCTGCTGGAAAACAACTTGCCTCGGAGCTTCCGCCACCACTTCTTTTAATTCAATTTTATAAGCGCTGTTCGAATTGTTCTCGATGCTGTTCATTACCAATCCTACTGCGGTGGCAAATAATGGGCTTGAGATTTCTTCGCTTGAGTTCCCTGCCAGGTGCTCATTCGGGTAACCGATTCTGGTATCCATTCCTGTAATGTATTCCACCAATTGCTTGATGTGCTTCAGGTTGGAACCTCCACCGGTCAAAACGATGCCGGCAATCAGTTTCTTTCTTGGATCTTCATGCCCGTAAGCCTTGATTTCGGTGAATACCTGCTCGATGATTTCAACCACACGTGCATGGATGATTTTCGATAGGTTTTTAAGCGAAATCTCTTTGGGGTCTCTTCCTCTTAAACCCGGAATCGAAACAATTTCGTTGTCTTTATTTTCTCCTGGCCACGCTGAGCCAAATTTTGTCTTTAATAATTCAGCCTGCTTTTCAATGATCGAACAGCCTTCCTTGATGTCATCGGTAATCACATTTCCTCCAAAAGGCACCACTGCTGTATGGCGAATGATCCCATCCTTGAAAATGGCTAAATCCGTTGTACCACCGCCTATGTCGATTAGCGCAACACCCGCTTCTTTTTCTTCCTGGCTCAAAACCGCATCAGCCGAAGCCAATGGCTCCAAGGTCAATCCAGACAATTCAATTCCTGAACTTTGGATGCACCTTCCTACGTTTCGGATGGAAGAGGCCTGCCCGACAACCACGTGAAAGCTTGCTTCCAGGCGCGCGCCGTACATTCCGATAGGCTCCTTGATTTCGGTCTGCCCGTCAATTTTGAATTCCTGCGGCAATACGTGGATTATTTCTTCTCCAGGGAGCATCGCCAGTTTATTAACCTGATCAATCAACAATTGAATATCGCGCCCGCTGATTACTTCTTCCGGGTTAGTCCTGATTACGTAATCGGTGTGCTGGATGCTGCGGATGTGCTGCCCTGCGATTCCTACCACGACATCGTTGATCTTGTATCCCGAGTTGGCTTCCGCCTCAATGACTGCCTGCTGTATGGATTGGATTGTTTGAGTAATATTGTTAACAACACCGCGCGCCACACCTAGACTTTTGGATTTTCCAACGCCCAAAATCTCCAGCTTCCCATACTCATTCTTCTTGCCAATCATGGCAACAATTTTAGTTGTCCCAATGTCTAAACCTACTGCAATATTCTCTTTTTCCATAATCTTCTATTTAATGCAAACCACTTGCTTAGTAAACTTCAGGTTAATCCTTTTGTATTTGTTCAGCGTGCTGTCTGAAACTGCCTTCTGAAAAAATGCTTTATAATTCTTAAATTTCCGGTCGATGTTAATAGTTCTCCCAAAATCGATTTTGAAATCGTAATTCCGGTTCGCCATAACCAGGCTTCCGTTAGGCAAAACCTGTACCCCAATGATATTTTTTTTCAAAAACTCATCTTCGTCAATCTTCCTTAAAACTTCAGATAATTTCTCTTTCTTTACTACTGTAATCTCCCCCGATAAAAGCGGCACCCTGGCTGTATAATTATCTGACAACGGCATTTTATTCCCCTCATTATCAACATAAAAAGAACCTGCCTCATCAAACACCCTGCCTACAGGCGTTTTTTGTTTGACCTCCGCTTTCAGAACGCCATCTACACTTACAAAAACATCCGCTTTCTGGATCAATTGCTGTTCATTGATGGACGACTCCAATTTCTTCAAATCTAAATCAACTTTATGGATAGTTTTTAGGTCTGTATTTTTTTCTATTAACAATTTATTAACCGTTTCCGGTTTCAAAAAAAGAACGTTTTCACCTACAAAAACAACCTCTGTTTTTTTGATATTCCGCATCGCATTTCGGTGCGAAGTAAACGAAAACAGGGCGATTACGGCAATAATCATCAAAACCAGCCTTACATTTGTCCAGTTGAATATTTTCATGATAAAGCCTTTTTAATTTTAGGTACTAATTCACCAATATCACCAGCCCCGATTGTGACAATTATTTTCGCCTTACTTTCTAAAATTGATGGGATTAAATCGGTTTTTGACACCAATTTTTTGTTCTTGTTTTCAATTTTTGAAAGCAGCCATTCTGATGTAATCCCTTCCATCGGCAATTCGCGTGCCGGATAAATATCCATCAGCAAAATTTCGTCAAACTGCGACAGGCTTTTGGCAAAATCATCTGCAAAATCCTTGGTCCTGCTAAAAAGGTGCGGCTGGAAAATCGCCAGCACTTTTTCATTCGGATACAACTCCCTGACAGCCTGATGCACTGCGTTTATTTCGGTCGGATGGTGCGCATAATCATCAATATAAACCAAGCCTTCGCTTTTGATCTGATACGAAAACCTGCGCTGTATCCCTTTGAACAATGCCAAGGCTTTAGCAATAGCACCGGTTGGGGTGCCATACGTTTTTGCCATTGCTAAAGCCATTAAAGCATTCATAAGGTTGTGCCTTCCAGGCAAGCCAAACTGTATGTTCTCGATAGTTTCTGACGGCGCCTGCACATCAAAAACATAATATCCGTTTTCAATCCTGATGTTAAAAGCCTTAAAAACCGCCTCTTCATTGATCGCAACAGTCAATCCGTCAAGCGGCAATCCTTTTGGGACAAACAGATGCCTTTTGTCTTCTACCTTGTCTGCAAATTCACGGAACGAGTCCTCAATAGAATTCTTATCGCCATAAATATCCAAATGGTCGGCATCCATAGAAGTCACGCAGGCAATGTCCGGATGCAGGTGCAGGAACGAACGGTCAAATTCATCCGCTTCGACTACCGAAATGGTTTTTCCCCGGCCGATCAGATTGGAATTATAATTTTCTACAATCCCTCCAATAAATGCAGTCACATCGGCACCACTTTCATACAGGATATGCCCAAGAATGCTTGAAGTTGTTGTTTTTCCGTGGGTTCCGGCAACGGCAAAACAGAACGTGTCTTTGGTAATGATCCCCAAAACTTCGGCCCGCTTTTTAACCGTGTACTGCCTTTCGATAAAATAATTCCATTCCGAATGCGTAATCGGAACAGCCGGTGTAATGATCACCAGTGTATTTTCGATGTAATAGTCCTTTGGAATCAGGTTGATATTATCTTCAAAATGAATGTCGATTCCGCCAGCAATCAATTCATCAGTAAGCATTGTAGGCGTTTTGTCGTAACCCGAAACATTCTTTCCGATAAACTGAAAATAACGGGCCAGGGCACTCATTCCGATGCCCCCGATCCCGATGAAATAGACGTTATGTATTTGATTCAGGTTCATTTTGAAGTAGCTGAGTTACTGAATAGCTGAGTAACTAAGTTTTTATTAGTTTGACAATTTCTCCTACGATATCTTTAGTTGCATTTGGCTTGGCCAAACTTTTAATATTTTGACTTAATCCTTTCTGCAGCTCTTCGTTAAAAACCAAGTTTGAAAATGTTGGTTCGAATGTAGCATCCAGCTCACTTTCCTTTATCAAAATCGCACCGTTTTTGTCTACGATCGCTTTGGCATTTTTGGTCTGATGGTCCTCGGCAACGTTTGGCGACGGGATAAAAATCACCGGTTTTCCAACCAAACACAACTCCGAAACCGACGAAGCACCGGCACGCGAGATCACAAAATCCGCGGCAGCGTAAACCAAATCCATACGGTCGATAAAAGCCATGACCTGCACCGTTTTGCCATCAGTGAAATGGTTGTAATCGTGGTAATATAATTTTCCGCATTGCCAGATGATCTGGATGTCTTTTGAAACGATATTGTAGATTTCCTTTTCAATGAGCTGATTAAGCCTTCTGGCACCAAGGCTTCCGCCAAGGACTAAAAGCGTTTTCTTATTTGGGTCGAGGTTGAAATGCTTTAGAGCTTCTCTTCTTTTTGCATCGATTTCCAATAAATCCTGGCGTACCGGATTTCCTGTGAAAACGATTTTCTCTTTTGGAAAGAAACGCTCCAAACCTTCATAAGCCACACAGATCGCGTTGGCCTTTTTGCTCAATAGTTTATTCGTAATCCCAGGATACGAATTCTGTTCCTGGATTACGGTTGGGATGTTCAGGCTGCCTGCCGCCTGCAATAATGGCCCGCTGGCAAAACCGCCGGTACCGATTACCACATCGGGCTTGAATTCCCTGATTATTTTGCGTGATTTCCACAAGCTGCTCATTACCTTGAATGGGAACATCATGTTCTGCAGTGTCAGTTTTCGCTGTAAGCCGGCAATCCAAAGACCTTCGATTTTATAACCTGCCTGAGGCACCTTCTGCATTTCCATTTTGTCTTTGGCACCTACGAAAAGGAATTCGGCATCAGGAAAATGCTGCTTCAATTCGTTTGCAATAGCGATTGCCGGGTAAATATGCCCCCCGGTCCCGCCGCCACTTAATATGAATTTTAGTTTTCCCATTTTATTTTTTATTTAAAACAGCATCCATCGGATTGGCAGCATCTGTAATTGAAAAACCTTCAAGTTCTGCTTTTTCCGCCTGTTCATCTTCTTGTAATTGTTTATCGATCAGCTTTTGCAAAGCGTCATCACGTTTTTGTTTTTCCTCCAGTTCGGCAGCAACTTCCTCTTCTTTTTTGGTAACGCTCAGGATAATCCCGAGTGCGATGCACGTCATCCAGATGGAACTTCCTCCGGAGCTGATCAGTGGCAGGGTTTGCCCCGTTACCGGAAACAACTCGACAGCAACCGCCATGTTGGTCATCGCCTGAAAAATGATTGGAAAACCCAGTCCCACTACAAGTAATTTCCCGAAAAGTGAATTGGCTTTATGCGCCGCAACGACAAACCGGAACAGCAGCAAAAGATACAATCCCAAAACACATAAGGCCCCGAACATTCCGTATTCTTCAACAATAATCGCATAAATGAAATCGGAAGATGATTGTGGGAGAAAATTTTTCTGGATGCTTTTTCCGGGCCCAACACCATAAACCCCACCGGTTGCGATGGCAATTTTTGCCTTCTCGATCTGATAATCGTCTTCATCAGGCTTGTCGGTGGTGAAATTATCGATACGGCTGATCCAGGTATCCACACGGTTGGGGAATGCATCAGGGAACCTTTTGGCAACCAAAATAAAGAATGTCAGCCCTACGATTCCGGCACCAAGGATTATCCCGATATATTTCAGTGGATATTTGCCGATAAAAACCAACATCAGTACCATTGAGAAAATCAACGCAGCTGTAGATAAGTTGGCCGGAAGGATGAAAATCAATGTGATGAAAACAGGTGTCCACAATTCCCAAAGCGAGTTCTGGAACGTAATTGGGGTTTCCCTTTTTTTGGATAAATACCGGGCCACAAAAACATACAAGACTATTGACGCCAATGTGGATGTCTGGAATGTAATGCCGATAAACGGAATCTGGATCCAACGGCTGGCATTGGCCCCGTCGATAATGGTTCCCTTGAGCAGGGTATAAATCAGCAAGCCCCAAACGACCGGCAAAAGGATTTTTGAAATCGCTTTAAAATAATGGTACGGAACTTTATGGACTTTGTATAAGATAAAAAATCCGACGCCAACCTGCGCGGCATGCTTCAGCAAATAGGTAAATGCATTTCCTGAGCCATGGCGCATGTAGGCCAGGTTGCTGCTGGCACTAAAAACAGGCATAAACGAAAATAGCGCCAGCAGGGCAACAAATGCCCAGATGACCTTATCTCCGTGTAAACTGTTAATTAGTTCTTTCATTTTTATTGTTTTATGCTATAAGCCGTAAGCTTTAAGCTTTTATAAATTCTTTACAGCTGCCTTAAACTGGTTACCCCTGTCTTCGTAATTTTGGAACAAATCAAAACTCGCGCAGGCCGGAGACAACAATACCGCATCGCCTTTTTCTGCTAAATGTTTTGCCGTGACCACGGCATCGCGCATATTATCAACCTCAACCATCATATCAACCACATCACCAAAAGCATCAATGATTTTTTTATTATCAACGCCAAGACAGATAATAGCCTTTACTTTTTCGCGCACCAACGACATGATTTCATTATAATCATTTCCTTTATCAACACCTCCGACAATCCAGATTGTAGGAACGGTCATGCTGTCCAGGGCAAAGAAAGTCGCATTGACGTTGGTCGCCTTACTGTCGTTTATGTATTGTACATTCTGGATTTTCAGCACTTTTTCCAAACGATGCTCCACACCCTGAAAATTAGACAGGCTCTGACGGATGGTTTCCTTCCTGATTTTCATCAGTTGGGCTACTGAAGTCGCTGCCATCGCATTTTTCATATTGTGTTTTCCCTCCAATGAAATGTCTCCTGTTTTCATTTCAAATTCCTCGTTGTTGATGATGATATCCATAGTGTCATTTTTTATAAATGCTCCGTTTTCAAATGTTTTGTTCAGTGAAAACGGAACCAATTGCGCTTTTGTTCTGTGTGTTTTGAACCAGTTTTCGATTGCTTCGTCATCGGCGTCATAGATGAGATAATCGCTCTCGGTTTGGTTCATTGTTATTCTAAATTTTGATGCGATGTAATTGTCGTAATTATAATCGTACCGGTCTAAATGGTCAGGGCTGATGTTGGTTATTATTGCAATGTCCGGCCTGTAATCGATGTTTCCGTCCAACTGGAAACTACTTAGTTCCAAAACATAGTAATCGTAATTTTCTTCGGCTACCTGCCAGGCGAAACTCTTTCCGATATTACCTCCCAATCCTACGTTCAGTCCGCCTTCCTTCAGCAAATGATAGGTTAGCATGGTGGTTGTGGTTTTCCCGTTGCTTCCTGTAATTCCAATGGTTTTCGCATTGGTGAACCGGATTGTGAATTCAATTTCGGAAATCACCGGAATGCCAAGCTCGATCAGCTTTTTTACAATCGGTGCTTTCTCGGGAATTCCCGGGCTTTTCATTACCACATCAGCATTGAGAACCAATTCTTCGGTATGGGTTTCGTCTTCCCATTTTATATCATGATTTTTAAGAACTTCACGGTAGCTGTCTTTTATTCTTCCGAAATCGGAAACAAAAACATCATATCCTTTTTGCTTTCCCAAAATGGCGGTACCAACGCCACTTTCTCCACCTCCTAGTATTACCAGTCTTTGCATTACCTCAGTTTTAGTGTCACAATCGAAACTATTGCCAGCAATACGGTTACAATCCAAAAACGGGTTACGATCTTACTTTCGTGATAGCCTTTCTTCTGGTAATGGTGATGCAATGGCGACATCAGGAAAATACGCTTTCCTTCACCAAAGCGCCGCTTGGTATATTTGAAATAAGAAACCTGCAGGATTACCGAAAAGCTTTCGGCAAAAAAGATGGCACATAAAACCGGCAGCAACATTTCTTTCCTAACAGAAATAGCCAATACCGCTATGATCCCACCAATAGTAAGGCTTCCTGTATCTCCCATGAATACTGAGGCCGGATACGAATTGTACCAAAGAAAACCGATCAATGCACCGACAAATGCAGCAATAAAGACGGTCATTTCCCCCGAATTGGGGATGTACATGATGTTTAGATAGCTTGACAGGATGACGTTACCCGAAACGAAGGCAAAAATCCCGAGTGCCAGCACCGAAATTGCCGACGTGCCCGCAGCCAGGCCATCAATACCATCGGTAAGGTTGGCACCATTGGATACTGCTGTGATAATAAAAATCACAATTGGGATGAACACCAGCCAGGCCCAGTTTTCATATCCGTCCCCGGTCCATTCGATGATTTTGGCATAATCCAGCTCGTTGTTTTTTGTAAACGGGATGGTTGTCGTAGTAGCCTTGATCTCTTGTGGCGCCTGAGAGGTAACGGTTGTGGTTTGGTTGAAGGTTATAGGCGTATTAGACCTTTCGCGAACGGTAACCGTTGGATTGAAATACAATACGGCCCCTACGATAATCCCAAGCCCAACCTGCCCGATTACCTTAAAAATCCCTTTTAGACCCTGCTTGTCTTTTTTAAATATTTTGATGTAGTCATCAACAAAACCGATAGTTCCCATCCACAGGGTTGTAACGATCAACAGGATGATGTAGATGTTATTCAGCTTGGTCAACAGCAAAACCGGGATCAGTGTAGCAATGATGATGATCAACCCACCCATAGTTGGCGTTCCTGCTTTTTCATTTTGTCCTTGCAGGCCCAGTTCGCGGACGGTTTCACCAACCTGCTGGTTCCTTAGGAAATTGATGATTTTTTTACCATAAATGGTAGATATCATCAGCGAAAGGATCAATGCCAAACCCGAACGGAATGTAATGTACTGGAATACTCCCGCTCCCGGGATGTCCATTGTTTTGTCGAGGTATTCAAATAAATAATATAGCATAGGTCTTTATTTATTGAGTTGTTCTAAAAGTTCCTTTACAATTTTCATATCGTCAAAATCGTGGCGGATGCCATTGATCTCCTGATATGTTTCGTGGCCTTTGCCGGCAATCAGGATAATATCGTTTGGCCCGGCCAGCTGACAAGCGGTTTTGATAGCCTGTTTCCTGTCTACGATTGACAATGTCTTTCTTTGGTTTTGCGCTTCAACACCTGCTTCCATATCTGCAATGATATCAATAGGGTCTTCAGTCCTTGGGTTATCCGAAGTAATGATGACCTGGTTGCTCATCGTAGTGGCAATATTGGCCATGATGGGTCTTTTGGTCTTATCCCTGTCACCGCCACAACCTACAACTGTAATCAGTTTTTCGTTATTGGTACGGATGTCGTTGATGGTTTTCAATACATTCTCCAAAGCATCCGGTGTGTGGGCGTAATCGACAATAGCTGTGATTTTCCCATCGGAAACTATGAATTGGAAACGTCCCGAAACGCTTTCCAGCTCGGACAGCAAGCGAAGCGCTTCCAGTTTGTCCATACCAAGTTCCACCGCAGTTCCGTAAATAGCCAGCAGATTGTATGCATTGAAAGTCCCTATAAGGCGTACCCAAACTTCATTTTCATTGATTTTCAACAACAATCCCGACAATTGGTTTTCCAGAATCTGCGCTTTATAATCGGCATACGATTTCAGCGCATACGTTAATTTTCTTGCAGAAGTGTTCTGGATCATCACCAAACCGTTTTTGTCATCAATGTTGGTAAGGGCAAAAGCTGTTTTTGGCAAATGGTCAAAAAATGATTTCTTGACATCGCGGTATTCGGCAAATGTTGGATGGTAATCCAAATGATCGTGCGACAGGTTCGTGAAAACGCCGCCTTCAAAATGAAGCGCTTCCGAACGCTTTTGGTGGATTCCATGCGAGCTTACTTCCATAAAGCAATATTCAACGCCCGTAGCTACCATTTCTGCCAGATAATAGTTCAGCGTCAATGAATCGGGAGTTGTATGTGTAGCTTTATATTCTGTATCGCCAACCATGATTTTCACGGTTGACAGCAGCCCAACTTTATAACCTGCCTTTTGGAACAATTGGTATAATAATGATGCAATGGTCGTTTTTCCGTTGGTTCCTGTAATGCCGACCAACTTCAGTTCGTGCGATGGGTTTCCGTAGTAATTAGCAGCCAAGAAAGCCAAAGCCGAATTCGTGTCTTTCACCAGTATATAAGTCACACCAGTCACGATAACTTCCGGAAGCGTGTCGCAAACTACGGCAACAGCACCAAGGCTTATAGCCTTTTCAATAAAGTCATGCCCATCGGAAACCGTTCCGCGAATGGCTACAAAAACATCATTATCCTGAATTTTCCGTGAGTCAAATTCAATTTTGCTGATGACCATTTCTGTCGAGCCTTTTACCGCTTCGATGCCCACTTTATACAATATGTCTTTTAAGATAATCACGATAATTCGAGTATGATGGTTTGGTTTTTATCTAATGCCGAGCCGGCCGGGATGGATTGCTTTTTCACTTTCCCCACGCCTACGACTTTTACTTTCATTTTTAGGTTTTCCAACAATGCGACAGCATCCATTCCGCTCATTCCTTTCAGATTGGGAATGGTTTTGATTTCCGAATTGGAACTGATTTTATAATCATCATAAGCAATTTCCTGCTTCTGGATCTTTTTGTTCAGGTTCCTGATTTCGTTGGTTGATGGCGAATCGGTAAATATCTTCTGCGCAATACGCTTGAAAACCGGCCCTGCTACATCGGCACCATAATAGTTGTTGCCCGAAGTATTAGGCTTATGCACCACTACGATGCAAGAATATTTTGGGTTTTCTGCCGGAAAGAATCCAACGAAAGACGAAATGTAATGCTTCTCGCTTCCACCACTATGCCCATAATTGGCCTGAGCGGTTCCGGTTTTTCCAGCCATTGAGAAATCTTTGGAATACAACTTGGAGCCTGTTCCTTTTTTGACTACATTCTGCATTACTGCCTTTAGCTTCTTGATCGTTTCATCAGAGCAAATCTTCGGATTGATCACTTCTTTGTTATAGGTCTTGATCGTTTTATTCCATTCCTTTATTTCAGAAACGAATTGTGGCTTAATCATCTCGCCGTTATTGGCAACTGCATTATACAAAGTCAATGTCTGCAAAGGCGTTACCGAAACTCCATATCCAAAAGCCATCCATGGAAGCGTCGTAGCATACCAGTTTTTTGCACCCGGCTGCGGGATGATAGGCTTTCCTTCTCCCTGGAATGGCAGGCCCAAAGGCTTGTTCAAGCCCATTCTATCGATTCGCTCCACAAATTCTTTCGGGTTATTTCTGTAATTTTCATAAACCGCCTGAACCATGATGGTGTTTGACGAAACTTCAAAACCACGGGCAAGGGAAATTTTTCCATAGCCGCCGTCGTGCGAATCGCGCACTTTTTTACCATAATAGTCGATAATGCCACCTTTACTGTCGTATACTTTGCTGGTATCTATTTTATGATCATCCAACAATGCGATCATGTCGACCAGCTTAAATGTAGAGCCCGGCTCGTGCGATTCTGCGATAGCGTAATTCTGCGTTTCGAAATAAGTCGAATCCGATTCCTTTAATTTACCAAGATTGGAAATCGCCTTGATTTTTCCGGTTTTGGTTTCCATAACCACCACGCAGCCGTGCTCAGCCTTATAGTCTTTCAATTGTTTTAAAAGCGCATGGTGTGCGATATCCTGGATGTAAACATCTATAGTCGAGATCACATCGTAACCATCCTGAGGATCCACTTCGTTTTGGTCGCGGATGGGTTTCCATTGCCCTTTGGCAATTTTCTGCTTCATGATCTTTCCGTCCTTACCGTTCAGGTATTTCCTGAAAGACCACTCGATTCCTTTACCAACGCGCATTCCGTTTTCATCAATCCGGTCATAGCCAATAGTCCTTTCGGCAATTTTCCCTATCGGATGTTCGCGGACCGTTTCCTGTTCAGTAATCATTCCGCCTTTATTTGCCCCAAGATTGAACAATGGAAATCCTTTGATTTTAATATACTGCGTATAACTCAAATCGCGGGCGATTAATGAATACCTGTTTTTATTGATCCGGGCTGCCCTTAGCTGTGTATGGTACACAGAACCTGGTTTTCCAAACATTTTCCCCAAGGAATCAGCAAGCGCATTTACATTTGCCTCAAAATCACCCGTTTTTGGCGCAACGGCATCAAACCGGATGTTATAATTGGGAATGGATGTAGCCAGCAAGCTTCCATCTGCCGAGTAGATATTGCCTTTATTGGCAGGGATCACAAAGTTTTTTACTGTTCTTTCCTTCGCCAGCTGCCTATAGTAATCGCCCTGTACCCATTGAATACGGGTCAGTTTGAAGGTAACTGCCATAGCCATTATGAAGATGCTGAATGCAACTAAATAAATCCTGTAAGAGATATTTTTATCCTCTACTGCCATATTCTCTGGAAGAAGCTTTTTTCTTCTTGTTTTTTAACTTTTATTTTTTGCGGCGGAACAGACGACGGGAAAATCTGCCTTGCCTTCATTTCCTCGGAAACCGTCGATTCCATTTTTAATTTCATTAATTCAGAGCGTTTGTCTACAAACTCCGAGCGCAATTCCTTTACTTCATTAGTCAGTTCGGTTATGCGGAAAACCTTTTGCTCAAACCGATGCGTGTTGGCAATCATCAAAAGGGCCAATAGAAACAAAAACACAATGAAGCGCCAGTTTCTTGTGGCATCCTCATTTACCAAAAAGCGGGCTTTCAATATGCCGTAAACTCCTTTTTTCATTTTACTTCTTCTCAGCTACCCGAAGCTTTGCGCTTCTTGCACGGTTGTTGGTTTTTATTTCTTCGTCTGTTGGAACGATCAGTTTTTCTATGCTTTTGAATGGAACGGAGAAGTTTCCGAAGAAATCGCGTTCCGGTTCACCTTCGAACATTCCGTTTTTCATGAACCTTTTCACCAATCGGTCTTCGAGCGAATGATAGGAAATCACGCTTAAGCGCCCTTCCGGCTTCAGTATTTCGAGGGATTGCTCCAAAAACTCTTTCAGAACGTCCATTTCCTGGTTGACTTCAATGCGTATCGCCTGATAGATTTGCGCCAGGATTTTATTTTTGTGCTGTTCCGGCAGGTATTTTGCCAAAACAATTTTTAATTCATCTGTAGTATTGATTGGCCTTTTTTGTCTTGCTTCAGCAATAGTCCTTGCCAGTGCCGGAGCGACTTTCAATTCGCCGTAATCCAAAAACACTCTTTTTAGCTGAGCTTCGTCATATTCGTTGACCACTTTGTAGGCATCCAAATCATTTCGCTTGCTCATCCTCATATCAAGCCCGGCATCAAAGCGGGTAGAAAAACCTCTTTCGGGAACATCGAACTGGTGTGACGAAACACCCAGATCAGCCAAAATTCCATCTACGCTTTTCACACCATGAAACCTCAAAAAACGTTTGATATACCTGAAATTTTCCGGAATCAATGTAAACCTTTCATCCTGCAGCACATTGGTCTGGGCATCTTCGTCCTGGTCAAAACCAAACAGCTTTCCGTTTGGACCCAACCTCCTCAGAATTTCTTTGGAATGGCCGCCACCGCCAAAGGTTACATCCACATAAATTCCGTCAGGTTTGATATTTAATCCGTCAACAGTTTCTTTCAGTAAAACCGGGTTATGATATTCCATTGTCATCGTCATTTACATTTCCCATTACATCTTCGGCCAAATCTGC
Organism: Flavobacterium sp.; assembly: GCA_049841115.1. GTDB lineage: Bacteria > Bacteroidota > Bacteroidia > Flavobacteriales > Flavobacteriaceae > Flavobacterium. The sequence continues at coordinate 457,177 of JASGHQ010000006.1, forward strand.
AAAATCAATATCATCGCCTGAAATTGATTTTTCATACAAATCTTTATCCCAAATCTCCACTATGTTCACAGCAGAAGAAAGGACAACATCTTTAGAAATTTTGCTAAACACCACCAAATCCTTTGGAATCAAAAGCCTTCCCAGATCATCAACTTCTACCACTTTTACACCAGCGGTAAAGCGACGGATGAAGTCATTATTCTTTTTCACAAAGCGGTTCAACTTGTTGATTTTCTGCATCATCAAATTCCACTCTGCCATCGGATACAACTCCAAACAAGACTGAAAAACGGAACGCTTCAAGACAAAGCCGTCCTGAAGGGAATTGGCAAGCTGTTTCTTCAACGCCGAAGGAATCATTAGCCTTCCTTTAGCGTCAACCTTGCATTCGTATGTTCCGACAAAAGTGTTCAAAGTTGGTTCTTGTTTGAATATGAGCAAAAATATAAATTATTTTACCACAATTTACCACTAAATACCACTTTGTTAATAAGTTTTACCACTTCAATCCCTTTTTGGTGAAAAACTTAGGAAAATCCGTCAGCCAGCATTTTTGTTAAAAAAGCCATCAAGATGATCCCGCCCCATTGGAAACCGATTTTCAGTATTCTTATTTAGAATTATCCAAGCTAACTATTTGACTATAAATTGCTTTAGAAACAGTTAATAATCCAAACCACGGCAACAGCCACGAACCGTTTACGGAATTGTTTCTCTTTAGCACTAAATAATCCGTATCTGCGTGAGTTTTAAACTATAAAATCATATATTTGCTTCCGAGCCAAAACTCAGGAAAAAGCATGGAAGGAAAACACAAAAAAGAAGGAAGATATTCGTATTATGAAGTCGGGGAAGGCACGCCAATTGTGGTTCTTCACGGATTGATGGGCGGGCTGAGCAACTTTAACGGAGTTGCCGAATATTTCTCTACAAAAGGTTATCAGATTGTAATTCCGGAGCTGCCTCTTTATACCCAAAACATACTGAAAACCAACGTAAAGGCTTTTGCAAAATACGTAAAGGACTTCATTACTTTTAAGGGTTTTGACCGCGTGATCCTTTTAGGGAATTCACTTGGCGGGCATATTGCTTTGTACCATTCAAAAATGTATCCTGAAAAAGTTGCCGGGCTGGTACTAACCGGAAGTTCGGGGCTGTACGAAAGTGCTATGGGAGACAGTTATCCTAAGCGTGGCGATTACGAGTACATCAAGAAAAAAGCAGAAAATGTTTTTTATGATCCTGCGGTAGCGACCAAGGAAATTGTTGACGAAGTATTTGCCGTGGTAAATGACCGGATCAAAGTTTTGAAAACACTTACCATTGCCAAAAGCGCTATCCGCCACAATATGGCTAAGGATTTACCCAAAATGCATGTGAAAACCTGTTTGATCTGGGGGCGAAACGACAATGTAACCCCGCCTGATGTTGCCGAAGAATTCCACAAACTGATGCCGAATTCATCCTTATACTGGATTGAAAAATGTGGGCATGCCGCAATGATGGAACATCCGGACGAATTTAACCGCTTGCTGGGCGAATGGTTAAAAGATGTCCATTTATAGCTATTAATAAAGTCCGTTTCGGGCTTTTTTATTTTTGAAAGCATGAAAATCAATACTGCCGAATTTATAATCAGTAATTCTGACGTTAGCAAATGCCCTTTGGAACGTTTGCCTGAATATGCATTTATTGGCCGTTCCAATGTTGGAAAATCTTCATTGATCAATATGCTGACAGGAAATAAAAACCTGGCAAAAACTTCGGGAAAACCAGGAAAAACACAGCTTATCAATCACTTTAAGATCAATTCGAATTGGTTTTTGGTAGATTTGCCGGGTTATGGCTATGCCCGTGTCTCCAAGAAAACGAAAGAGGTCTTCCAGCAGTTCATCACCGATTATTTTGAAAAAAGAGAGCAATTGGTATGCGCTTTCGTGCTGATCGACATTCGCCACGAAGCTCAGAAGATCGATTTGGAATTCATCAATTACCTGGGCGAAATTGAGCTTCCGTTCTGTATTATCTTTACCAAAGCCGACAAAATCAGCAAAACCAAAATAGATTCGCACATCGCAGCTTACCGCAAGTCGCTTTTGGCCAATAACTGGGAAGAAATGCCACAGTATTTTGTGACATCGTCATTGGACTTCACCGGAAAGGAAAAGCTCTTGGAATTTATTGATGGCGTGAACCAGGAAGTCTTTAAGGATTTGAATCAGTTTTGATTACTTCTTCAATTCTAGTTTTTCGGCAAAATAATCACAAAAATCCCTCATTGTATCAGCCATTTTCTCATCCTGCGTAGCACGCTGGAACGTATCTGTCATGGCTACCAAAGTTTGATGGAAGAATTTTTTCATTTCATCAACAGGCATGTCCTTGGTCCACAAATCAATACGAAGGGTTTCCTGCGCATCGCTGTCCCAGATCGAAAGCAGCATTGCCTTAGCCTGTTCATTCACGATTCCGCCGTCTTGGGCTGACCACATCAATTTTTCGGGCACGCGGTTTTCGTCCAGTTCAACAGCAATCTTTATCTCGGAGGTTATCTTTTTACTCATCAGTCTTTTTGGGTTTGTATTTTGATTTTTCAAACAGTTCCCTTGCATCCATTTTCAGCATGTCCTGCAAAGGGATCTCATTTTTTTCCATAAACGAGCGCACTATCTGCCAGCCTATCCATTGGCCAACGCGTCCTGGGGATTCGTTATCGATTTCTAAATAAAACTTAGAAAACGGCGCCAGGTTGATAAACCGGCTTTCCAATTTGGTATCAGTGCTGTACAGCAGTTCCTTTTCTATGAAATAGCGCCACATGTAAGGTTCGTTTTCCTGGCACCATGCAATTTGTTCGGGCGTGTAGCCTATTTTTTCAGCATCGGTATATTCAGGAAGCATTTGGTCCTTCAGGTACAATTGCTTTCCGTAGTAAATCATCTCACCTAACAAAGTCATGTCTTTTGACGGCGGGATTTTAGAAAGCGAAAAACTCGTAACAATATCCGGCATCATCTGCCTTTCGGTAAAATTCTCTTTCAGGTATTCGGGGAAAGTGTAAAATTTACTATCCTTACCTATATATAGTTCGAGCGCAATGATCAGCTTGTCATTGGCATAAATCGCTTTCGTATTATAATCCATGTTACCGATTACCGTGTAGATTTTCGGCATCACGGTCTTTGGATAGAAGTATTTGAAATGTTTGAACAAATCTTCAATTTCTGCGGTTTGCTTATTGAAATCAGGGTATTTTTTTTCAACAGCATTGTACAGATCCCTCCAATCCTTATTCTGCATTTTTTCAATCCAAACAGCATCTTGCGTTCCGTCATTTGGGAAAAAGAATGGATATTCCGCTTTGAGGTTTGCCAATTCGCTTGGTTTTGCCTCAAAAAAAGCCTTGTCAAAACGGTCTACCTTGAGCTCAACGGGCGGTGCCTGCTCAATTGCTTTTTCAACTTTCGATTTTTTATCGCAGGAAACTAGCGCAACCATCAATAAAAGCACTGTTATGCATTTTTTCATATCCTAAAATTAATGTGTAATAAATTTATTGGAAAACCCCTGATTTTTTACATTTGCAAATATACATTCCTGTTTCTAAAAATTTTCACAACAAATGGCAAAAAAAAGCACTATCAAGGTAGGGGAAGTCAATACCTTTATTGTTACATGGTTGAAGGACTATGCTAACCGGGCAAAAATGAATGGATTCGTAGTTGGGATTTCGGGAGGTGTCGATTCAGCCGTAACGTCTACGCTTTGTGCACAAACCGGATTAATCACTTTGTGCATTGAAATGCCAATCCATCAGGACAAAACACAGGTAAGCCGTGGAAAAGAACATATAGAGCAATTAAAAAAAAGGTTCCCAAACGTAGAAAGCGGGATCGCCGACCTGACATCGGTATTTGAGACTTTCAAAACCGAAGTCCCTGGCTCTGACAATGAAGGCAAGCTTTTCCTGTCATTGGCCAACACCAGGGCAAGGCTAAGAATGACAACCTTGTATTATTTTGCAGGCCTACATGGATTATTGGTTGCCGGGACCGGAAATAAGGTAGAGGATTTTGGGGTTGGTTTTTATACCAAATATGGAGATGGCGGAGTAGATTTGAGCCCGATTGCCGATTTGATGAAAAGCGATGTATATGCTTTGGGTAAATTCCTGGAAATTCCCGAATCCATCCAGCAGGCTGCTCCAACCGACGGCTTGTTTGGCGATTCACGGACAGACGAAGATCAGCTTGGCGCGACATACGACGAACTGGAATGGGCCATGCTCGAAGCGGAAAATAATAAAGCCGCAGGGAATTTCAGTGGCAGGGAACGTGAGGTTTTTGAAATTTACAAAAAATTAAACACTGTAAACCAACACAAGATGAACCCTATTCCGGTGTGCGTTATCCCTGAAAACTATAAAAATTTATAAGTTTTTGTAGCGATTTTCAATATATTTTTGTTAACTTTACATTCACTATTAACTTATCAAATACCACAATTATGATAAATTTATGCATTGCTGATAACTTTCCCGTTGTTCACTTTGGAATGAAGGCTTATTTCAAGGATCATCCTGAAATAAATGTCGTTTCAAATGTTGGGAATTTTTTTATGGTACCAGACGCCTTAAGGAACAAAGAAATTGATGTCCTGGTCATTGATTTAGAATTAGAAGGACTTAAGAGTATTTACGAAGTCAAATCAATTATAAAAAATTTTCCAAAAACCAAAGTTATCATTTTCAGCAGCATGTCAGAACATATTTATGCGCCTAACGCCATTAAGGCCGGTTGCGCCGGATACGTTCACAAGACATCCAAACTAGAGAATCTGGGCATAGCGATCGTCAAGGTTCATCAAGGACAGATCATCCTTAATGAAGACATCAAGAAAAACCTTGCATTGATTGCAAAACAAAACAAATCAGAACGTTTGTACCGCAAGCTTTCCAATCGCGAAATCGAAGTATTGCGCTTTTTGAGTGATGGCAAGAAAAACAATGAAATTGCGAAGATTTTGGCACTAAACGAAAAAACCATCAGTACCTACAAGCTTCGTCTTCTGACAAAGCTTAATGTAACCAATTTGGTCGATCTTGTAAACAAAGCCAAGACATTGGAAATCGTTTAAAAATAAAAAATCCCGCCAAACAGCGGGATTTTTTATATCTTTTATTCACTATTAACTTTTACATTCCGCTCCTGATGGCTTCTACCGGATCTAACCTTGAAGCTGAATAAGCCGGCAAAATGCCCGAAATCAGCCCGATTCCGGCAGCAATTCCGGTTCCCCATAAAACATTGCCAAGGCCAAGGATGAATTCGAAATCCAACAGCTTGGTCAATCCCATTGCTATAAGCCAAACCAAGAGCAGTCCAACGATTCCACCCAGTACACAAAGTATCACAGCTTCGAAAAGGAATTGAAAAAGGATGAACTTGTTTTTGGCGCCCAATGATTTTTGGATCCCGATCAGGTTCGTCCGTTCCTTTACAGAAACGAACATAATATTAGCAATACCAAATCCACCCACCAAAAGCGAGAAGAAACTAATGATCCCACCACCCATTTTCAGGTTGGAAATCATTCCATCGATCATATCAGTAAGCCCCGAAAGCACATTAATAAAGAAGTTGTCGATTTCGCCCTGCTTCACCCCTCTGATGCCTCGCAGCTTTTGCGAAATTTCACCTTTCAAGGCACTCATGTCAACACCTTTTTCAGGTTTTAGGACAATTACCGGCAGTACATTTGGATTGTTATCTCCATACAAACTCCTAAGGAAAGCTGCCGGGAAAAAAGCCGATGTATCATCACCACCACCAATATCCATACCGGAACCCTTCTTTTTAGTAACCCCGATAACCGTAAAACGCTGGCCGTAAATCCTAACTGTTTTTCCTATCGGGCCGCCATTTTCAAAAAGCTGTTCTGCAATATCATACCCCAAAACCACGACCTGCTTTCCCGAATTGGACTCCATTTCATTAAAAAACCTCCCTTGGGAAAATTCCATCCGTTGAACATCTACAAATTCAGAAGTCACGGCAACCATATTAACGCTGGAAACCGTTTTCGATTCGTATTTGATGTTTTGGCTGTTCGTAAAATACTGGAAACAGGAGTTTTCAACATTGGACAAAGATCCTTTCAGGTATTGGTATTCTTCAAAAGTCACGTTCGGAAACTGCTCCCTCTTCCATCTTGGCACATCGCTTGGGCCAAAAGACTGGCTGGTCAGATAAATGGTATTCTTATCAAGCGTGCTCAAATCGGCCTTGATTTTAGTATCCAGCGAATCGACGGCAGTAAATACCGCTATAATCGAAAAAATCCCGATGGTAACGCCCAGCAACGATAGCATGGTCCGCAATTTATTATTGCGCAGCGCGTTCATCGCAAAGGCAAAGCTTTCTTTTAGCAGTCTTAAATAGAGTAACATTTATAGCTGATTTATTAGACTTGGTAAATTTCAATAAAAATAATGACAATCACTACTTTTTTATGCATTCGATTATAGGTGCAAAAAAATAAAATATTGTTACAAATCTTGCTTGAATTTTGGATTCAAAAAAACTACTTTTGTCGCTTAACACACAACTACAAAATGAGCACAACAAAAACCATCAAATCAGCCCTGATCTCGGTCTTTTCAAAAGACGGTCTGGAGCCGATAGTCCGTAAACTACACGAGCAAAATACCATCATTTATTCTACCGGCGGCACCGAGGAATTCATCAACAATCTGGGGATTCCCGTGATTCCTATTGAAGAGGTAACTTCTTTCCCTGAAATACTTGGCGGAAGGGTGAAAACCCTACACCCAAAAATTTTTGGCGGAATCCTAAACCGCCAGGACAATGAAACCGATATCGCCCAAATGAAGGATTTCGAAATCCCTCAGATTGATTTGGTCATTGTTGATTTATACCCGTTTGAAAAAACGGTGGCTTCGGGTGCAGGCGAACAGGATATCATTGAAAAGATTGATATTGGCGGAATTTCACTGATCCGTGCTGCCGCAAAAAACTTCAAGGATACGGTTATTGTGGCTTCCATGAATGAATATCCATTACTGCTTGATTATATCTCAGGCCAAAACGGCGCCACGACATTGGAACAGCGGAAACTTTTAGCATCAAAAGCTTTCCATGTTTCTTCGCATTACGATACTGCGATTTTCAACTATTTCAATGAAGACGAAACAATTTTCAAAACCAGCATTTCGGAAGGGCAGATTTTGAGATATGGCGAGAACCCACATCAAAAAGGATTCTTCTTTGGCGAATTTGACAAGATGTTCAGCAAACTGCACGGCAAAGAATTGTCGTACAACAACCTGCTTGATGTTGATGCTGCCGTAAACCTGATTTTGGAATTCAAAGACAGCGAACCGACATTTGCCATACTTAAACACAACAATGCCTGCGGATTGGCCACAAGAAGCACCATTAAAGAAGCCTATCTGGCCGCATTGGCATGCGATCCTACTTCGGCCTTTGGCGGCGTTTTGATTGCCAATGGAAAAATTGATGCCGCAACGGCAAACGAAATCAATTCGCTTTTCTGCGAAGTGGTAATTGCCCCGGCTTTTGACGAAGAAGCGATTGCCATCTTATCAGAAAAGAAGAACAGGATCATTTTGGTACAGCACGATGTAGCATTGCCAAACAGCCAGGTTCGCACCTGCCTGAATGGCTTATTGGTTCAGGACAGGAATATGGTAACCGACTCAAGATCAGGATTAAAAATCGTTACAACTACTGCTCCTACCGAACAGGAAATCGAGGATTTATTATTTGCATCAAAAATTTGCAAAAACACCAAATCGAATACCATTGTATTTGCAAAAAACAGTACATTAGTGGCATCCGGAACGGGTCAGACTTCGCGTGTTGATGCTTTGAAACAAGCTGTTGAAAAAGCCGGAACTTTTGGATTTGACCTGTATGGCGCAGTAATGGCAAGCGATGCTTTTTTCCCTTTCCCGGACTGTGTGGAGCTTGCCCATAACGCTGGAATAACAGCTGTTATCCAACCCGGAGGCTCAATAAAAGATGAGTTGAGCATCAATTTCTGTAACGAAAAAAATGTTGCAATGGTATTTACAGGAACACGTCATTTTAAACATTAATTTGTTTAACTTTGTGCGTTAAAATTTTATAAACGTTAAACCCTTAAAAATCTATGGGATTTTTTGATTTCATGACCGAGGACATTGCGATTGACCTTGGTACCGCAAACACTCTGATAATACACAACGACAAGGTTGTAATTGATAGCCCATCAATTGTCGCTCGTGACCGAATATCGGGGAAAATTATCGCTGTTGGAAAAGAAGCCAACATGATGCAAGGTAAGACCCATGAAAACATAAAAACCATACGACCGTTGAAAGATGGGGTTATCGCCGATTTTGACGCATCTGAAAAAATGATTTCGATGTTTATCAAAAGTATTCCGGCATTAAAGAAAAAAATGTTCACACCGGCACTTCGCATGGTAGTTTGCATCCCATCAGGGATTACAGAGGTGGAAATGCGTGCGGTAAAGGAAAGCTGTGAGCGTGTGAATGGAAAAGAAGTGTACCTGATCCACGAACCAATGGCAGCAGCAATTGGTATCGGGATTGACATTATGCAGCCAAAAGGAAACATGATTGTGGATATCGGTGGCGGAACAACAGAAATTGCGGTTATCGCTTTGGGCGGTATCGTTTGTGATAAATCTGTAAAGATTGCCGGTGACGTTTTCACAAACGACATTGTTTACTACATGAGGACCCAGCACAATTTGTTTGTGGGAGAAAGCACTGCAGAAAAAATCAAGATTACCATCGGGGCAGCTACAGACGATTTGGAGACTCCGCCGGATGATATGTCGGTACAGGGGCGTGACCTTTTGACGGGAAAACCAAAACAGGTTGAAGTTTCTTATCGTGAAATAGCCAAAGCTTTAGACAAATCCATCCAGCGTATCGAAGATGCGATCATGGAAACCTTATCGCAAACACCACCGGAATTGGCAGCCGACATCTACAACACGGGTATCTATCTTGCGGGTGGAGGTTCGATGCTCAGAGGCTTGGACAAACGTATTTCACAAAAAACCGACTTACCGGTATATATTGCGGAAGACCCTTTAAGGGCGGTAGTTCGCGGAACTGGGATGGCACTTAAAAATATTCCAAAATTCAGAAGTATTTTAATTAAATAATTAAGCCGTCAGACTAATTATTTTTTATCTTTATTTCGACGGATATTTATAACAATCATTATACAGTTTAAAAATGCAGCAAATTTTTAATTTTATACTAAAAAACAGTAATCGCTTACTGTTTTTGCTGCTTTTGGTAATATCCTTATCACTTACAATCCAGTCGCATTCGTATCATAAAAGTAAAATCATCAGTTCGGCCAATTTCTTTACCGGAGGTATTTACGAAAGAATAAACAGCATTGATGAATACTTTGGGCTTAGGAAGCAAAACGAAGAACTGGCACAGGAAAATGCCCGTTTGAAATCGATTTTATTCAATCAAAAAGACACTACAAAACTGCCACAGATTGACTCAATCAAAGGGATTAAGAAAATCGACATCATTGTTTCAAAGGTAATCCGCAACTCTTACAGTGTCCAGGAAAACTTCATCACCATCAATAATGGTTCGGCTTCGGGTATTAAACCTAATATGGGAGTGATCAACAGCGCCGGGATTGTGGGGATTGTAGACAATACTTCCAAAAACTACGCAACGATCATCAGTGTCCTGAATGTGGGCATTAAGATCAATGCCAAAATCAAAAAGTCAAACCATTTCGGCACACTGTCATGGAATGGGAAAAGCACCGGATTTGCACAGTTGACCGATGTACCGCGACTTGCAGGGGTTAGAAAAGGAGATACCATCGTTACAGGTGCCGAATCGAAGATTTTCCCTGAAAACATTGGAATCGGAACCATTGACAAAGTATATACCGACAACGAAACCAACTATTATACCCTTGATATCAAACTGTTTAACGACATGACGAATCTGGGACACGTATATGTTATCCGAAATAAGGATGCCGCTGAAATCGAGGAATTAGAGAACAAATCCGAAAAGAAAGATGAATAGTGCGCTTTTAGCAAATATTGCCAGGTTCATACTGCTCCTTGCAGCACAGGTGTTGATATTCAACAGGATTGATCTTTTTGGTTTCATCAACCCGTTTCCGTATGTATTGTTCATCATACTTTATCCGGTAAACGGAAACAAAGCCGGTTTACTGGCTTCGAGTTTCTTTTTAGGACTTTTAATGGATATGTTCTGGAATTCGGGAGGAGTACATGCCGCAGCCTGCTTGGTACTCGCCTATTATAGGCCTGCCATCTTTAAATTCTCATTTGGTTTGAGTTATGAGTACCAAACCGTGAAACTGAATGATGTCCTGACACCGGAACGGTTTTCGTTTATACTGATTGCAGTTGTCCTGCATCATTTTGTGCTGTTTGTGCTTGAAGTATTCAAAATCAGTTTCCTCTGGGACATTTTGGTACGAACCCTTCTGAGTACCGTTTTCACTATCATCACCTGCATTATTATTATCTACATCATTAAGCCGAGCAAACGATGAGAAAAGTCTTGTTGCCTACAATCGTTTTCGTTTGTACAATCTTACTTGTATTGCGACTGTTTTATTTGCAGGTAATTGATGACACCTTGAAGTTAAAATCAGACAACAACGCGATAAAGATTGCCTATGATTATCCTGAACGCGGCTATATTTATGACCGAAACGGCAATCTTTTGGTAGCCAACCAGCCTTCTTATGACATTATGGTCATCCCAAGGGAAGTAAAGGATATTGACGTTGATGAATTCTGTGCCCTGCTGAATATCACAAAGGAAGACTATGATAAGAAAATGGCCAAAGCCAAGGTTTACAGCCCAAGGCTTCCATCTGTTTTCCTGCCGCAGTTAAACAAAAAGGAATATGCGGCCTTTCAGGAAATAGAAAGAAAATTTAACGGATTTTATATCCAGAAGCGAGCTTTGAGGGATTACCAGGTTGCTTACGGCGCCAATGTATTCGGGTTTATCACACAGGTAAATGACAGGATCATCAGCAACAATAAATATTACAAAAGTGGTGATTTGATCGGAAAACAAGGTGTTGAGGAAAGCTATGAAGATATGCTTCGTGGCGTAAAAGGTGTAAAATACATCCAAAAAGACAAATACAACCGTGATATTGGTTCCTATAAAGAAGGCAAATTCGATACCATCTCGGTTCAGGGAAAAGACATTACGCTTTCTATAGATGGCGACCTTCAAAAATATGGAGAAGAGCTGATGATTAATAAACGTGGCGGAATCGTGGCAATTGAACCCAAAACAGGGGAAATACTGGCTTTGGTAACTGCGCCGTCCTATGACCCGGCAATCCTTGTGGGAAGGCAGCGTTCTAAAAACTACACGATGCTGTACCACGATTCAATCGCTAAGCCTTTATACGACAGGGGATTATTGGCAGAATATACTCCGGGTTCGCCCTTTAAAATACTTACTGGATTAGTAGCGCTTCAGGAAGGTGCCATTGATGAAAATACTACTTTTTTCTGCCATCACGGATTTAGCTATGCCCCGGGCCGTTTCATGAAATGCCACTGTCATGGTGGCGCGATGCAGCTTCACCGCGGTATCTATGAATCCTGCAACACCTACTTTTCAAGTTCATACATGAAAACCATTGACAAATATGGCAATCCGCCTAAGGGTGTAGATGTCTGGAGCAACCACTTAAAGACATTTGGATTAGGCCAGTTCATGGGTTATGACCTGCCAACAGGACGTAAAGGAAAAATTCCGGATTCAAAAACCTATAAGAAAATGTATCCCGGCTGGGGCTGGTCGAGCAAAACCATTGTTTCCAATGCCATTGGGCAGGGAGAGGTCCTGATGACTCCGATCCAGCTGGCTAATATGATTGCAACCGTTGCCAATAGGGGATATTATTATACACCGCATATCATTAAAAAAATTAAGGACACCCCTATTGATCAAAAATTCCGCACCAAACATACTACTTCGGTAGATAAAAAATATTTTGAGCCGGTAATCAGTGGATTATTTGACGTATATAATTTAGGTACCGCACACGGTTTAAATGTAGAAGGCATCGATATTTGCGGTAAAACAGGAACAGCAGAGAACTTTGCCAAAATCAACGGAAAAAGGGTAAAGCTACAGGATCACTCGATTTTCGTGGCATTCGCCCCAAAAGACAATCCAAAGATTGCCATTGCGGTATTTGTTGAAAACGGATATTGGGGTGCGCGCTGGGCTGGCCCCATCACTAGTTTGATGATCGAAAAATACATTAAGAAAAAAATTACGCGTACCGACCTTGAAAAACGAATGCTGGAAGGTAGCCTTCAGGGAGAATACAATAAATACTACGCCAAGCCTATAGTTGATACGCTCATCAAATCAAAAATAGACTCTGACGCAAAACAAATCCTAAAAGCAGACCTAAAAGCAACGGCGCCTGCAGTAAAGATCAAAGATACCACCGGAAGAAATTAATTCCTGAGGAAAATGAAAAATCAAAGTGTAACAAATAATTTAGACTGGATAAGCATCGGCATCTATATCATCCTGGTAATCCTGGGATGGCTGAATATCTATTCTTCTTCATTATCCTCTATTGCTGAGGAAACTTCGATTTTTGACATTAGCCAAATTTATGGTAAACAGTTTATGTTTATCATACTTTCCATTCCGCTTATTTTTATCGTATTATCTGTTGACGGGAAATTCTACGAAAAATTTTCCAGCGTAATTTATGTCGTCGGATTATTATCGTTGGCAGGATTATTTGTCTTTGGTAAAGAAATCAAGGGACAGGTCAACTGGTACTCCTTCGGTTCATTTGGACTGCAGCCTTCTGAATTTGCAAAAGCAGCCACAGCATTGGCATTAGCCAAATACCTTAGTGATGTTCAGGTTAATTTAAAAGACGTGAACCGACAGATACAAGCACTGGGGATTTTATTCCTGCCTGTAATTTTAATTGTTCCGCACGACCCCGGCAGCGCATTGATTTACACTGTTTTCATCCTGGTCTTATACCGTGAAGGCCTGCCTGCCTGGTATGTTTGGACCGGATTCATTGCCTTGATTTTGTTTGTTTTGGCATTGATAATAAAACCAATCATAATTACCGGAATTGCAGCATTGGTTATCATTTTCATTTATTTCAGAAGCAGGCTCATCAACAGAAACTGGATATTAAGTGCTTTGGTACTCTTGTCAATAAGCGGATTTGTTTTTTCTGTAAATTATGTATTTGAAAACGTATTCAAACAGCACCACCGTGACCGTTTCAACATCCTTCTTGGAAAGGAAGTAGATATGAAAACCATCGGATACAACACCAATCAGTCTGAAATTGCCATTGGTTCGGGAGGCTGGTTCGGAAAAGGATACCTTGAAGGAACGCAAACCAAAGGTGGTTTCGTTCCGGAACAGCACACCGATTATATCTTTACCACCGTTGGCGAAGAATGGGGCTTTCTAGGATCGATTTTTGTCATCATATTATACGTTTGCCTTATTATGCGGATCATTTATCTGGCAGAACGGCAGAAAACCAAATTTAGCCGGGTTTATGGCTATTGTGTGGCCGGGATTTTATTCATACACTTCTTTGTAAACATTGCGATGGTAGCCGGGATTTTCCCAACCATCGGAGTTCCGCTGCCTTTCTTCTCGTATGGCGGTTCGGGTTTGTGGGGCTTTACGATCTTGTTGTTCATCTTCTTAAAAATGGATGCCAATAAGGTAAATGAATGGTAAACCAACTTTAATTTCAACTGGTTTTTGTAAATAACAGTTTCTGCTTACATTTACTTTATTAAAATGTAGAATTATGAAACTAAAACTGACCGCATTATTTCTTCTTTTGAAGTTTGTTCCTGCTATGGCTCAAACTCAGGAAGAATCCGTAAAACCCGTCGACACCATAACGTTAAAGCAGGTTGCCGTAGACGCCGTTGTTACCAAGGAGAAGGCTACTCTTTCACAACAGGAAATAGCCGAAATCCAAAAAAAGACCTTAGAGGCTCAAAAAGCGGCCGAAAAAGCAAAGGATGCTGCTGCCGCTGAGGCAAAAAAAGTAGAAAAAGACCAAAAGAAATTAGAAAAAGAGCAGCGCCGTTTTGCAAAAGAACAGGACAGGATTGCCGATTCTGAAAAAGATGTTATCAAGATCAAAGGGAAAATTGCCAAGGAAAATGAAAGGCTTGAAAAAATGACCGAAAAGCTGGCGAAAAACAAGCGAAAAGGAAAACTCACAGATATTGAAGTTGACAAGGAAAACATCAAAATCAGCAAACAGCAAATTGAAATAAAGGAATTACAGGAAGATCTTGACAAAGCCGAAAAGAAATTAAACAAGCTGAGAAACTAATAAAAAAAGCCCCGATTTGGGGCTTTTTCTTTTCTTCATCGCGAATCAAATTATGATTTGATGGCTTTTTCCTTTTTAACTTTTGAAGTCAATCCTTTGCTATTTTCTGTCTGCAAATCATTCAATATATGGATTGCTTCCTCGATATAAATATCTTTTGACAAACTCTCATGCCATCTGTCGCGTTTTTCCTTTAAAACAGAGTCCTTATTCATTTCCTCAACTTCATATGGAAGCGATTTGAATTCAAATGAGTTTTTATAGTCTACAATTGGCTTGTACTTTTTATTTTTTTCATCCAAAGCCTTTTGCTCTGCTTTGAACTTGTCGATATTCAGGCTGTAAACATTCTCTTTGTTCCTTTCGTCTAGCCATTTTGCATTGTCATCAATCAGGTTCAATTGAGGATTGTTGCTCATACGCTGCCTGCTTTTCTGGATGGCAAGGTCAAAATTGTTTTGTTTGTCCCAGATTTTATAATCTGCCGCATCTATTTTGTCCCAAGGCATAGCATTATCAATATCCCTTTCTCCCATTTTCAGGTACGAATATTTGTCCGGGATAGCAATATCGCTTTTCACACCTTCTAATTGGGTAGATCCACCATTGATCCTGTAAAATTTCTGGGTAGTTGTTTTCAATGCTCCCAAATCACCATAAGTGCTTCCTCGTACGAATTGGTTCAAGTCGATTACATTCTGAACCGTACCTTTTCCGTAGGATTGTTTGCTGCCAATGATAACCCCTCTTTTATAATCCTGGATGGCAGCTGCTAAAATTTCAGATGCTGAAGCCGAAAACTCATTGATCATCACTACCAATGGCCCATCCCATTGCACTTTGGCATCCCTGTCATAAAGCACATCCTTTTTACCGGCAGCAGATTTCACCTGAACGATTGGCCCCTGATCGATAAATAATCCGGCAATGTCAACTACGGTTTTCAAAGAACCTCCGCCATTGTCCCGAACATCCATCACAATTCCCTGAACACCTTCTTTTTTAAGCCTTTCTACTTCAAGCGCTACGTCTTTTCCGGCATCACGGCTGTTTTGGTCTTCAAAATCTATATAAAATTTTGGCAGATAGATGATTCCGTACTTAAAACCATCTTTTTCAACTATACTCGATTTTACATAGGTTTCCTCTATTTCAACCTGATCCCTAATGATGGTAATCACCTTGATGGTCCCGTCCTGTTTTTTAACAGTCAGGCGTACTTCAGTACCTTTTGGCCCTTTGATTTTCTTAACCACATCATCCAGGCGCATCCCCACTACGTCAACCGGCTCAGCGCCAGCCTGTGCCACTTTTAATACAACATCTCCGGCTTCCAATTGTTTTCCTCTCCACGCCGGTCCTCCGGAAATCAGCTCTGTAATTTCCGTAAAGTCATTTTTCTTTTGCAGACGCGCACCTATTCCTTCCAGTTTACCGCTAATGCTTACATCGAATTTCTCTTTTTCACTCGCTCCAAAATAAGAAGTATGAGGGTCAAAACGTGATGCTATTGCATTCACATAAATAGAAAACCAGTCATCCCTGTCTAAATCCTTAATAAAGTTAAAATTATCATTTAAAGAAGTCAGCGTGCTTTCGCGCGTTTCTTTCTCTAATTGCTCATAGCTTTTTGGTGCCTGGTTCCTTCTTTTCTCGGCTTCGGCCAGGAATTTCTTTTCCTGCTCAGGCGTAATGTCACCGCCAAGGCTTTCTTTATAATCCTTTAGCTTTTCTTCCAGGCTTTTGTTTTTGTCTTTTGCAAGGTCATCTTCCAGCTTCTGTTTTTCAACTAAAGAAGACAGGGCAGAAAGCTTTACCTGTTTACGCCACCTGTCTTTTAATTCATCTATGTTTCTTGCATAAGGAAGCTTTTCGTAATCGGTATTGATGGACTCATCCTTTTTATAATCAAAAGGTTTTTCCAGGGCTATTTTGTAATACTCTTTCGACTCATCCATTCGCTGCATCAGGCGATTGTAAGTCAAATCAAAAAAGGTCAGGTCTTTATTGATGATCTGGTCATCGATCTGGGTTTCATATTTGGCAAACTCATCGATATCCGACTGCAAAAAGAAACGTTTTGACGGATCTAACGCATTAAGATAGTCTTTGTAAACCCCTTTTGAAAAAGTGTCATCAATCTTAGCCGGGTTGTAATGTCCTTTTTCAATCACAAAAGTCAGTAGTTCAATCAGCATCTTGTCTTTTTCGGGATCAGATGCTTTTTTGCTTGGGAACAAACTAAATCCCAGCAAGGCTACAGACAGCATTAAAACTGCCAATAGTACTTTATAATTTCTTTTCATAAACTGCATTATAACATTCATTAATTATTAATCTAAGGTAAATAAAAACTATGCCACGCTATTTTTATTACAGATAAATTTTTGTTAAAAATGGGCATAATCGTTGATTCGCAAGGCATACACGTCAAAGTTATAAAAATGTAGCTATATTAAATCTTAAATATTGTTTAATTTTGCCTTCATATTAGTGTCCAAAAATGGCGCTATGTTACACCTTTTTCCAAGATATGACTGATAAGCCGACTATTTTAGTGACCAATGATGACGGGATCAATGCTCCCGGGATAAGAGCCTTGATTGATGTTATGTCCGAAATTGGAGATGTAGTGGTTGTTGCGCCGGACAGCCCACAAAGTGCTATGGGCCATGCCATCACTATCAACAGTACCTTATACCTCAACAGGGTTTCTTCCGAAAATGCCAAAATTACCGAATACAGCTGTTCAGGAACACCTGTGGACTGCGTAAAACTGGCCGTAAATGAAATCTTGAAAAAGAAACCCGACCTGTGCGTATCGGGTGTAAACCACGGCTCTAATTCTTCGATCAATGTGATTTATTCAGGGACGATGAGTGCCGCTGTCGAGGCCGGAATTGAAGGGATTCCTGCCATTGGTTTTTCGCTTTTGGATTATGACTGGAATGCAGATTTTGAACAGATCAAACCCTTCCTTAAGAAAATCGCGTTAGAGGTTTTGGCAAAAAAACTTCCTGAAGGAACAATCCTGAACGTCAATTTCCCGAAACTGAAAACCAAAGACATCAAAGGAATCAAGATATGCCGTCAGGCAAAAGCCATCTGGATGGAAAAATTCGACAAGCGCCAAACGCCTTATGGCAGGGATTATTACTGGCTTACCGGAAATTTCGTCAACCTTGACAATGGCGAAGATACGGATGAATGGGCATTGTCCAATGGTTACATTTCTGTGGTTCCCGTTCAGTTTGATTTGACGGCACACCATGCAATCCAGCAATTAAATTCCTGGGATTTATAATTTATCAAATTATGGCACGAACGTTAGCGACTGCATTTTTTACCGACAAAAAATAACACGAAAATGAAATATTACATCATTGCAGGCGAAGCTTCGGGCGATTTACACGGCTCCAACCTGATGAAGGCACTTTACAAGGAAGATCCATCGGCTGAAATCCGTTTTTGGGGCGGCGATCTGATGCAGGGCGTAGGCGGAACTTTGGTGAAGCATTACCGCGACCTTGCATTTATGGGCTTTGCCGAAGTGGTGATGAACCTGAAAACCATTCTTGACAACATCAAATTCTGTAAAGCCGACATCGAGAAGTTCCATCCCGATGTGATAATTTTCATCGACTATCCCGGCTTTAACATGCGTATTGCCAAATGGGCGAAACAAAAAGGCATCAAAACCCATTATTATATTGCGCCTCAGATCTGGGCATGGAAGGAAAACAGGATCAAAGCCGTTAAAAGCGATTTTGACAAACTGTTTGTAATTCTCCCGTTCGAAAAAGATTTCTTTGAGGTAAAACACAATTTTCCGGTTGAATTTGTGGGGCATCCCTTGATTGATGCGATACATAACCGATCCAAAACGGACGAACCGGCATTCAGAAAAGAAAATAACCTGGACGAAAGGCCAATAATCGCCCTGCTCCCGGGAAGCCGCAAACAGGAAATCGCAAAAATGCTGAGCGTGATGCTAAGCATCGTTGCAGATTTTCCAGAGCATCAGTTTGTGATTGCCGGTGCACCAAGCCAGGAATTCAATTTCTACGAACAGTTCCTGACTACCAAAAACGTAAAATTTGTATCGAACAAAACCTATGATTTATTGAGCGTTGCAACCGCTGCTTTGGTGACATCGGGTACGGCGACACTCGAAACAGCCTTGTTCAAAGTTCCCGAAGTGGTTTGTTATAAAGGAAGTTGGGCTTCGTACCAAATCGCTAAAAGGATCATTACGCTGAAATACATTTCGCTCGTGAATTTGATTATGGATGAAGAAGTCGTAACCGAACTGATCCAGGACAAACTCAATCCGAAAAACCTTAAAAAAGAACTAGCAAAACTGCTTGATGATAAGTACAGAATGACGCTGATGGAAAAATACGACAAGCTGGAAACAAAGCTTGGAGGCATTGGCGCCAGCGAAAAAACTGCTAAATTAATCCTAAATGATTTGAAGTAGTTTTTAAATTTTTAACTTTGCAACCGATACTTTTAGTACGAGGCAAAAATTCCTTATTTGAAAAACCTACTTTTTATACTAGCAATCCTTTCGTTGTTTACGGCCTGTAAACCAACGTCCAGCATCGTAACTTCTAAGGACGAAGCGGTAAAAAAAGGCATTTATAAAGAGCCTGCTGTTTCAAAAAACACTGCCGTTAAAATCAAGAAGCCGCAAAGGGAATATACTTCAAATAAACAAACCGCCCAGATTCCGGTTTCCAAAAAAACATCGCAAATAAACGAGCAAAATGCCACTGACATTGTTATTGAAAGTGAAGATTCCAATTACCTGATCGAACAGCTCATCAATAGCGCTTCAGACAATCTTGGTGTAGGTTATCGTGGTGGCGGAACAACAAAAGACGGTTTTGACTGCTCGGGCCTGATGTATTCGACATTCAAGAAATTTGACATAACGCTTCCGCGTTCTTCCTATCAGATGGCAGAAGTAGGAACGCCTATTGATTTGCGAAAAGCCAAAAAAGGAGATTTGATTTTCTTTATAAACAGAGGCCAGAGAAGGATCAACCACGTGGGCATGATTGTAGAAATTGATGGCGATGATGTAAAATTCATCCATTCCTCTACACAAAGCGGCGTGATTATATCCTCACTCAAGGAATCGTATTACGAACGGACTTTCAAGCAGATCAACAGAGTCATCAATTAGTTACTTCCCACTTTTATCTGAATTTTTGCGTAATTGAATTTATGTGAAAATTTTATCTTTCCCCTTAACGAAAGTTTTTATCGGATTTTTGTGCGGCATTATGCTGTCACAGCTGATTGACTTTGGCAATGACGTTGTCCTTGCCCTATTTTCCATTTGCTTTTTAGGCTTGTCGATAACTTTTTATTATTCCCAAAAGCACCATTCCATCAAAATGGGGTTTGGCATTTTTGTTTTCCTGGCTTCTTTTTGGGTTGGGATTTCGACGACAATCATCCATAAGGAAAACCGCAATCCGAAGCATTTTACCAACCAAATCACTGATTATGAAAAATTGCACCAGTTGGATCTGACATTGATTGAAAAACTCAAAAGCACTTCCGGGAAAAGCCGGTTTACCTGTCGGGTCAATCTGCTCGACGGGCATCTAAGCTTAGGAAAAGTAATCCTTGTAGTCCCGAAAGGACAAGCAATAGACCGCTTTAAGATTGGCAGCCATTTATGGGCAATTGGAACTATTTACAGGAATAAAAATCCCCTCAATCCAAATCTGTTTGATTATGGAAACTATCTCGAAAACCAGGAAATCTATGCTCAGATATATGCGAAACAAATAAGATTGGGCAAGGCGGAATCAGGTTTGCAATCGGGTTTTGCCAATTTCCGCAAGCGGATTGTTTCCAATTTAGAACGTTCGGAAATTTCAAAAGGTGAATTAAACATTATTAATGCTCTGATACTTGGGCAACAGCAGGATATTGCCCCTGAGGTCCTAAAGGATTATCAATATGCCGGCGCAGTACATATATTATCGGTTTCAGGCTTGCATGTGGGATTCATTTTGCTGTTCATTACCTATTTATTAAAACCTATTGGCAATTCAAGAAAAGCTTCCTTAATCAAGCTGTGCATAATTGTTTTATCGATTTGGGCATTTGCCCTGCTCTCCGGCTTATCAGCTTCCATTGTGCGTTCTGCGGCCATGTTTTCGTTTGTAGCTGTCGGAACGCATTTAAGAAGAACCGTCAATATCTATCATACCCTGATAGTTTCCATGCTATTGATACTGCTATTCAAACCATCTTTTTTATTTGATGTGGGGTTTCAGTTGAGTTACCTTTCCTTGTTTTTCATCATTTGGCTTCAGCCGTTATTTTCAAACATTTGGCAGCCAAAAAACAAAATCATCAAATACTTTTGGGAAATCATTACGGTTTCATTTGCGGCGCAAATTGGTGCTATGCCGCTGAGCATTTATTACTTCCATCAATTTCCCGGATTGTTCTTTGTAACCAATCTGCTCATCCTTCCACTGCTTGGCATAATCATGGGGGTTGGTGTTGTTGCAATTGTAATTGCCATTTTTCAGCCGCTTCCTTTCTTTATTGCCAAATCAATCGAATTCCTGATTAATTTACTGAATGCGATAATCCACCAGGTGGCTTCCTTTGATGCATTTGTGATAAGGAACATTTCATTTTCAAAAGAAATGCTGCTGGGTTCTTATCTGTCAATTGCCCTGATTGTTTTATGGATGGAGAAGCCCGTATTCAAACGATTGGTTTTTGCATTGGCAAGCATTCTTATCCTTCAAGGTATTTTCATTTACCAAAAAAAGGAAACGCTGAGGCAGAGTGAGCTAGTGGTATTCAATTCCCGCAAAAGCACAATAATCACCGAAAGGCTTGGTAACCGGATAACGGTTTACAGCAATGACAGCATCCTAAAAAACCTTGATGACAACTTATTGGTGCAATCGTATGCTGTTGGCAATTTTTGCCAGATTAAAACTAAAAAACGACTGCAGAACCTACTGTATTTCAAAAGCCAAAAAGTGCTGGTCATTGACAGTTCGTGCATCTATTCCGAAAAGGTAAAACCGGATATCCTGGTAATAATCCAATCCCCAAAACTCAATATAAAGCGTTTGCTAAGAACTTTTAGGCCAAAGCAAGTGGTGGTTGACGGTTCGAATTATAAAAGTTACATCAGGCTTTGGGAAGCCACCTGCCGGAAAGAAAAAATCCCCTTTCACAATACTAATGAAAAGGGATTCTATAAGATTTAATTTGTGGAATTATGACTTCTTGTTATTGGCCAATATCTTATTAGCCGCATCAAGCCAAGCTGAAGGCCCACCAGCTAGATATCCGGTGCTTCCTATTTTTTCAAGATTGATTTTGCCGTCTTTCTTAGAACCGTTTACAAACCAAACCGTTGGATAACCCTGTACCGCAAAAGTCTGCTGTAATTCCATATTCTGTTTCTGGATTTCAGGCTGCTGTGGTGTTCTTCTCGGGAAATCCAATTCTACAAGAACCACATTGTCTTTTGCCCATTTTGCAAATTCCGGTGTTTTGAACACTTCGCTCTGCAAACGCATGCACCATCCGCACCAGTCGCTCCCTGTAAAGAATAAAAACAATGGTTTTTTAGATTTCTTTGAAACCTCTAATGCTTTGTTCATATCGGTATGCCAGGTAAGTTCTTGCGCCTGAATAGTCAATGAACCCAAGACTAAAAATAAAGTAATTGCTAATTTTTTCATGTTCAAAAATTTTTTCAAATATAACAAAAAGAATGCCAAACAAATCTTAATTATCTGACGCCATGCATTAATTTTTTAATAACAGGCGCCATCGCGATGGATAACACTGCCATTACTACAGAAATTAGCGTCAAAAGCCAGAAGAAATAGCTCAGGCCATGCTCGTCTGCGATCTTATCGATGTTTTCGCCAAAAATCCCTGCACCTTTCATTCCGATGGCCACCGCCAGGTACCAGATGCCAAACATGAAGGCAATCATACGCGCCGGGACCAGCTTGCTTACATAAGACAAACCTACCGGAGAAATGCACAGCTCGCCCATAGTATGGAAAAGATACACCAGGATCAGCCAGACCATGCTGACTGATGCCGTTTTGGCTCCTGGTAAAATTCCGTTTGCGCCCATTGCAATGCAAGCCATACCTAAACCAAGGAACAGCATACCGATTCCGTATTTAACATTGGCGCTTGGATTGTATTTGCTTTCCCACCATTTTGAAAATAAAGGTGCCAAAGAAATAATAAACAGCGAATTCAATGTAGAAAACCAGGTAGCAGGAACTTCGGTAGCAGGCTTAAGGACTTTGTCGATTTTAAGAAAATCCAATATGCCATCGGAAAGCGGCAATACTCCGGCCGTGTAATAATCCTTAACCAAAATCCAGATCGCTATCGCCCAAATGATAAGAAAACTCAAACTTAAGATGATATTAGCCAGCGCATATTTTTTAAAGGTCTGCCCAAACATTTTAAACATTACCCATGTAACAATAGACAGGGGAATTATTGCCATCAGGGAGTTGACTACCAGGTAAGTAATACTCCAATTCCCTTCCAAAACCCGGTTCGTATAGTCTTTTGCAAAAATGGTCAAACTGTTAGGCGACTGTTCAAATATCGCCCAGAAGAAAATAGCCAAAAAGGCAAAAAAGGTTACTGCCAACAGCTTTTCACGGGTAATCTTAGAATATTGCGTAAAGCGGTAAACCAACAAAATGATGAATAATGCCAAAGCGGTTAAAATTGCTATTGCATTTCCGTTTTCGCCCAAGAAATTAAATACATTGATCTTTCCATCCGATATTTTTGAAGCCGGTGCATTGATGATCCATAATAATCCCAAAATAACTGAGGCAGCAATAAAGACCAACTGCCAAGGTGCAAACGGATTTCTTTTGTCATTGTCTGAGGCTGCGTTTTTTTCTTTGGTTTCCTTTGTTGGTTTTAGGCCAATGTTACCAAAAATATTCTGCGAAAGCCAGAACTGCAGCATACCAAAAAACATAAAAATACCAGCCAGGCCAAAGCCATAACCCCAACCCACTTTCTCTCCTAAATACCCGCATAGCAATATTCCGAAAAACGCTCCGGCATTTACACCCATATAGAAAATCGTGTAAGCGCCATCTTTTTTTTCAGGCCTGTCCTTATACATTTCGGAAATGATCGAAACCATATTCGGCTTAAAAAATCCGTTTCCGAAAACTAACAAAACCAATCCCAAATAAATAGAAAACGGCGTTTCAACTGCCATAGATGCGTGTCCCAATGTCATGAGAAAAGCCCCTACTATTACCGCCCATCTGAAACCGATAACCTTGTCTGCAAAATACCCGCCCAGCATAGTTGAGAGGTAAACCAAGCCCACATAAGAACCAAATAAGGCCGAAGCTGTTTCGCGCGACCAGCCCCAACCGCCATCAATCAAAGAGGCAGTAAAAAACATCATGAGCAGCGAACGCATTCCATAAAACGAAAAGCGTTCCCACATCTCGGTAAAAAAAAGGACAAATAAGCCCGAAGGATGCCCTAAAACGGTACTTTTAAAAAACTGATCGGTTGAATTCTCGTTCATTATTTAACTTCCTGCATTAATTTTTTCAGTAATGGCGATATCGCGATCAACAGTACTCCTGCCACGAGCGAATAAATCGCCAATTGGTAATAACCATCCGTGTAAGACTGCAGCTTACCTAAAAGGCTTGCCCCGTGGTTGGATCTTGAAATTTCGGCACCCAGTTTACCTGCTGCCAATTGTCCGAAAGCACTTGCCAGGAACCACAACCCCATCATCATTCCGAATAATCTTTTAGGCGATAGTTTGGTTATGATTGACATCCCTATCGGGCCCAGGCAGAGTTCTCCTATCGTCGTAACAAAATAGGCAAAAGTGAACACATTCAACGATGTGATGCCTTCAGCATTTGCGAAGAATTTAGTATAATAAAATAAATAGAACGAAGCCGAAAGGAATAAAAACCCGATTCCGAATTTGATCAAGGTGTTAGGCTCGATTCTCTTTTTGGCCAACCACAACCACAATAGTCCAATGATTGGGCTCAGGATGATTACAAACAACGTATTGGAACTGTTGTTCACCACATTCGGATCCATTGAAAACCCAAGCAAATCGTGGTTCAGGTTATCTTTTGCAAATAACGAAAGTGATCCGCCGCTTTGTTCGTAAATCGCATTGAAAAGGAAATAGAAAAAGATGAATGAAAATGCGGCTATCAATTTTTTCTGCAGGCTGATTTGCCCCAGCTTAACCACTTCATAAAGGAAATAACCTACGGCGATCAATCCGATGGTGTACATGAAATAATCGGTATAATCGGTATTTTTTACCATTATGAAAATGAAAGGAATACTTAAGAGCGAACCTATATAAACAGCAATTTCCCTTATTTTTCTTTTGGAATCCGAAAGCTTCAACAATGGGGAATCCCCAATTGGCCCAAGATGTTTTTTGGTAAAAAGGAATGTCAGCAGCCCGGCTATCATAACGATGGCTGCGGCAAGGAAGCACAACGACCATGAGTAATATTTACCCAAATAGATACACAATGCACCACCTAGCAAACCACCTACGTTGATTCCGGCATAGAACATTCCGTAACCGGCATCGCGGCGCGGGTCATTCTCGTGGTACAATTCGCCAACCATCGAGGAAATATTAGGTTTGAAAAAACCAGTACCGATTATAGAGAATGCAATTCCGAAGTAGAACATGTCTTTTGGAGAAAACGCAATCAGCAAATTCCCTAAAATCATAATAACCCCGCCAAAGAACAGCGATTTCCTGAACCCCAGCACCTTATCTGCAAAAATACCGCCTATGAATGTAAACGCATAAACAAAAGCCTGGATGGCCCCGTATTGCAGGTTTGCAGCATCGTCCTTAAGCAGCAGCTGATCCACCATAAAAAAGGTAAGCACGCCGCGCATTCCATAAAAGCAGAAGCGTTCCCACATTTCAACGGTAAACAGATGCCATAACTGTTTAGGGTATTTCCCTTCGAAGTTTTGAATTTCGTCTATTGTAATTTGTTTTTCCATAATATTTAGTTGATTCCTTTTTCTTTCATTACTTTATTTAATTTTTTCACCAGGGCAAACATCAGCAGTGTTGCAAATAGCAACAACCCGAAATTGACCCAGAAGAAATTGGCCTTGTGATCGTACGAATCCCACATGCTGGCCAACACCCCGCTTAATTTGTTTCCAATGGACGTGGACAGGAACCAGCCGCCCATCATTAATGCCGTTATGTTTTTTGGCGAAAGTTTCGATACGACCGACAACCCCATTGGGCTGAGGAATAATTCACCAATCGTGATGATTCCGTAATTGGCCACCAGCCACCAGACCGAAACCTTTTCGGCACCATTATTCCCGATATGCACTGCAGCTACCATGACCAATACTGACAAAGCCGATATCAGCAGCCCGAAAGCAATTTTGGTAGGTGTTGAAGGTTCTTTTTTGCGGCTTCGCAAAAAGGTAAAGAAGGCAACCACCAACGGTGTCAGGATGATTACCCAGCCGGGATTGATCGATTGGCT
Organism: Flavobacterium sp.; assembly: GCA_049841115.1. Taxonomy (GTDB): domain Bacteria; phylum Bacteroidota; class Bacteroidia; order Flavobacteriales; family Flavobacteriaceae; genus Flavobacterium. The sequence goes on from JASGHQ010000006.1 coordinate 483,224, forward strand.
TAGGTTAGTTGCCCAAATGGTAACTTTGCTGCCTTCCTGTGGCAACTCATCTTTATGCACATTCCTGAAATAGATGGGGTAATCTACTACTTTCTGGACTTTTCCGTCTGCTTTTTGCAGCCTGAAGCTCGAATCATATAATTCGGTGGAATCTTTTTTGAATTCGACTTCCTTTGACAGTTTGAGGCTATTGAATACCTCCTTTGTGCTTCCTTTGATTTCCCTGTCGGTGTAGCGGTCAGCCCAGGTAGTAAGTGCCGAACCGTTTAATTTAAAAACCGCCCAAAACAATATCACCACAGCAAATATCGAAAGCAAGGCACCAATTGGCCTTTTGTCTTCTGTTTTGGCTTTGAAATACAAGCTTCCGTAAAAAAAGATTACCGGGATACAGGCAAAGATGAATGCATCGGTACTATCTGAACCAAAAATATAGCCACTTGGGTTTTCATCCGAAGTAACTCCTTTTAAAAACCAGCCAATAATCCCAAAAATTACTGATGGGACAAGTATGTAAAGTACAATCTTGTAAAACGGCATATCACCTTCCTGAATCCCTTTCTTCCCGGTTTTGTCACCATAATGTTTGGTTCCCAAAAGAAATACGACAACGCCTATAAACATCCCCAATCCGGCAGCCATAAAGGCAAAATGCCATCCAAGCAATATCTGCAGAGCGGCACCGAAGAAGTTACAGATAAAGGCTCCGATATTGATCCCCATATAGAAGATGTTGTAGCCTTCATCTTTTTTGTCTTTGTATTGGTCATCGTTGTAAAAATTTCCAAGAAGCGTAGAGATATTAGGTTTGAAAAATCCGTTTCCGACAATTACCAAAGTCATTGAGACATAAAGCATGGTCAGGTTATGGATTCCCATCATAAAGTAACCCAATCCCATCATCAGGCCACCAATCACAATCGATTTTTTGTAGCCAAGATACCTGTCGGCGACAAGCCCACCCACAAAAGGCGTTAGGAAAACCAGTGCTATGAACGTTCCGTACAGGTCGGACGCTTCTTTTTCTGTCATCGCGAAACCGGCCTCTACATCCTTTAGGTAAAGGGTAAAAATCCCGATCATCAGGTAATAGCCAAAGCGTTCCCACATTTCAGACAGGAACAGATAAGGCAGTGCTTTTGGGTGTGACTTCCACATAGTGATTGGCATTTAAAGACAAACCTACAAGCGTGCTTGTAGGTTTGAAAGATATAAAAATATTTTTAATCGTTTTTATCTGTTTTCAACTTCAAGGTCAACGCCTTCAACATGGTCATTGTGCATGCGTTTTTCAAGCCATGAACTCAACACAAACAATATTGCTGCTGCTGCTCCGGACATGATAATAAACAATATAAAGAATTCATAAAGATTTGTAATCTGGAATCCTAAGAAATGGGTTGCACCACCTGATCCGTCTTCCCCTCCTGGGATTAATGCACTTAATGTACCTGCGAATTTATTTGCGGCAGCATTGGCCAAGAACCAAGTTCCCATCATCAATGATGATAAACGGAGCGGTGCCAATTTTGAAACCATCGATAAACCAATTGGCGAAAGGCATAATTCCCCACAAGTATGGATGATGTACAATGCAAACAACCAGCTCATTGAAACTTTATCTCCGATCCCTAAACCTTTTACCGCTATGGCAATTACAACATAACCTAAGGCAACCAAACCCAAACCTATCGCCATTTTTTTAGGAGATGACGGCTCTAATTTCCTGGCGTATAAAAACCCCCAAATTATAGAGAAAATTGGTGCCAGAATAATCACGGCCAATGGATTTACTGACTGGAACCAGCTAGCCGGGAATTCACTTTGAGAGAAATCCTCTATTTTCCCGGTTGCAAATAATGCAATCAGGATCAAACTTACAACTACTGTAACTCCCAATCCTGTTTTTTTGGTCCAATCAAAAAACCATGCCAAGCCTTTTGATAAAAAATAGGTACCTACCAATCCTACTCCCAAAATCAGCCAAGCTGGTATATGGATAGCTACATCCCTGTTTACCTGCCTGTCTGCAAAAAGTGTCAATGAGGCTCCAGCCTGCTCGAATGCTCCCCAAAAGAAGATTACAAAGAAAGCCAGAATGAAGATTACCGAAATCCTTTGCGATTCGATTTTGGTCAGGCTTTTATCACTAAAGATAATGATCGGCATCGCCACCATAGACCCATAAATAAAGTAGCTGATAATGTCAATATCGCTTCCAACAATCTGTTTGAAGTTTAACATGAAGAAGATAATGGCGATAGAACCCACGATCATTCCGATACTCTTTCCATCTAATTTTTTAACCGGAAGCCCAATTTCCTTTCCTTCTTCGGAAATCAGATATTTCTTTTGGCCAATTACAAACGCTACCAATCCCAGCAACATTCCTACTCCTGCAGCAAAAAAGCCCCATTTGAAATCCATCGAACCACAAACAAGCGGTGAAAAGAAAGCACCTAAGTTGATACCCATGTAGAAAATAGTGAATGCGCTGTCAATCCTCCTGTCGTTTGCAGGATACAGCTGGCCTACCATTGTTGAAATATTTGGCTTGAAGAAACCATTACCGATAATGATAGCCGTTAATCCCAGCCACATTACAGAAACTCCTCCATTTGCCCCAAGTGATGCACTAAAAAACATACAGAACTGGCCAATTGCCATTAGTAATCCGCCAATGATGATACTTCTTCGGTTTCCTAAAAACTTATCGCAAAGATAACCTCCCAAAAGCGGCGTTAAATAAACCAAACCGGTATAGCTGCCATATATTTCAGAGGCAGTGGCATCTTTCATTAATAATACTTTGGTCATGAACAGGATGAAGATCGCTCTCATCCCATAATAACTGAATCTTTCCCACATTTCTGTGAAAAACAGGAAGTACAATCCTTTTGGATGCCCTGTCTTTACGGTATTTTTGCTCATAGTAACTTATTTAAGGTTGGTTTTGAATTGTTTACGGTTTTCTTATAAAACCCGTCAATTTTAGTGAAAAAATTACAAACAACCGTACTTTTTTATGTTAAATGCGGTTTTGGGCGATTTTAGGTTTAAATATTTAGGGGAATATTAAAATTTTAAACAAAAATCATTGAACAGCTGAAGGCTTTTCATAACCAGCAACAGTCATACATGCCATTCGATATCGGGTTTCTGCTTTTAAAATGGGGACATAGACACTTTTTTACCAAAAACAGTTGATTTCCAGAGAAATAATTATCTTTATCAAAAATCTAATTTTATGAAGAAATTTTTACTTTTTTTAATTTTACCTTTCTTGAGCACTGCGCAAACTCAAATTGGTACAGAAATCAACGGGCTTTTCGCAGAAGATAATTTTGGCAGCAGCATAGCACTGTCTGATAACGGACACATACTGGCAGTAGGGGCCAACCTAAACGACGGGAATGGAACTGATTCAGGCCAGGTCAGGGTTTTTGAAAATATTTCGGGAAACTGGTCACTTATCGGAGACCCAATCAATGGCTCCGCTGCAGGTGACCATGCTGGCTTAAGCCTGGCATTGTCGTCAGACGGAAACATACTGGCGGTAGGTTCACCACGTCATTATGGCTTTTCGGGCGAGGTCAGGATATACCAGAACGCTTCTGGTACCTGGACTCAATTAGGCAATACGATCAGTGGCGAATCATTTGGAGATAATTCCGGCTGGAGCATTTCGCTTTCTGGTGATGGCAATGTAGTAGCCATTGGATCTATTGGCAGATATACCAATGGTTTCGAAACCGGTGGCGCGAAAGTTTATCGGAATATTTCAGGAACATGGACACAGGAAGGCAATACTATCGAGGGCTTAATCAATACCAAATCGCTGGGAAGGGTTGTTTGCCTTTCCGACAACGGCCAGATTATCGCAATTTCAGAACCTTATACAACAATAAACGGCGCTTTTTCGGGCCGTGTGCATGTGTATGAAAACATAGATGGAACCTGGACTCAGATTGGTGCCGACATTGACGGAACTTTTGCCAATGGGATTTTTGGATATTCGCTTGATTTGTCAGCAGACGGAAGCATCCTTGCTATTGGCGCTCCCGGAAATGCCGCCAACAATAACAATGATGGCCTTGTAAAAGTTTACAAGAATACAGCAGGCACATGGACATTGTTTGGCAATGTGATTAATGGTCCAACTCCAAATTCATCAACGGGCCAAAGTGTTGGCCTTTCAGCTGATGGAAAAACACTGGCAATTGGCTCCACTAATTTCCAATCTAATTTTACAAATCCCGGAAGAGTGCAGATTTTTGCCTATCAATCTGGGGTTTGGATGCAAAAAGGGAATAACATAGAAGGCTCGCCTGGCGAATTGTTAGGCAGGCCATTAGCAATATCAGCCGATGGAAATGTACTTGCGACCGGAGCAATCTTTAATTCTGATAACGGCACCAATGCAGGACAGGCAAGAGTATTTGATATTTCACAACTATTAGCAACAGACACTTTTACTTTTGAAAACATAAGTGTTTTTCCCAATCCGGCTACCGATTATATTGCCATTTCAACTGACATAGCTTTTGCACTCGAAAAATTATCATTATATGACACTCTCGGACAATGCGTCCGTACATCTAAAGAAAGCACAATTATGGTTTCAGGGCTCTCCCAAGGAATTTATTTTCTTCAAATAGTTACAGATAAAGGAAAGACCACAAAAAAAATCATGGTAAAATGATCAAATTCATTGATACATAGCGGCGATAGTATATGAAAAAGAAAGGAAGAAGAACTAAATGCTTCCGATAACAAAAACAAAAAACCCTGATAAAAAATTATCAGGGTTTTTTTGTGGTACCTCCAGGAATCGAACCAGGGACACATGGATTTTCAGTCCATTGCTCTACCAACTGAGCTAAGGTACCTTGCTTTGTTGCGGGTGCAAATATAGGATGATTTTTAATTTATCCAAAACAAATAATAAAAAAAATCTATTTGTAACTTTGGGCATCAAAAACATTGTTATGCTTTTAACCATTGATGTTGGCAACACGCGAATCAAAGCCGCTGTCTTTGAACAGGATAGAATTCTTGAAGTTTTTATTTTTGGCAAAGAAGAACTTTTGAGCCAGGTGGATTTTATTTTGAAAAAATTTGAAAAAATCCAAAATCTGGTCATTGCTTCCGTCGGGAAAATCGAAAAAGAACAATTTTCAGCTTTGAAAAATCGGCTCGGCATTTACTTCATAACCCACGAAAGCAAATTTCCATTTGCCAATTTATACAGCACGCCAACAACCCTTGGAATTGACCGCATGGTTTTGGCTGCCGGTGCTGTGACACAATTCCCAAAACAAAACCGCCTGGTCATAGATGCCGGAACCTGTATTACCTATGATTTTATCGATGACAAAGACAATTACCTGGGAGGCGCCATTTCACCGGGAATCCGCCTGCGCTATCAGTCGCTGAATGATTATACGGCAAAACTGCCCTTACTGACTAAAAAAGAGCCCGAAAATTTCATCGGGAATTCTACCCAGGAATCCATCCATTCGGGCGTAATTAATGGCGTGGCGAGCGAAATTGATGGCTTTATCGAAAGCTATAAAACTCAATACGCGAAATTTAGGATAATTTTAACGGGCGGAGACGCAGATTTTTTGGCTAAGAGATTAAAAAATACCATATTTGCCAATTCAAATTTCCTCCTGGAAAGTTTGAACCAAACATTTCAATACAATCAAAAATGATTAAAAAAGTTATAGTAAGCATCTGTTTACTTTTTTCATTGGCAAATTTTGCTCAGGAAGGCACATCTTCACCTTATTCTTTTTACGGGATTGGCGACATCCGATTTAAGGGAACTGTAGAAAACCGTTCCATGGGAGGGCTTTCTGTTTTTCCGGACAGTATCCATATGAACATCCAGAATCCGGCTCATTTTGCCAGCCTTAAGCTTACTAATTTTGCTCTTGGAGGAACTTATGCCAACACACGGTTTGAGACAGAAAGCCAGGAAGCCAAAACCAGAAGAACTTCACTGGATTACCTGGCCATAGCCGTTCCTGTCGGAAAGGTTGGAATAGGATTTGGACTTATTCCGTATTCTTCACTTGGATATAAAATTGCTAAAACAACATATACAGTTAGAGATGTTGCGCCTTATGACACGCTAAGGGCTGTGGCTTCAAATTACAAAGGAATTGGCGGTGTGAATAAAGTCTTTGTTGGCTTTGGCTACCAAATAACCAAAAAATTAAATTTTGGCGCCGACATTCAGTACAATTTCGGCACGATTGAAACCAGTAACATGGAAACGCAAACCGATTTGCAGTACGGCTCAAGAGAAAACAACACATCAGAAGTAAGAGGTGTCAATTTTGATTTTGGCCTGACCTATCAAACAAAAATCAATTCCAAATATTCCTTCTTCAGCAGCCTGTCCTATACCCCGGAAGCAAAGCTGAGCCTGGGCAATTCGCGAAACATAGAAGTTGTGGAACTTTTGAGCAGCACCGCTGTTACGGTTATTGAAAGGCAAAACGTTACTGTACCGGACACAAAAATAAAACTTCCTTCAAAACTTGGCGTTGGCGTTGGTTTTGGCGAAGTAAAGAAATGGCTTGTAGGTGGCGAAGTCACCTTTTTGCAGAATAGTGTAATGTCTAACCGTTTCGAGGACATTACCGGATCAACTTATGAAAATTCAGTACGTTACAGTTTGGGAGGTTTTTTCATACCTAATTACAATTCGTATTCAAACTACTGGAAAAGAGTTGTTTACCGAGTCGGATTGCGTTACGAAAACACCGGCTTAGTCCTTCAAAACAAATCAATAAACGATTTTGCAGGCAATATTGGCCTAGGCATGCCATTGAGCGGAACTTTCACCAATATCAACATTGGCCTTGAAATTGGAAAACGTGGCACAAAATATTATAACTTAGTAGAAGAAAATTACATCAATCTTAGCGTAGGCTTATCATTAAGCGACAAATGGTTTGTTAAACGCAAATTCGACTAAAATTAAAGCTATGAGAGCAATTATTTTTATACTTGGATTATTATTTGTAACCAATAGTAATGCCCAAAAGTTTGATTGTTCATCTAAAACAAGCGAATACCAGGAACTGCTTAAAGGCCAGAAATTCGATGAATCTTTTGAGATTTGGAAGGATGTCCGCAAAAACTGCCCAAAAGAAAACGAAGCCGTTTATACTGACGGGATTCAAATCCTGCAATATAAAATCGATACCGCGGGCGCAGACGAAAAAGAAAAGGCAGTCCGCGAGCTGATGAAGCTGTACGACCAGTACTACAAAAACTTCCCGGCATCGGTTCCGCATTATGAAGTTGAAAAAGCTGTAGTGCTAATTGACAGCCGAATTGAAGCCAAAGAAGAAATCTTCAGTTTGCTGGACAGTGGTTTCAGCAAAGCTTCCCAAAGCGTGACGAATGCCAATGCAATTTACACTTACTTTAACCTGTACATCGAAAAATTTGCGTCCGGCGACAAGAAAATCACAGCTAATGATGTTCTCGAGAAATATTCTTCACTCAACGGACTGCTCAACAAACTCAAGGAATCAACGACAAAAAACAGCGATTATAAAACAGCCCAGCATGGTATCGATATGCTTATAAAAGATATTGCCACCTGCGACAACCTTTCCGATTACTATACAAAAAACCTTGAAAGCAACAAAGACAACGCCGAATGGCTGACGTCTGCTTTGGTAAGCCTTTCGGGCAAATGCGGCACAAAACCCATTTTCCTGACTTTGGCGGAAAGGCTGCATGCGATAAAACCAAGTTCGTTATCTGCCAATTTTATTGCGATGGCTTTTACAAAGCAGCGCAAATTTGAAGAAGCAGCCAAGTTCTACAACCAGGCAATCGACCTGCAAACCGATCCGTTAGAAAAAGCCCAACTGTACTATACCTTTGCAACCGGCGTACTTGCCAGTGATTTTGCAAAATCTAAGGAATACATCAACAAAGCACTGGCTACCGATCCAAAAATGGGGAAAGCCTATCTGTACCTGGGCCAATTATACGCCAACAATGCCAAAAGCTGCGGCTCTACCGATTTTGAAAGGAAAGCAGTCATGAACCTGGCAATACAGACCGTTCTAAAAGCAACAACTGCAGAACCAAAATTAAAACCGACTGCAGATAAAATGGCTGCAGACTATACCAAAAACGCCTTGACTCCAAGCGAAATTTCCAAAGCAAAGATGAACGGAAAAAGCCTTACCATCGGCTGCTGGATTAACGAAACCATTACTTTTCCAAACAAATAATGAATCGTTTTAAAAATAGTGCCTTCTTTATTCCCATTTTCCTTTGCATTGCAATGACCGGTTGCGAAAGCAATTTTAAGGATGTGCAAAAAATGGGCGTTGCCGAATTTTCGCCAAGCGGGGATGCGGATGGCATCAATTTGAAATATACCGATTCCGGCAGGATTACAGCCAACCTGGTAAGCCCAAAAATGCTGGATTATGCCACGGTCGAATTTCCGTTTACCGAATTCCCTTCGGGAATCCATTTGGTGCTTTATGACAAAAACGGCAAGGAAACCTATGTTGATGCCAAATATGCGGTTTCCCACAAAAACACCAACCTTATCGATTTGCAGCACGATGTGAAGATTTCCAACCAAACAGGTGAAATGCTTGAAACACAGCAGCTGTATTACGACCAGAAGAACGAATGGTTCTTTACCGAAAAAAAGTTTAAATTTACATCTCCCAAAGGGGTTTCTTATGGCGAAGGAATTGATTTCAGCAAAGATTTCAAAATAGTGAATTCGCAGAAAGTATCCGGGGAAGTCCAATCATCTGAATAAAATGAATTATTTAAAATTTACCTCTTACGCTTACATCCTAGTAGCCATATTATTTGCCGTTGAAGCATTTACGCAGTACGAAAGCGGCAACACCAACAAAGCAATATTGATGGTGCTTTTTACCGTAGGAAGCATATTCCTTTATTTCTTCCGGAGAAGGTTTGCCCAGAAATTTGTCGACCGCAATAAAAAACCGTAATCCATGGAAGCCGGAATTATTATCTTATGCCTAATACTTTCCGCCTTTTTTTCCGGAATGGAAATCGCTTTTGTTTCTTCGAATAAAATTTACCTGGAAATTGAAAAAAAGCAGGATGATTTCATTTCCAAAATCCTGACAAAGCTTACCCAAAAACCATCAAAATTCATTGCCACAATGCTTGTCGGCAACAATATTTCGATGGTAGTTTATGGGTTTTTCATGGGTGACCTGCTGATGCACTGGTTTGAGTCTTTCGGATTGAACCTCTCGCCTTTTTCCAGTTTATTGCTGCAGACAACGATCTCAACCTTAATCGTTTTGATGACTTCGGAATTCCTTCCAAAGGTTTTTTTCCAGATTTATGCCAATACTTTTATCAAGTTCTTTGCGCTTCCGGCCTATTTTTTCTACAAGCTTTTTTATTACATTTCGTCCTTCCTGATTTGGATCTCCGATTTTGTGCTTCGGAAATTTTTCAAAACCGAAGGCGACCAGATCAATCTTTCATTTAGCAAAATTGAGCTTGGGAATTATATTTCGGAACAGATGAATGCCGTCCAGGATCATGAAACAGTGGATTCCGAGATACAGATCTTCCAGAATGCGCTCGAGTTTTCAGCGGTAAAATCACGGGACATCATGACACCACGAACCGAATTGGTTGCGGTAGACCTGCACAGTTCGGTAGTTGAATTACGGCAGCTTTTCATCGAAACCGGTTATTCCAAGATTTTGGTTTACATCAATACGCTGGATGACATTGTGGGTTATGTGCATTCGTTTGAGCTGTTTAAAAAGCCGCGCAGCATCAAATCGATCATGATCCCTGTAGAATTTGTACCCGAAACGATACTGATCAAAGACGTAATGAACCAACTGACCAAAAAACGCAAAAGCGTGGCCGTGATTTTAGACGAATATGGCGGCACATCAGGCATTATCACCATGGAAGACATTGTAGAAGAGCTGTTTGGGGAAATTGAGGACGAACATGATTCTGACGAAGAGCTCATCGAAAACAAGATCGACGATGCCACTTACCTATTCTCAACACGACTCGATGTGGAATACCTCAACGAAGAATATAAGCTTAGTATACCCGAAAGCGATTCGTATGGAACATTGGGCGGATTTATCGTTGATTTCACAAAAGAGATCCCGCAAAAAGGACACCAGATTACCATTGGGAATTTTCAATTTGTAATTGAAGAAGCTACGAACAAGAAAATCGAATTGGTAAAATTGACCTTATTGGATTAGTTTCTCGTAAAAAAACCACATTTAGACGAAATTATAGCTGTGTGAGTTTTGTTATTTCACATATAATTGTATTTTCGCAAACTGAAATAAAATTAACAAAAATAGAAATGGCAGTTTTATCAAAAATTAGAAATCGTTCGGGCTTACTTTTGTTGGCTATTGGATTTGCTTTATTGGCTTTTGTTGTGCAGGATTTGTTCACAAAAGGCTTTAAAAGTATCGGTACAGACGTAGGAAGCGTGAATGGAAAAGATATTTCATTTGAAGACTTCAGGGTTAAAGTGGCGAACATGGAAAAAAATTCCCAAGGTCAGGGAATGACGTCCATGCAGGCTTCCAACCAGGTTTGGAACCAGGAAGTTCAAATCTCTTTGCTTACGGCGGAGTTCGAAAAATTAGGAATCCGCGTCGGTGAGAAACACATCATCGAGGCTTTGAAAACAGATCCAAACATTGGACAAAACCCAATGTTTCTTAATGCTGCAGGGAAATTCGACCTTAAAAAATTCAAGGATTACTTCAAGGCTACCCCTGAATCAATGCAGATCTTGAAAGACCAGGAAAAAAATGCGGAGCTTAGGGCAAAATTTGACATCTACAATTCGATGCTGAAAGGCGGAATGTACACGACAAACGCTGAAGGCAAATTCAAATACGAATCGGAAACAAACAAAGTAAATTTTGATTTTGTAATGGTTCCGTTTTCAACCATCAAAGACAGCGATGTAAAAGTAACCGACGAGGAAATCGTTGCTTACATGAAAACCAAAGAAAAAAGATTCAAATCAGAAGAGTCGCGCGAATTGGATTATGTTTTAATCCAGGAAAAACCATCAGCACAGGATGAAGCTGAAGTTAAAGCTAAAGTTGACGCTTTACTGACACAGCACGTAGAATTCAAAAACGGTAAAAACGACACTATCCCAGGATTCAGGTCTGCTGCTAATGTTGCTGAATTTGTAAATGCAAACTCTGACATCCCTTTTGATTCAACTTATGTTTCAAAACAGGATTTACCTGCAGCTGTTGCAGATCAGCTGTTCAATTTACCGGTTGGCGAAATTTACGGCCCATACCTGAACAATGATTTCTATTGCCTGTCTAAAGCAATGGGAAGACAAGCGGGAGCTAAAGTAAAATCGAGCCACATCCTGATCAGCTGGACCGGTGCAGAAAGAGCGCAGCCAAAAGAAAAAAGGACTAAAGAAGAAGCTAAAATAAAAGCAGAAGGCTTATTGGCTCAGGTTAAAGCCAATCCTGGAATGTTCATCATGTTGGCCATGGCTAACTCTGAAGACCCGTCTGTTCAGCAAAATGCCGGAGACATGGGATTCATTTCAAGAAACACTGGTTTTGCCAAAGGATATAAAGATTTCGTTTTCAACAACCCTGTTGGGAAAATCGGAATTGCCGAAACTGAATTTGGTTACCACATCATCAACATTACTGAAAAACAGGATGCCGTAAAACTGGCTACTGTAGCCCGTAAGATCGAGCCTTCAGAAGCGACAAATGATAAAGTTTACGAGCAGGCTACCAAATTCGAAATGGAAGCTGGCAAGAAAGATTTCGCTGTATTGGTTAAGGAAATGAAATTGAACTCTAACCCACCGGCAAGGGTAAAAGCCATTGACGAAAGTTTCGGTTCAATACCTAATCAAAGGCAAATCGTAAAATGGGCATTTGACGGCGATACGAGCATTGGCGACGTAAAACGTTTTGAAGTTGTAAACGTTGGACACATCATTGTTAAGCTGAAAAGCATTGCTAAAAAAGGATTGATGTCTGCCGAAGAGGCACGCCCAATGGTAGAAAACATCCTTAAAAACAAGAAGAAATTCGAAAAGATTGCTGCCAAAATGAAAGGCGCTTCGTTGACAGCCATTGCTGATGCCAACAAAGTAGCTGCTGTAAGCGCTGTGGATGTGACTATTGAAGCTCCAAATGTTCCTGGTGCCGGTTTTGAACCAAAAGTAGTTGGATTGGCATTTACTTCAAAAGCAGGCCAGCTTTCTAAACCAATCGAAGGAAACTCTGGTGCATTTGTATTGGTTTCTAAAACGGTTACCAAAGCTCCGGCAATCAAAGACTACAAAGATTACATCACCAAGATGAGACAGCAGGTTGTAAGCTATGCAGGAAGAGCGCTTCAGGCATTGAAAAACGATGCTGACATCGAAGATAACAGAGCAGAGTTCTATTAATAGAACCAACTCTGAATTGAAAAGAAAAACCCGCTTTAAATAAGGCGGGTTTTTTTTATTTAAGATTTGAAAATAAATTTGACAGCCGAATCCGGGCTTTGTTTTTTTGTTTCTTTTCTATCAACGCAAAAGCAAAACTACAGATAAGTAGAACGGATCCTGCCTATCTTATTAGTCAGGTTGACCTTGAGTTTGTTGTAATCGTTGATAGTAGTTTTAAGCTCTTCCAAATCGGCCTCAGTATCATTGCCATAAGCCTGCATCAGGTCCATAATCAGCTTATTGATTAAATATTCGCGCAGCGAAACTATTGTTTCAGAAACATACTGGCTGACATTTTGGTCTTTGGTCTTTACATAAATCTGCTTGGTTTCCCAATTATGCAAAAGCTCTCTTTCCTCATGCATCAAAATATCGGTAACAACTGCAGAATGTTCCGGAGTCAATTGCATCAGGTATTGCTCAATATTAAATACTTCTGCCTGATTATAGTAATTGATCAGGTCATTGTAGATTTCCCTGAACATCGGGTTGGCCAGCTCCACCTCATCCTCATGAAGGCTCAGGTAAATCCGCTGAAAAACCTTAACCGTACTGGTTTCCTTTTCCTCTATCATCTCGCCATCTTCATTTGCCTTTAATATAAAATCGTCAAAATCAGCTTCTATAGAGCCGTAAAGCAGCAGCATTTCAATGATCTTGCGTTCCAGTTCGTAAATTATGTTGACTCTTTCCTGCGGGGATTCGGGTTCGGTTTTAACGACTTCCAGCGCTTTGTATTCCTGTTTGAGCTTCTTGCCGGCATCGGCAATGTCTTTCTGGACAAGCTGCGCCAATGTATTCAGCAAAATCTGCTCAGAAATATCCATAATCCGGGAGGTTTCCTGGATGTAAATCTGCCTTTTGATGCTATCGGGAATTTTGGAAATGCTCACAACCATATCGCGGATCAAATCGGCTTTTTTGATTGGGTCGTTCTTGGCTTCATCCATCAAAAGCGACGCTTTGAATTGGATAAAATCCTTAGCATTGTTTTCGAGATGGTTGACCAAATCTTCATACGAATTGTTTTTGGCAAAACTATCAGGGTCCTCGCCATCAGGAAACGTGCAGACCTTTACGTTCATGCCTTCTTCCAAAATCAAATCGATTCCCCGCACCGAAGCACGCAAACCCGCCGCATCGCCATCAAAAAGCACGGTAATGTTCTTGGTCAATCTGCTGATCAAACGTATTTGATCCGGTGTCAATGCTGTTCCCGACGAAGCCACCACATTCTCAACTCCGGCCTGGTGCAGCTGGATCACATCAGTATAGCCTTCTACCAGATAACAGTTATTTTGCTTGGCAATCGCCTGTTTGGCATAGAAAATCCCGTAAAGGACCTTGCTCTTATGGTAAATATCGCTTTCGGGCGAATTGAGGTACTTTGCGGCTTTTTTATCATTGGTCAGAATCCTTCCCCCAAAACCCAGATTCCGCCCGGACAGACTCTGGATTGGGAACATCACTCTTCCCTTGAAACGATCAAAGTGTTTTCCGTCTTCCCTTAAAATAGTCAATCCGGTTTTTTCCAGGAACTCCAGCTGGTAGCCTTTTGCCAAAGCTTCCTTGGTAAAGGCATCCCAGGTTTCCGGTGAGTAGCCCAAGCCGAATTTGGCTATGGTATCATTGGTAAAACCCCTTTCCTTAAAATACGACAAACCGATCGCCTTGCCTTCTTCGGTGTTTAAAAGCGTGTCGCTGAAATAACTTTTGGCAAACTCAGAAACCAGGTACAGGCTTTCCTTTTCATTGGCTTCGGCTTTGTCTTCCTGTGAAACTTCGGTTTCCTCAATTTCAATATTGTATTTTTTGGCCAGATAACGAATCGCTTCCGGATAGGTAAAATGCTCGTGCTCCATCAAAAATGTCACGACGCTCCCACCTTTGCCTGAGCTGAAATCCTTCCAGATCTGCTTGACCGGGGAAACCATGAAAGACGGCGAGCGCTCGTCCGAAAACGGGCTCAACCCTTTGTAATTGCTGCCGGCACGCTTTAGCTGAACGAAGTCGCCAATGACTTCTTCCACTCGTGCGGTTTCAAAAACTTTATCTATGGTTTCGCGGGTAATCAAAATTCAGGTTTTAGGATAAATTTCAAGAATGAAAGACTGTAAAAATACAATTCAAAATTTAGAATTTAGAATTTAAAATAATAAAAAAAGATGCCTCATTGCTGAAACATCTTTTCCAAAGTATAATCTAACCCAATAAAATTCTAATTCAAGTCGAAACGGACTCCAAGCGAAATATTGTTTTGCTTGATCGCATTGTCCTTGAACAATGGATTTAAATCGTATTTCAGGTACAGGCTGGTTTGTCCATAACCCAGATAGGTGCTCACGCCGTAAATAAAGTCATTGGCATTGAATCCGTTTTTCTCCTTAACAGTTACATCGTGGCCGTCTTCGCTGAACTTCAGTATCTGCTTTGATTTTACCCTAAATCCGGCATATCCGCCAATCCCGAAGCGAACGCTTTCATGTGTCCTGAAAATGGTTTTCCCTTCACTGTTCTTTTTGGATTTTGTGAAATCAAATTCCAAATGAACCGGAGCCGTCACGTATACATTCCTGAAACGCGAATCCTTAAGATTAATTGGATTTGTTCTAAATCGGTTTGCCTTCCATTGGCCACAAAATAACGGTTGTCTGTTGGGCGTAAGTTGTTGTACATTACAGAAACCCCGTATTTCAAATGCAGCAGGTTGTCGTTTTTAAGCAACCGGGTGTTCCAGGTTGTTCCCCATTCGTAGAAATGAGAACCCCAATACCTGTAATCTGAATTGGCTACAGCTCCATCGGTAACCAGGTTGTTCACACCGGTAGCGAACACAAACTGCGATGTGGTCCTTCTTTCGGAGATGTTGCTCAGGGAATCCCTCCATTTTTTCCTTTCTTCAAAAGTTATATTTTTTCTTTTGTTAAAGGAAATCGTAAAGGTATTGCGCTCATAGTTTTCTTTGATCTTGCCGTCTACTTTTAGCTTAACCAAATCTTTCAATTCGTCCTGTGCCTGCGCCACTTTGGTCTCGATAGTAGCGGAACGCTTTTCAGCCAGCTTCAGTTTCTTTTCATCGGCCTGGGCCTTAGTGATGGTTCCTTCTTCCAAAGCTTTGTTTACTTCTTCCAGTTCGATTTTCAATGAATCTTTCTGTTGTTTGGTAACCGATTCTATTTTATTGGCAATAAGCTTTACGCGATCTTCAAATGAAGTCTCCTGTGCCGATAATTTGCTTGCCAAAAGGCATGCCGCTAGCGCTAAGTAAATTGTAAAATTTCTCATGGTGATTTAAATTTAAGGTGATGTGATGATTTTTTTATCCTTCTTTATTCGTGGTTCCTGTTGGCCAAAGCCACTTTTACTTCCTTGTAGTTTTTGCTTACTTTGTTGATCACTTTTTCGCGGAAAGTCATTTCCAGTTCGCCGTCAACCTGCGAAAGCAATGATCTGGCATCTACCTTTACTGCGGTTTGCCTGTTGGAAGATTGTTTCGCTGCATTGTCCAAACCTGCCAATAACTCCTCGTCCGATTTGCTGCTGGCTGATTTTTTCGGAGCATCATAAACAACAACAGCTTTCCTTTCTTCAATTTTAGGCAAATCCTTCAAAGCTACATCTGAAGAGTTCTGGTATTCAATTTGCTTGCCACGATTGATAAGCGGGTTGTTTTTAACAGCCGGGCCCTGACTGTTGGATGGATTGATTTTGATTGATTTTGATTGATTTTGATTGACTGAAACTCGCTGGTTATTATTAGCTGCATTTTGCTGATTTTGATCGGCAGTCGCTACCTGGTTTTCCTGTGGTCCGCCTGCAGTCGAAAGTCCTGTTTTTACAGCATTTTGAACAGAATCTTTTTTGATTTCCATCCCGGCTACGCCATTTTGGTCATTGGTTCCGATACTGTTTTGAGAAAAGAAAAACATACCAGCTGACACGAAAACCAAAATGCCTGCAGCAATATACAACCAGCCAAACGAACGCTTTGTTTTTTTTTCTTCGGCTACCGTAAGCATTGCATCCAATCGGTCCCAAGCCTGGGCAGAAGGCTGAATCTCCCTTGAATCCAGCTTCTCCTTTATCTGCTTTTCTAATTTATTCTGTGCCATTGTCGTAGTTTTTTAATTTATTAACATTGTCCTGAAGCATTTTCCGTGCATGCGACAACTGTGATTTGGAGGTTCCCTCACTAATCCCGAGCATTGCCGCGATTTCCTGATGCTTAAATCCTTCTATGCAATACAGGTTGAAAACCATCCGGTAACCATCGGGCAAACTGTCTATCAGGAATTGGATGTCATCGACCGAAAATTTGCTTTCGATGTCGTTATGCCTTTCCTCAAAATAGTCCTCATCTTCAATGAACTTCACTTTTTTCTGAACCCTGAGGTACGAAATGCATTCGTTAACCATGATCCTCCTGATCCAACCTTCAAAATTGCCTTTATGCTCAAAATTCTTCAGGTTGGTAAAAACTTTCATGAAAGCCGTGATCATAATATCTTCCGCCTGTTGCAAATCCTTTATGTATTGACGGCACACACCCAGCATTTTTGAAGCATATTTTGAATAAATCTTCTGTTGTGCGTGACGGTTGTTTTCGACAGCCAGCTCGATCAATTCTTTTTCTTCGTGATGTAAATTAATTACTTTCAAAACGTTGGGTTAGGTGTTCTATTAGCATAGACGAGAATGGTTGGAAAATCGTTGCATGATGGTTGGAAAAATTTTAATGAAAATTAAAAAAACCAACAAAATCAAGGCTTTACAAACAAAAATATTTTTATTTTTTTCGCTCGATAACGTAATTTACCATCAGCGACAAGGCGTCTTTGTATTCGGATTGAGGGAAATCTTCAAGGATCTGAAGTGCTTCTTTCTGGAATTGGACCATTTTCTGTTCGGCATATGCCAAGCCATTTTTGTCTTTTACAAACTGGATGACTTCTTTAACACGCTTCTTGTCCTTATTGTGGTTTTTAATCGAATTGATACACCAGCTTTTTTCCTTGGAAGAGCAATTGTTCAGTGCATAAATCAGTGGCAATGTCATTTTTTGCTCCTTGATGTCAATTCCTGTCGGTTTGCCGATGGCATCATCAGTATAATCAAACAAGTCGTCCTTAATCTGGAATGCCATTCCGATGAGCTCGCCAAAGAGGCGCATTTTTTCTACCAAAACGGCATCTTCCGAAACCGATTTGGCACCAAGGGCACAGCAGGACGCAATCAAAGTAGCGGTTTTCTTTCGGATGATTTCATAATAAATCTCTTCCACAATATCCAAACGGCGGGCTTTTTCTATCTGGAGCAGTTCGCCTTCGCTCATTTCGCGCACGGCAACAGAAATGATCCTGAGCAGGTCAAAATCGCCATTATCTATCGAAAGCAACAGCCCTTTTGACAACAGGTAATCACCAACCAGCACAGCGATCTTATTTTTCCACAACGCATTGATGGAAAAAAATCCACGGCGGCGGTTGCTGTCGTCCACGACATCATCATGGACCAAAGTTGCGGTATGGATGAGCTCGATGACACTTGCCCCACGATAAGTCCGTTCGTTGACCTCATTGTTTTCGGAAATCATTTTGGCTACCAAAAACACAAACATCGGGCGCATCTGTTTGCCTTTCCTGTTTACAATATAATAGGTAATCCTGTTGAGCAGCGCCACTTTTGAGGTCATCGATTCGTAGAACTTTTTCTCGAAAAGTTCCATTTCATTCTGGATCGGCTTTTTTATTTGCGAAGTGGTGTTCATCGAATCCAAAGATACAATAATGCTATCGTCTGAAAAATTTTTTTACTCTGATTAAACCTTTTTAAAAAATTGCACTCAAACAACTGAACCAAAAGCAAAAAACTATGAAAACAAATTATTTAACCTTGGGGCTGGCCCTTTGCCTAACCATCCTTAGCTGTTCCAAAGAAAACAGCAGCGACCCAATATCATTGGAAGACGCAAAAGTAAGCGCTAAAATTGACGCTATGAATGACGACGTATCCGGAATCGTTGAAGAACAGGAAACCAATACGTATTCTAATGCCGCATCAGGAAAAACATCAGACCTGACCATTTCTGAGCTTACCAATTGCGCAACAATTACGCGTGTCCCGGCATTTGGAACACCGCCAACCGTAGGCCAAACTGTAACCAAAACCATTGACTTTGGAGCCGGATGCACCTTAGAAAGCGGCAATATCGTAAGCGGAAGGATTATCATTACATTTGTTTATGATCCGGGCGCAACTTCACATACCATCAATTATTCATTCGATAACTTCTTCCATAACGGAATTGCATACAACGGTGACAAGACCTTTACGCGAACGATGACAACAGGCGCCAATCCGCACCCGATTGTAACCATGACAATGGATTTGACTGCAACCGTTCCGAATGACGGGGTTTACCACAGGGTTGGCACCCGTACAAGAGAGATTATTGAAGGGTTTGGCAATGGAATACTGGCTGACAACGTTTACAAAATCACGGGCAGCTGGGTAACAACAACGCCAAGCGGAGCAACACAAACCAGTACGATTACCACACCGTTGAACGTAAAAATGAGCTGTATGGTGGCAAACAAACCTTTGATCGTATCGGGAATCATTACAATTGTCAGGAACAATACGAGCGCAACGCTTGATTTTGGAACAGGCGATTGCGACAACTTAGCCGTATTTACGATAAACGGCAACAGCTACAACATTGTCATTGGAAACTAAATTGCTAGAAAAGGATAAAAGTTAAGTTTAGAATTGAAACCCGGGGTTAAGTTAGTCTCCGGGTTTTTTATTAATGCCAGCTGCCTGTTGAAGGGTCGTATTGAGCTTTATTGAAATTTAGATACTGAAGACTTAGGTAATATTCTTTCCCTGTCGTTTTGTATTGGATTTTGCCGGCGATATCTTGCTCAAAAAAATTAAACCCTGCCTGATCTATAATACTGCTGATGTTTTGGGGACAAATACTATGCTGCTGTTCGTATTTTTCTATACCGGCAGCTATTGCCCGCCCTACTTTTTCGGATGAATGATCATAAAACTGAAAAAAAAAGAAAATCAGTACCATATTCATAAATCCCAAATAAGTTGCTGTTTCTGCATACTTCCTTAATCGCGAATTATTGGATGTACCACTGTACCATTTGGCTATCAACGCTGTAACCCCCATGATTCCGAAAATAATCCAGAAACAGGTAAAACTATAGAGCGACAGGCTCCAAAGGATTACAATTGTAAAGGCATAAGTGATATAACTGCCAAAAGTGTTCGCCGGGTTTGTTTTTAAGTTAGAGTTAAAGTTCCTGATAATGCTGCTCCGTTCCGCTTTATCCGCCTTGGCCAATCTATTGAGCAGGGAAGAAAGTGCATCTTCATCAATCTTGATTTGGCTTAAATTAAGATTGATTTCCCCGGCTCCCAATGCCTTATTTAATTTTGTAGCCCATTGTGATGGTTTTTTCCTGAAAACAAAATCCCCGGTTACTACGACCGCAATGAATTTTTGCCCATAAATATTGGTAGGATAAGCATTGAGGAGTTGCTCCCATTTGATTTCATTCTGTCGGATCATCCGATCCCAAACACCTGTTTCAGAAATTATAATCTGTGGACGACGGTCCAACACTACATAAAGGCCTATCAGGCTGCACAATCCGAAGAAAACAATACAGAGCCAGCCCATTGCATATTCTACATTGCCGATAGAGGGTTGTCGGATCATCCAAATCCCAATGCCCACAAAAGCAGCTGACATTACAATCAGCTTAATCCCCCTCCAAGGCAATTTATAGAGTTTGATTTCAGCCATGGTTTAGGACTTATTGGCCAATTGCCCGCAGGCCGCATCAATGTCTTTTCCTCTGCTTCGGCGTACTTTTGCAACGATGTCGTTTCGTTCCAGGGCTTTGATGTAATTATCGGTTGCAGCATCTGATGCCTGCTGGAATTCGCCATCATCAATAGGATTGTACTCAATTAGGTTGACTTTGCACGGAACATATTTGCAGAATTTGACCAAAGCATCAATCGAAGCCTTATCATCGTTGATCCCTTTCCAGACAACGTATTCGTAAGTAACCTTGCTTTTTGTCTTTTTGTACCAATATTCCAATGCTTCGCGCAATTCGGGCAATTGGAAGTTTTTGGTAAATGGCATGATCCTGTTTCTTGTTTCCTCAACCGCAGAATGCAGCGATACAGCAAGCTTGAACTTTACCTCATCATCGGCCATTTTTTTGATCATTTTGGAAATTCCGGAAGTAGAAACCGTAATCCGTTTTGGCGACATGCCCAAACCTTCTTCCGACGTAATCATATCAATGGCTTTCATCACATTGTTGTAATTCATCAGCGGTTCTCCCATCCCCATAAAAACAATATTCGAAAGCGGCCGGTTATAATACAAACGGCTTTCCTTGTCGATAGCCACAACCTGGTCGTAGATTTCTCCGGGTTCCAGGTTCCGCATTCTTTTTAAGCGCGCCGTCGCACAGAAATTACAGTCGAGGCTGCAGCCTACCTGGCTCGAAACGCAGGCAGTTGTACGGGTTTCTGTTGGAATCAAAACGCTTTCAACGATCAGGTTATCATGAAGCCGGACTGCATTTTTAACCGTTCCGTCTTCGCTGCGCTGCATCGTATCGACTTTGATATGGTTGATCACAAAGTTGTTTTCGAGCATTGTCCGGGTTTCCTTTGACACATTGGTCATGTCTTCAAAACTATGTGCGCCTTTGCTCCAAAGCCATTCATATACCTGATTGCCACGAAACGCCTTATCGCCATTTGCCACAAAAAAACTGCGCAATTGTTCCTTAGTCAAGCTCCGGATGTCTTTTTTCTCGATTTCCATGGCGCAAAGGTAATTATAAAGTTGGGAAACTGATTTTGGAATTTGTAATTTTGAAGTTTGAAATTTACACTTATGCATTTCCTTTCAGAAGAATTAGACAACTATGCTACTGCACATTCGCAGGACGAACCCGAATTATTGGTACAGCTCAATCGCGAAACCCATCAGAAGATATTGCAGCCACGAATGCTCAGCGGTCATTTCCAGGGAAGGGTTTTGAGCATATTGTCTAAGATCATAAATCCCGAAAACATTCTTGAAATTGGAACCTACACAGGATATGCAACGCTTTGCCTGGCAGAGGGCCTCGCCAAAAACGGCACAATCGATACGATTGACAATGAAGAGGAACTGTTTGATTTCCAACGGAAATATTTTGACAAATCGCCCTGGGCCCAGCAGATTATGCAGCATTTAGGCAATGGTCTGGATATTCTTCCGGCATTGAACAAAAAATATGATTTGGTTTTTATTGATGCCGATAAGGAAAATTACATCAATTATTTCCACCTGATTGTCCCGATGATGAACAAAGGCGGGATTATTCTATCAGATAATGTTTTATGGAGCGGAAAAGTTGTAGAGGAATTGAACCCAAAAGATACATCCACCAAAATCCTTTTGGAATACAATCTGTTATTGAAGAATGATCCTAGGGTCGAAACGGTTTTATTGCCTATCCGCGATGGATTGACGGTTTCACGAGTTCTTTAGGATGTATTTTTTGTACAATTTGTAGCAGATAAACCCAAAAAGGGCTCCAAATGCATATCCTGTCAGGATATCTCCGGGAAAATGCAATCCCAGGTAAATCCGGCTGTAGGCAAAAATCAGTGGGAACAGGAACAATAAATAGGAATGTTTGTAATATCTCTTTAGTATTCCAAATGCAAAAACGGTTGTTGCCATCGAGTTGGCCGCATGACCTGAAAAGAAGCTGAACGATGGACTTTTCTTCCACGGAATCCTGATAATATCCATTACTTCAGGGTCATAACAAGGCCTAAGGCGCTCGAAACCGTGTTTGAAAAGATTTGCCGTTTGGTCGCAGGCCAAAATCAACAGTGCGGTAAAAAGGATGTAATACCCAAAATCCTTCCAGCCAAGTTTCTTTTGCAAGAGGAAAAAGATCAGCAGGAAAACCGGAGTCCAGTATAATTGCTGGGTAATAATGATCCACATACCGTCAAAAGCGGGCGAGCCCAAGCCGTTCAGGTAAACCAAAAATTCCTTATCAAGCTGAATGATTTTCTCCAACATTAGCGCTGCCTTTTGATTGGGCCGGCCATATCTTCAAGGTCTTCCTTGAATTTAGTGGCTTCGGGCAAAATATTGGTATCTAGACCCGACTTTACCTTTTCAATTTCATCGGTAAACGTAGAAGTCAATTCTTTCATTGAAGTATCCAAACCTTGGGATTCAACACCTTTCTGGATTTCGCTTTTGATTTCATTCGTTGCATTCTTAAACTGCGCCATGGCTTTTCCCATAGTACGCGCCACATCCGGAATTTTTTCCGAACCAAAAAGCATCAATGCAATAAAAATTATGAATATCAATTCGCCGCCGCCAATTCCGAACATAGTATTTTATTTTTCCTTTTGAGTTGCAAAGTTAACCTAAATTGCTGTTTACTCCTTTATTATTGCCAAATATTTAACGGCTAAATCCGAGAAAGCAAACTGTGACATGATTTTATCTTTTTTGTTGAGCGCCTCAACCAATTTGGGATCCTCTACAGCATAATACCAAAACCCCCTGAGGTACTCTTTCGGAATTTTAAGATTGCCTGTAAAATATTCTTCCTTAAAAAGGTATTCTATTTTTTTCAGCAATAATTCCTTCCGTTCAATCTCCAGCTCTTTCTCCAACTGAACAGTCCTGCCGTTAATCGAGTTCAGCAGGCCATCAACGCTCATCCCGCCAAAGGGAATCAGCAACGGGCTGTACCAATGAAATTCTCCGGCGGTATACAGTTTCCTTTCTGCCGGGGTATACACTTTGGCAGGTTTCTCTAAAATGCCAAGCGAAACCGCATTGATATTGGGATAGGTCTTTACCTCAACTTCGTCAAGCGGGATAACCTTGCCTTCCACATTAGTTACATAAAGCTTTTTGGCAATGTCATTTTCGTCAATGACCACTTTTTTGGTAAGGATCTGCAGCCCCGAAAACTGCAGTGTGTCACCTACTTTTACAAACATCGAATAGTTGCCGTTTCCATCTGTCACAGTACTTGATTCGGAACGGATATTAAGGACATTCACCTCGTTGAATTCCTTGAGCTGTGAAGTTACCTTGCCTTTTAGAAAGGTCAGCTCCTGTCCCTGCGCAACGGCTTGCATAAAAAATAAAACCAGGAATATCCTTTTAAATAGCTTCATTATTTTAAATTTACGTTGTAAAAATATCTTTTAGATCAGTATTAAAGATATAATCTTTTGTTAAACTTAACGACCACAGCTCTTTTGCCAATGAAAAAAATGATTATTGCCAGCACTTCAACAATCCATGGCGGAACTTATTTAGATTATTTAATGCCTGCGCTTGAAATTCATTTCAAGGATTGCGATGAAATCGTTTTTGTGCCTTATGCCAGACCAGGCGGAATTTCGCACGATGATTATACGGCCACCGTTCGTTCGGCTTTCGCCAAAATAAACAAAGCCGTTAAAGGGCTGCATGAATTTGGCGATCCGATTGAAGCTGTAAAAAATGCTCAGGCGATTTTTACCGGCGGCGGCAATACTTTTTTATTGGTAACCCAATTATACCAGAATAATGTGATGGAAATCCTTGCTGCAACTGTAGCTAATGGAACTCCTTACCTGGGCTCAAGCGCCGGGAGCAACATTACGGGAATTTCGATGCAGACTACGAATGACATGCCGATCATCTATCCCCCGAGCTTTATCACTTTAGGATTGATCCCGTTTAACCTGAACCCGCATTATCTTGATCCGGATATGCAGAGCAAACACATGGGGGAAACCCGCGAAACACGGATCAGGGAATTCCATGCGTTTAACAGAACTCCGGTTTTGGGCCTGCGCGAAGGCAGCTGGCTCGAAGTTTCGGGCGAGAAAATAATCCTGAAAGGCGAATTGACCGCAAGATTGTTCCGGCAGAATGAAACTCCGGCTGAACTGGAAGCAGGCGGTGATTTGTCCTGGATCAAGTAGGCTGCGTTAGCGATGGAAGCAGGTACCGCGTACTGCGGACAGCGCGGCCGGAGGCAACGCCCAAATACAAAATAAAAAACCTCTAAGAAATCTTAGAGGTTTTTTTTGAGCGGAAGACGAGGCTCGAACTCGCGACAACCAGCTTGGAAGGCTGGAGCTCTACCAACTGAGCTACTTCCGCATTTACACAAGCGTTTCCGTTTGTGAGGTGCAAATATATAGAATAAGATTCTTTCGATGCAAATTTTTTTTCAAAAAAATTTCTGATTTTCCTTAATCCACCGAACTTCGCAACGTAATTTATTTATAATGAAAAAGTTGTGTCTGTTACTTTTTTCAATAATTATGCGCTTAACCTTGAAAAAATCTCTTTGGCTTTTGACGGATGGTAAATAAAAAGGCATGATTTATTTTTGATCACATTGATGATCTTCTCATTCATTTCAACCGGAACCGCTGGGCAGCCCTGGCTTCTTCCCAATCTTTTGTTCTGCCTGATGAACGATTCCGAAACATAATCGGCACCGTGCATTACCACAGCCCTGCCTCTTGCATTATCGTTCAGGCCTTTTTCCAGGCCGTCTAATTTTAATGACAAACCATGTTTGCCGTTGTAGATTTCGCCTGTGCTATAAAAACCGATGCTACTTTTGAAAGATTCAGCCTGGTTTGAAAAATCATTGGCAAACTCTTCGCCTGTATTCCTCCCGTGTGCGACCAAAGTATTGAAAAGGATTTTGTTGCTATCAAGATCGATAACCCAAAGGCGTTTTTTATTTGACGAAATACTGAAATCTACCAGCGTAAGGATATTTCTTTGAACAATGCCTTTTTCCTTCAAC
Source organism: Flavobacterium sp. (assembly GCA_049841115.1). GTDB lineage: Bacteria > Bacteroidota > Bacteroidia > Flavobacteriales > Flavobacteriaceae > Flavobacterium. Next base: position 508,640 of record JASGHQ010000006.1, read on the forward strand.
AGCTTAAAGCCGTCTAAGGCAGCTGTAAAGCAGTCAAAATTAGGCAATGAAAAGGAATTTGCATCCAGATTATTGTAAATCGAGGCATTTCTTGATACAGATTCAACTTCTTCAGTTGCGATAGTGTTTATGGATTCTGTTTTGTTTGGAAGGCTCGAAAACGACATCAACAAAACGACAAAAAACAAAAGAAAAAACTTATAATTCATTGATTAAAATGTGTTTATGCATTAGATTTGGTTTTGCAAACATAAATTAATTTTTAAAAAATAAAAATCAATTACGCTTTCTTAAGAGAATTTTAATCTTTTTTAACCCTCTGTTTTAGAGCGATTTTATTGCTAACCGGGTTGGAAATATCAAATAATTCTTTAATTTTGCTAGACTAACCAAAACCCTAATGCCTAAAAACCATTGCTTTTTCATTAATGTAATATTGCTCTTCACAGGCATTGCGTTTGGTCAGAATCCAAAGAAGATCCTTCATACAGAACCCACCAAGGAAAAAATCGTCATTGACGGAAAATTCAATGAAGCCGCCTGGCAGAATGCCGAAGCCGCCACCGATTTTGTCATGATCTTTCCTGATAACGGAAAACCCATCGACAGCAAAAGGAAAACCGAAGTAAAGATTGTTTATGACAACAATGCCGTTTATATAGCTGCCATGCTTTATGACGACGAACCCAATAAGATTTTAAAAGAGCTTACGCTGCGCGATGATTTTGCGACAGCCGACCATTTTGGCGTATTTTTTAACGGCTATAATGACGGGCAGCAGGAGTTCAGGTTTTTTGTAAGCGCTGCCGGCGTTCAGGAGGATGGAGTGTATACCGAAGCCAATGGCGAAGATTTCTCATGGGATGCCATTTGGGATAGCCATACCGAAATAACAAGCTATGGCTGGGCAGTTGAAATGAAAATCCCCTATGCCGCTTTGCGGTTTTCTACCGAAAAAAAACAAACCTGGGGGCTTAATTTTTACCGCGAAGTCCGTCGTGACCGTACGCAGTACTCGTGGAACTTCCTGGACAATAAAATAGTTAACGAAAGTACCCAGGCCGGGGTTTTGGAAGGAATTGAAAATATCAAAACCCCTACCCGACTGTTCTTTATCCCGTATGCCTCGCAATATGTTTTTGCCTCAAAATCGGATAAGACATTTGGCGAATTCAGAGGTGGATTGGATATCAAATACGGAATCAACGATGCCTTTACGCTGGATGCGATCCTGATTCCTGATTTTGGCCAGACCAAGTTTGACAATGTCGAATTGAACCTGAGTGCATTTGAGCAGCAATTCAGCGAAAACAGGCCATTTTTTACCGAAGGGACCGATATGTTCGCCAAAGGCGATTTGCTTTATTCTAGAAGGATTGGCGAAACCCCGGATATCGCCACTGCTGCCAATGAAACCGTTGAGCAGACACCCGGAAGCATCAAACTGATCAATGCGGTCAAAATTTCCGGAAGGACAAAAGGCGGTTTGGGGATTGGTGTACTGAATGCCGTTACCGAAAAAACCAGTGTCATAATCAAAAATGAGGATACCGGAGAGAAAAGATTGGCAACAATAGCACCACTAACCAATTATAATGTATTTGTTCTTGATCAGCGCTTCAGGAAAAATTCATCCATTTCATTGATCAACACCAATGTAACCCGTAACGGCGATTTCAGGGATGCCAATGTATCGGCAATGGTTTTCGACCTTAATACCAAAAAGAATTCGTACAACCTAAACGGAAACATTAAATACAGCTACATCAACGAGAACCGGAAATGCAGAAGACAAGAAAGGATACAAATCGGAGCTTTATTTTGGAAAAACCAGTGGTAAATACCGTTTTGGCATCGGATCGGAATACTATTCCGATGATTATGACATCAACGACCTGGGGATCAATTTCACCACGCATTACCATTCGCTTTACGGAAATGCAAGCTACCGTATCCTGCAGCCGACCAAGCATTACAAATCATTCCAGACCAACCTGAATTTTTATTCGGAATACGATAACCGGACCGGAAGAATCCAGGCCGGCCAGATCAACCTTAACATCAACTCTACCGATTCAAAGAATGATTATTACGGATATGGCATTAATTTAATTCCGTTTGAAACCTATGATTTTTACGAGCCGCGTTCCACCAATGAAAGAAGGTTTGTCGCAATTCCGCAAAGCCTGAACCTTTGGTGCTACTATTCGCCAAACTACAACCGAAAACTGGCCATCGACATCAATCCGTTCTACACCCTTATCAACGAAAAGAACAGGATGAATTACGGAATCATCATTGGCCCAAGATACCGTTTCAACAATCATTTTTCACTGATCTATAACCTAAATTATTTTAGGCAGAACAAAAATGTTGGCTGGGTTGCGTTTGATGATGCCGACAATACAATTTTTGGAAGAAGAACCGCATCAGTTATACCAATACGTTACAGGGGAAATATACGCTGAACAACAAAATGAACCTGAATCTGGCCGTGCGCCATTATTGGTCCTATGTAATTAACCACGAATTCCTGACACTACAAAATGACGGCAGCCTGGTTCACAATGACACTTTTGACCAAAACAAGGACTATAACTTCAACACCTGGAATTTTGACTTATCCTATTCCTGGTGGTTTGCTCCCGGCAGCCAGATTTCGGTTTTATACCGCAACAGCTCACTGCTTTTCAACCAGGAATTCAGTCATAGCTTTGACACCAATTTCAATGATCTTGTCGACTCGCAAAACCTGAGCCATGTGTTCTCGGTAAGCCTGCGCTACTTCATTGATTACAACTCAATAAAAAACTCGTTCACCAAACCAACTACCAGGGAACGCTTCTAGATAAAATCAAAATTTAGCCTTATCTTTGTTGGTACAAGAATAAAAATTGCAACAATGAATAAGAAAGTAATCCTAATGATTTTGGACGGCTGGGGTAAATCACCGGATCCAAAAGTCTCAGCGCCAGATAACGCTAAAATCCCATTCATAAAAAGCCTTTTCGAAAAATATCCAAATGCCGAACTCCGAACCGACGGGTTGAATGTAGGTTTGCCGGAAGGCCAGATGGGCAATTCCGAAGTAGGACACATGAACCTTGGCGCCGGGCGTATCGTGTACCAGGATTTGGCAAAAATCAACCTGGCTGTTGAAAACAAAGCATTCAATAAGGAAAAGGCCATCGTTGACGCGCTTCATTATGCCAAAGAATATGACAAAGCTGTGCATTTCCTCGGATTGGTTTCCGATGGCGGAGTGCATTCACATATCAACCACTTAAAAGGACTAGTAGACGTGGCTTATGATGCCGGGCTCGAGAAAGTATATATCCACGCCTTTACCGATGGCCGTGATGTTGATCCAAAATCAGGAACCGGATTCATTCAGGATATCCTGAACCATATCAAAGGAACATCTGTAAAACTGGCCACCATTATCGGGCGTTATTATGCGATGGATAGAGACAAACGCTGGGAACGCGTAAAACTTGCCTACGATTTATTGACATTGGGAACCGGGACACATTCCAAAGACGCCATCAAAAGCATCGAAGAGAATTATGCCAAAAACGTGACCGACGAGTTCCTTCCGCCGATTGTGATGACCAATGAAAAAGACGAGCCTACAGCTACCATCAAAGAAGGCGACGTGGTGATTTTCTTCAATTTCCGTACCGACCGCGGGCGCCAGCTTACCGAAGTGCTTTCGCAGAAAGACCATCTTGATTTCAATATGCACAAGATGAACCTCTACTACGTGACGATGACCAATTACGATGATACATTCCAGAACATCTATCGCATTTTTGACAAAGATAACCTGAACGAAACCTTAGGCGAGGTCTTGGAAAAACACAATAAAAAACAAATCCGCATTGCCGAAACCGAGAAATACCCGCACGTAACCTTTTTCTTTTCGGGCGGGCGCGAAGAGCCTTTTGAAGGCGAAACCCGAATCCTGAGAAATTCACCAAAAGTAGCCACTTACGATTTACAGCCCGAAATGAGCGTTTTTGAGCTAAAGGATGCTTTGATCCCTGAGCTTAAAAAAGGTGAAGCTGATTTTGTCTGCCTGAATTTTGCCAATGGCGACATGGTGGGGCACACCGGCGTTATGGAAGCCGCCATCAAAGCGTGCGAAGCCGTTGACGCCTGCGTAAAGGAAGTGGTTGAAGCCGCTCTTGAAAATAATTACACGACGATCATCATAGCCGACCACGGAAACTGCGAAACCATGATCAATCCTGACGGAAGCCCAAACACGGCGCATACCACCAATCCGGTGCCGATCATTTTGGTAGGTCCCGGGCTCAAAACCATCAACAACGGGATTTTAGGTGACATCGCCCCAACAATACTTGCATTGATGGGAATCCAACAGCCGGAAGTAATGACACGCCATTCATTGTTATAAGATTACCGTTTGAAAAAATCACTAATCATATTGCTGCTATTAGGTTCATTTTTTTGCGTTGCGCAAAAGAATAACTGCCAGATTATTTCCATCGAGGACAAGGAAAAATTCCGGGCAACCATCATCAAAACTTTCGAATCAGAAGAATACATCGAAAGCATCCGCCAATTCCAGGATGTCAAAAACGGTATTTTGCTGTTACGGTTCACAGAAGGCAACGGTATTTCCTGCTTTTACATTGACATTGATAAAATGGAAGGCAGGCGGCTTGACAATCTTACCAACAAAAAACTGAATCAAGAGGAGAAGGATTCCTTCTATGAGCAAACCCAAAAAATCGACACAACCAATTACCTGGAAGATTGCCCGCAATACGGACATTCTTCTATGTATTGGATGATGGTAAAAAAAGACAATACCCTTTTAGGTGAATATTGCGTTTCCAACAACCTGACAAAAGCCAAACCCAGTACAGATGCGGGTTATGCTGCTTTAAAAACGACCTTTGATTGGGTTGTCAGGCTTTACTATAAATAAAAACAGAAAAAATTGTACTTTTGCCGCCTCACTCAAGGCCGCAGGCCGAACAGAACGAAGTTAAAATCTGATTTATGATTATTCCAAAAACAGCTGAAGAAATTGAATTGATGCGCGAAAGTGCCTTGTTGGTTTCCAAAACCCTGGGTATGATTGCCAGCGAAATAAAACCCGGAGTCACCACGCTCCAACTCGACAAATTAGCCGAACAATACATCCGTGACCATGGTGCAATTCCAGGATTCCTTGGATTGTACGGCTGCCCTTCAACCCTTTTGACAAGTGTAAACGAACAGGTAGTTCACGGACTGCCAACCAGCCGTCCTATTGAAGAAGGTGATATCGTTTCGGTAGATTGCGGCACGTTGAAAAACGGATTTTACGGCGACCACGCTTATACTTTTGAAATTGGCGACGTAGATTCTGCTACCAAAAAATTGCTGCAGGTAACCAAAGAAAGCCTTTATGTTGGAATCCGTGAATTCAAAGCCGGAAACCGCGTGGAAGATGTAGGCAGCGCCATCCAGAAATACACTGAAAGCTTTGGCTACGGAGTGGTACGCGAATTGGTAGGGCACGGTTTGGGAACCAAAATGCACGAAGCTCCCGAAATGCCTAATTATGGAAAACGCGGCCGTGGGAAATTGTTCGTAGAAGGAATGGTGGTAGCCATCGAACCGATGATCAACATGGGAACCAGAAACATCAAAACCCTAAAAGACGGATGGACCATTGTGACGGCAGACAAAAAGCCAAGCGCCCATTTTGAACATGATGTGGCATTGGTAAATGGCAAACCAGAACTGCTTTCAACGTTTCAATACATCTACAGCGCATTGGGGATTGCAAGCAATGAAGAAGACGAATTCCGTCAAAAACCATTGGTTTTATAATGAAAAAAGCATTCAAATTCATATTAAATACAATTCCGAGGCCCATCCTGATCCGGTTGAGCATTGTCGTCCGGCCGGTATTGGCTTTCCTGCTAAAAGGCAACAGGTTCACCGACCCGATTGACGGAAAAAGCTTCCGGATGTTTTTGCCATACGGCTACGGGAACCAACGCAACAATGTGCTTTCACCAAGCACGCTTTCGTTGGAAAGGCACCGTTTGCTATGGCTTTACCTGCAGAATGAAACCGATTTTTTTACGGCAACGGAAAAGAAAAAAGTATTGCATTTTGCGCCCGAACAGGAATTTTACAAACGTTTCAAAAAACAGAAAAACATCGATTATACCACAACCGACCTGCTTTCTCCGCTGGCTGATGTAAAAGCGGACATCTGCAACCTGCCTTTTCAGGACAACACCTATGACATCATTTTCTGCAACCATGTTTTAGAGCATATTCCGGATGACACTAAGGCTATGCAGGAATTATACCGTGTATTGAAACCTGGCGGAATGGGTATTTTCCAGATTCCGCAGGATTTGTCAAGAGCTGTTACTTTTTCGGATGACAGCATTGTGGACCAAAAGGAACGCGCAAAGATATTTGGCCAATACGACCACGTTCGCGTATACGGAAGGGATTATTTTGACAAGCTCAGAAGCATTGGCTTTAAGGTTGTTGAAGAAGATTACACCAATAAAATTGACTCCGCGCTGGTTGAGAAGTATTGCCTGGCAAAAGGCGAGATCATCCCCGTGTGTTACAAATAAAAAAGCCTGCAACTTGCAGGCTTTTCTGTTTAGCTGAATACCGTTTATTATTTTATTTTGTTTTCGGAAATTGTTTCCTGCCATATCATTTTTAATGGGATTTTGGCAAAACAAAAATCATTTTTAACAAAATCCTAAGAATAAAAACGGCACAATTAATGCGGGTAATGGTATATTTACAATTCGAAATCTGAAAAACTATGCTTAAAAACAGCTTTTTTACTTTTTTTACACTCCTGATTTCCGGAGTTATCTTTTCGCAGGCAGAAAAAGAAATCACACCGCCTTATAATATCAAGACCGTAAGTTTTGTACAAAATGACCAAAATGCTATTCCGATCTTCAGGTTGGGCGACGGGTTCTCATTTCAGTTTGATGATCTGTATGGCAACGAAGCCAATTACTATTACACAATAACTCATTGTGATTATGACTGGAAACCGTCACAATTGGCCAAAGCTGAGTACCTCAATGGTTTTGACGACCAGAGGATACAGAACTATACGAATTCATTCAACACGCTCCAGATCTATTCACATTACAAAATTTCATTTCCAAGCAAACTGACTTCTTTCAGGGTCAGCGGAAACTATGTAATCAAGATACTGAACGATGACAAAGATGTTGTTTTTTCCCGGAAATTTGTTCTGTATGAAGACATTGTTCCAGTACCGATGCAGGTAAAAAGGGCCCGTAACATTTCCGTTATAGAGCAAAAGCAAAACCTTGATTTTTCCATAAAATCGACAGTCATCAATTTCCAGAGCCCATTGCAGAATGTAAAAGTGATGCTGATGCAGAATGGCAAATTCGGCAACGCCATTACCAATATCAAGCCACAATATACTATCGGCAACGATTTGATTTACAAATACGACACCGAAACACAGTTTTGGGGCGGAAATGAATTCTACTTTTTTGAAAACAAAGACATCCGTGCGGCAAACAACAGCATCGCAAGGATCGATTCGAACGGCGGGATCTATAGCGCATATTTGTACCAAAGCCAGGCAAGGGCAAACAATCCTTACACTTATTATCCCGACATCAACGGAAATTTTATCGTAAAAAACATCAATGCAGAGAACAATGAAGTCGAAGCAGATTATGCCTGGATTTTCTTTACGCTTTCTGCACCGGCGTTTTACGAGAACAAATCCATTTACATCAACGGCATGTTCAACAATTTTGCCCTAGGCGATGAGAACAAAATGGACTATAATGCCAAAACAGGATTGTATGAAAAAGCGCTGATGATCAAGCAGGGCTTTACCAATTTCCAATATGTGGTTGCCGATAAAAATGGCAATATCGATGATAAAAATGCTATTGACGGCAACTTCTTCCAAACCGAAAACAATTATTTCGCATTGGTGTATTACAGGGAAAACAATCAGCGTTATGACAGGGTCATCGGAAAAGGAATAGCCAGTTCTGTTGACATAACTAACTAAAAATTAACACTAAAAAATATCCCGGAAAAGTATTTTTTGTAATTTTGGATTTCTGTTAACTTCTATTTCATGGTTACACAAATAACAAGAGGCATTAAGATTTCGGTTTTGACTAGTTTTGAAGGCACTTACTTCAAGAACTACAAGATTCACTTTGCCTTTAGTTATGAAATCACCATAGAAAACCACAGCAAGGATTCTGTCCAGCTGAATACGCGCCATTGGGAAATCCTTGATTCACTGAATGACCTGGAGGTTGTTGACGGCGAAGGCGTGATTGGCAAAAAACCGGTTTTGAAACCAGGCGAAAAACATACTTATACTTCGGGCTGCCTGTTATCTTCTCCGTTTGGGGCAATGAACGGTTATTTCAGCATGATCAACTTTACCACTACCAAAAACTTCAAGGTAATCGTACCAACATTCAAGCTAAGCGCACCGTTTGCACTGAATTAAACCACACGGATCACTTCATTCATCACAATGGCATATACCGTGTCATATTCTGTTGCCTTTATAAAATGCTTACCCGAAATATCTCCAAAAGCAGGAAGGATTAACTGATTCCTAGTCCTTAAAAAACATGCCAGTTTCAACGGATGCCTGCCAATGTCCTTAAGTTTTACTCCCGGATGGACATGCCCGCAAAAATTAAAAAATCCTTCGGATTCTGCAGGATGGTGCGTTAAGAGGAAATCAGCAACGGTGAGCCGTGAGCAAACGTCAACGTTCAAATTAGCATAAGTCCGGCTATCGATAATGTCATGGCCCCCTTCCACCAAAACAACACCTGTCCCTATTTTAACTACCCAATCGGCAAAAAGGCTCCATTCCTTATTGATTTTGCCATGGAATAAATCCCCAAGGAAAATGATCTTTTCGGGACTGAATTTCTGCACAACCGAATTGAGCACATTGAAATTTTCCGGAATCGGCAAACCATGCTCCCTAAAATTAGCAATCTTACCCACGTGCACGTCCGAGACCAGCAGGATTTTATATTCATGCCAAAATACCGAACCGCTGTAATGCAGTGTAAAATTATTATTGTTGATTTCGATTTTCATACTTTTATTTCATGGTTAAGATCTCAAAGGCCACTAGCTGTTTTTTATAAAAGTCACGACTAGAACCAAATTTAAATCTAAAGCAAAACCTATGCTTACATAATATTTTAAATAGTTTATCGAATTGCTACTTTTTTATGATAGTCTTTAGAGATATTCAAATCATCCTTTGTACTTTTGTGTTGCATTTGAAAAATCCATAAAAAATTGATTTTCAAATTGTCCAAAATTGTCTAATTTTCACTCGAGGGCAAAGCCCGAACAGAGCGAAGCTAAATTATTACAGATATGCCAAAAGGTTTTTTTCATGTCCCAAAAGCGGTAAATGAACCCGTAAAATCATACGCGCCGAATTCGCCCGAAAAAACGGCAGTTTTAGATGCCTACAAAAAAATGTGGAACGAAACGATTGATGTTCCTAACTATATTGGCAGCGAAGAAATCCGTACCGGAAACACACGTAACATGTCGGCTCCGCACGATCACCAGCACGTTGTAGGAACCTATCATCTGGCCGAAAAAAAACATATCACACAAGCTATTGATGCTGCTTTGGAAGCCCGGAAAAAATGGGCCAACATGGCATGGGAACAGCGCGCAGCCATCTTTTTGAAAGCTGCCGAACTGATTGCCGGGCCTTACAGGGCAAAAATCAATGCGGCAACAATGATCGCGCAATCAAAAACCATATACCAGGCAGAGATCGACGCTTCTTGTGAGCTGATTGACTTTTTGCGTTACAACGTAGAATTCATGACCCAGATTTATGCCGATCAGCCAAAATCGGTTTCGGATGTTTGGAACCGTGTAGAATACCGTCCTTTGGAAGGGTTTGTGTATGCGATTACGCCGTTCAACTTTACGGCAATTGCAGCCAATCTTCCTGCGAGCGCGGCTTTGATGGGAAACACCGTTGTTTGGAAACCAAGCGACAGCCAGGTATTTTCTGCAAAAATCATTATCGATGTCTTTAAGGAGGCCGGAGTTCCTGATGGTGTGATCAATGTGGTTTTTGGCGATCCGGTAATGATTACTGATACTATTTTGGCACATCCTGATTTTGCCGGCATCCATTATACAGGCTCCACTTTTATATTTAAGGAAATCTGGAAAAAAATCGGTGAAAATATCCACACTTATAAAACGTATCCAAGAATCGTTGGTGAAACGGGCGGAAAAGATTTTGTTTTGGCACACCCAAGCGCAAATGTGCAACAGGTTGTTGCAAATACCATCCGTGGTGCTTTTGAGTTCCAGGGGCAAAAATGTTCGGCTGCTTCGAGAGCTTATTTCCCAAAATCGCTTTGGCCGGCCATCAAAGAAGAAATGGCAAAAGAACTGGCTACCATCAAAATGGGAAGCCCTGAGGATTTCCGCAACTTTGTTACGGCTGTGATCCATGAAGGCTCGTTTGATAAATTGGCAAAATATATTGACCAGGCAAAAAAAGATACTGATGCCGAAGTTATTTTTGGAGGGAATTATGACAAATCAAAAGGCTGGTTCATTGAACCAACCGTTATCCTAACGACAAATCCTAAATACGCAACAATGGAAACCGAGCTTTTCGGGCCGGTATTGACGGTTTATATTTATGAAGATGCGAAATGGGCACAAACACTGGAATTAGTAGACGGAACTTCGGAATATGCTTTAACCGGGGCCGTTTTCAGCCAGGACCGATATGCCATTGAGGAAGCAGCAAAAGCATTGCAGAACAGTGCCGGAAACTTCTACATCAATGACAAGCCAACCGGAGCTGTTGTGGGAATGCAGCCATTTGGCGGAGCCAGGGCTTCAGGAACCAATGACAAGGCAGGTTCGATGCAAAACTTATTGCGCTGGGTATCACCAAGAACCATTAAGGAAACGTTTGTAACTCCGGCGGATTACCGCTATCCGTTTTTAGGCGAATAAACAATACATTTCAACTATTTTATCGAAAGTCCGGGTTTTTGCCTGGACTTTTTTTATAAATTTGAGAGAAATAAACTGATTGTCAATTTCTTCAAAACACTACTTATGAAAATAAAATTACTATTATGCTTAATGATCGCTTCAACTGTAGGCTTTGCCCAGCATCAGGTGAATTCATTTTACAGCACCAATGGCTTCACCCCAACGGCAGGAACATTCGCTACCCCACCGGCCCAAGGTTCGGGAGGAACCAACCAGAGCTGGACTTTTAATGGTTTCACTGTTGCAGGAACTTCTACCATCACCAACGCTACGCCATCCTCAACGGAAACCACGACTTACCCGGGCACAACAAATGTGATCGTGACTACTTCAGGAACAACAGAAGGACGTATGTTTACAAAAGATGCAGGAGCAACCGTTTCAATTACGGGTTTGACCTCATCGGGTATGACGATTAACTGCAACGGCGGGACTTCCGGAAGCGGAAATGCCACATTGGGCGCTTTTCCTATGGTTTATCCTTTTACGAATACGGACAACAATGTTAGCGGAAGCTTTAATTATAGCACCTATTCGGGAACATTCAGCGGAACCTTAACAACAACAGTAGATGCCTGGGGTGTATTGAGCCTCCCTAATTATACTTACACCGCAAACGTAACTCGTTTAAAAACAATATTATCGGTAACTTTATATGCAAGCGTTTTCCCGATAGGAACGGCCTCGCAGACTACTTATACCTATTATGACCCTCTTGACACAACCAACAATTTTGCATTCAGGAGCCTTAACACCATTGTCCAGTCTTCGGTTGCCGGAATCGATCAAAACGATACAACTTACGAAGTGGGAATTGCCCCTCTTTTGGCGAACTCAAATGTGGCACTGCAATCATTATGGATTAAAAATCCGGTACAAAACACGATTGAAATCAACAGCACCAACCCAATCGAAGCTGCCAGCATCCGTGTAATGGACATGCTTGGAAAAACCGTTTACGAAAGCAAAAACCAAAACATCAACGGAACATTGGAACTTCCGGCTGTTTTGACCAAAGGAGTTTACCTGATTTCCATTGAAAACGGAAACGGGAAGATAACCCGTAAAATTGTAAAAAGTTAATTTAAAAAAGCCTCTTCAGTTGAAGAGGCTTTTTTCATGATTTGAATTTTAAGGGCAAATGCACCACTTTTTTAGTTTCGAAAAACTCATCCGAATAGAAATCGGCAATATTGTATTCTGTTGCATCCGGAAAATCCTTTAGCTCTTCGGTGAGGTCGCCGCCTTTTAGATAAAGGATTCCGTTTTTGAGTTCGTGCTTGTTCTGTTTCTTGATTTTATCTTTGATCCACGACACAAAATCGGGCATATTGGTCACCGCACGGCTGACGATGAAATCATAATCGCCTTTGGCATTTTCTGCACGCAATTGTTCGGCTTTCACATTCTTTAGCCCCAAATCGTCAACTACCGCCTGGACTACCCTTATTTTTTTTGCAATCACATCAATAAGGTAAAATCTTGTTTCCGGGAACAGGATTGCCAACGGAATCCCCGGAAAACCTCCACCGGTACCCACATCAAGGATATAAGTCCCTGGTTCAAACGGCTGGATTTTGGCAATGGCCAGCGAATGCAAAACGTGCTTGGTATACAATTCGTCTATGTCCTTACGGGAAATCACATTGATTTTGGCATTCCAATCCTGGTATAAAGCTTCCAGTTTTTGAAGCTGTAGTATTTGATTTTCAGTAAGATTAGGAAATTGTCTGATAATTTCTTCCATAGATTCAATTTTCAACAAAAATAGTTAATTAGTTGATAAAAAATGATTATTGTCAGCTTCAAAAAAATTATAATAATTACCTTTGGGCAAAATTTGAATTTGCATAAATGAGCACCATAGCACCTACATTTTCTACAAAAGACACCTTAAAATTCTTCCGTACGCTCAACTCAAGGGTGAACAGTTATTTTAAGGACAATAACATCAAAAAAACCGGGAACTGGAAACTGCACCTTAAAACGATAGTGATGTTTTCCATCTTCCTAACACCCTATTTCTTCCTTTTGGCAATGGACATGCCGTTTTGGGTATACCTGTTGCTGAACATCGTAATCGGTGTTGGAATGGCCGGCGTTGGGATGAATGTGATGCACGATGGGAACCACGGTTCGTATTCTTCTAAATCATGGCTGAACAAATTTATGGGCGGCAGTATTTATATCCTTGCCGGAAACGTATACAACTGGCAGGTACAGCACAATGTTTTGCACCATACCTACACCAACATCCACGGTCATGACGAAGATTTGGAAGCCGGAAGGATCATGCGTTTTTCGAATCAGGCAGAATGGAGGAGGTTCCATAAATTCCAACACTACTATTCTATTTTCCTTTACGGATTATTAACTTTCAACTGGGCCATCACTACTGATTTTCTTCAGATGAAACGTTACCTGAAAAGAAATCTTTCTTATGGCGAATTCAAAAAACCGGTTATCCGCTGGACCACATTGATCATCACTAAAATCATTTACTTTTCAATTTGGATCGTAGCTCCGTTGGTGATGGGAATTGCGTGGTGGAAAGTGGTTTTAGGGTTTTTGGTAATGCATTACACAGCCGGGGTTATCCTGAGCGTTGTGTTCCAATTGGCACACGTTGTTGAAGACATCTCTTACCCGGAACCCAATGATATTGGCGAAATGGAAAACACCTGGGCCATCCATCAACTGTTTACAACTGCAAATTTTGCACCTAAAAACTGGTTGGTAAATTACTATACCGGCGGACTTAATCATCAGGTTGAGCATCATTTGTTCCCAAACATCAGCCACATCCATTACGACAAAATCTCTAAAATCGTCAAGGAAACCGCACACGAATTCGAATTGCCCTACATGGAATTCAAAACGATGCGGGCTGCTGTGGCTTCGCATTTTAAACACTTGAAAGAACTGGGGCAAAACCCGCAATTAGCATAACAACATTTATAAAGACGCCTTCAATGGCGTTTTTCATTTAACATTAACCAACCAGACACCATGAATATTTTATCGGACAGAATCAATAATTTATCTACCTCGCAAACCCTTGCAATGGCAGCATTAGCAAGAGAATTAAAAGCCCAGGGAAAAGACATCATCAGTTTAAGTTTAGGCGAACCCGATTTCAATACGCCCGATTTCATCAAGGAAGCTGCAAAAAAAGCAATAGACGAAAACTACAGCACCTACACTCCGGTGGATGGTTATGTTGAATTGAAGGAAGCCATCTGCAGAAAATTCAAACGCGACAACAATCTGGATTACAAACCTTCAAATATTGTGGTTTCTACAGGTGCCAAGCAATCATTGTACAATATCGCACAGGTGATGCTGAATGAAGGTGACGAAGTGATTCTGCCTGCGCCATATTGGGTTTCGTATTACGAGATCATCAAATTATCGGGCGGTGTTCCTGTTGAAGTGCCTACTTCGGTGGAAACCGAATTTAAAATGACTGCAGAGCAGTTGGAGAAAGCCATCACGCCAAAAACCAAAATGATGTGGTTCAGCTCGCCCTGCAACCCAAGCGGTTCGGTATACAACCGCGAAGAACTGACTGCCATTGGAAAAGTACTGGAAAAATACCCTAACATCTATATTGTTTCTGACGAAATCTATGAACATATCAATTTCTCAGGAAATTTCTGCAGCATTGCATCTATCCCCGGTTTGTTTGACCGCACTATTACCGTAAACGGAGTGGCAAAAGCTTTTGCGATGACGGGCTGGAGGATCGGCTACATCGGCGCACCGGAATTTATTGCCAAAGCCTGTACCAAAATGCAGGGGCAGGTTACTTCTGGAGCCAACTCGATTGCGCAAAGAGCCACCATCACCGCAGTGGAAGCCGACCCAAAAGTGCTGAACGAAATGGTTTCTGCTTTCAAAAACCGTAGAAATCTTGTTGTCGGCCTGACCAAGGATATTCCGGGATTCAAGGTAAATGTACCGGAAGGCGCATTTTACGTTTTCCCTGATGTTTCCTTCTATTTCGGGAAGACATTACGCGGAAAAACAATCCACAATGCGGATGATTTATCAATGTATCTTTTATCGGAAGCCAATGTGGCCACGGTAACCGGAGAACGCATTTGGCAATGCCAACTGCATCCGCATTTCATATGCAACCAGCGAAGAACTATTAACCGAAGCTTTCAGGAGAATCAAGGAAGCTTTATCTTAAAACCATATATTATGAAAAAAGTAATTTCAATCTTGGTACTTTTTGCCTGCATTACTGTAAATGCCCAGCAAAAACCTAAAACACAAATTGTAGAAGCCTCATGCGGCCAATGCCAATTTGGAATGAAAGACAAAGCCGGCTGCGATTTGGCTGTCCGTATCGATGGAAAATCGTATTTTGTTGACGGAACCGACATCCACAAACATGGCGATGCGCATGCTGCGGACGGATTTTGCTCAACGGTAAGGAAAGCCGAAGTTACAGGTGAAATAAAAGGCGATCGCTTTGTAGCATCAAGTTTTAAGCTGCTCCCTGTAGACAGCCACAACCACAACGACCATGACGGCCACAAGCACTAAAAAAATACAAGCGGACTGAGTTCCGCTTTTTTTATGGCTTTAAATTATTTCGTCCTGAAAATTTAAATCGTATTTTTGGAAATATGAATCAGATTCTGCAAAACATCGCAAAACACATCGTCTTGACCCCGGAAGAACAGGCATTATTCCTATCTAAGACCGAAACCAAAAACTTCAAAGCCAAAACCATCCTTCAGAATGCAGGCCAGATTTGCAGGGAATCGTATTTTGTGAACTCGGGTTTGCTCAGGAGCTTTAATATCAACGACAATATTGTCGAGCACATCATGAGCTTTGCCTGTGAAGGCTGGTGGATCAGCGATATGTACAGTTTCATTTCACAAAAGCCCGGCAATCTTTTTATCGAAGTTTTAGAAGATTGCGAAGTAGTTGTCCTAACCAAGGAAAACCAGGAACAACTCTACCATGCTATTCCAAAACTGGAAAGATTCTTCCGGATATTGATCGAAAACTCCCTTGTTGCCCATCAGGAACGATTGATGGACAACTTAAGCCTGTCTGCCGAAGACCGCTTTGAAAAATTCTGCAAAAAATACCCGACCCTGGTACAAAAAGTGCCACAAAAGCAAATCGCTTCCTATATTGGCGTTACTCCCGAGTTCTTCAGTAAGATGAAGGCAAGGATGCTGAAAAAGTAGCAAAGTTCCAAAAAACACTTCTTAATCTACATTAAGTGCCCGAATCCTATTGACGATGTAAATTTGTATCATAATAATCAATAAATTTATACGTCATGAAAAATACATTCTTACACAAAGCAAATACCCGCGGACATGCCGATCACGGTTGGCTAAACGCACACCACACTTTTAGTTTCGCAAGCTATTACGATCCAAACCGGGTTCAGTTTGGCGTTCTTAGGGTTTTAAACGATGACATCATTGCATCTGGCATGGGCTTCGGTACGCATCCACACGATAATATGGAAATCATTACGATTCCGCTGGAAGGCGATTTGGCACACAAAGACAGCATGGGAAATACTGAAGTCATCAAATTTGGCGACGTTCAGGTGATGAGCGCCGGGACCGGGATACAGCATTCCGAATTCAACCCGAACCAGGATAAAAGAACCAATCTTTTGCAGATTTGGGTTTTCCCAAAATACAGGAATGTAGAGCCGCGTTACCAACAAATCACTTTAGACACTACAGACCGCCACAACAAATTACAGCAAGTCTTATCTCCAAATGCAGATGATGCCGGAGTCTGGATCCATCAGGATGCCTGGTTCCATATGGGCAACCTAGACAAAGGAGTTACGATCGATTACCATCGCAAATTAGAAGGCAACGGCCTGTATGTGTTTGTGATCAAAGGAAGCGTAAAAGTAGACGGGCAGGAATTAGACCAACGCGACGGATTGGGCATCACCGATTTCGACAAAGTAACTTTTGAGGCTACTTCTGATGCGGAAATATTATTAATGGAAGTACCAATGCAACAATAATCTGAAATGCAGGCTACAGAAAATATAAAGTAGCCTGCATTTTTTTAACTATAAAAAACCATGAGCGAAGTAAAATTAGAAATCAATGGAAAAAAAGGCTATTTCCATATCGATGTAGACGGAAAACAGGAAGCCAAAATGACTTTTGTTTTTGCAGGAGATGACAGAATCATTATCGACCATACCGAAGTAAACCCGGGAAATGAAGGCAAAGGATTTGGCAAGAAAATGGTAACCAAAGCCGTAGAATGGGCACGTGAAAATGGCATTAAAATTGTTCCGCTTTGCCCGTTTGCCAAAAGCGTTTTTGATAAAACCCCTGAATTTAGCGACGTATTATAAATGAAAGACCTTTCACAACTACTCTTACGGCTTGCAATCGGCATCGGACTATTGTCTGCCGTTGCGGACCGTTTTGGGCTATGGGGGAGTTTTGGGCAGGTAGGCGTTACCTGGGGCAACTGGGAAACGTTTATCGGGTATACCCAAACACTTAATTTTAATATCGGGCAGCAGTATGCGAATATCCTGGGAGGCATTGCAACATTTGCAGAAATAGCCCTGGGGATCCTGCTTATAGCCGGGTATAAATTAAAGTACGCAGCAAGGTTCACGGCGCTGCTATTGCTGGTTTTCGGGCTTACAATGTGCATCAATACCAAAATCAAATATGCTTTGGATTATTCTGTTTTTATTGGCAGTTTTGCTG
This sequence comes from Flavobacterium sp., assembly GCA_049841115.1. Classification (GTDB taxonomy): domain Bacteria; phylum Bacteroidota; class Bacteroidia; order Flavobacteriales; family Flavobacteriaceae; genus Flavobacterium. The sequence goes on from JASGHQ010000006.1 coordinate 526,474, forward strand.
CTTTGCTGCTGTCCTGCGAGCCAAATTACAAATGGAGCATCGATTCATTAATCACAACCAAAAAGTAAATGGAATACATATTGGAACAAAATATAGAAGGAAAGATTGGCACGCAGAAATACCTGTGCACCATTTCCTGGCGTAATGGCGAATTACTGATGGACGAACCCGAAAGACTTGGCGGAAACGACATTGGGCCCGACCCGTTTTCAACACTTTTGGCTTCATTGGCCGGATGCACGCTGTCAACGCTTCGGATGTACATTGACCGCAAAGGCTGGGACATCCCTGAAATCAAAATTTCATTAAATTTATACCAGGAAAATAACGAAGAGCTGGAAACCACCATCGAACGGACCGTTTCATTCTCAGGAAATGTAAGCGACGAACAAAAAGAGCGTTTACTGGTCATTTCAGACAAATGCCCTATTTCGAAATTATTAAACGGAAAAATAAACATAAACACCACCTTATAACCATGGATCCAAAAGATTTAAAAAAAGAGTACACCAATGGCGAAGTGACCATAGTGTGGCAATCAGGGAAATGCATCCATTCTGCCAACTGCGCCCGAAACAATCCCGATATTTTCAAACCAAAGGAAAGGCCGTGGATCAACCCGGAAAATTCTACAACCGACAAAATCATCGAAACCATCAACAAATGCCCATCTGGTGCATTAACTTATTACCTGAACAAATAACATGAAAAAAAAACTACTTGCCTTTGGCGCATCCAACAGCAGTGACTCGATCAACAAACAATTAGCGGCTTATGCCTCCAAGCAGTTCAAAAATGTTGAAGTCGATCTATTGGACCTGAATGATTACGAAATGCCGATTTATTCCAAAGACAGGGAAAAGAAAGACGGCTTTCCGCAATTGGCCCATGATTTCTATAATAAGATCGGCGATGCTGATTTTGTATTGATCTCATTTGCCGAAAACAATGGAAATTACACCACGGCATTCAAAAACATACTCGACTGGACGTCACGCATTAACGGCAAAACCTTCCAGGAAAAACCGATGCTTCTATTGGCTACTTCTCCGGGAGTCCGCGGTGGAGGCACAGTGCTTGACATTGCCGTAAAAAGGATGCCTTTCCAGGGAGGAATTGTAAAAGGAAGCTTTTCGCTGCCAAGCTTTAATTCCAATTTTGATATGGAAAAAGGAATCATTTCCGATGAAGAACTCAACAAAGAACTTCTGAAGATTATCGATTCGATTGAGATTTCGTAAACATTCCTGATAATTGTGAAACTTTTATGGCTGGGTTTATCTCTAAATTTGACTACAACCATAAAAAACACACGATTATGAAAACTCTGAAAGTATTATTTTGCGCATTGGCATTGTCGGTTTTTGCAATTTCATGCAGCAGCGACGACGATGATTCTACAAAAGTGAAATACCAGATTGTAGGCATTGACAATGCTGTTACTCAAATCCAGTACAAAAAAGGGAACGGTTCTATGGAAACGCTCACTGACTACACCGATTTTGCCGGTAGCGGCGATGCCACAACAGTTTCTGTCAGCAACTTTCCATTCACTGCCGACCTGAAAGTTACCGTCAACAACACAACCAATGCTGTTAAGACGTATTCGCTGGCTATTTATGTAGATGGCGAAGTTGAAGACATGACACCGTTTTCTGTTCCTGCAATGTCAACAGCAACCGGAGAAGTCGATTTTCTTATTGCAAACGAATAAACACTTTATAAAACACGATGGAAGCGGTAACTAAATTACCGCTTTTTTTATTTCTTAATCTAGGTTAAGTGTCGCTTGGGTAATGCGGCCGTAACTTTGTACCATCAAATTGATATAATAATTAAAAAAATAAAATTATGGCAACTACAAAATGGGCAATCGACCCAACACATTCAGAAGTAGGATTTAAGGTAAAACACATGATGTTTACCAATGTATCGGGAAAATTCGGAACCTATGAAGCTGATATCACAACAGAGGAAGATGATTTCACAAAATCATCGATTTCATTTTCTGCGGATATCGATTCGGTAAACACCAATAATGCCGACAGGGACGGGCATTTGAAAAGCGCAGATTTTTTTGATGCCGGCAATTATCCGAAACTGACTTTCGTTTCTTCCTCTTTTAGAAAAATTGATGACGAAAACTACGAATTGACAGGTAATTTAAGCCTTCACGGAGAAACAAAAGAAGTGAAACTTCCGGTAGAATTCAGTGGATTGATGAAAGACCCATGGGGCAATACCAAAGTCGGCTTGAATATTTCAGGCAAAATAAACAGAAAAGACTGGGGATTGAATTGGAATTCAGCTTTGGAAACCGGTGGTGTTTTGGTTGGTGAAGATGTAAAACTGAATATCGAATTACAGTTGTTGAAACAATAAATTAAGGATTGATTTAGATAATGTTAGGTTGGCCCTGAGCTTTGTAAAAGGCTCAGGGTTTTGTTTGTTAAAAAATAGTATTTTTGTTGCTCGAAACTAAATCAAGAAAACTACAGATGAAAGCATACGTTTTTCCTGGACAAGGAGCACAATTTACCGGAATGGGTAAAGATTTATACGAGAATTCGGCTTTAGCCAAAGAGCTTTTTGAAAAAGCCAACGACATTTTAGGATTCCGCATCACCGACATCATGTTTGAAGGAACAGCCGATGAACTAAAAGAAACAAAGGTTACACAACCGGCGGTTTTCCTGCATTCGGTGATTTTGGCAAAAACCCTGAACATAAAGCCAGACATGGTTGCAGGGCATTCGTTAGGCGAATTTTCTGCTTTGGTTGCCAATGGTGCTTTGTCTTTTGAAGACGGGTTGAAATTGGTTTCCCAAAGAGCGATCGCGATGCAGAAAGCCTGCGAAATTACGCCAAGCACCATGGCAGCAGTTTTAAATTTAGATGATAAAATCGTTGAAGACATCTGCGCTTCGGTGGACGGAGTCGTAGTTGCGGCAAATTACAACTGCCCGGGGCAATTAGTGATTTCAGGAGAATACAAAGCTGTTGAGATTGCCTGCGAAAAAATGAAGGAAGCCGGGGCTAAACGTGCACTGATCCTGCCTGTTGGCGGCGCTTTCCATTCGCCAATGATGGAGCCGGCACGAGAAGAACTGGCTGCAGCCATTGAAGCTACAACCTTCAACACGCCAAGCTGCCCTGTGTATCAAAATGTAACCGCAAGTGCCGTTTCCGATCCATCGGAAATCAAGAAAAACCTAATCATCCAGTTGACAGCTCCTGTAAAATGGACACAATCGGTACAGCAGATGATCAAAGACGGCGCGACGAGCTTTACTGAAGTTGGGCCAGGAAAAGTCTTGGTTGGATTGGTAAACAAAATCGACAAAGAAGTAGAAACGATTTCGGCCTAAACCCTATACCGGATAATCATAAGCCCCATAAAATTCTTTATGGGGCTTTTTTATAATATCTTTGCTGGAAGAATTGAAAAAATGAATTTACGGACGGTAAATGTTATACGCTACATCACGCCATTGCGCGAAGGCGGCTCCTTGCCTGCCCTTGCCGAGGCCGATGATGATTTTAAATATGTTTTGAAATTCCGTGGCGCCGGCCATGGCGTTAAGGCACTGATTGCCGAATTTTTAGGCGGACAGATCGCCAAATTCCTGGGCCTGCCCATTCCGGAGCTGGTTTTTGCCCATCTTGACGAAGCCTTCGGAAGGACTGAAGCTGATGAGGAAATACAGGATCTGCTGCAGTTTAGCCAAGGCCTGAATTTGGGATTGCATTATCTATCGGGAGCGATCACTTATGATGCGGCAAGCAATGACTGCGAGCCCGGGCTGGCATCCAAAATCGTTTGGCTGGATGCGTTCATCACCAATGTTGACCGGACTTTCAAAAACACCAATTTACTAATCTGGAAAAAGGAATTGTGGCTGATCGATCATGGTGCTGCTTTTTATTTCCATCATTCGTGGGATAATTGGGAAGTCAATGCCGTAACCCCATTTGCCTTGATCAAAGACCATGTTTTGTTGCCAAAAGCATCACATTTGGAAAAAGCCCACGCCGAATTTATATCCAAATTGAACCCGGAAATATTACGCGAAATCGTCAACCAGATCCCGGAAAACTGGCTCCATTGGGAAGACCGCGACATTTCTCCGAATGAAATCAAAGAAGTTTATTTTCAGTTTTTGTCAATCCGTTTGGCAAATGCCGATGTATTTTTAAAACAAGCTCAGGATGCACGAAAAACACTTATATGAATATGCCGTTCTTCGTGTGCTGCCTAAGGTGGAGCGCGAGGAATTCATCAATATCGGGTTGCTGCTTTTTTGCAAAAGACAGAAGTACCTGCGGATTGAATACACCATAGTTCCCTCAAAAATCAGATCCATCTGCGCTGAATTTGACATCGAACAGCTCAAGGAAAACCTTGACTCGTTTGTAAAAATCGGCAAAGGCGATAAAGATGGCGGGCCAATCGCTGCATTTGAGATTGCGGAGCGCTTCCGCTGGCTTACCGCCGTAAAAAGCTCGAGTATCCAAACCTCCAGGCCACATTCAGGTTTTAGCGGAAACCTCGATGCAACCTTTGAAAAACTGTATGCCGAATTGGTTTTGTAATTTTAAAATCTGGCATATAATTTGTAATTTTAAAAACCATGTTTAACCATATAAAACCAAACACAATGAAAAAAGTAATCTTATCATTAGCATTTGTGGCAACATTGATCTCGTGCCAGGACAAGACCAAGGAAAAAATAGACGACGCGGCTGATGCGGTCGGAACCGAAGTAGAGCAAAAAGTAGATACCGTAGGCCAGAAACTGGACACTTTAGGCCAAAAAATAGAAACTGCCGCCGATTCGGTAAAATCAAAAACCAAGCAAGCTGTAGAAAAAGGAGCTGCCAAAGTTGAGGAAGGCGCCAAAAAAGTAAAGGATGCCGTTAAGAAATAAGCACAAAAAAGCCCCGTAATCCGGGGCTTTTTTATTTAACTTCTAACTTTCTGTTCCCATCTCCAGGCATCATCAAGTGCCTGCTCTAAGGTAAGCCCCGATTTCCAGCCAAGGACATCGTTAGCCTTGTCGGTATTTGCGTAGGCCGTAATGACATCGCCACTTCTTCTCGGCACAATTTTATAAGGCAATTTTTGGCCCGAAACCTTTTCGAATGCATGGATCACTTCCAAAACCGAGCTTCCGGTACCTGTGCCTAAATTAAAGATTTCGACTTTATCGGGATTTTGTTTTTTCAATAAGCGCTGTAATGCAATGACGTGGGCCTTTGCCAAGTCGACTACATGGATATAATCGCGGATGCAGGTTCCGTCAGGCGTTGGGTAATCATCGCCAAAGACAGACAGTTCTTTTCTTAAGCCAAATGCGGTCTGCGTGATAAACGGCACCAAATTCTGCGGAACGCCCAGCGGCAATTCACCTATTTCAGCACTTGGATGCGCACCGATCGGGTTGAAATAACGCAGCAGCACCGAATTCAGGTTCGTTACATTGGCTACATCAAAAATAATTTCTTCTCCAATCTGTTTTGTATTCCCATAAGGGGACATTGCCGGCTGCACTGATGCATCTTCGGTAATCGGCATCTTTTCGGCTTGACCGTAAACGGTACATGATGAACTGAAAATGAAATTTGCCTGCGGCATCGTAGTCATTTCCTGCAGAAGGTAAACCAGTGCATTAATGTTGTTTTCATAATACAAAAGCGGGTTTTCGACACTTTCGCCAACTGCTTTTGAAGCTGCAAAATGGATCACACCCGCAACATCATTATGTTTTTTGAAGAAATCCTGAACAGCGGATTTATTTCTTAGATCAATATTTTCAAAAATGGTTTTCTTTCCGGTAATTCTTTCGATACCGTCAAGTACTTCAATGGATGAATTGGAAAGATTGTCAATGGCAATAACGTCAAAACCCTCGTTTTGCAATTCGACAACTGTATGTGAACCTATAAATCCTAAACCGCCGGTTACTACTATCTTCATTTTTTATCTCAAAAATTCCAAAACGCTATCTGTTATGAATTTGATCTGCTCGTCGTCAAGTTCTGTATGCATTGGCAACGAAATCACTTCTTTTACCAATTGATTGGTGATTGGGAAATCTTCTTCCTTATACCTTGGATCCAAATACGCCTTTTGCGAATGCAGTGGAATCGGGTAATAGATGGCACACGGAATTCCTTTATCAAGCAAGTGTTGCATCAATGCATCCCTGTTGGCATCAACAATCCTTAAAGTATATTGGTGGAAAACGTGGTCATCACCGTTTATATCAAATTCCGGAGTGATAATATTTTTATGATTGGCTAAAGCCGAATTGTATTTCGCTGCGGCCGCTCTTCTTGCCGAATTGTAATCGTTCAGCAAAGGCAATTTTGCATCCAAAACCGCAGCCTGAACACTATCAAGGCGCGAGTTCACACCTACAACATCATGATGGTAACGAACATACATTCCATGGTTTACGATCCCGCGGATGCTATGTGCCAATTCATCGTCATTGGTAAAGATGGCGCCGCCATCGCCATAACAGCCTAGGTTTTTAGATGGGAAAAACGAAGTTGACGAAACATGCCCGATCACTCCGGCCTTCTTTTTGCTTCCATCAGAAAATGTGCAGTTGGCACCAATAGCCTGTGCGTTGTCTTCAATTACATATAAGTTGTGTTCTTTTGCAATCTGCATGATGGCCTCCATATTGGCTGCCCTACCGAACAAGTGCACCGGAACAATGGCTTTGGTTTTTGGCGTGATCGCTTTTTTAATGGCTTCCAACGAAATGTTCATCGTGTCCAGATCAACATCAACCAAAACCGGAGTCAATTGCAACAAAGCGATTACCTCAACAGTTGCCGCAAAAGTAAAATCGGCTGTGATCACTTCGTCTCCCGGCTTTAATCCCAAGCCCATCATTGCTATTTGCAGGGCATCCGTTCCATTGGCGCACGGAATCACGTGTTTCACGTCTAAATATTGTTCTAAATTCTTTTGGAATTCATGTACTTTTGGTCCGTTGATATAAGTTGTTGTGTCTAGAACCTCTTGAATTGAGGCGTCAACAGTAGCTTTTATTTTTTCGTATTGACTTTTTAGGTCAACCATCTGTATTTTCTTCATTTTGCTGAAATTTGAGTTGCAAAAGTAAGAAATTCTGAGGTAGAATTTCATGTTCGGCAAAAGAAACGTATTTTAGCGCGACAAATTTTTGGGCATGCTTTTTCTGTATAACATAGTTGTAATCCTGGCCTCGCAAATCGTGAAAATTTTGGCGCTTTTTAGTCCAAAAATGAAACTTTTCGTGAATGGAAGGAAGACTGTTTTTCAAACATTAAAAGACAAAATCAAGCGCGATGACAAAACCATCTGGTTCCACGCCGCATCTTTAGGTGAATTTGAGCAGGGCTTGTCTGTGATGGAAAAAATCAAAACCCATTATCCGAACCATAAAATCATTGTGACCTTTTTTTCGCCTTCGGGTTATGAAGTCAGGAAAAACAATACAATTGCCGATATTACGGTTTATTTGCCTTTGGATACAAAATCAAATGCGCAGCAGTTCCTAAAACTGGCCCATCCTGATTTGGTTTTCTTTATCAAATACGAATATTGGCCAAATTACCTGAACGAACTTCAGGAACAAAGCGTAAAAACCTATCTGATTTCAGGAATATTCAGGGAAAAACAGGCATTTTTCAAATGGTACGGCGGATTTTACCGAAATGCCTTAAAAGCTTTTGATTATTTTTTTGTGCAGAATGAAAGTTCCAAGCTATTGCTCCAGAAACTGGGCTTCAACAATGTGAAAATTTCAGGCGATACGCGCTTTGACCGTGTAGCTGCCATTTTGGAACGGGATAATTCTTTGGATTTCATCGAACAATTCAAAGACAACACAACAACAATTGTCATTGGAAGCTCTTGGCCAAAAGACGAAAGCCTGCTTGTGGATTATATCAATAAGACTAATGAAAATGTAAAATTCATCATTGCGCCGCACAATATAAAAACGGAGCAAATCCAGGAATTGAAGAATTCGATCACAAAAAAAACAATCCTCTTTTCAGAAAAGGAAAATACCGATTTATCGGTTTATGATGTTTTGATTGTTGACACGATCGGAATACTGACCAAAATTTACAGTTATGCCGACATTGCCTATGTTGGCGGCGGTTTTGGAAATCCGGGAGTTCATAATATTTTGGAACCGGCAACTTTTGGGATCCCTATTATAGTTGGGCCCAACTTTTCGCATTTTGCCGAAGCCGTAGCCTTGGTCCATCAGCAAGGATGCATTTCGATTTCAAACCAGAGCGGGCTGAACGATGCTTTTTCAAATTTGATTTCGAATGATGACATCCGACACGAAAAAGGGCATATCTGCTCGACATTTGTACAAATGAACAAAGGCGCAACCGATAGTATCCTGAAGCACATCAGTAACAATTAACACAAAAAACAAACTCATCCTCAAAGTACACTTTTATGAAATTTTTAAAATTCCTATTACTCTTCCTTTTCATCCAGGCCTCTGCCCAACAGGGCGGCATGTGGATCCCTTCGCTTTTGCAAGGAATGAACGAAAGCGAAATGAAAAACCTTGGCATGAAAATCTCTGTCGAGCAAATCTATTCCATCAACAAATCTAGCATAAAAGATGCCGTTCCACAGTTTAACGGTGGCTGTACTTCGGAAGTGATTTCCCCTAACGGATTGATTTTAACCAACCACCATTGTGGTTTTGGCGCGATCCAGGACCATTCAAGTTTAGAGCATGACTATATCACAGATGGCTTTTGGGCTTACAAAATGGAAGATGAATTAGTCAACAAAGACCTGATCGTGAGCTTTGTAGTGCGTATTGAAGATGTGACCGCTAAAATTTTAGAAGGAACAGCCTCATTATCCGAAGCCGATAAACAAAAGAAAATCAAGGAAAACAGTGAAGCCCTCACCAAAAATTCACCTAAAGAAGCCTGGCAGGAAAACATGATTAAGGCATTTTATTACGGAAACCAATACTTATTGTTTGTAACCGAAACATTTAAGGACATCCGTCTGGTAGGCACACCGCCAAGTTCGATCGGAAAATTTGGGGATTCTACCGATAACTGGGTTTGGCCAAGACATACCGGTGATTTTTCGCTATTTAGGATTTATGCCGACAAAAACAACCGCCCTGCAGAATATTCGCCTGAAAATGTGCCTTATAAACCGAAATATTTTTTCCCGATTTCGATCAAAGGCTTAAAAGAAAATGATTTCACGATGGTAATGGGCTATCCGGGAACAACCCAGGAATACCTACCTGCTGTGGCCATTGAACAGATCCTGAATTTTATCGATCCGACAAAAATTGAGCTGCGTGATGTTACGCTAAAAGTCCAGGACGGCTTTATGCGGAAAGACAATGGGATCAAGATTCAATATGCCGCTAAAAATGCCAACATTGCCAACGCCTGGAAAAAATGGCAAGGCGAAATCAAAGGATTGAAAAAAGCCAATGCCGTTGAAGCCAAAATAAAATTTGAAAAAGAGTTCCAGGAAAAGGTGATTTCTTCCGGAAAACAGGCAGAATACGGAAACCTGATTCCCGACTTTGAAAAAAATTATGCTGAAATCAATGACTATGCATTAGCCAAAGCGTTTTGGGACGAAACCGTTATCAGGAATGGCGAAATACTTTCAGCCGGATACAAATTATACCAGTTGGAGCAGCTTTACAACACCAAAGGAGAGGAAGCATTCAACGAAAGAAGAAAAACTTTAGTCAATGGCTGGGGCGACTTTTATAAGGATTTCAATCCGGTAGTTGACCAAAAGGTCTTTGAGCAGCTGATCGGTATTTACAGCAACAAATATCCAAAGCAGTTTTTACCGGGCTCTTTAGCCAATGTCAATGCCGAAAACCTGGCAAAAGAAGTTTTCGCAACATCTCAGCTGATAAGCTTTGACAAAGTAAAAGAGCTGCTGAGCGGTGATGCCAAAACCGTTTTAAGCAAATTAAATAATGATAAGGCCTACCAGGTCACCAAGGCCATGGCTGATGTGCATTTGAAAAATGTTGCGCCTAAATATGATGAAATCAATTTGAGAATCACCGCTACACAACGAACTTATATGAAAGCCATTTTGGATCTGTTCCCAAAAAACAGGATTTTCCCGGACGCCAACAGTACACTGCGTGTTACTTATGGAAAAATAAAAGGCTACAATCCTAGCGATGCCGTGACTTACAAACCGTTTTCATACCTTGACGGGGTAATGGAAAAATACATCCCGGGTGATTATGAATATGATGTTTCTCCAAAACTAATCGACTTATACAACAGGAAGGATTACGGGATTTATGGTGAAAATGGCAAAATGCCTTTGGATTTTATCGCCACAAACCATACAACTGGCGGAAACTCAGGCAGTCCGGCACTCGATGCAAAAGGAAATCTGATTGGCTTGAATTTTGACAGGGTTTGGGAAGGAACCATGAGCGACATCTATTATTCTCCGGAAATATGTAGGAACATTATGGTAGATATGCGCTATGTTTTGTTCATTATTGATAAGTTTGCCGGCGCTGATAATCTGATTAAAGAACTAAAAATCATAGGGTCAAAAAATAAAAAATAGCTTTTTTAACGCAATTTTAGCTTTTGGCACGATTCTTGTTAAATAAAAAGCGAGAGAAAATATGGGTTTTTTAAAAAAATTAAAAAATTTATTTTAACCTATTAAAAAATTTATATCTTTGCCTCGAATTAATAATTAACCTTTTATAATTAAGTAAGATGAAAAAAGTATTTTTAAGTTTAGCTGTTATCGCTGCATTAACTGTAGTATCTTGTAAACAAGCTGATGCTAACGCTGAAACTGCAGCTGATTCAACTGCTGTTGAAACTGTAGATTCTGCTGCTGCTACTGTTGACACTGCTGCTGCTACTGTAGACACTGCTGCTGCAAAAGTTGAAGCTGCTGCTGCTGACGTGAAAGACGCTGCTAAAGAAGTTAAAGAAGAAGCAAAAAAATAATTAGTAACAACTAATAATTTTTTTTAAGAATCAAAGCCACGCAATTGCGTGGCTTTCTTTATTTTATAGCTTTAGCTTACATCAGACAATTTCAGAAAAAATATCATCGCTGGCAGAAAAATCCAAGACTTCGGATTTTGAAATATATTTCACTATTTCAGCAATCCCCTTTTGCATCATAAGCTCAGTAGAATATTTCCTGCTGGTTGCAAAGCTTTTTTCTTCTAATATGATTTTGAAAAAATACTTTCCCCGCGAGGTTTTAAATTTCATAAAAGTGAAATTTTCAGAGGAAACCCTCAGCACTTCTATTTCTTCTTCGCATTCAAACCGCAACTCGTGGCTATTGCTGGTAAAGATCGTCTTCCCTTTTCGGGAAACAAATTCATATTTATAGAAGTCATTTAATCTTTTACTGATCACGAAGGTTCCCATAAGAAATTTAAAAGTATTAAAAACGAAAAAAGCCCCAAACATAGTTTGAAGCTTTTGTACTCAGAGCGGGACTTGAACCCGCACGAACATTGCTGTTCACTGGATTTTAAGTCCAGCGTGTCTACCAATTTCACCATCCGAGCGAATGACACATTGAGCGAAAAACGGGGCTCGAACCCGCGACCTCGACCTTGGCAAGGTCGCGCTCTACCAACTGAGCTATTTTCGCATTCATTATTTTTTAGAACTGCAACACTTATGCCGTATTGCGGATGCAAATGTAATATTTAAATTGAATAATACAAACGTTTTTTTCGAAAAAAACTTTGAAAACCCTTAATCTGCTGATTCACAAAATCGACAACAGTGATTTATTTTTTCTGAAGCATCCTTTTCAGCTCATTTAGCTTCATCAAAGCTTCAATCGGTGTCAGGGTATTGATATCTAAGCTTACCAGATCCTCTCGTATCTCTTCTAACAAAGGGTCGTCTATATTGAATATATTCAGCTGCATTTCATCTTTTGCCTTAATTCCGGCAAGCGCATCGCTTGAATGGTTTTTTTCCAACTTCTTCAAAAGTTTCTGCGCTTTCTGGATTACCGTTTGAGGCATTCCGGCCATTTTTGCCACGTGGATTCCGAAGCTGTGGGCACTTCCCCCTTCCACCAGTTTTCGTATGAAAAGAACCGTATCCTTTAATTCCTTTACCGAAACATTATAGTTTTTGATCCTTGGCAGCAATTCGGTCATTTCATTGAGTTCATGGTAATGTGTGGCAAATAATGTCTTTGCCCTTCCCGGATTTTCATGCAGGAATTCCGCAATCGCCCAGGCAATCGAGATTCCGTCATAGGTACTGGTCCCGCGGCCTATTTCATCAAGCAGCACCAAACTCCTGTCTGAAATATTATTCAGAATCGAAGCCGTTTCATTCATTTCAACCATAAAGGTAGACTCACCCATCGAAATGTTATCACTCGCCCCTACTCTGGTAAAAATCTTATCGACAATTCCCATCCTGACTTTTTCGGCAGGGACAAAGCTTCCCATTTGGGCCAACAGTACAATCAAAGCCGTTTGTCTCAGGATTGCTGATTTACCCGACATGTTCGGCCCGGTAATCATAATGACTTGCTGCGTTTCCCGGTCGAGAAAAACATCATTGGGAACATACGGAACCCCGGGCGGCAATTGTTTTTCAATAACCGGATGACGTCCATTAATGATTTCAAGATCAAATGATTCATCAAGGGTTGGGCAAACATAATTGTTCTCTATCGCCAATTGGGCAAAGGAAAGCAAACAATCCAACTGCGCAATCAGGTTCGCATTCAATTGAACCTGCTTTATATAGGTAGAAATCCAGCTCACTAACTGCTCAAACAGCTGGCTTTCGATTTGATGTATTTTCTCTTCGGCGCCGAGGATTTTGGTTTCGTACTCCTTTAATTCCTCAGTAATGTAACGCTCGGCACTGACCAATGTCTGCTTTCTGATCCATTCCACCGGGACTTTATCTTTATGTGTATTCCTGACTTCGATATAATAACCAAAAACATTATTGAACGAAATCTTCAACGACGAAATTCCGGTGGCCTCTGATTCGCGCTTTTCGATTCCTTCCAAAAATTCCTTGCCCGAAAAAGCAATGTTGCGCAATTCATCCAGTTCCGGATGGACTCCAGTTGCAATTGCATTTCCTTTAGCAATGGCCACAGGCGCATCGTGGTTTAGGGTTACCCCAATCTTTTCACGCAGCAGGTCACAGGCATGCAGGCTGTCACCAATCGTACGCACAGCCTCCTGTTTGCTTTCCAAAGCGATGGTTTTTATCGGAATGATGGCATCCAGTGATTCTTTCAGGAAAATCACTTCACGTGGTGAAATTTTCCCGGTGGCAACTTTTGAAATCAAACGCTCCAAATCGGAGATCTGCTTGATCTGGTATTGCATCTTCTGGAAAACCTCGTCATTATCCTTTAAATAAGTAACCACTTCATGCCGGCCCCTTATTTTATGGATGTCTTTCAAAGGCAAAGCCAGCCAGCGCTTCAGCAAACGCGAACCCATTGGCGAAAGCGTCTTATCGATTACATCCAAAAGCGTCACTGCATTTTGTGAAGTGCTATGATACAATTCTAGATTACGAATGGTAAACCGGTCCATCCAGACATAGGCATCTTCTGCAATACGGTGAATGTTAGTGATATGCTGTACCTTATTATGCTGTGTTTCGGATAAATAATATAAAATTGCTCCCGAAGCGATAATTCCATCCTGGAGCTCATCAACACCAAAGCCTTTTAGCGAATTGGTCTGAAAATGATTGTTCAGGCTTTCCTGTGCATAATCTTCCTTATAAATCCAATCTTCTAAATAGAATGTGTTGAATCTTTCACCGAACAGTTCCTTAAATTGATTCCGATTGTTTTTCTGGATCAAGACCTCACTCGGGCTGAAATTCTGCAATAATTTATCAATATATTCCTCATTGCCCTGCGATGTCAGGAATTCGCCCGTAGAAACGTCAAGAAAGGAAACGCCCAATTGTTTTTTACCAAAATAAACCGATGCCAGAAAATTATTTGAATTAGACTGAAGCACTTCATCATTCAACGCAACTCCAGGTGTCACCAATTCGGTAACGCCACGTTTTACAATAGTCTTGGTCATTTTAGGGTCTTCGAGCTGGTCGCAAATTGCAACACGCAATCCTGCTTTGACCAGTTTCGGCAAATAGGTATTTATCGAATGATGCGGAAAGCCGGCCAATGCCGTTTCAGTATCAGAACCCGCACCTCTTTTGGTTAATGTGATCCCAAGGATTTTTGCAGCCCTGATGGCATCTTCGCCAAATGTTTCATAAAAATCGCCTACCCTGAACAACAAACAGGCATCGGGATATTTTCTTTTTATCTCGTTGTACTGTTTCATTAAAGGGGTTTCTTTTGCAGAAGTTTCTTTGGCTGCCAATGCTTTCGGTATTAATTTTAGTGGAAGCGAATTTAAATATTTTAGAGGGATTAACCTCTTTCAAAAAAAATTAATTTAACCTTAAGACAAAAAAAACAGCGGCAATATAAATTATGGATAGATTTGTATCAGAAACTTAAATACTATATAAAAATGAAAAAAATTATTTTATTAGCTGCAATTACTGTGTTTAGTGTTGCAACTAGCAATGCTCAGACAAAAAAAGCTACTAAAAAAGCAGATACTCCAGCTAAAGTTGAAGCTCCAAAAGTTGACGGTGCTGGTATGGTTTACGAAAACGAAACTATCGATTACGGAACTATTCCTCACAATGCAGACGGAAACAGAGAATTTGTATTCGTTAACAACGGAAACAAACCACTTAAAATAGAAAGCACTCAAGGTTCTTGCGGATGTACAGTTCCTCAAAAACCAGACGGAGATATCGCTCCAGGCGCTAAAGGAGTTATCAAAGTAAAATATGCTACTGACAGAGTTGGTGCGTTTACAAAAACAGTTACTGTTAAGTCTAACGCAGTAGGACAGGAAACTAAAGTACTTACTATCAAAGGAACTGTATTGCCAGATGCTCCAGCAGCAGAAGGTGCAGCTCCGGTAAAAAGCTAATATCACTTAATTATATAATTCAGAAAAGTCCCAATAATTGGGACTTTTTTTTTGAATAGCCTATGCGGAAAACATCGAAAACACAGTGCCCTTAAGAAAAGATTAAGCAGGCGCTAATCGAACATTAAGGCAAAAAGAAAAGAATCATTTTTAATTATAATCATCTTTGTTTTAACAACTTAAATCTTTACAAAATGAAAAAAATGATCTTATTCGCAGCCTTTGCTTTTTTCAGCCTGGCAGCAAATGCACAAACGGCAAAAAAAACCGCTACAAAAAAAGAAGCCAAAGCCGCAAAAATCGATGGCGCAGGAATGGTCTTCGAAACCGAAACAATTGATTATGGAACCGTTTCATACGACTCAGATGGAAACAGGGAATTCGTTTTTACGAACAATGGAAACAAACCACTGAAAATTGAAAGCGCAGTGGGATCTTGCGGCTGTACTATCCCAACCGTACCCAAAGATTCAATATTTCCTGGCAAAAAAGGGATTATCAAAGTACATTTTGATACAAAAAGAGCAGGACAGTCTTTTACAAAATTAGTAACCGTTAAATCTAATGCCGCAGGACAGGAAACCAAAGTCCTTACCATAAAAGGCAATGTACTGCCAATTGCATCAAATGGGGAAATACCGGTTAAAAGCTGACATCTTCAAAAGATAATTTACAAAAGCCTCAAATTTATTGGGGCTTTATTTTTTGAATATCTTTGCCGATATACGGCCGAAGGTCAAACTTTTGAAAAAAATCAAAATACAGCTCATGCGAAAACTTGAAAACAAGGAATTAGAAAGAAAAACCGTTGAAGATTTTAAAGAAGCCAAAAAAACGCCTCTTACCATTGTACTTGATGACATCAGGAGCCTTCACAACATTGGTTCTGTTTTCCGTACTTCAGATGCTTTTTTGATTGAAAAAATATACTTATGCGGCATCACAGCCATTCCGCCTAATAAGGAAATCCACAAAACGGCCCTTGGCGCTACCGAAACAGTTGCCTGGGAATACCAGAAAGATGTGCTGTCCGTCATTGAAAACCTGAAAAAGGAAAACATTTCGGTCTTTGCGATTGAACAGGTTGAAAATGCCATATTCCTGCAGGATTTTAAAGTCGAAAAAAACAAAAAATACGCTTTAGTCTTTGGAAACGAAGTGTATGGCGTTTCACAAAAAGCTATCGAAATTTGCGACGGTTCTATTGAAATACCGCAATTGGGGACAAAACACTCTTTGAACATTTCTGTAAGCGCAGGCATAGTCGTTTGGGACTTATTCAATAAAATATTGGGTTAAATTACCATCATTGTTGAGTTAATTTATCAGTTATTTTAAGATTTTTTTGAAAGGAGCAAGGCCTATTTTTCTTTATTTTTAGCCCATGAAAAAGAAATACTGCCGTGTTTTGCTTTATCTCGCCTTTTTATGCGGATTTCATTTTGCATGGAGCCAAAACGTGGCACCTTACTTATCTGCTACAGGAAACCAAATTTATTGTCCGGGACTTCTATCAACATCGTTACCAGCATGTCTATTACTGATCCTGATGACACCGGCATAGATGCCATATATATTCAGATCTCGTCGGGGTATGCCTCTGGCTCTGATTCTTTAAGCCTAACGGGAAGCCATCCTAATATAATTGCCTCATGGAATGCCAGCACAGGTGTTTTAAAATTAACCGGAACCTCAGGGCAGGCTACCTATGTTGATCTTGTTGCTGCAATTGAAGATGTAATGTTTTCTTCATCATCTTCAAATCCTTCCGGAACAAGGAATTTTTCAATATCTGTCGGACAGGCCAATTACCTTCCATCCAACGGGCACTATTATTTATTTATTCCAAATCTTGGCATCCGATGGACCAATGCCCGGACTGCAGCAGCCAATACAACCTATTATGGTTTGCAAGGCTATTTGGCCACGCTTACCTCTGCAGAAGAAGCGCAGATTGCCGGAGAGCAGACTACCGGGGCTGGATGGATTGGGGGTACTGACTCAGAAACCGAAGGCGTTTGGAAATGGGTTACCGGCCCAGAAGCCGGAACTGTTTTCTGGAATGGAATGGCTGATGGGTCTACGCCAAATTTTGCTTTTTGGAACAATGGTGAACCTAACGATTTTCAAGGAAATGAAGATTATGCCCACATCACGGCTGTAGGGGTCGGAATCCTGGGTTCATGGAATGATTTACCCGACGCTGGCGATTCAAGTGGCAATTACCAGCCAAAAGGTTATATAGTGGAATATGGCGGAATGCCTGGCGATCCTGTATTGCACATTTCCACCAGCACTTCGCTAACCATTCCATCAATTACATCAACCACAGGAGCCACGCGCTGCGAAGCAGGAAGCGTTAACCTTCAGGCAGTTTCAACTACAGGAACCGTAAACTGGTACAGTGTTCCAACCGGAGGGACACCTATAGCAACCGGAAATAGCTTCACGACATCATTAACGGCAACAACCATTTTTTATGCTTCGCCAAGCGCTCTCGGATGCCCTGATTCCTCAAGAACACCGGTAACCGCAACCATAGTCCCAAAACCGGTGCTGACTATCTCTGCGCCCTATTCCAAATGTGAAGGGACTTATACAGTCATCAGCATACAGGCTTCTGCGGGAACCGTATCCTGGTATATCAATCAGAGTGATGCGACTGTTAATTCTTTCGGATTAAATTTTGTCGTTCCTGATATCCATCAAGATACTACATATTATGTTGAAGCCAATGACCGCGGCTGTGTTTCCGTCCGTGAGCCGGTACTCATCAAAGTATACGGAGCCCTGGCAGTTGCAGACGAAAACACTACCCTATGCGAAGGCGACCGTATCACCTTGGATGCTGGTATCCCTGGTATGGATTACCTGTGGTCAACCGGAGAAACGTCTCAGTCTATTGTATCCAACGGGCTTACAAATTATTCCGTGACCATTACTACTCCGGCACCGGCCAATTGCGCTACCACAAAAAACTTTTCGATAACCTACCATCCGCTTCCTGTTATTGCAAGTATCGACATCCAGGACTTGACAGCTATCGTGAACATGGTACAAAGCGGGGATTTCGAATATTCGCTGAATGGCCAGGTTTTTCAGGATTCCAATATTTTATCTGTGGCAGAAGGCGGGAATTATGTTGTGTATGTGAGGGAAAAAAATCATTGCGGCTTTGATCAAAAACCTTTTATAGTGGTTTCTTATCCTGAATTTTTTACACCGAATGGCGACAGCGTAAATGACAATTGGTATGTAAAAGGCGGAGCCAATTTCACTTCGGCAGAAGTGCGTATTTTTGACCGGTACGGAAAACTGATAACTGTTTTAAACCATGCCAAGCCTTTTTGGGACGGTACCTTCAACGGAAAATTGTTGCCTGCGGATGACTATTGGTTTGTAGCAAAAATGAACGACGGTTTTCCCGAAAAGAAAGGGCATTTTTCATTATTGAGGTAAAAATTACCCCGAAATTTTCTTCTGGATTTCACTCAGCACAAAAACGTAATCTTCCTGATTGTTCTGGAAATCACGATTCGTTACATCAATGATCAGCACATTAAGATTGGTCTGCGATTTGATATAATCAAGGTAACCATTGTTGATTTTCTCTAAATATTCAGCCGGTATTTCCTGTTCGTAGCTTCTTCCCCTTTCGCGGATATTTTTCAAAAGCCGTTCGGTACTCTGGTACAAATAGATATACAAATCGGGTTTTGGCATTTCCTTATAGATAATGTCAAACATCGTTTTATACAAGCGGTATTCATCTTCGGCTAGCGTCACTTTGGCAAAAATCAGCGATTTGAAGATATGGTAATCCGCAACGATAAAATCCTTGAACAGGTCAAACTGTGCTAAATCATCTGAAATCTGCTGGTAACGGTCGGCCAAAAAAGACATTTCAAGCGGAAATGCGTAACGGCTCTGGTCTTCGTAGAATTTGGGCAAAAACGGATTATCGGCAAAACGCTCCAAAACCATCTTCGCATTGAAATCCTCAGCGAGCTTATTGGTCAGCGTAGTTTTTCCGGCACCGATATTTCCTTCAATGGCAATGTAATTGAAATGGTCGAGCTTTATTTTCGCCATCGGAATTTCAAGGCTCTGGATGAGCTTGCAATTGCTTTTATCTTCTGAAAGCACCAGTAGTTCGTGCAGGTATTTCTGCAGTATCGGGTGGCGCCAGTCGAGGCTCAAATCCTTCATCGGCAATAAAACAAACAAACGGTTCTGCATTTGCGGATGCGGCACCTGGAGCTTTTCCGAAGCGATGATTTCCTCGTCAAAGGCAATCACATCAATATCGATTACACGTGCCTGGTAACCTTCGGCATCCGTCCGCACTCGCCCCAAAGCTTCTTCAAGAAGCAGGCATTCCTCCAGGATCTGGTGCGCATTTTTATGTGTATGCATCACCACGGCACAGTTGTAGAATTTCTCGCTTTCAAATCCCCACGAAGGTGTTTCATAAAGCTTCGAGAACCTTGATAATTGAAGCAATTTCATTATGCAGCGAATCAATGCAACGCTCAATGTTTCCGAGGCGGTCGCCCTGATTGGTTCCTAACGATAAAATTACCTGGTGCTGTTTTTTCATGGAAGCACAAAATAACTAAAAGTATTTCAGAAAAATTTAAAAAAACAGCCGACTGTTAATAACATTTTCCAAACAATAAAAATCTTAAAACTTCCATAAAAACAACCATCCATTCGTTAAAACCTCTTATTTTTGTTACTATTTACCATAACTAAATCTATCACACCATGTTAAAGAAAGTCCTCAAAATAGCCGGAATAGTTTTGTTGTTATTGATCATTTCGGCATTTGCGATTCCGTATTTCTTTAAGGATCAGATCAAAGCCCGGATCTTAACGGCAATCAATGAAAAAGTCGATGCCAAGGTGGCTTTCGCCGATGCTGACTTGAGCCTTTTCAGGAATTTCCCAAATGCAAGCGTGTCGATAGACAAGTTATCCATCATTGGAAAAGCTCCATTTGAAGGTGATACTTTGGTTGCTTTTGACGAGCTGAACCTCAAAATGTCGATCAAAGAATTGTTCAACGGCGAAAACGAGCCTATGAATATTGACGGGATCTCATCCAAAAATGGCCTGATCAATATCATCATCGATAAAAACGGCGTAGGCAATTTCGACATTGCACTCAAAGACGACAAAGACAGCAAGGATGACAGCAAAAGCAAGCCGTTATCGTTAAAGATAAAAGAATATTCGGTAGAAAGTTTCAAATTCAAATTCACCGATGAAAAATCGAAACTCCGTATGGTCCTTGACAGTATCAACCATGAAGGAACAGGGGATTTTGCCGCATCAAAACTGGATCTGAACACCAAAACCACCACTACGGTTTCGCTGGATATGGACAAAGTGAACTACATGAAAAATGTAAAGCTATCGCTTGACGCCATCCTTGGGATCGATCTGGACAACAAAAAATACACCTTCAAGGAAAACAAGGCAAAAATCAATGAGCTTCCGTTGGAATTTGACGGTTTTATACAGCTTGTCGATGCCGGCCAGCAGTACGACCTGAAATTCAAAACACCTACTTCATCGTTCAAGAACTTCCTGGGATTGATTCCGGCACAATATTCGAGCAATCTTAAAGATGTAAAAACCAGCGGCGATTTTACCGTTGCCGGATTTGCCAAAGGCTTGTATTCTGACTCTTCGGTGCCAAAATTCAACATCGAAATCGCATCTAACAATGCTTCTTTCCAATATCCTAACCTGCCAAAATCAGTACAGAAAATCGTCATCGATACCAAAATCATCAACGAAACCGGTGTGATGAACGATACTTACGTGAATCTGGATAAGTTGTCTTTCCAGATCGACCAGGACGTTTTCAATGCCAAAGCCAACATTAGGAACATTGCCGAAAATGCATTGGTAAATGCAGCGCTGAAAGGAACCGTAAACCTCGGAAACCTAACGAAAGCTTATCCCGTAAAACTTGACAAACCGCTGAGCGGAATCCTGAAAGCCGACGTAACGACGGAATTCGATATGCAGTCAGTAGAAAAAAGCGACTATGCCCGTATTAAAAACGCAGGAACCATTGACCTGACCGGATTTAATTATACAGACGATGAAGGCAAAACAATGAAAATTAGCCGGGCCTTGGTATCGTTTGACCCAAGCCGAGTGAACCTGAAACAGTTCAATGCCACAACCGGCAAAACCGATTTGGAAGTGAATGGGGTTTTGGAAAACTTCTACGGATTTGTGTTCAAAAACCAGGAGCTGAAAGGAAATTTCAATCTTGCTTCCAACCAATTAGCTGTAAACGATTTCATGACTTCGGAAGAAGATGCCAAGAAAGCCGAAGCGCAAAAGAAGCCAACCGAGGCAATGAAGATCCCGGCATTCCTAAACTGTACGTTATCCGCAAAAGCCAATACGGTCTTGTATGACAATTTAGTGCTGAAAAATGTTTCCGGAAAAATTATCATCAAAGACCAAAAAGCAACTTTGGAAAATGGCCGGACCGATATTTTTGGCGGTGCAATCACCTTTAACGGAGATGTCTCCACAAAGGAAAAAGTATCCAAATTCAACATGGATTTAGGCCTGAACAGTGTTGACATCCAGCAAACCTTTACGCAATTGGACATGATGAAAAAAATTGCGCCTATTGCCGGAATCATCAACGGAAAACTGAATTCGAAAATCAAGGTTTCAGGTAACCTGAAAGACAAGGAAATGGCTCCCGATCTGAATAGCATCAGTGGCGATTTATTAGGACAATTGCTTTCAACTACCGTAAATTCCAGCAATTCTACCTTGATTTCTGCCTTGGATGACAAACTGAATTTTATCGATTTGAAAAAACTGAACCTGAACGACCTCAAGGCGGCCTTAACTTTTAAGGACGGAAAAGTAAACATCAAGCCTTTTGACCTGAAATACCAGGACATTAAGGTTACCATTGGCGGAGCGCACGGTTTTGACCAAAACATGAGCTATGACCTGAAGTTTGATGTTCCGGCAAAATATTTGGGGACCGATGTCAATAATCTTTTGACAAAACTGACTCCGACCGATGCTAAAAAAGTGGAAAACGTTCCGATTAACGCAATGCTTACAGGAACTTTCTCAAAACCAAAAATCTCAACCGATATCAAGCAGGCTACGACCAACCTCGTTACGACTTTGGTAAAACAACAAAAGGACAAATTGGTCAGTGGCAGCAAAGATGCCTTAAACAGCATCATCTCTAATGCGACCAAACCCAAAACGGACAGCACCAAAACCGATGTAAAAACCGACGTAAAGGACAAAGCCAAAAACCTGCTGAACGGCCTTTTCAACAAAAACAAAAAGGAAGACCCAAAGAAAACCGAAACGACTCCGACAAAATAAAAATAAAACCCTTTCCAACCGAAAGGGTTTTTTATTTAAAAGCTTTTATTGAAAAGAAAAGCAATTAAAATTTCCTTTTTACAGCCAGTCTTCTACCTTTGTATTTATCAAAATTAAGATTATGCATAAAGACAGCAAACGAAGAGAAGCACTTTTGTACCACGCAAAACCTACGCCGGGTAAGATCAAAATTGTGCCTACTAAAAAATACGCAACCCAAAGGGATTTATCATTGGCTTATTCTCCGGGTGTTGCCGAGCCTTGTTTGGAAATTGCCAAAGACATCAATAACGTTTATAAATATACTTCCAAAGGCAACCTGGTTGCCGTAATCAGCAACGGGACAGCCGTTTTAGGCTTAGGCGACATTGGCCCCGAAGCTTCAAAACCGGTTATGGAAGGAAAGGCTTTGCTATTCAAGATCTTTGCTGATATTGATGTGTTTGACATTGAAGTAGGCACAAAAGACATCGATGCATTTATCGAAACAGTCAAAAACATCGCACCGACCTTTGGCGGAATCAACCTTGAAGACATCAAGGCTCCGGAATCCTTTGAGATCGAAAGGCGTTTGGTGGAAGAACTGAACATTCCGGTAATGCACGACGACCAGCATGGAACCGCAATCATTTCTGCAGCAGCTTTATTGAATGCCGTTGAACTGGCCGGGAAGAAAATGGGCGAAGTGAAAATGGTGATTTCGGGAGCAGGTTCTGCCGCAATTGCATGTGCCAACCTGTATGTTTCTTTTGGAGTAAAAGAAGAAAACATTTTGATGTTCAACAGCAAAGGGGCATTAAGAAAAGACGACCCGAAGATTACAGCCGATCAAAAAAAATACGCTACCAGCAAACCAGCTTCGCCAACCCTGCAGGAAGCAATGGAAGGCATTGATGTCTTCGTTGGTCTGTCTACCGGGGATATCGTGACTCCTGAAATGTTATTGGGAATGGCAAAAAACCCGATCGTATTTGCCATGGCGAATCCAAACCCGGAAATCAATTACGATCTGGCCATCAAAACCCGCCGCGACATTATCATGGCAACAGGCCGTTCCGACCATCCTAACCAGGTGAACAATGTATTGGGATTCCCCTATATTTTCCGTGGTGCGCTTGATGTACGGGCGACCAAGATCAATGAGGAAATGAAAAAAGCTGCGGTTGTTGCTTTGGCCGAATTGGCAAAAGAATCGGTGCCCGAACAGGTAAATATTGCTTATGGCGAAACCAAATTGGTATTTGGGAAAGATTACATCATCCCGAAACCATTTGATCCGAGGCTGATTGCGAAAGTCCCGCCTGCCGTGGCAAAAGCCGCTATGGATTCGGGGGTTGCATCACAGCCAATTACGGACTGGCAGGAATATGAAGAAGAGCTTTTAGAGCGATTGGGCTCAGACAACAAGATGGTTCGTTTGCTTACCAACCGTGCCAAAACCGATCCGAAACGCGTGGTTTTTGCCGAAGCAGATCATTTGGATGTATTGAAAGCAGCACAGATTGCGTACGAAGAAGGCATTGCAAAACCGATTCTTTTAGGAAACAGGGAACTGATCCTGGAATTAAAAGAAGAGTTGGGATTTGATGCCGATGTGCCAATTTTTGACCCAAAAACAAAAGAAGAAGATACCAGAAGGCTGAAATATGCCGACATCTATTGGAAAGCAAGGCAGCGAAGGGGAATTTCGTTGCTTGATGCCCAAAAATGGATGCGCGAAAGAAACTATTTTGCAGCAATGATGGTTAATGAAGGCGATGCAGACGCTATGGTTTCGGGGTATTCAAGAAGCTACCCATCAACCGTTAAACCGTTGATGCAGCTTATCGGAAAAGCGCCGGGAATTACTTTAATTGCCACTGCCAACATGATGATGACCAATCGCGGGCCGATGTTTTTATCGGATACTGCCATTAACCCAAACCCAACTTCGGATGAATTGGCAAAAATTGCATTGATGACCGCCAAGACTGCCCGGATGTTTGGGATAGAACCCGTTATTGCAATGGTTTCGTTCTCCAATTTTGGCTCATCGTCACACGAAAATGCCAATAAAGTACGGGAAGCGGTGGCTTATCTGCATAAATACTATCCTGATTTGACCGTAGATGGAGAAATCCAGGCTGACTTTGCATTGAACCCTGATATGCTGAAAGCCAAATTCCCATTTTCAAAATTAGCCGGAAAGAAAGTCAACACCCTCATTTTCCCTAACCTGGAATCTGCAAATATTACTTACAAGCTTTTAAAAGAATTGTACAAAGTGGATTCTGTGGGGCCAATCATGCTTGGGATGGAAAAAGCAGTACATATTTTCCAGCTGGGAGCCAGCGTTGAAGAAATGGTGAATATGGTTGCCGTGGCTGTTGTTGACGCACAGGAAAAAGAGAAGCGAAAAAAGACGACAACTAAATAGGGTTTTTGTATTATTGTACAGATATTGCGCGCAGATTCTTGTAATTCAAGAATTTTGCTATATTTGGAAACAGATTTTTGGTAAAAAATGATTGCACACATACAAGGGAAATTAGTTGAGAAAACACCTACCGAAGTAGTAATAGACTGTAATGGTGTAGGTTACCACATCAATATTTCGCTACATACCTTTTCCTTGCTTCCTAATACCGATTTTGTAAAGCTGTTTACCCATCTTCAAATTAAGGAAGATGCCCATTCTTTGTTTGGTTTTGTTGAAAAATCAGAAAGGGAATTGTTCCGGTTGCTGCTCTCGGTTTCAGGGATTGGAGCCGGTATTGCAAGAACGATGCTGTCATCATTAGACCCAAAACAGATCATCCACGCCATTGGCAGCGGCGATGTGGGCACGATACAATCCATCAAGGGAATCGGAGGAAAAACAGCGCAGCGCGTGATCCTGGATTTAAAGGAAAAAGTGTTAAAAATCTACGATTTAGACGAAATTTCGATGCCACAACACAATATTTCAAGAGAAGAATCGTTATCTGCATTGGAAGTTTTGGGATATGTCAGGAAAAATGCCGAAAAAGTGGTGGATAAAATCATCAGGGAAAATCCGGAAGCCGGAGTTGAAACAATAATAAAACAAGCATTAAAAAATTTATAATTCTTGGAAACACTATACTATACCAAACCATTTTCATATTTAAAAAACCTGCTCTTAGTACTAGCCTTATTACTAAGCGGCGCTGCTTTTGCCCAGCCGGCCACTACTGTTATTGACAGTACAGGCTATTCTACAGGTAAAATGGAAATAAAAAATCCAAATAGTATTGTAAATGCTTATACTTATGACCCGGTTACCAACAAATACATTTATACCAGTACTTTTGACGGCTTTAATATCAATTACCCTATAATCCTGACTCCTCAGGAATATGAAGAACTAGTGCTTCGTGAATCGATGCGTGACTATTTCCAAAAGAAATCCAACGCCATTGACGGCAAAAACGAAGAGGCCAAAAAAGATCTGTTGCCGCGTTATTATGTCAACTCCAGTTTCTTCGAAACCATATTTGGAGGCAATACCATTGATGTAAAACCCACGGGATCCGTCGAAATGGATTTGGGGGTACGGTATACAAAGCAGGACAACCCGGCCTTTTCACCACGGAACCGTTCGCAGACTTCCTTTGATTTTGACCAGAGGATCAGTATGAGCCTTAATGGTAAAGTAGGGACTCGACTGAATGTAAATGCCAATTACGATACCGAATCGACCTTTGCCTTCCAAAATCTTATCAAACTGGAATATGCCCCGACTGAGGATGACATTGTCCAGAAGATAGAAGTCGGAAACGTCAGCATGCCATTATCCAATTCGCTGATACGGGGCGCCCAGAGTTTGTTTGGGGTCAAAGCCCAATTGCAATTTGGAAAAACCACAGTAACCGGTATTTTCTCCGAACAAAAATCACAAACCAGATCAGTAACGGCACAAGGTGGTGGGACTATCCAGGACTTCTCCTTATTTGCACTTGATTACGACGCAGACAGGCACTTTTTCTTATCACAATACTTTAGGAATAAATACGACCAGGCTTTAGAAAACTATCCTTTCATCAACAGCAGGGTCCAGATTACCCGAATTGAAGTTTGGGTAACCAATAAGCAAAACCGCGTAAGCACCACCAATAATAACTTAAGGAATATCATCGCGCTGCAGGATTTGGGAGAATCAAGACTGACTGGCCTTAACAACGACCAGGTAGTTGCAGTAAATCCGTATGAATATCAAACCAACAACTTCTTCCTGTCGCCTACTGCTACCGACCTGCCGTCAGACAACAACAACAACAGGTATGACCCTGAATTGATTACGGCCGGAACAGGATTATTAAAACCTGAAATAAGGGATATCGTAACAGCAAGTGCCGGTTTTAGGAACTTAAACGCTGTTGACGAAGGTACGGATTATGCCAAGCTGGAAAATGCTAGGAAGCTGGCTCCGAATGAGTATACATTCCATCCGCAATTAGGTTACATTTCGTTACAGCAACGGCTTGCCAATGACGAAGTATTGGCTGTTGCCTATCAATATACCATTGGCGATCAGGTTTACCAGGTTGGGGAATTTGGTACCGATGGTGTAGATTCGACCGTAATTACTGACGGAGGAACAGACAACCAAACCATTTCAACACAGAGCTTGGTCCTGAAAATGCTGAAAAGCAGCTTAACCAACGTTCAAAAGCCGATATGGAATTTGATGATGAAAAATATCTATCAAATCCAGGGTGCTTATCAATTGCAGCAAGAGGATTTCAGGTTTAACATTATGTATGCCGATCCTTCGCCTATAAACTACATTTCTCCGGTACCCGGAACAGCTTTCCCGACAAGTCCAACGACACCGCCAGGCAATGAAGTTTCGGAAACCCCGCTTTTGAAGGTTTTCAATGTTGATAAATTAAACTACAACAATGACCCTCAGCTTGGTGGTGACGGTTTCTTTGATTTCATTCCGGGATTAACTGTCGACCAACAAAACGGGCGTATCATATTCACTACTGTAGAACCATTTGGTAAATTGATTTTCAACAAATTGAAATTGCCATCAGACACCAGTAATTATTACGACACCAACACCTATAACGGAAACCAGGCAAAATATGTTTTCAGAAGCATGTATGCCGGCACACAAGCCTCGGCTTTACAGGATGCCGAAAAGAACAAATACCAATTAAAAGGAAGGTACAAGTCTTCAGGCGGTGACGGAATCCCGATTGGTGCCTATAACGTTCCTAGAGGTTCTGTGGTAGTAACAGCCGGAGGGCGTGTATTGCAGGAAGGTATTGACTATAGCGTGAATTATCAGGCAGGGCGCGTTCAAATCCTAGACCCATCACTTCAGGCTTCCAACACGCCTATTCAGGTTTCTGTTGAAAACAATTCTACATTTGGCCAGCAGACCAGAAGGTTCATGGGAGTTAATGTGGAACATAAATTCTCAGACAAATTCTTGCTTGGCGGAACGTTCATCAAAATGACCGAAAGACCGCTCACAAGCAAATCAAACTATGGCCAGGAATCGGTTAACAATACTATTTTCGGATTCAATGCCAACTACTCTACCGAAGTGCCATTCCTAACGCGGATGGTAAATAAGCTGCCAAATATTGACACAGACGTCCCTTCTAATTTCTCGATCCGTGGAGAAGTAGCCTTCTTGAAGCCTGATGCATCTAAGAATGACGCTTTCCAAGGAGAATCTACAGTTTATGTTGATGACTTTGAAGGCTCGCAAACTACGATCGACATGCGTTCGCCACAGTCATGGAGCTTGTCATCCACACCAAAAAGAGCTATAAATGCCGAATATCCTAATTTTAACTCGGATGCTGCCGATCTGACTTATGGGTACAAAAGGTCAAAACTGAACTGGTACAGCATCGATCCAACAATTTATACGCAAACTCCCGGAAATATTGGCCAAGACGGAATTTCTATCAATAGCACCAGAAGGGTTTTCAGCCGTGAGTTATTCCCAAACACATCCATCCAGATTGGACAATCAACCGTAATCAACACTTTTGACCTTACTTATTATCCGCAGGAAAGAGGGCCATACAATTATAACCCTGACGCATTGAATCCTGGCGGATTTACAACTCCTAAAGATAATTTTGGTGGAATTATGCGTGCCATCAATTCAACCAACTTCGAGCAAAGCAATGTAGAATATATCCAGTTCTGGGTTATGGACCCTTACTATGACTTTGGAAATCAATCTGCAGAAGCAAACCACCAGAACATCGGTAGCGTATACTTCAATCTTGGAGAAATTTCAGAAGATATCCTTAAGGATTCACGTAAACAGTATGAAAATGGTTTGCCAGCAAATGGTACTACCAATACCAATCCTACCTATTGGGGAAGGGTTCCTGCCTCTCAATCGCTGATTTACGCATTTGATGTAGATGGTGCCAACAGAGCTGCTCAAGACGTTGGTCTTGACGGTATAAACGATGATGCCGAAAGGGCTCTTACAGGGATAAACCCAGGTTTTGCAGCGTTGGCTGACCCGGCCGGCGATAATTACCAGTATTTTCTAAATGCTCCTGGCGATACGGTTTTTGAGCGTTATAAAAACTACAACGGAACCGAAGGCAACTCACCTGTAAGTGTTTCAGATTCCAACAGAGGTTCTACAACTATCCCGGATGTTGAAGACATCAACCGAGACAACACGATGAATGAAGCCAATGCTTATTATGAATATAAAATCATAATGGCTCCTTACCAATCAACGGTTCCTACCGCATCTGGACCGGTTACAATGCAGGTCGGACAGAATTTTATCACCGACATGGTAGAAACTGACCTTCAGGATTCTGAAGTTCCTAACGGCCATGCAACAAAAGCAAGATGGTACCAATTTAAAATTCCGGTTTCACAGCCTACTAATGTTGTCGGCAGCATCTCTGATTTCCGTTCGATCCGATTCATGAGGATGTTCATGACCGGATTTGATACTCCAATAACACTTCGTTTCGGAACATTGGATTTGGTACGCGGCGAATGGAGGCGTTATGAAAATTCATTACAGCAAAGTGATACTGATCCAACGGATGACCAGACTACTTTTGATGTATTGTCAGTAAACATAGAAGAAAACGCACAACGTGTTCCTATCAATTATGTATCACCTCCAGGTGTTGTTAGGGAGCAGATTGCTACGCCAAACCAGATCTTAAACCAAAACGAACAATCGCTTTCCTTAAGAGTTTCAGGAAACGGAGAACGGCATAGGCGGTTTAGAAATTGGTGATTCAAGAGCTGTATTTAAAAATGTTGATGTTGACATGCGCCAGTACAGCAAGCTTAAAATGTTCCTTCATGCTGAAGCACTTACAACAGATACAGGAAGTAATGCTTTGCAGGATGGTCAAATGAAAGGATTCATCCGTTTCGGAAATGACTTTACCAACAACTTCTATCAGGTTGAGATTCCGTTAAAGGTGACTCAGTTTGGCGAAAAAACAGCTGAAGCCATCTGGCCAACAGAAAATGAAATGAACATCTCGATGTCATTATTGACCGCTATGAAAGTCCGTTCATTTAGCGTAGATTTTACAGCGCTTCCTGCAAGTGCCAATGGCATCTATTATCCTGATGATGATCCAACCATGCCAAATGGGGACGGCGACCCAACCCTTCGTTTGGGTATCAGGGGAACTCCTAACTTCGGACTGGTAAGAAACTTAATGGTTGGAGTTATGAACAATACGGGTACCACACTGTCACCTCAAGCAACTCCTGTGCGGGGTGAAGTTTGGTTCAACGAATTGCGCTTGGCCGACATGGACAATAAAGGCGGTATGGCAGCTGTAGTCAATATGGATACCAACCTTGCCGACTTTGCCACTGTTTCTGCAACAGGAAGAATGAGCACCATTGGTTTTGGAGCTTTAGAGCAAGGGCCGCAGGAAAGAAGCCGTGAGGATACAAAACAATACAACATTGTTACCAATATTAGTTTAGGGAAATTATTGCCTAAAAAATGGGGAATCAATCTGCCGTTCAATTATGCTGTTGGCGAAGAAATCATTACACCTGAATACGATCCGTTCAATCAGGATATTCGTTTGGAGCAATTATTGGCAAACACCACAGATCCTTTAGAAAGATCGAATATTGAAAGCCGTGCCCTTGATTTCACAAAAAGAAAGAGCATCAATTTCATTGGTGTTAAAAAGGAAAGAGCCCCGGAGCAAAAACCTCATGTTTATGATCCGGAAAACTTGACTCTTTCGTATTCATACAACCAGGTTGAGAAACACAATTACGAAATTGAAAGCTATATGGACCAACAGGTAAATACTACTGTTGATTATACCTATTCATTCCAGAACAAACCGGTTGAGCCGTTCAAGAAAACCAAATTCATGAAGAAAAGCTCTTACTGGAAAATGCTGAGTGATTTCAACTTTAATTATTTGCCTTCAAGCATTTCGTTCAGCAGCAATATCATCAGGCAATACAACAAACAGCAGTTCAGGCAGGTTGATGTAGCCGGAATTTCAATTGATCCGTTGTTCCGTAGAAACTATATGTTCAATTACCAGTACGGATTTAATTACAATCTTACCAAAGCCTTAAAAATCAACTTTACTGCTGCGTCCCACAATATTGTGCGTACGTACATGAATGCGGACAACTCCCCGGACAACAGCAATACGATCTGGACTGATTTCTGGAATGTCGGAACTCCAGACCAGCACAACCAGCAGATTGTCGTGAATTATGATCTTCCGATCAACAAGCTTCCGTTCCTTGCATTTGTAAAATCCAGTTATTCCTATACCGGCGATTACAATTGGCAAAGATCATCTGTTGCGCTGAATTCAATAAATGGATATGACTTAGGAAATACCATACAGAATGCTGCTTCGCACCGTTTGAACACAGCCTTGAATATGGAAACTTTCTATAAATACATAGGATTGGGCAAAAAAACTGCAGCAGCAGCACCAAAACAGCCTGCACCATTGCCAAAACCAGGGGAAAAAATCACTGCCAAGCCACAGCCTGCAAAAACAAGCAATGTCTTTTTGGATGGCTTAAAAGGCGTTTTGACCAGCGTCAAGAACATCCAGGTGAATTACACCCGTAATGAAGGAACCATGCTTCCTGGATACCTGCCAGGCTTGGGCTTCTTTGGAACTTCAAAACCAACGCTTGGCTTTGTATTCGGTTCACAGGACGATGTGCGTTATGAAGCTGCTAAAAGAGGCTGGCTGACACAATCTCCTGATTTCAATCAGAACTATACACATGTGGTAACCAAAACTTTGGATTATACCGCCAATATTGATTTGTTTCCTGACTTCAAAATTGATCTGACCGGAAACAGGACGTATGCCGATAACTTCTCTGAACAGTACCAGGTTGACATGAGCAATCCAGTTCCTTATGAATCACAATCGCCTTATAATTTTGGTAACTTCTCTATATCAACGGTTTTAATCAAAACCGCATTTAGCAAAAGTGATGAAAATGGCTCGGCTGCTTTTGACGATTTCAGGGCAAACCGTATGATTGTTGCCGATAGGCTTGCTGCCCAATATTATGGTGGCAACATTCCAAGATACAACGAAGGCGCGAACGTGATCACTGATCCTACCGATCCAAGATATGCATATTATAACGCCAATTCGGGTTATCCTATTGGTTTTGGGAAAAGCAACCAGGCCGTATTGATTCCATCCTTCCTGGCAGCTTACTCCGGAAGTTCGGCAGGCGGTGTTTCGCTTGATGCATTCCGCAATTTCCCAATCCCAAACTGGACCATCAAATATACTGGCTTGATGCGTTATTCGTTCTTTAAAGAACATTTCAAACGTTTCTCGTTACAGCATTCCTATAGGGCATCCTATACGATCAACTCGTTCCGTTCCAACCTTGATTACGATGCGAACGCTCCGGCTCAGCAGGACAATGGGGGTTATGGAAATTTCTATAATAAAACGATCATCGGAAACATCAACTTGGTGGAACAGTTCAATCCGTTGATCCGTCTTGATTTTGAAATGAAAAACGCATTCAAGATCTTAGCCGAGATCAAGAAAGACCGAAGCCTGTCAATGAGTTTTGACAACAACCTGTTGACTGAAGTTCAAGGAAAAGAATTCATTGTTGGATTTGGATACCGCTTCAAAGATGTTATTTTCTCATCGAAATTGGCAGACAATCCGACCGGGGTAATCAAGAGCGACATCAACCTGAAAATTGATTTCTCTTATAGAAACAACAAAACCATTGTGCGTTATCTGGATTACGACAACAATCAATTGGGCGGTGGTCAAAACCTTTGGTCAGCCAAGTTAACAGCAGATTATTCATTCAGTAAAAACCTGACAGCGATCTTCTTCTACGACCATTCGTTCTCAAAACCAGTTATTTCAACTTCGTTCCCGTTAACGAATATCAGAGCCGGATTTACGATGCGATATAATTTTGGAAACTAAGCTTTATTTTCAATAAAATTACAATTTCAAATAGTATCTTTACAGTCTAAAAATTAATATCAAAATGAATATACCAAGCAATTTAAAGTATACTAAAGACCACGAATGGGTTTTAATTGAAGGCGATACCGCTACAGTTGGAATTACCGATTTTGCGCAAAAGGAATTGGGAGACATCGTTTATGTTGAAGTAGAGACTTTAGACCAAACCCTTGACAAAGACGAAGTTTTCGGGACTGTTGAGGCTGTAAAAACTGTTTCTGATTTATTCCTTCCATTGACTGGAGAAATCATTGAGTTCAATGATGATTTGGAATCGAATCCAGAAGCTGTAAATACAGATCCGTACGGAAAAGGCTGGATGATCAAAATTAAAATTGCCAACACCGCTGAGATCGACGAGTTACTTTCTAGT
Organism: Flavobacterium sp.; assembly: GCA_049841115.1. Lineage (GTDB taxonomy): Bacteria > Bacteroidota > Bacteroidia > Flavobacteriales > Flavobacteriaceae > Flavobacterium. The sequence goes on from JASGHQ010000006.1 coordinate 559,779, forward strand.
GATGCTTACAAACAACTTATTGGGGCTTAAAAAAGTATTTCTTGGCTTGTCCATCGGCTGGACTTTGCTGATTTTTATTTTATGCCTGATTTCGTTTAGCGATTTTCCGAAAGTTGACGTTTCGAACGTAGATAAAATTGTACATTTTACTTTTTATTTTGTGCTGCTCCTACTCTGGGGAACCTACTTTTCGTTAAGGCAAAAGGAAATAAAAATCCCGGTAATCATCAAATTGGTCCTGATATCAATATGCTACGGAGTCCTGATAGAATTTTTACAGGCTACACTAACCAAAACACGGCATGCAGACCTATTTGATGTACTGGCAAATTTTGCCGGTGCCCTATTGGCACTCTTAGTATTCACACTGATCAAAAGGCATAAAATCAATAAGCTATAGATATAAAAATCCCGTTCTCGTTATTATATGAGGCGGGATTTTTTTACTTTTATCGCCTAAATGTGAAATACTATCCTGAAACGTTACCAATAAACCAATGAAAAAAATCCTCCAATATATAGTACTGCTTTTGATTACTGCTTCTTATGCCCAAAAGACAACCGAAAGATTCCCAATTTTTCCGTCATGCGAAGGCTTGCAGTCACAGGCTTTGGAAACCTGCTTTTATAACCAGGTGCAGGATTTTGTATACAATAATTTCAAGGTGCCCGACAACGTGAAGGAGAAGAATTATAAAGGAACCATCATCGTACTGTTTGAAGTAAATGACAATGGGCAGTTTAAAGTTATCTATGTCGATGCTTCAGAAGAATCCCTCGTTACAGAAAGCAAAAACGTATTTGGCAAAATGCCGAAAATCAGTCCGGCCACCTATAACGGCAATCCGACCTATACCAAATACACCATCAAAATTGCCATACCGCTACAAAGCGTTGCCGAAATGCAGGCCCAGAAAGAAGCGGAAGCTTTGGCCGAAAAAAATTCCAATATATACAAGCCAAACGAAAAGCACCTTACGGAGCTTGACAGCATGAAGTTCAAAAAATTTGAAAACCCCCAGTTTGAAAGCCACATCAACATCCCGTTCTCACATAGTTACTATGCACAGTTTGATGCCGAGATGAACCAGATCGGGGCCAATAACCATACAGGCTCAAAACCGTTTGCCTATGCTGACGTAAATAAGTATTACAATCTGGCAGAAGCCAACAAAGCCATAGCAAAAAATAAGCAGGAATGGTGGGGAAAGAAACTATGGAATGAGAATTTGGTAGAAGTGCAGGGCGAAGATTATTGGTTTACCCTCAATCCTATTTTCGACATCCAGCTTGGAAAAAGTGATCCCGGAATTGCTAAAAGTACTTTCATCAATACCCGTGGAATACAGTTCAACGGAGGTTTGGGCAAAGAGTTAAACTTTACAACCACCATTTACGAAAGCCAGGGAAGATTTGCTGATTATTTCAACCGTTATGCCGAATCGATAAAACCTGATGGCGGGAACCCAGCCATCATTCCGGGGATTGGGATCGCTAAGGAATTCAAGACAGATGCCTATGATTTTCCGATGGCTGAAGCCAACTTATCATTCACGCCAAGCAAATTCATCAATCTGAATCTGGGTTATGGAAAAAACTTTATTGGTGATGGCTATCGCTCATTATTGTTAGGCGATGGCGCCAGCCCTTATCCGTATTTTAAACTGAATACCACTTTCTGGAAAATAAAATACACCAACATTTACACCTGGCTCAAAGACGTTCGTACAGACGTTACCGAAGACCGCACCTATGCGACCAAATTTGCCGCCAGCCACTACCTGAGCCTGAATGTAACCAACCGCTGGAATATTGGTTTGTTCGAATCGGTAGTATGGACCAACAAGAACAACCGTGGTTTCGACATGAGCTTTGTAAACCCGATCATCTTTTACCGTACGGTCGAATTTGCGTCTTCGGCACGTAGCGGAAATGCACTGTTGGGCTTGACATCCAAATTCAAGTTCACCAATCAGATCAATGCATATGGGCAATTTTTGCTCGATGAATTTTCGTTAAACGATATCAAGGCAGGAAACAAAAGCTGGAAAAATAAATACGGCTACCAGCTGGGTGCCAAATATTACAACGCATTCAACATCAAAAACCTGTTGCTTCAGGTAGAATACAACCACGTACGCCCTTATGTTTATGCTCACAGCGAAGCAATTACCAATTATGGGCACAACAACCAAAGCCTTGGGCACCAATGGGGTGGAAACTTCAAGGAATTGATTGCCATAGCGCGTTACCACAAAGGACGTTATTTTGCTGATGCCAAAGTTACTTTTGGACAGCGTGGACTTGATTTTGACAACGCCACGGACAACTTAAACTACGGCAGCAACATTTACCTGAGCTATAACGACAACCGTGCTTATGATACTGGTGTGGAAATCGGGCAGGGAAATAAAACCAACATATTTATTGCAGACCTACAGGCGGGTTACCTTATCAATCCGGCGACCAACATGAAGCTTTTTGGAAGCCTGATCTACCGAAACTTTAGCCCTGCAACAGAAACAGATACGGCAATCAAAGAAAGCACGACCTGGATTTCTGTTGGATTGCGATGTGATATCTTCAACTGGTATTTTGATTATTAATAGTTAATAGCAAGGCATATTGAAAAAGCATATCCTTTTCATGGTTTTTGCCTGCTTGCTTGCCTGCCATGACAACAAGCAACAAAATTCAATAGCAAAGCCTGCAAAAATCAAACAAAACCGGAAGGAAGTGTCGGAAAAAGCAGAACCTAAAACTGACATCCATGATTGCACCTCGGCCCGGGATACGATTTTCAAAGACGGCGACTGGATAAAGTATGTTTATCTGAAAGATGGCGGCTACGGAGTCCAGATAAAATTAGGCAAAACGACAGACACCCTGGATTATGTTTTTGATTGCCGCGAAATAAATGGCTTAATCCCTAAAATCTTTAAAAAAGGCAACGATTACCTTATATTGAGCCGCGGTTCTGGATTTACCTACAGGGATATCTTGGTTTGCGATAAGAAAAACGACAGCATTGTGATTTCGGAATTTGAATCGAACCGTGCACATTCCGAAGCGGCCGATTATTTTGTGTATAAAAGGAACGACAGGCTTTATTGTTACGATCGCTTTAACGATAAGGAATTTAACCAAGTTATTCCGGGGAAATATAAAGGATTGAAAATCATAGATTCTGAAATTTACGAAAAGGAAATTATCGTGCATTTTGAGAACGGCAAAAAACTTAAAGTCGCGATATGATCAAATGTTCCGATTAGGATAGTAGCAAGCCCAGTGGGTTTGAGGCATACAAACTTTAGCTAGTAGCGGCCAGGGATTTTGACACTTGAAAAGAAGAAAAACGTTCCGCTCTCTTACAAAATCATATCTTTGTACGGAACCACCACATCAAAGCCTTTTGACTTAAAATAAGCAGTTGGATTTTCCTTTGAAACGCTCATGACAAAATCGCCACCCCAAGCGCCAAGGCTTTTGATTACACCATTAAAATCGGGGAACAAGGCTTCTTGAACCGTTGCCCGTTCAAGCACATTGCTCATTTCGATCTCGTGTTGCTGCAATGCCATTGCAAATTCCTTTACAGTTTTGGCTTGGATTACTGCTTCAGTAATTGCATTGATTTTGGCAATGCTCTTGTCGGTATTTCCTTTTTTGCCATAATAGGATGCAACGGCCGAACGGCTGTTTTGCTTTTTGTTGAGATAGATAAAATAGATATTGTCGGCAAACTCCGGATTGAAATTTACGGGTTCAATCACAGGTTTGCCATCGACCAGCTGATATTGCAATGCTGTTCCGTGCTGGGCACAGGCAATGTCGTAACCACTTCCCCCGAAGCTTTTCTGAAGCAAATCAAAGGCATCCAGCTTTAGCCATTGCGCAATGTTGTTGATTAGCGTAGAGGATGTTCCCAAGCCCCAGAATTTCGGGAAAGTCAACTCGGTGGTGATAGTATAACCTTTTGATTTTGCAATAAAATCCGGATCCATCAGATGGGCTTCGTGCAGGATTTCGATAAGCGTATTCTTGATGCTTTTGGCATCGTCAAAACGTTCTTTCCGTACAATCGATGAAAATGGGATGTTGTCTTCAAACCAAATACTGCCATCACTGTCAAAGCTTTTCCAGTGGATGATACTTCCTTCGCTTTCCTCAATGATCAGGTTTTGCCCAAACTTTGTAGGCAATGCCAGGGCTTTGGCACCATCCAGCACCAAATATTCTCCGGTTATCAGAAGCTTGCCGTTGCTGTAAAATGTCTGGTTCAAGGGTTTATTTTCTTAGGTTTTCGATAAATGAAACTACAGCCGAATGCGAAATCGTATTGTTTTCAAAATGAACCTTAATCATTTTGCGTTCTTCTGTGGTAGCTTGATATTGGTTCAGGATATTGTTGATGTGCATTTTCATATGGCCTTCCTGGATTCCGGTGGTTGTCAGCGAACGCAATGCCGCAAAGTTTTGAGCCAAGCCGGTTACCGCCACAACCTGCATTAATTCGGCGGCCGATGGTTTTCCCAAAATTTCCAAAGCGGTTTTTACCAATGGGTGCAAAGACGTCAGGCCGCCAACGGTTCCTAGTGCCAATGGGATTTCCATCCAAAAGCTGAAAATTCCATTTTCGATTTTCGCATGCGAAAGGCTTGAATAGTCTCCGGTTCTTGAAGCATACGCATGTACTCCGGCTTCGACGGCACGGAAATCATTTCCGGTTGCCAAAACCACGGCATCTACCCCATTCATGATCCCTTTGTTATGTGTCACAGCCCTGAAAGGCTCAACTTCAGCTATGCGGACTGCCTGTACAAACTTCTCCGCAAACTGCTGCGGATTTTCTATTTTCTTTTCTGCCAGATCTTCAACCCAGCACGAAACTTCAGCTCGGACGATGCAATTCGGCACATAATTGGAAAGAATGCTCATTACGATGGTAATGTCTTTTTCAGCAGCGCTAAAATCTGCATGGTTTTCTGCTTCTTCCTTCAGGCTTTTTGCCAATTGCTCCAAACAGGAGTTGATAAAATTGGCGCCCATGCTGTCTTTGGTTTCAAAAGTGGCATGTAGCTGGAAATAATTGTCAAGCACAGCGGTTTTGTCCCTTAATTCCAATGATGTAATGCCACCACCACGTTTTTGCATATTGACCGTAATGCTTTCTGTTGCCGCTAACAGGCGTTCCTTTTTTGCATCAAAAAAAGACTGTAGCTTATCAGAATCGCCATTGAAAAGAAAATGCACCTGCCCGATTTTTTCGGTGTTTAAAACCGTCGCTTTGAATCCGCCGCGCGTTGACCAGAATTTAGCCGATTTGGCCGCTGCTGCAACAACCGAGCTTTCTTCGATTGCCATTGGTACCGAATAGTATTTTCCGTTGATCAGGAAATTGGGTGCTATTCCCATCGGAAGATAGAAATTGGTTATTGTATTTTCTATGAATTCGTCGTGCAGCTGCTGCAATTTGGCATCGCTGTTCCAATATTGTTTTATTGTAGCAATCGCTTCAGCCGGATTGGCGAAATATTCATTGGCAATCCAATTGATCTTTTCTTCTTTGGTGAGTTTTGAAAAACCTGCAACCGAGTTGTTCATTTTTGTATGTAATTTGGTAATAGCAAATATAATCTATAATTGCTTTTTTCGTTGATGAAAAAACAATCAAAACCAAGGCCGGGAATCTTCAGGAACTATTTTGCCGGTTGTGGTGCAGCAGTTGCAGGGGCCGGAGCCTGGCCTTCATCGTATTCGGTTTCTTTCAGGTCTTCGGTTTGTTTCCCTAAACGCACTTTCGGATTGTCTTTATTCCCGGTAATCTTTAATGGTATTCCGATAATACCGAATGGTGGCAAGCCCAGTCGCATCTTGATATTCAAGTCGCCGTCAAAGCTGGTTTGCCCTTCAATACGCGGACGGAAACCTGCAACCTTAAACTTGAACCGCTCGATGTTGATGATATTGTTCTTGATGGTCGTATTGATATCCACTTTAGACAAGTCGGGATCTTTCATTGCTTCTTTTCCTGTTTTGCTGCTTACCACATTGAACATCTTGAAGCCTTTCATCTTTACATTTTTTACCGAAAGCGTTCCGCCACCAACCAGCGATGGAAAAATAGGCTGCATATTGCCGTTCAGCTTTCCGGCTACTTTGTAATCCAACGAAATTATCCCTTCGGCATTTTCTGCTGCAGATGCCATTTCACGGAACAGTTTCACTTCTTTATACGCTCGTTTTACGTCAAAATCCTTTGCATTGATCTTGAAATCAAATGTAGCCCTGTTAGGTGTTTCGCTTTCATATGCCACATCGGTTTTTACAGTGGAGCCAATAATATCCATACTACTGTTCTTAAGCAGCAGCTTTCCTTTACTGATGACCATATTCCCGTTAAGCCTTTCCATGGTAAGGTCCTGGAAACTTACTTTGTCGGCTTTTGCCGTCAGCTGTAAATCAAAATTGGCCGGGATGACGATTACACCCGTTCTCAGCTGGCTGAACTGTTGACTTTTCTTCTGCTTCAGCAGGTTTAGCTTCTGCCGAAGCCTGGGCCTGCGACATGAATTCATCGCAGTTGAGGAATGCCGACTGCACCGAGAAAACGCCTTTTAAAACAGCTTTGTCCGTCAGTGCAAAATCGATTACGTTTTGCATATAACCGTTCATCCTAAAATCAGACTGGCCATAAGTTGCCGTAAAATCGTTGAATTTCATTTTATCCTGATTGAACACAAAAGTCCCTTCGCGGATGACGAATGGCTTTGGCAAATATTCCGATGTCGTTTTGATGTTGCGCAGTTTTAAGGTTCCGCTGTTTTGAAGGTTTTTGTAATTGCCTTTCATCGCATCGTTCTGTGAGCCCTTGAAAACAACATCAGCATACACGTAACCTTCCAGGTCCAGGCCTTTCCGTGAGAAAACCTTATAGATTTTGGCCACATCCAATTCGCCTTTGGCTTTGATATCATAGCTGATGTTTTCAAAATTCTGCAGCTTGGCATTGACAAAAATCGGCTTTCCTTCAAACTCCAGCGAAGCCGGGGTGATATTGATTTTCAGGCCTTTCAACGAACCTTCGTTATCCAGGACAGAAGCAACAACGTTAATATTTTTGATCGGGTTTGGATAATAATCTGTTTTTACGAAACCGTTTTTAAGCGTGATTTTTCCATTGGTTACCGGAATCTTATTGTTCTTTTTGTCATAAACACCGTTTGCCCTGATGTCCATGTTCAGCATGCCACGCAAATCCATGTTTCGCAGTCCAAGTGCCTGGTCCATTTTTGCCAAATCGATTTTAGAAGCAATCCGTGCATTGATTTTTGGTTTGGACAAGCCTTCGCTTTTTATGATGGCCTTGAGATAATCCTTACCCACATTGAAGAAAACCGAATCAAGGTTTACCTGCAGCTTTTCGGTGTCAAGCGATGGCAGTTTGGTATCAAAATTCAGGAAGATGTTTGATGCCGGGAGCGGTGCATTATTATAATTGACAAAACCGTCACGGATTTTCATATTAAAAGCCAGATCAGGTTTCTGGTTTTTTGAAGCGATATATTTTCCTTTTAAAGTCAGCGACAAATCAGTGCTGCCTTTTACTTTCGATTTATCGAGCCATGTAACATAGTGCGGTGGCAAAGCCGTGAAGAAATCGTTGAGCTTGCTGTCTTCTGATTTGATATTGAAATCCATGTCATAACCATTGCTCAGGAAGTCAAACCTTCCTTTGAATTCTACCGGCAGCTTGTTGATTTTTAAATTGTTCTGCTCAAATACAAATGCCAGCGAGTTGGTATTGATTTTGGTAATCAGGTCGGCATTTACCTTTTTGTTTTTCAGGTATTGCTCACCGTCGTAGGTAAAATTGAAATCCTCTATTTTGGCTTCGGTATACAAATCGAAAATGGATTTGTCCAGGTCGCCGTTGCCGACATAATTGAATCCATTGGCATCAATCAGGATCTTGGTTGATTTATCATCATAAACGATATGGCTGTTTTCGATGGCTATTTTTTCAAGCCTTAGTGACGATTCCGAGTCGTTTTGCTTTGGGGTTTCTTCTTCGGAAACATACACATTGTAATTGGCTTCCCCTTTGGCATTGACCTTAACGTTGATCAACGCATCGGAAACATAAATCTTATCGATGGTCACCTTTTTATCAAAGAGCAGCGACTTGATATTTATCCCGAATGCGACTTCGTTTGCAGAAAGCAGCGTTTCGTTTTTATAGGGAGCAGAACCTTTAAGTGAAAAATCTGTCAACGTGAGCGTTAGTGACGGAAAGTGATTGAAAAAGGAAAGATTGGCTTCTTTAAAATCGAGTTCACCATTGAGTTTTTGGTTGGCGAAAGACTTCACTTCTTCGGCAATTTTTCCGGGGAAAAGTATCGGAAGCAAAAACAGCAATAACAAGATTGAACCTATGGTGATTCCGGTAATTTTTAAAATCCTAACAACTATTGATTTACGTGGCTTTTTCATGCTGCAAAACTACTATTCTAAAGTTTTTGCAGCAAATGATTGAAGATTTATTTAACATAAAAAAAGCCACGCTTTAAAACGTGGCCCTTTAACAAACATAAATTATAACTAATCTAACCTTATTGCTTAATCAACTTCATTGTTTTTGAGCTATTGTTGTTATCAAAAGCCTTAACAAGATATATCCCCGTAGTCAAATCGTTTACGTCGAACTGGTAATCTTCTGAAGCTATATTATCAAATGATTTAACGATCTGTCCTGTTATCGAATATACCTGCACTTTAGAAATTTGTCCACTGATGCTGAATACTCCCGAAGTTGGGTTTGGATACAGCTTAACTGTATTGATGGCATTGAGATCATCAGTACCCAGTGCTGCCGGCTGGTTGCCATAAACTCTAAATCCTCCAGCTTCTATAGAAACCGTTTGACTGGTTGAAGTAACATTGATTGATGAGTTATCCATCAGGTTATACCACGTTCCTGTGAAAGGGAAACCTCCCGGAGTGTTTAGTGTAGCATCTGAAAAATTAGTCCTGACAAAAACATAACTCAACGAAGCAGTTTGTGAAGTACTTGTATATACATCAAGCCTTGGGCTTCCGATGGTGCCTAAATTCCATGCATACGAACCGTTTTCAAAAACATCTTCGGTTTTCTTAATATCGATTAGTTTTGCCCAGGTATTGTATACTGTGCCTCTATTGGTATCTGCAAGCCAGTTCTGAATCCATTGTGGTTGCGGCTTGGTGTCTAGTTTACAATCCGGGTTAGAATATGAAACGTTTCCAGCGTTGCAGGTCCACAATGATTTATCCCATCCCAGTTCCCCAAAATGCCAAATCATTTTTGGCCCAGGCACTAATATGTGAATTGCCCCCATGGCTGGCAGCCTTTGCAAAACCTTTGTTAAATTTCCAAATGTTTGGTTGGTACCGCTATTTCCTTCTGTAAGCGCTTTGTACACCACTCTTTCTTCATCATGGCTTTCGGCATATCCTACAAATCGGTTTGAAGCATCGGTAACCCCTGAAATATCACCAAAATTACCTTTAACGACATTTGCATAGCCGTCAGTAACTTTCCTCCATTGCATAATACCTTTAGAATCACCAGATCTTAAATAATTAGACCATTCAACTTCCTCGTCATAAGATCCTCCTGATGTTCCAAGGTGCTCAAAAATAACTAAGAAGTTAGGATCTTGCTCCCATTGTTTGTCGGCATACCACTTCATTTTTGCTACCCTGTCAGAGCGGTATCCATTGGTGCATGTTTCCTGCCCTCCGGCAACCGATGGCGGGCATTGATTTGTAAATCCTTTGGTCAAATCCCAACGGAATCCGTCTATTTTATAATCCTGAATCCAGGTTTTGATTGTTTTGACAACATAAGTGTTCGTCAAATTATCCGGTTCCCTGAAATGGTTCAAATCGGTTCCAACGCTGTATGAGTGCATGGCATCCTGGTTGCAATATGGATTTTCCGCAGAAACCCTATAACCTGTTCCATTTGCCCAACCATCATTATCGGTATCAAGCATCCACATCCTTTCAAGCGGTGAGCGCCCAAAAACGTGGTTTAATGCAACGTCAAGGATTACCGCAATTCCATTTTGGTGGCACAAGTCGATGAACTCTTTCAACTTAGCCGGCGAACCGTATCTTTTATCAGGTGCCATATGGAAAACCGTATTATAACCCCAGCTTTCGTTTCCTTCGAATTCCATCACCGGCATCAATTGGATGGCATTTATTTTAAGGTTTTTAAAATAATCCATTCTATCGATTAAGTTTTGGTAGCTTCTGTCAGCATCAAAATCTCTTACCAAAACCTCGTAGATTACCAAATCTTTTTTCTTTGGTTTTACAAAATTAGTAGTAGCGCTGCTCCAGTTATAGTTCCACCAGGCTGACGGGCCAGTCTGCAAAACGGTCACTTCTCTTTCCTGTCCCGGCGCAATGGTATTATAAACCGGCAAGCCTGGATATACCCCCAAAGAAATAATTTCAGGATCATCAAAAGGAGAAAGAACCAAAGTAGAAAACGGATCCGCTGTTTTAACCACTGCAGGAGAATTAGCAGGGCGGTTGGTCACGTCGCCGACCCAGTATTGATAGGCATAGACCTGTCCTGGAGTTAAGCCGGTAAGTTCCAGCCAAAACTTTCCTGTTGTTGCATCTTTCTTCATCGCATAAGCAGCAGTTGGCTGCCAGTTATTGAAGTTTCCTGCAACATATACAAAATCTTTGTAAGGTGCATTCAATACCAAAGTAGCTTTTGTAGTATCGGATGAATCATAATTAATACCATCTTCCTTGCCTGATGGAATCGCTTGAGAAATTGTTCCGGGATTAAACAGATAGCTGAATTTTTTGGTGATCGTGGTAGCGCCTTGAGTAATTTCTAAAGTAAATATTGTGTTTTGGGTAACCAATGGACCTGCTGTAAAGAAAGTAGTTGTCGTTGGTCCGCTAACTGTTACTCCGTTTGCTTTTAAAGTATAAGTTGCCGCACCCCCTGTATTGTTTGCCACAACGCTTGCATTGGTATTGGTAGAAATTATCGTAGTGCTATTTTCTGCAGGAGAGGACAATGTAACCTGAAATGCCCCTACATTAAAAATATTATCGTTGGTTTTCTTATCACCTGAGCCGTCTTTGGCCTTTACCAAAAATCCCATCTTTCCAAAAACACTGTTGTTGAAAAACGTTTCTGGAACAAAAGTCATGGTATAGGTATCATTCCCTGAGTTATATGTTAATTTGTTGGCTTCTGAAGATGCTGCCCATGTACCGTTTGTAGGGCAATCCCCAAGGGCATTGCCATTAGCATCCTGCATCCATGCCCAAAGGTATAGTGCATTTCCGGTAACTCCCCAGGTAGCTTCATTAATTTGGCTTCCCTGAACGGTTATAGTAATGCTCTGATTTCTTTCAAAAGGATTCGGAGCTACTGTAGGCGTAATAGTCTGAACCTGAGCCTGTGAAGCAAAAGTTAAAAACAACGCGAATAGTAAAAAATTTTTCATAGTCTTTGTTTTAAAAAAACATTCCCCGCCAAATAATGACGGGAAACATTTTAGAATTCATTTTTAGTTTTATTAATTTGGTATTAAACGCAAATTATAATTGGCCGAATTTCGGACATCCAAAACTACTTTATAATTTCCTGCCGCAGGAACCTTCATGTTACCGCCGCCTATTTTGATTTTATAATTGCTGGCTGAAGGAACTGTTTCTGTATTTCCAGATGGTGTTCCCATTTTTTCGCTCCAGTCATCTTTCAGACGGATCAGGAATTCATCAGCAGCAAGAGCCAGATCAATAGTATACATCCTGTAATAAGGCGAAGCCGGGTTGGTTTCGAAATTTAAATATGTTGGACTTCCCCATCCGCTAGGGGTTGCACCTCCAATAATAGCAACCTGGCGTTTTGCAACCGTATACTTATTAGCATTCCAGTCTACGGTAAAGAAATACGTTCCGGCGCCATCCGCAGGTTTGATATCCTTACCACCAGAATGCACTAAATCAGTAAAAGTATTAGGGTTTTCAGCAACGTCACCTTTATCATTGTTCCAAGTGGTATCTTCGGTAAACTTGAATGCAGGAGTCGCATTGTTCATCCATACAAAACCTTCGTATTTGCCATCATTGCCTTTTGAATACAATTTTGCAGCATTATCAGGTGCCCAGTCTCCATAGGTACTGGCGGCACCATAGTTACCCGGAACATAAATCCTGCTGAATTCGTCAAAGGCATCATAAGCAGTAATGGTTACTGTTCCTTCCTGAGATTTTGCATTCAGGTTAACATCAGAAGTTGACAATTGATTATTAACCAACGCATAAATCCTAATCTTATAACTTGTCGCGGTTCCTATACCACCGGCATTAGCCGCCAAAACAAGGGTGTTCAGCTCTCTAACTGTAAGGGTTTTTTCGAAAGAAGCCCCCTGAACCGAACTGTAATTGCCCAAATCAAATGATGGGTTTTGGGTTGGGTCATCAGAGAATGAATCCGTTGCTTTAACCATTTGCAGTTTATAATTGGTAGCAGCTTGGTAACCAAAATCCGCAGAAGTCCATTCAACGGTCACTCCGTCGTCAGATGCTGTTGCGGCAGTCAGGACATAGGTCCCATCAACCGGAGCCGATAATGTAAAATCTTCGCTTTCCTTTGCTACCGGGTCTTGACTATCCTCTGTACAAGAATACAGTCCGGCAGCGACAAAAGCTACTAAAAGTACTTTTCTAATTAAATTTTTCATAATTATTTTATTTATTAATTATAGCCAGGGTTTTGAGTCAAATTCGGGTTCGAATCTAACGCTGTCAATGGAATTGGGAAAACATTATAGGTATCAGGTATAGCAGTTCCGTTTAGGGTTCCGCCTTTCCATGGCCATAAGTAGCCTCCGCCTGTAAATTTGCCAAAACGAATCAAATCCGTTCTTCTATGCCCTTCAAAATTCAATTCCCTTGCTCTTTCATCTAAAATAAAGTCTAATGTTAAATCACTGGCAGTAATAGCTGAAGCATGAGATCGATTTCTTATATCATTTACATAAGATAATGCTTGTCCGGAATTTCCTCCGCTAGCTCCTCTTAAAACGCATTCCGCATATATTAAATAAGCATCCGCTAAACGGAACATTGGGAAATCTGTGCTTGAGAAACTTGTAGGTGTAGACGAGCCAGAGAAATTAGTATTCCTAAATTTCGTAACGGCAAAACCATTATTCCAAATTTTGTAATCTGTCATTTCATAAGAATGCCCTGCAGTCCAGAATAAATGTGCCCTATCGTCTGTTGAATTATTCAAATCTGCTGCTGAAGTTCCGAATAAACCATACCAGGCTTTAGTTGCCCTGTGTCCACCCCAGCCTTCAGTTGCTCCGAAAAGGCTTAACGGCATCGTTTCAGAATTCAGGCAGCCGTTAACCAGGTAAGTCGTATTACCATAACTTTGGCTGCTGACAGCATCTGCGATCAATGGGAAAATGATTTCTGTAGACGTATTGTTATCTGCAGAAAAATTCTGGAGGATATTTGAGGTTAGCGAATAGCCACCTTCAGTAATAACTTTGTTGATATAAGTAAGCGCATCATTATATCTTGCTGTACCGGTATAAACCTGTGCATTTAAATATAATTTAGCCAACAACATCCTTACCACTGCCTTATTAGCCCTTCCGTAATCATTGGTTTGCGGCATGTTTGGTTCAATTGCCAGCAATTCTGACTCAACATAATTGAACAATTCCGTCCTTGATGCTTCAGGCAGAGGTGTTGTCGTACCGAAATTTTCAGTAGTAACCAAAACACCCTTACCAAAACAGTCAATCATATAGTAGTAAGCCAAAGACCTTAAAAATCTCAACTCACTAATATACAAGTCTTTATTTTCAACACTGGTATTCTGCAATGCTAAAATAAGGTTTGTTGTTTGTGGAACTGTATAATAAACCCTGTCAAATAAGTATCTGAAAAACTTATTATTTTGAGTCCAATTTGAAGATGTAGTCAGCTGATCAAGACCATCATCTCCCCAGCGGTTTTTCATATCATCCGCAGTAAAATCCTGCAAGTTGATAATCCCTCTCAAAAATCCGGTTTCTCCTGCATCGTTTGAAACAATATCAGAGCTTCCAGGCCCGTTTGAACCTGTCAGAGCAAAAGTCCCGTACATTTTTGAAACTAACCCTTTTGCAGCATTCGGATCGTTTTGCAACAAATTTTCTAAAGATTGCTCTACTAGCGGCTTGGTATCCAGTTCATTCGAACAGGATGACGCAATAGCCACAAAAAGGAACATCATTGCTAAATTTCTAAATTTTATTTTCATAGTTTTTATTTTAAAAATCAATACTTACACCCGCGTTGAATGTTCTTGGCCTCGGATAAAAGTTAGTATCTATACCGTTGAAGTTTTCTGGATCTCGCCCTGAATATTTAGTAATAAGGAACAAGTTGTTAGCACCTACATATAAACGCATGGATGCAGATTTATAAAGTTTGTCAAATTTGTATCCTAACGATACGCTTTCACAGCGAAGGAAAGTTGCATCATGGATAAAGTAATCCGATACTACTGAGTTTTCCGCTATAGTTTCAAATGGCAGGTCTTCGTTCAGGATATTGGTCAACGTATTGCTATTGATTGGGTTAACATTATTTCTTGCTCCATAAGAATATTGAGCGCTGTTATAAACGTTACCTCCTAATTGCCCTCTAAAACTAGCATTGAAATCAAAGTTCTTGTAGTTAAATGTAGTTCCGAAACCGAATGTCCAGTTTGGAGACATTCCAATATAGTACTTGTCATCATCCGTTATTTGCCCGTCACCGTTCCTATCAACAAAAACATCTGGAATTGGTTTTCCGGCATTGTCGTATACTTGTTCGAAAACCCATGCAGAATTTGGTGCTTCACCTACGGCATGGTAAGTCAACTGCCTACCGATACCTGGCAACTTACCGTTATCTACCTGGATTCTTGTTGCGCCATTGATCTCATCAATAACACCAACATTATAAGAAATGTTTCCGTTAACAGACCAATTTAGGTCATCGGAAGAAATCACTTTTCCTACCAAGCTTACCTCCACCCCTTTGTTTGTCATTGAAGCTGCATTTTTTGTAAATATGTTGGTTAAGAACTGACCTGTAGGGAAGTTAACCGGCGCCAACAAGTCTGTTGTTTTCCTGATATAGGCATCAACGCTTCCTGACAGGATTCCTGATTTGAATAAATCAAAATCAATCCCAACGTTTGTTGTTGCTGTCTTTTCCCAAGTAAGGTTAGGGTTAAAGGCATTTGCAGAGTAAATATTGATCCCTGGCAAATATTGCCCTGATGGGCTTCCTGGAGTAAACAGTGCTGTATACGGGTAAAAACTTTGGCTTCTGATATCACTGTTACCTGTAATACCATATCCAACACGGATCTTAAGGTCGTTTACTGTAGTTGAGTTTTTCAAGAAACTTTCTTCCTTAACTTTCCATGCCAAACCTGCAGCCGGGAAATAACCCCATCTTCTGTCGCTAGGGAATAATGAAGAGGCATCACCCCTTAAGGTCATCGTCAATAAATATTTATCCAAGATATCAACATTAGCCCTACCAAAATAAGATTCCATGGTTAATTTGCCATAATACCTTGCATTCGGATTATTTGTATCAATAGTGCGTTTTCTTAAACCGGTAGTAACATCATATTCGTATAAATCTTTGTTCCCGCTGTTTACGAAACTTTGGAAAGTATGCCCTCCCTGTACTTCTAATCTTGTGATTGGGCCCGTTAATTTTTTAGTATAAACCAAATAAGTATCCAATGTCTTATTATCTATGGTTTGTCTTTCACCATAATTCAATCCAGGATTGAACACATAGTTTGTTGCCGGGTCAGTTAATTGGTTAAAACGGTAAGTTTCTAGAGAATTATCAGTAAAATATTCTCTGATACTAGATTGAGAATTTTCTAAACCTGCATTAACTACCGCTCTTAATTCTGGCAGGAAGTGCATTTTATAATCTAATTCGATGTTCCCTAAGAACTTATCGATGCTCATTGGACGGTATCTTTGATTTAAACGCGCCACTGGGTTTAACGAACCTTGTAGCAGGTACCTTCCATTTCCTGGATCAAGGACGGTTTCTTGATAATAGCCGCCAAAACGGTTGTCAGGGCTATCTCCATAAACTGGTTTAGTCGGATCCATTGCCAAAGCAGCCCCAATAACCGCACCTACATCAATGTCATTTTTCTTAGAGCTGTTTCCCTTAGCATTAACATTAACTTTTAAATGTCCGTCAAAGAAGGTTGGAGAGACACTAAAACCTGCAGATATTCTTTGGTAGTCATTGGTCTTGATCAACCCTTGAGTATCATTGTATCCAACAGAAGCCCTAAAAGGAACATTGTCAAAAATTGATGCTCTTACGCTAAAGTTATGATCCTGGCTTGTAGTCTGCCTGAAAATCTGATCTTGCCAATTGGTATTGTAAATAATTCTTTGTCCAGGATTATTTGGATCCGGCGTACCTAATAAATCTGCATTTTGCGGATAGTTCTGAGTAACAAACGCTGCAAATTTATTACCATCCATAACATCAATTAGATCATCAGCTTTTCCAAAAGAAAAAGTTGATGTATAATTAAATTGTGGTTTTCCTGATGACGAGCCTTTTTTGGTTGTAATGATAATTACACCATTAGAGGCACGAGAACCGTATATTGCTGTTGCAGAAGCATCTTTCAATATTGTAAATGTTCTCAATATCATTTGGATTGATCATCGAAAAAGGGTTTGACTGCCCTGCAGCCAACCTATTGTCAATTGGAACGTTATCAATAACGATCAAAGGGCTTGCTTCAGCTTTTAATGAAGTTATACCTCTAATTCTAATATTTGGAGAAGCATCAGGCTGGCCTCCTTCAGTAGTGATTCTTACTCCGGTTGCCTTACCTATTAACAACTGATCTGCTGTTACGATAGCTCCTTTGTTGAAATCCTTTGCAGAAATAACACTAACAGCACCTGTTGCGTCTTTTTTCTTGGCAGTACCATACCCCACCTGAACTACAACTTCCTGCAATTGATTAGCGCTTTCGTTTAAGCTTACGCTTATTGATTTCTGACCCGAATAATTCACTGTCTGAGAGTCATAGCCAATAAACGAAAAGACCACTTTGTTCCCGCTTTTCAGGCCTCCCAGTTGGAATTTCCCGTCAAAATCTGTTGCGGTGCCCGTCTGCGCACCTTGAACAGTTACATTTACCCCCGGCAATGGCTGATTTGATTTGCTATCAACTACCACACCGCTTAAAGTGCTCTGAGCCAGCGCACCAAAAGGCAGCAACAGGAATAAAAATAACAACTTTTTGTAAATTGTTTTCATACATTTTGTTTAGGTTAAAAAATAATTTTGTGCTTATACTTTGTGACTTCGAATGTTAAATTTATGTAAAAATTACAACAATCATAATCGCAGCCTGTTAAATGTCTTTCGAAAACGTTTTCGTGTTGAAAAGTTTTGTGTTTTTCTAATTTATTAACGCGAAAATTGACGGAATAAAAAATATCGCCTACCTTTATTCAGAAAATAGTATTTATCAAATTCCCAATGATGAGAAAAAAAGTAACCCTAAAACAAATCGCCAAAGAGCTAGATGTATCAATATCTACCGTTTCTAAATCATTGAAAAACAGCCTGGAAATTAGTGAAGACACGCGACAAAAAGTACAGGCATTTGCCAAACTTTACAACTACAAACCCAACAATATTGCCCTGAGTTTAAAAAACAAAAAGACCAAGACGATTTGTATTATTATTCCTGAAATTATCCATCATTTTTTTGCAACGGTCATCAGCGGTGTCGAACAGGTTGCCAACGAAAATGGCTACAACGTACTTGTTTGCCTTTCTGACGAATCATTTGACAAAGAAGTGATTAACATGGAAATGCTGGCCAATGGAAGCATTGACGGTTTCATCATGTCGCTTTCAAAGGAAACCCAACAGAAAAAGGATTTCCACCACATCGTTGAAGTCATCAACCAAGGAATGCCGGTAGTCATGTTTGACCGCATCACCAATGACATTTTATGCGACAAGGTCATCATCGATGACAACCAGGCCGCTTTTGACGTCACGCAATTCCTGATCGACAAAGGTTTTAAAAAGATTGCACTGATTACCACCGTTGACTACGTAAGCGTTGGAAAACTGCGAACTGAAGGCTTTATAAAAGCACTCAAAAACAATGACCTGAAAGTAAATGAAAACCTAATCCTTCGCATTGAAGACACCGTAAATTTCGAATCCTCAATCGAAGATTTATTAATAAACAATAGGCCGGATGCCATTTTTGCGGTCAATGAACTTTTTGCCGTAACTGCCATAAAATTAGCCCGGAAGCACAACATCAAAGTTCCCGAAGAGCTTTCTATAGTTGGTTTCACAGACGGAATCATTTCCAAATATTCCACACCAAGCATTACCACCGTAAGCCAAAACGGCATCAAAATGGGCGGAAAGGCAGCCAAGATGCTTATTGAAAGGCTCGAATCTGAGGAAGAAGGCGAAGAACAGTACAGAACCGAAGTCATCGAAACCGAATTGGTGGAAAGAGAGTCTACCCTTTAGGATTTTATCAACAAAAAACGTTTTCGTAACACGGTTTAGTTAATTTTTAAGGCCAAAATCAGCTCAGCTTAAATTCTTTATTATCTTTACGACAATTATCAAAGCTTATACTTTACTTCGAACCAAATTAAAGTTTTGATAAGCACGTAGCTTATCGTAGTACAAATCAATAAATTACGATAATGGAAAAACGTAAATTAGGTTTCTGGGAAATCTGGAACATGAGTTTCGGTTTCTTAGGGATTCAGTTTGGATTTGCCTTGCAGGGAGGCTATATGTCCAGGATTTTTCAAACACTGGGAGCAGAACCCCACGACATCCCCGGATTATGGATTGCAGCGCCGCTGACCGGCTTATTGGTACAGCCAATCATTGGCTACCTTAGCGATCACACCTGGTCTCCACGATTCGGAAGAAGGAAACCTTATTTCCTGATGGGCGCCATCCTGAGCTCATTTGCGCTTTTCTTTGTTCCTTATTCCTCTACTTTATGGATTGCCGCAGGATTCCTTTGGATTCTCGATGCGTCGATCAACATTAGCATGGAGCCTTTCAGGGCCTTGGTTGCCGACAAGCTGCCTGACGAGCAGCGTTCGTACGGATTTATACTCCAAACTTTAATTATCGGGATCGGAACCTGGGTAGCATCCAACCTGCCCTGGCTGGTAAAGAAAATGGGGTTTGCCGAAACTACCGACCTGACTGTAATCCCGCAAAACGTAAAAGTGGCCTTTGGTATCGGAGCGATGGTTTTCTTAATCACGATATTGTATACCGTATTGACTACAAAAGAGTATCCTCCAAAGGACCTGGAAGGTTTCAGGCAGAAAAAAAAGGAAACCAAATTTTGGGATGAGATAAAAGAATCCTACAGCGAAATGACGGGAACAATGCTCAAGCTTGGCCTTATACAGTTTTTCAGCTGGTTCGCATTTTTTACTATGTGGAGCATGGCAACTCCGGCCCTGACCGAGCATGTCTTTAAAGCTCCGGCGCCTTTGCAGAAAAACTTCAATATGGAAATCGCTGCCGAAAAAACACAGTTTGAAGCGCTCAACCTGGCTTATCAAAATGCTTCTGATTCTGTTGGTTCCGCAATGGGACTATACGGATTATCGTCGATGGCATTTGCGCTCATCCTTACTTTTTATTCGGCACGGATGAAAGTCAACAGAAAATGGGTGCACTTAGTTTCATTGATTGCCGGAGGGATAGGATTCCTGTCCATGAGCATCCTGCCCAGCCCTTCTTACCTGAACATCTCGTTTATCCTGATCGGGTTCTCATGGGGAAGCATTTTATCCATGCCTTATGCAATGCTGTCAAGCTCTGTTAAGGAAGAAAAAATGGGATTGATGATGGGTATGTTCAACATGTTCATCGTTATCCCGCAAATCATTGCTGCCCTAGGCGGCGTAAACATTTTATCAAAAATATTTGGCGATGGAGCCATCGCCCCAATGCTGTTAGCCGGAAGTTCTCTGGTTATTGGCGGCTTGTGTAATTTTTTAATCACCGATCCAAAAGTTACAAAAGGCTAAACCTAAATTTATAATGAGTAAAAAAGCATTTATCTTCGACCTTGATGGTGTTATTGTTGACACAGCCAAATATCATTTTTTGGCATGGCAGAAAATAGCAGCCGGACTCGGAATCGAATTTACACCAGAACACAACGAAGAATTAAAGGGAGTAAGCCGCGTGCGCTCGCTTGACATCATTTTGGCATTGGGAAAAATCAATGCCAGCCAGGAAGAAAAAAACAAATGGCTGCACCAAAAAAATGAAGATTACCTTTCTTATATCGAGCACATGGACGAAACGGAAATCCTTCCCGGAGTGCTTAATATTTTAGAGTTTATTAAAGAGAAAAAACAATTCATTGCTTTGGGATCGGCCAGCAAAAATGCCCGCCCTATTTTAGAAAAAGTAAAGATTCTGCAACTCTTTGATGCCATTGTCGACGGAAATGACGTAACCAATGCAAAACCCGATCCCGAAGTTTTCACAAGAGCGGCAAAACTAGTCAGCACCAGCTATGAAAACTGTATGGTCTTTGAAGATTCGGTAGCCGGGATACAGGCGGCCAATAGTGCCAACATGACCAGCATCGGAATTGGCGAAGAGAAAATCCTGCATGAAGCAAAATACAATTTTAAAGATTTTACGTTTATGGACACTTCATTCATAGAAGCTTTCATAAAATAAAATTGAATGATAAAAGGAAAATAAAATGAATCAAGATTATATCAAACCAGACAACTGGTCAATTATAGAAGAAGGTTTTGACCAAGAACAGGTGAAATCCTCCGAAAGTTTATTCAGCATCGGGAATGGCGCCATGGGCCAACGCGCGAATTTTGAAGAGCATTATTCTGGTGAAACCTTCCAGGGAAGCTACATCGCCGGTGTCTATTACCCGGACAAAACCAAAGTAGGCTGGTGGAAAAACGGTTATCCCGAATATTTTGCAAAAGTATTGAATGCTCCAAACTGGATTGGGATCAATATCGAAATCAATGGCGAGAATTTGGATTTGGCCCAATGCAAGGAAGTCAAAAACTTCCGCCGCGAACTGAACATGAAGGAAGGAATCTACAACCGTTCGTTTGAAGCCATTTTGCAAAACGGAACAGAAATTTCTGTGAAAATACGCCGTTTCCTTTCTTTGGATCTGGATGAAGTGGGCGTAATCAATTACGAAATCATGCCGCTGAACAATGACGCCAACATTGTTTTCAAACCTTATATTGATGCCGGAGTACACAATGAAGATGCCAATTGGGAAGAAAAATTCTGGGAGCCATTGGATGTTAAACATTCAGGCAACGAAGCTTTTGTAACGGCACGTACGTTCAAAACGCATTTTACGGCAACGACCTTCATGCAAAACAGTATCCTGCTTAACAATGAAAACCTGAATGCTTCACCCTCCAATGTAGAAAGCTCTAAGGATAAAATCGAATTTACCTATCAGATAGCTGCTGCAAAAGGGCAAACAGCATCAATCCAGAAATTAGGCGGTTACACCGTTTCGATGAACCACGAAAATACGCAATCAGCAGCAGAAAATGTAATTGCAAAAGCATTGTCTTTTGGTTACGACCAATTGCTGGGCAAACAAATAGATGCCTGGGCAAAAATCTGGGAAATGAGCGACATTACCATCGAAGGCGATGTGAAAGCGCAACAGGGAATCCGCTTCAACATCTTTCATCTGAACCAAACCTATCTCGGAAAAGACTCACGCCTGAACATTGGCCCAAAAGGATTTACCGGAGAAAAATATGGCGGTTCGACTTATTGGGATACCGAAGCGTATTGCATTCCGTTTTACATGGCAACCAAAGACCAGACTGTGGCGCGAAACCTTTTGGCTTACCGCTACAACCAATTGGACAAAGCGATTGAAAATGCAGGCAAATTAGGCTTTACCAATGGTGCGGCTTTGTATCCGATGGTAACGATGAATGGTGAGGAATGCCACAACGAATGGGAAATCACTTTTGAAGAAATCCACCGGAATGGCGCTATTGCTTTTGCAATTTTCAATTACTACAGGTATACCGGCGATTACAGCTACATTCCTGAAAAAGGTTTGGAAGTTTTAATCGGCATTGCGCGTTTCTGGCATCAGCGAGCGACTTTCTCAACACATAAAAACCAATATGTAATTTTGGGAGTTACCGGGCCGAACGAATACGAGAACAACGTCAACAACAATTTCTATACTAATTATTTGGCCAAATGGTGTATCGATTACACTATTGAGCAGATTGAAAAAGTGGAAAAAGAATACAGCCCCGATTTCACCCGGATCATGGGCAAAGTCAAATTGGACACTACCGAAATCCAGCACTGGAAAAAAGTTGCCGATCATATGTATTTCCCTTATTCTGAAGAGCATGGTGTATACTTACAACAGGACGGCTTCTTAGACAAGGAATTGGTAAAAGTCCATGACCTGGACAAATCGCAACGGCCAATCAACCAAAAATGGTCGTGGGACCGTATCCTGCGTTCGCCTTATATCAAGCAAGCCGATACGCTGCAGGGATTCTATTTCTTCGAAGATCATTTCAGCAAGGAACAATTAGAAAAACACTTCGATTTCTACGAACCGTTCACCGTTCATGAAAGTTCGCTTTCGCCTTGCGTGCATTCCATCCAAGCAGCTGTTTTAGGCCGAATGGAACAGGCTTATACGTTCTATTTAAGGACTTCTCGCCTAGATTTGGACGATTACAACAAAGAAGTCGAAGAAGGCCTACACATCACATCCATGGCAGGAACCTGGATGAGCATCGTGGAAGGTTTTGGCGGAATGCGTGTCAAAAACGATGCGCTGCATTTTGAGCCAAGGATACCAAAAGAATGGAACGGCTATTCGTTCAAAATCAATTTCAGGCACCAGATATTGAAAGTTTCTATTCATCAGAACGAAACCAAATTTGTCCTTGAAGGCGACAGCCCAATTACCGTTTTTGTAAACGGCAAGGAAGTAGCAGTTGAGCCAAATAGCCTGGTGACTGTTTAAAAATACAACCCAAACCCTTTCGGAAGCAACTCTGAAAGGGTTTTTTATTTACAATAATAATGACAAAAAAAATCCTTTTCTCCCTGCTGATTTCTATTTCGGCATTCGCACAGATTGACCGTATTGAACCTCCATTTTGGTATTCGGGCATGAATCTTTCGAGTGTTCAGATTATGTTTTATGGAAAAAACATTGCCCAATACGATGTATCGGTTTCCAACAATATTCCCATAGAAAACATCAAAAAAACCGAAAACCCAAACTATATTTTTGTAACGATCAACACAAAGAATGCTCCTGCTTCTGACATTAACTTTAACTTTAAAAACAAAGGCAAAGTAGCGTTTACCAAAAAATACGAACTCAAACAAAGGCGGCCGAATTCCAAATTCCGCAAAGGTTACGACAGTTCGGATATGATTTACCTGATTATGTCCGATCGTTTTGCCAACGGAAACCCGAAAAACGACAGCGATGCATCGGTTACCGAAAAAGCCGACAGAAGCAACAAAGACGGACGCCACGGAGGTGATATTGAAGGCATCATCAAAAACCTGGATTATATTAAAGAGCTTGGTGCGACAGCCGTTTGGCCAACACCGCTTTGCGAAGACAATGATGCCAAAGGTTCCTATCACACTTATGGCCAATCTGATGTATACAAAATTGATCCGCGTTTTGGCACCAATGAAGATTATTTGCGGTTGAGCGCCGAATTGCACAGCCGGGGTATGAAGAACATAATGGATTATGTAACCAATCACTGGGGTTGGCAGCATTGGATGTATAAAGATTTGCCAACCTATGACTGGATCCACCAGTTTCCAGGCTATTCGCAGTCGAACTACCGGATGACCACGCAATTCGACCCGAATGCCTCTGCAATTGATGCGAAGAACTGCATGGACGGATGGTTTGTGCCATCGATGCCCGATTTGAATCAATCCAATCCGTTGGTGCTGAATTATTTGACGCAGAATGCCATCTGGTGGATTGAATATGCTGATCTGGATGGTTTCCGTGTAGACACTTATTCTTATAACGACAAAGACGGCATCGCCAAGTGGACCAAAGCCATCACCGACGAATATCCAAATTTCAACATCGTTGGCGAAGTATGGATGCACGATCAGGCGCAGATGGCGTATTGGCAGAAAGACAGTAAGATCGGTGCCATCGAAAGCTACAACTCCTATCTGCCGTCTGTAATGGATTTTACGCTGCACGATGCATTTGGAAATGTTTTCAACGAAGACAAAGGCGAATGGGACAAAGGAATGATTAAAGTTTATGACAATTTCACAAACGACTTTTTGTATCCCAACATCAACAACATCCTTATTTTTGCCGAAAACCACGACACTAACCGTTTCAACCAAGCCTACAAAAAGGATTTCAAGAAATACCAGATGGCAATGACTTTACTTGCAACGGTACGCGGAATCCCACAACTGTATTACGGTTCCGAAATTGGCATGGACGGCGACAAAGGCAAAGGTGATGGCGATATCCGTAAAGATTTCCCTGGCGGCTGGGCTGGCGATCCGCACAATGCCTTTATCAAATCAGGACGAACCGAAGAGGAAAACAAATTTTATGATTTTACCGCCAGGTTATTCAACTGGAGAAAATCAAAAGACGTCATCCATTTTGGCAAAATGAAGCACTACATTCCTGAAAATAATGTGTATGTTTATTTCCGTTACAACGAAAAGGAAAGCGTGATGGTTGTTATCAACAACAATACAGAAACACAGGCCTTAAAAACGGCACGTTTTGCCGAAAGCATCCAAAACTATTTGGGTGGAAAAGACATATTGAGCGGAAAAACGGTCGACCTTAAAAACGATATTACCATCGAAGGAAAATCGGTTTTGGTATTAGAATTAAAATAAATACATGAAAAAGTTACTTTTTGCATTCCTTATCACTTCGGCTGCATGGGCACAAAATGCCAATCGGGGTTATTTGTCCCATTCGTGGAAAAACAATGTTTTGGAAATCAGAACTACAGATGGTTATTACCTGATCAAACCGTATTCTGACAAGATTTTTGAAACCACATTTGTCCCAACCGGGCAAACTTTCAATCCGAAATCGGAAGCAGTGGTCAAAAACCAGGAAAAAACCACGGCCATTTTCTCAAAGACCGATAATTCATTAACAATTTCCTCAAAAGGGATTACGGTGGTGGTTAACAAATTGCCTTTCAAAATCACTTACTCCAATCAGGGAAAAGTACTATTGTCTGAAAAAATGGGCTATGTCAAAGTCAATGATTCCACCGAAACCCTGTCTTTCAATTTAGACAAAACCGAAGCCCTTTATGGTGGCGGCGCACGCGCTTTAGGCATGAACCGCCGGGGAAACCGCCTGCAATTGTACAACCGTGCGCATTATGGCTACGAAACCAAAGCCGAGCTGATGAATTTTTGCATCCCGGTGGTTTTGTCATCCAAATTATATGCGGTGCATTTTGACAATCCGGCTATTGGCTATTTGGACCTGGACAGCAAGCAGGACAACACATTAACATATGAAACCATTTCGGGAAGGAAAACCTATCAGGTAATCATTGGCGATTCATGGAGCGATTTGATTGGAAATTACACCAGCTTAACAGGAAAACAGCCTTTGCTGCCGCGTTGGGCATTAGGTAATTTTTCGAGCCGGTTTGGCTATCATTCGCAGGAAGAAGTGGAAAATACGATTAAGAAATTCGAACAGAACAATGTTCCTGTTGATGCGATAATCCTTGATTTGTATTGGTTTGGCAAAGAAATCAAAGGAACCATGGGCAACCTTGATTGGGATAAGGACAAATTCCCGAATCCGGAGAAAATGATCGCTGACCTGAACGGTAAAGGAATCAAAACCATCTTGATAACCGAACCTTTTATCCTAACAACCTCATCAAAATGGAAAGAAACCGTTGACCAAAAAGTATTGGTTACCGACAAAACCGGAAAACCTGCAACCTGGGATTTTTATTTTGGCAATACCAGCGTTGTAGACATCTTCAAGCCGGAAGGCAGGGATTGGTTTTGGAATGTTTATAAAAAGCTGGTTAATCAGGGCGTAGGCGGAATGTGGGGTGATTTGGGAGAACCCGAAGTTTTTCCGTCCAAAGTAATTACAGCAGGCGGAAAAGCGGATGAAGTACACAACATATACGGGCATAATTGGGCCAAATTAATAGCCGATGGTTATAAAAAAGATTTCCCAAACCAACGCCCATTCATTTTGATGCGTGCCGGATACTCGGGCTCACAGCGTTTTGGAATGGTGCCATGGAGCGGCGATGTAAGCCGAAGCTGGGGCGGTCTGCAATCGCAGATGGAAATCGCCTTAGAGATGGGGATGCAGGGCTTGGGCTATATGCATTCGGATTTGGGCGGATTTGCAGGCGACTATTTTGACAACGAATTGTACCTCCGCTGGCTGCAATACGGTGTTTTCAACCCAATATTCCGTCCGCATGCACAGGAAGAAGTAGCTTCTGAAGTGGTGAGGAAAGATGTTGCAACTATGGCAAAAGCCAAAAAATTGGTGGAATTGCGGTACCAGTTGATGCCATATAACTACACGTTGTCGTTTGACAACAACCAAAAGGGAATGCCGTTGATGCGCCCGTTGTTTTTTGAGGAACCCGACAATAAAAACCTGCAAACCCTTTCCGGAACTTACTTTTGGGGCAATGACTTTTTGATCTCGCCAATCACAAAACCGGGTGCCGTATCAACTCAGGTGTATTTCCCAAAAAGCAGCAATTGGTTTGATTTTCACACCAATGAAAAACATGCTGGCGGAGCAACGGAGAAAATAATGGCCAATGATGATTACATCCCAACTTTTGTTCGCGGCGGCAGTTTCATCCCGATGATACAGGCCATACAGAACACGTCAAAATACAGCCTCGAAAATTTTAGCCTGCGTTATTATTTTGACGAAAGCGTGGCCAATTCTTCGGGCAAATTATACAATGACGATGGTACGACACCCAATGCTTTTGAAAAAGGACAATACGAAATGCTTAACTTTACAAGCACGAACAACGGCAAGTCTTTGACCCTGAAACTGAGCACTGATGCCGGGAAAAATTTCACCTCGGTCAAAAAGGAAGTTTCGGTAGAGATATACAACATAAGCCAAAAAGCCAAACGCATATTCGTAAACGGCCAGGAACGCATATACAAAACATTTTTTGAACCGTTGCCAATATCCGTTACGTTAGACGGAAAAACGCCCGTCGAAATTAAAATAGAATACTGATCATGAAAAAAATAAGCCTCACCCTACTCATCGCAACCATTTTCAGCGGAGTTTCATTGGCACAAAAAAAGAAGGCTGCCGCGCCTAAAACACCTTTCGTTTGGGAAGCTGCGAATGTTTATTTTATAGTAACCGACCGGTTCAATAATGGAGACAAAACCAACGACCACACCTTTAACCGCAACAAACCTACCGGAAAACTGCGCGGTTTTGAAGGTGGTGATATCCGTGGGATCATCCAAAAACTTGATGAAGGCTATTTTACCAAACTGGGAATTAATGCCATCTGGATGACGCCTGTAACAGAACAAATACACGATGGCGTTGACGAAGGAACCGGATTCACTTATGGTTTCCACGGCTACTGGACACGCGACTGGACAGCGCTTGACCCTAGCGTAGGAACTAAAAAAGATCTGGCCGAACTGGTTCAGAAAGCGCATGCCCGCGGCATACGCATCATGCTCGATGCGGTAATCAACCATACCGGGCCGGTAACTGCTGAAGATTCGGTTTACCCAAGTGACTGGGTACGGACTTCGCCAAAATGCACATACCAATCTTATGACACTTACATCAACTGCACTTTGGTGGAAAACCTTCCGGATGTAAAGACCGAGAGCAACGACAATGTGGAACTACCGGCATTTTTAGCCAATAAATGGAAAAAAGAAGGCCGTTACGAAAAGGAAATGGCTTCGCTTGATGCATTCTTCAAAAAAACCGGCTATCCGCGGGCACCGAAATATTACATCATGAAATGGCTTTCGGATTATATCACTGAGTTTGGCATTGATGGCTACCGGGTAGATACAGCCAAACACACCACCGAAGATGTTTGGGCCGATTTCAAAAAAGTTTGTGACCAGGCTTTTGACGAATACAAGAAAAACAATCCGAAAAAAGTGTTGGACAACAATCCGTTTTTTACCGTTGGCGAAGTGTATGGCTATAACATCAGCAACAAAAAGCTGTTTGATTTTGGCGATAAGAAAGTCAATTATTTCGAGAACGGATTTACAGGTTTGATCAACTTTGATTTTAGGAACGAAGCCAAGATGAACTATGAGGAACTGTTCTCAAAATACAGCAGCATCCTGCAAAACGACTTAAAGGGAAGCACCGTGATGAACTATGTTTCGTCGCACGATGATGGCTGGCCGTTTGACAAAAAACGTGAAAAACCTTTTGAAAGCGGAACCAAATTACTGTTGGCACCGGGAATTTCGCAGGTATATTATGGCGATGAAAGCGCGCGTCCGTTGGATATTGAAGGCACACAGGGCGATGCCACCCTGCGTTCCAACATGAATTGGGATGCTATTGCCAACGATGCCCAGACAAAGGAAATTTTGGCACACTGGCAGAAACTGGGCAGCTTCAGGAAAAACCACCCTGCTATCGGAGCCGGAGTGCACCACCAGATTTCGGGCGGGCCTTATGCTTTCAGCCGGATCTATACCAATGGAACATATACGGACAAGGTTGTCGTAGGGCTCGATTTGGATAAAGGCAAAAAAAATGTTTGGGTAGGCAGTGTTTTTGCGGACGGCACCAAAGTCAGGGATGCCTATTCCGGTGAAACCGCAGTCGTTACAAAATCATCGGTCAACCTTACTACTGATTTCCGTATCGTTTTATTGGAAAAAATGTAACTGAAGCCAATTATCAGGTTGCGCTGATTTTAACTGTATCTTTATAATTTTATTAACAGCAAAAGGCTTTAGCTTTGTGTTATATTTCTAACCAAAACAGATGCCATGGGATTTGAATACACTGAAATAGAACGGGTTGAAAAGTTAACAAAACAGGAATTCCTCAAAAACTATTACAAACCCCAGAAGCCGGTAGTCATAACGAAGCAAATTGAGGACTGGCCAGCTTTTACCAAATGGGATTTTGATTTTTTAAGAAGTGTTGCCGGAGAAAAGACTGTTCCTCTATATGACAGCCGAAAAACTGATCATACCAAGAAAGTGAATGAGCCCGATTTCACAATGACAATGTCTGAGTATATTGATATCCTGGAGAAAGGCCCAACAGATTTACGCATTTTCCTTTATAATCTAATGAAGGATGTCCCTTCTATGAAGGCAGACATGAAATGGCCTGATTTAGGTTTGCGTTTACTGAAAAGCCTTCCTTTGGTTTTCTTCGGCGGCGAAGGGGCAAAAGTGTTTACTCATTACGACATTGACTTCCCAAATCTTTTCCATTTCCATTTTGCGGGTGAAAAACAATGCGTAATTGTTGACCCCAAACAAACCAAATACATGTACCGTCTTCCCTATTCCTGGATTTGCAATGAAGACATTGATTTTGACAATCCCGATTTTGATAGATTTCCTGCACTGAAGCATGTTACGCCTTACATTACCAACCTGAAGCACGGTGAAATGCTTTATATGCCCGAAGGCTGGTGGCATTACATGAAATATACTACACCGGGATTCTCGTTAAGTTTGCGCTCATTGCCAGGCCATCCGGGCAATTTGCTTAAGGGTTTTATCAATGTGGCTTTCATACGACACTATGACAACTGGATGAGAAGGCGAAAAGGACAAGCCTGGCTCGATTATAAAGACAGGGAATCCATCCGCAGAACAAATGCCTTGCTAAAATAATTCCAATGCACAAAATAGGACATCGGGGCGCAAAAGGCCATATTGCCGAAAACACTTTGGCTTCATTCCAAAAGGCGATCGACATGGGTACAGACGGCATTGAACTAGATGTCCATTTGAGTTCCGATGGGAAAGCAATGGTAATCCATGACGATACGGTCAACAGGACTACTTCAAAAACCGGGTTGGTCAGTGATTTTTCTTCAGGTGAATTAGAAAAAATGGGCATTCCTAAACTAGAAGCAGTTTTTGATCTGGTCGGCAAAAAGTGTTTTATCAATGTAGAACTCAAGGCTTACGAAACTGCCGATACCGTTGCCGGGTTAATCGAAGAGTATGTTTCTGAGAAAGGTTGGAAATACGCCCATTTCATCATTTCAAGCTTTGACTGGAATGCCTTGAAGCAGGTTCGTTTTTTGAATGACAGGATACTGATTGGCGTTTTGACCAGCACCGATTTAGATTTGGCTCTGGCTTTCGCCAAATTCATAAAAGCCCATTCCGTGCATCCGTATTACCATCTGCTGACTGCAGAAAATGTCAGGCAGCTGCAATCCAGGAATTTTAAAGTCTATCCTTGGACAATCAATGAGCCAGAAGATATTATCTTTGCCAAATCGTTGCAGGTTGACGGCATCATTACAGATTTCCCTGAAAGAATATGAACTCTAATTTCGACATTATCATTGTTGGCGGTGGCGCAGCTGGTTTTTTTACTGCCATCAATATCGTTGAAAACAATCCAAAATTAAAAGTCGCCATCCTCGAAAGAGGTAAGGCCGTTTTGGAAAAGGTCCGCATTTCGGGAGGCGGAAGATGCAATGTGACCCATGCCTGTTTTATCCCGAATGATTTGGTCAAATTCTATCCACGTGGCGAAAAAGAACTGCGCGGGCCCTTCCATCAGTTTTGTTCGGGCGATACGATTGAATGGTTTGAAAAGCATGGTGTCGAGCTCAAAACTGAAGAAGACGGGCGGATGTTCCCGGTTTCCGACAGTTCGCAAACCATTATTGATTGCTTTTTATCAGCTGTACAAAAACTGAGAATCCAAATCCTGACAGGTCAAAGCGTACAATCTATTTTCCCATCAGGAGGCTTTTGGAAAGTGGAAACCAACCACGAAGCTTTTATTTGCCAAAAACTGATTATGACCACAGGCAGCAATCCTAAAATCTGGGAACTGCTTTCGGGACTAAACCACAACATTATTTCCCCGGTACCATCCTTATTTACCTTTAACATCAAAGATGCCAGGATCAAAGACCTGATGGGTCTTTCGGCTTTTGCCAAAGTAAAGGTAAAAAACAGCCGACTCGAAGCCAGCGGCCCTTTACTGATAACGCATTGGGGAATGTCAGGACCAGGTATCCTGAGGCTTTCTGCTTGGGGTGCACGAGAATTATTTGATAAAAATTACCAATTTGCACTTCAGGTAAATTGGCTGAATGAGATTGATTTTGAAGAAGCAATGGACACTTTGAAAGAGCTCAAGCGCGAGCATGCAAAAAAAGCCGTGAGCAAGAAATCGCCATTTGAATTCCCAAACCGCTTGTGGGAAAGCCTGGTTTTGGCTTCCAATATCGCTACCGAAACCAAATGGGCCGATTTATCCAAAAAGCAGCTGACGGATCTGGCCAACCAGCTTACCAATGCCGAATTCCAGGTGAACGGAAAAAGCACTTTTAAGGAAGAATTTGTTACCGCAGGCGGAATAGACTTAAGGGAAATCAACTTCAAAACGATGGAAAGCAAACTGCACAACAACCTGTTTTTTGCCGGTGAAATTGTCAACATCGATGCGATTACCGGCGGCTTCAA
This sequence comes from Flavobacterium sp., assembly GCA_049841115.1. GTDB lineage: Bacteria > Bacteroidota > Bacteroidia > Flavobacteriales > Flavobacteriaceae > Flavobacterium. Next base: position 591,681 of record JASGHQ010000006.1, read on the forward strand.
TTTTCAAAATGCATGGACATCAGGTTTCATCCTGGCCCAGGCAGTGACAGAGGAGCAACAATAATTTAACATTGTAGTTTGCTATAAATCAGTTACATTTGGTTTACCTAAAAACCAAAGAACATGAAAAAACTATTACTGTTTTTATTATTCACAATTAGTGCCAGCGCCCAATTTGCGGCTACCTATCCGCCTTTTGAGGTTTGTGATGACAACAACGATCAGTTTGCAGTTTTCGACCTGAGTTCAATGATCCCGATGATCCTGTCTGGAGAAAACCCTAACAACTACACAGTTACTTTCCATCAAACTTTAACTGATGCTCATGCAAATGCAGCTGCCATTGTTCCTTTAAATGCTTATGTCAACATTGCTCCCGCGGTACAGACATTATATATCAGGATTACCAACAATACTACTGCCGAATACAACCTGGCCACGATAAATCTCAGGGTTTTGCCAAGACCGACTGCAAACCCGGCAAGCCTGTTTTTTTGTGACATGATGGAACTGGCGATTTATAACCTGCACAATGCGGATAACGAAATTTTAGGCGGTGCCGTGGCAAACTGGGTAACTTATCATGAAACCTTGATGGATGCAGAAACCGGAGCAAATCCAATTGCAGACGGGATCTACATACCATTGGTTACAGGCCAACAAATTTTGTACGCCAGGGTTTCTGGCCCAAGCGGATGTTTCAACATCACCACCCTTACACTAAACACACACAATTGTGTTGCATGTCCAGCTCCAACCAACTTAATGGCAACCAACATCTCTGACACCAGCATTACGCTAACCTGGAATGCCGTGCCCGGATCAATTGGAATGATTTTTTACAATATCCTGGTGGTTCCTTTTGGAAGCCCAGAGCCTACGCCAGCCACACAAGGCAGCTATACTGCACTTCCCACGAATAATCCTTTTACCATAAGCAATTTGGTTCCCGGGCAATGTTATAGCGTTTATATCAGGAGCTATTGTGACAGCACTAACTTTAGTGAATGGTCTGCTCCACTCAATACCTGTTTCATTGATTGTGCCCAAAGCGGTCAATGTGCTGAAGTGGTTGTTTTAAATGCTTTTTTGGACAACAATAACAATGGCATAAAAGATAACGACGAAGCCAACTTTAATTATGGCAATTTTGTATATCAGGTAAATAATTCGGGTAATGATGTATATGGATACAGCAATAATGGGCTATATAACATTTTTGACACAGACCCGGCTAATTCTTATGACATCCGATTTGAGGTAAATGATGACCTAAATGCCTATTACGGCTCAACTGTTACCCATGAAAACGTAACGCTTCCTGATGGAAGCGGGGCTAATTATCTTTATTTCCCGGTTACCGTATTGCAACAGCACACTGATGCACAGATTAGCATTACTCCATTAGGCCAGCCAAGGCCCGGATTTAATTATTCTTTGGCAATATATTACAGGAATGGAGGAACACAAACAATCCCTAGCGGAACCATAACGTTTACCAAAGGTTCCAATGTAAGCATCGCCACAGTATTTCAATCGGGGGCAATCGTAACTCCGGATGGCTTTACCTACAATTTTACCAATCTGGGGCCATTTGAGGGAAGGTACATCCAGGTAGCTTTGACGGTTCCGACAATTCCAACAGTCAGTTTAGGAGAATTAGTAGCCAATTCGGTTTCAATTCAGACTGACAATGACACTGATACCAGCAACGACATTGCCCATATCATTCAGTCAATTGTTGGATCTTATGATCCTAATGACAAAAGTGAAGCTCATGGAGGGAAAATCGTGCATAGTGAATTTGGTTCCAATGATTATCTGTATTATACCATTCAATTCGAAAATACGGGAACTGCCAGTGCCGAATTCATAAGGATTGAAGATGTTTTGGATGCCCAGTTGGACGAATCCTCGTTTGAAATGATCAATGCCAGCCACAATGTAAATACAAAACGTGATGGCAATCTGCTGACCTGGCATTTTTATGATGTCAACCTGCCGCCAACAGTTACACATCCTGTAGAAAGCCACGGTTACATTACTTTCAGGATAAAGCCAAAAGCAGGCTTCGCTATTGGCGACATCATCCCGAATGCAGCTTCAATTTATTTTGACTACAACCCACCAATTGTTACCGAACCTTACAATACTGAGTTTGTACAGTCAATGGGCAATCCGGCATTTGATGCCAATACCATTTTGATGTATCCAAACCCAACGGCGGACAGGGTTACAATTTCCAGCAACAGCATTGAAAAAATTACAGCTGTTTCGATTTATGAAGTTACCGGAAAAAAAATCCACACTTCAAAAAATGAAGCTTTAAGTACAGTCAACATCGATATATCGCGTTTTTCAAAAGGGATCTACCTGGTTGAAATCACATCAGAAAGCAATCTGAAATTAATTAAGAAACTAATCATCAAATAATAAAAAAGCCCCGATTGATCCGGGGCTTTTTTTATCTGTTTAAATACCAAATACTGGCGTTGAGCAGCGTTGCGAAACTCACCCAGGCGATATAGGGAATCATTAGATGGCCCGCTGTTTTACTTACTTTCCTAAACACAATGAAGGTTTCCCAAACCATTAGCCATAACAATACAATCTCGATCAGGGCAAGGAAAGGATTTCGCAATCCGAAGAAAATGTAGGACCAAAGCATATTCAGCGCAAACTGTATAGCAAAAAAACCAAGGCCTTTTTTAACCAGTTTATCATCAGCATTGCTTGTCCAAACAAGTCCCGCAGCAATTCCCATCATGATGTAGAGCAAGGTCCAAACCGGGGCAAAAATCCAGTTCGGCGGATTAAAAAAAGGCTTTTCTAAAGTAAGGAACCAAGTCTGGACACTTTTTTCGGTAACCATTCCGGAAACAAACCCAAGGCTTACGCACACCAAAACGACCAAAACGATTTTTACAATTTTTTCCATGACAAACTTTTTTCAAAGATAGGAAACGAACGGCGGTTTGTTTTTATAAAATACCAGCTGATTTTTATAAAAAAAGTATCTTTGCCCTCAAAATTCAAATCTATGTTTTCCGAAAAGGATTTTATTGCCAGCCATCCTGCAACTATTGAAAGTGGAAATTTCCAGTGGAGCGCACCAAGTAATATTGCATTGGTAAAATATTGGGGCAAAAAAGAGAGCCAAATCCCTGCAAATCCATCTATTAGCTTTACGCTAAATAATTGTAAGACCATTACCAAAATGGCTTTCGCCAAAAAAGATGCCGCAACAGATTTTTCATTTGACTTATTATTTGAAGGAAAGGCCAAAGAAGATTTCAGGCCAAAAATCCAAAAGTTCCTCGAACGCATCGGCTCCTATTGCCCTTACCTGAAATCCTATCACCTTACCATTGACACTCAAAACACCTTTCCCCACAGTTCAGGAATCGCTTCCTCAGCTTCGGGAATGGCAGCTTTGTCAATGAACATCATGAGTTTGGAAAAGACGCTCAATCCGGGAATGGCCGACGATTATTTTTATCAAAAAGCTTCTTTCCTTGCCCGGCTGGGTTCAGGAAGCGCGTGCAGGAGCATCAAAGGGAATATTGTAGTTTTTGGAAAACATGCTGAAATTGAAGGAAGCTCTGATTTATTCGGAGTTCAATTTCCTTACAAAATCCATGAAATCTTCAACAATTACCAGGACACCATCCTTTTGGTGGACAAAGGCGAAAAGCAGGTTTCCAGTTCGGTTGGGCATGATTTGATTTTTGACCATCCTTTTGCAGAACAGCGTTTCGCGCAGGCACACCGAAATTTATCTACCATAAAAACAGTCCTGGAAACCGGAAATTTAGAGGAATTCATCAAAATCACCGAAAGCGAAGCGTTAGTCCTTCACGCTATGATGATGACATCCATGCCTTATTTCATCCTGATGAAGCCCAACACCTTGGAGATCATCAACCGTATCTGGAAATTTAGAAAAGAAATGAATATTCCTATATGTTTTACGCTTGATGCAGGGGCAAATGTACATGTTTTGTACCCCGAAAACGTTAGAGAAACGGTTTTGCAATTTATTAAGGACGAATTACTTGGCTATTGTCAAAATGGTCAGTATATTTGTGATGTAATTGGAACAGGAGCTATTCAACTATGAAAGGACCATTATTCTACTCTAAAATACTTCTCTTCGGAGAGTACGGAATTATCAAAGATTCTAAAGGTTTATCTATTCCCTATAATTTTTACAACGGCGCGCTGAAGGTTGATGAAAATCCATCTGCAGAAGCCCTAAAATCAAATGCCAGCTTAAAGCGCTTTGTTGCTTATTTAGAGCAATTGCAAAATGACCAGCCGGAATTGGTGACTTTCAACATTGCAGACTTAAAGGCTGATGTTGAAAGGGGGATGTACTTTGACTCAAGCATTCCGCAGGGATATGGCGTAGGAAGCAGCGGTGCTTTGGTTGCTGCAATTTATGACAAATATGTCAATGCTAAAATCACGGTTTTAGAGAACCTGACCCGCGAAAAATTATTGCAGCTGAAAGCGATTTTCTCTCAAATGGAATCGTTCTTCCACGGAAAAAGCTCAGGGCTTGATCCGCTGAACAGCTACCTCAGCATTCCGATCCTTATCAATTCCAAAGACAATATCGAAGCAACCGGAATCCCATCACAAAGCGCTACCGGAAAAGGCGCCGTGTTTTTGCTAGACTCCGGAATTGTAGGCGAAACGGCTCCGATGGTCAACATTTTCATGGAAAATCTGAAAGAGGAAGGTTTCCGTAAAATGCTGAAAAACCAATTCGTAAAATACACCGATGCCTGCGTGGAAAATTTCCTTGGCGGCGATATCAAATCCCTTTTCAAAAACACCAAACAGTTGTCAAAAGTGGTTTTAAATAACTTCAAGCCAATGATCCCGGAACAGTTTCATGGCCTATGGCAACGTGGGATCGACACTAATGACTATTACTTAAAATTGTGTGGCTCTGGAGGCGGGGGCTACATTCTTGGTTTTACCGAAGACCTTGAAAAAGCCAAGCAATCGCTCAAGAATTATAAACTTGAGGTTGTTTATCAATTCTGAAATCCTTACAACCCATAATCATTAAATTTTGCAATCGGTTTCTTTCTTTTAAAAAAAAGAGGTAATTTGTTATACAAATTTACTAACAAGAAATTGTATGGCCTGGATACTACATCTTAAAAGGCTAATGGTCCCAAAAGTTTTAATTCTTTTGAGTATAATTTTCATTTCGTGTACTTTACTGATTTTCATCAATTATTTTACCATCAAAATCCTATCGGCTAACCGGGCTTATGTAAATGGCGAATCGCATTATTCAAAAGCACAGAAAGATGCAGCGCGCTACCTCATTACATATATCTGGAACAAAAATCCTGCCCAATGGGAGTCATTCAAAACAGAGTTAAGCGTTCCGCAGGCCATCGGTACCGCCCGATTGCATTTAATCATGAACAGCGACATCGACACTATTAAAACCATCCTACGGAAAACCCGCACCGATGAAGCAGATTTTGATGATATGATCTGGCTTTACTATAATTTTAAGGATGTATCCTTTTTAAGGAAAGCCATCATCGAATGGGAAAAGGGTGATGCACTGATCAACCGGTTCAATATCCTCGGGGATACCATCCATACCCAGATCCAAATGGGCAATCTGAATAAAGATTCCAAAAGATACTATTTATCCCAAATCAATTCCATTAGCGACAATCTTACGGTAAATTCACGAAATTTCTCAGCTGCCTTAGGAGAAGGCACCCGTGAGATAAAAAAACTCCTTATCTATATCAACATTTTTTTTATCCTGATAATCATCTGCAGCGTAACCTTATATTATGCCGCAATGATAAAAAGACTGCTGAATTCCAAACACCTGATTGAAGCCAAAAATGCCGACCTCACCCTTGTCAACAAAGAATTGGACCGTTTTGTGTATTGCACATCACACGATTTGCGCGCCCCCATCTGTTCCTTAAAAGGACTGGTCGACCTGATGAAAACCGAAGAAGATCCCGAAGAAGTGAAAAACTACCTGGATATCATGGAAACGGTACTTAACAAGCAGGATCAGTTCATTAAAGACATTATTGATTATTCCAGAAATAAGCGAACCAAAGACATCCTCACTGACATAAGCCTTTACAAAATCATTGACGACGCCATTGAACAGCTTCGCTGTATCGAAAATATAAACAGGATAACTTTTGAAAAGCAACTGCAGGTTGACCAAACCTATAGCGACAACCTTCGGCTAAGGATCATAATCAACAACTTAATATCAAATGCGGTAAAATATGCCGACTTCAACAAGGAACAGCCTTTCATTTCGATCAAAACCCATCGTTCCCAAAACAACCTCATCATCCAGATTGAAGACAACGGCATAGGAATCAGCCAAAAAAACCTGAGCCATATCTTTGAGATGTTTTTTGCTACCAATAAAAACAAAGGAACCGGCCTGGGGCTTTATATTGTCATGGAAACCATCGAAAACCTGCACGGAAACATCGAGGTCGAATCTACAATCGATATTGGAACCAAATTTATAGTTACCATTCCACTGCAAAACAAAACGTAATTGTGTATTTTTGATGTGGAAAACATCAAAATTCAACAAATGCTCAGCCGTAAAACCAAACATTTATTACTGAAAATCATCAGTATGTTTTCTGTGGTGCGTGGCTATAACATTCCGATTATTGCATTAGCCCAATACCTATCGGCCATATTTATACTTGCCCCCGAAAAAAGGGCGCTTGATATTTTGCTCGATTTTAATTTATTCATCATCGTGCTGGTTACTGGGCTGACCATCGCTTCGGGCTACATCATCAATAATTTTTACGACAGCAAAAAAGACCTGATCAATCGCCCGAACAAATCACAGCTCGACCGCTTGGTAAGCCAAAAAACCAAGCTTCAGGTATATTTTGCAGTCAACTTCCTCGTATTCCTGATTGCATTTTTTGTATCATTCCGCGCCGTGCTGTATTTTTCCAGCTACATTTTCCTGATTTGGCTTTACTCGCACAAACTCAAGAAAATGCTGGTCATCGGCAACCTGACCGCATCGTTCCTGGCAGTTTTGCCTTTCTTTGCCATACTGTTGTATTACAAGAACCTCTATCCGCAAATCTTTGCACATGCCACGTTTTTATTTTTGCTGATTTTAATCCGGGAAATGATTAAGGACCTCGAAAACATCAAAGGCGATATTGCCAATGATTACCAAACCATCCCGGCGGTTTACGGAGAAGGCTTTTCCAAAAAAATCATCACACTGCTAACCATTTCCACAGTGGTTCCGGTGTACTACCTGATCGAGATCTTCGAGGTACGCTACATGGACATCTACTTTTACATCAGTATGATCGTGCTGATTTTCTTCCTGATCAAACTTTGGAAATCCGATTCAAAACCCGACTACCTTTTATTGCACAACATCCTAAAAATCATTGTACTTGCCGGGGTTTTCTCTATTATCCTTATCAATCCCGAAGTGCTGGTTCACGGAAAAAGGCTGCTGCATCTTTAATTTTAGAAGCAGGCGATACTGCCGCTTTTCAACCCTGCTCCCGCTGTCCGCGCTACATGGTAGCCAGCTCCCATCGGGGCTATTTAGAGATTACATCATTACCGCACTTTTATCTTTTTAAAAACGTATCTTTGCTGCAAATTACAGAATCATGAATAAGAAGGACGGCAATAACAAAAAAAGCGGCTCGAGGCCAAACAGTTCGAGGCCAAGCTCCAACAAGCCAAAGCCAGCAATGCCAAAACGTTCGCAAAAACCAAAAAAGACTGGCTCCGCTCCTGAGGCAGATGCTTCAAAAAAAGGACAAAAACCCGCTGCAAAAACATTCCAGAATTCACCAAAACCATTGAAATCGGATGATATCCGTTTGAACAAATACATCTCCAATTCGGGAGTCTGCTCACGCCGTGATGCCGACATCTACATCCAATCGGGGAATGTAAAAGTAAATGGCGAAGTGATTACCGAAATGGGCTACAGGGTAAAACCGGGAGATGTGGTCAACTTTGACGGTTCAGTACTAACCCCGGAACGCAAAGAATACATCCTTCTTAACAAACCAAAAAACTTCACTACTTCCAACGAAGACGATGCCGATCACAGAAATGTATTGGAACTGGTTCGTGCCGCTACCAATGCCAAGATCCAGCCCGTAGGAAGAATGGATAAAAATACTACCGGCCTACTGGTATTTACCAATGATACTGACATGATCCGTAAATTCAGCCTGCCAAACCAAAAATCGTTTAAGATTTACCAGGTTTCGCTGGACCGCAACCTAAAATTTGAGGATCTTGAAAAAATAGCCGGTGGCGTAACCCTTGACGGGCACCGTTTGTTTGTTGACGAAATCACCTATATTGATAATGAGCCCAAAACAGAAATCGGATTGAAATTAAGGACTGCCAACGTAAAAGTGGTCCGCGCCATTTTTGAAAATTTCAAATACGACGTCTTAAAAATCGACCGCGTTTCCTTTGCAGGCCTTACAAAAAAGAACCTGCCAAGGGGCAATTGGCGCTTCCTGACCGAACAGGAAATTATCAATCTCAAGAATATTTAAAAAGCTTATATTTACAAATCCCAATCCGTTGGGATTTTTTATTGAATACTATGTCCGCAGAAAAAAACCTATCCATTGCAATGCTTTGGTTTGAAGCATTCAACGCCCACAATCTTGAAAAGCTCCTGTCGCTTTATGATGACGAAGCCGAGCATTTCAGCCCGAAACTTAAAATACGCCATCCCGAAACCAATGGCCTGGTTAGCGGGAAAGACGCCTTGCGTGCCTGGTGGAAAGATGCTTTCGAACGTTTGCCAACATTGCATTACAAGGTAACGTCGCTGACTTCTAACGACGACCGCGTTTTTATGGAATACGTAAGAAGCGTTGAAAAAGAAGAAAACATGCTTGTTGCCGAAGTACTCGAAATCAAGGATGGGAAAATCATTTTTTCCCGTGTTTACCACGGCTAATTTATATTTTCAGTAACAAATTTTTAAAACACAAACTAATAGCTTTACGAACTAAACCACTAACCATGAAAAACTTAAAAATTGCATCGGCAATGATTGTGCTTTCATTACTGATTGCAAACTGCAAATCAGAAAAGAAATCACAGGATTTCAGTGCCATTACCAAAGCCTATTTTGACGATAAAAATGCATTAGACCCGATCAGCGCCACACAAAACGGCCAAAGCGAATACAACGACAAATTGGTTTTTGAAATGACCGATTCGCATCGTAAAAAACAGGCCGCCTTTTATGACAAATACGAAAAAGAATTAGCAGCCATTGATGAATCTGCTCTTACCGATGAAGAGAAAAACAGCTATGACATTATTAAATGGGAGGTTTCAGTAGGCAAGGAATTGTTGAAATACGACACCAACCTGATGCCAGTCCAGCAGTTTTGGGGCACCAATCTTACTTTAGGCCAATTTGCAGGCGGAACGAGCGCCCAACCATTCAAAACCGAAAAAGATTATAAAAACTTCCTCAAAAGAATGGATTTGTTTTCCGTTTGGATGGATTCGGCAATGGTGTACATGAAAAAAGGAATCGACAAAGGTGTTGTGCTTCCAAAAGCATTGACCATAAAAGTGATTCCGCAGTTTGAAAGCATGGTAACGCCAAATGTGGAAGACAATATTTTTTATTCAACGATAAAAAGCTTCCCAAAAGACTTTACTGAAACGCAAAAAGAAAGCCTGAAAAAAGAGTATGCTGCTGTGATCAAAGAGAAATTGGAACCCCAATTCAAAAAAATGACTGCATTTCTGAAAAACGAATACCTTCCTGCGTCGAGAGCCACAAGTGGTATCGGCAGCCTGCCAAACGGAGCGGCTATGTATGCGGCTTATGTAAGACAGTGGACAACAACCGATAAAACTCCGGCCGAAATCCACGAACTAGGACTGAAGGAAGTAGCACGCATCAAGGCGGAGATGGAAAAAGTAAAGGAGCAGGTTGGTTTTAAAGGCACCATCAACGAATTCTTCGAACATGTACGTACTAAGCCCGAATTGATGGCCTTCAAAAAACCGGAAGACGTGATTGCCAACTTCGAAAGGATTTATGGCATCATCAAACCCAACGTAGACAAACTGTTTTCATTACAGCCAAAATGCCCGTTCGAGATCAGGAGGACAGAAGCATTCAGGGAAAAATCGGCATCAGCAGAATACAACCAAGGTTCGGCTGATGGCTCAAGGCCGGGCATTTTCTATGTTCCGATTCCGGATGTAAAGACCTACAATTGTTATGGCGATGAGGATCTGTTCCTGCACGAAGCGATTCCGGGGCACCATTTCCAGATTTCGTTGCAGCAGGAAAATAAGGAATTGCCTGATTTTAGGAAATTCAACTGGATGGGCGCCTATGGCGAAGGCTGGGCATTGTACACCGAAAGCTTAGGAAAAGAACTGGGCTTGTATACCGATCCGTACCAGTATTTCGGAATGCTGGGCAACGAAATGCACCGAGCAGTCCGTTTGGTTGTCGACACCGGGATACACAGCAAAGGCTGGACACGCGAGCAGGCTATCAAATATTCATTAGAAAACGAAGCCGAAAGCGAAGCTGGAATCACTACCGAGATAGAGCGTTACATGGCAATCCCGGGCCAGGCGTTATCTTATAAAATGGGACAATTGAAAATTTTGGAATTGCGCAAAAAAGCACAGGACAAGATGAAAGATAAATTCGACATCAAAGTCTTCCATCAAAAAGTATTGCAATCGGGGGTAGTGCCGTTGGCACTTTTAGAGAAAAACATTGATCACTGGATTGAAACTGGAAAATAATAAAGAAAGCCCCGATAATTCGGGGCTTTTCTATTAGTTGGCGATGCGGCTTTCCATAGCTTTGAAATCAATCGGATTCCCGCTCACATCAAAGAATTCATAGTTATAACTCAATTTACCGTTGGATTCGGTGATTTTGATCTTCATTTGGTAAAACCCCTGGCTCCATTCTACAATCACATGATACTCGTAATCGCCGGTACCAAAGCTTCCCGGCAGGTTACTGGTGTAGATCTGTTTTTTGGATTTTAGGTTTAGTGTATTGACCTCAAAATTTTCATAGGTTCCCAGCTCGTCGTTGTTTACTTTTTTGCCCATATAATCCACATTGGCATCCGAACCTTTGATTTTCTTCTTCTTGGTTTTGCTTTCGTTATCGTTGTAATCGTCCTTGATTGAAAAAATCACATCTTTCAGGGAGTTTTTGCCGATGTTGAGCAGATAAAAACGGATTTGGTGGTGGTACATCAGCTTGTGGACCTTTTTTCCGCCTTCATTTGACGTATTCCCTTCGCTCAGATCATTATCGACAATCTCAATAATCGGGAGGTTTTGCCCTGCAGATTGATTGAAGGTATCCGATTTGAGGCTTTTGATTTTTTGTTCAGCTTCTTCAACAATCCGGTCTTTCTGAACGATTTCGGCATGCAGCACTTCTATTTTCTTGATTGCCTCGTCCAGTTCCCGCTGTTTTTTTGCAGAACTGGAGCTGCTGGTATTCTTATAAAGCATATAAACAGAAAATGCCAGCAAAATAACCCCCATAATTGCCAAAACCGCTGTCATCATAAGCTTTTTCCTTTTCATTAGATTGTTAAATTTGAATCAAATCATTTTTGATTGGGTAAAAATAAATCAATTTTCAAAAATTAAAGCACTCGCTATTAACAAACTGTAAACATTATTATTAACCAATAAAAACAAAAAAAGCTTCTCAAATGAGAAGCTTTCTGTGCGGGTAATAGGACTCGAACCTACACGCCTTGCGGCACCAGATCCTAAGTCTGGCACGTCTACCAATTTCGCCATACCCGCTAAAATTGTGAGTGCAAATATAGCTATATTTTTCAAATATCAAATTTAAGCTGCTTTATTTTTTAATTTTTTTTTTGGGTTTTGTAATTTCTGATATTGGAATTTGTATTTGTATATTTGACATTATCATTTATTCAAACCTAATGGACAATATAAAAAGCTACGTTCAGGACAACAAGGAACGTTTTATCAATGAGTTAATTGAACTATTGAAAATCCCATCTGTAAGTGCTGACAGCGCCTATGCACACGATGTGGTCGCAACAGCCGAAGCGGTAAAGACTTCGCTTGAAAAAGCCGGCTGCCAACATGTAGAAATTTGTGAAACGCCAGGTTATCCTATAGTTTTTGGCGAACACATCATCGACAAGAGCCTGCCAACAGTATTAGTTTACGGACATTACGATGTACAGCCGCCGGATCCGATGGACTTATGGACTTCCCCACCGTTTGAACCGGTAATCAAAAAAACAGAAATCCATCCCGAAGGTGCCATCTTTGCACGTGGTTCCTGCGATGACAAAGGCCAGATGTACATGCACGTAAAAGCATTTGAGTACATGATTGCCAACAATAACCTTCCGTGTAACGTAAAATTCATGATTGAAGGCGAGGAAGAAGTAGGCTCGAAAAGCCTTAGCTGGTTTGTCGAAAGAAACCAGGAAAAACTGAGCTGCGATGTAATTCTGATTTCGGATACCGGAATGATTTCCAACCAGCAGCCATCTATTACCACAGGGCTACGCGGATTGAGCTATGTAGAAGTAGAAGTTACCGGCCCTAACCGCGACCTGCATTCTGGCTTGTATGGTGGTGCGGTGGCAAACCCAATTAATGTTTTGACCAAAATGATCGCCTCGCTGCACGATGAAAACAACCACATCACCATTCCAGGTTTTTATGACAAGGTAGAAGAATTATCTGCGGCTGAAAGAGCCGAAATGGCAAAAGCACCATTTAGTTTGGACGCTTATAAAAAAGCTTTGGACATAGAGGACATTTATGGAGAAGCCGGATATGTGACCAATGAAAGAAACTCGATACGTCCGACTCTTGATGTTAACGGAATTTGGGGCGGCTACACCGGTGAAGGCGCCAAGACAGTTATCGCGAGCAAAGCCTATGCAAAAATCTCGATGCGTTTGGTTCCGAACCAGGATTGGGAGGAAATCACCGAATTGTTCTCAAAGCATTTTGAAAGCATTGCACCAAAAGCGGTAAAAGTAAAAGTTACGCCACACCACGGCGGACAGGGCTATGTAACGCCTATTAACAGCATTGGCTACCAGGCTGCAAATAAAGCATACACCGAAACATTCGGGGTTCCGGCAATTCCGGTGCGTTCTGGCGGAAGCATCCCGATTGTGGCTTTGTTTGAAAAAGAACTGAAATCGAAAACCATCCTGATGGGATTTGGCCTCGATTCGGATGCAATCCACTCCCCAAATGAGCATTTTGGAGTCTTCAACTATTTAAAAGGAATTGAAACCATCCCGTTATTTTATAAATATTTTGTAGAATTAAGCAAATAAATACAGGTCTAAAAACCACTAAATCCGCCCAATAAGGCGGATTTTTTTATTATGCCAAATGTTAAATTTTCATTCTACACTTGTAGAATCAAATTTATATTCTACATTTGTAGAGTTAATTCTAAAAACATAGAGCAATGCAGTTATCCAATTCAGAAGAGCAGTTGATGGAACATTTATGGAAGCTTGAAAAAGCATTCATGAAAGATTTGCTGGAAGCGTTTCCCGAACCAAAGCCTGCAACCACCACTGTGGCTACACTTTTAAAGCGGATGATCGACAAAAAATTCGTGGCTTATACCGAATTTGGAAATTCAAGGGAATATTACCCATTGGTAAAAAAATCGGATTATTTTTCAAAACATGTCAACGGATTGATCAAAAACTTCTTTAACGATTCGGCTTCACAATTTGCTTCCTTCTTTACCACTTCGACCAACCTGACCGAAAAGGAATTGGAAGAGTTGAAGAAAATCATCGATGTTGAACTTCAAAAAAAGAAAAAATGATCGACTTCCTCATCAAATCCGGCGTTTGTCTGGCAGTTTTCCTGGGCTTTTACCATTTATTGCTGCAAAAGGAAAAAATGCACCAATTCAACCGCTTTTACTTATTGGCATCAATTGCGATTTCGCTCGCCCTGCCTTTTATCACATTTGAAATCGTAAAAATAGTTCCGGTTGCCGAAGAAATTGCACCAATGCCTCAAATGCCTGTTTCATTGGCTCCGGCACCTGAAAAATTGGACTATGTGCCATTTATAATATGGACACTATACGGATTGATCACGTCAATAGCACTGATACGATTTGGTAAAAACATCAGGAAGCTGATCGCAAAATCGCAAACCCATCCTAATGTAAAATATAAAAATGCCGTTTTGGTTTTAGTGGATGAGCGAACACTTCCGCACACATTCCTCAATAAAATTTTCATCAATTCTGAAGATTACAACCAACGGAATATTGAAGACGAATTGTACCTGCATGAATTAGCGCATGTAAGCCAGAAGCACACATTGGACGTCTTGTTTATAGAATTCCTGAAAGCCATTTTCTGGTTCAACCCGGTCTTTATTTTATACAAAAAAGCAATACAGCTGAACCACGAATTCCTTGCAGACGCAAGAGTGGTCGAATCCTATAACGATGTTCCGTTTTACCAGAACCTGCTATTACAGAAGGGAAGTGGAAACAACACAATTTACTTGGCCAGTAACCTGAATTATTTAGTAACCAAAAAACGATTAATTATGATGACCAAAAACACATCAAAGACAATGGCTCTGATCAAAAAAGCGGCAGTTGCACCGATCCTGGCCGGCTTGATTTACCTTTTCTGTATCGACGTGGTCGCTCAGGAAAAAGCGGTAAGCGCAATCAGCATCAATAAAAACACACCAATTGATGACAAAACCAGAGACACTTATTACAAAGGCGTATGGGTTAAGGTTCATGACCAAAAAATAGGCAAAAAGATAAGTGCTCCTTATGAAAGCCTTACATTGGAAGAGAAAAGGAAATATTTGGATTATGTACCAAAAGCATATCAGAAGAAAATGCCAAGCCAGAAGGAATATGCCGATTTTAAGAACCCAAAAAAATATGCGGTTTGGATTAACTTCAAACATGTTCCCAACAGCCAGCTCGACAAATACCAGCCTAGCGATTTTGCCTATTTTTCGGGAAGCGCCGTTTTGAAGAACGCCAGGAGCAAAAGGTTTCCACAGCCTTATCAGTTTACGCTTTGTACGAATGACTATTTTGAAAAGAACATGAAGAACAGCCATTTGAAATTTAGTGGCGATACCGTGAAAATTGGCATTTCAGATTATAACAAAGCGCTGAAAAGCAAGAAACCTGCAAAAATAAAAGCCGATACGCTGGTGTGGTATAAAAACGAGCAAAAGGACGACAGCATCTTCAACGTGTCTAACTTAACTGAACAACCCGAGTTTGAAGGTGGAATGACTGGATTCTATAAATTTATCGGGATTAATTATAAGATTCCGGATGAAGTAAGCGCAAAAAAACTGAAAGGACGTGTACATATCAGCTTCATCATAGAAAAAGACGGAAGCCTATCCGATATAAAAATCCTTAAAGACATGGGCTATGGAGCTGGCGAAGAAGCCCAAAGGGTCCTTAAAGACTCTCCTAAATGGAAACCAGGAAAAAAGGACGGGCAAGCAGTAAGAACGATGTACTCGCTACCAATTTCAGTGGTTGGCGAATAGGCAAAAACAGAAAATACAGTTAATGAATCCGCCTGATTTGGGCGGATTTATTATTTAGGACGCAACCCTTTCGGCAAGAAAACATCATTAAGAAAACCTAAAAGCCAAAACCATGAAAAAAATCTTTACTTCCGTTTTCACCTTAACTATAATCTCGCTGTTCATCGGATGTTCGGACAGCAATAGCAGCAACACGGGAAATTGCAACAAGCAGGCTCAAGTCATAAGCAGCACTGCATTTGGTCAGGTAAGCACAACGAATTACACCATTACCAATGTTGCCTTAAATGAAGATTGCCTGGATGTTACGGTAAGTTCCAGCGGCTGTGATTCGAATAACTGGAACATGAACCTTTTTAGCACCGGTGAATTTACCAGCACAACCATTCCCCAAAAAGAGATAAAGGTAGAACTTGTCAATGAAGAAGCCTGCCTGGCAGTTTTCCAGAAAACAGTTTCCTTTAACCTGATCCCGTATCAGCTTGAAGGCCAAAATGAAATTACCCTAAAAATTGCAGGATGGGCAACTCCGATCAGTTATGCTTATTAGGGATTATTCCTTTAAAAATTGTTTGACTGAAGTAAGGTCGTTGGCCAGGATTTTTATGTAATAGCTTCCTTTTGCCAATCTGGAAACATCAATATTGTGTTGATTACCCAATTCATTTTGAACAATTTGCCCCAGGTTATTGTAAATCTGCACCCTTTGGATTTCAAGATTTGCAGCCGATTGTATCTGCAAAACCGTTCTTGCCGGAACCGGTGAGATCACAAACTGTTCCTGCATTGCTGTTTCGGATGCTAAAGCGAAAGAAGTGCAGTTGCTATTTACCTGTACCTGGCTGCCCAGCCCCAGATTATTTACGGCAGTTTGAACATACGGCTGCTCGGGATCATCTACGCAAATATGGTTTAGGTTTGGGCAATTCTGTATCCTTAAATCCAATGACTCGTTTTGAAAAACAGTACCTCCTTCGTTGCAGGTATAGGAAGTGTAATTATAACCGTTTTTTAGGATCAGCTGCGTTAAATTAGGGCAATTTGCAATCCTGATTTCTCCCTGGCTTTCGGGATCACAGCTCCTTCCCATATAATAATTGTTCAAATCAAAAACGGCATTGTTCGAAGAATAGGCAATATTAGGTTGGGAGCCATCAGAAAAAACAACAGTATCAGAAGGATTATATCCCAATGCCAATGTAAAGGAATTATCAAAATAAGCTCCTGAAATATCAAGTAAAGTAAACTGATTATGGGTAAAACTACCATAACCTCCTCCTACAAAACTCACATTTCCAACAAACTCAATCGAAGTCAGGTTGTTATAATCTACGTTGAAATATACAAAATTAGCATTGCTCAATGTTAGGCTGCTCAACTGATTGTGGGACAGGTTGACCGTTTCGGGAAACCATGCATTTCCAAGGCTAAGCGAAGTCAAATTATTATAGCTGTAATCAACCAATTCAACATCCACATAATAATTTACATCTACAGACGTAAGCGCATTATGGCTTGCATTAATCGCCATGATATTAATGGAATGGTCAATCGCAAGGGTGGTCAGCAAATTGTTATTGCATTGCAAATGCATCATTCCGGTAAAATTTGAAATCCCTGTCAAATCAGCAATATTGGCATTCGAAACGTTAAGGTAAAATATGTCCTGTACTTCACTTACTTCTATTTCGCCATTATTATTCACATCAATCACCAATGGATTTTCATTTTCATCAAAAGCCACATTCGGCTGCAGCAGCTTTGCCTTAAAATTAGCATCCGGGAAATTGATCACCTGGGCATTGGCACAAAAAGCAAAAACCAGAAAAAAGGAAAAGTAAAATTGTTTCATAGGGAGAGTGTTTTTAAGTAAAATTAGAATAATTTTCTGAATAAACACGCTCGCATCCAATTAGTTTTCATTAGGTTATACTAAAAAATACTTTTTGGCGTTATATTTGTATAATCATCATCAATCAAATTCAAATCATCATGTTAAAACGATTTTTCCTCCTGTGTTCCGGTGTCGACAGCGACATTGTGAACTCATGCTCTAACGGCGAACAAAACAAATATGCCGGAATCGGAGCCACTGTTTTCTTTACTGCAGTTATGGCGTTCATTGCCGGAAGCTATGCACTTTACACTGTTTTTGACAATCCTTACATCGCTATTGCTTTTGGGATGGTTTGGGGATTCTTGATCTTCAACCTCGACCGGTACATTGTTTCGACCATCAAAAAAAGGGACAATTTCCTTGATGAGTTGATCCAGGCTTCGCCGCGGATCGTATTGGCGGTCATCATAGCCATTGTAATCTCAAAACCGTTGGAAATCAAGATCTTTGAAAAAGAAATCAATGCCGAAATCCTAAAGCAGAAAAATGAAATGGCAATTGCCAATAAAAACCAGGTATCAAATTATTTCAAAGGCGATGTCGATAAAAACAAGTCGGAAATTGACGGGCTAAAATCGGAAATTACCAAAAAGGAAAAAGAAGTGGCCGATTTATACCAATCGTACATCACCGAAGCCGAAGGCTCTACCGGAACCAAAAAAATGGGAAAAGGCCCCATCTATAAGGAAAAAAGAGCTGCTCATGATTTGGCCGCCAAACAACTCGATTCGTTAAAGGTTGCCAGCTCCAAAATCATTGCCGATAAAGAATCAAGAGCAAAAACCCTGCAGGCCGACCTGGATAAAAAAGTTACCGAAACCCAGCCAATCATTGATGGTTTTGATGGTTTGATGGCACGGATAAATGCTTTGGGCAAATTGCCAAAGCTACCTTCTTTGTTTATAATGCTGTTGTTTTTAGCGATAGAAACTTCGCCGATCATCGCCAAATTATTGTCGCCAAAAGGCGAATATGATTTCAAACAGGAAGATTTGGAAATGGGTATCAAAAATGTCATTGCGCAAAACCGTTACCAAAGCGAACTGCAAAAGAAAACCGATGCCGAAATCTATGACAAAGTATATGCCGACATCAAAGAAGACAAGGAGCTGTACAACTACAAGCGAAAAGGCGCCCTTGAGCTGCTGAAGCTCCAGGCTGATGGTTTTGTAGAAAAGCAAAAGAAATCCATGTAAAATAAAAAATCCCTTTCAGATGAAAGGGATTTTTTATTTTACATATAGCTCAATATCTCTTTTTTCAAAGCGTCATATTCGCCCTGCATGATCAGTCCGTTGTCAAGGAGTTTTTTGTAGTTCTGCAGCTTTTCAAAAAGCTCGTCCTGCGACAAACCGCTTAATCCGGTTTCCTTTGTTTCCTGCTTTTCATCCGGGAACTGTTTTTCATCGCGGTAACCCGATTGCGCCACCGGAATAATCTCAGCAAAGCTGGTCACTTCTTCTGTTGGGAATTCCTCAATTGTGTCAGGCTCTTCAACAACCTCAGCTTCTTCAATAATTTCAGCTGTTTTTGGCTGTTCTTGTACAATCGCTTCGGCAGGCTTGGGATTCTTCAGCAAATCCAATTGCTCTTTGGCAAAAGTATATAATTTGCGTGCCTGGTTTTTCGGCAGGTAGTCCACAGTATGTGTCAGGTCTGATTTGGTCGAAAATGTAAAATCGGCTCCCAAAATCCCTTCTTTCACAAAGCTTCCGGCAATATCATCCCAGTCATAATCCACAAATTCCATTGAAAGCCCTAAGTTTTTAGGCTTGCAAAGAATGATTCTCTTATTGGTTACCACAATGCTGTCGGGCAAAATGTTAACTGCCGGCTTTTTCTGTACTGCAATATAGCCTACTTCTTCGTCGCGCATCAACAGGTTGTCCAGTTTTGCCGTGATTTTTTCAATCGCTTTTGGATCCTGGTCCTCGTTTAATATTTTCTTTAAATTATCTAACATGATTGGTATTTTAATTTTCTTGGAATTTTTAGCAAAAGTAATGCCTAATTCTCATTCTGAAGGATTTCGTTCTGGATTTTTTTGGTCAAGCTTTTGAAAACCAAATCATAAGAATCATTAATCAGCCCGCACATCATCTTATCCGAGACATCGCTGTTGAAATCTACTGTATTCCAATGGATTTTGCTCATGTGATAACCCGGTCTTATCGCTTCGTACTCGGCCCGAAGTTCCTCGGCTTTTTCCGGGTCGCATTTTAAATTAAGTGATGGCGTCCCGTTTTCCCATTCCTTTAACGAAGTCAGGCAAAACATTTTCCCGCCAACCTTAAACACCAAAGTATCCTCATCAAACGGAAAATGCTCCGTTACCGCTTTTTTAGAAAGACAGAATTCATATAGCTGCTGAATATTCATTTGCAAAAATATTAATTGTTTGATTGTCCAAAAGTCAGTAATGTACCGCTTGGATCAATGATTGAAAATTCTTGCTGCCTCCAGGGTTTGGTTTCCAATTTCCCATTAGGATGGATCGCAACGCCTGTTTCCTGGAGTTTTATGTAATAGGCCTCGATTGCAGCATCAATCCTAAGGTAAATCATAAAATCCGATTTTTCCGGAAGCAGTGTTGGAAACGAAAAAAAGTGCAGTTCTACGTTTTCAAGATTAAGTATGATGTAATCACCATAATCTGAAATCAGTTCGAAGCCGAGTTGTTTTACATAAAAATCGAGCGTTTTCTGTTTGTCAACAAAAGGGAGCTTTGGTATTACAGAAGTTATCATAATCTACTTTATTACTTTTTCCATCATTTTTTCGGGCGTGGCCAAAGGCTTGAAACCAAATTTCTCGTAAAGGAAATGCGCATCGGTCGTAGCCAAGCGCCATATCTTGACCTGCTGCAACGCAGGCTCTTTCATCATCGCATCAATCAAAATTGACGAATAGCCTTTTCCGCGGTGCTTTTCATCAATAAAAACATCCATCAGGTATGCAAAAACCACATAATCGGTAACAACACGGGCAAAACCAACCTGTTCATCATTTACATAAATCCCAAAACAAAACGAAGCGTCAATCGTGGTTTGCACTTCATCAATAGTACGGCCTGCCGCCCAATAGATGTCTTTTAAAAAATCCTGGATAAACGGAATGTCCAATTTGCTTTTATCTGTAGAAACGGTTATCATATGATTGCTGATTTTTGATTAACGATTGCTGATTTTTTCAATTCTTAAATCTGAAATCAAAAATCTGAAATCTTAAATAATATAGGTTTGCTCGGCGAAGCATCATTTTCAAACGATGCCAGCTGCAGGTTCAGCAAATAGCTCCCGTCTTTGACAGCATCTTCAACAAAAATCATTTCGGTAATGGTGCAGTCCAAACGCGCATCATTGTTAAGGTTATTGACATCTTTCACATTCCAGAATGCTTTATGTGCCAATAATTTTCCTTCATCATTTTCGCGATCCACGCTGGGCAAATCGATCAAAAGATGTTTGATTCCGATTTCTCGGATGAAAGTTGCCGCTTCTTCCAGTAAATACGGCGGGTTGGTGTTTGAATAATTTTTGTGCTTTTTGCCCTCAATATTTGGCAAAGTACGGATGACGATGGCTCCCGGGGTTTTCCCGTTTAGTGCTGTTTCGATTTGCTCTTTTGTAATTACAAAATCTTCTCCGGTTTCATTTGGCTGGACCGATATCAATTCGGCCAAAAAGAAAAACTCTTTCAGGCATTGGTTGATGCTGTAAAAATCTTTGGTGATATGCCCCAAACATTCGGTGTGCGTCCCATGCCCGTGCGGGTTGAAGAAAATATTGTTGAAATTGGTAGAGCTTCCTTCCGAAACCTTTCCGATCCAGTCACCAAAACGAACAGGTTCAATTGTTGGTTTTTCGATGTACCACGCAATCGGGTTGGCATCGGTATTGGTAAGCGGAATCGAAATGTCAATAGGCTTTGACAGGTCTATTTCAAAAGTATTGTTGATTGTTGCTTTCAATGGAACTGATTTTATTTTACTACGTACAATTCGACCTAAAGGTTCTCAGGTCAAATTTAGCAAAAACAAATCACTTGCAATTCCGTCACTTAGGAACTTGCCATTTTTGGTCGTACGCAATGTATTCTCATCCACAAAAAGCAAATGGTCCTCGATGTATTTTTCGGCCTGCCGATTGAGGTAATCCAGATATTCCGGGCCGAATTCTGTTTTGATCCGATCCAAAGAAATTCCCCAGACCGTACGCAAACCTGTCATCACATATTCATTGTAACGATCGGTTTTGCTTAGGGTTTCGGTTTCAGATGGCAATTTATTTTCGGCAATCGATTTTAAATAATGGGTATTATTGGAAACATTCCAGCTCCGTGAAATTCCGTCGTAACTGTGCGCCGATGGTCCAATTCCGATATATTTTTTGCCAAGCCAGTAACTCGAATTGTTTTTGGAGAAATAATTTTCCCTGCCGAAATTGGAAAGCTCGTAATGGATGAAACCGTTTTCTTCGAGTTTATCCACCAGCAAATGAAAATGTTCCTGCGCGGCTTCATCATCAGGCATTGGGATGAGGCCTTTTTTGATGAAACTGTCCAAAGCCGTTTTGGGTTCCACAGTAAGCGCATAACTCGAAATATGCGGAATATTGAAGGATAACGCTGTTGCTATGTTTTCCAGCCACTTTTCGTTGCTCATTCCGGGAATTCCGTAAATAAGGTCGATGGAAATATTGTCAAAATAATGCGTGGCGATTTCAAGGCATTTTTTGGCTTCCGCCGAATTGTGCGCACGGTTCATCAGCTTTAAATCGTCTTCAAAAAATGATTGGATCCCGATGCTTAAACGATTGATTTTGTTTTTGGAAAGCGCAATGATCCTTTCTTCCGACAGATCATCGGGATTGGCTTCGACAGTGATTTCAGGCTCATCAATAACATTGTAATTTTTATAAACTTCATCAATCAAGAACCTCAAATCTGCTATCTGCAATATCGAAGGTGTCCCGCCGCCGAAGTAAATGGTTTCTACCACTTCATTTTGGAATTCATTTTTCCGCAGCGCAATTTCTTTGGCCAGAGCCAGAACCATCTCGTCCTTCTTCTTCAGAGAAGTCGAAAAATGGAAATCGCAGTAATGGCAAGCCTGCCTGCAGAAAGGAATATGAATATAAATGCCAGACATAAGTCTGGCAAATATAGTTGTAAAAAAACAGAATCAGTTGCTGATTACCACGAATAGTATGATTTGAACCTACCGTTGGTAACCTGGATCACATCTGCGGAATTGCTTGGATTGGTTGCCGTGAACGAATACGTTCCTTCAATATAGTATCCTACAAAGCCTGCACTCGTTTTGCTGGTTACGGTCATTGTCCCGGCGCATTTGTATTGTTTGAAGGATACGGTTGCCGGGTCAAATTTTACCAGCCTCGCGTAAGTGGTATTGGTTGTATTTGTGAAAGTATAAGTCCCGGGGCCATTGTTGAAGGAATCAAAGCTTAGGTAGATAGAATTGGCTCCATCATTGCTTTCATCCAAAACGAAATAATCCATGGTGGTTCCGTTTGTAGTAGCACTATTGGTAGAATACCAATCGTTGCCGCCTATTTTGCAATACGTTTCCAAACCTGCAACCGCCGGTGTCACTTCGGTATAGGTAACGTTGAACTCACCGCTTACCGTATGGGTAGGCGAATCTAAATCGTACGCATCCTCATGAAGGTCGCCCGAAAAAGTAACATGCACTTTTTTGTTAGCTTCGTCAATGGAAACCAGGTTGAAGGTAAAATAGTGCGAGCTGTAGTTCATGTAATTCTGTGAATCAGGGAAATCAAAATCCGAAACAGAGAAAGAACTTACCGTTCCCAGGTTTCCAAATTTGTTGAACACAAATTCAATAGCCTCGCCATTGGACGCAGTTCCGGAAACCACAAGGGTATTTTCGCTTTTTTGCGCCAGTATGGCATTAAGGTTGACACTGTGGCCGTCGTAATTGTAGGTAAAGCTGTTGGAGCTGCTTCCTCCTCCATCAGAATCACTTGAGGAACAAGAGCCTAGAATCAATGCAGCAATCAGGCACGGGATAAATTTTAAAAGTTTCATAAGTTGGTTTTAAGTGTTTGTGAAACAAATATATCTGTTTTTCGATACCAACTTAATTTTATTGAAAGAAAAAAATCACATTCTTTTTGCAAATAAAAAAGAAATTCAGATTAAGTTTCCCTGTTCTTTATTTTAAATGCAGCGAATCTATTTTTACCAATAATTTATTGGAAGCCTTAAGCACAAATTCGTAGGTTTCCTTCATCTGCTTTTCACGAAACAGGCTCATTTTCAAAACATTTCTCCCTTTTGGCGATTCAAGCATTTTCAGAAGGTTCTTGCGTTTGATTTCGGGATTTTGCAGATCCTTGTCGCTTCCGGGAAATTTGACTTCAAATTGATCCTGGTAAACCCACTGATCCAAATCTCTTTCAAAAAGATTGGCTTCCCAGCTGTTCCTGTTTTCGAGATAAGCCTTATTAAAAATGTAGTAGCTGTTGATCCTTTTGAACAGATCTTTGTATTCGTCAAGCGAAGCAATGTTCGATTCCTTGATCTTTTCATAGCTTCCTTCATTCATTTTGATATTGTGTATCCCAACTGTCAAAACGCTGATAATGATATCGGTGTCAACTTTGCCTATGCTGTCTTTTTCCAGAAGTATGCCTTTGTATAAAATCAATTGGTCAATTTTTCTGATTTCATCGCCAAATATCATTGTGTCCCTTTTCAGGTCAAACCGAAGCTCCTTGATCAGGTTTTGGGCTTCCGCTATATCTTTCCTGTTATCATTCCAGTCATCAAGGTTCATTGCTACAAGGATCCCGATTACAATCAGTATGATTTCCCCCAATGCGTAGGTCAGGTATTTGCCAAGCCTGTTATCTGAAATGAGTTTTTGCTTTAGTTTTTTGAACATTTTTATTTTTTTACGCGATCTTCATTCTGTTTTACAAAAGCATCCCAGCCAGAATAATTTTTGCCCGCTATGATTTTCCCCGAATTGAAGAAATGGCAGACCGCTGCTGCCAAACCATCAGTAGAATCTAAATTCTTTGGCAATTCCTTCAAGCCCAAAAGCTGCTGCAGCATTTTGGCCACCTGCTCTTTGCTGGCATTTCCGTTTCCGGTGATGGCCATTTTGATTTTTTTCGGTTCGTATTCGGTAATTGGGATTTGGCGCGATAAGCCCGCTGCCATTGCTACACCCTGTGCTCTTCCGAGCTTGAGCATCGATTGGACATTTTTGCCAAAAAATGGCGCTTCAATCGCAATTTCATCCGGATGATGGGTTTCAATCAGTTCAATCGTACGCTCAAAAATAACCTTCAGTTTAGTATAATGATCATCGTATTTGCTCAAAATAAGTTCGTTCAGCTGGATGAATTCCATTTTTTTGTTGATGACCTTAATCAGCCCAAACCCCATTATCGTGGTTCCGGGGTCAATTCCTAATATGATGCGTTCGTTTGCCAAGTTTTATTTTCGTTATTTTGCCCTAATGATTCCAATTCCACACAAAGCTAAGCAATTCATTGTCTTTCTGGTCAAACTTTTGATTGTAACTGGGGCTTTTTACTTTATCTATTTTGAACTGGCTCACAACAAGAAACTTGACTGGCACCAGTTTGAGGTTTTGCTCAGCGAGAAGCTGTCCGTTTGGGGGATCCTGCTGCTGCTTGCCTTTAGTGTTGCCAATCGCTTCCTGGAGATTTTGAAATGGAAAAACCTTGTTGCTGTCATCAAGCCGATTTCCGTTGCAGAATCCACAAAGCAGGTTCTGGGTGCACTTACAGCGGGGATTTTTACGCCGAACGGATTGGGCGAATATGCCGGAAAGGCTTTGTATTTCGACAAAAAAAAGACCAAAAAAATCATTTTCCTGAACCTACTCTGCAATGGGATCCAGATGGTTTTGACCATAATTTTCGGGACAATTGGCCTTTTTATTCTCGGCTACACCAAATGGGCAACAGCAATAATTCTTTTGTTTTGCTTCTTGCTTCTTGCCTCTTTTCTCTCTAAGGGCATTAAAATCAAAGGCTATTCGATAGAAAAGCTCATTGGCAAGATCAACGAAATCCCAAAATGGATCCATCAGAAAAACAATCTTTTGGCGTTTTGCCGCTATTTGGTTTTTTCGCATCAGTACTATTTTTTATTTCTTTCTTTTGATGTAGATTTACCTTACCTAACGATGATGGCAAGCATTGCAACGGTCTATTTTTTGGCTTCGTCATTGCCAAGTTTCCAGTTTTTGGATTTTGCGGTAAAAGGAAGCGTAGCAGTCTTTTTCTTCGGGAAACTGGGCGTAAACGAATGGATCGTAATTTTCATTTCCACCCTGATGTGGTTCCTGAACGTCGTTTTGCCAGTAGTTATCGGAAGTTATTATGTACTTAAATTCAAACCAAAATGGGAATAATTTCAACTGTATTGCTGACTGTTTTATTGGTTTACATCATTTTCATTGCCCAATTGATTTTAGGCTTCCGAAAAATCAAATTGTTTGAAAATCCGAACCTGCAGCCAAAAACCGCTTTTACGGTTGTAGTTCCTTTTAGAAACGAAGAAAAGAACCTTGGCAAACTTTTGGATTCCATTGCACAGCTAAATTATCCCATTTCACTGATCCAGATTGTGATGGTGGATGATTTCTCTACAGACAATTCGGCCCACATTTACAACCAATGGCGATTGGCACATGAAGCTGTCGACACCACGCTTTTAGAAAACCTCGTTTTGTCCAATTCGCCTAAAAAAGACGCTTTGGGAAGGGCAATACCCGTTGCGAAGCACGATTGGATCGTAACTACTGATGCCGATTGCACCGTAAATAAAAATTGGCTGCTGGCATTGGACAATTACATCCAAAAGAACAATCCCGAAATGGTCGTTGGCGCCGTAATGTACAAAGTAAAAAATAACTGGTTCCATCATTTCCAGCAACTGGATCTGATGAGCCTCCAGGGCACTACGATAGGCAGCTTTGGGATGGGAAAGCCGTTTATGTGCAACGGCGCGAACTTTGCCTACACCAAAAAATTCTTTGCCGAAATTGGCGGTTTTGGCGGCATCAGCGACAAGGCGAGCGGCGATGATGTATTGCTGCTACAGAAAGCCGTTAAGGCAAAACCTGAAAAAGTACATTACCTTAAAAACAACGATTTCATAGTAAAAACCAAACCCGAAAACGACTTGTTCAGGCTGTTCCTGCAGCGCGTGCGCTGGGCTTCAAAATCAACCGGGTATAAAAGCGGTTATGCCAAAATACTTGCCGTTGCTGTGCTTTTAATGAATATTGCCCTGGTTGCCGGTTGCTGGCTGTCGGTTGTCGGAAAAATGGATTGGAACGGGTTCATTGGCATTTTTGCAGTCAAATATATTTTTGACGCCATTTTACTTTACCAATCGAATTCTTATTTGAGGAAAGGCAAATTTTTTGTGCCGATTGCGAGCAGCATTATTTATCCTATTTTTTCAAGCTTGGTTGGGGTTTATTCGTTGTTTGGAAGCTTTAGCTGGAAAGGAAGGAAATTTGCCAGATAGCCCGGATGGCAGCGGCATCCTTTTAAGGGTTGCCTGTAGCGGAGCGAAAGGCACATCAATCCTTAAAAGATATAGCGGACAGCCGGAGAAAAGCTCCTAAAACTATTCCTGCTTGATAATCACCGGAAGTACAAATTGCGTCTTAACCGGGATCCCTCTTTTGATGGCTGGGTTCACCCTTGGGAAATCGATCAGGCGCGCATGGAGAATGCTGTCGATCTTGATGGTATCGTAGGCTACAGAATCTTTTGGGAACTGCGGCTCAAACTTCATCGATGCATTGGGAAAAACGGTGACCTTTACTTCTATGGTATCCAGTTTTGGGAATAGTGTAGCCAAAGTATCTACAGCCAGTTTTTGTTCAATCGTAGCTGTCAGGAACTCAAAAAAGCATTGTTTGCGCTGGGCAGCATCGGTGAGTTTTTCGCAATCGGCCACAGAAGGATATTCATCAACCTCGTTCCAGTTGATTTCCTTCAGCTGTTTGTTTAAAAGCTCTTTTTCGTCGGGAACCTGCTTTTCAAAATACTGGCAGGACTGAAGCAGAACGAGCAATGCTATTGGCAAAAGTTTTTTCAATTCCTTATTTTTTCGAGTTTAGATAATCGGCATAACTTCTGGCAAACCATTCCTGCTTGGTTTTTTGCGCCTGTTCTTTTTGGTCTTTGTATAAAAGGCCTAATTTTTCAGAGTAAATGGCAATTTTTATCGTGTAGGTGTAAAATTCTTCCTGGGTAAGCGTAATCGTTTTGTCTTTCTGCTTTCTGAAAAATTCAAAAAAAAGCGCATCAAAATCTTTCTTGTCATAAGCCTGCACCTCTTTTTTATACTTTTTGTAAAGCTCTTCCTTTACCGGCATATCAGCATCCGCAGCAGTTTTCTCCTGGGCAAAAGCACTAGTGCCTGCGCCAAAAAACAAAAAAGCAAAAAAAACAAAGCTGGCTATTTTCTTCATAATGCTCAAAAATAGTAAAAAAAACGAAAGTTCCTAAAAGCAATCATACGAACTAAAGTTCGCGTACCTGACTGCCACCGGCAGTCCTCCTCTTAATCTCAAATCTAAAAAAGAGAAAGCTTTTCATCGCTTGTTATTGTTTTGCAAGATGAAAGTTCCTAAAAGCAAAAAAGCCATCCCTAAAAAAGGGAAAGCTTTTCATTGGTCTAACTACTAAACCATGCTACGAGTTACAAAGTCGTAGCAAAACAACACAACTAATTTTGAATGACTCACTTAAGGTATTGAGTGCATTTCATTTGCTTTTTTGGGAGCCTAAAACGGACTTTTGAAAAATCCTTTTTTGGGCAAAAAAGCACTTTGTTTCCAAAGTGCTTCTCCCAATTTCGCGGTCTGGACGGGACTCGAACCCGCGACCCCATGCGTGACAGGCATGTATTCTAACCAACTGAACTACCAAACCTCTGCGTTATTGCGGTTGCAAATATACAATGGATTTTGAAATCTGCAAGTGTTTTTTGTTAAAAAAAGAAATCTTTTTTAAATTTTTATCCAAACATCTGTTTTTCAACTAAATATGTCGTAAGAATCTTTTCAAAACTTTCTTCGACAGCAACAGGGACGTATTTAATTTTGTTCTGCGCGCAGGTCATGGCCAATGTTTTGAAGTAATCGTTGACTTTTTCCTGATAAACATCCTTAATTGTGTCTGCAAAAATATTGATTTCTTCACCGGTTTCAAGATCGATGAATTTTCTTGGCGCATTGTCAAAGCTGAAATTGATTTCGGTTTTTTTGTCAATTACATGAAAAACAACCACTTTGTGCTTGTTGTGCTTCAAATGTTGCAAAGCATTGAAAAGCGCTTCGTTATTGGCCGCCTGGAACATATCGGTAAACAGGACGATCATCGAGCGGCGGTGTATTTTTTCGGCAATCTGGTGCAGGAACGTTACCGTATCGGTGCTTTTGGAAACTTTTGGGTTTTCGAGCAGGTCCTCAAGCTTGTTCAAAATCATGCGGTGGTGGCGGTCGCTGCCTTTTTCCGGGGCGTAATATTCGTAATTGTCCGAATATACGCTTAGCCCAACCGCATCGCGCTGTTTTTTGAGCAGGTTCATCAAAACGGCGGAAGCCAAAACCGAAAATCCGATCTTGTTATGGTAAAACGGCTCGTCGCTTTTGAGCTTTGGATAATGCATTGATGACGAATTATCGACAATAAGATGGCAGCGAAGGTTGGTTTCCTCCTCAAATTTCTTGGTGTACAAACGGTCTGTTTTGGCAAACAGCTTCCAGTCAATGTGCTTGGTGCTTTCGCCCGAATTATATACTTTGTGTTCGGCAAATTCTGCGGAAAAACCATGAAAGGGCGATTTGTGCATCCCCGAAATGAATCCTTCCACAACTTGGTTGGCTAACAGCTCGAGATGCTTAAAGCCCGATATGACTTCTTTTTGTTCTTCAATCTTCATAAATCAAATATAGGGATTTGGGAATTCGGAAATTTGGAAATTTGGAAATATTTATGATGAAAACCCAAAACGTGGATTTTAGCCCCGATGGAAGCAAAATCCTTTTGTTTACGATGAGGAACGAAGCGAAAGCAAAAGATTGGCGCGGACAGCGGGAGCAATTATCCTAAAAAACCTAAACGCCTGCTGCAAAAAATAAAAAAGGCCCAACTTTCGCTGAGCCTCTTTTGGCTAACTAAAACTACTTATCTTTAATTGTGGATCAAATGGATCCCGCATTGTGTATACGGGCTCATTTCGATAACCGAAACGGTGGAATAGGTTTGCAACACGGTAAATTTGATGATGTTCCCCTGATTGAGCCATTTTTCCCTTTGTAGCGTAACATTGCCGACAGGCCATTCCCCATTGGGCACCCTCATTTGGTTTATGGATTCGGTTACACCGTTGATAAGTATGCTGCTCCTGACATTCCCTGTTTGATTTCCTCCGCTTCCGTCATAAATGGAGTCGAAATAAATGGAATAATAGCCTGGCACCGATACCGTATATTCTCCGGTTGTGGCATTATAATTAGCTACTGTCGTATTGTCAAATATCGTCCATTTGACAACGGTTGTCGCATTGTATACAATTGGGGTACCAAAACCTAGCTGAGAAGTGAAATGGATTTTTGGGATTGAACCAGCGACACCCTGTGGCCCTTGCGGACCCGTTGCTCCTGTAGCACCTGTTGCTCCCTGAGGGCCAGCTGGCCCTGTGGCACCCGTTAATCCGATTGGTCCTTGAGGCCCCGTGGCACCCTGTGGCCCGGTCGCTCCGGCTGGCCCCGCCGGGCCAGCATTTCCTGAAGAGGCAAACAGAGCATAAGGCACGCTTAAAAATTGGGATGTTCCTGAAATGGTGTAATTGGTCCCGCCGGTCGGATCGGTTTCTGTTTTGATGAAATAGGCATTGGTTCCCCAGCTTATCGAAGCAAATGTTCCGCTGACAACAGTACCTGCACCTATTTCAATCGTGGCCAATCCGTTGATATTGGTGGTGGCTGTCTGCGTTTCTACATACACGGCAGTCCCTGTTGCAGTTCCCTGCAGCACGCTGATCCGCATCCTGATATTGGCATTAGACACCAAAGCGTTCGATGCATTTCGGATAACAGCCTGATAGCTCATTTTTTGCGGTGCCTGTGCATTCATTGCCGAAGCAAAGAATGACAAAATGATTATTGTAATTATTTTTCTCATAGTTTCTAGTTTTTAAGGATTTTGAATGTTTTTAGTTGTTTGGAATCTGAATTTACTTTTAGAAGATAAGTTGCTGACGGATAGCTATCCATTTCTATAGTTGTTTCCTGATTTGAAATTTTACCTTCATTTAATAATCTTCCTTGAAGGTCAAAAAGCTGATAATTGAATTTTCCCAGATCAGAATTGGTGATTTTTAATGTTACATTTAAGACTGTAGGATTGGGAAACACGACTGCTTCGAGCCTGATGTTTTCAAATTCCGAACCGCTCAGGGTTACTATTTCTAAAGGCTGCTGCACGCCCTGCGTTATGGTCCCGGCTGTGCCTGTCTGGGTTTTATCGACGGGCTGGCCAATAGAATAACTTACGCTTCCGCCGCTTCCTGTGGCATTTCCGCCCGAGCTGACCGTTGCCTGCTGGGCATTCACTCCAATTATCCCAAACAGCAATAAAAAAGGTGTGATGATTTTTGGTGAGTAGTTTTTCATGTTTATTGTTTTTCTAATTTTTCCAATCTTTTTAAAATTTCTGCATTCAAGGTTTCCATCTGTTTTATCTTTTCATCTTGTTGCCTGATGATATCCTGCTGTTCCTGGATGGCTTTCACCGAAATAGAAATTAAATCATTGTAACGCACCCCATACATTCCGTCATCTCCCACAGTGATTATTCCGTTGTTTTTAGCATCTGAATCGCTTAATGACTGCTCTAATTCCTGCGCAATGAACCCAAACTCTGCTTTCTTGCTTTCATCATTTTTACGGATATAGGTAACCGGGTTTAATTTGTTGATGAAATCCAGGCCAAGTATTGATTTCTGGATATTGTCTTTTAATCTTTTATCAGAAGATATTGTCCAGGCTATATTGACTCCGGCATAAGTAACATTAAAATCACCTATACGCACCTGATTGCTGCCTGTAGTTGAAGGCACCTGGGCATTATATCCAATGACCGTGTTATTGCTCCCCGATGACTGCGATGGCAGGGCACTCATTCCTACGGCAGTGTTTTGGCTGCCTCCCGTATGGTTTAACATGGCGTTTGTGCCAACCACCGTATTGGAATCCCCAAACCCTATATTGGTCATGGCATTTACACCAAGACCGGTATTGTACGAACCAAGGACATTCTTATTTGATGCGTTCCAGCCAAATGCCGAGTTGTAATTTCCCGAATAATTTTTAGTGAGTGCCTCACTTCCAACTGCCGTATTATAACTACCGGTCAAATTATCATGGAGCGAATCGTATCCGTTTGCCGTATTGTTTTCTCCCGAATTATTATTGGCCATCCCAAAAGCTCCATTTGCGGTATTGTAGTTTCCCGTGCGGTTATTAACCATGGCCCCATAACCAACGGCTACGTTTGATCCGCCGGATACGTTATTTACCATTGAAGAAACGCCAACAGCAGTATTAGAAGCACCAATGGTATTTTCTGCCAAAGCGCTATCTCCAACAGCCACATTGCCACTAGCGGTAGTATTTTTGTAAAGAGCCTTTCCTCCTACTGCCGTATTAACAAACCCGATAGTATTGGAATAAAGTGACTGATACCCCACCGCCACATTGCCGCCCGCAGTAGTATTGCTATAAAGCGCCTGATACCCATTGGCAGTATTGGCACTTCCCGATACATTATTATAAAGGGCGGAATGCCCGTTAGCCGTATTATTATTTCCTATAGTGTTCCCATACAATGTGTTGGTTCCGGTTGAAGTATTGTATTGCCCGGAAGTATTTCTGTAAAGAGCCTGGACACCAAAACCTGAATTTTGCTGGCCGGTTGTATTGGCATTCAGGCAATTCAACCCAATTGCCGTATTGTAATCTCCTGTAGTATTGCTATAAAGCGCAGAATGCCCGTTTGCGGTATTGTAATTTCCGGTGGTATTTTCATAAAGCGAATTGGTTCCAGTAGCCGTGTTGAATATCCCCGTAGTATTTTTGAAAAGGGCCTGAACCCCAAAGCCTGAATTTTGCTGGCCTGTTGTATTGTACCACAAGCTATTGTAACCACTTGCGGTATTATATTCTCCGCCCGTATTTGAATATAACGCACTGGTTCCCAATGCAGTATTAAAGCGCCCGGTTGTTGCCGAAAGGAGCGCATTTGCCCCAAATGCACTATTGTTTATTCCGGTTACAGCGGGATTTAGGGCATAAACCCCGAAAGAAGTATTGGTAGTCGTTAAAATTCCGGAACGAACATTGAACCGTTTAAAAACCAAATCAAGATTATTCGTAGTGCCCAGGAAATTAGCTGCCACGATAGCATTTCCGTTCGTAGACCAGCTTACTGTATTCGGATTTTGCCAGGTTGCGTTGCCTGACGCATCAGATGTTAAGACATAGCCCATTGAAGGGCTGGTTGTAACTTGCAGATCGGTGGTTTTGGTTTTTCCTGCCACTTCCAGCTTTTCGGCAGGAACAGCAACGCCGATTCCTATTTTTCCTGCCGCAGCAGAAGTCATCGATGCGCCGTAAATTACATTGCCAATATTCATTTGGTTGCTGCCAGTAGTTGACGGCATGGAAGCTCCTCTTCCTATCGCAATATTGTTTGAACCCAATGTTTGATTTGTCATCGCATAGGAGCCTAGTGCAGTATTGTCTGACCCAGTTCCAAGGTTATAGCCCGAGTGGGAACCTACAAATGAATTGTGTGTCCCTGATGTATTTCCGGTCAGTACCTGGTACCCAACAGCCGTATTATTTTCGCTTTGTGTATTTTGCTGTAAAGAATTCATCCCGACCGCAACATTAAAAAAGCCATTAATGTTCTTGTAAAGCGCCGCATCACCTACCGCAGTATTATTATACCCCTGCATATTGGCAGATAAGCTTATATTTCCGACGGCAACGTTATAGCCACCGATAGTATTTGCCAACATCGCATTGGTTCCTATGGCAACATTCCTAAATCCGGCGGTATTGCCAAAAAGTGCTGAAGTACCTATTGCGGTATTATCGACACCTGTGGTATTTGAATAAAGTGAATTGGTTCCAAAAGCATTATTCCTGGACGGTGAATTGGTTCCGTCAGAATTGGTATAAAGCGCCTGGTATCCTAATGCCGTATTATAAGAACCATTGGTGTTTCCCCGCAAGGAAAAACTTCCTGATGCCGTATTATAGGAACCGCTGGTATTTAGCAGCATAGCATCATTGCCTACGGCAACATTTCCCGAAGCCGTACTGGCCTTTAGGGCCGCTGTTCCTATTGCAGTGTTATTGCTCCCCGTGCTGTTTGCATTTAATGCTTCAACTCCCATCGCCACATTATTATTCCCTGTGAGATTGGTAATCAAAGAATTTACCCCTACTGCCGTATTGAAGATTCCGGTAGTATTGGTAAACAATGCATTTGCGCCTACACCGGTATTATGGCTTCCTGTGTTATTTCTAAGCAAAGCCCTCCAGCCTAAGGCAGTATTGTAATTTGCGGTGGTATTTCCCTGCAACGCCGATCGCCCAAAAGCTGTATTTGCACTACCACTGCTGTTACTATATAGTGCAGCATTACCCATCGCGGTATTATCGCCTCCATCAACATTCAGGACTAATGCATCAGCTCCAACTGCGGTATTGATTGAGCCCGTGGTATTATTTTTCAATGCATTGTAGCCCACCGCTACATTTTCCCAGCCGGTAGTATTTACTTTTAACGTCTCTGCTCCAAGTGCCAGGTTATTTATACCTGTTGATGCACTATTTAAAGAATTGTTCCCAAAAGAGGTAGTGTTAATCCCTATAGTTCCGGCCCTGACCGAGTTTCTTTTGAAAACCACGTCCTTATCGTCTAAAGTCCCCATAAAATTGACAGAGGGATCGGTACCTAAATTCCCGGTAATTTCCCATCCGCTTCCTCCACCGAGTGGTTTCCACTGAGGCACTCCTGTATTGTCCCAATAATAAAACCCGGGTTGTTTCCCGGCAGAAATCGTGGTCAGGTAAACCATCATTCCCTGTTGTGCCGGTGTTGGATTGGTTAATGGAAATGCATCGATTTTCGGGATTAGGATGCCATCTGTGTTGGAGGGCGCTGCCTGGTTGGTCGATTTGATATCAAGCTGCGCATTGGGTGCTGTGGTATTGATCCCGACCTGGGAAAATCCAAATATCGGAATCCCCAATAGGAATAAAGCGAGTAAAATCCTTTTCATGATTCAGTAGTTTAAGTAGTTAGCGAGACAAAGTTCTTCCATTATCAAAAGCCGGAAAACCACAAAAGGACGAACGACGTTTTAAATACACGAATGGCATTTTAATACAAAAAATCCTTATATTTGGGTTTGAACCGCCCCGAATGAAAGTTTTTGACTGCATAATTGTTGATGATGATGAAATAGACCGACTGGCCGTAGTTTCCTATGCCAAGCGATTTCCTGTCTTAAACATTGCCGGGATTTTTGATTCTGCGGAAAAGGCGCTTCATTTTTTAAGCACAAATCCTATAGATGTTGCTTTTTTGGATATCGAGCTTGAAGGCGCATCGGGACTGGAGCTAAGGAAAAGAGCACTCGAAATCCCCGTTTGTGTATTCATTTCATCGCATTCTGAAAGCGCTGCCGAAACCTTTGAGCTGCAAACCCTTGATTTTATTGTAAAACCTTTCAAATTCCCGCGCTTTGAGCAAATGATGGCACGCCTTGTGGAGTTCATGGAAATCCGCACCAAAGCCAGCCTTTTTGAATCGAGCCTTGGCGGAGATGTGGTTTATGTAAAAAGCGGGCACGACCAGGTTAAGGTTAAGCTTCATGAAATTGTATATCTCGAAGCTTTGAAAAACTATACGATATTGGTTACCGAAAACAAAAGGCATTGCGTATTATCAAATCTTGGCGAAATATTGAACGAGGAAAAATTCAATTCCTTCTTGCGTGTCCACCGAAGCTATGCCGTTCAGAAACAATACATCCAAAAAATCGGAAGCCAGGAAATTGAGCTCAATAACGGGAACCTGATTCCGGTAGGCCGAAGCTTTAAGGACAATCTAAATACGATCTTATGAAAAAACTGCTGTTTCTTTTGTTTGTGTTTTCGTGCCATTTCTGCGTGGCTCAGTTTCCTAAAACAATGGATTCGCTGACGGTATTCCTAAAAACGAAACCAAAGGATACGACCTACGTTCTGGCGCTTAATGAATATGCATTTCAATTAGTCCAGCAGGGAAAGATAGACGAAGCGAAAAAAGCCATCGTGCAAATGGACAAAATTTCCAAAAAATTCAATTTTGGCAACGGCTTTTATAAGGTCATCAATATGAAAGGGATTATCGAGTATTCCAATCAGAATCCGAAAAAAGCGATGGAATATTTCCTGCAAAGCAAAAAAGTAATTGAGAAATACAAGCTGCCAAAAAAAATATACCAGAACTTGCTCAATAACATCTGTGTCATTTATGAACAAATGGGTGATCGCGAAAATGCCACAAAATATGCCATACAACTGATTAATTATCAGGAAAAAAATAAAATAAAACCATTAAAGGCGGTTCCTTACAACCAGCTTGGAAACAATCTCAAGTTTTACAAAAAGTACGGTGAAGCCTTGGTTTACTTTAACAAAGCGCTTGCCATCGAAACCGAAAACAAGAGCCTGACCGGGATGGCCATCAGCGAAAACAACATTGGCAACCTGTATGACGATTTAAAGAAAAACAACGAAGCCATCAGGCATTATGAAAAAGGCCTAGGCTATGCCGAAGAAGCCGATTATAAATTACTGCAAACCGATTTGCTGACAAACCTGGGCCGCCTGCATAAAAAGCAGAAAGATTACGCAAAAGCAGAGGAATACTTAAAAAAATCGGAACAATACTGCCGGGAACTTGAATCAACACGAGCCCTGAAAAGCAATTGCTCGAGTTTGGGCGATTTGTATTTTATGCAGAAGAAATACGACCTGGCCGAAAAATATTACCTTGAAGCCTTAGCCCTTTCCAAAGAAATTGAAGACCAGGAATACCTGTATGTTGCCAATGGCAACCTTTCCGAATTATACGAGGCCAAAAATGATTATAAGAAAGCATTCCTGTACATGCAGGCCGCCAATGTTTCTAAAGATTCCATCAATAAGACTGAAATTGCCCAAAACACCGAAGAC
Organism: Flavobacterium sp.; assembly: GCA_049841115.1. GTDB lineage: Bacteria > Bacteroidota > Bacteroidia > Flavobacteriales > Flavobacteriaceae > Flavobacterium. The sequence continues at coordinate 628,568 of JASGHQ010000006.1, forward strand.
CTGCTCCGCAAATACGAAACCGGAAAAAAGGAACAGCAGATTGCCATCAAAAACATCCAGATAAAAAATGCCGACAGGCAAAAATGGTACCTGATTGCCGGTTTATTATTGCTGGGGATTATCGGAAGTTTATTGTTTTATCAAAGCCGGAACCGAAAGAAAAACAACGAAAAGCTGCAGCGTTTAAATACCGAACTTGACGAAGCCAACAAAGCAAAAACACGCTTTTTCAGCATACTGAACCACGATTTGCGCAGCCCGGTTTCAAATCTGGTTTTCTTTTTACAGCTTCAGAAGGAAAATCCCGAAATGCTCGATGAGGAAAGTAAAAAACGCATGCAGGACAAAACAATGGCCGGTGCCGAAAACCTGCTGAATTCAATGGAAGACATATTACAATGGAGCAAGAGCCAGATGGAAAACTTCAAGCCGCATCCTAAGAAAACCTCCATTTCAACTGTGTTTGATGATATTAAAAATCATTTTTCGAGCGAAGAAAATATAAAAATGACTTTTGAAAACCCAGAGAACCTGCAACTGGATACGGATGAAAATTACCTGAAAACCATCATCAGGAACCTAACCGGAAATGCGGCAAAAGCTTTAAAAAATACAGAAAACCCAACAATCATCTGGAAAGCGGGAAAAGAAAACAACAAAATTTATTTATCGATAACCGATAATGGCCCGGGTGCATCCGAGGAACAATTCAAGGCTCTTTATGATGAAAAGGCGGTTTCGGGGATAAAAAGCGGCTTGGGGCTGCATTTGATCCGTGACCTGGCTAAGGCGATCGATTGCGAGATCTTGGTTGACAGCAAACTGAACTCGGGAACTACGATTACCCTTAAATTAAAATAAAAAAAGCCCAACATCCGTTGAGCTTTTTATAATGTATCAAAAGTTTATTTACCTGTAGTAATGTCGGCCTGCTGATTGGAATTGATTTCATAATTGATTTCCTTTTCAACCGGCTGCCCCCATTCTTTTGCATGAAGGTACCTGCCTTGGTTTTCCGCCTCCTTCGTTACTTCAACCTGAACACGGTGCGCTTCGGCAAATTTATCTTTACGTACTCCGGTAACCTGCCAGCTCACTTTTACATTAGGTTGGTTAGTCCTGATAATAAATACGTTGTTTTCTATTTCTTTAGAAATTATTGCCTGTGCAAACACACCGATTACAGTAAGCTGGTAGCGGAACTCTTTATTGAGCGCGTTGAAATAATCAGGCATCGTTACTGTTGCATATCCACTGCCATCGGTAGTAATGTTGCCGTTGTAGATATTCATCATATCCGGGCTTTCTACAAATGAATGGTATAAGTATTTGTGTTCAGGGTCTAATGGATGGTCAATTTTAAATGTTCCTGATCCTTTTGCGATAGAACCTACAATAGACACATTTCCGTTAAAATAACCTGCCCAGTTGGTAGTTGCACCCGAAGCCTGCCCGTACACTCCGTAGCGTGTTGTAGGCACGGTAGCCGTACCGACTGTAACTGCATTGGCAAATACACCGATGGTATTACCCACTCCAACGGCTCCCCCGGTTGTAGTTGCCTGGCTGTAGCCTAAAGTTCCCTGGCTGGTTGAAGACAGACCACGAACCCCGCTGCCTGCTGCAGAAGTACCGATCACACCAGCCGTAGCCGCAGATCCATAAACTCCTACGTCTGTAGTAGCGGTAAGGTTTGGAAAAGTTGCCGGGCCATCCCCAAGCTGTATACCTTGGTACCCTACACCTTGAACTCCAGCTCCGTAGTTGGACGTATTATAAGTACCAAAAACCCCTCCTTTTAAGCATGAAGCTGCAGAAGTAGAGAAACCATAAATCGCTGATTTGGTATCGGCTGCCAATGTCCTTACATCCAGTTTCCCTTCTGCTGTTGACGATCCAAGATTGATAGAAACTGTCGTTCCGTCATCATTTATCTGAGAATCACCAAGAGTTGTAGTAGTCAGGAACTTTGGAACTTTGGTGGCAGTCCCGGTTATTCCGTCAACAGATTGTGCTCTTTTTGCGTCTAAAGCATAAGGCACGCTCGATAATTGGGTGCTGGAAACAACAGTATAGCTGGTTCCTCCGGCTGGATCGATTTCAGCTTTGATGAAATAAGGTCCGTTCGCCCAGTTAATTGATGCAAAAGTACCGGTAATTACCAATCCCGTTCCTATTTCAACGCTTACCAAACCATTGACATTGGTAACCGGATTTGGGTTGAAAAGTTCCTTGTATACTTCTGTTCCCGAGGCCGATCCCTGCAAAATGGAAACCCTCAGACCAACACCCTGGCTGGCCACCAGGTTATTTGCCGCATTCCTAATCACAGCCTGAAAGCTCATTTTCTCCGGAGCTTGCGCAAAAGCACCAAGGGAACAAAAAAATAAGAGTATAAAAAAGATTTTTGATGTCGTGTAGTATTTTGCTTTCATGATTTATTTTTTTATGATTTTAAATGTTTTTAGTATTCTTTCTTTTTCGGTAACCTGGAGCAAATAAGTCCCTGAGCTCAGATTTCCCATTGAAATAAGAGTTTCGTTATTAGTTACTTGCTGTTTTGCAATGACTTTTCCCAATACATCATAAAGCTGTATGTAAAGATTATCAATAGCGTAATCCTTAATGCTCAAACTGATGTTGCCCACAGTGGGATTGGGATAAACTGCGGCCTGGATCGTTATTGAAGGAAAATCATCCGTGCCGAGTGCGTAGATTTCAAAAGGCTGCTGTACGCCTTGATTCATAGAGCCTGAGCCAGCAGTGATTGCTGTATAATCTATCTGCCCTATGGTGTAGCTGGCGCTTCCACCGGAACCAGAAGCAGTTGCCCCGGAAGCATTTACAGATTGCTGTGCATTTGAATGGCAAATCCACAACAGGAATAGTGTTAGTAGTGTTTTTTTCATATGACGATGGTTTATGTAAAAATCTGATTTTAAATCAATTAAAAAAAATATTAATATACCAACGACATTTTAAATAGACAGACGACCATATTATGTTAAAAAATTTAACTATATTTATATGTAAGTAATTATATATGAAAACTTATAGCTGCATTATCATTGATGGCGATAAAATAGACCGGCTTACAGCAGTTTCTTTTATCAAAAAATTTCCTCAATTCAGCATTCGCGGAGTGTTTGAAAACGGAATCGATGCCTTGCAGCTCGTTGAAAAAGAACCTATAGATGTTATTTTCCTTGACATAGACATTCAGGGTTTAAACGGCTTGGAATTCAGGAAAAAAAACCGAAATATCCCTGTTTGCATTTACATCACAGCACATCTTGAACACGCCGTTGAAAGTTTTCAGCTGGATACTTTAGATTTTATAATAAAACCATTAAAGCTCGAACGTTTTCAGAATACGGTTACGCGCATACAGGAATATCTCGAGCTGAAGCATAAAGCCGAGCTGTTTGAATCAATGGTTGGCGGCGATATCATTTATATCAAAGAAGGCCACGAGCAGACCAAAATCAAACTGCACGATATTATTTATCTTGAAGCGTTAAAGGATTATACCAAAATAGTAACTTCTGCCAGAAAACATTGTGTTTTGACCAATATCGGGAGCCTGCTCAAAGAGTCCCATTTCCAGTCATTTATAAGGGTACACAGAAGTTTTGCGATCAGGAAGAATTATATTGAAAAGAAATTAGCCCATGAGGTTGTCCTGACCAACGGCATGCAAATCCCGATAGGAAGGGCCTATAAAGAGAACCTGAATTTTAATCAGTAATTCATTATTCACATCCAAATAAAAAAGGCCCAACGCAAGTTGGGCCTTTCATTTTCGAATCGTTTATTTAAGACAGTAATGCATCAATTGCATCTGTGTATGTTTTCTTTGGAGCTACTCCAACCTGGCGACCCACAACTTCACCGTTTTGGAAAACCAAAACTGTTGGGATATTACGAACGCCATATTTAGCAGCAAATTCCTGATTGGCATCTACGTCAACTTTCCCTACGGTTGCCTTTCCTTCATATTCGGTTGCGATTTCGTCAATAACCGGCCCAACCATTCTACATGGTCCACACCAAGCTGCCCAAAAATCCACTACAACCGGTTTATTTGATTTTAATACCACTTCATCAAAAGTAGCATCTGTGATTGCTAAAGCCATATTTTTATTTTTTTATATTAGTATTATTACACCACAAAATTAGGTATTTTATTTCGGTTTTCTGTTTCACAAAAATCAGTTTTGATTATAAAATTATTATCAGAACTGATACTTTAATTCAGGCTGAATTTAATGTTCATTTTTTCCAGTTCCACCAATAACTCATTCGTTATCCTGATTTTCAGTTTTCGGCTTGGCATTGAAATCCGTGTCATTATTTGATTCTGCGCTTCTGCAACCGGAATTTCCATTTCTATTTCTTCCAGGTTTTCTACATCAAAATTTTCATCATCACCAGCTTCAGGAAGCTCAACTTTTGGAACGATTTCCGGTTCTTTTTTGGCCTTGTCGTATTCTACGATTTCAAACGTCACCGTATTGTCGCCTTTAAAAGCCTGGAAAATAGTGTTCAGCTGCTGGATTGAATTTTGCTGCAAATCGTCAATGTCCATTTGAATGCTCAATTTTTTGGCAAACTGCACCATTACATCCTGCAACTGCCGCACTTCGGTAAATTGGATCCTCGGTTCCGATTTTTTTCCTGTTTCCCTGTTTACCCAACCGTCTTTTATCAAAATCTTGAAATAAACAAACTGATTGTTGCCAAGGAAATGACGGAATTTGAGGTATTCCTCATCAAAAATCCTAAACTCATGGCTTTCGTCATAACCTTCCAGAGTAAACATTGCCCAATCTTTGCCATTCTTGGCGGTCCTGTACTGAACATTGGTTACAATCCCGGCAAAGGTTAGTGTTTTACCCACATAGCTTTCGAGGTTTTTAAGGTACTCCAACTTGCTGTTGCAGAAATATTTCATCTCAAAACGGTAATCATCCAACGGGTGTCCTGAAATATAAATCCCAACAACTTCTTTTTCTTTTGCCAATTTTTCCATGGTACTCCATTCGTCGCATGGCGGTACTATTGGTTCTGCAATCTGTACATCGCTGCTTTCGCCAAACAAGCTCACCTGCGATGAATTTTCATTTTCCTGGAATTTCGAGCCATAGCGCATCGCTTTTTCCAAAAACGTAATCCCTTCGCCTTCAACGTGGAAATACTGCGCGCGGTGTGTATTGTCAAAACAGTCAAATCCACCGGCCAATGCCAGGCTTTCGAATGCTTTTTTATTTGCTGCACGCAAATCTATCTTTTTCGCTAAATCAAAAATCGATTTGTAGCGTTCCTCTTTTCTGTTCTGGACGATGGTATCCACGGCATTTGCGCCGACACCTTTCACGGCCCCCATCCCAAAACGGACGGCATAATTATCGTTTACCGTAAATTTATAGAACGATTCATTCACATCCGGGCCCAAAACTTCCAAGCCCATGCGCTTGCATTCTTCCATAAAGAACGAAACCTGCTTGATATCGTTCATGTTATTGGAAAGCACAGCCGCCATATATTCTGCAGGGTAATTCGCTTTAAGGTAAGCCGTTTGATAAGCAATCCAGGCATAGCAGGTAGAATGCGATTTGTTGAATGCATATTCTGCAAATGCTTCCCAGTCTTTCCAGATTTTCTCCAGCTTTTCTGCCGAATGCCCTTTGGCTTCTGCCTGCGAAATGAATTTTGGCTTCATCTTGTCAAGTACATCCCGCTGTTTTTTTCCCATCGCCTTACGCAAAACGTCGGCATCACCTTTTGAGAATCCGGCCAGCTTTTGCGACAAAAGCATTACCTGCTCCTGATAAACCGTGATTCCGTAAGTATCGCTTAGCAATTCTTCACAGGCTTCCAGATCGTATTCGATTGGTTCTTCGCCGTTTTTACGTTTGATAAAACTCGGGATGTAGGCAATCGGGCCCGGGCGGTAAAGCGCATTCATCGCGATCAGATCAGCAAAAACCGTAGGTTTCAGCTCCTTCATGTATTTTTGCATACCAGGACTCTCGTATTGGAAAATCCCAACCGTTTCGCCACGCTGGAAAAGCTCATATGTCTTTAAATCGTCTATCGGAAATTCATCCGGATTGAGTTCAATTCCGGTACGGTATTTTACCAATTTTACAGTATCTTTAATCAAAGTCAGGGTCTTCAGACCCAAAAAGTCCATTTTCAACAATCCGGCACTTTCCACGACCGAGTTATCAAATTGGGTCACAAACAGATCCGAATCCTTGGCAGTAGCCACCGGAACGAAATTCGTAATGTCATCCGGAGTAATAATTACACCGCAAGCATGGATTCCGGTATTCCTTAAATTCCCTTCGAGGAATTTTGCCTGATTTATCGTATCCGCAGCCAGGTTTCCTTCTTTGGACATCGAAACCAGTTCCATTACACGGTCAAATTCTTCAGGACGCAAAGTCTTTTTGATCAAGGCTTCGTCTTCCGAAAGCAAGCGCGCCAAATTCCATTTTGACGGCATCATCCCCGGAATCAATTTGGCAACCTTATCGGCTTCAAAAAGCGGCAAATCCATAACACGCGCGGTGTCACGGATACTCGATTTGGTTGCCATCGTACCATAAGTGATGATTTGCGCTACCTGCTTCGAGCCGTATTTACGGATTACATAATCCATTACTTTTCCACGGCCTTCATCATCAAAATCGATATCGATATCGGGAAGCGAAACCCTGTCCGGATTTAGGAAACGCTCAAAAAGCAGGTTGTACATCAGTGGATCGATATTGGTAATCCCAAGGCAGTAGGCTACTACCGATCCGGCTGCCGAACCACGGCCCGGACCAACAGAAACGCCCATATTGCGGGCTTCTGCAATGAAATCCTGTACAATCAGGAAGTAACCCGGATAGCCGGAATTTTCAATGGTCATCAGCTCAAAATCGACACGTTCCTTTATTTCATCGGTAATGTCGCCGTACCTTCTTTTGGCGCCTTCATAGGTTAGGTAATGAAGGTATTTGTTTTCTCCGCGTTTGCCTCCGTCTGTAGCATCTTCGGCAACGATAAACTCATTTGGTATTTCAAATTTTGGCAGCAAGACCTCGCGTGCCAAATCGTAGATTTCAATCTTATTGACGATTTCCTCTGTAGTGATAATCGCTTCCGGCAGATCGTGGAACAGCTTTTTCATTTCGTCACCCGATTTGAAATAGTATTCCTGATTGTTCAATCCGTAGCGGTAACCGCGTCCACGGCCTATTGGCGTAGACTGTTTCTCACCATCACGCACGCAGAGCAGAATATCATGCGCATTCGCATCGTCTTTGCTGATGTAGAAAACGTTGTTGGTGGCAACGGTTTTCACATTATGTTTTTTCGCCAGGGAAATCAATGAAACGTTGACACGGTTTTCATCTTCCTGGTTGTGGCGCATCAGTTCGATATAGAAATCGGTGCCAAACTGCTGTTTCCACCAAACCAGGGCGTCTTCTGCCTGGTTTTCACCAATATTCAAAATCTTGCTCGGGATTTCACCGTATAAATTTCCCGATAAGACTATAATATCGTCTTTATATTGCTGGATTGCTTTCCGGTCAATCCTTGGCACATAGTAAAACCCTTCGGTGTAGGCAATGGACGAAAGCTTGGCCAGGTTATGGTAGCCGTTTTTATTTTTAGCCAGGAAAACAACCTGATAACCGTTATCCTTCCTGGTTTTATCTGATAAATCATCGCATACGTAAAACTCACAGCCGACAATAGGCTTGATTGTCTTTTCGGTTGGGGCTTCGCCAGCTTCCTCGGCCTGTGTGTTTTTGGCTTTCGCCGATTTATTGTGGTTTAGAATATCGCGCACAAACTGGAATGCCCCCATCAAATTGGCATGGTCGGTCATTGCAACCGCCGGCATTTTATTGGCAACTGCAGCTTTCACCAAATTGGCTACGCTGATGGTAGACTGCAAAACTGAGAACTGCGTATGGTTGTGCAGCTGCACAAAATCGACATTGGCTAAATCTTGTTGGATCTGTTGATCAGATTCTGTTGGAGTTACAACTTCTTCCTTAGGCTGGAATTGCTTCCTGATTTCATCAGAAGCCTGCTTCAGGTTGATGTGCTTTAATCCGATAAGCCTGATTTCCTGCGGATTGTTTTCACCGAACCTCTGGAAATAATCAGCAGGAACGTCTAATTCTTCTTTGGTAAAAACCTGTCTTTTGACCAACTCCAGAAAGCAGCGTGTTGTTGCTTCAACATCGGCAGTTGCGTTGTGCGCTTCCGCAAATGGTGCGCCAAAAAGGTATTGATGCAATTCGGTAAGCGTTGGCAGCTTGAATTTCCCTCCACGCCCGCCAGGAATTTTTAAAAGATTAGCGGTAACTTCGGTACAGGTATCTAGGACAGGCATGGAACTCATTTGGGATGCAACTCCCATACGGTAGAATTCGCAACCCATAATATTGACATCAAAGCCAACATTCTGCCCCACTATGAATTTTGCTTTTGACAAAGCGATGTTGAATTTCTCTAAAACTTCCTGCAGGCCAATGCCTTGCTGCTGTGCCAGTTCGGTGGAAATTCCGTGGATCCTTTCGGCATCGTACGGAATATTGAATCCCTCAGGCTTTACCAGGTAATCCTGGTGCTCGAGCAGATTCCCGAGTTCGTCGTGCAGCTGCCAGGCAATCTGGATGCAGCGCGGCCAGTTGTCCGTATCGGTAATCGGAGCCGACCAATTCCTTGGCAATCCGGTAGTTTCGGTATCAAAAATTAAGTACATCTGTTCTCTAAATAATTTGGAAAATCGTGGATTTTCGATCCAAACAAAAATACACTGAAGCGTGCAAAAAATAAATTTTAGTTATCAACAACAAAATAAAAAAAGCCATCTCTGTTGAGATGGCTTTCTATCTATCTTTAGGGTATCGATTAGTATCTTCCTCTGTCTCCGCCACCGCGATTATTACCTCCTCTAAATCCACCTGAACCACCTGAACGGTTGTTGTTGAAGGACCTTCTTTCACCTTCCGGTTTCGGTTCCGATTTGTTGACTACAATGGTACGACCGCTAACAGTAGCACCGTTCAACTCGTCGATAGCCTTTTGGCCTTCCTCGTCGTTAGACATTTCAACAAAACCGAATCCTTTACTTCTTCCGGTAAATTTATCGGTAATAATTTTAACAGAGTCAACTGTTCCATAAGCCTCAAAAGACTCTCTTAAATCTGCTTCGTCTATACTAAACGGAAGGCTTCCAACAAAAATGTTCATCTTAATAATTTAAAGTTTAGTTACAAATGTAGCTTAAATAAAATGTAAACAGCTATAAATTTGGACTTTATAATTTAATTAACAAAAAAGCCATCCCGAAGGATGGCTGGTGTTATTTTTTTGATCCGGTTACATTGACGGATAAATCGGAATTTTGTAGAATTCGCCGTATTGGAAGTTTAGGATCGGTCCTCCAAAAGGGTTGTTGTTTGAATTGGCAGCATTGAATTTGAACTTGCCCGAAACCGTAAAGTTTACAGCATCGTATTCTGTGATTTTGATTTCACCGCTGCTGTTTTGCACATTTTCTATCCTGAATTTGCAGTTAAGGTTTCCTCCTGCTACGGTAACAATATCGCCAGCCACATAGGCATTACCTCTTGAAGAAGGAATTATGCTGGTTACATTTCCGGCTGCATTTGCGATAATATTAACAGTTAAGCCACTTCCTGAACCTCCCGTAGTCGCCACTGAGGTGCCGCTTACATATCCCGTTCCCGGTGTAACAATAAAATTGATGACATTTACAGGGCCCGGAACTGCGACTGTGCCATATTCCAAATCCATACCATTGAAGCTTGAGGTGTAACTTGCAGCATTATTGGAATTTGTAGTCCCTAAAAGGTAGGTTCCCGGATTAACGCTTGCCGTATTCAAAGTAAGGATTTCGTACTCTGTATACGCCTCAATGGTAAGGTGCCCGCTTAGCGAAACATAGGCTCTGGTGTCATTTGCCCTCCAGAAAACATCATCTTTCAACCCCTGAAAACCAGGATTGTTGAATTTCACGTCTTCCTCACACGAAGTAAGGGCTAAAGCAATTATAAATAGGGGCAAAAATCTTTTCATTTTCATAATTATTTGTTCACAAAAATAACTTTTTAATGCAAAACAGCTAATTATTTTTAAAAAAAAGATGTTAAAAATGTATAAAACAAGAACTTAATCGTCAAAAAAATAAAATACCATTAGTTTGTTTGCGAAAATAAACTATCTTTGCGCCCTTAATTAACAGAGGTCGAGTACCTCAAAATTTAATCACAAGATTATGTCAGTAAAAATTAGATTACAAAGACACGGAAAAAAAGGAAAGCCTTTTTACTGGATCGTAGCAGCCGATGCTCGTTCAAAAAGAGATGGTAGATACTTAGAGAAACTAGGTACTTACAATCCAAACACCAACCCTGCAACTATTGACCTGAACCTTGACCAAGCGGTTACATGGTTACACAATGGTGCACAGCCAACAGATACTGCAAGAGCTATCCTTTCATACAAAGGTGCCTTGATGAAACACCACCTTGATGGCGGAGTTCGTAAAGGAGCTTTAACGCAAGAGCAGGCTGATGCTAAATTGGCAAAATGGTTAGAGGAAAAAGCAGGAAAAGTAACTGCTAAGAAAGATGGTTTATCAAAAGCACAGGCTGATGCTAAAGCTAAAGCTTTGAAAGCTGAAAAAGCTGCAAGCGACAAACGTGCTGCTGCCGCTGTTGAAGCTGCAAAAGAAGAAGTAGCTGAAGAAGCTGCTGAAGTTGAGGCGCCAGAAGCTGTTGCAGAAGTTGAAGCTCCTGCTGTAGAGGAAACTGTTGCTGAAGTTGCTGCTGAAGAGGCTCCGGCTGTTGAAGAAGCTCCAGAAGCTCCAGCTGCTGAAGAATCAACTGAAGAAAAAGAAGCGTAATACTTCACAAGGCAATTATGCGTAAAAAAGATTGTTTCTATTTAGGTAAAATTGCAAAAAAATTTAGTTTCAAAGGCGAAGTCCTGATCTATCTTGATACCGACGAGCCCGAACTATATGAAAACATGGAATCAGTATTTGTTGAATTCAACAAGGACCTGATTCCATTTTTTATTGAAAATTCCAGCCTCCACAAAAATGACTTCCTGCGTGTCAAATTTGAAGATGTCAATTCCGAGGAAGAAGCCGACAGCATCCTTGGAGCCGAAATCTACCTTCCGCTGAACATGCTGCCAAAACTTGAAGGCAACAAATTCTATTTCCACGAAGTAATCGGATTTGAAATCGAAGACAAACGCCTGGGGGTTTTCGGAAAAATCGTTTCTATTAATGATACTACAGCCCAGCCGCTATTTGAGGTAGAAAACGGCGAAGTCCAGATACTTGTGCCGATGATCGACCAGTTTTTGGTAAAAATCGACCGCGAAAACAAAAAAGTCATCATGGACCTGCCCGAAGGCTTGATCGAAATGTATTTATAATTTGCCAATTAGGCAATCAGCCAATGCGCCAATTATTTACCACATTGACCCATGTTCACATTTAAACAATTCACAATCCACCAAGACCGTTGCGCGATGAAAGTTGGTACTGATGGCGTTTTGCTTGGCGCCTGGTGCCCCATTGACCACAATCCTTTCTCTGTTTTGGATATTGGCGCCGGAACCGGAATCTTATCTTTAATGGTAGCCCAAAGAAGCCATGCCGACCAGATCGATGCGATTGAAATTGATGAAAACGCCTACGAACAATGCGTTGAAAATTTTGAAGATTCGCCCTGGGGCGACCGCTTATTCTGCTTCCATGCCGGCCTGGATGAGTTTATGGAAGAACCGGAAGACCAGTACGACCTGATCATTTCGAATCCGCCCTTTTACAGTGAAGATTACAAAACCGAAAACGAACAGCGCGATTTGGCACGGTTCCAGGATGCCTTGCCGTTTGAAGACCTAATCGAGGCCGCAAGCCTGCTGCTTTCGGAAAACGGGATTTTTGCCGTTATCATTCCGTTTAAGGAAGAAGCAAAATTCATTGCGCTAGCCGGGGAATTTAATTTGCATCCATTCAAAATCACACGGGTAAAAGGCACGCCAGCCACCGAAACCAAACGAAGCCTGATCGCATTTTCATTTACAGAAAAGAAAACAGAAGAAACAGAGCTCATCATAGAAACCGCACGCCACCAATATACTGAGGATTACATTTCGCTGACAAAAGAGTTTTACCTTAAAATGTAATTTTAACTGATTCCCAGCTGCTATATACCAGGCTTAAACCGCCCTCATAAAATCAGTGTAGAAAACAATGAATATGCAGAATGAGTATCGAAGCAGTTTTCAAGTTGATTTCATGCAGGCTTGATTTTTTGGTTACTTTTTTATCAAGGAAAAAAATAATGCTGTAGGGTTAACTGTTGGCATAAAACTCCCCGATAATCATTTAAGTTTAAACATTTAACAAAGCCTTCGGAATTTAACTAAACGGATTTGGCTAACTTTAATGCTTAAAGCCAACTCAACTTAAATGGTTATGTCAAAAATTACTTCCATATTATTCTTACTGATTTCGTGCACCGCTTTTTCACAAACCTCAAAACTGGTGCATGGCAAAGTTTCCTATCAGGGCAATTACCAGAAAAACATTGATGTCGTCAATTTTACCACCCGCAAATTTACCCAAACCAATGCTTCGGGGGATTTTGAAATTGAAGCCAAAGCCAATGACGTTTTGATCTTCATGTCTGAAAATTTTGCCGACCAGAAATACAAGCTGACAGCCGAAGACATTGAAAAAAACACCATCCTGATTACGCTTGTTGAAAAGCCGGTACCACTTGATGAAGTAGAAATACGACAAATCAAAGCCATAAAAGTAGAGGCTGTTTCCTACGAAGGGATTAAGATGGCCAAGCTCGAAAAAGAGCAATCGAACCCTGTCAACAAAGATGTATATACCGGGGAAATGCCCTACGGGATGGATTTTATCCAGATTGGGAAAATGGTCGGAAAATTGTTCAAAAGCAAAAAACCAAAAACCGAAAAACAGGACCCAATCCCGTTTAAGGAATATGCCAAAACCAATTTCAACGAATCTTTCTTTAGCAAAACACTCAAAGTAAGCCCTACAGAAACTTCCCGGTTCCTTGATTACTGTGATACCGACCCAAAATCGAAAACAGTGACTGAAGGCAATGACGAACTGGCGATCCTGGAATTTTTAATGACCAAAAAAACCGAATTCGACAAGCTGAAATAATTCCCTTAACTACTTTAGTCTTAGCCCGGATGGGAACGGCATCCTTTTTCTTGTCAAAGAAAAAGATATAGTGGACAGCCGGATAAAGCTTCAAAAATATCTAAAATCTTCATCGGATTTTCGGCCAAGATTCTTTAGCTTTGCAAACGTTTTCGTAAAAGCGACAACAGTTTACACTAAAAAATTAATTCTTATGAAGCCAGATTTGTTTCAAGCTCCGGATTATTATTTGCTGGATGATTTATTGACCGAAGAGCACAAATTAGTTCGTGATTCTGCCCGTGCGTGGGTAAAGCGCGAAGTTTCCCCAATTATAGAAGATTATGCACAGCGCGCTGAATTTCCAAGCCAGATCATTAAAGGCTTGGGCGAAATCGGCGGATTTGGGCCTTATATCCCGGAAGAATACGGCGGTGCCGGATTGGACCAGATTTCGTATGGCCTGATTATGCAGGAAATCGAGCGTGGTGATTCGGGTGTTCGTTCAACCTCATCGGTACAATCTTCATTGGTAATGTACCCTATCTGGAAATTTGGAACAGAAGAGCAAAAACAAAAATACCTTCCGAAACTGGCTACAGGAGAATTCATGGGCTGCTTCGGATTGACAGAGCCTGATTTTGGCTCGAATCCATCAGGAATGGTAACCAACTTCAAGGATATGGGTGACCATTATTTACTGAACGGTGCCAAAATGTGGATTTCGAATGCACCTTTTGCAGATGTTGCCGTAGTTTGGGCTAAAAATGAAGAAGGAAGGATCCACGGATTGATCGTTGAGCGCGGAATGGAAGGTTTCACAACCCCGGAAACGCACAACAAATGGTCGCTTCGTGCTTCGGCTACGGGCGAATTGATTTTTGACAATGTAAAAGTCCCAAAAGAAAATCTGATGCCAGGAAAATCAGGATTGGGAGCGCCAATGATGTGCCTTGATTCTGCAAGATACGGTATCGCATGGGGTGCCATTGGAGCGGCGATGGACTGCTACGATACGGCTTTGCGCTATTCAAAAGAAAGGATCCAGTTTGACCGCCCTATTGCAGGTTTCCAATTACAGCAAAAGAAATTAGCCGAAATGATTACCGAAATCACCAAAGCACAGTTATTGACTTGGAGACTTGGGGTTTTGAGAAACGAAGGAAAGGCAACCACAGCCCAAATTTCGATGGCTAAAAGAAACAATGTAGACATGGCGATCAACATTGCCCGTGAAGCACGCCAGATGCTGGGCGGAATGGGGATTACAGGCGAATATTCCATCATGCGCCACAGCATGAACCTGGAATCTGTAATTACCTATGAAGGAACGCATGATATCCACTTATTGATTACTGGCGCTGACATTACCGGAATCCCGGCCTTTAAATAAAAATCTGATTATAGATAAATTTTATATAAAATGCTTCTCATTTCCGGGAAGCATTTTTACATTTACATGCATTCACCCGAACCCGTAGGCCGATTGACCGAAGGCAAATCCCTAGGAACCGAATAACCGTATATACCTAAAAAAGCTATGAACATTTCAATTATAAACACCAAAATCCAACCGCAAAAAGACATCTTGTTAAAGCATCCGCTTTACGAAAAAGTAAAAACCATTGAGGATCTGCATCAGTTTTTGGAAAGCCATGTATATGCCGTGTGGGATTTCATGTCACTTTTAAAAGCGCTGCAGAATAAGCTGACCTGTACCGCTACGCCATGGTTTGCCTCTGCAAATCCTGAAACACGCTATTTGATTAACGAAATTGTTTTGGCTGAGGAAAGTGACCTTACTTTAGACGGAAAAAGGCTGAGCCATTTCGAAATGTATGTTGATGCCATGAAAGGATGTGGCGCACAAACTTCAGAATTGGAGCATTTTTTAAAAGATGTAGCCGACACCAAGAATATTTTCGTAGCCATCAGGCACAGCAGCCTGCACCCAAAAATCAAGGAGTTCCTGGAGTTCACCTTCCATGTGATCGAAGAAGGGAAAGCACATAAGATCGCAGCAGCATTTACTTTTGGAAGGGAAGACCTTATACCGAATATGTTTACCGAAATCCTAAAGAATTTCCAGAATAATTTTCCTGAAACCGATCTGTCAAAACTGATCTATTATTTTGAAAGGCATATCGAGCTGGATGCTGATGAACATGGGCCAATGGCAATGCAGATGATCACCGAACTTTGCCAGGATGAAGAACACAAATGGAAGGATGTTGAGGAAATTTCGGTTTTAGCGCTCGAAAAACGAATTGGGCTTTGGGATGCGATCGAAGAAAAAATAATCCAGAAACCGGAATTGGTTTAATTAAATAAGAGGAGTTTTTAAGCTCCTCTTTTTTTACCGACATTTTTTTGGGGTTGGCCTCTTTCTTTTTTTTGTATTGTCTGTAGTACATTATTTTGTTCGACATAAAAACCTAAGAACATGAAACAATTACGGACAATCGCGTTTTTGCTGCTACTGTTGGCAAGCTCGTATTCGTACTCCCAATCGGGAGTTGTCGTAACCTATTACGATGGCACCACCCAGGGTTTCTCTGTAGCGGCAACAGGGAAGCTTTACTTTTCCAATGACAATCTGAATGTAAAAACAGACGGCTCAGCCACAGCGGTAATTTCGATTCCGGTAAACATTATCAGGAAAATCACTTTTACAGACAGCACTTTAGGCACACCGGGGTTTGGCGAAAACAAAAACAACCTGGCCCTGTACCCAAACCCTGGCTCTGAAACCCTACAGATCAAATCGGATCTTTTTGAGGATCTGGACGTGAAGATCTATTCGCTTACCGGGCAATTGGTAAAACAAGGAAGCTACACCCCTAATCAAAGCATTGATGTGTCTGCCCTTTCCAGCGGGCTGTACCTTGTACAGGTAAACGG
Organism: Flavobacterium sp.; assembly: GCA_049841115.1. GTDB lineage: Bacteria > Bacteroidota > Bacteroidia > Flavobacteriales > Flavobacteriaceae > Flavobacterium. The sequence continues at coordinate 644,706 of JASGHQ010000006.1, forward strand.
CTTAACACTTAAATTCAGTAAAAAATGAGAAAGATATACACATTATTAGTCCTTTCGTTATTTACGAATTTCATTTTCGGGCAACAGAAAGTAAGGGTACACAATGCGGGCAATGTTATGTATGCTAAAGATATCTCAGCCGTAGACAGCATCAAATTTGACAACACTTACGCCAAATTCAAATTGTCCGATGCCACTCCTACCCTGGATTTCCAGAAAACTGTAGTAGACAGCCTGACTTTTACTCCGGATGCTGTGGTTTTAGATAAAATCTACATTATCTATAACGGAACCGACAATGCTACCATCATCAATCCGTATGCCAATCAGGGCGTGACAATTACAGCAACGGCGGGAACTGTTGTAGTTGCGGCGACTTCGGGAATTGCAAACCTTGAGTACAACATTTTGGGATCAAGTGCCAACGGAAGCCTTACCATGGCGACCGACAAGGATGTGAATCTGGTATTAAGAAATGTGACACTGACCAACCCAGCCGGAGCAGCATTCAGCATCTCTGGCGGAAAAATCACTAATATCCTGGCAGTATCAGGTTCTGCAAATACCTTGTCAGACGGAAGCGCAAGTTCGAAAAACGGAACCATTACCACAGACGGGCCTATTGTCATCAATAATTCGGGGGCACTTACCGTTGCCGGAATCAAGAAACACGGAATCAATACGTCATCGACTATCATCATCAACAGCGGAACCACTACGATCTCTTCGGCAGCCTCAGACGGATTGCATTCGGAAGGTTACCTAATGACCGGCGGAACCCTGAATGTACCTTCATCTCTTGGCGATGGAATCGATGCTGGGAACGGTGTTATTACCATTTCGGGCGGAACGATCAACATTACCTCAACTGCCAATGACGTAAAAGCGATCAAGGGCGGAACCGGTGTCATTACCATTACTGGCGGGATCATTAATTTCACGGTTTCAGGAGCACAATCCAAAGGGATCAGCGGAAAGGCCAATATCGTTATCAGCGGCGGAACCATTACCGCAACTATGTCGGGAATTGCCGTGCTTGCTGCTTCAGGCAGCGGTTTCGACCCTTCGTATTGTACCGCAATCAAAACCGATGCTACCATTATTGTAAACGGAGGAACATTCAACATCACGCTTACTGCTGCTGCCAATGGCGGAAAGGCGTTTTCATCGGGAACGGGAATTACGGTTACCGATGGGAATTTTACCGTAAATTCTGCCGGAACCGGCGCTGTTTATACCAATACGGCCGGAGTAACCGATAGCTATGCTTCATCGTGTTTTAGTACCGATGCCGATTTGAACATTACCGGCGGAACTTTCAACCTGACAGTTTCAGGAACAGGTGGGAAAGGATTGTCTTCTGACGGGAACATCGTTATCGGAAGTGCCACAGGCGCACCAACAATTGGCATTGCCAATACAGGAACACAATTCCTGGTAACTGGAACGGCAAATTCGGCTACTGCGGATTATGCTTCTCAAAAATGCATCAAAGCAGATGGCGATATAACGATCAATAACGGAAATGTAACTTTGTCTGTTTCCAATCAAAACGGGACCTGCATCGATGCAGACAGCACGCTTATCATTAATGGCGGAACCGTTAGCTGTACTGTTGGCGGAAACCAATCTAAAGGAATTAAAGCTACCGGAATAATTACTTTGGGCGGCGGGACCGTAAACGTCACGGCCACCGGCGGAGTAGTTCTGGAGACTTCGGGTTCGGGTTACGACCCTTCCTACTGCGCCGGATTGAAATCGGATACCAGCGTAAACTTTTCGGGTGCCAATGTTACGATTTCGGGAACCGGTGTTGGTTTCAAGGCAGTTTCTTCTGACGGCAACATCAATATGACAGCGGGAACCGTAAACATTACTTCAAGCGGAAGCGGAACTACCTACACCGGTACAACCGGGGCCATAGACTCGTACAGTTCGGCTGCTTTTTCTGCTGATGGCAACATTTCGGTTCTGGGCGGTTCGCTTACAACCACATCATCAGGTGCCGGCGGCAAAGGGTTAAAAGCCGATGGCGCAATTATCATAGGAGATGCAAATGGCGGCCCTACGACCAACATCAGGACAACCGGAGCACGCTTCCTGGTTTCCGGTACCGATTATGCCCATCCAAAAACAATTGTCGCTGCGGGCGCAATTACCATCAATAACGGAACCAATACTGTAAATTCAACTGATGACGGAATACATTCTGATCTATCGGTAACGGTAAATGGCGGAAACACCACTGTGAATGCCATTTCTGCAACCCAGGGTATGGGCGAAGGCGTTGAAGCACCAACCATTACTTTTGCCGGCGGTGTAACCAATATCACGGCTTCCAATGACGGGATCAACGCGACTTACGGAACTGTTGCAGGCGGAACCGAATCCAATGACGGAAGCAACCTGTTCATCACAGGCGGAATCGTAATCGTAGCTGGCAGCGACGCCATAGACAGTAACGGAAATATTACCATTACCGGCGGAACTACCATTGTCAACGGGCCAACAAGCCAACCCGAAGAGGGAATCGATTTCAACGGAACGTTCTTAATGAATGGCGGTTATTTGATTTCGGCAGGTTCCAATGCCAATATGACCAAAGCAATGAACACGGCTTCCACTCAGGTTAGCATGTACATCAAATCAAGTGCGCAGTTGGCAGCAACTTCGCTGATCCATATTGAAAATGCATCGGGAACAGAAATGGTAACCTTCAAGCCTAAAAATGGTGTGTATTATTTCCATTTTTCAAGCCCTGGCTTGGCACAAAACACACAATACAAAATTTACTTTGGCGGAAGCTACACCGGCGGAAGCTACGTAGGCGGCACCACAACCTGGGGATTGTACCAGGGCGGGACCTATTCTACGTCGGGCGCAACCCTAAAATCATCGCCAACCACATCAGGCAGCGCTAAAGTAAATACGATAACTTTCTAAAATAGTTCTTTTTTGTTTTTAAAACCGGTGCATCCTTGTATTGCGCCGGTTTTTTATTTTTGGCCAAAACAAATGGCTGATTAACCTACAAATAATCTGAGTTTATCGCATTTGTTATTCCCAAAAAGATATTCTGCCTATATTTGATAGGAAGAAAATAAAAATGAATAATTCGACGCGCTTTTTTTTGATCAACTTTTTAGGATGCCTTGCCTTTTTGAGTATTCCCGTATTTTCTTCGCCCGATTTTGGCTTAGGCTGGGAAATGCTGCACATCGTGCCATTCCAAAAATCATTGGTGCGCTTTTTCATGCTGCTGGGCGTTTTTTATGCCTCGTATTATTACTTCATCCCAAAACTTTATTTCAACAACAGGAAAGTTGTCTTTGCCATTGCCATCATCGCTTCATATGCCGCTTTGATTGTTCTGACCGATTTGATTTTTGGTGATAATTTTCCGATGCCTCCCGGCCCAATGCCTGGTGGAGGCCCAAAATTTGGCCCTGGTTTCGGGCAGACGCCTTTTGAGCGCAATATCTTTTTAGATTCACAGATGCTAATCCCGTTTTTATTGGTTTTGGCTTTGGCTTTTTTAATAAAAATCAATGCGCGCTTAACCAAAATCCATGATGAAAAACTAAATGCCGAAGTATCTTACCTGAAAGCACAGATCAATCCGCATTTCCTATTCAACACACTGAACAGTCTTATATGCCCTGACTATCCAAAAATCAAACGAGGCGCCGAATGCCGTACTGAAACTGTCGAGCATCATGCGCTATGTGGTTACCGAAAGTTCACAGGATTTTGTGACTTTGGATAAGGAAATCAACTACATCAAGGATTATATTGAGCTGCAGAAACTGCGCTTGGACGACAGCGTTTCACTTTCGTTTGAAATCCATGGAACTACAATGGGACGCGCCATTGCACCGCTTATTCTTATTCCGTTTATAGAAAATGCCTTTAAATATGGCATCAATCCAGATGCGGATTCCTTTATCAAAATCGATATTACCATAGCTGAACGGTCATTGCTGATGCGGGTTCAGAATTCGATCGTGGCAAGCGAAATCGATGAAGAGTTTAAGACCGAAGAAGGTTTGAAAAATACCCAAAAAAGGCTAGATTTGATTTATCCGGGCAAATACGAACTGGATGTTGTTGAAGACGAAAAAACATACGATGTTAATTTAAAAATCGATTTGTTATGATCCGGGCTATAGCTATAGATGACGAGCCTTTGGCACTGCAGATTATCAATCATTTCTGCAACCAGATTGATTATGTTTCACTTGAAAAAACCTTTACCAAACAAAACGAAGCATTAAAGCACCTGAATAAGTATCCGGTCGATTTGCTGTTTCTGGACATTCAGATGCCCAATAAAAATGGCATCGATTTTTACAAATTGCTCGAAAGCGATGTAATGGTAATCTTTACCACGGCGCACAGTGAGTTTGCCGTAGAGGGCTTCAACGTCAATGCTACCGATTACCTGCTGAAGCCTTTTTCTTTTGAGCGTTTTGAGATTGCCGTACAAAAAGCGCGCAACGAATTCCAGTTCAAAAACAGCATGGCGCTTCAGACCCATTTAATGATCCGTGCCGATTACAAACTGCACCGGATTGAGTTTGAAGACATTTTACTGATCGAAGGCCTGGACGATTACATCCAGATCCACCTGAAAAACAAATCCAAAATCGTGGCCCGTATTTCGATGAAAAACATTTTGGAGAAATTGCCGGAACCCAAATTCATCCGTGTACACCGTTCGTACATCATTCCGATAAGCAAGGTCAAAACCATCCAGAACAAAGTCATCCAGATTGATGATTTTATGGTGCCGATAGGCGAAACCTTCAAGGATGAAATAGGAAAACTGTTTCAGTAATGCTGCCCCAAAACCCATCCCAGATTTACAAAGCCGGGCTGCGTTTCCACGATGAGGACGAAACGTATCGCTGTTTGTCCGTCTTTAATTTCGGGGCTTATTTTGATGAAAGCCGGAGGCCTTTTGGGAACCTGGAGATTGTCAATGATGAAACTTTGGCACCCCGTCAAACCCAGTCTTTTTCTATAGCAAAAAACAAAAACCTTATCCTGATCCCGCTTGTTGGGACCATTGATTACCATGACGGAATTGGCAATCAGAATGATATCGGAACCGAAGAAATACAGGTTTTGAAAACCACAAAACCCATAGCATTTCAGCTCCGGAACCCGTATGAAACCGAGCTGATCAATTACCTTCAAATACGAATAAGTTCTGTTTCTGAAAAAGATTTTTTTGAAAAAAAACAATTTGATTTCAACCGCAGAAACGAATTATTCCCGCTTTTGGAAAGTGAAGGCCATAAAATTTCCATTGGCATTTTCAGCGGAAGGAGCGAAGGATTTTACCGGTTGCCAAAAGAAAATGGCGCATTTGCCTTTGTGATAAACGGTGCATTTGAATTTCAGAACCGACTGCTCGAATCACGCGATGCGCTTGTTATTTGGGACGTTTCCGAAATAGAATTCGAAGCCTTATCCGAAAATGCGATCTTATTACTGATAGAAACCCTGCTTTAACCCCGCATAAAATTGCGTTTACCTCATTTGTTTGAAAATCAAACCAAACGATCCTAACTTTATATCACTAAATTGAAAATTATGGAGTCAGTTATTACACATCCCGAATCAGATTCGCCTAGCGCTAAAAGATTAAAATACCTTTTTGCATTGGCCTCCTTTGTTACAATGAGCATTATTTTGATCCAAAAAGTAGATTTTCCTTCGATGAATCCGTTTAATGATCCGCCACAAACAGCCGGCGTAGCTGCATTGAACCCTAACGCAGACCAATCTGTCAATGATGTGGTCACTGCGGCATTGGCATTCAAGGCCCTTCTGACCACGACACAGCAGGCAACATTGCAGCAAACCTATACAACTACCCTGGCCCGAAAATGGTCGAACCTGCCTTGTGGTTCTACGTGCCGCAACGGAATTCAATTTGGATCGCTGACCACAGCACAACAAACAGCCGCAACCGCTATTATCCAGGCAGCATTGGGAAGCGGAACCAATAATGGTTCGGACGAATGGAACTCCATCCGTGTGGCGGAAGACTGGCTGGGCGCCAATGGTGGCGGAACAAGCCAATACAATTCGGGCTTGCGGTGGATCGCCTTTCTGAATGTGCCTTCCACTACAGGAGCATGGATGCTTCAATTTGGCGGACATCACTACGCCGCTAATATTGCTTTCAACAACGGCCATGTCATTGGTGCCACACCTATGTTTGTGGCGTTGGAGCCAACGACTTTTACCTATAACGGCACTACTTACGCCCCGATGGAAGACGAAAGGACGGCCTTAAGAAATATGCTGGCTTCCTTGACTAGCACACAGTTCAATACCGCAAAATTATCCACAACCTTCAGTGATTGCCTTATGAGTCCCGGAGAAAGCAATGGCAATACCAACACCATGCCCGCAACCAAACAGGGTGTGGCATGCAGCACTATGACAACTGCCCAGCAGGATTTGGTTCTGGCAGCCATCGGCAATTATGTAAATGATTTGGATGCTACAACTGCAGCATCGCTTATGGCGCTTTATACCAGCGAAATCAGCAGTACTTATGTGGCTTTTACAGGAAGTGCTACCGTGGGAAGCGCCAGTACTTTCCTTTCTTCCAACTCCAATTATGTGCGGATAGACGGTCCTCATGTGTGGATTGAATTTGCCTGCCAGAATGGTGTCGTGGTTTCAAGCCAAATCCACTATCACTCAGTATGGCGCGATCATTCGAGTGATTATGGCGCTGATCTGGCCGGTTCGTCTATTGATAATTTGGGGATCAGCAATGTGGCATCAACAGTAAAGATCAAAGCTTATCCAAATCCGGCTATTGAAACCATCAGTGCCGATTTTGCTACCGGACTGAGCAATGCAAAAGCTACCGTTTTTGATTTGTCCGGAAGAAAATTAATCAGCTCCAAATTTTCGGGAACGCAGCTAAAATTGAACGTAGCTTCGCTTTCGCAAGGGAATTACATCCTTTCTGTGGAAGACGGCAGCAGGAAATTTACGGCTAAGTTCATAAAAAAATAAATTCGTTAGTTGTTGAACAAGACCAGGCAATTTTGATTTGAAATTGTTTGGTTTTTTTATTAAAATGAAAAACAGGTTTTTAGCTTTCTTTTTATTGATCTTTCTTATCGGATACTCCCATCCGATGCCGAACTCTGTGTTACTGTTCGATGTCAAATCGGACAAAATCCTCTGTGAATTGCAGTTGCCTTTAAAGGAATTGCAACCTGCCGTTCCTTTTGATGTCACTAATGATTTGGACGGTTTGCTAAAGAAGCATCAATCTGAAATTTACAGGTATATCTTGGATCATTTCCATATAAAAGGAAAAACAGGAAAAGATTGGCCTTTGCTCATCAGCCATATAAAACTGGCCAAAGCCGAACAGACCGCCACCGGCATTTACCAGGAGTTGATTGCCAGCATTATCATAACCCCTGCTCCCGATGATGCTACCCGGAATTTTACGGTTTATTACGATGCCATCATGCACCAGGTCGTAACCCATCAGGCGATTGTAAGTATCCGTCAGGATTGGGAAAATGGATTGATAAGTGAAAACAGTACTGAAATTGCTGCCATTTCGATGAACAACAGGGTTGGCAAGGTTTATCCGCTCAGGATCAATTTGGCCAAAGGCAATTCGTGGATTGGTTTTAAAAGCATGGTCTGCCTTGGGATGGAACACATTTCAGAAGGCACCGATCATTTATTATTCCTGCTGGTGCTTTTATTATCCGCTCCGCTGATTGCCCAAAACGGGAAATGGGCCAAATCGGGAAACACAAAATACAGCCTGTTGCGTATTCTAAAAATCACACTAGCATTTACAATTGGCCATTCCATCACCTTATTCCTCGGATCGGCCGGATGGATAGCGGTACAGCCAAAGCCCATCGAGATCCTTATCGCTGTTTCTATTTTGATTACCGCAATTCACGCGATCTGGCCTTTGTTCCCAAACAAGGAAATGTTTGTTGCAGCAGGATTTGGCTTAATTCACGGATTGGCATTTGCAACGATTTTATCCAACCTGAATTTAGAAAGCGGCAAATTGGCGCTGAGCCTTTTGGGCTTTAATCTGGGAATTGAACTGATGCAGATTTTCATCATCTTCCTGGTCATCCCGTGGTTCATCCTATTGTCTAAATACAGGATTTATACAGCCGTAAGATTAACGGGAGCGGCAATAGCGATAACCGCAGCGTTGTCCTGGGCCTCAGAAAGGTATTTTGAAAAACCCAATTGCATCTCGGAAGCGATTCAGCGTTCGTCGGAAAATTTTATCTGGGTCATCTTTGCATTGGCATTGTTTAGCCTGATTTATGGCTCTTTGCAGAAAGCCCGGTCCTAATTCGCCCTATCTGAAATCGTGTTTACCTCATTTATTTTGACATCCAATTAATTACAGGCAATTTTGGGTTGTTATTATTTGAGATATGGAAAGAAAAGACTTTTTAAGAAACAGTATTGGCTTTCTTGGTTTGGCGGTTGCCGCCCCAAGTTTGCTGCGTGCAAAGGAAGCTTCAGCCGAAGCGGTTGACATTGCTTCCTGTTCGGTTACCAACAGCGAAACTGCCGGGCCGTTTCCAACGATTACACCGGCATCTTTGGTGCGCTCAAACATTATTGTTGACCGGACCGGAGTAGCATTTACCATTAATATCAATATTATGAATGTCAATGGCAATTGCACTGCATTGCAGGGGGCGATTGTAGACATTTGGCATTGTGATAAAGACGGAAACTATTCGGAATATGGCGGAACTGCAATGCAATCCACCAATTACACAGCCTATCATTTCCTAAGAGGAAGACAGACTACCGATGCCAATGGTTTGGTAAGCTTTACGTCTATTTTCCCGGGCTGGTATACCGGTCGCGCGACACATATCCACGTGCACATCTACAATTCGGCAGGGACTTCTTTGCTGGTTACGCAAATTGCTTTCCCAGAAGGAACCGGCAGCGCTGTGACATTGGTTAATGCCTCAACCGCAAATGGCTATACCAAAGGGATGAGCGGCTATACCTATAATGCTTCTGACAACGTTTTTTCTGATGGTGTTTCCAATGAAATGTCGACGGTTACCGGAAGCGTAGCGGCAGGTTTTGTACTGAACCACACTATTTATGTGGCTGGGCCAACATTAGGCATTGACGAAACCATCCAGCAAACATTTGGGCTGGGACAAAACTATCCAAACCCAATGAAGTCATCGACCATTATTCCGCTGACATTGTACAGTGATGCTAAAGTCAGCCTTCAGTTATTTGATTTGATGGGCAGGCTGATTGCAACTCCAATCGACAAAAACCTGAATGCCGGTAAAAACGAGCTGACCATCGAAAGAAATGGGCTAAGCAGCGGTTATTATATCTATAAAGTGAAAGTCATAAACGATGAAGGAACATTTGAGCAAAGCAAAAAAATGTTAGTTCAATAAGATAAGTGTGTGTTTTTTGAAGTTAGAAAATAGAGAGGAATTCATAAACTCTCTATTTTTGTTTATAGCAATTTAGTTTCCATGACAAAAATCAGGTTGGCCTACCGCACTGTAATTGACAGCAGCTCTACATTTATTTGGGACAAATATGTCTTTGAGGATACTTACAAGGAGTACCTGATGCAGCAGCAACTATTCAATTCGAAGGAAAATCCGAAAGCGACTTTCCGGGAATTGGTGAGCGAAAACGAAAAAGCCGCGCAGCTTCATTTTTTGGTAGGAATGGCTGCAAGCGGTTATGTGGAGCAGCTTAAAGGAAATTTCCACAGGGTGGGCGATGCGCTGGGAAACAGTTTTTTCCCGTTTACCAATTTTCAGCTCGACATTATCAACACGGATATTACCGATAGTTCCAAACACAAGATCGGCATCACTTTTTTTTCACCGCTCCTGGTTTTAATTGACACCGTAAACAACCATTATCTGGTTTCAACCGAAACAGAAAAAGAAAACGGATTCCAAACGCTGATGTTTGCAATGCAGCCCAATTTGGCCATATGCTATTACGAAAAGTAATACAAAATGGTTTGTTTACCGCCATTTTTTTACCATTCACCTCATTTATTATTTACATTTTATACAAATGGTACATTTAACCGTTGTTTTTTTGAGTAAGATGATTAGTCATTGTGTTAAAAAAAGTGTGGAGCCATCTCCACATTTTTTTTGCCTGTAATTATTATTCTGGATATCGCTTTTGCCAAAATAGTGTTAAAATAAGCACAATACGAATTGTTTACCGCAGTTTTTTGGGTGTTGCTCGCAATTATTATTTCCGTAATATACAAGTAGTAATTTAGCCCTCTATTTAATTAATTTGAAGAATAAAAATGAAAGTTAACTTTACCTTAAGGGCGGTTTTTACCCTTTTTGCCTTAACAGCTTTTAGTGTTGTACAGGCGCAGAATACTTCCGGAAGAAAGGTTTTCGGAAAAACAATCCAAAGCGTGAACCCACATAACGGATTGGTTAAATGTATCTCTACAGAATACGAGCAATCACTACAGGAAAAAAATCCGAATCGCTTGTCTACTGAAGCTTTTGAACAATGGATTGCGCCAAAAATCGAAGAAGCCAAACAAAAAATGGCTAACGGAAGAAGCGTAAATACAGTAGTTTCCATTCCGGTTGTCGTACACGTTATCCATAATGGCGATGCGCTTGGAAGTGGTGAAAACATTACTGATGCAAGGGTTTTGTCACAAATTACGGTTTTGAACCAGGATTTTAGAAGAATGCTTAACACCAATGGCTATAACGAAAATGAAGTAGGTGCCGATGTAGAAGTAGAATTTTGTATGGCTCAAAGAAAACCAGACGGAACAGCTACTACTGGAATCGACCGCGTAAACCTTGGAGTGGCAAGCTGGGCAACGGAAAGCAGCGTGGAAACCAACCTGAAACCAAATACTATCTGGGATCCAACACAATATTTCAACATTTGGGTTTGCGCCTTCAGCACTAGCTCGAGTGCCGAATTAGGCGGAGTATTGGGTTATGCGCAATTCCCGGACAGTTCTGGCCTTGGCGGTCTTGCAACTTCTGGAGGTTCAGCCACAACTGACGGGGTAATCATTGATTACAGATGCTTCGGATCAAAATCAATTGCAAATACCGGAACTTATTTTACAGATTACGACCAGGGAAGAACAGCAACCCACGAAATTGGCCACTGCTTTGGTCTGCGCCATATTTGGGGCGACACTACATCTTGTACCGTAAACGCTACGGACAGCAACAAAGATTATTGTCCTGATACACCTGCGGCCTCTCAGGAAAACTACGATTGTGATGCCGTTTATGATTCTTGCCCTTCTGCGGCCGGAAATGACATGACCGAAAACTATATGGATTACACGAACGACATCTGCATGAACACCTTTACGTTAAACCAAAAAGCAAGGATTTTGGCAGTAATCCAGAATTCGCCTAGAAGAAGTACATTGAAGACTTCTTTGGCTTGCCAGGCACCATTAAAGGTTTCAGAGGTTGAATTGTTTGACAATGTAAAATTATATCCAAATCCGGCTAAGGATTTTGTGATCATCAATATCTCACAAGGACAGGATTTACCAGATTCGTTTGACATCTATAACGCTTTAGGGCAATGTGTTGCTAAGGTTAAAGTTGCTTCTTCAAACGATCTGACTGTAGATACAAGTGCATTTTCAAAAGGAATCTACCTCCTGAAAATCAACAAGGAAACTGCTTCTAAAACGCTGCAGTTTATTAAAGAATAATGTTTTTAAGAGTGTGTTTAGTTGTAAAAGGCGGAGCTTTATAAAAGTTCCGCTTTTTTTTATTGCTCTGGCGCGATCTGTATTTCCAGCCCGGCTATATCCTCAGTAATCGGAATCTGGCAGCCCAGGCGGCTGTTTTCCTTTACGTGGTAAGCTTCCCAGAGCATCGCTTCCTCATCAGGGTTGCGTTCTAATGAAATTACATCGTTCAGCACATAACACTGGCAGGAAGCGCACATTGCCATTCCGCCGCAAACCCCAATGGTCCCTTCTTCGGCCAATTCGTAGGCACGGATAAGCTCCATGATGTTCATGTTCATATCTGTAGGCGCCTGCACCTCATGGGTGAGGCCGTTACGGTCGGTGATCTTTATCGTTACGTCTTGTGCCATATTATTTTTTGCAGTATTGACTGGATTGTTCAACAGGATATTTTTTATCTAAATCGATATCATTAAAACCTTTACCGGTTCCCCACGAAAAAACCTTTTCAAAAAACGGCAGCAGCCTGCTGTCTTTTATTTTTTCAAGGAAATAAACCTCGTGTTCTTTCTCCTTGATGCCCATTTCATAAAGCACTTCATTATATTTACTGATTCCGAGGTCATTAAAAAAATGCATCATCCTGAAATACTCGCAAACATTACCGCTTTCGAGCCTTCCGGCAAAATAAAATGGCATGAACCAACCGATGACATAACAGCTCCCCGAAATGACTTTGCCGATGACATGGAATTTAAATTCGTACCATTTTGAAATGGGAATCTCAAAATCGTTCAGTATCTGCAAAACCTCAGCCCGGTGGTTCCATTCGTCTAATTCGATTTGGTGAATGGCCGCTTTCTGAACCGGATCCTTAACCGAACCAGCATGTCCCTGATAGGCAAAAGAAGCTGCTTTTTCAGCAGAATATGCTTTCTTCAGCAGGTCTACTAATTCAGGATGGTTGAGTTTCATTATTCTATTGATTTTACCACTGCTTTTTCCGCTTCCTTACGGGTTCCGTCAAAACCGTCAACCCCCGAAACCGTTGTGTATTTCAAAACGTATTTCTTTCCTGGGTTCAATCTGTTGTATACGCTTTGGCACATCAGGGTTGCCTCATGGAAACCACATAGGATCAGTTTCAGTTTCCCCGGATAGATATTTACGTCGCCTATGGCATAAATCCCTTCGATATTGGTTTGGTAATCCAGCGCATTATTGACTTTGATGGCATTTTTTTCGATTTCCAATCCCCAGTTGGCGATAGCACCCAATTTTGGGGTCAACCCAAACAGCGGTATGAAGTAATCGGTTTTGATTGTGCGGTGCGCACCGTTTTCATCAATATCGATGGACTCCAGGTGTTCGGCACCATTCAACCCGACAACTTCCGCCGGAGTGATCAATTTGATTTTACCGGAATGCTTTAATTCCTGTACTTTTTCTACCGAATCCAAAGCGCCGCGGAATTCATTCCTTCTGTGGATTAAGGTTACTTCTGAAGCAACATCAGCAAGGAAAATGCTCCAATCCAGTGCAGAATCGCCACCACCGGCGATCACTATTTTCCTGTCGCGGAACAATTCAGGGTCTTTTACAAAATACTCCACACCTTTGTCTTCGTAGAATGAAATATCCTCGATAACCGGTTTCCTTGGTTCAAAAGTCCCCAATCCGCCAGCAATTGCAATAGCTTTTGCATGGTGTTTCGTTCCTTTGTTTGTGGTAACGATAAAAGTTCCGTCTTCGAGCTTTTCGATGGTTTCGGCAGTTTCTGCCAGGGTAAACCCGGGCTGGAACTGCTTGATCTGTTCCATTAGGTTGGTCACCAAATCGCCTGCCAATACTTCGGGATAACCCGGAATATCGTAGATGGGTTTTTTGGGATACAACTCTGCTAACTGGCCTCCAGGTTGTGGCAAAGCGTCAATAATGTGGCATTTTAGTTTTAATAATCCGGCTTCAAAAACGGCGAAAAGGCCTGTCGGTCCGGCACCGATTATCAATATATCTGTTTCAATCATTTTCAATTATAGTAATCCGTTTAAAAAACCTTACATCCAAATGCAAGCCCAATGCTTTGGTAGTTGGAAGTTATCGTCATGTAATCTGCTAAAATATCCCTACTAAACTCGTATCGTAATTCCAAACTATATTTTTTATTGTACAAATAGCCTATGCCAATGGCTGGGCTTATACTCCTGCTTAAATCAAACGAACCTACTTTTCCATCTCCGAACTCATAGCCATACGTAATATATCCGTTTGCAAAAAGCGAGGCTTTGTCGTTTAGGGCAAAATATTTCCTGAAACCAAAAGAAATATCAATCGCCTTATAATCTATTTCTTTGTCTGGCAGCATGGTTGAAGTTGCTTCCTGATAAGTTCCTTTGTAGTACTGATAAGCTAACTCAACAAGGACAGACCATTTTTTTGCCTTATTGGAAAAATTAATCTCTGTTTCTAAAGCAACCCTGCCCTTTACCTTTTGCCCAAAATCTTTTTTATCTCCGTTTTGACTTAACGAAAAAGAGGACATTCCTATCCCAGCCTTAGCAAAGAGCTCTAAAGTATTGATGTTCTTTTTTGCTTTGTACTCGACTGCGGTAACTTCCGAGCAGTTGTTGTATTTGACGAATAACGGCATTAATTCATAAACCCTATATTGCAGCTCATCAATATCGCTTTGTGTAATTTTATCGCATTTAAGGTTATTCAACAGTTCCTGTTTGTAGTTTTCGTTTTTGGCATAAGCGCCCTCATTATTATTGTAGATCTTGTAGGAGAGCTGCAGAATGTCACTATCCAAACTGTAAAAAAACCTTGTGTAATTTTCGGATTTATAACCGTATAGCACCGCATTGCCTTCCACCAAAACCCTTAGGATTAACTGTTGATCTACCAAATTCATGACTCTTGAAGTATTGGCATCAGCATAATTATCCGGAGATTGATCTATCTTGACGTTAGCCTTCTTGAACTTATATTCATCAACTGCAAATTCCTTGAATTCATCTTTGGTAATGATTTTTATTTCAGAATCTGTATTGGTCTTATATTTAAACTCGGTCGGATTAATATCCCAATCTTCATTTTTTATCAGGCACTCTATTTTTTGGCCCTTATAATCAATATAATATCCTTGGTGAAATGCACTTTTTTGGGAATTAGCATTATTATAGCCCAACAGTAAGAAAATAATAACGATTAGTTTTTTTACCATTCCTTTTAATTAATATTTTCTACTGTCTCTATTTGTGGCGCATATTTTTTGATGGTAGTTTCAACACCGGCTTTCATCGTGCTGATGCTCAAACTGCATGAAGTGCAAGTCTCCCTGAAGGCGCACTTTTACGTGTTTGTCGTCCTCGATGGAAACCAGGCTGATGTCACCGCCATCTGAGTTTAGGAACGGCCTGATTTCGTCAAGCGCCTTTTCAACGTTTAAAGTCAATTCTTCGTTTGTCATCTTATTTTCCTTTAACGGCCGAGCATCCGGCCATAGTTGTTATTTTGATTGCTTCTGTTGGCGGCAGGCTCTCGTTTCTGTTAACCGTTTCCTGAACCACGTTACGCGTAATTTCCTCAAATACCGTTTCGATTACCGATGCTGTTTGCAGGGCGGCAGGGCGGCCGTAATCTCCGGCTTCGCGAATGCCTTGTACCAATGGAACTTCTCCAAGGAACGGAACCTGCAGATCGGCGGCAAGGTTTTTAGCGCCTTCCTGCCCAAAGATGTAATACTTGTTATTTGGCAGTTCTTCCGGAGTGAAATACGCCATGTTTTCTATGATTCCCAAAACCGGAACGTTGATACTGTCTGATAAAAACATTGAAACCCCTTTTTTGGCATCGGCTAGAGCCACAGCCTGAGGCGTGCTCACAACAACTGCTCCTGTAATTGGCAAGGATTGCATGATGGATAAATGGATGTCGCCTGTTCCCGGCGGTAAGTCAATCAGCATAAAATCCAATTGTCCCCAATCGGCATCAAAAATCATTTGGTTCAATGCTTTTGAAGCCATTGGCCCACGCCAGATAACTGCCTGGCTTGGCGCTGTGAAAAATCCGATGGAAAGCAATTTTACTTCATAACTTTCGATCGGTTTCATTTTAGACTTCCCGTCCACCTCAACCGAAATCGGCTTTTCGTTTTCCACATCGAACATAATAGGCATCGACGGTCCGTAAATATCGGCGTCCAAAACACCAACCTTAAAGCCCATTTTTGCCAAAGTAACCGCCAGGTTCGCCGTAACGGTCGATTTCCCAACTCCGCCTTTCCCAGAAGCTACGGCAATGATATTGCTGATCCCCGGAATGGCTTTGCCTTTGATTTCGTTAGGATTCTGCGTTGGGGTTTCCACTTTGATATTGACTTTTACCACAGCTTCGGGTGAAAATTTATCGTGGATCAGTTTTTTGATGTCGTCTTCCGCACGTTTTTTAATGTGCATGGCCGGAGTTGCAATTACCAGATCAACTACAACTTCATTGCCAAAAGTCAGTACGTTCTTAACAGCACCGCTTTCAACCATATTTTTTCCTTCGCCGGCAACGGTGATGGTTTCCAATGCCGAGAGGATTTCTTTTCTATCTAATTTCATTTCGATTTACATTAAGCGATTCAGCTCCTTTTATTTAAACTGAATTTAGATTGCAAAGATAACACGAAATGTTGGGAAACAATAGTTAACGGATTGAAAAAATCAATGTGTCGATAAGCACAAGGATTTAAAGTGGATTTCCTTGGATCAGGTTGATTTTTAAGTCAATATATTGTTGCTGCAGCTGGTTTTTGAGCAAATCGTATTCGGTGGAAAGCAGTTGGTTTTTGACTGCAGAAAAAACTACGGCATCGATTACGCCTGCGCTAAACTTGGATTGCGAAGTGCGAAAAGAAGCATCGGCATAGCTTTTCATTTGCTTCAGTTTGGTTTCTAATTGCGCATAATTCGATTTGGTTTGGTTTTCGATATCGAGCTGGTTTTTGATTTTGAGCTTTTCCTGTTCGATGATGAATTTGGATTTTTCCGCTTCGATTTTGCTTGCGGAAACCCTTTTGCTATTCCTAAAACCGTTGAATACCGGCACGTTCAGCTGAAAACCAAGCTGATGGTTTTTATTGTCGCTGACCTGTTTGTTAAAATTGTCTACAACAACATCCGGTTGGTTCAGCGGTTTGTAATAAAAGGTCGAAAACCCGTAGTAAGTCGTCAATGACGGCAGATTATAGGCGCGTTCCAGCCTGGTATCCTTAAGACTGCCCTGGTAGTTCAGCTCGGCAAACCTGATTTTTGGGCTTGATGCTGAATTGCTCGCCGTATTCTCTACAGTGCCGATGACATACTCCAAAACGACATCCGCGACAGCGACATTCTCTACATTCATCAGCTGGAAAAGTTGCATTTTTTGAAGCTGCGCCAATTGTTCGGTTTCGGACATGCGCTTTTCTTCCTGGGCAAAACTCAGTTGCATATCATACAGATCGCTTTTGGGCTTGCTGCCAATTTCGACTTCTTTCTCGACCCGGTTCATGTTGAACTGCGAATTCTTGAACTGTTCGCGCTGGATTTTTAGCAATTCCTGGCTGAAAAGTGCCTGGTAATAGCTTTCTAGAAGCTGCAATTGGTATTCGTTTTCGATAACGGCCAGCTGGGCTTTTGATTTTTCGATGTTGATTTTGGTTTTTTGTGCCGATGCAAATGCCTTGAAATCAATAAGGTTCATCTGTGCATTCAGGTAAAAATTATCATTTTGGATGTTCGAACTGATCCTTCCGTTGGTAGCCGGATCGATCGTTGAACCAAAATTATAGCTTTGGTTTCCGATAAAGGAAATCGAAGGCAACAGCTGGTTGGCCACCGAATTATGCTCTTTCTGCGATTTCTTCACACTGAGCTGCTGTATCTTGATCTCGATGGAGTTCTTCATCGCCTCGCTGATGCACCGCTGCAACGGCCAGGAATTATCCTGGCCCATTACAGAAAGGCAAAACGTATGTATTAAAACGATTAAAAAAGTTCTTTTACTCATACTTCAGGTATTTCAGCACATCCAATTTTGTGGCCTGGTAAGCACGTGAAAGCACTACCAGCAAGGTTAGGAAAAGCAACGCAATGAATCCTACAATGAATGGGACGATGCTTATCGTAATCTGGGAAGCAAAATTCTCGAGCCATTTGCTGAGCAGGTAATACACCGGAAACAGTGCAATAGCAAAGCCTATAAGGCAGAAAACCACATATTGTTTTGAAAGTTCCTTCAACAGCACATTGGTTTCGGCGCCCAGTGTTTTCCGGATGGCGATTTCCTTCATCCTTCGTTGTATCGAATACGATGCCAGGGCAAACAGGCCGAAAAGCGCTATCAGGATCACGATGCCGTTTAGGAGCGAAAACAGGTTTTTCTGCTTTACGTAGCTCTCGTATGTCCGTGCATAAGCCTTATCTACAAAATCATAAGCAAACGGGTATTCGGTATCTACTTTTTTAGTCCAGAAATTTTCAATATCGGCAATGGTCTGCTCGTTATTTTCACCGCTTATCTTCACGTGGATTTTGTTGGCGTTCTGAAGCATCCAGTCGATGGTCTTAAAGTGGAAAAATACCATAGGCGGAATGTCTTCCTCAGGGCCCAAAAGATCGAAGTTTTTTACAACGCCAACGATTTTCAGCTTTTTCCCGTTCCACTCAATTTCTTTCCCGATCGGGTCTTTTTCCTTCATCATTTTCATGGTCGTTTCATTGATCAGCATAGAATTAATGGTATCAGAAGCAATTTTATCCGACAGATACCTTCCTTCCTTAAGTTTGATGTCCATCATTTCGAGCATTCCAAAATCGACAGCCATATTCCTGCTTTGGATATTATTCCCGCCTTTATAGCTAAAGCCTGAGGTAGAGCCATTATCTGAGCCAAATGCAAAAGCGCCCGTATTTACCTGCTCTACTCCTTTTATTTTTGATATCTGCTCTTTGATAAGATTGTACCTGTTATATACCTTTTCCTTATAATCCTTATCCTGCCAATTGTAAGGGTTTCGGTACGCTATGGCAATAACCTGGCTTCCCTTGAACCCTAAATCTTTGTTGCTGATGTATTTGATCTGCTGGTAAACGATGTAGGAACCGATAATGAAGAAAGTGGCAATGGAAAACTGCAGGATAAGCATCGCATTCCTGAGCCAGATACCGCTTTTGCTTCTTCCGAAATTGCCTTTCAGGACTTTCAGCGTTTCGAAATTGGCCACATAAACCGCAGGGAAAATCCCCGCTACGGCTATCGTAAAAAAGAAGATACCGATTAACTGCAGGTAAAACTGCTCGCCATGGATGATCAGCTTTTTACCCAAAAACTCATTGTAGTATGGCAACGACAATTCGACAATTACCAATGCAAGCAATATTGAGAACAAGGTAATCAGCGTAGTTTCAAAAATGAACTGCTTGATGATATTGTATTTTGATGCGCCAATGATTTTCCTTACACCTACTTCTTTTGCCCTTTTGATGGCATTAGCTGTTGCCAGGTTGATGTAATTTACAATAGACAAAATCAAGATCAGGATGGATAGCCCGACCATGATCAGCAAAAACTGGTAATTCCCTTTTCCTTCTGCAAAACCTTCAACGATGGCATGCAACCGCGCATCTTTTAAAGAGCCTAAAACAATCCTGGTACGGTTATCCCCATATTTTTTCATCCATTGTTCTGGCGTTAATCCTTCATTTTTTGCCCATTGCATGCCTCTGTTTTTGTGAAGCAGCATTTCCATCTTATCAGCAACTTTGTCTTTATCGGCAGGGTTTTTCAATTTCAACAGCAAACCATAATTAAAGTTGCCCCAGTTGTCTGTATCCCTTTCCAGTTTTTCGCCAATAAGGTTGGTTACTGCCATTGGCGCCATTGATGATTTGCCCGGAATGACATAAACTCCTCTTACCACTAGCTTCTTACCAGAATAGGTCACAATTTTACCCATAGGGTCTTCGCTGCCAAACAGCTTTTGCGCTGTTTCCTCAGAAATGGCAATGCTGGCATTGTCTTTTAACGCCGTTTTTGCCGAGCCTTTGATAAAATTGAAGGGGAAAAAATCAAAGAATGTATTTTGCGCATCGGTTATCTTAATGATTTCCTTTTTGTTCCCGTATTGTATGATTTCTTCATAATACCAATTATTCATATAGCAATGCTCCTCTACTTCAGGGAAATCCGCTTTGAATAATTTGTCAAACGGAACAACATTGCTCGCCCAATAATCGGTTTCGCTTACTTTGCTGATGGATTGGAAAATCCGTTCCTTATCCGGATTCCAGTCGTTATAGCTTTGCTCGTCATTCCAATACAATATGGAAAATACCAAACCGGCAATACCGATACTGAGCCCTAGTATATTGAGCGCCGTAAACAGCTTGTTGTTTTTGATTTGATATAAGAATATGTTTAACCAGTTCTTGATCATGATTGATGTTTTTGATTGATGATTTTGATTGATGATTTTGATTGATGATTTTGATTGATGATTTTGATTGATGATTTTGATTGATGATTGAAGTATCAGGCTTTTTTAAGAGCCGATTCTATGTTTTTCAACGACTTGTCGGAGTCGAAATATTTTGATTTGATGGACTCGAATTGGGTTTTGTCCTGAAGTGTTGCTTCCAATGATTGTGTCAGGAATTTATAATTGGTAAAATCGGTTTTGGTTTTCAATAAAACTCCCAGCCATTGCCACATTTTTTCCCTGCCGATTTCCTTTTCGATAGCCGTAAACATTAGCGGTGCATAATAGTACACATACAGTTCGCGGTCTTTGTAATCGGCTTTCGATTTGACTTTGGCAAAAGGCACAGGCTTAAAACCTTCAAGTTCTTTAAGCTTATCGCTTATTTTTTTCTGATAGGTTTCGGCACCCAAAATGTCACGCGTTACCTGAAGCGAAAGGTATTCGGTAAAACCTTCGCTCATCATGTCGCCAAGTGCAGAATTGAAAACCTTATACGTCCCAAAATAATAATGGCCAAGCTCGTGGGCTATAAACGGGCGGTACCAGTTTTGGATTTTTGGATTGAAAAGGCTTACCAGGCCGTTTTCTCCGTAACCGATATTGAAAATGGTCGGATAGGTTACATAAAGCCATGCATTCCTGGCCGATGTCGGTGTAGTGTTTACAAAAGTAACTGCCCCGCCAAACGGAATCCCGATCTTATCTTCATAATATTTTTGATATGAATTGGTAAGGCCGCAAAACTGTGTAAACTGCTCATCTGTCAAATCAGGGTTCAGGATATACGTTCCGCCCGAGCTTTTGAAATCGAAATCCCCACAATACAGGCTAAGCTCTTTTGGGATTTCGCTTTTAAAGCTGGCTTTGGTTCCTTCCACCGGAAGGTTTCCGTTTACATACAAAGTCGTACAGTCGCTGCATTGCAATTCGATGTCGTATTTTACTTCGTTGTACAATTTATCTTTTTCAATATCATACAGCATCGGGTACCAGGCAGTCTGGGCAGCATCGGTCCTTACCGAATAGCCGTTGAATGCGATGTTCCCTTTCCAGTCATCCCGGCTGACATTTTCTATCGTGTCGGTCGCCACCGGAAATTTCCCGGTATACCTTATCCTGAGTTCTTTTGGCAAAAATTTTCCTTTTCCTTTATTTCCGGGGAAATAGTAAGCACTCGACTCGCCAGTAGAAGTAGAATCCTTAAGTGATCTGTCATAACCGATAAGGAAATTGTTAGGTTTCAGGCTCCGGAAATGCAAAATGTTCATCCCCGAGTTGAGCCTGATAAAATAATCCTTTAGTTCCGGGATATTGCTTAGTGTCATATCGCAGGTAAAGGTTCCTTCTTTGATCGATAGGCTAACTTTTCCGGTTAGGGTTGGTACTTCTTCCTGGGCACTTGCCCCAGAAAATGAAAATAGCAGGATTATGGCGTATAGGATATTGAAAAGTTTCATAAAGGTATTATTTGTGGTTTACAGAACCCGAAGAGCTTTGGTCTTTGGTTACCTGTGACGGATTTCCTTTATAGTTGATATCGCCGCTTGAAGAAGCTTTGGCATTCAGTGAATTCTGCACATATAAATTAATATCTGCCGAGCTGCTTGCCGTTGCAACAACATCATCTGCAATAAGTTTATCTGCATCACAGGTTGATGAACTGCTTGACTTTACTGTAAGTTTTTCGGTTTTCCCGTTCAGGTGAACGTCAGCAGAGCTGCTGCTTTCTACCGCTACGTTTTTAGCATCGATATCACCTTTGAAATTGCCGCTCGAAGAAGCATCGATATCGATTTTATCACAATTGAATTTCCCTGAAATACTGCCCGAAGAACTTACTTCTATATCAACATTATTGGCTGTATTGGCATTTTGGATTTTAATGTCTGCCGAAGAACTTGCCTTAATCGCCTGCAGTGACGGCCCGCTAACAGTTACTTTAAGCACACTAAAACGGATTCCGTTGATGGTCCTTTTTCCTTTTCCTTTTTTGGAGCTTTTGTAATTCCCGTCGCCACTGTCAACAAAGATTTTCAAAGTAGAACCTTCTACTTCGGTTTTGATGAATTTCATTTTTTCATTGTCGTCTGTTTCCACTTTAACGCTTTTCGTATTCGAGACCGTATAGGAAACTTCTATTCCGTGTGATGCTTTCAGTTTCGAAAAGTCACTTACATTCCTGTTTTCCGAAACCTGCGAAAAACTAAGCAGGCTCATTAAGATTGCGCTTGCTGTTACAATTAATTTTGTCATGATAGTATAATTTGAAAGTTGTTTTTAAGATACAAGTACATCTACGTTCCTGCTGTTA
Source organism: Flavobacterium sp. (assembly GCA_049841115.1). Classification (GTDB taxonomy): domain Bacteria; phylum Bacteroidota; class Bacteroidia; order Flavobacteriales; family Flavobacteriaceae; genus Flavobacterium. The sequence continues at coordinate 667,281 of JASGHQ010000006.1, forward strand.
TTTCTTTCAGAAAGAATCATCCCGTCTTTCATGAAAATGGTTTTCTGCGAAAACGAGGCATCGTATTCCGAGTGCGTTACCATCAGGATGGTGGCGCCTCCGGCATGCAGGTCGGTCAGCAATTCCATCACTTCGTTACCGTTTTTACTGTCCAGATTTCCCGTTGGCTCATCGGCCAAAATGATTTTCGGGTCATTGATTAAGGCCCTTGCCACGGCAACCCTTTGCTGCTGCCCGCCCGAAAGCTGTTGTGGATAATGCTTCAGGCGATGTGAAATTGCCAGACGATCGGCAATGGCTTCCACTTTCTGCTTCCTTTCCGCAACCGGAACCCCATTGTAAATCAATGGAAGCTCGATGTTGTCAAATACGGAAAGCTCGTCTATCAGGTTAAAATTTTGGAAGATGAAGCCAATATTCTGTTTCCTGACTTTTGATTTTTCCTGTTCTTTTGTACCGTTCATTTCCTGATCGAGCAATTGGTAGCTCCCGCCAGATGCACTGTCCAGAAGCCCCACTATATTCAGGAGCGTCGATTTACCGCTTCCTGAGGCTCCCATGATGGTTACAAATTCTCCTTGATTGATTGTGATTGAAACTTCGCTAAGGGCTTTGGTTTCTACTTCCTCAGTCCTGTAAACTTTAGAAAGGTTTTTGATATGTATCATAACTGTTCGTTTTTTGATGATTTTTTAATTTTCCTTCCATTGGCAAAAATAAGAGCCTTTGGCTTGTTTTCCGTTGAACCGGATTTGGTAATCTTCGCCCTGCTTCAGGTCTACATTAGTACTTCCTTTTTTTGATGCGGGGAAATTTTGCTTAAAGACCACCTCGTTTTTGCTGTCAACAACTTCTATTTCCAGTTCGCCTTTTTCCAATTCGACTTCGTAATTCAATGCCACATTCATCGGTTTCATTGCAAAAAGCTTCACATAGGTAAACCCCGAATATTCAGAATAATTTGCCGACGTATATGATTTTCCATTCACATTGCCCCATTTGCTGTCGGTAATCTTACTGCCAAAATAAGTTCCGGATGAAACCAGGGATTTATTATCCCAATCCTGGGAATTTCGCTTCTGCGCATTTCCACTAAAAATACACATTATAAGCAAGCCTAAAAAAACAATTTTACTTTTCATTTTTATATTAATTTTCAATGTTTAACACTTCTACATCCTTATAATCCTTGTACCCTGACGTAATCACTTTATCGCCGGGCTTCAGGCCTTTCGAAATTTCATAATATACCGGATTTTCACGGCTGATCTCTATTTCCCTTTTCTCGGCTTTATCGCCGTTCACTACAAAAATCCATTTGCCCCCGGTTTCCTGGTAAAAGCTTCCTTTGGTAATCACGTTTGATTTTTTCTTTTCAGACAATGTCAGGCGGACCGCGAAACTCAATCCCTGTTTTAGATCAAGGTTTTCATTGCCAACAAAATTCAGTTCCACCTGGAATTTCCCTGCCTTGATTTCCGGGATTACTTTGGCTATCGTCACCTCAACATCCTTACCGTTGAAATCAACCGTTCCTTTTTGGTTTTGGGAGATTTTTGGCAGGTAAAACTCATCCACGTCTGCCATCAGTTTATAGCCTTTCATCACATCGATTTTCCCCAGGGTCTGCCCTTGCTGGTAGGTTTGCCCCAAAACCGGCTCAAATGATGACAATCTTCCCGAAAGCGGCGCCACGATCAGGAAATTCTTTTTGTTTGCCCTCAAAATCCCAAGGCTTTTTTCCATGATCGCAATTGATTGGTTCAATTGCCCTATCTGGATCTGGTTCGCCTGTTTTTCCTTAGTCACGCTTTGCTTTATGATGTTGATCCGCTCTTTTTGGAAACGAAAATTTTCCTGTGTTTTCTCCCATTCGTTTTTGGCCAATATCTCCTGGTCAAAAAGTTTTCTGTTCAAATCGTATTGGTTTTTGGCATCCTGGTAATCGTGCTCAATGCCAATTAAATCTTTTGCCAGGTTCAGCTCCTGGTTCCTCAAATCGAGTTTCGCTTTATTCAGGTTGTTAATCTGCTCGATAATGGCTGTTTCCTGCTGCATATAATTCAGTTCCGTATTCGGGTTGTACAATCTTACCAACGGCTGGCCTTTGATGACCATATCCCCGTTGCTGACAAAAATTTCCTGAACAGAACCGCCTTCTACAATGTTCACCAGCATCGAATTCATCGGCTCTACCCTTGCCTGGAAAACCATAAAGTCCTCAAAAAAATCAGATTCCACAGTCTTGATGCTGATCTCCTCTTTTTTGACATTCAGCGTTCGTTTTTTGGTTACCATCGAATAGGCTCCGAAACCCAAAACCACAAATGCGATTACCGCAATTGCTACATACTTTTTTTTGTTATTTTTACGATTGATGACCGTGTCCATTATATTTTGTTTGGCATGGGTAATAACAATTTTGTGCCAAAGTTTTAAAAATCGTAATTTACTGAAATACTGCATTTTACAAATAAATTAAAATTCAGGGTGTTCGATATCGGACACCATTTGTGCGGAACCGAACAATAGAATGAAGAAAACGAACACCACTATTTTAGTCATAGACGATCAGGAAGATATTCTTTTTGCAGCAAAAATGCTTTTGAAGAAACATTTCGAAACCATCTTTACGCTCAGCAACCCCAGGAATGTTGTACAGCTGTTGGCCGAAAATGACATTGATGTCGTTTTGCTGGACATGAATTACCGGATAGGTTTTGAAGATGGCCGCGAAGGCTTGTATTTCCTAAAAGAAATCAAGACGCTTTCACCAAAAACAATTGTAATCCTAATGACGTCTTTTGGCAAAGTGGAAACTGCGGTTGAAGGACTTAAAAATGGTGCCTTCGATTATGTACTGAAACCCTGGGAAAATGAAAAACTGCTCAATACTGTAAAACAAGCCGTTGAGGAAAGCCGAAAGCTCAAAAAGAAAACCGAAATGGAAACAGCTCCCGTTGATTCCTTCTTTATCGGGAATTCAACTGCAATCAAGAAGGCATATGCTTTGGGTGAAAAAGTGGGAAAAACGGATGCCAATGTTTTGGTTTTGGGTGAAAACGGAACCGGAAAATATGTGATGGCACACTACATCCATCAGCAATCGCAACGAAAAAACAATGCTTTTGTACATGTAGATTTGGGTTCTTTAAATGACAATATTTTTGAAAGCGAGCTTTTTGGTTATGCCAAAGGTGCATTTACCGATGCCAAAACTGATACCGCCGGAAGGTTTGAAAATGCGCAGAACGGAACCATTTTCCTGGACGAAATCGGTAATGTGCCGCTGCAGCTGCAATCAAAACTGCTGCAGGTTATCCAGACCAAAACCGTAACGCGTTTGGGCGAATCCAAGCCACGGCCTTTAAATGTAAGGATCATTACGGCAACCAACCTGAATCTGAAGGAAGAAGTGGAGCAGAAAAATTTCCGCGAAGATTTATATTACCGCATCAACACGATGGAAATCACTTTGCCATCGCTGAAAAACCGTATAGAAGACAAGATTCCGCTGGCGCAGTTCCTTTTGGAAAAAACCATCGCCAAATATGGCCGGAACGAAATCTCCTTCAGCAATAAGGCATTGGAACAAATTGAAAAACATGCGTGGAACGGAAACATACGCGAAATGGAAAACCGTATAGAGCGCGCTGTAATCCTTTGCGAAGACAACACGATTTCGGCTTCCGACCTTGATCTGGAACTGGTAACCGTTTACGAAAACCGCGACGACGTGCCGCTTTCCGACATTGAGAAAAACACCATTGAAAAAGTGCTGGCAAAACATCAGTATAATATCAGCAAATCGGCTGAAGAACTGGGATTGTCACGTGCTGCTTTATACCGACGAATGGAAAAATACAACATCAGTAATTCCTAAATGTTCAAAAACCAAAAAATATACCATTTCCTGTTTTTCAGGCTGCTGCTGATTTTGTGCAGCGTGGGCCTGAGCATCTTCCTTTTTATGGGCAAGCTTTCCTATAGCGGGATTTTCCTGGCGTTTATCTCGGTTTTACTGCTGATTGAAATGTTCATTTACCTGCGGAATGCTTTCCAGTTTTATGACCGGACAATCGCCTCTATTTTACAGAGTGATTTTTCTTCGGATTTTTCAAAACACAAATCACAGCACAATTATAAAAACCTGTTCCTGCTTTATGGAAAATTAAAGGAAAAGCAGCACGAACAGATGTCAAAAGACATTGTTTACCGTTCGATATTAAATGGGATCGAAACCGGGATCATCATTTTACAAAAGGAAGATGAAGAATGGAACATCTTTTTGATGAATGATTATTTTTCAAAGCATTTTACCGTTCCCAAGGTTTCGAAATGGCATTACCTGCGGAACCAGCTCCCGGCGCTTTGCGAACTCATTGAGGAGGAAAATTTTGAGGAAATTAAAAGGTCGCTGCAGATCAGGGTAAATAAGCAGGACACGCAAACCTTTATTTTACAGACATCGGCAACCAAAACTTTTAACCAGGAATACTACATCATTTTGCTCGACAGCATCCAAAAGGTCGTAGAAAAAAAGGAAAAGGAAGCCTGGGTCAACCTGATGAAAGTGATTTCGCATGAGCTGCTGAATTCGCTTACGCCAATCAGGTCTCTGTCACAGAATTTAAATGAATTGGTACACCAGGAAGATATTTCGGCCGAAGACCTGGATGACATCAGGCAAAGTGTAGCAACCATCCTCAACCGAAGCAATCATTTGCAGGAATTTGTGGAAAGCTATCGGAAACTGGCCATGCTCCCATCGCCTAAAAAAGAAAAAGCCGAATTATCGGACCTGATGGAAAGCTGCATTCGGATCATGCAGCCGTTGTTTAAGAAAGAAGGCATTTTGGTTATCAATTCGATAAATTTCAAACGCTGGATCATGGTTGACAAAAACCAGATGGAACAAGTACTGATCAATTTGCTGACGAACAGCATGTATGCTTTGGAAGGCAGCAAGATCAAACAGATTTCAATCACAGCCGAACTCAAGGAAAAGCGCGTATACCTTGTCATCACCGATTCGGGGATTGGCGTTGAGCCCGAAATACAGGATAAGATCTTCCTGCCGTTTTTTACCACAAGAAAAGATGGTGCCGGGATTGGGCTTACCCTGTCAAAGAATATTATTGAAGCGCACGGCGGCTACCTTGCTTTTGAAAGCAACGAAAACCAAACCAAGTTCACTATTTGCCTGGTGGAGTGATTTTAGCGTACTTTTTGCAAAAAAGCATGCGAAACAAGTTCTTCTGAAACCGGCTGCGAACCATCGCAGAATTGGCAATAGAAACGCAGCATATCCCGCGCAATGGTTTTGTCAAACTGGGTTTTATTGATGTGGCCGGCAATTTCATTGGAATAGTAAATGTATCTTCCCAGCTCCATCTTCACCCTGATTTTCGTTTTAAAACCGCCATGGTATTTTATGATGGAAAGCATGCTGTATTTTTTTGGAAGGTATTCATAAAAGACAATATTAGGTATGCAGGATGGGACTTCGGCAAAGAATTCGATAGGCTTCCATTTCCCGTCAGTGTCTTTTGCTTCCTGTATGAAACGGATGCGCTTGTTATAGGCTGGCTTATTGCCATTATTGTATATCAGCAGCGGATAGCATTCGACATTATCTTTCCATAACGAAAAGACCTTTGAAAAATCGATGCGGCCTTCTTTTGTAAAACCGATATTCCGGTGCTCAAATCCTTTTGCCGCAATGGTATAGGAAGTATCGATGATGATCTTGAAATCGTATTTGGGCAAAACCGTATCCCATGCAAACCTTTTAATATATTTTTCCTCTGTGCTGTCATCCATATTGCCTGCAACCGTATCGGTATCGAAATTACCAACAAAAAAACCTTCCCCGTTTTGTAACGACCTATGCAGCATTGTTTTGGTATTTACCTGGACTACGTTCTTCGGCTTAGCAGCAATAACCTGCGGATAGGGATTCTTCGCTTTCCTGGAACAGGAGCAGAAAAAGACCAGCAACATTATGGCAAATAGCTTTTTCATAAATTATTTCTGTATTTCCGGCTGCCAGAAATGCTTTTCGAAATTGACGATCTGGTTGTTCTTGATTTTGATGCCTTCGTTTTCCAAAAGCTGCTGCATCAGGTTGGTGCCCTCAAAATGGTGCTTGCCCGAAAGCATTCCGATGCGGTTTACCACACGGTGCGCCGGGACATCATCGCGCCCATGGCAGGCATTCATTGCCCAGCCGACCATACGCGCCGAACGGGCCGTACCCAGCGCTTTGGCAATGGCTCCATACGAAGTGACCTTGCCTTCCGGGATTTGCCGTGCGATTTCGTAAACACGTTCAAAAAAATTGGCTTCCATCATTTGTAAAGCAATTTAAAAAGTGTGACGATTGCCATAAAAGCCGTTACCGATCCGATAATATTATTGATGTTGCGCATCAGGAATTCGGTTTTCTTTTCAATTCTTTTAAACGCCACGATATAAATGTAAAAAACACTGAAAGAGCCGAGTACAACGCCAATGACAAATGAGGAAACCGGAATCTTGTCAAAGCTGAAATAACCCGCAGCCGATAAACTCATGCTGGCAAAAACATAAAACGGAACCGGCAGCAGATTAAGCGTTGAGAGCAGCATCCCCAAAAAGAAACGGTTGGATTTTCCTTTTACCTGGCTGTCGGCTTTAATGGCTTTCGGTTTTTTGGCTATCCAAAAAAAATAAATGCTCAGCAGCGAAAAAACAAAAATCCCTATTTCCTGTAGCGTTTCAACAATCTCTTGATGGTTGCTGATAAACCGCGCAAAAAGAACCGCGGTAAAAGTTTGGAAAAAAATAATAAAAGACGCTCCAATCGCAAAACTCAATGCCTCGCTCCTGCTTTCCTGCGTACTGATTTTGGCTGCAGTCATATTGATCAAGCCCGGAGGGATAACCGCCAGAAAAGCAATCAGAAAACCCATGACTAGTGGCAGGATAAAAAGCATCTATTTGATTTTAAAACGAATATACGTAATTGCCTTGTTGATTTCCAAATATTGATTTTCGTAGAATGTCTGGATAGAAGTCACAACATCAGGAGCACCTTCATTTTTATAAACATTATGGTTGGCATACAACACCTCGTGGCCTTCGCCGTGCAATAAGCCAAGCGTATAGCCGTGCATGAATTCGCTGTCGGTCTTTAGGTTGACAACGCCATCGGGCTTCAGGATTTTTTTGTACAATTTCAGGAAATCCGAATTGGTCATCCGGTGTTTGGTGCGTTTGTATTTGATCTGCGGATCGGGGAACGTAATCCAGATTTCGTCTATCTCATGCTGGCCAAAAATAAAATTGATCAGCTCAATCTGCGTACGGACAAAAGCCACATTGCGCATTCCGCCTTCAACAGCCGTTTTCGCGCCACGCCAAAAACGCGCGCCTTTGATATCGATACCGACAAAATTCTTATCCGGATAACGCTCAGCCAAACCTACCGAATATTCGCCTTTCCCGCAGCCAAGCTCGACAACGACCGGATTATCATTTTTGAAAAATTCCTTATTCCACTTGCCCTTAAGCGAAAAATCTCCGCCTACGACTTCTTCGCGCGTTGGCTGGAAAACATTATTGAACGTTTCGTTTTCCTTAAATCGCTTTAATTTATTCTTGCTTCCCACTAAATTTAATTTTTTGGTAAAATTAAGGAAATATAAACTATCGGAAATCTTTTTTACTTTGCAATGTTTAAACGATAAATCCACAGCTTGAAAAATTCAGGAAGAAACATTTTGGTTGCCCCGTTAAATTGGGGTTTGGGCCATGCAACGCGCTGCATTCCGATCGTCCGTGAATTGGAGAAAAATGGCTTTACGCCAATTATCGCTTCCGATGGCGTGGCACTGCAGATCCTCGAAAAGGAATTTCCGCACCTGCAGGCATTGAAACTGCCTTCCTACGAAATCGAATATGCCAAAAACGGCTCCGATTTTAAGTGGAAACTGATTAAGAATAGCCCAAAAATGATCGATGCGATTTTTGAGGAAAAGAAAACCGTCAAAAAATGGATTGCCGAGCACAACCTGCATGGAATCATTTCGGATAACCGTTTGGGCGTTTACAGCAAAAAGATACCGAGTGTCTTCATTACGCACCAGCTGAATGTTTTGTCCGGGAAAACCACCTGGATTTCGAGCAAGCTGCACCAACATTTCATCAAGAAATTCTCCGAATGCTGGGTTCCCGATATGGAAAAGCAGCCGAACCTTACCGGAAAACTGGGCCATCTGAAAAAAAGCAAATTAAACCTCAATTATATTGGGCCTTTGAGCCGTTTGGAGAAAAAAGCCCTGCCGATAAAATACGATCTGATGGTAATCCTTTCAGGGCCAGAACCGCAGCGTACCTATCTGGAACAAAAATTAAGACGCGAAGTACTGCAATTTGAAGGAAAAGTGATTTTTATCTGCGGTGTTATCGAGCCCAAACAAAAAATTGAGGAAGTGGCCAACATCACTTTTTATAATTTCATGACTTCGGAAGAATTGGAAACCGCTTTCAATGAAAGTGGAATGGTGCTGTGCCGTTCTGGATATACGACTGTGATGGACCTGGCCAAATTGGAAAAAAAAGCATTTTTCATCCCAACTCCGGGACAATTTGAACAGGAATACCTGGCCAAAAGATTAAAGCGCAACAGTTTTGTGCCTTATGCCAAACAGGAAGATTTTAAGATTGCCGACCTGCAGGATGTCAAATTATACCAGGGTTTGCCACAGCTCAAAAAAGACATCCACTGGAAGCAGTTACTGATACTTTTCGAGGGTGAATGAGAATTCGGAACCTTTGCCAAATTCGCTTTCAATATAGATTTTCTCGCCATGCGCTTCGATGATGTGCTTCACGATTGATAGCCCAAGTCCGGAACCGCCTTCGCTACGGGCACCGCTTTTATCTACCCGAAAGAATCTTTCAAACAAACGCGGGATATTGTGCTTTTCGATCCCTTCGCCATTATCGCGTACGCGGACAATGATTTTATCATCTACCAAATCCTCAATGGTGACTTCGGTGGTTCCGTCCTGTTTTCCGTATTTGATGGAGTTCATCACCAGGTTGGACAACACCTGCTGGATTTTTTCCTGATCGGCAAAAACCTTTACCGGACGGTTGTATTTCCGGTCAAACATCAGGATGATGTTCTTTTTATCGGCGGTCATTTCGAGCAGGTCAAAGACACTCTGAACCAGTTCGACAATATTGAATTTGGACAGTTCCAGGTTGACATCGCCCATTTCGAGTTTGGAAATCATATCCAGGTCCTCAACAATGTAAACCAGCCTTTCGACACCTTTTTCGGCACGTTCAAGATATTTTTTACGCACGCTTTTATCATTTATCGCGCCATCCAACAAAGTAGAAAGATAGCCCTGCACAGTAAACAAAGGCGTTTTGAGTTCGTGTGAAACATTCCCAAGGAATTCGCGGCGGTATTCTTCACGGACTTTCAGGGTTTCGATCTCCATCTTTTTGTCGGTGGCAAATTTCTTGACCTGTTTGGTCAGCGTTTCCATATCGGTCGTGATGGGCTGGTTACGGAAAGAAGCGGTTTCCAGCAACGATACATCATCGTAGATTTTTTTCACCCTACGGTAGATAAACCGTTCTACACGGTATTGGATGACAAAAAAAGAAAAAGTATAGATGGAAACGGCAAAAGCCGCAATGATTTCGGGTGAGAATTCGTGGAAAAACCACAAAAGAAAAGCAAGGAAACCTGTGGAAAAAAGCGTGATGTAAAGCGATGATTTTATCGCGAACGTATAGGTTTTCTTGAACTTTATCTTCATTTAGACTTCTAGTTTATAGCCAACGCCTTTGATGGTTTTGAATAAATCGTCACCAATTTTTTCGCGCAGCTTCCTGATATGCACATCAATGGTACGTCCGCCAACGATAACTTCGTTGCCCCAAACCTTATCCAGGATTTCTTCGCGTTTGAACACTTTTCCAGGCTTCGAAGCCAAAAGGTAAAACAGTTCAAATTCCTTTCTCGGAAGGACAATTTCCTTAGTATCCTTGATGATCTTATATTCTTCGCGGTTGATTTCGATTCCGCCTACATTAAGTGTTTCCGAAGCATGGTCGTCATTTTTCAAACGGCGCAGCAATGCTTTTACCTTGCTTACCAATAATTTTGGCTTGATGGGTTTGGTGATATAGTCATCGGCACCGGCATCAAACCCGGCCACCTGTGAGTAATCTTCATTTCGTGCGGTCAGGAACGTAATGATGACATTGTTCAGTTCCGGCATTTTACGAATATTTTCACAGGCTTCCATACCGTCCATCTCGGGCATCATTACATCCATAATGATTAATTGCGGCAATTCTTTCTTGGCTTTGGTTATGGCTTCTTTGCCATTGTTGGCGGTTACGATCTGGTAACCTTCCTGCGAAAGATTATAACCCACAATTTCGAGGATATCCTGCTCGTCATCTACCAGTAAAATCTTAATGTCTTTCTTTTTCATAAGTGTGTTGACAATTGTTTTTGCGGATGTAAATGTAAAGATAATACAAAATGAATTGATAAACCGAAACTGAGTTAACAGTAATTTAATGTAGTAACAATTTGGTAATAGTTATCAAACAAAAAGGTAATAATGGAGTAACACGACCTTTACACTACGGTGGTTTCTTTGCACCGAAAAATAAACACAACTACATAATGAAATTCAAACTAATAGTTACTTTTTTACTTATAACATTTTTAGGTTTTGCGCAAAACAAAGGAACAATCACGGGAAGTTTAACAGACAAAGATGTAAATAATGAGCCTTTGCCATTTGCAAATGTTGTAGTAAAAGGAACCAATATTGGTGTTACCACAGACGAAACCGGAAAATATACCATCAATGTAGACGCAGGAAGCTATGTGCTCCAGTTCAGTTTTTTGGGTTACGAAACCATCGAAGAAAAAGTAGAGGTTAAGGCAGGAGAAACCTTAACGATCAACAAGGCATTAGGCTCGGGAAGTTACCAGCTTAAGGATGTGGTCATCCAAAATACCGTAAGCCGCGAAAAAGAAGCCGCCTTATTATTGGAACAGAAAAATGCGGTGGAGATGAAACAAAGCATCGGCGCTCAGGAATTGTCAAGAAAAGGCGTATCGGATGCCGCTGCTGCTGTTATAAAAACTACCGGCGTTGCCAAACAGGAAGGCGTAAACAACGTTTTTGTGCGCGGGCTGGGCGACCGATACAATTCAACTTCATTAAACGGGCTGCCTCTTCCTTCAGAAGACCCGGTTTACAAGAATATTTCGCTGGAATTCTTTAATTCGAACATCATCAAGAACATCAATATCAATAAAACATTCAACCCACAATTGTATGGCGATGTAGCCGGAGCAAACATTGATATTTCTTCAAAAGAATTAGACAAGAAAAGTTATTTCTCGGCAGCATTGGGTACAGAATACAATACCAATGCGATGTCGGCTTCCCATTTTTTGGTAGCTGACGGAACCTACAGCTATTTTGGCTTTCCGCAAAACGGTAAAAACGTACCGATTTCAAACTTGCACACTTATGGGTTTGACACCAATTTCAGGCCTGAGGAAAAAAGCAGCCCGATCAATACCAGCTTCAACATTTTGGGAGGACGGAAATTTGATTTAGGCGGAAACCGCTCATTGTCCTTATTTGGCGTTGTAATGAACGACAGCAAATTCCAGTACAAGGAAGGCGTTGTGCGCCAGATAACCAGTACGGGTGCCCGAAGGCAGGACATGAACCTTGAAAAATCAGAATACAAAGCAACACAGGCAGCTTTGGCTAACGTAAAATACAAATTCGGCCAGGGAAGCATCGCATGGAACTCGGTTTTCATACACGACAGCAACCAATCGGTTGGCGATTACAGAGGTTTTATGGTTGGTGTTGACGGTGATGATATTGATTATACAAGAACAAATCATTCATCCGCCGCCAGCAGATGAACGACAATAATTTATTTGTAAACCAATTGTTGGCCGATTATAAATTTTCTGAAAAAATCAGTGTTAATGCCGGTGTGGCATACAATACAATGCGTGGTTCTGAACCAGACAGGAAAACCAATACTTACGGTTATGACTACTCGGGATCCAATGGACAGATCGTAGGTTTATTCCCGGGGCTGAACAACCGTTATTTTTCGACCATGGAAGAAAACGACCTGACAGCAAAAGCAGAATTGGATTTTACGCTAAACCCAACCGGCGAGTTGAAAAAAGTACTGACCGTTGGTGGAAATTACAGGACAACTGACAGGACATTCAACTATATCCAGATCAACTATTCGTTCCTAAACATTACCCCTATCAACATTGACAACCCGGAAGCGGTCTTCAATCAGCAGAACCTGGATTTAGGCCGTGCCAATGGCGGATTTGACCTCGTAACATTACGTGGCACAGGAGCCAATGCCTTCAACCCCTATTTTTATATGGCAGACAGGAAAGTTGCAGCCGGATATGCACAATTGGTCTATCCGTTCAGCGAAAAACTGACGGCTCAGGTGGGTGTCCGTTTTGAAAGCTTCAAACAAAAAATCGACTGGGATACTTATCTTTCAAGCAGTGTGAACGACTTGACTGTTGACCCGTCAAAAATTGAAAAGACCTATGTTCTGCCAAGCATTAATCTAAAATACAGCATCAATGAGAAAAATGCATTGCGCTTTGCAGCAAGCGAAACGTATACCATGCCACAATTCAAGGAAGCTGCACCGTTCTTGTATGAGGATGTGAACTTCTCTGAATTCGGGAATCCGGATCTTGTTCCGTCAACCGATTTCAATTTTGATTTGAAATACGACTGGTACCTGTCTAAAAAAGAAATCATCTCTTTTGGCACATTTTACAAATACATCCAGGATCCGATCAGCCGTGTGCGTGTTTCTTCGGCATCAAATGATTTATCATACATCAATACCTCAAGCGCATTTGCAACAGGTGTCGAGGTTGAAGTCCGCAAATCAGTATACAGCTTTGAGGGCGAAAACCGCAACAGGGATTTGTCATTTGGCCTGAATACTTCTTTCCTGTACACAGAACAGGAGCAGGATGACGTAAAATCGGATAAGCTGACACCGTCGTTCACACATGATAAAGGAAAAATGCAGGGTGCATCTCCGCTGCTTATCAATGCCGATTTGAGCTACAACACCAGCAACCAGCAAACGGCACTTACTTCAACTGTTGTATTTAATTATGCGTATGACAAGGTATATTCATTGGGAACCGTAGGCCTTGAAAATATTGTAGAAAAAAGCGTTCCGACCCTGGATTTCATCAACCGTTTTGAATTGAAAAAATACAAATTGGGCATCAACCTTGGCGTGAAAAACCTTCTGGATCCAAAATTCAGGCTGACTCAGGAAACCACAGATCTATCAGGACAAAAAAGCGAAACCGAAGTGAACAGCTACCGCAAAGGACTGATGGTCAGCTTCGGATTGAACTGGACATTATAAAACACTAAACTTTTATCTTTTTAAATACTTTATAACTATGAACACAATTAAAAAAATTCTTATGATTTCGGCTATCACTAGTCTTATGGTAGCCTGCAGCAGCAGTGATGATTCTTCTCCGACAGAAGAGCTTGACGGGGTTATCACTTCTCTAACAGATCCTGATTATGATGCAAACAACCTTAAAGGTATCATCGGTGCGAACATCGAATTGCCTGTAGGTGAGTACAAATTAACCGGAGGTTTGGTAGTTAGGTCTCCTTACACTCTGAAATTGAACCCTGGTACAGTTATCAAAGCAACTTCAGGGCTTAATGGAACAGCAACCGGTATTTACGTAATTGTTGACCAGGGCGCTAAATTGGATGCTGTTGGTACTGCTGCAGCTCCTATTACTTTTACATCTGCTGCAACTACACCAAAACCGGCGGACTGGGGTGGCGTAATCCTTTGCGGTAGCGCTCCTATTTCACGCCCTTCTACTATTACTGATGCCGGTGCAGCCAACTACACTGCAGTAACTGAAGTAGTTAACCATTTCTACGGTGGTAACATTACTGCTGACAATTCAGGTCATTTAGAATATGTAAAAATCCTTTATTCTGGAGCAAAAATCAATGATTCAAAAGAGTTTAACGGCCTTACGCTTTATGCTGTAGGTAACGGAACCATCATTAAAAATATCTTTATCAAAGACGGAAGTGATGACGGTATCGAATTCTTTGGCGGAACTGTAAATGTTGAAAACATCTTGGTTGTTAATGCCGATGATGATATGTTTGACTGGACTCAGGGATGGAGCGGAACTGCTAAAAACTTCTACGGAATCAGAGAAGCAGGATTTGGAGAGCCAACTTCACCAGACCCAAGAGGTATTGAGGCAGATGGTAATTTTGACGGATTGAACCCAGCCTGGATCGTTCAGTCTAATCCGACGTTGCAGGATTTCACCATCATCAACAACTCTACAACGATGACACTTTCTGATGCTATCAAACTAAGAAGAAATACAGGTGTTACCATCACAAATACTAAAGTAATTTGGGGTGCCGGTGTTGCTTCAACTGATTTAGTTGATTTAACTGACGCTGCCGGTGACGGAAACGGTTCATTGATCAATGTTTCTATTTCTGCTGAAGGCCCAATTTCTACTGGAGCCATCAAAAAAGGAACCGGAATCGGAATGCCGGCTACAATCAATGTTGCTGCCGGTGCAACAGGAGCTAACACTTCTGCATTCAGCTGGACAAATTATGCTTTCTAAAAGGCAATAAAATAGCAAAAAAACAAAAATCCTTCGGAAATTTTTCTGAAGGATTTTTTTTGGTACAATATTTGAAATAATTTTTGTATATTTGTAACAACCAAATCGTTGTCATGGCTAAAAACTACTTTTATATTATTTTATTTTTCTTTGCTTTTTCATTTTCCGCTGCTGCGCAGGATGCAAAACAGCAAAACGAAAGCCTTGGTTTTTATCCCAACCCTGTTAGTAATGGCAAAATCTACATTACTTCAAAAACGAGCTTAGACAAGGAAATTTTAATTTTTGACGTTTTGGGCAAAAAGGTACTACAGACTACCATTTCGTCAAAAGAATTGAACATTTCTTCCATCCCTCCTGGTGTTTACATTATAAAAATTACGGAAGCCGACACAACCGCTACCAGAAAACTAATTATCAGATAGTTTATAACGTTCTGAAAATTAAACAACAATTAATGATTTTTTTACATACTTCTTTTCTATAAAGAAAATTTGTATATATATTTGTAAGCTAATTAAATTTAAAAAAATGAAAAAAATTTACTCTTTACTATTATTAACTTTTGCATCTGCTTCTTTTGGACAGACTGTAATTACTGCATGGGACTTTGACACTTCAGCTTTAACTCCTACAACTGGAGCGGGAACTATCACCTTAATAGGTGGTGTTGTTGAAAATACACAAAGCGGATGTACATGTTCATTTGTTGGAGGAAACCCTTCAACAGGAAAAGCTTATACAACAAAAACGTATCCTGCTCAAGGTGCAGATTCAGGCACAGCAGGTATCCAATTTGCTGTTAGTACTGTTGGACAAACATCGATAAACGTTTATGTTGATGTTTATGGATCAAACACAGCTAGTAAATATGTTCAGCTACAATACACAACTAACGGTACGACATGGGTTGATGCTGGAACTCCAACTATCGTGCCTTACACTACTTCTAGCCAATGGGTAACACTATCACAAGCGATGCCAGTTGCAGCTGAAAACAACGCTAATTTCGCATTCAGAGTAGTTTCTGTTTTTGACCCAACAACTGGTGGTACAAGTTATTCTCCTATCAACTCTACAAGTACTTATGCTGCTGGTGGAGCTTTAAGATATGACAATGCCAAAGTTTCTAATGGAGCACTTGGTTTAGACAGAAACGCTATCTCAGGTTTGAAAATCTATCCAAACCCGGTATCTCACGGAACTTTATTCATCGAGAACTGCTGCGAATGCTGAAAGAACAGTAGCTATCTATGATGTATTGGGTAAAAAAGTTTTAAACACTACAACTTCTGAAAACGCAATCAATGTAGCTAACCTAAACGCAGGCGTTTACATCGTAAAAGTTACTGAAGAAGGAAAAACTGCTTCAAGAAAATTGGTTATCAACTAATTGATTAAAAATAAGGATGTAGTAACAACATCCTAAAAATAAAAAAGCTCTAAGTCTTAGGATTTAGGGCTTTTTCCTTTTACAATCAAGGTCCCTCTTTGATACCTTGTCAAATCTTCAGGGATTGGTACATTATCATATTTTTTCATTACATCTTTATGAATCGAATTTGCATCCAATTCAACTCTATTCCTGTAATTCTCGCCTATAAAATCTATTACCTCAAGATCGTTGTTTTTAGACAGCTCTAGGTAATAGCAATAAGAAAGCCTGTTTGTGTAAGCAATGGAATTTCCCGACCAAAAATTCCAGTAGTTATCTGAATATCTTAAAAAATTAAATTCTGAAATTTTTTTATCCTGAAAAAATCCCGGATTGGCAAAGTGATCGATAAAGTTGATCGTATGCACGGCATACCCATCGGACAGCCACTTTTTGGTTCTTTTGAACAGTTCTTGCAAAACATTCGGGCTTATATGCTCCAGCACTACCTGTGAAGCTATGTAATCATATTTTGGGCTGATTTTTTCAACAGCATCAAAAGTATAGGGCGCTATATAGCTTATATTTAAATAGCGGAACAATTCGTCAAAAGTGCTGGCATTTTTAATCGCGGAAAGCTTATCCTGCAGCTCCTGCTCTGTATAGATGCTTTTTAAAACAATGCTTTTTACAAAATCTGGCCTGTCTATATGTGCAATTTGTTTTTTAAAGCTTGCAAAGCTCAGGTCATTCGTAATATCGACCGTAACCACTTTATCAAACCCCAATAATGACAACACAACCGCTGACACGATAGAATAGCCCGTGCCTATTTCCAAAGCCGTGGCATTGGTATTCCTCAAATCAATTTTGCAATGACTAAATTTCCGCAGGCACTCATGGCTTTGGTATATAAAAACATTTTCATGGTATCCGGGACTAAATGTAACCGAAAGATGATTCAACCTGTCACCTAATGCAGTACTTGCCAAAACCTTCTGCAGCAATGCTTTTATCCTCCAATTCATACTACTAAAATAATAAAAAAGCCACCAACATAAATGCAATGAGCAAATAATTACGATTGGCTTCGTTATGCATTCGCTACCAAATATTCTTGTTTTAGGGATTTTTAACAGCAGTGCATAAACATTGACATTTCCAGTGCAAAAGAAGGCCTGTATACGGTTCAGGTAACTTTTGACGACAACAGCACCGTTACAAAAACAATAATCAAAAAATAAATTTTAACGCATTTAACCCAAGCCCTGATTCATCAGGGCTTTTTATTTTCATTACTTTTGCATCGCCTAAAGCCTTTACAAATTGATCGATCCGCAAGACATCTTTACCATTTCATCGCACAAGCAGTTTGAAAAAATCGCGTTGAAGGTTTTCCGTTTCCAGTACGAAAACAACTTGGTTTATAGGGAGTTTTGCGACTTTTTGAATACTGATGTCCAAAAAGTAAAATCACTGCAACAGATTCCGTTTCTGCCCATCCAGTTCTTTAAAAGCCATGACGTGGTTTCCAATAACGATGCTGTTCAGGAAACCTTTACCAGCAGCGGTACTACCGGGATGGTTACTAGCAGGCATTTAGTGACCGATCCTTCTCTATACGAACAGAGCTACCGTCTTGCTTTTTCGGAATTTTATGGCAATATCGAAGATTATGCCGTGCTGGCTTTGCTTCCTTCCTACCTGGAGCGGAGCGGATCTTCTTTAATCTATATGGTGAAGGATTTAATTGAACTTTCCAATAACGAAAACAGCGGCTTTTACCTCAACAATTATGACGAGCTTATCGCCAAACTTACCGAACTTGACCGTGCCGGCCAAAATGTGATCCTGATCGGAGTGACTTATGCTTTGCTTGATTTGGTGGAAAAACAAAAATTCAGCCTAAAGAATACCATCATCATGGAAACCGGCGGAATGAAAGGCAAGCGCAGGGAAATGATCCGCGAGGAACTGCACGAAATCCTATGCGGTGGTTTTGGTGTGCAAAGCATTCATTCGGAATACGGGATGACAGAACTGTTATCCCAGGCTTATTCACTGGGCAACGGAATTTTCGAATGCCCTGCATGGATGCAAATCCTAATCCGTGACACCGAAGACGCTTTGACCTATGTTGATTATGGAAAAACTGGCGGTGTCAATGTGATTGACCTGGCAAACATCAATTCGTGCTCCTTTATTGCCACACAGGATTTAGGCAAGAAATACCCAAACAATTCCTTTGAAGTTTTAGGGCGTTTTGACAATTCCGACATCCGGGGCTGCAACCTTATGGTGTTATAATAAAGTAGGTTTTTTTGCGTTATTATAAAAATCAAAGCGATGAAACTCATTATCTGCCTACTTTTTTCTGTTGCCGCATTCAGCCAGGCAAAACCACTCGAATTCAAGATTGACAAACTCACTTCTATCGATTCCACATCCAAAAGATGCTATACATTGGAATACCATATCGAAAACACCTCCAGCAAAACGGTTTCATTTGTACTCAACGGCAACAGCCTGATCCCAATAAATGCCGGTTCCCAAAGCGAGAAAATGTATTTTAAGCTCTTCGAAAATGACAAATCAATCGAAATGACCAATATCCTCGATGCCGGTTTGTGGCAAAAAAGATTTACATACAACGAATCTGAAAAACCGTCACAGGAAGAATTAGCCAAACTTGAGCAGGAAGCATTAAAATATTATGAAGAGCAGCGGAAGAAAAGCATTCTGGATAACATCATTACGTTAAAGCCTAAAGAAATAATACGCTACCGAGCTTATTTTTCATGGGACAAGGAACGTTACAGAAGACAAGGTGATTTCGAATATTACATACACGAAACCAATCCGCATTTTCTTGAACTCGACTTTAACCTGATGCTCGAAACCTTCGAAAACAAGCTTACGCCCGAAGAATACAAAACCATCAGTTCTAATCCCAACATCATCAAAGGCTGGTATACTTCCAACAGGGTAGCGATTGATTTCAGCGAATAAAAAAAGGAACCTATCGGTTCCTTTTTTTGTTTATTGAATGTTTATAACAAAGTACTTCGTTTTTCCAAACTGGATCAAAATGTACTTCTCAAAGAATATGTCATTTGCAGTTATTGGGGTTTCAACTCCTATTTTCTGTTTGTTTACTGAAACAGCATTAGCAGCCAAAGCTTTTCTTGCTTCACCGCGCGATGTAAAAATCCCTGTCATGTCAGACAACATTAAAACGGCGTCGCCCCCTAAATCTGCTTTATTTACAACCGGCTGGGCAAATTCAGAGAAAATATCTACAAAAAAAGCTTCGCTTTCATTTTTCAAATCTTCTACGGTAAATTTAGAAAACACAAATTCCGATTTTTTAACGGCATCCTCAAGCGCCTCTTTTCCATGAACCAAAATCGTTATCTCTTCCGCCAGTTTCTTTTGCAAAATCCTTAAATGCTTAGCCTCATTATGCTCTTTAATCAACGATTCAATGGTTTCCTTATCAAGAAACGTAAAAATCTTGATATACTTTTCCGCATCAACATCAGAAGCCCTAAGCCAAAACTGGTAAAAATTGTACGGTGAAGTCTTATCGGCATCAAGCCATACATTTCCGCCTTCGGTTTTACCAAATTTCGAGCCGTCCGCTTTTGTAATCAACGGCGTGGTCAACGCAAAAGCCTTAGCATCAGTATTAGGGTTCATCCTTCTTACCAATTCCGTTCCGGTAGTGATATTTCCCCATTGGTCCGAGCCGCCCATCTGCAAAACGCAGTTGTAGTGCTTATGCAAATGGTAAAAATCGTAACCCTGTATCAATTGGTAGGTAAACTCAGTAAACGACATTCCGTCACCGGCTTCTCCCGTCAATCGCTTCTTCACCGAATCCTTGGCCATCATATAGTTTACCGTGATGCGTTTCCCCACATCACGCGCAAAGCTGATAAACGAAAAATCCTTCATCCAGTCGTAATTGTTCACCATGATTGGTGCCGTTGGCCCCGTTTGGTTAAAATCCAAAAACCTTGAAAGCACGCTTTTAATTCCGGCAACATTCTTGGCAAGCTGCTCTTCATTAAGCAAATTGCGCTCATCCGATTTCCCCGAAGGATCGCCTATCATTCCGGTAGCGCCACCAACCAAAGCCACAGGTTTGTGCCCAAAATTCCTCAAATGAAGCAACAGAATAATCTGTACCATGCTCCCAATGTGCAGCGAATCTGCTGTCGGGTCAAAGCCTATATACGCTGTCGTAACTTCCTTAAGCAGTTGTTCTTCAGTTCCGGGCATGCTGTCGTGGTACAAGCCACGCCATTTCAATTCTTCTACTAAGTTGTTCATCATTTATAAATTTTGTGAGCGCAAATATAGCAATTCGTCAGAAGTTTTTGAAGCGGAAGCTTAGATAACTCAGGAAAATCCCTCCCGCTTTCCGCGCTACCATGGTAGCCAGCTGCAATCGGGGCTAAAATCCACGTTGAGCTTTCTAAGACAGATCAAGACAAGCTAAAGCTTGTATACCTCAAGCCTGTTTGCCACAAATCGTAAATCGTAAATCGCATATACTAAATTCTAATTCGTAAATTCGCAACATGGTATTAGTCACAGGCGGAACTGGTTTGGTTGGAGCGCATTTGCTGTTGCATTTAACAGAAAATGACGCTCAGGTCCGCGCCATTTACCGCGAGCCAAAATCCTTAGAAAAAACCAAATCGCTTTTCCAGCTTTACCACAAGGAACAACTTTTCCAAAAAATCGAATGGCTTCAGGCTGATATCATCGATATTCCATCTCTTGAAATTGCTTTCCGAAATATTGATTATGTTTATCATTGCGCCGGATTGATCTCTTACGATCCTAACGACGAAAACAATCTACGGAAAGTGAACATTGAAGGAACGGCAAATATTGTCAATCTCTGCATTGGCAACAGCATAAAAAAACTCTGCCATGTGAGTTCTATAGCCGCATTGGGAGACAAGGCCGCGCACGAAACCGAAGTTACCGAAACAACCGAATGGAATCCTGAAGCCGCTCACAGCGATTATGCCATATCCAAATACGGCGCCGAAATGGAAATCTGGCGCGGGCAGCAGGAAGGCCTGGATGTTGTCATTGTAAATCCGGGAGTGATCTTTGGCGCAGGTTTCTGGAATCAGGGAAGCGGGAAGTTTTTTTCGGGGATCAAAAAAGGCTTTCCTTTTTACACCAATGGCACTACAGCCTATGTGGGCGTGGCCGATGTTGTAAAAAGCATGGTCCAGCTGATGCAAAGCAACATTAAAGGCGAACGCTTCATCGTGGTATCCGAAAACCTTTCTTTTAAAAAAGTAATCTTTGGCATAGCCGAAAACCTTCATGCCAAAAAACCAAAAATCGAAGCCAAACCCTGGATGCTTCGCATCGCATGGCGATTGGACTGGCTGGTTGCAACGCTTTTCAGGACCAAAAGAAAACTGTCAAGATACAGCGCCAATTCGCTGGTTTCATCCGAATTTATTTCAAACCAAAAAATAAAAAATGCCCTGGCTTTTGAATTCCAGAGCATTGATGCTGTCATTAAGGAAGTGGTTTCGGCACAAAAATAGCTACTGCACCTGTGGCACATCCGGATTTGTTGGCGTTGGTGATGTTGGCGGAACCTGCTGCCCACTCTTTATCATTTCAGCTTCGGTTTCTTTCGTTTTTTTGGCCAACCTTTCCTTAACTTCCTCAAACATCTTTTTGTAGGCATCAATATCTGAAGCATAATATTTGTTGCTTTTCACAAACTGGATACTGTCGATTTTATATTTTTTGTAGATATACTCGTCACCCATCTTTGGCGTTATACCGCCATTGACGTTTTGGTTTTTAATGGCTTCCAACAGCGACATGTCGTATAAAATGTCAATCATTTTATCTTTCGCAATCAGGTTACTTGGTTTATCGACCGAATTGCAGCCCAAAACAGAGAAGGCACAACAGATGATGATTATTATTCTTTTCATTATTATCTTTTTTATCTGTCAAAAAGCAATCGCTTTCCAACACGGATATCTTTCACTTTAAAATTGTGGTATGCCAATTCGCCGTTTACAAAAGTATGCGTAATCCTTGATTTGAAATTATAGCCCTCAAATGGCGACCAGCCGCATTTGGCCAAAATATTTTCTTTTTTGACATTCCATGGCGAAGCCGGATTTACTATCGCCAAATCGGCATAATAACCCGGTTTTATAAATCCCCGTTTTTCAATCTTGAAAATCTTCGCCGGGTTGTGGCACATTTTTTCCACGATCTTCTCGACCGAAATTTTCCCCTGATGATGCGCTTCGAACAAAGCCACGACAGCGTGCTGTACCAATGGCCCGCCGGAAGGCGCTTGCAAATAGGGCTGTTTCTTTTCTTCTAATGTATGTGGCGCGTGGTCGGTAGCGATTACGTCAATTCGGTCATCCAGCAAAGCAGCCCACAAAGCAGCCCTGTCATCCGCGGTTTTTACCGCCGGGTTCCATTTGATAAAATTGCCTTTGGCCTTGTAATCTTCATTGGTAAACCAAAGATGGTGCACGCACACTTCGGCGGTGATCTGTTTCTCCTCAAGCGGAATCTTATTGGTAAACAATTCCATTTCCTTTGCCGTCGACAGGTGGAAAATATGCAGGCGGGCTCCTGTTTTTTGAGCCAATGCAATTGCCCTGGATGAAGAAAGGTAACAGGCTTCAGCGCTTCGTATCAGATGATGGCATTCAACCGGGATATCTTCGCCCAGCTGTATTTTATAACGCTCGGTATTGGCTTTGATCGTCGCTTCATCTTCACAATGCACTGCGATCAGCATTTTGGTCGATGAGAATATTTTTTCCAGCGTTTCCGGATTATCAACCAGCATGTTTCCTGTAGACGAACCCAGAAATAGTTTGATCCCGGCTACATTTTTTGGATTTGTTTTTAAGACTTCTTCCAGGTTATCATTAGTCCCGCCCATCATGAACGAATAGTTCGCATGCGATTTTTCTGCAGCAATCTGGTATTTTTCTTCGAGCAATTCCTGCGTAACCGCATTAGGTACCGTATTGGGCTGTTCGATAAACGAAGTTATCCCGCCCGCTACAGCCGCGGCGCTTTCGGAAGCAATGTTCTCCTTTGTGTGTCAGGCCGGGTTCGCGAAAATGCACCTGGTCGTCAATGGCACCCGGAATCAGGTAATTTCCTTCGGCATCAATGATTTTGCAGTCTGACGATTTTGCGCTGATGCTTTCGGCAACTTCGACAATAAATTCGTTTTCAATCAAAACATCGCCTTCGAAAATAGTTCCTTCGTTTACAATTCTGGCATTTTTAATTAAAACGGTGTTCATTTTGAATTATAGTTGATTAAAAAACTTTCTGAATCTTAGTGATATGACTCCGAAAATAGCTTCCTTGATAATGGAACCGCTCATTTTGGATTGTCCTTTGGTCCTGTCGGTAAAGATTACCGGGACTTCCTGTATGTTGAAGTTTTTGGCGAAAGCCCTGTATTTCATTTCGATCTGGAATGCATAGCCGATAAACCTTATCTTGTCGAGGTTGATTTGTTCCAGAACCTGCTTTCGGTAGCAAATGAATCCGGCAGTGGCATCCATGATTTTCATTCCGGTAATCATCCGCACATAAACCGACGCAAAATAAGAAAGCAGCACCCTGCTCAAAGGCCAGTTGACTACATTTACACCGGTAACATACCGCGAACCGATAGCTAAATCAGCACTATTGAAATGACAGGCCTCGTACAATCTTTCCAGATCATTTGGATTGTGCGAGAAATCGGCATCCATTTCAAAAATATATTGATAATCATGTTTCAACGCCCATTTGAAACCATGTACATAAGCCGTTCCCAGTCCCGATTTTTTCTTTCTAACGGATAAAAACAGCCTGTCTGGAAACTCGGTTTGAAGTTCTTCAACTTTACGGGCAGTTTTGTCCGGGGAATTATCGTCAACAATAAGAACATGAAAATTTTTATGCAATGAAAACACCGCCCTTACAATGCTTTCAATATTCTCAATTTCGTTATAGGTTGGAATAATTACAATACCGTCAATCATAGTAAGTGGGTCAAACTTCGTTGCAAAAATAATCTTTTTATCAGAGTACTATCTTAATAATTGCATAATAATTTAACAATTAAAAACACTATTTTTGTCAGGATTATGATTGAAAACGTTTTACAGCCGCGTATTTTAGAACCGAGGGATTGGGCGACTTATCTTTTTGTTTTGTCTTTTATTTTGATAGCCGTTACAAGGACGGTTTTTGAAGGAAGGTTTAACGAATTCCTTAGGATTTTGGTTTCGGACAAATACATCAAAGTATATAAAGACACCTCACATTTGATGAGCGGCTTTACGATTTTGCTTTTTATTGTGCAGGTAATTTCGTTTTCGTTTTTCATCCAGATTGTCTTGCATTATTTGGGTTATGTATCAAAAACGGACTGGGTTGTATTTCTTCGGATATTCACTTTTTTTGGAGTTTTTGTACTTTCCAAATTCCTGATTGAAAAGATTGTAGCGGCAGTTTTTAACATTGAAGAGTTTACAGAACAATTCAATTTGCTAAAAGTAAGCTACCGGACTTTTATTGGGATACTGCTCCTGCCGGTAAACATTTACCTGTTTTATAATAATTCTCTATCAAATATTTGGATTTACTGCATTATCGGTGTGATTTTGGCAATAAATTTATTTTCTTATCTTATTTCTTTGAAGATTTATCAAAATTTACTGATAGGCAAGTTGTTTTATTTTATTTTGTATCTTTGCGCACTTGAAATAGCGCCCTATTATTTCATATATTATTTGATTACAAAAAATTTAGCGCATTAGAATGTCAAATTTGAAAGTGAAAACAATTTTGGTGTCACAGCCAGAACCAAAAGTAGAGAATTCACCTTACTTTGAGTTACAGCAAAAGCATAAGGTAAAGATTGATTTCCGGCCTTTTATACACGTCGAAGGCGTTAGTGCGAAAGATGTCCGGGCTCAAAAAATAGACCTCAACAACTATACGGCAATCATCTTAACAAGCAAGAATTCTGTCGACCATTTTTTTAGGGTTGCAGAGGAAATGCGTTATAAGGTTCCCGAAGATTTAAAGTATTTTTGCCAATCAGAAGCAATTGCTTTTTATCTTCAGAAGTATGTTGTTTACAGGAAACGTAAAATTTATGTAGGCCAGAAAGACTTTGCTGATTTATCCCCGTTGATCAAAAAATACAAGGACGAAAAATTCCTGCTGCCGGCTTCGGATCAATTGAACTATGACGTGCCGCAAACCTTGAACAACCTTAAAGTTGACTGGACACAGGCCACTTTTTACAAAACCGTAATGAGCGACCTGTCTGATTTGGCAGATGTTTATTACGATGTTCTGGCTTTCTTCAGCCCAACCGGAATCAAATCCTTGTTCAAAAACTTCCCGGATTTCAAACAGAACAACACACGTATTGCTGTTTTTGGCAGTACTACGCAAAAAGAAGCTTTGGAACACGGATTGCGCATTGACATTTTGGCTCCAACTCCGGAAACCCCGTCAATGACAATGGCTTTGGAAAGATATATTGCCGACGCCAACAAAGGAAAATAAAAAAATTTACCCCCATAAAAAAAGCCATCTACTTAAATTGCAGATGGCTTTTTTCTTTTGGTTAGGTTTGTTATTATAACTGAGGCCCTGCTTTTACCAAGCTTTCACCTTCTGCATTATCCGTATATTGAGCAAAGTTCTTGATAAAGCGCGATGCCAGATCTTGTGCCTTTGCATTCCAATCGGCTACATTTTCATAAGTATCACGAGGATCAAGAATTGCCGGATTCACATCGTGCAATGCCGTTGGCACTTCCAAATTAAATACCGGAACCATTTTGGTTTCCGCATTTTCAATAGATCCGTCAAGGATAGCATCAATAATGGCCCGGGTGTCTTTTATCGAAATACGTTTTCCTGTTCCGTTCCAGCCGGTATTGACCATATAAGCCTGAGCATTGTTCTGTTCCATTTTCTTAACCAATTCTTCTCCGTATTTTGTTGGATGCAATGTCAAAAACGCCTTACCGAAGCAAGCTGAAAAAGTTGGTTCTGGCTGTGTTACGCCTCTTTCGGTTCCGGCTAATTTTGCAGTGAAACCTGAAAGGAAATAATATTTGGTCTGCTCCGGAGTTAGTTTGGAAACCGGTGGCATTACGCCAAAAGCGTCTGCAGTAAGGAAAATCACCTTATTGGCATGGCCAGCCTTAGAAATTGGTTTTACGATATTCTGGATATGGTAAATCGGGTAAGAAACCCTTGTGTTTTGGGTAACCGAACCATCCTTAAAGTCAATCACGCCATTGGCATCGAGCGTAACGTTTTCCAACAATGCATCTTTTTTGATAGCGGCAAAAATATCCGGTTCGTTTTCCTTGCTTAAATCGATGGTTTTCGCATAGCATCCCCCTTCAAAATTGAAAACTCCTTCGTTGTCCCAACCGTGTTCGTCATCACCAATCAATTCACGTTTCGGATCGGTAGACAAAGTTGTTTTTCCTGTTCCCGACAGTCCAAAGAAAACAGCGACATCACCATTTGCACCTTTGTTTGCCGAACAGTGCATCGAAGCAATTCCCTGCAAAGGCAGATAATAGTTCATCATAGCAAACATTCCTTTTTTCATTTCACCACCATACCAGGTTCCTCCGATAATCTGAATCTTTTCTGTTAAATTGAATGCGATGTAAACTTCAGAATTTAATCCGTGGGCAGCATAATCCTTAAAGGAAGATTTAGAACCGTTCATTACGATGAAATCCGGCTCGCCAAAACTCTCCAATTCTGTTTCCGTAGGACGGATGAACATATTGGTAACGAAATGCGCCTGCCAGGCAACTTCCATAATGAAGCGTACCTTTAATCTTGTATTTTCATTGGCGCCACAGAAAGCATCAACAACATATAGTTTTTTCCCCGATAGTTGATTGGTTGTGGTTTCCTTAAGCGCATTCCAGGTAGCCTGCGTAATTGGTTTGTTGTCATTAGCCGCCTTGTCTGAATTCCACCAGATGGTATTTTCGGTAACGCTGTCCTTAACAATGTATTTGTCTTTTGGAGAGCGGCCGGTAAAATCCCCAGTCATTACATTTACAGCTCCAAGCTCGCTAAGCTGTCCTTTTTCATATCCGATCAGGTTCGGATTCAACTCATCATTATATAACTGTTCGTAAGATGGATTGTGAATGATTTCTTGGACATTATTGATCCCATATTTTTCCAACGAAATCGATTTCGTAATTTGAGCGTAGTTCTCCATAGAAATTAGTTTGTGTTGTATTATAAATTAGGCTTCAAAGTTAAAAATTAAATTTTAGAAACTATTTTTTTTATCAAAATATTATCTTTTTGATTTCCAAATGCTCCAAAATAAAATTCCCCAAGCCGCTATCAGCAAGGCACCCCCGATTGGCGTGACAATTCCTATGAATTTAAAATCGATTCCGCTCAATGCTTTTGTGTTCAATAAATAAATAGAGCCTGAGAAAAAAACTACTCCAAAAAGAACTAACTGAAGCAACAGTTTTTTGGTTTTTTCGGCAACAAGCGAATTCATCCCCAAAAACAATAAAAACAATGCGTGGTACATTTGGTATTTCACCCCGGTTTCAAAAGAGGTAAGCTGTTCTACCGAAAGGTATTTTTTTAAGGCATGTGCGCCAAAAGCGCCTAAAATGATTGCAACCATCCCCATCAATGCTGCAATTCCGGTTATTTTTCTATCCATTTTTATAAGTCTATACTAAACCACAAATTTATTCGTTATCTAAATACCGTTAAAGAAATTTCACATTTCTTTTGTCCTTAAATTTCAAAGGGAACCATTTTAAAAATTTTATATTTGCACCTTAATTTACAACAATGAAGAAGATTTATTTAATTATTTGCTCCGTTTTTATTTTCTGTTCATTTACAACAGCAAACGGCCAGGCAGTAAAAGCCGGGGAAAAATTAGTATATGCCGGTTCCTACAACATGAGCGGCTTGATGACCCAATTGGCACAGGTTACAATGTCTACAGAAAATGTGTCTACCGGAAAAAACACCTACCTGCATTTGAGCTGTGAATTGTCTACCTACAGCAAATGGGATTCTTTTTTCAAGATCCGGGACATTTACGAATCATATGTAAATCCGGCTAACTTCAAGCCAAGCCTATACAAAAGAAGCATCGATGAAGGCGGTTATAAAAAGAAAGAAAAATATGTCTTCAAAGGAAATACCATCACCAGCACCGTTAAGAAAAGGAATTACCCGGAATCAGGAAAAACCTTTACCATAGGCGGCTCCACCCAGGATGTGGTTTCGCTTTTATACAAAGTAAGGACATTGGATTTCTCAAAATTCAAAGTAGGGCAAACCCAATCCCTTATGATTGTTTTTGATGAAAAGCAAATTCCGGTTACACTGAAATTTATGGGGAAAGAAACCGTTTCTGCAGGCAACCTGGGCAAAAAAGAGTGCTACAAACTGTCGATCGGGGCAAAAACCGATGCATTGAAAGGTAAAGATAAAAACCTTATCTGGCTTACTACCGATGACAAAAAACTACCGGCTCTAATCAAATTCAGCATTCCGGTTGGGACCGGGCAACTGAGCCTAACCTCAGCAACCGGGCTATAATCATGAGAAAACTATTTTTATTTTTGGCAAGTTTTTTCACGGCATTAGCGATCGTTTTTTCACTGATGCCAATGGATACACTTGCCTTCCTGCCAATTGGCCTAGCTATAATTTTCGGTTTGCTTTTGCTTAAGAAATCGGGCGAAAGCCAAAAAAAACTACCAAACATCCTGTTGCTTTTGTGTGTGCTTTCATCTGTTTTTGTATTGGGGAAAACCCTTTTCGTAAAAGACGAAGTACAGAAAGATGTTCAGTTTGAGCAACTAAAAGTAGAATCCAAAAAAGAAGACATCAAAGACCTTGAAGGTTTAGAATAAAAAGCATGAGAAACATTTTAATCATCGGTGCCGGACGCTCGGCATCTTCACTGATACAATACCTGTTAAACAAATCCGCTGAAGAAAACCTTCACCTAACCATTGGCGACCTGTCATTGGAACTGGCACAGCGAAAAACCAATAACCATCCCAACGCAACACCTATAGCGCTCGACATCAACAATGTTGAACAGCGCCAATCCGAAATCCAGAAAGCGGATATCGTAATTTCGATGTTGCCGGCCCATATGCATATTGATGTAGCCAAAGATTGTGTTACCTTCAAAAAAAACATGGTTACCGCTTCCTATGTATCCGATGCCATGCAGGCTTTGGACGGGCAGGTCAAAGCAAACGGATTGGTTTTCATGAACGAAATAGGGCTCGATCCCGGAATCGACCACATGAGTGCCATGAAA
Source organism: Flavobacterium sp. (assembly GCA_049841115.1). Classification (GTDB taxonomy): domain Bacteria; phylum Bacteroidota; class Bacteroidia; order Flavobacteriales; family Flavobacteriaceae; genus Flavobacterium. The sequence continues at coordinate 696,819 of JASGHQ010000006.1, forward strand.
GTGATCCACGAGATTGAGGAAAAAGGCGGAAAAATGATTTTATTCGAATCATTCTGTGGCGGCTTGGTAGCACCAGAATCTGACAACAACCTTTGGAACTACAAATTTACCTGGGCTCCCCGGAATGTGGTTTTAGCCGGACAAGGCGGCGCGGCCAAATTCATCCAGGAAGGAAAATACAAATACATTCCGTACCACAAATTATTCCGCCGTACCGAGTTCCTGCATGTGGAAGGCTATGGAAAATTCGAAGGCTATGCGAATCGCGATTCCTTAAAATACCGCAGTGTTTATGGCCTTGAAGATGTATTGACAATGTACCGCGGAACTATACGCCGTGTTGGTTTTTCAAAGGCATGGAATATGTTTGTCCAACTGGGAATGACCGATGATACCTACACGCTTGACGATTCCGAGAACTTAAGCTACAGGGATTTCATCAACCTGTTCCTTCCCTATTCGCCAACTGATTCGGTAGAAATCAAAACGCGCCTGCAGCTCGGAATTGAGCAGGATGACATCATGTGGGACAAGCTGTTGGAACTGGACTTATTCAACCCAAACAAAAAAGTGGGCCTGAAAAATGCTACTCCGGCGCAAATATTGGAACACATCCTAAATCAAAGCTGGTCTTTACAGCCAGATGACAAAGACATGATTGTGATGTACCACAAATTTGGCTACGAAATCAACGGTGAACGCAAACAGATTGACTCAAAAATGGTTTGCATCGGTGATGACCAGACCTATACTGCAATGGCAAAAACCGTAGGATTACCGGTTGCCATGGCTGCCATACAAATACTGAACGGAAAAATCAAAACTCCCGGAGTGCAACTGCCAATCCGTAGGGAAGTTTACGAACCGATCCTAAAAGAGCTTGAGGAGTTCGGCGTAATCTTCAACGAAACTGAAATGCCGTATATTGGCTACAATCCGGACAGGCTGATGGGAAATTAACATCAGAAACCAGAAACACAAAAGCCAAAACTTTAATCAGTTTTGGCTTTTTTATTTCATATTGAAAGCAAATTTGTATTTTTACCTTCAAACATTTAACCATGAAGATAAATCAATTGCAAATAGAGATTGACGGAATAGACAAGGAAATCCTTCGCGCTTTAATGGAAGACGCCCGAAAACCGATCCTTCAGATAGCCAACAAAATTGGGATTTCGGGAGCGGCAATCCACCAGCGCTTGCGCAAGCTGGAAGAAGCCGGCGTAATTTCGGGATCCAAATTTACGATTGACAACAAGGTTTTAGGCTACAAAACAATGGCGTTTATCGGGATTTACCTTGACAAGGCTTCCAGCAATTCGGATGCAGTGCGCGAACTGAAGAAAATCCCGGAAGTACTGGAATGTCACTACACCACCGGAAACTGGAGCATCTTAATCAAAATCATTTGCCGTGACAACGAACACCTGATGCAGCTGCTCAATAAAAAAGTCCAGCCCATCGATGGGGTTTCAAGAACAGAAACCTTTATCTCATTGGAACAGCAGATTGAAAGACAGATCCAGCTTTAATTTAAACCTTGATGTGAGCCCAGTTTTCACCGCGCTTAATCCGGTTGATCTGCATTTCGCTGATACCAAATTGCTTCGCCAGTATCTTAATCCGTGTATTCTGATTTGGTTTTTGAAGGATCTTTTTTAGATGCATCACCTTTGTAACAGTCAGCTTTCTTCCATCAGCCTTTATATTATGCTCTATTAATTTCTGCTTAGACCTGATAACATGAGGGCTTTTGCTGCGGTGCAGCTGTGCCTCTTCATAGGTTGCCCATTTCAGGTTTTCCACCGAATCATTATCGCGAACATAATCCAGATGCAGCACATGCACCTGATCTTCCGAATCTTTTGGGATAAAAAATTCCGCAACCAATTTGTAAAGAAAAAGTGCTTTGTAGCTTTTTTTGGCGCTGTTTGGTATACGGTAACGAAATGCCCGGTAACCATCGGAAACAGATCCTTTCAACAAGTCGCCATCGCGGAATTCTTCAGAAAACTTAATCAGCCTTCCTTTATTTGAAACTGCATATCTAAACTTCAAAGGAACATCGGTTTCGATTTCGCGAAACACTTCGTTTGCATAAAGTCGTATCATTATTGTGGTATTTGATTACTTTGTAAGTTCACCAATTAAGGCTCGAGTTCCAAATCTACGAAAAAAATATCCTTCTGGCTTCAAAAAGCTTCAATAAAAGCCCGCACAACAAGGCCTGAGCGAAATAGACTGTTAAATGCAATCGATGAAATGCATAAAAAAAGAAATCCGCTACTTTTGATAGCGGATTTATCCAATCATTAATAAGCCTGCGCAAACTCTTTGGCGAAATCAACCAATTTTATTTTCCCGTTCGGTTTTTGACCATTGTTGTAATAATCTTCCTGAATCAGGCCTTCGCGTATTGATTTCCCCATCTGAACATAACCTTTGGCAAAAATTTCCGGAAGCCCCGATTGCAGCATTCCCTGCAACGTATCTTCATCAGAAAAAGCAATCCATGGCAATTCAGGCTTTCCTATAGCGGTGCCCAATGCTTTGGCAATTTCAGAAAAAGAAGCAATATCGCTTGATACATATTCATGGCCCTGGCCTTTAAAATCCAATGCCAAAAGATGTTTTGCTGCGGCATCGGCAATGTCTTTTGGATGAGTCAGAATCAATTTGAAATCAACACCGCCCATATTAGAGCCTAAAATCCCGGCATGTCTGATCATATCAATCAACGTATAGAAATTGGTATAGAAATAAGACGGGCGCAATTTGATTACATTGACACTCTCAATCGAATTCAGTCTTTTTTCCAGATAAGCCAATCCGTCAATTGGGCCGGCTCCTGTTCCCATATGCGCGCCAATGCTGCTTAGCTGTACTATATTTTTCACTCCGCTTTGCTTGATTGCAGCCACAAAACTTTCGGCTACCTCTTTTTGAAATCCAAGCCAATCGGTGACGGTGAATGTTGGCGGGATCATCAGGTAAACTGCATCAGCCCCCGTAAAGGCATCGGTCAAAAACGAAGCATCCAAAACATTTCCAATCGAAGCTTTGGCGCCTAATTTTTTGATTTCCTCTTTTTTAGAATCAGTACTGCTGATGATGGTTACTTCATGCCCTGCTGCAATTAAAGTTTCAGCTAATGGTTTGGTTATATTTCCTGTTGAACCTGTTAAAACGTATTTCATGATCTTTATTTTTAAAATGTTTTGACAAAATTATATTTATACTTACTTTTGTACAAGTACCTACCAAAAAGTATGCTATGAGAATAATTAAGGAAACTTCAACAAATAACGAAAACCGCAAGGCGATTGGCGCAGTATGCCCTGTAAGCTTTGCTTTGGAGAAGGTTGGCGGCAGGTGGAAACCATTGATACTTTGGAACCTGAAGACAGGAAGCCTGCGCTATAACGAATTGAAAAAAGCCATTCCTCCGATCACCGAAAAAATGCTGATCCAGCATTTGAAACAGCTCGAGTCAGATAAGCTGGTAACAAGGAAAGTCATTGAGGTGATGCCGCCACACGTAGAATACAGCCTGACGGATGCCGGCGCAGAATTACTTCCGGCCTTGACAGCGCTTGCCGATTGGGGTGTAAAGAACAGCCTTGTATTATAAAAAAGAAACCCGCTACTTTCGTAACGGGTTTTCTTTTTATCTTCTGGAACCAAAAACCTGAAGCGCCCAGTAAAGCAGCGAGGCCAAGGCACCGATTGCCGCAACTACATAAGTCCGGGCAGCCCATTTCAAAGCGTCTTCCGCTCCGGCATATTCCTGCTGGCTCAGCATATTTTTGTTTTTTAGCCATGCCAGTGCACGGTTACTGGCATCGTATTCTACCGGCAACGTAATAAAGCTAAAAGCCGTAGCGATAGCCATCAATGCTAATCCGGCAACGGCAACATAAAATCCGAAACCTAATTTCATCGCAGCGCCAAGGATCAATCCTCCAATAATCAGGAATTGAGAACAGCCCTGAAGAAATATTTACAATTGGCACTAACTGGGAACGCAATTGCAGCATGCTGTACGCCTTTGCATGTTGTACTGCATGGCCGCATTCGTGCGCAGCAACCGCAGCCGCAGCCGCATTTCTTTGGTTGTAAACCGCTTCACTCAAGTTCACCGTTTTATCCGCCGGATTGTAATGATCTGTTAATTGCCCAGGTGTAGAAATCACCTTGACGTCATAAATCCCGTGATCGTGCAGCATTTGAGTAGCTATTTCGGCACCACTCATCCCATTGCGCAAATGTACCTGAGAGTATTGTTCGAATTTACTCTTTAATTTAGAGCTTACGGCAAAACTGACCAAGGCAATCAAGCCGATTAAAATATAATATCCTAACATGATTCGTAATTTTTAATTGTTAATGCTTCATCAAATTACACGCCAAAGAAATTTCGATGACAGCTTGTCATTATCGGCAGATGGTAATAAAAGCCACTAGTTCGGCGCTTTCATAATACGTAAAGCTCACGCTTATGATTTCGTAGCCGGCATTACCCTTTTCGTTCAGGAAGCGTTCTACTTTTTCATTTAACTTTTCCTTCATGCTGCTAAAACCTGCTTTTTCTGTGATGGTGTGGATTTCGAATTTCTTCATGATGTTGGTTTTTGTTTCTTTCTTATACGTTGATTCTGGAAAAAGTTTCATAAAAAAATCCCAAATTCAAAAAATGAATCTGGGATTAAATTCGTAAATCGTAAATTGAATTATCCTACCAAATTGATAATCTTGCCCGGAACGATGATTACCTTATTAGGAGTCCTTCCTTCAAGCTGTTTCAGTGTCCTTTCGTCTGCCATCACGATTTCCTCGATTTGTTTTGTGGTCAAATCTAACGGAAGCTTTATGGTGAAACGCATTTTCCCGTTAAATGAAACCGGATATTCCTTTTCGGATTCCACCAGGTATTTTTCTTCAAAAACCGGGAACGGAACCGTTGAAATCGAACCTTCATGTCCCAATTGCGACCAAAGCTCCTCAGCAATGTGCGGCGCATAAGGCGAAATCACGATGGCCAATGGCTCTAAAATAGCACGATGGCTGCATTTCATCGAAGCCAGTTCATTGACACAGATCATAAACTGCGAAACCGAAGTGTTAAATGAGAAATTCTCGATGTCTTCTGTAACTTTTTTGATTGTCTTGTGTAGTGTTTTGTACATTTCGGCAGTTGGCTCGTCATTGGTTACAATCAAACCGTTATCGTCAAAATACAAACGCCAAAGCTTTTTCAGGAAGCCCGAAACTCCGGTAATTCCGGCAGTATTCCATGGTTTTGCCTGCTCCAGCGGCCCAAGGAACATTTCGTACAGACGCAACGTATCCGCGCCATATTGTTCGCAGATATCGTCTGGATTTACTACGTTGTACCAACGTTTCGACATTTTTTCGACTTCCCGTCCTACTATATATTTTCCATTTTCAAGAATGAATTCGGCATTTTTAAATTCTGGAATCCAATTTCTTAATTTATCTAAATCAATTTCATCAGAAGCATTTACGATATTTACATCTACCCTTAACTCTTCCGTTTCATAATCATTTTTAAGGTTCTTTGAAACATATTTATTAGTTCCCGAAACTCTATAAACCAACGCACTCATTCCCAGGATCATTCCCTGATTGATCAGTTTTTTGAAGGGTTCCTCGGTTGGTGCGTAACCAATATCCTTTAGGAATTTGTTCCAGAAGCGCGAATACAGCAAATGGCCCGTTGCGTGCTCGCTTCCGCCAATATATAGATCTACGCTTTCCCAATATTTCAATGCTTCTTTACTGGCCAGTTCGGCTTCATTGTGCGCATCCATGTAACGCATCCAGTACCACGAACTTCCTGCCCAGCCCGGCATGGTGTTTAATTCCAATGGAAAAATAGTTCTCATTGTCAATGAGGCCATTGGCAACAACCTGGTTTTCTTTGGTATCCCAGGCCCAAAAATCGGCATTACCCAACGGTGGCTGCCCATCCTCGGTTGGCAGGTATTTCTCCACTTCGGGCAAAACGATTGGCAGGTACTTGTAGTCAATCATCTGCGGCATCCCGTTTACATAATATACCGGGAACGGTTCTCCCCAATAACGCTGGCGTGAAAAAACCGCATCGCGCAGGCGGTAATTGGTTTTGCCTTTTCCGTGGTGGATGGCTTCGAGCTGCTCGATGATTTTTTTGGTTCCGGCCTTGTAATTCAAACCGTTCAGAAAATCAGAATTGACTAATTCAAATCCGTCCTTATCTGCGAAAGCAGCTTCAGAAATGTCTTTGTTGAAAATATTTTTTATCTCAATGTTGAAATGTTTTGCAAAAGCATAATCCCTCTCATCTCCGCACGGGACGGCCATGACCGCTCCAGTTCCGTAGCCTGCCAACACATAATCGCCAATCCAAACCGGTATCGGCTCTTTGGTAAACGGATGTTCGGCATAAGCGCCGGTAAACACGCCCGAAATGGTTTTTACATCCGACATCCTGTCGCGCTCCGAACGCTTTGCCGTAGCGTCAACATAAGCGTCGACCGCAGCTTGCTGTTCCGGAGTGGTAATTTGGGCAACCAAATCGTGTTCTGGCGCCAGTGTCATGAAGGTTACCCCAAAAATGGTATCAGGGCGCGTAGTGAACACCTCAATATTGTGGCGCTGATCATTGGTTTCTGATTGCAAAACCTTAAAGATTACGGAAGCTCCGACCGATTTTCCAATCCAATTGCGTTGTGATTCCTTTATGGATTCGCTCCAGTCAATGGTTTCCAATCCCTGCAGCAAGCGCTCGGCATAAGCAGAAATACGCATCGACCATTGGGTCATTTTTTTACGTATTACCGGATGCCCCCCACGTTCCGAAACTCCATTCACGATTTCGTCATTGGCCAAAACGGTTCCCAATGCAGGACACCAGTTTACTTCGGTTTCTGCCAGGTAGGTCAATCGGTACTGAAGCAATACCTGTTGCTTTTCCTCTTCTGAAAAAGCGTGCCATTCTGATGGGAAAAACACTTTTACATTATCATCGCATACCGCATGGACTGTTGTGTTTCCTGCCTTTTCAAAAATAGAGACCAGGGTTGAGATATCTTCCGCACGGTCGGTATCCTTATTATACCACGAATTGAACAATTGGATGAAAATCCATTGGGTATGTTTGTAATAATCCGGATTTGAGGTACGTACTTCACGGCTCCAGTCAAAGGAAAAGCCAATTTTATCCAGCTGCTCGCGGTAACGTGCAATGTTTTCGCGCGTGGTTTTTTCCGGATGCTGCCCCGTTTGGATCGCATATTGCTCAGCCGGAAGCCCGAATGAGTCATAGCCTTGTGGGTGCAGTACATTAAACCCTTTATGGCGTTTGAAGCGCGCCACGATATCCGAAGCAATATACCCCAGCGGATGCCCTACGTGCAGGCCGGCCCCTGATGGGTACGGGAACATATCCAGCACATAATATTTAGGTTTGTCAGAATTATTTGAGGCTGCAAAAGTTTGGTTTTCGGCCCAATATTTTTGCCATTTTTCTTCGATTTTTTCGTGGAAATACTTCATTCGTCAGTTACAAGTTGCAAAGTTGCAGAGTCGCAAAGTCGCTGGTTTTTATAAAATTTAAGCAGCAAATTTACATTTAATATAATAAAGTTAAAAGTTTGTACGTTAAACAATTTTCTTTACTATTTTTACCACATCAAAAAGCCATTTATGTTATCATCATTTGAAAAGTTCCAGAAACGCAGGGTCATCACCTCTTATTTCTCGGTTGTAGTCAGTATCTTTTTAGTGTTGTTTCTGCTGGGGATTTTGGGACTTTTTGTCACTAATTCCAAACGCCTGTCTGACAATTTCAAAGAAGGGATTGCAATGACTGTTTTCTTTAAGAACGAGGCAAACGATTCGGTAATGAAGGCATTTACCGAAGAATTGAAAACAGCCAAGTTTGTAAAGGATTTCAAATATGTTTCAAAAGAGGAAGCCGCCATAGAACACCAAAAAACTTTGGGTGAAAATTTTGTGGAATATCTGGGGGCCAATCCCTTATACAATTCTTTTGACATCCACATGAAGGCCGATTACGTAACAAACCAAGGCGTTGCCAAAATAGAACAGCGTTTGCGCAAAAACGAAATGATTGCCGATATCGGCTACAGCAAGCAGCTGGTCACATTGGTTAACGACAACATCAAAATCATCAGCAGATGGATACTGATCATCAGCGCGATTTTTGCATTTGTATCGGTATTGCTGATCAATAGTTCACTCCGTTTGTCCATTTTCGCCAATAGGTTCATCATCAAAACGATGCAGATGGTGGGAGCCACTAAATCCTTTATACGAAAACCGTTTATCCAGAGAAGCATTTTCTTAGGGTTAATCGGATCAGCCCTGGCAATTTTTGCCCTAATCGGCGTATTGGTTTACATCGAAACCATTGCCCCAAACCTTGGCATTATGGATGACAAGATCGCAATAACCATTGTCCTTGCCGGCGTATTGGTTTTGGGAATCGTAATTTCATGGCTAAGCACCTACATGGCTACACAGCGTTTCCTAAACCTAAGAACAGACGATCTTTATTAAAAGAAAAAATTATAGATTATGAAGAATAACGAGCAAAAACCCGACTTCCTTTTTGAAAAGGCAAACTATAAAATCCTATTGATTGGAATTGCAGTCATTGCCTTAGGTTTTATACTGATGAGCGGTGGCGGAAGCGATAATCCAAATATCTCGAACGATGCGGTTATTTTTAATTTCAGAAGGATTCGCCTTGCACCGACAGTGGTACTGATTGGTTTTGGGATTACGATTTATTCTATCTTCAAGAAATCTAAATCAGCATAATGGATTATATTCAGGCTATTGTATTAGCTATCATTGAAGGCATCACCGAGTTTCTTCCTATTTCTTCTACGGGGCACATGATTATTGCTTCCTCGTTTTTTGGCATTGCGCACGATGATTTCACCAAACTTTTTACCGTAGTCATCCAGCTTGGCGCGATACTTTCGGTTGTGGTTTTATATTTTAAACGCTTTTTCCAGACACTCGACTTTTACTTTAAACTGTTCGTTGCCTTTATCCCGGCTGTGGTTTTTGGACTGCTTTTCAGCAAAAAAATCGATGCCCTGCTCGAAAATCCAATAACAGTAGCGGTGTCACTGGTTTTGGGCGGGATCATTTTATTGAAGGTAGATGACTGGTTCACACCGAAAGAAGAAGCGCAGGCTACCGAAGCCATCACTTATCCGACAGCTTTTAAGATTGGTCTATTCCAATGTTTGGCAATGATTCCCGGAGTTTCCCGAAGCGGCGCGAGCATCATTGGCGGAATGTCACAAAAGCTATCAAGGACTACTGCCGCCGAGTTTTCATTTTTCCTTGCAGTTCCAACAATGTTGGGCGCTACGGTAAAAAAATGCTATGACTATTACAAAGACGGCTTTGTATTGTCTGACCAGCAGGTCAACCTATTGATTATTGGAAACGTTGTTGCATTCATTGTTGCAATGCTGGCAATAAAATCGTTCATCGGATACTTGTCAAAACACGGATTCAAAATGTTTGGCTACTACCGCATCCTAGCCGGATTGGCGATTTTGGCCATCCATTATTTCGTCCATCCTTTAACGATCATTTAATGACTCCCGAAGATTTTCTGGAAGGCCAGATCCTTTTAATTGACAAGCCGCTGACCTGGTCTTCGTTTCAGGCGGTCAACAAGCTGAAGTACATTTTAAAGCGGCGTTACGATCTTCCTAAAAAATTCAAGATTGGCCATGCAGGGACTCTAGATCCGCTGGCATCCGGCTTGCTGATCATCTGTACCGGAAAATTCACCAAACGCATCCCCGAACTTCAGGGGCAGGCCAAAGAATATACCGGGACATTTGTAATTGGCGCCACTACACCATCTTACGATCTGGAAACCGAAATAGACGCTACTTTCCCAACCGGGCATATTTCAGCCGAATTGATCCATGAAACGACTAAGCAGTTTTTAGGCGAAATCGATCAGAAGCCACCTGTTTTTTCAGCTATCAAAAAAGAGGGAAAACGTTTGTACGAACATGCGCGTGCCGGCGAGGAAGTAGAAATCGCTTCAAGGAAAACGACCATCCACGAATTTGAAATTACACGGATTGAATTGCCCGAAATTGAGTTCCGTGTGGTTTGCAGCAAAGGGACTTACATCCGTTCGCTTGCTTTTGATTTTGGAAAAGCTTTGGGTTCTGGCGCGCATTTATCGGTTTTGCGCCGTACAAAAATTGGAGATTATGATGTTATCAATGCTATTACACCAGCTGGTTTTGAGCAGCTGCATCAAGCTTAGCCATCAAATCAAGGATTTCCTTTTGGGTTGACAACCCTTTATCATGCAGGTACCAAAGCTGCAAATTGGTTTTTGCCGTTTCATCCACAACTCCATGCGCTGCCTTATAATCAAGAATGAGCTTTTTTGCTGCTTCCGGCCTTGGGCCAAATTCGCCTAAAACTTCCAGGCTTTGTTTATCCAGGACAATCAGCTTCGGGATGCTGCGGCTTCCATTGGTCAGGAACTGCTGCATCAGTTCTTCGTTTTCATCACGGAAAACGATTTTCAGTTCAACATTTTCGGATTCCCAAGCCATTTTACTGATTACAGGAAGGATCTGTGCAGCATCGCCACACCAGCCTTCAGAAATTACCAGCCAAATGTATCCATGCTGCAGTTTATTGATCTGCTCACTATTAGCATCTGAGATTTTTATGGTTTTGTCCAGACGGTTCATCCGCGTTTCGTTCAGCTCAGAATAATGCGTCAAATCTGCTGATTGCTCATTGCCCGTTGATTTTCCTTCGCTCAATAATGATGAAACAAATGCCCTGTAGGCTTCATAACTATAACTTTTAGACAGGCTTTTTTCAATAATGGATAACATAGTCGATAATTATTTGGCAAAATTACAAAACCTGATTCGCAAAAAGCAAATATGTTTATATTTGCAACACATTTTCACAACTAAAACAATAATAAACATAACGGATGAAGTACAAAAGAATTCTTCTAAAACTAAGCGGTGAAGCTTTAATGGGCGAAAGACAATATGGAATTGACCCAAAACGTTTGGCCGAGTATGCTGATGAGATCAAGGAAATCCATGACAAAGGCGTAGAGATTGCCATCGTAATCGGTGGCGGTAACATTTTTAGGGGAGTTGCCGGAGCCAGCAACGGGATGGACCGTGTACAGGGCGATTATATGGGAATGCTTGCAACGGTTATCAACGGAATGGCTTTGCAGGGCGCACTGGAAGACAAAGGAATGCTGACCCGCCTGCAGACCGCTTTGAAGATTGAAGCGATTGCCGAACCTTACATCAAAAGAAGGGCCGTGCGCCATTTGGAAAAAGGAAGAATCGTTATTTTTGGTGCCGGAACCGGAAACCCATATTTCACGACGGATACTGCCGCTGTCCTTCGCGGTGTTGAAGTGCATGCCGATGTAATCCTCAAAGGAACACGGGTAGACGGAATTTACGATTCGGATCCTGAGAAAAATGCCAATGCGGTAAAATTCAACAGCATCACTTTTGAGGATGTCATCAAAAAAGGATTGAATGTAATGGATTCGACAGCATTTACCCTAAGCCAGGAAAACGAACTCCCAATCGTGGTCTTCGACATGAACAAAAAAGGGAATTTATTGAAAATATGTAACGGTGAAGAAATCGGAACCGTTGTTAAAATCTAATATTCTAAAAAGAAAATGGAAGAAATAGAATTTATTTTAGACAGTACCAAAGAATCGATGACCGGTTCTATTGCGCATTTGGAAAAAGAATTTTTGAATATCCGTGCCGGGAAAGCTTCTCCGCAAATGCTGGGAAGTGTCTTTGTGGATTATTACGGTTCGCAAACGCCGCTTTCGCAGGTATCCAACGTAAGCGTTCCTGATGCAAGGACGATTACGATCCAGCCGTATGAAAAAAGCATGTTGCAAACGATAGAAAAAGCAATCATGATTGCCAATCTTGGTTTCAACCCGATGAACAATGGCGATGTAATCATCATCAGCGTTCCGCCACTTACCGAGGAAAGAAGGCGCGACCTGGTAAAACAGGCAAAAGTGGAAGCTGAAGATGCCAAAATCAGCATCAGAAATGCCCGTAAAGACGCAAATACCGATATCAAAAAGCTTGAAAAAGATGGAACTTCAGAAGATTTATGCAAAGGCGCTGAAGACGACATCCAAAAACTGACCGACAGTTTCATCCGAAAAGTGGATGAGCATTTGGCAACCAAAGAAGCCGAAATCATGAAAGTTTAACTTTTGTTAATTCAATACTAAAATCCGTTTCGAAGTTTCGGGACGGATTTTTTTATTCCTATTTTTGTTAAAATTTTGTGCCAATTTCTGTCCGATGAAGCGATTATTTCTCCTGTTCTTCTTTTTTACGCTGTCGCTTCAGGCACAATTCCAGCTCAATGGAATCGTAAAGGACAACAAAACCCGAAAACCGCTTCCGTTTGCAACAATCAAGACCGAAACAGGAGCAACCACCATCACGGATGTTAACGGAAAATTCAGTTTCCGGCTTACTTCACAACCCGAATCGCTTACCGTTTCCTATGTTGGCTATCAAACAAGGAGCATTTCGCTGTTAGAAATCAAATCATTTTTCACCATTTATATTGAACCCGAAATTGCCGGTTTAAAAGAAGTTGCCCTCTCAAGCACCAATAACGCAAACGCCTTCATCAAAAGGGTTATCCAGCAAAAAAGCCAAAATGACCCACAGAAAAAACTGCGCACTTTTCAATTCAAATCCTACAACAAGCTGGTCGTAACAGCCAATCCTGATTCTATTGAAGGCAAAATCGACACTATTTTTGTCAATGAGGCAACCCGGGAAAAAATTGCCAAGATCGATTCTTCCGATTACAAATTCAAGAAAATCATAGACAAGCAGCATTTGTTCCTTACCGAAAAAGTATCACAGTTCCAGTTTCAGAAACCCATATTGAAAGAAACCATTCTGGGCACCAAAATGGCAGGATTCAAGGAACCGATCTATGAATTTCTGGGTTTTGGCTTACAATCCTTCTCGGTTTATGACGATAAATATGAATTGTTTGAAACCAAATACAACAGCCCTATTTCTGACGATGCATTAAAGGAATACCACTATAAAATACTGGATACGACCGCTATTGACAAACGAAAAACAATCGTTGTCTATTTTAGGAACAAAAGCAAAAAAGGGCTGGAAGGCTTGCTGTACATAGATCCTGAAAACCATGCTGTTGCTAAAGCAGTCATGCGCATCCGCGGGGTGCTGGACATCACCGGCATCCACGAATTCCGCTATCTTGCCGATGAAAAAATCTGGTTTCCGATAAGCAAGGACTTTAAGATCGTCAAAGGGAAAAGCAAGGATCCGATCAAGATTTTGGGCGGGCGTATAGAATTTTCTGCAGAAGACGACGATACCGGATCGAAAAAAGCCGCTTCCGACTTCACCTACCTTTCATCCGAAATGCAGGTTTTTGATTTGGTTGTAAATACTAATCTGAAAATCAAAAAATCCTCAGTTGCCATTGAAGTAAAAGACAATGCCATCAAGCAGGATGACGATTTTTGGAAGCGCAACCGAACCGATACGCTTGATGCCCGTGGCGAACGCACCTATGTGGTTTTGGACAGCGTGATTTCAAAACAAAATATCGAGCGGAAAATATGGTTTGGGCGAAAGGTTTTCAATGGCTATGTTCCTTTCGGTTTTTTTGACTTTGACCTGCGTTACCTGCTGAGCTATAACAATTTTGAAGGCTTCCGTGTTGGGATTGGCGGAATTACCAACGACCGTTTTTCAAAAAGGATGCGTTTTGAAGGCTACACCGCTTATGGACTCAAGGATGAAACCATAAAATACAACCTCGGGACTGCAGTAAGGATCGGGAATTTTTCGAACACCTGGGTGGGCGGCTCCTACACCGACGATGTCCGGGAGATCGCAAGTACAACATTCGCAACAGATAAAAGGGTTTTCAAGATTTATGATCCCCGCCCCATCAACATCAGTACATTTTACAACCATAAAACCTGGCGCGGTTATATCGAAACCAGGATCATTCCGAAAGTGGAGTCCGTCTGGCAGTTCTCGCATAGCGAAATACAGCCCCTGTTTAATTATACCTTTGCTTACGACGATCATCTGTACCGCGACTTCACCATGTCGACCGCAATGGTTTCACTGCAATGGAATCCGTTCAGCGATTATATGCAAACCCCCAACGGTAAAATTGAATACGAAAAAAGGTTCCCGAAATTTGCATTCCAATTTACCAAATCGCTTCCGAATTTCTTTGCCAATGATTTTGATTTTGGAAAGATCGACACGCGCATCGAATATGAGAAAAAATACCTGAACGGTCAAAAATCAGCTGTTTTGCTGCAAGCCGGCTATGCTTTTGGCGCTTTGCCATTGACACACCTGTACAACACGTCTCCCAATAATTTAACAAAAGACAATCTTTTGCAAAGGATAACCATTGCCGGCAAAAACAGTTTTGAGACCATGTATTTCAATGAATTCTTCTCGAGCGAATTTGTAATGCTTCAGCTGAAGCACGGCTTTAAAAGAGTAGAGATTTTCAAAAAGGTAAAGCCATCATTGGTTTTGGTTTCACGAATGGCCTGGGGTAATCTAGAACACCCTGAGCGCCATATCGGCATTGAATACAAAACATTGAATGAGGGTTTCTTTGAATCGGGAATCGAGTTGAACCAGATTTTCAAAGGTTTTGGCCTGACCGGATTTTACCGTTACGGCCCAAATCAATTGCCGCGGTTTGAAGATAATTTAGCGGTGAAGCTGAGTTTTGTTTTTGATTTCGGATTTTAAGGCTTGATAATCAAAACCGAAGGAATATCGGTCAGCCACGTAACCTGGTCATCAACCAGCTTTTTCCACGTTTCAAGGCTAAAGATCACCAAATCCTGCTTTTCCAAAAACGGCTTGCTGATTTGCTCCGGAAGGAAAACCTCAACATTTTCCTTATAGTTCTGTTCCAATGCAAGCAAGGCATTCTCTACGATGAAATTGTTTTTCGTATGGCTGTTATTGTCTAAGAGCGTGATCTGCGAATCATTGTTGAAGATCAGCTTTTGCGCATAATCTATAAGGAAAACATCACCTGCACTGTAAATGCCGACAAAAACCTTATTGATGTCCTGCAACTCCTTATCAATCAAAACGCCCAGCGGGGTTTTGGTTTTAGAAATGATTAAGCGCGTCCTGTCGTCAAAAGGCGAATTCTCGAACAAGCCTTCTTTTCCTGTAAATTTATCGAGCAGGCGGTCCGGATTGATGATCCGTGTTGTAAAGCCGAGCACTTTTCCCAAAATCGTTCCTTCAAAAATTGATTTTCCTAAACCAACCAAAACCAAATCATAGTTCCCTTCGTGGGCAATGTCGGCAATATCGGTTTCAATGTCTCCTGTCGCCTTGAAAATGGTACTGATTTCCTGGCCTATTTTTTTGGATTCTTTCCTAATTGGTTCGAACGTAATTTTCTCGTATTCTTCCAAATTATACGCATGCATTTCATCGCTTACCGTCAGGTGCATCGCGGTAATGTTAGATGATTCGGGCTGCTTTTTGGTAAGGCTGTTGGCCAAGCGCAATAGTGATTTGCCCTTTTCGTTATTCCCAAACGAAATCAGAATATTGAAATCGGAAGTTTTCTTCACTTCTGACGGAATGATCACATCTTTTGTTTTGAAGACAAAATTGATAATGTCCAATGCCGGCCCGGTCATGAAAGTCGTAACCAATGCCATGATGACCATCATCGTAAATATTTTGGGTGAAAGCACCCCGAGTTCGTAACCAATATTAAGCACAACCAATTCCATCAAACCCCTGGTATTCATCAAGGCCCCGATGGTTAAGCTATCACGCCAGTTCTGGCCTACGAATTTTGCGGCCAATGCGCTTCCGAAGAATTTGCCGACTACCGCCACCAGAATGATGAATCCGGTCACTTTCCATAAATACGGTTCATTGATCAGGCCAATTTCGGTACGCAGTCCGGTAAAGACAAAAAACAGTGGCAACAATAAAATCACCGAAACATCTTCCACTTTTTCGATAAAGATATTCCTGAATTTAGAAATATCGGGCATTATTGCACCCATCATGAACGCCCCGAACAGGGCATGGATCCCAATAATTTCAGTTGTATAAGCAGAAAAAATCAATGTAAGCAGAAAAATCGCAACAACCGATTTTTTAAGGTTATCCTTTTTGGCATACAAATCGCCTACACGTTTCAAAAATGGCTTTACTACAAAAAGCATAGCCAAAACATACAATAGCGCCAACCCGATTACATAAAGCGAGCTCACGAAACTTCCTGCTTTAACTATGGCGATAACTACCGCCAAAATGCACCAGGCCGTGATATCATCGGCTGCGGCGCAGGTAATTACTATGGTGCCCAACCGGGTTTTATGGATGCCTCGTTCCTGTACTATCCGCGCCAAAACCGGAAAAGCCGTGATGCTCATCGCAATTCCCATAAAAAGGCTGAACGAAAGGAATTCTACTCCGGCCGGGGCAAACTGATGATAGATGTAATACGACAGCCCGATACCCAGCGCAAACGGGATCACTATGCTGGCGTGGCTGATCACTACAGCTTCGTTGGCTTTGTTTTTCAGGACTTTTAAATCAAGCTCCATCCCGATGACAAACATAAAGAGGATCAAGCCGATCTGGCTGAGCAGTTGTAAATTCCCCAACGAATCAACAGGAAACAGGTTTTCCTTCATGTCCGGGAAATACAAGCCGAAAAGCGATGGCCCAAGGACAATCCCGGCAATGATCTCACCAATAACCGAAGGCTGGCCTATCTTCCTGAAAATCCACCCAAAAATCCGGGCAACAAGCACTATCGTAATTATCTGAAACAGCAGTAACGCCAATGGATGCTGCAAATTGTGGAATAATGAGGAAAGAAATTGCACCCATTCGCTGTCGGTGGATGATGGTGATACAATTTTACGGCCTACTTCCAACAGTTTTCCCTGTTCAACGATTTTATACATCAAATAGGTAAATCCGCCGGTGATCAATATATAAAATAAGGAGTTCTTTAAATTTCTCATCGAATGTCGTTACGCTTACAAATATGGCAAAAAACGGGGTCTTTTTTTAATTTTTTTCGAGCTATTAACAATTATTTAAAAGCCATTCTTAAATCCGCATTAAATTAAACAAAACTTTGTGCGATTGGCTCGGTTTTTTTGAGGTTTTGATTACCTTTGCAACCCATTTTTAGGTCTTATGAAGAAGTTGTTAGGTATTGGTTTTTGGGAATTGATAGCCCGGATTATCCTGAGGAACAGAATTGCGATTTTGGCATTGATTGTTTTGATTACGGTTTTGCTGGCTACGCAATGGAAATACATCAGGTTTACCCAAACCGAAGCCAATCTTATTCCGGCTGACGACAAGGTAAATGTCGATTACCAGAAATTCCTTGATACGTTTGGCGAGGAAGGCAACCTGATTGTCATTGCTACCAAAGACAACAAACTGTTTACCCCAAAAGTTTACAAGGCCTGGAGCGAACTGATGACCGAGATCAAATCGCATAAAGAAGTCAGCCTTGTAGTTTCTGTAGATAACCTGCAGAAACTGGTTAAGAATGATTCGCTGGTAACTTTTGAGCTGAAGCCTTTGGTAGACAACAGTAAGGTCCAGGACCCGAAGTACCTGAAACAGATCCAGGCCGAACTATTTACCAAGCTTCCATTTTACGAAGGATTGCTGTTCAACAAAAAAACCGGCGCGATACGTTCGGCGATTTATCTGGACAAAAAGATAGTTAATACCAAAGCACGGAAGGAATACGTATTGAACGACCTGATTCCGGCCATCGAAAAATTCAAAAAAGCATCCGGGATCGAAGTCCATACTTCGGGAATGCCTTACATCCGGACGCTTAACGCGAAAACCATCATCGACGAAATCGGCCTGTTCATTGTCGCCGCCCTATTGATCACTTCGCTGATTTTCTTTTATTTTTTCCGCTCGTTCCGAGCTACGCTGATTTCAATGATCGTCGTGATCATTGGCGTAATGTGGTCCTTCGGGATTATGGGCTGGCTGGGTTATGAGATTACGGTTTTGACGGCATTGGTACCCACATTGGTTATCGTAATCGGGATTCCGAACTGCATTTTCTTTATCAACAAATACCATCAGGAATACCATAAGCACGCCAACAAAGCCAAATCTTTACAGCGCGTGATCACCAAAACAGGAACCGCTACTTTGATGACCAACATTACGACAGCGGTTGGTTTTGCTACATTTATCGCTACCAATAACGTTTTGCTGAGGGAATTTGGAGTCGTAACGACCATCAACATTTTGGCCATCTACCTGTTGAGCCTGCTGATGATACCGGTTTTTTTCAGCTATATTCCGTCACCAATTCCGAGGCATTTAGGGCATTTGGAACGTGAATCGCTTACTTCATTTTTAGGCTGGATCGTCAAAACGGTAAAATACAACCGCATCGGCGTTTATATCGTTTCTATTATTTTGTTGGTTTTCGGAATCATCGGCATCGGGAAAATCAGGATTTCGGGAAGCATTATTGAAGACATGCCGAAGAAGACCAATTTCTTTGCTGACATCCGTTTCTTTGAAAAGGAATTCGATGGCGTAATGCCTTTGGAAATCATGATCGACACCAAAAGGAAAAACGGCGCATTAAAACTAAGCACTTTACGAAGGATGGAAGACCTGGAACAGACCATAACCGATATTCCCGAGCTTTCAAAACCACTATCGATAGTAAATATTGCCAAAAGCTTTAATCAGGCGTATTACAACGGCAATCCCGAATTTTACACCTTGCCCTCGTCGCAGGAAGAAATCTTTTTGCTGCCTTATATCAAAAATTCGCTCAAAAAAACCAAGGACAACCAGCTTAGGAGCTATCTTTCATCGGACGGCAGGATTGCCAGGATGACGACTTTCATCAAAGATGAAAATGGCGAAAGGATGGATGCCATAGAAGCGCACATCCGAAACAAAGTCAACAAGATTTTCCCCGAACCAAAATACGAAGTCATCATAACAGGCAAGCCGTCTGTTTTCCAGAAAGGCACCAAATACCTGCTCGACAATTTAATTTCGTCATTGTTGTTTGCCTTTGCGCTGACCGGCGGATTGGTAGCGATTATGTTCCGTTCATTCAAAATGGTTTTGGTTTCGATCATCCCAAATTTATTGCCATTGCTAATGACTGCAGGTTTGATGGGCTTTTTGGGGATTCCATTAAAGCCGTCGACTTTATTGGTTTTCGGAATCGCTTTCGGAATGTCGGTAGATGATACGCTGCGGTTTTTGGCACAATACAGGCTGGAGCTTTCGCGGAACGACTGGAAGATCAAGAAATCAGTTTTCGCCACTTTTGACGACGCCGGGATCAGCATGTTCTATACATCAATTGTGTTGTTCTTCGGATTCTCGGTCTTCATGGTTTCCAGTTTTGGCGGTACCGTAGCGCTTGGCGGTTTGGTGGCCCTTACGCTGGCTTTCGGGATGCTGTCCAATTTGGTTTTACTCCCTTCATTGGTATTGAGCCTGAATAAGACTTTGGCCAACCAGCAGGAATTACCGGAACCAACCATCGATATTTTGGAACATACCGATGAAGAAATAGACGAATTAGAAAAAAACAATAAATAATTTATATTTGCGTTTAGATTATATCATCAGACATTAATAGCACCTATCATAATGAAACATACGAAAGTTAAAAACTTACTAAACAGTGAAACAACGATTTCAGAAGTAAATGCAAAAGGTTGGGTAAGGACTTTTAGGAACAATCAATTCATTGCGTTGAACGACGGTTCGACCATCAATAATATCCAGTGCGTTGTAGATTTTGAAAACACGCCGGAAGAAACCCTGAAAAGAATCACAACCGGAGCCGCAGTTTCAGTTACTGGTGCTTTGGTGGAAAGCCAGGGAAAAGGACAGAAATACGAAATCCAGGTTTCAAAACTGGAAATCCTGGGTGATTCTGATGCCGAAAAGTTCCCGATGCAGCCAAAGAAACACTCATTGGAATTCCTTCGCGAAAATGCGCATTTGAGGGTTCGTACCAATGCATTCGGAGCGATTATGCGTGTGCGTTCTGTTTTGGCGCATGCCGTGCACACCTATTTCCAGGAGAAAGGCTTTGTGTATGTAAATACGCCCGTAATTACCGGTGCCGATGCAGAAGGCGCGGGCGAAATGTTCCAGGTAACTTCGTTACCATTGGACAATCCTCCTAGAAATGAAGAGGGCAACATCGATTACAAAAAAGATTTCTTCGGAAAACATACGAACCTTACGGTTTCGGGCCAGCTGGAAGGCGAAACTTTCGCTATGGCGTTGGGACAGATCTATACTTTCGGGCCAACGTTCCGTGCGGAAAACTCGAATACATCAAGGCATTTGGCGGAATTCTGGATGATTGAGCCTGAAGTGGCTTTCAATGATTTGGATGACAACATGGATCTGGCAGAAGATTTCATCCAGTTCGTAATCAAATATACGATGGACAAATGCCCGGAAGACTTGCAATTCCTGGAAAGCCGTTTGGCCGAAGAAGAAAAAAACAAGCCTCAGGCGGAACGCAGCGAAATGAGCTTGCTGGAAAAACTGAACTTTGTTCTCGAAAACAATTTCAAACGTGTTTCGTATACAGAAGCCATTGATATTTTAAGGGATTCCACGCCGAACAAAAAGAAAAAATTCCAATACCTCATCAACGAATGGGGCGCAGACCTACAGTCTGAGCACGAGCGTTATTTGGTGGAAAAACATTTCAAATGCCCGGTAATTTTGTTTGATTATCCTGCGAACATCAAGGCATTCTACATGCGCCTGAACGAAGACGGGAAAACCGTTCGCGCGATGGACATCCTTTTCCCTGGAATTGGTGAAATCGTTGGAGGCTCGCAAAGGGAAGAGCGTTACGATGTTTTGGTGGAAAAAATGAAAGCGCTTGGCATTGACGAAGAAGAGCTTTGGTGGTATCTGGATACCCGCAGGTTTGGTTCGGCGGTACATTCAGGCTTTGGTCTTGGATTCGAAAGACTGGTGTTATTCGTAACCGGAATGACCAACATCCGCGACGTAATCCCATTCCCAAGAACACCGCAAAACGCAGAATTTTAACCTGAGTAACTATAAAAATGTTAAAGCAGTTCTTAAATCTTAAATTATCACAAAAACTATCGCCTCAGCAAATCCAATTGATGAAGCTGATCCAATTGCCTACGCAGGCATTCGAGCAGCGGCTGAAGGAAGAGCTGGTGGAAAATCCTGCTTTGGAAAGTGGCAAGGAAGAAGAAGAGCTTTATGAAAAAGATGAGTTTGACAACAATGACGACTATGATGACTATGAAGGCAACGAGAGCATTGATGCAGACGAAATCAATATCGACGAATATTTAAGCAACGACGAAACCCCTGATTATAAATTACAGGCAAACAACTACAGTGATGATGACGAAGAGCGCGAAACACCGTTTGCATCTTCAGTAAGCTTCCATCAGGATTTGATCAATCAGCTAAATACATTCCTGCTGACAGATGAAGAGCATGAGATTGCCGAGTTCCTTATCGGAAGCCTTGATGACGATGGTTACCTTCGCCGCGATATTCCGGATGTGGTTGATGACATGGCATTTACCCAGGGCATTTACACCGATGAAAAAACGGTGGAACGAATGCTGCACATCATCCACGATTTAGATCCGGCGGGTGTGGGCGCCCGTAACCTGCACGAATGCCTCCTGCTGCAATTACGCCACAAAACGCCGACAGAATCGGTTGACCTTGCTATCAAGATCATCCAGAATGATTTTGATGCATTTACCAAAAAACATTACGAAAAGCTATTGGCTACCTATGAGATTTCGAAAGAACAGCTCAAAAAGGCCATTGAAGAGATAGAAAAACTGAATCCGAAACCGGGTGGTGCCTTTGACAGCAGCAGCCGCGTGGTAGAGCAGATTGTCCCCGATTTTGCAATACGCATTGTGGATGGTGAACTCGAACTTACCTTAAACGGCAGGAATGCGCCAACGCTGCACGTTTCCAAAGACTACCAGGAAATGCTGCAAACCTACAAGGAATCGCGTGATAAATCGAGCCAGCAAAAAGATGCGGTGCAGTTCATCAAGCAAAAGCTGGATTCGGCCAAATGGTTTATAGATGCCATACGCCAACGCCAGGAAACCCTGTATGTTACGATGAATGCCATCATGCATTTCCAGCGCGAATACTTCCTTGACGGTGAAGAAACCAAACTTAAGCCGATGATCCTGAAAGACGTTGCCGATATGGTTGGTTTGGACATTTCGACCGTTTCGCGTGTGGCCAACAGCAAATATGTTGAAACTCCATATGGTACCAAACTGATCAAGGAATTTTTCTCGGAATCAATGAAAAACGACCAGGGCGAAGATGTTTCTACACTAGAAATCAAAAAGATACTTCAAAACATCATTGAGGAAGAAGATAAAAGCAAGCCCCTGCCAGATGACCAGCTAGCAGAAATGCTTAAGGAAAAAGGCTATCCGATTGCCCGCAGGACGATTGCCAAATACCGCGACCTGCTTGATATTCCGGTAGCGAGAATGAGGAAGAAGATTTAATTATTCTCTAGAAAATGTAACCTCTTTTGGCTTGCAGACCAACCTGTTGATTTGCCTGCCCTCTGATTCTATCAAATTCCTTTCAACCAGCAAGCTGTCTATTTCCCATTTCAATGGTTTACCGTGTTTATCAGCTGTTACTATTCTTATAAAAAAGAATTTATAAGTATTTCCAGCAATATAATCCTGCAGGCTTGCTTCGTCTAGCTTTATTTGGCTTTGCGAATATTTGGCGATGGTATTCTCCCGGTTATAACCATAGCCTAAATTCGAACGGACCAATGAATCGTAGTTTTTTTCAGGCGAAAGAATCACATCAGATCCCGATTCATTACTAATCAATAAATCCGTTTCTTTTTGGCTGCATGTGAAGCTTAAAAGAAAAACAGAAAGTGCCGCTATGCATGTTATTTTCCTCATTGATTTAAATTAAAGCCATGAAAGCTTTGGTCATTTCGTCTGTCAAAAATAAGTAAGTTATCGCTATATTTGTCTTTAATACTAAATGCTTTTGAAAAAAACGCTTCACTTTTTTTCGTACCTCTTCCATCCTATTTTCATACCGCTTTTAGGCACCATTTTTTATGTAATGCTTGAAGGCCGCGATTTCAACATTGCGCAATACCTGATCCTTTTTCTACAGATCATCATTATCACTATATTGCTGCCTGTTGCTTTCTTTTATCTGCTGCGCACATTTGGCAAGATCGAATCGGTAATGCTTTCTGACATTTCCCAACGCAAGGTCCCATTGCTTTTGCAGATCATGCTGTTTTCGGTTTTGATCCAGAAAAGCATAACGATAGATAGCTTCACCAGCCTTTATTTCTTTTTTGCCAGCGGGATATTGAGTACGATTTTTGCCTTTCTTCTATTGTACCTCAAAATCAAAGCCAGCATCCACATGATCGGGATAAGTTCGCTCACTGTTTTCATTATTGGCCTGAGCATGCATAACGAAGTCAATACCGTCAATACGGTTGCTTTTTTTATCATTATGAATGGAGTTGTGGCTTCATCACGCCTATCAATGAATGCCCACACCAACAAGGAACTGCTGATCGGCTTTTTATGCGGTGCAATCCCTCAGGCTGCTTTGCTCTATTTTTGGCTATAAGATATAGAACATCAGTCCGAAATTGGCCGTGTTCATGTCAATAGAATGATTATCCATTTTTGCAGAAGATTTCAGCAACGGATTCAAACCATAATAAGCATAGAAATTCCAGGTATTCCAACCCGCAGCAACGTAGATTCCGTAATGAAACTGATTGAAATCCTTATTATTGGAAAGCTTGAAATCATCAACAGAAGTCTGGGATTTATAAGTATCGTAAAAAAGGTAGCTCAGTTTGACACCGGTGTAAACACGCCAGAAAATATGGCTTTCGGGAGTAGAATTGCGCCATCTGAATTCAATGGGCAAATCGATGAAATGAAGCGAAAACTTGTTCCTTGAAACCGAAACATCAGAATCGAAAACGTTATACGTATTTTCTCCGCCCGCATCACGAATTCCCAGGTTGTGATTGTATATTGCTAGCGAATAGCCCAAACCAGCTGCCAGGGCGACTGTCCTTTTTTTGTTGATTGGCATATCGCGCAGGAATCCAAAACCAATTCCGGGAGAAAGCTTGTTCTGCGTTACGCCATCAGGCCGTTTTTGAAGTGCGTTATAAGTAATGTTCAGGTAAAACTGGTCTTCGCGATAAAGCGAATCGACTGCATCAAATTGTATTTCATCCTTGATAGCGGGCTTAACTTCAGTTTCCTGAGCGGAAATGCCAAGCGTTGTGAAAAATAATATGATGAAAAGAAAATTGCGCATAAAAGAAAAGTAATCCCTTGAGCGAAAATACGGTTTTCCGATTGAATACACAAAATGAGTTCCTTTCAAATCATAATATGGCCAGACTATTATTATCTAATACTAAAAAAAGTACAGAAAATAACTAATAAAAAACTTAACTTAGTAATCTTCAAAAGATTATATATGTTTAAAAAAATACTAGCTATCACATTATTACTCCTTGTCTGTAGTGTTTATTCTCAAATAGACGAGAAAGAACTAGACGGAATTGAGATTGTTGACGACGACGCGCCGCGAGAGCCAACGATTAATTTTGTACTTTTTAAATCAAAAGAAGGAAAAGGAGGAGACGTAGGTCTTTACTATTTCAAAACTTATCATTTAAAGCACGATAAAGATTCCATACCGTTACTTAATGGAAAAATTCTCTTAAGAGAACTTGAAGTCTGGGAATTTGATGAAAAAGTGAAGTGGATGAAAGACTATTTTCGTATTCGCGTTCGGGATAAGCAATTTATTTGTTATCCTTCTGACAATTATATTGCATTCCATTATATCGACGCAAGGAGCAAGGATTTTAAGCAGAAATCGAAGAAAGAAATAAAAGACTCTTTCATACATCATTTCCAACCGGATAAAAAAAACAACTTGGCATTTAAAAACTGCATCATAAATGATTTGACGTGGAATGTTAAGGAAAACGCCAAAATCAAAATGGATGGCGAGATGACTTTTGTAAACTGCGCCTTTCTTGAGAGCTTGAATTTTAACCACACTCAATTCAATAAAACAGTAGCATTTGTAAACTGTTATTTTAGCCTCTCTGAACAAGTACGTTTCTTCGATTCTACTTTTAAGGACAATGTCATAGTACTTAATGATTTCGAAAAGCATGATTGGTCAATTGATTTGGAACTACTACACTCATCAGATACCGAATTCTTGGGATTTGAAAAAGAGTATTTTTTTGAGCGTAAACTTTCTTCCACTTTTGAATTTGACAATTGCAAATTTCAAAAACTGTCCTATTTTCACAATCAGGTTAAATTTTTACATATTAACCTTAACAATTCCATATTCAATGAAACTGTCTTATTGAACTTTTTAGGTTTCACTTATGAAAAGAAAAAACTTTTTACATCAAAAAAAATACAGGAAGAAATAGTCCACAATTTTGAATATTCTGAAGATTCTATACCTTCATTCTATAATTTCAGATCGGATCATTGTATTTACCAAAAAACGGTATCCATGATTTCATCCAGATTTAAAAATTCCTCTATGGTAAACTCTGTCCTGAAATCGGATTTTGTTTTTTTCAATTCTGTTGTTGATCCATCAAGTGATTTTAAGAATTTGCTCTTTTTAGGAGAAAATAAGAACATTTATACTGATAACAGAAAATTTATGTTAGATGATTTAGGAGTAAATAATGCCACACTTATAAACATGGATTTCCCCTTTATAGCATCTACTGACACTACACTATATTCAAAAGAAAGCAGGGCATTGTGTCACGATTTTTATTCACGCCTTAAAGTTGACGCTAACAAAAAATTTGCTGGCCGTACTGCGTTATTAAACGAATTTAATGACAAAATGGAACATTCCAAAGTAGTTTATGACATCGAATATTACTGGAAAAACAATATGTTCTTTGCATTTCTATGGTATGGACTATTGGAAGTTCTAGTTAAAAATGGCTATCACGGCGAAACAAATTTTGCGGTTGTTTCATTGATAATTATTTTCTTTTTTGCAATAGCATTCTTCGTCAAACATCGTAAAGAAGCGATAAGATATATAAGCAGAAGCGGCTACGAAACAACCGGTAAGCAAAAATATGCGGCAAATAGGGATTTTAGAACATTCGTCCGTTGCACTTGGTTGAGCTTTTGGATTTTTTTAAATCCGAGAATGCCTTTAAGCTATTTTCAAGTTAAAAAGGGTGTGTTTATATTATTTGTTTTTGAATGGCTAATAGGAACATCACTTATGGCTCTTTTCATAATTTATATTGCCAGCAAATATCCTTTTATAAAGGCACTTTTTGGATAGGTCTTGATTAAAAAATCAATTGCAACCATTAAAAAAAGTTAGCAAATAAATTTGCAAAGTCTTCGGAAATAAAAATGCACTTTCATTGAAAGTGCATTTCTTCGCAGAGGAGATGGGATTCGAACCCACGATGCAGTTGCCCACATACAAACTTTCCAGGCTTGCTCCTTCAACCACTCGGACACCCCTCTATTTGCGGTTGCAAAGAACCGCATTTTTTTTCAGTAAAAAAAACTTGTTTTAGATTTTGTTATTGCATTTCACCACGAAGCGATGTCTCAAAAATAGTTTTGAAAACCGCTGGCGCCACATTTTGCCCAAGCAGGTACATCAGTTTAGTGATGGCGGCTTCAGTTGTAATGTCTTTCCCCGAAATGATACCAATTTTCTTGAGCTGCGAACTGGTTTCGTATTGTCCCATATTAACGCTTCCGCCCGAACATTGAGTCACATTAATGATATGCAACCCGTTTTTGATGGCTTTTTTCAGCGTATTGACAAACCAATCTTCGGTAGTCGCGTTGCCCGACCCATAAGTTTCAAGGATGATTCCTTTTAGGTTTGGGATGGCAATGATGGCCGAAAGTACCGACTCATTGATTCCCGGGAACATCTTTACTATAACCACATTGCCGTCCAATTTTTTATGTACGACCAATTTTTTTCCAGTTGGTTTCTGCAGCAATAGATGCGAATTGACATTTAAATGGACTCCAGATTCTGCCAGCTGCATGTAATTCGGCGAAGCAAAGGCATTGAAATGCTCAGCGTTGATTTTCGTTGTCCGGTTGCCTCGGTATAATTTATATTCAAAATACAGGCACACTTCATGGATTACGGGTTTTCCTTTTTGCTGTAACGAAGCGATCTGGATGGCCGTTATCAGGTTTTCCTTGGCATCGGTACGCAAATCCCCTATCGGTAATTGCGATCCGGTGAAAATTACCGGTTTGCCCAGGTTTTCGAGCATGAAACTCAGTGCCGAAGCAGAATACGACATCGTATCCGAACCGTGGAGCACCACGAATCCGTCAAAAGCAGCGTAATTGTTTTCAATGATTTCGGCAATCTCAACCCATTTTTGCTGGTTGATATTCGAAGAATCGATTGGGGTTTTAAATGAAATCGTTTCGATGCCGCAATCTAAATGCTTAAGTTCCGGGATTTTCTGCAACAGCTTTTTAAAGTTGAATGCTTTCAGCACACCGGTTTCAAAATCCTTAATCATACCAATGGTTCCGCCGGTATAGATAAGAAGTATGTTGGGCTTTGGCTGCATTTAGTATTTGGATTTATTCACTACAGGATTGGCATACATTGCAAGGAAACTTTCCACCATCTGCGGATTGTTTTCATCTATTTTCATTTCTAAACGACGTTCAAATAACTGTTTTTCGTTTTCGGTATAATGACTGCTGTACGTATTGGTCTTGTTTAGCAGGTCGTATGCGATATAGTTGGTGGGCCACAATTTGTACGTCTGTAAAATCGAATCGTCAATAACTTGGGCCAATGCCTGGATTTGCTGTTTCACATTATCCGATTCTTCAGCAATCCTATCCAATTCGGAGTTCAAAATATCGCCAACATGGATGTGGATCCGTTTCTTTTGTCCAATGATTCCGCTTAATAATGTGATGAAATCCTCGTTTTTTTCCTTGATGTAGATTTCGTCATTGGCTTCTGCGATCAGTTGTGGCATTTTAAGCGCATCCGTAGGATCGTATTCGTAGGAGATGGAAACCGGAACGATTTTTATCTTCTTGAAATAATCGATTAGCTTGTCTTCTGTCGATCCCATTGCGAGCATTTTCAAAACGCCACTATGAGTAGCATCATTGCCGTCTTTGGTCCTTCCTTCGCGTTGCGCTATCCAAACAGAGCGGTTTTCGCGAAGCAGTAATTGCGCAATGTATTCCGACATCAATTTCGAGCTTTCCAATAATTCCCTTGGCGGCAAGCCACGCTGCACGATAAAATTCCTGTTGAGTTTCGATAAGGTTTTCAGGAAAGATTTCTTAACCAGGTTATCCCCGATAGCCGAGGCAGTCATTACTAAACCGTGGTCAAATAAGGAAACATTCAATAAGGATGTATCCAGAATAATATCGCGGTGGTTGGAAATGAAAAGGTAAGATGTATTGGGCTCCAGTTTTTCAAAACCCGAAGTGGTCAATCCTTCCGAGCTTTTCGCCAAAACCTTCTGCACCGATTTGTAGATGAAATTGCATTGAAAGTCGCGGATCGAATGTGTTCTTTTGAGCTGGTCCTTCCACATCTCATCATCTACATCAGGAAATGTAAAGCCCATTAACGCCTTCATCATCGGATGGTTGACAGCAGCCTGTATGGCGTCGTTCACTTCTGCATCGTAAAAAGGACGGATTTTGTCAAATTTCTGCATCTTGGCTTACATTTTTGAAACACAAAAGAACAAAAAAAAACTCACTTCTGGATGAATAAAACATTAAATCCCAAAAACATCTTTGGAATTTTCTGTCGTAATCCGTGCGATTTCTTCTATAGGCAATTGGTAAATCTGTGCCAGCTTTTCGGCAACCAGTTTGGTGTAGCTGCTCTCATTGCGCTTGCCGCGATAAGGTACCGGCGCCAGATAAGGAGAATCGGTTTCCAATACGATATGCTTTAAGTCGATTTCGCTCAGGAATTGATCGATTTTTCCGTTTTTAAAAGTAGCCACACCGCCTATTCCAAGCTTCATTCCCAAATCGATGGCTCTTTTGGCCTGACCGAAATCACCGGCAAAACAATGGAAAATCCCAAACAGCTCGGCCGATTTTTCACTGTCCAAAACTTCAAAAACTTCGTCAAAAGCCTCACGGCAGTGAATGTTGATCCCAAGCTTGTGTTTTTTCGCCAGTTGGATCTGCCGTTGGAAGGCTTCCTGCTGGATCAGCAAAGTGGTTTTGTCCCAATACATGTCGACACCGATTTCGCCAACTGCATGGAATTTTCTTTTCCCGAGCTCGGCTTCAACATGTGCCAGTTCCTGCTGGTAGGTTTCAGGTTTTACATAACACGGATGCAGGCCCATCATCAGGAAAATATTTTCGGGGAATTGCGCCTGCAAACCATACATTTTTTGGGTATAACCCGAATCAATCGACGGGACAAAAAAGCGCGAAACTCCGGCAGCAATGGCGCGCTGGATCATTTCTGCCCGGTCGTGGTCAAATTCTTCTGAGTAAAGATGCGTGTGTGTGTCTGTTAAAACCATTGAAAAAGGTACTGTGTTTCTGCGCTGCTAAGTTACTAAGATTGGTATTGATTTTTAAATTACATTTGGGTTCATTTTATAAATATGAAACATCTTCAGGAACTTCTCAAGAAGGAAAAATATAAGAAAATCAACTTCAAGGTTTCCAAGACCCAGCATTTGCTGATAAAGGCCAGCATCAATGGTATTTCGGGAAATTTCATTCTGGATACCGGCGCGAGCAACAGCTGTGTCGGTTTTGAAGGGATTGAAAGATTCAACCTCAAGGCAGGAAAATCAAAAACCAAGGCTTCGGGAGCCGGGGCAACCGGGATGTTTACGCAATTGGCCAAAAACAATTCGTTAAAAGTCGGGCGTTGGAAAGTTGATGACCTGCAGCTGATCATTTTTGACATGACCCATGTCAACCAGGCCTTGCTGCAATACAGGGCTAAGCCGGTCCATGGCATTCTTGGCGCCGATATTTTGCTTGAAGGAAAAGCCATTATCGATTATTACAACCATTGCCTTTACCTGAAATAGCATCAAATTCTCGATAAGAAACAGCGTATTCTAATTGGCCCAATTGTTTTGGATTGATTCTAATTACATTTGATTATCAAATTATTGGATCATGAAAAAAAACTACACTTTCACATTATTTTGTTTTTGCATCTTATTCAGCATCAGCTGTTTTGCAACTAATCCGACAGCATCAGATGCTAACTGCACCATTCCTAACCCGATCAACATCAATACCTGTTCCACTCCGTTAGGGTCAGTGGTATTGGGCGGACTGCCTTCTGGCAACTGGACCTTATACAGAGTGATCAGCAGCGGTCCAGCTGTTTCATTTACAGGTTCGGGAACCACTTATACTGATACGGGATTGGCTTCAGATTGCTACCAATATACTGTAGCAGACAGCAATGGATGCTTTTCATCAGGAACCTATATCTGCGTTGGTTATCTGGACGGGCTATCAGGAACAATGACCGCAACCTATGTTGATTATAATGCCGACGGCGTGACCAATGTGGGAGATGTGGTCCGTTATAACCTTTCGATTACTAATAATACCATTTGCCCGGTTGATGTCGCCTATGATCTGGGCGGAATGGGTTCGCCGTCAGGAATGACACCAACGATAGCTGTAGGCGGAACTTATTCGTTGGGCTTTTTGGATTATGTACTGACACAGGCAGACATCAACAGCGGAAGCGTGTTCAACTGGGTTGCCCTTAGAGGTACATCACCCAATGGCGCGTCAAGTTATTCTAAGGTATTCATGAACGATGCCTTTACGCTGCCGATCAATGACGGTATAAAGCTCAATGCCTTTTTTGACAACAACAACAATGGGATCCAGGACAGCGGAGAGCCAAACATTACAACAGGGTTTTTCAATTATGTAATGAATAATGACGGCGTGACGCATACGCTTTACTCGCAAACCGGGATTTCAACCGTTTACGAAACCAATCCGGCTAACAGCTATAATCTGAGTTTTGGCTCTCACAACTATTGCGACGGGCAGAATTTTTCTTCATCAGCGTCCTATACCAACGTGCATGTTACGGCTGGTTACGGCATTACTACCTATAACTTTCCGGTTTCAGTAGTTGCCTGCCAGGATCTTCAGGTATTTTTATACGGAATGTTCCCAAGGCCAGGCACTGACTTTACCAACTATATTTCGTATATAAATTATGGAAATCAGACGCTGGCATCGGGAACGATTACATTTACCAAAGACAATGCGCTCACCATTTCAAGCATTTCCGAGCCTACTGCGGTAATTACGCCAACGGGCTTTACGTATAGCTTTACCAATTTGGCGCCAAACCAGTACAAAGTAATCGCAATAAATATGGCTGTTCCTCCAATGCCTGCAGTCAATATTGGAGACCAAATCAATAATTCGGTTACTTCAACAATTCCGCCTGCGGATATCAACCCGACTAATAATTCGGATGCAATAACCTGTACCATTGTGAATTCCTACGATCCAAACAACAAACTGGAAAACCATGGAGGTAAAATTCTGCATTCGGCATTCACTTCAAATGATTACCTGACCTATACCATCAATTTTGAAAATACCGGAAATGCCAATGCCATCAATATCCGTGTAAATGATATTTTGGATTCCAAGCTTGATGAAACTTCAATCCGGATGATCAACGCCAGCCATCCATATACTTTGGAACGCATCAACAACAACCTGAACTGGAAATTTGACGGGATCAATCTTCCGCCATCCAGCGGAAGCGCTACTGTAGGACATGGCCGAATTGTATTTAAGATAAAGCCAAAACCAGGTTTTGCTGTTGGCGATATTATTCCGAATGCGGCAAATATTTATTTTGATTCCAATCCGGCCATCGTTACCAATACCTTCAACACCGAATTTGTGCAAACATTGGGAACAGCCAGCTTTGCCTTTGACAAATTAGAGTATTACCCGAATCCGGTAAAAAACAATCTTATACTTTCAAATGCTTTCCCAATTGAACGCATAGAAATTGTTTCGGTCCTGGGACAGAAAGTAAAATCTGTGAAAATTGATGGTGTACAGGCCCAAATTGATCTGTCAGGATTGACCAAAGGCGTTTATTTTGTGAAGGTTACTTCTGAAAATCAGGAAAAAATGGTTAAAATCATCAAAGAATAGATGCTCGTCGGGTAATACACTCCGTTCAACGAATAAGGGTTTTATCATCGCCTTTGATTTACTTGTTTTTATAAATTAGTGGAAACTTTAAATCAATTTTTATGAAAAAAATTACTTACCTGATTCTTTTTATTGTGTCTTGTTTTTCTGCTAATGCCCAGTTTTCCTGTGCCGGTGCAGTGCCAATGACGAACGGTTTTTCGCAGATGAACATTACCACACCTGGCCTGGGTGCCGGAAGCCCCGGAGCCTGGGTTACCAGTTTTAGCTCACAATGCCTTTCAATCACAGGGGGAAGCTATTATTACAATGTATTTACTTCCGCCGGTGATGATTATGTATTTTCGTACACAACAGGAAATGTAGCCGGCGAATCGGTTTCATTCCAGTTTACGACCAACAGCAACTATCAGGGCGCTTGTATCTTCAGGGGATGCAATGGTGGTGCGATGACCGACTGCCTGGCATTCAAATACAATGCAAGTCCGGCAACGGCTACATTAACCGCAAATAATCTGGGTGCCAATGAAACTATTTATTTTGCAATTGGGATATGGTCAACGCCAAATAACCTGAATTTTTCGGTAAACAACTTTACGGTTACCCCAAGTTTAGGTGTAGCCGAAAATACGGTTAAAAGCATAAACGTTTACCCAAATCCTGTGCGGGATTTTCTTCAGGTTTCCAATACTGATCAGAACATCTCTGATGTGATTGTTTACAATCTGTTGGGGCAGGAAATGATCCGTGAAAACTGGTCTGGCAAAAACAACTCTTCATTGGATATGGCCCATCTGAGTGCGGGAACCTATCTCTTAAAGATCATCGCCGATGGAAAAACCGAAACCAAAAAGATCATCAAGGATTAACATCCGCTTCGCCTGTAGCTTTCGTTTTCGGGACAAAATGCTTTTTCATCGAATAAAAAGCGATAAGCGTACTCAGCAACATTAAAAATCCACCCAAAAGAAATGGAGACTCCCGGCAATTTGAAGGGAGCTTCGTCATGGGTGAAAAAGTAAAACGTATTGGTCATCATGGGTGGGCCAATAATTGCCGAAGCACTCATCAAACTGGCTAGTGTCCCCTGAATTTCACCTTGTTCGTTAGGTGGCACATGACCGGCAATTTCCGACTGTAGCGCAGGCCCGGCAATACCGCCCAGGCAATACGGAATCAGGAATACAAACAGCATCCAGCTTTGTGTCGCAAATGCAAAAAGCAGCATTCCTAAGCTATACAGCCCCAGTCCGATATAAATGCTTTTTTGGTTCCCTAACCTTGGGCTGGTGTAACGAATCAGGACACCCTGCACTATTCCAACCAAAAACCCTACCACACCAAGCGAAATTCCAACCATTCTTGCATTCCAGCCAAATCGGTACATTGTAAAAAAACTCCAATTGCTGTGTACGGCATGCGAACCTACATACAAAAGGAAGATAGCAATGATCAAACCGGTCAGGGCTGGGTATTTTTTCAACCGGGTAAAAGCCGCAATAGGATTGGCGCGCTTCCATTCAAATTCCCTGCGGTTCTTTTTGGATAAGGATTCCGGTAAAATAAAATAGCCGTAAAGAAAATTCAGCAAGCACAAAATCGCCGCTGCATAAAACGGAACCCTTGAGCCGTATTCCCCCAGCAAACCACCCAGAACCGGCCCAATGATAAAGCCCAATCCAAAAGCAGCACCCACCATGCCAAAGTTTTTCGCCCTGGTTTCGGGCGTGCTCACGTCAGCAATATAGGCAGAAGCCGTGGTAATGCTCGCACCGGTCAATCCGGCAATGATCCTTCCGAAAAAAAGCCAGGTAATCGTCGGCGAAAATGCCAGCAACAGATAATCCATCGCAAAGGCAAAAAGCGAAATCAGGATAATTGGGCGCCGCCCGTATTTATCACTCAGGTTCCCAATCAACGGCGCGCAGAGGAATTGCGTAATCGCATACGCAAAGGTCAGCCAGCCTCCATATTTTGAAGCCTCGCTGATATCCCCATGAATCAGTTCCTCAATAAGTTTTGGAATTACCGGAATGATGATTCCCCAACCGGTAATATCGATAAGCATCGTAATAAAAATAAACCCGATTGCAGCTTGCTTTTGGCTTTTTTTCATAGCTTTTAGTTTTTTGGGCGTGCCCCTTCGGGTCGCGCTGTCCGCAGTGCACGGCACTTTGCTCCCATCGCTCACGCAAATGCAAATTAACGAAAAATACAGGTTGATCTTTTCGCTGCTATTTTATTTGGAATTGTTTTAAACATAATGCTGTCCGTTTTTTTAAGAAATATAATTTAACTGAAAACCGTGTAGCATAGAAGCGCTTTTACTCCTCAAATCATACAGCCAAGCAACCTTTTGACAAACAATAAGACTATCAATAAAAATTCATTGTTAAACCAAAAACAATCAAACATGAAAAAGATCATTTATTATTTGTTCGTCCCAATTTGTGGACTAACCCTTATGCTGTACAGCTGTTCAAGCGAAAACAGCTCCACTATCGCAAGCGCTGCAAGCTATTCTGCTTTGAAGGACCAAGCTGTAGCCTCATCAACCCAGCATTTTCATTTCAACGCCCAGGATGGCCTTGCCAACTTCACTTCCTCAAGTGGCGTAGAGATTGCCATTTCTGCCACTGCCTTAAGCCTAAATGGAAATCCTATAACCTCAGGCCAGATTGATATTGAATATGTTGAGATTTTTGATGGTGGTACCATGGCGGCCACAGGAAAACATACCATGGGAAAAATGCCCAACGGAAAAAGGGCGATGCTGCTTTCCGGTGGCGAATTTTATATCAATGCCACTAAAAATGGACAACAGTTAGATCTGTCCAACACCATTACACTGGAAATCCCAGCCATATTAACCAATGGCGAAAAC
This sequence comes from Flavobacterium sp., assembly GCA_049841115.1. GTDB lineage: Bacteria > Bacteroidota > Bacteroidia > Flavobacteriales > Flavobacteriaceae > Flavobacterium. Next base: position 732,188 of record JASGHQ010000006.1, read on the forward strand.
ATTGGAAACCCAAATATGACTTTATGGGAACTTACCGAAAACGATTCGGTTTGGGTACAGGATACCGAGATGAATCCGACAGGTGTCAATGGAGTGCAATTAGGGGAAGCACAAATGCAAGGAGGAGAGATTGCAAGTGTTTATTATGCCTTCATCAATGATTTTGGATGGACCAATGTCGATTGTTTCTATGAGGATCCCAGACAAAAAACAACCATTTTAGCCACCGCCCCAGATGGTTACACTAAGGACAATTGTTCAATTTACCTGCACTACGACGGACGTGGAAATGGCTTGGCAAGATTAGACACCTATCTTCCTCAGACCGCACAATTCAGTGAACACTATGGCCAGATTCCTATTGGGCTGGTATGCCATGTCATTTTTATGACAGAGTCCAACGGACAATGGCGCTATGCAATAAAACCTGCTACTATAAGTGCCGGTGCTGTTTATAGTTTTACTATGGCCGAAACCACTGTAGGTAGTGAAGCCCAACTGAAAGCAGCCATCAATGCCCTGCCCTAAAAAAGCAAAATCCCAAACTCATGGCTGAGTTTGGGATTTCTTCAAAACAAAAAAACTTTAACTATCTACTCTTTTATAATTTTTATGGTTTTAAAACGGGCTGCCGAATTCACCTTCACCAAATAACTCCCGGCTTGCAAGCCTGATAAATCAATAGCTGCCTGCATTGCATTTGGCTTTTGGGACAAAACCTGCTGTCCTGCAAGGTTAAATAAGGTAACTTCAGAAAGTTCTTCGGCACATTTCAGATACACTACTCCCTTAACCGGATTCGGATAAGCCATAAGCTCCGACTGGCTGAATTCATCTGTACCTAAAGTCGTTTCAATATAAATGACGTTCTTCAATGCAGGCCCCCAAACCTGCTGGAAATCCTTCGCCCTGATGCAGAACACATGGAACCCCATGGGTTGTGCTATGCCAACACCCGTTTGAAGTATCGTTTCAAAAGCAGCATTGAAATTTCCATCAAAGGCGGCTATCGGCGTTGCGTTGCCTTCTCCAGGATCGGTATCCCAAAAATATTCTGCTTGCATCAAAGTCATCGGACTTGGCGTTGCAGTGGGTTCTATGTATATCACATTGGAAAAGACGTTGCCCCAAACATTTTGGGAATCCTTAAACCGTATATTAAAAACATGATTTCCGGTAACGGTAGGAAAACCTACCCCAGACTGAAAGACACTTTCCAAGGCCGCATTGAAATTCCCGTCAAAAGCAACAATTGGTAGTCCGTTGCCTTCGCCCAGATCCGTATCCCAGAAATATTCCGCCTGTACCAGGGTTATACTTGTGGTTGTTGCGGTTGGCTCGATGTTGATCACATTTTTAAATACTGTTCCCCATCCATTTTGGGAATCCTTGAACCGTACGTTAAAAATATGACTGCCAACAGCCGCCGGGAAACCAACTCCTGATTGCAGGACTGCTTCTGCAGCAGCATTAAAGTTTCCATCAGCAGCTACCAATGCCGTTGCCAAACCTTCTCCCGGATCATTGTCCCAAAAATATTCGGCCTGTGTAAGGGTAAGCTGTGCATTTCCTGAAAATGCAACCAACAGGAAAATACCATAAATTACTTTTTTCATAACTTGATTATTTGGTAAAGGCTCCACCTTCCACAGTAAAATTTGTACCGCCAGTGTAAATCCTACGCGGGGTATTTAGGAAATAAACCTGTGCTTTGTTCGGTGTGGTGGTCGACCAGTAATTGGTCCATGCATTCGATCCTCCTGTATTCCCAATGTCATTACGGGTCAAATTGATGTCCTGGTATTCTTCTTCAGGGCTGCCGCCATTTACATTTTCTCCGGTAGTATTCCCGTTGGTCGTGCTAACCGTAATGTTCGCATTGCCAGAATTGTTTGCACTGGTAACCCCAAAAAGGTTGGCCATGCTGCTGGATGAAATATTGTAATAAGCATAAACGGTAACTGTGGTACTGCTCGGATTGTATATTTTGTAAGCCGCACCAGAGCTATTCAGCACATTGTTTAAAACAGAAACAAAACCAGTTTGTGCAATGCTTGCAGTAAAATTGATCACGTTATTGGTAACCGCTGAAGAAATCGCAATGGTATTGTTCTGTATCAAATTTACCGAGCCAGGCTTGATGCTACTCACACTGACAGGGCTACTGCTAGCGGTGTAGAAAAAATTATTAAGCACGTTAAAGGCATAGGTTGTGGAAGAAAGCGAAATGCCACGCGCCTTGTTGGCAATAATGTACACCGGGGCAGTTGCCAGATCAGTTGTTGCATCGGAATTGACATAAATAAAGCCGCTTGAAATATCATTCCCGGTTACGATACCGTGAACCAGGCTAAGCGTAGAACCAAAAGTAGATCCGGATATCGTTACGCTTACATTCGTGTTGTCAAAAGTGGCACTTCCCGCTATTAAGGAATTAAAGATATTTACAAAAGTACGCCCGCCTGTCGGCGAAGCGACTGTAGTGCCCACGTTTCCTGTTGCCGAAAGGTTATGAAAGGTGACAATTCTTCCGGCCAAAGGAGTGATCTGGATGTTTCCCTGTATGATGTATTTCGAAAAATTGATTTCGGAAACAAAGGTCAGGTTTTTTGCTACAACCAGGTTTTCTACGTAAGGTATCCCGCCGGATTTAGGCCTGATGATGATCCTGTCGCCATTAGACGCTGCAGTTATGGCATCGGAAACGGTAGCATACGCACCGCCTGCACCAAGGTCACGAACATATAAATCGGCTGCCGAAACGGTATTCAGGCACCATCCGAAAATAGCTAAAAGGGTAATGGTAATTTTTTTCATGGAACTGAGTTTTTAAGTTATCGGCTCAAAACTACAGCATCACAAATACTAAAATAAGGCAAATTTATATTCGTCGGGCTTTCGAGCGAATCCGTTCAGGATCCGGCCGAATCCGTAGCCCAAAATCATTGCTGGTTGTCGAGCAATTCCAAAAATTCCTCCTTTTTTCTGACGGCCAACGGAATGACGGTCTTGTTTTTCATCACGATGGTATTCCCGCCTTCCGTTTTTATGAAATGGTCAAAATAGGCCATGTTGATCAGGTGCGATTGGTGCGGACGGAAAAAACCATGGGGTTTGAGCAACGTATCATAATCCTTCAGATTGCTCGAAACCAGTAATTTTGGTGCATTCACAAAATGAAAAGTAGTATAGCTCTTGTCGGATTCGCAGTTGACAATATCCTGAATATTGACCGAATAGATTTTTTCGGTGGTTTTCAGGATTAGTTTCTGAAGGTTTTTGGGACGTTCCAGATTAGTGAACAGATTGTTCAGCTTCATTTCAAAAATTTCCTTGCCCATCGAATCTTCCGCTTTTTTAACCGCTTCGATCAAATCTATCGGATTCAGTGGCTTTAGAAGGTAATCTATGGCCGAAAACCGGAAAGCACGAATGGCAAATTCTTCATAACCCGTAATAAAGATTACTTTGAAATGAATGGGTTTCAAGCGCTGTAGCAGGTCAAAACCAGTTCCGTCAGGCATTTCGACATCAAGGAAAACAATATCCGGAACCAATTGTTTAATCAGCCTTACCCCAGACTGTACCGAAGCGGCTTCGCCAATAATCGAAATATTCGGGCAGGCCGACTGGATGATTTCTATGTTCTTTTCCCTGATAATTTTTACGTCTTCAATGACAACTGCTCTCAACATAGTTGGTTAATTTTCGTAAAGATAGGGAATTTTGAAAATGACTTTTGCGCCGGTTATAGCACCATCGGCACCGATACTATTCTCTGCATGCACTGTATAATCTGGAATTTTGGAATAGTGGGCCAATCGTTCCTTAGTGATTTTCATGGCCATTGATTTATGCGTGCCTTCCGGATTGCCTGGCTCAAATCCTTTTCCGTTATCGGAAACCTCAAAAGTGAGCTGTTGGTCTTTCAGATAAAAAAGCACATTGAGCCTTCCGCCTTCTTCCTTATCCGCCAAACCGTGCCTGATGGCATTTTCTATAAAAGGCTGGGTCAGCATTGGCGGCAACAGTATAGCTTCCGGATTAGGAATATTCTTCAATTCGATTGTAAATGTAAATGCTTCATTATGCAAAAGCTGCTGGATGGTCAGGTAGTTTTCGATCATCAGCACTTCTTCATCCAGCGAAATGTAATTCTCATTGGAATTTTCCAGGATCTGCCGGGTAAGTTTTGAAAATTTGTTCAGGTAATCCACGGCTTCCTTATTGCGGTTCTTGAAGATCAGGCCTTGTATCGTATCTACAGAATTGAAGATAAAGTGCGGGTTCATCTGCGAAATAAGCAGCTTTTGCCTGATTTCATTTTTTTCAAATACTGCTATTGCTTGTTGCTGCCTGTTGTTTCTATAGTAAAAGAACCCGCCCAGCAAAAGCAGCAGGACTATTGCCGAAAGCAGGATCAGCCCATTGTTTTTCGCTGCGGCTTCCTTTTGGTTGACCAGTTTCATTTGGAGTTCCTTCTTTTCAAAATCGTATTTCAGCTGCTGTTGCGCCAAAGCATTTTTAGAAGCTTCCATCTTGCTGGAATCTTTGAGCTTGTAATTGAACTCATTCATTTCGAGCGCTCTTTTGTAGTTGCCATTTTTCTTGCTAATGGTATACAGGTAACCGCCTATAATTTCCTGAAGATCCAAAAACTTATTTTCGGTGCTTAGGGTAAAAGCCTTTTCGGCATAGCTTTCGGCTTTGGCATATTCCTTTTTGGCGATGTACAAACGGGCCAGCTGCATGTTGTTGTGGGCTTCCGTTCTTTTTTCCATTGGGCCCGACAATAATTCCTTAAAGATCTTTTCCGCTTCGTCGTATTTTTTCTGGTCGAGTTTTACCGCCGCCATTTTGGATAGAACCAAAGCGATGCTCCCATTATCATTGTTAAGTTTGTACAGAGCAATGGCCTTGTTGTAATTGGTAACGGCCTTCTCCAGTTGTGACAATTGCTGGTATGAGTTGCCGATATTGCCATAATTCACAGCCTTCATATTGTTTTTCTGCATGGGTGCGAGATGGCTGTCCGAATCGTAATAATCATTAATCTTTTCGAAAAGGGCTACGGCTTCCTTAAATTTTCCCTGCACCGCATAGATGTTTCCCAAGGTGGTCGAGGCATATGCAATTTCGCCCAGGTTCTTGGCTTTGTCCTTATCATAATATTTCAGCGCCGAAAACAGGCAGGAAATTGCTTTTTCGGTTTCATTCATCCGGTAGAGGAACTGTGCCTTTATGATATATTGGTAATACATTTCATCATAGTTCTTTTCGGCTTTATAGATGGCAATGGCTTTATCTTCATAAGCCACTGACTTATCTATTTTACCATCCATAAAGGCTTCTATTGCCTTTCCGTTGTAAAATGTGCCCAGATACATATTGGCACGCGTACGCACTTTGGGATTCTGGCTTTCTTTGAGGGCTTTTTGCGCAAGCTTCCCCATCCAGTTCACTATATAGTAATAGTTGGGGTCGTTCTGGTTGTAATTGGCACGAAGCAGGTAATCCAGCTGGCTTAATTTGGTCGTGTCGTGAACTTTAGGATTCTGAAACACCGTTTTTATGGAATCGATGCGCTTATCCTGGGCAATAGATGCTGAGAAAAGGAAGAGCAAAAAAAGTAAGGCGGACAGTCGAGGGATTTTTAACATGGTTTATATCGGGATTAGAAATGCAGCCTAAAAGTAGAAAATAAAAAAATACAATTTGGCCAAAGTCAAATTTCACAATCTCTTTTTGTGATTTTCCTTTTTTAATAGGATGTTTTTAAATTTTCTGTAATTCCGTCAGGCAAAAATCACCAAAATTACAGGATTTGACTGCATACGAGCTGCAAAAAAAATCCCGCTTCTAAAAAGAAACGGGATCCAAATATATAGGCGCCTCGTCCGAGGCGGAAAAACCCTTAAAGCTCTAAAGCTTTCTTAGGGTTGTTATCCATTAAGATTGCAACCGGGTTTTCCAGTGCTTCTTTTACTGCAACCAGGAATCCAACAGACTCGCGTCCGTCAATGATTCGGTGGTCGTATGATAAGGCTACAAACATTACCGGAGCGATAGTGATCTGGCCGTTTTTAACTACAGCTCTTTCCACTACATTGTGCATTCCTAAAATACCCGACTGCGGCGGGTTGATGATTGGCGTGCTCAGCATGCTTCCGAAAACTCCACCATTGGAAATAGTGAACGTTCCTCCGGTCATTTCGTCTACCGTAATCTGCCCGTCGCGCGCGCGTAGAGCCAAACGCTTGATTTCAGCTTCAACACCGCGGAAAGACAGTAATTCTGCGTTTCTCATTACAGGAACCATCAAGCCTTTCGGGCCGGAAACCGCAACAGAAATATCACAGAAATTGTATGAGATTTTCTCCTGGCCGTCAATCATCGAATTCACGTCCGGGTACAATTGCAATGCCCTTGTAACCGCTTTGGTGAAGAACGACATAAAGCCCAATCCCAATCCGTGCTTGGTTTTGAATTCTTCTTTGTATTGCTCGCGCAACGCATAGATTTCGGTCATGTCCACTTCGTTGAAGGTAGTCAGCATTGCTGTTTCGTTTTTTGCAGAAACCAATCTTTCGGCTACCTTACGGCGCAACATTGAAAGTTTGGTTTTTTCCGAGCCACGGTTTCCGCCGGTTGGCGTTCCCATTGAAGGCACAGCATTTACGGCATCGTCTTTAGTGATCCTTCCGCCTTTTCCACTACCGGCAACTTCTGATGGCTGGATGTTTTTTTCGTCCAATATTTTTTTGGCAGCCGGTGATGGCGTCTGTGCTGCGTAACTTGCCGCTGCAGCCGGAGCAGCTTTTGGAGCTTCTACTTTTTTCTCTTCAACTTTTGGGGCTTCGGCAACTGGCTTGGCTTCTTCTTTTGCCGGGGCGCTTCCGCTTGGCTTTGCAGCTCCTGTATCGATCAGGCAGACTACAGCGCCTACGGCAACTGCATCGCCTTCTTCGGCTTTGAGTGTAATGATTCCGCTTGCTTCAGCCGGCAATTCCAGCGTAGCTTTGTCGGAATCAACCTCAGCGATGGCCTGGTCTTTTTCTACATAATCGCCGTCTTTTACGAGCCATGTAGCGATTTCAACTTCTTTGATTGACTCTCCCGGTGATGGGACTTTCATTTCTAAAATCATAGTTTTATATTTTAGTTTGGTCTATTAATTTTATGGTTTAGAATACTGATTTATAGCTGGCAGCCACTGGCTGTACTGCTCTTAATACCAAATATTTCTAAATCATAATTGTATATTTCAGTTTGGTTCATTTTTTGCCTAGCCCCGATGGAAGCGAGCTACCGTGTAGCGCGGACAGCGGGAAAAAGCTCCTGATAATTTATTCCTGTTTGGTAAAATCCTTTTCAACAAAATAATCCTTATCGAAAAACATTCCGTCTGTTAAAATGGCTATCCTTTCCGAATTTTCGTTTTTCAGCTTAGCGTATTTCGCCATACCTTTTTCGATCGTATCCTTTATTTCGGCCTCCTCGCTTTTTACTTCCTGCTCATTTGGCACGAAACGTTCACCGCTTGCCAGTGATTTGAAGATCCTTTTTTTATATCGGTCGTAATTGTCGAGCTCTTTATTGAAAACCACCAGTTTTACTCCTGCCTTAAAGGCTCCCATCTGTGGCCTTGAGTCGATAATGTAAACCCTTCCGGCCTGCAGATCGGCCTCTACAAAATCATAGTTTTCGGATTTTGACCAAAACACATGATGGCCTGGCTCGCATTCATAAACCATGTACTTACCGTGATTGAATTTTCCCAAGTATTTTTCGCCATCGAAGTATTTGAAGTTAATCAAAAAACCAGTAGCATCATATCTGGTAAAATAAACCAAAGCCTTACCTTCTTTTGGGGTATCCAGTTGCTGGGCAAATCCAAAAAAACCTGTAAATAAAAACAGCAATAAGAACTTTTTCATAAGAATAGGTTTAGGTTATCTAAATAAATTCTTGTCAAAAACCATTCGGATTGCATCGGAATGACGGCGGCGGTCACGCGTGTGGCTTCCTGCAGCCGGGGCAGCATAAGCTTTAAGCGACGCCAGCCTCCAAGGCACCAAATCGAAATTCATCAACATATAGCTGTAAGCTCCCATATTCTTTGGTTCTTCCTGTGCCCAGACGAAATCGTCGGCGTTCGGATAGCTTTTGATGATGGCTTTCAGTTGTTCTACCGGAAGCGGGAATAGCTGTTCGATACGTACCAAAGCTACATCATTTCGCTTTAAATTTTCTCTTTCGGCAAGGATATCATAATAGAACTTCCCGGTAACGAAAACTACGGTTTTCACTTTTTTCTTGTCAACCGAATTGTCGTCAATCGTTTCCTGGAATTGTCCTTTGTATAGTTCTTCACGTGTTGAAACGCAGGCCGGGTGGCGCAGCAAGCTTTTTGGAGAAAATACTACCAACGGCTTGCGGAATTTGGTTTTCATCTGCCTTCTTAGCAGGTGGAAGAAATTTGCAGGCGTTGTACAGTCGGCCACATACATGTTATGGCGTGCGCAAAGCTGGAGGTATCTTTCCATACGTGCTGATGAGTGCTCTGCTCCCTGCCCTTCATAACCGTGAGGCAATAATAGCACGATTCCGTTCTGGTTGTTCCATTTGTCTTCGCCGCACGAAATGTATTGGTCGATCATGATCTGGGCTCCGTTCGAGAAATCACCAAACTGTGCTTCCCAAATCGTCAGCGCATTCGGGTTGGCCAAAGCATAACCATAGTCAAAACCAAGAACTCCGTACTCCGAAAGCAAGGAATTGAAGATATGGAACTGTCCCTTTTTCCCTTTTACATTATTCAGCAATACCACTTCTTCTTCGCTGTCTTCAACTTTTACAACGGCGTGGCGGTGCGAAAAGGTTCCCCTTTCAACATCCTGCCCGGAAATGCGCACGTCATAGCCTTCGGTCAACAATGAGCCGTAGGCCAGTGTTTCGGCAGTTCCCCAGTCGATAACATCGTTGTCGTACATGGTTTTGCGATCCGTAACGATTTTCGAGATTTTGCTGATGAATTTTTTATCCGCCGGCAAAGTCGAAACCGTTTCGAGGATTTCGTCTAATTTTTTCTTATCGAATTTGGTATCCACCTTTTTCAGCATTTCGTCATCCGAAACCTGAACATAGCCTTTCCATTCGTCCTGAAGGAACGGCTTGATGATTGTCAAATCCTTTTTACGCGATTCCTGAAGGTTTTCATCAAGTTTCGCTTTATAATCGTTTTCAATTTTTGTCAGGTAAGCAGCATCAACGATTCCGGCTGAGATCAGTTTCTCTGCATAAATCTCTCTTGGGTTCTGGTGCTTGGCAATCAATTTGTATAACACCGGCTGTGTAAATCGAGGCTCATCGCCTTCGTTATGGCCGTATTTCCTGTAACCCAGCAAATCGATGAATACATCACGGCCAAACTGCATACGGAAATCCAATGCAAAAAGCATCGCGTGTACCACGGCTTCCGCGTCATCTGCATTTACGTGCAATACCGGTGACAAGGTCACTTTCGCGACATCTGTACAATAGGTTGACGAACGCGCATCCTGGTAATTGGTGGTAAATCCAACCTGGTTGTTGATTACAATGTGGATCGTTCCGCCGGTTTTGTAACCGTCCAGCTGTGACATCTGTACAATTTCATACACGATTCCCTGTCCGGCTACCGCCGCATCACCATGAACGGCAATTGGCAATACTTTAGAAAAATCGTCCGGGAAATACTTATCCTGTTTTGCCCTTGTGATCCCTTCAATAACGGCACCAACCGTTTCAAGGTGCGAAGGATTCGGAGCTAAATTGATATTGATTTTTTTGCCTGACTTGGTTTTTCTTTCCGACGTAAGGCCTAAGTGGTACTTAACATCGCCATCAAAATATTCCTTATCATAATCCTTTCCGTCAAATTCGGAGAAGATGTCCTGTGTTGGTTTCTGGAAGATGTTGGCCAAAACATTCAAACGGCCACGGTGCGCCATTCCCATTACAAAATGCTCCACGCCTTTTTCAGCCGCCGATTCGATTACGGCATCAAGCGCCGGGATTAAGCTTTCCCCGCCTTCCAGCGAGAAACGTTTTTGCCCAACGTATTTGGTATGAAGAAAATTCTCGAACGAAACTGCTTCGTTCAGTTTTCCTAAAATGTGTTTCTTTTGATCGGCATCAAAATTCGGAAGGTTATCATTAATGTTGATACGGTCCTGAATCCACTGGACTACTTCCGGCTTCCTCATGTACATGTATTCTATACCAATGTGCTGGCAGTATACATTTTTGAGATGCGCTATGATTTGCTTTAAGGTTTGCGGCTGGTGGCCCAATATTTTAGCTGCATCAAAAACCGTATCCAGATCAGCTGAAGTAAGCCCGAAATTCTCGATATCCAGATTGGGCGTATACGTCCTTCTGTCGCGCACCGGGTTGGTTTCGGTAAACAGGTGGCCGCGTGAACGGTAGCCGTCAATGAGTTTTAAAACATTGAATTCTTTCTGGAGCTTGTCTGAAACCTGTCCGTCAGCCGGAACAGTTGCGGCGTAATTGGCCAATTCTTGAACGGCATTTTCTTCATTATAGGTCGTCATCCCAAAGTCAAACCCCTGAAAAAAGGCTCTCCAGCTTGGTTCTACGCTATCTGGGTTTTGAAGGTATTGGTCGTATAATTGGGCAAAAAATTCGGTATGTGCTGCGTTTAAAAAGGAAAACCTATCCATAATGTAATTGAATATCCTGATTTGTGTAAATAGTTTGGCAAAAGTACAATAATTGGCAGAAATTAATAATTATTTTAGATACTTTTATGCTTTTAAAATTCAAAGTAAGAAAATGATAAAATCTTCATTTTTGGATAATGGCTTAAAAACTGTTTTCATCGCTATTTTTTTGATGTTTCCGGTTTTATTTCATGCACAGCAAACCCCATTACCCAAAGCTAAAACCGGCGCTTTTTGGGAATCTGTGCAGTTTGGTGGCGGACTGGGCGTGTCTGTAAGCAAAGATTACACAGATGTCACCGTTGCCCCGAGCGCCATCTATAACTTTAACGAGTACGTTTCTTTAGGTGCCGGGCTGCAGTACAGCAGGCTGAAACAGAAAAATTATTATTCTTCGCATGTTTACGGCGGAAGTCTTATCGGATTGTTCAATCCTATTGAGCTCGTACAGCTTTCATTGGAACTTGAAGAAACCAATGTCAACACCAAATACTTTGATCTGGGTGGTGACCTCAAGAAAAGCTTTTGGAACACAGGGCTGTATTTTGGTGCTGGGTACCATCAGGACAACGTTACGATTGGCGGCCGCATCAACTTGTTATTCGATAAAGAAAAAGATATTTACGGAAGCGCATTCATGCCTTTTGTGAGAGTATATTTCTAAATAATTAAGCTTTCCTGATTTTATTTGCAAAAATTCCTATATTTGAAATATATGGAAAGCGCTCAATATCACTTCGATATCTTCAACAGTATTGTTCTTGGAGGAATTATCCAGGGATTGATTTTTGGCATTGTTGTGTTTACTTCCAAAAAATACCGCGACATCAGCACCTTGCTGCTTGCCACATTGATCGTGGTATTTTCATTAAACAACCTGCAATATTACCTGGTATCGACCTGGATTATCAAAACCAGTTTTTCCTACAGTTACATCTGGACACCGGGCAGCTTATCATGGGGCCGCTGTTTTATTTTTATGGTTTGAAATTATTATATCCAGACAAGGATATTCCGAGAAAAACTATAATCCTGCTGGTAACGCCTTTTGTTTTGGGATTAATCGCCGTCAATTACCTAAAGGTTTTCCGAAGCTATGCAGACCACCGGATCGAATACCTGCTATTGGAAGCTTTCATGGAATACATCAGTATCTTTTTGACCATGAATGGACTGGTACGGTTGTTTTTCAAAACCCGAAAGGTTGAAAACGAATCCAAAAATTTTGGCTTTGAAAAAGTATTGCCCAAACTGGAATGGTTCCGGAACATCATTATTGTCTTTTTCATTTTATGCCTGGTTTGGTTTACCGTGACCACAATGATGGTGCTTGACATGGCTCCTGGCTGGATATGGAATATCATCTGGGTTTCCCTTTCGGTCATGATTTACTGGCTTGGGCATGTCGGGATTTACAAATACGGCATCATGGAGGAGCGCAAAAAAATCCGAAGCCATATACCCGACCGCAGCAGCATTATTGACGTATCGGATAAAAATAAAAGCGAACACCTGATCCAATTCGAGAATTTATTGATTGACAAAAAATATTTCCTAGATCCCGAACTTACCTTAGACAAAGTGGCTGAAGAACTCAACATCAGTAAAAGCCATTTGTCACGCTTGATCAACAAAGAGCTGAATACCAGCTTCCCCGACTACATCAATCAGCTGCGGATCAAGGAAGCACAGTACTACCTGAAACACCCTGATTTCTCGAACTATACGTTGGTCGCTATTGGCCTTGAAGCCGGTTTTGCATCCAAGACCACTTTCAACAATACATTTAAAAAAGTCACGGGAATGACACCGTCCGAGTATCGGAATTCCAACGAAACCGTATTGGAGACCACAGTGGAATCTTAAATTTTTAGCCGTTTTTTTATCAAAATCGAACCAATTTGTTCCGATATTCTGCAAAACGCAATTTTCGGAACGCCGGTTTTTGGAGGCAAACCTACTTTTACACTGCCTTCCAAAACTACTTTTGCCTGCTGAGCTATAACCGATTTGTAATTTAAAAAACGTTATACTCATGAAAAAATTAGTACTCTTTATTTCCTGCCTCGCTTTCTTTACGGCAACGGCACAGACCAATGTTTTTACCGGTGCGATAGACACAAACTGGGACAATCCTAACAACTGGTCCCTTGTAACACTCCCAAGCCCAACCACCGAAGTCCACATTCCAACCGGAAAAACGGCTTTACTCAACGTCAATACCAGTGTACGCTCCATCCATCTTGAAGGCACAGCGGTTTTGATCATCCAGGCAAACCTTGGCATCAGCATACTTCATGAATCGAATACAGCTCCATTATCAACCATTAGCTGGGGAAGCGGAAATATCAGCGGCGGCGGAACATTGAACATCCTTGGCTTGCTGGATATTATTCCGGGAGGAAAACAGATCGTAGGCGGAACCACTACCATAAACCTTTCCGGAAGGATGGTACAGGACACCGACTGGGGTATCGATATTGTTGACGGAAGCTTCAACAACATGCCGGAAGGCGTGATCGAACTGTATAACAGCCAAAGGAATATCTCAGGTTCAGGTTCGGGAAATCATTTTTTTTATAATTACGGGCTAATCAAAAAGCTGGGAGATGGCACGTCAACCATATCAGCCGAACTGCATAATACCGGAATCATTACCGTACAATCGGGAGCCGTACAAATAACCAGTTCAGGTACCGTACTCAACAACGGGACTTATAATACCGCATTTGGCACCAGCCTGGTATTTGGCGGAACACAAACGATTTCTGGGACAATGTCAGGAAGCAATTCAGGCGAAATACATTGGTCGGGAACGATGAATGTGCCAACTACTGCAGAAATCAATTTTTCGGGCAACGGGCTTTTTAACTGGGGAAACGGGTCACTGAAAGGCGGCGGGACATTAAACAATACTGGGCTGCTTTCAATGACTGGGGCTTATTATGGATCAAAATACATTGAAAATGGAACCACGCTGAATAACACCGGAACTATCCGAATAGCTACCGACTGGTCTTTGGACATTACTAATGGGACTTTGAACAACCTCCCGGCAGGAATCATCGACATCAATATCGCGCAGGTTCAGATTCTGGGAACAGGAACCGGAAGCCATATCATAAATAATTCGGGGCTGATCCAAAAATCCACCGGCACGGGCGGCAATGCCTTGATTAATGCTGTCGTTAATAATGTTGGCACAATCACTGTTCAGGCTGGTTCGTTAACTTTCAACAATCCGGCAACCACTTTCGTGGGCGGCACTTACAACACCTCTTCCGGCTCTTATATATTCAATAGCGCGCCGGTAACCTGCTCGGGCATTTTGAGTGGTGTCCTTGACGGTAATTTCAATTGGACTTCCGACATCATCGTCCCAACAACAGCTGCATTCAATTTTACAGGAACCGGCTTAAACAATTGGGCTTCGGGAACCATCAGAGGCGGTGGAACGCTAACCAATAACGGAATCCTGGAGCTTTCAGGGGGTTGGGTTGGACCCAAATTCATTACCGGATCAACAACAATACAGAACAACAACACCATTCGGGTTACTTCCGACCAGGGAATAACGTTAAACGGCGGAACGATTAACAATCCGGCATCAGGAATAATAGACCTTCAATCTCCCGGAGCAATCTATAACGGAACAGGCACTAATGCCATCAACAACACGGGGCTTTTGAAAAAAAGCGCCAGCACCGGAAATTATACCATCGATCCTATCATCAACAACATTGGAACCATTCAGGTTGATGCGGGCGCGGTTTCGTTGGGGTCATTAAACAATACGGCAAACGGAATCGTAAAAGGCACCGGATCGATTTATCCGCCAACCGCAGCGAATTTCATCAACAACGGAACTTTTGCGCCAGGTGGCGAACCGGGGACACTTACGATTGCCGGGGATTATCAATCGAATTCCAATACAAGGCTGAATGTACAGCTTTACGGTACAACACAAGGAACACAATACGATAATATGATTGTCCAGAGCAATGCCGTAATGGGCGGGATGGTTGTACCGGAACTTCATTTTGACCCGGCAATCGGAAACTCGTTTATTGTAGCAAACACCTGGGGAACGATTACTTCCTGTACTCTTGCCCCTACCGCGAATGCAATTTACAATGGCATGCAATACAGTTTTTCGGTGGGCTGCCAGGATGATAATAAAGTAGTACTGACATTGACACAAAAAACGTTGGCAAATGAGGAATTTACATTGGAAAACGGAATCGCATTAGCGCCAAATCCGGCTAAGGATTTTATAACGATTGCCAATAAAAGTGCTGTCGAACTAACCGATGCGCTGATTTCCGATGCTTCTGGGCGTGTTATCCAAACATTGAAACTACACAATAATGACAATCAAATCGACTTAAGCAGCTATGCTTCTGGCATGTATTTTATCAAAATCAACTCCGCCGAAGGCAGCGTTGTCAAACGGTTTATAATAAAATAAGATAACGTTTTTTTTATTTTAATTGGGAATGGCCTTGCTTCTGCAGGGCTTTTCTTTTAGTATCGGTTACGGAACCAAACCTTCATCCATTCGCGTTTCAAAACCAGGAATGCAATCTGTTCTGAAAGCGCAACCGTATCCGCGCCGTCCAATTGCTTAAGGTTCTTTTCGGGAACATCGATGATATAAAGCAGGTTGAGCAGTTCGGCGTACTTGAATTGGATCATGCGGTAGATTTTTTCATGGAGCTGCACCTTAAGCTCATACGGGGTAGTGCTTTTTGGAAAATCTATGGCTTCGTTTGCCGAATTGAAATCCTTATTGATCTGCTCAATCAGCTTTGGGTACAGGCTCTCCTTTTCGGCTTCCGAAAGCAAGTCATCAGTAGATAATGGTGCGATGAAATTAGACATTCCGGTTCATTAAATTTTTGGCAAAGGCTTTCAAAACCGTTTTTTTATCATTGCCAATATTCATTTTATCCAAAGTTTCCAAGGCCCTCAAAGTATATTCTTCAATTGCTTTTTGTGTGGCAGATGAAGCTCCGGTATGATTGAAGATTGCTTTCACCGAATTGATTTTATCCGTATTATCATTAGGTTGGATAGAAAACAAATGGAACAGTTGCCCTTTTTCATCATCGGAAGCATATTCCATTGCCTTTAAATACAGGTAAGTCTTTTTGTTTTCGATAATATCGCCGCCTACCTGCTTCCCAAAGGTTTCCGGGTTGCCAAACGCATCGAGGTAATCATCCTGAAGCTGGAATGCGATACCTAGGTTTAAGCCAAAATCATAAATCAAATTCCCGTTTCCTTCCGAAGCCTGGGCTACAATAGCGCCCATTTTCATCGCTGCCCCCACCAAAACCGCTGTTTTGTATTCGATCATTTTCAGGTACTCGGTAATCGTAACATCATCACGCGTTCTCGAAATCAACATCATACTGCTGGCCTTCACAAACCTGAAGTGCCGTCTTGCTGAACAATTTAGCCAAATCCCTAAAAATCAAAGGCTCGTATTCCTCAAAATACCGATAGGCTAAAATCAGCATCGCATCGCCCGAAAGGATTCCGGTATTAATATCCCATTTTTCATGCACTGTTTCGTTTCCCCTGCGAAGCGGCGCAGCATCCATAATATCATCATGGATCAGCGAAAAATTATGGAAAACCTCAACCGCGGTAGCCGCTGCCAACGCGTTTTTGCAATCGGCATCAAAAACCTCACATGCCATCAGGGTAAGTACGGGGCGCAGCCTTTTCCCGCCAAGCGAAAGGATATACCGAATTGGCTCGTATAAATTTTTTGGCTCATCCTGTAATGCAAGTGATGCAAAATGGGCCGAAACCAGGTCCTGATAATGGGAAATAGCGCGCATGTAAATATTTTCAGCAAATTTAAGTTATTCTGTCCGATTACAAAAGCGAGCTTTTGAATGTTAAATTTACGTTAATACTTTGGAAACTATTTTAGTGTTTAAAGTTTCCATATTAGTTTTGCGCAAAATTTTTAACATTTCATGAAAGATAAAATCATCAAAAAAGCGACCGACATGTTCCTGAAGCTTGGCTTCAAGAGTGTTACGATGGATGATATCGCAGGGGAAATGTGCATTTCAAAAAAAACCATCTACAAATATTTCAGCAATAAAGAAAAGCTGGTTGAGGAAGGCACAGAAGTAGTTCACCAGAATATCCACCGGATGATGGAAGAGGTTATTGCGCAAAACCACAACGCTATTGCCGAAAATTTCCAGATGCGCGAAATGTTCAAGCAAATGTTTCAGTCATTTGACCAGTCTCCGGCCTATCAGTTAAAAAAACATTATCCTGAAATTTATGAAAAGATGATGGCGAACGAAATTGAAGACTGCAGCCGTTTTTTCCGTGAAAACATCGAAAAAGGAATATCTGAAGGTTTGTACCGTAAAGAAACCGATATTGAAGCTGCAGTCCAGTTTTATTATACGCTTATTTTTTCCATCAATGAAAATACAATGATGGAAAAAGATGCCTACGAACTTGAAGCGAAAGCACTGGAATACCATACACGCGCCATCGCAACCCCAAAAGGAATTACAGAATTACAGAAACAACTATCTAATCTAAATATTTAACATCAATGAAAAAGAACCTATTATTAATCTCTCTCTTGCTTGTAGGCCTTTTGCAGGCGCAGGAAGTAAAGTCGCTGACTTTAAAAGACGCTATAAGCTACGCCTTGGAGAATAAGGCTGAGGCTAAGAAAGCAAAACTGAAGGTAGAGAATAGCGAATACCAGATCCAGGAAGTACGCTCAAGAGCTTTGCCGCAGATTTCAGCTACGGGAAGCCTGAATTACAATCCTATCATTCAGACTACGGTAATTGACGGAGCCGGTTTTGGCGCGCCTGGAACCACAATACAGGCAGCTTTTGGCCAGGAATGGACCTCAGGAGCGGGAGTTTCCTTAAACCAGGCCATATATGACCAGTCTGTTTTCATCGGATTAAAGGCTGCGCGCTCTACCCGTGAATTTTATCAGGTGAATGCCCAACTGACCGAAGAACAGGTTATCGAAAGGGTTGCCAATGCCTATTATCAGGTATATGTTCAGCGCGAAAGGCTATTGGTACTGGAAAACAACCTGGCCAATACGACCAAAGTCAAAAACATCATCAAAGGCCAATTTGATAATGGTTTGGCCAAGAAAATTGATTTGGACAGGGTTTCGGTAAAAGTTTCCAATATCAATACACAACGCCAGCAGGCTCAAAATGCCGTGGAACTTCAGGAAAATGCTTTGAAATTTTATATCGGAATGCCTATCGAAACAAAAATCAGCATCCCGCAAACCGAATTTGAAGTCACTCCTCAGGCACTGTCTGAAGCTCCGGATGCGACTAACAGGACCGATTATTTGCTTTTGAAAAAGCAGGAGCAGTTGTTGAAATACCAAAAGAAATCGGTTCAGGCCGGTTATTATCCTACATTATCATTGAGCGGAAGCTACAATTACATTGGGCAAGGCCCGGAAATGCCATGGTTCAAAAAACCGGTTGACGGGGTTTACTGGTCGGATTATGCCGCTATAGGATTGAACCTGAAAGTGCCTATTTTTTCAGGATTCGGAACCCGCGCCAAAGTAAAGCAAGCAGAAAACAGCCTGGAATCGCTGAAAGTAGATTTGGAAGACACCAAATTAGCATTGGATCTAGCTTACACCAATGCAAAAAAACAAATTGAAAACAGCATCATTACCATTAACAACCAGAAAGAAAATGCGCAGCTGGCCAAAGAAGTATTCGACAACACCAATAATAACTACACTCAGGGATTAGCTTCTCTGACCGATTTGCTGGACTCGGAAAATGCTTTGACAGAAGCCCAGAACAACTACACCTCTGCACTTTTGGAATACAAGCTTGCGGAAGTACAATTATTAAAATCAAAAGGCGAATTAAAAACTCTAACTAACAAATAAGATGAAAAAGAATATTATAACAATACTGGTAATTATCGGAGCTTTGGCCCTGATAGTAGTTATTTTACAGAAGAACAAAAAAGAAAACGAAGCGAAAACAGCCATTGTTGCCGAAAAAAATGCAGCAGTTTCTGTAAAAATCGATACTGTAAAAACAGAAAACGTTTCTTTGGATTTTGTTTCTAACGGAAACTTTGAGCCAATTCAGGAATTGACTTTTTCTGCAGAAAAATCAGGAAAAGTAACACAGGTCCTTGTAAAAGAAGGCGATTATGTTAGTGTAGGGCAAACCCTTGCTGTTATGAGGGGCGATGTGGTAAACGTAAATGCACAAAACGCAAATGCCACTTACCAGAATGCCGTTACCGATTATAACCGTTATGAAAACGCGTTCAAAACCGGCGGTGTTACCAAACAGCAATTAGACCAGGCAAAACTGGCAATGACTAATGCCAAAGCCAATCTCGCGCAGGCCAACATCAATGTTGGTGACACAAGGATCAAAGCCCCTATCAGTGGGTTTATCAACAAAAAACACATCGAAGTTGGTTCAATCCTAACAGGGATGCCTGCCACCGAATTATTTGATATCGTCAACGTTTCAAAATTAAAATTGAAGGTTACCGTAAATGAAACTCAGGTTGCAAGCCTAAAATTGGGAAGCACCGTGAATGTAACTTCCAGCGTTTTTCCTGATAAGACTTTTGCCGGAAAAATTACTTTCATCGCATCCAAAGCGGATGAGACTTTAAACTTTGCCGTTGAAATTGAGATCGCCAACAACAAGTCAAACGACCTGAAAGCCGGAATGTACGGAACTGCATTATTTACTTCAAACCAGCAAAAACAAAACCTGATGATCGTTCCTAGGAATGCATTTGTCGGAAGTGTTAGCAACAATGAGATTTTTGTAGTGGAAAACAATATTGCCAAGCTGAAAAAAGTAACAGCCGGCAGGATCATAGGCGACAAAGTTGAAATAATCAATGGTTTGTCTAACGGAGAAATTGTAATCGTTACTGGACAGATCAATCTTCAGGACGGAAATACAGTAGAAATCATCAAATAATTGATTCCAAAATCAACAAGAAAGAAAAATGAAAATAGCCGAAATATCCATAAAGCGTCCGTCGTTAGTGATTGTATTGTTTACAATCCTGATCCTTGGCGGGCTATTCAGTTACAGCCAGTTAGGTTATGAGCTGATCCCAAAATTTGAAACCAACGTTATCACCGTTTCAACAGTTTATCCGGGAGCTTCGCCAAGTGAGGTGGAAAATACCGTGACCAAAAAGATTGAAGATGCCATCGCATCATTGGAAAATATCAAAAAAATTGACTCCAAATCCTACGAAAGCTTATCTGTAGTATCCATTACACTGACTTCAAATGCCAATGTCGACATTTCGATGAACGATGCGCAGCGTAAGATCAATGCCGTTTTAAGTGATCTGCCGGAAGATGCCGACCCTCCATCCTTAACCAAATTCTCGTTAAGCGACCTGCCGATCATGACCATTGGCGCCAACGGAAAAATGGATGAAGCCGCATTCTATGACCTTATCGACAAAAAAATCGCACCGATCCTATCGCGTGTAGAAGGTGTGGCACAGGTAAACATCATTGGCGGACAGGAACGTGAGATCCAGGTAAACCTTGATGCCGAAAAAATGCAGGGTTACGGATTATCTGTTCCGCAGGTGCAGCAAACCATCCTGACCTCTAATTTGGATTTCCCAACAGGAAACATCCAAACGCGTAATCAAAAGATATTGATCCGTTTGGCGGGTAAATATAAAAATGTTGAAGAATTAAGGAACCTTGTGGTTTCTTCCCAAAACGGAATCCAGGTGCGCCTTGGCGATATTGCCGATGTCCAGGATACGCAGAAAATTGCGGAAAAAATTGCCCGTGTCGACCAGAAAAGCGCCATCGTACTCCAGATTGTAAAACAATCTGATGCAAACGCAGTTGCGGTAAGTGAAAAACTGATCACCACCATCAACAAACTGGAAACCGATTATAAAGCATCGCAACTGCAATTAGCAATCGCAAAAGACAGTACGGTTTTCACCCTTGAAGCTGCTGATTCTGTTGTGCATGACTTATTGATCGCGGTAATCCTTGTGGCATTGGTGATGCTGTTCTTCCTGCATAGCATCCGAAACTCTTTGATTGTAATGGTTTCCATTCCGGCCTCATTAATCGCAACATTTATCGGTATTTACCTTTTAGGATATACTTTGAACCTGATGAGTTTATTAGGATTGTCATTGGTTGTAGGTATTTTGGTGGATGATGCCATTGTGGTACTCGAAAATATCTACAGGCATATGGAAATGGGCAAAAGCCGTATCCGTGCCGCTTATGACGGAACAGCCGAAATTGGCGGAACAGTAACATCGATTACCCTGGTAATTGTGGTAGTGTTTTTACCGATTGCCATGAGTTCCGGATTGGTGTCCAACATCATCACGCAGTTCTGTATGACGGTAGTGATCTCCACTTTATTATCGCTTTTGGCATCATTTACGATCATTCCGTGGCTTTCATCGCGTTTCGGTAAATTGGAACACATTGAAGGAAAAAACCTTTTCGGAAGGATTATCCTTGGGTTCGAAAGCTACCTGACTCGTTTCACCAACTGGGTTTCTGTTTTATTGACCTGGTGCTTGGACCACTACATTAAAACTTTCATAGTTGTAATCGTATTATTCTTCGCATCAACCGTAGGATTGATGGGCGGCGGATTCATCGGTGGTGAATTCTTCGCATCATCTGATAGCGGTGAGTTTTTGGTTCAGATCGAATTGCCGAAAGACGCTTCGCTGGAACAAACCAACTTCATGACCCAAAAAGCGGAAGCCTACCTGAAATCGCAGAAGTACGTAAAAAGCCAGATTACCACAATCGGGCAAACCAGCGAAGGGATGGGTGCTTCTCAGGCAACGGCATACAAAGCCGAGATAGACGTGAAAATGATCGACCAAAAAGACCGTACTGACGATGCTTCGGTATATGCTGCAAAAATCAAGCGCCAATTGGAAAAAGTATTGGTTGGATCTAAAGTAAAAACGGTACCTGTTGGTATCTTGGGAACTGCCGAAGATGCAAAATTAGGTTTGATCGTTACAGGCCAAAATGTAGAAAGCGCCATGAAATTTGCCAAACTGGCTGAAGCCGAATTGAGGAAAATACCTGGAACAACCGAGATCAAACTGACGGTTGAAGACGGAAATCCTGAAATCAATGTTCAGGTTGACCGTGATAAAATGGCTGCCCTTGGATTAAGCCTGCAAACGGTAGGTTTGACTATGCAGACTGCCTATAGCGGAAATACCGACGGAAAATTCAGGTCGGGCGAATACGAATACGACATCAATATCAAATACAATGAATTCGACAGGAAAAACATTACCGATGTAAGCAACCTGATCTTTGTCAACAATGCCGGGCAGCAGATAAAGCTGAACCAGTTTGCCAAAATCACCGAAGGCTCCGGGCCAAGTAAACTGGAGCGTAGGGATAAAACCGCATCAGTAACCGTGCAAGGGCAAAACGTTGGGGTTCCTGCTGGAACCATCGTAACGCAATGGCAGGAAAGGCTGGATAAGCTTCAGAAACCAGTTGGCGTAAGCTACATCTGGGGCGGTGACCAGGAAAACCAAAGCGAAGGTTTTGGTACGCTTGGGATTGCGTTATTGGCAGCCATTATTTTGGTTTACCTGGTGATGGTTGGGCTATACGACAGTTTTGTACACCCGTTTGTGGTATTGTTCGCCATTCCGCTTTCGTTTATCGGGGCGATGCTGGCTCTGGCCTTAACAAACAATTCATTGAACATCTTTACGATATTAGGTATCATCATGCTGATCGGTCTGGTGTGTAAGAATGCGATCATGCTTGTAGATTATACCAACCAGCGAAGAGCAGCCGGTGAATCTATAAGAACAGCATTGATCCAGGCAAACCACGCCCGTTTGCGCCCAATTTTGATGACTACGATCGCGATGGTTTTCGGTATGTTCCCAATTGCATTGGCATCCGGAGCCGGAGCAGAATGGAAAAACGGACTGGCATGGGTAATCATTGGCGGATTGATATCGTCATTATTCCTGACATTGATCGTGGTTCCGGTGATTTATAACATCATGGAAAAAATCATCCGCAAATTCTCTAAAGGTGAGAAGATAGATTATGAGGCAGAAATGGTTGCCGATTATGAACACCGTGAATTAAGCGAAGACGGATTCAATCCTAAACATGTTTAATGTATTTAATTTATAAAAAAGGGAACTCAAATAGGTTCCCTTTTTTATTTGTTGAATAGGGAAATAAGTTTCTAAATAGCCCCGATTACCTCACCAAGTGTTTATTTTAATTTGGTATTCGGTGAATGCTTCGCATTTGCAGCTGGCTACCTTGTAGCGCATTTGAGATTAAGAGAAGGACTGCCGGTGGCAGTCAGGTATTTTTTGATACATCCTGGAAAAACGGAACATGATTTCTAGCCCCGATAGGAGCGAGCTACCATGTAGCGCGTATAGCGGGAGGGATTTTCCTTAGATATCAAAACTTCCGCTCCTGATGAAAATAAAAAAAGGGACCCTATTGGGTTCCTTTTTACATTATTAACAATTAACTTTTTTAATTTTTAACCAATGCTTCCTGCTTCCAGGACTTTACCGAAGCAATTTTGCTTTTAGAGTAATCTACCTCGCTTAATGCCTTATCGTTCCAGAAGAACCATTTCCCGGTTTTTTCGCCGTTGCTGTATTCCCCCATTGATTTTTTATTTCCTTTTTCGTCAAATGCGGTCCAGTTGCCTTCGAGTTTGCCATCCTTAAAATGTCCCTGTTGCTGGATTTGACCATTATCATAATAATAAGTAGCTTTTACCAAGCTGCCTTCTTTTTCCAAAACTGGTTTATTAGCCTGTGCGAAAGTCAATCCCGAGATTGCCAATGCGCCTAAAATCATCGCCTTTTTCATAGTTGTAGGTTTTAATTGTTCATATTTACATAACAAATGTATTGATTATTTTACATTAAAAAAACTTTTACTTAACAATTTGGTAACATTGAATGAAAACTTAACATTAGAAAATAAAAAAGCCCCGAATAATCGGGGCTTCTGAATATCAGTGTTTTGTGTTTACTTAATCAAACCGTCCAGTTGCTGTACAAGTCTTGGATCAGAAGGCCTTGCTGCATCAGCATCAACGATGTTCCCTTTTGGATCGATCAGTATGAATCTCGGGATCGAATTGATCTTGTAAGCCTGGATAAAATCGGATGTCCAGTTTTTATCGGCAAACAGCTGGATTCCTTCCAATTGTTTTTCGGTTACGAAGTTTTTCCATTTATCATGGTCTTTATCAACATCAACGGAAATGCTGACAAACTCGATGTTCTTTCCGTGGTATTTATCCTCTACCAATTTCAATGATGGGATTTCTGCACGGCAAGGCCCGCACCAGGTTGCCCAAACATCGATATACACATATTTCCCGCGCAGGTCTTCCAATTTTGTTTTCCCGCCTTTGTGGTTTTCGTAGTTAAATGATGCCGATTGGGAATTGTTCAGCTTTTTGTTGGCGCTTACCTGGGCATAATATTGCTGGATCCCCATCAGGTTATTCTCGATTTCCTTTTGGTGCAGCTGGACAAAATACGGATCAAGACCTGCTTTGTTCAACTTATCCAGGTCTGCTGTCTTTTTCTGGTTGATCGTTTGTGCAAAAGCGGCCTCGTCCAAAGCCAAAATCTTGTCGTATCCAAACTTCTCTTCTTCTAGCGTTTCCTGTGCCAGGTAATTGTTCTCTTTTGCGCCTTTGCCTTCAAATTTTATCGTTTCATCAAATTGGGCCGCGTTCATTGTCATCTTCAGGTCATAGCCATTCTTTAAGAACAGCTGTGCATATTCCGCTCCGTCAAACAACTGGTACATCCCCGGCTTTATCTCAAACTGCGCCTGGAACATCCCTTTTTTATTAAATGGGATTTCCTGGATGATTTTCCCGGTGTTGTCTTTTATAAAAAGGATGTCGCCATTCTTGTTTTCAATGGTGGCCTGGAACGCCATGTTTTCCTGCGCCAATAGTATTGAAGTAACTAAAAGTGCGGTAAGTAGTGTAAATAGCTTTTTCATTTAGGTGTGTTTTTAAATTTTGACATCAAATATAATCGTTTTCACAAAGGTTTCCACAAACAAATTGTTAAACTTGGCACAAGGTTTAGCTTCGTTTATTGATTTTGTTTTTTACTTTTGCACCGAGAATTCCATGAAATAAAATTTATTCTAAATGTACAGAAGTCATAATAATGGCGAGTTGAACGCCTCACACATCAATAAAGAAGTAACGCTTGCCGGCTGGGTCCAGAAATCACGTGATAAAGGATTTATGGTTTGGGTTGATTTGCGCGACCGGTACGGAATCACGCAATTGATTTTTGACGAGCAAAGAACTGACAAAGCTGTTTTTGAAAAAGCAAAATCATTGGGGCGCGAATTCGTGATCCAGGTGAAAGGAACCGTTATTGAGCGTGAATCAAAAAATGCCAATATGCCTACCGGCGATATCGAAATACTGGTTGCAGAACTCGCAATCCTGAATGCCGCTTTGCTTCCACCGTTTACGATTGAAGACGAAACGGATGGCGGTGAAGACATCAGGATGAAATACCGCTATTTGGACATCCGCAGGAACCCTGTGAGGAATTCTTTGTTGTTCCGCCACAAAGTGACTATGGAAGTACGCAATTATCTATCGAAGCTGGATTTCTGCGAAGTGGAGACTCCATACCTGATCAAATCCACTCCTGAAGGCGCACGCGATTTCGTAGTGCCAAGCCGAATGAACCAAGGACAGTTTTATGCTTTGCCGCAATCGCCTCAAACCTTCAAGCAACTATTGATGGTAGGCGGAATGGATAAATATTTCCAGATTGTGAAATGCTTCCGTGACGAGGATTTGCGTGCCGACAGACAGCCGGAGTTTACACAGATCGATTGCGAAATGGCATTCGTAGAGCAGGAAGATATCCTGAACGTTTTTGAAGGACTGACACGCCATCTGCTAAAGGAATTAAAAGGAATCGATGTTGCGGAATTTCCAAGGATCACTTACGATTACGCAATGAAAACCTATGGAAACGACAAGCCGGACATCCGTTTTGACATGAAGTTTGGAGAACTGAATGCGGTTGCCCAAAACAAAGATTTTGGTGTTTTCAATTCGGCCGAATTGGTAGTCGGGATTGCCGCCCCAGGCTGCGCATCGTATACAAGAAAAGAAATCGATGCATTGATTGACTGGGTAAAACGCCCACAGATTGGTGCTTCCGGAATGGTGTATGTAAAATGCGAAGAAGATGGAAGCTTCAAATCATCGGTAGATAAATTCTACGACCAGGAAGATTTGAAAAAATGGGCACAAGCCACCAATGCAAAGGCGGGAGACATGATTTTTGTGCTTTCGGGGCCTGCCAATAAAACAAGAACCCAACTTTCCGCGCTTAGGATGGAACTGGCAACGCGCCTAGGCCTGAGGAAGCCGGACGAGTTTGCACCGTTATGGGTAGTAGACTTCCCTTTATTGGAATGGGACGAAGAAAGTGGCCGTTACCACGCCATGCACCATCCGTTTACATCGCCAAAACCAGAAGACATGAAACTGATTGAAACCGAACCCGGAAAAGTACGTGCCAATGCCTACGACATGGTATTGAACGGAAACGAAATCGGTGGAGGTTCGATCCGTATCCACGATAAGGAATTGCAGAGCAGGATGTTCTCGCTCTTAGGGTTTTCGGAAGAACAGGCTCAGGACCAGTTTGGATTCCTGATGAATGCGTTCGAGTTTGGCGCACCTCCTCACGGCGGATTGGCATTTGGTTTGGATCGACTGGTGGCGATATTGGGTGGCCAGGAAACCATCAGGGATTTTATCGCTTTCCCAAAAAACAATTCAGGAAGGGATGTGATGATCGACGCTCCATCGGCAATTGATGATGCACAATTAACCGAATTATCCATAAAATTAAATTTGAAGTAAATTTCTATCAAATTCACATAAAATTAAGAAGCAACTGTTCAAAAACACAAAAACAGTTGCTTTTTTTATGCCAAAATTCAATATAACTCAACTAATTCTTTTTCAATATTTTAAAACCTTAACATTTTTTTGTGATATTTATGCGCCAAATGTTTGTTATGTCGCAAATAAGTATATCTTTGGGCATTATTAATTATTTTTTTACAGTACAATGCGCACAGGAACAGTTAAATTTTTCAACGAATCAAAAGGTTATGGTTTTATCACTGATGATGAAACTGGAAAAGACATTTTCGTACACGCTACCGGAATTAAGGCAGAGAACTTAAGCGAAGGTGATAAAGTGTCTTACGAAGAAGAAGAAGGAAGAAAAGGTAAAGTAGCAGCTCAGGTAGTAGCTATCGAAGGCTAATATAAATTATTTTTTGATTACCTAAACGAAATCACGCCCCGCAAAACGGGGCGTTTTTTTATGCCCAAAAACTCACTATTTAAAATCAATTTAAATAGGCTTTTTTGAAGACTAATTAACAAACGTTTATCGCTTGATTTTTGCGAATTAAATTAAGCGATGTATATTTGTGGCTATTTAAATTACTACTAATTTTAAGCATTATGCAGTCCAATCAATTAGATTATTTACCGATACTTATGCAGGCTGGTTTAGCCGTTGGATTTGTGGTTATGACCATTATTGGTTCCAATTTTTTAGGCCCAAAAAGACACTCGCGAAACAAAGACAAAAACTTTGAGTGTGGTATCGAGTCTTTTGGAAATGCCAGAATCCCTTTTTCTGTAAAATATTTCCTTGTTGCCATCTTATTTGTCTTGTTTGATGTCGAGGTAATTTTCCTTTACCCATGGGCAATCAACTTCAAGGCATTGGGCGGCGAAGGAATGATAAAAATGGTAATTTTCATGACCTTGCTTTTGGTCGGTTTCTTCTACATCATCAAGAAGAAAGCACTCGAGTGGGAATAACAATAAAATTATTTTAAATTATAAATGTTGGATTTTAAATTACTTTTTCATTTAAAATTTATAATTCAAACCCGAGGCGAAGCCGAATTGTACGGAGCGTAGCGGAGTAAATTCAAAATATAATGGAAAATAAACCAAAAATGGTTGCTCCGCCGGAAGGAGTATCAGGCGAAGGCTTCTTTGCCACAAAACTGAATGATGTTGTTGGATTGGCCCGTGCCAACTCGCTTTGGCCTTTGCCTTTCGCCACGTCTTGCTGCGGAATCGAATTCATGGCAACCATGGCTTCGCATTACGATTTAGCGCGTTTCGGTTCTGAAAGGGTAAGTTTTTCACCACGCCAGGCAGACATGCTAATGGTAATGGGAACCATTTCCAAAAAAATGGCGCCAATTTTACGCCAGGTTTACGAACAGATGTCGGAACCGCGCTGGGTAATTTCTGTCGGAGCCTGCGCCTGCTCGGGAGGTGTTTTTGACACCTATTCTGTTTTGCAGGGAATTGACAAAGTCATACCGGTTGACGTTTACGTGCCGGGCTGCCCGCCAAGGCCAGAGCAGATTGTAGATGGCGTAATGCAGCTTCAGGAATTGGTTAAAAACGAATCTGTCCGCAGAAGGAACTCACCCGAGTATAAAGAATTATTAGCTTCTTATAACCTATAATATGGCTTTAGAAACAACATTCATACAGGAAAAATTAGACCAGAAATTTGGCAGCAATGTGCTGAATTTTGAAATGAAGCGCGATATTTTTTCACTCGAAGCTACACCGGAGCATATCCACGAAGTAATCCAATTCCTGAAAGAAGAAGAAAGCCTGAACTTTCATTTCCTTACTGACTTGGCCGGAATCCATTTCCCGGACAATGACGACGAGCATCAGTTTGCCATTTCGTACCAATTGCACAATTGGGTTGAAAATGTAAGGATCCGCGTAAAGACCTATCTTCCTGAAAACCCCGAAGTTGATACAATAACCGATTTATTCCTTTCTGCAAACTGGATGGAAAGAGAAGCCTGGGATTTCTTCGGAATCCGTTTCAAAGGGCATCCGCAGCTAAAAAGGATTTTGAACATGGATGAAATGATTTCCTTCCCAATGCGAAAGGAATTCCCGATGGAAGACAGCGGAAGAACCGATAAAGATGACCGTTTCTTTGGAAGGACGGTATCCAATAATTAATAAATAATTCAACATTATAAATGTCAGATTTATTATTACCACCAGAGCATCGATATGCTAAAATAATTGAGGAAAAACGCAACGAAGACGGAAGCGAATACTCGATCCTGAATTTAGGGCCTACGCATCCTGCAACCCACGGGATTTTCCAAAATATTTTGCTAATGGACGGAGAACGCATCCTAGATGCCGAACCAACCGTTGGTTATATCCACAGAGCCTTTGAAAAGATTGCCGAAAACCGTCCGTTTTACCAGATCAACGTATTGACAGACCGAATGAACTACTGCTCATCGCCTATCAATAATTTTGCGTGGTGGATGACTGTTGAGAAGCTTTTGAAAATAGAAGTTCCAAAACGCGCACAGTATTTACGCGTAATCGTAATGGAATTAGCCCGTATTACAGACCACCTGATCTGTAATTCCATCCTTGGAGTAGATACCGGAGCCTATACCGGCTTTCTTTACGTATTCCAGTTCAGGGAAAAAGTATATGAGATCTACGAAGAAATCTGTGGAGCCCGTTTGACTACCAACATGGGAAGAATCGGAGGTTTTGAAAGAGAATGGTCGGCAAAGGCATTTGAATTGCTGAATACATTTTTAGACGAATTCCCGCCAGCATGGAAAGAATTCGAAAACCTATTTGAAAGAAACCGTATTTTCATCGACAGGACTGTTAACGTAGGCGGAATTACAGCCGAGAAGGCAATGCAGTATGGGTTTACAGGACCTAACCTCCGTGCAGCCGGGATCGATTATGATGTTCGTGTTGCCCAGCCTTACTCCTCTTATGATGATTTTGATTTCATCGTTCCGGTTGGAAAATCAGGAGATACTTACGACCGTTTCTGCGTGCGTAATGCTGAAGTCTGGGAAAGTCTGAGCATTATCAAACAGGCATTGGCAAAATTACCAGAAGGCCCGATCCATGCTGATGTCCCTGATTATTACCTGCCTCCGAAAGAAGATGTTTACAACAACATGGAAAGCCTGATCTATCACTTTAAGATTGTAATGGGTGAAGTTCCGGTTCCGGTGGATGAAATCTACCATGCCGTTGAAGGCGGAAATGGAGAATTAGGGTTTTACTTAGTTACCGACGGAAGCCGTACACCTTACCGATTGAAATTCAGAAGGCCATGCTATATTTATTATCAGGCATATCCTGAAATGATCAAAGGCGCAATGCTTTCTGATGCTATCGTAATATTGTCAAGTTTAAATGTAATTGCCGGCGAATTAGACGCCTAAAAGAAATTATAAATGATGAATTATAAATTATAAATGGTCAGAATAATTTAGAATTTATAATTCAAAATTTAAAATAATTAAAGATGGAAAGATCACACATCACCCAGCAAATAAATATGACCGATGCCTTAATGGCGCGTATCAATGAATTGATCAGCCATTATCCTGAAGACAAAAAGAAATCGGCTTTATTGCCTGTTTTACACGAAGTACAGGATGCGCACGACAACTGGCTGAGCATCGAACTGCAGAACAAAGTGGCGGAAATCCTGGGAATCCAAAGAATTGAAGTATATGAAGTGGTAACTTTTTATACGATGTTCAACCAAAGGCCTATCGGGAAATACATGTTTGAGTTTTGCCAAACATCGCCTTGCTGCCAAAACGGCGTAGAAGACCTGATGGATTATACCTGCAACAAATTAGGCGTAAAAGTTGGCGAGCCTACAGCAGATGGAATGTTTGAAGTACGTGGCGTTGAATGCCTTGGTGCCTGTGGCTATGCGCCAATGATGCAGCTGGGCGATTTCTACCAGGAACATTTGACACAGGAAAAAATCGACAAACTAATTGACGATTGCAAAGACGGAAAAATCACTTTACACGATAAATAATATCATGGGAAGAAAAATATTATTAGACAAAATCAATGTTCCGGGAATCAAAACCTATGAAGTGTACCGCAAAGAAGGCGGTTATGCTTCGGTGGAAAAAGCCCTGAAAAAAATGACTCCGGACGAAGTGGTGGAAGAAGTAAAAACTTCCGGGCTTCGTGGCCGTGGTGGTGCGGGTTTCCCTGCCGGTATGAAATGGAGCTTTATCGATAAAAAATCGGGAAAGCCGCGCCACTTGGTATGCAATGCCGACGAATCGGAACCTGGAACCTTCAAGGACCGTTACCTGATGGAATATATTCCGCATCTTTTGATAGAAGGAATGATTACATCAAGCTATGCGCTTGGGGCCAACCTATCCTACATCTACATCCGCGGGGAATACATGTGGGTTTACAAAATTCTGGAAAGAGCCATCGCCGAAGCAAAAGCTGCAGGCTGGTTGGGCAAAAACATATTGGGTTCTGGCTACGATTTGGAATTATTTGTCCAGATTGGTGGCGGAGCTTACATCTGCGGCGAGGAAACCGCATTGATCGAAAGTTTGGAAGGAAACCGCGGAAATCCTAGGATTAAGCCACCATTCCCGGCTGTTTCCGGTCTTTGGCAAAATCCAACCGTGGTAAACAACGTTGAAACCATTGCCACGGTGCCATGGATTATAAACAATTCGGGTGCAGATTATGCCGGAATTGGAATTGGGCGCTCAACGGGGACCAAATTGATTTCAGCTTCTGGAAACATCAAAAACCAAGGCGTTTTCGAAATCGAATTAGGCGTTTCGGTATACGAATTCATGAATTCAGACGAATATTGCGGCGGAATGCAAACCGACCGGCCTTTGAAAGCTTTAGTGCCCGGAGGAAGCTCGGTGCCGATTTTACCGGCAAACCTTATCTATAAAACTGCGGCAGGCGAAGACCGTCTGATGACTTACGAAAGTTTGGCCGATGGCGGATTCGCAACAGGTTCGATGCTGGGTTCGGGCGGATTTATTGTTTATGATGACAGGGCCTGCATCGTTCGTAACACATGGAATTTCTCGAGATTTTACCACCACGAAAGCTGCGGGCAATGTACGCCTTGCCGTGAAGGAACCGGTTGGTTGGAAAAAGTTTTGTGGAGAATTGAAAACGGCCAGGGCCGTGAGGAAGACATCGAATTGCTTTGGAGCGTTCAGGCAAAAATTGAAGGAAACACCATTTGCCCATTAGGAGATGCTGCTTCCTGGCCTGTAGCTGCTGCAATACGTCACTTCAGGGATGAATTTGAATACCATATCCGCTTCCCGGAAAAAATTAAAAACAGGGATCATTTTGTAAATGAGCCTTTTGAAAAAGTAAAACATTTAGTTGCAAAACAAGAAGTATAGACAGTCGAAAACCGAAAGCCGAAAGTCGAAAGGAAATAAATCCTACAACCGACTTTAGACTTTAGACTTTAGACTTTAGACTAAAAAATATGAAAGTAACCATAGACGGTCAGGAAATTGAAGTAGCTCCAGGAACAACCATCCTGCAGGCGGCTCGTATGATTGGTGGCGAATCTGTACCACCAGCCATGTGCTATTATTCTAAGCTAAAAGGAACCGGAGGAAAATGCCGTTGCTGTTTGGTGGATGTAACCAAAGGCAGCGAAGCCGACCCGCGCCCAATGCCAAAACTGGTAGCATCCTGTGTAACAGGCTGCCAGGACGGAATGGAAGTAGCGAGCAAATCTTCAGACAGGGTTAAGGAAGCAAGGAATGCGGTAACCGAATTCCTTTTGATCAATCACCCATTGGATTGCCCGGTTTGTGACCAGGCTGGTGAATGTGATCTACAAAACCTGAGTTTTGAGCACGGAAAACTGCAACAGCGCTTCATTGAAGAGAAAAGGACTTTTGAGCCTGAAAACATTGGCGACAAAATCCAACTGCACATGAACCGTTGCATCGTTTGCCAACGTTGCGTGGAAGTAGCAGACCAATTGACAGACGGTCGTGTCCACGGGGTTTTGAACCGAGGTGACCATTCGCAGATTTCGACTTGTGTTTCGGCAGCGATTGACAATGAATTCTCAGGGAACATGATCGATGTTTGCCCTGTTGGAGCTTTGACAGACAAAACTTTCCGATTCAAATCGAGGGTTTGGTTCAACAAACCGTTCAATGCGCACAGAGAATGCACTACTCCGGGATGCTGTGGAAAAACAACATTGTGGATGTTCGGTAACGAAATCCAAAGGGTCACGGCACGCAAGGACGAATACCACGAAGTGGAGGATTTTATCTGCAACACCTGCCGTTTTGACAAAAAGGATGTTGCTGACTGGGTGATAGAAGGACCAAGGAAATTCGAGAAAGATTCGGTTATCAATCAGAATAACTATACCCGAAAACTGGATAAGGTTGAAATCGCTACCGAAAAGGGAATCCTTGAAGGAAGAGATATCGACCGCAAGAAAATCAGTATGGCTGAAATTGACTACAATGAAAAAATAGACGGTAACCCTGTAAATTCTAAGAAAAATGGATAGTGCCTTTATTATAGAAAAAAGCGTTTTGATTTTGGTTGTCTTTGCTGTAACTATGGTTATGGCAATGTATTCCACATGGGCCGAACGTAAGGTTGCTGCATTTTTGCAGGACCGTGTGGGCCCGAACCGTGCGGGTTGGGGTGGATTATTGCAGCCGCTTGCCGATGGTATGAAATTATTTGCCAAAGAAGAATTTGAACCGGATACTAAGAACAAATTTTTGTTTTTCACAGGGCCTGCAATTGCCATGAGTACAGCCCTGATGACCAGCGCCGTTATTCCGTGGGGTGATCGATTGGAAATTTTCGGAAGGACGGTAATACTCCAGGCAACTGATCTGGATGCATCGATATTATACATTTTTGCGATACTTTCTGTAGGTGTATACGGAATCATGATTGGCGGCTGGGCGTCTAATAATAAGTTCTCATTGATGGGTGCCGTTCGTGCAGCTTCACAGATGGTTTCTTACGAGGTTGCAATGGGATTGTCCATTATCGCCTTAACCATGATGACCGGTACATTAAGCTTAAAAGTGATTTCTGAGCAACAGGCCGGAATGAACTGGAATGTATTCTACCAGCCGGTTGGGTTCCTGATTTTTTTAATCTGTGCATTTGCCGAAACCAACAGGACACCTTTTGATTTGGCGGAATGCGAATCGGAATTGATCGGAGGATACCATACCGAATATTCATCAATGAAAATGGGATTCTATCTGTTTGCAGAATATGCCAACATGTTCATCTCATCAACAATCATTGCCATTCTTTATTTTGGAGGTTACAATTATCCGGGCATGCAATGGATGGTGGAAAATGTTGGGGTAAACACAGCAAACATTTTAGGTATCGGAGTTTTGTTTGTTAAAATATGCTTCTTCATCTTCTTCTACATGTGGGTTCGTTGGACGATACCGAGATTCAGGTACGATCAATTGATGAACCTGGGATGGAAGATCCTGATTCCGCTTTCCATCATCAATATCATGATAACAGGAATCGTGATGTTAAGAAGTGAAATTTTAGCCTTTTTTGGTTTTTAAATAGAAAAGAAATATGTCAGCATCTATTCAAAATATATCGCTTTCCGGCAGGAAAAAGCAGGTTTCCAATAAGGAAATGACTTTTTGGGAAAGATTATACCTTATCGCTATCGTTAAAGGACTAATGATTACGATCAAGCACTTTTTCAGGAAAAAAGCAACAATACATTATCCTGAGCAGGTGCGCCGGTTTAGCCCGGTTTACCGTGGCCGCCACATGCTGAAGCGTGACGAGCAGGGACGTGAGAACTGTACGGCATGCGGATTGTGTGCCTTGTCGTGTCCGGCAGAAGCCATTACGATGAAAGCCGAAGAGCGCCAACCGGGAGAAGAACATTTGTACCGCGAAGAAAAATACGCTTCGATTTATGAAATCAATATGCTGCGTTGCATTTTCTGCGGATTATGCGAAGAAGCTTGTCCGAAAGACGCCATCTATCTTACTATTTCAAAAGAATTGGTTCCGGCCCAATACGACCGTGAGGATTTTATTTTTGGAAAAGACAAACTAGTTATGCCTTTGGAAATGGCAATGAAGAATGCTCAACTTAAAAACGCTAACTAATGCCAACAATTACAATCATATTTTACATTTTATCTGCCATTACGTTGGGCTCAGCGTTCCTGACCATTTATAGCAGAAACCCTATCCACAGTGCCATCTATCTTGTAATCTGCATGGTGTCGATCATGGGCCATTATTTAATGTTTAATGCACAGTTTCTGGCATTGGTACAGCTTATCGTTTATGCCGGTGCGATCATGGTATTGTTCCTTTTCACAATCATGCTGATGAACCTCAACAAAGAAGACGAAGTCCACAAGCCCCGTATTACGCGTCTTGGAGCCATTACCGTTTTCGTTTTGATGAGCGTTGTTTTGGTGACTATTTTCATCAACTCAAAAACCATTATGGGTGATTATGATGTTAGTGGCGAGGACTTTCAGACGATCAAGGTACTGGGTAAAGTATTGCTTAATGAATACATGGTACCCTTCGAATTTGCTTCTGTCTTATTGTTAGTCGCAATGATGGGTGTTGTTTTATTGTCTAAAAAAGAAAAAACTGAGAAGAAATAATGAATAATATTTTAAATCAAATAGGTATAGAAAACTACATTTTCCTTTCGGTACTGCTATTTTGTATCGGGGTTTTTGGAGTATTGTACAGAAGGAACGCCATTATCGTATTCATGTCAATTGAAATCATGCTGAATGCCGTAAACTTATTATTTGTCGCATTTTCAACTTACCACCAGGATGCGGAAGGCCAGGTATTTGTATTCTTCTCGATGGCAGTAGCCGCTGCCGAAGTTGCTGTAGGGCTTGCGATACTGGTTTCTGTATTTAGGAATGTCGGCTCGATTGATATCGCCAATTTAAAGAACTTAAAAGGATAATCAGGAATGGACACAAAATTAGCTTTACTATTACTTTTATCTCCATTTGTTGGATTTCTTTTCAATGTTTTCTTCGGAAAAAAAGTAAGCAGGAATGTATCTGGCGCAATAGGAACACTGGCTGTCGTGGTTTCATTCCTTTTGACGCTTTGCTTCTTCTCGCAATTAAACCAAACCGGGAAACCCATCCAAATTTCATTATTTGACTGGATTTCGGTTCATAATTTCAAACTGGATTTCGGATTCTTATTGGATCAATTGTCATTGCTCTGGCTGTTATTCGTAACCGGAATAGGATCTTTGATCCATATGTATTCCATCAGCTATATGCACGATGACGAAAACATGCACAAATTCTTTGCTTACCTGAACCTTTTCGTTTTCTTCATGATCACACTGGTTATCGGAAGCAACTTATTGGTAATGTTCATCGGATGGGAAGGCGTTGGGTTGTGCTCTTACCTGTTGATCGGATTTTGGTATAAAAACCAGCCTTACAACGATGCTGCAAAGAAAGCCTTTATCATGAACCGTATTGGGGATTTAGGTTTCCTTATCGGGATGTTTATCCTGGCAAATTCCTTCGGGACTTTAGATTATATGGGTTTAAAAGCTGCCGTTACCGGTTCTTATATAATGCCGGCATTTCTTTCGGGTGCAGCATTGTGCCTATTCATCGGTGCCACGGGAAAATCGGCTCAATTACCACTTTACACCTGGCTTCCTGATGCAATGGCGGGGCCAACCCCGGTTTCTGCACTGATCCACGCGGCTACGATGGTAACCGCCGGTATTTTCATGCTTACGCGAATGAATTTCCTGTTCGACCAGACTTCGGATGTCCAGCAAATTATTGCAATCGTTGGGGCATTGACGGCATTGGTTGCTGCTTCTATCGGTTTGCTGCAGAATGACATCAAAAAAGTGCTGGCTTATTCAACGGTTTCACAATTGGGGTTAATGTTCCTGGCTTTAGGATTCGGAGCATACAACGTTGCCGTATTCCACGTAATTACGCATGCATTCTTCAAGGCGTGTCTTTTCTTAGGTTCTGGTTCGGTAATCCATGGATTGCATGGAGAGCAGGACATGCGGAAAATGGGCGGCTTGCGCAAAGCAATGCCAATCACATTCTGGACAATGATGATTTCTACTCTGGCGATCGCAGGGATCTTCCCGTTTGCAGGTTTTTGGTCAAAAGATGAAATCCTGATGGTTGCTTTCGAACACAATAAGGTACTATGGGTTATAGCTTCTGTTGCATCCATTATGACGGCATTTTATATGTTCCGATTGATGTACCTAACCTTCTTCAGGGATTTCCGAGGAACAGAAGAGCAGAAGCACCATTTGCATGAAAGCCCAAGCCTGATTACCATTCCGTTGATAATCCTTGCTGTTTTAGCAGCTATTGGCGGCGCGATCAATTTACCTGGAAGCAGCTGGCTGAATCATTTCCTGGAGCCGATTTTGGTTACAAAACACGAAGAGCATCATTTGGGGCCAAATGAATTTATGCTGATGGGAATTGCACTGGCCGGTGCCGTTTTTGGAATCATCTGGGCCTATTCAAAATACATCAAACAAGGATTCGTACCAAAAGAAGACTCGGAGATTACCGGTTTCAGCAAAACCATTTACAACAAATATTACGTTGACGAATTCTATACTTTCCTAATTGTAAAGCCATTGAACAGCCTGTCTAATTTCTTCAGGACAACTTTAGAAACGGCGCTCGGGAAAGTGGTTTACGGTTTCGGCACTGTTGCAAACGGACTTGGGACACAAGGAAAAAAATTACACACAGGAAGTATCGGATTATACCTTTTCGTATTCGTAATCGGTATTGTTGCCATCATTTCTTATTTATTTATAGCTCAATAATCTTTACATAATGGATGTAACTACTCTATTACTTTTACTTCTCGCCGGTGCCATAGTCACTTATTTTTCTGGGGATAAATTAGCTTCAAAAGTGGCACTTGTCTTTAGTTTGGGGGCACTTGGCGTTTCATTAAGCCTTCTTTCAACTTATTGCAGCGGTGGAAACATCAGTTTTTTTGCAAACTGGATTGATCTTCCAAAAGTTGCGCTGGCCTTCAAAGCCGACGGGCTTTCAATGGCAATGGTTTTATTGACTACCGCCCTGACTCCTCTGATTATCTTTTCATCATTTGGAAACACATTCAACAACAGTAAAAACTTCTATGCTTTAGTGCTTTTCATGTCGTTTGCGATGGTGGGCACATTCCTGGCGGCTGACGGATTACTGTATTATGTTTTCTGGGAATTGGCATTGATCCCGATTTACTTCATCGCACTGATTTGGGGTAATGGCGATGCGGAAAAACGCAAAAAAGCAGTATTGAAATTCTTCATCTACACTTTGGGAGGTTCCTTATTCATGCTGGTTGCTTTCGCCTATTTATATTCAAAAGCAGACAGTTTCCTTTTGGAGGATTTATATAAATTAAACTTATCGGCTACAGAACAATGCTATATTTTCTTTGCATTCTTCCTGGCTTATGCCATCAAAATCCCAATTATTCCTTTTCATACCTGGCAGGCAAAAGTGTACCAAAAAGCACCAACTGTAGGAACGATGCTGTTATCGGGGATCATGCTTAAAATGGGATTGTACAGCGTTATCCGCTGGCAGTTGCCAATTGCCCCGGCTGCGGCAAAACAATACATGCCGGTTCTAATCGGGTTGAGTATTGCGGGTGTAATTTATGGATCGATTGTGGCTTTACGCCAAAAGGACCTGAAAAAACTACTGGCATATTCATCTTTGGCACACGTTGGATTGATTGCCGCAGGATGCTATACATTAACCTTTGACGGATTGAGCGGTGCGGTTGCCCAAATGATCGCTCACGGTTTTGTCATCGTTGGGTTATTCTTTGTTGCGGAAATCATCTACAGAAGATACGAAACAAGGAAAATCGACGATATGGGCGGTATCCGTGCGCAGACTCCAAAATTCACCTCAATGTTCATGATTTTGGTTTTGGCCTCGGTTGCCTTGCCGGGAACCTATAACTTTATTGGGGAATTTACCGTATTGTATAGCTTAAGCCAGGTAAATCTTTGGTTTGCGGTGTTGGGCGGAACTACGATTATCCTTGGTGCCTATTACATGCTGAGAATGTTCCAGAATACGATGCTGGGAGAAACCAACACTAAGGTTTTTGCAGACGTTACAGCAACCGAAACCATCACACTGGTTGCCATTATTGCCTTTTTATTATTCTTCGGATTATATCCAAAGCCAATTATCGATTTGGTGACGCCGAGTTTAAATGAAATTTTATCAAACATAAATAGATAGTCCAGAAATGAATACATTAATTGCCATATCAGGTTTAGGTATTTTTTGCCTTATCGCTGAAATCTTCAATTTAAGAAAACTACTAGTTCCGGTAGCGGTATTGGGACTTTTAGCCATTCTTGGGCTTACGGTATCTGAGTTTGACACAACCGCTTCTTTCTACAACAATATGATTGTGGTCAATAAGTTTTCGGTAGCATTTTCAAGCCTTTTCATCATCTTAACTATATTCCTGATCGCCTTAAGCGGTGATTTTTATAAGGACCATCCAACTAAGATTTCCGATTTTATTGCCATTAAGATTTTCCTTTTGGCCGGAGCCTGTGCCATGGTTTCTTTTGGGAACTTAGCAATGTTCTTCCTTGGGATAGAAGTATTGTCTATTTCACTTTACGTATTGGCAGCAAGCCGAAGACTGGATGTAAAGAGCAATGAAGCCGGAATGAAATATTTTCTTCTGGGTTCTTTCGCATCGGGGATCATCTTATTCGGAATCTGTTTGGTATATGGCGCCACTGGCTATTTTGACATGGCCGAAATCTATGACTTATCACAAGGTGCCGGTTTGCCAATTTGGTTCCCAATCGGAATCACATTGATTGTTATCGGAATGCTATTTAAAATTGCAGCAGCACCTTTCCATTTCTGGGCTCCGGACGTTTACGAAGGTTCGCCATCAATGACAACCGCAACCATGAGCACACTGGCAAAAGTGGTCGCGATGGCCACACTTTACAAATTATTGAGCGGCCTGACCGACCTATCCGAAAAAGTGCAGTTGCTGATTGTAATCATCTCAATCCTTTCGATGACGGTTGGAAACATTATGGCATTGCGCCAGAAAAACGTAAAAAGAATGTTGGCATTTTCGGGTATCTCGCACGCCGGATTCATGGTAATGGCCTTGTTAAGCCTGTCAACGGCAGCATCAACATTATTGTATTATACGGCAGCTTATGCTTTGGCAGGAATCGCTTCATTTGCAGTAATTATTTTTGTAACCAAAGATAAAGACAACGAAGATATTTCCAACTTCAACGGGCTGGGGAAAACCAATCCGCTATTAGCGGCTATACTTACAGCTTCACTCCTATCAATGGCCGGGATCCCTGTTTTTTCTGGATTCTTTGCCAAATTCATGCTGTTCGCCCAAACTATCAAAGCCGGTTACATTACTGTAGTTATAGCAGCTGTAATCAATTCGATTATCAGTGTCGGTTATTATTTCAAACTGATTTTGGCGATGTATACAAAAGAACCTGATGAAGAAAAACCTGCAGTGCCTTTGGTTTATACCGTTGTAGCTGTTTTGGCGATTTTGCTTAATATCATTATCGGAATTTATCCTTCATTTGTGACCAACTTATTGAGCTAATCCTTAATGAATTATACTTTTTTACCGAATACTGATGTAAAAGTCAGTAAAGCGTGTCTTGGCACCATGACTTTTGGAGAGCAAAACTCCGAAAACGATGCGCATTCGCAATTGGATTTTGCCATAGACATGGGTATCAATTTCATAGATACTGCCGAGATGTACCCAATCGCAGCCCGTGAAGCCACATTAGGAAATACCGAAAGGTATATAGGCTCGTGGCTGAAGAAATATGGGAAAAGGGAAAATTTGGTTGTAGCGACCAAAATTGCCGGGCCCAACCGCGGAATGGGATATATCCGAAATCCGCTTAATTTTTCAAAAAAGAACATCCACGAAGCAGTTAACCTCAGCCTGAAAAACCTTCAGACCGACTATATCGATCTGTACCAGATGCATTGGCCGGAACGTGTGATGAATATGTTCGGACAGCGTGGTGTTTCTAAAATTGATACGCAATGGAACGAAAACTTCTTTGAGGTTTTGAGCATTTATGATGAGCTGATCAGAGAAGGAAAGATCAGGCACATTGGGGTTTCCAATGAAAATCCGTATGGCGTGATGAAATTCATCAGCGAAAGCGAAAAGCACAGCCTGCCAAGGATTGCCACGATCCAAAACCCGTATTCGTTGCTAAACCGTCTGTATGAGGTTGGCCTATCCGAAATCGGCATGCGTGAAAATGTTGGCCTTATGGCTTATTCGCCTTTGGCGTTCAGCTTCCTGACAGGAAAACATTTAAACGGAACCTTACCGGATTCCCGTTTGGGATTGTTCCCGCAGTTTACAAGGTATTCCAATGAAAATTGCCATAAGGCAACCAAATTATATAAGGAAATCGCCGAATCCAATGGATTGAACTTGACCCAAATGGCTTTGGCATTTGTAAACCAACAGGATTTTGTGATGTCAACCATTATTGGAGCATCCACTATGGAACAGCTTCAGGAAAATATTGCAGCATTTGAAACGGTTTTGTCGCCGGAAATTATTTCAAAAATCAATAAAGTCCAGGAATTGATCCCAAATCCTGCACCCTAGTAATAAATATCCAGGAGTATTTTCTTTTCGTTGCTGTCGAGTATTTTTTCTATTCTTTTGAAATAGGTTTCATTTACCATTGGACAGCCCTGGCTCATGCATACCGGATCGATCTGTTCTTCATAAGGCATGCTGCTGTATTTGTGCAAAACAATACTCCTGCTGAATGCATTGCTGTTGGATTGATCCAGCCCATAAAGTTTATACGCCTTACCAAACCGGCCGTGATAGCTTTCGCCTATAGAATATTTACCTAATGAAGTACAGTTGGAATTATTGGTATTGCTGAATTTCAGTGTATTCTTTATTCCGGTTTCAGAACCATAGCCGTGCGCAACGAGGCCCTTATCAATAACTTCCCCTTTTTTTAAATCGTAAATAAAGAAACGATTCATACCCGACATGATTTTCATATCTGCAAGAAATACGATATCCGAATTGTATTTCGGATTATCAATCAGGAATTCTGTTATCTTCCCAGCGTGTTCTTTTATTCTTTTATCTGTAAGTTCGGCAGCTGACAAAGCTTTTGCTTTTTTGCTGATGTTTTCATTTTTAGCCGATTTTTTTGTTACCAGGCTGTAGCCCGAAAATACCAGGGCAAGGAATAAAAGAACCGAAAGGATTTTCTTCATACTAGTC
Source organism: Flavobacterium sp. (assembly GCA_049841115.1). Taxonomy (GTDB): domain Bacteria; phylum Bacteroidota; class Bacteroidia; order Flavobacteriales; family Flavobacteriaceae; genus Flavobacterium. The sequence continues at coordinate 774,288 of JASGHQ010000006.1, forward strand.
TACAATCAATTTGGATTGGTATTTATTGCCCGTTTGGGTCTCAATTGCTACAACGTACATCCCCTTTGCCAAAGACGAAATACTAAAATTGTTTTCGGCAGCGGTTTGCGCTAATTCGGTTAAGAGCAATTTTCCGGTAATGTCAAACAGTTCAATTTTTGACAATTCAACATTCGTTGCGCTTTTGATAAAAACTTTATCCTTGGCAGGATTTGGATACATCGTAAAGCCATTTTTCTCAAAATCCGAAATGCTCATCGAAGAATCTATGATTTTGTATACCACACCGCTGATGGCACAGTAAAGTTCGCCATTCATATCCTCTCCAAAAGTGGTTAAGCTTCCAGCTGGGTTCAATGCCCAGGTGATTGTTGCATTGGTGCCGCTTATATAGGCGATTTCGGCCGTGCAATAATCGGCAAAAAAATATTTGTTGGCAAAATTGGGATACGTAGAACCGGTGTAGAAATAACCGCCGGTGACAGAACATCTGCTCAGGCTATGTCCGTACTGGGTAATTCTTGGAACGGTCGAAGAATACGGCGGACAGTTCCCGGATGATACGTCATAAGTAAGATCGCCTTCATAACAGCGCCATCCAAAATTCAAGCCTGTATTAGGAAGCGGGCTGGCAATCATGTTGATTTCTTCGGCAACTCCCTGGCCAACATCAGCTATCCATAAATCCCCGGTCAGCCTGTTGAATGAAAATTTCCATGGATTGCGCAAACCAATTGCCCATATCTCGTCATTCCCGGCTGTAGCGCCAAAATAGGGATTGGTACTCGGACTTGAGTACGGCGAACCCGAATTGACATCAATCCGCAGCATTTTTCCTAAATTGACATTGATATTCTGCGCACGGTCACCAGGATCACCGGCATCGCCGCCATCACCCATTCCGATGTACAGGTAGCCGTCAGGGCCAAATTTTATCGTGCCTCCATTGTGATTGGAAAACGGCTGCGCAATGGTCATCAAAACCGTACCGCTTGAGGCATCAGCTATATCTGGATTAGAAGAAACAGTATACCTTGCTATCACCGTCGCACCATCACTGGCACGAGTATAGTTTACATAAAAATAACCATTTGAGGCATAATTAGGATGGAAGGCCAGGCCCAATAATCCTCTTTCCCCTCCGGTGGCAATCGTTGTCGTGGTTAAGGTCAGAAATGGCGTAGCATTAACAACTCCGGCAGCGCTGACAACTTTAATTATTCCGCCCTGCTGTACTACAAAAAGACGGGAATCGTTTGGAGCATGTGTTATTTCAACAGCAGAACTAAAACCGGTCGCAAAACTTTGGAGCGCAACCGTCTGGGCATTTGCCATTAGGGTAAATAACGACAAAAGAAGTAAGATTTTTTTCATAGCATTAAATTTTTAGGTTGGAGTAAATTTAACAAAAAAAATCGAAAGCATTAATCCATAGCCAGTTAAAAGAATCCCAAAACTCATAGTTTTGGGATTCTAAAGGGTTTACAGATTGTCTATTATTTTGTCTTTTGGGTATCTTACCTTGTAGCTGACCCTTACTTTTTTGGTTTCATTCGGATTGAGTTTCATCATCCAGGTGAGGATTCCGGTTTCCTTATTTTCTTTGGCCTCATCGCTTTGCAGCAATTCGATTTCCATTTCCTTATCAGTGCTCAGCGGATACTGGTCTTTTAACAGCAGGCTTATGGCTTCTTTCTTATTGTTCCTAACGGTAATGTCATACGTAAATGTTTGTTCCTTTTTGGAAGAAAGCAAACGCGTACCCGATTTTTCAGCCACTTTTTCACGTTTGATCGAGATCTTCTTATCCCTTCCCATGCTCAAATTCAGCGTATCGGCAGTTTGATTTGGGTTGATAGCCGTTTTCCCCACATACAAACCTTCAAAAATGATGTTGGCTTCGCCGGGCAGCAGGTTGAACTTCGAATAGTCATTGATTTCAGCTAAGAGAAACGCTTCTTTTTCAACCCTTGGCACCGCGTAATATTTGTAGGTAGCAGGCAGTTTGATTTCCTTCAATGCCACGCTGTGCGGTTTTGCATTGGATAAAATGTCGTACGGAATATCAATGTCAAACGAAATGTTGAGCTGATTTTCATTGATACTTGTGTAATTTGAAAGCGAGGAAACATCCTCTTTTGATTCTTCTTCTTTAAAACCCCTCATTGCTATAGTGCTCTGGATCACATTGACTTTAGCATTGGCAGCATATTTAACATCTTTTCTTGCCCATAATTGCGGATTGGAATAAGCCAGGAACCACGCATTTAGCAAAGGCGCCTGATTGTTCTGGTTGGGATTCCCCGAAGACAATGTAAGGTTGACTTTTTTCCAGTCAACACCCGTATTCTGGATAACCTGGGCTTTGTACATCATGTTGATTGGCGACGAGATATTATCAGCCCGCAGATCATAAAACGGTGTCCAGGAAGCATTGTTGGTTATATAATTCACATCGAGATTGACCAGGCCGGCGGTTTCGTTCATTACCTGTACAATCAGCTTGCCTCTTGAATTTTTATCTTCCTTTTCGGTATTCACCTGCAGTTTGTCGTTCAGGTTTTTGAGTTTCTCGTTGAGCTTGGTTTCTTTTTCACCCAATGCAAGGACCAGGTTGTCCAACTCTGTCCTTTTGGTTCTATAAAAATCAACCAGCTTCATCAATTCGTTTACATTGAGTCCCGAATTGGCTCCGCCGACACTTTTATTAGCATCCAAAAGCACTGTTGCCTGCTGGTTGGAATACTTTTCATTCTGCACTTTTTTGATCTCTCTTTGTGTCCAGCTAATGCTGTCCCTTACTTTTTTGATTACGGGATTCGTTTCATCGATTTCGTATTCCGAAATGTAATTCTGCGTAAACTGCACCGACAAAACAGTAACCGACTTTGGCGCACCAATCTGGATCGTATTTTCGTTAAGGTAATCGGCAACGTTTTTTATCACGATTTCGCTCGTGCCGGCAGGAAGGTTCACAGCAGTGGTTTGGGATAATTCAGCCGCATTAGAATAAACAGTGGCAGCTTTGACTTTGGCTGTCGTAAAAATAGGCTTTTGGGCAATAACGCTTGCATACGCAAAAAGCAGGGCGGTAAAAAGGATTTTTTTCATGTGGAATAAGTTATGAGTGTATTTATTTAAGGAGGGCGCTCAAAGTGAAAAGGTTGGAAATGGCGGGCCAGATTTTTAAAAGAAACCACAGCTTAAAAAGCCGTGGCTTCCTTCCAATCAACATCAACCTCAATTATTCGATTGTATATCCTTTTGCCTTTGCCAATGCGATTATGGAAGTACTGATGGCATTTCCTAAATCGTCCTGTGTTTTTGTTTTTTTGGATTCTGCATCAATGTATTCCTGGCGTTTTTTTGCCAGTTCTCCAATTTCCTTCTGGATTTTTTCGCGTTCAGCGCTCTTGTCAGCAATAATTTTACTGATCTCTTCCTTGGTTTTGTTTTGGTATTCTTTGGGCAGTTCTTCTTTTTTAAGCTTTTGCACAGCATCTTTGTCCTGCTTTACCTTATCAACCAAATCCCATTTATCATTTTTATAGACTGCTTTTGATTTGCTTACTGCCCGTTCGGTTTTATTGGCTTTTGAAACACTTTCAGCATTCATATCTTCCTTCATCTGGCTCATTTTTTTGGATTCGCCCATAGTGCCATAGCCCACATATGTATCGTTGATCTTGTCGTTGCATTTCGAAATCTGTTCGTCATAAGGCGTTGCGATGTATCGTACCAGCTGATTGGAATCGATGTTGAAATACTTTCCTTTCCCAGTATCTGCACCATCTTTCCACAACAGATTGATTCCCACATTTTGGTTTCCGCAGAAAATGGTATTCACATAAATATTGTTCCGAAGCGCTTTTGTTATCGATTCCTTATAATCGACCCCGCCCTGGTTGAAGCCTTCATTCCCGGCAATGTAAACCAGCTTCATATTGGCAGCGCCATCTTCCCATTTCAGCTGGCTGGCTGCATCCTGGATAACCGCGCCACAAAACTCGTTGCCGCCATTGGTTTTTAGCGAAAACAGCTTTTCCGAAATCAAATCCAAATCAGTGGTAAGCGGTGCCACCTGCCTGATGAAATTACCTTCCGCCGATAAATTATCGTTCCCATATTCGTAGAGCGCAATTTCAATATTCGGGGCCTTGCCTTCGTATTTAAGCGTTGTCAACGTATTTACGATATTCCAAAGCCTTGATTTTGCCTGTTCTATCAAACCATCCATGCTGTTGGAGGTATCCAGCAATAAGGCCACCTGGATTTTAGTTTCATTTACCGCTATGGGTTTTTCTCCGTTAATTTTTGCAATGGGTTTTGCATTCGAATGGTTGCAGCCCAAAAGTGTAAAAACTGTGGTAGCAAGTACCAATTTGAAAAAGGTTGCTGTTTTCATGATTGTAATTTTTAAGGTTATTTGATTCCGAATTTTGCTTTTATTTCATAACGTAGCTTTATTTGGCCCACATTGTCAATGCCCGAATCCTGATTGGAAGAATTGGACACAACCGAATTGCTCACATTGCTTAGCAGGTTTTGCCTTCCGTACCAAAAATTATTATAGTAGTTGTTTTGTTCCGGAAGCTCTTCCGCGTTAAGCAAACCGTCAATCTCTTCCCCAACGGCATCCAGCAAGTAAACGGCTTTGGCTTTGGCTGCTTTTATTGCTTCTATTTTGACTTCCTTGCGCAGGCGCTGTATTTCGTTGTGGGTCGTTTTTGAAATCCGGATGCTCTGCGTTCCTTTGGTATTGAGGTCTTCAACCAGTTTCAGAAAGTTGGTCTTGTTGCTGAGTTTTAAAGTGATGGTTTTTGTCAGATAGCGTTCGTTGCGGTAATTCCACCAATACCACCAATACCAGTAATTATTGGTGCTATCCAAAGCTAGCGTTTTGGTATCGATGTTGTTTTTACGCAATATTTTGTAAAAATCGCCCTGAAGATCATCGAGCTTCACTTTCCTGCCCTCATTATCATATTCCATCAATACGATTTCGAGTTCAATTTCATCGGGCTGCACACTCATTTCGGCACTTCCGGTTACCTCAATAAATTTTCGGGTATCCAGGTTTTGGGCATTGGCATTCAAAGCCAGAAAAGCTACTATTATTAAAAAATAAGTTTTCATAAGATGTGTTTTGAAGATTACGGCACAAACCTATAAATTGTTAAAACCCGTTTTTTTGACAAATGGTGAAATGGCGTTCCGACTTGGTGTAACTATTTGGACAGCCATTTTAAATTGATTTACTTTACATTACTAACAAATCATGCCATGCGCCACTATTTTTGGACTATTTTATTGATGCTAATGCTGCTCATACCTTCATCGGATGCAAGCGCACAGCAGGATACGCTGGTTAAACAAACCAAAGCAAACAAGGTTACCCAAAAAAAAGCCGCTCCGGAGAAAATGAGCAAAACTGCCATTGACCTGGAAGAGGCGCTAAAGCAAAATGACAATGGGCTTATCGCGCAACGCTGTGAAACACTTGCCGAGCGCCTGATTAAAGTGGGCAACAACGCACGTGCAGAAGAATACTATAAAAAAGCCCTAGAAATTTATACCCGCCTAAAGCAAAATGACGACATGGCAAGGGTAAGCCGAAGTTTGGCCAAGATCCAGGAAATACAGGGAAAAGAAAAGGAAGCTTCCACCAATTATAAATTGGCCAGCGAAATAACCGACGACAAAAGCACCGGGCAATTGAACTCGAATGACTTCAAGCGTTTGTCCAACAGCGCCAATACCACAACGGATAAGATCAATTACCTGGATTCGAACATCAGGCTTTTGGAAAAAGAAAGCGATAAAAAAGACAAAAAAGAGGAGCTTTCAGAAGCTTACGTACAAAAGGCAGAAACCAGCCTCAAATCAAAAAATACCGACGATGCGCTAAAAAGCTATGGCCAGGCGCTGACTTTTTCAAAAAGCAAACCCAGCAAAGTCATCGAAATCAAGAACAAAATTGCCAATGTTTATGCTTTGAACAACGAATTTGACAAAGCGATTGCCATCAACGAAAACCTTTTGAAGGAAGCAGAAGCCACTCATGATTTCGAAACCCAAATCAGGCAAAAACAACTGCTGGCCAATCTTTATTTCAATAAAAGCGAACCCGAAAAAGGCATTGCATCATTAAAAGAAGCCTACTCTTTAGCTTCGGAAAAAGGCAACACGGCCGAAGTCAAAAAAAGCCTTAGTTCCTTGCTTTCTTATTATAAAAAGGAAGGCAACGAAAAAGAAAGCATGGCTTTGTACAATGATTTCTTCCAAAATTTTGACAAAATCATCGAATCGGATACGAGTTTGATTGATGCGAAATCTTTCCAGCATACGGAAGACAAAATCAAACAGCTTGAAAAAGAAAAAATGCTCAAAGACGAACTCATTTCAAGAAAAAACAATTTCAATTACATGTTGATCGGTGCTGTGTTTTTGTTATTGATTTTCTTTGGTTTGATTGCCAAAGCCTTATATGCCATCAAGAAAAAAAATAAAGAAATCGCCCTGCAGTCCTTGCGGAGGGAAATGAACCCGCATTTCATTTTCAACAGCCTGAACAGTGTCAACCAGTTTATTTCGCAAAGCAAGGAGCTGGAAGCCAACAAATACCTGACCAATTATTCAACCCTGATGCGCAACATCATGGAAAATTCCAATAAGGATTTTGTCACATTGGGCAACGAAATTGAGCAGCTGAAAAAATACCTCGATTTGGAACACCTCCGCTTCCATGATAAATTTGATTTCAAAATAAAAGTGGACGAAAACCTTGATCCCGATGCCGTTTTCATACCGAACATGATTATCCAGCCGCATCTTGAAAACGCCATTTGGCATGGTTTGAGGTACAAAGGGGAAAAAGGTTTGCTGTTTTTGAAATTTGAGCTTAAAAACAATAAAATAATAGCTTCAATTGATGATAACGGCATTGGCTTAACCAAAAGCAGTGAGCTGAAAACCGAAAACCAAAAACTGCATCAGTCACGTGGCGTGACCAATACCAAAGAAAGGATAGCATTGCTTAATGAGTTGCACAAAAAGGAAATTACCTTCAGCATAAAGGAAAAACAATCTCCGGAAACCGGAACCATCGTGGAAATCATCTTTCCGCACATCAACAAAATGTTATGACAGGAAACACTATTAAAAGCGTCATTGTCGAAGACGAAAAGGCAGCCAGGGAAGTGCTTAAAAATTATTTGGGCAAATACTGTCCGCAGGTTGAAATCATTGGCGAAGCCGAAAATATTAAGGAAGCCGTTCCGTTGTTGCATCAAGCAAAGCCACAGCTGGTCTTCCTGGATGTAGAGATGCCTTTCGGCAATGCTTTTGATGTGCTGGAAGCGTGTAAAGACCTGCATTTTGGAACGATTTTTGTCACCGCTTTTTCGGAATATTCGCTGAAAGCTTTGAACCAAAGCGCAGCCTATTATTTGTTAAAACCCATCAGCATTGAGGAATTGGTGGTTGCAGTGAATAAAGTCCATAAGCAAATCCTGAACAACGAAGTCTTTGACCGCAACCGCATTATCGTTGAAAATTTCCGTGAACAGCAACCCGAGAAAAAACAGGTGATCCTGCCTACGCTTGAAGGTTTTGAAGTGGTAAAGATGGAAGATATCGTAAGGCTTCGCGGCAATGGGAATTTCACTGATCTTTATCTTTCCAACGGAACCAAGAAAATGGTCTGCCGTTTCCTGAAGCACTTTTCCGAAATCCTGCCTTATCCCTTTATCCGTGTGCACAAGTCGCATATCATCAATGCCGCATTTGTAAAATCATACAATAAGGGTGGTTTTGTGACTTTGTTTGATGAGGCTGAAATTGAGGTTTCGAGTACCTATAAAGAGGAATTCCTTAAGAAATTCAGGTAAGCTCCAAAGAAGCAATTAACGTTTCTATTTCTAATTTTTGCCCTGCGTATTTTTGCTGCAAAGCACCGTCTTTTTCCATCCTGGAATAATATTCAAAAGCCTTATCGGCAAAAAATTTCTTCTGATGGTCTTTTACGTCTGGAACCTGCGGGTAGGTTTTATGGAAAAGCATTTCGTAATACGCCTGCCATTCGCGTTCATTTTTATCGGGATATTGGCCGATTTCCACTTTCTGGCCCACATGGATCATTTCGTGCGCAATCAGGTTGAGCATAAGGCCTAGCTCGAATTCAAAGGTATTTTCGGGAATCCTGATGATTTGCAGCTGCCCAAAAGTGCCTTCGGTAGTCATCAGTACATAATCGGGCTTGGCTTTTTCGCGCAGTTCAAATGCCTTGAAATTGGGGTGCTTGATATTATAGGCATCGATCAGGTAATCGGCTGCTGCAATCGTTTCGCCCAACTCGTGGAACGTTTCTATTTTTTGTATGATTTCGGCTGTTGGCTTCATTTAAAATTCAAATTCCTCAACAGGATTGCCTTCTGATTCGGCGGCAGGTTTTTGTTTCAGGTAATATTTGGCTGCCCCCGAAATATACAATGGGAAATTGTCGATCGTATCCGTTGCGGTCAGGAGTTCACGCCGGAACATCAGGTTGGTCAGGAATTTTTCCGTTTGCCTTGCCGATGGCTTCAGTTGGTTGTTCGCATCGAATTTTGCCATAAATCCTTTTGGATTCGGGATGATCGTTGCCAAAAACAGGCATTGGTTCACATTTAGATCCGAAGGCCTTTTCTGGAAATAGAACTGAGAGGCTTCGGCAATTCCGTATACATTAGGGCCCCATTCGATAATATTGAAATACACTTCAAGCATTCGGTCTTTGGTACTGATATGGTTGTTTTCCAAAATATACACCAACAGGATTTCTTCTAACTTTCGCGACAGTGTTTTTTCGCGTGTCAGGAAGACATTCTTCACCAGCTGCATGCTTATGGTACTGGCGCCCCGGGTGAATTTTTTGGTCTTGATATTTTTTGTAATCGATTCCTTGAAAGCCGCATTGATGAATCCGCGATGCGACATAAACGATGGGTCTTCACTGGTCAGTACGCATTTTTTCAGGTAAGGCGACATCTGGCTCAAGGGTGTGTAATTCCAATTGTCCGGGCCCACTAAAATTGGGCGCTGCAAAACACCTTTATCAATGGCGCGATAGGTGAATGTTCCGTTGATTTTGTTCAGGTCGGCTTCGCCATATTTTACTATTCTCAAGCCATCGGGAGTCATTTTACTGTCAAAAACAACATTATTGGGCTGCTGGTCATTGTATTTGAAATTCAGCGCATAACTAAAATTGCCATTGGCTTCCATGCCTTCAAAATGACGGAAAAGCCCTGTAGGCAAAGACGTAATGAAGTCCTGCGCCTTCATTTTTGGGATCTTTAGTTTGAACTCATAAATCTTGGCTTTCTCTTCCTTTGTATACGAAATATAAGGATGGCATTTGATGCTGTTTAACTGCAAAGCCGAAGTAGTATCCAAAGCGATAAAGCGCTTGCCGACAACCCAGCGGTAATCAAACCTCGCATTTTTAATGATAACATCCCTGCTGGCAATTTTTGGGTTATTTACAATAAGGTTGTCAATGGAAGAATAGCCGTCAATGTGCAGGTTACCGCCATCCATAGCCAGGTTTTCCAGATTGAAATGAATGGATTTGAAACCGGTTTTCAGGTTAAACCTTTTATCAATGTAAGGTATCTTGATGGTATCGCCCTGTGCATTGGCAAAAGTCAGGTCGGCTTTCCGGTCGCGCGGATCGGCAAAACCGTTGATGCTCCATTGCTGCGAAAAACCATCGGCAGTGACCTGGATTTTAGTTTTTAGTTTCTTATTGGCAAGAGCCAATTCATCAAAGCCAAAAACAACCTTATTCCCATTGTCATTGATCTTGAATGCAAAACCATTGACCTGCATGTCTGTTGGCACCAAATCGAGCAACCGCGAAGAAATGCGGTTCAAAAGCCGCGCATAATTGACTTCCTGTTTTTCATCCTTATCGTCTTTGGATCGAAGGAATTCTTCATAATTGCTATGCTTTCCTTTTTTTACCAATTGGATAAAACCTTTATTGATTTCGAGTTTCCCCAGCTGGATATCCCCGGTCAGTAATTTCCAAAAATTAACGCTGGTCTTTAATTCATCGATGCTGACCAAAGTGTCGGCCTGCTTTGGGACCAAAGTGATGTGCTGGAACTCGAGGTTGGTCAGTCCACGGAATTCCGCTTTTTGTATCGCAAAATTGCAGTTGTACTCTTTTTCCAGTTTGCTATCAATACGCTGGATGACTTTGTTGAGGATCGTGTTACGGAACGAAAAAAGCAGGATTATCCCCAGCAACACAACTATGCCGCAGATTTTGAGTATCAGGAATCCTCTTTGCTTTTTTCTTCTCATACTATTTTACGCTGTCAACATTTAGTCCAACTCCGATTACGTTAGGAAGGTAAGCCGCTTCTTTGAAATCATGTGAAACAGTAATTTTATATTTTCCTTTGATAAGCCTGGCTTTGTTTTTGACCGGATATTCCAAATCGCATATATCTCCGGCACAATCGCCAACCTCTTTTCCTCCACTGTCTTTCAGGGCTAAATCAACCGACAGGTTTTCTTTGTTTCCGTCAGGGCTTTCAATAACAAAACGGATCGGCACCGTTGGAAACTGATAGCCGTAAACATGGCTGAAACGGAAGTTCACATCATAAAGCTGGGCATCATCAACGATTTCGAATTCAAATATTTTGACATCGTTGTGCAGCCAATGGTTGTCTTCCCCAAAAGTATCAAACTGGCTGAACTGATGCTGTGAACAGGAAGTTAATAAGGTAAGCGCCACAAAAAGGAAAAGGATTTTTGTTTTCATAAATAAGTAGTCTGGTTATTTATTAAAAACGTTGTTTTCCATTTTTTATTGTGTCTGATTTGTAACCAAAAATAAGCAAGAAAACGGTTTTTCATTTACATGATTTAGGATAAACTTTATAGGATTTGGATTTATAAATTTGAATAGTAAGGCTAATAATATTCCAAGATATATTCAGTTGAAATTATTAATTTATCATTAACATACCGGTCTAGTTTAATTAAATTGCTCTTTGCATCATAAACATAATCGGCCCTGTATTGAAATTTTGATTTATTTGCGCCAAGCCCGCAACTGCTTAAAGGGATATAGAATTCACTGAATGCATAGGTTGTGTTGGCCGATCCGAATTGCCTTGTGATTTTTCCGGAGCTGTATTCGTATTCAACATCCATAAAATAATCGCCTTTGGCCAGCTTCATCCTAATCAGTTGGTTTTCATCATTATAAAAATACTGGTTAAACTGTTCGTCTTTTGAAGAAGAATTTTTATATTTTTCTTCCACCAACAGCTTTTTAAGATTATAAATGTAATCGTGGGATTCTGTCAAAGCGCTGTCGCTCGGTTTGACAAAAGACGTATAAGTCTCTGTCCTTACCAGTAATCCGTCCTGGTAAAAATAATTGGTTTTTTTGCGATAAGCGTTATTTTTATTCCCTTCGATTTCAGCCAGCTTTTGGTTTTTACTGTTATAAAAATAGGTCTTAATCAATCCAAGCGAGGTATCTTCCGCTATCAGGTTACCATTCTTATCGTATTGCTTCGTCCCTAAGTTCTTGTATAATGTGTCTTTCTTTAACCCCAAATCATAGTTCCCCAAGCTGACTTCCCGCTTGTTTTTGTATCCAAATTTGATGATGCCTTCCCCTCGCGTTTTATCGTTATAAAAAGTACTGTGCAACAACACCTTGTTGTCATCGTTAAAAGTTGTGTTAGTAGCATAGTAGAGCTTATTTTTCTCATAAGTCAAAGACCTGTTCTTTTGCCCTTTGGTATTGTAAAAATAAACCGCTAAAGTATCATTCGTCTTGTTCCTGCAGGCATCCTGCCTAACTAGGGTTATCTGCTTTTTCAATGAAGTATTGTTGATGTTCAAATCGCCAAAATCCAGTATATAAGGCTTTTGCTGCGCATTTGCACAAACCGAGATCAACAGCAGGCAAAAGATGCCGGCTTTTTTATTTAAGATCGAAAGAAGAACACAAATTTCCATTTTATCCGAATAATTGCTCCACAACTTCCTCGACTTTTGAAACCATGACCACTTTAATTCCGGGGAATTTTGCCGAAATCTTATTGTATTTGGACACGAATATTGTAGAAAAGCCTAATTTCTCTGCTTCCTGGATGCGTTGTTCCACACGGTTCACGGGACGGATTTCCCCAGACAGCCCTACTTCTCCGGCAAAACAGACATCTTTTCCAACCGCAATGTCCTCATTCGATGATAAAATGGAAGCCACAACTGCCAGGTCTATTGCAGGATCATCAACCGAAATCCCGCCGGTAACGTTCAGGAAAACGTCTTTGGTACCCAATCGGAAACCGGCACGTTTTTCCAAAACTGCCAAGATCATGTTCAGCCTTTTGGCATTGTAACCCGTTGTGCTTCGCTGTGGTGTTCCATAAACCGCAGTTGATACCAGCGCCTGGATTTCTATCATCAGGGGGCGCATTCCTTCCAGAGTAGAGGCAATGGCAGTTCCCGAAAGTTCTTCTTCGCGGTGCGAAATCAATATTTCTGACGGATTCGAAACTTCGCGCAGACCAGAGCCCTGCATTTCGTAAATCCCCAATTCGGCGGTTGAGCCAAAACGGTTTTTGAGCGAACGAAGAATGCGGTAGACGTGGTTCCTGTCGCCTTCAAACTGCAAAACGGTATCAACCATATGCTCCAGAATCTTTGGCCCGGCGATGTTGCCGTCTTTGGTAATGTGGCCAATCAAAATCACAGGGATATTGGTTTCTTTGGCAAATTTGATCAGTTCGGCGGTGGTTTCACGTATCTGCGAAATGCTCCCGGCTGTCGATTCGATATAATCGGTATGCAACGTCTGGATAGAATCGATGATAACGATATCCGGTTCGGTTTCAACTATATGGCGGAAAATATTTTGGGTCTTGGTTTCCGTCAGGATGTAGCAATTATCGCTGTGCGGATTGATGCGTTCTGCGCGCATCTTGATTTGCTTCTGGCTTTCTTCGCCCGAAACATATAATGTTTTATAAGGCAATTGCAACGAAATCTGCAGCAGCAGCGTACTTTTTCCAATGCCGGGTTCGCCTCCCAAAAGTATTAGTGAGCCCGGCACGATCCCACCGCCAAGCACACGGTTCAATTCACCATCCGTGGTATCCATACGCACTTCCTGGGTCGAATCGATTTCTTTTATTTTTAAAGGTTTGGAAACTCTTTTAGAGTCTGTTGACGAAGGCTTCCAGCTTGTTTTTTCTTCCTTCTGGATGATTTCCTCGACAATTGTATTCCATTGTTTGCACGAATTGCATTGTCCCTGCCACTTCGCATACTGGGCTCCGCAATTCTGGCAAAAAAAAGTCGTTTTAAGTTTGGACATTCTTATTTTTTGTCTTCGGTTGGGGTTGGGGTTGCAGGCGCATCTACTGGTGGTGCATCGGTTGGTACTGGCTCTTCAATTACAGGCTCGTTCTTACCTTTTGCTCCTTTTTTAGGCATCGATTTTTTCAATCCGTCAGCCCGTTCCATCATCATATCTTTGGTCAGGTCACCTATCTCTTCACGCTGGAAAGCCGCCATATAGGATTTTACCGCTTTGGCATTATCGCCTTTTTTCTCCCACATCTGAGCCATTTCATAATCTGCCAGCATTGCTTTTGGGTAATTTTTCCTGGCCAGTTGGGATAGTTTATCAAACTCGTCGTAAGCTTTGTTTTTTAGTATCGCTGCTTCAATTGCCTTGAAATCGTTAAGTCGTATCGGCAGTTTCAATGCAAATGACTTATCGATCACTTCATATTTTTTAATAAGATAGTCTACATAGCCTGATTGCAGTGTTGCGATTTTCTCATTGAATTCCACTATCGAAATCGGCTGGTAGACCGAAAATATCTGGTACAGCGCACTCGGAATCGAATTCAGCACCAATGAATAATGCGACGCTCCCTTGAAATCATCAAAGCGGTAGTTCAACGTTTCTTTTTTTACCGTTTTGGCTCCCTCATCCAGTTTTAGGATGCGGGTACGCATTTTCTTCACATCGCCGTCAGTAGAGGAATGGTAATAGAAAATCGGTTTCTGAATGGCCTGTAGCCTGTCCGGGAGCTGTTCTTCCATGCCAGCCGGAAGTTCCGGGCTCATCGAAATATAGGCGTCAAAAACCGGGTTGTCCTTATACAGGTATAAATTCAAAAACCCGGCCGTCGTATCTAATCCGGCAATCATTTTGAAAGGGGCTGCCCTAAAATTCTTTTCGATAAAAGGAAGCAGTTCCATCCCGATAAATTCAAAGAAAGCTTCTCCTTTTTCCGCTGGCAGGCCTGTCGTTTCATCGATCTGGCAATCGGCTTCGCGCTCGTTATTTTTATTTTGCGTAATTCCTACAATAATTACTTCCGGAAGGTCATCCCAATAGTAGCCATAACTCAACGCGCCCTGAAAAGGATCAAAAAGAAAATCGCCGTCAAGCAACAGCAAAACCGGATATTTTTGCCCTTTGTGCTTGTCATAGGAAGGCGGAAGCCCAATTTTGATTTCCCGTTCCTCATTTAGTTTTTTGGAAAAAATCGTATCCGTGATTTTTAGGTTTTGGGAAAAAACCATGTTCCCACAGATTAGGATAGCAAGTAAAAGTAATTTCTTCATGATTTCAGTTTCAGGTTGGTTTACACTTAGCATTGTTGCCAAAATAGATTAGCAAGATACTAAAATTATTGTATTGAAATAAAAACCCGAAATAAGGAAACTATTTTTTAATCGAATCGTGGCTTTGCGAAGAAATTCCGTTGTTCCAAAGCGTAAGGATATCGGTTGCGACTGCAGCGCCGCTTCCTGCCGCTATGGCCAATTGGCTCCGCCAGCCTGCAAGTGTCCCGGCTACGTAGATTCCGTCTGCCACTTTATGGTCGTCATTTTTCAGCTGGATGCGCTGCTTTTCCACAACTGCTTTTTTATGCGGTTCAATGTACTGGTTCAAACCATCGATATCAAACGTATTCGAATAGCCGATGGCAACCACAATGTTCTTGGTTTGATATGAATTTTTATTTGTCTCAACGGTGAAGTTGGGATATTCACCGCTTATTTTCATGACTTTTTCGCCATCAATCTGGATGACATGAGGATATAGGTCTTTTAAATGCGTAACGCTTTCGGTCAATAATTCGAAACCTAATTTGCCTGCGGGAATTCCGTAAGCATTATTAAATAAGGCTTCCTGGAGATTGGATGTTTTTTGGTGCGTTATGATCCCGATTTTTTTATCCTGGGCAAATGCTTTTTTGTGGGCTGAACCTAAAACCAAGGCACATGACATCCCGGAAACGCCACCGCCAATTATCAATACGTCAAACATGGGATTATCGTTTAAGTTTGTCTTCGATTTTTTTGGACATCCTAAAAATCAGAAGGATAAGAAGCGCACACATAGAGGCCGCAACGCCAATAAGTGCAGCCATGCTGTCACCTACAAGCGGTTTTTTGAAATCAACCAGCGTAAGATTGAAGATAACCAACCCAAGGGCGATAACAATTAATATTGCAGTGAAAATTTTCATGAAATAAGTTTAGGGGTCAAAAATACTAAAATTTGCTGTTACGCAAACAGACCTTTAACATTAGCGGCAAATAATTTAACAGCTATCGCCAGCAGGACTACGCCAAAAACCTTGCGGATGATGCTCAGCCCGTTTTCACCCAGCATCCTTTCGATTTTGGCAGAAGATTTCAGGACGACATATACCAAAATGACATTTAGGAGTATTGCCACGATAATATTCACCGAATGAAATTCGGCACGGATGGAAAGCAAAGTGGTCATGGTACCTGCACCTGCAATAAGCGGGAATGCGATTGGGACAATGGATGCAGAAGACGGATTTTCATCCCGGTGCAAGCGGATCCCGAGGATCATTTCCAATGCCAGGAAAAACAGGACAAACGAACCCGCAACGGCAAACGAATTGACATCTACCCCAATCAGTTTGAGGATTTCTTCTCCAACAAAAAGAAATGCAATCATAATCCCTGCCGAAACCAAAGTTGCCCTTTCCGAATTGATATGGCCAAATTTTGAGCGCAGGCCAATAATCACCGGAATGCTCCCGACAATATCAATTACCGCAAAAAGTATCATGGTGGCGGTAACTATTTCCCTGAAATCGAAATTCATCATTTATTTTTTTACAAAATTAGCTTTTTAATCGTTTAGAACCGCTTTTGGCTTTACCTTTGTGCTGAAATTAACAACTCATGTTCCAATTAGGTAAAACCATCGTTTCTGAAGACATCCTCGAAAAGGATTTTGTCTGCAATCTTTCGGCCTGCCATGGCGCCTGTTGCGTAGATGGCGATGCCGGTGCGCCTTTGACCGAGGCAGAAACCAAAATATTGGAAGAAATCTATCCAAAGGTAAAACCATTCCTTCGCCCCGAAGGCATTGCCGCCATTGAAGCACAAGGGCCCTGGGTTGTGGGAACTGACCAGGATCTGGAAACCCCGCTTATTGACAACAAGGATTGCGCCTATGTGATTTTTGATGGAAAAACAGCCTTGTGCGGAATTGAACAGGCATATAACCAAGGAATCGTAAGCTGGAAAAAACCGGTTTCGTGCCATTTGTACCCGATCCGGGTGACGGATTTCAGCGAGTTTGCTGCGGTGAATTACGACCGTTGGGACATTTGCAATCCTGCATGTTCGTTAGGAAAAGAACTTGAAGTCCCGGTTTACAAATTTGTTAAGGAAGCGCTAATCCGCCGCTTTGGCGAAGATTGGTATGCCGAACTGGAGAAAGTTGCCGATGATTTGAAAAATGATAAATAAAAAAAGCCTGAATCAATGATTCGGGCTTTTTTGTGGAGAATACCGGATTCGAACCGGTCACCTCTTGCCTGCCAGGCAAGCGCTCTAGCCAAATGAGCTAATCCCCCAGATTGTGATGGCAAATATATAATTTTATAGAAACAAAAGTTAATAGAAAGGCAATCTTTTTTAGATTTCTTATCTTTACGGTTAAATACAACTAAATTAATCATGTCTGATACCGGCTCGCTTTCTGTTTCCATCGAAAATAAAATCGCCACAATAACCTTTAGCCATCCTGCCAGCAATTCATTTCCGAGCCATCTGCTGCTGCAGCTTACATCTGAATTGAATTCCATTTCAAAAGATGATGGTGTAAATGTGGTCGTACTTCAAAGCGAAGGCAAAACCTTTTGTGCCGGCGCTTCATTTGACGAATTACTTGCAATAACCACCTTGGCAGACGGCAAAAAATTCTTTTCGGGTTTTGCGGATGTCATCAACGCAATGCGAAAATGCCCAAAAATCATCATCGGGAAAGTACAGGGAAAAGCGGTTGGCGGTGGTGTTGGCCTAATTGCTGCCTGCGATATTGCTTTTGCTTATCAGGATGCAGCCGTAAAATTATCTGAAATTGCCATCGGGATCGGCCCGTTTGTGATTGAACCGGCAGTTTCAAGAAAAATAGGAAAAACCGCCATGGCCGAAATGACCCTGCAGCCTACCATTTGGCAAACTGCTGATTGGGCTGTAGCCAAAGGCCTGTATGCCAATGTATTCAACAGCATGGCCGAAGTAAATGATGCCGTTGCACACGAAGCACAAAGGCTGGCATCTTATAATCCGGAAGCTTTGTCGGAAATGAAAAAAGTAATTTGGGAAGGCACTGAAAATTGGGACAAACTGCTTTATGAAAGAGCTGCAATATCAGGAAAATTAGTCCTTTCCGATTTTACCAAAGAAGCGTTACGCCAATTTAAAAAGTGATTACCTTTGCATAACCCGAGTTCTCGCCTTCAGGACGAGACGAACTGTTATGAAATAAAAATTTGACTGCATGAGCAACATTAGGATTACCAAACAATTTTCTTTCGAAACCGGGCATGCGCTTTATGGCTATGATGGCAAATGCAAAAATGTGCATGGCCACAGCTATAAGCTTTCGGTGACGGTCATCGGGCAGCCTATTGCCGATACTTCCAACGTGAAATTCGGAATGGTAATTGACTTTTCTGATCTGAAAAAAATAGTAAAAGAAGAGATTGTTGATGTTTTTGACCACGCCACCGTTTTCAATAAAAACACACCACACGTTGAGCTTGCAGCCGAATTGAAAAACCGTGGGCATCATGTGATCTTGGTGGGTTACCAGCCAACGAGTGAAAACATGGTTACTGATTTTGCCGAAAAAATAAAGCACCGGTTGCCTTCGGGCATCAAATTACATTCGTTGAAATTACAGGAAACAGACACTTCTTTTGCCGAATGGTATGCTTCAGATAACGAATAACCCCAGTTTTTGATGACTATTTCTCCCAATAAAAAAATATATTTTGCTTCCGACCAGCATTTTGGCGCACCTACTGCCGAAGCAAGTTTTCCGCGTGAACAGAAGTTTGTCAAATGGCTAGATGAAGTAAAGAACGATGCCGAGTGCATTTTCCTTTTGGGTGATTTATTTGATTTTTGGTTCGAATACAAAACCGTTGTACCCAAAGGATTTGTCAGGGTTTTGGGCAAGCTGGCCGAAATCCGCGACAGCGGTATCCCGATTTATTTCTTTGTAGGCAACCACGATTTGTGGATGAATGATTATTTTGAAAAAGAACTCAACATTCCGGTTTATCACGATAACAAAGAATATGAATTCAACGGAAAGCAGTTCCTCATTGGCCATGGCGATGGCAAAGGACCTGGCGACATGGGCTACAAACGCATGAAAAAAGTATTTACCAATCCGTTTTCAAAATGGCTTTACCGCTGGCTCCATCCGGATATCGGCGTAAAGCTGGCGCAGCACCTTTCGGTAAAAAACAAACTGATTTCGGGCGATGCCGACGTAAAATTCCTTGGCGAAGAGAACGAATGGCTCGTACAATATTCCAAGCGGAAGCTCGAAACCAAACATTTTGATTACCTTATTTTTGGGCACCGGCATTTGCCAATGATTATCCCGGTTGGCGATAATTCGAAATACGTCAACCTGGGCGATTGGATTGGTTATTTTACTTACGGTGTTTTTGACGGCACGAATTTTGAGCTCAAGGAATACAATTAACCACATGAAAAAAGGCACTCTTTGTTTGACTATCCTGTTTCTTGCTTTTTGCTCATGCGAGCATAAAAATAAGAGTGCGGCAAATCCTTTAATAGAAAAAGGAGAAAAAATAACCGATACTTTCTATAACGCTGAATCCGAAATTACAGAATATTTTGTAACCAAAGACGACACCGTTTTTTACAGCCTTGAAATCAGGGACAGCCTGCGCATAAAATCATCGCAGCCTCCAAAAAAAGGCTACCGCTGTGAAATCAGTTGGGGGAAAACGAAGCGTTTTATCGATTTCGATAAGGAAAAAATCGTTTTTAAAACTCCGGAAACCGAATGGGTAAACAAGGATTTTATCTGTATCAATACTTTCAGCGACCTGTCAATCGGCTACAAATTGTTCATCCCATACAATCCTAACGAAAAGCTGATTTTCTTTGATAAAGATGTCGAGAAAACAGATCCGGCCAACAACAATATGGTCTATATCGATAATGGCAGCTTTGATGGCCAAATGACTATTGGCGTGATGAACCTCAAAACAAAAAAGAAAAAAGAGCTGGCTATTGACATTTCCCAGAACCGCAATGTGTATCCTTTTTATGATTCCCTGCTGCTCACGAAGAGCAAGCTATCGGTATACATAGCTTATCCTGACCGGAAATTAGACCTGGATTTAAGTGGATTATACTGAAAGCAGTAAAACCAGCAGAAGGTTTTTTATTAAATTTGGTATCGTTGATTTAAATCCTGTTCCAATGAAAAAATTAAAATTCTTTCCTTTATTCTTTGTTTTTTTAAACTGCAGCAATTCGGGGTCAGATACCGGGTCAGGCACAGGAACACAGCCACCGGTTACACAACCGCCGGTCGTGGTTGCAACCAATCCGACGCAAACCGCAATCAATCAATATAACGGTTATGAACTTATCTGGAATGACGAATTCAATTCGGCATCATTGGATTTTTCCAAATGGAGTTTTGAAACCGGAACCGGTGTCAATGGCGATTTTGGAACAGGCCAATTGGATCGCGCAACAGACAGAGCTTTGAATGTATCCATCGTTCCGGGAACGCAGCAGGATGGTTCCGTTGCCATCACTACAAGAAGGGAAACCTATATCGACAGGCAATATACCAGCGGTAGGATCAATACAAAAGACAAGTTTTCCGTTGGGCCTGGAACGCGCATTGAAGCACGCGTTTGGGCAAAAGACGTAAAATATAAAGGACAGGGCTTTGCCTTTTGGATGATGCCCGCCGAAAAGCCAACGGGGCAGGACTACATCATGTGGCCACAAGGTGGTGAAGTAGACATCATGGAGTATGTGGGAGCCATTCCGTTCAACAATCTGGGCAGCGTTCATTATGCCTGGTCGTACGAAAACAACCAATTTCAAAGTTGGAACCATGGGCACAAAGGCGGTTATTATTCGTATCAGGAAACACAGGTTCCGGCAACCAATCCTGGCTTTGGTGGCTGGCCGGTTGCCGACAGTAATCCCAATACAGGTAGCGGCGGTTATCATTTGTACCGGATTGACTGGTTTGCAGACCGGATCGAATTTAGTGTAGACGAACACGTTTACCACATCAATTATTTCAATGATGGCGCTTCTAACGGGACAGCTCCTGACGGCCAGGATGCAGATGCCAATGTTATGGTAAATGGCAAAAGAATATTCAAATCGGAGTATTCACATCATTTTAATGAATGGAAGCCGTTTGACCATAAGTTCTACCTGATCCTATCCGCCGGTGTTGGCGGAAGCGACACCAATTCGTATGGTGGCGCAATTACTCCCGAAGCGGTTTTTCCCTGTTCGGTTTTGGTGGATTTCGTAAGGGTTTATAAAAGATTGTAATCCCTGCAAAATGAAAACAAGGTTTTTCATCATTTGGATCGTGCTGCACTGTTTTTCATCATTTGGCCAAACATGCACTTACAAAAACCTGTCAAAATCTTTCGATTTCAAAACTCACATACAAAGGATTTCAAGAAAGAATGAAATAACCGACACTTGCCTCGTCACTGTTACTATTACACGGAAAGACAATGCAAAATCTATTCAAACGATCCATTTTGGCTCGAGCTACTTTTTTAGAAACGTTTATAAGGATTGTTTACAGGTACGGTCTTACAGTACTGGGGTAAATAACGAAGCCGCCGCAAACGATAGCGATTATGGGAGTTTAATCGTTGCCGATTTTAATTTTGACGGAAAAGAGGACCTGGCTTTAAAGGATGATTCCGGTGGGAACAGCGGCCCAACTTATGATTACTATATTCAAAATGAAAAGGGGAAATTCGTAAAGGATACATATCTGTCAGACCGAATGGATTTTTTCCCTTCTTCAATCAATAAAAAAAACAAAACCCTGACAACCATAGTTTTTATTGGTGGCGGAAACAGCAAGATGGTGTACCAGTATACTGCCCAAAAGAAAAGCTGGAAAAGGATTGAACACACGATAATTCGTTAATTCATCGGGTTATTTCAAATCCTTCAACCGCAACTGAATGGTTACATTCCCATTGAATTCATTTTCTTCAATATGGTAAACGGCGTCAAACGGCTTTTGTCCGGCAACCGAATCCAGTTTTTTTCCCAATCCAAAACCAATGGCTCCAAATCCTTCACTGCCATTTTGCTTTAGAAAAAGCTTAAGATGCTCCTTGTCAGCGCCCAATGTCTTGGCATAACCCGAATCCTTGAGGTTTTTGGTCAAAAAAACGGGCGACATGTTCTGTGGCCCAAAAGGCTCAAACTGGTGCAGCAGCCTTACGAGTTTTTCATCAATTTCATCAAAATTGATTTCGGCATCAATGGCAACCTCTGGTATCAGCAAATCGGGATGGATGGTTTCTTTGACTGTTTTTTCAAAAGCCTTTTTAAATGCCGGATAATTTTCTTCCTTGAGTGTCATTCCAGCCGCATACATATGCCCGCCAAACTGCTCCAGGAGTTCCGAAACATTTTCCAAGGCATTGTAAACATCGAAACCTTTTACCGAACGTGCCGATGCTGCAAGTTTGTCGCCGCTTTTGGTAAAAACAATCGTTGGCCGGTAATAGGTTTCTATCAGTCGAGAAGCCACAATACCAATAACACCTTTATGCCAGCCTTCGCTATAAACAACAGTAGCAAAGTCCTGTTGCTCATTATTTTCCTGAATCTGTTCAAGTGCTTCATAAGTTATCTGTTTATCTAAATTTTTCCTGTCTGAGTTGTGCTGTTCAATTTCTGATGCAAAGATTTCCGCCTGTTCCAGATTGAATTCGGTCAATAAGGCAACCGCAGCATTCCCGTGTTTTATCCTTCCGGCAGCATTGATCCTGGGTGCAATGCTAAAAACCACATCGGTAATGGTCAAGGATTTTTTCTTGACATTTTGTACCAATGCCTTGATTCCCGGTCGCGGAAACGTATTGATTACATCCAGCCCAAATTTGGCCAAAACCCGGTTTTCACCGGTAATCGGTACAATATCCGCGGCAATTGCCGTGGCTACCAAATCGAGGTACGGAATCAAATCCTCTATCGTCTGATTCCGGTTTTGTGCCAAGGCCTGAACCAGTTTAAAACCGACGCCACAGCCGCACAGCTCGTCATACGGATACGAGCAATCATCACGCTTTGGATCAAGGATTGCCGCTGCTTTGGGCAATTCATCTCCCGGGCGGTGGTGGTCACAAATGATAAAATCAATGCCTTTGTCTTTTGCGTAAGCAATATGATCTATGGATTTTATTCCACAGTCAAGTGCAATGATCAATGTAAACCCGTTGTCATCCGCAAAATCGATTCCTTTATACGAAATACCGTAACCTTCATCATAACGATCCGGAATGTAAGTCGCCACATTTTCATAATAACTCCGTAAATAGCCCGACATCAGCGAAACCGCAGTGGTCCCGTCAACATCATAATCGCCAAAAACCAAAATACATTCTTCTTTTGCAATGGCTTTTTCGATCCGGGCAACCGCCTTATCCATATCCTTCATAAGGTACGGGTCATGCAGGTCATCAAGGCCGGGGCGGAAAAACTGCCGCGCTTCTTCAAACGTTTCGATTCCCCGCTGCACCAACAACGAAGCAATCAATTCACTGACTTTCAATTCGGCAGCCAATGATTTTACTTTTTCGTTTGAAGGTTTTGGTTTTAGTGTCCAGCGCATTTGGATATACGATTTACGATATTGGATTTACGATTTGTGTTGTAGCAAAAATACATGAAACGCTACAGAAAATAAGGTAGTTTTTGTATATAGTTTTTTGACAAAAGATAGTCTCATATTTTTTATTCCATCTAAAATTTACTTTTGGAGACAAACAATTTACGTGTTGTCTCATGTTACTGTTTTTCCGATATATAATAATGAGATTTGTAAAAGCTACGAAACGAAAAACCGTGTCTTAAATCTTTTTTGAAGAGAATCAATATTTGTAAAAAATAAAGTGATGGAGATTATAATTTTTAAACTACCTGAAATCAAAGGCAAACCATTTTTTAAGGCTATTAAATGGATCTTGTTTTTCCTTTGCTTTATTTTCACATGCATTATTTTACTTTTTCTCTTAAAGTATGATGATTTAATCCATCTTATTGAAACAATAAAATCTTGAAACTTTGTATCAATATTTGCTACATTTGAAATTCTAAAATCCATAAAAATGCAAATCCTAGGACAGATTGTCGATATTCCAAACCGCAAGATATATTCGGGTGAAATTACCGTTGAAAACGGGAAAATAGCTTCAATAACAGCAAAAGAGCACCATGTAAAAACCTTTATCCTTCCTGGTTTCATCGATGCACACATCCATATTGAAAGCTCGATGCTCGTTCCTTCGGAATTTGCAAAGCTGGCCGTTTTGCACGGAACGGTCGG
The DNA here is from genome assembly GCA_049841115.1 of Flavobacterium sp. Taxonomy (GTDB): domain Bacteria; phylum Bacteroidota; class Bacteroidia; order Flavobacteriales; family Flavobacteriaceae; genus Flavobacterium. The sequence continues at coordinate 798,268 of JASGHQ010000006.1, forward strand.
CACCATTTCCGATCCGCACGAAATTGCGAACGTACTCGGAAAAGAAGGTGTGCACTATATGATTGACAATGGCAAAAAAGTGCCGCTGAAATTCCATTTTGGCGCACCATCCTGTGTACCCGCAACGTTTTTTGAAACTGCCGGGGCCGTGATCGACTCAGAACAAATCAAGGAACTCATGGCTTTGCCTGATATTTATTACCTGTCTGAAATGATGAATTATCCGGGCGTTCTGTTTGACGATGAAGAAGTTCTGAAAAAGATAGCCTGGGCGAAGCATTTTGGAAAACCAATTGACGGACACGCTCCCGGATTGCGCGGCGAACCGATCAAAAAATACATTGCGGCCGGAATCTCAACCGATCATGAATGTTTCACTTATGATGAAGCCGCCGAAAAATTGGCTTTGGGAATGAAAGTGATCGTCCGTGAAGGAAGCGCTGCAAAAAACTTTGAAGCCTTGATTGGCCTGCTTCCCGAGAATTATGAAAACATGATGTTCTGTTCCGATGACAAACACCCGGATGACTTGATAGTCGGGCATATCAACCTGCTTTGCCAGCGCGCCGTTGCCAAAGGCTTTGATGTTTTTAAGGTTTTGCAGATGGCTTGCATCAATCCGGTGAAGCATTACAAAATGGATGTCGGCCTTTTGCAGCAAAATGACACTGCCGATTTTATTGTTGTAGAAGATTTAACCGATTTTAAAGTGCTGCAGACTTATATCAATGGTGAATTGGTTGCCGAAAATGGGGAATCCTTCGTAAAGCATGTCGATTTTGACAAACCGAATAATTTCAATACTTCCAAAAAAGAAGTCGGTGATTTCCAGATTTCCGGTTCTGCGGCAAAAATCCGCGTAATCGAAGCCCTGGAAGGCCAATTGATTACCAACGAGATCCATTGCCAGCCAAAAATCGCCGATGGGGACCTGGTTTCAGATACTGAAAATGACATTCTTAAAATGGCAGTTGTAAACCGGTATCAGGATGCCGCGCCTGCTATCGCATTTATCAAAAACTTTGGCCTTAAAAAAGGAGCCATCGCCAGTTCGGTAGCACACGATTGCCACAATATCGTGGTTGTCGGAACATCTGACGAAGAAATCTGTAGGGCTGTAAACCTTTTGATTGAAAACCATGGCGGGGTTTGTGCCGTAAACGGTTCCGAAAGCAAATCACTGGCTTTGCCTGTTGCCGGGATCATGAGTGACAGAAATGGCTGGGAAACCGGTAAATTATACCAGGAAATCGATGCCATGTCAAAGCAACTGGGAAGCAACCTGAAAGCGCCGTTCATGACCCTTTCCTTCATGGCACTGCTGGTAATCCCCGATTTAAAATTATCTGACAAAGGTTTGTTCAGCGGAAATTCCTTCTCTTTTGTTGATCTGGAAGTGCATTAAGCTGAGAAAAAAATCCTGCGCCGGGCCTATTTTACAAATGCTGATTGATAAACGGATCGCTCCATTTTTCGTTGTGCATGATGTTTTCATCGGTAAGTGTCCGGAGGAATGCCACCAAAGCCGCTTTTTGCGCATCAGTTAAATTAAGGCGTTGCGCATTTCCGTTGGTATCTTTTAATTGTGGCGATAAATTTGGATGGTTTTGCACACCACTGTTGTAATGCTCCACAACCTGTTGCAATGTCTGGAAACGCCCGTCATGCATGTACGGAAAAGTAAGCGCTATGTTTTTCAGCGTTGGGATTTTGAACGCTCCCTTGAAGTCATTATTTGTCGGGAATGTTTCGAAAGCGCCAAAATCATTGGTCGACATCAAATCGAGGCCATTGTTTTTTGGTCCCGAATTCACACTCACAAAAGCTTCCGTGGTATGACACTGGTAACAGCCCGCACCGCCCTGCAAAACTGGCTTCATAAACAGCTCTTTACCTTGGTTTTCTTCCGCGGTAAAATTAGGAAATGCCGCCAATCTATTGGCAACCTGTGCCCTTCCAGTGTCGTAACGGCTCTGGCTACTTACGATGCTCCGGATAAACTGCGACAGGGCATCGGCTATCCTTTCATTGGAAACGGTTCCCGACCCAAAAGCCTGTTGGAATAAAGGGCTGTAAAAAGGCCGCGATGCTACCCTTTGTGTAATTTCGGTGGCAGTCAGCCCCATTTCATTATGATCGAGGATGGGCTGCAATACCTGGTCTTCTAAACTTGTGGCGCGTTCATCCCAAAAGAAGCGGCCTCTAAAGTAATACCGTTGATTGACCAGTGATATCGAATGCCTGCGTGTAGGAACCTGCAGAAATCCTAGGCTACGCACAGGCGAATCGCTAAAGGCTATTTCCTGTCGGTGGCACGAACCACATGCGATAGTGTTGTTCTTACTTAAGGTAATGTCGTAAAAAAGCACGCGGCCCAAAGTTGCCCCGGCATTGGTCACCGGATTATCCGTCGGGTTATTGTCAATTCCGTTGATGGAACTTAAGGTTTCGCCGCCATCATTGTTCACAAAATGGGCCGGAAGGTTGAGATTGACATAATCAAATGGCGTTTCCGGAAGGTTGATTATTTTTGGCGCTTCGGTTATCGGCACATATTTATTGTCATCCGAACAAGAGATGAGGCTAATAAAGATAAGGCTTAACAGAAATGTTCTTTTCATGGTCACTTCAAACTTTTCCCACCAACAATAGCAACGATTTCACCTTTTGGGGCTTTGGTTTCAAAATGTTTCAAAACTTCTTCGGCCGTTCCGCGTACAGTTTCTTCGTGCAGCTTTGACAGTTCGCGCGACACCGAAACCGGCCTTTCGGGGCCAAAATACTGTACGAATTCGGCCAATGTCTTCACCAGTTTGTGTGGCGAAACGTAAAAAATCATGGTTCGGGTTTCTTCAGCCAAAGCCAAAAAACGGGTCTGCCTTCCTTTCTTTTCGGGTAAAAAACCTTCAAAAACGAACTTGTCATTGGGCAAACCGCTATTGACCAAAGCCGGTACAAATGCCGTTGCGCCGGGTAAACATTCGACTTCAATATTATTCTCGACACAGGCGCGTGTCAGTAAAAAACCCGGATCCGAAATCGCGGGCGTTCCTGCATCTGAAATCAGCGCTATAGTATCGCCCGCCTGCAAGCGCTTTACCACATTTTCAACGGTTTTGTGTTCGTTATGCATGTGATGGCTCTGCATGTGCGTGGCAATGTCAAAATGTTTCAGGAGCTTACCGCTGGTCCGGGTATCTTCGGCCAGGATCAGATCGACTTCCTTCAAAACTTTTATCGCCCTGAAAGTCATGTCATCAAGATTGCCTATTGGTGTCGGAACTAGGTAAAGCTTGGCCATTTATTGGAATTTTTTCTCCACAATTGCCATAAAACGCTCGATGTATTCTTCTTCGCCTACCCAATAATTGTAGTCGGGAATTACCATATTGTTGATAAAATCTTTGGCTTCCTCGAATGTATTGAAGGTGTTCAACTGTGAAAGCACACGGTTAAAATCTTCGTTGCTGTCATTAAAAAGATGCTGTACAAAACCAATCCTGTCGTTCAGTCCGATGGCGATTGTTTTTGCCGTTGCCGGATTTACAGCTGTTGTTGGCTGAGCCTGAGTTTCCTCTGCTTTCGGTTCTTCCTGTTTGGTTTCCTTTACTTCTTCTGTAGTGTTGGCATCCGAAGGGAATAACGAAACTTCATTTGGTTTCACAAAAACCGGATCTTTGTAATCGCCTAAAAAATCTTCAAGCTTCACCGGTTTTTCTTCCGGGCTTATTTCCGAGGCGGTTTCAGCCGGAATAATTTCTTCTGGCTGTTCGCTATCTTCCTCTACTTCCAGCTCAAAAATAGGTTCAAACGCAGGTTTTGCTTCTTCGGCGATCTCCTCTTCGGATAATGCAGCGCTAACTTCCTCTATTGCTTCAGGTTGCACAAAATCATCTTCGGCCGGAATATCTTCCGCTTCCTCAACCGGCGCTACAGTTTCTGGTTCGGTTTCTTCCTCTTGGGTTTCCGGCTCGCTTTCAGCAAGCGGTTCTGTTACTTCGGTTTCTTTTTCCTCTACAGCTGCCGTTTCCGGCTCTTCTTTCAAGGCAGATTCTAGTTTTTCTTCGAGGTCATCTTCCGATACTTCGGATTTTACCGATTCATAATTGTCCTGGTAGAATTTTAAGACCGCAAGCGTTTCGTATAATTTTTGTGTTTCTTTATACAACTGATCTACTTCCGACTTGTTTTTTAGTTTTAAAATTCGGTGGGCAATGCTGATTAATTCGGCTTCTAATCTTTTTTTCATCTGATGTAAACTATTATGTAATAGGGTCGTTTTAGTTAAATAACTTGCTCCTCTAATTTTATTTTCCAAGGGAAGAAGCAACCTTGGTTAAAATTTTCTACATTTGAAACGATGTAAAAATAGCAAAATTTTATGTCGGTTTGCTTTGGATACAAAGTAATGAAAACTATTCATTTTTAGCGCAAGAAAAATAGAAAATGTTTCTCGAAAATACTGTAAATCATAAAGAACAATTTGGATGGATCGAAGTGGTCTGCGGCTCGATGTTTTCGGGAAAAACCGAAGAACTGATCCGCCGCTTGAAGCGCGCGCAGTTTGCCAAGCAGAAAGTGGAAATCTTCAAACCATCCATCGATACCCGATACGACGAGGAAATGGTGGTTTCGCACAACAAGAACGAAATCCGCTCAACGCCTGTACCTGCCGCCGCCAACATTAGGATTTTGGCTCAAGGCTGCGACGTTGTTGGCATTGATGAAGCACAGTTTTTTGATGACGAAATCATCGCTGTTTGCAACGATCTGGCCAATTCCGGAATCCGTGTGATCGTGGCTGGTTTGGATATGGATTTTAAAGGAAATCCGTTTGGCCCGATGCCCGCATTGATGGCAACAGCCGAATACGTGACCAAAGTGCACGCCGTGTGTACCCGAACAGGGAATTTGGCACATTACAGCTTTAGGAAAAATGACAGCGACAAACTCGTAATGCTTGGCGAAACAGAAGAATACGAACCGCTGAGCCGTGCCGCCTATTTCAATGCGATGCGCCACAACATGACGGTAAACGACCCCGAACACCTATCCGAAGAACGAGAACCCGAGCAAAGCGAACTGACGCAGTAATAAATCCCCAAAAATTGAAAATAGCCATAAAAAATATCGTCCCAATTATCAAAGCCAGATGGTTCGGGAATGATGACACTACCATTATCAACTCCATTTCCATCGACAGCCGCTCGTTACTGAATGACCAAAACACCTTGTTTTTCGCCATTTCGGGCCCCAATCACGATGGCCATGTCTACATAAAGGAACTGATCCAGAAAGGCGTAATGCATTTTGTGGTCAGCACGATTCCTGAAGGTTTGGCCGATAAGGCCAACTTTTTGTTTGTGGACAATACGCTTGATGCGTTCCAGAAATTTGCCGCATTTTACCGCAGCCAGTTTGATTTTCCGGTTATCGGAATTACCGGAAGCAACGGAAAAACAATCATAAAGGAATGGCTCAATTTTTTGTTAAGCCCTGATTACAATATTATCCGAAGCCCAAAAAGCTACAATTCACAGGTTGGGGTTCCGCTTTCTATTTTGGGCATCAACGAAAAACACAACCTCGGGATTTTTGAGGCCGGGATTTCGCAGACACACGAAATGGAAAAACTGCAGAAAATCATACAGCCAACCATTGGGATTTTGTCCAATATCGGTTCGGCGCACGACGAAGGCTTTTCGAGCGTTGGTGAAAAAATAAAGGAAAAACTCAAGCTTTTCATTAATGTAAATGTGCTGATTTTGCAGAAAAACAAAAGCATCAATGCCTTTGTCAACCCAAAGATCAAAACCTTCAGCTGGTGTTCCGACGATAAAAGTGCCGATGTGTACATCACCAAGAAAAACAATGGTGAACTCACCGAATTGCAGGTTACCTACCGCGAAGATGTGTTTCCGATTACCATTCCCTTCCAGGACCAGGCATCTATTGAAAATGCGATCCACTGCATGATGGTGATGCTTTATTTTGGTTACAGCCAAAAAGTGATCCAAACCCGCATGGCGCAGCTGTATCCGGTGGAAATGCGCCTTAAGGTAAAGAACGGCATCAACAACACAACCATTATCGACGACAGTTACAGCTCTGATTTCCAATCGCTAAAAATCGCTTTGGATTTTTCAGAAAACCAAAAGCAGCATAAAAGAAAAACGCTCATCCTGTCTGACATCTTTCAGAGCGGATTGAGCAATGACGAACTGTATTCCCAGGTTTCGCAATTGGTTATCTCCAATAAGATCACACGTGTAATCGGTATTGGCGAAACCATTTCGCAATACAAAAACAAGTTTATCAACAGCGTTACGTTTAAGGATGTGGCCGAATTTACCAAAGCTTTCGATGCGCTGTCTTTTGAAAACGAAACCATATTGATCAAGGGTGCCCGCGATTTTCATTTTGAGCAAATTGTTTCGATGCTTGAGGAGAAAACGCACGAAACCGTACTTGAAATCAACCTCAACGCGATTAGCCACAACCTGAATTTCTTCAAATCGAAACTGAAGCCCAAAACCAAAATGATGATTATGGTCAAGGCTTTTGGTTACGGAAACGGTGGATTTGAAATTGCCAAACTGCTCGAGCACCACAAGGTAGATTACCTGGGCGTGGCGTTTGCCGATGAAGGAATTTCGCTAAAAAATGCCGGGATTACGGTTCCGATTATGGTCCTGAATCCCGAAACGACAAGCTTTGCCGCCATTATACAGCATCAGCTGGAGCCAGAAATCTATTCGATCAAAGGCCTGAAGGCATTCCTAAAGATTGCCGAACAAAAGAAATTAAAGAATTTCCCAATCCACATCAAAATAGACACAGGCATGCACCGCCTGGGCTTTGAGGAAGAAAACCTTGAAGACCTGATCCAAATCCTTCGCGGGAATGAGAACCGTGCAGATCAAGAGCATACTGTCGCACATGGCAACCAGCGATGACCTGAAGCACGATGCCTTTGCCAAAGAACAGATTGCCCTATTTGAAAAATTGTCATCAAGATTGATGGCGGAACTTAATGTAAAACCACCCGAGCCAACGGCGAACGGATCGAAGATAATCCGCCATATTTTAAATACTTCAGGAATCACCAATTATGGCCATTTGGCGCAGTACGACATGGTGCGTTTGGGCATTGGCCTGTATGGAATATCAAACGATGCCGAAGAGCAGAAAGAATTACAGATCGTAGGCACGCTAAAATCGGTAATCTCACAATTAAGGACCATTGATGCAGGCGAAAGCGTAGGTTACGGAAGGCGCTTCATGGCAACCGGAACCACAAAAATCGCAACCATCCCAATTGGCTATGCTGACGGCATTGCAAGAAGCTGGGGCAATGGCGTGGGCTATGTGGTAATCAACGGAAAGCAGGCCAAAATTACCGGCAGCGTTTGCATGGACATGCTGATGGTGAACGTCACAGACATTGAATGCAAGGAAGGAAATACCGTAATTATTTTTGGCGAAAACCCCACGGTAAATTTCATGGCTAAGCAGCTCAATACGATTCCGTATGAAATCCTGACCAGTATCTCACAAAGGGTTAAGCGCGTTTTTTTTAGGGAATAATTTCAGAATTTTTCACAAGGTGTTAAAATTTTATCTAACTTAGATTTACTAATCAATAAATCAATTTAATTATGGGAATGGTATCAGAATTCAAAGAGTTCATTGCTAAGGGAAATGCAATGGATCTGGCAGTTGGAGTTATTATCGGAGCAGCATTTGGCGCTATTGTGAATTCATTAGTATCGGATGTAATCACTCCGGCTTTATTAAATCCTGCCCTAAAGGCTGCACATGTCGAAAACTTAGCCGAATTAAAAACTGACGGCGGAATCCTTTACGGAAAATTCCTCGCAGCAGTAATCAGCTTCCTGGTTATCGCCTTCGTTATCTTCATCATGGTAAAAGCCCTCAACAGCATGAAGAAAAAAGAAGCACCTGCACCAGCCGCACCCGCCGGTCCAACTCAGGAAGAATTGCTTACACAAATCCGTGATTTGCTTAAAAAGTAGTACCGCTAACACTATATATTCTAACTTAACCGCTTCGTAATTGGGGCGGTTTTTCTTTTCAGGAGCGGAGCATTTACTGTTTTAGGACAAATCCTCCCGCTTTCCGCTACAATCTCTGCGAGGATTTTCGCTGCAATCAGGGCTAATATCCACGCTTTTTCTTCTTTGGGAAATCTATAATTTATTACGAATTTTGAATTATAAATTTTGAATTAGCTTGATGAATCATTTAAAATTTAGAATTCAAAATTTAAAATAATTTCTCCCTACTTTTGTACTTCAAAAAATTATAAATCCATAAAAATAAAAATATGAAAGTTGCTGTTGTTGGTGCAACCGGAATGGTTGGCGAAGTAATGCTTAAAGTTTTGGCCGAAAGGAATTTCCCTGTAACCGAACTGATTCCTGTAGCTTCCGAAAAATCGGTCGGAAAGGAAATCGAATTCAAAGGAAACAAATACAAGGTTGTTGGATTGCAGACTGCCGTTGACATGAAAGCCGACATTGCTTTGTTTTCGGCCGGTGGCGAAACCTCATTGGCCTGGGCACCAAAATTTGCAGCAGCAGGAACAACAGTAATCGATAATTCATCGGCATGGAGAATGGATCCGACCAAAAAGCTGATCGTTCCCGAAATCAACGCATCCGAATTGACCAAAGAAGACAAAATCATCGCAAACCCCAACTGCTCCACCATCCAGATGGTTATGGTTTTGGCACCTTTACACAAAAAATACAACATCAGGCGCGTTATTGTTTCTACCTACCAATCCATTACCGGAACCGGGGTAAAAGCCGTGCAGCAATTGGAAAACGAGTACGCCGGGGTTCAGGGCGAAATGGCATACAAATACCAAATCCACAGGAATGCCATCCCGCAATGCGACAGCTTTGAGGATAACGGCTATACCAAGGAAGAAATGAAACTCGTTCGCGAAACCCAAAAAATCATTGGCGACAAATCGATCGCAGTGACGGCAACTGCTATCCGTATCCCGGTTGTTGGCGGGCACAGCGAGGCTGTTAACGTAGAGTTCTCCAATGATTTTGATGTAAACGAAATCCGCAGCATCCTGCACCACACAGATGGCGTAACGGTTCAGGACAATACCGATACTTTTACTTATCCGATGCCGTTGTTTGCACAGGGCAAAGATGATGTATTCGTTGGAAGGATCCGTCGCGACGAAAGCCAGCCAAATTCATTGAACATGTGGATCGTAGCCGATAACCTAAGAAAAGGCGCTGCTACCAACACCGTTCAGATTGCAGAATATCTGGTAGCGAATGAATTGGTTTAATGTTAGATTCATACCAACGTTTTACTTATTCATTACTTTTTTTCTTGATAAAAAAAGTAATCAAAAAAATCAAGCCTGCATAGCCTTAGCTTGAAAACTGCTTCGGGGCTCATCCCGCATACCAAGCCGTTCGCTTTGCTTACTCGTGGTATGCTTCCTATTCGCATCTTCATTGTTTTACTACGCTAATTCTATGAGGGCGGTTGGCATCAGAATCTGGCAGGCGAGTGTCAAATATTCGAAGAATCCGTCAAATTAAAAACTGTTTGAGCGAAGCGAGTTTTTTTAATTTAGGATTCAAGATTTAATTTGACCGCCGAAGATTCTAAGCCTTGAATTTTTGCTTCTTTTGCTTCAAGGCAAAAGAAGATGATAAATAAAACGTTGATATAAAGCAGCCGATTACTCATTGAAGCAATAACAGCCGTTTGATTTTACAAATCATAAAATTTGTTAAAATCGGGCGGTTTTTCTTTTGCCCCGCTTACCTTTGCAGTTCATGAAGAAAAAATTCCTGATAGTAAACGCCGCAATGGGATTGATAGTGTTGTTCGCAATACTGTTCCAGTCTTTTGATGCCATGTCCCACCTGGAAAAACAATTTTCCGAAAAACACTGCCACCACGTTTACGATCACCACAAAACCGAAGTGGGCCACGCACATGAGGGTTTTGACCATTGCTTCACCTGCGAATTCACTTTCAGCAACTTCATTTCGCCATCCAAAATAACGTTCACTATCCCAAAAGTGGAAGTGGCGACAAAATATTCCTTCTTTTATTCCAAGGAAATTACACAATCGTTCCGAGGAAGCCTTTTTGCGCTGCGGGCGCCCCCGTCATTTATTGCATAAACTGAAAATTTTCTATACCGGAACCTCTTCGGTAATTTATTCATTTATCCAATAAAAATCATTTATGAAATCTATATATTTAGCCCTATTCCTGGGCTTTACAGTATTTGCGTCAGCGCAAAACAAAATCACCGGAACCGTTTCCGACAAAGACAGCAAGCCATTGCCGAATGTGATCGTTTCTATGCCCGAAATCCATAAGGAAACCGTTTCGGACAACGATGGAAACTATACTTTAAACAACCTGCCAAGCGGGAATTTCAAAGTAGTATATTCTTTTGTTGGCTATACCACAAAAATCCTTCCGACTGCCATTTCAGAAAAAGAAGTCACGCAAAATGTGGTTCTGGAAGATAATATGATCCACATGGACGAAGTGATTGTCTCTACAGCCTTCAACAAGCTACAGTCACAAAACGTAATGAAGGTAGAGCATGCGAGTTTAAAATCTTTACAGCAAAAAGGAACCGCAACCCTAATCGAAGGCCTGGCAACCATCCCGGGGGTTTCGCAGGTTTCTACCGGAACTTCCATCGGAAAGCCTGTGATCCGAGGTTTGAGCGGCAATCGTGTTTTGGTGTATTCACAAGGCGTACGGCTGGAAAACCAGCAATTTGGCGAAGAGCACGGACTTGGCCTGAACGATGCCGGAGTAGAAAGCGTGGAAGTTATCAAGGGCCCGGCTTCGTTGCTGTATGGTTCGGATGCTTTGGGTGGCGTTTTGTATTTCAATCCCGAAAAATTTGCAAATCCCGGTGAATTCAAGGCCGATTTCAGCCAGCGTGTCTTTTCGAATACTTTGGGAAGCAGCACTTCATTGGGCCTGAAAACAGCAACCGAAAACTGGAAATTCCTAGCCCGAGGAAGCTACAACACCCATGCTGATTACAAGATTCCGGATGGTGACCGTGTAACCAATACCCGTTATAACGAATCTGATTTCAAGACCGGGATCGGGTACAGCAATTCGAGCTTTTCGAGTGTGCTGCGTTACAATTTCAATCGTTTGGATTTAGGGATTCCTGAGGACGGAATCAGTGAACAGTCTACTTCGCATTCCACTATTTACCCAAAACAGGCCGTGGACAACCATATTTTGAGCCTGCACAATAATTTTTATTTCAAAAACTCGAAACTCGATGCCGATCTGGGCTACATTTTTAACGACCGCAGCGAGTTTGAGGACAGCAACGTAGCTTCGCTGCACATGAAATTGCGTACCTTGAATTACGACTTGAAATATTACCTGCCAAAATTCGGAAACCTGGAAACCATCGTCGGCGTACAGGGAATGCACCAAACGAATACCAATTCGGGTGAAGAGCTGCTCATTCCGGATGCTACGACGAATGACTTTGGCATTTTCGGAACGGCCAATTATGAGTTTGGCAAAAATGTTTTACAGGCCGGGCTTCGTTTTGACAACAGGCAGGTAAGCAGCGAAACCCACGGCATTGTTGGCGAGGAAGGTTATTTTGAGGCGATTGATAAAAGTTTTGACAGTTTCAATGCATCATTGGGCTACAAAACCAACCTGGCAGACGATTTTACCTTAAGGCTGAATGTTGCTTCGGGCTTCCGTGCCCCAAACTTAGCCGAACTGACATCCAACGGCGTGCATGAAGGAAGCAACCGCTACGAAATTGGGAATACCAATCTGGAAAACGAGCAAAACCTTCAAACCGATTTGAACCTGGAATACAAAAGCTCGCATTTCGAATTGTTTGCCAACGGATTTTACAACCATATCAACAATTATATTTTCATTGCACCGAATGGCAACGTGATCGACGGTAATGATGTTTACGATTATGTCCAGGCGAATGCCAAATTATACGGTGGCGAAGCCGGAATCCATTTTCACCCACACCCGATGGACTGGCTGCACTTTACGAGCAGTTTTGAAACCGTTATCGGGAAAAAAGACAATGGAGATAATCTGCCTTTGATCCCGGCCAACAAATGGAACAACAATTTCCGTGGCGAATTCAATATAAAAAACTGGTGGAAGGAAGGATTTGCGACTATTAATATAGAAAGCACTTTTGCGCAGAACAACAATAGTGAATTTGAAACAAGATCCAATGATTATACTCTGGTGAATCTTGGTTTGGGCGGAAAAATCATCATAGGCAAATCGATGTTCAACTTTAACCTGAATGCGAACAATATTTTTGACAAAACCTATATTTCGCATCTGTCGCGGCTAAAATCGGACGGAATACCCAACATTGGACGGAATATTGTCGTTGGGGTTAATTTTACGATATAAAAAAAGCGGCTTAGGCCGCTTTTTATTTTTAGAATCGGTTATCGCCGTCTATCATCCGTCCTAGTCCGCCAAGCAGGCTTCCTTCCTCACGGCTGTTTCCTCCATTCCTTGGGGCGGAAGCAATGATCCGGTCGGCCAATCGGCTGAACGGAAGCGATTGTACGTATACGGTTCCCGGGCCGCGAAGCGTTGCAAAAAACAAACCTTCGCCTCCAAAAATCGAGTTTTTGATCCCGCCTATGAACTCGATGTCGTAATCCACATCTTTGGTAAATCCAACGATACAGCCCGTATCTACTTTCATTACTTCGCCGGCAGCCAATTCGCGTTTTGCCAAAGTTCCGCCCGAGTGGACAAAAGCCATTCCATCGCCTTCAATTTTCTGCATAATAAAGCCTTCGCCTCCAAATAAGCCCCGCCCTAATTTCTTTGAAAATTCAATCCCGATAGCGACACCTTTGGCAGCGCACAGGAATGAATCTTTCTGGCAGATGAATTTTCCTCCATATTGCTTCAAATCGATCGCAACTATTTTTCCTGGATAAGGCGATGCAAAACAAACCTTGCTTTTGGTGCGGTTTTGGTTCAGGTAAGCCGTCATGAACAGGCTTTCGCCGGTTAAAACCCTTTTCCCGGCTGATACTAATTTGTCAAATAAACCCGATTGTTGCTTGGAGCCATCTCCAAAAATGGTTTCCATGCTGATGCCGTTGTCCATCATCATAAAGCTTCCGGCTTCAGCTATGACAATTTCCTGCGGATCCAATTCGATTTCTACATATTGCATTTCTTCACCATAAATATGGTAGTCTATTTCGTGTGCCTGCATTGTTTTTTGTTTTTGAGTTTTGGTATTAGTAAAGTTATTCCAAAAAAGTTACACAGATACAATTCTTCAATGTTTTGTGATAAAATAAGAAATGTGTTAATAATTAAGAGTTTTGACTTATATATCATTAATTTTTTAATGCTATTTTTACAATATTACTAATCAAAAATCTATTGTTATGAATTCAATGTTTACTAAAATTGTTAGGATTGTTTTAGGTTTGGCGCTCGTTATTTTGGGAGCAAATATGATTAAGTCATTCTTACCGATAAGCCCGCCCGAAGGATTACCGAGCTATTTTTTTCCTATAGTAGGCTTCTTGGAAATAATCATCGGTGCATTGTTGCTATCTAAAAAATGGGTGGCTTTCGCATTGATTTTACTTGCCCCGATCTCGATCAACATTGTACTTTTCCATTTATTCCTGGACATTCCGGGAGCCCCATTTGCACTGCTTATTTTAGTATTCAACACCATTTTGATATTCAAGCACTGGCAGCAATACAGGCCTTTGTTTTACTAATATCCAAAACGCTTCAATCGAGGCGTTTTTTTATTTAAAACTGATAGGATCCCGATAACGAGCCATAGTAATAGCCTGCTGCCGAATTGCCTTTGATTTCGTCCGTTGTGTACCTGAAGATGCACGACAGATTATACCGGTTGTATTTGAACTTCAAGCCGGCTTCGCCCTTAAACCTAATCGGCTTCAGATTAAAAGTCACCGGGCTGTCATCATTGAACAGGCTTCCCTGGATGGTTGCATCATAAAGCCGCAGGTTGATTTTTGGCAAAACAAAAAAATACAATTCTTTCCTGGAAGAGCCCAACCCATTATAGTAATTGGATTGCTGCATGGGCACAATCGATTTTGACAAACTAATCCTGCCCAATGTTCCGACATCCATACCTGTAAAAGCAGTTCCGATTTCGGCATCAGTGCAAAGATGGAAATCTATTTTATCATTGCTGATTTTGGAAAAAATGGGCTTCGAATAATTCGCGCCGAACTGCACTGCCAGAAGATTGTGGATTTGATACTCCCAGCCGATGATTTCACCAAAGCCAAAAGTACTGTGCATCCAATCCTGGAATTGCTCCGCTTTTGAATTGGGTCCAACAACACCTAAACGCAACGAAAAGCCGAAAACCTGGTTCGATCTGTACATTTTGGTTTGGCTGTATTCGCCAAATAAATAGCCGGCATACGGACGGTTATGGTCTTCCGGGTAAGGCGATTTTACATATCTGGGATTAAAAATCTGCTGCCCAACCTTAAAGCCATAGATAATCTTTTTATCTTCTGTTGATTTTTTTGAAAGCGAATTGGCAAAAATAAAAGTGCCGGCAGTATAATAGAAGTCGTTGTAGGTCGAGACGAACGAATCATTATCTACCTGTAGCCCTATCTCGAAATTGGGTTTTTGCTGCGGGTAAAACAGCATTGGAACCAGCAATAATAACGAAAACTTAAAGCGCATCAGTATTTGATCTTGCCTAATTGGCCCATTACCCTCATGATTTTGCCTTTTCTCCTTTCGATGTACGCCGAAGAATTGGATGCCTTGAATTTTCTTGGATTAGGAAGTATGGCAGCTATTCCGGCGGCTTCTTTTGGTGTAAGGTCGATGGCTTTTTTGCTGTACCAGTGCCTTGCCGCTTCCTGGGCTCCATAAACTCCATTGCCCATTTCGATGCTGTTCAGGTACACCTCCATAATGCGTTCTTTCCCCCAGATGAGTTCGATCAAAACCGTAAAATAGGCTTCCAGGCCTTTGCGGAGGTAGCTTCGGCCCTGCCATAAGAAAACGTTTTTGGCGGTTTGCTGCGAAATGGTGCTTCCGCCTTTTAGCTTTTTGCCCTTTTTGTTGCTTTTGTATGCCTTTTGCATCGCCTTGAAATCAAAGCCGCTGTGCTTCAGGAAATTTCCATCTTCACTGGCAATGACGGCTTTTTGGAGATTGGGTGAAATTTCTTCAAGCGGAACCCATTTGTGGCTGAAAACCGCATCGCCTTCGTTATCCATTTTAAACTCGATAATCCTCGTGACCATTAACGGCGTAAACGGAATCGGAACCCATTTGAACACGATTACCGAAAAGATTGAAAGCCCAAAAAACCAAAGCATGGCTTTCCAAATCCAACGAAAAATTTTCCTTACCATATCATTTAACTAAATCTGCTAATTCCTGCCCGATCAGGCTGCCAATCGCAACACCCATGCCGCCCAGCCTAACTCCGCAATAAACATGCTGCGACAGCTGCTCGACAATCGGTTTCTTGGTAGAACCCAATCCCATGATGCCGCTCCAGCGGTGTGCAATCCTAAAATCGGTATTTGGTAAAATTACTTCTTTTAATAATTGTTCCAAACGATTCTGTATTAATTCGGTTTGGCCCAGTTCAGTTGTGGTTTCTTCCTCAAAGGCCAAATTCCTTCCGCCGCCAAACAAAATCCGGTCGTTGATATTCCTGAAATAATAATACCCTTTGTCGAGATGGAATGTCCCTTTGATATCAAGATCTGGAATCGGCTCGGTAATCAAAACCTGCGCCCTTGCAGGTTTCACTTGGTTGTCCGTCAATTTCCCGGCAAAGCCATTGGTAGCAAACAATAATTTTTTTGTTGAAAAACTGAAATCGGATACTGCCACCTCAACGCCGTCTGTTTTTTCCTGAAATGAAGTAACTTCAATTTGATTCAGTATTAAGATATCATTCGCAACTGCCTTTTTTAGTAGGGCATTCATCATTTTACCGGTATCGATCTGGCCTTCAAACGGGTTAAAAACCACATATTCACGGATGCCGCGAAAAGCAAAACGATCCACTTCTTTGGCAAAAACATCATTACGGAAAAGCGGTTTTAGCAATTCATTGATAAACGGCAATTTCTGCAAACATTCATTGTACGTACTTTCATCGTCATTCAGGAACAGTTCATATCCGCCATATGGCTTAAAATCAATAGCTCCATCTCCAAGGTTTTTGCGTAACAGCTGCAAGCCGTTCCAGCGTTTTTGGATGAGCTGCACTACTTCTTCCTCAGTATGTGTTTTCAAGTCTTCGATAATTTCAGAAATGCTTCCGAAACAGGCGAAACCTGCATTTTTAGTGCTGGCCCCCTGAGGGAGCATTCCTTTTTCAAGGATCAAAATCTTGCTTCCCGGAAATTTTTCACGCAAAGACAACGCACAATGCAGGCCCACAATCCCACTGCCTACTATTGTAAAATCAACTGCTGTAAACCAATTCTTAAGTTCCCAGTAACTTAGGTTCATTGTTTTTTTTTCTAAAAGTAATTTATTCAGATAAATTTGAAAGTATTTTTTTAAAATTTTATCATTTTCATACAGATTCTACTTATTTTTTATTTATACCATAACAATTTTAGACGTAGTTTGTCGATTTGTTAATAGTTTTATTAAATCTTAAGAATAAATGTTAAAATTAGTTATATTTTTGAGCACTAATTTTAACCAAAACCAAATTATGAAACGTAAACTACTAATTGTTACTGCTTTGGTAACTGCGGGTTTCACTTTTGCCCAAAGCAAAAGCGCGTTGTGGAATACTACCACAAAAAAAACTGATATGGTTCCGCTTGAAGCCCGAATGCAGCTTCCTGAGAACCATTTGTTCAATTTAAGCCTTGCTGGATTAAAATCGAATTTGACCGGGGCACCACAACGAATGGCGAATGTAAAGTCAAACACCATTATTGCCCTTCCGGATGCCGAGGGAAAATTGGAGAATTACAGGGTTTATGACAACCCCAGCATGGATCCGGCTTTAGCGGCAAGGTATCCTGAAATAAAATCCTATATCGGAATTGGTATTGACAACCCAGCCGCAACGGCTTATTTCAGCGTTTCTCCTTTAGGATTCAAATCAATGGTATTGGCGCCAGACAAATCGGCTGTTTTCATTGAGCCAATTTCTGCCGATTTAGGAACCTATACCGTTTACAGAAAAGCAGACAAAATGCAATCACTCACCCGGTTTGAGTGCAGCGTAATTGATACTGCCGTGCCTCAGGTTGAAGGAATGACGGCGCGCCCAAATGCGGATGATGCTACCTTAAGGACATTCCGCCTGGCTATGTCATGCACCGGAGAATATACGGCCTATTTTGGAGGGACCAAAGCTTTGGCTCTGGCAGCAATCAACAACTCGATTACGAGATGCAATGGTGTTTTTGAAAAAGACTTCGGAGCCCGTTTGATTATCATTGCCAATACCGATGCGGTGATCTACACCAGTGCTTCAACCGACCCTTATTCAAATGCATCGAGCATGTCTAACTGGAATTCCCAGCTGCAGTCAACATTGACATCAGTTATTGGCGAAGCCAATTACGACATCGGACACCTATTTGGCGCTACCGGCGGCGGCGGAAATGCAGGATGCATCGGATGCATTTGCGTTAATGGCTCTAAAGGAAGCGGAATCACTTCGCCTGCAGACGGAATCCCGGCCGGAGATAATTTTGATATCGATTATGTAGCACATGAAATAGGGCACCAGATGGGAGCCAACCATACCTGGACACACGGAGGAAATGAAGGAACCGGAGTTCAGGTGGAACCAGGATCAGGATCAACCATCATGGGTTATGCCGGGATTACATCACTTGACGTACAACCGCATTCTGACGCATACTTCCATGCTGTGAGCATCCAGCAGGTTACTAACAACATTAAGTCTAAAACCTGTTCTGTAAATACTTCGACCGGAAATGCAATCCCGACTGCCGGAGCAGGTTTGGATTATACAATACCGAAAAGCACTCCATTCATGCTGACCGCAACTGGAACCGATGCTAACGGCGATGCACTTACCTTCAACTGGGAACAAATGGATTCGCAAACAACAACTACGGCTCCAAGTGCAACAAAAACAAGCGGTGTAAATTTCAGATCATATCCCTCTACAACATCACCAACACGCTATTTCCCAAGAATGGCTTCCGTTTTAACCGGAGCTACCACTACTGCGGGCAGCGAATTAACTGTAGAGGCCTTGCCATCTGTAGCTAGGACATTAAACTTCAGGGTAACTGTCCGCGACAACAGGGCTGGCGGTTCGGCAAACAATAGTGACGATATGATAGTTACCGTTAATGCAACTGCTGGGCCATTCACCGTAAGTTCGCCAAACACAGCCGTTTCCTATGTAGGCGGAAGCACTCAAACCGTTACATGGAACGTAGCGGGAACCACCGCCAATGGCGTAAACTGTGCTAACGTTGACATCCTTCTGTCTACGGACGGTGGATCTACCTGGTCTACTTTGTTGGCGGCTACGCCAAATGACGGGACGCAGGCGGTTACGATTCCAAATACCCCTGGAACCACCAACCGGATTATGGTAAAAGGAACCAACCATATTTTCTTTGATGTTTCCAATACCAATTTTACGATTACAGCAGGAACCGCTCCTGACACAACAGCACCAACAGCACCAACATTAACAGCTTCCGGCACTACAGAAACTTCAACTAATTTGTCATGGTCTGGCGCTACAGACAATATTGGCGTAACTGGGTACGATGTTTATAAGGATGGCGTTCTATTAGGATCAACCACAACCGCTACAACGTATGCTGTAACCGGCCTGGCAAATTCAACAACGTACGCATTTACTGTAAAATCAAAAGATGCAGCAGGAAATGTTTCGGCAAGCAGCAATACAGCAAGCGTGACAACATTAACTCCGGCTCCTGACACAACGGCTCCAACAGCACCGACATTAACAGCATCCGGAACTACTTTTACAACAACCAACCTATCCTGGTCGGGCGCTACGGACAATGTTGCAGTAACTGGCTATGATGTTTATAAAGATGGTACTTTATTAGGTTCAACTACAACAGCTACAACTTATGCAGTGACAGGCCTAACAGCCTCTACAACTTACGCGTTTACTGTAAAAGCAAAAGATGCGGCTGGAAATATTTCGGCAAACAGTAATACGGTAAATGTTACCACTCCAACTCCAGATACTACTGCACCAAGTGCGCCGACACTATCAGCATCAGGGACTACGCAAACGACAACCAATTTATCTTGGTCGGGCGCTACGGATAATGTGGCGGTTACCGGCTATGATGTTTACAGAAACGGCTCGTTGATTGGATCAACAACAACAGCTACAACTTATGCAGCAACAGGATTGACTGCTTCTACCACTTATACTTTTAATGTTAAGGCTAAAGATGCAGCAGGGAATATTTCTGCAAACAGCAATACGGTAACTGTTACAACACTTGCAAATACAGTGACTTATTGTACTTCTCTTGGAAGCAGCGTAGCTGATGAAAAAATAGGCAAAGTCGTTTTCGGGACTATCAGCAACACGACGACTGGTGGAACAGGCTATGAAAACTATACTGCAATTTCTACTAATGCAGCCAGAGGCACATCATACACCATTACAATTACTCCGTCTTGGACATCCACAAAATACAAAGAAGGCTATGCGGTATTTATAGACTACAACCAGGATGGTGATTTTGCCGACTCAGGCGAAACCGTTTGGACAAAAACAGCTTCAACCACAACTCCGGTTTCAGGAACATTCACAATTCCGGCAGGCGCAACATTAGGCTCAACCAGGATGAGGGTTTCGATGAAATACAATGGCGTTCCAACTTCCTGCGAAACCTTCTCATACGGACAGGTTGAAGATTATACGGTAAATATTGTCGCTTCAGGAAGAATTGATGAAAACAGCAATGCCAAAATTTCATTCAATCTGTATCCAAACCCTGTGAAAGGCGACATCCTGAATATTTCCAACCTTGAATCGGCTTCTACCTATAGAATCATCAACATGATGGGCCAGGAATTAGCAAGCGGCAAAATTGAAAACGATGCTGTTTATGTAGGTTCGTTAAAATCGGGGACTTTCCTTATCGAAATTTCGAATGGAACCACAACCGCTACAAAACGCTTTATCAAAGAATAATCATTTGACATAAAATCAAAGAAGCCACACTGCAGAGTGTGGCTTTTTTATTGGATTAATTTTGCTACTTTTAGGCCTTCAATAAAACACGAGTAAAATGAAGAAAATATTCTTTTTAATTGTTAGCACAATGAGCATGGCAGCATCAGCGCAACAGGTTTTGACACCGGAAGGTTTATGGAAATTAGGCAGGGTTTCTGCGTTGGGAATTTCCAAAGACGGCAAATCGATTGTATATAAGGTGGCAATTCCTTCTGTTGAAGAAAATAAATCGAAGTCAAAGTTCTATACTATTCCGGCAGCTGGCGGAAATGCTGTTGAAGTTACCGAAGACCAAACCAAAACATTATTGGCAGACAAGAACGTATCGCCTAATGGCGCATTTACTTTGTCTACCGAAGAAGTTAAAACCGACAAAGTCTTGGGAAAGGATTTTTATCCTGAATTAGACAAATCAGAAGCCCAAATCTATGATGGTTTGGATTACCGCCATTGGGACACCTGGAATAACGGTACGCACAACCACGTTTTTTACAAAGGAGCAACCGGCGAAGCGATCGACATCATGAAAGGCGAAGCGTATGATTCGCCACAAAAACCCTTTGGAGGCGACGAAGATTTTATCTGGTCACCGGATAGCAAGAGCATCATCTATGTTTGCAAGAAAAAAGCAGGAACTGCTTACGCCACTTCCACGAATACCGATTTGTACCAATACAATATCGAAACAAAAACAACTAAAAACCTAACCGAAAACAATCTGGGATACGACACTAATCCTATTTTTTCACCTAAAGGCGATTTGACCTGGCTTCAGATGAAACGCGATGGTTATGAAGCCGACAAGAATGATATCATCGTTAACTTTAAAGGCATCGAAATGAACCTGACCGCAAATTGGGATGGTTCTGTGGAAAGTTACAAATGGAGCCCTGACGGAAAAAAAGTTTACTTCACAGCAGCCATTGATGGCACTTTGCAGTTATTTGAGGTGAATTTCCCAGGCCTGACCAAAATTGCTGTTATTGTAAGCCAGGTTACCAATGGCGATTTTGACATACATGATATTGTTGGCTTTAGCGGTGACAACATAATCGTTACCAGAACCGACATGAACCACGCTTCTGAGATTTACTCATTCAATCTGAAAAAGAAAACCTTTAGCCAGCTTACCAAAACCAATGACGAAGCCTATTCGAAATTGGCAATGTCTAAGTACGAAAGAAGATATGTCACTACAACCGATGGTAAAAAGATGTTGGTTTGGGTAATCCTTCCTCCTAATTTTGACAAAACAAAAAAATATCCAGCATTGCTGTACTGCCAGGGCGGGCCACAATCCCCATTGACGCAGTTTTATTCATTCCGTTGGAATTTTGCTTTGATGGCTTCGCAGGGATATATTGTCGTTGCGCCGAACCGCCGCGGAATGTATGGGCACGGAAGGGAATGGAACGAACAGATTTCCAAAGATTGGGGCGGACAGGTAATGGACGACTACCTTTCGGCAATAGATGATGTTGCTAAGGAAAGTTATGTCGACAAAGCGCGCTTAGGCTGCGTTGGGGCTAGCTATGGCGGATATTCGGTGTTTTACCTGGCCGGGATCCACAAAAACCGCTTTAAGACTTTTATTGCGCATGACGGCGTTTTCAATACCCAAAGCATGTTTGGCACTACGGAAGAAGTATTCTTCAACAATTGGGATTTTGGCGGGCCTTATTGGGACAAAAGCAATGCAGTTGCCCAAAAAGCTTACAACCAGTTCAATCCGATCAATTATGTGGACAAATGGAATACGCCAATCCTTATCGTGCAGGGCGGGAAAGATTTCCGTGTACCGATCGGTCAAGGGCAGGAAGCTTTCCAGG
Source organism: Flavobacterium sp. (assembly GCA_049841115.1). GTDB lineage: Bacteria > Bacteroidota > Bacteroidia > Flavobacteriales > Flavobacteriaceae > Flavobacterium. The sequence continues at coordinate 820,399 of JASGHQ010000006.1, forward strand.
CTGCGCAATTGCGCGGCATAAAAAGCCGATTCCTTTATTTACCGGAAGAAAACCACTGGGTTTTGAAACCGCAAAACGGAATGGTTTGGCAGCGTGAATTCTTTAAATGGCTGAAAGAAACCCTTTAAGCGGATCGCCGACACAAAATATAACTCGAAAAATCCTATTGGCTTCATTATAAAATGGAATAACCAATAGGATTTTCTGTTTCTGAATAGTTTTCAAATATTGCTTCCCACATGGCATACTCGCATTAATCAGTAAAAACCACATACATTTCATTTTGCGATCTTTTCTTTAAACCGGATGAATTCGGCAAACCCTGTATCAAAAACAACCTTCATTTCACCCAAAACCATATTCACTGCTATTATCTTTGCGACTTCCGCATTCCAGGCACCTCCAACCTTTGGCGCCAACTCCATTTTTATCTATCAAACTGAATCATTGGCTGTTATAGTATTTTATTGCAGCTCAAGTCGTTTTTTATTCTAAAAAACGACAAACAAACAACTTAAATTTCTTTCCTTTTGAGAACATTTAAACATGGGTATTGTAAGAATAAATCTCATATTGTGATTAATTTTATACATTTAATCCGAAATATTCGCGTTTTGTCGATTTTTTTATTAATTTAGACAACACTAAGTTCTCAAAATTATGAAAAGTTTCCTATTTGCTACGATGCTGTTTTCAATGACAGCCGTTGCTCAGGTTGGTATAGGAACTACAAGTCCTACTGCAACCCTAGACGTGAATGGAGCGCTGAGAGTGCGCTCTACAGTTACCAATAGTCGCGAAACCTCCGCCAAAGATTCTATCCTTGTATCAGACAGGGATGGCAATATCCAGCGGATCTCTGCCAAAATGGTCCTTGAAAGCCGGCTAAAGACCTTTATTAAAGGTGGTTTTAGCAGCAGTGCAGACCAATCGCTCTCACTAACTTCCGGAACAATCAAGATTCCTTTCAATTACGAAGATTTTGATGAGAATGATGAGTTCAATACTTCAACAAATACCTTTACCGCAAAAAACGATGGAATTTACGCCATCAATGTCCAGATAAAGGCAAACTCAACCAGCGTAGCTACCAACTTTGGCGTATCGATCCAAAAAAACGAATCAGTCATTGCACGTTGCGGCTATTCAAATATCGGTGTATCGCTTTCGATAATATTAACTGTAAACGTCACTCCGCCAATTAGGGTAGTGCAGACATTGGTAAAACTTAATGCCGGCGACACAATCAGCTTTAATATTTATACTGACCTGATCAACGTAGGCCTGTTAAGCAATAAAAACGATTCTTTTTTTACTATCCAGCAGGTACGGTAAAACCGGGATGTAATTCGCCTATCGTTTAACGATACGGAGCGATTTGGTTTTACTATGGGTAGTTACAACTGCCGTATAGACTCCGGATGGAAAGTCATCTCCGACAGCAATTGTATGCGTGCCGGATCCTTCGCGCTTTTCTTCCTGGACCAGCTTACCCCTGGCATCAAAAACTTTTACCGTCACTGCTGTTTCAGGCAAAGTGATTATGATTTTTGTATTGGTAACAAAAGGGTTTGGCTTTACAGTAACATTGTATTGGATTTCTTTTTCAGGTTCGGGTTTTGATTCGTTTACTGCTGCTGCCGCTGCCGGACCAGCTTCCTTCTTGGCCTCAACTGGGTTTCCTATAATCAGATACTGCTCATCAGTAGTTATGGCTAAATCCTTTACGCTGACAGTAATTGAAGTGCCTGCTTCAGTCAATACTGCTTTGTTGGTTTCCCATCCGTTATTAAAAAAACCCATAACCGGAACAGTTTTATCAAAGGCTTTTCCTGTTTCACCCCTGTTGTATTGTACTGAGAACATCTTTCATTGTTGCTTTTCCCGAAACCCCGCTGATTGCCCAAACCCTGTTTACCATCTTATCTTTATTGGAAACAGAAGGAATACTGTCTTTTACCCTCACTCCATAGCGAGCTGAAGCTGTTGCCATAAAGGTTATCGGATTATAGGCCTTATTGCCAACCGGATAAACCGTACCTTCAGCAATTGCATCCTGCAAGAGCTTCCCGGATGACTGTGTAACTATGTACTTACGGTTATTGTACCCTGTTATCATGGCTTTTGGCAGCAGAGAAAGATTTTCTTTTTCCAAAAAAACCTTACCCATAACAAAGTTCAGCGTTCCCGAAACACTTGTTGCGCCCAAAAAAGATACTCCATTGGAACCATTGATTGTAACATTGGTAAAGGCATTAGAGCCTATTACTTTTTGCTTGTCAGTGCCACGGAATGTGATACTTGACGCATTTGAAGTAAACGTAGCGCTCTCCGATTTTTCCCAATCACCTCCAATTGTCATCTCGCCAGAATCCAAAACAAGGCTGCAATTGTCTCCAATTTTGATTCCGGAACCCAAGGATAGTTTTTTATTAGATATCTTCAGATCAGCATTATTACGCAATATTACCGAAAAGGGTATTCCTGTTCCTGCTCCCGCGACCTTGCCGCTTCCGTTCCATTCATCTTTAACTTCACCTTTGTATCCAACATATTCCAAAACAGACGAATTGGAATATACAGGTGGCTTGCCGCTATAATTGCTTTTTTCCTGCATCCTGAAAACGCCTTCATTGTTCAAAGCACCTTTGTTAACACAATCCCCAAAAAGATTAAACACCCCAGGAAGCGTAAGCTCGCCGCCTTTATTGATAGTTAATGAGCCTGCGTTTAACACCCCTGATGTAGCTTTTACCTGATGCGCAATAGTTATTGCCGTCTTCTCTGTATTGGGCGGAACGCTTTTGTTAAACCAGGTCAGATCATTATCCCAGTTACCCGCATCCGAAGTAATATAGCCCAAACTGGTGTATTTGGTTCCGTATATGGCACCTCCATTGTACCTGGTTCTGATTTCAATAAAACCTGTTTCGTCAATTGCATTGAAAACAATAGTATTCTGACCGACGGTGATGTCATTTAGGTTGGGGATTGGTATTTTATTTATCGAAACCGCTGTTATATCAACAAAATTGACCCCGGTAAGTGTTATCTTGCAGCCTACATATCCAGCCATAATAGTCCCAGGCGCTTCCACAAATACACTTTTGATTATAGGGACTCCGTCAACAGCAGTGTTTTTAATTGTAGCATTGGCGGCAAATACAGATGAATTGACAAGTATCAGTAATTGTAGAAACGCAATTTTGGATTTTTGAAAAAAGAAAGTAAGAGGCCTAAGCCTGCTGGCGTAAAAAGTGATCATTTTCTAAGGGCGTGTAAGTTAAGTTCAAGTAAATTTAATTGATTGAAATAAAAAATCCCGCGAAAAAGCGGGATTTTAACTTATTATTTTGAATTCATTAAGATATTAATAATCTTATTCTTCTCCTTTCATTTTGAAGGTTTCCATAAACTTAGTAGTGTAGTTTCCAGCAACATAGTCTGGCTCATCCATTAATTGCCTATGGAACGGAATTGTGGTTTTGATCCCTTCGATATAGAATTCATCCAAAGCACGCTTCATTTTATTGATGGCCTCTTCCCTTGTTTGCGCAGTGGTAATCAACTTAGCAATCATTGAATCATAGTTAGGCGGAATGGTATAACCTGCATAAACGTGGGTATCCAAACGTACCCCATGGCCTCCCGGCGCATGCAGCACCGTAATTTTACCAGGCGAAGGGCGGAAATCATTATAAGGATCTTCCGCATTGATACGGCATTCGATCGAGTGCAATTGCGGCAAATAATTTTTCCCAGAAATCGGCACGCCGGCAGCAACCAAAATCTGCTCGCGGATCAAGTCATAATCAATAACCTGCTCTGTAATTGGATGTTCTACCTGGATACGCGTGTTCATTTCCATAAAATAGAAATTCCTGTGTTTATCAACAAGGAATTCAACAGTTCCTGCTCCTTCATATTTGATAAACTCTGCAGCTTTAACCGCAGCCTCTCCCATTTTGTGACGCAATTCGTCAGTCATGAACGGAGATGGGGTTTCTTCTGTCAGTTTCTGGTGACGGCGCTGTACCGAACAATCCCTTTCTGACAAATGGCATGCTTTTCCGTAAGAGTCACCAACTACCTGTATTTCAATATGACGCGGCTCCTCGATTAATTTCTCCATGTACATGCCATCATTTCCAAAAGATGCTGCAGCTTCCTGACGCGCACTTTCCCAGGCTTTCTCAAGGTCTTCTTCCTTCCATATCGCGCGCATCCCTTTACCTCCGCCACCTGCGGTAGCTTTCATCATCACAGGATAACCTGTTTCTTTGGCAACTTTTTTGGCATCGGCAAAATCAGTCAGAATCCCGTCAGATCCCGGAACACAAGGAACTCCAGCTGCTTTCATAGTCGCTTTTGCAGTAGCCTTATCTCCCATTTTATCAATCATTTCAGGCGAAGCACCGATGAATTTGATTCCGTGTTCCTGGCAGATTTTAGAGAATTTGGCATTTTCCGAAAGGAAACCATATCCCGGATGGATTGCATCTGCATTGGTAATTTCTGCAGCGGCAATAATATTAGACATTTTTAGGTAGGACAAATTACTTGGCGGCGGGCCAATGCATACCGCTTCGTCAGCAAATTTAACGTGTAAGCTTTCCGCATCGGCAGTAGAATAAACCGCTACGGTCTTTATGCCCATTTCACGGCAGGTCCTGATCACACGAAGTGCAATTTCGCCTCTATTGGCAATTAGTATTTTTTTAAACATCTTATGATTATTTTAAATTTTAAATTTTAAATTTTGAATTATTACATCTGGCCGAAGCCATTTATAACTTATAATTTATAATTTAAAATAGTTTATGATGGGTCAACCAAGAATAACGGTTGGTCAAATTCAACTGGCGACATATCATCAACCAAAATCTTAACGATTTTACCACTAACCTCAGCCTCGATTTCGTTGAATAATTTCATCGCTTCCACAACACAAAGCACATCGCCTTTTCCGATAGTAGCACCAACTTCAACGAAAGGAGCTTTGTCTGGCGCTGGTTTGCGGTAGAATGTTCCAATCATTGGAGATTTTATAGTGATGTATTTTGAATTGTCTTCTGCTGCTGGTGCCGCAGGTGCTACTGGTGCTGCTGCTACAGGAGCTGGCGCTGCTGGCAATGCCTGTGCCATTGGAGCCTGTTGCACATAAGTAATTTCAGGGGTATTTCCTTCAAGTGTAGTCCTGATCGTAATTTTTACATCACCTGTTCTAATTTTACTTCTGCAACTCCAGAATTAGATACAAATTTGATTAGGTTTTGAATTTCTTTTAAATCCATGATAGCTGATTTTAGTTAGTTTATTGTTTGTTATATGCCCATTTTAAATAGATAGAACCCCATGTGAATCCACCTCCAAATGCTGCAAAAATTAAGTTATCTCCTTTTTTAAGCTGTCCTTCGAAATCGCTCAGCAACAAAGGCAGGGTTGCCGAAGTAGTATTGCCATACCTATGGATATTTACCAACACCTTATTTTCATCAAGCCCCATTCTGCTTGCTGTAGCGTCAATAATCCTTTTGTTTGCCTGATGTGCGATCAGCCAGTTTACATCTTCTTTTGTAAGGTTGTTGCGCTGCATGATCTTCTCGCTTACATCTGCCATACCTGAAACAGCATATTTGAAAACGGTTTTCCCATCCTGGAATACAAAATGCTGTCCGTTCTCAACGGTTTCTTTTGATGGTGGAAGTATTGATCCGCCCGCATCAATCTTAAGGTATTCCCTTCCGATCCCGTCGCTCCTCAGGAATTCATCCTGAAGTCCAAGTCCCTCGTGGTTTGGCTCGAACAATACAGCACCTGCGCCATCTCCGAAGATAATGCAGGTTGCCCTATCGGTATAATCGATGATCGATGACATTTTATCCGCACCGATCAACAATACTTTTTTGTACCTGCCCGACTGGATATAGGCTGCAGCTGTTGACATCCCATAAAGGAAGCTTGAGCATGCTGCCTGTAAGTCATAGGCAAAAGCATTTGTTGCGCCGATCTGGCTGGCCACATATACTCCGGTTGAAGCCACAGGCATGTCAGGCGTAGCTGTCGCCATAATTACCATGTCAATGTCTTCCGGATTGATGTTTGCTTTTTCAATTAGGTTTTGTGCGGCTTTGACAGCCATAAAGGAAGTGCCTTTCCCTTTCTCTTTCAATAGTCTTCTTTCCTTGATTCCGGTACGGGTTGTAATCCATTCATCATTGGTGTCGACCATTGTTTCCAGTACTTGATTTGAGAGTACAAATTCTGGAACATATGCTCCAACTGCGGTGATTGCGGCTGTTATTGTATTCATAAATAGGGTATTTTTCTTCCCGCTTTTTTGATTGCGAAAAGTTGTGGAAATTACAAAAAAAAATTTTACCTAAAGCGTTTTAGGCACCGATATTTAACAAATTTCTTTAAAACAAAAAACTCCCACAAAGTGAGAGTTAGTTTTGTAAAAAACTTTCGTTACGCTACTGCTACTGATTTATCGATAACTACTTGTCCTCTGTAGTACATTTTACCTTCGTGCCAGTAAGCTCTGTGGTATAAATGTGCTTCTCCAGTTATTGGGCAAGTTGCAATCTGAGCAACAGTTGCTTTATAGTGAGTTCTTCTTTTGTCTCTTCTCGTTTTCGAGGTTTTTCTCTTAGGATGTGCCATTGTACTATATTATTTATCCGTTAATAGTTTTTTTAATTGGTCCCAACGAGGGTCCGTATCTTCTTCTTTTTTCTCTTCTTTTACTTCTTTGACCTGTAATTCCTTCAGTTTTTTTAATGCTTCGGTCTGCAATGTTCCGTCTTTTACGCCCGGGTGAACCCTTTTTTGGGGGATGGACAGCACAATCATTTCATAAATGTATTGTGACAGGTCTATCTGGTGTTCGCCGTGTGGCAGGATCAGCAGTTCGTCATTGTCATTGTTGAATTCTTCACCAAACTGAACCACCAATTTGATTTTTCCTTTAATAGGAAGATCAAACTGTTCGCCGGTCAGGTCGCAGGGAACATTTACTGTTCCACTGTGCTTAAAGCCGATTTCGAGCATTGTTGACTTTTTTTCAAGGACAACATTTACCGTAATATCGCAACTTTCGAATTCATCAAAACCAAATTCGTCAAAGAACTTTTTGTTTATTTTAAATTCAAACTGATGCTTTCCTAATTTTAATCCTACAAACGGAATTAAATATTCATTCGTACTTTTCATCTAAACAACAATTTGAGCCCTAAATCGGGAGTGCAAAGATATAAAATAATTACAATTCCAAAAGCGTTATAAACATTTTTTTGTTTATAACTGTTTTTCCTTGATTTTTAAGGGGTTTTTACTGATTTCCTGATGCTGGTTCCTTGAATTGAAAATATCAATTGCCGTATAAACCGCTTCCTTAAACGAATTAAAGTCGGCAATTCCTTTTCCTGCAATCTCATAAGCCGTCCCGTGATCAGGAGAAGTCCTTACTTTATTCAAACCAGCCGTATAATTTACGCCGTTACCAAAAGACAACGTCTTAAAAGGAATCAATCCCTGATCGTGGTACGTTGCTATAACCGCATCGTATTTTTCATATTGACCGTTACCAAAAAAACCATCTGCCGGGAAAGGCCCAAAAACCATAGTCCCTTTTTCAAAAAGGCTTTTCAGCACAGGCTTTAAAATTTCATCGTCTTCCTTGCCAATGACACCATTATCTCCTGCATGCGGATTCAAGGCCAACACGGCAATTTTCGGCTTGGTAATTCCGAAATCCTGGATTAATGTCTTTTTGATGGTTTCTATTTTCTGGGTAATCAGTTTTTCATTCAGGTGCTTGGCCACTTCGTTTACCGGAATGTGGTCAGTCATCAAACCAACCCTCAGGTTATCCTGAACCATAAGCATCAGGGCGTTTCCTTCGAGTTCTTTGTCTAGATAATCCGTATGCCCCGGAAATTTGAATTCTTCCGACTGAATATTATACTTATTAATAGGTGCCGTAACCAAAACATCGATCTGGCTTTCCTTCAAAGCTTTTGTAGCGGCAACAAATGACTTTATTGCATATTTCCCAACATTTTCATCATTGGCGCCAAAATTCAGGTCGATGCTTTCCTTCCAGACATTCAGCACATTGATCTTTCCTATTACAACCTGGTTGATCTGGTCGATTCCGTGAAGCGGCGTTTCCAACCCCAATGCCTTTTTTATAAAAGACAGCACCTTTACGTTTGCAAAAATAACCGGCGTACAAAGTTCCAACATCCTTGAATCGTCAAATGTCTTAAGTACCACTTCGCTGCCGATTCCGTTCAAATCACCGATAGAAATCCCAACGATGATATTTTCTGCTTTTTTCATAAAAAGAACACGTTATTTATTGCTAATTTTGAACAGCAAATTTAGTAAAATAAAACCACAATGTTTACAGGAATAATCGAAACCCTTGGAATTGTCAAAGATTTGAGAAAAGAAAACGACAATCTTCATATAACGGTTTCATCCAACATAACGCATGAGTTAAAAATTGACCAAAGTGTTTCACACAATGGCATTTGCCTGACGGTAGTTGCCATTGAAAACGATAACTATACAGTAACAGCAATCAGGGAAACCATTGAAAAGACCAACTTAGGCGATTGGAAAGTAGGCGACCTGATCAATATTGAACGCGCAATGAAACTTGGCGACCGCCTTGACGGGCATATCGTCCAGGGGCATGTCGATCAAACAGGAATCTGCAAATCTATTGAGGAAGCTAACGGCAGCTGGTATTTTACTTTTGAATACGACAAAACATTCAGCAACATTACTATTGAAAAAGGCTCGATAACCGTAAATGGGGTAAGCCTGACCGTTGTAAATTCAAAGGAAAATGAATTTAGCGTTGCCATCATCCCTTATACTTATGAACACACCAATTTCCAAAACTTTAAAGTTGGCACAAAAATAAACCTTGAATTCGATGTTGTCGGAAAATACGTCGCAAGATTGCATTCATTAAGGCAATAATGCCACAAACAAGCGCTAACAAAAAAGCTTCAAAAATTAATTTGAAGCTTTTTTTATTTTGTTCAGTTTATAAATACCGTAAGTTATTGACAACACTAACAATAGAACGACACCTCCGTCCAATGGCAATCCTGGTGGCGGTGGCGGTGTTGATGGTGGCGGTGGTCCTGCATCGGCAAACATATTGCCTGCTGACAAGAAAAACACAGCCAGAATAATAAAAATTCTATTCGGGACAATTTTCATAGTGCGTAAAAGTATAAAAAAAATCTATTTTCCAAAATAAAATATAATTTAATCGCCAAAGTTAATAGAAAATTAATGTTGCACAAATGCGATTACTAATCTTCCGTTCAAAAATCGACAATATACACTTATTAACGTTGTAAACGCCTTTTTGGTTTTAATCCAGATAAAAAAAGACCTCTTTTTTTGAGGTCTTCATTTATATGTGGTCCCACTTGGGCTCGAACCAAGGACCACCTGATTATGAGTCAGGTGCTCTAACCAACTGAGCTATAGGACCAGCTTAATCAGCGGTGCAATATTAAGACTAATTTTAATTTAAAACAAGCGTTTTTATTGTATTTCTTGACAAAGTTCAACAAGCACACCATTGGTTCCCTTTGGGTGCAAGAACGCAACAAGCTTATTGTCAGCGCCTTTTTTAGGAGTTTCGTTCAACACAACAAATCCTTCGTCTTTTAACCGGGCGATTTCATCTACTATGTTTTCTACATCAAAAGCGATATGATGGATGCCTTCGCCCTTCTTTTCGAGGAATTTGGCTATCGGGCTGTCTGCATTTGTGGCTTCCAGAAGCTCAATTTTGTTTGGGCCGTTCATAAAAAAAGAGGTTTTCACACCTTCGCTGGCCACTTCTTCTTCTTTATAGGGCGGATTTCCAAAAAGTTTTTCGAATAGCTGGTTGGAAGCTTCCAGATTATTTACCGCAATTCCGATATGTTCAATTTTACGCATAACTGTTATGTATTTTTAGCTAACAAAGTTAACAAAAATTCAAACGGATTCTCTACCTAGCCCCGATTGGAGCGATACCATAGTATAGCGAAAAGCGGGAAGATGGACGGCTGACGAGCCAAAACTTTCGCTTCTGTCACAAATAAAATTTAAAAGTTGTATTTTTGCGGCATGGAAACAAACAGACAGAAGAAAATAGGGAGTGTATTGCAAAAGGATCTTGTTGATATTTTGCAGGGTGAGGTGCGTAAAAACGGAATAACCAATTTGGTGATTTCGGTTTCTAAGGTTAGCGTAACGACCGACCTGTCTATTGCCAAAGTATATCTGAGCGTGTTTCCGCAGGAAAAGGCTGCCGAATTACTGGAAGCGGTAAAAACGAATGCACCTTTAATCAAGCACGATTTATCACAGCGCGTAAAGCTTCAGCTGCGGAAAGTCCCTAACCTTGCTTTTTATATAGATGACTCTTTGGATTATATAGAAAAGATTGACAATGCCTTGGCAGGGAAAGAAAATCCGATTGAAAACCGCGACCTTTTAGACAAACGCAAGAAATTCTAGAATTGAATTTTCCATTATACATAGCCAAACGGTATCTTTTTAGCAAAAGCAAAAACAATGCTATCAATATTATTACCGGCATTGCGTCTGTGGGGATTATCGTAGGAACGATGGCTCTTTTTGTAGTGCTTTCGGTTTTTAGCGGCCTGCGCGATTTTAGCTTGTCGTTTACCAACACCATTGACCCCGATCTGAAAGTCAATCCAATCCACGGAAAAAGCTTTCAGGTCACACCCAGCCAGGAAAAACAGATTTCGGCCATCGAAGGAGTAGCCATTTACAGTAAGGTTACCGAAGAGCGTGTGCTTTTCTTTTTTGACGGAAAAGAACAGGTAACTTATTTAAAAGGTGTTGACGCCAATTATTCGAAAATAAATAATGTATCCAAAAGCCTTTTCAACGGAAAATGGCTTCGCTATAATACCGCCGAAGTGGTTGTAGGCTATGGGATTACCCAGAAATTGTCACTTGGGCTTTTTGATTTCAACAATCCTTTTGAAGTGTATGTGCCACGAAAAGGCAAAGCAGTGATTGAAAGCGAGGCAGAAGCTTTTAATAAATCCGAGCTGATTCCGGTTGGGATTTATGCGATCAGCGAAGATTTGGATTCGAAATATGTTTTTGCCGATTTGAGGCTAACCCAGGATTTGCTGGAATACAAACCAAATGAAATTTCGGCCATTGAAATAAAGCTACAGCCCAATGCCAATGAAAATGAGGTAATGGAGAAATTAAAAGCTGTTTTCCAAAACAAGGCAACGGTCAAAACCAAAGCCGAGCTCAATGCTACCTTATATAAGATGCTCAACACCGAAAATATTGCGGTTTATTTAATATTCACCTTAGTAATCATCATTGCATTATTCAATTTGATCGGCGCCCTGATTATGATGATCCTTGACAAGAAAAGCAATCTTAAAACACTTTATAATTTAGGTTCCGAAATAGGGCATCTAAAGAAAATCTTCCTGCTTCAGGGAAGCCTGCTGACGATTATTGGCGGGATCATCGGATTGATATTAGGAATAATCATAGTCGTAATCCAACAACAATTCAAACTGATAATGATTACCGAAAGCCTGGCGTACCCGGTAGTTTTCAGCATTCAAAACGTACTGATAGTAATGGGAACTATTATAGTGCTTGGGTTTATCTCGAGCTGGATTGCCAGCAGCCGTGTTACAAAAAAGCTACTGGATTAAACAAATTGGAATCCGGAATAAATTTCCTGGATTTCATCTAAAGCCCTGAACAGGCTTTCGGCACTTTCCAGTGTAACCAATTTTAACCGGTGCTCCTTAAAATTAGGAATACCCTTGAAGTAATTCGTGTAGTGACGGCGCATTTCCACAATCCCAACGCGTTCGCCTTTCCAATCCATAGACCAGGTCAGGTGGTTTCTTGCTGCTTCGATACGATCAGCAATTGTGGGCTGTGCCAAATGTTCGCCGGTTTTGAAATAGTGCTTGATTTCATTGAAAATCCACGGATAGCCAATCGCCGCACGGCCGATCATCATTCCGTCCAAACCAAATTTATTCTTGTATTCCAATGCTTTTTCAGGTGAATCGATATCTCCATTCCCAAAAATCGGCATTGTGATCCTCGGGTTGTTTTTTACCCGTGCAATATGTGACCAGTCGGAATGGCCTTTGTACATTTGGGCCCGTGTCCTGGCATGGATGGTCAGCGCCTGAACGCCTACATCCTGGAGTCTTTCGGCCACCTCATCAATATTAATCGAATTTTCGTCCCAACCCAAACGGGTTTTTACCGTTACCGGAAGATTGGTTCCCTTAATTACTGCTTTAGTCAGCCGCACCATCAGATCAACATCCTTCAAGACACCGGCGCCGGCACCTTTGCAGACCACTTTCTTAACAGGGCAGCCAAAATTAATATCGACCAAATCGGGCTGAACGGTATCAACAATTTTTGCCGACAGCTCCATTGCCTCTTCATCGCCTCCGAAAATCTGGATTCCAACAGGACGTTCGTAATCAAAAATATCAAGCTTTGCACGGCTTTTAATCGCATCACGAATCAATCCTTCCGAGGAAATGAACTCCGAATACATTAAATCAGCTCCATGCAGTTTGCACAAACGACGGAACGGCGGATCGCTTACGTCCTCCATGGGCGCAAGCAGCAAAGGGAAATCTGGTAATTCGATGTTGCCTATTTTCGGCATAGCTTTTAATTTATCCGGCAAAATTACGTTTTTATTCTAAGTCAAAAAAGATTTCTTTTAGGTTAAACAACCCCAACAAAATTTCAGAATACATTGAAGATGAAAGCTTTTTGCTTTTAAGGCGGCAAATATAAAGAAACACGCTTAGTACATATCGGGTTTCATTGGCAGAAACTTTAGTTAATTGATGTCACCCTGTCCAAAAACCAATGTTTACCAAAAAAACAATATAACAGTTTGATTTATACCATTTTTTAATTAGGAATGTTTACTTTATTTATTAGATTTTTTGGGCGAATCCTGCAACAGAATATAGAAATCCTGTAATTTTTTTTGGCCTAGTAAAAATAACTTTGTTATAAAAGGCAAAATATGGAAACCAAAATCACTATGAATACTGCTTTTAGGATATTAAAAGATACTTTCAACAGCTTCAACAACGACCGCGCGCTAAAATTCAGTGCCTCGCTTTCATACTACACCGTCTTTTCTTTAGCACCGCTTTTACTATTGATGATTTCGCTGGCAGGTGTGTTTTTTGGGCGCGAAGCCATTCAGGGCCAGGTTTTTGGCGAAATCAACGGGCTCATCGGGAATGAGGCTGCAGCGCAGATTCAGGATATCATTAAAAATATGGAGCTTTCAGGCAAAACGACCCTGGCGCTGATCATTGGCGGGATTACGCTTATCATTGGTGCTACAAGCGTTTTTGGCGAAATCCAGGATTCGATCAATATCATCTGGCGGGTAAAGGCAAAACCAAAACGCGGCTGGCTGAAATTACTCAAAGACCGCCTGCTTTCGTCGTCATTGATTGTTGGATTGGGCTTTTTGCTTATCGTTTCGCTTATGGTCAATGGTGCTTTAATGGCCTTGAGCGACTGGTTGAAAAATTATTTCCCCGATGTGACGATCATCATTTTCCAGATTGCGAATATCGTGGTAAGTTTCCTGGTAATCATGACACTGTTTGGTGTAATCTTCAAGGTTTTGCCCGATGCAAAAATTGCCTGGAAAGATGTAAGGGCCGGAGCTTTTTTCACAGCCTGCCTGTTTCTTTTGGGACGCTTTCTGATCGGGTTTTACATTGATGCTACAAGTACGGGGTCTGCCTATGGCGCGGCCGGATCGTTGATTGTCATTTTGGTTTGGGTGTATTATACTGCTGCCATTTTATATTTTGGCGCCGAATTTACGCGGGTTTATGCCGAATATGTAGGTGCCAAAATAGAACCTGCAGATTATGCCGTGTATGTAGAGCAGCAGGAAAAGGAAAAAGATGTTGCCGTATTGCCGGATACCGCTAAACCTGATGCTGCCGTAATAGTAAAATCCGAGCCAAAGCCGGACGAAACAAAGCCAAAGTCGCGCCAGAAACCCAAAACCACTACAAAAACCAAAGCCACAAAATAGCTTAACAGGTTATTTGCCAAGCTTTTCTTTTAAATCAAAACTTTGCCTTATATTTGCCGATTAAACGCGTGAAGGATGGGAGCAAGTACCGTGTACTGCGGACAGCCTGACCCCGGTTTTCGGGGGCACGCCCAAGACTGATTTATACTGAAGATGAAGAACATTAGGAATTTTTGCATCATTGCACACATTGACCACGGAAAAAGCACGCTGGCCGACCGGTTATTAGGGGCAACCCAAACGGTTACGGCGCGCGAGGAAAAGGCGCAGTTATTGGACAACATGGATTTGGAGCGCGAACGTGGGATTACCATTAAGAGCCACGCCATTCAGATGGAATATACCTATCAGGGCGAGAAATACATCCTGAACCTGATTGATACTCCGGGCCACGTTGACTTTTCGTATGAGGTTTCGCGTTCTATTGCGGCTTGCGAAGGTGCGCTATTAATTGTAGATGCAGCACAAAGCATTCAGGCACAGACGATTTCCAATCTTTACCTGGCTTTGGAAAACGATTTGGAGATCATTCCGGTTTTGAACAAGGTGGATTTGCCAAGCGCCAATCCTGAAGAAGTTAGCGACGATATCATTGACTTATTGGGCTGCAAGCTGGAAGACATTATACATGCCTCGGGTAAAACCGGATTTGGTGTTGAAAATATCCTTTCTGCCATTATTGAAAAAATCCCGGCTCCGAAAGGAAGCAAGGACGAGCCGCTCCAGGCATTGATTTTTGACTCGGTTTATAATCCGTTTCGCGGGATTGAGGTTATCTTCCGTGTAAAAAACGGTGAAATCCGCAAAGGACAGAAAATCAAATTCATGGCAACCGGTAACGAATATTTTGCTGATGAAGTGGGAACTTTGAAACTGAACCAAGTGCCGAAAGATGTGATTTCTACCGGCGATGTGGGTTATCTGATTTCCGGTATCAAGGAAGCCAAGGAAGTAAAAGTGGGTGATACGATTACCGATGCTAAAACACCGACCACCAATATGATTGTTGGTTTTGAGGATGTGAAGCCAATGGTATTCGCCGGAATTTACCCTGTAGACACTGAAGATTATGAAGATTTGCGTGCCTCGATGGAGAAACTGCAATTGAACGATGCTTCTCTGGTTTTTGCCCGGAAAGTTCTGCGGCGTTAGGATTTGGTTTCCGTTGCGGATTCCTCGGAATGCTGCATTTGGAAATTATCCAGGAAAGGCTGGAGCGTGAGTTTGACATGACCGTAATCACTACGGTTCCGAACGTTTCGTATTTGGCTTATACCAAAAAAGAACCGGAAACGCCAATCATCGTAAACAATCCATCGGATTTACCGGAACCATCAAAACTCGACCGCGTTGAGGAACCGTTTATCAAGGCAACCATCATTACCAAGTCCGATTTTGTGGGTAACGTAATGAGTTTGTGTATTGAAAAGCGAGGGATTATCACCAATCAGACCTATTTGACAACAGAACGTGTTGAGTTGAATTTTGACATGCCGCTGGCGGAAATCGTATTCGATTTTTACGATCGTTTGAAAACCGTTTCCAAAGGTTATGCCTCATTTGACTATTCGCCAATCGGGATGAGAAGTTCTAAACTAGTGAAGCTGGATGTGTTATTGAACGGAAATTCGGTTGATGCACTTTCGGCGTTGATCCACGAAGACAACGCGTACAACATCGGTAAGAAAATGTGCGAGAAATTGCGCGAGCTGATCCCTAGGCAACAATTCGATATTCCGATCCAGGCGGCAATCGGTGCAAAAATCATCGCACGTGAAACCATCAAAGCTTTGAGGAAAGACGTTACGGCCAAATGTTATGGTGGTGACATTTCGCGTAAGCGTAAGCTTTTGGAAAAACAGAAAAAAGGTAAAAAACGTATGCGCCAGGTAGGAAACGTAGAGATTCCGCAGGAAGCGTTTATGGCGGTACTTAAATTAAATGACTAAAGAATCGAAAGATTAAAAGATAGAAACCCAGCAGCGAAAGTTGTTGGGTTTTTTGTTGGAATTAATCATTGAAAACTCACTAAATTTACAACTCAGTTACTTAGTTTTTCAATGTTCGACGAATCCCCTAAACGCTTTGACCGCGTTATCGCCATCCTGATCCAGCTGCAATCAAAAAGGGTTGTAAAAGCGCAGGAATTGGCTGCGCGTTTTGAAGTGAGCCTGCGCACCATTTACCGTGACATCAGAACGCTCGAAGCATCGGGCGTGCCTATTTATGGCGAAGCCGGAATCGGGTATTCGCTGGTAGACGGATATCGGTTACCGCCGGTAATGTTTACGCGTGAGGAAGCCAGCAGCTTCATTGCCGCTGAGAAACTGATGCAGAAATTCATCGACAGGGAATTGGGGCAACATTACCAATCGGCTATGTTTAAGCTCAGATCGGTAATGCAGAGTTCGGATAAGGATTGGGTTTCGAGCATCGAATCAAAAGTGCTGATCCAGCCATCCATGGGAAATCTGTTTAATGAAAATGTCCCCAATGCGATGTCGATCCTCTTTAAAAGCGTAGCCGATAAAACCCAGGTCGTACTTGATTACCAGGCTATCGATGCCGACACTGCATCTGAAAGAACCATTGAGCCTGTAGGTGTTTTTCACGATCACAACAATTGGTACATATTTGGATTTTGCCATTTGAGGAATGATTACCGGCAGTTCCGCGCCGATCGGATTGAAGGCATCAAAAAAACACAAAACGGTTTTACGAAAGAGCATGAAACGCTGGAAACCTATCTGAACAGACAACACGAAATCCCAACAACCAAAGTGCGAATTTTGATTGACAGGAAAATCAGCAAATACCTGGCTTCAGAAAAAAAATACTATGGTTTTGTTTCCCAAAAAAATGTTGGCAACCGGTTAGAAATGACCTTTTTGTCCCGCGATATCGTCAACGGTTTTGCACGCTGGTTTTTAATGTATGCCGATTATGCAGAAATTATTGAGCCAAAATCATTGAATAACCGGATTTTAGAACTGATGGACAACTATCGGGAAAGGATACAAAAAAGCCCCAATTAGATTGGGGCTTCGGATTTAAAATCCATTTTGCTTTTTAAGCTGGCGTACAGCCTGGCTCCTACCAGCGTTCCCAAAAGAATGGCGGTTCGATTCCGAGCGCCCTTAGGTAAACATAACCTTGTCCGCGGTGATGAATTTCATTATCAATAAAATACAATATGTTTTGGTAAATCGGGAATTCGTACTGGCCAAACAGTTTGAAAGTCTCATTGAAATCTTCTTCCTTAATCTGAGGCCAAAGACTGATGATTTCATTAGTTGCATCATCCCATTTTTCAAGATATTCGGCTTTTGTTGCCAACTTAAAACCTTCTTCGGTATACGGATTCGTGTCGCGCGAAATAATTGCCTTTAAGGCCGGAACCGCAATGGAAAGCAATTCCGAAGCCAGTTCAGAAAACGGGCGCATTCCGCCAATGGTAAATTCGAAAAATTCCTTTTCAGGGAAAGCTTCCATAACACGGCGTGTTACAAAGCGGTGCCCAAGCCAGTGGCGTAATAATTGTTCTTTTGAAAGTACAGCTGGGGTGTTCATGATTGTGTTCATTAGATTTATTTTTTGATTACAGGACAAAATTAAATGGCGTTATTGACAACAGTATGTCAGCAGGATTTTGAATTTTTATTTTTTAGCAGATACGATAGCAACTTTGTACCTTTGCTACCTTAAACTTTGCAATATGTTAGAAGATAAAACCCCACAAAGGACATCGCTTTCACAGCTTGGCGAATTTGGTTTGATTGACCATCTAACCAAACGGTTTGACATGAAGCAGCCATCAACCTTAAAAAGCATTGGCGATGATGCTGCTGTGCTGGATTTTAAAAACAAAAAAGCAGTCGTTTCAACCGATTTGCTGATTGAAGGCGTACATTTTGACTTGTCTTACATGCCTTTGCGCCATTTGGGCTATAAGGCCGTAGTTGTAAATGTATCCGATATTTGTGCAATGAATGCAAAAGCTACACAGATTACCGTTTCGGTTGCAGTTTCCAACCGTTTTCCGCTGGAAGCTTTGGAAGAGCTGTTTGACGGAATTGCTTTGGCTGCCAAGTTTTATGATGTTGATGTGGTTGGTGGCGATACCACTTCATCGCAAAAAGGGCTGATCCTTTCGATTACCGCAATTGGTGAAGCCAATGAGGAAGATATCGTTTACAGAAACGGCGCCAAAGAAGGGGACCTATTGGTTGTTTCTGGCGATTTGGGTTCGGCTTACATGGGACTGCAGGTTTTGGAACGTGAAAAACAGGTATTCCAGGTAAATCCGAACAATCAACCTGATTTGGATGCTTACACGTATCTGATCGAACGCCAATTAAAACCCGAAGCCCGGCACGACATCAAAGAATTATTAAAAAAACTGGAAGTAAAGCCAAGCTCGATGATTGATATTTCGGATGGATTGTCCTCAGAAATCATACACATCTGCAAACAATCAAAAGTAGGCTGCAATTTATACGAAGAGAAAATTCCGGTTGATCCACAGTTTATCAACGTTTGTGAAGAATTCAATATTGACAGCACGACTGTTGCGATCAATGGCGGTGAGGATTACGAATTGCTCTTTAGCATTGCTCTAGAAGATTTTGACAAAATCAAAGCCAATCCGAATTTTACTGTCATTGGCCATTTGACACAGGAAAATGAAGGCATTCACCTGATTACCAGGGCAAATACCAAAATACCATTAAAAGCACGAGGGTGGGATGCGATGAGCGAATAAATAAAAAGCGATACCTAAGTATCGCTTTTTGTCCCCTGAAATTCATAAATCCAGCTGTAATATGTCATTACCGCTGCAGATCTACTTAATAACCCTAAAATCTTCAGCTAAGTTAAATCTTGTTTTTTGAATAGCTGTTACGGTTTCCCGCATAATCGTTAAATGACACCTTTTGTTTTTGCCTCATTAATCAGATCGATGTCGCTTCCTCCTTTTACTTCAAGGATTTCCCTAATATTTAGCTTACGCTTTTCTATAGCACTGAGGGAAAGCGGAATGTATTGCGGCAAATCTTTGGTCTTAACACCTTTTGAAAGGTGAAATAAAATTTGTTTGTCAAAAGCATCCAATTCGATGTTGTTGTATTGTGCCTGCCCTACAAGTTTGATCACTGTTTGGCTGTAATAGCTTTCGTTATTGATGATTTTATCAAAGGCAAATATCAATTCGTCAAAAGTCAAATCGTTCTTGATGATTAGCCCGCTTGGATTTATGTTTTTTATAATGTTGTTGATTTTTAGCAATTCGGTATGCATTGTCAGCAAAATTATTTTACAGTCTGGCATTTCTATTTTTATCAGTGCTGCTAAATCTTCTCCTGAATAAATGCTTTTCTCGGCATATTCGGGCATGCTGATATCAAAGAAGGCTACGTCAAAAGGAATCTTTGCTCCCATAATGCTCTCGTATCCCGTTTTGCAATTATTGGCTTGGGTCACAACAAACTCATATCCTTGCTGACTGTATTTGTCAAGAGCATTACGATATGCTTGAATAATGAACGGGTGGTCGTCTACTATTAGAATGTTGATTGGATTTGTCATACTTGTTCGATTTGTTGTTTGGTTTCTATTGGGACTGTTATAATTATTCTGGTTCCTTGATCTTTTTTAGAATTGATATCAATGATTCCGTGGCAATCGTGTGTTCTTGAAATCATGTTTTGCATGCCGATACCTTTACTTTTTTTGTTAACATCAAAGCCAACACCATCGTCCTGGATTTTGAGATATACATTTTCAACATCTCCGCTAATGTCAACCTGGATATTCCTTGCATTGGCGTACTTATTGATGTTTTGTAAACCTTCCTGAAGGATGCGGTACATATTAATCTTGATTGCATTCCCTACTTTATCCCAATCGATTTTAGTATCAATCTGGTATTCTACACTTGCCTCGTAGGAGGATTTTTGCTCTTCCAATAAATTATGTACAATCGAAACAAAGTTATTGATTAAAACCATTTTTTCCCTGTTCAGGTCATGTGAAATTTCACGAATGTCCTGTTCAATGGTTTTTAATTCGTTTAATAATTCCAATCTTTTTTGCACCGAGTCAGGATCAGAACTCGAATTCAGGCTATCTAGATTTAACCTCAAACCAAACATCCTACCCAAAACACCATCGTGTAAATCCTGTGCCATCCGTTTCTTTTCTTTATTACGGCTTTCATCGATGATTGATTGCTGAGAACATCATCAGGTTAAAGATTTCTTCGTTGGCCTTTTGCTGATTCTGCTTGAAAATCAGTTCTCTTGTTCGCGCCCTTTGCGCCCTTACTACAAACAATAAGGCTACTAGAATGAAGGTGATGACAAAAATGTAAAGTAAATTTCGGTTACGATTTTCAAGATTATCATTTTCCTGGATTATTTCATCAGTTTCCAGACTAATCCTATTGAATCTATCCTTGGACTGCCTTTCGGCAATTTGTAAACTATCGCTAATTCTTATATAATCTTCGTTATATTCCACCGCTTTTTTAACATCTACAACCTGAGCTTGCTTAAGAGCCAATACAATATTCCCCGGAATTTTTGATTCCTTTGCAGTTCTTAAAGCTTTCTGAGCATACTTTATTGAAGATTGCTCATCACCCCTTAATTGATAATATTCAGAGATATGGATATTACTACCTACTATAACCGTTGGATCTTTAAGCTTTTCTCTTATCGCAAGCGCATCAAAAAATAATTTAGGAAGATCCTTGTAATTTGCCGATTGCAACCTTGAATACGCAAGATTATCAATCAATAGTGAATATAGGTCCGGATCATCTTTTAAAATATCCTTATCTTTTAATGCCTGTTCAAAATTGATTATAGCTTGCTCATACTTTTTCTGCTTTATATAAAGATATCCAATATTATTATAACAAACTGCTTCCTGATGTTCACCATCCTGTAATTTGAATTTTTTTACAATCTCCAGTGCTTTATTATGATAAAAAACTGCCTTTTCGTATTCTTTTAATTCATTATACACTAAACCTAATTGGTTTAATGTACTATACAAATTCCTTTTATTGTCAGAATCCTTATATATTGTATAAGCTCTTGTGAGCGAAAGCTCAGCTCCAAGAAAATCGCTCACCATGTATTGTACCACCCCTTTATTTAAATATACGTTTGCTAGGATATTTTGATCTTTCAACTTAATATATATCTTTTCAGCTTTAGTAAAGTATATAAAAGAACTATCTAAGTTTTGTATAGCTTTATAATGGAATGCCCTACATCTATATGCTTTTCCTAAATTTATAGTATCAGCTGATTCTAGTGAATTCCTTAATAGAACTTCCGATGATTTATTGAAATCATCTCCTAAACCAAATGCATAATACTGAAAAACTATATCTGACAGTAAGTTCTCTATTTTTTGTGTTATTTGAATTTCGCAAAACTATATCGAACGCTTTGTTAAGAAAATTTATCCTTTGATCATCAGAATACTTTTCTTGATTCGACAAGTTAAAAAAATAAACACCTTTGTCTGACGTGCTTTTTGCAGAGACTGTTTCTTTCTTTTTTGTACAACCAATAAATACAAATACAAATAATGCTATTATGTAATTTGCTTTCAATATTATGAGTTAGTGTTTCAACAAATGTAGTAAACTAACTTAAAAAAAAAACCACTATTTAAAAATAGTGGTTTTTATATTTTTATTTGATGTTTTAAACATCAAATTGACTTATAATCCTGTTCCAGTACTTTTCCCTCCTATTGAGAATCCGCCTGTTCCAGTTGAAGGAGTAGTGGTGCCAGTTCCTTTACCTGTGTTATCACCTAAACCTCCATCAGTACTTTTTCCTCCAATTTCGTAAGATATTTTTGTACCTCTACCTGTACCTTTATCACCTAAACCCCCATCAGTACTTTTCCCCCCAATTTCTGGAGTTGTAAATGACGTGACAATAAGCATTAAAGCTAATAATCCGAATGTTGATGCTAATTTTTTCATAATTTGAGAACTTTTTTATATTTTGTTTTTGCTTTCGTTTTTGTGGTGTGTGCCTTTATTTTGATTTGAGGCTTTTGACACTTTCACGATGTAAAACTAAAAAGGATGCTCCTGCCAATCTTTATCATTAGAGGTGTTTATGGTAGAATGATGTCGTTTACTAGTGGATGATACCCAAATTCGAGTGGATGATTTTTGTGATTTTTGCTAAATCGCTCAAAAACGGCAATTTCATTGACCTCGACAGAAATAAATTTTTACTATAAATCGGAAAATCTGGGTGAATGAAGAAATTTAGAAAAGAAAAAAATGTAAGAACTTTTAATTTCTTAAAGAGAGTTCAATTGGAAGCTATGCTAATGGTAAAGCAATGTTTATTGATGTATTTTTATTGGGGATTGAACCAAAAGTAATTTTCCCGTTGAGCAAACTTACCCGTTCTTTCATATTTTGGACACCTATCCCTTTTGTGGTATTTGAAGCATCAAATCCAATACCATCATCAATTATTGACAGGCATAGATTGGGGTAGTCAAGTACGAAATTTATATCGGCTCTTTTAGCTTGAGCATGTTTGTTAATATTATGAATAGCTTCCTGAAGGATTCGATATAAATTCATTTTGATTTCGCTTGATACATCATTCCAGTCTATCTCAATATCAAAATCAACCAAAAAATGTGTATTGCTTATTTTATTCTGGTTTTCAAAAAACTCAATAAGCATGTTTGTAAAACTATCTTCCTTTTTAAACAACTCTTGATTTAAATCATGTGATATTGCACGTATATCTGCTTCTATTTGATTAATTTCATTTACATAAATCAAACACTTCCGAAGAATATCTTTACCATCTGTATATGACAATGTCGATAAGTTTAGTTTAGTACTGGCCAATTTATTCATTATATTATCATGCAGTTCACGTGCAATACGCTTCTTTTCTATTTGTCTTACCTCATCTTCTTTTTCTTTTTGGGTAAGCATCAAATGATAAATATCCTGATTAGATTTTTGTTGTTGTTGTATGAGTTTTAATTCTTTTTGTTTTGCTCTTTGCCATGTTATTATCAACAATAATATAATTATAATAATTATGATTCCTGAAATACTGCCCACAATCCATTTCTGTTTAATCGCTGATTCTTTTTCCTGTATAATTTCAGCAGTTTCGTACCTTATTCTAGCAAATTTGTCTTTAATACTTCTTTCTTTAACTTTTAATCTATCACTAATTTCTATATACTGTTTAAAATAGTCTGAAGAATTATTATTGTCAATTAAGGATAATTGATTTAACAGAACTAGCACATCTTCTTGACAATTTGTAGATTTTGCTAAAGACAATGCGTCTAGCGCATACTTTTTTGCTTTAATTGAGTCATGAATCCCTAAATAATATTCAGAAATATGCAGTTCATTTGCAATAATACCAGAACTAAGATTATTTTCTCTTCTAATTCTCAATGCATCGAAAAAGAGCTTAGGCAATTCTTTATTATTATTAATTTTAAATTTAGAATATGCCATATTATCTATTAACATTGCATATAGCCAAGGTGATTGTATTTTTAATTTTTTTTTAGACAATGCCTTTTCAAAATATTTGATAGCTTTATTGTGATTATTTAAATTCTGATAAACTACTCCTATATTATTTTGGGAATTTGCCGTAAGGTCTTCATCTAATAAGACATTTTGCGCCAAATCAAGTGCTTTAGTGTGGTATTCTATTGCTTTTGGATAGTTTTTTAGTTCATTCGAACTTGTTGCTATTAAATTATATGAGTCATATTTTTTCCTACTATTCCCTTTTATATTACCAATTAAAAGCAAAACTCTTGATGCAGACGATTCACTATTTGAATAATCATTAATGTAATAATAAATGAATGCCTTATCCAAATATAAATCAGAAAGCAATATTGACTTCTTTCGCTTCAAAAAATACTCTGACTTTAAAAAGAATCTCATCGCTTTATCATTATCTAAAGTAACCATAAAATATAAACCGAGATTTCTGTAGCCTTTTCCGATGTTTAAAGAATCATTGCTATTTATCGATAATTTGATTAATTTTTCTGTAGTTGATTTAAACTTTTCATTTTTTGAAAAAGTATAATAATTATAAGATACTTGGTAGAGATAACAACGAGTAATAGAGCTGTTGTTGTTTAAATTAATTTTGGAATATGCCTGATCGTTATATTCAATTCTCTTTTCTAATCTAATACTATCATTCCCTGCCTGCTCCAAATACTCCGACACTGAATCATTTATCGCAGAATCGTTTTTAACTGTTTTGGGTTTACAGCTATTTAAAAGTAACAGTAGAATTATTAAGAAAGAAAACAGCAATCTAAACATAAGCCAATATAAATAAAAATAAATTGAGTCCCGGCTAAAAGCCGGAACCCAATTTCCCACAATTAAATGAATTTATGCATTCACTTACTCTTCTGATTTAGCTCGCCGTTAATGCTAACAGCATTGTTCTAAACCTTTGTATAACCATTACCAGCGATTCATTTTTTCGGCTGGCTGTTATTGATTTCGATATATTTGTTTTTTCAAGACCTGAAAGCAGTTCTACTTCGACTT
Source organism: Flavobacterium sp. (assembly GCA_049841115.1). Lineage (GTDB taxonomy): Bacteria > Bacteroidota > Bacteroidia > Flavobacteriales > Flavobacteriaceae > Flavobacterium. The sequence goes on from JASGHQ010000006.1 coordinate 845,154, forward strand.
TAAATACTATTTGATCGTCATTTTTCTTCTTACTTTCATTTTCAAGTCCAAATTCATTTATTATTTCGTCCATTTCTGTGTTTAAATCATCCAACGATTTGAACTTATACTGTATAGTCTCTTCATTTAATGACGTTATGATTGATCCGCTTATGAAAGCATCCTTAGCATTTAATCCCTTTTTTTCCTGAGCCAAGCCCATAAACTGGAAACAAAAAATCATTATAGCAAAAAGCTTCTTTTTCATAACACTGATTTTAATCAATCAAACTGCTGTTATTTGATGTTGTAAAAGTATATCCTGCTTTTCTAATTCTGTTACACTAAAAGTGTACATTTTCAATATGCAAACAAAAAAATAGAATCTAGATCAGCCCCTGCTTCCTGGCTTCTTTAAGTATATCTTCATCTGTTCCTTTATCAATGCCGAAGATTTGCTTTATTATTGCTTTGCGCTTATCGATTGCGCTTTTGGACAAATGGAGTAAATCGGGAAGGTTTTTGGTTTTTATCCCTTGCGAAAGCAACAAAAGGATTTGACGGTTGTAACTATCTAATACTTTGCTCTTTTCTTCCCATTTTTTTTGATGTTTAACGATGGTAGAGCTGTAATAAGTGTCCCCTCGGGCAATTGTTTCGAATGCAAGTATAAGATCATGAGACTGAAAATCACTCTTAACCAATAAACCGTCAGGCTTGTGTTCATTCCAAACCTTAAAAAGTGCTATCGATTCAGAATGCGACGTCAAAACCATGACTTTTGCTTCTGGATGGTATTTCCTTACTAACGGAATAAGGTCCTCGCCGGAAAACAGTTTTTTTTCAGGAGATGGCGGCAAAGTCAAATCCAAAAATGCAATTTCAAATGGCAGATTCGCATTGGTAATTGCCTCATAAGCCGCTTCACAACTATTTGCAGTAGTAGTGTCTAATATATATCCCTGAGTATTGAATGACAATATGGCTTTGTACCCTTCAAGGATTGTCTGATGGTCATCAACCATTAAAATCCGTATATTCATGTAAGAATTTTACGCGAAATTAAATGTTTTTTCTAAATCTCCAAATAATTTCCTGCTGCAATTCTGCTGATAATCAAATCAACATTCTCTTTATACGATTTAGAGAACGGTAATTTGGTAGTAGAGTTTTTGATGTAACAAACAGTATTTCCGGTATGGATACGCGATACCTGGTTGACATTGATAATGTAGCTATTATGGATCCGAAGGAATTGTGACTGCGGCAAAACAGTTTCAAAATGTTTCAACGTTTTGAATGCGGTAATCATTTCACCATTGTTCAAATGAATGTCTGTCGAGTTGTTATCGGCCTCAAAATAAAGGATGTCAGTAGAATCAATATAACGGTAATCTCCGTAGGATTTGACACAGATTATCAACTCCTGGGGCTGTTGCTGCACAGCCGCCGCTTTCTCAGGAGTCATTGGGGTATATTTTACCTCAATGTCGTTCACATTTTCGTCAATAACTTCCTCTTCTTCCAAAGCAATGGCTTCGGCTTCGTCTAAAACCTCGTATGTCGCCACTGGGTTTTTAACTTCCATGTGAGGCAAATCCGAATGGATGGCACGGTCAAATTTTAAAATCGATTTTCTAAAATCATTGATATTCAATGGCTTTAACAAATAATCCACCACTTCATACTGCAAAGCTTCATAAGCCAGGTCTTTTTTGCCAGTAGTAATAATTATTTTCGGAACGTTTTTCAGGTAACGGTACAATTCATTGATCAGGCTTAACGAAAGATTGCTTTTTTTGTCCGTCGGATCAATTTCAAGGAAAACCAAATGCGGCTGGTGCTCAAGGATTAAATTCACCCCATCGTCATAGTTATTGGCCGAAGCGAGGAATGACAAATTACGAAAACGCTCAGCTATAGCCTGAGTTTTCGCGACATCATCCTGATTGTCGTCGATAATAATAAACGTATGACTCATTTATGCTTTTCCAGGGGTTAGGGAAAGCACTAGCGAGGCCAATTTTTTTAGGGTAGTTGGGGACTATTTTTAAAAAATTTTGGCTAAGATTACGATAATAAATCGTGCCCGAAAATATAATCGTTCAACCGTTAAGATTTTCGTTTAACGAAGGTAATATTTGGATATTAAAGCAATAAAAATTGTTGATATCAATCATTATCTTGTTAATATATCATCATTTTTAAGGACAAATACTTACAAAAGAAGAAAAAAATTACGGTTTCCCGTAACAACACCTGCGGGAAACCGTAACGTCTTTAAACAAGAAATCCAAACCCTGAAAAGGGTTTGGATTCATATAGGATCAAATAAAAATTACATTTTCATCAGCCAGCTCCTAACCGAAACTTCCTCATTGATAATATTCCTCAAATCGGCTATTTTCACACGGTCCTGCTGCATAGAATCACGGTGGCGGATGGTTACCGTCTGATCTTCCAAAGTTTGATGATCAACCGTAATGCAGAAAGGTGTTCCTAAAGCATCCTGCCTTCTGTAACGCCTTCCAACGGCATCTTTCTCGTCATAAGCCACATTGAAATCCCATTTCAGGTCTTCGATGATTTTTTGGGCAACTTCCGGCAATCCGTCTTTTTTTACCAATGGTAAAACCGCTGCTTTTGTTGGCGCCAATACCGATGGCAGGCTTAATACCGTGCGTGTTGAACCGTCTTCCAATGTTTCTTCTTTTAATGAAGTTGCGAAAACGGCCAGGAACATCCTGTCCAAACCAACCGAAGTTTCAACAACATAAGGAACGTAATTGGAGTTCGTTTCCGGGTCAAAATACTGTAGCTTTTTACCTGAATATTCTTCGTGCGCCTTCAAATCAAAATCGGTCCTTGAGTGGATTCCTTCCAATTCTTTGAAGCCAAATGGGAAATTAAACTCGATATCGGCTGCCGCATTGGCATAATGCGCTAATTTTTCGTGGTCATGAAAACGATAATTCTGTTTCCCTAATCCCAATGACAAATGCCAGTTCAAACGCGTTGTTTTCCAGTATTCATACCATTTCATTTCTTCACCCGGCTTTACGAAAAACTGCATTTCCATCTGCTCAAATTCACGCATACGGAAAATGAATTGACGGGCAACTATTTCGTTACGGAACGCTTTTCCCGTCTGGGCAATACCAAACGGAACTTTCATCCTTCCGGTTTTCTGAACGTTTAGGAAATTTACAAAAATCCCTTGCGCCGTTTCCGGGCGAAGGTACAGATCCATTGCATTTTCTGCAGATGCACCTAGTTTTGTACCAAACATTAAGTTGAACTGTTTTACATCGGTCCAGTTTCTTGAACCAGTTTCCGGATCAGCAATTTCCAGCTCTTCAATTAAGGCTTTTACATCTTCTAAATCCCCGTTACCCAAAGATTTACCCATGCGTTCAAGAATCTCTCTTTCTTTCGAAAGATATTCCATCACTCTTGGGTTGGTGGTTTTGTATTGCTCTTCATCAAAGGCAGCTCCAAAACGCTCGCGCGCCTTTTCGATTTCCTTTTTGGCTTTCAGGTTCAGTTTTTCGGCATAATCCTCAATCAGAACGTCCGCCCTGTATCTTTTTTTGGAATCCTTGTTGTCAATCAACGGATCATTGAACGCATCTACGTGGCCCGAGGCTTTCCAGGTTGTCGGATGCATCAAAATTGCGGCATCGAGCCCTACAATGTTTTCATGCATCTGAACCATGGCTTTCCACCAATATTCCCTAATGTTCTTTTTTAATTCTACTCCGTTTTGGGCGTAATCGTAAACTGCGCTCAAACCATCGTAAATTTCGCTTGACGGAAATATGAATCCGTATTCTTTTGCGTGCGAAACTACGTTCTTAAATAAATCTTCTTGTTTTGCCATAATGCTGCAAAAATATAAAAACCGATTTTAAAAAAAGCGCTAAAAATCAATTAGAATTGAATTTTTTCATACTTTTATGTAAGAAAATATCCTTTTTATGTGGCAGCATCTTATAAATTTATTTTTTCCAAAGGCTTGCGCCGGATGTGACGGCTTTTTGCTTTCGCATGAAAATGTGATTTGTACCCAATGCCGGCATGAAGTTCCTCTTACCAATCACCATAAGATTGCTGACAATGAAATCTTCCGGAAATTTTACGGAAGGATTCCGTTGGAATATGGTTCGGCTCTGTTTTATTTCCATAAAAAAGGCATTGTCCAGGAAATGATCCACAAGCTCAAATACAAAGGCCAAACGGCAATTGGCGCAACTATAGGCGATTGGTATTCAAAGGAACTGAACGGTTTGGAGCAGCTGAAAAACATCGATTACATCATTCCGGTTCCGCTTCATAAAAAAAGATTGCGTGAACGCGGTTATAATCAGGTAGAAGGCTTTGGCAGGTCATTGTCACAAAATCTTGAAATTCCTTATGATGATCGATTTTTATACCGGAAACTACATACCAAGACCCAAACTAAAAAGGATTTATTGGGCAGAGCCGATATGATCTCTGCCGTTTTTGATGTTACGTTTACCGAAAAGCACCACGGAAAACATTTTCTTCTGATAGATGACGTCTTGACCACCGGCTCAACGCTTGAAGCGTGCAGCAAAGCGATATTAAAAGTTCCTGATGCCAAAATAAGCATTGTTTGCATGGCAATGGCACACAGCTGACATTTCTAATATACTAAAAAACAAATTATTACGTTATTATAGTAACTAACAAAAAGCAAAGTTTTATGAAAAAGCTGTCCTTATTATTTGCAATTGCATTTTTACTTCAAAGCTGTTTCAGCTATAAAACCATTGAAAACGATCCGTCTAGGATGGAAACTGGAGAGAAATACCAAATCGGAAGAAACAACAAAAATCACAAAATCACCTTCAACAGCCTTACTGACAGTTCAATAATAGTAACCAAAAGAAATTTAACCAAAGAAGAAATCCCTATAAAAGAAATTACAAGCATCCAAAAAAGAAAATTCTCGATAATCAAAACGATAGCTTTTCCGACGGCTGTCGTAGTGGCCATAACAGGGCTGTTTGCGCTTTCATATAATTAAAATCGTACCACAATCCATTGCCCAATAGCCTATTTGTTAAGTTTCGGCTAAAAGATTTCATTCGCACTAAATATAATTGTTATTTTGTGGTTTGAAAAAACAGCAGTATGCCAAAATATATTTTCAAGTTTATTTGCTTATTTTTTATTGTTGCCATGGCAAGCTGTGCCAAGCGGGGAAGCATCAGTGGCGGAAGCAAGGATACGATTGCGCCTGTACTAAAAGCCAGCTTCCCGAAAAACTTCTCCACCAATTTTAACGGAAAGGAAATCAAACTGGTTTTTGACGAATACGTAAAGCTCAAAAACATCAACAAGCAGTTGATCATTTCACCACCCATGAAGCATCAGCCAGAGATTTTGCCTTATAACGCCAGTAAGGTAATCACCATCCGGATAAAGGATACACTTCAGCCCAACACTACTTACAGCTTTAATTTTGGCCAAAGCATCGAAGACAATAACGAAGGCAATCCCTACACGCAGTTCAAATATGTATTTTCAACCGGGCCTTACATTGATTCGCTTAAACTAAAAGTAAAGGTCAAAGATGCACTGGATAAAAAGGCGGATAATTTTGTATCGGTAATGCTGTATGAAGTCAATGAAAAATTTAACGATTCCACCATATACAAGGAAACTCCGAGATATATCACCAATACTCTGGACAGTTTGAAAATCGTTACTTTAGAAAACATCAGGGCCGGGAAATATCTTTTGGTTGCCATGAAAGACAATGGCAATAACAAATTTGACCCAAAAACAGATAAGATTGGTTTTCAGAAGGATTATATCACAATTCCAAACGATACTATTTTTGAAGTCGAATTGTTCAGGGAAAAAATTCCTTTCAAAGCCATAAAACCCGAACAGGTCTCGACCGGCAGAATGATAATGGGCTATGAAGGAAATCCAAAAGACCTTAAGGTTACTATCAAAAATGGCGCTGAAATCCTACCAAATATAGTTACGCGCTTCCCAAAAAAAGATTCTGTACAGGTTTGGTTCAAACCCATCAAAACCGACACGCTGCATGTTGTGGTTGAAAAAGAAAAATTCCTAAAGGATTTTGCCATAAAACTTAAAAAGCAAAAACCCGACTCATTAAGCATTACTTCCGAATATGGCGCTATACTTCCGCTGCGGGAACGGTTTACGCTAAACTCTTCGATTCCTTTGGTAAAATTCGACAAATCAAAAATAACGGTTAAAAAGAAAGATTCTACAGCGGTTGATTTTACTACCGAATACAATGAATTTGAGCAGAAATTCTATCTCGACTTCAAAAGGGATGAAGCAGAAAAGTACCAGATCAGGCTCATGCCGGGCGCATTGACCGATTTTTACGATAAACCGAACGATACCCTGACATATAATACCAGTACTAAAAACGCTTCGGATTATGGGAACATGAAGATTGTTTTGGATCATGTAAAAAGATACCCAATCATAGTTGAGCTGACAGACAAAGACGGAAAGGTCAAGGCATCGGCCTACAGCGAAAACAGCCCCGTAATCGAATTCATGGCATTGGAACCAAGCAAATATACGCTGCGTGTCATTTATGACGACAACAAGAACAAGGTTTGGGATACCGGGAGCTTCATGGAAAAGCGCCAGGCAGAAGAAGTCATCTATCTTCCGGTTTCGGATATTGACCTTCGATCCAATTGGGATTGGGAGCAGCCCTTTGATCTAAATGCTGCAAAATAAACCCTTTTTCCCTAACTGATTTTAAACGTATCGCGGTCGTTTAGGAAATTGAGCTTATTCCGGGTTTCCATTAATTTTCCTTTATCCAATTCGACTATGAAAACGGCATCTGCTTCCTGGGGCTGCAGTATGTAATCCCCAAGGAAATCAACCACCTGGGAATGCCCAACATATTCGTGATTATTGTGGTCTGTACCGATACGGTTAACGCCAACCGTATAACAGATGTTCTCAACCGAACGTGCCTTCAGTAAAATATCCCAGGCATTGATGCGTGGTTTTGGCCAATTGGCAACATATAGCAGCACATCATAATCCTCAGCATTCCTTGAGAAGACCGGGAAACGTAGGTCGTAGCAAACCAGCGGGCAGATCCTGAAGCCTTTATATTCAACAATCAGTTTTTTTATTCCGGCAGCATAATGCTGGTGCTCTCCTGCCATTGTAAACAAATGCCGTTTATCATAGGTTTTGATTTCGCCTGTAGGATAGACAAATACCAAGCGGTTGTAATAGTTTCCGTTTTCCTCAATGACCAGGCTCCCGGTTATCGCGCAATCTTTGGCTTTGGCCAAATGCTGGAGCCAAAGGACCGTTTCACCATCCATCTTTTCGGCTACTGCCTGTGGGTTCATTGTAAACCCGGATGAAAACATTTCGGGAAGAACGATCAGGTCGACATCTTCCATAAATCCAGTAATTTTCTGTGCCAAATGGCTGCGGTTTTCCAATGGGTTTTCCCAAATGAGCGAAGTTTGTATTAAAGCTATTTTCATTTTTTAAAGGAATGGATAAATTTTATTTTATTGTTATTTCGTCTATAAATATAAATGCATCGCCGCCTGCACCCTGGTGCCACTCCGGTAATTTACCAAAATTATAGGCAACAACCTTTACATAACGTGCTTTTAATTCTTTGTTCAAAGAAAAACCCTTAATCGTATTTTCTGTTTCTTTTGGATCAATGTCGTTTACAATTGTGCCTGCCAAAGTAAAATAGCTGTTGTCATCAGAAACATAGTACTCTACTTTGGTGGGCATCAAAATCCAGGAACGCGAATCCTGCAGGAAATCAGCCGAAAACGAATTGACTTTCTTAACCGACTGCAAATCGACTACCGCCTCAAAATCCTGGCCCTGGTAACCCTGCCAGTCGCCTTTGCGCCAGTTGGTCGTTCCGTTGATCCCGTCGAGCAAGCCTTCCGGGCCTCCGGCATGGTATTGCGGATTGTATTTTGATTTGATGCTGATGGTATAATTATTCGGTTTTTTGAAGAATTGAGCCGAAATAGTATCCGAAGTTGGTCCGTTAGCCTCTATCGAAGTCATGCTGAAAGCTTCTATCCTCGCTGATTTTGTAATTACAATATTTCCTCCACCGTATTCAAACTTAGGATTTTTATGGTCTTCATCAATAACCCTGTATTTCGTTCCTTCTCCTCTGTAGTTCCTTGATGTAAGGTTGTTGTAATTGATATTGATTTCCATTTTATCCTTAAACGATTTGCTTTCGGCTTCGATTACCGGTACCGTTTGTATTAAACTGTAATATTCATAGCCCGTCTTCTGTTCTGGTTTCGCCAAAACGTCTTTCAGATACCCATTCAAGCCTTTCGGAGTTATCGTAAGCTGTTGGCCATCTTCAAAATTGATTTTTGCTTTCTGGAAATATGGCTCAACTCTTGACCATTCGCCGCTTCCCGGAGTGACTGCATAAAACCCCAACGAACTTAATACGTGCCAAGCGCTCATTTGGCCGCAATCTTCATTCCCTATCAAACCGTCGGGGGCATTTTTGTAGAAATTATCTAAAATATAATGGACTTTCTGGGCTGTTTTTTCGGGTTTGCCAACGTAATTGTACAGATAAGCCATGTGGTGGCTTGGCTCATTCCCGTGCGCATACTGCCCGATCAATCCGGTTACGTCAACCTGTTCGCGGCCTGTGGTTTTGCTTTCGCTGTTGAACATTTCATCCAGCTTGGCTTCAAACTTATCTTTCCCACCATATGCCTCGATCATTCCGGAAATATCCTGCGGCACAAAGAAAGTGTACTGCCAGCCATTGCCTTCGGTATAATTGTTATTGATTTCCCGCGGATCGAACGGTTTGTCCCAGCCGCCATTTTTCTTAGGCCTGATAAAGCCGGTTTTCCAGTCAAAAAGATTTTTCCAGCTTTGCGAACGGTTCATGAAATAGCCATAATCTTCTTTTTTATCCAAAAGCTGGGCCATCTGGGCGATGCACCAATCGTCATAAGCATATTCCAATGTTTTGGAAACGCTTTCATGTTCGTCATCCATCGAAATGAATCCTTGTTTTTTATAGGCATCCAAGCCTAAATGATCCAGCATTGCCGAATGTTTTGCCGCCTCAAAAGCTTTTTCGTAATCAAAACCTTTAATTCCTTTTACCATAGCATCTGCCATCACGGAAACCGAATGATAGCCGATCATACAGTCGGTTTCGTTCGAAGCCAGTTCCCAAACCGGCAATCTACCGCCTTGTTCGTATTGTTTGAGGAACGTATTGATGAAATCTGCTGTACGTTTCTTTTCGATCAAAGTATATAAAGGATGCGCGCCACGGAAGGTATCCCAAAGCGAAAATACCGAGTAATAATCAAAGCCTTCCGCCTTGTGGATCTGGTTGTCGCGCCCGCGGTATTTTCCGTCGATGTCCTGAGCGATATTGGGCTGCACCATCGTGTGGTATAACGCAGTGTAGAAAACAGCTAATTTGTCCTTGTTCTTTTCGGTGATTTCGATTTTTGAAAGCTGTTGGTCCCAAAGCTTTTCCGCATCAGTTTTTACTTTATTGAAATCCCAGCCCGGTATTTCAGACATATTGAGCCTGGCACCATCATATCCCGTTGGCGATAAGGCTACTTTTACCAGGATCTTATCACCTTTCTTTACTGATTTTGTCAAACTTATACCTAACTGCTCATCATCTTTATCAAGGTTTTCAGGATTACCCCTGTTTTTCCCAAGACTTACTTTTAACGGTACGCTGAACTCAATCCTGGCATACACATATTGATCTTTTGCCCAAGCCTCGCTCCTGCGTAGGATTTCAACGGTTTTATCATCAATTATCCTGATATTGCCCTGAAGCAGCTTGTCGCGGTGCTCTAAATCTATAATAATGTTAGCCTGTCCATCTTTATTAAAAGTATATTCGTGAAAGCCTACTCGTGTTGAAGCAGTCAGCTTTACATCGATGTTATGCTTATTTAATTTCACTGAATAATACCCGGCAGAAGCCTTTTCATTGACATGTGAAAAGGCCGAACCATATTCATTGGGATTAAAGCTTGGTTTGCCCATAGTTGGCATCAGCATGATATCGCCATAATCCGAGCAGCCGGTTCCGTTTAGATGCGTATGCGAAAAGCCATAAATAGTATTGTCCGAATAATGGTAACCCGAACAGCCGTCCCAGCTTCCGTCAATCCTGGTATCTGGCGACAATTGTACCATTCCGAATGGAACCGTTGCTCCGGGATAAGTATGCCCGTGGCCGCCTGTACCAATCATCGGGTTAACGTATTGATGGTAATTTTGTCCAAAAAATAAGGTTGTGAAAAGTAAAATCGAAATCGAAAGCTGTTTGTTCATTGTGTTGTTTGTAATACATTATTTAAGCGCCAATTCGATAAAAACCGGCAAATGGTCTGAGGGATATTTCAAGTCTTTCGAATCACTCAAAACCGCATATTTCCTCACTTTAAATGGATTGCTTTTCGATAAGAAAATATAATCGATCAGCTCATTTACCGTTTCATTATGCTTGAATGCATTGAATGTTCCCGAAGGTCCAAAAGGTTTTTCTTCGGAAACCGAACGGCTGTCGTCCATTTCTTTTTTGAGGCTGATGATGCGTTCTTCCATTGGTTCCGAATTAAAATCGCCCATAAGAAATACAGGATGGTTTTTGGTATTCAGTTCTTTGATTTTGGAAAGTATCAGTTTGATGGAATTAGTTCTTGCCAATTCGCCAATATGGTCTAAGTGTGTGTTGAAAACCCAAAAGGTTTGCTTTGTCCGATTGTCTTTCAGCAAAGCATAGGTACAAACCCTATTGTAAGCAGCATCCCAGCCTTTGGAAGTTTTATCAGGAGTTTCGGAAAGCCAGAAAGTGCTTTCCTGAATTACTTTGAACCGGTCTTTTTTAAAGAAAATATTGGAAGATTCTCCTTTCCCGTTTTCATCCCGGCCAACTCCGACATAACTATATTTTGGCAACAGCGCTGCAATATCTGCAACCTGGTGCGGCATGGCCTCCTGGACACCAAAAATATCGGGTTCATAGAACTGCATTTGCGATGCCCAATATTCTTTGCGGTTGGGCCATGAATTTTCACCGTCGGAAGCTAAGTCCAAACGGATGTTGTAGGTCATTAATTTCAAGCTTTGCGCCGATACTGAAAAGCAGATGAGTAAGAGTAAACCAGTAAAGCAGGATTTCATTGTGTTTGGTTATTGTCTTTACCAAAGATACGACTTTTAAACAGATTTCGCGTGAGCGATTCCTTCGGCAGTCGCTTCGCTCGTGTGCAGAGGAAATCCTTTTTAGGATTGGAGCGGAAAGCGCGACCCGCAGGGACACGCCCAAACTATATAAATCAAAAAACGCACCCTAAATGAGTGCGTTTTCTTTATGATACAATTGAATTATTTCATACTTGCTGCCAGATACTCGCGGTTCATACGGGCGATGTTTTCCAGCGAAATCCCTTTTGGGCATTCGATTTCACAGGCTCCGGTATTGGTACAGTTTCCGAATCCTTCTTCGTCCATCTGGCGTACCATGTTTAACACACGCTGCGTGGCTTCTACACGGCCCTGTGGCAATAATGCATACTGAGAAACCTTGGCTCCAACGAACAGCATGGCCGATCCGTTTTTACATGTAGCAACGCAGGCACCGCAACCGATACAGGCTGCTGCCTCGAACGAACGATCGGCATCGTGTTTCGGAACCGGAGTGGCATTGGCATCAATCGTCCTTCCTGAAGTGTTTACAGAAACGAAACCACCGGCTTGCTGAATCCTGTCAAAAGAACTTCTGTCAACCACCAGATCTTTGATTACCGGGAATGCTTTGCTCCTCCACGGCTCGATATAAATCGTATCGCCATCCTTGAACGAACGCATGTGCAATTGGCACGTGGTGATTCCGGTATCCGGTCCATGCGCACGGCCGTTGATGTATAACGAACACATTCCGCAGATTCCCTCACGACAGTCGTGGTCAAACGCAACAGGCTCTTTTCTTTCGTTTACCAGTTGTTCATTTAATTGATCCATCATTTCCAGGAAGGAACTATCCGTAGAAACATTGTCCAATTTATAATCTTCCATTCTCCCTTTTTCTTTAGCGTTTTTTTGACGCCAAATTTTGAGTTTTATATTGATATTTTTTTTAGAAGCCATGGTGTCTGTTATTTGTAATTTCTAGCTGCAATTTTGATAAACTCGTATTTCAATTCTTCTTTGTGAAGCTCTTCGTTGCTGATGTTGTCGCCTTTGTATTCCCAGGCGCCCACAAACTTGAAGTTTTCGTCGTCACGAAGCGTTTCCCCTTCAGAATCCTGATATTCTTCACGGAAGTGGCCTCCGCAAGATTCATTTCTCTGTAATGCATCCATTGCCATTAACTGGCCTAAATCCATGAAATCGGCAACACGCATTACTTTTTCCAGTTCCGGATTCAATTCGTCCGCACTTCCTGGTACATAAACGTCTTTGTAGAATTCGGCTTTCAAAGCAGCAATTTCATTTACAGCTTCAGCCAAATCCTTGGCATTTCTTCCCATACCAACCTTATTCCACATGATGTGGCCCAGCTGTTTGTGGAAATGATCCACCGATTTGGTTCCGTTATTGTTCAGGAAACCGTTGATGGCATCCGTAACCCTTTTTTCTGCTGCATCGAATTCAGGCGAATTCGTTGGGATTTTTCCGGTACGGATATCTCCGGCCAAATAATCCGAAACGGTGTAAGGCAATACGAAATAACCGTCAGCTAATCCCTGCATCAACGCAGAAGCTCCTAGCCTGTTGGCTCCGTGGTCAGAGAAATTTGCTTCCCCGGCAACGAAACAGCCTGGAATTGTAGACTGCAGGTTATAATCAACCCAAACGCCACCCATGGTGTAATGCACTGCCGGGTAGATTTTCATTGGGGTTTCGTATGGATTTTCGTCGGTGATTTTTTGGTACATCGTAAACAGGTTACCGTATTTTTCTTCCAGCCATTCCTTACCTAATCTGGTAATTTCTTCCGGAGTTGGATTGTGGTTTCCTTTGGCATAAGCTGCCTGCTTTCCTTTGTTTTGGATTTCGGTAGAGAAATCAAGGTAAACCCCTTCATTGGTATCATTAGCTTCGATTCCGTAGCCCGCATCGCAACGCTCTTTAGCTGCCCTTGATGCTACATCTCGAGGAACAAGGTTTCCGAATGCCGGATATCTTCTCTCCAAGTAGTAATCCCTGTCTTCTTCGGCGATCTGCGTTGGCTTTAATTTACCCGCACGGATAGCTTCTGCATCTTCTTTTTTCTTTGGCACCCAAATACGTCCTGAGTTACGCAGCGATTCCGACATCAAAGTCAGTTTCGACTGATTCGTTCCGTGAACCGGAATACAGGTCGGGTGGATCTGCACGTAGCAAGGATTTGCGAACAAAGCTCCTTGTTTGTGGATTTTCCAGCCGGCTGTTACGTTGCTTCCCATTGCATTGGTTGAAAGGAAATAAACGTTTCCATATCCTCCGGAAGCAATAATTACAGCATGTGCCGAATGTCGTTCGATTTCACCTGTAATAAGGTTTCTTGCAATGATTCCACGTGCTTTACCGTCAACCTTAACCAAATCCAGCATTTCGTGGCGGTTGAACTGCTGAACGCGTCCCAAACCGATTTGGCGTGACAACGCCGAATAAGCACCAAGCAGCAACTGCTGCCCCGTCTGGCCAGCTGCGTAGAATGTTCTCTGAACCTGCGTTCCACCGAAGGAACGGTTGTCAAGCATTCCGCCGTAATCACGGGCAAAAGGAACTCCCTGAGCCACACATTGGTCAATGATGTTAGCCGAAACTTCCGCCAAACGATGAACGTTTGCCTCGCGTGCACGGTAATCGCCGCCTTTTATCGTATCGTAAAATAATCTGAATGTACTGTCACCGTCATTTTGGTAATTCTTAGCTGCATTGATTCCGCCCTGGGCAGCAATGGAGTGTGCCCTTCTTGGAGAATCCTGGAAACAGAATGCTTTTACATTATAACCCATTTCCCCTAATGAAGCTGCGGCAGAAGCGCCAGCCAAACCAGTCCCCACAACGATAACGTCAATTTTTGGGCGGTTGTTTGGGGCAACTAACCGTAAATGATCTTTATAATCGGTCCATTTGTCTGAAATTGGACCTTCAGGTATTTTTGAATCTAGTTTCATTTGAAATTATTGGTTAAAATGATGAAACAAAGCAATAACGATGAATCCGAACGGAACCAGTATTGCGAATGCATATCCTAGTTTATGTAATCCTCTTGAAAATTTATTGTTGAATCCAACCGACTGCATCGACGAGTTGAAACCGTGCCATAAGTGCAATGCCAGCAAAACAAAAGAAAGACAGTACAGTCCTGTTCTTACCGGGCTGTGGAATTTATGAACCAATTCCGGGAAATACCTCGTTTCGTCAACAGGCAGTCCCTGAACAAATTTGTAATTGATTTCCGGGAACCAGAAGTCATAAAAGTGTAATCCAAGGAATGCCAAAACCACCAATCCTGAAATAATCATGTTCCTTGATGCCCAGCTCGAGTTTGCCGCGCCGTTGTTTTTGGCATAAGCAACCGGTCTTGCCGCCTTATTTTGGAGTTCCAGAACAAATCCCATCACAAAATGAAATACCACACCAATGGCCAAAATCGGCTGCATTACATACTGTATCAACGGATTGTACCCCATAAAATGAGAACATTCGTTAAATACGTCCGCGCTGAATATTGATGTAAGGTTAATGGAAACGTGCAGTAATAAAAAGGAAACTAAGAAAAGTCCGGAAAGTGCCATCGCCACTTTCTTTGCAATGGACGAACTCAACATTGAGGATTTTGCCATAATTGTGAAGATTTTTTAAAAAACAACACAAAAATACAGCTAATTGACTTTAACTACAACCTTTTTGCCGTAATTTATAATCAATTTAAAGTGTTTTCGATAAGCATTGATTATCAGTAATTTTCAATCGAAAAAACCAACGGAATTACTTTACATAAGTAGGAACCAAACCACGCAGCCCCATATCCACGACATTTTCTCCGATGCCCGGTTCGTATTTGCCGTCTGCGGTAATTTCATGCCATTCAAAACTTTTATTAATGGAAAGCGAAAGCGTAACCACAATGTCTTTGGTTTCCGTACCGTCAATTACAAGGTTGTTGGCAAATTTTCCGGTAACTACACAGGAACCTGCAGGAATTGGAGAAGTTGCCGCAATCGGATTCGGGACTGTAGTTGCTCCGGCCGGTGCCTGCCCTGATGTGGAATAAGGATGGTCATTCAGCCCAAAGGCCCAATAACCCTGAGCTTTGTTGCCATTTATATTGAAGATATTATTCCCGATATTGAATGAAGAAATGTAGGTATTGAATCCAACAAAACTTGCCAAAGTCCCGGCATAATCAACGCCTGCATTGCGAACACTGATCTGGTAATTCTGATACGACAGTGAAACGCGCATCCATTCATAACTCCCATGGGTTACTTCGCTTAACGGGATTTTCAGGAATGTTTCGCCCTGAGCTACGATTTTTGACTGATCGAAATCAATGGCATTGTTCCCGCCATCTATCGTTTCGGGCGCATGGTATAAAATGGCTCCCTGCCCAAGTTGCGTATTGGCATTAGGTGCCATTTCTACATAATGCGACGAAATGGTGTTGAAAGTTGGCGTTTGCGCAGCATTTCCGTCAGCAACCGCTGAAGGCTGGCCCAGATTATTAAGCCTTGCCTGATTGGGGTCAAATTTAAATTTGACTATCAGCATCGGTTCTTCAGAATCGCTGGAAGAACAGCATACGAACGGCATGATTCCGGCTACGATCAATAGTATGCAAATTATCTTTTTCATAGTAACTCAGTTTTCGCGACGAAAATAATCGGTTTCTATTAGGATAACGCCAAAAAGCTATTTTTATTACATTTGGAATGCAAAAACCATTATATGTTTTCCGAATTCATCAAAAATGCGACCGCCAGCAATCCTGAAAAAGGCACAGCGGAAATACTGCTTTCGTTTTCCGAATTGAAACTGAAAAAGAATTCTTATTTGGTAAAGGAAAACGAAACCTGCAGGTATTTCTGTTTTGTGGAAAGCGGTATTTTACAGCATTCCATAGAAGTTTTAGGCGAAGAAAAAACCACTTATCTGGCACTGCGGAATTCATTCACTTCGTCGTTGTACAGTTTTCTTAACCAAGCACCATCGCGCAAAAACATCAAGGCCATTGCCGATTGCATCTTATGGGTGATTGACCTGAAAAGCTTCAGGCATTTGATAGAAAACAACGCGGCTTTCCATCGTTTTTATTATGATCTGATTGAAAAACAGATCTGCCTTATTGACGATTACCGCATTGATTTGCTGACAATGACTCCGGACGAACGGTACCAGAAACTGCTTCAAACCGAACCCAAGTTGCTACAGGAAGTCCCATTGCATTACCTGGCATCATTCCTCGGCATTTCTACACGTAATATGAGCCGCATCCGAAAAAATGTTAAATAACGCCAAATGGCTACTATTAGATTTCGGGTATTGCGTAATTTTGGTATCATCATTTAAAAAATCATTTTGAAAAAACTACTAGTATTATTATTCCTTTATGCGAACTTTAGTTCGGCCCAGTCAATATACCAAAAGGATTTTGAAGAATTTTGGTCTGATATAAATAAGCATTATGCCTATCTGAAAAAACAGGATATCGACTGGCAGAAAGTCAAAACCCTATACGAGCCCAAAGCCGCGTCTGTATATAGCAGGGATGAATTCATTTCGTTCCTGGAATCGATGATCAACGAACTGTATAATGGGCATTCTTCGCTGAACACCAACTTGCAATCTTCCAACCGCCTGACACCAACAGGTTCTGATATTTATGTTGAGAAAAAGGATTCAAAATATTGGATTACCGATATAAGGCGAAATTCCAGAGCGGCTCAAAGCGGCCTGAAGGTAGGCATGCAAATCGTCTCGTTTAATGACAAGCCCGTGGAAGAAGGCCTGCAGAAACTCCTTCCAAAATTCACCACAAATTACAACGATGCAATGATAAAATACGCCATCGACATGCTTTTTTCGGGAACCCACAACACACCAAGAAAGATCACGGTTTTGGAAAATGGAACTCCAAAAGATTATTTTCCGGACAGTTTCAAGGCAGAAGAAAGCGAAAAACTGATTGAATACAAAAAAGCATCACCCACTGTGGGTTACATTAAAATCAATAATTCGTTAGGCGACAACAATTCTATTCCAGAATTTGACAATGCGGTTGACCGCCTTATGGATACGCAAACCCTGATCATCGATTTAACCGAAACGCCAAGTGGCGGCAATTCGACTGTGGCACGTGCCATCATGAGCCGGTTTATCAGCAAAACGCTTCCTTACCAGCAGCATGAATACGACGAACAGTTTGGCATCAAAAGAAGCTGGGTGGAATATGTGGTTCCAAGAAAGGATCGATACAAAGGCAAAGTCCTGGTTATGGTTGGCCATTGGACGGGGAGCATGGGAGAAGGTATCGCCATAGGTTTTGACGCCACGAAATCCGCGACTGTAATAGGGACAAAAATGTCGGGGCTTCTTGGCGCTATTGATGGCTTTAGGCTATCGGAAACCAACATCGGCTTCCAGTTTCCAACCGAAAGGCTTTACCATATCAATGGAACGCCTAGGGAAGATTACATTCCGGCCATCGCAACCAAAAGCAGCCAGGAAACCTTGGAAAAAATACAGAAATTAACAAAAGTAAGCTTATAACATCAAATAAAAAACTATGAAATACCATCAGATAGACCGCAACCTGTTTATCAAAAACAGGACAAAATTCACGGCGCAGATGAAACCAAACAGTGTCGCCGTTTTCAACTCGAATGACATTTACCCGGTTTCTGCCGACAGCACTTTGCCATTTGCACAACACCGCGACATTTTTTATCTATCCGGCGTTGACCAGGAAGAAAGCATCCTTTTATTATTTCCGGATGCGCCTTATGAGCATTTGAAACAAATCCTGTTCCTGAAGGAAACCAACGAGCACATCGCCATTTGGGAAGGCGAAAAACTTACGAAAGAAAGGGCTTTTGAAGTATCGGGCATCAAATCGGTGATCTGGCTTCAGGATTTCCATAAGACTTTGAAAGAAGTTATGGCTTACGCCGAAACGATGTACATTAACACCAACGAGCATTACCGGGCAACGATTGAAACCGAAACCCGTGAAGCGCGTTTTGTAAAATGGTGGAAGGAAAATTATCCGGCGCATAAGGTTGAAAAATCAAACCCGATCTTGCAGCGTTTACGTTCGGTAAAAGAAAGCGAAGAGTTGGATTTAATCCAGGAAGCCTGCAACATTACCGAAAAAGGGTATCGCCGCGTGCTTCAGTTTGTAAAACCAAATGTAACCGAGTACGAAATCGAAGCCGAATTTGCACACGAATTCATCCGAAACCGCTCGAAAGGCTTTGCCTATACGCCAATCATTGCTTCGGGGAACAATGCCAACGTTTTGCATTACATAGAAAACAATCAGCAATGCAAGGCCGGTGATCTGATTTTGCTTGACGTAGGCGCCGAATACGCCAATTATTCCAGCGACATGACGCGTATGGTTCCGGTTTCGGGGAAATTCTCGGCAAGGCAGAAGGAAGTTTACAATGCGGTTTTAAGGGTAAAAAACGAAGCGACCAAAATGCTTACCGTGGGCAATTTTTGGAAACAATACCATGTGGAAGTTGGTAAGGTCATGACTTCGGAATTGCTCGGCTTGGGTTTGATCGACAAAGCCGATGTGCAGAACGAAAACCCGGACTGGCCGGCCTATAAAAAATATTTCATGCACGGAACGTCCCACCACATGGGCTTGGACACGCACGATTATGGCTTGCTGCACGAGCCAATGAAAGCCAATATGGTCTTTACGGTTGAACCGGGAATCTACATTCCGGCGGAAGGTTTCGGGATCAGGATTGAGGACGATGTGGTGATCCAGGAAAAAGGCGAACCGTTCAACCTGATGCGCAACATCCCGATTGAAGCGGATGAGATTGAATCGATAATGAACGCTTAGATTATTTTGAATTTTAAATTTTGAATTATAAATGAACGGCTCACGATGGTGGGCCGTTTTGGTTTTCACAAAATCCCGCCTTGCATCTTGCCTCCGAAAACCCTATTTTTGAAGCATGAAACAGCTGGCCTACAAAAACACCAAGATCTCCTATACCGACGAAGGTAAAGGCACAGCTGTGGTTTTACTGCACGGATTCTTAGAAAACAAGGCCATGTGGGATAACTATATTGCCGGCCTGTCCAAAAACCACCGCGTAATTACGATAGATTTGCTGGGCCATGGCGAAACGGAATGCCTGGGCTATGTGCATGCTATGGAAGACCAGGCTGATATGGTTTATGCCGTTTGCATTTTCCTGCGGCTGCGGAAAGTAGTGTTTGTCGGGCATTCCATGGGCGGTTACGTGGCTTTGGCTTTCGCCGAATTGTACCCCGACCATGTTAAGGGATTGTTCCTTTTAAATTCAACGGCGCTCGCCGACAGCGATGAACGGAAGATCAACCGTGACAGGGCGATCCTTTGCGTAAAGCACGATTATACCAATTTTGTCCGGATGTCTATTGCGAATCTTTTTAGCGAAGACAACCGCGAGCGCTTGGCCAAGGAAATAGAGAAAACCAAAAAAGAAGCCCTCAAAACCCCACTGCAAGGCATCGTTGCCGCGCTTGAGGGCATGA
This sequence comes from Flavobacterium sp., assembly GCA_049841115.1. Taxonomy (GTDB): domain Bacteria; phylum Bacteroidota; class Bacteroidia; order Flavobacteriales; family Flavobacteriaceae; genus Flavobacterium. The sequence continues at coordinate 864,939 of JASGHQ010000006.1, forward strand.
AAATACGCAAAGACCGCGAAGTGCTGCTGCATTTTGCACCGTACCCGATCCATTTGGTTTTGGGCAAAAAAGACGGTGTTTTGAATTATGATGCTACCGTAGACCAGATTGAAGGCACCAAAGTAGCGCTGACCACTTTTCCGGACGGGCATATGTCACATATTGAAAATCAAGAGGAATTGAAAAAAACCCTTGACGATTTCCTAAAGAAAGCCTGACCTATAAAAACCCCTCCTTGAGATAGCCTTTTTCAACCAGCTCTTTTTTATCCTCAAGACTATACGTTTTACCATCTTTCATCAATAATAACCGAGAAGAAACCTTAATTACATTTTCATAGCTGTGGTCAGTAATCACAATTCCCTTGCTTATGGCTTTTTCCCGGATCAGAGTGTTGATTTTATCAATCATTGCCGGAGACAGCCCGTTGTAAGGCTCATCGAGCAATGCAAATTTTGATCTGTTGGAAAGTATCAGTTTTATTTCCAGGTAACGCAATTCGCCACCCGACAAATGGCCTATCTTTTTGTTTTCCACCTGGCTTATCATCTCGTCCTGGCAAAAATGCGCGATCTCATTTTGAGGCAGCGTAAGCCGGATAGCCTTTTTTACAGAAAATGTATCCGGTATAAAATTCTCCTGAGGCAGGTAGCTGATTTCGCGGAGCAACTCAGCCGTACTGCTTTTTACAATTCCATCAATCCTGACAAACTTGTATTCTGCAGGAACAATACTAAAAATAATCTTGAGCAAGGTAGATTTCCCGGAGCCATTTCGGCCCAAAAAACCAATAATGTCGCCGGTTTCACATTTTAGGTAAACATCGGAAACAATCGATCTGTTGCCATAATGTTTTTGAACGCTATCGACTTCCAGTATATGCTTATCCAAAATAACTCCGTGTAAAATTATAAGCCGCCAGGAGCAGTAAAAGAAAGAGGACATTGATCAGATAACAATAAAACCATAGTTTCGCTTTTGAAAGTCCGTTATTATAATAAAACAAGTAGTGGTTTTTATAAGTAACTTCCTTAACGGCAATGCTTACGGCAAAGCCAAAGGTCAGGAATACGATGGCAAACAAGGACAGGCCGCCAAATAAAACGGCGCAAAGGCTTAAGGCCAAATTCACAGCCAAGGCGCTTTTAAAAAACTCAAACAGGTTTAAGAGACTTTTCCGCATCAGTTTGTTTTTTCTTCAAAAGGAACATCCACATTCAGTATTTGTTGCAAAAGAACAATAAGCTGATCCAGATAATGCTCCATAATTTCGGGCGAAATAACCGTAACCGTTTCCTTTTCGGGTTTGAACTGAAACGGCATGAATCCTGTTTTGAGGTTTTTGAAGGAAATAATCCCGGCTTCCATTTCTTTGCCTTTTGCCAATCCTTCATACATGAACGCATAGGCCAGCACTTGGATGATTTTTTCGTTTTTGATATCCTCTGTCAAGCCGTTCCAATCTTTTAGCATGACATTGCGCTGCTCCACTTTGCCGGTTTTGTAATCAACGATCCTGATGCGCCCGTTACGCAGCTCGATTCGGTCTACATTACCTTTTATCAGTACCGGAAACGGCAAACGCGGGTCATCCAGTTCGCGCTCATAAGTAGTTTCAAGGGAAATGATCTGGATTTCATCGCCATTTTTTATGGACTCCAATTCTACTTTCAGGAAATTCAGCACGTTCCGTTTGGCCACTTCAAACGCCAGCAGGTTTTTTCCTTTATTGATTTCGCCTTCCTTATAAACCTTTCTGAATTGATCCAGCACTTCAGCATCAATTTTGGCAAAGCAGCCTTTGATATCTTCAGCTGTCAAAATACGTCCTATAAAAGGTTTGAATAATTCTTCCAAAGCACCATGAATAATAGTCCCAAGGGTATTTGCAGCGATATTCTCTTCCACCTCATCTGTTTCGCGGATACGAAGCACACGCTGGAAATAAAACTGTATCGGGTTGCGGATGTAGGTAGTCAATGAGGAGGGCGAAAATCCGGCATCGGCAATTTCGCGCAAGCGCAGCAAAACATTTTGATTTTTTGGAACCACTATCGGCTGGTATGCAATATTGGGTACATCAGCATTGTAATATTGAAAAGAAAGCTTGTGGTTCGGTTGTTTCTCTACTTCAAGCTGTGTAATGAAACGGCTTTTTTCGCCCGCATCAAAGCCTTCGCTATCAGCGTTATAAATCAGGTAAATGTTTTTGGCACGCTGTAGCAAATGGTAAAAATGATACGTATAAATCGCGTCTTTTTCCTTAAATGTGGGCAGGCCGTATTCTTTCTTGACGTCATACGGGATAAAGGAATTTGTTGATTTTCCGGCAGGAAACTTCCCTTCATTTACAGAAGTGATGATTACTGTTTCAAAATCGAGCACACGGCTTTCGAGCACACCCATGACCTGAAGGCCATTCAGGGGCTCCCCTTCAAACGAAACCTCGGCGACATCAACAACCTGTTTGTAAATGGCTTGCAGTGTTTTTATGTCATCAATCTGCCTGTGCTCAGAGAAATAGGAAATCATCTTGTTGATTACCTTAAAAATAGAATAGACAAAGGCGTTGGTTATCTTTTCCTCTTCATTTTCATAACTTAAATTGGCTTTGATTTTTAACAAAACCTGTGATAAATTATCTAAAACCTCAGTAGGCTTTGTATCCCATTTCTGAAACAGCAATGCAAATAATTCGTTGCTCCCGGCATACAATTCCACAAGTTTTGAATGAGTAATGAAAGTATAATTGTTGGCATTGATGCGATTGACCAATTGGTTTGCGTTGACAAACGGTTCGACGAGAGGATGTGTCAGCACATCGAGCACATCCTTATAATACATGACATAACCCGAAGGGTTTCGGGCAAGTGCATTACTGTGCAGTTTGAACAATTTGGAAATCAACAACTGAGCGGGATTGTTTTTGCTTGAAAGCCCCATTGTGATGTTCAACGCGTCAACAGTATTGGGCAATGAATGCAGAATTGGAAGCAAAAGATTTTCTTCTCCAAGAACCAAGGCTACGTTCTGCAAACCATGCTCATTTTCCTGAATGTGCCTTTCAATGATACTGCCGGCTATTTTAGCCTGTCCTATTAATTTTGAAGTAGCAATGACCTGAATGTTCTTTTCCTGCTTAAAATCGTCTAAAATCCACTCATACGGCTGCGCTTTATAATGTATCCATTCCGACTTGAAACGGCGCTGGAAAAGCCCCGCATCATGAAATGGATCGTTTAACAGCGTTTGATCGATATCCCAATAGATTTTGGCATTATCCAAAGCCAGAAGATGCTGGATTATTTTTTCCTCTGCCTGGTTAAGGGCATTAAAACCCGCAAAAATGTATTGCCTCCCGCTGTTAATTTCAGAAAAATGATTGAGGTTTTCTACAGCTTCACGATAGATCAATCCCTGGTAGCCAATTCCCTTGTTGAGTAAATATTGATAAAGCGAATGGTAATAATTAGGCAGTTTTTTCCAAAACAGAAGATGCTTTTCAATTAGATCTGTGCGTTTGTCAACCTCAACAGACCAATGTTCTATTTCCTTGATATTCTCGAGGTATTTTAGGATTTTGTCCGGGTCTAAAAGATAGCGGTCGATTTCGTTAAAATCCTGCAGCAATGTTTTGGCCCAATTCGCAAAGCTTTCGAAGGATTCTTTTTCATTTTCTGTAAGCGAAAGATATACCTCGTAAAACTCAAATAAGAGTTCAACACTATCTATTGAACGTATCCCCGCCACATCCTGGATAAATTCCTCTATACTAATGATTTCGGGTGCAAAGACATTATTGGCAACCAGCTTCCTCAATTCATCAAGCAAAAAAACTTTGGCCCGTTTGTTTGGCAGAATGATGGTCAGTCCTGATATTTTATCAGGTGCCGTTTTTAAAATTTCTTGAGCGATTTGATGAAGAAAGGTTGGTTTTGGCATTGGATAAAAATAAAAAAACGCCCCGAAATTCGGAGCGTTTTCTTGAAAATATTTTGATGAAATTATTTTACCAATTTCACTTCAACTCTTCTGTTGTTAGCTTTACCAGCTTTAGTTTTGTTAGTATCGATTGGTTTAGACTCACCGAAACCTGTAGAAGACAATCTGTCTGCAGCAATACCGTTTTCAACTAAATAGCCTTTAACTGCAGCTGCCCTGTTTTCAGAAAGCGTTTGGTTAGCAGCATCTTTACCATCACTATCAGTGTGTCCTTCTAAAGAGAATTTAGAATATGGATACTCTTTCAAGATAGCTACCATAGCTTGTAATACTGGGTAAGTTTGTTGTTTGAATGAAGCTTTACCGCTATCGAATAAGATAGTTTTTCCGTAATCATTCAATTTTTTGATAACTTCTTCACTTACTTCTGGACAACCGTTATTAGCAGCAGTTCCTTTTACATCTGGACATTTATCATCTTTATCAAGAACTCCGTCTCCGTCTCTATCTGGCCAAGGGCAACCTGAGTTTTCTTTTGGACCTTTAACGTCTGGACATTTATCATCTTTATCAGCAATACCGTCACCATCTTTATCAGGACATCCGTTTAATGATTTTGGACCTGCAACTTCTGGACAAGAGTCATCTTTATCAGCGATACCGTCTCCGTCTGTATCAGGACATCCGTTGAATTCAGCAGTACCAGCAACATCTGGACAAGCATCATCTTTATCAGCAATACCGTCAGCATCTGTATCAGGACATCCGTTGAATTGTTTTAAACCTGCTTCGTTTGGACAAGCATCGTCTTTGTCATAGATTCCGTTCTCCGTCTGTATCTTTACCTCCAAATTTGAAAGTAAGACCAGCAAAATGTTGGAAGTGAGATGGCATATCTTCACGTACATCTTCGAAAGATTGTTTGTAAGTAGAACGAACTGACAAACCTACCATTTCAGTAAACCAGTAAGTTAAGCCTAAACCTCCGTTTAATGTACCAGCGTGCATTTCATCACCAATCCAAGTGTAACCTCCACCAATGTGGATAGACGGATCGATTTTTTTAGATTTAATCAAACTCATCAAGCTGTAGTTGATAACCGCATCAGCTGCATAATAGTTTTTATCTCCCGGATTAACTACGGTATATGGACCTTCGCCAACTCTTGGCAGTACATATTTAGAAATTTTGTTCACCGATCCTGTAATCCCAAAAGAGAAATTACTTCCAACGTATTTAGATACGTTTAAGTAAGATACGGATGGAAGAATGTTCCAATCGTGTCTAGCATCAAAATACTGAGATAATTGATCCTCTAATTTAGAAGCAGCACTTACTCTTGTATCTACTGCATTTACCCCAAACGAAATCGCCCAAGGATTGTTACTGTCTTGAGCCTGTGAGCTGAATCCAGCTAACATTACCAAAGCAACGAATAATTTGTTAAGATGTTTCATACTTAATTTGATTAGATTATAATAATTATAATGAGAACAAAAGTAATACCTTAAATCCTAATTACAAAATCAAAATGTTAAAATGTGTGAATTATATAAGGATTTGACATTAATTCTGAAAAATAGATCATTTTTTTTCAATGTTTAGCATTTTTGCCACTTCTGAAAAAGCAGTAATTGCCTGATCCAAATGCTGTTGCGTGTGTGCGGCTGATAGCTGTACACGGATTCTTGCTTTGTCTTTTGGCACTACAGGATAGAAAAACCCAATAACGTAAATTCCTTTTTTAAGCAGCTCATCTGCCATTACTTGTGATAATTTTGCATCATAAAGCATGACAGGTACGATCGCAGAATCACCATCGATGAAATCAATCCCGGCCTTGCGCAAACCATCCTTAAAATAGTTCGTATTCCATTCTACCTTATCCCTCAATTCGGTATCTTTTTCCAGCAGCTCAAAAACCTTAATCGAAGCCCCAACGATAGCCGGTGCCAACGAATTGGAAAACAAATAAGGACGCGAGCGCTGGCGTAAAATCTCAATGATTTCCTTTTTGGCTGTAGTATAACCGCCCATCGCGCCACCGAGTGCCTTCCCAAGGGTTCCTGTAATAATGTCTACTCTTCCCATTACACCTTTTGCTTCCAGTGTACCTTTTCCTGTTGCGCCTATAAAACCTGCCGCATGGCATTCGTCAACCATCACCAGAGCATCATACTTATCGGCCAAATCACAGATTTTGTCCAATGGCGCAACTAATCCGTCCATCGAGAAAACCCCATCGGTAACAATCAGTTTGAAGCGGTGCCCGGCTTCAACCGCTTTTTTCAGTTGTGCTTCAAGGTCTTCCATATTGGAATTCTCATAACGGTAACGCGCCGCTTTGCACAAACGGACTCCATCAATGATGGACGCATGGTTCAAACTATCTGAAATAATACAGTCCTCTTCGCCCAATAATGGCTCAAAAACACCCCCATTGGCATCAAAAGCCGCAGCATAAAGGATTGTATCTTCGGTCCCGTAGAAATCCGCTATTTTTTGTTCCAATGTTTTATGGATGTCCTGCGTACCGCAAATGAAGCGTACCGACGACATCCCAAAACCATGCGAATCCAAAGTATCTTTCGCCGCCTGAATTACTTCAGGGTGTGATGACAATCCGAGATAGTTATTGGCACAAAAGTTTAGAACCGTTTTACCGTTTACAATGATTTCTGCTCCTTGTGGCGAAGTAATGATGCGCTCCTTTTTAAAAATACCGTTTTGCTCAATGGTTTTCAATTCGCTTTGCAGGTGTTGTTGAATTTTTCCGTACATGGTTAGTCTTTATGAATTTTAGTTTGTGTTTTATTTTAAACCCAGGCATTTCGCTCTTCCATCTATCATCTATTTCCTTTTCGGGTCTACAAATTTACCACTTCCAAGGTTTCGCCAATGTAAACCAGGGATTTTTTAGTGACCTTAAACCCCATTTTTTCTATAGCGCTTTGATAATTATCCAGTTGCAGCCTATATTTTGCCTGATGCGAACCTGTTTTATAATCCAGAAGGTAAACTTCATTTTGACCCGTAATCACCATCCTGTCGGGCTTTACGATGCTTCCTTCTTTTTGGATGATGTTTTTTTCGTTCAGGATCTTATTGGTGTCTGAAAAAAACAATTGCAGGTCCCGGTGGTTGACAATCTGATGGATCGTTTTTAAAACCTCATCCTTTTTATCGGCAACGATCAGTCCGTTTTCGATGGCTTTTGTAAGCGCCAGATCGACATCGTCTTTCGTCTTGACAAATGACAATATCTCGTGGATCAGGTTTCCGTATTCAATTGCTTTCTGTTGCTTGGTGTCCCACATCAGGCTTTCGCGCTGCGCAATTTTGATGCTTTTCGGATCCAGGTTAGCCGACAATCTCGGTATCAGCTGTGTTTGTTCCTGCGAATCCTTTGTCTCTGATAATTTTTGGGCAGTGCCAAATCCGTATTCGAGCTTACTTTCATCAAAATCGCCTTCGTTTTCCAAAAACTTAATAAAAAACGATGCCATATTATTGGGATACTGGCCAGTCGTTTTGGCTTTGCCCTGCATCGATGAAATAATATAAAGCTGTTCTTCCGCCCGGGTAAGCGCCACATACAGCACATTGACATCGTCCAACAATTCTTCCTGCTTTTTCTGACTGTAGGTCAGTGCAGCAGCATCCCCATAACTTGAAACCGTGCTATTCTTGTCTACCAAAACCTTCGGCAGCCCAAACTGGACCTCATCGGCATCGAGCCATATTTTTTCTTTTGGCCCTTTGCTGTAGTCCTCATCTGCAAAAGGAAAAATCACCACCGGGAATTCCAGCCCTTTTGATTTATGGATCGTCATAATGCGGACCGCATCATTACCTTCCGGAGAACGGGATGTTGAGCTTCTCCGAATTGGCTTCCCAATAGTTCAGGAAGTCCGCAATCCCGGATTGTTTTTTCAAATCCTGTTCCAAAACCAGATCAAGGAAAAACTGAACATAGGCATTTCTTTTTTCCATTGGGACGATTTTGGAAATAATGATTTCTACCGCTTCGTAAAGCGACTTTTTCCGAATGTTGGCAAACGAAAAATCGACCTCAAAACCCGACAGCCATTCCTGGAACTCCTTCTCATCTTTGCACTGCATTCCCTGCGCAATGAAATCGTGCTTATCCATTTTTTGCTGATGCAAGGCCATATAATACAGAAAATTGGCCTTCGCCAACAGATCACTGCTGTTCTTTAAATAATTCAGCGCCGAGAGTATACTCTGTACTTCTGAAGACGCGCCCAGCAACAAGCTTTCGGTTGACAGGATCGGAATTCCGTTTTCGTTCAGGTGGTTTGCAATTTCGGTTCCGTGGATTTTTTTACGGGTCAGGATCACAATGTCCTTATTCATAAAACCATGCTGTTTTACTTTTTCTATGGTCTTTAGGGTTGCTTCGAGGTACAATTCATCCTTTAGCGGGCTTTCCTCTTCGCCAAAGTCCGCTTTCTCTGTTTTTGGAACGAACGAAATATTGACATAGCCGCCTTTTTTGCTGTTTTGTTCCTGATAGCTTCTGTTTTTATACAGATCCTTATAATCTTCACGTTCGAATTCATCGGCTATAAAACCGAAAAACCTGTTGTTAAAGTCAATTACTTCCGAATAGCTCCTCCAATTGGTTGTGAGTGAAAACAGTTTTTTATCCGGGTTGTTAAATGGATTTTTTCCTTTGCCCAGCTCGATGAACTGCTCGGCTTTTCCGCCACGCCAGCGGTAAATGGACTGTTTTGGATCACCAACGATCATCAGCGAGCCCCTTTCTCCGGACAAGTCTTCACTTGAAAGCGAATTATCGATCAGTGGAATCAGGTTTTGCCATTGCATTTCAGACGTATCCTGGAATTCGTCGATAAAGAAATTCTTGTATTGTTCGCCCAGGCGCTCATAAATAAAAGGCGCCGGTTGATTCTGTATCTGGTCGTAAATCAGCTTGTTGAATTCTGAAATCGACAAAATCCCCTGCTCTTTCTGGATTTTATTCAATTCGTTACTGACCGTATTGAGCAACGAAAGCGGTGTAATGTTTTTTAAGAAAGCCTGGTAAAAATCTATTTTCTGATGGATTTTGTAAACCGAATCCAAAATCGACAGCAATTCGGGAATGATATTTTCAATTGCAGCCTTGTCTGTAGCGGTTTTGTTGACTTTGACATCTTCAAATTCGCGGTAAGTCTTATTTTTCGGATTGAATTTTCCATCGGCAACGCTTCTCAAATGATTCGGAAAGTAGCTCCCGGAAAACGATTTTTCGTCAATTCCGCTATTGCGGATCAGTTCCAATGCGCTTTTCGCCAGATCAACACTTTGGTTTTTCAGGCTTTCGGTAAGTTCAGCCAGGCGATTTTTTATCTGGATAAAATCTTCTATTTTCTTATTGTTGAAATGCCTTATTTCCTCACGGTTGTTCTCATTCAGGATAAGTTTGCCGGTTTCCATGATGTCCCGCGAAACGTCCCAGGATTTATCGTCATCGGTTTTTTCCATCGTAAAATCGACAAGCAATTTGGTCAGCCCGTCATCATTCCCGGCTTCGGCAATTATGGCATCAACGGCTTCGGTCAATAAATCTTCCGTATCCAAAGAAACTTCAAAGGTAATCGGCAGATCCAAATCGTGTGCAAAAGCACGGATTACCTTGTGCGTGAACTTATCAATGGTAGAAATATCAAAAGCAGCATAATTATGGATCAGGTTCTTGATAATGCTTTTGGCTTTTTCGGTAATTGCGGCCAAACTTAACCCTGTATCCGAGCTGATGTCAAGCATTAGGCCCAACGCTTTTTCAGAGGGATTTTCCTTGGCAAACTCCGACAGGCTTTCCACCACGCGGCTTTTCATTTCGTGTACCGCTTTATTGGTAAACGTAATGGCGAGGATGTTGCGGTAAGCATCAGGTTTTTTAGACAACAGGATGATTTTCAGGTATTCCTTGACCAAAGCATAGGTTTTTCCGGAACCTGCCGATGCATCGTATATGGAGAAAGCTGGTTTGTGCATTTAGTTAAACTTGGTTTTTTTAAAGTTTGGTAAAGATTTTTGGATATAGTTATATATTATGGCTATAATGACAAACTCCGATGTTTTAATTAATATCGATAATGGGAACTCATACCACGCGATTCCAAATCCTGATGTATACATTGTCCAGCTTGACGGCAGGTAATCTCTGTGAAAAGCAGTAAACATTATTACAAACCGTTCAAAGGAAACCAGGAATAAAGCCGAAATCATCAGCCTCAATAACAGATATCTTCTGAAAAGGTCCATTCGGAGTAATTGTGTCAATCCTACCCAAAATATGGGCTGTAGCCAAAGCCCGAAAGAATAAGGCCCGCGTAATCTTTGAATATATTCTGTTTTCTCCTGAACGTCAAGCAGGTAAAGATACGCAATAACAGATGCAAAAAGCCAAAACAATCCATAGAATATTCCAAGAAAAACAACAGTCTTACAGGCAATTTTATCAAACTCAATAAAGACTTGCTTTTTACAGGAGAACAGTTTTACGATGAAGAAAAAAAGAGTATACCATCCAAAACCAATCAGCAGATCAATCCTGATAAAGTCTAATATGAGATTGAATGCCTCAGCCATTATTACTGCTTCTGGATTATGCCTTTCGGGTCAAAGTACTGCACCTCTTTCATCTTTTGCAACTGGGCTTTCAATTCGGCGATATCGGTTAAGAATAACATAATCACCGTCCTGCCTTTTTTATCTATAAAAGTAAGGTTTTCTGTCTTACCCATATAATTGAAATCACTTATTTCGGGGAAAACCTCTTTTAATTTACCGGTTATTTCCTTATGGTTCTGATTGATTACAAACATTTGTGTAAGCTTGCTTTCATTCATGCTTTCTAAACTATACGGATGAAGGATCGGTGAAGAAATAGTAAGGCCAGCCACCCTGAACTGTTTCCTTAAATCTGTTTTGACAATAGTATTATCCTCAAATTCTGTATACAAAACCAACCCGTTTAAACTGATGCCATAATCATAAATTGATTTTGGGAATTTAGCAGCAAATACAATTACGGCATTATCTATAAATTCTTTGTCAATTGGCCTTTTCGCTTCGAGATAATGATTGATTTCAGGATACATCGCTTTGGCAAAACCGTCAATTGTGGCGTTGTCGTACCAGTCAGTATCATCCTCTTTACCGGTGCTTTTTTTATACGTCCAGCCATTTCCCAAAGCAGTTGCGAGCGCTTCATCCAGGAATGAATAGGCAATTTTGGAATAAGGAGATGGATTTTGGTTGAAATAATCCTCAATTTTATTCTGCATTTCTGCCGACTGCTCATTAAAAAGTATGTGGCACATTTCGTGCAAAACAACACCGTTCCTCGAAACATAATCGATTTCACCTGTCAAGACACCCACACACAGACTATTGACGTGCGGTGTGGCAGTGGTGCTTCCGCTTTTGCCCGGTATAGGATAAATGGCTACCTGGAACGGAATGTCATTGGTCCAGGAAGTTTGGTAAAATCCTGCAAAGGCGTTGAATACTTCTGTATTGAATCCGGTAAGCTTGGAAAGCTGCTTTAGCTGGTTCTTGATTTTGGCTTCGTAATCCTTCCAGATGATCCTGTCGTATGTCTTTTCGGCCTCCGAAAGCACTGCAAATAATCGCTGGTTGTCATTAAGTGGCAGCAATCCCATGCATTTGATTTTAAAATCGGCCAGGTCTTTGGCGTTTACAGCATTCATTGCCAAAAGATTATACGTTGATCCGTTTTGGCTTCTTGATTGGGGAAACCCGTCCCTGCTGATGTTGTAATGCAGGGTTATTTTCGCAAAGTTCTCCGCAAAGCGTATTGAAGCCGGCATCCGCTGCCGTTTTTTCGTCTATGAATTTTTTGAGGGTTGAAGAAGTACCGGGGCTTCCTATGGCCGTTTCCATAAAATTAAGGATGCAATAAGGTTTGCTGATTTTGTACTTAAAAAAATCCTGCGCGTGCAAAAAACCCGAAGCTAAAAGCATCAGGGCAATAAGTCTGATTTTCATTTGTTTTGATTTGATTGATTAAAATTCGTTTTTGTTGATTTGATAAATATAATTCAGTTTTGATGATTCGCCATAATATGCGACTTCAAATTCGCCTATTTTAACACCTCCGATCTTTACTATGGCTTTTTGAGAACGGATATTGAACACTCCTATGTGGAAATATACTTTATCAACAAATTGAAAGGCATGCTCCAGCATTAGTTTTTTTAAGGATGCATTATATCCTTTGCCCCAAAATTTGGTTCCGATGAAAGTGTAGCCGATCAAAATCGAATTGGCTTCTTCGTTATAGTCATAAAAGCGGCTGCAGCCTATAGTTTCATTTGTTTTGGCATCTAGGACCAAGAATGCGCCTTTGGATGCTATCGCGCCTTTGAAGTAATTGGTAAAATCTTCCAGTTTGTAACGGCTGGGGTTGGGGTGCTGTTCCCAAACTTTAGGATCGGAGCCAACTTCATATAACCTTTCGAAATCAGTTTCCTGCAACGGAACGAGTTTGATCAAATCATCATAAAGAAAATCAGGCTGTAAATCGAACGGCATTATTGGTTTTAATTATTTGTTAATTGAAAAATAGAATTTTTGTTTACGAAGTTAAATGATTAAATTTGAATTCACTTATTTAATAACTTAAATACACTATTATGTCATTTGAATTGCCAAAATTACCTTATGCATACGATGCATTAGAACCACATATTGATGCCAGAACAATGGAAATCCACCATTCAAAGCACCATAACGCCTATACGACCAACCTGAATGCTGCCATTGAAGGAACCGATTTGGCAGGTTTGACCATTGAAAACATCCTGATTAATCTTGACATGAAAAACGCTGCCGTAAGAAACAATGGCGGCGGATATTATAACCACAACCTGTTTTGGAAGGTGATGTCGCCAAATGGCGGCGGAAAACCAACAGGCGAATTGGCCGATGCCATTGATGCGGCTTTTGGAAACTTCGAAGAGTTTAAGGCGCGTTTCGCAAAAGCCGGAGCTACGCAATTTGGTTCGGGCTGGGCCTGGCTTGTCGTAAAAGACGGAAAACTTGAAGTTTATGGAACTCCAAACCAGGACAATCCATTAATGCCTGGTGTTGGTTTAGGCGGAACGCCAATCCTTGGAATGGATGTTTGGGAGCATGCCTATTACTTAAATTACCAAAACCGACGCCCGGATTATATCGAAGCTTTCTTTAATGTAATCAACTGGACAGAAGTTGCCAGGTTATACGCTACAGAAAAATAACAGGAATATATTTATTTCCATCTACCGGAAACCGATTGTGAAAACAGTCGGTTTTTTTATTGGGGATAGTATAAAAAATAAACAGGCGGAATCTCTTCCACCTGTTTGCCCCAAATCTACCATAAACTTAACCTACTAAATACTATGGTAGCACAAAACTATTGATAACTTGTTAAAAAACAAGGATTTTTGTTAAAAATATATTGGGATGATAGGCAAATACGAGTGAATTACCCTTTTTTTTAATGATTTACAGGCAATTATAAAATAAAAAAGGTGAAGTAAACTTCACCCTTTTTGCCCCAAATCTACCATAAACTTAACCTACTAATGCTATGGTGGAACAAATATATACGGCACATCACTTTGTTAAAAAATAATTCAGACGAAATGCCAAAAAAACCGTTGAAGTTGTTTTTTAAGGGGTAATGGGCATTTTTTGAATGAAATGTTGAGATATTGTTGAGGTGGAAGTAAAATAAAAAAGGTGAAAATTTCTTTTCACCCTTTTTGCCCCAAATCTACCATAAACTTAACCTACTAATGCTATGGTCCTACAAATATAGAGGTGATAGAACGCTAACAGCAAATAATTTAGACGAACGACAGCAATAATCGTTAAAACGTCAAAAATGTTAAAATTTTAGTAGGCACGTGTATTTTTGCCCTCATAAAAATTGATAAATGCGGTGTTGGCAACCCGGTTTCCACCTGGTGTCGGATAGTCTCCGGTAAAATACCAATCACCCAAATTTTTCGGGCATGCCCTATGCAAATCATCCACCGTCTGGAAAATGATCTTTACCTCAGCATGAATATCTTTTGAAGTTAACAACTGTGCAATCTTGTCGGATATTTCCTGATCGGTAAAAGGCTTGTAAATGTCAGTAACATAATTTACCACTTCATTATCCTTGAAATTGGCCTGTGCTTTGCATTTGGCATAAACTTCATCTACAATATGGTATAAATTGCGTTCTTTCAGTAATTCCAGAGTTGCCTGAAAAGCAATCAATCCTTCCAAACGCGCCATATCGATTCCGTAACAGTCCGGAAAACGGATTTGTGGTGCCGAAGAAACGATTACAATGCGCTTAGGGCGCAGTCGGTCCATCATCTTCAGGATGGACTTTTTAAGTGTCGTTCCACGAACGATACTATCGTCAATGATTACCAGATTATCCCTGGTTTTTATGACTCCGTAGGTTACGTCGTATACATGCGCAACCAGGTCATCGCGACTACTGTCTTCGGTAATAAATGTCCTTAATTTGGCATCTTTGATCGCAATTTTTTCGGTTCTTATTTTTACCGAAAGGATTTCTTCGAGTTTTTCTTTGGTAAGCGTTTTTCTGTTATCAAGTATGAATTGATTCTTTCTTTGATTCAAAAAATCATTCGCTGCTTCCACCATTCCGTAAAAAGAAGTTTCCGCCGTATTCGGGATATAGGAGAAAACAGTATTGTCGGTATCATTTTCAATAGCTTCAAGCACTGCAGGAAGAATCAATTTCCCTAATTCCTTGCGTTCCTGATAGATTTCGGCATCGCTTCCGCGAGAAAAATAAATGCGTTCAAACGAACAGGCCTTTTTTTCTGTCGGGGTAATGATTTCCTCTTCGGTAATCGTTCCATTTTTTTTGATGATCAAAGCATTTCCCGGAGTCAATTCCTGCACTTTATCAAAAGGAACGTTAAATACCGTCTGGATCACAGGCCTTTCCGAAGCCACAACCGCAATTTCGTCATCCTGGTAAAAATACGCCGGACGGATTCCTGCAGGATCGCGCAAGACAAAAGCATCGCCATGACCTAACAATCCGGCCATCGCAAAACCGCCATCCCAACCCTTGGAAGCCCGTTTCAGTATTTTTGGAATATCCAGCTTTTCGGCAATAACCGGCGAAGCCTCCCTTTTCGACAAACCATTGTTTTTGCACTCCTGATACAAATCGGTTACAGCATCATCAAGGAAATGCCCTATTTTTTCCATTACGGTAACCGTATCGGTCATTTCTTTCGGATGCTGGCCCAATTCCACTAAACTATTAAAAAGTTCCTTTACGTTGGTCATATTGAAGTTTCCGGCCAAAATCAGGTTGCGGTGCATCCAATTGTTCTGGCGTAGAAACGGGTGCACGCTTTCAATGCTGTTTTTTCCATAGGTTCCGTAACGCACATGGCCTAAGAACAATTCGCCTATGTAGGGAATGTTCTCCTTTTGCCAGGCAACATCATCCTGATGCTCCGGATTGGAAGTAAGCTCTTCGTTGATCCTTTCATTGATTTGCGAAAAAATATCCTGGATGGCCTGTGATTTATTCGAACGCACACGGCTGATGTATCTTTCTCCAGGATCAACATCCAATTTTATGGAAGCAAATCCGGCACCATCCTGCCCGCGGTTGTGCTGCTTTTCCATCAACAGGTACATTTTCTGTATTCCGTAAAAAGCCGAACCGTATTTTTCTTTGTAGAATTCCAACGGTTTCTTTAACCGTAAAAGTGCAATGCCACATTCGTGCTTGATTGCGTCGCTCATAGTA
The DNA here is from genome assembly GCA_049841115.1 of Flavobacterium sp. Taxonomy (GTDB): domain Bacteria; phylum Bacteroidota; class Bacteroidia; order Flavobacteriales; family Flavobacteriaceae; genus Flavobacterium. Next base: position 880,724 of record JASGHQ010000006.1, read on the forward strand.
GTAGTTGTGTTGTTTAAGCTGAACTTGAAAATAGTATCAATTCGTTCAGCTTCAGTTGTTGTATAATTGTTTTACAAAAATAAAAATGCCCCGGATTTTCGGGGCATAATTTTATGTTAATTCTATTTCAAATTGTGTCAGCGCTTTGAATTGTTTTAAGCGTTTGTTCACTTCTTCTTTGTTTAGTTCGAGCATTCTTTCGGTCCCGAATTTCTCTACGCAGAATGAGGCAAGATTAGAACCCTGGATAATGGCGGTTTTCATGGTATTGAATGAGATATCGCCCTGTTGTGTAATAAATCCGGCAAATCCTCCGGCGAACGTATCTCCGGCTCCGGTAGGATCAAATACATCGGCCAACGGCAATGCAGGGGCAAAGAAGATTTCATGGTCATGGAAAATCAATGCTCCGTGTTCTCCTTTTTTGATTACCACATATTTTGGGCCCATCGTGTGGATTTTCTTAGCGGCTTTTACTAAAGAATATTCTCCTGAAAGCTGGCGTGCTTCTTCATCATTGATCGTGATGACATCAACACGTTTAATAACATCCAATAATTCCGGCAGGGCACAGTCCATCCAGAAGTTCATCGTATCCAGAACAACCAGTTTTGGTTTTTTTGACATTTGGTTCAAAACCCCGGTTTGAACGATTGGGTGCAGGTTTCCTAACATCACCACATCAGCATCCTTGAAATTCTCAGGAACAATCGGGTTGAAATCTGCCAGAACATTTAATTCTGTAGCCAACGTGTTCTTGAGTTCATATCGTTGTGGTAACGACCGCTCCAAAAGAAAGTCTTTCCTCCTTTTACAACTTCTAAACCTGAAATATCAATGTTTCTTGAAGTCAGTAAATCTAAATATTCCTGCGGGAAATCGTCCCCGACTACCGATACGATGGCCGACTGCAAATTAAAATGCGAGGCTGAAAGCCCAATGAAAGTTCCTGCTCCTCCTAAGATTTTGTCTGTTTTCCCGAAAGGCGTTTCGATAGCATCAAAAGCAACCGTTCCTACTATTAAAAGTTTGTTCATGTCTGTTTTTCAAATTAAAGGCGCAAAGATAAACATAAGTCTTAAAGTGGCAAAGTCAAAAGTCAGAAAGTCAGTTTTAAAGTAACTTCTGCTCTTCTTTTTCATAGAAAGCATCTATCGATAAATTAGGCAGCCCGGAAGCCATAACGGCCAATTCATCGCAGCGCTCGTTTTGCGGATGGTTGTTGTGGCCTTTGATCCATTTGAAATCCACCTGGTGCTGACGGTAGATTTTTAGGAAACGCATCCATAAATCCGGGTTTTTTTTATCCTTAAAGCCTTTTTTCTCCCAGCCAAAAACCCATTTTTTCTCAACGGCATCCACAACATATTTAGAGTCAGAAACCACCAAGACTTTGGCATTCGGGTTTTTTATCTTTTCCAGGCCAACGATTACAGCCAGCAATTCCATCCGGTTGTTTGTCGTGTGGCGGAAACCTTCGTAGAATTCTTTTTTATAATTCGTCCCAACCAATTCCATTACAACGCCATAGCCTCCGTTTCCGGGATTTCCTTTGGCTGCGCCGTCTGTATAGATGTGGATTTGGTGTAACATTTCTGAATTTGGGGTTTACGATTTGGGATTTACGATTTTCTCTATGACCTGCGGAAAATGCAAATGCTCCAATTCATGGACTTTGGCCGCAATCTCTTCAGCCGTAGCACAATCATCAACAGTTACACTTTGCTGGAAAATGAATTCGCCTTCATCATAATGCTCATTGACAAAATGGATCGTGATTCCCGTTTCTTTTTCCTTGTTTTCCAGGACCGCATTGTGGACATTCATGCCGTACATCCCTTTTCCGCCATATTTTGGCAAAAGCGCCGGGTGAATGTTAATGATCTTATTAGGATAAGCTGCAACAATCTGTTCAGGCATTTTCCAGAGAAAACCTGCCAGAACGATCAAATCAGGCTGAAGCTGTTTGATTCTATCCAAAACCAAACCTTCGGAAAGCTGCATTCTGTTGAAAACAAATGTTGGGATATTGTGGTTTTTTGCTTTGTCCAAAACTTTAGCTTCCGCATTGTTTGAAAACACTCCAACCACGCTTACATCAGGGGTGTTTTTGAAGTATCGGATGATGTTTTCCACATTGGAACCGGCACCTGAAGCAAAAAGCAAAATCTTTTTCATAGCAGATAAAATTACAGCACAAAAAAAAGAATAATAACTCGAATTTAACCCATCTGATTACAGGTTTTTGAAATAAATTTTTTATTTTCGTAAACACATTTACTAACAAAAAGGTTGTTTTAAAATAAAGTTTTTTATTTTTGCCAACAAATTTAAATTTAAAACTAGAAATTATGTCAGACATTGCATCAAGAGTAAAAGCGATTATTGTAGACAAATTAGGCGTTGATGAAAACGAAGTTGTAACAGAAGCAAGCTTCACAAATGATTTAGGCGCTGATTCATTAGACACTGTTGAGCTTATCATGGAATTCGAAAAAGAATTTGATATCCAAATTCCAGATGACCAAGCAGAAAACATTGCTACTGTAGGTCAAGCTATTTCTTACATCGAAGAAGCAAAAAAATAATAATTACTAATCCGTGAGAATTTAACTGGTTTCACGGATTTTTTATTATTTTTACCGAAAAAGTAAAAAATTGATTGAAATTCAATCTCAAAATATTGAAATACCCTTGTCTCTTTAATGCTTATACTTTGAAGAAAACATGGGTATTATTTGTTTAAATACAATGCTAAAAAAATAAATTATGGCGTTAAAACGAGTTGTAGTGACAGGTTTGGGTGCAATAACACCAATTGGGAATAACATCGAACAATACTGGAATGCCTTAGTGAACGGCGTTAGCGGTGCAGCTCCAATTACCTATTACGATACCGAAAAGCATAAGACAAAATTTGCCTGTGAAGTCAAAAACTTCAACATAGAAGATTATATGGACCGTAAAGAGGCAAGAAGAATGGACAAATTTGCACAGTACGCTGTCGCATCAAGCCAGGAAGCCATTGCTGATGCCGGGATTACCGATACTAATGTCAACAAACAAAGGGTTGGAGTAATCTGGGGCGCAGGAATTGGAGGATTGGAAACGTTCCAGGAAGAAGTGATCAGCTATGCACAAGGCGATGGAACTCCACGTTTCAATCCTTTCTTTATCCCAAAAATGATTGCCGACATTGCTCCTGCACATATTTCGATGCGCAACGGATTCATGGGGCCAAACTATACTACGGTTTCAGCTTGCGCTTCTTCAGCCAATGCAATGATTGATGCCTTCAATTACATCCGCTTAGGAATGTGTGATGTCATTATTTCAGGCGGATCGGAAGCTGCGGTAACGATTGCAGGCATGGGCGGATTCAACTCGATGCAGGCATTATCTACAAGAAATGAAACCCCGGAAAGCGCTTCAAGGCCATTTGATGCGACACGTGACGGATTTGTGCTTGGCGAAGGCGCGGGCGCTTTGGTTTTAGAAGAATACGAACATGCAAAAGCGCGTGGCGCGAAAATATACTGTGAAATCGGCGGTGGCGGAATGTCGTCTGACGCATACCACTTAACAGCTCCGCATCCGGAAGGAATCGGGGTTATTGCCGTAATGCAGAACTGCCTGAACGATGCCGGAATGAAACCAACCGATGTCGATCACATCAACACGCACGGAACTTCGACTCCGCTGGGCGACGTTGCCGAATTAAAAGCCATCAGCGCCGTTTTTGGCGACCATGCAAAGACGATCAATATCAATTCAACCAAGTCGATGACAGGCCATTTGCTTGGCGCTGCCGGTGCGATTGAAGCCATTGCATCGATTTTGGCAATGAAGCACGGAATCGTTCCTCCGACAATCAATCACGAAGTGGTGGACGAGAACATTGACCCAAGCCTGAACCTTACATTAAACAAAGCCCAAAAAAGGGAAATCAATGTGGCAATGAGCAACACTTTTGGATTTGGCGGGCACAATGCTTGTGTTTTATTCAAAAAAGTAGCAGATTAACTTTAGAATGAAAATCTTAAAAAATATATTTAAAAATTCCCGTTCACCTCAGGACGGGAATTTTTTTAGTGAAATCCAAAATATCATTGGCTTTAAGCCACAATCTATTTTTTACTACGAAAAGGCATTCACGCACCGTTCGACCAACAAGACGGATGCAAAGGGAAACCCTGTGAATTACGAACGTTTGGAATTTTTGGGCGATGCCATGCTGAGTGCCGTGATTGCTGCGCATTTATATAAAGAAGTCCCAACCGGCGATGAAGGCTATTTAACCAAAATGCGTTCTAAAATTGTGAGCCGGGAGCATTTAAATGAACTTGGAAGAGATTTGGATTTGATCCGGTTTGTGGACAGCAAAGTACCTACACAGCATTTTGGCGAAAACATCCACGGAAATATTTTTGAGGCTTTGGTAGGCGCGATTTTCCTTGATAAAGGTTATAATTTTTGTGAAAATTTCATCCAAAAACAGGTTGTCATTCCTTATGTGGATATTGCCAAGCTTGAAGGTAAGGTAATCAGCTACAAAAGCCTGCTGATCGAATGGTGCCAAAAGGAAAAGAAAACCTTCCATTATGATGTTTTTGACGACAATGCCAATGACGGCCAGAAATTTTTTGGCGTTAAACTTAGCATTGACGGAAAGGTAATTGCCAGGGCAAGAGCGACATCCAAAAAGAAAGCAGAGGAAAAAGCATCACAGCGCGCTTTTTTTGCACTTCAGGAAAAAATTAACAATAAATAACGCAAATTCACAAAAACTATATCGTTTTCGTTCATAAAATAACGTTAAGCTAAAACGTTGTTTGTGAAAATATGTAACAGATAGACTATATTTACCCTAAATTTGAATATATGGCAGTCCATAAATTGCATATTGATGAGTTTGACGAAATAGATTATCAGTTAATAGCCATCCATACTTCCCTGGAAGATTACCGTTTGGCTTATTTCATTAACCAGAAGCTGCCGATCATCCTCAAAAAAAGCGACTGCAATATCCAGATCAGCAACAAAGAAGGGGAAACCCAGTTTACCAGGTTTATTTTTGAAGATGAAAAAGGCGGGATTTCCTGGGACCTGATCCAGAATCAAAATGAAATCGTACTTTCTTCGGCAAGTTCGAACCAAGGATTGTTTGCAGAAAGCGACAATAATTTTTCGAGCAAGGTTTATTTAATCCCCGAGTTCCGGAAAGTGGATTATTTTTTAAAGATCGAAAATGCTGCCGAAAGTTTTGACGTTTTGAAAGTCACCAATGAGATAAAGAAAATAGACGCCATCAGCACCGTTTACCCGGTAGATGTCGAAAACATAAAATCAAAGAACAATTTAATTTTTTAAATAGAATGCCAACAAGAAAAAAGACTAAGATTGTAGCGACATTAGGGCCTGCATGTAGTTCGAGAGAAGTGATCCTAAAGATGATCGATGCCGGAGTGAATGTATTCCGTGTTAATTTTTCACATGCTGATTATACCGATGTTAAGGAAAGAATAGACATCATCAGGGGCTTAAATGAAGAATTTGGATACAGTACTGCTATTTTAGCCGATTTACAGGGGCCAAAGCTTCGTGTTGGTGTAATGAAGGAAGATGTTGTAGTGAACCCTGGCGACATCATCACGTTCCAAACCGCAGAAGATGTTCCGGGCACCAAGGAACGCGTTTATATGAATTACATCGAATTCCCAAGGGATGTAAATCCTGGGGAAAGAATCCTTCTGGATGACGGAAAACTGATTTTCGAAGCCATTGAAACCAATGGCTCTACAGAAGTGGTTTGTAAAGTGATCCAGGGCGGCCCATTGAAATCAAAAAAGGGGGTAAACCTTCCTCAAACCAAAGTTTCCTTACCGGCATTAACCAAAAAAGACATCAAGGATGCGCTTTTTGCCATAGAACAGCAAGTTGACTGGATTGCGCTTTCCTTCGTTAGGACTCCGAAAGACTTAGAGGAATTGCAGGATTTGATTGCCAAAAATTCTGATTATAAAATTCCGATCGTTGCCAAAATAGAAAAACCGGAAGCGGTTGAAAATATTGACAAGATTGTTGCTTTCTGCGACGGATTGATGGTTGCCCGTGGTGATTTGGGTGTTGAAATCCCTGCACATGAAGTTCCGCTGATCCAGAAAAAACTGATCAACAGGGCAAAAACAGCAAGGATTCCGGTAATTGTAGCCACGCAAATGATGGAAACGATGATCACCAGCCTTACGCCAACACGTGCCGAAGTAAACGACGTTGCCAACTCGGTGATGGACGGCGCGGATGCGGTAATGCTTTCGGGAGAAACTTCTGTCGGGAATTATCCTGTTGAAGTGATCGAAAAAATGACCCAGATCATTGAAGCAGTTGAAGATTCTCCGCTGATTACGGTGCCGCAAAACCCGCCTCATGTTAGGACGAAGCGTTTCATTACCAAATCCATTTGCTACCACGCGGCAATTATGGCCAATGAAATCAAGGCAAAAGCAATTTCAACCTTAACCAACAGCGGTTACACAGCTTTCCAGATTTCGGCATGGCGCCCGCAGGCACACGTTTTGGTGTACACTTCAAATAAAAGGATTTTAACGCAATTAAGCCTGCTTTGGGGCGTTAATGCTTTCTTTTATGACAAGTTTGTAAGTACCGATGACACTGTTGGCGATGTTAACGAAATCGCAAAGGAAAAAGGCTATGTGAAAAAAGGCGATATGCTGATTAACTTAGCCGCTATGCCTGTTGCCGACAAAGGAATGGTAAATACATTGCGCGTATCTGAAATAGAATAATTATATTTACTTTTTAAATAAGTTATTTATGAAATCGAACAACCCATTTTTTAAGACAAAAACGTTTAAGGAGAATAACGAAGTTACCCACGACGCCGTTATAATTGACTATAACCAAACGATGACTATTTCAGGGACGATGAACAAAAGTTTCCTGATGTTATTGCTATTGATTGCAAGTGCTGCAATTACCTGGATAATGACTTTTAATGGCCAGAACCCGATTATTTTTTCCATAGGAGGCGCAATTGTTGGATTTATCCTGGTTTTGGTTGCCACTTTCAAACCTCACCTTTCGGGGTATTTGGCTCCTGGCTATGCCATTTTTGAAGGTCTTTTCATTGGCGGGATTTCAGCAATTTTCGAAGTAAGCTATCCGGGAATAGTAATCCAGGCGGTAAGCTGCACCTTTGTGACTTTTATGGTTTGCTTTGGATTATACAAGTACCAAATTGTGAAAGTGAATGACCGGTTCAGATCGGTTGTAGTTGCTGCAACATTAGCCATTGCCACTTATTATTTAATTTCATGGCTGCTGTCAATGTTTACCAGCTTCCAGCCTGTTCATTACGGAAATTCAATGATCAGCATCGGAATCAGTGCTTTTGTCATCGTTATTGCGGCTTTGAACCTGTTTTTGGATTTTGACCAGATAGAAAGAGGCGCACAGCAAAAAATGCCAAAATACATGGAATGGTACGGTGCAATGGGATTAATGATCACATTGGTTTGGCTGTACATTGAATTCCTGAGATTATTGTCAAAACTGTCAAGCAGGAATTAATTTTCCATCAGATATAAAAAAGCCAGTCTAAATGACTGGCTTTTTTATGCTAAAATTCGAACTTCAGCTGAACGACAATGGTCTTTTTGATTTCGGTATTAAGATTGTTTAAAGAAATCCCGAGCAGCCTGACCGATTCCTTCATCCGTTCCTGGTACAAAAGCTCTTTTGCAGCCTCAAAGAGCAATCCTTTATCCGAAATGAAGTATGGCAGCGTCTTGCTGCGTGTTTGTGTCGTAAAATCGCTGTATTTGATTTTGAGCGTAACCGTTTTCCCGGAAATGTTATGCCGTTTCAACCTGTTTTCCAATTCAGAGGCGATACGCTCCAGCTTTTCGAGCATAAAGATTTCCGAAGTCAGGTTTTCGTTAAAGGTATGTTCGGCCGCGACGGATTTTGCAGTCCGGTGTGGTTTTACCTGGCTGTTGTGGATACCGCGCACGATGTTGTAATAATACAGCCCGCTTTTGCTGAAATGTTCCTCAAGGAATTCTGCCGATTTTGATTTCAGGTCTTTTCCGGTAAAAATACCCAGATGGTACATCCTGTCGGCAGTTACCCTGCCAACTCCATAAAATCTTTTAATATCGAGGTTTTCCAGGAATGCTTCCACTTCCTCTGGATTTACCGTTTTCTGGCCGTTGGGCTTGTTGTAATCGCTGGCCACTTTGGCCACAAACTTATTGACCGAAATCCCGGCCGAAGCAGTAAGCCCCACTTCATCAAAAATGCGTTTCCTGATTTCCTGGGCAATCAGGGTAGCGCTGGGATTTCCTTTCTTGTTTTGGGTAACATCGAGATAGGCTTCATCGAGCGAAAGCGGCTCCACCAAATCAGTGTAATCATGGAAAATGGCACGGATTTTTTTGGAGATTTCCTTATAGCGGTCAAACCTTGGCCGGACAAAAATCAGGTCCGGGCAGTTGCGTTTTGCCTGGACACCGCTCATGGCAGAGCGGACACCAAATTTACGTGCTTCATAGCTTGCCGCTGAAACCACACCACGAACCTCGCTTCCGCCAACTGCCAAAGGCTTTCCGCGGAGCTCGGGATTATCCATCTGCTCTACGGAGGCATAGAAGGCGTCCATATCGATATGGATGATTTTTCGTTGTGGAATCGGTTCAGGCATATCACAAATTTATAATATATTTACCTCACCAAGTGCTTATTTGTTATCGGTGTTCGGTGAATCTTCGATTTACCCCACCAAGTGCTTATTTGTTATCGGTGTTCGGTGAATCTTCGATTTACCTCAAGTATTTATTTGTTAATTGGCATTTGGTGCATGCTTTGCATTTGAACTTAGCCCCGATGGGAACGGCATCCTTTTTTATACTAAACTTGTTTTAGTATAAAAAAGATATAGTGGACAGCGGGAAAAAGCTCCTAAAGAGCGAACTTACGAAATAAAAAAATCCTAAAGAATGATAGAAATAGAACGCAAATTCCTGGTAGTTTCCCACGCTTTTATCAACGAGGCTTTCGCCAAAAAGCGTATCGTGCAGGCGTACCTGAACTCGGATCCCGAGCGTACGGTGCGCATCAGGATCAAGGACGGCAAGGGTTTCCTGACCATTAAGGGAAAAGGCAATGCGGGCGGAATGAGCCGATTGGAATGGGAAACGGAAATTGCTGTTGCCGATGCCGAAAAATTACTGGCTATCTGCGAAAAGGGTGTCATCGACAAAATACGCTACGAAATCAAATCGGGGGCGCATGTTTATGAAGTTGACATTTTTGGTGGTGAAAATGAAGGCTTGATACTGGCAGAAATCGAACTCGGATCAGAAGATGAGGATTTTGAAAAACCGCATTGGCTGGGAGCTGAAGTTACCAATGATGAACGTTATTACAATGCTTACCTGAGCAAAAAACCGTTTGCCGAATGGTAATTATTTTTTAGGCTCCAGAACTTCTATCGTTACGATAGCACTGCCCGAATTTTTATTGGAAACGATATCCATGAATGCCTTGCGGCTTAAGTCGATTTCACGTGCTTTTGAGAATGGGCCACGGTCGGTTATTTCAACGATTACATATTTTCCGTTGGCTTCATTGGTTACCTTTACTTTTGTCCCGAAAGGCAGTTTTTTGTGGGCTGCGGTATAGCTTTTATTGCTGAATTTCTTTCCGCTTGCGGTGCGCCTGCCTTCAAACCTGCTATGATAATAGGAGGCGTGCGCGTTTTTTTTGAGGAATTTTAATTTGGAATTCGCCAGGTACAGTTCCAATGAATCCGTTTGGGTCAAGGCACTTTTTGCCGTATCGATTTTGATGGCTGCTGCTGTTTTCTCAGGCTCTTTGACTTCTACAGGTTTTATGTCTTTACCTTTTGGATCCGTAACTTTTGAGTCCGTCGTTTTTATTTCAGTTGGCTTTGTCTCGGGTTTTTTAACTTCAGCTGCTTTAGCTTTTTCTTTATTCTTGTCTTTTTGCCTGATTTTATTATTGCCCAGACCATTTCCGAAAACGGAAGTGGCCAAAATCAAAAAAAGTAAAAATATCCTATTCTTCATGAATGTTATTTTAAGTGAAAGGGCAATTGCAAAAAGCATACCCAGATAAAAAAAGCCCTTATAAGGACTTTAGTCTAGAACCACAATTTCCACGGTATCCTGCTTAAAATCAGCAGTAAACCTAAACCATAAAAGACGGCGATCAGCCTAAATTTTTTGGTATTGTCGGGGGTTCTTTTGTGTTTTGACCAACCGACCGTGATTAAAACAATAGCAATGATATTAACCAAAGGATGCTCCAGCGAGGTCAGGCGCAATGCCGCGTCTTTCATCAAGCCGAAAGCAGCTGATCCCATCGGTGACACAAAATACAGTATCAGCCCGACAACCAATTGGATGTGTGTAGCGATCAATCCGAATAATGCAATTTTTCTGTCTTTTGGAGTAAATTCCCTTTTGGAAGACATTCCGATTAAGGAATTGACAACAGCAACCACTAATAGCAATAAAGCTAAATATGCCCAGCCAGAATGAAACTTTTGGATAAATGTATACATACGTTTGGTTTTTTAAGGATAACAAATATAATCAAAAAGGCACAAAAAAACGGCAACTTAAGTTGCCGTTTTTGATTATTATTTGTTTTTCAGGAAATGCTTCAGCAAAAATTCTGTCGACGAATCGTGCTTCTTCACTGAGCCTGAATTTATTTCGTCCAGGATCGAATTGGCCAATTGCTTGCCCAGCTCCACTCCCCATTGGTCGTAACTGAAAATATTCCAGATGATTCCCTGAACAAAGATTTTGTGTTCATACAGTGCAATCAGCGAACCCAGACTTGCCGGCGTTAGTTTCTCGATCAAAAAGGTATTCGTTGGTTTATTTCCTCTAAAAACCTTAAACGGAAGCAGGAAAGCTGCTTTTTCTCCGCTTATGTTTTGCTTTTCAAATTCGGCCTTAACCTGTGTTTCGGTTTTCCCATTCAATAAAGCTTCGGTCTGTGCAAAGAAATTAGACATCAGCTTATCGTGATGGTCCTGGTTTCCGTACAGAGGCTTTACAAAACCGATGAAGTCGGTCGGGATCAATTTGGTTCCCTGGTGTATCAGCTGGAAGAATGCATGCTGTGAATTGGTTCCCGGTTCGCCCCAAATGATGGTTCCGGTTTGGTAATTTACCTCTTTACCATCTCGCCCAACGCTTTTACCGTTGCTTTCCATGATGCCCTGCTGCAGGTAAGGCGCCAATTTCTGCAAATATTGCGTATACGGGATCAAGGCTTCACTTTCGGCGCCAAAGAAATTATTGTACCAAATGCTTAGAAGCGCCAAAACTACAGGGATATTTTTGTCAAAAGCTGCGGTTTTAAAATGCTCATCCATATCGTGCGCACCTTTTAGCAAATCGTCAAAATTGTCGAACCCAACGGCTAAGCTGATTGATAGGCCCACTGCGCTCCAAAGCGAAAACCGCCCGCCAACCCAATCCCACATTGGGAAAATGTTATCCGGATGGATCCCGAATTCGGTTACCTTTTGGATATTGGTAGAAACGGCGACAAAATGCTTGGCCACGTCTTCCTGTTTTGCCGAGTTCAGGAACCAGGCACGTATGGTTTCGGCATTCGAAAGTGTTTCCTGTGTAGTAAATGTTTTGGATGCCACGACAAAAAGCGTCGTTTCAGGATTTAGGTTTCTGATGATCTCATTGACATGATCGCCATCAACATTGGAAACAAAATGTACATTCAGGTGGTTTTTATAAAACTGCAATGCTTCTACAACCATTGCCGGGCCTAGGTCAGAACCTCCAATCCCGATGTTTACGACATCGGTAAATTGCTTTCCTGTAAATCCTTTGCGCGTGCCAGAAATCACCTCATTGCAAAAACCCTTGATTTTATCCTTTACCTCAAAAATTTCGGAAACAACATTTTTGCCATCTACCAAAACCGACCCATTTTGCGGCGCACGTAAAGCGGTGTGGAGCACAGCTCGGTTTTCGGTTTGGTTGATGTTTTCTCCCGAAAAATAACTTTGGATCGCCGATTTCAAATCGACTTCCGCAGCCAGGTCCTGAAGCAGGCTCAAGGTTTCCTGATTGATGATGTTTTTGGAATAATCAACTAAAAAATCATTCCACTGGATACTGAATTTTTCTGCTCTTGATGCATCCTTGGCAAATAGTTCCTGCATGGAAACATTTTTTATTTGAGCATAATGATCGCTTAGCTTTTTCCAGGCGCTGGTGCTGGTTGGATTTATATCTGGTAATGCCATTTCTTATAATTTGAATGACAAATTTACAAATATGATTGGGATAAAAGCCCGCAATAATTTACGCTAACGTTGTAGTTAAGAAAAAAACCGAATTATTTTCCTGTGCCGGCATTGGAAACACTGTCCAATTCCCTTTTAAGCGGAGCCATGTAAGCCATGTATTTTTGCCTGTAGCGTGCATCCATCGGGGTAGATGATGGCAGTTTCAGCTTAAGGGCATCCACCTGCACGCCATTTTTCCAGAAACGGTAGCAAACGTGCGGCCCCGTTGCCAAACCGGTACTTCCTACCTTGCCGATAACCTGTCCCTGGGTCACACGCTGTCCGCGGCGGACTAAGATTTGTGACATGTGCAAGTATTGGGTCGAATACGTTTTATCATGCTTTACTTTAACAAAGTTTCCGTTTCCGGCGGTGTATCCGGCCTGTTCCACCACTCCGGCTGCTGTTGTCATGATAGGCGTTCCGGTTGGCGCGGCATAATCTGTCCCGTTATGGGCCTTCCATATTTTCTGCACCGGATGGAACCTGTTTTTGGTGTACCTTGAAGTAATATTGATGAATTTCAATGGTGCTTTCAGGAAGAAATTTTTCAGTGTTTTTCCTTCTTCATCATAATACTGCTGTTTGGTACTATTTTCATCGGGGGCAAATGGGAACGCGTAGATTTTTTTGCCTTTGTATTCAAAAAAAGAAGCTTTCAGGCTGTCAACTCCGTCATAAATGGTGTCGTTGATATATCTTTCGGTGAATTTCAATCCAAATTTATCGCCTTTTTTCAGCTTAAAGAAGTCGATGGACCAAGCATAGATTTTAGCAATCTTTGGTGCCAATGAAGGATCGACTTTTAGTTTCTGAAGCGCTTCGGACAAGGAACCATCCAATGCGCCTGCTATTGTTCGTGTTTTGAAAGTAATCGGCCTTGTTTTTTTATAGGCTTTGATGGAATCCCTAAAATCTACGACATAATAATTCAAACGGTCCGGCTGGTAAATAAAAACCTGGATTTTATTGGTCCGGTCCTTACTGCGAAGGATCGTGAACGGCTTGCCTTTGCGGATGCTGCGCACATCAAAAGAATCTTTCACTTTTGAGGCTATGTCGTAAATTTCATTTCCGTTAAGGTTCTGGCTGTCCAGGATGCTCCCAAAAGTATCGCCCGACTGGATGGTATCGTGTATTACATTAAAATCATGCAGGCTAAACCCGAATTCGACCGTTTTGGGTTTGGCCTTAGGGGTTATGATTTCTTCTTCCGTATTTTTATTACAAGATATTGTGAATGAAGCGAGAAGGGTGATTATGATTATTTTTTGAAAGATCCTTGACATCATGCTTTTCTTAATAACCCTCGCCCCAGTTTTTTAACTCTTCTTCGCTCCACAGTTCCGGGAAAAATATCCTTCTTTGGTATTTTGGATGCATGTATTTTTTCCAGTCACTTCCGCCGGTAGCCTCTCCTGAACCTTTCCCACTGTCAATGTATTTCCTTGCAGCATTCAGATGGCCCATTACCCAGGTAACATTTACGGTATGGTCATAATGGCGCATTGCTTTAACGAGTGCTTCATTTTTTTGGTCAGCTTCGGGTAATTGCTTGAATTTCTGCCAAATGTTGATGGTGTTGTATTCTTCCATGTAACGAAGGAACTCTTCCCTGTATTTTCTTTCGAACTCCAAGATCAGGTATGATTTTTCGCCTGTATGGTAATCTTTTCCTGCTGCCTGCCAATACAAATGCTCAAAGGCATGCGAATAAGGCGTATTACGGTCGATTGTTGCCCGAAAGCGGTAATCTATCAGATTGATCAAATCTGTTGAAGAAAACTCGATTAAACGGTATTGTGCGCTTTGGAATCCGCTGGCCGGAGTTAAGGTGTTCCTGAATTTCATATACTGGTCAACTTCCATTCCGTCGCCCATAATGTCAAAAGATGTGGTCAGCATATCAAAATAGCGGCTGATCCTTCTGAGCTTTTCGGTAAAATAATCAGTTTGTGGCTTTTCGGTGTGGCACAATTGGTTGATTTCCCAAAGTATCATTTTGAACAGCAGTTCGTTCACCTGATGGTACATGATGAAAACCATTTCATCAGGCAAAACTGTTCTTTGTGTCTGCAAATTCAGGAGCGCATCGGTTTGGATATAATCCCAATAAGTTATCGGCTTCGACCAAAGTAATCCTTCAAGATGTGTTTCGGTTTTTTGATTAATGGCATCGAACTTCTGTTCCAATGCTTCCAATAGTGTGTCTGAATTTGTTTTGGTAGTCATTAATTATTTCATTTTAACCATAAATGGATTTTTCAGCCCTTTAAATCCGTCTATATCGGCTTTTATAGAACCAACGGCCAGACTGGCTTTTATCCTTAATGGTATTTTGTTTTCATCATCAGAAATCCAGACCGTTAAGCTTTCTTCTTCCTTGAAAACCCTTCCCGACTGAACGAGTGGCCTGAATATCATGGTAGGCACGGTCCCAAATTTAGTCTTTAAATCTTCCCTTCCAACGAATTTTAACTTAAACTTAAAAACCTCGTCGTCAAAAAACATATCCACAACAATCGACTCTCCGACTTTTAGTTTGTCAATGTTAGGGTGGTTCCTTAAAAAATAAAATGTAGAAACGATATCCTGAACGTTTTCCGTAACGGAAAAGCTTTTTTCAGTCTTGTTCTTGTAATCTTTTACAAGAACCTTATTGTTGTCCTGGTTAAAGAAACCTTCCTGGTTTTTGGTATAACCACCTTCATCTATCTTCCTTACGAACTGATAGGGCTTGTTTGTTACCTTATCAAAGTAGCTTTCGTAATTATCATCCACTTTGAAGAAAAAACGTGACATTCCGACAGTATACCCCTTGCCAATGGCGTGATACACTTTTTTATTGTCCCGAACGGCTTCCTTTATTTCCAATGTGGCGTAACCCGCATTTACAAAACCATAATGGATCCTGAACTTAAACCATTCGCCTGCATCGTAGGCTTCCGGCTTCTGGGTGTCAAAACTAACAGTTATAAAAACTAATATTAATAACAATATTTTTTTCATGTTCTTCTTTTTGCTTTTATACTGTCAATACAATATCTGTTCCAAATGTACCAAAACAAAAAAACCCAGTCAAATTAATGACTGAGTTTTTATGCTATTAACCAACCAAAAAACTATAAATTATGAAAATTTATCCAAAAATATGGGGAAACCACTCCCCGATTTTTTTGATGCTGCAAAGATACTTCAAACTGTTGCATAATTACAAGTGATTTTTCAACTTTAACAGTAAATTAATAAAAAACAAGTCATTTTAAGGTTGATTTTTAAATTATTATTAACAAAATTGACGTTTTAATAAATTAATCATCAAAATTTGATTGCTTTTCAGCAGTTAGATTTGATGAAATGGTCCTTGAAGTAAAAAACTATAAAAATTAGGTGAAATTATAAAACCAAAAAAGCCAGACGAACTGTCTGGCTTTTTAATATTTGAATACAAAATTACTGTACGATCAAGAATTCAGAACGACGGTTAAGAGCGTGTTGCTCATCTGTACAATCATTTCCGCAATCTACTTTAGGCTCTAGCTCACCCATTCCTTTTCCGGAAATCCTGCTTGCAGGTATTCCTTTGGAAATTACGTATTGAACGGTAGATTTAGCTCTTCTGTCTGATAGCGCCAGGTTGTATTTGTCACTTCCTCTGTTATCTGTATGTGATTTGGCAAGGATAACCATTTTATCGTTGTTTTTCATCACCTGAACTAACTTATCCAATTCGAAAGCGCCTTCTTGTGTAATGTTGCTCTTGTTGAATTCGAAATAAATTGGTTTCAGTACAATTTCTGTTGGCGTTACGATAACATCGATTGGCTGTAATGCCGCGGCAATGTTAGCTGTTGGGCCTTTACCTTTGGCAACTGCAAAAGTATTTCCTTCATAGCCATCTTTTGAAGCCTGGACTACATAAGGTTTATCACATTCCACTCGGTAAGTAACTTCACCTTTGGCATTAGACATTTCAGTTGCAATGACGTTTTTCTTTTCATCAAGTATGGAAACGCTTGCATTGGCTAAGATTTCTCCTGTTTTGGCATTTGTAACAAGAATGATTACGTTAACACCACAAACCGGTGAAACAGCGAAAATATCGTCATTACCATTTCTGTTACTTGAAAGGAAACCTGCGCCTTTCACTCCATTGAAAGTAAATGCGAAATCGTCTTTTTCAGTATTAACTGGTTTTCCAAGGTTTGATGCTTCGCCACCGCCTGACAAATCGATCTGGTAAACGTCTAATCCACCTAAACCTTGCTTACCGCTTGAAGCGAAGTACAATGTTTTGTTATCATCAGCAATGAAAGGGAAACTTTCATTACCTTCTGTGTTCACCTTATTGCCTAGGTTTTGTGGCTCACCAAAAGTCCCGTCAGCATTAACGGCTACTTTCCAGATGTCCACACCACCAAGGCTTCCTGGCCTGTCAGAAGAGAAATACAATGTTTTCCCGTCACGGCTTAAACTTGGATTGCTGGTAGAAAATTCCTTGCTATTGAAAGGCAATAATTCGATATTGCCCCAAGAATCTCCGGTCTTCGTTGCTTTGTAGATGCTGTTTCTTCCTAGCTTTAAGTTGTTCTTTTTATCTTTTTCGAACTTACTTTCCCTAAAGCTGTCACTTGAAAAATAAACCGTATTACCATCAGCGCTCATCGTTAGTGGGCCGTCATGGTATTGCGAATTTAATTTTGTTACGGCAACTACATTAGTAACTTTCCCGTCTGAACCATAATCAGCCCTATAAATATCAAGGAATGGCTCATCTAATGCACCGTAATTTTTACGTGCGCCGTTTCTGGCACTTGTAAAATAAACCGCATTGTCATAAAGCACTGCTCCAAAATCAGACTTGTCACTGCTGATATCCGAAGGGTTTACATTGAATAATTTTGTTTTATCCAATAATCTAGGAACGTAATTTGGATTTTGTTTAAAAGCGATGGCTCTCGAATCAGAAGGCGCAGCAGCTGCAAATTTTTGCATTTGCTTATTGGATTCTTCATATTTACCATCTGCTTTAAGCATTTGCGCGTAACGGTAATACGTTTCAGCATCCTGATTGGTTTCAGTAGCTTTTGCATACCATTTTGCTGCTTCAGATGTATTGAACATGTTAAAATAAGTATCCGCCAATTGCTTATAAACATAAGGATCCGCTTTCCCGTTTTCAACAAGTTTTAGATATTCTTTGGCTGCATCAACATACTCGTATCTTGTGTAAAGCTTGTCTGCTACCTTCGTATCTTTATTTTGTGCCGACATGGTAAAACCAAAGGCTACAAAACTTAATGTTATATATAGATTTTTCATTTTTTAGGATTGCTTTATTAGGTTAGAAATATCTAGGCGATTGTGATACTTTTTTCGGGAAATTTAAATCAAATAAAAGCATTACCTCGTGAGAAGCCGGCGTTTCTGTTTTTAAATCCGATACAATGTGATCGTAAGCATATCCAATTCTTAGATTTGGAGTGATGGCAAAATTTACCATCGCTCCAAATGAATCTTCTAATCTATAAGTTGCTCCCAACTCAAATTTGTCATACATCAAAAAGTTGGCCGAAAGATCAAAAGATGTAGGCGCATTAACTGATGATTTAACCATTGCTGATGGTTTGAATTTCAAATTAGGATTAAGGTCAAATACATAACCTCCTGTTAGGAAATAGTGAATAACATCCGTTCCGTATTCCCTACCGTTAAAATCCAGGTATTTTGTTTTTAGCATATTCGGAACCGAAAATGCCACATAATACTTGTTTGTGTAATAGAATACCCCACTACCTATATTCAGGAAGGTGTTGTTTGGGTTAGAGCCGTAAAACGGATCACTCGTGCTTGGCTGTGGCAATGTTGGATAAATCGTATTGAAATCAATTTTATGCATCGTCGCACCGGCTTTCAACCCGAATGCCAGTTTGTGCTCGCCACCCAAATTCAAGGTATACGAGAAATCTGCGTAAATATTGTTTTCTTCAACAGGCCCAATCTTATCTGAAACCACAGAAAGACCTAAACCAACATTTCTCCCCACCGGGCTATGTAAAAAGAAGGTTCCGGTTGTTGGAGCTCCGTCCAGTCCAACCCATTGTGCCCTATAGAGCACCCCTCCTGAAACACTTTCTTTTGAACCAGCATATGCCGGATTCATTACACTCATATTATACATGTATTGCGTGTAATGCGGATCTTGTTGAGCTCTTAACTCGTTAATCGCTAAAGCCAATATCGCAATGAAATATATTTTCTTCATTTTGTTTAGTTTTTTTTTATGCAAATTATTAAGTTATTATTGTGCTCTATTGATGTAAATCCATCCTGTTACAGAACTTCCTGTATTCTTGTCAATAACGTAGAAGTAAGTTCCGTCCGGAAGCTCATCTCCTTTATCTGATTTTCCGCCCCATTCATTAACATAATTCGCACGAGAGTAAACTTTCATACCATATCTGTTAAAGATGGTAAGTTTCTTAACATCGAAACCTGTTAAATCAAATGTATCGTTAAATCCGTCGTTGTTTACAGAAATACCTTTTTGAATTTGGCAAGAAATTGTCGTTACTTCAAAAGGAGCAGATTCTGTAGAACAGCCATCAACGGTTACTGTAACAGTATAAGAACCAGCGGCAGGAACATTTAAGCTCTGACCAGTCCCTACTTCTACACCCAGGGCATTTTCCCAAGAGAAGCTGGCAGTTTCAGGATTAAACGAACCGTTTACCGGAGTAGCATTTAAAACATAAACACTTTGGCATCCACCGTTAAGCTCAACCAATATTGGAGCCAATGCACTGATCGTAGCCGTGCTGCTACCTGCATTCCTACAGTTTGGCGCATCTGCCGTAAGCGTATAAGTAACGGTAAATTGCTGGCCTGGACTTGCATTCAGTGTAGCCAAATTAACTTCACCTGTCGCAGGGTTAACTAACGAAGATGGTCCGAAGACCCCACCCGTAACAAATCCGCTATCTAAAATAGGCATTGGGCTAACGGTTGCTCCAAAACAAACCGGAGTATCGTAATGGAATCCAACTACCGGATTAGTTGCCGGAGAAATAACGATTTGAACTGTAGATGTTGATAAAGCCAAACACGTTGCTAAGTTTTGTGGTACTGTGTAGGTAATTGAATAAGTACCCGGTACAGTAGCGTTATTAGCTAATGTAATCACCCCTGTTGTTGCATTGATACTGATTCCTGTTGAAGGATTAGACGTAAATGTTCCACCTGTTGTGAATGCAGGATCCAATGTTGGCGCTACAGTTGCCTGTGCAATTGCACAGACTGGCGTAGTATAGCTAAATGTAACATTAGCATTTGTAACCGGACTGATCACAACCTGAACACCCGGAGATGTTGTTGCTGCCCTACAAATACTGTTGTTTGCTCCAATGCTATAAGTAACTGTATAGGTGTCAGGCGTTGCTGAAGCTCCTAAAGTAATTACTCCCGTTGCTGGATCAATTGTTGCTCCTGTTGCCGGGCTTATAGTAAATGTTCCTCCTAATACAAATCCTGCTGCCAAAGTTGGGGCTAATGAAGCCTGGGCAATTTGACAGATTGGAGTAGTGTAACTAAACCCAACCTCTGCCGGTATAGCTGTACTAATTACAATTGTAGCATCTGTAAATCCAGCCGAACGGCAAGTTGCAGGATCAAATGGTGTAGAGTATCTGATTGTATACGTTCCAGGTACTGTACTACTATCTAAAGTAATCTCCCCTGTTGTTGGATTAAGCGTTATTCCTGTTGCGGTTACAGGCTGTAATGAATACGTACCTCCTGTTGTAAATCCAGCTGCAGAAGTATCTGGCATCGGATTTGTTGTAGAAAGCGCACAAACCGGGGTAGCATACGAAATTGTAGTTACTGGTGTTGTAGCTCCAACCGCATTAATCACTACACTAACTGCTTCAGACAAACATCCTGTGCTTATGTCTTTAACAACCAATGAATGTGTTCCCGGAGTAACATTGTTAAATACCGGATTTGATTGGAATGGGCCATTGTCAAGGCTGTACTGATAATTGGAAACCGTCATCACGTAAATTCCAATGTTTGTATAATCTTCCGGATCAATTGGAGTCCAATCTGCAGGAATCCATGTCGCACTTGGAATAGTGCCTGTATTCAATCTTCTATAGGTATAACCGGTCTGTCCGGCAGGTGTAAATATTACACCGTCAATCCTACCCCAAACATCAATGTCTGTTCCCGAATTGGTTGTCAGCCTGATATTGTCATTATTATTTACACCTGCACACGATGTAAATGTCTGGTTAGGAACAATGCCTGCTATATTGGCATTATTACTCACCTTAATAACATTAGTCGTATTATTTGCAATAGTTCCTGTCAATTGCAAATCACATTGTAACGTTCCAGTAGTCGGAGGCGTACCCCAAGTATAGAACTTCAATTTATAGTTAGCCAAATTGACTGGAGCTCCTGTTCCATTGTAAAGCTCAACATAGGTCAACGAACCTGTATCAGCATCCGTTACTTCTGAAATAAATATGTCGGCCGGAGCTGCTCCGCCTGTTCCAGTTGGTGAGGTCACTGTAATTGATCCAGTTGGAGATGTACAAGATGATTGCGTAACTGTATATGTTGGAGTTGGAACCGTATTTATGGTTACAGTAATCTGCTTTTCAGTAATACATCCGTTAGCGCCCTGTGCATAAATATAGATAGGCTGTGTACTTGTAATTACCGGGTCGGTAATTGGACCAACACCACCAGCACTTGTGAAATAGCCACCAACCGTTAATGTTGGCAATGTATAGGTATTACATGCTGCTACCGAAGTTTGGTTGATAACCGGTGCTGCCAAAATTTCTACTTGGGTTGTAGTAGTGAATGCAGCACAGCCTCCTGTTGCAGCAATAGTATAAGATACTGTATAAACCCCTGGATTGCTCGCTACCGGGATAATTTCTCCTGTATTAGAATTGATTACTAATCCTGAAGGCGTAGCTGAATAAATACCTCCTCCGGTTCCTGTAAGAATAACCGGCTCAGCAGTAGTAATGCTATTGCAATATGTAGCATGTGCATAAGAAATTGTAGCATTTGCAGGAGCAGTAATAATTACAGTTCTTGTTGTGGTAATAAACGGAATTGTACTACATGTTCCGCCTATTGTTGTTTGAGAAGTACTTGTAACAACATATGCTCCTGGTGTACTAGCTGCCAAGTTAATTGTTCCTGTAACAGGGTCAATAACCAATCCTGCAGTAGATGTATAAGTTCCTGCCGAAGCTCCCGGAGCTAATACCGGTGTCGGATTTGGTTGATTTTGGCAATAGTATGTTTGAGAATAGTTAAATGTATTGATAGGGAAGCAAGCCGTTGTTCCTCCACCTGTATTGGTTTGTGTAAATGTTACAGTTCCCGCTTGATTCGAGAAGTTGGTAATCATGATTACATACACCTGGCATAACTGTGCATTCGGGATACACATGATTTCCTGAGGTGCAATAGAATAACTACATGCATGAAGCGTTCCTGGACATCCTGTTGTAGGAGTAGGAATTGGGGTAGTTTGCCCTAGTGGATTGGCTGGTACTCCTGTACAAGCAGTATTCAAGTCTGTAAATGGCCCCCATGCAACGTAGTCAACGTCTCTTGGAGTTCCTCCGTTGTCAACCTGAGAGATCAAGTAGCTCAACGGTCCAGCCTGATTTACCTGTAAGAAGAAGAATGCCGGGTTTGGAGAGGTACTCAAACATCCTATTGCACCTAAACTTGGTACGTTAGTAGAGTTGGCATAAGTAACGGTCTGTCCTGTACAGAAAGCCGGAGCTTCGGTACATGGCAATGTTCCGATACACATGTCAAAAGTTGAAAGTACAGCAGCTGTTCCTGTCGAGAAAACCCTAATGTAATAGGTTGTTCCAGCAACCAAGCCCGCACCTGTATTACAGCCAACCTGAGTTAAGCCTGTACAAGTACCCGAATAGATTGCATAGCTGATATCTGTAGCCGGAGTTACGTTATTAAATGAGATGATATGCGTTGGCGAAGTAGCCGTAAACGTAAACCAAACATCATCATTAGCAGCACCCGCTCCACCACATGTTGTTGTCGGAGTTGAAGCCGTAGCTCCCGCTAAAGTTCCGTGTGTTGTCTGAACACAATTCAGGTTTTGGTTAACGATTGCAAATGAAGCATTCGCGCAATCATCATTTGATGGACGGGTAGCAAAATTAAGCGCTGCCCACTCACTATTATCATTTGGTCCGCAAACCGCTCTCACATAAAACACATAGGCAGTACCCGGTATTAAGTTATTAGCTACATAAGTAGTTGATGGTGGGTTTCCAGGCAATGGCCATGGGAATCCTCCTGCTGGCGGAATTGGTGAACCAGCTGGCAATACCAATACTTCCCAGCTTGTAGCTGTAGTTCCGTTAGGATTTGCAAGCTGTGACCAGTTCAAAGTTGCAGAAGTCTGAGTAACAGGGTTAGCTGTCAAGTTAACCGGCCTTGCGCAAGTTGGCGCAGGGGCGCAGGTAACGTTAGCTAAGAAGCCCGGATTTTGTACCGTTGGGTCGCTTCTGAAAACAAATGTCAAGCATCCGTTAGAAGCTGTTGAAGTAAATGGCCCCGGAAGGTTAGCCCCGGTTAGATTACCCCAAAACGCACCTGTTGTTGTCGCAAATGGCCCATTGGCATTACCAACACCATTGGTACTTGCAATCTGCGGTGCAGAAACTGAATTTCCGTCATATACCAATAAACCATCCCAGTTTGCTTCGGTATTGAATAATGTAAAGGTAACAGTCGCTAATTGTCCTGAACCAGCTGGCGGACAGATAACAGTAGTAACGTTTGAACTCGCAAGGTAGTTTCCGTTTGGACCTCCGTTATCAACAAATGTCCCTCCACATTCTGGTGGTGCTACTAAAGTTGTAACGGTAACCGGAGTACAGATCCAAGCACTGTTAGTTGATCCACAAACCGCCCTGATATAAATATCATAACAAGTCAATTGGGTCAATCCTGTTAAAGTAAATGGCGGTATGCCGGTGCCTGAAATATCATTTCCGTTAAAGTTTGGAACTGATGTAGCTGTTGGAGCCGCAGAACCACATGGCAATGCGATAATATCCCACATTGTAGGAACACTTGAATCTGCATTTGCAGGTTGTGTCCAGTTTAAGGTAACCGAATTATGGGTAACAGCAGTAGATGTAAATGCCGACGGCACTCTACATGTCGCTGGTGGGCCACATGTAATATTAGCAACCCATCCTGGGTTTTGTACTGTTCCATCACTTCTAAATACAAAAGTCAAACACCCATTAGCAGAAGCTGATGTAAAAGGACAAGGAATTGTAGTTCCCCAATATCCTCCTGCAATACCTCCAGGTACATTTCCTGCACCGTTGCTACTCGGGATAATATTAGCAGGAACCACTGAGTTGCCATTATACACATATAATGCATCATAAGTCGCTTCTGTATTGAAAGATGTAAATGTCACTGTAACCACATCTCCCGGATTATTTGGACAGATTACTGTGGTAACATTCGAATTCGCGGCATAATTTCCTGTCGTTCCTCCAGCATCAACAAAGTTTCCTCCACATTCTGGCGGAGCTGCTAATGTTGTCGTTGTAACAGGGCCGGTCCATGTGCTTCCGCACGCTGACCTTACATAAATGTCATAACACGTAAGCGGTGTTAATCCTTGTAATAAATAAGTGAATGGCGGCCCGGTAACAGTAACGTCGTCCCTACTTGGAACTGTTGCTGCTGTTGGAGCTGGCTGTCCGCAAGGCTGATAGAAAACATCAAAAAGATTTGATGTTGAACCATCTGGATTTGCCGGTTGGGTCCATGTTAATGTAGTAGCATTATGCGTCGTTGTGCTATTGGCTAACACTGTCGGCGCAGAACAAGTTGGTTTTGGCGCACACGTAACATTAGCAATCCAACCCGGAGCAGTAGTTGTAGCATTTGATGTAAATACAAATGTCAAACATCCTGTTGAAGAAGATGATGTAAATGCCGGAGGTAAAGTTGTACCTGACAAGCTTGCCAATAATGTAGCAGAAGTAGAGTTTCCATCATATACGGCAAGGATATCATTACCTGCTTGTGTATTGAAAGAAGTAAAAGTTACTGTTACTGCATCTGGTCCGCTGACAACGGTTGGACATATAACCGTAGTAAGATTGGCATTATTGCTGTAATTTCCTGTAGTTCCTCCTGAATCCACAAAGTTTCCACCGCATACCGGCGGAGCAACTAATGTACATACATTTAATACAGGCACAGTATTCCAGGCACTATTGGTAGCACCACAAACTGCTCTTATATATATATCGTAACAAGTTGCAGGTGTCAATCCGGTAAGGATATAAGAGGTTGATCCTGGAGTAATGTCATTTGCTGTTGGAACTGATCCGGCTGTTGGAGCAGCTGAACCTGCCGTTACTGCAATAATATCCCACATTGTGGCAACACTTGAATCAGCATTTGTTGGCTGTGTCCAGTTTAACTGTACTGAATTGGTTGTAATTGATGCGGTAGTTGCGGCTAAAGCTGTAGGGATCCTACACGCAGGAGCCGGCCCACAAGTAATGTTTGCAACATATCCTGCTGCCGTTGTACTTCCGTTTGATGTAAACACAAATGTCAACTCCCCATTTTGAGCAGTAGAAGTGTATGAAGGAGGCAATGCAGTTCCCGAAAGATTAGCAATCAAAGGATAAGTCGTATTAGGACCATCGTATATTTTCAAAAAGTCGGTGTTTGCCTGAGTATTAAATGCTGTAAATGTAACAGTAACTACCTGTCCCGCTGCTGGCGTTACTGTCGTAGATGTATTTTCATTATTGCTGTAATTTCCAGTAGTTCCTCCTGAATCCACAAGGTTACCACCACAGACAGGTGGCGCTATCTGTGTCGTAAAGGTTTGCGAAGTCGCCGAAGACGGACTTATGAAACCTGTAGGACATATTCCTTTGACAGTATACGTATATTGCGTATTCGGAGTCAATGTATTAGCCGGCGTAGTATAAGGTGGATTTCCAGTATAATTCAATACAATTGGAGTTCCGCCCGCTGTAGGTGTTATTGTAATTTCCCATGAAGTTGCACCGCCTGGGTTAGACCAGTTTAGGGTTGCAGTTGTAGGTGTAGTCACGATGGTGCCGGTTGCAGGAACCGGAGCAGTACATTGTGGATAAACCCCAACATCGTCAATTAACCAACGGTCACCATCCAGAGTTCCTGTTGGCTGTGTATAAACTTTTACAAAGGCCACATAAATGGATAGCCCTTTAAAATCATCTAAGCTAACCGTTTTTTCTGTCCAAACATTAAAGTTGGTTACAGGCTCGATCAAATCAAGTTCTGTCCATTGTTTGAAATCCGTATAGGAGTTCGGATCGGTCTGTGATACTCCCGGTACGCCTGCCGGCGCAACCATAAGCTTGAAAACTGTCCCCTGATTGGCACTTTGAAACAATCTTGTCCAAAAGTGTAATTCAGTTATTCCTGTTAAAGGCACATCGATCTGCGATGTGGCAAGGAAGTCTTCTGAGGTTCCACCCATTCCAATTTGTTCCCGGCTTACAGAGGCAAAATTAACGCCCTGATGCGGAGTTGCACTGACAGTGTTGATTCCCCAGCTCTGCCCTGTTCCGACAGTTGCCGGAGTGTTCCTTTCGAATACAGCCCAAGTACCCGTATCGCCTAAGTCCCATGTAGATGGGAGAGGACCTATCGTACCCGGAGTTTCGAAACCTTCTGTCTTGCCATATAACTGGGAATAGCTATTCAAAGACACGAAAAGAAACAGTAGTAGTAGTGTAATTTTTTTCATGAAATGAAAATTTTGAGTTGTTGGATAAAAGTTTTTAGAATTTTGAAGCCCAAATTTAGTAAAATTTATGAAATAATTAGGATTATTAATTTTTTAACTAAAAAGCAATTGGTTTTAGAGGCTAATGATTACATATTTATATCTTTTTTTAAATTTCAATTGACTAATTTTGTCAAAGATTTAAAACAAAAAATGTTAGAGAAAGAAGTCATAAATTTTGAACGCACCGTAATTGTTGGAATAATTACACAAAATCAAAATGAGGAGAAATTGGCAGAATACCTTGACGAGTTGGAATTCCTTACTTTCACTGCCGGTGGCGAGGTCATCAAGCGGTTTTCGCAAAAATTGGAACGACCTAATCCCAAAACTTTTTTAGGGACAGGGAAAATGGATGAAATCAGCATTTACATCAAAAACCACAATATTTCCACTGTAATATTTGATGACGAATTATCGCCATCACAACAAAAAAACATATCCAAAATTCTCGATTGCAAAGTTTTGGACCGAACAAACCTTATCCTCGACATTTTTGCGCAAAGAGCCGAAACCTCTTACGCAAGAACCCAGGTGGAATTAGCGCAATGCCAATATTTATTGCCAAGACTGTCGGGAATGTGGACGCATTTGGAACGCCAAAAAGGAGGTATTGGGCTTCGTGGCCCCGGTGAAACAGAAATTGAGAACCGACAGAAGGATTGTCCGTGACCGGATTGCCCTGCTTAAAGAAAAAATAAAAACTATCGACAAGCAGATGTCGGTTCAAAGGGGCAATCGTGGCGCTATGGTTCGTGTTGCTCTGGTAGGTTATACCAATGTTGGAAAATCAACATTGATGAATGTGATTAGCAAAAGCGAAGTTTTTGTTGAAAACAAACTCTTTGCAACACTTGACACTACTGTCCGTAAGGTCGTGATCAAAAACCTGCCTTTCCTGTTATCCGATACTGTTGGATTCATCAGGAAATTACCAACGCAATTGATCGAATCATTTAAAAGCACGCTTGATGAAGTCCGTGAAGCTGATTTGCTGCTGCACGTTGTTGATATTTCGCATCCGGATTTTGAAGAGCACATCGCTTCGGTAAATCAAATCCTTCAGGACATCAAAAGCCAGGACAAACCAACCATCATGGTTTTTAATAAGATTGATGCTTACAAAAGCGAAATCATTGAGGAAGACGATTTGATGACGGAAAGAACAAGCAGGCATTATTCGCTTGACGAATGGAAAGCCACCTGGATGGGTAATGTTGGCGAGAAGAACGCACTGTTTATTTCGGCTACCAATAAGGAGAATTTCGAGGAATTCCGGGAAAAGGTTTATGAAGCGGTGAGAAGCATCCACATTACAAGGTTTCCGTATAACAAATTCCTGTATCCGGATTATAAAGATGCTGTCGAAAAAGAATAAGGAATCTTAATTCAGATAGTAGATATAACCAACATTAAACCAAACGTTCCAATCGTTTGCCTTGTTTTCTGTATATATTTTTTCATCCGGATTCAAACCATCAACCCAGTTGGAAAAATAATACTGCCATCTCAAATCGGCCATCAAATCGCCTACATCATTCAACCTGTATCGGCAACCGATACTTGAAACAATAGACCAAACGGTTCCGCCCTGATTGGTTGTTGCGTTATAATATTTGATTGGTGTTGAGATCGGCGTATTCAAAGGCCCTAGTTCTGACCATGCCTTTGGGCTGTAAAAACTGAATTGCCCCCCCAAACTGATAAATGGCGCCAATGAACCTCTAGTAACTGTAAATTCCCTGATGCTTAAAGGAAAAAACTCAAGCTGCATCCCGATATTGGTCACGGCAGTGCTTCCTCTCATGGCTCTTAATTGAGTCGCCATCAAGCTGGTCCTGCTTGGATCAACCCATTTTCCAAAATGCTGTAATTCGGTTTTATTATATGACAATTCGCTTCTTAGCTTAAAGTGGTCGTTGAAATACGTTTCAGGTGTATAACAGTTACACTCGGCCCTGTACGAAAAGTTCAGGTAATGGATAAGACCAATACCGTATCCGGTGTTCCCCATATTGGTTGAAAAGTCATGGCGCTGGCCATAATCGGACTGAAAAGCTACAGGACCAACAATTGCTCCAATTTCATGAGAGAAGCCAAACTGAGCATTTGTGTTGTTTGACAATGCAAACAGCATAAGTAGGGACAGAATAATTTTCTTGGTCTTTTGCATACTAATTAGTTCAAATCTCGACAAATATATAAAAACATCAATCAGTTCTAAAATAAAATAAAAAATTGTTGTTTTATATACGGAAAAATTAATATTCGGTTTCAATTCGTACCGCTTTAATAGGTTTATTCAACATTTAATCATATAACTTCAAAAACAATCACAATTAAAAAAAATATATGCCTCTATTTTTGAATAAAATGTATATTTGTCCGATTTTACGAAATCGATTTCTTAAAATATATAAATAGATAATTTTATGTCACAAAGTATCAACGCATTTATGGATCTGGTTGGCCAAAGAAACGGCCACGAGCCAGAATTTATGCAAGCAGTTATGGAAGTTGCTGAGACAGTAATTCCATTTATCGAGCAAAATAAAAAATACCAAAACAAGATGCTTTTGGAAAGAATGGTGGAGCCTGAAAGAGTAATCATGTTCCGTGTTACGTGGCTTGATGATGCCGGTAACACCCAGGTAAACCGTGGTTACAGAATCCAGATGAACTCTGCAATCGGTCCATACAAAGGAGGAATCCGCTTCCACCCTTCGGTAAACCTAAGCATCCTTAAATTCTTAGCTTTCGAACAGACTTTCAAAAATAGCTTGACTACATTGCCAATGGGCGGTGGAAAAGGTGGTTCTGATTTTGACCCAAAAGGAAAATCAGATAACGAAATCATGAAATTCTGCCAGGCATTCATGACCGAGCTGGCAAAACACATCGGCGCTGATACTGACGTTCCTGCAGGGGATATCGGTGTTGGAGGAAGAGAAGTGGGATACATGTTCGGACAATACAAAAGATTAAGAAACGAATTTACCGGAGTTTTGACCGGTAAAGGAATCACTTTTGGAGGTTCGTTGATCCGCCCAGAAGCTACGGGTTATGGCGATGTTTACTTCGCACAAAGCATGCTGGCTACAAAAGGCCAAAGCTTTGAAGGGAAAACTGTAGTAGTTTCAGGTTCAGGAAACGTAGCGCAATACGCCTGCCAAAAAGCAACACAATTAGGAGGAAAAGTAGTTACCCTTTCCGATTCTTCAGGATACATCTACGATGCAGACGGAATCGATGCTGAAAAATTAGCTTATGTAATGGAAATCA
Source organism: Flavobacterium sp. (assembly GCA_049841115.1). Lineage (GTDB taxonomy): Bacteria > Bacteroidota > Bacteroidia > Flavobacteriales > Flavobacteriaceae > Flavobacterium. The sequence continues at coordinate 910,264 of JASGHQ010000006.1, forward strand.
AAAACGTTAACTACGGAAGGATTTCTGATTATGTCGCCAAATATCCATCTGCGAAATTCGTTGCAGGAAAACGCCCTTGGGAAGTGAAATGTGATGTTGCCCTTCCTTGTGCAACACAAAACGAATTGAATGGCGATGAGGCAAAAGCGCTTATCGCAAACGGATGCATCTGTGTAGCTGAAGGCGCTAACATGCCATCAACACCAGAAGCCGTTGCTGAATTCCTAAAAGCAAAAATCCTTTTCGCTCCAGGAAAAGCTTCTAACGCCGGAGGTGTTGCAACTTCTGGTCTTGAAATGTCACAAAACTCATTGCGCTTGAGCTGGACTTCCGAAGAAGTGGATCAGCGTTTGAAAAACATTATGGCCAACATCCATGAAGCATGTGTAAAATATGGTACAGATGCCAGCGGATATACAGATTACGTAAAAGGTGCCAACATTGCCGGCTTCGTTAAGGTTGCCGATGCGATGTTAGCACAAGGAATCGTATAATAAATTTAAACCGACCTTAAACCCTTAAAATGCCATCAGTACTGATGGCATTTTTTGTTTTGGATACAACAAATTGCCAGTTTTTGCGTTTATACTATATTTGTATACTAATTGCTATCCGATGAAAAAGTTTTTTTTGTGGCTGCTCTTCCTTCTTTTCCAAATGAGTTTTTCTCAGCAAAACCTAAACTGGAAAGGATACTTTTCTTATAATGCCATCAAAGATGTTTCGGAATCAAGCACGCGCCTTTATGCTGCCGCAGAAAATGCCATTTTTACAAAAAACCTTTCTACTAACGAAATCAAAACCATTAATACTGTCGATGGTCTTTCCGGTCAGACAATATCGGCAATTTACCATAGCGAAACCTTTAACAAAACAATTGTTGGCTATGAAAACGGTTTGATGATTGTAATCAATGATGCCGATGGAGCCATACTGAATGTGGTTGACATCATCAACAAAAATATCCCGGCAAACACCAAAAAGGTAAACCATTTCATGGAATACGACGGCATCCTTTATGTTTCCTGTGATTTTGGGATTGTACAGTACAAATTGGCAACCCTGGAATTTGGCGACACCTATTTCATTGGCCCGGCCGGGCAGGAAATAGCAGTCAACCAAACAACGGTCTTCAATGGTTACCTCTATGCGGTAACCCGGCTTTATGGAATAAAAAGAGCAGCAGTAAATAATCCGAATTTAATTGATTTTGCCCAGTGGCAGCTATTTGATGCCGGTTACTGGAGGGGCATGGTTACTTTCAATAATCAATTAATAGGGCTCAACACTGACCATAACATTTACAGGTACAACGGAGCATTTTTCCAGCTAATGGCAAACTTAGGCCAGTCTGGTTTAGGAATCAGGGTCTCTTCCAATCATTTGATTGTGGCATCTCCAACAAAAGTAATGATCTTTGATCAGGCATTAAACCCAACCATCACCATTCAAAGCTCGCAGATAACCACAATTCCCGTCACATTCACCTGTGCCACAGTAATCGGCTCAGGAATTTATATCGGGACTAATGAAAACGGAATCGTATCTTCTACACTCAGCATGCCGACCGCCTTCGAATTCATTATGCCAAGCGGCCCCATGATGAACAATATGTTTTCGATAAAAGCCACAGCAGCCAGCCTATGGGCAGTTTACGGCGGATACGACATCAGCTACAACCCTTATACCTATATAGGGTTTAGTGGCCTTACAAGATATGGAATAAGCAAGTACAGCGAAACCAATGGCTGGCTCAATATCCCGTATAGCCAGGTCCTGGGCGCTACTTCATTAGTGAGGATTGCGGTAAATCCAAATGACGAAAAACAGGTGTATATTGGCAGCTATCACAGCGGTTTGCTCAAATTAGTAGACGACCAGCCCACAACTCTTTATGACAACACTAACAGTACGTTGGAACAAATGGTAGGCGCTCCCGAAATATGGATCAACAGCACCACATTTGACCGATCAGGCAATTTATGGATGACCAACAGCAGGATTAAAAAAAGCCTGCAGGTTTTAAAATCCAATGGCTCGTGGCAGGCATACAATATGGAAAGTATCCTGCAGAACCTTACCAATCTTGACTATTGCAGAATTGCAATTGACAGAAGCGGCACCAAATGGATTGCAAGCAGTACCAATGGAGTTATTGCCTTTAATGAAACGGTCAATCAGTTCAAAAAAATCACCGATGGCGCTGAGAACCGGAAACCTTCCTTCTTATGATGTCCGCGCACTTGCCATTGACAACCGGAGCCAGTTGTGGATAGGCACCACTAAAGGATTAAGGATTTTACCAAGCACCGGAAGCTATAACGATAACAGTCAAATGAATACCAACCGCATTGTTTTTTTGGAAGCCGGTGTTGCCAAAGAACTTTTACAGGATCAGTTTATAACCGACATTGTAGTTAACGGTTCCAATCAAAAATGGATTTCAACTGCCGATTCCGGCGTGTTTTTATTTTCCTATGACGGGCAACAGGAGATTTACCATTTTACCACCGATAATTCGCCTCTGCCAAGCAATGTAGTCATGGATGTCGAAATCAATGAAGCTACCGGGGAAGTTTTCTTTGCCACCAACAAAGGCCTTGTTTCCTTTAAGGGAACCTCTACCAAACCAGCCGACAACCTGGATGCGGTATATGTATATCCAAATCCTGTGCGCCCCAACTTTGACGGAACGGTTAAAGTAGCCGGGTTAGTATCAAAAGCCAATATCAAAATCACCGACATCGAAGGCAATCTGGTTTATGAAACTACTTCTGACGGCGGAACCATCGAATGGGATACCACTGCTTTTGGCAAATACAAAGTAGCATCAGGGGTTTACATGATTTTTGTTGCTGCCGAAGATGCTTCTGAAACTGCCGTCAAAAAAGTGATGATTATTCGATAATGTTAGTCAAAACCAAAGCCATTGTCATTTCATCCTTAAAATATCAGGAAAAAAGCCTGATTGTAAAGTGTTTTACGCAGTCTGATGGCTTGAAAAGTTATTTTGTGCCAAGTGCTTTTTCAACCAAAAAATCAAACCAGAAAATTGCCTATTTCCAGCCGCTTTCCATTTTAGAAATTGAAGCCAGCCATAAGAACAAAGGTACCTTGGAGCATTTTAAGGAAATCAAACTGGCGCATGCCTACCAAACCATTTCTTCAGACATAGTCAAAAGCAGCATCGTTTTTTTTCTTTCTGAAGTTATCCTTCACAGCATACACGAAGAAGAAAAAAACGACAATCTGTTTGCCTTCCTCGAATCAGCCCTGATTTGGCTCGACGCACACGATGAAATGGCCAATTTTCATCTCATCCTGATGATCGAAATGACCAAATTCCTGGGCTTTTATCCTGACAATTCCGAAATTGAACTCCGCTTTTTTGATGTAAAAGAAGGAACTTTTTCGGCCTTACAGGGAACAAATTGCCTCAGTGAACATGAAACATTTTTATTCAAAAAACTACTCGGTTTGAAGTTTGATTCCGACCAAAAGGTCTTTTCCGGCACCGAGCGCCAAATACTGCTCAAAACGCTGCTCCATTATTACACCATTCATCTTGACGGTTTCAAAAAGCCCAAATCACTTGAGGTTTTAAAAGAGGTGTTTTCGTAGGATCAACGTCCGTAATACCCTTCTAGAAGCGTATAATGGTAAGACTCGGAGAAAGTGCCTTTATAAGGGTCAAAAATCTTCTTTTCTTCCCATTCGATACAGGATAATGTAGCTTGGATACTTTTTTGGAAATCAATTTTTATTCCCATTTTATCCAATTCCAAAGCCTCTTCCTCTGTGTATTTCTCAAATCTGATGGTGGTATTCTTCCTGTTCATCATCTTTCCTGAATATCTCTTTGTCCGCCCCAAGCCTAAAAACCCATCGCGGATTTCTTCTCCTTGTTCAAATTCCATATTGTCTTTCCTTTGACTGATTTCAATGGCTAGAAATTCTCTCTTGCCATATTTCTTATCGTAAACGCAACTATAGTCCATAAATGGGAACTCAACGGTTTTCAGTAATTGTGCCTCAGCAGAAAAAACAGCAATGTTATCTGGAAATGGATGGATGGAATTAAAGTCTTCTTTTGGATATTCAATTATGATACAGTCCTGATGGTAAGACACTAGAGAATTGACCAAGTTAAAATCCTTTTCAATTATTGTGTGTGACTTTCCATCACCCTCCCATTTTATGCCTAATCTTAACCTGGTGTCATCAGTTTTTGGAATATGCTCATCGATGTAATAAATTAAATGTGGCCCTAGCAAATCAAATGGAATTTCTAACTCTTCAACAGCACCATCCGACATGTAAGTTTGGGCTATTTTTTTTATATCTGTTATTTTCATTTATTTTGGCCTCTTAATTAATTTAGCCTCTAACGCGTTTTCAAAAATTTTCTCCCGAAGGTATTAAAATAATATTCCCAACAGATTTAAAATCATTATATCTTAATAGAGTTTTCTCAAAATTTACTACTTTCGCAGACTGATTTAAGAAAACGACAAAAATGAGTACTAAGTTTACTGAATACAAAGGACTTGACCTGCCAACAGTTGCATCAGAAGTCCTTGATTTCTGGAAAAAAAACAATGTCTTTGAGCAAAGCGTAACTTCCCGCGAAGGTGCCGTGCCGTATGTGTTTTTTGAAGGCCCGCCATCAGCAAATGGCTTACCTGGAATCCACCACGTAATGGCACGTGCGATTAAGGATATTTTTTGTCGTTACAAAACCCAGAAAGGCTTTCAGGTAAAACGTAAAGCCGGATGGGATACCCATGGCCTGCCTGTTGAATTGGGCACCGAGAAAGAACTGGGCATCACCAAAGAAGATATCGGAAAAACCATTTCCATTGAAGAATATAACGAAGCCTGTAAACGCACCGTGATGCGCTACACCGACGTTTGGAACGACCTCACCGAAAAAATGGGTTACTGGGTAGACATGGAAGATCCGTATGTGACCTACAAATCCAAATACATGGAAACCGTTTGGTGGCTGCTGAAACAGATTTACGATAAAGATTTATTATACAAAGGCTACACGATACAGCCGTATTCGCCAAAAGCAGGAACCGGGCTTTCTTCGCACGAAGTAAACCAACCAGGTTCTTACCGCGATGTTACGGACACAACTGTTGTAGCACAGTTCAAAGCCAAAGAAGAAACACTTCCGGGCTTTTTGCAAGGCTTCGGAACGGTTCATATTTTGGCCTGGACGACCACACCTTGGACGTTACCAAGCAATACTGCTTTGACTGTCGGACCAAAGATCGATTATGTTTTGGTGAAGACTTTCAACCAATATACTTTCGAGCCGGTAAATGTGGTTTTGGCTAAAAATTTAGTCGGGAAACAATTCGGAAAAGGTTTTGCGGCAAGTGAAAATGACGATGATTTCACTAATTATAAAGCCGGAGATAAAGTTATTCCGTTCAAGGTTTTAACCGAATTCAAAGGAAAAGACTTGGTCGGAATCCGCTATGAGCAATTGATGCCGTTGGTACTGCCTTACCAGAATCCGGAAAATGCGTTCCGCATAATTTCGGGAGATTTTGTTACGACAGAAGATGGAACCGGAATAGTTCATACTGCGCCGACATTTGGTGCCGATGATGCGAAAGTTGCTAAAGAGGCAATGCCTGAAGTTCCACCAATGCTGGTTTTGGATGCGAACGGAAATCCTGTACCATTGGTAGATTTACAAGGAAAGTTTATCCAAGGTTTAGGCGATTTATCGGGCAAATACGTGAAAAACGAATATTATGATGCAGGAACTGCGCCGGAACGTTCTGCCGATGTGGAGATTGCCATCCAGCTAAAAGAAGAAAACAAAGCCTTTAAGGTAGAAAAATACGTGCACAGTTACCCACACAGCTGGAGAACCGATGAGCCATTGCTATATTACCCGCTAGATTCGTGGTTTATCAAGGTAACCGATGTAAAAGACCGGATGTTCGACCTAAACGAAACCATCAACTGGAAGCCAAAAGCAACCGGCGAAGGGCGTTTTGGCAACTGGCTTAAAAATGCCAACGACTGGAACCTTTCGCGTTCGCGTTATTGGGGAATTCCTTTGCCAATCTGGAGAACGGAGGACAAGCAGGAGGAAATCTGCATCGGTTCGGTGGAAGAACTTTACAATGAAATCGAAAAATCGATTGCCGCAGGTTTTCAAAAAAGCAATCCGTTCGAAGGATTCCAAATTGGGAATATGGATGAATCCAACTATGATTTGGTAGACCTGCATAAAAATGTGGTTGACAATGTTACACTGGTTTCGCCTTCCGGGAAACCGATGAAACGTGAAAGCGACCTGATCGACGTTTGGTTTGATTCGGGCGCGATGCCTTACGCACAGTGGCATTATCCGTTTGAAAACAAAGAAAAAATCGACCAAAATCAAGACTTCCCGGCTGATTTCATTGCCGAAGGCGTTGACCAGACACGCGGCTGGTTCTATACCCTGCACGCCATCGGTACTTTGGTTTTTGACAAAATTGCCTATAAAAATGTCGTATCAAACGGCTTGGTCTTGGATAAGGACGGGCAGAAAATGTCCAAACGCCTTGGCAACGCCGTAGATCCGTTTACGACTTTGGCGGAATATGGCCCAGATGCTACGCGCTGGTACATGATTTCGAATGCCAACCCTTGGGACAACCTGAAATTTGACATTGAAGGTGTTACCGAAGTACGCCGAAAATTCTTCGGAACGCTTTATAATACTTATTCTTTCTTTGCGCTTTACGCCAATATAGACGGTTTCAAATACGCCGAAGCGGAAATTCCGTTAAACGAAAGGCCGGAAATAGACCGCTGGATCTTATCGGAACTACACAGCCTGATTCAAACAGTTGATGAAGCTTACGCTGATTACGAACCAACGAAAGCTGCCCGTGCCATTTCTGATTTCGTTCAGGAAAACCTGAGCAACTGGTACGTTCGCTTGTGCCGAAGAAGATTCTGGAAAGGCGAATACGAAAAAGACAAGATTGCAGCTTACCAAACTTTATACACTTGTTTGATAAACGTAGCCAAATTATCGGCGCCGATTGCCCCGTTCTTTATGGACAAGCTTTACCAGGATTTGGTCAATACCACTCAAAGTGAGGATTTTAGCAGCGTGCACCTGGCAAAATTCCCTGTTGCAGTTGAAAACTTTGTTGATAAATCGCTTGAAAGCAAAATGATGAAAGCGCAAACGGTTTCGTCATTGGTTTTATCACTCAGAAAGAAGGAAATGATTAAAGTACGCCAGCCGCTGCAAAAGGTTATCATTCCTGCATTTGACAACAATTTCAAGGCCGAAATCGAAGCGGTTTCCGACCTGATCAAAGCCGAGGTAAACGTTAAGGAAATCGAACTTTTAGACGATGCTTCTGGTGTATTGGTAAAGCAGATCAAGCCTAATTTTAAAGCGCTTGGCCCGCGTTTCGGAAAGGACATGGGACTGATTGCCAAAGAGATACAATCTTTTACAGCAGACCAAATCAACGAAATTGACCGTAATGGAGCGCTGTCGCTTGTTATTTCAGGAAATACTATAACTTTAACATCAGATGACGTCGAAATTTCTTCACAGGATATTCCGGGTTGGCTAGTGGCAAATGCGAATGGCATAACTGTTGCTTTAGACATTACACTGACCGAAGAATTGAAAAATGAAGGTATCGCAAGAGAGCTGGTAAACCGTATCCAGAACATCCGAAAAGACAGCGGGTTTGAGGTAACGGACAAAATCAGGGTTCAATTGCAAAAAAACGGCGAATTGGAAAAAGCGGTTACCGCTAATGAGAATTACATCAAATCAGAAACATTGACCGAAGAATTGGTTTTTGCAAATGATTTGGACAATGGGACGGAAATAGAATTTGACAATATAAAAACTCGAATATTAATCTCAAAATAGACAACGATGGTAGAAGAAAAAATGAGATACTCAGATGCTGATTTAGCAGAGTTCAAAGAAATAATTTTACAGAAAATAGAAAAGGCAAAAGCCGATTTAGACTTGATAAAAAGCGCATACATGAACGACCTTAACAACGGAACCGACGATACGTCGCCAACGTTTAAGGCCTTTGAGGAAGGAAGCGAAACCATGTCTAAAGAAGCTAACTCGCAATTGGCAATCCGCCAGGAAAAATTCATCCGTGACCTGAAAAATGCGCTTTTCCGTGTAGAAAACAAAACCTACGGAGTTTGTAAAGTTACAGGCAAGCTGATCAGCAAGGAAAGATTGAAAATCGTTCCCCATGCAACGATGAGCATTGAAGCAAAAAACCTACAGAGGTAAACAGGCTCAGAACTGTTCAATCAATTTTTACGAATCAAATATTGGAATTTCGCTGAAATAATGCTCCTGCATCTTGTACATGATGAAAAAATCATCAACAGAACAATAGACATCTTTGAAAAAGTAGCCCCAAAAAAAAATTTGTTTGTTGTCTTTACACGTCATGAGCTTAAATTAGTTAAGCGTCACGAATCGGTTATTACCTATAAGGAATATGAAGCCTATGCCGGCCCAAAAACATTTTCCGGCGTAATCATCCATTTCCTGAACTCAAGAAAGATACGTTTTGTCAACAAATATATCAAAACAGACATTCCCATATACTGGATAATCTGGGGAAATGACTTGTACAATAAAATGCTTTATCCCAAAGGTTTTGAATTGTGGGATAAAGAAAGCTCTTTTTATAAAAAAACAAAAAAACCGTTCTTTGTCCATTGGATAGAAAAGATAGCAAGCAAAAGCAAAACCCGGAAAATGGAGTCTTTTATTGACAAAAGGATCAGCTTTATTGTTACCGATACTACTGAAGTAGACTACTCAATGCTCGTTAGCTATTATCCGAAGCTTAAGCATATTCCATGGATGGATTTTTTCTACTATCCGATAGAATACATTTTAGGAGAAGAAATGATGGACAAATGGGTAGCAGGAAATAACATCCAGATTGGAAACTCTGCCTCTACAACCAATAACCATGAATACGCCATGCGTTATTTGTCTAAGCTTGATTTGGGTGAGCGAAAAATAGTAATTCCATTGAGTTATTCGGGAACAGAGGAATACAGGCAAACGGTCAAAAAAGCCGGGACAATGCATTTTGGCGAAAATTTTGTTCCGCTGGAGCAATTCCTTCCACTGGAAAAATACAACGAATTAATGACCAGCTTTGGAATTGCCATATATGGCAATTGGCGGCAGGAAGCCATTGGCAACATCTTGATTTCGCTGTACCTTGGAGCAAAGGTATTCCTTCCAAATGTAAATCCTGTAATGCAGTGGGCAAAAGACCATGACCTGATAGCATTTGAATTAGAATCTATTTCGCAACAGGATATCGACACTCCTTTAGACGAAAAATCACGCATTCACAATAGAAGCATTCTACTGGAGCTGTACAATTTAAAAAGGTTAGAATCACTGATCACCTCTAACTTCTTCAATTCGTTGCCTTAGATTCATTTTCGGGATGCAACACAAGGAAATATGCAATGGATGCTTTTCAAAAACCATTTGATTTCTTCCTGTCCTTGTGTATTAAAATGGGCAGAATGAGGTTTATAACAAGAAAAAAATCTGCCATTTGCATATTATTGTTACTTTTGCGCCACATGAGGCCATAGGCCAAAAAGCATAAAACAATTAATTCTCAAAAAATGTCATTAAGGAATTCCGTTTTAATCATTGCCATTGTTCTGTTAATAGATCAATTTTCAAAGATATACATCAAGACTAATTTTATGCTCAACGGAGAATATCCGGTCTTTGATTGGTTCCAAATCCATTTTATTGAAAATGAAGGAATGGCATGGGGGACAAAGATTCCGGGAACCCATGGAAAATTGATACTGACAGTTTTTAGGATTTTAGCGGTTTTTGCCATCGGATACTGGTTATATGATGCCAGCAAGAAACACAGTTCCAACTACCTTATGGTTGCTATTGCACTTATTTTTGCAGGAGCCGTTGGCAACATCATTGACTCGGTCTTTTACGGAGTGTATTTTGACCACAGCTATGGGCAGGTAGCTACCTTGTTTTCTGACAACCCTTACGGGACCTGGTTTCATGGCAAAGTGGTAGACATGTTCTATTTTCCGATCTGCGAAGGCACTTTTCCAAAATGGCTTCCGGTATATGGCGGCGAACAGTTCAAATTCTTCAATGCGATTTTCAACATAGCCGATGTGGCCATTTCAACCGGAGTTGGAATTTTGATTGTATTCAATAAAAAGGCATTTGCTAAGAAAACATCTCTCGGAACGTATAGCTAGCCGTCGGCGTAACACAATAATCCAAACGGACATCGCTGTCAAAAATGCCTTCTATGGCTTCTTCGGCTTCAAAAAACGACAATCCAACCTTGATCACGTCTTCCCTGCATTGAGACAGGAAAACATCGTAAAAGCCTTTTCCGTAACCTACCCGGTGCCCTTGCCTGTCAAATGCCAAAAGCGGCACAAATACCACATCCAGCTTCGTAGCTGGGACTTCTATCCCATCAACCGGCTCATAAATCCCGTAATGGTTTTTTTGGAATTTTGTATTGTCCGTCAACAGGAAATGCGTCATCTGCATCGTATCGAAATTGCTCCTTGAAACCACAATTTCCTTGTCTTTCCCTGCCAGTACCTGCAAAACAAATTCGGTTTCCACTTCATTTTGATCTTCAATCGTAAGGAATAAATGGAAATAGGTTTTTTCCCAAATGTCGAGCTGCAATATCCTATTGGCTATAGCTAAACTTTTGTCTTCGATCTCGTCTATCGTCAATTGCCGGCGCAATGCTTTGTAGTGGGCGCGGAGTTCTTTTTTGTTCATATTCCAAAAGTACTTTAAATTTCATAACTTTGAAATCAATCAAAGAGGAACAGGCAAATCTTTATTCTTTACTCTTTTTTCTATTCTCTAAATAATGGAAACCCCTTCTATCGATCTTCAGCTGCAAACGCTCCCGGACAAGCCCGGAGTATACCAGTATTACGACAAAGAAGGCAAAATACTGTATGTTGGAAAGGCCAAAAACCTCAAAAAAAGAGTTACCTCCTATTTTAATAAAATCCATGACAATGCCAAGACCAATGTATTGGTCCGCAAGATCGTTACCATCAGGCATATAGTCGTTTCTTCCGAACAGGACGCGCTTTTGCTCGAAAACAACCTGATCAAAAAGCTCCAGCCGCGCTATAATGTGCTGCTCCGCGATGACAAAACCTATCCGTGGATATGCATTAAAAAAGAGCCTTTTTCCAGGATTTTCCCAACACGCCGGATGATCAAGGACGGTTCGGAATATTTTGGCCCATACACCAGCTTTAAAACCGTACATACCATTATGGACCTGATCAAGGAATTGTATCCACTGCGCTCCTGCAATTACGACTTGAGCGAAGCCAATATCAGGTCGGGAAAATTCAAGGTTTGCCTCGAATACCACATCGGCAACTGCAAAGGCCCTTGTGAAGGCCTGGAAACATTGGAACAATACCAAAAGCAGGTCGATGCCATCCGCCAGATACTGAAAGGGAATTTTAAGGACAGCTTACGCGATTTCAAGAAGCAAATGACGGATTGTGCCAAAGAAATGAAATTTGAGGAAGCACAAAAAATCAAGGAGAAGATTGATGTGCTCGAAAATTACCAATCGTATTCACAGGTTTTGAACCCGAAGATTTCAAATATTGATGTATTCTCGATTATTTCGGATGAAGCAATGGCTTATGTCAATTTCCTGCAAATTTCGCATGGCGCCATCATCCGTTCCTTTACATTGGAACTCAAGAAGAAACTCGATGAAACCAACGAAGAACTGTTGGAGCTAGCCGTTGTAGAGCTGCGCGAGCGTTTTAACCTGACCTCAAAGGAAATCATCCTGCCGTTCCATCTGGATTTTGGAGATAAGATAAAAGTCACCGTTCCACAGCTGGGAGACAAAAAGCAGATCCTCGAGCTTTCTGAAAGAAATGCCAAATACCAGCGTTTGGAACAATTGAAACAAATACAGATTGTAGATCCGGAGCGCCATACGAATAGGATCATGGCACAGATGCAAAAGGATTTACGGCTTTCGGTTGAGCCAAGGCACATCGAATGTTTTGACAACTCAAACATCCAGGGAACCAATCCGGTTTCGGCCTGCGTGGTTTTTAAGGATGGAAAGCCAAGCAAAAAGGATTACCGTCATTTCAACATCAAGACTGTTGAGGGCCCGAATGATTTTGCTTCGATGGAAGAAGTGGTTTACCGGCGTTACAAACGCCTGCTGGATGAAAACCAGCCGTTGCCGCAATTGATTATCATTGACGGTGGAAAAGGGCAGTTGTCTTCGGCATTGAAAAGCATTGATGCATTGGGCCTGCGCGGAAAGATTGCCATCATCGGCATTGCCAAAAGGCTTGAGGAGCTCTTCTATCCGGGTGATTCGGTTCCGCTGTACCTTGACAAAAAATCGGAAACACTCAAAGTCATCCAGCATTTGCGCAACGAAGCGCACCGTTTCGGGATTACGCACCATCGCGACAAGCGAAGCAAGTCGGCACTCAATTCGACCATAGAATTGATTCCGGGCATTGGTGAAAAAACGATGCTTGCATTGATAAAACATTTCAAAAGTGTTAAAAGATTGAAATTGGCCACCGAAAAAGAAATTTCTGAGGTAGTCGGCGCATCAAAAGCAAAAAAAATTTCCGACTTTTACCAAAAACAATAGCAGTGCAGAGAAAGCCATCAGCCATTAGTGAAAAGCCATTAGCCAAAAGCAATTTTGTTGTGAAGGCCATTTTCGCTTGTGCCTTTTGCCTTTTGCCTTTTGCCTCAAAGGCACAAGATACCCTAAAGAAACCCCGGCCCAAAGTAGGCTTGGTCTTAAGCGGTGGAGGCGCCAAAGGATTTGCCCACATTGGGGTTTTAAAGGTTCTTGAAGAAGCCGGAGTAAAAATAGATTATATCGCCGGAACCAGCATGGGTGCAGTTGTTGGCGGTTTGTATGCTTCGGGATATAACGCATCGCAAATCGATTCCATTTTTTACAATACCAATTTTGACGAACTCCTCCAGGATTACATTCCGCGTTCCTCGAAAAGCTTTTATGAAAAGAGGAATGACCAGATGTATGCTATTTCGCTGCCTTTCAGAAAACTGAAATTTGGGATTCCGATTGCCTTTTCCAAAGGAATGTACAACTACAACCTGTTGTCAAAACTTACCCACAAGGTGAGGAATATCAATGATTTCAATAAGCTTCCAATTCCGTTTTTATGCATCGCCACTGATATTGAAAAAGGAGAAGAAGTGGTTTTAAGAAACGGCTATCTACCACAGGCAATGTTGGCTAGCTCGGCATTCCCGTCATTGTTTTCCCCGGTAGAAATCGATGGACGGTTATTGATAGATGGCGGAGTGGTTAACAATTACCCTGTGGAGGAAATCCGGAAAATGGGCGCCGACATTGTGATTGGCGTGGATGTCCAGGACGATTTGAAAGACCGTAAATCATTGAAAGACGCCACGCGGATTTTGGTTCAGATTACCAACCTGGATATGATCAAGGCAATGAAAGAAAAGCAGAAGCTGACCGATATTTACATCAAGCCTGATGTTTCCAATTACGGTGTCATTTCTTTTGACGAAGGAAGGGACATCGTAAGGATTGGCGAAAAGGCTGCGATGGCAGTTTACGACCAAATCAAAAAACTGGGTGATACCACAGGGAATTACAAATTGAACCACCTCCAAACTTCCCATGACTCGCTGATGATCAAAAACATTTCGATGAATACGATCGATAATTACACAAGGGCTTATGTTTTGGGGAAACTTCGTTTCAAGACAGGAAAGAAAATCTCTTATGATGATCTAAAAACCGGGATCAACAACATCAACGCTACGCAAAACTTCAGCAACATCAGCTATACGATTGAAGGCAATGATGAGGGCGATGAACTCAAGTTAATGCTGACGGAAAATCCGACCAAAACCTTCCTGAAATTTGGGTTGCATTATGACGGCTTGTACAAAAGTGCCATTTTAGCCAACATTACCCAGAAAAAATCGCTTTTCAAAAACGATGTACTTTCCTTTGACCTTGCGCTTGGAGATAATATCAGGTACAATTTGGATTATTATATCGACAATGGTTTTTACTGGAGTTTTGGTCTGAAATCGCGTTACAACACCTTCAACAAAAATGTTACGACCGACTTCCAGGACGGGCAGTTGTTGGCACAGCTGGGGCTTAAAAGCATCAATATCGACTATCAGGATTTTACCAACCAGGCGTACCTGCAGACGGTTTTCATACAGAAGTTTTTGATTGGAGCGGGACTTGAATACAAATACCTGAAAATAGAATCAGACAATTTAAGCGACATAAACCCAACCTTTGAAAAAAGCAGCTACCTGAGTGCCTTTGGTTATGCTACTTATGATTCTTATGACAATAAGATGTTCCCAAAAAGCGGACTGATGTTTTCGGGAGAAATCCAGTCGTACCTCCATTCTTCTGATTACACCAAAAGATTCAGCCGTTTTTCAATTGCCAAAGGCGAAATAGGCTTTGCCAAAACGTTTTATAAAAAGCTGACGCTAAAAGTGGTATCGGAAGCCGGGTTCAGCATCGGAAAAGACAGCGTTCATTATTTTGATTTCGTGCTTGGCGGCTACGGTTTTGGCATGATCAATAATTTTAGGCATTTTTACGGCTATGATTTCCTGAGCATTGCTGCCGACAGCTACATCAAATCCTGCTTTACACTGGATTATGAGTTTTACAAGAAGAACCACATCAATGTTTCGGCCAACTATGCAAATGCCGAAAACGGTTTGTTTGAAAACGGAAATTGGCTTTCCAGGCCAACTTACAACGGATATGCCATAGGGTATGGACTGGAATCGATAATAGGCCCAATTGAGATAAAATATTCCTGGTCGCCCGAACTTAGCAAAGGCTTTACTTATTTTAGTGTTGGTTTCCCATTTTAATGCAAAGCCATT
Source organism: Flavobacterium sp. (assembly GCA_049841115.1). Taxonomy (GTDB): domain Bacteria; phylum Bacteroidota; class Bacteroidia; order Flavobacteriales; family Flavobacteriaceae; genus Flavobacterium. The sequence goes on from JASGHQ010000006.1 coordinate 925,280, forward strand.
ACTTTTTTAACAGTATTAAAATAAAAAACTATATTTGGAGCTATTAAACTAACTAAAAAACCAACCTCACATGTCTATCTGGAAAAGAAAACCTTTAAATCAGCTGTTGTCTGAAGCTGACGAATCTGAAAAAGGGCTAAAGAAAACGTTAACCGCCACTGGTTTAACCGCTTTAGGAGTCGGAGCGATTATTGGCGCCGGATTATTTTCAATCACAGGAATGGCAGCCGCTCAAAATGCCGGCCCTGCAATTACGATTTCTTTCATCGTTGCCGCTTTAGGCTGTGTATTTGCCGGACTCTGCTATGCCGAATTTTCATCGATGATTCCCGTTGCCGGAAGTGCCTATACTTATTCATTTGCAACCATGGGTGAATTCATCGCCTGGATCATAGGTTGGGATTTGGTGCTGGAATATGCGGTTGGGGCAGCCACAGTTTCAATAAGCTGGTCACGGTACCTGATAAAGTTCCTCGACGGCTATGGGATACACATTAATGAACAGTTCACCCATTCGCCATTTGAAGGTGGTTTAATCAATATCCCTGCTGTTTTTATTGTAATGCTGATGTCGTTTATACTGATGCGCGGAACCAAAGAATCTGCATTTGTAAACGGACTGATCGTATTGCTAAAAGTAAGCGTTGTACTGGTATTCATCGCATTGGGATGGCAATACATCAAGCCGGAAAACTTTACGCCTTATATTCCAGAAAACAAAGGATCATTTGGAGAGTTTGGGTTTAGCGGAATCATTCGCGCTGCTGCGATTGTTTTCTTTGCCTACATCGGTTTTGATGCTGTGTCTACAGCGGCACAGGAAGCCAAAAACCCAAAAAGGGATATGCCCATAGGGATACTATTATCATTAGGTGTTTGTACCGTTTTGTATATTTTGTTTGCCCACGTAATGACAGGTGTAGTTAATTATACTGCATTTGCCGGCGCTGACGGAATTGCTCCGGTAGCCATTGCCATCGATAACATGGGAGCTGCAAATGCATCGGGGATGATCACACCGGCCTATCCTTGGCTGAACAAAGCCATTATTTTAGCTATCCTGGCAGGATATGCCTCAGTAATCCTGGTAATGCTAATGGGCCAAAGCAGGGTTTTCTTTTCTATGAGTAAAGATGGTTTGATGCCAAAGGTTTTCTCAGAAGTACATCCAAAATACAGGACTCCGGCAAAAAACAACATGCTGTTCATGCTGATCGTGAGTCTTTTTGCCGCTTTTGTTCCAGCAAGAGTTGTAGGTGAAATGACCAGCATCGGTACCCTATTCGCATTTATCCTGGTTTGTGTTGGGGTTTTGGTAATGAGAAGCAAAATGCCGGAAGCTCCAAGGGCCTTCAGGACACCGCTTGTACCATTGGTGCCGCTTTTAGGTGTTGGGGTTTGCTTGTTCATGATGGTATTCCTTCCTTTAGACACCTGGATCCGTCTGATTGTATGGATGATGATCGGTTTTGATGTTTATCTTTACTACGGAATGAAAAACAGTATCCTGAATAAAGGGACATTTGACAACAAAAGCTATAAAGTTGTTGCCTTGTCAGGGCTGGCTATGGTTGTGGCTTTGATTTCAGTGGCTTTTGTACATCATTCAAACCCCGAGGTTGATGACCACTTCTTATTTTATTTCTCGCTGGTATTCTCGGCTTTGCATTTTATAATCTATTTACTGAGCTTAAAAAAATCAGAATAAAACAATAAAATTTACAAAAGGATTAAAGTTTTTCCAACTCTTTAATCCTTTTTTCTTTTATAAATATTTCACAATTAAGAAGCCCTAAATTTAAATTTTTCCGATATTTGTTAGATGGAAACAACAGCCTGGGAAAACTTGTTAGCACATTTGAAATTCCTGATTAAGAGGAATCCGGAATGATTTTATGATTTGCAAAATCGTAAATCTAAACCCGAGGCGTAACCCAATTGTATGGAGCGAAGCGGAGTAAATCATAATTCTAATATTTAAATCATGCCACTATATCACAAATTAGGCGATTTCCCTCAAAAAAGGCACACCGTGTACAAAAAACCGGACGGCGGCTATTATTATGAGCAGCTTTTTGGTACTGAAGGATTCCACGGACATGCATCATTGCTGTATCATGTCCACCGTCCGACACAAGTCAGGGAAATTACAAAATCATATTCTGTAGAACCCAAAATTGCCATCGGAAAAAACATCAAATCATTGCTTCTTAAAGGTTTTGAATTAAAACCCGAAGACGATTTCCTGGACAGCAGGAAAGCCATGCTGGTCAATCGCGACTGTACCATTGGGCTTGCCGCCCCAAGAAAATCACTGACCACTTATTTCTATAAAAACGCCGATGCCGATGAGATGCTTTTCATCCACAAAGGAAAAGGGAAATTGCGTACCATGATGGGCAATATTCCTTTTGAATATGGCGATTACCTAATCATTCCCCGCGGAATCATTTACCAGATTGAATTTGAGAGCGAGAACAACCGTTTGTTTTACGTAGAGTCTTTTGCACCGTTTTATACGCCTAAACGCTACAAAAATGCCTCAGGGCAGCACTTGGAACATTCCCCGTTCTGTGAGCGCGATTTTATCCTTCCAAACGAATTGGAAACCCATGATGAAAAAGGTGATTTCACGATCAAAATAAAAAAAGAAGGCATGATGCATGAGGTGGTTTATGCCACGCATCCTTTTGATGTTGTCGGCTGGGACGGATATAATTTCCCATACGGCTTCAGCATTCACAACTTTGAGCCAATAACCGGGCGCGTGCACCAGCCACCACCGGTACACCAAACATTCGAAACGTCTACTTTCGTGGTTTGCTCTTTTGTTCCAAGGCTTTATGATTATCATCCGCAAGCAGTACCGGCTCCTTACAACCACAGCAATATAGACAGTGATGAGGTTTTATATTACGTTGACGGCGATTTCATGTCGAGGAACAATATCGAAGTTGGGCACATAACCTTACATCCGAAAGGAATTCCCCACGGGCCGGCACCCGGCGCAATGGAGCGCAGCATCGGCCACAAAGACACCCAGGAATTGGCAGTTATGGTAGATACATTCCGTCCGTTGATGGTTACCGAAGAGGCTATGGGATTGGATGACGGGCAATATTATAAATCGTGGGTAGAATAGTTTTCTAGCCCGGATGGAAGCAAGCTACCGCGTAGCGCGGACAGCCGGATCAGCTTCAAAAAAACATTTAAAACGCAACTTTTCTTAAAATAGAACAATTATGTCACAAGAAATAAAATCCGTTGAATACGGACTTGAAAAAATATTTGAAGGCGCGCAGGATTTCCTTCCGCTTTTAGGGACCGATTATGTAGAATTTTATGTGGGTAACGCCAAACAGGCCGCACACTTTTACAAAACCGCATTCGGTTTCCAATCCTACGCGTATTCGGGATTAGAAACCGGAAACAGGGAAAGCGCTTCTTATGTGCTGAAGCAGGATAAAATCCGTTTGGTTTTGACTACAGCCTTAAACAGCAATTCGCCAATTGGGGAGCACGTAAAAAAGCACGGTGATGGTGTTAAAGTTATCGCGCTTTGGGTGGAAGATGCACGTTCTGCCTTTGAAGAAACTACTAAGCGTGGCGCGAAAACTTATTTTGAACCTGTTGTTGAAAAAGATGAAAATGGTGAAGTGGTACGTGCCGGAATTTATGGCGCCTATGGGGAAACTGTCTTTGTTTTTGTGGAACGCAAAAATTATAAGGGACACTTTTTACCTGGATACAGCGAATGGAAATCGGATTACAATCCGGAACCGGTTGGATTGAAATACATAGACCACATGGTTGGGAATACGGGCTGGAACCGAATGAACGAAGCGGTAAAATGGTTTGAAGATGTGATGGGATTTGTGAATTTCCTTTCTTTTGATGACAAACAGATTACTACAGAGTATTCGGCTCTGATGTCTAAAGTGATGTCTAACGGAAACGGAAGGATAAAATTCCCGATAAACGAGCCTGCCAACGGTAAAAAACGCTCCCAGATTGAAGAATATTTAGATTTTTATGAAGATGAAGGCGTACAGCACATTGCGGTTGCCACAGATGATATCATAAAAACGGTTGCCGATATGCGTTCGCGTGGGATTGAGTTCCTCAGCACGCCTCCACAAGCGTATTACGATGCGATTCCCGAACGATTGAAGGACCACATGGACAAATTCAAGGAAGATATCAATGAGCTTCAGAAACTGGGCATTATGATCGATGCGGATGAAGAAGGCTATTTGCTTCAGATTTTCACCAAACCGATTGAAGACCGTCCAACCTTATTCTTCGAAATCATCCAAAGGATGGGTGCAAGAGGATTTGGCGCAGGTAACTTCAAAGCTTTGTTTGAGTCTATCGAAAGAGAGCAAATGTTGAGAGGGACTTTATAATTCCTTTTAACGTTTTTAAGCATAAAAAAGGGTCCCGAATTCGGGACCCTTTTTTATTTATCTATAAAGAGCTTATTGAACTTTTACGTTGTCAACTCTCCACTGAGAGGCACCAGCGGTAGTTGATACATACTTAAAGGCAATACGTACATTAGATTGTCCGATAACTGAAGCCGGAAGTACAATGGCACCAGAATCTTTCCAGGTTGTAGAAGTTGCAAATGCAGATGCAGGCACGGTCAATTGTGTAAATCCTGTTGGAGCTCCAGAGCCAGAATAAGTTGTTGAAACGTATACTGCTAGATTGGTTCCTGAGAACGGTCTAGACGTTTGGAACGTTAATTTTGCAGTACTAACACCTGATAAATCGATAGCAGGAGAAATCAACCAGTCTTCGTTGTTTTGTGCTCCGCTTGCATAACCGTTCATATCGGCACAATTTCCTGGATTACCATTAGCTGTGTTCAATGTCCATACCTGAGTACCTGTAACGCTGTATTTTGTCCAGTTAGGGAAATTGGTTGTAAATGGCTCTTCAAAAAGAGCAACCATTCTAGGATTAGTCAATTTAACATCGTTCAATGTACGGATCATAAACTGGAAAGTACTTCCGAATTTTGTCATAACCCCTCTGATTTTTCCGCTTAACATCGGAACAGTTTCGCTGGCAAAGGTAGCATACTGGCTTACCCTTACGATCACTGTATTTCCATCAGCATCAGTAATGGTGTGGTTAGTAGCGCTTCCTACACTGTTTACAGAAGCATCGTAGTATTTTTTACCTGCTGATCCGTCGGCAAACTGAACTGCATCAATCTCAACCAATTTGTTCAGGTACTGGTTTGTTTTTGCCTGGGCAATTGTCAAATGGTTTACCAATTGATCTTCGTTAACGCTAACGCATGATCTTGTTAAAACGCTTTGGTACTCAACACCTGCAATTCTTCCTACTTCATCATCAGTAGTATCTGTTGGTGTATTATTGTTGTAAAGCGACCCAAGAAGTACTGCATTAGAATCTATTTGGTAGTATCTGTTTTTTAGGTTAACGAATACCTTAGTTCCCGGAGGATACTTTGTGTATAGGTTGTAATCGTCAACCGGAATGCTGAACGCAGTTTGTCCATCCAACGAAACCAAAGAGATCGATTTGTAGATATTACCGCCTTCATCACTTGAAACTACATAAGCTTCAATGATATCATCAGCTGTATACTGGGTAAAGGCCGGGTAAGTTGGTGGAGCCGGTGTAGTCAGGACAGTAACCGGTTTTGTTGCTGTCAAATCAGTACATTCCCCGCTCAAGTCTGGAGTTTTGTACTCATCACTATTTGCACACCCTGCTGCGAAGGCTGTAAATACTGATACTGTCAAAAGTCTTAAAATATTTTTCATAGCTATTATTTATTTTCAAATAATTTAATATTGTCTATTTCGTAGGTAGTGTTAATCCCCGCAGAACTTCCTAAGTAACGAAATGCAACATACACATTCCCGTTAAATTGCGAAAGATCGGCTGCTGTAGTTGATGAAAAAGCAGGGTAACCTGTAGCTGAATAAACCGGAAATGCAACATTTAGATCCGTCCAGGTAGCAGCACTTATCGCCGCTGCCGTGTTAGATCCGTCATAATCAGTAGAAACCAGGACAGAAAGACCATTTCCTGTATAATAACCTGCTACGTAATCAAAGATCAACGCCTCATTTGTAGTTTGATCCAAATTGATTGCCGGACTGATCAACCAGGTATTCATATTGGTTTCTCCTGTATTATATGCTGATAACTGTGCATATATTTCACCACCGTAAGTACGTGCTTCCCATTTTTTGGTCCCGTTTAAGGAAACGTTGCTCCATCCTGTAAGGTTAATGTTCTGTCCTATCCCCACAGTTGGGTTGCTGTCGAATGTTTCCGAAAAGAAGATGGCTTTGTAAGGTGCCATGTCCTGATCGCTAGTACACCCTGTTGCCAAACCTAAGGTAAGCAAAATCAGGGAAAGTTTAAATATTTTTTTCATAGTCAATTTTTTTAAAAGTTAATGTAGAAGTTAACAAAATAAGTTCTTCCGTATCCGTAGAAATATTTATGACCAAATGAAGGTGTTCCATTTGCATTATCAGCTACATAATCAGGGAATGTTGCTTTTCTTGATTGCTCAAAACCTCCTGTTTTGTATTCAACATCAAATAAATTGTTGATCGATGCAAAGAAACCGAAAGTATCGTTTCCTACTTTCCATGATTTTCCTCCAACTAAATTCACTAAAGTCACAGGATCGAATTTTTCTTGTCTTAAAGCGCTTCTAACAGCATCAGGCGTAGCGCCTACATATCCTACTCCTGTATTGTTGTCTTCAACGACAAAGTTACTGGTTCTTGCAATGTTAGAAAGATCGATATAAGTATCCGCTAAATAGTTTACGTTAGCACCAATCCACCAGAATTTAGGATCCCTGTACTCTAGCCCAAAAGAGTAAGCCTGTTGTGGCATTCCGGCAACATGGTATCCTTTTAGGTATGTTCTTCCGAAATCTGTAATTGGGTTTGTGTTAGTAGCCGTTGCCTGAGCATCGTCATTAATCCTTAATCTTGGATTGTTATCGTATTTGTATTCAGAAAAAGACGCAGCTCCAGTCATTTTGATTGTTGACGTCAACTGGTATTCAAATCCGAATTCCCCACCAATGTTCCTTTTGTTGATTCCTGTAACGATTTCACTAATGAATGAATCCTCGTTTCCGTCTCCAACAACTTCCTCATCAAATAACCCTTCTCCGTAGAAGAAAGAAACTTTTGTAGAGTTCATTATTTTGCTGTAGAATCCTGTAATCCTTGCTTTGAATTTTGGAGCTTTGATGATGTAGCTTACGTCACCGCTGATAATAGCTTCGTTAGACAAGTCTGGAGTAATATTGTTATTGATACGTGCGTTAGAGAACGTATTTCTTAACGTTGGTGCTTTAGTAAGGTAAGCTCCGTTAACATCGAAATAGTTTCTTCCGTTAATTTTATAGGTCATACCTCCTTTGAAACCAAAGTTTTCGAAAACCTGTGAGCCGCTTTTTCCATAAGAATTGGTAGCATAGATTCCGTTTCTGTATAAACCTTCTCTTTGGTATTCTGAACGGGAGAATGTTTGTGCCAAATAGAAATCGATTTTCTTGTAAGTAAATTTGAACTGGGTAAATCCGTCAAAAGTAGTAGCGTACAAATTGTATTTATATCCGTATTCGTCTCCCACGCCTACTTGCCTGTTTGGATTGTTCAAATCCGACTGAGATGCATCTCCTGTATAGAACGGATCGATATCAAGGAAATAGCTTCCTCCTAATAAATCTGTCAATAATTGGTAGTTGGTAGATTTTAACCTTCTGAAGTTAACACCTCCGTTAAAGAAGATGTTATCAGACAATTTGCTGTTGATGATAGAATTGGCAGACCACTGTTTGTCATCTGTCCTGTCTTCATAAAGCACGTATTTGGATTTTGCCGGGTCACGTCCTATTACGTTGCCCAAGTTATCATAGACAGGAGCTGTATTGGCATAATACATAGCCTCCCAGTTAATCTGTCCGTCATTTTCAAAATTAGTCCTGGCCAAGTCAGCCATCGGGTTTGTAAGGATTGGGTCACCATTTCCGTCAACGCCAGGAACATAATAACTTGGTGAGTTCAGGTAATAGCTTGGCAGGTTTTTATAGTAAGTAGGATCTGGGTTATTGGCCACTTGGTAATCCAACCTGCTGTTTCCGATGTGTCCTACCTGATAAGCAACTGTCGTATTCCAGTTGGTTTTATCAGAAACTTTCCAATAGTGAGTCAACATATTGATTGGCTCCTCGATATCTTTATCCCTTGAGTTTCTTTTTCTGCCATCTTGCCACCCCCAATAAGAGTTGTACTGATATCCTTTAATATTGTTTACTTCTTCTGTATTAGGAGATGTTTTTCCTCTTCTGTTTTGAGCAAAGATCGATGTAAAGTTCAAAGAGTGTTTGTCGTTGAATTTCTTTTCAACACTTGCAAATAATGAATTTGCGCTGTAATCAGTTCCTTCAAAGTAACCTTCCTGTGCCCATCTTCTTGAAGCCGAAACCACAAAAGCCCATCCTTTAGTATTCATTCCTGAAGCATAAGTACCCATAGTCCTCCAGCTGTAGTTGGTGTTGGTTCCTGAGAAAGAAACCCTTCCGCCTCTTCTGTAGATAGAAGCCCTGGTATTGATTTCCTGAGTTCCTAAAATTCCTCCGAAAGTATAATCTGAAGGTGCAGAACCTGAAGTAAACTCCTGGTTTCTTGTCGCGTCGTTCAAACCTCCCCAGTTTCCAAACTGCGGTCTTCCGTCATATAATTTATTCATCGTGATACCATTGATCATAGTAACACCATATTCGTTATCTAATCCTCTAACTTTAAAACGGGCTTGTCCCCAGTTAAAAGCAGCTGTCTGCTGATATATATCTCTTGAAGCCTGTAGTAATCCTGAAGTATTTTCAGAACCACTGTTGTCATCTTCCAAGTCATTGTCTGTAATCGTTACCAAACTTAACTGTTGTTCAGATGTTACATCCTCTTCCATAACAACGATACCTAAGTCCAGCATTTTTCCTTCTTCAACATCGATGGCCAAAAGTTGATCTTTGTAACCAGCTGTTTTGATTTGCAGCAACTGACTGCCTTTTGATACTTCCGTGAATACAAAAACACCGGCACCGTTGGTTAGGGCAGTTAAACTAGTGTTCTGGATCGAAGCAACAACATTTTGTAAAGGCTTTTGTGTTTTTGAATCTACAATTTTCCCTGTAATTCCGGTTGCAGACTGCGCAAAACTAAAAAGCACTTGCATTACTAATAATGTACTAAAAACAAGTTTTTTCATAAATAAAGTTAAATTAATTTTTTTCTCTAATTAAGTCTTAATGAAAACTTAAAGCCGACAAATGTACATCTTTTAATAATATTATCTACATTTGGTCCGAAGTTTGTAATAAACTTGACATTAAATTAATATAACATTTATGAGAATTAAAAAATTAATAGCCGTTTTCTTTGTCTTTTTCGCAATTTTCGGGGCAAATGCACAAGCAAAAAAATACATAGTGCATACGGTTGCATTCTACAATTTCGAGAATTTATTCGACACCATCAATGGCCCAAACAATGATGAGGAATGGTTGCCAAACGGAACACAAAACTGGACCTCAAAAAAATACAAACAAAAGCTACATAATCTTGCTACGGTATTAAAACAAATCGGGACCAATGACCAACAAAAGGAATCACCTGTATTAATAGGTGGTGCCGAAATAGAAAACCGCGGTGTTCTTGAAGATTTGATAAAAGAGCCGGGGCTTATAGAAAATGATTACGGCATCGTTCACTTCGACTCACCAGACCATAGGGGGATCGACGTAGGATTATTATACCAAAAGAAGCATTTCAAACCTACGAGTTACAAAAACATCCCGCTGTTGATCTACAAAAACCAATTGGATCAATCCGCCAAAAGAAAACACGCTTCCGATGATGCTTCGGACGATAAATCAGAAGTAGAAGCAACCTCAGAAAGGGTATACACCCGTGATATCCTATTGGTTACAGGCTTCCTTGATGGCGAGGAAATCAATATAATGGTAAACCACTGGCCGTCGCGTTCGGGTGGTGAGAAAAAAAGCTCGCCTTTCCGTGAAGCAGCCGGAAGGCTGAACCGAAAAATCATGGATTCGATCTACAAAATCAACCCAAATGCGAAAATCATTACCATGGGCGATTTGAACGACGGAACCTATAATAAGAGTGTAAAAGAAGGCGTGGGCGCAAAACGCAAACAGGAAGAAGTAAAGCAATTTGGTGTTTACAACCCGTTTGAGGAAATGTTCTACAAAGGAAACGCAACACTTTTCTACCGTGATGCCGGAGATATCTTTGACCAGATCATGGTTTCGGAAACACTGATCCAAAAAGACTATTCTTCTTTCCGTTACTGGAAAGCCGGAATCTACAACAAACCGTTCATGATTACCACAACCGGGCAATACAAGGGCTACCCGCTAAGGCACAGCATGACCGAAGTCGGCTACAGCGACCACTTCCCGTCTTATATCTATCTTATAAAGGAAGTTAAATAAAATCATAATTAAAGGTTAGTTCACACTAGCCTTTTTTTATTTTCACTAACTTCGTGACCCTAGACTTTTACAAAATAAAAACATTTTACCATGGCTATAGCAAAACCTTTCAACCTTACCAAATGGCTCGAAGAAAACCGCCATTTGCTAAAACCGCCTGTTGGAAATAAAAACCTATACATCGATTCTGACGATTATATCGTAATGGTCGTTGCAGGCCCAAATGCCCGGAAAGACTATCATTACAACGAAACCGAAGAGCTGTTCTACCAGCTCGAAGGCGACATCACGGTCTACGTCCAGGACGAAGGCGAAAAGAAAGCCATGAAACTATCTGCAGGCGACATGTACCTGCATCCGGCCAAAACCCCGCATTCCCCAAATCGCAGCGAAGGTTCGATCGGGTTGGTAATCGAAACAAAACGTGCCGGAACCGGTGCCAAAGACGGCCTGCTCTGGTTTTGCGACAACTGCAACCACAAGCTCTACGAAGTTTATTTTCCGCTGACCGACATCGAAAAGGATTTTCTAAAGCATTTTGAGCATTTCTACAATTCGGAAGAATTACGAACTTGTAATAAATGTGGCACCGTAATGCCAACCGATCCGAGGTTTACGGCAAAGTAATTTTTGCAGTACAACTATTATTTATCCGTTTGGAATGCAAACTACAAAAGAAGTTCCCTTTCCAACCTCAGATTGAACTTCAATGCTTCCGTTGAGCTTATTAACAGCTTCTTTTACAATATACAAACCAAGCCCTGAGCCAATGGACTGATTGGACACTCTATAGAACATGTCAAATATCTTTGGCTGCAGCTCTTTAGGGATGCCGATGCCATTGTCTGAAATAATGATTTTTGTCTGCGCCTCCGAAGTCTCTATCTTAATTTTGACAAACGGATCAGGAGCCTTAGCGTCCTGATAGCGGATGGCATTTGACACCAGGTTATTAAGTGCCGTATTGAGGCGGTTTTTATCTGCATATACCGGTATATCGCTAACAATCTCGACACCAAAATCAACCGTGCGGTCTGTATCGCCCATAAATTTCAGGTTATGGCTTATTTCATCGAGCATCGCTTTAAAATCAATCACCTCTTTCGTAATTTCCATACGCGTATTTCGGGAATAATCGAGAATATCACTGATGAAACCATCAAGTTTTTGGGCTTTGCCTTTTAACATGTTCAGATATTCAAGGGTTGCCTTTTCATTGGTTTCATCTGATGCGATTTCTATAAGGCCCATAATTGATTTGAGTGGCGCCCGTAAATCATGCGAGGTGCAATATACAAACCTGTCGAGTTCATAATTGGCTATTTTCAGTTCCTGATTCTCTATTTCCTGTTTCTTAAATGTCAGCGCTATATGCTTTTCACTGTATTTTTTAAATTGATATGCCCAAAGCCCGCAAAGCGTAAAAATAATTCCAGTCAGTATAATATGAAAAACAAAGGTTTGCAAAGACATATAATCGAGCTGGGTAAAATATATTTTATCAAGGCCGATATACTGCAGATAGGCAAACAATCCGTGATGAACGATAACTACAATGATCAGTGGGATTTGCAGTTTCCATTTTTGATAAGTAATTAATATGGCGCTGGCAACAAAAGCGGTAAAGTGCATTTCAAACATTCCGTGCATCTGGTAAATAAACTGCGCCATAAAAATCCCCAATACAGCACTGAGCACATATTGGTAAAAGTCGGATTTAGGCAAGGCTAGTTTTGCGGAAAAATAAGCAATAAGCAAAAGGCTCCCAACTCCTATGGCTATCTCCCAAGTATCATAATAAGATGCCAAGAACAGCCCAAAAGCAAAATAACTGATGATATAATAATTCATCAGATTATCAGATTTGTTCTTTATAGCCTGAAGAAATTCTTCGATATGCTGAGGCTGATTTGTATTTACTGTTTTGTGTTCCATGTTATTTTTTGCATTTAGGCAAAGTACATCCGTAAGCCTGTAAAGCAAGCTTATTGAATTCCGGGTTTTGACTTTTACTTAATAATGAATCTATCGCCATTTGTGCGAAATTGCTTTTATCATCTGCGCAATAACGACTTCTGTTATAGTTGCCTCGATAGTAAAGGTTGCCATTTGCATCAAGCAGTACGGCTTGTGGAGTAGAGAAAACACCACAAGATGTTGCAATTGACCGATCAAATGAAACTGGGATTGTCAAATCAAATTTATCCTGGATATCTTGCTCGGTATAGCTTGGATCTTTGCTAAGCACCACGATTGCAAATGAAATCTTATCGCCATATTTCTTTACTAATGATTCAATATGCGGGATATTAAACTTAGAGCAGGGGCATTCCGGATTAAAAAAGTGCAGGAAAAGAGGGTTGTTTGATGCCGGCCTCAATTTGCCGCCAAGATTGATATGTCCGCCAATAGGGACAGGTTTATAATTTACAGGCACAGGAGTAGGCAGGTTGTACTTGTATTCATTTTTCCAAAACAAATACGATATGGCGCCAAACAATACCGTCAGCCATAGCAAAAGTATTATTTTAGTTTTCATTTTTAGGGTTTTACCGAGATTTGGGGATAACTACGTAAGACCTTTCCAATCTGAAGATTATATTCAGGCTAAATGTGCCTTAAACAATCTTTTATAAATCTCAAATATATAAATTTTATCCATCTGCTCGCATTTTGTTTGAAATTTCTTCAAAATAAACAATAAAAATGTCATATTGCGAATCGACCTGATACATGCAAACAAAGTCTTCCTATACCTGTTTGCTAATATTCAAAATAAACATTTACTTTTGCAATCAATAATTTTATAACAAACAAATAACGAACATACAATGTCAACAATTGCACAACAATTCGGCATGACCGAAGCCTTGGAAATACTTGGCGTAAAAGCCATTAACGAAGGAACCTCAACAGGAAACCAATGGTTTTCAAACGGCGAGGTTTTCGAATCCTATTCTCCGGTAGACGGGCAGCTGATCGGAAAAGTAAAGGCATCTACAGCAGCAGATTACGAAAAAGTAATGCAGTCTGCCACAGAAGCTTTCAAAACATTCCGCACGATGCCGGCTCCAAAGCGTGGTGAAATCGTGCGCCAGTTTGGCGAAAAACTTAGGAAATATAAAGAGCCTCTTGGAAAATTGGTTTCTTACGAAATGGGAAAATCCTTGCAGGAAGGTTACGGCGAAGTTCAGGAAATGATCGATATCTGTGATTTTGCAGTTGGTCTTTCACGCCAGCTTCATGGATTAACGATGCACTCCGAGCGTCCGGGGCACAGAATGTATGAGCAATACCATCCACTTGGGGTTGTGGGAATTATTTCTGCTTTCAACTTCCCTGTTGCGGTTTGGTCATGGAACACGGCATTAGCATGGATCTGTGGTGACGTTTGCGTTTGGAAACCATCCGAAAAAACTCCGTTGTGCGGAATTGCCTGCCAAAATATCATCGCCGAAGTATTGAAGGAAAACAATCTTCCAGAAGGAATTTCGTGCCTAATCAACGGTGATTATAAAGTGGGTGAATTAATGACACACGACAAACGCATTCCTTTGGTTTCGGCTACAGGATCAACAAGAATGGGTAAAATCGTAGCCCAGGCCTGTGCAGCGCGTTTAGGAAACTCGTTACTGGAATTAGGCGGAAACAATGCCATTATCGTAACGCCGGATGCCGATATCAAAATGACGGTTATCGGAGCGGTGTTTGGAGCGGTTGGAACTGCAGGGCAGCGTTGTACCTCAACCCGCCGTCTGATCATCCATGAAAGCATTTATGATAAAGTAAGAGATGCGATCGTTGGCGCTTACGGGCAATTAAGAATCGGAAATCCATTGGACCAGAACAACCACGTTGGGCCGCTTATTGATACGCATGCGGTTGAACTATATAACAAAGCCTTAAAGCAGGTAGTTGCCGAAGGCGGAAAAATCCTGGTGGAAGGCGGTGTTCTTTCGGGCGAAGGCTATGAAAGCGGCTGTTATGTGAAGCCGGCAATTGCTGAGGCTGACAATTCATTCGAAATCGTGCAGCACGAAACTTTTGCGCCGGTTTTATACTTATTGAAATATTCAGGCGATGTGACCAATGCGATCGACGTTCAGAACGGAGTTACCCAAGGTTTATCTTCTGCCATCATGACCAACAACCTTCGCGAGGCTGAAGCTTTCCTATCGGTAGCAGGTTCGGATTGCGGAATTGCCAACGTAAACATCGGAACTTCTGGTGCTGAAATCGGCGGTGCATTTGGTGGCGAGAAAGAAACCGGTGGCGGGCGCGAATCTGGTTCTGATGCCTGGAAAGTATACATGAGAAGACAGACTAATACGATCAATTATACGACCAGTTTGCCATTGGCACAGGGAATCAAATTTGATTTGTAGTCTAAGAGAAAAGAATATAGAAAATAAAAAGTCCCGGAAATTCCGGGACTTTTTATTTTCTAACGCAACTGTTTTTACATTTCTCTATCTAGCTAAAAACCAAACATCAAAAAGCTATGAAGAAATTACTTTTATTATTATGCTGTGTGCCATTATTGCTGGCAACGACTTGCGAGGATGACAATCAACCCATTGTTTGTACAGATCAGTTCGTCTCTGGATTGCATGTTACCGTCCTTGATACTGCCAATGGACAACCGTTGGTAGAAGGCGTAGAAGTTAAGGCTACCGACGGATCGTACCATGAAACCCTGGAATTGGAATCTGGCTTGGAATATTTATTCAAAGGAGCCGGAGAAAGAATGGGAACCTACGTTGTTACGGTCACCAAAGACGGTTATCAAACGTACACTTCTTCCCCTATTGTCGTAACCCGGGACGTTTGCCATGTGATCACGCAATCACTGACCGTAAACCTGCATGCAAATTAATCTGGTCGATCATAAAAAAAGCGTCCTGAAATTCAGGACGCTTTTTTTATTAAATTGACATCATTGCCACATCGGCCGATTGCCTTATTATTTGGTTTTCTTGACATATTGTGTCAGGATGACTATCTGCTGGCCTTCGACACGGCCCTCGATTTGTCCGGCATTGTCCCAAACCAATTTGATATTGTGGACTGCGGCGCCTCGCTTAGCAGTAAAATTGGCACCTTTCACATCCAAATCCTTGATTAAAACTACAGAATCACCATCAGCCAAAATATTGCCGTTGGAATCCTTGTGGATGATCTTTCCTTCCCCGTCATCACCTTCACCTGTCGCTTTTGCCCATTCCAGTGCACCTTCATCAAGGTACATCATTTCGAGCAGGTCATGGTTCTTCAAACGTGCCAGCATCCGCCAGGAAACAACCTGAACCGGAAGGTTTTCGTTCCACATGCTTTCGCTCAAACCGCGCCAGTCGTTTGGGTCAGTAGCTTCCGGGTTATCAATCTGGTCTTTTAGTTTTTTTGCAATCAGGATACAGTTTTCGGGAGTTGCCTCTGCTTTTGGCTCCACCAGGTATACTACCAGGTTTTCATCGCTTCCGCTGATTTCGCATACAGAACCGCTTCTGTCCCGTAATCTTTTTTCGGTAACTACGCTCATACTATAAATTGAAGGAAGCGCCTATCTGGAACACCAATTGATTATTGTATTTTTTGAAGCCTTCATTATCCGAATCATAACGTGCCAAAGGAACCCCAAGCTCTGTATAAATCCCAAACCCTTGGGTAAAGAAATAACGGTAACCCAGCTGTGCGCCAAAATTCCGCGTTCCTAAATTCAGCCCCGAATAAATGTCCATAGCCTTATCTAATTTGAAAACCTCTCCCAAATGCGCATTGAAACGGGCTTTGACATCAGCCCTGTCGCCAAAATCAGGTTTTACCCCGCCCGGCTTTTCAACCGAAAGCAGGTAGGATGCAACAAATCCGTAAGACATGTTATCACCCAGTCCAAAATCTGCCGAAAGGTTAATTCCGTTTCCGTGGTCCTGTACATTCCATCCCACCTGGCCTTTGATATCGCCTTTTCCTTTAAAGGCCTGTGCATTTACCAAACTTACTGTGACAACTGCAAGTATTGTAATTATTTTTCTCATACTGTTAAATTTTAATGCAAACATAAGTAAATTAATTTCTTCCTTTTTCACCAGAATACAATTCGTTGAGTGGCTCACTCTGCCAAAACTCTTTCGTATCAACATCCATGATTGTCAATGGCCCCATGAATGCGGCTCCTGTATCTACATTCCAAACACAGGCTTTATGAACCGGGGTCGTTGCTCCAATCCGTGTTACCGGGGTATGCCCAATGTAGATTTCATCGTACAGCATAAACCGTTTCGGGTAATACTGGCTGTCTTCTGAAATAGTTGTGTCCAATGAAAGTGCTGACTCCCAAAGAGTTCGGTCCCAGTAAAACATTTTTGGAAAATACTCAAACTGAATGCCGTTCATATTGGTAAATCCGGCATGGATGAACAATCTGTTTTTCTCATCGAGATGGTAATCTTTCAGTGTCCTTAAAAATTCCATGTGGGTTTGCTTTTTCTCATTGGTCACACTGGCATAAGCTAAGACTGTGGCCTCTCCGCCGTGTTTGAACCACATTCCCTCATCGATATTTTCATTGTGGTTGAGCATCCAATCCAGCAGCAGCTCATCATGGTTTCCGCGGATGAAAATACATTCGTTGGTTGCATTCAACTGAAGCAGCAAATCGATTACCTGTGGCGATTCGCTCCAGCCGTCAACATAATCCCCAAGGAAAACCAAGATATCGTCTTTTGTGACTTTGGCCCTTTCCAAAACCTGGTGCAAGGCCCTCAATCCTCCATGTATATCGCCTATTACTAATTTTCTCATCTAACTGTGTATTTGGTAAAAATAATCCAAAATAGTTAATTATGAAGCTATCTAAATAAATTAAAGACTTCTTCAAATCCCTTCTTTCAGCCTTGCGGCACCGGAATCGTATCTTCGGTTTATCATAAATGTTTCGCAGCTTCTACTCTGGCTGCTTTATTGTATGTTGTATTTCATTTTCCTTAAAATCCGCATCGCTTCCTTAAAGCCCAGGTAGACCGTTGCGTTTTTTTGTGCTTTCAGATACGGTTTGGCATCGATGAGTTTTTGTTTGGCATCATCAAAACCGTTTAAATAGCACAGCATCAGCGTTGAGCAAAAATTCATGATATCCTTTTCTTCGCGTTCCGAAAGCGCAATTCCTTTCTGCAGTTTGCTAAGCAGGGCCATATTTGAATTATAAATATGGTGCAGCACTTTTTTATTGTATTTGGGCGGCTCAAAAAGCATCTGGCTTTCTATTTTGTAATATCCGTTATCAAAAAAAGTAATCTTTTGCTGTTCCAACGGATAGTAGCTCGTTTTGTCATTGAGCCCCAACGGAACATGCTCAATAATCGTAAAGCTTTCGTTGTCATAACTGATCGAAACCACATCGAGCGCCGAATAAAAAAGTTTTACCTGCTCGTTGATCAATTCAATGTCAACCCTCGAAAGATAAGTTACATCACGGACTTTCTTAGGGTTTCCTGCCCAGCAGATTACGAACAATTCCTTAAAAACCCTGTACTTCGAAACCATTTCGCCATGGCGTTCCACCATAAAATTCATCACGCCGTCAAGCGTATAGGCAATGCTGTTGCGCGAATTGTTTTCGATGCTGATCACGGTTTCGATATTCTGCTTGGAATACGGGATTTTTTCCTCAGTAGGCATCGAGTTGCTTCCAACCCTTACAAAAACGGTATTGGCCAAGATCGTATGGATGTTTTTCTTAAAAAAAGACGTTTTATGCTTAGGCTTTATGGTTACTAAACCTACAACCCTGTCCTTCGGCAAACTAGGAAACGGGACATTTTCATACTGGATTTTCGGCGGATTTTCAAGATAGGCATTTACCAGGTTCTGGATGCGGCTGTCGTCAAAAAAATCATCGCCCACAATTTCATTGTCATGGTCTTCCACGCCCACAACGATATACGAATTATTGGAAGGATTGGAATTGGAAAGCGCACAGATATGCTTTAAAAACTTCGCTTTTCCTTCTTTGGTATGCAGGTTCAGCTGCCGTTTCTTGTCATAAAAACTACTCTCATCATTGTGAGCAAGCAGGTTTTTGATAAGAAGGCGCTTATTGATCATTTAATTTAAGAGTGAAGATTAACGATTTTGATTTAAGATTATTTTGAAAATTAAGACATTTTATTTGGTCTTCAGCAATCTGCAATCAAAATTCTGCAATCTGCAATCACGGAACTTTATTCCCCATGCTTTCCGTCCAGATGGCAAACCAATCCAATTGATCCAGCTCAAGCTCAACAGCTTTCATCAGGTGCTGGATGCGCGCCACATTCACCGTTCCGGCAACCGGGATTACTTTGGCCGGATGCTTTAATATCCATGCCAGCAGAATGGTATCAGAACCAAAATGGTACTTCTCCACCAATTGCGCCAACTGTTTTTTGAGCCTTCTGGTTTGTTCCGAATCTTCCCTGAAAACAGTTCCCAACGGATTCCATGACATTGGCCGGATGCCGTGAAGCTGCATATAGTCTAAACTTCCGTCAAGCATCGCTTCGTGCTGCGTCGCCGAAAACTGGATCTGGTTATAGCTGATTTCCGTTTTCTGCCGGATCAGTTCGGTTTGCGACGGGGTAAAATTGGAAACGCCAAAATCAATGATCTTGCCTTCTTTTTTTAGTTTTTCCACCGCTTCCGCAATTTCATCTGCCTGCATCAACGGGCTTGGGCGATGCAAAAGCAGCACATCCAAATAATCTGTCTTTAGGTTTTTCAACGAATTTTCAGCAGACCAGATGATATAATCCCTTGAATAATCATAATGCTTGATTTTGTTGTCACGCCCTTGTATGTGCTGGATCCCGCATTTGGTAATCAGCTGCATTCTGCTCCGGTCAATGTTGCTTTGCGCGAAAGCTTTTCCAAAATCGGCTTCGGTAGTATAATTTCCATAGATATCAGCATGGTCAAAAGTGGTGATCTGATTTTCGATGCAAATGTGCATCAGGTGCTCCATTTCAGAAGTCGAGAGATTCTTGTCCCAGATTCCCCAATTCATTGTCCCGGCTATGATGGGAGATAATTTTGTTTTCATTTTAAATCGTTTTACAGTTGTGAAGTTTATTTCGCGATTTCCAAAATTTTATTATTTTGCCATTGAAAATTCTGAAAACCGGAAGCGGTCTTAAAATTATAAAAAGAAAATCATAAATCATCCTTAAAATAGGGATGTTTGCTAAAGTTTTAACGCATCGTTAACATCTGGTAATGGATTAAATTTTCACTTTTGAAATGTTAAAATTATAACCGACACATATTACAGAATTATGGAAGAAACTGGTACCGCTTTAGACATTAGGGCGATTAATGAAAAAATTGAAAGAGAAAGTGCCTTTATTGATTTGCTGACCATGGAAATGAACAAGGTCATCGTGGGTCAGAAGCACATGGTAGAGCGACTGTTAATCGGGCTTTTGGGCCAGGGTCATATTTTGCTGGAAGGTGTTCCGGGCTTGGCAAAGACCTTAGCGATCAACACTTTGTCGCAGGCAGTCCACGGAAGCTTCAGCCGTATCCAGTTTACACCCGATTTATTGCCTGCCGACGTTGTCGGAACAATGATCTACAACATTAAGGCCAATGAGTTCTCTATCAAGAAAGGGCCGATTTTTGCCAATTTCGTTCTTGCTGACGAGATCAACCGTGCTCCTGCCAAAGTACAATCGGCTTTGCTTGAGGCGATGCAGGAAAAACAGGTTACCATTGGCGATACCACTTTCAAGTTGGACAAGCCTTTCCTGGTTTTGGCAACACAGAACCCGATCGAACAGGAAGGAACCTACCAATTGCCGGAAGCCCAGGTAGACCGTTTTATGCTGAAAACCGTTATCGATTACCCAAAAGTAGACGAAGAGCGTTTGGTAATCCGCCAGAACCTAAAAGGTTCTTATGAAAAGGTAAATGCCGTAGTTTCTATCGAACAAATCCTCAAAGCTCAGGAAGCAGTCCGTGAGGTTTACATGGACGAAAAAATCGAGAAATACATCCTGGATATCATCTTTGCTACCCGTTATCCTGAAAAATACAAATTAGACAGCTTAAAGCCGCTTATCGGTTTTGGTGCTTCGCCACGTGGAAGCATCAATCTGGCCAATGCCGCCAAATGCTATGCGTTCATCAAACGCCGTGGCTATGTTATCCCGGAAGACGTACGTGCCGTGGTACACGATGTATTGCGCCACAGGATCGGCGTAACCTACGAAGCGGAAGCCGAGAACATTTCTTCTGTTGACATTATCAACAAAATCGTAAACGAAATCGAAGTGCCTTAAAGATTTAAGATTTCTGATAGCTGGTTTCGGATTTAAGATCTGAAATCAAAAATCGTTAATCAACAATCAACAATAAAATGGAAACTAAGGATTTACTCAAAAAAGTTCGTAAAATCGAAATCAAAACCCGGAGATTGAGCGATCACATCTTCTCGGGCGAATACCATACGTCATTCAAAGGACGAGGGATGACTTTTTCGGAAGTGCGCCAGTATCAGTACGGCGATGACATCCGCGCGATTGACTGGAATGTTACCGCGCGCTACAACGAGCCCTACGTAAAGGTTTTTGAAGAAGAACGCGAGCTGACGATGATGCTAATGGTGGACATTTCGGGTTCGGAAAGTTTTGGTACCAAAAACCAGCTGAAAAGCGAAATCGTGACCGAAATTGCCGCGACCATGGCATTTTCGGCAACACAAAACAATGACAAAATTGGATTGATCCTGTTTTCGGACCAAATCGAACTGTATATTCCGCCAAAAAAAGGAAAACCACACGTTTTAAGGATTATCCGCGAACTCATCGAATTCAAGCCAAAGAGCAAAAAAACCGATCTGTCACAGGCATTGAAATTTCTTTCCAGTACACAGAAGAAAAAAGCAATAGTCTTTGTTATTTCCGATTTTATGGTGGATGACGATTACGAAAAAACCTTAAAGATTGCCGGAAAAAAACACGACATCACCGGTGTCCGTGTGTATGACATCCGCGAGGAAAAAATGCCAAACATCGGAATGGTGGAAATGGAAGATGCCGAAACCGGGGAGATTCTAGTCGTGAATACCGGCTCTAAAAAAGCACGCATGAGCTACGAAATCCAATACAGGCAAAAAGTGGATTACTTCAAGGATATCTTTTTAAAATGTGGATCCGGAACAGTAAACACGCGTGTTGACGAAAGCTATGTGACCAAATTATTGGGTTATTTCAAATCCAGGTAACGATTGATGAACGATGATTAACGATTTTTGATTTGAGAATGAAAAAACAGGATTTGGAAGAAAGATTGATCGATTTTGCAGCAGGAATAATCTTGTTTACTAATTCAATTGAGAAATCATATGCAGGAAATCATTTAATTGGGCAAATTGTCAGATCATCTTCATCACCTGCATTAAATTATGGGGAAGCTCAAAGTGGTGAAAGTAAAAAAGATTTTATCCATAAAATGGGAATTTGCCTAAAAGAATTAAGAGAAACTTTTAATTGTTTGAAAATAATTGAAAAGGCGGATTTATCATCGAATAAAGAATTAATTATTAAATTAAAATTAGAAGCTAATGAGTTGATTTCAATATTTGTAGCAAGCATTAAAACTGCAAAAACAAATTCTGAAATCAAAAATCGTTAATCTTCAATCAAAAATGAAACTAAAGTTTTACATACTATTTTTCCTGATTTCGACTTCGCTTTTTGCGCAAAAAGTGACAACTTCCGTTAATACGGTCAAAAATAAGGTGGGCGCCGAATTTAAGCTGACATTAAAAACCGATGTCGATACGCTCTCAAAAGTAAAATTCCCGGAATCCAAGAGTTTTGGTGCGCTGGAAGTAATCCAGTCGTACAAAATCGATACCGTAAAAAACGGCGGGCGTTACGAATTGATCAAAAATTACGGCCTTACACAATTTGACAGCGGAAAATACATCATTCCAAAAATCCCGGTTCTGATCAACGGAAAAATGGTGTTTTCCGACAGTATCAAGATAGAAGTCAACAACGTAAAAGTTGATACCTTAAAACAAAAAATGTACGACATCAAGAACATCACCATGGTAGAAAAACCATTGGGAACCTGGTGGATTTACATTTTAATCCTATTGGCTATTGCCGTTGCCGGTTTCTTTGTTTACAAATTCATAAAGAAAAGGCAAAGCGAGCCGAAAGTTGAAGAAGTCGTTTATAAATCACCTATCGAAAAAGCAACAACCCTATTGCAGCAATTGGAGCGCAAAGAGCTTTGGCAAAAAGGCGAAATCAAGAATTACTATTCTGAACTTACCGATATTGCGCGTAATTACATCGAAGAGGAAATTCATATCCCGGCGATGGAAAGCACGACTTCGGAACTTATTTTAGGCTTGCGCAATGCCGCGAAGCAAAAGAAACTAAAGCTTTCGGGCGAAACCGTAGAAAACCTTGAAAGGGTTTTGATGCAGGCCGATTTGGTAAAGTTTGCGAAAGTAAAACCGCTGGATTTTGAAATCGAGGAAGACAAAAAACGCATTTCAACCTCTATCGTCACCATCCATAAATCGATTCCGGAAGTTGTTGAAGTTAACGATGAGCTGGCGCTTTGGAACGAACAGCAAAAGGAAATTGCACGTCTGAAAAAACTGAAAAAACAAAAACGTGTCCGCATCATTTCGACCATAGGAATCGTATTGGGAATGCTGATGCTGTTTGTCCTGGGGTTGATTTACTTTAAAGGTTATGATTTTGTAAAGGACAATCTCATCGGCCATCCAACTAAGGATCTGGTCGAAGGCGAATGGGTCTACAGCCGCTACGGAAATCCTGCCATCAGGATTGAAACACCAAAAGTTTTAAAACGCATCGATGTATCGAAAACACTTCCTAAAGGTTCTGAAAACATCATCAAGGAAATGCAAACTTTCATGTACGGAAGCCTTCTGGATAACTTTTATATTGTAGTAAACACAAGCAAGTTCAAACAGGAAATCAAACCCGACTTAGACAAAACGGCAGAAGCTTCGTTGAAGATCATGGAACAACAGGGCGCAACCAATATCATTGTGAAAACTGAAGATTTTGATACCCAAAAAGGAATTTCGGGCAGGAAAGCTTATGGTACAATGACCGTTATTGATAAAGCTCGCAACAAATCAACCAAAATGTATTATGAAATTTTGATTTTTGCGCAAAACGGAGGAATTCAGCAAATCACATTGATGCACGAAGAAGGCGATAAATATGGCGACCAGATTATGGAACGCGTACTGAACTCGGTTGAACTAGAAACACCGGAACAAGAATGAAAGAAGTAAGTTTTTTAAATCCTGAATTTTTCTGGTTGTTTTTATTGCTGCCGGTTGCTACTGTGTGGTATATCTGGAAAATAAAACAGCAGTCGGCAACGCTGAAAATAAGCTCTGTTAAAGGTTTCAAAGCCCATGCATCATTGCTTGGCAAATTAAAGCCATTCTTGTTTGCCTTGCGCTTGCTTGCCCTGAGCTCGCTGATTATCGCCATGGCACGTCCTCGGAAAGTAGATATCAGCAGCCAGACAAAATCCACAAAAGGAATCGACATTGTAATGGCGATCGACGTTTCTGGAAGTATGCTGGCAAAAGATTTAAAGCCGAACCGGATGGAAGCCTTGAAAGCCGTTGCGGAAAACTTCGTTGAAGGCAGGCCAAATGACCGGATCGGGATTGTTCTTTATGCTGCCGAAGCATATACCAAAACACCGGTTACCAGCGATAAGGCTGTAGTGCTTCGCGCAATACAGGGTATTGAATACAGCAATGTCCTGCAGGACGGAACCGGGATCGGTATGGGATTGACTACTGCAATCAACCGTCTGAAAGACAGCAAAGCGAAAAGTAAAGTCATTATCCTTTTGACCGATGGTGTCAACAATGCTGGATTTATTGAACCCGAAACCGCTTCGCAGATTGCGCAGGAATATGGGATTAAAGTATATACAATCGGAATCGGTACCAACGGAAATGCGATGTTCCCGTATGCTTATGCCCCGGGTGGCGGATTTCTGTTCCGGATGATGCCGGTGGAAATCGACGTGAATTTGCTGCAGACTATTGCAAAAAATACTGGCGGAAAATATTTCAGGGCAAGCAGCAACAGCAAGCTGGAAGCCATTTATAAAGAAATCAACAAACTGGAAACCACCGAAATACAAGAGCTTAAATTTTATGATTACGATGAAAAATACCGTCCGTTTGTATGGATAGCCGGGATTTTGCTCTTAATCGAATTTGGTTTGCGAAACACGGTTTACAGAAGTTTTATTTAAAGGATTATGTACGAGTTAGAAGAAAAATGGTATTTCTATTTCCTCTTTGCCGTATTGGCAATGGGATTGCTTTTCCTGTACATTCAATTCTGGAAAAGAAAGAAACAGCGCGAGTTTGGCGATCTGGACCTGATTAAAAAACTAAGCCCGGAGCGTTCGGTTTTTAAACCGATACTAAAACTGGCTGTGGTTTTATTGGCAATGACCTGTCTAATCATTGGTTTGGTTAACCCAAAAATAGGAACCAAAATGGAAACCGTAAAACGTGAAGGAATCGATATCATCTTTGCGATTGACGTCTCCAAAAGTATGCTGGCTGAAGACGTAGCGCCCAACCGCCTGGAAAAAAGCAAGCAACTGGTTTCACAGATCATCAATAACCTGGGTAACGACCGTATCGGAATTATTGCCTATTCGGGAAGCGCATTTCCGGTTTTGCCCATCACCACCGATTACAGCGTGGCAAAAATGTTCCTGCAGACGATGAATCCGGGAATGATTTCGGCGCAGGGGACTTCAATAGATGACGCCATAAACCTGGCCACCACTTTTGTCGACAAAAAAGACAAGACCAACAAGCTTTTGGTAATCATCACAGATGGTGAAGACCATTCGGACAATGCCGTTGATGCTGCCGAAGAAGCCAAAAAAATGGGATTGAAGATCATGACCATAGGTGTGGGTACCGAAAAAGGCGGAACAATTCCGTTGAAACGGAACGGCGTTGTAGAAAGTTTCCAGCGCGATAAGGATGGCGAAGTCGTGATTACCAAAAGAAATGCGGAAGTCCTGAAAACGATTGCCAAAGCTTCGGGTGGCGGTTATGTTGACGGTAATTCTACCAAAGAAGTTTTGGATTATCTTAAAAATGCTTTGGACAACATCCAGAAAACCGAATTCGAAAGTTCACAGATGGCCGATTTCAAGTCACAGTTCCAATGGTTTTTAGCCTTTGGTTTCTTCCTGTTGCTTTTGGATGTATTCCTGCTGGAGAAAAAAACCAAATGGGTAGAAAAAATGAATTTATTTAACGAAAAGGGATAAATGAAAAAGTTGCTTTTATATAGTTTGATGCTAATTTCTTTTCTGGCGCAAGCCCAGAAAAAGGAAAAAGATAAGGATTTGCCAAAAGGTAACGATTCCTATATTGAAAAAAAATACACTGATGCTGAAGCAGATTATCGTATATCCGAATCAAAAAACCGCAAAAAAACAGCTTCATCCTACAACCTTGGAAATGCGGTTTACAAACAAAATCAGGCGACAGAAGCACAATACCATTACCGCCAAGCGTTAAAAAATGCTAAAACCAGAACCGAGAAACACAAAGCTTTTCATAATTTAGGCAACACATACATGAAAGCGAAGGATTATGCAAATGCTGTCGAAGCCTATAAAAATGCTTTGAGAAATGATCCTGCCGATGAGGAAACACGCTATAATTATGCATTGGCAAGAAAGATGCTGAAAGACAATCCGCCTAAAAAAGACGGGGATAAGAACAAAGACAAAAACGATAACAAGAAAGACGACAAAGACAAAAACAAGGATAAGAACAACGACAAGAAAGACGGTAACGATAAAGACAAGAATAAAGACCAGGGCGACAAGGAGAAAAACAAACAGGACAAGCCAAATCAAAATGGCCAGCCAAAGCCAAATCCGGGTGGTATGGGCAAACAACGTGTCCAAAACCTTTTGGATGCCGTAAACAATGAAGAGAAAAAAGTACAGGACAAGGTAAATAAACAAAAAGCGCAGCTCGTCCCTAAGAAAACCGAAAAAGACTGGTAGTCAATTTTGAAAATGTGTCAAACTGAAGATTTGAAAATGAAAAAGCTGATAGCATTATTTTTTCTGATTATAACTAATTCACTCTTTGCCCAAGTACAATTTGAGGCAAAAGTGAGCAAGAATTCCTTGGGGATTAACGAACGCCTGCGTGTTGATTTTACGATGAATGCCGACGGCGATAACTTTGTGCCGCCCAATTTTGAAGCTTGTGGTTTCAGGGTCATCGGCGGGCCAAGCCAATCCGTAAGCCAGTCATGGGTTAATGGGAAAAGCTCGTTTGTCAAATCGTATATCTATATTTTATTGCCCACCCAAAAAGGCGCATTAACGCTCAAACAGGCAGCCATTGAAATCAACGGTCAGATCTATAAAACGTCTCCGGTTCGGATCAATGTTACCAATGCTGTTGAAATCCCGAAAGACCCAAGCGAATCGCCGGCAATAAACGTTGACGACAATATTTATCTTGTTGCCGATATTTCAAAAGCCAATCCGTACCTCAACGAACCGATTACCGTTGTATACAAACTCTATTTCAGCTACAACATCGGAATCTCTAATTGGCGTGAGCTGAACAAGCCAAAATACAATGATTTCTGGAGCCAGAATATCGATATCAAACAGCTGAAAGCCGAAGACGGAACTTTCAAAGGCGAGCGCTTCCGCTATGTTGTTTTGAGGAAAACAGTATTGTATCCGCAGAAATCAGGGAAATTGGAAATCGAGCCGCTTTCATTGGATATTGACTGCCAGGTACCAACCAACAGGAGAAACTTCTGGGGACAGCCTTTGATGGTGGAAGACAGCAAGCGTGTTTCTGCCGGAAGTAAAGTCATCAATGTAAAAGCACTGCCGGAAAAAGGAAAACCAGCTGATTTTTCAGGAGCTGTGGGGAAATTTGATTTCAAGGTAAAACCATCCAAAACGTTTCTTAAAAATGGAGAATCCTTAGATTTGGATGTTAGCGTTGTGGGTACCGGAAACCTGAAACTATTTACGCTCCCAAAACCAATCGTGCCTTCTGCATTGGAAATGTACGATCCGGTGCATGATGAAAATGTAAACACGCCCCTGACAGGAATGAGCGGGCGCATTTCTGATAAATACACGATTATCCCACAGTACAAAGGCAATTACCAGATCAAGCCAATGAGTTTTACTTATTTTGATTTGGGTTCCTCAAGCTACAGGACGATCACATCGGAGCCAATAAGCGTAACGGTTATGGACGGCCCAAGCATTGCCAGCAGCGGAAAAACAAACCCTGATGAAACGGCAAAGGCCAAAATTGAAGTTGCCAAATCATTCGCCTACATCAAACAAAAAACACATTTGCAGCCAATGGAAAAAGAAGACTTCATTGGATCTGGGTTGTTCTATTCGCTGGTCGTTTTGCCATTCCTGGCTATTCCGCTCCTGATTGTCGGCAAACGAAGGAAAGAAGCTTCCGACAACGATGTTGCAGGAAACAAAATCAAAAGATCAAATGCTTTGGCAAAGAAATACCTGGGCGAAGCCAAAAAACACCTGGGCAACAAAGAGCCTTTTTACATTGCGCTTGAAAAAGCCATGCACAATTTCCTGAAAGCCAAACTCCACATTGAAACGTCGGACATGAGCAAGGAAAAGATAACCGACTTACTGCTTTCGCGAAAAGCAAATCCTCAAACGGTCTCTGGAATTTATCACCCTGACCGAAAACTGCGAATTGGCACGTTATGCCTACGCCTCTGAATCGGCGATACAGAACGATTATGATAAAGCTGTGGAAATTATTTCTGAACTTGAAAAGCAATTAAAATAATGAAAGCGATGAGGAAAATAGTGATTTTATTGCTTTTGGTTTCGACCGGTGTTTGGTCGCAGGCCGCTTTTGAAGAAGGAAACAAATTTTACGAAAAAGAAAATTATGCTGCTGCTATCTCCAGCTACGAAAGCGTATTGGCATCGGGGAAACAATCATCCGATTTGTATTTCAACCTGGCCAACAGTTACTATAAACTGCACAAAGTGGCTCCGGCAATTTACAATTACGAAAAAGCATTGTTGCTAAGCCCGAACGATGCCGAGATCAAAACCAACCTGGAGTTTGCCCGTAAAATGGCCATTGACGATATCAAAGTGATACCAAAAGTAGGTTTCAACAAATTGATAATCGATTTCACGTCGAAATACCATTACGATACCTGGGCCTGGATCGCAATCGCTTCAGCATTCCTGTTTCTGGTTTTCTTCATCGGATATTATTTTTCCGTGAAAACGATTTTGAAACGCATTTTCTTTATCGGGATGTTTGTTTGGCTATTGGGGATTTTCCTAAGTGCAGCCTCTGGTTTTTATGAAAAAGGACGGATCCAGAACGAAAGGCCGGCGATTGTTTTTGCCGAAAACGCACCACTGAAAAGCGAACCAAAAGCCACAGCCCAAGAGGCCACTTTGCTTCATGAAGGAACAAAAGTCTACATCCTGGAAAGCATTGCCAACTGGAAGAAAGTGGAACTTACTGACGAAACCACGGGCTGGATGGAAGACAATACTATTAGGGAAATCAAAAATTAGCATTCAGATCAGCTTGCTGCATTTAGCTTTTTATTTATTTCCAATGTCTATCTTTGCCAAAACTTAAACCAGGGCAAGTCTTTCTTCTTGCTTCTTGTTTCTTTTATCTGAATTATGTCAAGAAACGAACAATTAAAACAACGCTGGGATAAAGTCGTACAGCTGCTTTCCAATCAGTTTGCCGATGGGGATGAGCTCGATTTGGATGCCATTATATACCTGATCGGTGTGCAGGAACTCGGAAAGCTGCACCGTACCTTCAAAAAAGACGAAAAACTCAACCTGATGCACATTGCCATCTGCCGTTTGCTGGAGCCTTATGGATACTACGAATTTGATTTTGTAGACAAAGACGGCTGGCCGCATTACAAAATCAAGGAAGAACTGCCTGCGCTGAAAGCCGGGGAACAATCGGTTTTGATGAAAGAAGCCATAGTGAATTATTTCCTTGAAAAGGAAGTGATCAATTGATGATTTAAGATTGCCGAATGGAAATTTCAGATTTAATTTCTTCTGCAATCCAAAATCGTTAATCTTAAATCGCAAATCTTTTACTATTTTTGCACCTTCAACGACAGACCGATGATAGACAAGATTAAAGAACATATCGAAGAAGCTAAAGCATTCAATACCAAAAACAAGGAAGCTTTAGAGAATTTCCGCATCAAATATTTGGGCAGTAAAGGGCTTTTAAAAGAGTTGTTTACCGAATTCAAAAACATTCCAAACGACCAGAAAAAAGACTTCGGCCAGGTAATCAATACCCTGAAAACCGTTGCCGAGGAAAAAGTAAAAGCCATTCAGGAAGAACTGGAAAGCAAAGAAGAGGTAAAAGGCATTTATGGTGATTTGTCGCGCCCGGCTGAACCTGCAGTCATTGGTTCGCGCCACCCAATCTCGATTGTAAAAAACCAGATCATCGATATCTTTTCCACCATCGGTTTCAATGTTTCCGAAGGCCCGGAAATTGAGGACGACTGGCACAACTTTACCGCATTGAACCTGCCGGAATACCACCCGGCACGAGATATGCAGGATACTTTTTTCATTCAGACCAATCCGGATGTTTTGCTACGTACGCATACTTCATCCGTACAGGTGCGCTATATGGAAAACAACAAACCGCCAATCCGTACGATTTCTCCGGGGCGCGTGTTCCGTAATGAAGCAGTTTCATCGCGTTCGCACTGTATTTTCCACCAGGTGGAAGGATTGTACATCGATAAAGACGTATCGTTTGCCGATTTGAAGCAGACGCTTTTATATTTTACCAAAGAAATGTTCGGCAAGTCGAAAATCCGTCTTCGCCCTAGTTATTTCCCGTTTACCGAGCCAAGTGCCGAGGTTGACATTTACTGGGGATTAAAAACCGAAACCGATTACCGCATCACCAAAGGAACCGGCTGGCTGGAGATTATGGGCTGCGGAATGGTGGATCCGAATGTTTTGAAAAACTGCGGCATCAATCCGGAAGAATACAACGGATTTGCCTTCGGAATGGGAATTGAGCGTATTGCGATGCTGTTGTACCAAATTGGCGATATCCGCATGTTTTATGAAAACGACGTGCGTTTCTTAGAGCAATTCAAGTCGAGCATTTAACAAAAAACCCTAGCCCCGATGGGAGCAAGCTACCGTGTAGCGCGGACAGCGGGAACAGCTTCTAAAATTTATTCATGAAAGCAGACATCGAAATACCAAAAGTGGAAAACGTTTTCCTTGCCGCCGTCCAGGAATGGAACGACGATTTCATGGAAAAGGTTTGGTATGTGTACCTGGTCAATGATTCTGACTTTGATTTAGACTCGGTAATGGTCGTTTCCAAGGCTTTTGGCACCATTGATGGTGAAATGAAAAAAACGTCGCTCCTACGCCACGCTTTTGTACAGGTTCCATCGGTTTCTGTGGTAAAGATAGAAATGGTCGAGAAAAGCGTTTTGCAGCTCAACAACGAGTTTATGGTGACTTATTTTATCGGGAATACGCTCTACGACAAGAAATTCATTTTCCGTACCAATACGATCAACGAACGTGCTACCGAAGAAGTGCCGATTTTGTTTGTTAATGGTGTGATCCTGAGATAAAAAGACTATTTCTGTTTGTTGTATTCGTTGTTCTTTTGCTTTTCGCGCCAATTGGAATAGCCGATCACAAAAACCCCGAAAAACAGGAATGTTGCCAGGTAAACCAAAAATTTCCTGGTAAAAAATGCTTCGGTAAACGTGGTCCCATACCATTCGAAGCAGGTTAATATTACAGGCATGATGATTCCAAAAGGCAGGCCCGATTTAATTTGATATTTCCATCTTTCGTTCATAAGCTTATTATTTTTAGTACGCTTGCTGCCTGCTCTTTGGTAAGCATCCTCAGTATTTCTGTTTGTTTTCTGTCAGAACGCACCACCACTATTGATTTGCTGCCTTTTTTAAACGAGCCGAATATATTCAGATAAAACCCGCCCAAAGGAAAACTCTTTATCCACTTCAGGTGAAAAAGATCTTCGCTTGTCACTTCATTGATTTCGTCAAGTGGGTACGTTTTTGTATTGTTGAAAAGCCAGCTTCTTTTCCTGATGGCAATTGCAGATTTGTTGACAGCCACTTCATAACGGCCCTTGAACATCCAGATCAATTGCCTGAGACTAAAAAACCCAAAAGCAATTAAAGCAAAAAAAGCCGGTGGTGCAAACAATTCCCCGCGATCCATGCTCAACTTGCATAATAGGATAAAAAATGCCAGGACTGCTATGAAATAGGCAGAAAGAAAAGTAATGCGGACCCAGTCTTTATAAGGTCTTATTACAATTGTTTTTTCTTTCTCTATCAAGGTTAGTCCAGTTTGTCGGTTAGTTTTTTGAAAACTTTCTTGGCTTCTTTTCCTTCATACAACACTTCGTAAACCGCATCAATGATTGGGGTTTTTGCCTTGTATTCCTCATTGAGCTTATGGGCGCTTTTTACGGCATAATAACCTTCGGCTACCATTGACATCTCCATCATAGCCGCTTTTACCGTATAGCCTTTTCCAATCATGTTGCCAAACATCCTGTTCCTCGAAAACACCGAATAGCCTGTAACCAGCAAATCGCCCAGGTAAGCAGAGTTGTTGATATTACGCTTCATTTTATGGACTTTCCGGATGAATTTTTTCATCTCGCGGATCGCATTGCTCATGATTACCGACTGGAAATTGTTTCCGTAACCCAATCCGTGCGCAATTCCGGCAGCAATGGCATAAATGTTCTTCAGCATTGCGGCATATTCCGTCCCGATAATGTCATCGGAAATTTTGGTTTTGATGTAATTCCCGGCCAATACATTGGCCACAACCTTAGCCTTTTTATCATCGCCGCAGGCAATCGTAAGATAGGAAAGCCGTTCCAGGGCAACTTCCTCTGCATGGCAAGGCCCCGTGATCACACCGATGTTATCAAACGGAATATCGAATTCTTTATTGAAGTGCTCCCCAACAATCAGGAAGGTTTCGGGAACAATTCCCTTAATGGCAGAGAAAATGACTTTATCTTTGAGGCTAACGGTAAGTTTTGCCAATTCGGCGCTTAAAAATGCCGAAGGAATCGCAAAAATGATATAATCTGCATATTCAACCGCTTCATTTATATCGGAAGTCAGTTTTAGCTTATTGATGTCAAACTCAACAGAACTCAGGTAATTTGGGTTGTGCCTTTGGGTTTTTAAATGATCGATTGCCGATTCATTCCGCATGTACCACGCGATTTCGTCAAGATTGACACACAACATTTTTGCAATTGCCGTAGCCCAGTCTTCCGCCACCTATAACTGCAAATTTTGGAGATTTATCCATGAAATAAACATTTAAATCATTTCAAAAATACTGATTTTTAAACTAAAAGATTGTCTTTTGAGCTAACAAATCTATTACTTATTATAAATCAGGACGTTTGGATTTTTAATTTACATTTGCTTCAGGAAAAACCATTATTGCTCATGCAGAAAATTACTTTTTGTTTCTTATTCTTTCTAAATATAGCCCATTCACAGGCTCCTAATATCAGTTATCCTCCAACGGATCATTTTGCTGTAAACCAGCCGATAAGCAATTTGACACCTACAAATTCGGGCGGAAATGTTGTGGCGCAGACATTGGTCTCCACTTTTGCCGGCTCTGGAAATCCCGGTTCGCTAAACGCCAATGGAACGGCGGCAACTTTTAACCTGCCAACCACCGTTGCTGTTGACAGCTTTGGGAATGTATATGTTGTAGACAGGAGCAATCACAAAATAAGGAAAATCACTACAGGCGGAACAGTTTCCACTTTTGCAGGATCGGGCGTTTCAGGATCGGCCGACGGAACTGGCGAAGCGGCTAGCTTCAGGTTTCCTGACGGTGCAGCCTTTGATTCCCACGACAATCTTTTTATTTCCGACCAAAGCAATCACAAAATCCGGAAAATCACCCCAGACGGCACTGTTACAACAGTTGCGGGAACGGGTTCGATTGGTTCGGCTGACGGCATCGGAACGGCAGCCAGTTTTTATTATCCGGCAGGAATGGCTGTGGATGCCAACGATAATTTATTGATTGCCGATTACGGAAACAACAAAATAAGGAAAATTACCCCGGACGGAACAGTTTCCACTTTTGCCGGAACAGGCGTTGCAGGAGCTGGAGAAGGTTCATCTGCAACAGCACAATTCAACGGCGCGACCGGAGTTTGCGTGGATAGTTTCGGGAATGTTTTTGTGGCCGATTATTACAATAATAAAATTCGTAAGATCGATACTCTGGGGAATGTTTCGACCTTCGCAGGAACGGGCACAGCAGGTACCAATGATGGCGATGCTGCAACTGCCAGTTTTCATTCACCTGCAATTGTTGCCGTGGATGCCGGAAATAATTTATTTGTGACCGATGAAGAAAACAACAAAATCAGGAAAATCACGCCCGATGGAATGGTTGCTACTTACGCCGGAACCGGGGCTGTTGGTTCGGCCGATGGGATTTCGACGGCTGCACAGTTTAATGCCTGCACCGGAATTGCAGTTGATGCGATGCATAACATTTTCGTAGCAGATTATGCCAATAACAAAATCAGGAAAATCAATACGTATGGCTATTCGGTTTCGCCTGGTTTACCCGCAGGTTTATCTTTAAACGAAAACACAGGAACCATCAGCGGAACACCAACTGTCATTTCGCCTGCAACCGATTATACTATCACTGCTTCAAATACAGAAGGTACAGGTTCATTTGTCATCAATATTGCTGTCGAAGCGGCTCTCGGACTACCAACTGCTGCCGCTTCATCTATTAAAATCTATCCTAATCCTGTAAAAGATATCTTGATCATTAGAGCGCCAATTGCAAGCGCCAAAATCGAAATTTCCAACCTGCTCGGGCAAAAGATACTGATGCTGTCAAATTTAACTTCTGAAGCCAGTATCAATGTTTCTTTTTTGGAAAAAGGTTCTTATATTGTAAACATTATTACGGGTAATTCTACCAAAGAATTTAAACTTATCAAACAATAAAACTGCACTTGAAGCCTTTTCCTTTCCAATATCAATTAAGAGATTATTTTAAAAACCAGTCCAAAACCTGGGCCTGGTTTTTGGATAAGAATGTACAAAAAGAACAAATCGAAAGCTTTAAGACCGATTTGCTTAAAAATGCCTACCGCATCGAGCCCGAAACTGAGCCCGGATGGTACGCGCTTCTGGAAAAGGCAAAAGCAAAACTCAACCTGTCGCTTCCGGTTACACTTTATCAATCGCAGCAGGCAGACCATCTCAACGGTGCCATCGTTGCATTTGAAAATGAAGCGCACCTGATTTTATCCGGCTCGATACTGAAGCTTCTGAATGAGGATGAGATACTTGCATTATTTGGCCACGAGCTGAGCCACATCCATTTAAATTCGATTGAAAATGGCGATTTTGAAGTCACGAACCGCATCATCAATGCCATTGCAAACGACTACAAAAGCGAGCTTTTTTATCACGAAACGGCCCGGATTTTTCAATTGTTTACCGAATTGTACTGCGATTTGGGCGCATTGAAAGTCACCGAAAACCTCGAAAACGTAATCACAACCCTGGTCAAGATAGAAACGGGATTGGACAAGGTTTCTGCCGAAAGTTATTTAAAACAGGCCGACGAAATCCTGGCGCGCATTGAAGCTGGTTCTTCGGGCGAGTCACACCCCGAAATCTACATCCGTGCCAAATCGCTCCAGCTATTGTCTGATTTTAACGATGGAAATGTTGCCAAAACCGAGCAGATTGTCAAAGGCAAACTCGACTTGCAGCAGCTCAACCTTTTTACCAAAAAAGAAGTGTACGGCATTACCAAAAACCTGGTGGATATTTTTACCAGGCCCAAATGGATGCAATCGGAACAGAATATCGTTTTGTACAAACAGTATTTTGCGCAATACAATCCGGACAGGAATCTGGCTGTAGATGCCGGTTTCAAGGATAAAATCAGCAACAGCAAGGACAACCTGAAAAATTACTATACGTATGTTTTGTTTGATTTTGCAATGGCCGACACCGAGCTTAAGGAAATTGCCATCGGGCATGCCTTGGACGTTGCGGAGCAATTGGAATTGGGCCCGTTCCTGAAAGCCATCATCAAAAAAGAACTGAAGCTTACCGAAAAAAACGTCAAGGATTTTTGCAAAAACTGCACTGTTGCACTAAACCAAATACTCGAATCGGAATCTGAAAGCAGCTACTAAATTATGAAAATACAAGATACCGAATTTTATAAATTCCTGAGTTCGCATTTCGACAAAGGCCTTTTTGCCAATGACGATGTGGTTGCCGTGATGCTGCCGTTGCTCCAGACGGTTGCCAAAATGCACAATTCGGGCAAGGTGGCGGGTTTGGAGAACCTGGAAAGCATCTTTGTTGAAGACGAAAAGCTCAACATCAGCCCGGAAGAATTTAAGATCGTAAACAACGCTCCACAGTTCAGCCATTTCTTTACGGAACAGAGCAAAACGTTTACCATCAGCAGCGAAATCCGCCAAAAAGTGGCTGTTGGCGATGACGACACCATAGAGGAATATTTTGATCAATCCGTCCAGGATGAAGATACGGTAAGGGTTACAAAACCCATGTACCTCAAGAATTACAGCTGTTTCGAATTTGCCTTTGGCCATCATGACCCGCTGACCGATATTTATGTTTTGGGGATGATCATGGCCAGCCAGGCGCTGAACCTTGATTTTACCGAAATCGAAGACCTGAATGAATTTGCAGCCAACAGGAAAAGCATGGTTTTCGTCAATTCGAAAATCCATCCGGCTATTGCGAACATTATCGTTGGAATGACCCAGCTCGACCGTAAAAAACGCTGGAAAGACCTGAACGAAATCATCGAAAAGCTTAAAAATTACCGCGATTACAATCCGGAAACGGAATACGACATTTCAAAAATCATCCAAAACAAAAAAGCCGGCAAACAGCAATTCATACAGGAAAAACTGCGCAACCGCCTGTTTGACAACAGCCGGAGAAACCGCTTATTGTATTACAAACCCAACCTGAAATTCCTGAACCTTACGATAGCTTCGGTGCCGCAGGTTTTGAATTACAAGAACATCGACCCGAATTCGCTCTTTTACTGGAATACGGAAATTTCGAAAAAAATTACCAACAACAGTTCGATTTCGCTCAACAAATACTTGCGTTTTGAAGACAATCCGTATATCAATCCGACACTTGACAAAATCCGCCTTGAAGCCAATAAAGATGTCAACGAATACGGTTTCAGCCAGCTGAAATTGGTTTTATGTTTCCTGAATTGGTACAATACCAAGGAAAATGCCACCGAAAAAATCGAAACGCCGCTGCTTTTGATTCCGATCAGCCTGACAAAAAAGAAAGGGGTCAAAGATGAGTTTACGCTCGGGTTTGTTGACGATGAAGTAGAGATCAATCCGGTTTTGGCCAACATGCTGAAAGACCTGTACGGGATAAAATTGCCCGAAAGCATCCAGCTTTCGGAAACCAATATTGACGATGTTTTTCAATTATTAAAACATCAGATTGAAAGCAACGGCTCGGGGATTACGCTCGAAAATATCGACAAGCCGAGAATAAAGCTGATCCATACGCAGGCACAGAGCACGCTGAACCAATTCAACAAAAGAAACAGCAAACGCCAGGCTGTAGCCGATATCAGGAACATTCCGTATTCGTATTCGCAGGATGATTTCCAGCCCTACGGGCTGCAATTGTTCAAGCAGTATATTGAAGATGAGGCTTCGGGGCTGGAGTTCCTTATTGACAGCGACATTAAGCTAAAACCAAAACAGTTTTCGGAAAACAAAACCATTGACCGAGAGTTTTACACGCTTGACGAAGGCGAAGCTAACCCGTTTATATGGGAATTTGACACCTGTAACATGGTGATCGGCAACTTCAATTACAAGAAAATGTCGCTCGTGCGCGATTACAACCAAGTGATTGACAACGAGCTCAACAGCAGTGTTTTCGATCATTTGTTTGCCGATCTGTCGCAACGCAATTTTAAGTCGGAAACCAATTCGGTCAATGCCTTTACCAAAACCTATAATGTTGTCGCTTCCGACCCTACACAGAACAAAGCCGTTTTGCTTTCCGAAGCAGGCGAAAATTATATCATACAAGGCCCACCGGGAACGGGGAAGTCACAAACGATTGCTAATCTGGTGGCCAATTTCGTAGCCAATGGCAAAAAAATCCTGTTCGTTTGCGAAAAACGGGCGGCACTGGATGTTGTTTTCTACCGGTTGAAAAACCAGGGGTTGGACCAGTTGTGCTGCCTGATCCATGATTCGCAATCGGATAAAAAAGAATTTGTGCTGAACCTGAAAAGCACTTACGAAAGCTTTTCAAAAGCAAAAAAATCATTTGAATCAATCCGGAAAGAACGCGATGCCATTGTGCTGGCATTGGAAACCGAATTGAATACTTTGCAGGAATTCCATCAGTTCATGAAATTCAGGAATCCCAAATCGGTAGCTGCCATAAAGGATATTTTAGAGGTTTTGGTTTTTAACAATGAAATTGTTTTGCCTGCAGATTTGGCTTCGCTTGATCCTTTTGCGGATTATTCGGATTGGGAATCATACAACGAAAAAATCAACGCACTGTACCAAATCAACCTGGAAACCAATAAAAATGAATACTTAAGCAATCATCCGTTCCGGTATTTCTCGGTTGAAGCTTTGGGCAGATTGAACCACGTTGCCGAAATCATAGAAAAGCTGAACCTGGCCAACGACAAAATTGATGATCTGACTGAAATCCTTGATACTGCAGGATTCGCAGTAAATGCCGAATCGCGTTTTCAGGATGTAATGTCGTTTTTAACACGCTGCCGGCAGGCAATTCCGTTCTTTGAAACCCATCAGGAAACCATCCTGACCGACAGGAAAAATGCAATGGCAACATTGGACGGCGAGTTGGAACAAATAGAAAAATACAATGCGGAAATTGCCAGGCTCGAACAGGAATATCCGTATTGGAACGAAAAGATATCTGAAGTAGATGCCAAAAATGCATTGCCTGTTTTAGAAAAAAACGAAGAAAGCTTCTTCAATTTCTTTAATGGGAATTACAAAAACGTAAAAAGCCAATTGCTGCGCCTGTATGATGTTTCTAAACATAACATCAAGCCAAAACTAAGTTTGGTCATTAAAAATGTTTTAGAGCAACATCAGGTTATCAATGCCAAAAATGATCTGGAAAACCGCATCCGGAAAAAATACAACCTGGGCGAAATCCCGTTCATCAAAATCAACCTGAAGGCCATCCATGAAACCGTAGACAACGCTATTTTAGATTTTCTTGGCAGCCAAAACCAGGATGTTTATGACGAAATAAGGAACATCGATTTGCTTGCCGAAAGCCTGAACCAGACACTTAAAACCTATTTGGTACAGTTTGATGCTTTGTCATTGCTACAACTGGATGATAAAATCAAGAAAATCATTGACAACCAGCATTATTTCCAGTTGTATGCCAACCAGTTCCAGGGCTTGTCCGGGCTTAATGCTTCGGTGGTTTCACTGCTTCGGAATGAACCCATTCCACTGGACAAACTTCAAAAGCTGCTGGCCGAAAAAACATTGCAGAATTATTATGCCGGCAATTTCAACCATCAGAAATTCAATTTGGACCTGCTCCATCATTCGATACAAAAAATTGGTCTGCTCAAAAAGGAGCTGTTGGAATTAAACGGAAAATACATCATAAGGAAGCAGCAGAACGATTTTAACGAGCTCATCAAAAAATCGGAACTGTCGGTAGCCGGAATGGGTGAAGCGGCAAAACTGGAAAAGAAATCGGTTTTTGAAGGTCGCAAAATCCTTGAAAACGAATTCGGAAAAACCATGCGCTACAAATCGATCCGTGAATTATCAACATCCGAATCGGGGAAAATCATCCGCGAACTGAAGCCGGTCTGGCTGATGAGCCCGCTGAGCGTTTCGGATACACTGCCTTTGGATGAAAATTATTTCGATGTGGTCATTTTTGATGAAGCCAGCCAGATCACGCTCGAAGAAGGTTTGCCGCCAATTTACCGTGCTAAACAGGCCATTATTGTGGGTGACGAAATGCAGATGCCGCCAAGTAATTTCTTTGGAAGCGCTTCCGGCAATGAAGACGATTTATGGTTTGACATCGATGCCGAAAACGAATCCTTTTCTATTGATGCCGACAGTTTCCTAACTCAGGGTGCGAGGAAATTCCCGTCGATCATGCTGGGCTGGCATTACCGAAGCAAGCACGAAGCACTGATCGGGTTTTCCAATGCCTCGTTCTACAACAACCAGCTGTTGACGATCCCGGATGTAAAAGACCATCAGAATGAATCGCAGGAAATCAATGTTGAAAATACTACGGATGCCGTTCAGAACATCCGTCATCTGTATGAAAAGCCAATCTCATACCATTACATCAGCAATGGGGTTTACGAAGCGCGCAGCAACGTTTTAGAGGCACAATATATTGCCGAGATGACCCGAAGCCTTCTTTTTGAAAATAAAGGCTACAGTGTGGGAATTGTGGCGTTTTCTATGGAGCAGCAAAACGAAATCGAAACCGCTCTTGCCGATCTGTGCGTAACCGATAAGGTTTTTGAAAACCTGCTCGAAGAAGAATACAAGCGCATTGAAGACAACCAGTTTGTTGGCTTGTTCATCAAAAACCTTGAAAATGTCCAGGGAGACGAGCGCGACATCATCATTATGAGTACCTGCTATGGTCATGACCCGCGTGGAAAAATGCTGATGAATTTTGGCCCGATCAATAAAAGAGGCGGTGAAAAGCGCCTGAACGTATTGTTCTCAAGGGCGAAGAAAAGCATGTGTGTTGTCAGCTCCATCAAATACACCGACATCAAAAACGAATACAACGATGGCGCGAATTACTTTAGGAAATACCTGCAATATGCCGAATTGGTCAGCCTAGGAAACCTCGAAGCGGCCAACAATGTTTTGAACAGCATTTCAAATGCCAGTGCTTCTGCCAACATATCGCCAACAGCCGTTGCTGTCAAGATCGAATTGGAAAAACAGGGTTATTTTGTTACCGAAAACGTTGGGCAAAGCAGCTTCAAATGTAGCCTTGGAGTTAAAAGATCCAAGGAAGAAACCGAATTTATTTTGGGGATCAGCATCGACGATGACAATCATTATGGCAATGATGATGTCCTGGAACAATATTTCCTAAAGCCTGAACTGCTAAGGCATAACGGCTGGAAATTGTGCCAGATTTATACCAAAGACTGGATTGACAATAAAAACCGCGTGCTTAAAATGCTTAACAGCGCTTTGAATGATGAGCCTTTTTTCGAAACCGTTACCATCGAAAAAACCGTCCCGATTGAAACGGAAGAACCCGTAACTGTAATCTTGAGCGAAGAGCCAGCCACTACAAGTAGCCAGAATCTGAATGCGACAAAACTGATCAATACAGAAAACGGAAGCAACAAGTTTTGGGAAATTTCGGTCACCAATGACGAACTGGTGATCCAATATGGAAAAGTGGGCACCAAAGGCCAAAAGCTCATCAAGAATTTTGATTCGGAAGCAGTGGCTATGCACGAAATGGAAAACCTGATCCGCCAGAAAAAAGCACGGGGTTACAGGGATGCTTAATAAAATCGATTTGGCTTTAAAATAATCCTATATTTGCGTAAATCATACGCATTATATTTTATGGCAGAAAATCAAAACATAAGGATAGCGGTCGATGCAGTATTGTTTGGCTATCAGAACAACAGCTTGCACGTGCTTTTGATACAGCAAAAATTCGGAACCGATACCGCAGTTTGGGCTTTGCCTGGCGGCCTTATACACGAAAATGAGAACCTTGCTCGAAGCGGTGAAAAGGGAACTGAAAGAGGAAACCAATGTCAAGGTGAATTACCTCGAACAGCTCTATACATTTGGAGACGACATTTACCGCGATTCCAGGAACCGCGTAATTTCTGTGGCTTATTTTGGTTTGGTCAGTGCCGACAGGTTCGACATCAAAGCCGATACAGATGCCGAAAATGTGCAATGGTTCCAAATTGATGAAATCCCGCAATTGGCCTTTGACCACAACCAGATTCTGAATAAGGGAATAGCACGCCTGAAATCGAAACTCACCTACCAGCCTATCGGTTTTGATCTGTTGCCAAACGAATTCCAGTTTTCTGAGCTGGAGAACCTGTATTGCTCTATTTTGAGCAAAGAAATTGACCGGAGGAATTTCAGGAAAAAAATCCTAAGCTTCGGAATCGTTGACGAAACCGACAAAATCTCATCTTCAAAAAACGGGCGCCCTGCCAAGCTTTTCAAATTCAACAAAGCAAAATATAAGGAATTGGAAGGCAACGGATTTCACTTCGAAATAAAGTTTGCGTAAATTTTACACAAAATATTTTTTTGTTCCGATTTTTCATTTTACATTTGCGTAATAATTACACAAATGTCTTGCTCATGATACTCAATTTAGACTCCAATTTCAATCCGTTTCCCAATCAGGAAACCATCGATTTTCAAAGCTTTACCTTTTCAGGAGGCGAGCCACACATTAAAATCAATCCTAATTTTGATATTTCGAAAGAAGTTACCATAACCCACAGGATCAATTCCTTCAATGATTTGGGCCTATTGTGCATTACCGTTGATGGCCTGAGGCGAATGGGCGTGAAAGCTATCAAGGCCTTCATTCCTTATTTTCCTGCCGCGCGCCAGGACAGGGTTATGATTCCGGGCGAGCCGCTTTCTATAAAAGTATATGCCGATATCATCAATGCCTTGAATTTAGATAAAATCACCGTTTTCGATCCCCATTCAGAAGTTACGCCTGCCCTGTTGGACAACTGCGAAGTAATCCACAATTACCGGTTTATCGAAACCGTGCTGAAATCAATCGGAAGCAATGTAAAGCTGATTTCCCCTGATGGCGGCGCACTCAAAAAAATCTATATGGTTACTGAATATTTGGGTGGAAAGGAAGTCGTGGAATGCAGCAAAAGCCGAAATGTAAAAGATGGGAAACTCTCAGGGTTCAGGGTTTATGAAGATGATTTGCAGCAAACGGACTGCCTGATCATAGACGATATCTGTGACGGGGGATTTACCTTCACCGGGCTCGCCGAAGAATTGAAAAAGAAAAATGCAGGAACGCTTTACCTTGCCATCAGCCACGGGATATTCAACAAAGGCTTTGACGAGCTCAACAAGCATTTCAGCAAAATATACACAACAAATTCTGTTAAGGATTTTGACAGCGAAAATGTGGTAACGATAAAATTATAGCTGTGAAATACACTGTCGGAACCATAGAAAAACAAAGCAAATTCCTTTTCTTTTGGGGGCATGAACCTTCAAAAGACGGAAGCATTACCAAAACCTGCCTGAGCCAATGGTGGCTGAGCCCGTTTGTGGTTGACGGAACCGGATACAAAACTGCCGAACACTGGATGATGGCCAAAAAAGCCTTATTATTCAACGATAGAGTCAATTTTGCCAAAATCCTGCAGGCAAGCTCACCCGCCGAAGCCAAAAAACTTGGCCGCGAAGTCGGCAATTATGATGACGCCGTCTGGAAAGAACACCGCTACGAAATCGTTAAGGAAGGCAACTTCCATAAGTTTAGCCAAAATCCGGAGCTGAAAGCATTTTTAGGCCAAACCCAAAACCGTGTTTTGGTCGAATCGAGCCCGGTTGACCCGATCTGGGGAATCGGAATGGCCCATGACCATATGGAAGCAAATCTGCCTGAAAAATGGCAGGGCCTTAATCTATTGGGCTTCGCCTTGATGGAAGTTAGGGATGAATTGAAATGAAAGAGATACATTACGCTAAAACTAGCGTACATAGGCTCAGGATTGGTTGGAGCCTGGCAGGTGGAGAATATTGAAGTAACTGTTTACGATTTAAATTATGGATATCAAAGCATCAAAAAACGGAAGATTTACTGGAAAAAATCGCCGAAAAAATACATGACCATTGGATGATATGGGCGAAAGAATTGTTGGAAAAAGAAGAAAACATATCACCCAAAAGAAGAACCAGATGGGAAAAAGAGTGTTTCAAAAACTATGAAGACCTGACAGAGCCCATGAAAGAACTGGACCGGAAATTTGCAAAAGACATATTAAACCTAATCTAAAAAAACATGAACCCTTTACTCCTTACCGACGGCTATAAAGTAGACCATAGAAGGCAATATCCAACCGGGACCACCTTGGTTTATTCCAACTGGACACCCAGAAAATCACGTATCGAAAATGTAGACGAAGTGGTGTTTTTTGGCCTGCAGTATTTTATCAAAAAATACATTATCCACGATTTTGAAGCTTACTTTTTCAAACAGCCCAAAGAAGAAGTTTTTAAAAAATACGCGCGAAGGATCAATAATTATTTAGGCGAAAACCAGGTCGGGACGAAACATCTGGAAGATCTGCACGATTTGGGTTATATCCCAATGGTTTTTAAGGCGCTGCCAGAAGGATCAAGCGTTCCGGTGCGTGTGCCAATGTTTACGATGTACAATACCAAGCCGGAATTTTTCTGGCTGACCAATTATTTCGAAACCCTGCTTTCGGCGGTAATCTGGCTGCCCTGCAACTCGGCTACAATCGCCAGGCAGTACCGCATCATTTTGGATAGTTTTGCCCACAAAACTTCTTCAATCCCCGATTTTGTAAACTGGCAGGGACACGATTTCTCGATGCGCGGCATGGGCGGAATCGAAGCCGCGGTAACTTCGGCTGCCGGTCATTTGCTGAGCTTTACAGGAACAGATACCATCCCGGCAATCGATTTCCTCGAGGAATATTACAATGCCAATTCTGATACCGAATTAATAGGCGGTTCTGTTGCCGCAACCGAGCATTCCGTTATGTGCATGGGAACCACTGAAGGCGAATTTGAAACGTTCCAAAGGCTGATAAGCGAAGTATATCCCAAAGGCATCGTTTCGATAGTTTCCGACACCTGGGATTTATGGAAAGTACTGACCAATTACCTGCCAAGGCTGAAAGAACAGATAAGCAGCCGCGAAGGCAAAGT
Source organism: Flavobacterium sp. (assembly GCA_049841115.1). Taxonomy (GTDB): domain Bacteria; phylum Bacteroidota; class Bacteroidia; order Flavobacteriales; family Flavobacteriaceae; genus Flavobacterium. The sequence continues at coordinate 970,027 of JASGHQ010000006.1, forward strand.
CGTAGTGCGCCCGGACAGCGGGGATCCAATCCTGATCCTGTGCGGAAATCCGGATGGAAAAACGGAAGAAGAAAAGAAAGGTGTCGTAGAATTGCTTTGGGACGTCTTTGGCGGTACAACGAACAGCAAAGGATACAAAGAACTTATTCCGCAAATCGGAGCCATTTATGGCGATAGCATCACGCTGGAACGCGCCACAAAAATCTGTGAAAATTTAAAGGAAAAAGGCTTTGCGTCAACCAATGTGGTTTTGGGGATCGGATCTTTTACCTACCAATACAATACCCGGGATACTTTTGGCTTTGCCATGAAAGCTACTTATGGCGAGGTAAATGGCGTTGGCAGGGAAATCTTCAAAGACCCTGTTACTGACGACGGAACCAAAAAATCTGCCAAAGGCCTGATGAAGATCGTTTCCGAAAACAACACCTTCAAATTGATTGACCAGGTTTCCTGGGACGAGGAAAAACAAGGCGAGCTAAAAGAAGTATTCCGCGACGGAAAGCTTTTGGTGGATGCCAGCCTTGCGAAAATAAGGGCAAGGGTTAAATAACCAAACTAAAAAAATTAAAACCATGAAAAGTAAAGAAGAAATACTCAAAAAAGCTATTGGGTTAAATGATGAAGAGAAATGGGACGAAACGGATTCCCTTCTTACAACCAAAGTGCTGGCTCATTACAACGATATTGAATTGTATGCTGAAAAAGTAACTGCATTGTATCGTTTGGAAAAAAAGGAATCAGCAGAAAAAATTGCTTTCAGCGCCTGTCTTTTAGACGATAACAATTCCAAAATAAATAATTATTTAGGACATATCTTTTCTGACAAAAGAGATTATATAAAAGGAGAGCAGTTTTATAAAAAAGCTATCGAAAAAAACCCGAAAAATGTTGAAGCTTTAAATGGATTAGGGAATCTTTATGAAAATAAAAAAGAGCACGAAAAAGCTGAGGAATGCTACAATAAAGCCATTGAAATCAATCCTGAATATCCTTCTTCATACAATGGCTTAGGCAGCCTCTATGACGGCAAGGAAGAATATGATAAGGCGAAAAAATTCTATAAGAAAGCTATTGAAATAGATCCGAAATATACGTTCGCTTATTATAATTTAGGCTTAACTTATAAAAAGCTCAAAGAATATTCTAAAGCCGAAGAATGCTATACTAAAGCCATTGAAATCAATCCCAATTATTCTTCTCCATACAATGGCTTAGGAAGTCTTCATTTTCAGAAAAAGGAGTATGACAAAGCTAAAGAATTTTATAATAAGGCTATTGAAATCAAACCAGATGGGCCAAATCCTTACTACAATTTAGCCTTAATCTTTTCTTTAAGAAATGAATACCAGGAAGCTAAAGAAAATTACGAAAAATATATTAATCTTAAAAACGACGAAGATTTTTACCTTGTTCATCTCGCCAAGTCAAGATTGGAGGAAATCGAGAATATTCTAGAAAACAAGCAATATGAAAAAATAAACATAATAACTTCAAAGATTAAAGACCTTTTGTGTTTGAAGAAAGGGCATATTACACATTATACCGGTATTTCCGTCGCTAAATACCTTATTTTAAATGAAACTCCGTTCCGGCTGTCCGAAGGTACTTTTTTGAATGATACTTCAGAAGGGACAATCTTGTTCGAATATTTAAAGTTTGAGGCAACCAATCAGAATAACTGCGGGCCGCATGCTTTTGCCTTTTCTAAAAAACCCTTTATCGGAAGCTTTGTCAATCATTCGAAAAATAATGATCTGACGCTTTGGAGAATGTACGGAAAAGAAAACCTGGAGGAAGGCAAGGGATGTGCGATTACTATCGATATTGATGAATTGAGGGACAGCATCAAGCAGAAATTAAAAACAGGAAATGATGATATAAAGAGCACCGAAGAACTAGAATTCTACAAAGTCGCTTACCTGAGCAACGGGAAATTTACATTTTCTGAAGCTAAGGCAACTGAAATCACGAAGTTGAATAAGCTTATGAATGATTTGGAATCTGAAGTAACGGCATACAAGGCAAAAGACCCTAAACCCAAGGAAACCTTGAAAATAATCGAGCTGCTGAATGAAGTTGCTTACTTATTCAAAAATGCGGAATATCAATACGAGAATGAAGTGAGGCTGGTTATAAAAGAAGCCATCGGTTTTGAAAAAAATATTGATCTGAGCTTTACTCCGCCAAAAGTTTACATTGAACTGGTTCCCATCCTGCCAATTATTAAAGGGATTACCATCGGGCCCAAAGTTGACAGGGCAGACGAATGGGCTTCAGCATTCCACTATCAATTGGCGAAAAAAGGTCTTAAGCCTGAAATCAACATTTCCAGGCTGCCTTACAAATAAACCTATTTCCTATAAAAAGAACTTCCGTCAATATAGTCCCAAACCTTTTGCGGAAGCATTGGCGCAACGTTTTTTTTGTTTTTGATGCTGTCGCGGATAAAGGTGGATGAAAGCTCTATCACGGGCGCACCCACGCGATGGATTTTTGGGTGGTTGGCAAACTGTCCGTCCATTTCACCCGAATTCAGCCTTGGATAAACATAGATGTGGTGGTTTTGCAGGATGACTTCGTAATTCTTCCATTTGTGTAGCGAATTCAGGTTGTCTTCGCCCATGATCAGGGCAAATTCATGCTGCGGGTATTTCTCTCCAAGATGTGCCAATGTATTCACGGTATAATTTGGCTGATCCAATTTGAATTCGATATCCGATGGCTTGATTTTGGTAAAATCTTCTGTTGCCAGCGTTACCATATGCAACCGCTGGTAATCATCGAGCAGCGTATTTTTCTGCTTGTGCGGATTGTGTGGCGTTACCACCATCCAAACCTGGTCTAAACCGGAATGCTCTGCCATATGGTTGGCAATGATTACATGCCCAATGTGGATGGGATTGAAGGTTCCGAAATAGAGTCCTATTTTCATTTTATCTTTTGGCTTATGGCTAGTGGATTATTTCACAAATTCCCTGACCAATTCATAGGCTTCCTTTTTGGCCACATCCAGGTCGTAATTCTTGATGATGGTATCAAATTGCGGAGCTGTCGCTAATTCTACGTGGGCTTTCGCGATACGCATATTGATCTTATCGTCGCTTTCTGTGGAGCGCTCCTTCAAACGCCTTTTCAATTCGTCAACACTTGGCGGCTTTACGAAAACAGCCAAGGTTTCTACAGGGAATTTGGATTTGATGCGCAATCCGCCGGCAACATCGATGTCAAAGATTACATTTTTGCCTTTGGCCCAGATGCGCTCCACTTCGCTTTTCAGCGTTCCGTAAAAATTGTCGCGGTACACTTCTTCCCATTCGATGAAATCTTCGGCCTTGATGTGCTTTTTGAAATCTTCGATAGACATGAAATAATAATCCTTTCCATGTTCTTCCTGGCCGCGGGGTTCGCGTGTTGCTGCTGATATTGAGAACTCAAGGTTCAGTTCCGGTTGTGCCAGCAAATGGCGTACTATGGTGGTTTTTCCTGAGCCGGATGGCGCTGAGAATACTAATAATTTTCCTTTGTTCATTGTTGTGTTATCTTATTCAGTTCTGAGTGAAAACATAAACTATTTTTCCTATTTGAGTTTCAGGTGCATTGTTATCCGGTTGCCATTTGGTTTGCAATGCCGCTTTTTTTGCTTCCTCTATCAAACAACTTGCAGGGTTTGTAGTTCCTTGAACTCCAGCAACAGCTTTTATGACATTTCCGCTTCTATCCACAGATATCTGAACAGCTACTCTTCCAGATTCCTGACAGATAAGATTAGGTGCTGACTTTAGTGTCGCTTTTCGATTTCCTAAAGAATAACCGCCTCCTGAACCTGAGCCCGTTCCATAACCGCTACCACTTCCTGAGCCATAACCATCATATCCAATCTTACCAGGACTGGCTGTGCCTGAGCCATATTCTTTTTTACGAAAAGAATCTTTAAGCAGTAAAAGTTCCGGATTGTTTATTAATGTGAAATTGTGTGCTACGGGACAATCGGACACGTAATAAAAATCTAACTTCACGATTTCGCTTTTTACACCATGTACAAATTTGGCAAAGCTACCCATATTATAATTTTTCCCTATGGGAAACCCCAAAATATCTTCATTGTATAAAAACCGGGATTGCTCAGAAAAGGAATCCAATCGGTACTTGGAATCCGCTTCCTTTAGAGCGAGTTTGGCTTTCGCTATGGAATCTAAGTCCGGAATGTATTTTGTATAAATTGAACCGTCTGAAATCTTTCTTTCAACCAATTTAATCACCATATTGTCCTTGAACTCTGCTATGATTTCGGTATCATCTTTTTTAATGGTCCAGGTTCCTATATACTTTCCTGCTTTCGAAAATTCCCCTTTGAGATTTGGGAGGTTTATTTTACCGACAACCGTATCATTCCTAAAATTCAATGATAAAGCAGTGGTCTTTTCATTACTTGATTTGATTTCAGAAAAAGTCCAAATTCCATTTTTCTTGTTGTCGATGTAAGTCCCTTTTACTTTGTACACTTTATTAGAGTACACCCATTCACCTGATTTCTTGTTGTCCTTGTAGTTCCCTGAGATGAAAATTTGATTGTCTTTTTTATAGTTGAAATATCCATTAAAGATTCTTTCATAATCCTTGGTTTCAAAATACTGATATTTTGCAAAACCTTGCTGATATTCTCCTTCATAGGTTTTCAATTCTTGGGAATTGACTCTATGAAAAATAAAGGCAAGTGTAAATAGCAATAGGTTTCTCATAGTTCTGTTTGTGTACTTTTTACAAAACATTCAAAACCTGTTCCTTGATTTTCTCCAATTCGTCCTTCATCATCACAACCAGCTTCTGCATTTCGGTATGGTTGGATTTGGATCCCATTGTATTGATCTCACGACCCATTTCCTGGGTGATAAAGCCCAGTTTCCTTCCATTGGCTTCGGTTCCGGCAAGCGTTTCTATGAAATAATTCAGGTGGTTTTCCAAACGCACTTTTTCTTCGGTAATGTCGTATTTTTCGAGATAAAAAATCAATTCCTGTTCAAAACGGGTTTCGTCCACATTTTCCTTCAACTCATCCAAAGCTGTGCGCAGCCTGGTTTTTACCGTTTCTACGCGTTCCGCATCATACGGAACCGCGTTGTTCATCAGGGTCATGATATTGGCAATGCGGTGCAGGAATTCCTTTTCCAGCGCCACGCCTTCATCTTTTCGGAACTGTGCGATGTTTTCAATCGCTTCATCGATCACTTTCTGGATTTCCTTCCATTCATTTTCATCGATTTCGTCACGCTCGGTTTTTAACGCATCGGGCATCCTTACCGCCATTTTCATCAGCTCGGTTTCATCCGCATTTGGGATTACCGCTTTCATCTGGCTGATATATCCTTTTACAATCGGCACATTGATTTTTGATGAAGTTTCTTCACCGGTAACTTCAATATACAATGAAAAATCGATCTTACCGCGTTCCAGCCTTTGCGAAAGCTGGTTGCGTAGCCCCAGTTCCATTTCACGGAAAGCAGACGGCATACGGGTATTCAGGTCCAACCCTTTTGAGTTTAGCGATTTGATTTCTACGGTAATTTTCTTGGTTGGCAGTTGCAGCGTGGCTTTACCAAAACCAGTCATTGATTGTATCATGGCATATTGTAATTGACTTCAAATATAAGTAAAAATGTTGTCGGTTGTCAGTTGTCGGTTGTTGGGCGGTGTTTTGATTATTTCGAAAGATAGGCTATTGCTTCATTGACTACTTTCGGGCTGTTGCCCACAAAGATTTTATCATCGGCAATGATTACCGGGCGCGACAAAAATGTATAATGTTCGAGTATGTAGCGCTTGAAATCGGCTTCGGAAAGTTTCTCGTCCTTTAAGCCCATTTCCTTGTAAAGGGTCGCCCTTCTGCTGAAAAGCGCTTCATAGCTTCCGCTCATTTTTGCCATTTCGTCAACCTGTTTTACCGTCATCGGCTCGGTTTTGATGTCCTGAAGCTGGAAGGTTTCAAGGTTTGGCAATGATTTTAAGATACGCTGGCAGGTGCTGCAGGTTTTTAAGTGGTATATCTTACGCATTTTTGATTGTAATTTTTATCTAACAAAAATACATCGTAATCCGTTTCCAAATCACTAATTTTATCAAAAAAAATCAATGGAATCAACTTTCAAAATCTGGGAAACCAACAGGAAACAGTATCTTGAACTTCTGGAGAACTATTCTTTGGAACAATTAAACAAAGTCCCGGAAGGCTTCAGCAACAACCTGGCCTGGAATTTAGGCCATATCATCGTGGCCCAGCAAGGCCTCATTTACCGTCTTTCGGGCTTGCCGATGTATGTTTCAGACGAAATGAGGAATACCTACATGAATGGCACAAAGCCAACAGGAAAAACCACCCAGGCCGAAATTGACGAACTGAAAGGGCTACTTTTTTCGCTTATCGAAAAAACCAGGCAGGATTATGCAGAAGGGAAATTCAAGACCTATACCGAATACACAACCGGAACAGGCTATCACCTGGCCAATTTGCAGGATGCCTTTGAGTTCAATAATTTCCACGAAGGGCTGCATTATGGTTTTATGATGAACATCAGGAAATTCATATAAGAATGGAAAACACATTTGAAATCAATCTGGCCAGCCGCAACGTATTGCTAAAATTCTTGGATAATTATTCTTTGGAACAGCTCAACAAGATTCCGGAAGGTTTTAGCAACAACCTCATTTGGAATATCGCGCATATCATTGTCGTGCAGCAAATGCTGGTATACAACCTTTCGGGTCTGCCGATGATGGTTCCGGGTGAAATGGTTGCCAAATACAAACGCGGCACCAGGCCGGAACAGGATCTTACGCAAACAGAAGTTGATGCAATCAAGGCATTGTTGTTTTCTACATTGGAAAAAACCAAACAGGATTTTGCAAGCGGGATTTTTAAAAGCTATACCGAATTCACTACGATGACCGGATTTACAGTCAAAACTGCCGAAGCTGCCATCGAATTCAACAATTACCATGAAGCCACGCATGTAGGCATGATGATGCAGATCAGGAAATTCGTCTAAATAAAAAATCCCAACCAATGTTTGGGATTTTCCGCTTTATAGAGAAATGGCAATTAAGAAGCCATCGATTTTTCGTCTTTTTCAATAACATACGAATTGACTTTTTCGAGCTGGAGCTTGAGCAGTTTACGCTGGTGCCAGAAAAGCTTGATCCTAAGCTTAGACAGATCGTAGATGATGATTACCGCCAAAACCACGCTGACCAGGTAGAAAACCCTGAAGCCCAAAAACGAATAGGTAAACCCGGCGATCAGGGCGCCCATTAAATAGAAACCGACAATGTAAAGCAGCAATGCGGCCCTTTGTTTCAGCTGTGCATTTTGCCTGAATTCTTTTTTGGTAAACATTGAGAACAGGATTCCCAAATCGGTCGTGATTCCGGTAAGGTGCGTGGTTTTTATCGCAAAGTTCGAAATGCTTGCCGTCAACCCGTTTTGCAGTCCCATCGCAAAAAGTATGATGGCCAGCAGGATTTCTGTTTCGTATAAGGTTTCCGCATAAAAAGCTTCGCCATAAACCCCAACGGCAACCAGGCAGGCCATTTCCAGAAGCAATGGGATGGAGTGTGCCAGGTAGGCATTTTTCTGCAGATGGATCACTGACAGGTTCGACACGAAGCTCCCGAAGAAAAACAGGAATATCCATCCAAAGACCACCGCGATCTGGTACAGGTTGCCTTTCACGATTTCCGAAGCCAGTATAGCATAATGGCCTGTGATATTTGATGAGAACGACAGGAACAATAACAGCGAACCGATATTGACCATGCCAGCCGAAAACGCTGATAGGGTTCCGAGTTTGATGTTGTCTGAATGCGACCTGCTATTATTATATTTCCTAAGCATGATTATATTTTTTCAAATGTTAAACGGGCAATCCCGCGTGTGCTGGCATTGGAATCAAAATTCAGTATCAGCGTATTGTCCGAAAGCTCGGTTAAGCTGTAGCGCTCGATATTATTGCCATATTTCAGTTCGAGCATATTGCCTCTTCCCTTGATTACCCAATTGATTTCCTTTGTATAGTTTTTCCCTTGAAGGATCAATCTTCCGTCGGGACAAAACTTCCATTTTTCGGCTTTGTGGATGATTAGATCCAGTCCGGCCACATCTTTTACATAAGACGACACTTTGTTGTAATCCGATTTCACGGTGTCGTTCTTATTTACCTTTTCATATTCCCAGGCCAATTCTTTCCATTCGCCTTCAATAACCATCTCGGGACTCCGGGACATGCTGATCAGCGAGACAAACAGAAAGAAACCAAGCCCGAAAAAGCCTACGTACCTCAACCAGATTTTCATAGCAATTTTTCTAAAAACAATTATCCAATCGAAACCTGATTCATGAATACTTCGGCAATCTTGCCTCTTTCCGGGGCAGACGTTTTGCTTACCGTTTCGATGATTGTCGCGTTTACCTGGGATTTAGCAATAAATCGCGACAAATCGAAACTGTTCTTGTGCGCTGGGTGCTGCTTTCTTTCAGAAGTAAAGATTTCGTTAACCCCGTTGGCTTCCAGATACGTATTGAAAGCCGACAAATTATAACCCGTGAATAAATCTATTTTAATGGAGCCAACCTGTGAATCAAATTTGTTCCTGATAACTTCGTAGGCTTCCTCAAACTCGGTGTTCATTAATGCTGCAATCTGCTGGGTTTTCGAAAAGAACAGCAAATCCCTGATGGAATCGTTCTGGCTGAAACCGTGGAGCAAGATTATATTGTATTGTTGCTTTGATTCGTTTTGGTTCAAAACAGTTTTTAAAACGTTCAGTGACTGAACGGTAAAATCGGTAGGTATTACAATTGTTTTTTTCATCGCTTCTATTATTTTTTGTTACAGTACAAAGTTAGAAGCGCGGTATTAGAGCCGTCTTAATTTGAAATTAGAATCTGATTAGATTTTACACGATGAGATTAAAATCCGATTAGAAAAACTTAGCGAAACGTTAAAATACTGATTTCACGTCAGTTCAATCTCAGGCAACCGGGATTTTATATGCAGGCAAAGTGATCTGGACCACGGTACCTTCATTTTCCACAGATGTTACCAAAATCTTTCCATTATGTATGCGGATGATGTTCCGGGTAAGCGGCAGGCCAATGCCAAAACCTTCATACTTCTTGGTATTCGAAGCACGGAAAAACGGATCGTAAATGTATTTGATTTCGTCCTGCGGGATGCCGATTCCGGTATCTTTGATCACGATATACACAAAGTCGTCCGATGCGCCGATGGAAACCGTAACTGTTTGGAAGCTCGAATATTTGCAGCCGTTGCTAATGATATTGCTAAACGCCAGGTGCAAAAGCTGGATGTTTCCGTTGACTTTCAGTTTCATCGGATTTTCCGGAAGCAGCTCCGTATCAATGAAGATTTTGTTCTTCGGGTTCATGCCCTCGAGGTTTTCCTTTACTTCCCAAAGCAGTTCGTCAATGCGGACTTTTTCAAACTTCTGCACTTTACCATTAAATCCGGTTTGCGCCAAAAACAGCAGCGCTTTGGTTTTGTTGTCAAGCTTTTCTGCTTCCTGCAGGATAATATTGAGCGATTCGATATAGTCTTCCGGATTCCTGAGCTTGGAAAGTGTCACATCGGCTTCGCCAATAATCGCTGTCAAAGGCGTACGCAGTTCGTGCGACGCATTGCTGATAAAGTTATTCTGGGTTTCAAACGAAGTTTCAATCCGGTCAAGCATATCGTTGAAAGTGCGTGTCAGTTCGTGCAGCTCATTATTCGTACTGGTTTCATCCAACCTCAGGTGCAGGTTTTCGGAACTGATTTCTTTTACGCTTTCAGTAATTCCCGAAATGGGTTTGAAGATATTTTTTGAATAGTAAATGGCTATGTAAAGCAGCAGCAGCAATGCCGCACCAATTACAAACAGCAGGGTTTTGGTCAGGGTTTCCGATTTATTTTTTTCGAAATAATTCTCGGCAACGGTAATTACGATAAATTCGCCCGCTCTGGATTTGTAACGGATTCCTTTGTAGAGGTATTGCTTCGAAACAAATTCGGCGCTGCCTTTTTGGATCACACCCTGGAAAAAAACCGTGCCAACGCCCACTTTTTCTGATTCGGTTTTCAAATCGATATTGGCAACCGGGATGAAATAATCTTTTTCGTGCGGCAGTTTTTCAGAAGATTCATTTGCCGCCAGCCTTGGTTTACCGGAAGCGTTCTTCCCTTCAAAATTTTCCCTGGCTACTTTATTGGCGCGCGCTTCAAGCAATTTGAACAAATAATCCTCGGAATAACTTGAAACCGTATAATAGATAAAAACACTGAACAGCAGGATGACCATCAGGAATGGGAGCAAAAACAGCAGGACGGTCCGCGATGGCTTTCTAATAATCATTTTTTTAGCTATTCTTGATTCTTAACTATTTTCCTTTAATACATAACCCATCCCGATGACCGTATGGATAAGTTTTTCTTCTGATTTCGCATCGATTTTTTTGCGCAGGTAATTGACATACACATCAACAACGTTGGTACCCAAATCATAATCGACGCCCCAAACCGCATCCAGGATATCCATTCGTGAAAGCACTTTATTTTTGTTTTTCAAAAAGTACAAAAGCAATTTGAATTCGGTTGATGTCAGTGAGATTTCCTCGTCAGCCCGCGTTACGGTTTTGGTATAGTCATTCAGCCTTAAATCACTGAAAACATATAGGTGCCCTTCATTGGTTTCGGCCGGAGCTTTGGAAGTTTTCCCTTCTATGCGGCGCAGCAGGTTTTTGATCCGGGCAACGAGCTCGATGAATTTGAAGGGTTTTACCAGATAATCATCGGCACCATTTTCGAGTCCAAGTACAATATTTTCGGGGGTTCCGAGCGCGGTCAGGAACAGTACCGGTACCTGCTGGTTTTCGGCCCTTATCGCCTTACAGACATCAAGGCCGTTCATTTCGGGCAGCATGATATCCAAAATAATTAAATCGAACTGGTTTTCCAAAGCCAATTGCAGGCCGGTTTTTCCTTCAAAGGCCACGCTGACTTCAAAGCCTTCTTCCGAAAGCCCTTTTTTTATAAAAGAAACCACATGTGCCTCATCTTCGACCAATAGTATTTTTTTCATCAATTGTGCTGGGAATTTTAAACAAATATTTAACTCAATCTGCTGCGTGCAAATTAAAAAACTTCCTCCTTAGTTACTATCTTTGTAACCTAATTTTAACGAAAATGGAATGTTTTTTCTTCCATCTTATCAATAAAAACTAATAACGATGAAATTCAACACTAAAGTAATACACGGTGGCCAGCACCACGAAGAAGTGACCGGAGCGGTAATGCCGCCGGTATTCCAAACCTCAACCTATGCACAGACCTCACCGGGAAAGCCTGTTGGTGATTACGAATATTCCAGGGCTGCAAACCCTACGCGCCAGGCTTTGGAAGATGCTCTGGCATCGATAGAAAACGGCGCACGCGGATTGGCATTTTCATCAGGGCTGGCTGCAACCGATTGTTTGCTGCGCCTGTTCAAAGCCGGTGATGAAGTCATTGCAATGGACGATCTATATGGCGGAACGTACCGTTTGTTTACTCGTTTATACAAAGACAGTGGCATCAAATTCCATTTTGTAGATATGAATGACATGGAAAAATTCCAGTCGCTGATCAATGAAAACACCAAGCTGGTTTGGGTGGAAACGCCAACAAATCCGTTGATGAAATTGGCTGACATTGCCGAAATCGCGAAAATCACCAAAAAACACAACATCCTTTTTGCGGTCGACAATACGTTTGCTACGCCTTATCTTCAGAAACCTTTGGATCTGGGTGCAGATATCGTAATGCATTCGGCTACAAAATATTTAGGAGGTCACAGCGATGTAATTGCCGGAGCGTTGATCATCAAAGACAAAGAATTGGGCGATGAACTGCATTTCAAACAGTTTGCAACAGGTGCCACATTAGGCCCTATGGACAGCTTTCTGGTTTTACGCGGATTAAAAACATTGCACCTAAGGGTTCAAAGGCATTGCGAAAATGGGGAAAAGGTGGCTAACTTCCTGGCAAACCATCCGGATGTTGCTACGGTTTATTTCCCGGGATTGCCAGACCATCCGTTTCATGAGATTGCCAAAAAGCAAATGAGCGGTTTTGGAGGAATGGTTTCCTTCACATTTAAATCGGGTAAAAAAGAAGACGCTGTTTCCTTCCTTGAAAAGCTAAAAGTCTTCACTTTGGCAGAATCCCTGGGCGGTGTTGAAAGTTTGGCAAACCATCCTGCTTTGATGACCCATGCTTCGATTCCGGAAGACAAAAGAAAGGAAATCGGCATTACTGATGATTTGGTACGATTGAGTACCGGGGTTGAAGATATCGATGATTTATTAGCTGATATAGAACAGGCCTTCAGGTAAAAGCCTGTTTTTTAATATAAAAAGCCAAAATAGCGTGATGTTATTTTGGCTTTTTTGTTGGCATTTTGCGAAGTCGTCTTTTTTGTCTTGAAAAAAGTTTCTTTTTCTTACATTTTTGATATTGGAAAAATAAATTTTTATAAGTAACTGAAATACAATATTTTAAATATTAAATTAGCTTTCGAAAACGTTTTCGTTAAAGTAAGAAAAAAGTTATATTGAAATTAATATTGTGCATTTCATCGATTAATATTTACATTTCGTCGATTTATTTAATTTTTGAGTTTAGGTTTGTAATGTCAAAATTTAATAATCTATCCCCAAATGAAAACTATTACTTCGAAAGACATTCTAAAAATTTTGCTTTTTGTACTTATACTGTTAAGCCAAAAATTATTTTCCCAATGCCCTACCCCACCTGGAGAACCAAAATGCCTACGGTACGAATGCCTGGATCGGTTACGTGTATACATATACCGACACATCCAGCCCTCCGACAAATGCATTCGTTACCTACAGAGGATATGTCAATCAGTCGGAAACGTTTGATTATAATATGGGCAGTGGCTCTGTAAGCAGTGGTAATATGTGTGGCAATAGCTATGCTGATATGTTTGCCATCCGTTTTAAGATGCAAAAAAACATGCCTGCCGGATATTACACTTTTACAATTGGCGGAGACGACGGTGTTCGTTTGAGCGTTGACGGCGGCGCAAACTTTTTGGTAACCAATTGGGTAGACCATTCTTATGCAACCTCAACCTCGGCTTCAGTATATTTAAGCGGTACGACCAATTTTGTTTTGGAATACTATGAGAAAAACGGTTCTGCACAGGTTTCATTTTCGTATATGGGATGCACCAATTTTTCAACGGCACCTACTTCGATTTCGGGAGCAACTTCCATATGTTACGGAACCGGAGGAACTACATTGGCAGCTGTGGGCGGAACGACAGGTTCTGCAGGAAGCTATCAGTGGGGAACCGGAAATGTTGTTGGCAATAATATAATTGCCGGGGCCACCTCATCAACTTATTATATAAATCCAGCCGCAACGACAACTTATTGGGTCAGAAGAATCGATGGAAGCCCATGCAGCCAAAGTACGGCGGGCGTAACACAAACTGTAACGGTTATTACACCTTCAACTGGCGTGAGCAATATTACAGGAACAACAACAATCTGTTTAGGCAACAGCACTACTTTGACAGCAAATGGAGGGACTCTGGGCCCAACGGGAACCTATGAATGGGGAACAGGATACACTGCTGGTTATAATATAATTGCCGGAGCGACATCTTCCACATTGACGGTAAGCCCGACCTCACAAACAGGATATTGGGTAAGAAGGGTAGATAATTCGCCTTGCTCTCCCACAAGTGCAGCTACGACAACAGTAAATGTAAACATACCTGCGGGCGATCAAACCTCATATGGAAACAATTCCTGGATAGGCTATGTATATTCGGGTTTGGATACCGCGAATCCGCCAAGCAACATTGCAACGGCGCCTTATCGAGGTTACATAACGCAATCGGAACTGTTTGACCAGGATTGGGGAAGCGGTTCGGTATCAGGAGGCAATCTTTGCGGAACGTATGCCGACCAGTTTTTCATCCGCTATAAAATGCAGCGTAATTTTACCGCAGGATATTACACCTTTACGGTTGGTGGTGATGACGGATACCGTCTAAGCCTGGATGGAGGGGCGACATATATTGTAAACAATTTTGTAGACCATAGTTATACAACATCAACTTCAGCAACCTATTATCTGAGCGGAAACACTAATCTTGTTTTAGATTTTTATGAGCAAGGTGGAAGCGCAAGGATTTCATTCAATTATGTTGCCTGTACCAATTCTTCGACTGCTCCAACAGCCATTTCGGGTTCTTCATCGTTATGTTATGGAAACGGCGGAACCACTTTAACCGCAACCGGAGGTTATGAAGCGCCTGGTGCAACCTATCAATGGGGAACGGGAAGTGTGGTCGGTACAAATCCGATAGGCGGAGTAACGTATAATGGCTATTATATCAATCCAACAACTACAACTACTTATTGGGTGCGAAGAGTAGATGGATCTCCATGCAACTCATCAACTGCTGGTGTTGTACTGACTGTAAATGTAGCTACAAGGTCAACACAGCCAACGACTATTACGCCAAACAATACGACAGTATGTTCTGGCAGCAATGTAACTTTGACCGTTTCGGGTGGTACGATGGGAACCAACGCTGTTTATGAATGGGGAACCGGCTACAACGCTGGTGTCAATACAATTTCAGGGCAGTCTGGGGCATCAATAATCGTCAATCCTACATCAACGACAGGATATTGGGTAAGAAGGGTTGACAGCGCACCTTGTAATGTAGCTACAGGCCATATTACAACAACCATCAACATAAGTTCTCCTTCTACAGCGCCAACAGCTATTTCGGGATCAGGATCAACTGCCTGTGCCGGAAGCAGCTACACTTTAACCGCATCTGGAGGAACAGCAGCATCCGGATCAACCTATCAATGGGGAACCGGAAACACTGTAGGTACCAATCCTATAGCTGGAACGGGAGCATCAATCACCGTCTCTCCGACTGCAACAACAACCTATTGGGTAAGAAGATATGATGCTTCATGTACCGCCTATACCACCGGAATAACAACAACAGTTACAATTATGGCACCTCCGGGAAGCCCGTCTGTGGCAGGAAGTAATGTATGGAATGTCTACGGATATTCTACCGGCGACATTAGCTTGGCAACAGCTGTTTATGCTGGTTACTATTCGGTCAATACGCTGAATTTTGACACACAGAACGGGACAAACAGCTGGGGAAGCACGGCTTCTCCTTCAAGTTCGGCCGGATGGTCAGGGTGTACCGTTCCGGTAGATAATTTTACTTTTGTGGCCAAGCGTAAAGGATTTCCTTGCGGAACTTACAACCTGGCAATGCTAAACTGGGACGATGAAGTACAGTTTTATCTTAACGGAAGCCTTATTTATTCCAATGCAAACTGGAGCGGAGGAAATGTAAATGTTGCTGTAGGTTCTTATTCATTAGACTCAAATTCGGAAATTGAAGTACGTGTCAGGGAATATAGCGGCAATGCCAATCTGAGCTTTACTTTAACCAATACTAATGTAGCCTCAACAGCACCAACGGGAATTTCGGGGACAACTGCAATTTGTTCGGGCTCAAGCACAACCCTTACTGCAACTGGTGGAACTACAGGAACTACCGCTTCGTACGAATGGGGAACAGGTAGTGTTGTAGGTACCAATCCCATATCGGGCACTGGGGTTTCTATTTCTGTATCGCCAACTTCAGACACAACCTATTGGGTAAGAAGAAAAGATACGGTTTGCAGCAATACAACCACTGGAATTACTCAATTAGTTACCGTAACCGCAGCCACCGTAGCAGGGACATTGAGCACAACTGCCACAACCATCTGTAAAAATACAGCGCCAAATGCAATTACATTGAGCGGCAATACCGGAAGTGTTGTCAAGTGGCAATATGCCAGCAATTCGGCATTTACAACCGGCGTTACCGATATTGCATCGACAGCAACAACATTGTCAAGTGCAACTATTGGCACCCTGACTGCTACCAGGTATTTCCGCGCAGTGGTTCAGAGCGGTAGCTGTAGCTCTGCAACTACTCCTGCATTGGGAATCATTGTCCCAACAGCCATTACTTACAGCAATGGCGCTTGGAACGGAACTCCAAACAGTACAACGCCAGTAATTATTTCGAGCAATCTTACGCTTAGCAGCAACCTCAATGTTTGTTCGTGCCAGGTTACCAATACCGCAGTAGTAACCGTTCCTGCAAACCTTACATTGGTGGTTCAGAATGATCTTTCTGTAGCAGCTACTGCCGGGCTTGTTATTGAAAACAACGGAAGCTTGGTTCAGGTAAGCAATACGGCATCAGATGTTGGGAATGTTACTTTTAAAAGAAATACAACACCTTTGAAACAATACGATTATACGTATTGGTCTTCACCGATAACGGGGCAGGCTTTGAGCGTATTAGGATCACCATCGATGTTTTATTCGTTTAATCCGAATATCAACAACTGGTCGTACGAAAACAGCACAGCCACTATGGCTGCTGCAAAAGGATACATTTCACGTGTGCCAAACAATCTGAATTTTGCAACTCCTCAAGTACTTAATATCACCTTTACCGGGGTGCCAAACAATGGAGTGATCAGTGCGCCAATCATCAAAGGAGCCGGAACCTTCAATTTCATTGGAAATCCGTATCCATCAGCCATTGACATTGATGCCTTCCTGCTGGATTCGGCAAATACCGGTGTTGTAAACGGAACCGTTTACCTATGGACACACAATACGGCAATTGCCAATGTAGCGGGAACAGGGATCTACAATTATACCCGTGATGATTATGCCAAATACAATATTACCGGTGGCGTAAAAACAGCTTCGGCAGCCGTTTCAGGTGGATCGGCTCCAACAGGCAAAATTGCATCCGGGCAGGGTTTCTTTATTGAAGCGAATTCGGCTTTGGCCAACGGAACCTATTCGGCTACGTTCAACAATAGCATGAGGATTATCAACAATAATAATCAGTTCTTTAAAATAAGCCCTGCAAGCGGCAATCACGAGCCTGTGAACCACGTGGGCACTATTGAAAAAAACCGTGTCTGGTTGAATATTTCCAACACAACCGGCGCTTATGACGAAGCTCTTGTAGGTTATATTACGGGCGCTACCAATGGTTTTGACAATTTGTATGATGGTAAGACTTTCCCTGCCGGAAACGTGGTTTCGATCTATTCGATTATGGATTCGGCAAATTATGCCATCCAGGGCCGTGCCTTGCCATTCCAGCAGGATGATGTCATTCCGCTTGGGATTGCAACGACCATCAGTGGCGATTTCAGCATCAGCCTGGAAAACTTTGATGGTTTGTTCGAAAACCAGGAAGTGTATCTGCTGGACAAATCAACTGGGTTATACCACAACTTAAAACTAGGCGGCTATCCATTCACAATTGCAGCCAGCGGAAGCATCAACGATCGTTTTGAATTGCGCTTCAATGACGGTACTTTATTGGGAACCGACAACCCTGTAGCAACAGAAAATACTATCAAAATCATCAAAGTGGCCAAACATATCGAGATCGAAACAAACAACTTCAACATGGATAAAGTGCAGCTATTTGATTTGCTTGGAAGGGCTTTATTTTCTGCAAAAGGAATCAATTCGAACGGATTTAAGACTCCCGACCTCAACATTGCGAGCCAGGCCTTAATTGTAAAAATTACCCTTGACAGCGGTCAGGTGGCAACCCGGAAAATAGTATTTAACAAAGAATAAGTGTTTCAAAATTGGTTATAATTGAAAAAGTCCTCTGGTCAAATGACCGAGGACTTTTTTTATATCTTTTATGCTGATGCTAGAAACCGTAGTTTACGCCGATGCCGATAACTTCCCTTGTCTGGAAACCTGCAAACGCATTGTCGTCGTAAATAGTCTGGAATGAAAAATTGGTAGACAGGTATTTGTTTACCTTCATTACGATATTCAAAGTGTAATCAACGTCTATGTTTTTTGCATCTTCCAAATAGTTGGTATACAGGTTAAGGATGTTTTCCGCCGATACATTTTCCATGATGTCGAATTTGTAATACGCATTCAACGCCGCTCCAAATTCGTAACGCGTGCTTTCTCCCTGGTCAACACCAAATGCCGGGCCTAAATCGGTAAAATGTTTGTGCACCACGATTAATTTTGAAGTGGCCGGCGCAACGTTGATTTTCAGGTTATCATCTCTTTTATACATCATACCCGGTCCAAATTGGAAATAGGCCGGCGAAAAGAAATGCGATATTGTAATGGTCCTGTCAGTCGGGTCAACTCCGGCGTCAAACTGGGATTTAAAGTTGAAGAATGCCGAATAGTACCATTCGCCGGATGCTCTTTTACCCAAAAGCGAATTGAATTCCATCCTGTCATCTGTTTTTTGAAGCGGTTGCCCCTGAAGTTTGGTCAAACCATAACTGGCAGTAGCTTTGTTATCCCACGTCCAGGTTTCGCTCTTGTAGTTTAAGTCGTATTTAAAGCCCGCATTCCCAGCGATACTGTTCTGACCACCGGCCAGCCAGTTATTAAAGTTGGACTGGTTCAGCAAAACGGTGAACAGTCCTTTTTTCTCCCAGCCTTTTGGTTTTTCTTCCTTGATTTTGGCAACTGTTTCTTCTGTTTTCTTCATCAGCTCTTTTCATTTACCTGAGAAAAAGCACCCGTAACAGCAAATGCCAAAACTACACTTAGTATAATTTTTTTCATCTGTTTAGATTTAATTTCATGCAAAGGTAAAAATCCCCGGGTTAAAAACAAGATGGTAACCGTTAGGGAAAGGAGAAAAAGCAACTAGTAATCCTATTGCCGGGGCTTGCTTTATTTTGCTTTCTTAAACAGCGGTACTGCAGAGCAGGCCTCGCCATACATAATGCTTTTGGCAACTGCCTGGAGTTTTTGTATTGCAATGATGTAAGCGTTTTCCGGTACCGGTTTCCTCGAACAGCCTTTCAGGATGACCGGCTTGTCCTGGTACTGGGAATAATCCAATGTAGGAAGGATTTCCTGATACAAGGCAGTATCCAAATCAGAAAGGTTACCGGTAATAATTTTTTTGGCAAATGGCGCCAGGTAAACCGTAACCAAAATCGTCGCCCAGGCCGGAATTATAGCATCCGTCGAACAGTTGATGGCTACATAATGGTTTTGATACTGTTGCCAATCGTGGTTTTTCAAGGCGTCACGAAAGTCTTTTTCCTTCAGCAGGAAACCTTCATAAAGCCATTGCGAAATGTCAATCTGCGTTCGGATCCCGTTTGGATAATAATCCTCCAGATCGAAAACCTCGAGTGCCGAATTGGCTACTTTATTTATGATTTCGTCCTGCATGATTATAGCATTCCCAATTCTAATTTTGCCTCTTCGCTCATCAAATCCTTGCTCCATGGCGGATCAAAGGTGATTTCAACCTCGCAGGATTTGACAGTATCTATCTTGGTGATTTTTTCTTCTACTTCGCGCGGCAGCGTTTCGGCCACCGGACAGTTTGGTGATGTTAATGTCATCAAAACCTTTACTTCATTGTCTTCGTTGATCATCACGTCGTAGATCAGGCCCAATTCGTATATGTCAACCGGGATTTCTGGATCGTAAATGCCTTTGAGCACTTTTACCACATTTTCCCCTAAATTGATATCGTCTTTAAATTCTTCCATAACACTTTAATTTTTCGCATTGAATGCCAATGCATACATTTTGAGTTTTTTGATCATTGAAACCAGGCCGTTGGCGCGTGTTGGCGACAAATGTTCCTTCAATCCGATGTCGTCAATGAATTGTGTATCGGCTTCCAGTATGTCTTCAGGCTTCTGGTTTGAAAAAGCACGGATCAAAATGGCAATAATCCCTTTGGTCAAAATCGCATCGCTGTCGGCAGTAAAAACCACTTTTCCTTCTACTTCCTCAGCATGTACCCAAACCTTCGACTGGCAACCGGTAATGATGTTGTCTTCGGTTTTATATTGCTCTTCTATCAGCGGCAATGAACGTCCTAAATCGATGATGTATTCGTAACGCTGCATCCAGTCGTCAAATAATGAAAACTCGTCTACGATTTCTGCCTGTATGTCTTTTATATCCATTTTTAATTATTCAATTCTGGAGCCAATGAAACAATTTTGTTGACAAAATTCTCTATTACCGCCGGTGGAAATCCGTGATCAAAGGAAACGGTTTCATAATTCTTATCCTGGTAACGGATCTTAAGCTCGGCGATGGCAGCCCCATCGTAAAAACGTTTTTGTGTCGGGTCTTTCAGGTTGGGGATTTCTTCCAGGTTGATTTTTTGGAATTCGGCCACCAATTCCTTCCAGTCGGCATCAGGAATGGCTACTTCAACAGTTGGATTATTGGTCCCACGCCCCTGCGAGATGCTTGCTTTCTGGTTGACGACTATGATTTTCAGGTGATAGCCCCGGGTGTTGGCGGTATATTGCACCACCGAATTCTGCAGGTCGCTTTGTGCCTGGTTAGAACAGCCTTTGCTCATCAAAAGCGTCAATAAAATTACTGTAAGTGTCTTCATAATCTTAACTTTTTAGCCCTGGTTATTTGAAATTAAAAGAGGACTGCGACTGGCAGTCAGGTTTTTTGCCTTAGCAAAAAAACACCACCATTAGCCATATCTTAATATCAAATTTAACTCAGCATCATTTGTGCTTTCTTCAAAGCGTCAATCATCAGGTCGATTTCTTCCCTGGTGTTGTAAAATGCAAAACTTGCACGTATCGTACCGGGAATTTTATAAAAATCCATTATGGGTTGGGCACAATGATGGCCGGTACGTACCGCTATTCCTAATTTATCTATAATCGTGCCAACGTCATAAGGATGGATTCCTTTGATGTTGAATGAGATTACGGCGGCCTTTTTGCTTAAATCCTTTGGCCCGTAAATCTCGATGTTTTCCAATTCCATCAGCCTTTTTGTCCCATATTCCAACAGCTCATTTTCATAGGCAGCGATAGTGTCAAAGCCAATTCCGTTAAGGTAGTCAATGGCTATCCCAAAGGCAATCCCTCCACAAATATTGGGAGTTCCTGCTTCAAATTTATGCGGCAGGTCGGCATAGGTGGTTTTTTCAAACGTTACTGTGGCAATCATTTCGCCGCCGCCTTTGTAGGGAGGCAGCTTGTGGAGCCATTCTTCTTTTCCGTACAGCATCCCAACTCCGGTTGGGCCGCACATTTTGTGCGCTGAAGCCACATAAAAATCGACATCCAAAGCCTGGACATCGGGTTTTAGGTGCGGGCAGGCCTGAGCACCGTCAATCAAAACTGCAGCTCCCGCTTCGTGGGCTTTTTTTATTATAAACTCAATCGGGTTGATTGTTCCCAATGCGTTAGATACGTGGTTACAGAAAACCAGCTTGGTTTTATCGGAAAGCAGCTTTTCGTATTCATCCATCAGCAATTCGCCTTCATAACTCATCGGAATCACTTTCAGGATGGCGCCGGTATGTTCGCACAGCATTTGCCACGGCACAATATTGCTGTGGTGTTCCAATGCTGAAACGATGATTTCGTCACCTGTTTTTAGCAGCGAGGCAAAACCATTGGCCACCAGGTTGATGCTTTCGGTTGTTCCAGACGTAAAGATGATTTCGTAATTGTGAAGGGCATTAAAATGCCTTTGAACCTTTAGCCGTGCCTGCTCATAAGCATCGGTGGCGAGCTGGCTGAGTGTGTGCACGCCGCGATGGATGTTCGCATTGTACCTTGAGTAGTAATCTACAATGGAATCAATGACAACCTGCGGTTTTTGCGAGGTTGCCCCGTTATCAAAATAAACGAGCGGTTTACCGTTTATCTGTTGGGAAAGTATTGGGAAATCCGCCCTGATTTTTTGTATGTCCAGCATTTGTCTATTTAGAAAAAATCTAAACACAAAAGTAATAAAATTGGAACTGTTAATTTACCAAACTCTTGTTAATAATTTTTTACATTTACAGAACAACCATTCCTTCTTTTCCGATGAAAAAACTCCTCAAAATTTCCGTTGCCCTTTTGCTTGTTGTTTTAATTTACTTGCGGATTGCTATTTACCCGCAACTCGATATGATTTCGGGTTTTTCGGCAAAAAGCGTGGCTTCGGGGCATTTTATCGATGGACGGAATCTGGAAACCATACAGCAGGGTGACAATGATATCCCGAAAATAGACTGGGCAACAAATGAAATTGATGAGGATGGAAAATTGGTAACCTCAACCGTTTACGGCTTAAAAAAGCGCAAAGCAATTTACCGCGAAGGCTTGGGCGCAACCTTGATAAATGATGATTTTGATGTTACCAAGCCGTATTTGGTTCCACAGAGAATATTGCCCGTCAGCCAAAAACCTGAGCTTTTCCCGTATGGTGAAGCCGCTTCGATCGATACTTCTTTTGCCAATGTGGATTATACCAGATTAAACGCAGCAGTTGAAAAAGCTTTTGATAAAAAAGGCGAGAAAAAGAAGCGTTCGCGGTCGGTGATTGTGGTTTACAAAGACCGGATCATTGCCGAAAAATACGCCGACGGTTTTTCTAAAAGCTCCCGTATTTTAGGCTGGTCGATGACCAAAAGCATTACGGCAACCTATTTCGGGATCCTTCAGAAAGAAGGAAAAATAGACATTATGAAACCCGCCCCGATAAAAGAATGGGCGAATGACGAGCGGAAAAACATTACCATCAACGACCTCCTGCACATGAATTCTGGTTTAGAATGGGAAGAAAATTATACTAAGATCTGTGACGTAACCAAAATGCTTTTCGTAGACGAGAACATGGCACAATCACAGATCAACAAACCATTGGTTGGAAAACCGGATAAGCGTTGGTATTATTCATCGGGAACAACCAATTTGCTAAGCGGGATTTTACGGAAACAGTTTAAAACACATCAGGAATACCTTGATTTTTGGTATAATAGTTTGTTTGACCGGCTTGGCATGGCTTCGGCTTTGGTTGAAACAGACATGGCCGGGAATTTTGTCGGTTCGTCCTATGGCTGGGCCAATACGCGGGACTGGGCAAAATTTGGGTTGCTTTACCTCCATAAGGGAAATTGGAACGGCCGGCAGGTTTTTGATGAAAGTTGGGTAAAATATGTTACCACTCCAACCAATACCTCCAACGGGCGTTATGGCGCACAGTTTTGGCTCAATTCAAGCGGGCATTTCCCTGATGTCCCAAAAGATATGTTCTATGCCAACGGTTACCAGGGGCAAATGGTGGCTATCTTTCCAAACCATGACTTGGTAATAGTGCGTACCGGACTTGCTGAAGAACCTGATTTCGATTTCAATGGTTTCATGAGAGATATAGTGGCCAGTGTGAAAAAATAATTTCTGCCGTTATCAAATTTATTTATTTGGAACAGAATTTGTTTACTATTATTGTATCACTTAAATAAAAACCAAAACATGAAACCAAACTTATTCAAATTGTCGATTGCGGCCCTGTTGCTTTCGGCTGCTTCTGTTTTTGCACAGGAAAAAACCCAGCTCCAGGTTTTGAGCGCCGTTGTAAAAGATCAAAAAATACAGGGTGCCGAAGTCATTTTCCAAAAAAACGGAGAAACATCAGTGACTGCAACTACCGATGCCAACGGAAAAATCAGCATTCCTAAGGTTTTCAACGGAATTGATGACAACAACATCACTTTGATCATCAAAAAAACCGGCTATTCCACACTGGTAACCAAAGGCCCGGTCAACAATCTTACTTATGCGCTGAGCCCAATTATGGACCAGCTTGACGGATTGAGGATTGTATTGAGCTGGGGTGCCAATCCGCTTGATGTCGATTCGCACATTTCCTACCCGGGAAATCACATCTGCTACTATCACAAAACTGGCGCAATGGCCAATCTTGATGTTGATGACACAGATAGCTTTGGCCCTGAAACCATTACCATCGAACGCAAACAGCCAGGGCAAAAGTACATTTACGCGGTACATGATTATTCAGACAAAGACATCCGTGGCGGAAACCGTTTGTCTAATGTAAGTGGCGCAAAAGTGTATATCTACATTGGAAACACCTTGATCCGTTCCTACAAGGTTCCAAGAAACGAAACCGGAAACGTTTGGGTGGTATTCATGATCGACGAAAGTGGTTCGTTCCAGGATATCAATAAGTTTTATGATGCCGACGAATGGGAAGGCGTGCGCTCGCAACTGGAAGTGCTTAGAGGGAAAAATGACCTGACCGAAGTATCGGCAACCAGCCAGTCGGACATTACAGAATCCAATAATGTAAACAAAAGCGGTGAAGCTGCCTACCACGCCAAACAATTGGAACAATCCGTAGCTTTGTACCAAAGAGCCATCGAACTGAATCCGAATAACGGACAGGCTTACAGCAATTTAGGCTTGTCTTTCCAAAAATTGAACCGCGAAGCTGAGGCAATCTGGGCGAATAGAAAAGCTATCGATTTGGCGAATGGCCCAAATGCCAACACGGTAAGGGCGAGTTCGTATTACAACATCGCCAAGATTTATGAAAACAAAGGCCAATGGCAGGATGCGCTCGACAATTTCAACAAGGCCAAAAGCTACAAGCAGAATCCGGCTTACGATAACGGAATTGGGCGAATGAAACAAAAACTAGGATTGTAATGGCTACCAAAAATAAAATTGCCGTAATCGTATTCTTCTTCTGCGGATTTGCATTGAATGCCCAGGTAAAAGTGGGCAAAATCGACCGCTCGCTTTGGCCGGAAAATTTAAATTCTGCCGATAATTTTGATTACGCCTCGAAGATGGAAATTTTGGTCTATGCCAAATGTTTTATCGAAATCCAGGGTTTGAACAATGTGGATGAAATCAAAGCCAAATACAACATCAAATCGGCGAATCTGAGTTCATTTGATACTTGGAAAAAGAAGCAGGCCGAACTGATCCTGCAAAACCTGCATGCTATCAAAAGCAAAGCGGTTCTCGAAAAAACCATTGGCATCAACAGCAATTGTTCATGGCAGGATATTGCCAGAACTGTCAGCATATTGGATGCCCAAATACCGGACAATCTAAAATCGTGGTACGATAATGCTCTCGGATTCAATCGCCAATATGTGAATGAGCTGGCGCGTCTGGCATTTTTATTCCCAAAAACCTCAAGCGAGGCATTGACTATGTATCAAAACGAAATCACAGGAAATGAATATCCCGACAAACAGTTTCTGCTAACCTTTGACGATGGGCCGACACCAGCTAACGGAACCACGGATAAATTGGCAGCGACACTCAAAAGGCTCAATCTTAACGGAATGTTCTTTGTATTGGGGGAATCGCTTCAAAACAGGGTAAATGCCTCTTCTAAGGAAAAAGTGGCACAGCTGTACGAAGGCAGCAAGCTTGAATCGCACGGGAAAATCCACAAATCGCACCAATACCTGGAAACCTGGAAAGAATCAATCGACTATACGTTTACTGCGGCAGGAAATGTAAAATCCAACGAAGGCAAAAAGAAATATTTCCGTCCGCCGTATGGCCAACGCACCGAAAAAGTATCGGAATACCTCAAATCAATCAATGCCGATGTCATGCTTTGGAATATTGATTCGCAGGATTGGAACTCGAAAATATCAGCACCTGAAGTGACCGACAGGGTTATAACCCTGATGCTTTTATGGAGAAAAGGAATCATCTTATTCCACGATGTCCATCCGAAAGCCAACGAAGCGTTGCCAGTGATGGTAAAATCTTTGGAAGGCTCCGGAATTACTTTTATGGATGCCAATAAGTTTTAATAGAAAAGCCCCGGAAATCGGGGCTTTTTTTATCTATTAATTGATCCGTATTTACAAAAATGTAAAAGTAAATCCAATATTCAGGGTAATTACGCGGTTGTGGTCATCAATAAAATTGAATCCATGGTTATTGATTTCCAAGAAAATACCTGCGCGGTTTCCATCTTCTTCTTTACCGCTAAACGAAATTGTATATTTCCTCAAAAAACCATGAAGGTTTTCCGAGCCGATCTGATAGCTTTTTCCATAACCAAAACCGAAATAGATCCGGCTGGTTTCAGAAAGCGGGAGCCCAACCCTGGCATTCAGGTATACCGGAAGTATTCCCATTTGATGGCGCCAGTTACCATCCATTCCTGAATATAACCCAAGGAAAACAATATCATCTTCATCATGAACCCCTATTCCGCCCCTAAAATTAATTCCTCCTACGGTCACCTGATGTTCTTTTTTTTCGCCATCAGTATAAGAAGAAACAATACCGCCTATTTCACCTTCATAATAAAATTGTGCGTGACCTTTATGAAAGCCACACAAAATCACTATAATCAATAGCAGTTTCCTCAAACTGTAATTCTGATTATAAGTCGAAGCCTAGGTTAACGCCAAGTTTCATCGCTATGATCTTAGTAATCCGTTGTTTAAGTTCCGGGATTTTGATGCTTTCGATCACTTCGTTCGAAAAGGCATACATCAATAAGGCTTTGGCTTCTTTCTTCGGGATGCCGCGCTGCTGCATATAGAACATCGCATTTTCATCTAATTGCCCAATGGTACAGCCGTGCGAGCATTTTACATCATCGGCAAAAATCTCCAGCTGTGGCTTCGCATTGATCGTTGCTTTGTCGCTTAGCAGAATGTTGTTGTTCTGCTGGAATGCATCGGTTTTCTGCGCTTCTTTTTCGACATAAATCTTACCGTTGAAAACTCCGGTCGAACTGTCGGCCAAAATGGTTTTGTAGTTCTGGTGGCTTTCGCAGTTAGGCTGTGCGTGGTGTACCAAAGTATAATGGTCGACATGTTGTTTGTCACCAATGATGGTAATTCCTTTTAAGGTCGAATCGATCCTTTCGCCAAAATGATGGAAATTCAGGTTGTTCCTCGTGATATTTCCGCCAAATGAAAATGTGTGAACCGAAACGTTGCTTTCCTGTTTCTGCGAAATATACGTATTGTCAATCAGGTTCGCCGATTGCAAGTCGTTCTGGATTTTATAGTAGTCGACTATCGCGCGTTTTTGTGCAAAAATCTCGGTAACCGAATTGGTCAAAACCGGATTCTGATTCAGCGACTGATGCCTTTCAATGATTTGAACATGGGCATTTTCGCCAACAATCACAAGGTTCCTTGGCTGCACCATCAATGCACTTTCAACTCCGGTAGAGAAATAAATGATCTCTATCGGTTTTTCCACCACTTTGCTTTTCGGGATGTTGATGTACGCCCCTTCATTTGCGAAAGCGGTATTGAGCGTGGTCAAAGTTTCGTCTTTGCTGGCAATCTTGTTGAAATATTCGTCGATTACCATTTTGTATTTTGGCTTGTTCAATGCCGATGACATCAGGCAAACATCCAGTCCGTCATGTGTCGTTGCTGATAAGAACGAAGAGAATTTCCCGTCAACAAAGATGACTTTGTGCGTATCGATCTCGTGCAGAAAATATTTTTTTACATCGGCAAATTCAACCGCATTATCGTGTTTTGGAAACACCGAATAGTCATTTTTCAAAATGGCATTCAGCGATGTGTATTTCCAGGCTTCTTCCTTTTTTGTTGGAAAGCCTTTAGTTTCAAAGTTTTTTATGGCCGAAGTACGCACATCGTGAAGTTCGGAATGAACGTCAATCTGCTCTTCAAACGCCATAAAAGACGAGATTAATTTTTCTTTCAATTCCATTACGCCATCTCCGCTTTAATCCAGTCGTACCCTTTTTCCTCGAGTTCGTAAGCCAATTCTTTTGTACCCGACTTTACAATTTTGCCATCCATCAAAACGTGTACGAAATCCGGAACGATATAATCCAAAAGCCTTTGATAGTGCGTGATTACAACCACTGCATTGTCCTTGCTCTTCAATTTATTCACCCCATTGGCAACGATTCTTAGCGCATCGATGTCCAAAC
Organism: Flavobacterium sp.; assembly: GCA_049841115.1. Classification (GTDB taxonomy): domain Bacteria; phylum Bacteroidota; class Bacteroidia; order Flavobacteriales; family Flavobacteriaceae; genus Flavobacterium. The sequence continues at coordinate 997,920 of JASGHQ010000006.1, forward strand.
CAGAATCCGTTTCGTCAAGGATGGCTAGTTTTGGTTCCAACATTGCCATCTGGAAGATTTCGTTACGCTTCTTTTCACCGCCCGAAAAACCTTCGTTTAACGAACGTGACAAAAACTTGCGGTCGATTTCCAATAATTCTGATTTTTCGCGGATCAGCTTCAGCATTTCATTGGCAGGCATTTCTTCCTTTCCGTTAGCTTTTCTGCTTTCGTTGATGGCTGTTTTCATAAAATTCGTCACCGAAACTCCCGGGATCTCCACCGGATATTGAAACGAAAGAAACACGCCTTTGTGCGCTCTTTCTTCCGGGGCCAGTTCAGAAATGTCTTCGCCCTGCAAAAGTATTTCCCCTTCAGAAACTTCGTAGTTTTCATTTCCTGCAATAATGGATGCCAATGTACTTTTTCCGGCACCGTTCGGGCCCATAATGGCATGGACTTCGCCTGCATTTACCTTAAGGTTGATTCCCTTCAGGATTCCTTTATCTTCAACACTTGCGTGTAAATTGTTTATTTCTAACATTTTTAAAATGTGTTTTTTATTCTGATTATTATCCTACTGAACCTTCTAACGAGATTTCAAGTAATTTCTGTGCTTCAACGGCAAATTCCATTGGAAGTTTATTCAATACATCTTTGCTGAACCCGTTTACGATAAGCGCAATCGCTTTTTCGGTTGGGATTCCTCGTTGGTTGCAATAAAAAACCTGGTCTTCACCAATTTTTGAAGTGGTCGCTTCATGCTCGATGATGGCTGTTGAGTTTTTGCTTTCGATGTAAGGAAACGTATGCGCTCCGCAGTTATTCCCCATCAATAACGAATCACACTGCGAGAAGTTACGGGCGTTGTCAGCACGGGCGCTGATCTGTACCAAACCTCTGTAGCTGTTTTGCGATTTTCCTGCCGAGATTCCTTTGGAAATGATGGTCGATTTGGTGTTTTTGCCCAAATGCACCATTTTCGTCCCGGTATCGGCCTGCTGGAAATTATTGGTTACGGCAATCGAATAAAATTCGCCCACCGAATTGTCTCCTTTCAGGATGCATGACGGATATTTCCAGGTTACGGCTGAACCGGTCTCTACCTGAGTCCATGAGATCTTCGCGTTCTTTTCGCACAAGCCTCTTTTAGTCACAAAATTGAAAACCCCGCCTTTACCTTCCTTGTTACCCGGGTACCAGTTCTGAACGGTAGAATATTTGATTTCAGCTCCGTCCAACGCGATCAATTCGACCACTGCCGCATGCAATTGGTTTTCATCGCGGCTTGGCGCGGTACAGCCTTCAAGATAAGAAACATAGCTTCCTTCATCGGCCACCAAAAGCGTTCTTTCGAACTGTCCGGTTCCGGCTTGGTTGATACGGAAATAGGTTGATAATTCCATCGGGCAATGTACGCCTTTTGGGATATAGCAGAACGAACCGTCAGAGAAAACTGCCGAGTTCAGCGCTGCATAGAAATTATCTTTTTGCGGAACTACGGTTCCCAAATATTTTTTCACCAATTCCGGATGCTCCTTGATTGCTTCGGAAATTGAGCAGAAAATGATTCCTTTTTCGGCCAAAGTCTTTTTAAAGGTCGTAGCCACAGAAACCGAATCGACCACGATATCCATCGCGATGTTGTTCATTTTTTTCTGTTCTTCGATAGAAATCCCCAGTTTTTTGTACATCGCCAAAAGCTCCGGATCTACATCGTCCAAAGTTTTGTTTGGATCTACTTTCTTTGGTGCCGAATAATACGAAATTGCCTGAAAATCGGGTTTTTCATAATTCACGTTGGCCCATTCCGGCTCAATCATTTCTTTCCAGGCTTGGAACGATTCGATGCGCCAGTCGGTCATCCATTGCGGCTCATCTTTCTTTTTGGAAATGGCACGGACAATATCTTCATTTAACCCAACAGGAAACGTCTCCGATTCGATGTCAGTATAAAAACCGTACTCATATTCTTTGCTTTCGAGTTCAACTTTTAAATCGTCCTCTGTATATTTTGCCATCTTTTTTAGTCTTAAAGTTATAAAGTCTAAAGTCCAAAGTCATTTTTCTAGGTCTTTCGACTTTATGACTTTCAGCTTTTGACTACAGTGAAAACGATTCGCCGCAACCGCAGGTCCTTGATGCGTTCGGATTGTTGAATACAAATCCTTTACCATTTAATCCGCCTGAATATTCCAAAATTGTCCCGGCCAGATACAGGAACGATTTTTTTTCAACGGCTATCTTTACGTTATTATCTTCAAAAACTTTGTCGCTTTCACCAAGTTCCTTGTCAAATTTCAGTTCATACGACAAACCGGAACAGCCACCGCTTTTTACGCCTACGCGCACATAGTCTTTGGCTGCATCAAAACCGTCTTCGTTCATCATAGCGACGATTTTTTTACTTGCGTCATCAGATACTCTTATCATAACCTTTTGTCTTGTTTGTTTTTTATCTGTGTTATGTCATTCGCATTTTTTCAAATGCGCATTTCATTTCTATTTTGATTTTGTCTAAATTAACCGCAAAGGTACTACAAATATCCTTTTTTTCAAGTAACTGTAACATTTTTATAACGAATGCTGCAATAGCCAAAATTGATTTTTAATTCAATAAATTTGTAAAAACATTAAAAAATGAAAATATACCCTATAGAAGCCGGAAACTTTAAGCTTGATGGCGGTGCTATGTTTGGCGTCGTGCCAAAAACCATTTGGAACAAAACCAACCCGGCCGACGACAATAACCTCATCGATATTGCGGCACGCTGCATGCTGATTGAGGACGGAAACCGCCTGATTTTGATTGATACCGGAATGGGCAACAAGCAATCCGAAAAATTCTTTGGCTATTATTCGCTCTGGGGAAGCCATTCGCTCGATAAATCATTAGCAAAATACGGTTTCCACCGCGATGACGTGACGGATGTTTTCATGACGCACCTGCATTTTGACCATTGCGGCGGCAGCGTAAACTGGAATGCCGATAAAACCGGTTATGAAGTGGCTTTCAAAAATGCCAAATACTGGACCAACGACAATCATTGGGATTGGGCAACCAAGCCAAACGCAAGGGAAAAAGCATCTTTTCTGACCGAAAATATTTTGCCGATGCAGGAAAGCGGGCAGCTCAATTTCATCAAAAGGCCGGCAGAGGGCGATTACCTTGAAAAGTCAGAATTGGATTTTGGGATTTTCTTTGTAGACGGGCACACCGAAAAAATGATGATCCCGCATATTCAATATCAAGGCAAAACCATCGTCTTTGCTGCAGACCTGATCCCAACTGCCGGGCATTTGCCTTTGCCGTATGTGATGGGCTACGACACAAGGCCACTGTTGACTTTGCCCGAGAAATCCAAATTCCTGCACAAGGCCGTTGAAAATAATTTCTACCTGTGGCTGGAGCATGATGCCCACAACGAAATCATTACCGTTGAAAACACCGAAAAAGGCATCCGCCTGAAAGAAGTTTTCAGCTGTGATGACATCTTAACGTAGTGTTAATCCCTTCTGGAACTGTAACAAAAGATTTTAATTTTACACAAATTCAGAACAAACTACCATGAAAATGAGAATCTTATCCCTTTCATTATTGTTGCTATTTTCATTGGCAATTAATGCACAGACCGAAAATTTAACCAAAAAAACGCCCTTAACAGAACAGCAGTTCAAACGCTGGAGCCATCTTGACCTCGAAAAGGATTCGATTCCCGGCATGAGTGTCGATAAGGCTTACGCCGAATTTTTGAAGGGGAAAAAACCCGTAAAGGTTATTGTAGGTGTGGTTGATACCGGTGTCGACATTAATCATGAAGACCTCAAATCTGTTATCTGGGTCAATAAAAAAGAGATTCCAAACAACGGAAAAGACGATGACAAAAACGGGTTTATCGACGATGTCAACGGTTGGAATTTTTTAGGCGATTCCAATGCCGAAAACCTCGAAATCACCCGCATCCTGAAAAAAGGCGATGACGGTTCCGAACTTTATAAAAATGCATTGGCTGAATATACCCTGGAATATGACGAAACGATGAAAGCGATTCAAAAAGGGGAATCATTGGAAAATGCCGATAACGCCGTTCAGCAATTCCTAAAAAAGGAAAAATATACTGCCGAAGATTTAAAGGCAATAGATTCGCCTGAATTGGAAAACAGCAAAAAACTTTTACTGGCTTATGCCAAAGAAAGAGGCGCAACATTCCAAACCGATATCCAAACAATGAAAAAGGCAGCTCAAGACAAGCTTGACCATTACCTGAACAAAGATTTTAATCCAAGGAAAGCGGTTGGCGACAATCCTGATAAAATCAACAGGAAGAATAAGAAATATGGCAACAATGTGGTGTATTCCAAAGACCGCGAAGATTCGCTTCACGGAACGCATGTAGCCGGAATCATTGCGCAGCAACGGAATAATGGGCTGGGGGGCGATGGTGTTGCCGACAACGTAGAAATCATGCCTGTCCGCGCTGTTCCGGATGGCGACGAATATGATAAAGACATTGCATTGGCAATCCGCTATGCAGTTGATAATGGTGCCAAAGTCATCAACGGGAGCTTTGGCAAAAAATTCTCTCCGCATGCCCAATGGGTTTATGATGCGATAAAATATGCCGAAAGCAAAGATGTGCTGATTGTGCACTCGGCCGGAAATGATTCCAATGATATCGATTCCGTAAAGTACTATCCTTCTGATGAAGTTGACGGAAAAGCATTTGCCAACAATGTCCTAACGGTTGGGGCTTTGAATTACGAATATGGAGATAAGCTAGTGGCCAAGTTTTCCAATTATGGGAAAAATAATGTCGATGTCTTTTCTCCCGGAGTTAAAATCTACGCCACCGTTCCACAAAATGGCTATAAATACCTAAAAGGAACTTCTATGGCTGCGCCAAATGTTGCCGGAGTTGCCGCGCTGATACGTGAATATTACCCTAACCTAAAAGCGGCTCAGGTAAAACAGATCATCATGGACTCGGGGACACCTATCAACATTGATGTAAAAGTTGGTGAAAAACAGGCCAAAATTCCATTTTCAGATATTTGCGTTTCCGGAAAAATCGTAAATGCCTACAACGCCATCAAGATGGCAGACCAATTATCAAATGGGCCCAAAATGAACCCAAAGCTATAAACAGATGAGGAAGCGTAATTGCTTCCTTTATTTTAATTTACTATGAACAACAAAATTTTATTTGGTTTTTTTTTATTGAATATTTCTTCGGCTATTGCACAATCCAAAGGCTATTGGCAGCAAAAGGCAGATTATAGGATGGAAGTTTCCATGGATGTAACAACCTATCAATATAAAGGCAAACAAAAACTGGTATACACCAACAATTCTTCGGACACGCTGCGCCGCGTTTATTACCATCTCTTCAACAATGCCTTCCAGCCGGGAAGCGAAATGGACAGGCGTGCCCAAACCATTGCCGAAGCAGATTCACGGTTTGTCAAAAAAACAAAAGACGCCGAAGGAAAGGAAACAAAGGAATTTAGGATTGCCAATCTGAAACCTGATGAAATAGGCTATTTAAAGATTTCAGATTTTAAGCAGAACGGCGTTTCGGCTACCACAAAAGAGATCGGTACCATCCTTCAGGTAGATTTGCCAAAACCATTGCTTCCTGGTAAAAAGGCAACATTCACTCTTGATTTTGATGGCCAGGTGCCGCTTCAGATCCGGCGTTCGGGCCGAAATAACAGTGAAGGCGTAGAGCTTTCCATGGCGCAATGGTACCCGAAAATGGCTGAATTTGATTTTGAAGGCTGGCATACTGATCCTTATATCGCCAGGGAATTCTTCGGTGTTTGGGGAAATTTTGATGTAAAGATCACTATCGATAAAAATTATGTCCTTGGCGGAACCGGGGTGCTTCAAAACAAGAACGAAATCGGATTTGGCTACGAAGACGAAGGCAAAACAGTAAAAAAAGATCCCAATGCAAAAATGCTGACATGGCATTTCAAAGCTTCGAATGTGCACGATTTTACCTGGGCTGCCGATAAAAATTACCTGCATGACGTAGTTCAGGTTCCCAATGGCGCAACCTTGCATTTTCTTTACAAAAACAATCCGAAAATCCTCGATACCTGGAAAAAGCTACAGCCCAAAACGGTGGAGCTGATGCAGATTTACAACGATCTTGTCGGCAAATACCCTTACGAGCAATACTCGGTAATCCAGGGCGGCGACGGTGGTATGGAATATGCCATGTGCACACTGATCCTGGGCGAAGGCACGCTCGACGGAATCGTCAATAAAACCATTTCGCACGAAATGGCGCATTCGTGGTTCCAGCAGATTTTGGGATCCAACGAATCGAAGCATCCATGGATGGACGAAGGCTTTTCGACGTATATCGAATACATCGCGGTTAATGAAATTGCAGCAAAAAAACAGGCTAATCCGTTCGAATCCATCTATTCCGGATTTTACAAATTCTGGGAAACCGGCAAGGAGCAGCCTATGTCAACACAAGGCGACCGTTACGACATCAATAGGGCCTATACCATGGGGACTTATTATAAAGGCGCACTTTTCCTGAGCCAATTGGAATACCTCATCGGTAAAGAAAATGTGCGGAAAACATTGCGCCGCTTTTTTGATGATTTCAAGTTCAAGCATCCTACGCCAAATGACATCAAACGTTCTGCCGAAAGGGTTTCTGGTGCAAACCTCGATTGGTATTTAACCGATTGGACCCAGACTTTGAACACCGTGGATTACGGAATCAAAAATGTGGAAGCCGCTACCGAAGGTGTGCAGCGGACGGGCGTTTCATTGGAACGTATCGGAAGGATACCAATGCCAATGGATATTTTGGTGGAATATACCGATGGCAGCAAAGAAAGTTTTTACATTCCGCTGCGCATGATGCTGTTCCAAAAGGAAAACCCGACTCCGGAAATCAAAAGGACCGTTTTGCCGGATTGGACCTGGGCAGACCCGAATTACTTTTTTGAAATCCCAAGGGCGAAATCGGCCATCAAAAAAATAACCATAGATCCAAGTGCACTGATGGTAGATGTGAAAAGGGAAAACAATGTTTTTGAAGTGAAATAAAAGTGCGTTTCAAGCTTTATTTTTTATTGGAATAGAATTTGTAGATTTACCAGCGATAAAATTTTTGAAAAAATGAAACCGATCCGTCTTCTTGTTGTTTGCCTCTTTTTAAGTTTTGGAAGCATTGCTTCAGCCCAGCCTATACTTTTTCAGGCAAAAAGCGTAAGCTTTACAGACAAAAAAGACAATGGCCAATGGAATGAATGGTCTGATTTTGTGGATGCAAAAGTGCTGATAAGCGTTGATGCCAAAAAAGATCTGATTACGGTAAATTCTTCCGAAGTACAGTCTTTCAAAATCAAGGCCTATGGTGAAATCATCGATAATGACGAGGTAAATATAGTTCCGTTTGAATGCATCGACAACAAGTTTTCGAAATGCAACATCCTGATCATTACCAAGAAAAAAGAAGGCGACAGGATACAATTTTACATCAATTACAACGAAGTGAAATTTGTTTACAACATTTACGCAAGAAAGCCGCAATAATGAACTTTTCGTATCCGAAAGAGGAAAAACTAAAAAGCAAAAAAATCATCGATTTACTTTTTAGCGAAGGCAAATCGGTGAGCAAATACCCGTTGCGCCTGGTATATGTTGCACACGATTTTGAAGAAGGCGTACCGCTAAAAATGGGTGTTTCAGTATCCAAAAAATACTTTAAGAAAGCCGTTGACCGGAATTATTTCAAACGCGTGCTGCGCGAATGTTACCGCCTCAACAAACATTTGCTGACTGAAAACCTCGATGCCAAATACGGCATCATGTTCTTTTACCAAACCAAGGAAAGGCTGCCTTATCAGGAAATCAACGAAAAGACCATACAGCTTTTCGGGAAGTTTGCCCAAGCCGTCAAGGAAAACAAAAACTAAATCAAACTGGTTATTTATTATATTCGTTCACTCTTAACAGAAAAGGTCATGTTCAGGAAATTTAAAAAAAGATATATCATTACGGCAATACTGAGTGTTTTCCTCTTTATTGGCGTAAGTTTCAAGGATGATTATTTCGAAATCTCAAAGCAGATAGAAATCTTCACGACACTCTTCAAAACTGTCAACCAGAATTATGTAGATGAAACCAATCCGGCCGAACTGATGGACAAGGCCATCAAGAGCATGCTTGCCGATCTGGATCCGTATACCAATTACTTCAACGAACAGGATGTCATCAAATTCAAGATCAACAATACCGGCGAATATACCGGGATTGGCGCAATGATTACGCGCAAGGAAGACAAGCTGATCATTAAGGAACCATACAAGGGATTTCCGGCAGACAAAGCGGGCTTAAGAGCCGGCGATGAAATCATACAGATTGGCGATGTGCTTTTGGCTGATTTTAAGGACGATGCCTCGCAATTGACCAAAGGTGCCAAAGGAACCAAAATCGATATCAAATACCTGCGCCAGGGAAAACCGATGAATACTACCCTTGTGCTTGACGAAGTGGCTGTAAAAGCAGTTCCGTTTTACGGAATGGCCGATGATAAAACCGGGTATATCGTTTTGTCTCAATTCAATGCCAAAGCTTCGACTGAAACCAAAGAAGCTCTCGAGAACCTAAAAAACCAAGGCGCCAAACAGATTGTCCTGGATTTGCGCGGAAATCCCGGCGGATTATTGCATGAAGCTGTAAATGTTTGCAATCTTTTTGTGCCAAAAGGAGAACTGATCGTTACCACGAAATCCAAAAACTCAAAATACAACAATACCAACAAAACCAATAAAGAACCTGTAGATACCGAAATTCCTTTAGCTGTGATCGTTGACGGAAAAAGTGCTTCGGCATCGGAAATCGTTTCCGGGGCTTTGCAGGATTTGGACCGCGCCGTAATCATAGGGAGCCGAAGTTTCGGGAAAGGATTGGTTCAGCGTCCGATCGACATGACTTACGGAACACAGGTAAAAGTCACGATTTCGAAATATTATACGCCTTCAGGAAGATGCATCCAGGCTTTGGATTATGGCCATAAAGACAAAAACGGAAAAGCCATCCGGACCGATGAAAAAAACTACAACGCGTTCAAAACCCAAAAAGGAAGGACCGTTTATGACGGTGGCGGGATTTTGCCTGATGTTGTTTTGGAAAACACCAAAACCAGTGCCATTGCAGAAGCATTGCAGAAAAACGACGCCATCTTCAATTATGCGACTTACTATTACTACAAAAACCCGAACCTGGGCGATAAGATTCCGACAATCACTGATGCCGATTTAGCCGATTTCAAAGCCTTTATCAAAAGGGAAAAGATATCTTTGGATACCGAAACTGAAGTGGCGCTGAGGAACACTTTGGAAAAAGCCAAGAAAGAAAATGTAGACGAAGCGATTTCGGCAGAATACAAACAGCTTTTGACCGCTTTGGAAAAAAGCGAAGAAACTTTGATCGACAAAAACCAAAAGGAAATCAAGAACCTGCTATTGGATGAAATCATCAAAAGATACCAGTACAAAGAAGGTTTGTACCAATATTACATCAAAAACAACTTCGAGATCAAAAAGTCAATCGAAGTCTTGAACGACAAGCCGCAGTATAACAAGATCCTAAAAATATAATGAAGTTCCTAAAATACTTGCCCTTACTGTTTTTTGGGCTGCTCCAGGCACAGGAAGAAGTAGTGCATTCGATTTATTTTGAATTCGACAAATATGCGTTGAATGAAAAAGAGGTAAACGAAGCCATTGATTTTATCAAGAAAACAGATTCCACCCGGATCGAATCCATCCAGATTTACGGTTATACCGATGATGTAGGGAAAGACGCCTATAATTTTAAGCTTTCGACAAAACGTGCAGCCGCAATACAGGACAGATTCATTGCCAGCGGCATCAAGAGCAAAATCATCGTGACCATTGAAGGAAAAGGAAAGATTATGATTGACGACGACCTTCTGGAAAACCTACCTGAAAGGCGTTCTAAAAACCGCCGTGTTGATGTGGTGGTCAACCTGAAGCCTTTGCCTAAAGTGGTAATCCCCGGATATTATACCGAAATCCAGAAGAACCACGTAGTAGGCGATCATATTTACCTTGAAGGCGTTTTATTTGAACGGGGAAGCAGCAAATTGGATTTTAAGGTCAAAACGATTTTGGATAAGATTGCGCGCCTTTTGCTGAAATACAAAAACCTGCAGTTCGAAGTCCAGGGACACGTTTGCTGTACACCGCCTTACCAGAAGGAAGCGATAGATCTGGATACCAAAAAGCGCCAATTATCCGTCAACCGGGCACAGGCAGTATACAAATACCTGATCTTCAAAAAAATATCAAAAGACCGCATGACCTTCAAAGGTTACGGAAATACCGTGCCGCTTGGCAAAGGAACACAATACGACAGGCGCGTAGAGTTGGTAATCACGAAAATCTAACTCCGTTTCATCCGGATGTGTGGAATATCGTCTTCCAGATAGGTTTCGCTGGTTTGTACGAATCCATGGCTTTCGTAGAATTTCTTCAGGTACAATTGTGCCGAAATCGTGATTTTGGTTTCACCAAATTCTGATTCAACTGCCTCAATGCTTTCTTTCATCAGAACGTGGCCCCATTTCTTATCGCGATAGCTTGGCTTGACTACCACCCTTCCCACCGAAGCTTCATCGAAATAATCCCCGGGCTTAAAGATTCGCGTATACGCCACAATTTCGCCATTGTAATCACCGATGATATGCAATGCTTTTTGGTCTTTGCCATCAATATCCTGATAAACGCAATTTTGCTCCACTACAAAGACTTCGGAGCGCAGTTGCAGCAATTCATATAGCTCGGCAGTAGAAAGTGCCTCAAAACGCTTTATTTTCCATTTTAGGTCCATGGTTATTTTTTTATCTGTAATGATTTAATGATGGATTCCAATTCAAACATCAGGTCGCGTTTTTCTTTTGACGGTGCATAGCAAAAGCCCTCAAGTACAAGGATGCGCCGATGCGCCTTGTCAAAAACGGCATAGTTTATAAATGGACCCGACATGAAATCGTTTTCCATCTGCCAGGTTCCTTTGGTTTCATAACATTTATTGCCCGCTAAAACCGTTTTGGAAAAATAAGGCGAATAAGCAGCTTCTGTTACCATCTTGGTTCCCGAATCCGAACCATGGATGTACAGTCTGCCAATAGAATCCCTCACATTAATAATATCATGCACGGCATTATTGGGGCTGATGCTTTTCCATGGAATCTGGTAAATAATCAAACTGGTATTGCCGCTGGTGATTTCGCTTTTGAGCCAAATGAAGTTGCGCCGTCGCATCATGTATTCGTATTTTGACGGGATTAGCAGGTCTATGTTGAATTTCTTCTGTATTTTTTTGGTGTTGAGCAGCGAATCCCTGAAAATTTCCTGATTGTGGACAATTTCTATCTCACGCATTTTTTTGATGATATCGGGTGCGTTTTTTTCGAGGAGTTCGATGATTTCAAATGATGTCCGACCCGAAATATGGAACGCATTCTGCGGATTGGCGAATTCGTTTTTCCTGAATTCGTAGCTATTCTCGTCTTCTTTTTTTACGATAAGGATGTTCCTGCTATCTGTAGAAAAGCCTTCAAAAAGCTTTACCGGGTATTGATTGATGGAAAACAGCGGTTCTTCCTGTGGCAAACCCAGTACCGGCGATGCGAATTTGTTCCGGATGCTGTCGCCGACTTCGCCATTCCAAAGCTGGTCGTCAATAATTACCGAAATCGTATTTATGGCAGCAGAAGATGTTTCTGGAAGCTTTTCTTCCTTGAACGAACATGAAGCCGCAAGGAACGACACCAAAAGCCATAAAAAAAGGGTTTTATTCATAAGAGAAATAAAACCCAAATTTATATAAGATTTTCGGATTAACCGTTAATTTTTAATTTCATACCGGCTTTTAGACTTTCGTTTTTGATTCCGTTCCATTTTTTCAAATCAGAAATCGAAACACCAGGGTATTTTTTGGCAATACTGAACAATGAATCACCTTTTTTCACATAGTAAAGCTTTACCTGGTTCCTGTCATTAGCCGCAATGCTCTCTTTTTTAGAAGCTGAGCTTTTGCTGTCACTGGTAATGATGTATTTTTTACCAACGATTAATTTAGTCCCTAATTGGATATTGTTGTCCTCTAAATTATTCCAATCCTTGATATCTGAAACGGCTACATCATATTTGCGCGCAAGGTTTCCTAGGTTATCCCCTTTTTCGACAACGTGTTCCGTAACCTTGACTTCAGGTTTGTTAGCTGTTTCCGCTACGTCATCATTGTTTCCGGCTAAAGTCAGTTTAATTCCCTGGTCAACATTCAAATCTTCAAGATTGTTCCATCGTTTCAGGTCTTCCAGGCTCACATTGAATTTTTTGGCGATGCTGAATAAGTTATCTCCTTTTTCAACTACGTAAAAATCGCTTGGTTTTTCAGCTTCATTGGAAGCAACTGCAGTTTCCACATTTTTATCTGCCTTGACTTCTTTTCTTACCGTAGTTACCACTCTTTCATTTTTGATGATCTTAAGGCTTTTTCCAGGAACGATATTGCTTCCTTTCAGATGGTTCCATTTTTTAACTTCAGCAACAGAAACTCCATATTTGTCTGAGATTTCACCAAGGTTATCGCCTCTTTTTACTTTGTGGTATTTCACAACATCCTTAAACGAAACCACTTTTTCTTCTTTGAAGATTTTTGGTGTATTTGTGTTGGCTGCAATGGCGGTCGTTGTTGGCTGTTTTACAGAAATAGTGTCCGGTTTGTTGATCTTTTTGCTGTGGGATGCCACGGCTTCAACTGTATATATTTTGAGATTTTTACCCATTGGAGCTTTGTTGTTCCTTAGGTGGTTCCACTTTTTAAGGTCGGTCATCGTCACTCCATAACGGTCTGAAATCTCACTCAGGCTGTCACCTTTCCTAACTTTATGGTACTTCACCCTTGAAACTGTTCCGTCCTCATCAGAATAGTTTGAACTTCTGGAAGCAAGCATGCTTTCGTATGGACGCTCTCTTTTATCTGCTTCGTATTTTACAAAAGCATAAATCTTATCCTCATTTGAAGTAAATACGGCAACTTTATTAACCGGCAATCTCAAATAGTGGTTTTCGCCGGTGATATAAGGAACTTCCTCTCTTTTGTATGACGGATTCAAGAACTGCAATTCGGCAACAGGAACATCCAACAGATCCGAAATCTGTTTGAACGTCATTGCGCTTTTTATCATTACCGTGTCTGTGGCAAAATGATTGGCAATAGCTCTATCCGGTTTGATTCCGTGTTCTTTATGGTATTCGAAGATGTACATGGTTGCCAGGAAAGCCGGCAAGTATCCCTGGGTTTCTTTTGGAAGGTATTTCCTGATATTCCAGTAATTTTGTTTTCCGCCCGATCTCCTGATGGCTTTTGCAACATTTCCAGGGCCTGAATTATACGATGCCAAAACCAAATCCCAATCGCCAAAAATATTGTACATGTTAGTCATGTATTGCGTTGCCGCCTTACTTGATTTCAATGGGTCGTTCCTGTCATCTACATACGAATTGATTTTCAGATCGTACTGTTTTCCGGTCTGGTACATAAACTGCCACAAACCTGTAGCGCCCACACGTGAAACCGCTCTTGGGTTCAATGCTGATTCGACAACTGCCAGGTATTTAATTTCCAGCGGGATATTTTGTGCCGCTAAAGATTCTTCAAACAACGGGAAGTAAAACTGTGAAACTCCCATCAGTCTTTCAAATGCCCTTTTCCGGTTCTTTAAAAACGATTTGATTACGTTTTCCAAACCAACATTGTACTCGATGTTGAATGGTGATTTCTCGTCCATTTTTTTCAGCCTTTCCTTCAAAAGTTCGGTAGGCAGTTCATAATCAACTTTCTGGTCTACATCGATATTCTTGATATCGGCAGTCAAATCGTTGTAAAGGTCCAGGCTCACCATTTCCTTCATCCACAAGCTATCGATGCACGATGCAATATTGTCGTGGACAAAAGTAGCCTTGATCGAATCAAGGACTTCTTTCCTTGTCAGTGGTTCCTTTTTTACTGTAGTGGCAACTATAGAATCCTGCTGGGCAAATAGCGCCGAGGATGCTAAGATCAGTGCCAGTGAAGTGAATTTTTTTATCGTCATAACTTTATTTTCTAAAGTGTTATATTTCAAATCTGTAGGTTATTAATTTTCAATTAATAACGCCGTTTGTTGCTTTTTATTGTGCAGCTTTAAAATTTTAACTTAAAATTGCAGCAATTCCTGGTAATGTCCTACCTTCTAGCATTTCCAACATGGCACCGCCGCCGGTTGAAACATAGCTCATTTTATCTTCCAGCCCAAATTGTTTCACGGCTGCTACCGAATCTCCACCGCCTACAAGCGAAAAAGCGCCTTTCTTGGTTGATTCGGCAATGTCATTTCCTAGTTCAATCGTTCCTTTTGCAAAATTCTCCATTTCAAAAACACCTAAAGGCCCATTCCAAAGAATGGTTTTTGAATCCATGATCACTTTCCTGAAATTCTCCAATGATTTTGGCCCGGCATCCAAACCTTGCCATCCATCTGGGATTTCGCGTACGTCGACTACCTGCGTTTTTGCATCATTTGAAAATGCATCAGCCGCAACCACATCAACCGGAATGTGTATCTGAACGTTTTTTTCTTTCGCTTTCTGCAGAATTTCCAAAGCCAGTTCCAGTTTGTCATCTTCACAAATAGACTGGCCGATTTTCCCACCCAAAGCCTTGATGAAAGTGAACGTCATTCCACCACCGATAATCATGTGGTCCACTTTATCCAATATATTTTCGATAACTGTTATTTTTGAAGAAACCTTTGATCCTCCAAGAATTGCCGTTACCGGTTTCACTGAGTTATTCAAAACTCTGTTTAAACTGTCGATCTCTTTTGCCAAAAGCGTACCAAAACATTTGTCTTTTGGAAAGAATTTAGCAATTATCGTTGTTGAAGCATGCGCCCTATGTGCAGTTCCGAATGCATCATTAACATAGATATCGCCCAATGATGCCAATTCTTTTGCGAAGTTTTCATCGCCGGCTTCCTCTTCTGCATAAAAACGTAGGTTTTCAAGTAATAACACTTCGCCTGGCTTTAAATTTTTGACTGCATCTTGAGCAACTTCGCCTCTGCAGTCTGAAGCAAACTGGACTTTTACACCCAAAACTTCCGACACTTTATCAACAATATGGCGAAGCGAATATTTGTCTTCTTTTCCCTTTGGCCTTCCTAAATGCGACATCAGGATTACGCTGCCCCCATCGGCTAGTATCTTATCTATGGTTGGCTTTGCGGCTTCAATACGGTTGGCATCGGTAACGTTGAAATTCTCGTCAAGAGGTACATTAAAATCAACTCTAATTATGGCTTTTTTGTTTTTGAAATTGAAATCCTGAAGCGTTTTCATTTTGATTTTTAAAGGGTTTGAATCCTTGCAAATATATATAAAAAATTAATTTCATCGATTGTTTTTGTTCTTTAGTCGATAGTTTTTAAGGAAATCTTAACCTATAACATTTTTGATTTTCAATAAGATAGCAATCAATTGCCTTCATTTTTGGCTTGACGAAACAGGTGCAATATTGCGTATCCCGATTATTTATAGCGAAATATTTCGTCTATATTTGCTGTATGCAGTTTTCAGAAATCTTAGGTCAGGAGTATATAAAAAACCACCTCGTTAAAAGCGCTTTATCGGGACGGATCCCACATGCGCAGTTATTTGTAGGCCCCGAAGGCTGTGGAACTTTGGCTATGGCAATCGCTTATTCGCAATTTGTTTTGTGCTCTAATTTGGGCAACGAAAATTCAGGCGGAAATGAAAGCTGTAACTTAAAATTCCAATCACTTTCGCATCCTGATCTGCATTTTATATATCCGAATGTTACAAACGAAGACGTAAAATCAAAACCAAAAAGTGCTGATTTCATTGCTGATTGGCGCGAATTTGTATTGAAAACCCCTTACGGAAGCCTTTTCGACTGGTACAAGCATTTGGGCGTTCAGAACAAACAAGGGGAAATCCGGGTGGAAGATGCCCAGGATATCTTGAAATCATTGGCACTGAAATCCTATGAAGGCGGTTACAAAGTAATGATTGTCTGGATGGCTGACAAAATGAATATTTCGGCTTCCAATAAATTATTGAAACTACTGGAAGAACCGCCGGAAAAAACACTTTTCCTTCTGATTTCAGAAAGCGAGGAAGATATTATCCAAACGATCCGTTCGCGTTGCCAGGTATTGCATTTTGGCGCTTTACCGGAAGCTGTCATTTCAAAAGCATTAAAGGAAAATTATTTCCTGGATGATGCATCGGCTACAAAAGTGGCGCACCAGTCACAGGGAAATTACAATAAAGCACTGCATATTGTAAAAAATGATGTTGAAGATCAATCTTTTGAAAAATGGTTTGTGGATTGGGTACGTGCCGCCTTTAGGGCCAAAGGCAATGCTTCAGCTATACAGGATCTGATTTTATGGAGCGAGGAGATCGCTGGCTTGGGACGCGAAGGCCAAAAGCAGTTTTTGAATTATTGCATTGTAATGTTCCGACAGGCATTGCTGCACAATTATGAAACCAAAAGCCTGGTATACGTTGAACCTACGGTAGCAAATTTCAGCATCGAGAAATTCGCACCGTTTGTAAATGGAAATAATATAAATGCTATTTTTAATGAACTTTCTGACGCAATTTACCATATTGAACGCAATGGAAATGCCAAGATCATACTAACCGATTTATCTATAAAACTTACGAGATTAATCCATAAAAACTAACCTTATGAATAATACTGCTTCAATACTTGTTTTGCTTTTTCTGGCTGTGACCTTTATACAATCTGCTTACGATAAAGTATTTGCCTGGAAAGGAAATGTAGAATGGCTGAAGGGCCATTTTGCCAATACTTCCTTATTGAAAAACAATGTTCCTGCTGCACTTGGAATTATTTTGATCCTTGAACTTATTGCCGGTATTTTGAGTTTGGCCGGTTCTGTTCAATTATATCTTTACAGCGAGCGGAATTTAGGCCTTTATGGCGCTGTTTTTTCTTGTATTACACTGATATTCTTGCTGTTAGGTCAAAGACTAGCCAAAGATTACGACGGAGCAAGGACGATAGCCATTTATTTTGTGCCTGCTGTTTTGGCTGTATTTTGGCTAAGCTAAAACTTTTAAATCATAAAAAAAGCCGTCATATCTGACGGCTTTTTTATTGGTATATAGAACGGTATTATTTCTTTTCTTCTTCTTTTTTACCTGTTGCTTTATATTTGTCATTAATCATTTTGACAATTTCTTTTGTGATGTCCGTACCTTCTTTTGCATACAAAATTGAAGGAGCCGCGTCGCCAGATCCGTAGATATAATCATATCCTTTTTGTTTTCCGTATTCTTTGATAAGTTTTCTATAGGCTTTTACCATAGAATCCTGCTCAACACCGCTTTCTTTCTGTAATTGCTGCAGCATTGCATCCTGGGCATACGTTAACCTCTGCTCGGTTTTTTGCAATTCAGTGCCTTTTTGCTGTGCCCAAACCTGGCCATTTTTTTGTGCATTTTCCCTAAAACTTGCTGCTTCCGATTTGAATTGGCTTATTTCAGCTTCCAATTGGCTGCCCATAACTTTAGCCTTTTCTTTATATTTCGCTTCGATGTCTTTGGCTTCTATAGATTCATCCATCAATTTTGTAGTATCAATGTAAGCAGTTTTAAATTCTTTAGTTTCCGTTGTTTTGTTACAGGAAATGATTGTGATTGCTAATGCAAAAAGGATAAGTGATTTTTTCATTATGATTTTGATAAAAATTTTCGGTTTCAAAAGTATAAAAATAAAATTCAATAAACTAAAGGTGATTTTTATTGATTTCAGGCATAATAAATTTTAGCTATCGTATGATATTTTACTATTTTATTTAATTATTGATTTTAACTTTAAATAAAGCGTTCTAAGAAGGGTTTTGCTTTTTGGTATGTTACGTGGCCTTTCGTGCGATTTTCGTCCAAAAGAACGCTTTTAATGCGTTTTTAGTTGTTTTTTATCACATAAATATGCGAAGAATACTCTTTTGTCTGTTTTCCGCTCTTATTTGATTTCAAGCCAACGAAAAAAGCTTTGATGAAATTCATTTTTCCGGTTTTATATTTTTCAGACAGCAGGCTTACATAAAAGCTGTCAAATTTCATCGGAAGCACTTCTACCAATTCCATTTCCTTTTCTGCAAACAGTTTTTGGATAGCTGTTTTTGAAAAATGCCAAATATGCCTTGGAACATCATAGGCTGCCCAGAAACGTCCATAATAATTTGCATCAAAAGATTTAAAATTCGGGACTGCAATCAGGATGGTTCCGTTTGGTTTCAATAACCGTTTCAATTCCAAAATATATTCATCAAGATTCGGAACATGTTCCAAAACATGCCACATGGTGATTACGTCAAAAGAATGGCTTTTTAAGTCAGATAGATTTTCGGCAAAATTCACACCCTTATTAATTGCAATTCCTTTTGCCTTTGCGCTTGGCTCAATTCCGGTAGTTTCCCAGCCATCGTTTTTGGCAGTAACCAAAAAATCTCCTGTTCCTGCTCCAATATCCAAAAGGGAACCTTTTTCAGATTTTGCATTGATTAATTTGACTTTGTTCTTAAGCGCAACATTTTTTATTGCATGGTATAATCTTTCAAATAAAGAACGTTTTCCATCGGTGTGCGAAATATAATCTTCGCTTTCATAATAGCTCGGTAATTTCTCTAAGCTTGGCTTCGGGAAAGTAATCAGCAGATCATATTCGGGATTGTGATGTAGTTCGAAAATTTCTTTCGAAACGGAATAGTCACGTACTTTTTGAAAAAAAATATTATTTTGAAAACCCATAGAACTCTTTATTGGTAAGGCTTGCGGAAGTAGTTTCACGTGGAACGCAAAATTATCTTCCCATATAAATTAATAAAACAGAAATATCAGCCGGAGAAACGCCGCTGATTCTTGAAGCTTGCGAAATGGTAACCGGACGTATATTCGTTAGTTTTTGTTTCGCTTCAATTGACATCGATTTGATCTTGTAATAATCAAAATTTTCAGGGATTTTGATATCTTCCAAACGGATCAGCTTTTCAGCATTGTTTCTTTCTTTTTCGATATAACCCGAATATTTCACCTGGATTTCAGTCTGCTCGATTATTTCCTTGTCCAGATCATTATCCTGGATGTATTGCTGGACTTTTTCAAACTTCAGGATATCATCCAATTCAATTTGCGGACGCGAAAACACTTTAAACATTTTGTCCGATTGGCTCATCGGTGCGCTTTCCTTTTCAATCAAAATAGGGTTTGCCTCATCCTGTGTAACACTGGTTTCTTTGAAGAAATTCAGCATCTTCTCGCTTTCATTGAATTTGTGCTCCATTCTTCGCATCCTTTTTTCAGAAGCCAATCCAATCTCAAAGGATTTTGGAGTCAGCCTGAAATCAGCATTATCCTGGCGCAAAAGCGTTCGGTATTCAGCACGCGAAGTAAACATTCTATACGGCTCTTCGGTTCCTTTGGTAATCAAATCATCTATCAGAACCCCGATATACGCCTCATCACGCCGAAGAATCATAGGGGCTTCTTCTTTGACTTTGAGCGCGGCATTGATTCCGGCCATCAAACCTTGTGATGCAGCTTCTTCATATCCGGTAGTTCCATTGATCTGGCCTGCGAAATACAAACCTTCAACGAGCTTGGTTTCTAAAGTGTGTTTCAATTGTGTTGGTGGAAAATAATCGTATTCTATTGCATATCCAGGTCGGAAAAATTTAACTTTCTCAAATCCTTCTACAGAACGTAATGCCTTGAACTGAATATCTTCGGGCAACGAAGTTGAAAAACCGTTCACATAAACCTCAACAGTATTCCAGCCTTCCGGCTCAACAAAAAGCTGATGCCTTTCCTTATCAGCAAAACGATTGATTTTATCTTCTATGGATGGGCAATATCTTGGCCCAATACTTTTAATCCTGCCATTGAACATCGGCGAGCGGTCAAAACCTTCCCTAAGGATGTTATGGACTTCGTTTGAAGTATAAGTCATATGGCAGAGCATTTGGTGTGCCAATGGCTTGGTTTCATCGGAATATGAGAATTTATCCGGAAATTCATCACCAGGTTCTTCACGCATTTTGGAATAATCCAATGAACGTCCGTCAACCCTTGGCGGTGTCCCAGTCTTCATCCTACCTGCTTCAAATCCTGCTTTCACCAAATCATCCGTGATTCCGAATGCAGCACCTTCGCCTGCCCTTCCACCTCCAAATTGTTTGTCTCCGATATGGATCAGTCCATTCAGGAACGTTCCGTTAGTCAATACAACCGTCTTGGCTTTGATTTCGATTCCCAGTGAAGTTACAATTCCCTCAATCTTATCATTCCTGATCAAAAGGCCTTTAACCATTTCCTGGTAAAAATCGAGATTTGGCGTTTGCTCTAAACGCAATCTCCATTCTTCCGCAAAACGCATCCGATCCGACTGAACCCTTGGCGACCACATGGCCGGCCCTTTTGATTTGTTCAGCATTTTGAACTGAACCGCGGTTTTATCTGAAATAATTCCGGAATATCCGCCAAGCGCATCAATCTCGCGAACGATTTGCCCTTTGGCAATTCCACCCATCGCAGGATTGCACGACATCTGGGCAATATTTTGCAGGCTCATTGTGACCAATAAAGTACTACATCCCAAATTCGCCGCTGACGCGGCGGCTTCACATCCGGCGTGCCCAGCACCCACCACAATCACATCATACTTTTCTAAAAACATCTTGTTGTTTAATTATGTTTCACGTGGAACATTTTCATTTTTTCTTCTTCCTTCTGGCGCATCAACTTTTCATCTTTTTCGGATTTATCCTTGTACCCACAATAATGCAAAATGCCATGCGCCATAACGCGTTTCAGTTCTTCATCAAACGAAACCTTAAAATCATGCGCATTATCACGGACTCTTTCCACAGAAATAAAAATATCACCATGTAAGTTGTTTCCTTCAGAATAATCAAAGCTAATAATGTCCGTTAACGTATCATGATCCAAATACTGCTGGTTTATTTGCAACAAATAGTCATCGTCGCAGAATATATAATTGATTTCACCTTCGCCCTTTAATTCGGAGCTAATGATCCGGGATATCCATTCGGAATAAGCCATTTCATCATTTAACTGAAAATCTAATTCGTAATTGAAACTAATCATTGGTTTTAAAATATTCTTGAACCTTCTGGTTAAAATTGGAGCGCAAAGGTAAGCTTTGTCTATTTAAAATTTCAATACTATTCAAATAATCTTGAAGGCGGCTTGGCAATGCATTGGCCTGATTATTAAATTCTTTTTTATTGGTTTCGGATTGACGTTTCTTGTCTTCGCCCTGCTGTTGCAACGCTTTGTCCAGTTTCAACAATTCATATTTGACATTAAGTATCTTCTGAAGTGTTTCGTTATTGAATCCCTTATTCAACAATTGTTTTTCAACTTGCTTCATCTGATCAAGGGCATTTTGACCATTCCCGCCTACTCCCTGTTTTTTCAATTCTTTTTCTAGAGCCTCCCGGAGTTGCTGTTGTTCCTTATAAATCTCCATGATATTTTTGGCGTCGCCTTCACCGTCCTGGCCATTCTCACCACCATTTTGGTTTCCTTGTCCCTTTCCGTTATTCCCTTTCCCATTACCGCTTTGGCCTTTATCACCGCTTTTCCCGTTACCGCCTTTTCCACCTTCCTGTCCCTGGCCTTCTTTCTCTCCTTGGCTACCTTCTTCTCCTTCGCCCTTGTCACCTTTCTTCATTCCCTTTTTCATTTTTTCACCAAGACCTTCCTGTTTCTTTATGATATCAGGTAATTGCATTCCGCCTTGGCCTCCTCCAGGCTTTGGCTTACCGGCTCCTGAACCTCCCGACATCTGCATCTGCATTCCGTTTAAAATATCACTAAGCATATCCGCAAGTTTATTGGCAGAAGAAACGGCGTATTGCTGATGCGAATTACCTTTTTGGATGTTGGCTTCGGCCAGAGTTTCAATGGCCTTGTCAACATTATACTGTACGTTACCTATTTCCTTGGTAACGTCTTCAGCAATTTTTGGATTGCGCAGCGACATTGCAAACAAACTGTCATCAACATGCTTGAACTGCAGCCTTAAGTCCTGCTGGGTTTTTAGGTTTTTATTGTACGAAGGTGCACCGCGTTTTAGGTTTTTAAACTGTTTCATTACGTCTTCCTGAGAGAAGGAATATGCCAAAAGATTATCCAGAATCTGGCGCAGCATAGCAATGTCTTCATCCATTTGCTCCATTTCCGCAGACGCCATCTGATCCTGCATCTGCTGGCTCATTTGCTTCATTTTTTTTGAAGCGCTTTTCTGCTTTGGCTTGGCTTTATCTTTTTGCTGTTTCTGCAATTGATCTTTGGCATCCTTTAAATCCTCATCAATGCTTTTTTCTTTTTCCTCAGTTTTAGGAATATCCATAGGAGCCTTCAATTCCTTGTTGTCCTTTTGCAGGTCTTTGAGTTCTTCCTGGAGTTTGTCAAATTCCTTATTGATTTCGTCCTGCTTTTCAGCATTGTTCTCATCGGTTTTATCAGCAAGCTTATCCTGCTTTTCGGCAAGCTTATTCATTTTCTCTGCAATCTGTTGGGCTTTTTTCTCAACGTAATAACGCTTGGTAAGCTCCACCAATTGCTCCAGGCTTTTCGTCTGGTTTTTGCTTTGCTGCTGGAATTTCTCCATCTTTTCAAACAATTCATCCTTACTGATTTTGTCATTCAGCTTCTGAAGCTCATCAAGCAGCTTTTTGTTCTTTTCGATTTCTTCCTTAGACTTTTCCAAACGTTCCTGAAGTGCTTCTTTTTTCTCATCTTTCTTTTCCGATTTGAATTGCTCCAGATTATCCTTCATCTTCTCCGAGAATTCCTTCATCATTTCATCCTGCTGTTTTTGTCGTTGGATGAAGTCATTGACTTTCTGCTGGTCTTTGTATTCAAGGTTATCCTTTTCCTTACCCATTTTCTGAAGCTTGTCCATGTCGGATAATTGCTTGTCCTGGGCCTTTAATGATTTAGCCATAGAATTGATGTTCTCATTCTGCTGCTGCATCATTTCATCCTGTTTTTCTGTTTCGGTAGCGATCCTGTTGCTGAATACAGCAGATTTTGTGCTTTTATAATTGTGGATGGCATCGTTGTCAAAAACCTCAAAATAATATTCATACGAAACGCCTTCCTCAACCGGAAGATTGCTCGGGAAAGAAAACACAAACTGATCGTAAACATCTTTCTTAACCGCTATGGTGCCTTTTTTGGCCTGATTTGGGTTTGCTTTTGGATAATAAACAATCTGAAGCCTGGACAATCCGTAATCGTCAGAAACCTGCCCTAAAACGAAGTTTTTATTGACTTTCAAGCTATCCGGCGCATTATTGACATTAATCGTCGGATATTGATCCTTAATCACAGAAATCTGGTAGTTCAGTTTTTCGTAGTTCTGGACTTTATTGTTTGATGTCAAAATCTGGTAATCCACATTTTGCAGGATGTTTTTTGACAGCGTAAACATATTTTCATTTTTGGCAAAGGTGTAACGCGCGTTGTCATTTACCCAATCTACTTTTTGCGTTGCCAGCGTATTCATTCTCCAGGTAACCTGCGTTCCTTCAGGGATGATGGCATTTCCGGTACCTTTGATCACTTCTGATTTTTTATTCAAATACCCTGGAAAATTGAGCACCATTTCAAAGTTGGCAATAGACGGAACAGTAACCACTTTCAATTCATAATCGTGCGACGAAACTTCATTGGCTTCAATATGAAAATCCAGGTCTTCCGAAGGTTTCGGAATCACAAACTCAAACTCACCCGGCTTATTGCTTTCCATAAAATAACTTTCGTCACCAATGAAAATCATCGCATTTTCGGGAACCACCTTACCAACGGTCTTAACCTTCAGAAGGAAATCCTTATTCTGTTCGGTCTGCAGGTTGTCGTTCAAAACTTCAAATTCAAACGGTGCCGGCGGCAAAAACTGCTTTTTGAAATTCACGACACGGTTCAAGCTCTGCGAAATCACGCCACTGTTTCCGGAAAGGTAAAAGAAAGCAAAAAACAGAATCGGGATGATTGCCAAAGGCAGGTATTTTTTGTTGGTGCCAAAATTTACGGCATTGCCAAAAGGAATCGGCTGCAATGTATTTGCCTTCTGATCGATCGAAGCCAATAACAATTCCGATTTATTCCGGTCTTCGGAAAGCTGCAGGAAATTGGTCAGCTTATCGCCTACCTCACTAAAATGATTCCCGATAATCGATGAAGCCTGATTGTAATCAATGCCCTTTTGAAGCTTGAACAATTTAAACAACGGAAAGCAGATGAACCGCAACAGAAGGAACAATTCCACCAAAACAAAGGTGTAAAAAAGAATTGTCCTGGATGTTGGCTTCAGCCAAAGAAAGTATTCCACAAACAAAGTGAAGATAAAATACAGCAATCCAATGCCAACGAAGAAAATCGTTCCGCGCAGTAATTCATTGGTATAAAACTTCCTGATAAAGTCCTCCAGCTTCTGATAAATGATGTTTGAATTGTCCAAATTGTTAATCCTTTGTTTATAACCGATAAATGTACAATTTTTCGCGAATACCTAAGCGTTAAAAATTTGCCAAAGAAAAACCAAGTAAAATCGGAGTTTTCAAAGCATTAAAAACTTCTTGCTTCTTGCCTCTTGCTTCTTGCTTCTGATTATCTTTGCCAAAAATTACAAGAAAATGTCAAGACCAGTTAGAGTTCGTTTTGCTCCAAGTCCGACCGGGCCATTGCATATTGGCGGTGTTAGGACTGCACTATTCAATTATCTTTTTGCCAAAAAACACAATGGTACTTTTTATTTAAGGATTGAGGATACCGATCAAAACCGCTTTGTTCCCGGTGCCGAAGCTTATATTTTTGAAGCTTTGGACTGGTTGGGGATCGCGCCAAGCGAAACCGTGGGGAAGAATGAAAAATTTGGCCCTTACCGTCAATCCGAAAGAAAAGATTTGTACAAACAGTATGCGGATCAATTGATCGAATCGGGTTGGGCGTATTATGCCTTTGATACAGCCGAAGCCCTGGATGCATTGAGGAAAGAATACGAAGCAGAAGGAAAAACATTCATCTATAACTGGAGCAACCGCGAAAAACTCGACACTTCTTTAGTAATTTCAAAAGAGGAAACCGGAAAAAGGATTGCCAGCGGAGAAGCTTATGTAGTACGCTTTAAAACTCCGGTTAACGGAACTTTACACCTGCACGACATCATTCGTGGCGACATTAAATTTGAAACCAATCTTTTAGATGACAAGGTTTTATTCAAATCAGATGGTATGCCGACTTATCATTTGGCCAACATTGTTGACGACCATTTGATGGAAACCTCACACGTTATCCGTGGCGAAGAATGGCTGCCATCGATGCCGTTACACGTTTTATTATACAAAGCATTTGGCTGGGAAGCGCCGGAATTTGCGCATTTGCCATTGATATTGAAACCTATAGGAAACGGGAAATTATCAAAACGCGACGGCGATAAATTAGGATTCCCGGTCTTTCCATTGGAATGGAAAAGTGAAGAAGGCATATCGTCGGGCTATAGGGAAAACGGATTTTTACCTGAGGCCGTAATCAACTTTTTGGCTTTATTAGGCTGGAACGACGGAACGGACCAGGAATTGTTTTCGCTGGAAGAATTAGTTCAGAAGTTTGATCTGAACAGAGTTCACAAAGCCGGAGCCAAATTTGACCCTGAAAAAAACAAATGGTTCAACCATCAATATTTACAGCAACAGTCGAACGAGGATTTGGCGAAAGCCTTCGCTCCTATCGTTTACGAAAAAGGAATCGACATCGACTATACTTCTTTGGTAAAAGTCGTTTCGCTGATAAAAGAACGTGCAAATTTTGTTTCGGAATTTTGGGATTTGAGTAATTTCTTTTTTGAAGCCCCAAAGTCTTACGATGAAAAAGCTACCAAAAACTGGAAAGAGGAAACGCCAAGATTGATGCAGGAATTGATTTCCGTTCTGGAAAACATCACCGATTTTACTTCTGCTCATATCGAAACTATTGTGAAGGACTGGATGACACAAAACGAAATTGGGATGGGGAAAGTAATGCAGCCGTTTCGCTTAAGCTTGGTTGGCGAAATGAAAGGGCCACATCTTTTTGACATTGTGGAACTGATCGGAAAGGAAGAAACCATCAAACGATTACACAAAGCAATCGAAACCTTATAAAAGAAAAAGCCCCGGAAATCCGGGGCTTTTTTATTAGTCTTTAAAATAGGTCACTTTATAATAATCATCATTATCGGTTTCGACTACGAACAATCCTGCTTCGTTAAAGGTTGTCATAAAGTGTGTTTCATTTTTGGCTTTGACACTTTTTACGTAGTTGGCAAATTTATCATTTAACTGATAAGCAATGATACCCATTATGTTGAATTTTTTATTTTTTAATTCTTTGATATCTTTATACTCGTAATCCAATTTAAAAAAGTCGCTTCCCACACCTATCCTTGATTCGTATTCATGGAAAACTATTTTGCTGGCTTTTACCTGGTTTCCGTTATTCTTGTCCAGAAGGCCGTAATCTAAATATTCATCATGCTCATTTACAAAAGCATAGAAACATAATTTATCGTTAATAAAATATAAGCCCGTTGAAGTATAATACATATAATGCTTCCCATTCAGGTCTTTGTCATCTATTTTATTTATGGATTCCCAAATCTTTTTCCCGGTTTTATCAAACTTGAAAACATAATAGCCTCTTGGAATTACTTCCTTGTTCAAGGCAGCCGGCTTATCGCTATATAATCCGTAAACATAGATATCGCCATTATTTTTATCAGTAATATAGTTGTTTATGAATAAGTCATCATCAAAATAAGGCTGTGAATTATTTGCCGGCGTGTCGGTAAATCCGGCTCCGTTATTAGAATAGATAAAATATTTTCCAGACAGGTTCAATTCATAACCGATATCACTTGAAATCTTACCGTCAGATAAGCTATAAGTTGTTTTATATAATGTAGTTTTAGAATAATCGGACACTATCGATTTGGTGATAAAATCAAATGAATCATCGTCATTGATGCGGTAATTCAATCCCAGCTTTTTGTCCGGTTGCACAAAACTTCCTGACGTTAATCGCGCTATGTTGGGTTTTTCCAATTTGTAGGATTTCCTTTTTTTGTTCGTGAAATCAACAACAGATAAATTAAGGTTATCTTTTTGATAATCAATATTATCTTTATTTTGTTGATTGGTCAGCCTAACTTCATACTTGTCGGTAAAATTGTCATAGAATGGAAAGTACCTTCGGTATGCATTTGATTGATCCATCAATATTGGATTTGTGAATTTACCATCCACTAAATATTTTACCGTTGCTTTAAACAATCCGTTTGAAATATCCACAACTCTTAGTGTTTTTTCAGAATTGGAATAATTGCATTGGTATAATTTCTCATTTTCAACAACAGGGGTTTTATTTCCTGAGAAATCGTAACTGTAGATATTATTGGTTTGCGAACCCGCTACCAGGCCTCCAATTTTTTTTCCTTTACAGATTATTACTTGTTGTTTTTTAAACAATAATTCATAAGAAACAGGCTTATCGTTTTTTTCATAAGTATCCTGTACTATAGTAGTTTGCGCCTTTGCAAATCCTAAAGACAATAGCGCGGTGGTTAAAATTAGGTTTTGTTTCATAGAGGTCGGTTATTAAGGTTAGATCATTATAAATTAAAAATAACCTGGGCGTTTATAGTTCCAAGGTTTCCTTTAAATTCCTTTCCGTTATTCAAAGTCCGCAATGCATCATCTTTATTAAGCTTATTCATAAAATTGGTAAATCCGTATTCATAAAAAATCACTGCGCGTACAGTCTTCCCTCCTGCCGAACCACCGAGGTAAAAGTTGCCGCTCACCGGCGAAACATCGATAATGTCATCTGCTTTAAGTAATGTTCCTTTGATGGTTTTATTTTCGTCAGAAGTGGCTACCTGAAGCTTTCCGTTAATCTGTAAAACCGGGCCAAAATCCAATGAAACATGATCCTGTACAATGTTATAGCTAAACAATACCCTGACTTTTACACCCTGCACATTGTATTTTATTTTTTGATCTAAAGTTGATTCGACAGAGAAATTATTCGAGAAAAACTGCATTCCGTAAATCATGCTCCAATCATTGTAATAATTACCGCGAACCGAAAGCCCTCCGGCAAAACCCATTTCGGGATTAGTATCAAAATTGCTTGTAAATAAGCTAGTCTGTGAAATTCCGGCCGAAATCCCGATGCGGTTTCCATCCCTGTAACCATATTGTGCAAATCCAACTGTTGAAACCAGCAACAAAAGGAGCATCATTTTTTTATTCATAAAATAGTGACTTATAATTTGTAACAAACATACATTTTTTTCGTACAACAACTTTACTAACTTAAATATTTAAAATTATGAATCCAATCTTAATTGCTTTATTGTTATTTGGTTTAATAATACTGTTCTCTTCGTTCTTTACCGTGAAGCAGCAAACAGCTGTAGTAATCGAGCGTTTCGGAAAGTTCTTAAGCATCAGAAACTCAGGTTTACAGCTTAAGCTTCCTATTATTGACAGAATTGCCGGACGTGTAAATTTGAGGATACAACAGCTGGACGTCATCATTGAAACACAAACCAAAGACAACGTGTTTATTAAAATGAAGGTTTCCGTACAGTTTAAGGTAATCCAGGAACATGTTTATGAAGCATTCTACAAATTGGAATACCCTCACGACCAGATCACGGCTTATGTTTTTGACGTGGTGCGTGCCGAAGTTCCGAAGCTTATTTTGGATGATGTTTTTGTTAGGAAAGATGATATCGCCATTGCAGTAAAACGCGAATTAAACGAAGCTATGATGGCATATGGTTATGACATCATCAATACATTGGTTACCGATATCGATCCGGACATCCAGGTTAAAAATGCGATGAACCGTATCAATGCTGCCGAAAGGGAAAAAACTGCGGCAATGTTCGAATCGGACGCACAACGAATCAGGATTGTTGCCAAAGCTAAGGCAGAAGCCGAAAGTAAAAAACTTCAGGGTCAGGGTATTGCAGACCAAAGAAGGGAAATTGCCAAAGGTTTGGTGGAAAGTGTGGAAGTATTGAACCAAGTGGGAATCAATTCACAGGAAGCTTCAGCCTTGATCGTAATCACGCAGCATTACGATACGCTTCAGGCAATTGGTGCCGATACGAATTCGAATCTGATACTGTTGCCAAATTCACCACAAGCCGCAAGTGATATGCTTAATAATATGGTGACAAGCTTCACTGCTTCGAGCATCATAGGCGAACAGATGAAAAGTCAGCCAAAAAGGGTAAAGGACAAAAATAAATCTTCTCTTGACTATAATCCATCGGACACTTCAAACCCGGAATAACCGAAGAAATAATCAGATGATTTTCAATAAAAAAGAGGCTTAATCGCCTCTTTTTCTGTTTATATACCAATTGACCGCATACGGAATGGCAATCTTTAGAATGCCGCCAACAGTGCCTGAAAATACCTTTTTATAAATATCGGCAACCAATGAAACCGACTTTGAAGGAAGCAAACTTTCCTTGGTTTTTGCAACGCCCAATATAATTTTCTGGTAATGGATTTCCTTTTCGGTCTTCAGGATTTCCAGATCTCTTTCGATTTCTGCGTAAGATGAATACTTTTTTGTCTCCATGATCAATCGTTAAAAAATATTTCAGAGAATTTTTCCAGGATCGGCCCTTCGACAATTTTATCTTTTACCATAAATAGGAGCAAGGCCAGTATCAGGTAAATGGCTGCCACGATCAAAAATCCGTAAACGTAACTATCTAAGGCACTTCCGATAGCTAAAGCTGCTGCAATAGATAAAAAAAGCAACACAATCATCATGCAGATTGCGATCAGTATGAACTTTAAGATTAACGTTGTTGATTTCATCGCAACCTTAAAGCCCCAGAGTTTGTAGTAAGCAATAGTGCTTTCTACATAGGCTTTTGCATTTTCCTGAATCTCTTCGATATTGTCTTGTAGTTCTTCCAATGCCATTATTTCTGAAGTTTGGCGTTTTGTTTTTTAAGTTCGGCCAATTTTTCTTCTAAAAAAGTGATGGCTTCCTCGGCTTTATAACTTGAGTCGGAAATAAAATTTTCGACCTTGCCTTTTACATTATCTTCCGTTTCAGAAAATTTTTCTTCACTGTCATTTTTGAAAGTATCCAATTTTGACAATATGTCTTCCTTAAAATCGTCAAAACCATCTTTTATTTTTTCACGGGTTTTCGAACCTTTATCAGGAGCAAATAAAATTCCCAATCCAACTCCGATTGCCGCACCGGCCAAAAGTGCCAAAATCCCATTTCCGTTTTTGCCAGACATATTTTTAAAATTTAATTTTAGTGAATTTACAAAAAATTGCTGAAACGGCATGTTAATTTGGGGTTAAACAGGTAAAACTTAAAATAAAGCGAAATAATAAAAGATTTTCACCTAAGCTATAAATTGACATCGGGAAATTTTAAAAACGCAGGAAAACCAATTTATGAAAGCCGATTTTAATCGATAAAAATTATGATTATAAAAAAACAATAAATTTCATAAATAATAAGAAAGCTCACTAAAAAGTGAGCTTTTCATTTGTAAAATCTATATTGTATTATTCCTTGCTTTCGATTTTTGCCCAGGTATCTTTTAGGCCAACCGTTTTGTTGAAAACCAATTTTTCGGCTGAAGAATCTTTATCAACACAAAAATATCCCAAACGCTGAAACTGGAATCTTTCGCCGCTTTGAACAATTGCCAAACTTGGTTCCAAATAACCTTTGATGACTTCAAGCGAATTCGGGTTGATGTAATTTTTAAAATCTACATCCTTGTCGCCATCCGGATTTTCATGTGTAAACAGTCGGTCATAAACCCGGATTTCGGCTTCAATCGCATGGTTGATCGAAACCCAGTGAATGGTTCCCTTTACCTTTCTTTGCGAAGCTTCAGTACCGCTTCCGCTACGTGAATCTTCATCATAAGTACAATGAATTTCGGTAATATTTCCAGCAGCATCTTTCACAACTGATTCACCTTTAATAATATAGGCATTTTTCAAACGAACTTCAGTTCCCAAAGTCAAACGGAAAAATTTTTTATTTGCTTCTTCCTGGAAATCTTCTCTTTCGATATATATTTCCTTTGAAAAAGGCACTTTCCTATAACCTAAGCTTTCATCTTCCTGGCTGTTCTCCGCATCCAAAAACTCTTCTTTTCCTTCAGGGTAATTGGTAATGACCAATTTCACCGGATTCAAGACTGCCATTACACGAGGTGCAGTTTTATTCAAAACATCGCGGACACAGAACTCCAATAACGAAACATCAATCAGATTATCGCGCTTTGCAATCCCGATAGTATTGGCAAAATTCCTGATAGCCATTGGCGGATAACCACGGCGCCGCATACCGGAAATAGTACTCATCCTTGGATCATCCCAACCGCTAACGTGTTTTTCCTCAACCAATTGCAATAATTTCCTTTTAGAAACTACAGTATGCGAAAGATTACGGCGTGCAAATTCCCTTTGCTTTGGCCTTACTTTTTTGATATCATAAACCTGGTCTAAAAACCAATCGTACAATTCACGGTGTGGCAAAAATTCCAGCGTACAGAAGGAATGAGAAATCTGCTCCAGATAATCACTTTCGCCATGAGCCCAGTCATACATAGGGTAGATGCACCATTTGTCACCGGTCCTGTGGTGATGTGAGTGCAGAATACGGTACATGATCGGGTCGCGCATCAGCATATTGTTGTGCTCCATATCGATTTTGGCACGAAGGATGTGTGTTCCGTTTGGAAACTCGCCGTTTTTCATGCGGGTAAGCAAATCCAGATTCTCTTCGACAGAACGGTTCCTGAATGGGGAATCGGTTCCGGGAGTTGTTGGCGTTCCTTTTTGAATTGCCATTTCTTCCGACGATTGGCTGTCAACATAAGCTTTACCGGCTTTGATAAATTCAACTGCCCAGTCGTATAATTGCTGGAAATAGTCAGAAGCATAGCATTCGCTATCCCATTGGTAACCAAGCCATTCTATATCCCTTTTAATGGCATCAACGTATTCCTGCTCTTCTTTAGCGGGGTTGGTATCATCAAAACGCAGGTTTACCGGCGCCTGGTAATCCAATCCCAAACCAAAGTTCAAACAAATCGCACTGGCATGCCCAACATGTAAATATCCGTTAGGTTCGGGTGGGAAACGAAAACGCAATTTACCTTGTGGCAAGCCGTTTTTCAAATCTTCTTCGATAATTTGTTCGATGAAATTAAGCGATTTTTCTTCTGCTGACATATTCAATTTTTTGAACGACAAATTTACCAAAAATGTTGGTTATTTGGTTATGCGTTGATTCGGTTATTTGATATTTGAATGAATATCCAAATATTTACTAATTTTACGGCATAATACAATAACCTAATCCACAAATTTATGGGAACCATCAAACTCCAGAATATCAGAACTTTTTCCTTTCATGGCTGCCTTGAAGAAGAGGCGCGGATCGGTTCGGATTACCGGGTGGATTTAGAAATCAAGACCGATTTAAGGAAATCTGCCGTATCCGATGAACTAAAGGATACCGTTGATTATGTACATTTAAACAAAATTGTAGAAGAAGAGATGGCAATCCGTTCCAAATTACTGGAGCATGTTGCCCATAGGATCATTGTGAGGATCTTTAATGAAATCCCTTCCGTATCCCGGATCTTATTGGCAGTTTCAAAACTAAATCCTCCTATTGGCGGTGATGTTGAAGCCGTTACGATTGAAATGGAAGAATACCGGAGCTAATTTCCGAATTACGAAATTGGGAATACAAAGTATTTTTTTGCTGATAATCCTTTAATCTTTGGAACTTTCAAAAAAAAGTCTATATTTGCCAGCAATTACGGCATCTTGGCCGAGTGGCTAGGCACCGGTCTGCAAAACCGTTTACTCCGGTTCGAATCCGGAAGATGCCTCGAAAACCTTCAGTGAAAGCTGGAGGTTTTTTTTATGGAATACTCAGTAAATTTCTATTATTATCGGATAGGCAGGATCAATGTACCGCCCGGATGCTTTTTCATTATCTGCAATCGTTTTTATATCAGAAATGGTTATTTTATCTCCTCTTGATGCATTTCTTAGGATTTTAAGAAACATCCTTTCATCAATTTTATTTCCTTTGATTGCCTCAGCCTGTGCCCCGGGAATCTTTAGGGTAAAACCTGTGACATTTATCGAGGCGTCTTTTTTATGTTTATGGTTATAACCGATCACAGCTTTTTTAAACTGCTCTTTCCTCATCTTGATTACAATATTGCCTTCCATGCCGTTAATAGTGGCAACATAGCTGTTTCTGTCATCCTGCCCATAAAATGATATCGTGAAAAACAAAATGATAACGGTTGTCAAAAATCTCATAAACAATAATTTACATAATGTAAATATATCATTTTGTCTTCATCAAAAACTTAGGAAACTTTATTTTTTGTTTTATTTTTTGACAGGTAAATCAGCAGTAGCATCAAAGCCATTGCTATAAGTGAAGACGTAAGCCTTCCAAAATCCAGGCCTCCTTTGGCTGATGGTTTGGTAAGGAAATCGCCAAAAGTGGCTCCAAACGGGCGTGTAAAGATAAACGCAATCCAGAATAAAAGGATATGATTGATTTTGGTCAGGTAATGAAGCATTACAACCAATAAGATAATGCTCCCGGTTATGATAGCGCCATACAGATAACCCAGCCCCAGATTATCGCTCAGGAAATCCCCAAACGCAGTTCCTAAGCTATTGGAAAAAAGTATAGCAATCCAGTAATACAATTCCTTGGTTCTTTCCGCAATTGGGAAAACTTCAAGGTTTTTGTACTTTTTGAACCAAATTAATAATGTCAACCCCAGGCAGAATGCCAAAAGAAGGGTTCCCGAGGCATACCCCATATGAAGCGATCGATCTATAAAATCTGAAATCTCAGTGCCTAAAGTTGTAGTGGCAATTATGACTGACCAATAAAGCAACGGAATGTGTTTCCTTGAATACAATTGTAAAATAAGAACCGTCAAAAAAACCAGCAGGGTAATCCCAATTCCAATGGCGTAACCCAAATCAAGTGTCATCGAAATATAATCGCCAAGCGTTTCGCCCAAAGTAGTCCCGATTATCTTAAGCAGCCAAAATAATACGGTAATCTTCGCTACTTTGCTTAGGGCTTTATTGGTATCCATACTATTTTTTTTCCTTCATCAGGCCATTTTTAAAACGGTAACTTGCTGTTTGATAATTGGCTATCGTTTTGTTTTTTAATTCCAGATTTTGATTCCTCATCGTTTTCATTTCCTTCATTTCCGGATTCCAGGAATATTGGTTGCATTCTTTTTTATCATTGATTTCAGTGAAAATATTGTTTTGCAAAAGCCCAATAGTCCTGTAATTGCCAAGTAGGGCACGTTCCTCTTTTGGCTGCATCAGTCGGATGTCTTTTCCATATAATGAAGTGGTATAATTCCAGTTCAGGTAGCCAAAAACCGTAGGCATCAGATCAATCTGCGAAACCAGCTTGCTTATTTTTTCCGGTGCAGTATTGGCATTATAAATCATGGCCGGGATATGGTGTTTGTCAATGTTGACTTCCCATTTTCCTGCAGCGCTGGCACAATGGTCGGCAACAAAAATGAAAACCGTGTTCTTGAACCAAGGTTTTCTTTTAGCATTTTCAATAAATTTTCCAATTGCATAATCTGTGTATTTTATGACTGATTCCCTTTTTCCCTGCGGCATGTCAATGGCATGTTCCGGAAAGGAGTAAGGTTTGTGGTTGGAAGTAGTCATGATGAAATTAAAGAACGGTTTGCCAGAAGCATAATTGGAATCTGCAATTTTCAAGGTTTTTTTATAGATATCCTCATCACAGATTCCCCATGCATTTTCAAAAGTAACCTCATTATCCTCGATATTGATACGTTTGGTTTTAATGTCGTCGGCCAAAGGATTCCCTCGGTTCCTGTCAACAATGGTAAAGCCCTGGCCTCCAAAGAAAGTATTCATATTGTCAAAATAGCCATCGCCACCGTAAATGAAATCCAGGCTGTAGTTCTTTTGCCTCAAAATTGTTGCGATCGAATACAGATTCGAATTATCATGCCGCCTTACAATACTGTTTCCCGGAGTAGGAGGCACAGAAAGCGTCAAGGCTTCCATTCCTCTTACGGTTCGTGTCCCTGTAGCATACATATTGGTAAAAAACAGGCTTTCTCCCGCCATTTTATCAAGGTTAGGAGTAAGATGTTCCTTATTTCCAAAAGCTCCCATAAAATCAGCGCTAAAGCTTTCTATGCAAACCAATATGATGTTCGGATGTGATTCGGTGCCGGTATTGGTAACTTTCCTCTTTAGGCTTTTTTCATCGCTGCTTATGTAATTTTGATTGTTTTGCCTGATGTCATTTTTAACTAATGCAAATGCTTCACTTTGCGGAAGCTTTTGATAAAAAGTATCATAATCCAATTCATTTGAACGAAACGCTGCAAAAAACGAGTAAACCCCATTTTTAGAAAGTTCGTTTACATAATTATTGTTTCCGTATTCTGCCATCTTATTGGTTACAAACTGGATATAAACAAAACTGATACACACCAAAACGGCAAAGTGAGCCAATCTGTTTTTAAATGCCATTGGACTTGAAAAAACAAGTTCAAATTTCCTGGTTTTGTTATAGTAAAGAAAAAATAAGCCTGTGAGCGCCAACAGCAAAACAATCAGTATTGGCAATGGATACGACTGGTTGATGTTTTCAACAACCTCATAGGTATAAATCAGGTAATCGACCGCAATGAAGTTGAACCTGGTATTGAATTCGGCCCAAAACGGAAATTCAGCTAAAAATGAAAAAACGGTAATAAAAAAAGTAAAAAAAAGGATGTTGTACGTAATGATCCTATCGGCAGTGCTTCCTACTTTTTTTGAAGGGAAAAGCAATAGATACAGTCCGTAGGGAAGAATGAAAAAGACTGCAGTGCCAAAATCATAGACCAACCCCAATCCGAATATTTTTGCAATATTCAGCATCGAAAAATCAATAGACCTGAATGATAAAATGAATAAGATTGCCCTTATGGCAAAACTCAGCGAACAATAAGTTACGATAAAATTTGTTAAAATCCTGAAACGGTTTCCTGGTTTTTCTTTCATTATTTTTTGTGTATAAAACTTAGCGGGAGAAGTGGTTACAAAAATATAATGTAATAAAATCTAAGGCAAAAATTAGGGGTATGGCCTAATTGGAATTGACTAAAATTGTGATTTTTTTAGTTGTGCCGTTTGTATTCTGTTGGAGATAATCCTTTGATTTTCTTGAAATTAGAATTAAAAGTTGCTTTATTTTTAAATCCAACTGAGGTGGCAAGCCCAAGTATCGAAAAATGGCTGTTTTCCGGATTGGTATACAATTTTATGAATTCTTCAACACGGTATTCGTTTACAAAATCCTGAAAATTTGTCTTCAGGTGCACGTTTAAAATCTCGGAAATATAGTGTTTGGGGATATTGACACTTTCGCTGAAAGTTTGCAGCGAAAGGTTTTCATTTTTAAAAACCTTATCGTTTTCCATCGCAGCGATTATACGCTTTTTATAATCTTCAACATCATTATTGTTTAAAGCCGAGTTTTTATATTTCGGATTTTGAAGCGGCAGATCAAGGAAATTATGGTTTAATGCAAACACGAATGTCAGATAATAAAACAGGACCGAAACCTCAAAAATCAGGATGGTACTCAGTTTCATAAACGATTGTTCTTCTATCAGGAATTCGCCCAAATCCACAATAAAAGTAATCAGCAGCGAATACAGCAAAAAGTAAAACGGCCATTTGATTACCCTGTCGATTTCGAGCTTTTTCAACAATCGCAAAGACGCGATCAGGTATACTATAAAAGCAGCTGTAATGATGAATTCAATTATTTCTATTATGCTGCTTTCTTTGACATTGGCTTCGTATAATTCTACCGATATGTACATCAGGCAGGGCACAAAATACAAGATAATTCCGGGTTTGATCTTTACAGAAGAATTATAGTATTTCAGAAATAGGAACAATAGGGTGACAAACAGCGTTTTGTCTACAAAAAAGAAGTCGTATTTATTGAGGAACAGATTGTTATTGTCATCGCCCACAATATAAAAAATGAGGGAAATTATAGAAGCAGAAAAAAATGCGTAGTTGTAAAAATGGTATTTTTTTCGGTTGAAAAACAGGTACAGTATCAGGAACAATCCCTGTAATAATGTAACTATTTGAATGGTTTGAATCATATTACTTTTCGTGTTCCAGCTTTTCGAATGCCTTGTCCACTATCTTATTTTCTTTTGGAAACCATGCCTGGGAGAGTAAAACCACACCGCAGATAATCAACACAATGCTGATGAATTTTTTTATCAAAAGGATGTTTTTCTGGTTCAATTGTTTACGTAATTGCTTGGCTAAAAGTATCTTAAAAATATCAGTAACAAAATACGTAAAGATCAAGGTGGTAAAAAACGTCAGCATCCTCGATGTTTTTAACTCGAGCTGCGGCCCCACGGTAATCAGGATTGCAAGCCAAAATCCGAGTACGCCGATGTTGATGAAATTCAGGAAAAAACCTTTAATGAACAGCGACAGGTAATTGGTTTTGGCCAATTCCCTTGGATCGATTTCGTCAATGTTTGTCTTTCTTGATTCCTTCCTGTTGTTTATAAAGGAAATGATTCCGTAGGTGAGCATCACCAATCCGCCAAAAATAAACAAAGCCGGATCATCTTTGATGCTTTGGATCAAGCGGTAACTGCTGAAAAAAGCTATCGTTATGAAAACGATATCTGCCAAAACAACTCCCAAGTCAAACATTACTGCAGCCCTGAATCCTTTAACCACACTTGTTTCAAGCAATACAAAGAAAACCGGGCCAATCATGAAACTTAGAAAAAACCCAAGTGGTATGGCAGAAAGAATATCCTGAAGTAAAATCATTGTTAAATTTTTGACACTGCAATTTAGAATTTAATATTCAAAATGTAAAATAAATTCTATTTTGCTTCTCTAATGCTTCCGCCGGCAACTACTTTCTGATTGATTTTTTTAGGTTTTCCGTAAATCATTATATCACCGCCTGCCCTAACTTTTGCCTCAACCAGTTCGGTTGCAAAGATATCGGCTTCGCCACCGGCATTGCATGCAATGGTTGTTTGCTGCGTCTGAAGCTTCTCTGCCTGGTAAATACCGCCCGAATTGGAAACCACATCCTGTACTTTTGCCGTCCCAGAAATGGTAACGGTCGACCCATTGGCTGTCCTGACATTCAGTTTATCAACATCAAGGATCAGCTTTACTTCCGAGCCCTCTTTGGCAATTACATCAAAAGAAGTTCCTTCAATCTTATCACCACAGGCAATCCGAGAGCCTTCATTGGCTTCAACAGCATCGATATCCTTGTAATGTACAGTTACCGAAATATTATCGCCATCCAGCATCTGGAGCAATGGCATCCTGATTTTCAGTTCGCCGTTTTTATTGACCAATTCTACCTGGTTGGCCTTGTTTCCTTCAATCTGTACGATGTTTTCATTCCCCGGAACAAGGAATACGTCTATCTGGTCAAACGAAGTGATCTTGTGGAAATCACCCGGTCTTTTTTCAACCTGCCCAAAAGCTAGTGAACTGAATACTAATAAACTAAAAATTAACTTTTTCATATTTTTTAAAATTGTTGTGTTATGTCTAAATAAATCTAACAAGCAAAAGCTTGTCTACCTCAAGCCCACTGGGCTTGCTCCTCTTAATATCAAATGTTTCGTCTGATAAAATTGAAATCCAATTGTTTCTTAACCAGATCTGCATTTTTTACTTTCACATAAACTTCATCTCCAAGTTGTAAAAGGCTGTTTGTTGCCTGGCCAACCAAAGCATACTGTTTTTCATCAAAAGTATAATAATCTTCTTTGATCTCACGGATCCGCACCATCCCTTCACATTTGTTTTCAATGATTTCAACATAAATACCCCATTCGGTAACTCCTGAAATGACTCCAAGGAATTCCTGGTCTTTGTGGTCCTGCATGTATTTTACCTGCATGTATTTCACCGAATCCCTTTCTGCTTGTGCTGCCAAACCTTCCATATCGCTCGAATGCTCGCACTTTTCCTCATACAGATCAGCATCGGCCGATTTTCCGCCATCCAGGTACTGCTGCAGCAAACGGTGCACCATTACATCAGGGTAACGCCGGATAGGCGATGTAAAGTGGCTGTAAAAATCAAACGCCAGGCCATAATGTCCAATATTTTCAGTAGAATATTTGGCTTTGCTCATGCTTCGGATCGTTAGGGTATCCACAAGGTTCTGCTCTTTTTTTCCATTAACTTCAGTCAATAAATTATTCAGCGATTTCGAAATATCTTTCTTCGATTTCATATTGATCGAATAGCCAAATTTAGAAATCACCGATTGCAGGCTGATCAGCTTGTCTTCATTGGGCTCATCGTGGATACGGTATACAAAGGTTTTCTTTTGTTTTCCAATGAATTCGGCTACTTTTCTGTTTGCTAAAAGCATGAATTCCTCAATCAGATGATTGGCATCCTTAGATACTTTAAAGAAAACGCCAACCGGCTCCGCCTGCTCATTCAGGTTGAATTTTACTTCTACCTTATCAAACGAAATTGCTCCGGCTGCCATTCTTTTGCTCCGGAGCTTTTTAGCCAATTCATCCTGC
Source organism: Flavobacterium sp. (assembly GCA_049841115.1). Taxonomy (GTDB): domain Bacteria; phylum Bacteroidota; class Bacteroidia; order Flavobacteriales; family Flavobacteriaceae; genus Flavobacterium. The sequence continues at coordinate 1,037,812 of JASGHQ010000006.1, forward strand.
TTTAAGGTTGCCGCTACAATTTCGGCAGGAACCTTATAGTCTTTTCCGGTCAATGAAATTTCAGCCGGGATCACATCTGATTTGGTTTCAATTATATGCTGCGCTTCTTCATAGGCAAAACGCTGATCAGAATAAATCACTGTTCTTCCAAACCATTGATTGACCACTTCGGCTTTTGGTGTCATTTCAAATATGGCAGAAAACGTGTATTTTTCTTCATTCGGGCGAAGCGAACAGGCAAAATTAGACAATACTTCGGGCAACATCGGTACAACACGGTCAACCAGATAAACTGAAGTAGCGCGCTTATAAGCTTCATCATCCAGTATCGTTCCTTCTTTCAGGTAATGCGAAACATCGGCAATGTGGACGCCAATTTCATAATTGCCATTTTCTAAAACCTGGAACGATAAGGCATCATCAAAGTCCTTGGCATCTTTTGGGTCAATGGTAAACGTCAGTACATTCCGCATATCCCGGCGTTTTGCAATTTCTGCTTCGGTTATCGAAGTGTCAATTTTATTCGCATAAGCCTCCACTTCAATCGGAAAATCATAAGGCAGTCCATATTCGGCTAAAATAGCATGGATTTCGGTGTTGTGTTCTCCGGGCCTTCCAAGTGTTTTGATTACCGAACCAAAAGGCGAATCGGCTTTAGCGGGCCAGTCTTCAAGCTTTACCAAAACAACATCACCATGTTCAGCATCAGCCAGTTTGTTTTTTGGGATAAAAATATCGGTATACATTTTGGCATTTGCCGTGGTTACAAATCCAAAATTCTTCTGGATATCCACCACGCCGACAAATTCGGTTTTGGCTCTTTCAACTATTTCAATTACTTCGGCTTCAGGTTTTCTTGAGCTTCTTCTGTTGTAAACATAGGCTTTTACCTTATCGCCGTCCAACGCATGGTTGAGGTTGATGAACGGAATAAACACATCGTTTTCCAATTCTTCACAAACAAAATATCCTGTTTTTCTCGAAGTCATGTCGACTACGCCTTCATAGTATTGCTGGCTGGAAGCTTTGACTAAATATTTCCCGGGTTCAGATTCAATGATCAGTTTTTGCGCAGCAAGGATTTTCAGATCCTTTATAATTTCGTTCCTGCTTTTGGTATCATCAAGCTCTAAAATGGCAGCGATCTGTTTGTAGTTAAAAGGCTTATTCGGATTTTTTGAAAGGATCTTAAATATTTTTTCGGAAAAGGTTTTTGTATTTTTTCCGAACTTCTTAGGTTTCTTACTCATTATTCATTTTCTATTTCGCGTGAAATTACGAAGAACTATTAAGATAAAAGAATTAAGTTTTAACATTTATAAAAAATATAACTTTTGAAAGTTTCAAAAAAATAGGTTTTCAACATATTCTAAAAACAACAAAAAGAAAGATTTTTAAAATTGAAATTTATGATGGTTATTATAGGCTGTTGATTTGTGGAATAACTTTGTTTTTTAAAATTAGATTTTGAAGTTTTGGTTTTTTATATTGATTTATCAACAGCTTTTTGAGAAATTAAAATGGTCATTTTGAAGCTTTTTTAAGTTTTAATTAACAGTTGTTGACAACTCCAAAAGCCTATTTTTTGTAGATAAGTCAAGTTGTTGATATCGGTTAAAAAAAGTGTTTTTTGTATTGATAACTTTTCCAAAAATTAGCCAAACTAAATTTGTTTTTTTCATCTCGGTTTTTGATTACGATTTAAAGTCATACAACCTAAAAAAACTTCTGATTTTCTATTCAAAGTTGTTAACAATTGATGTTAATTTAAGGTTAACTGAAAATCAACGCATTGCAAAATGCTATCAACAATACAGTATTTTAACATTTAAACCTTATATAAATCAATTATTTTCAAATAGTTATAAAAATAGTGCAAAAGCCTAAAATTCTTCCGTCTTAAAAATCAAACACTTACAATAAACTAAAAATCCAACCGATACTTTCCGTAAATTTGTATCACTAATTACACACACAGCATCATGAAAATCTCCATCGGAAACGACCACGCAGGACCAGATTACAAAAAAGCAATTGTTGATTCTTTACAACAGAAAGGATACGAAATCATCAACCACGGAACCGATACTTTTGACAGTGTCGATTACCCTGATTTTGGCCATCCGGTTGCGTTAGATGTTGAAACAGGCAAAGCCGATTTCGGAATCGTGATCTGCGGCTCAGGAAACGGGATCAATATGACGGTCAATAAACACCAGGGAATCCGCTCTGCCTTATGCTGGACAAAGGAAATTGCAGGCCTGGCACGCCAACACAACAATGCCAATATCATCAGCATTCCGGCAAGGTTCACTTCCATCCAACAGGCTGTTGAAATGGTAGACACTTTCTTAAATACCGGTTTTGAAGGCGGAAGGCATGCAAATCGCGTAAACAAAATTGCCTGCCAGTAAAATGGAAAACCTCGATAAATTATCGGATGAGCAATTAATCAGTTTGTTTCAAAACAGCAGACTCGATACCGAATTGAAATCTAAAATAATTTATGAAATCGACCGCAGGGATTTAAAAACAAGGCAACAGCAACCAACCAACCTTGACCTGGCCACAAAAATAAGAATCTTGCTTACCAGTTCCTTTTTTTATAAGCAACATCTGGAACAATCTTCCCAGCTTTTGGCAAATGGCGACAAAAAAGCATACAGGCTATATTGGAGGTATTTTATCTGCGGAATCGCTTTTTATGGTTTATTGCTTCTTGTTTTCGCTAAATATTATATCAAAAGATAAGCTGTCTTATGGTGGAACTCAGCGTTAATAACATCCGCAATATTTTTCAGAAAAGACAGCCCGATTCCCACAAAGGCAGCCATGGCCACGCTTTGATCATAGCAGGTAGCCGATCCAAAATGGGCGCAGCTGTCATTTGTGCAAAAGCCTGCCTCAGGGCCGGGGCCGGATTGGTTTCGGTTAGCATCCCAAAAAAGGAAAGAGCCGCAGTTTTTTCGGCAATACCCGAAGCGATGATCGCGTTTGATGGAGAAGGCAAGGATTGGAAAAGCTATGATTCTGTTGCTATTGGACCCGGAATCGGAACAGATAAAAAGGCCGAACACCTGTTAAAATTAATGATGGAAAATGTAAATGTTCCGACAGTTTTTGATGCCGATGCACTAAATATCCTGGCCAAAAATCAGGAAAATTTAGTACGGCTTCCATCAAAATCCATCCTCACGCCACATCCCAAAGAGTTTGACCGTTTATTCGGAAACCATCATTCTGAAGAACAAAGAAGGCAAACCGCCATCTCAAAAGCAGCTCAGTTAAACCTGGTCATCGTATTGAAAGGCCACAAAACCTTCATTACGGACGGAACGGAAAATTATGTAAACACTACCGGAAATTCCGGCCTGGCCAAAGGCGGTTCGGGCGATGCGCTGACCGGAATCATTACGGCATTTTTGGCTCAGGGCTACAAACCCATCAATGCAGCAAAACTGGGCGTTTTCATCCACGGCCTTGCCGCTGATATCACTTTGGAAACCCAAAGCGCTGAAAGCATGATGATTACTGATGTGATTGTAAATTTAGGCAAAGCGTTCAAAAAAATTTAGCAGCGGGATGTTTCCCCTGTTTAGGAAATCCCCTCCCGCCATCCGCGCTACACGGTAGCCTGCTCCTGTCGGGGCTATCCAGAAAGCATGCTTCTAATCAACGGGCTTTTTTGTATTATTGCACTATTATAGTTTAATAAAATGACCAGCATACAATTCATCCAAAACCAAGTAAACACCACACCTAAGAATATTGAAGCAACCCTAAAGCTGCTTTCCGAAGACTGTACCATCCCATTTATTTCGCGTTATAGGAAAGACCAGACCGGAAACCTGGATGAGGTTGTTGTCGAAACCATTGCCAAGCTTTCAAAACAGTACGATGAAATCGTAAAAAGAAAAGAATCGATACTGAAATCGATTACCGAGCAAGGACAATTAACACCCGAATTAGGCAAAAAAATCAACGAAAGCTTCGATCTTCAGGAACTGGAGGATTTGTACCTGCCGTATAAAAAGAAGAAAAAAACACGTGCCGACATTGCCCGCGAAAATGGCCTCGAACCATTGGCCAAAATCATTTTTGCCCAGGGCAAGGACGATGTTGATTATATATCATCGCAGTACCTGAACGACAAAGTCAAAAACGAAGACGAAGCGTTACAGGGCGCACGCGACATCATTGCCGAATGGATCAATGAAAACACCTTCATCCGAAAAAACTTGCGCCGCATGTTCCAGCGCAAGGCAGTAGTAGAAACCAAAGCTGTAAAGAAAAAGGAAAACGACGAAGAAGCTCAAAAATTCAAACAGTATTTTGATTGGGCAGAACCGATTTCAAAAGCGCCGTCACACCGATTGCTGGCCATGCTGCGTGCCGAAGCCGAAGGTTTTGTCAAGCTGAACATCGATTTTGAAAAAGAAGAAGCCATCAGTTTTATCGAAAATGAAATCATCCGTGCCAAAAATGACACGACAGAACATATTGAAATGGCCATCAGCGACAGCTACAAACGACTGCTGGAACCTGCCATTTCCAACGAGACTTTGCAGGAAGCCAAAGCCAAAGCCGACATCAAAGCAATAGACGTTTTTGCCGGAAACTTAGGCCAGCTTTTACTGGCACCGCCTTTGGGTGAAAAACGGATACTGGCGATCGACCCGGGATTCCGTTCGGGCTGCAAAGTGGTTTGTTTGGACGAACAGGGTGATTTGCTGTACAACGAAACCATTTATCCGCACCAGCCGCAAAACGAAAGCGCGATGGCCATGAAAAAAATCCGTTCGATGGTCAATGCCTACAATATCGAGGCGATTTCCATCGGAAACGGAACGGCAAGCCGCGAAACCGAATTCTTCATCAAAAAAATCGCCTTTGATAAACCGGTGCAGGTTTTTGTGGTTTCGGAAGCCGGGGCTTCGGTCTATTCGGCATCAAAGATTGCGCGTGATGAATTCCCGAATTTTGATGTTACTGTCCGTGGTTCGGTTTCCATCGGAAGAAGATTGGCCGACCCGTTGGCTGAACTGGTAAAAATCGATCCAAAATCAATAGGGGTAGGCCAGTACCAGCACGATGTCGATCAAGCCAAACTAAAGGAAGAATTGGATACCGTTGTGGTGCGCTGCGTGAATTCGGTTGGAATCAACCTGAATACGGCGAGTAAATCTTTGCTAAGTTATGTTTCCGGAATTGGCGAAAAAATGGCCGAGAACATTGTAGCCTACCGTTCGGAAAATGGCGCATTTGAAGACCGGAAAGCTTTGAAAAAAGTCCCGCGTTTAGGGGACAAGGCGTACCAGCAGGCCGCAGCATTTGTTAGGATACATAACGGGAAAAACCCGCTGGACAATTCGGCCGTGCATCCTGAGGCGTACCCAATTGTAGAAAAAATGGCGAAGGATTTAGGCCTAAAAACCAATGAGCTGATTGCCAATAAAGAAAAAATATCCCAAATAAAACTGGAAAACTACGCTACGCCCGAAATAGGGATTTTGGCGTTAAAAGACATCGTCAAGGAATTGGAAAAACCAGGATTGGACCCAAGGAAAGCAGCCAAGGTTTTCGAATTTGACCCAACGGTAACGAGCATTAAAAACGTGAAAACCGGAATGATCTTGCCCGGGATTGTCAACAACATTACGGCTTTTGGCTGTTTTGTCGATATCGGCATCAAGGAAAGCGGATTGGTGCATATTTCGCAGCTCAAAGCCGGGTTTGTTTCAGACGTGAACGAAGTGGTGAAGCTGCACCAGCATGTTCAGGTGAAAGTCGTTGAGGTGGATGAAGAGCGCAAGCGCATCCAGCTGACGATGATTTTATAAATCTAAAACTGCTTTTATGAATAAGTACCTCATAGTCATAGCTTTTGTTTTTTCTTCTGTAAAATGCTTTTCTCAGGCAGATTCGGTAAAGCAGTATGTCGACAGTTCATTGGTGATCCTAAAGAATAATTCGCTGTATTCCAAAAATGTAGATTGGACAAAAATAACCAAGCAGGTCCATGCCAAGGCAAAATCGGCAAAGACAAAATCGGCAACATTCGAAGCATTGAAAATTGCCTTTGATGCATTGAAGGACAAGCATGCAGCATATTATCAATATGAAGATCAATACAAGCTTGAAAATGCAGAATTAACTGCCCGGATTTCAGATTCGCTGAAAGCAGCATGGAAGCGGGGCTTGAAAATAAATAAGAAAATGATTGGCGATATGGCCTACATCAGCATCCCGACCTTGGGCGTTGGAAAGCAGGCCGATATTGATAAGTATGCCAATTGGATTTACGATGCGGTAAGAAGCCTGAATGAAAAAAAACCAAAAGGCTGGATTGTTGACCTGAGGATGAATGGCGGTGGAAATATCAGGCCCATGCTGGCTGGGTTGGCAATGTTTTTTGACGATGGGGTTTATACGTATTATATCGACAGAGACGGAAAAGCTAGCGATGAGTCGGGTTTCAAAGAAGGCGATTTCGTGATCGACGGAAAAATACAGGCCAATGTTTTGGATAAAATGAAAAAGATCAGCAATGCTAAAATAGCCATTTTGATTGGCCCCGGAACGGCCAGTTCGGGTGAAGGCGTGGCGGTTGTTTTTTCGCAAAAGCAAAACGTAAAGTCATTTGGAACCGATTCGGCGGGACTTGCCAATGCTACCAATGGCTTTGTATTCAATAAAAACCTATCTTATTATTTATTGTCTGTGGCAAAGATCGCTGATAAAAACCACAAGATTTATCCCGAGATCGTAAAACCGGATGTGTATGTAAACCAAAATGAATCGTTTGCTAATCTGCCGAATGATCCTGCGGTCAAGGAAGCTATTAAGTGGCTGGCCAACTAAATCAAAACAAAAATCCCAAACTCCGGCTTGGAATTTGGGATTTGTTTTTTCTGATGTAAAAGAAATTTACTTTTTCTCTTCTTCTTTTTTAGAAGCAGCGTGAGCCTCATCTTCACCTTTAGCTGCTTTCTTGAATTCATTTACGCCTGATCCTAATCCTTTCATCAATTCCGGAATTTTTTTACCTCCAAAAAGTAATAAAACAACAACAAGGATAACTAATATTTCAGGCATTCCTAATCTTCCCATGGTATATAATTTTGTGCTTTCGCAGATTTTTATTTTGAAAAACTCCGACAAAGGTAAAAAGAAAATAACATTCTTTTGAATTTCACTATAATAAATATAAGTTAAACCACGTTTAGACTAAAAAGACTAAGCCAACTTATTTTCTATATTTGTAAATCAATCAGCAAAACATGTCTGAAAAACGACTCAAAAGAAAAAAAATCAAGAAAAAACTCTTCACAAAAAACCGCCTGGTTATTTTGAATGAAGATACTTTTGAGGAAATATTTTCACTCAGGCTCACCTTGATGAATGTCTTTGTGGTTGCGACCATAGGCGCTTTACTGATAATTTTTGTCACTACTTACATCATTGCATTCACGCCGTTGCGTGAGTTCATTCCGGGCTATGCCTCATCCGAATTAAAGAAAAATGCAACGGAGATCGCTTTAAAATCGGATTCGCTGACCGTTGCGTTAAAAAAGAACGAAGCCTACATTCAATCTATAAGAAAAGTCCTCACCGGTGACCTGGAATATGCCAAATTCAATAAGGATTCGATTACAGCAACAGCCGCCGAACCTGTCGATGAAGAAGAAATGAAGCCTTCCAAGGCCGATCTCAAGCTCCGCGAAGAAGTACAGCGTGAAGACAAATACAACCTTTTTGAAAAGGCCAAGCCTAAGGCAACCACGGTTTTGTTTCCACCCGTTAAAGGAATGGTCACCGAAAAATACAATCCGGCGAACAAACATTATGCGGTCGATATCGCCCTGGCAAAAAACACCCCGATAAAATCCATTTCGAGCGGAAAAGTAATCTTTGCCGATTGGACTTCCAACACCGGAAACGTTGTGATCATTAGGCACAATAACGGATTCATTTCGGTTTACAAGCATGCCGCTTCGCTCACGGTTTCTCAGGGCGACGCTGTAAGGACGGGCGAAGTCATTGCGTTGGCAGGCTCCACCGGGCAGGAATCTACCGGGGTCCACCTGCATTTTGAGTTATGGAAAGACGGCTATGCCGTTGACCCGGGTATTTTTATCGAATTTGAATAAAATGGAAGCATTCTTAAGCCAAATGATAGACAAAAGCGGCATTTTCCTTTTCGTGGGAAGCGCACTGCTCGTGGCGGCGGTCATCACTTATAAATTCCCGCCCAAAAAAATCAACCTGCTTTACGGTTACAGGACGCAGGCTTCAATGAAAAACCAGGCTATTTGGGATTTTTCGCAAAAATACTCTTCCGTCAGGATGTTCTGGCTGGGTTTGATATTGCTGATCATCACACCTATAAATACCCTGATCCCAACCACTGAAGTACAATCCGTCATCCTTGGATTGGGCTTGATGGTTTTAGGTTTTGTCCTGCTGTGCGTAGCTACCGAAAGAGCCATCAAAAAAAAATTTCCAAACGAATAAACTATGTCTGTAAAATCGATAGCTGCTAAAATATTCGCCAAAGCCATCCATAACAAAACCCAAAAATGGGCGCAAAAACCCATTGAAACGCAGCAAAAGGTTTTCAAGGATCTTATCGCTGCCGCAAATGATACGCAGTTTGGGAAAGACCATAATTTTAGCCAGATCAAAACCTATCAAGATTTTGCAAGGCTTGTTCCGATCAGGGATTATGAGGCTTTAAGGCCTTATGTGGATCGCGTTGTAAAAGGCGAAGAAAACATATTGTGGAAAGGCAAACCGATTTATTTTGCAAAAACTTCGGGAACGACTTCGGGTGCGAAATACATTCCGCTTACCAAAGAATCAATGCCGTTCCATATCGAAGCCGCGCGCAATGCCATCTTAAGTTACATTTACGAAACTGGAAAGTCGGATTTTGTTGACGGTAAGATGATTTTCCTTCAGGGAAGCCCGGTTTTGGAAGAAAAAAATGGAATCAAGCTGGGAAGGCTTTCAGGAATAGTGGCACATTTTGTCCCGAAATACCTGCAGAAAAACAGGATGCCAAGCTGGGAAACCAACTGCATTGAGGATTGGGAAACCAAGGTTGACGCCATTGTTGAAGAAACCTTTAATGAAAACATGAGCGTTATTTCGGGGATTCCGAGCTGGGTTCAGATGTATTTTGAAAAGTTGGAACAAAAAGGGAAAAAACCTGTTGGCGAAATCTTCAAAAACTTCAATCTGTTTATTTATGGTGGCGTAAATTATGAACCCTATCGTGCCAAATTTGAAAACCTTATTGGACGGAAAGTCGATTCGATTGAGCTGTTTCCTGCTTCGGAAGGCTTTTTTGCCTACCAGGATTCGCAGCAGGAAAAAGGCATGCTGCTGCTTTTGAACTCGGGTATTTTCTATGAGTTTGTAAAATCGGAAGAATTTTTTACAGAAAACCCGCGGCGTTATACGATTGGCGAAGTCGAATTGGGCGTAAACTATGTTTTACTATTATCTTCCAATGCCGGGCTTTGGGCCTATAATATAGGCGATACCATTCAATTTACAAGCCTGAAGCCGTATCGGGTACTAGTGTCAGGGCGCATTAAGCATTACATTTCAGCGTTTGGCGAGCATGTTATCGGCAAAGAAGTGGAGCATGCCCTGAAGGAAGCGATGGAAAATACCAGCATCCGTGTAAATGAATTTACGGTAGCACCGCAAATCAATCCGGCAGACGGTTTGCCGTATCACGAGTGGTTTATTGAATTTGAAAACGAACCCGGAAACCTTGATGCGTTTGCCCAAAAAATTGACGATGCCATGCGTAGGCAGAATGTATATTACGACGATTTGATTGTTGGAAAAGTATTACGCACACTGATTATTTCGAAAGTGGCCAAAAACGGTTTCCAGGACTATATGAAATCCATCGGAAAGCTTGGCGGCCAAAATAAGATACCAAGGCTGAGCAACGACAGGAAAATTGCCGATTTCTTACCGGGAACATCAAAAAAATGAAAACGGAAAAACTTTTTTATTTAGTGTTTTTGATTGGAATTCCTGTTTTGGCACAGGTAAGAGGCATCGTTATTGATGCATCCGGTAAACCCATACCGTATGTAAACATTTGGGTTGAAGATCAAGATACAGGAACAACTTCTGAAGAAAACGGGACTTTCTCATTGAATGCAGGCCAGGATAAAAACATTGTCTTTTCGGCATTGGGATACGAAAAAAAGATACTCAAAGCCAATGAAGCAGCAACAGTAAGCCTAATCCCCAAAATAACCGAACTCAATGAAGTCGTCATCGAAAAAAGAAAAGGGACAGAAGAAGCGGTGGTAGGTGATTTTTCTGGAATAAAGCTGAATTCGGGCGTTACCAATACAGGGCAGGAGAATGTGCATGTTTGGGGAAAGCTTATCACATTCAATGACGAAATCAAAAAACATCCTTTTGTCAAATCAATCGAGTTTGTCACACGCTCCCATTTAAAAAATGTCTTAATGCGGATTAGGGTTTTCAATATCAATAAAGAAGCTGTCCCTACAGGGGATGCGGTGGATGAAGGGATTTTGGTTACCATCCAGAAAGGGAAAAACAGCAATACCGTCGATTTGTCGAAATACAACATCAGGATACCCGAAGAAGGGATCATCTTTGGCTTTGAATATTTAAAGCTGGACCAAAACAGATACGAGCAGTCATATACCATAGAGGGGCAAAAAGGAGTGCAAAAAGCATATTCCTACGAGCCGTCAATCCTCGGGTTTGCTTTTGGCGGTGAAAACCTTATCGTGCTGGACCGCGATGGAACGCCCCGTTCGAGCTCGTTTGGAAATATAGAAATCGCACTAAAAATCAAACTTACCAATTAAATGAAAACTGCTTTTTTCCTCTTTTTGATTTCGCTTTCTGCTTCGGCGCAAATAAAAGGTGTTGTGGTTGACGAATCCAACAAGCCGGTTTCGTATGTGAATATTTATGTTGAAAACGAAAACAACAGCACGACTTCTGAAGAAAACGGCGAATTTATCATTAACTGCCCGGCAAACAAAATGCTGGTTTTCTCGGCTTTGGGCTATGAAAAGAAAAAGGTCTTGGCTTCAGAGGCAAAAACGGTAATCCTCAAATCCGCAGCGCTTGAATTGAGTGAAATAGTCATTGCAAAACGATTTGAAACCAAAGAAATCGAAATCGGGAAAGTCAAAAACGAAAGCTACCAGGCATTTGAAAACGGGCCGCGGATCGACGCAAAATTTTTCCCCTACAATCCCAAATACAAAAAGACCAAATACATCAAACAGGTTGCAGTTTTAACCGACAGCCAGCTGGAAAGCACCAGCTTTAAGATCCATTTTTATGCGGCAAATGAAGACGGTTCGCCCGGTGAAGAATTGCTGCAGAAAGACTTTTTGGTTTCGGCGCGGAAAGGGGTTAAAAAGACCTATTTCAATGTAACCGACTTTAATTTAAGGATGCCCAAAACCGGATTGTTTATAGGTTTTGAAAAACTGATCATCGAAAAAAACAAACTTGAAAGAGAAGTGATGGATTCGAATACAAAGCAAACTACCATCCAAAAGACGTACTTCCCGTTTGTGCTGTATAACTATGTTGAAAAAGAGTTCAATTATGTATACTCTGGCGGAAAATGGATACGGCAAACCAAGAAGGATATCATCAGTCCCAATGACAAAATGATGGTTTACGAACCAGCAATTAACCTTGTCCTAACCAACTAAACGACAAAAACGCTATATTTGCGGGTTAGAAAAAATAAATTAATGAAATGAGCCAGTATTGGTTTTACAATTTTAACCAATGGTACGCTGGCGAATTACATCTGACAATTAAAAGAGAATTAGCAAAAACAGATGAAAGAAATCAAGAACATTTCGCGCTCAAGGGCGCAAGAGTCGTCAGCAGCTATTGAACGACTGTACATTACAATGAGGCACTTATTTAACAGAGGTTTTTACAAACCGATGGGTGTTTCAGGAGAAACGTTAAGGGAAGCACTGCTTTCATTAAGACCGGAAATTTACGGAAGCATTGCAGAAGAAAAAGTAGAGCTCAGTGGTTTGCTTTATGTAATCGAAAGGCTTCCGGTAGGCATTGAAGAATGCCGTTTTATCAACCTGACTTCAGACGAAGGGTATTCAAAATCGCATTTCCAGGCGATAGTCCCGCCAAAAAGAAGAAGAAATTGCTACCGTATCGATGACGAACAGATGAACGTGGAAATTACACGCGGCCGTTCTGACATCTATGATATTTTGACGCACCTGACTTTTATCTTCATCGAATCGCATAAAATCAAGGACAGAGTTTTGCTTGATGAAGCAGAACGCGAACTGACACGCGATTGGGAAAAATTGGAAGAAGCGGTATTGCAGAATAAGAAAATGACCCAAAAGGAAAAGGAAATCGCGATTTCGCATGCCGCTAATGTTTTGGGCAGAAGCTTTTCCGAAGTGCTGGAAATCTATGACGATTTTGGTACCAAAGAAAAACCAGACCGCTTTTTGCATGTAATCTATTGGCTGGGAAAACTGGCCATAGATGAGATTATCCATAACAACAAAAGAACCATTACATTCAGCCCGATTTTAAGAGAAAGGCTGGGGCATCATATCCATGGCGAGATTTGGGCAACCAATATCAAGGAAACGCTTAAGGCAAACAACCTGCTTGAAAGGCCAATCCACATCATCAGTGCGAACATGCACAGCGTGATGAATTCGATTTTTGCCACCAATGTGCTGAAAACGAAATTCAAGGACAAATCGGATTTTGTTATTTACGAAGAATTGAGCAAATCGGGTGCAAAGGATTTAAGGAATAAAGTAGAAGAAGTTGCATTGAAGCAAGGGATGATTTCGTTGCCGGATGTGATGTCGGGAACCAACATTGATGTCCAGATTTTTGATACGGCCAAAATCGACCTGCCAAAATCGAGCTTTCCCAAAGCCGTAATTGGCAAGGAAGCACCGGTGCTTATTGTGATGGATTATGCTTTTGGCGAGCAGGCTTTTGAAACTATAGACGAGTTATTGAAACCGTACAAAGAAGGAAAAAACAAGACGTTCCTGAATGTAGAATCGGTTTCGATCATGGGCAAGGCCGGTATTTTGGAAGGCGGAAAAGGCGACATCATGATCCCTACCGCACATATTAACGAAGGAACTGCCGATAATTATCCGTTTGAAAACGAATTGAACGGGCAAATGTTTGAAGGAAACGGCATCCCGGTATTTGAAGGGCCAATGGTAACCGTTTTGGGAACCTCGCTACAGAACAAGGATTTATTGAAGTTTTTCCATGAATCAACCTGGGAAGTAATCGGATTGGAAATGGAAGGCGCCTACTATCAGAAAGCAATCCAGTCGGCATCAAAAATCAGGAAAAGCATTCCAACCAATGTAAAGGTCAGATATGCTTATTATGCTTCTGACAATCCGCTGGAAACCGGCAGTACTTTGGCATCGGGAGGCTTAGGAACTACAGGGGTGAAGCCTACGTATTTGATTACGATCAAGATATTAGAACAAATTTTTAACATAAAATAATTATTTTCTTATGAGCACAAAGTCTCAAAACAATGACAATCAGGAAATTGATTTGTCGCAGATCTCAAAGAAAGTCAATGAGCTTTTTGAAGGTTTTTTGACCCGGATTTTTAAAGGGATTTTATTCTTTAAAAGGAATATCGTTTGGGTGGCGCTATTATTCATACTTGGTGTTGGTTTAGGATTTTATCTTGATAGGACAACTAAAATATACGATAACGAAATTATCGTCAGCCCTAATTTTGGTTCAGTGGACAATACTTATGCAAAAATTCAGTTAATCGACTCCAAAATTGAAAACGCGGATACCCTTTTCCTGAAAAATGTAATCGGAATAAAAAAACCTAAGAAAGTAAAAAGCATCACCATTTCGCCTATTGTCGATGTGTACAAATTCATTGAAAACAAGCCTGAAAACTTTGAGCTGATTAAAGTAATGGCCGAAGACGGTGATATCAAGAAAGTGGTAAACGAAAACATCACCAGTAAAAATTACCCTTTCCATATGATTTCGTTCGTTACAACCGGGCAAGCCTCTGATAAGGAAATAGTTGAGCCGTTGCTGGATTACTTAAACGATTCGGATTATTACCAAAAGATTCAGAAGCAATATCTGGAAAATATCAAAATAAAGATTGTTCAGAATGATTCGATCATTTCCCAGATTAACGGTTTATTGAACGCATTCAACAGTTCGGCCAACGGTCCGTCAAAAAGTGATAAATTGGTTTATTACAACGAAAACTCACAGCTTAACGACGTGATTAAGACAAAAGACCAATTGGTTGCCGAACAGGGCCGGCTTAAAATAGATCTGGTTGTGCTGGACAAAATTGTAAAAGACAGCAGTACAACGCTGAATATAAGAAATAATGATTCTACTAACGGAAAGATGAAGCTGGTATTACCATTTTTATTTTTATTCCTGTTTATAGTGGTTGGAGCTTTCAAGTCATACTATAAATCACAAATGGCAAAAATCAAGAAATAAATTATGAAAGGAATTATTTTAGCCGGTGGATCCGGAACAAGGTTGCATCCATTAACATTGGCGGTAAGCAAACAGCTGATGCCGATTTATGATAAACCAATGATTTACTATCCGTTATCAACATTGATATGGTCCGGAATCAACGAAATTTTAATTATTTCAACCCCGCACGACCTGCCATTGTTCAGGCAATTATTGGGAGATGGTAAAAATTTGGGCTGCCGTTTTGAATATGCCGTTCAGGAACATCCAAACGGTCTGGCGGAAGCTTTCATCATCGGAAAGGAATTTATTGGAAATGACAAGGTTGCTTTGGTTCTTGGGGATAATATTTTCTACGGAACCGGATTGGCCGATTTATTGCAGTCTAACAACAATCCGGATGGCGGAATCATTTATGCCTACCATGTCCATGACCCGGAACGTTATGGCGTAGTCGATTTTGATAAAGACGGAAAAGTACTTTCAATAGAAGAAAAACCAACGGTTCCAAAATCAAATTTTGCGGTACCCGGAATTTATTTCTATGACAATGATGTCGTGGAAATTGCAGCGAACATCAAACCAAGCCACCGTGGCGAAATAGAAATCACCGATGTCAACAAAGAATACCTGAGAAGAGGAAAACTAAAAGTAAGTATCCTCGACAGGGGAACCGCGTGGTTAGACACCGGAACCTTCCAGTCATTGATGCAGGCCGGGCAATTTGTACAGGTCATAGAGGAACGCCAGGGATTAAAAATCGGGGCGATTGAAGAAGCAGCCTATAAAATGGGCTTCATTAATTCCGATCAGTTAGAAAAATTGGCACAACCGTTACTGAAAAGCGGCTATGGCACTCATTTACTTAGTTTGATTTAGGAAGGTATATGAATTTTATCGAAACGAAGCTGCAAGGATGCTTTATCATTGAGCCTAAAATCATCACCGATGAACGCGGTTATTTCATGGAAAGTTTTAACGAAAAAACGTTTCAGGAAGGTGTAGGCCAACACGTTCATTTTGTACAGGATAACCAGTCGTATTCCTCAAAAGGAGTAATCCGCGGGCTGCATTACCAAACCGGAGCGCATGCCCAGGCCAAATTGGTCCGGGTACTCAGCGGTGAAGTCCTTGATGTTGCGGTAGATATCCGGCCGGGCTCGCCAACATATGGCCAATACGAAGCCGTGCTATTATCGGGAGAAAACCAAACGCAGTTTTTTGTGCCAAGGGGTTTTGCCCACGGATTTTTGGTTTTGAGCGAAAAGGCGACCTTCTTTTACAAATGCGATAACTTTTATAATAAAGAATCTGAAGGCGGAATCATTTTTAATGACCCAGCCATCAATGTCGACTGGAAATTTCCAACCGGCGATTTGATTATTTCTGAAAAAGATAAAGTTCAACCTACTTTACACAACGCTAAAAAAGCATGGTAGTTTTAGTAACCGGAGCCAGCGGCCAATTAGGACAAAGCCTGCAGTTTATTGCACCACATTATCCTGAAGTCCGTTTTATTTTTTGTCCGTCTTCTGAGTTGGATATTACCAATTGGGAACAGTGCGAATCGGTTTTTGCTAAAAACAATCCGGACTATTGCATCAATGCGGCAGCGTATACTGCCGTCGATAAATCTGAAAGCGAGCCCGAAAAGGCGCATTTGATCAATGTTACCGGGGCCAATAACCTGGCTGAGGCTTGCAAAAAACACAAGGCCATATTGCTGCACATTTCGACTGATTTTGTCTTTGATGGCAGCAGGCACCATCCCTATACCGAAGAAGATGCTACAAACCCAACAGGCGTGTATGGCCAAACCAAACTTGATGGAGAAAAAGCCATACAGTCGGTTTTTGAGCAGTATTACATCATCCGGACTTCCTGGGTGTATTCGCAGTTTGGGAATAATTTCATGAAAACCATGCTGCGCCTGGCTTCGGAAAGAGACAGCCTTTCGGTGGTAAATGACCAGATAGGTACGCCCACCAACGCGGTTGACCTGGCCGGTGCATTGGTACAAATGATGAGCAGCGGCAAAAAGGATTTTGGCATTTACAACTTCAGCAACGAAGGACAATGCAGCTGGTATGATTTTGCCAAAGAAATATTCGAAATCAACAAAATCAATATAGATTTAAAGCCCATCCCAACTTCGGCTTTTCCGACACCTGCAAAAAGGCCTGCTTACAGTGTTTTGGATAAGGCAAAAATCAAGGCTGTTTTTGGAATTGAAATAAAAGATTGGAATAAAAGCTTAAAAACAGTGAAAATATGAAAATAGTAGTTACCGGAGGAGCCGGATTTGTAGGTTCAACACTTTGCCTGCAACTGAAAGCAAAATACCCATCGTATGAAATTGTAGCTTTTGACAATTTGAAAAGAAGAGGCTCTGAACTTAACCTGGCTGATTTTCAAAAACAGGGAATCCCTTTTTTTCATGGAGACATCCGGAACAATGAGGATTTGACAGCCTTAGGCAGCTTTGATGTTTTGGTGGAAGCTTCGGCGGAACCATCGGTTACAGCAGGATTGGATTCGGACCCAACCTATGTGATCAATAATAACCTATACGGTTCCATCAACTGCTTTAATGCCTGCCTTAAGAATAAGGCAAGGCTGATTTTCCTTTCTACAAGCAGGGTTTACCCAATCAATTGGATAGAAGATGCCAATTTTATAGAAGAAGAAACCCGATTTGCATTTGATGCAAATCAAACTACCAAAGGAATTTCGCCTAAAGGGATTTCGGAAGGCTTATCGCTTGAAGGTGCGCGGTCGTTTTACGGAACGACAAAATTAGCTTCGGAATTGTTCATTCAGGAATATGCAGCATTTTATGGATTAAAGGCTGCAGTTACGCGGTTTGGCGTAATCGCCGGGCCAAGGCAGATGGGAAAAACCGACCAGGGCGTTGTAACGCTTTGGATGGCAAAACATTTCTGGGACCAATCGCTCAAATATATCGGGTATGGCGGAACCGGAAAACAGGTGCGTGACATTCTGCATGTGGATGATTTGGTTGCACTGATTGATTTGCAGATCCATCAGATCGAGAAATTTGAAGGCAAGGTTTACAATGCCGGAGGCGGTTTGCAAAACAGCGCTTCGTTATTGGAAATGACTAAAATCTGCGAAAAAATCACAGGTAATAAAATTGCAATAGCTTCTGAAAAAGAAACCCGCGTAGCCGATTTGAGGATTTTCATTACCGACAATTCCAAAATTGAGGAAGAAACCGGCTGGAAACCTGAAAAATCCGTAGAAACAGTCTTTCAGGACATTTATGATTGGATCGTTACTAACGAAAAGCAATTAGAATCCATATTGAAGTGAAACAACACATAACAGCTATTTTTAAAAAGGAAAATAGGATTCCTATGCTCATAGGAATTATTTGTGCTGTAATCTTGTTCCCGCCCGATTTATACCGGATAGTAGACCCCATTGATAAAGAAGGTTATTTTTGGAAATCGCTTGATCCGTCCTGGGTCATTGCGCTTAATTATGCCAATGTGAAAAATATGGCCTGGGGGCAGGACATTGCATTTACTTATGGTCCGTTGGCTTATTTGGCAACCCGTGTAAGCTGGGGCGTAAGCAAATATTCCTTTTTGATTTTTGATCTCTTTTATGCTTTTAATATATGCTGCATAATTTCATTTAGCTATAGAAAAACCAGAGCAAAGGTTTTATACCTGGCCTTATTATTAGGCATGGTATTATTTTATCCTTTTTACATTGGCGGTTCCTATGCCCTGATACTTTTCTTTATGCTGATTTTTTGGATAAGAGCTACCCTCGATAAACCGAAAGGGTGGTATTATGCGATGCAGGCCATTTTGCTGCTGCTGCTTTTCTACATAAAATTCAATACCGGATTAATATCATTTGGCCTTTTTTATGCTTCGGTCATTTATCTGTATCATTCCAAAAAAGAAACGCTGACCAAATCAATATTGCTGCTGGTTGCACCGGTTGCATTGATTTTGTTGATGTCTTTTGCGCTGAATGTTTCGTTATGGAGGTATATCCAATCGGGTGTGAATCTCGTTTCGGGCTACAATGAAATCATGTACATGGAGGATAAGGCCTTTGATGAAATAATGCTGTTTGCAAAAATATTCATTCTGGTTGGGCTGGTAGGTTTGTGCCTGCAACGTTTCATGGAGCGCAAAGAAATAATCAAAGGCCTGCTGATTGTATTGCTCTTTTCCACAGGCGTATTCATTTTATACAAACAATCATTCTTAAGGACTGATTGGTCGCATGCTACCAGCTTTTTCAGCCTTGCATTATTTTTGGTTTTGTGCATCCAGGATTTTAATTTGTCTTACTGGAAGGATTTCAAAAATGCATTCCTGCTGGCATTGATCGGAATGGTTTTTTACCTGAACCTTTACCAGGGCATTATCGGGGATTTTTTGGAAAGGTTCGACAAAGGAAAATACATCGCGCAGTTTACGGGATTTACAGCAGATTCGGGAATGAATCTATTCCCTAATAACAATGGTCTTCCACAAAATATCTTAGGCAAGATCAACACGAATACCGTTGATGTTTTTCCGTGGAATATCCAACTCCTGATTGAAAACAAACTAAATTACCTGCCACGGCCGGTAATGCAGTCGTATTCGGCTTATACAAAGTATTTGGAAGACATGAATTTCTGCTTTTACAACTCGGAAAAAGCGCCGCGGTTTGTGCTTTATGATTATGCTTCCATTGACAACAGGTACCCTTTTTTTGATGAATCGAAAGTCGGTATTGTATTGAATAAAAACTATAGGCTGGTTGACAGTTTTATGCATAATGGGAGGAATATGCTGTTGTTGGAAAAAATCCCCGGAAAAAAACGAATCCGGATGGAATTTGTAACACAATTTAAGGGTAAATTTGGCACACCGGTAATCATGAAAACCCAACAGTTATTATGAAGTCCTGATAGACAATACTGTTAAGGGCAAACTGCAGTCTGTTGTAAAATATTCGCCAGCTGTTTCGATTTTGATAAATACCAATTTTGAGGTAAGGCAGTTTAGGACATCAAAGGCGCTTTTGGAATCCGGATTTCCAACAAGCAGTTTTATCAATTCGACAGAGGATTTCAAAGGGTTATATACCCATCAGAATACTAATGAGATCAAATCTTTTTCGATCAGGGCAGATGACATGGATCTGTTTAAGGATGATATCATTATCAAAGAGTACAAAATAATACAAAGTTTATAATCAGGATTTTCTATTGAAGAGCCGGAATCGATATTGAACGAAAAATTCCTATATTTGCTCAATACAAAAAATAAAATTCAAATATCTGAAAATCAGACAATTGAATAAAAATTTAAAAAATAATGCATGAAAAAAATTCTTGACAATGTAAAATATATTGACATTGCCTTTGCGCTGTTTGTCTTAGTTTATTTTTTCTACAATTTTTTCAAATACACGGTAAACATTCCGGTTAGTGATGACTATGGTGTGATCGATAATTTTACCGATATTATAGAAGCGAATTCATTTAAGGACAAGTTGACGCTATTCTATCACCAACACAATGAACACAGGATTTTATACGATAAAATTTGGTTCTACATTAGTTATATGATGAATGATAGCGGACTGAATTTCAATTTTTTATCATTTATAGGGAACTTGTCATTGGTAGGCTTGGTGATTTTTTATTACTTGAAGTTCAGAAAGGAATTTAGCAATTATTTCCTATTGTTTCCTTTAGCCGCATTATTTTTGAATTTGGCCTTTTGGGAAAATCTGACATTCTCTATGGCTAGTTTGTGCAATTTCACTTTTGTTCTTTTTGCAGTAATAAGCCTTCATTACCTTACCAAGAAAGAGACTTCAAACAAAGATTTATTTCTTTCACTTTTATTCTTCCTGTTTGCGATGTTTACCCAAGGGGGAGGTATTTTTATATTTCCTGTAGCGCTACTGGTATTAGGTTACAAAAAGGATAAAAAGCAATTTATTAAGTACCTTGTTTTTGCCGGCGTTTTGATGGCTCTGTATTTTGTTGATTTTACAAAACCCGAAAGCCCGAAGTTGGCTGACATTATATCTAACGCATTTTTGCATTTAAAATTCTTTTTATCATTCCTGGGTAATGCATTTGCCAATAATAATTTCTTTCCGGATAATAGCCCAGAAGCCATTCTGCGAAGCTCGATTTTTGGGATTTTGATTTTTATGTTTTACATTTTTGTATTCATTCGAAAATATTATAAACAGAATCTCTTTAATTTTTCTGTGATGACTTTAATTGTGGGAATCTCATTTGTTACTGCCATCAACCGTTTAAGCCAGGGAGAAACCACAAGCATTGCATCAAGATATAGGTTGATCAGCATACTCTTTCTGGTATGTATCTTGATTTATATTTTAGAATTTTTCAAGCAGAAAAAATACAAATGGCAATTTTCTAATGCAATTTTGATAGCGGTAAGTGCTGCTTATTTGTTTCTATTCAATTTTAACGGAACAAACGAATGGCAGTTGAGCTTTAGGCAAAGAGCTTCTATGTATGGAGCGCTAAACTTTTTTTCGGGAGATGTTTCATTATTAAATTCGGGAGGTCCTGAACACGATGCTGCCATTATGGTAAAAGCAAAAAACTCGGAAGTATTTATTTTGAACGAAAAAATGATTGATGACTACTACGGATTTTCAAAGCCAAATGAACTAAATAGTATTGGAAATGACGGATCAGTAGGCGACATCACAAAAGTGGAAAATGTTAAAAAGTTAAAAGACAGTTATTTTATTGATGGATATGCAATGCTTCAGCAATTGGACGCAAAAGAACAAAAAGTGTATGTAATTTTGTCCAATAATGAAAAGCAAACTGTATTTTTAGCGAAAAATGAGTTCAGGCCCGGGCTTTCGGTCTATTTTGATGTGCCCAATTCAGACGAAGGCGCTTTTCATGCCCGAATTAAAAATGAAGATATTAGCTCAGGTAAGAACGAAATTTCGATCCTGATACAAAACCAAGGAAAAAGTAAAATAATAAAAACAGACCAAATCCTAACAAAAGAATAATATGAAAATATGCATCATCACCGGATCATCAGGGTTAATAGGAAGTGAGTCCGTTGCTTTTTTTGCCGACAAATTCGATAAAATTATCGGTATTGATAATAATATGCGTCAGGTGTTTTTTGGTTCCAATGCCTCAACAGAATGGAATACCCAAAAACTGGTAAAGGAAATCCCAAATTTTGAGCACCACGCCATTGACATCCGAAATGTTGACGAGCTTGAAAAACTGTTTTCAAAATACCAATCAGATATTAAGCTGATTGTGCATACGGCAGCACAGCCAAGCCATGATTGGGCGGCACGCGAACCCTTGACCGATTTTACGGTAAATGCCAACGGAACGCTGAACATGCTCGAGATGACACGCCTTCATTGCCCTGAAGCCACATTTATATTTACGTCTACCAATAAGGTTTATGGCGATACGCCTAACTATCTGCCATTGATAGAGATGGACAAGCGCTGGGAGATTGACGAATCACACCCTTATTTTAAAGAAGGAATCGATGAAAATATGAGCATCGACCAGACGAAACATTCCCTGTTTGGGGCTTCAAAGGTTGCTGCAGACGTTTTGGTTCAGGAATACGGGAAATATTTCGGAATGAACACCGGGGTTTTCCGCGGAGGCTGCCTAACAGGCCCGAACCATTCCGGGACACAGCTGCATGGATTTTTGTCATACCTTATGAAGTGCGCCATCACAGGTGATAAGTATACTGTTTTTGGTTATCAGGGAAAACAGGTTAGGGACAATATCCATAGCTGGGATTTGGTAAATATGTTCTGGCACTTCTATAACAATCCAAGACAAGGAGAAGTGTACAACGCCGGTGGAGGAAGGTTTTCCAACTGCTCAATGGCTGAAGCCATAGAAATGTGTGAAGCTATTACAGGAAAACCAATGAATTATGAATATTCCGAAACCAACCGGATTGGGGACCACATCTGGTGGGTTAGCGATGTTTCCAAGTTCAAGGCGCATTATCCGGATTGGACATGGAAATATAACATCAATGATATCCTAACACAGATATACGTCGCAACGAGCAATAAAAGCTAATAAATGAGCCTTAGAACCCAAATAATCCAAAAGTTAGTTCATATCAATGAAGCTATTTTCTTTTACCCGAAATTGAAAAAGTTTTACACTGAAAACTTGAAAAAGGAAAAAATAAACATTCTTGATGTTGGCGCCAACAAAGGCCAATCCATTGATTTTTTCCTAAAGATTAATCCTAAAGCCGGTTTCGATGCTTTTGAACCCAACAAAAAACTGTTTATTTATTTACAGAACAAATACAAAGCATCCGATAAAATCCGCTTACATAATTCTGGCGTTAGTAACATCAAGGGAGAATTGGTTTTTCACGAAAATATTTTAGATGAAACTTCCACTTTTGAGGAATTAAATTTAGACTCAAAATATTTAGAAAAGAAAGCGAAAGTCCTGGGTGTTACAAAAGAGAATATAATTGTTGATAGTTATAAAGTCCCGGTAATCCGATTAGTTGATTTTTTAAAGGAAAATCCAAAAGAATATGATGTTTTAAAGATAGATGTTGAAGGACACGAGCTTCAATGTTTACAAGGATTATTTGAAGAAGAGGCATTTTTGCCAATTCGATTCATTCAGCTTGAAAGCCATAATGACGATATGTATCTTAGCAATAACCAACATCATGAGATAGAAGAGTCTGCTTAACAAAAATGGATTTTTTAAAACGGTTGAAATAAAACACGGTTTTGGAGATTTTGCTGAAATAATATACGAAAATCAAAACACGAATGAAGCTTAGCATCGTAATCCCAGCCTATAACGAGGAAGAATCAATCACAGAAACGATTGACCAGATTGAAGAGGCGTTTTCCAAAGTTACCATCGACCACGAAATCTATGTGGTTAACGATAATTCAAAAGATAACACCCTTCAGGTTTTGGAGCAGTTGTCCCAAAAATACCCGGCACTTACTTATGGAACAAATCTTGGGCCTAATGGTTTTGGATATGCCGTCCGTTATGGTTTGGAACGTTTTTCAGGAGATTGCGTAGCTGTGATGATGGCGGACTTGTCAGACTCGCCTTATGACCTGATCCGGTACTATACTACCATGATTGAAGGAAATTATGATTGTGTTTTTGGCAGCAGGTTCATCAGGGGCGGAAAGGTGATTGATTACCCTTGGGTCAAGAAAATCATCAACCGCATTGCCAACCTGATCATAAGGATAGTAATGCGTATTAAATACAATGATACCACAAATGCCTTTAAATTATACAAAAGAGAAGTTATTGACGGTGTAAAACCGATCTTGTCTCCGCATTTTAATTTAACCATCGAGCTGCCTTTAAAAGCGATTATCAGAGGTTATACCTATACAGTAGTCCCAAACTCATGGACAAACAGGAAATATGGTGTTTCAAAATTGAAGATCAAGGAAATGGGAAGCCGTTATTTCTTTATTTTGGTGTATTGTTTTGTGGAAAAATATTTTTCTAGAGGCGATTTTAAGAAGAATTAAGTTAAAAAAAAATATATTTGCAAAAAAAACCAATATTCATAAACAATTTAAAAATGAAAAAATCAGTTTTATTATTAGTTTTCGCATTGTCGATGACTGTTATAGGTTGTAAAAAAGAAAAGGCAGAAGATAATTCTGAGGCTCCAAAAGAAGAAGTAGTAGCATCAAACGGATTCAACGTTGTTTTGGATGTAGTGATCAAACAAGATGATGAAGTTTTATTGTTCTACACTACAGACGGAGGAACGGATTTTTCGAAAATCCCGCCACTTACACAAAAAGTGAAAGGAAGCGCTTCGCCACAGCTAATTAGCTATACTTTGCCTGAAGGAGCCAAACCAACAGAGTTCAGGGTTGATTTTGGGACAAATCCACAAAAAGAGGATATCTATTTCAACAAGATTACATTCAGAAATTTAGGAAAAGAGCGTACCATTGCTTGTCCTGAAATGTTGGATTACTTTAGGGCAAATGATACCTATTGCACATTCAACACTACAACAGGTTTAATCCAGACAAAAACAAGCCCGTCAGGAGAAAAGTATTCTGCATCTATCTACCCACATGAGAAGAATGTGTTAGCAGCGTTGGAAAAACTTTGGTAAAACTAGAATAGACATAAAAGTAAGCCCTAAAATTTATTTTTAGGGCTTTTTTAATGGTAATATCTTTTATTTTATGCGTTTTGCAATACAAAATGTGCTTACGCCAAATGGGAAATTAAAAACCTTCAGCAGCTTGTTTTCAATGATTATCAGTTGCAGCAAAGCGCTGTTGACAAAAGTATTTCCTATGGATATATCGCCTTCGCCTTTTTTCTCTTTATTGAAAAAGGAGCTTATTCTTCTGAAGGCGTAAACCGGCAGGAACAGGAAGAAGTTCCAATAACTGGCTTTTTCTATCGTCAAATGCTCGCCTTCTAATTTTGATTTTAATTCTCCTTTTAGGTACCTTCTGTAATGCATGTTTATTGTGTCATGGTAACTCCACAATGACATGAATGCAGGAACGAAAACATACATTTTTCCGCCAATTTTTAATAAGGAGTTCCAATTTTTCAATGCTTTTTTATCATCTTCAAGATGTTCTAGGCAATCCGAAGCAATGATGATGTCAAAATGCTCATCGATAGTAATGTTTTGAGCATCCATTACAAATGAACTTTGGATGCCGTTTGCCTTACAGTTTTCAATCGCAATATCGCTGATGTCTATTCCATACAGGTTTTCAATTTTAAATCCCAAAGCTTCCAGCTCTTTTAAAAAAACTCCCGAAGAACAGCCAATATCTAAAACTTTGCTGTCTTTTGGCGCATCTTTCAATAAATCGAGTAAATACTTCCTGCGTGACTTAAACCACCAATGATCTGTTTCAACATCATGGTATTTTTTTTCAAAATCTTTTTCCATACCTCTTAATCGGCCCTTTTATCGATAAAATACCGTGGCCTTTGTTTTACTTCTGAATAAATTTTCCCTA
The DNA here is from genome assembly GCA_049841115.1 of Flavobacterium sp. Lineage (GTDB taxonomy): Bacteria > Bacteroidota > Bacteroidia > Flavobacteriales > Flavobacteriaceae > Flavobacterium. Next base: position 1,063,408 of record JASGHQ010000006.1, read on the forward strand.
CATATTCGCCAATAATCCCAAAACAGAATAACTGTATCCCACCTAAGAAATACATTGGCAATACCGTTGAAAGCCAACCGGGAACCAGATCCAGTTTGTCGTAAAATAATGCAATCATCGCATAGCCGGACATTATCAGGCAAACGAAAAATATGATGAAACCGATAACAGTTACCATTTTTAACGGATAATTGCTAAACGACGTAATTCCGTTCCAGGCAAAAGCTGCCATTTTCCGGAAAGGATATTTTGATTCGCCTGCAAAGCGTTCCAAACGATCGTAATAAACATTTTCTTTCTTGAATCCGATGGTTGGTATTATACCCCGCAAAAACAGGTTTACTTCGCCAAATTCTGCCAGGGCATTCAAAACCCGGTGGCTGCACAGCCTGTAATCGGCATGATTGTAAACAATGTTTACTTTCATTTTTTTCATCAGGTTATAAAAAAGCAGTGCTGTGTTTTTCTTGAAAAACGTATCCGTTGTCCTTTCTTTCCTAACGCCGTAAACCACATCGGTCCCCGATTTGAAAAGAAGGATCATATCTTCAATTACACGCACATCATCCTGTAAGTCCGCATCTATAGAGATCAGTGCATCAGCTTCGTCCTTGAAAGTTATCAATCCGGCCAGCAATGCATTCTGATGGCCCACATTTCCCGCCAGCTTAAGGCCTTTGATATGGGTCAGTTCTGCTGTTTTCTGTTCAATTATATCCCAGGTTTTGTCTTTGCTTCCGTCATCTACAAAAACGGCAAAACTTTTCTCGGAAATAATCTTCCTGTTTATAAGGTCTTCGAGAATGTTATTTAACTGAAGCGATGTTTCGCCCAAAACCAATTCTTCGTTATAGCAAGGAGAAACGATTCCTATTATTGGTACTTGCATGGTTATAGATGTGTGCTTTAATGTTCAAATCTAAGAGGAGCACCTTCTTGATCTCCTATTTTGACAATAACTACATTGTTTACTTTCTTGATGGATTCCTTGTTTGGCCAGACGGGCATAGCACTGATTGAATCCTTGACGCCTAAATAAACCTGTTGGTTATCTAAATATTTATAATTGGCAATATCATGGAATCGGAATAGGTTGACTATCCTAAAATTATCTCCGTTATCCCAGCTAAACAGCGATCCTCCGAATATTTCAGAATTTTTTAATCTAAACTGCTGATGGTGTTCAAAAGGGAGGAAGCCATAAAAATAAACATAATCAACGCTCTCGTTAAAATCGGGATATTTATCCCTGATTGCTGCATCAATCTTTTCTGCAAATATTTTATCGTGGTTTGCGATTTGGTAAGTAGAATAAAAGAGCTTAGTTATAAAATAAATGTTGGCAACACAAATCAGGGAACACAAAACCAGTGTCAGGTTTTTATAATTAATAGAAGAAATACAATGAACAATGATAAAGGCAAAAACAATTCCTGAAGTCACATAAATCCTAGGAGGGTGATAATTATTTGTTATCAAAAAAGTAAATGTAAAAGGCAAAATGAGAAATAAAGCTAAAATCGTACCCCGGATTAAAAAGTGCTTTTTTGCAATGGCAAATTTAACTGCCAATACGATTGTTAGGATAGTTACTATGATGAATGTCTGAGCGCCATAATACCAATGCCCCACGAGGTTTTTAAGCCATACGGAAAGATTATTTGGAAGCTGGCTGCTCAAATCGCCCGACGTGTATGAAGACAGGTATCCGGCATCTCCTGCCGGAGGACAGAATAATTTTGTCGATAGGTAATAAAGTATTACCCCAACGATCAATAATGCACCAAAATAAAGCCCATTTTTAAACTCTGCCTTAAATGTATAATCTGTATTAAAAGTCCGTTGAAACAATATAATCAGGTAAATCACAATCGGAATTATAAATAATGCCTGGTATAAGGCGATGACAAACATCAACAATAATGCTGATGCCAGTAAAAGCATAATTGATTTTTTGCTGAACAGGTTTTCCAAACCGTCCAGGAAATATTTCACAGATAGTGCCGAACAAAGAAAACCTAAAGGCACAACATCCGCCTGCATTGTGAAAACCAACTGGTAGGAAAGCTGCGGGAATGTCAAAAACAGGGCACAAAAAATGTAACTCATAATACCATCAATCTTGAACAGCTTAGCTAGTATAACCGCCGTGACGCTCATTAGGATTAATCCGAGCAATACTGTAAAATAAGGAAGATGACCGTGAAAGATATAATACCTCACAAGGGTTGTTCCCCAACGACCCAACGACAATACATAAGTAGATCCGATAGTGGTTTCGTTATCAACACTCAAAGAATAATTGGTAAGGGTAAAACCATATCCGATAAAAGAAGTGATTATTGAAAAGAAGAATAACCTAAACGGTTCAAATGAGATTTTACTTTCGGCTGCAATCATGGTTTTTAAGTTGAATTGGTTACAAACATACTACTTTATTTATTCTTTGGAAATCAAAATCATATTAAAAAGGCAGCAAACAGAGAAGCTATTTTCAAAAAAAACCGCAAGTTTCGAATGCTTGCGGATTAGCTAATTATTATTAAGTTTGTAAAAATTTATACCATGAAAATAAAATCAATTTTGGCAATAGTATCGGCAGTGCTTTTTTTAGGCTGCAAAGATGGTAAAACAGAGGCTGTGGCAGCTAAAAAATTTAGAGTTACGTTAGACGTAATTGCAAATAAAGACGACGATTTTTGCTTATTGTACACAACCGATGGTACAATTAATTTTACAGATAAAGTTGTTTGGCAACATGTTAAAGCAAATTCCAGCCAACAACAGGTTGTTTTTGATTTGCCGGAAAATGTTAAGCCGACACAATTACGAATCGATGTAGGATTTAACAAGGAACAGGAAGAAGTTGTTTTGAAAGGAATCCTTTTGGAAAATAATGGGAATAAAAAAGAGATTAAAGGACAGGAAATCAGAATGCTCTTTAGGCCAGATGAATCAAAATGTACTTATGACAGTGCTACGGGGGCAATTAAGGCTGTTGTCAAAGACGGGCAAAAACAAGTTCCGTCAATGTATCCTCAAGAAGCTAATTTAGGGCCAGTATTGAAGAAACTGACAAATTAAGCCCAGTTAAAAACATAAGAGAAAACAAAAGCCATAGATCTAAATTCTATGGCTTTTGCTTTTTTAAGGTTATTTTTTAAAACCGATATACCGTACATAAAACTTAAAAGAGTAGCTATAAGAATGGAATTTATATTTATAAATAATTTACATTTGCAAAAATGACAAAATAGTTTCAAAACATAAATATAGATGCTACAAGTTAAAATATCACATTTATCTTGTAGCATTTTTTTTAAAACATGAGAAGGATAAACATTTTATTTTTTTGGTTGACAGGTCATAAAAACAACGTTTCATTTTTAGAATTAGTTGCGTTTTTGGTAAAACCAAAGATTAATGCCATTGCAAAAAAGCACATAGATACAATCACAAAAAAGGAAGCATATGAGGTTAAATTCCATGCTATTGATGATATTGTATATTGGCCGGATATGTTTTCACTCAACAGGCTAGACCAGGTCGTTGCCGAGACTTTTGATAAAAATGATTGGCATTATTATCAAAAAGACCATACTGAAGTCGAAAACGGGGAAATCATTTTAGATATCGGAACCGCAGAAGGCTTGTTTCCGATGACAGTCATTGATAAATGCAAGCACATTTACATGATAGAGCCCGGCAAAATATTCTGCGACTGTCTGGAAAAGACATTTGTGAACCATAAAGATAAAATCACGCTGTTTAATGTAGCCGTGGGCAATGAAAATGGCATTATCCCGTTTGATGAAAACTCGATAGAAGGGAAGATAACAGTTGAAAACCAGAAAAGCGAATATAAAGTCAGCATCAATAAGATAGACACCTTACTGAATAATAATGAGAGGATAACCTATCTCAAGGCAGATATTGAAGGCTTTGAAGTGGAAATGCTAAAAGGAGCTGAACAGACAATCAAAAGGAATAAACCCAAAATAGCGATCACAACCTATCATACTCAAAATAACCCCGATGAAATCATCGCTACAATAAAAGGATATGTCCCAGAATACAATTACTATGTAAAAGGGATCTATGAAGAAACACCAAAACCTGTCTTAATCCATTTTTGGATTTAAAATCAACATAAAATGGTAAAAGAAAAGATAAATGGCCTGATAAGAGATAAAAACAAGAGGAATTTTTTTATCTACGGATTAGGTCAATCTTTTAATCTGTTAAGCCCTTTGCTGGTGGCGCCTTTGATAATTTCTGTTTGTGGCGTGGACAGTTTCGGGAAAGTCGGCTTAGGCTTTGCACTGACGTTGTTCTTGATACTTATTGTAGATTATTCCTTTGATATAAAAGGTACCAAGCAAATTGCAGAGAACAGGCATGATCTTCCGAAACTGGAAAAGATTTTGAACACAGCCATCTTTACAAAGATTGTTTTATTATTGATTTCGCTTTCGATAGCGGTGTTATTGATCACTTTCATACCTTTTTTCAGCCAGGAAAAGCCACTTTTTTTTATCAGCCTGATAATCGTTATTGCCCAGGCTTTCAATCCGGTTTGGTTTTTACAGGGAATTGAAAACTTCACTTTGGTAAGCATACTTAATATTTGTTCCAAAACAGTATATGTATTGCTCCTTTTTTGTTTCATAACTAAGAAAAGCGATTATATTTTCGTGAATTTCTTTTTGGGCTTTAGTTCTTTGGTTTTCAATGTCTTAGGTCTGGTTATAATAAAAAACAAACTTCAGTTTAAAATCATAAGGCCAGCATATAGCGAGGTAAAGGAGATTCTGGTAACCGATTTGTCGTTCTGCATTTCACAATTGTTTTTATCTGCCAGGCAATTGTCCCCTTTGGTTTTGTGCGGTTATTTTTTGGGATTTACCATTGCGGGCTATTATAAGATTTTGGAACAGGTCATTACCTTGTTCAGAACATTTGTACAGGTCTTTTTGAAGTTTTTCTACCCGAGGGTGTGCTATAAATTCGTAATCAACAAAACTGACGGATTTGCTTTCTGGAAAAAATACACCACATTCAATATTGGTTTTGTCTTCGTTTCGTTGCTCATCATTTTTATTTTTTCAGAAGCCATATTGAGGTTCTTTCACTTAACGGAAAGCTCCGTAAACGAAATGAGTTTTGTTTTCAGGTTTTCGTTATTGGTTTCGTTCATGATGGCATTTTCCCTGCCCCTGGAGCAATTGATGTTTGTAATGAATAAAAACAGATATTATATTAGAATTACTATTTTTGTGACAATAATAAATATCATTACACTAGTACTTTTAATAAAAACCCTTGAAGTAAACGGTATTGTCATTTCGTTGTTAATTTCTGAAATGCTTTTCATCTCCTTATATTCATACAATTCTTATTTGAAAGTAAAATAAAAGCAAACAATGGGGACTGTTATACATAAAAGTAAAATATACCAATGGCTCTTCGTTTTATGTGTGGTGATACCTTACTTCGATAATTTCGAGCTAACCATCGCAGTTTGGACTTTAGCCACTTTATTTTCCCTTCAGAAAACCTATTCAATCGGAATCATCAGGCAAGTAGCCTGTTTTACAACGATCCTGGGATTAGCATTGCTGGTTTCTTGTTTTAAAAACCACCAGCTTTATTTTGTAATCAGGGATGTTACTTATATGATAAAGCCCATTTTAGGATTGCTGATAGGGTATCAGTTATGCAAAAAAATAAAGACTAACATATTTGAGCTTATTGTCCGTACGGGATTCATTTTTTCACTGGTACACTATTTTTTCGTCCTAAAGGCAGTAATTTTCTTTAAGGTACTTGACATCAATGGACTAAGGTACTATGGTGGTTATTTTAGTGATTTTGAGGTTTTTGCGTTGGTTATCATCTTATTCCACAAAAGGTTTGAAATAGCAATTGCGCCGCAACGAAGGATAATTTACATACTTGCAATAGGCGCGTCAGTTGCTCTTTATTTGGCAAGAACCAACTTCATCGAATTTGCGCTATTATTAATGGGTTTAAAAGGATTCCTCGAAATAAACAGAAGAAACATGACAGTTTTAGCCGTTTTAGTGGCTTTAACAATCATAGGCTATTCTACAATTTTGATGATCAACCCTAAACGAAATGGCCCCGGGCTGGAAGCCTTTTTATACAAAATAAAAATAATACCTCAGGAAGCATTCAAAACAAAAGTCAATATCGCTAACTGGAGAGACTTAAACGACAATTATCGTTCCTATGAAAACATCATGACGGTAAAACAGGTTACCCATAATGGTGCTGGTGCCGTAGCTTTTGGGGAAGGAATGGGCTCCAAGGTCGATCTGAAGCAAAGCATGATGCTTGGAGATATGGAATTGCGGTTTATCTCGATCCTGCATAACGGCTACATGACAGTTTTCCTAAAGTCGGGATTGGTGGGCATACTGTTTTTGCTGTTGTCGTTTGGCATTTATTTTAGGAAATCGAGATCAGAAATACCAATAGTAAAGCAAATTGACCTATTGTTTATCGGTACAGGAGTGTTTATGATCATGTCGTATTGGGTATTCATGGGCTTTTATTTCAAGGCAGACAATAAATCGATTTTGGTTGGAATGTTACTTTGCATCCGGGAGATTATTATAAAAAGCAAAGCCCGGCAAAATGATTAATATCCTTTTCATACACCAATCGGCAGATCTATACGGCTCAGACAAAACGCTGCTGCTGCTGCTGACACATATCGATAGAAAAAAAATAAACCCGGTTGTCATTATTCCGTTGGACGGACCTTTAAAGGCGGAATTGGAAAAAATTGGCGTAGAGGTTCACATCACTCCGGTTTTAAAGCTTTACAGGGATATCGTCAAACCCAATAACAGCTTGAAATTCGTATCAGAATATAAAACAGCCATCACTTTTTTGGACCAATTGAATAAAAAGCACCACTTTGATATTATCTATTCAAATACGCTAGCCGTTTCATTGGGAATGTTTTATGCCAAAAAACGAAAGATACAACACATTTGGCATGTACACGAAATTATTGTGCATCCAAAGATAATCGCTACGATATTCCCCAAATTGCTCAAAAGATATGCCGATGTAATCGTGGCTAATTCAGAAACCACTTTACAAAACCTGATCCAAAGAGAGCCCGAAATAAAGAACAAAGCCGTTGTAATCCACAACGGAATTGAACCAAAAAACGAAAGCTATGCTACGCTTGCCAAAACTGACCTGGGTTTTGACCCCGGTGACCTGATCATTACCCTTATAGGAAGGATCAACAGGCTAAAGGGCCATAAGCTGCTTTTAAATGCATTCATAAAGAATCTTTCTCAGCAAAAAAAGATAAAGCTTTTATTTGTGGGTTCACCTGTTTTTGGTCAGGAAAACTACCTCCACGAAGTAGAGGATATCATCAGGACCAACAACCTGTCCGAAAGTGTAAAAATCCTTCCGTTCACAAAAAATTTAAACCCGATCTGGCAGATTACAGACATAGCAGTAATGCCGTCAACCGAAGCAGAGTCTTTCGGGTTGGTAGCGGTAGAAGCAATGTTGGCCCAAAAACCGGTAATAGGCTCCAATCACGGCGGATTGACAGAAATCATTGTCCAGGATGAAACAGGCCTATTGGTCAAGCCCAATTGCGAAGACGACCTTACCAGGGCCATCCAATACCTGATCGACAATCCTGACAAAAGGTCTGAGATGGGGATCCAAGGCCAAAAAAGAGCTATAGCAGCCTTTTCAATCAACAGCTACATCCAAAATTTCGAAAACTTATTTGAACGGCTCAAATAGCGGCACAATAATTTTTTTAAACTGCTAAAAAAGTTATTTTTGCATCCAAAGAAGTACTTTTTCATGAAGATAGCAATACTTGGAACCCGTGGTGTACCCAACTATTACGGAGGATTTGAGCAGTTTGCCGAATTTTTTTCGGTATATCTTGTACAACAGGGACACGAGGTATATTGCTATAACTCACACGACCACCCTTTTCAGGAAAAATCCTTTCACGGGGTAAATATCATCCATAAATACGATCCTGAATACAAACTGGGAACGTTTGGTCAGTTCATCTATGATTACAATTGCATCATGGATTCGCGCAAACGCAATTTTGATATCATACTGCAATTGGGCTACACCAGCAATTCGATCTGGTATTTTTTGCTTCCCAAAAAACCGATCATCATTACCAATATGGATGGGCTGGAATGGAAAAGGACCAAGTATTCAAAACCCGTCCAGCAATTCCTGAAGTTTGCCGAAAGACTGGCGGCCATCAGTAGTGATTTCCTTGTTTCCGACTCTTTGGGAATCCAAAAATTCCTGAAATCAAAATACAACAAAGACTCAACATACATCGCTTATGGCGCTTATCCTTTCTTAACACCAAATGAAGCATTCCTATCGGAATACAATGTTGAAAAAGGAAACTATAATATGATCATGGCGCGTTTCGAACCGGAAAACAACCTGGATATGGTTCTGGAAGGCGTGGCAAAAAATGAAGACAAGACACCAATTTTGGTCATCGGAAAACACGCGACCAAGTATGGGGGATACCTTAAGAACAAGTTTAAGGACCATCCCAACATCCGGTTTATTGGCGGGCTTTACAATTTGGAACACCTCAATAACCTGCGTTATTTTTCCAATCTGTATTTTCACGGACATTCAGTAGGCGGGACTAATCCTTCGCTACTTGAGGCAATGGCTTCAAAGGCGTTTGTCATAGCCCACAACAATGACTTTAACAGAGGGATCTTAAAGGAAAACAGCTATTATTTTTCTAATCCGGATGAGGTGAAAAATATTCTGAATACAATCAAAAAAAATGATAACTTGCAATTAGTTCAAAACAATTTTGATGCAATTGTAAATGAATTTAATTGGGAAAAAATAAATGGTGAATATTTACAGCTTTTCGAAGAATGTTATTCAAAATCTAATAAAGGAAAATAAAAACAACAGTTCTTTTATTCCAATTCTCTTAGTACTTTCTACCATTCCACTGAGCTTTGCGGTAAACAATATTTCACTAGCCATTTTTTTGCTGGCCAGCTTTGTTACTTTTAAAAAGGCCAATTTCGGGTTTAAAAAAGAACTTGTTTTCCCGTTGCTATTGTATGTCTTAATGGCCATTTCCTACCTGTGGTCGATCGACCCAAAGGAAAGCCTAGCCGCATTGTCGAAGGAAGTACCACTTTTATTGATTCCGGTCGGATTCCTGTTTTTCAAAGCGCTGTCTTCCGAAGAAAAGAAAAAAATCATACACTATTACAGCTACATCATTGTCGCTTTTGTATTCTTTTATCTGATAAGGGCCGTTGTGCGTTACCTTATTTCTCATGACGCAAGGGTTTTTATTTACCATGGCGAAAATGATGAAGATTATGGACTGGTGCCAAAATTACTGAATGCCATACACATGTCGGTATTTGTTGCCGTTGCCTTTTTCCATTTTTTTACGAAAGAAATAAAGTCCAGGCTCGATGCGGTACTATCTGCCGTCCTTTTCGCATTCATACTTTTGCTTTCTTCCAAAAACATCATCCTGGTCGTAATTGTACTGTCACTGATAGACATTTTCTTTTTTTCAAAGAGCTCGCACAACCTGCGTTTGCGGAACCTCATTGTTTTCATCATCATCCTCGGATTAGTGTTTTCTATCGGGAGGATACGGGACCGGTTTGAGGTAGAGTTCAAGACCAATACAGACAAAAGCCTTAGTACAGATGTGATTGAAGGGATTCCTGCCGGAGTGCACTATGTGAGTATAAAGGAAGCCTGGTCAAACCCAATTTTCACACCCAATGATTATTTCAACGGAACGGCATTCCGGGTATACCAAACGAGGATTTTCCTCGAATTGATAAAAGAAAATGGGGTCTTTTTTACGGGCTTCGGACTAAACGCTTCCTATCCAAAAATTAAGGAAAAAGCGGTTCAGTACAATCTGTATATGGGCAACGAAAGTGATTCGGATAGCGGTTATCAGTCTAAAAATTTCCATAATCAATATGTACAGAATTTCGCAGAATTGGGCGTGTTTGGTTTTATCTTATTGTTAATCATGTTGATTTTAAACGTTAAAAATTCGATGAAATCGAAAGATTTTAGCCATTTTGCTTTCGCAATTCTAATGATAAGTTTATTTTTGACAGAATCATTTTTATGGAGACAGAGAGGCGTTGTGTTTTTCACGATGATGTATTGCCTCTTTAATTCGGGAATTGTTCAAAACAGTTCCAAAGCAGAATAAAATTATATGAAAAGAATATTAATTACTGGCGCAGCTGGCTTTTTGGGCTCGCATCTTTGTGACCGTTTTATAGCAGAAGGTTATTATGTTATCGGGATGGATAATTTAATTACCGGAGACTTAAAAAACATTGAGCACTTATTTAAAGATAAAAACTTCGAATTTTATCACCACGATGTAACCAAATTTGTCCATGTTCCCGGTAATTTAGATTATATTCTTCACTTTGCTTCTCCGGCAAGCCCGATAGATTATCTAAAAATCCCAATCCAAACGCTAAAAGTCGGTTCTCTAGGAACCCACAATCTTTTGGGTCTGGCGCGCGTAAAGAAAGCAAGGATACTTATCGCATCTACATCTGAAATTTACGGTGATCCGCTGGTTCACCCGCAAACAGAAGATTATTACGGAAATGTAAATACCATTGGCCCGCGCGGGGTTTATGATGAGGCAAAGCGTTTTCAGGAATCAATAACGATGGCTTACCATACTTTCCATGGCGTAGAAACCAGGATTGTTAGGATATTCAATACCTACGGACCAAGGATGCGCCTTAACGACGGCCGTGTCATCCCGGCATTTATCGGACAGGCATTGCGTGGCGAAGACCTGACTATTTTTGGAGATGGAAGCCAAACCCGTTCATTTTGTTACGTAACCGACCAGGTGGAAGGCATTTTCAAATTATTGCATTCGGATTACGCATATCCTGTAAACATTGGAAACCCGGACGAGATCACCATCAAGGATTTTGCCGAGGAAATAATAAAACTAACCGGTACCAATCAAAAAGTGGTATACCATCCGCTACCCATAAATGATCCTATGCAACGCCAGCCAGATACGACAAGGGCAAAGGAAATTTTGGGTTGGGAAGCCAAAGTTCTCAAGATCGGAAGGAATGAAACTGACATATGATTATTTCAAATCCCTTTCCTCGGAAGAGCTTTTAAAAGAAGAACATAAAGACTTTAAAGGATATATCCATTAATAGCTTATGGTTGCACAACAAACAGGAAGATATTCAAAATATATTAGGCCGCTAAACATTCTGTTCGATCTTATCGTAATAACTGCATTGAGTAGTTATTTCTTTAGGGAACTAGGATTAAATGAGCTTTATTATATTACGTACCAAACGTTTTCCTGGATTTTAATTGCTGTGCTCGTAAAATATTATGAGGTTTACCGGTTCACGACACCTGTAGAAATCATAACCAAGCTGGTAAAGCAGTTTAGCCTCTTTTTATTGATTGTCATCGCTTTTTTCCCTTTCCAGAAAGATAAAGGTGTCGTATTCAGCGGAAGGGCCATAGCGATTTTTCTGAGCATTAGTTTTGTCATCATACTGACATTTAAATATTTATGGTTTTTTTACCTGAAAAAATACCGGATTGTAACGGGAAGCAATTTCCGTAATGCCGTTATTATTGGCTATACTCCGGAAGCCCTTCGACTAAAAGAGGTTTTTGAAACCAGAAGGGATTACGGATACCGATTCATGGGCTTCTTTTCGGATAAAAAACAAAACCCGGAAGTAAAGGGAAGAATAGAAGACCTTACACGGTTTGTACTTGAAAACAAAGTCGATGAGATTTATTGTTCGTTAAATGAGATTTCAAATGAAAAGCTAAAGGAACTCGTTGAATTTGCAGACGACAACAAAAAGGCGATCAAATTTATCCCCGATACCAAAGAGATCTTCTCCAAAAACCTGAAGATTGATTATTACGAGCTTTTTCCGGTCCTTTCGCTTCAAAAAACCCAACTCCACAACCCTTTTATCAAAGGCGTGAAAAGGATTTTTGATATTATTTTCTCCTTATTGGTAATCGTACTTCTGCTTTCCTGGTTAATTCCGCTATTGGCATTGCTGATAAAATTGGAATCAAAAGGCCCGGTTTTTTTCAAACAGGGACGTCCAGGCTTGGATGAGGAAGAGTTTTTCTGCTACAAATTCCGCTCCATGCAGGTTAATGGGTTCACAGAGAAGGAAGCTTCAAAAAATGACCCACGCGTTACCCGGATGGGAAGGGTCATGCGAAAAACCAGCGTTGACGAATTGCCGCAATTCTTTAATGTATTGCTTGGCGATATGTCGGTTGTTGGGCCAAGGCCGCACTTATGGTCGCAAAACAAGGCATATGCCAGCAAAATCAAGAAATACATGGTGCGCCACTATGTAAAACCAGGAATTACCGGATTAGCTCAGGTAAAGGGTTTCAGGGGCGAGATCGAAACCGAGGAAGACATGATCAACCGAATCAAGCTGGACGTTTTTTACATCGAAAACTGGTCGCTGATCATGGACATCAAAATCATTTTCCAAACGGTCTTCAATATCTTTAAGGGAGAAGACAAAGCTTACTAAAAAACGCCCTGCACAATCAGGCTTTTTATCTGACTGTCTAGATCAAAAGAAATTTGTGCTTCGGTAAAAACCTGCTGTTTCATACTTTTTAGTTCCAATTTCGATTTTCCCGAAATGGCTTTCAGCTTTTCATTCAGATCAGTATAATTTTCAACGGGGATTACCCAGCCCATATTGTGCCCGGAAACTAAGGTTTCGCCTTCCCCACCGCCAAAATAAATGATCGGGAAACCCAGCGCGCCATACTCGAATATCTTGGACGGAACCGAGCCATAAATCCTGGTTTTCAGAGGAACGATGGCAATGTCAAACGATTTTAGCTTTTCGTGCAAAGCTTTCCTTTCAAGCATTCCGTGGAAAAAAATTTTAGGTTCTTCTTTAGATGAAATCAGGCTTTCTATCTGGGTTTTTTCGGCACCGTCCCCAAAGATGTGTAACTCGATATTCAGGCCTTTTAAATCGATTTTCTGGCACATTTCAAAAACACCCTGCGCAATTCCCAAAAGCCCAGCGTAAAATAGCTTTATTGGCTGGTTTTCTTCTGTTTTCAACTCCATTGCACTAACCTTATGATCCGGGAAGTTGCGGTACAGGAAACAGTTTTTCTGCGGAAAAAGCGAATGTACATGGCTGATGATCTCGTTGGATTGACCTAAAATCAATGTGGCTTTTTTATAGATGTAACGTTCCAAAAACAATGAGAATTTATGCGAAAACGAACCGCTTTTCAAAGCCTTTAATTCGATGGCTGCCAAAGGCCACAGATCGGAAATGTTGAGGATGATCTTTTTATTTTTCAGCGAAAGCAAAAAAACCGAAATAAATGAAAGCAGTAATGGCGGCGATTGTACAATGACTTTCTCAGGTGTCTTTTTAAATAACAAATAAAAAAACAGGCTAAGCGAAAATGACAGCACCGAAATAATCCGCACCAAGAGGTTCTTGCTGACGCTTGGATAAATCCATAACCGTTTTACGGTGATATTGTCGCGGTTTTCGGTAACTGAAAATTTGCCTTTATATTCAGGGAATAGTTCTCCTTTTGGGTAATTCCCAAGCGGGCAAACGACAGAAACACGGTAATGGTTTTGCTGCAGTTTTAAGGCTAACTGCTCAATCCTATTGGCAGCAGCGCCTTTTTCCGGCGGATAATAATTGGATATTATGAGTATTTCTTCCACTATTTTTTTGAAAGCAGGATATCGATGATGCGTTCCGATGCTTTTCCGTCCCAAAGTTCTGGAATACCTGCTTTCCGTGGACCATTTGCCAAAAATCCGCCAAAGGCTTTTTCCAGGTTTTCAATTGATGTCCCCACTAAAGTATTGGTTCCGATAGTTTGGGTTTCGGGCCTTTCGGTATTGTTCCTCATGGTAAAGCACGGAATCCCCAAAACCGTGGTTTCTTCTGAAATCCCGCCCGAATCCGTAATAACTGCAAAGCTGTTTTTGATCAGGAACATAAAGTTCAGGTAACCTTGCGGCTCTACAAAAAATATGTTTTTCAGGTTCAGGTTCTGTTCGCCCAGGATTGCTTTAGTCCTTGGATGGATTGGGAAAATTATTTTTCTATCACCTACCATTTTGTCAATTCCTTCCAAAAGATGGATCAATGATTTCTCTTCATCCACATTGGCCGGACGGTGTAACGTCAGGATAATGTAATTGCCGGCTTCCAATTGGAATCCGTCCCAAAAAGAAGGAGCTGAAATCCGGTCTAAATTCTGGTAAAGCGTATCAATCATTACATTTCCAACGAAATGCACTTTTGATGGATCTGCGCCATATTTCAGCAGGTTTTCGCCAGCCCAGGTTGAGGTTGTAAAGAAATAATCGGTAATGCTGTCGGTAACGATGCGGTTGATTTCTTCCGGCATGGTCATATCGCCTGAGCGTATCCCTGCTTCAACGTGTATCACTTCGATATTGAGCTTTTTGGCAACAATGGCACAGGCCATGGTTGAATTGACATCGCCAACCACTAAAACCAAATCACACGGGTTTTGCAGTAATTCCTGTTCAAAAGCAATCATGATGGCTGCCGTCTGCACCGATTGCGAACCACTTTTCACTTCGAGGTTGGCATTTGGATGCGGGATATTGAGCTCTTCGAAAAAAGTATCGCTGAGGTTTTTATCATAATGCTGCCCGGTGTGGACCAAACGGTATGAAATATCGGCTCCTTCACCCTGCCTTTTTTCAATGGCTTTGATGATTGGCGCTATTTTGATGAAATTGGGCCTGGCTCCGGCAACTATTGTAATTTTCATAATTCTATTTAACTAATGAAACGAATTGCTTGAGTTTTCCGCTTTTGCTGCGTTCCAGTTTTTCCTTTCGGGTGAATGAAAAAGTAAGGCCGTCTTCCAGATAGGTGGTGATGGCTTTTTCCATATTTTGGATTTGACTTTTAGTTAACTCCGATTCGCTTACATATTCGATGTCAAAAGTATCGATTTTGGTTTGTTTTATCACAAATTCTTTCACATTTCCATCGTCTTCGATGATGCTTTTGGTGACATAATAAAAGGTAAGACCGGGCGCTTTTTTACCGCTTGGCAGTACGGCAATATCATTGGTACGGCCAATCAGCTTTTTGAGGATTGGTTTTTTAAGCGTGCTTTTTTCATCCAAGGTACCAATATCACCAATATCATATCGGATAAAGGGATGCGCTTTATTGTATAAGGACGTGATAACGACACGGCCTTCTTTTCCGTAGGGCAGTATATTGTTGTTTTCGTCAAGGATTTCCACAAACAGGGTTTCTGAGTTGACCTGCCATTCTCCGTCCGGATTTTGAAAAGCGATTAAATCCAGTTCCGATGCGCCATATTCATTGACAACCGGAACGCCAAATTGCTTTTCTAGCAAGATCTTATCGTCTTCAAATAGCATTTCGGAAGTAACTATGCAGCATTTCAAGGAGGGGCAGACCGATTTCAGGATGGTATTTTTCTTCTGTAAGAATTTGGCAAACAGCACAATAGAAGAAGTGTAGCCATTGATGTAGTCAAATTTTTTATGCCCGAATTTTTTCAGGACGTTTTCCAAAACAGCATCTGATAAATCAAAAATGGTAAAGCGATAGCGGTGGCTGAGCAAATCTTTGATACGTTCTTTTTTGTTGCCGATAAAATCCAATGGGATTCCGTAAAAGCGCGCCTGTAGGGAAGAGTTGAAATCAAGGCCGAACCAGCCAAAATGATGGATGATATTGGCCCATGTCAATGCATGGCAGAATTTATCTTTGGCAAAAATAAACGGATCACCGCTGGAACCTGAGGTTTTATTCACATAAACGGTTTTGGGCGAAAATCCCTCAGAAAGCCTTTCGGATAAAGGTTTTTGAAATTCCTTTTTGGTCATTACCGGAAGGCTGGACCAGGCTTCTAATGCTGTTTTGCCTGCAAATTCCTGATAGGATTTGTTGTGGTTCAGATGATATGCAGCAATTTCCCTTTTCTTTTGGTTGATATGGTTTTCAAAATCGCTTTCAGATAAATCAAATATTTTTTTTAATTCGGCTTTGGCCTCCTTCATTGGGAAACCATTTAATCGAAGCGATAAATTGAAAAGGTTGAACATACAGTTACTAAAAAAGGGCTGACAAATGCCAGCCCTTAAAAATAGTATTTTATTTGGAATTAGTTTTTAATAAATTTAACTACTTCTTTTTTGCTGCTGGCATTTATTTCGAAGAAATAGACACCATTGGAAAGCGAAGAGATGTCGACATTATTTTCCATTCCGTTTAAAGATGTGATCATTACAGTTTTGCCGGAAATGTCAGTGACTGATAATTTAGCTGTTTCAACATCAGGCGTAGCGATTGTAATGATAGCGTTAGCCGGGTTTGGATATATTTTGAATTTAGCAGCAGTAGTACCTGAAACCGCTAAGGGAGCTGATAATTTGTAGATGCCACCAACGGTTGGGCTTTCACTGAAACCAGCGCACCATCCAATGCTTCCGTTAAGGAAAGCAGCTGCCCCTCTTTGGTCGGCTGTTTCCACATCAGTCCAGCTGGTTCCATTGTTCGTGCTGATTGAAGTTCCGATTGGTGCAGTCAGGGATGTAGCAACAATAGTAGTTGTTCCAGGGATATAGTTCAGGATAAAACGGGTACCGGTAAACGCTGTTCCTGCTGACCAAGATTGGCCACCATCAATGGTAGTGTAGAAAGTACGGGTATAAACATAGTTGGGAGAAGCTCCGGTTATTACTGTTTTCAAAAGGTAGCCAGTGCTTGTATTGCTAAAATGAACAGTAGCTGAAGTCCCGGGAACTGTATAACCTCCAAAATCTGCTGTAGGAGAGTTAGATGCATTCCATGTTATTCCCCTGTCAATAGATTTGATAAGCCTTCCTTTACTGGTTGTGAACCAAAAAACGTCTCCAACAGCTACAAACCCGTTGCTGTAACCATACTCATTACTTAATGGGGTTAGCGCAGCAGCAGTTAGTTTAGTCCAGGTATCGCCGCCATCGGTAGTCCTGTAAACTTCAAATCTTTTGTTGGCCCCGCTTCCTGTTGGATTGCCAATTGTCAACCCAACATTGGTGTCAAAGAAATGTACTCCGTTGAACCGTGATTCGTCGAGAACTTGAATAACCATCTGAATTTTGCTGCTGCCAAGATACGCCGCCATTTATAGTTTTATACACACCACCTAAACCGGCTACTTTGTCTACTGCTCCCACCCAAGCCGTAAGCCCATTGACAGGAGCGATATTGGTTAAACTTAAATTGGTGTTTCCGATATTGACTACGGAATAGGCCCATGTAGCTCCACCGTCGGCAGTCCTGGTTATTTCTTGAATATCAGGATTTTCCGTAGCAGGTGGCGTAACCGGCCTACCATCATAGGCAAGTGCCCAAACAGTATTTTCGTTTACAATCTTGATTTCACTCAATCCTCTACCGGTCACATTAAATCCTGTAGCCTGTTCCACCCATTGTGCATTTATCGTTGAAATAGAGGTGATTAGAGATAAAAAAAGTAATGATTTTTTCATAGTGTACGTATAAGTTATGATTCAAAGATAAAAAAATAATTGAATGCACATCTCACTAACAAATAGTTACGTTTTGTTGGTTATTGCTTTTATATTCATTTTGGTTATTTGTAGATATAAAAAAAGGGCTGACAAAAAGCCAGCCCCTCTTGAAGAGTTTATTTTGAATTAGTTTTTAAGAACTTTAACTACTTCTTTTTTATTGTTTGAGCTTAGTTCAAAGAAGTAAGCACCAGTTGAAAGAGCAGAAATATCTAAATGATTTTCAATTCCGCTTAATGATTTGGTCATAACTACCTTACCTGTTAAATCAGTTACAGATAACTTATAAGAATCAATATCAACAGTTGAAATAGTTACATTAGAAGTAGCAGGATTTGGGAAAACTTTGAATTTGCTAGTTGCAAAGCTTGGAGTTCCTAAAGTATTGCTAAGTTTAAAAATACCACCTGTACCACCTGAAGCAAAACCTCCGCTGTATCCAGTTGTAGCATCTTTTATGTTTAAAGTTGTATGTGAATCTTCATCAATCGCTGTCCAACTTGCACCATTATCCAAACTGTAAGCAGAACCAAAATTATCTGTTGAAGAACCTGCAGTTAATAAAACCCCTGGCCCGGCAAAAGCTATTGAACCGTGGAATATGCTACCTGAAGTAACAGAAACTTCATCCCAGTTCGCACCACCATCATCTGTTCTGTATAGAGTTGTACTTAAGAAGTTTGCAGATGCATCATAAGTTTCTTTAAGGATGAAACCATGGTTATTGTCAGAAAATGCAAATTCAGCTACTGAAGTAGTATCTGTACCTCCACCAAAATCAGGAACCGGAGTTGTAATTGCAGTCCAGTTTAATCCTCTATCTGTTGATCTCATTAACTCACCATTGTCTGTTCCGAACCAAACGGTGTTTCCTGTAACAAAATATTTACCAGTGTAGCTATAATCAGTAGAAGTACTCGCTATGTTTGCAGATGGAGTCCTTGTCCAGTTAGTTCCACCGTTTGTAGTAGTATAGATTTCGAAATAACCTCCTCTTTTATCTCCCATACAAACACCATTGTTTGCATCCCAGAAATAAACAAAGTTACAGAATGATGCAGAAGTAAATGCAGCAGTTGTTTGCTTTGTCCAGGTAGTTCCACCATTTGTAGTTTTATAGATACCTTGTGTACCTAAAGCTGTTGATACAGGGAAAACGCTTACCCATGCAGTATCTGAATCTGCAGCAGTAATGTTTCCAATTCCTAAACCAGTTGTATTTCCAACATTGATTGCTCCTGTTGTCCATGTAATTCCACCGTCTGAAGTTTTAGAAAATCTTTGGTGATTTGTTGCTGTAACACGTTGAACCATTGACCACGCAATGTTTTCGTCTACAATAGCAACATCGCCGGTGTAACTACCGCTGACAGGATAATTAGTGCTCTGCTCGGTCCATTCAATCTGAGCATTTGAGGTAAATGCCGCTAAAAATAATGATAAGAGTAATAGTTTTTTCATAATGTTAGTTTTAAACAATTTAATTTGAAGCGACTAAGTTAAAAAAAAGAAGGACTCTTTTTCTAAAAATAAATAAAAATTAACAGTTAAAGTTTGAATTTCCTTGATTGTCTTTTAATTATGCCAAACTGCTTCAAGCTTTTTTTAACATACATTTATTTATTAAAATAAAAAATATCAGCTTATTTTTGCATCAAATAACACACAACTACAATGACAATTTTACTACTAGGCTCAGGCGGCAGGGAGCATGCTTTGGCATTTAAAATGCTCCAAAGCACAAAATGCGGCCAACTTTTCGTTGCTCCCGGAAATGCCGGGACTTCACCAATAGCAACAAATGTTGCCATTAATCCAACCGATTTCCAATCAATCAAAACGTTTGTGCTCCAGGAAAAAGTCGAAATGCTTGTCGTTGGCCCTGAAGATCCTTTAGTATTAGGTATTTACGATTTCTTCAAAAATGATCCGGAAATCAGCCACATTCCCGTAATTGGCCCATCAAAGTTTGGTGCGCAATTGGAAGGAAGCAAGGAATTTGCAAAGGAATTTTTGGTAAAGCATCAAATTCCAACCGCTGCCTATGCTAGCTTTACCGCTGAAAATGTTGAAGAGGGCTGTGCTTTTTTAGAAACGCTTCAACCGCCTTACGTTTTAAAGGCTGATGGCCTGGCTGCTGGGAAAGGAGTTTTGATTCTTAACGATTTGGAGGAAGCCAAAACCGAATTGCGCAACATGCTCGTTCATGCCAAATTTGGCAATGCCAGCTCCAAAGTGGTTATTGAAGAATTCCTTGACGGGATTGAACTAAGTTGTTTTGTCCTTACCGATGGTAAAAACTACAAAATATTGCCTAATGCGAAAGACTACAAACGAATCGGCGAAGGCGACACCGGTTTGAATACAGGCGGAATGGGAGCGGTTTCCCCGGTTCCGTTTGCAGATGCTGCCTTGCTTGAAAAAATAGAAACCAGAATCGTAAAGCCCACCATTGATGGTTTGCAAAAAGACGGAATTGAATACAAAGGCTTTGTTTTTATAGGCCTGATCAATGTCAAAGGCGAGCCGATGGTTATTGAATACAATGTAAGGATGGGCGATCCTGAAACCGAAGTCGTGATGCCAAGGATACAATCGGATTTAGTGGAATTATTTGTAGCGGTTGCCAATCAAGAGTTGGACGGAACAACTTTGGAAATAGATCCAAGAAGCGCTACAACCATAATGGTGGTTTCTGGTGGCTATCCTGAAGATTACGATAAAGGGTTTGAGATTTCAGGCCTGGAAGATATTGAAGGATCATTGGTTTTCCATGCAGGGACCCAGCTTGAAAACGGAAAAGTGGTAACCAATGGGGGAAGGGTTTTGGCCGTGACTTCCTTTGGAGACGATTTCCAACAGGCCATAAAAAAATCTTACCAAAATATAGACAGGCTACATTTTGATAAGATGTATTTTAGAAAAGATATCGGTTTCGACTTAGCTTAAGAAAGAATGCGCCGTAGTATCTTGGTTTTCTTCGTTGTTTTCCTGGTGTTTCACCAATTGCTTACACCAATAAACAATATAGTAACAGCAGATTCCAATAGCAATCCAGCTGATGATGTTAGCCAGCCACCAGTTGCTCAGTTCCAATGCACGCAGCCAATCAAGAGGTTTGAATAAAAAATCTACAAATAAGGTTTGAATTCCTTCGAAAAATGCTCTCATTGTATAAAATGTTATATTTACAAGCACAAATGTATAAAATATACTCATGATAACAAGTATTTTTAAAAAATCTACTATAGTTAATTATTCCCTGATCGGTACGATGCTGTTGGTTTTCTTCTTTTTATACCAAACCAGCGATGCCGCAATGGTCAGTGCCCCAAATGGAATTGCAAGAACGGCAACACTTTTCATATTATTGTTGACCTCGTTCTTTTTGGTAAACTTTACCGTAAAAAAGAACAACCTTACCAAAGACAGCAGTTATACCGTATTTTTTTTCTTCCTGTTTTTCCTGATTTTTCCATCGGTTTTTGGTAGCCTTAGCCTGATGTTTGCCAACTTTTTCCTGATTTTGGCAATGCGTAGGCTGATTTCACTGCAAACCCTGAAATCGCCAAAGGAAAAGATTTTTGATGCCTCGATGTGGATTTTCATCGCGAGCCTGTTTCATTTTTGGTGCATCCTTTTTGTTCTCTTGGTCTATATTTCGATCTTCTTCCATGTATCCCGCGATTATAGGAACTGGATACTGCCTTTTGTAGCCTTTTTTGTTACGGGGATCATCTTCATGGTTTCTGCACTGGCTTTCGATCAAAGCTGGATTACGCATATTATCAACCAAACCCGCACCAATTTCGAACTCGATTACTTTACCAATAACTACCAAAACATTGCACTGTCGTTTTTTGTGGTCGTGGCGTTGTACTTTTTATTGTCAATGATTTTGTCATTAACCAATAAACCATTGATTTTACAGGCTTCTTACAAGAAAATGATATTCGGTTTTTTGATTGGTGTGACGATTTTTTTGATTTCGCCCGAAAAAAACAGCACTGTGCTGATCTTTACCTTTATGCCCTTGTCGGTATTGGCTACTACCAATATTGAATCTTCACAAAACCAGATGTATCAGGAAATAACGCTGTTGATTGCAATCGTGGGCTGCTTCCTTTGTTTCTTTACGCAATTATAATTTGCTGCCATACGCCAAATCTCCTGCATCGCCAAGACCGGGAACTATGTAGTTTTTCTCATTGAGTTTTTCATCGATTGCCGCAATCCAAAGATGGCAGTTGTTGGGCAGGTTGTTCTTTAAATACTCAATTCCTTCCGGGGCTGCAATCACCACCGCAATGTGTATTTCTTTCGGCTTTTCTTCTAAAAGCAGTTTCTGGAAAACCGCCACCATCGAATGCCCTGTAGCCAGCATCGGATCGATCATGATCAGGTTTTTGTTTTCAAAGGAAGGCGCAGCCTGGTATTCCACCTTAATCTCAAAATCATCATCATTCTTATAATGATGGCGATAGGCGGAAACAAAACCGTTTTCGGCGTTGTCAAAAATGTTCATAAAGCCGGTATGCAAAGCCAATCCCGCGCGCAGGATTGAACACAAAACGACCTGTTCCGCAATGGTTGTAGTATTTTTGATTCCCAATGGCGTTTGAACGGCAATGTCTTTATATTCCAAAGTCTTGCTCAGCTCATAAGCCATGATTTCACCGATACGTTCGATGTTTTTCCGGAAGCGCATGCTGTCTTTTTGTATGTTGACGTCACGGATCTGTGCCAAAAAATGGTTGAGGATGCTGCTCTTTTCCGAAATATTGTGAATGTGCATGAATGTGGGAATTTGTATGTTTAGGTAAAAGTATAAAAACTATCTTTGCAAAAAAACTTTAAAATATGTTTTCAAAATTTGCCTATTCCATATTTGAACAAAGCATCAGGGATTACCATGTCCATGACAACGTAGACCAGCCGATAAGCAATCCGTATCCGAAGGAAAAGATTGAGCACCTGCTGTATTTCAAGAATTGGATCGATACCGTTCAGTGGCATTTTGAAGACATCATCCGCGACCCACAGATTGATCCTGCAGCAGCATTGGTTTTGAAAAGAAGGATCGATGCTTCCAACCAGGAACGTACGGATATGGTAGAATACATTGACAGTTATTTTCTTCAGAAATATGCTTCGGTTACGGTAAAATCAACTGCAAAAATCAACTCCGAAAGCCCGGCCTGGGCGATCGACCGTTTGTCGATTCTGGCACTAAAAATCTACCATATGAATGAAGAAGCCAATCGTGCCGAAGCTTCTCAGGAACACCGCGACAAATGCCAGGCAAAACTGAATGTATTGTTGGAACAAAGAACAGACTTGTCAACGGCAATTGATGATTTGCTGGCCGATATTGAAAACGGCGACAAATTCATGAAGGTGTACAAACAGATGAAAATGTACAATGATGATGACCTGAATCCGGTGTTGTACCAAAACAAAAAATAAAGGTTTGTTTAAACCAATCCAACATATAGCTGTCATCCGGATGTCTGCCATGGGCGATGTTGCGATGACAGTTCCGGTTATAAGGGCTTTCGTTGAACAAAATCCGGGAGTTAAAGTAACCGTTGTTTCAAGACCTTTCTTCAAACCCTTTTTTGACGGAATCCCGAATGTGGATTTCTTTGCTGTAGATGTAAAGCAACGCCACAAAGGTTTTTTGGGTTTATTGAAATTGTATGCCGATCTGAAGGAGCTCGGAATTGATGCGGTTGCTGATCTGCATAATGTATTGCGTTCCCAGATCGTCCGGACACTATTTGCCGCCCTGAGCGGGAAAAAAGTGGCGGCCACCGACAAAGGCAGGGCAGATAAAAAAGCATTGACACGTGCGAAAAACAAAGTTTTCAAACCGGTCAAAACAATGGTTCAAAGACATGTGGATACCTTTAAAAAACTGGGTTTCAATGTTGATGTTTCGAATCCGAAATTTCCAGAAAAGGCAGTACTTTCTCCTGAAATACTGAATGTTACATGTGAAAAGACGAGTCAAAGATGGATTGGCATCGCGCCTTTCGCACAATACGAAAGCAAAGTCTATCCGCAGGAGCTGATGCAGGAAGTTATCAACGGTCTGGCATCTGAAACCAAGAATAAAATCTTTCTTTTTGGTGGCGGAAATAAGGAAATTGAAGCCCTCAATTCGTTTGCGGAAGAAAAGGGAAATGTGGTTAATGTAGCCGGGAAACTAAAACTGCCGCAGGAGCTTGATTTGATTTCCAACCTTGATGTCATGCTTTCAATGGATTCGGGGAATGCGCATATTGCGGCGATGCTGGGTACAAAAGTCATTACGCTTTGGGGCGCCACGCATCCGTTTGCCGGATTTGCACCCTTTAACCAGCCTTTAGAAAACTGCTTGGTTTCCGACAGGGAAAAATACCCGTTGCTGCCTACTTCCGTTTACGGAAACAAAAAAGTGGAAGGTTACGAAAATGCCATGAGAAGCATTCCTACAAAGAAAGTCATAGAAAAAGTACAATCGGTTTAAAAATCGTTTATGAAAAAATTCAGCATAGTACTGCTTATCGCTTTAGTTTCCTGCGTTAAGGAAAAGAACCCAACAAGGAAATCCATAGAAATGCCTTCGGAAGTAGGGAAAGAAGTTTTTGGCCTACTCAAAAAGATGAATACCATCGATGCCAAAAAGTTTGCCGATAATGTAATTAATTATGAAACCTTCAAGGAATTGGCCAATGACACCACGGTATCCATGGACGAATACATGCGGAATGAACTTAAGGCTGTAAAGCTTGAAGACCACATTAAAATCCTGAAGGGCGAATACGAAGACATCAAAAAGAAAGGGGTGGAATATAAGATCGATTGGGACAAAATCAGTTTTGTTCTCTTTTAATAATGAGCACCAGCCCACAGGAAACGGTAAAATTTTATTGGGAGAAACCTATTTCAAAAATACTGACGGGAAAGTTTACTTTGTAAAATCGGCAGCTTTCTTTGACGGAAAAGGCTATGTGATTGTAAAAATTGCAGAAATCGAGCCTGAAGAAAGGGGCGCATTCAATAAAAACTTTAGCGATCCAGAATAGGAAGGAATTCGCGCCACGGCCCGACTTCGTCTTTATATTGTTTGGCCATAACCCTTGCAATCTGTGCCAAATGACCCAAATCGTGAGCGACCCAGGTAGCGAGCAGCTGTTCCAGAGTTACTTCGCCAAATGAAGGATGGTTTCCGGTTTTAGTTAAATCTCCAGTCGTGATCGCTTTCGATTTTAATTGATGAAGGTTTTCTTTCCGCAGCAGTTCAAATTCATTCAATAACTGTGAAAGGCTTTTGCCTTTGCTGAGCTCAAATTGTGCAAAACGGTCAAAAGGCGCAAAGGTTTTATCGGTATTGTCAGAAAGGATCTGTTCGGTGCGAACCAGCCAATCGGTCTTTTCACCATGGATAAGGTGCCCAATGACATCATAAGGGCTCCAGCTTTCGCCGCCTTCATTATTATCGATCCATTCATCGCTTAAACCGTCAAGTAAGGTTTTCAGGACCCGCGGTGTGCGCTCCAGTATTTCTATTGATTTATTAAGGTCAAACTTCATGGCAGTATATTTTATGATAGTTTAGCAATAGGAAGCTATTTTGCGTAATTCTTCAAATTCTTTTAGTGATAAATCGCTTATAATCAAGGAATATTCAGAAGAACCCAAAGTAGCATTGGGCTTAAAGACAATCTTGATTTGATTCCCGTTTTCGGATAATTCGACCAAATGCGGTTTGACGATATCCCATTTGAAATACTTTGGATCAAAAGAACCTTCAACAAACATAACATTGACCAAAACCTGCCTGAAAAGAAGGTCGTCAATACCCTGAAGGGCTACGAATTTATCTCCGACAAAAAGATTGCATTTCTGGAACAGGTAACGTTTATCAATGACATCGATTTCTTTTAACCTTTTGACAGAGCAGGGCTTGTCCATAATCCTAATGACCTTTTCATCAAACTCATTTGCTCTTTTTTTGGAATAGGCCGTGTTTTTTCGGGAAATGAAATATAACAGTAGGAACAGCAGGCAGATCCCGATGAAAAAGGCAAATACGTCCATGATAAACTTAACCGCTAAGGATTATACATCGTCAAAATCTACATAAATTTCTGCGGATGTTGGATGTGCCTGGCAGGTTAGTATCAGGCCTTCGGCGATTTCGCCGTCAGTCAGGATCGAATTCTTCTTCATTTCGGCTGTACCTTTTGTAATACGCGCCAGGCAGGAGCTGCAGATTCCGCCCTGGCAGGAATAAGGCGCGTCCAATCCTTGTTTTAAGGCTGCTTCGAGCAAAGTCTGTTTTTGCGACATTTCAAAAGTGGCTTCCTCGTCATCCACCATAACGGTAATTTTGGTATGCCCGCTATGCGCCGCCGCCGCCGGATTGTCATCTGCTGAAGAGGTTGAAAACAATTCAAATTTGATGTTTTTCTCCGAAATGTTATGTTCTTTCAGCACATTTGAAACCGTATTGATCATCGCTTCGGGACCGCATAAGTAGAATTTGTCAAAATCTTTTTCCTTATGCTTGTTGTTCAAAACAAAGTTTACAGTTGATTTTTCAATCCGGCCAAAAAGCTCGCCATCTGGCTTTGCCTGGCTGAATACAAAATGCACAAAAAAGCGCCCGACATATTTTAGCTGCAAATCATGTAATTCTTTGTGGAAAATGGTTTCGTCAGGGGTTTTGTTTCCGTAAACTAAGACAAAAGTACTTTTCGGTTCGCCTTCCAAAACCGATTTCAGGATGGCCATTACCGGTGTGATTCCGCTTCCGGCAACAAACGCAGCATAGTTTTTCTGGCGGTCCGGATTGGGTTCAAAAGTAAATTTCCCTTCAGGTTGGCCTACTTCAAGCAGGTCGCCGATTTTCAGGTTTTCATTTGCAAATTTTGAGAAATGGCCGTCTTTCACCGATTTGATCGAAATGCGCAATTCATCACTGTTTGGCGAAGAGCAAATAGAATATGCACGGCGGATTTCCTCACCGTCTAGGGTTAGTTTAAGGTTTACGTACTGGCCTGCGGTAAATTGGTATGCCGGCTTTAATTCGGCGGGTATGTTGAAAGCAACAGAAATCGCATTGGGCGTTTCGTGTTTTACTTCTTTGATCTGTAATTTATAAAATGAATGCATGAAATTTATTTTTTACGTAATACAATCAGGCATTAAGGATGCCTTGGAGTACAAAGGTAAGAAATAGCAATGATTAGAATAGGAAAGAAAGTTTGAAAGTATGTAACAAATTATTTAATTTCGGAACTAATTTTCGAATCCCTAAACAACCAACTATGTTCAAACACTTTATTTTTCTGGAATGGAAAGCCTTTTTCCGTTCGGCTTCATTTGCTGCCAATGTGGCAATGAAAGTCATCATGGGCCTGGTAGCCTTATATTTTATGGCTTGTTTTGCCGTATTAGGTTCGGCTGTTTTTTTCATTTTAAAAGAAGAAGGGCTGGAACCCCTGGCAACAGTCAACAAATACCTGGTTTATTATTTTGTCTTTGATCTGGTGATCCGTTATTTCTTCCAGAAAATGCCGGTTACCAATATCAGGCCGTTATTGAACCTACCGATAAAAAGAGAACACGATTGTCCATTTTTCGTTGGGCAAAACCGTGATTTCCTTTTTCAATATACTCCATGCGTTTTTCTTCATTCCGTTTACCATTGTCTTGCTGGTTAAAGGCTACGGCTATCATGCAATCCTTTGGCACCTGGGAATGATGGCGCTTATCTATTCGAATAATTTCATCAATGTCCTAATCAATAATAAAAACGTTGTTTTTTATCCTTTGCTGATCATTGTGGCAGGTTGCGGAATTGCCCAATACTATGATGTTTTTGATGTGACCACTTACACACTGCCTTTCTTCCAGGCAATGTATGCAACGCCTTACATGTTTTTGATTCCGGTACTTTTGGTTGCCGCTACGTATTATTTTTCATTTGATTATTTCAAAAAGAACCTGAACCTCGACACAGGTTTGGCCAAAAAAAGCGAAGAAGCGCGAACAGAAAATTATACATGGCTGAACCAATTTGGTACTTTGGGGACGTTTCTTAAAAACGACATCAAGCTTTTGAAACGCAACAAGCGTTCAAGGACTACGGTAATTATGAGCATCCTGTTTATTTTCTATGGGCTGCTGTTTTTTGGCAATGCGGTAGAAGTTTATCAAAACCCAATGTGGAAGGTTTTTGCGGGGATTTTTGTTACCGGTGGGTTTATGTTCACTTTTGGCCAGTTCATCCCAAGTTGGGACAGCGCTTATTACCAATTGATGATGAGCCAAAATATACAATACCGCGAATACATCAGTTCAAAATGGTGGCTGATGGTCATTGCAACGGTTTTCTCTACAGTGATTGCTTCTTTTTATGGTTTCCTTTACGGATGGCATATCTATGCACTGATTGTGGTGGGAGCGATTTACAATATTGGTGTCAATTCACATTTGGTGATGCTTGGTGGGGCATTTGTCAAAACCCCAATCGATCTTACTATGGCCAATAAGGCTTTTGGCGACAAACAGGCTTTAAATGCAAAAACAATGTTATTGCTGATCCCGAAATTATTGGTTCCGATCGCGCTGTACGGACTTGGATATTTCTTCCTTTCGCCTCTTTACGGATATGTTTTCGTGGCCATGGCCGGAATCCTGGGCTTTGCTTTCAGGAATATGGTTTTTGCCAAAATAGAGAAAGTCTACAAAACCGAAAAATACGCTACCATTGCGGCTTACAAACAAAAAAATTAAATTTAAACACCAACTAAAATCATGATACAAGTAACTAATTTAACCAAAAGATACAGCCTGGAAAGAACCGTTTTGAACATCACAAATCTTGATATCCCCAAAGGACAAAGCTTTGGGCTTGTTGGGAATAACGGTGCCGGGAAAACCACTTTTTTCAGCTTGCTTTTGGATTTGATCCAGCCAAGTTCGGGCTATATCAAGAACAACGAGGTACAGGTTGATAAAAGCGAAGCCTGGAAACCATTTACGTCGGCATTTTTGGATGAAAGCTTCCTGATAGGATACCTGACTGCTGAGGAATATTTTTATTTCATAGGCGATTTGCGCGGGCAGAACAAAGCCGACGTGGATGCATTGCTCAAAAAGCATGAAGAGTTTTTCAATGGCGAGATCCTGAACAGCAAAAAATACCTGCGGGATTTATCCAAAGGGAATATGAAGAAAGTGGGCATCATCGCTACGTTGATCGGAAGCCCTGAAGTGGTTATCCTCGATGAGCCTTTTGCCAATTTAGATCCTACAACGGTGAACCGTTTGAAGATCATCATCAAGGAATTGGCCGACGACCCAAATGTTACCGTTTTGGTTTCTTCACACGATTTAGTCCACACGGTTGAGGTTTGCAACAGGATTGTAGCGCTTCATTTGGGCGAAGTAGTGAAAGACATCCAGACATCACCGGAAACCCTCAAGGAGCTCGAAGCATTTTTTGCTATTTAATTAAAAAAACACCCTAATCATAAAGCGGTAAGGATTTGCATTATTGGTAAAAACTTACCGCTTATTTTTTGCCATATCAAAAAGAAACGTATTTTTACCAGTCTGTTATACTATTTATGACATTTTTACGTTATAACGCTAAACGTTTTGCTTTGAAAACCAATACAATCAAATACTTTATTTTTTCGGGATTATTACTTTTTTTGATCGCTTGTTCTACTAAAAGAAACACGTGGCTTTCAAGGAATTCGCACGCACTTTCTACAAAAGATAACATTTTATATAATGGCGGGATTGCCTTAGACAAAGGAATTGCTGAAGTTAAACAACAAAATATTGATAATTTCTGGGAAATACTTCCGGTGGAACGGATGCAGATTTCGGAAAAAAGCATGATGCCGGGCCAAACCAGGAATGCCAATTTCGAAAGGGCGGAGACCAAAGCAACCAAAGCCATCCAAAAGCATTCGATGAATATCGGCGGTTCTGAAAAAAACCCACAAATGGACGAAGCCTACCTGATGCTCGGAAAGGCCAGGTATTATGACCAAAGGTTCATTCCGGCGCTTGATGCGTTTAACTATGTATTGAATAAATCACCAAATAGCGACAAAATCTATATCGTAAAGATTTGGAGGGAGAAAACCAACATGCGGCTTGATAATGATGCTTTGGCGGTGAAAAACCTAAATAAACTGCTCAAGGAAATCAAATTCAAAAACCAGGTTTTTGCTGATGCCAATGCTACTTTGGCCCAGGCTTTTATCAATCTGCAGGAAAAAGACAGTGCGGTTGCCAAGCTTAAGATCGCAAAGCAATTTACAAAATCGAATGAAGAAATATCCCGATACACTTACATCCTTGGACAGCTTTATGAGCAGTTGGGCTATAAAGACAGTGCTTATGCCAGTTACCAGGAAGTGATCGACATGCGCAGGAAGGCGGCAAAATCCTATGTGATCCATGCGCACGCAAGGCAGGCTGCCCAGTTTGATTATGAAAAAGGAGATACGGTTGCTTTTTTGAAAAAGTACAAGGACTTATTGGAAGACAGGGAAAACAGGCCTTTCCTTGATGTGTTACATCATCAGCTGGCCATTTTCCGTGAAAAGACAAATAACAACGAACTGGCTAAAAAGGAGTATAATCTTTCATTAAAAAAGAAAGGGCCGGATACCTACCTGACGGCATCCAATTACAGGAATATGGCGGATCTTTATTTTATTGAGTCAAAATTCATCAAGGCCGGAAAATATTACGACAGTACTTTGGTGAACCTGAAACCAAGGACCCGTGAATACAATTTGATAAAAAAGAAAAGGGAAAACCTTGATGAGGTCATCAAATATGAAGCCATTGCACAAGGAAACGACAGTATTATCTCGGTTTACAATATGTCGGCTGCAGATAAGACCGCGTACTATGAAAAGTATATAGCCAAGATAAAAAAGGCAGATGAGGAAAAGAAGAAGGAAGATGAGAAGCAGGCTAAAATTAAGGAAAACCTGGCTAGGAACAACGGAGGAGTTAATGGGAAAGACTCTGGGGATCCTCAAAAAGATAAAGCAGGCATAGCCAAAGAAACCAATGGAATTGCTTCAAAGTCAGGTGGAGCAGGGAATACATTCTATTTTTATAATCCTTCAACAGTTGCTTATGGCAAAGCGGAATTTGCCAAAATATGGGGCAAAAGGACATTGCAGGATAATTGGCGCATCTCTTCGATGATTGATAAAAACGGAGCAAAAGACACAGACCTAAAAGGAGAGGATGACGAGAAAGATTCTAAAGATGCAGCTGTAGTTGATGAAAGATATACCCCTGAATTCTATATCAAGCAAATTCCGGATTCGCAGCAAATGATTGACAGCCTGGCCAAAGACAGAAACTTTGCGAACTATCAATTAGGTGTCATTTATAAGGAGAAATTCAAAGAATACCCATTGGCAGTCAACCGATTTGAAAAACTATTGGGAGACAACCCTGAAGAAAGACTGGTATTACCAGCTATGTACAATCTGTACAAGCTTTATGAAATCCTAAATAAGGAAAGGGCAGAAGCGATAAAAGCAAGCATCATCAATCAATATCCGGATTCGCGTTATGCACAGATTTTGCTTAATCCGAAAAGCGAGGCCGAAGAATCAAGCGATTCGCCCAATTCGGTATATCAAAAACTGTATAAGCAAACCGGAGATGGAGATTACAAGGCTGCTTTAGCTGCAACCGAGGATGCAATAAACAGATTTAATGGAGACGAGATTGTCCCAAAACTCGAATTACTGAAAGCGCACATAGTAGGAAAACTCAATGGGCTTGCAGAATATAAAAATGCGCTGAACTTTGTTGCTTTGAACTATCCGAATAATGAAGAAGGCAAAAGAGCAGAGAAAATGGTCTCTGTTGATGTGCCAAAGCTGGAAGCGTTGCAGTTATCTAAAGCGCCATCAAAAAACTGGAAGGTATTGTACGCAACCAAGGATTTTGAAGACAAGCCAACCAAAGAATTACGCGAAAAACTTAAGAAATTCATCGCCGACAGAGGTTTGACAAAAGTTTCGGTTTCGTTGGATATCTATACGATGACCGATAATTTTGTGGTAATCCACGGAATCACTTCAGAAGAATTGGCAAAAAGCATTACTTCTATCTTAAAGGAATTTAAGGAATATAAAGTGCAGCAAACACCTATTATTATTTCTTCTGAAAACTATGTCATCGTACAGGTCAAAAAGAACATAGCCGAATACCTGGCAGGAAACCTTCCGGATAGCGCACAGCAGCCAAACTGGGATGGCTCATTTGAAAAAATCGTAGCGCCACAGCCACCGCAACCACAGATGCAGGAAAATCAGCAACCGCAGCAAAGTAACCAACAGAACAACAATCAGCAAAAAAACAACAATCAGCAAAAAAATAATACCACAGGAAAAGAAGCTCAGATTGATGGTGAGTTTGGTCCGCCACCTTCGCCACAAATGGGAGGGTCAAAGGGGAAAAAAGGATAAAAATGTTTGAAAAAAGCCCAAAATCATATACAGATCTTTTAGGTAAAACCAACAGGATTGTTGAAGGAACCACGATTCACGGCGATATCAATTCGCCTGCAGATTTCCGTTTGGATGGGCATCTGATTGGTAATTTTCAATCTAAAGGGAAAATTGTAATTGGGCCTGCCGGCAGTGTCAAAGGAGATATCATTTGTAAAAATGCCGATATTGAAGGCCGGTTTGATGGGAAAATACAAGTACAGGAAATCCTGAACGTAAAATCCAAAGCCCATATACACGGAGAAGTGGTTTGCGGAAAATTGTCTGTAGAGCCAGGAGCCGAATTTAGTGCATCGTGTATAATGAAACCGCATGTAAAAAGCATTGCCAGCGATGGAAAATCCCCAGAAGAAAAAACGGCCTAACAAATGGCTGGCGCTGATCAACATTCCTATACAAATGGGAGTTATCGTATTTCTATTTGCGTACGCGGGCCGCTGGCTTGATGAAAAATACATGAATCCGCACCGCTTGTATGTCAAGATCCTGACGATGGTGGGCGTGGCAATCTCATTTTATAACCTTAATCGTCAACTAAAGGAAATCAACAAAGCCGACGACGACAAATGAATCTCAAACCTATACTTACAGTAATTATTTGGGCGGTTATCGGATTTGTGCTGCACAAAATACTCTTTCATTTCAATGTGCCTAAGGTTTACGAAGACAACTTTATTTACCCGCTGTCTTTATTGTATTTGCTGTTCGGCTTTTTTTCGGTAGTGATTTTGTTCGTGCTTTTGAAAGTGAAACAAAAGAGTATCGATTATGTGGGTTATACTTATCTTTTGCTTACTTCGGTGAAAATGGTAATTGCATATATTTTTTTGCATCCTATCCTTGAGATGAAACTGCCGCAAACCCCAGCAGAAAAAACAAGTTTTTTTGTCATTTTTATTTATTTTTTGACAATAGAAACCATCGTAACTATAAGAATTTTAAACAATAAGCAATAAATTGTTCAAAAATTGACAATTCCCTCAAAAAAATCAAAAGGATTACTTTTTAATACTAATTAAAATTGTACTTTTGCACCAAATTTGAAAACGTTAATATAAGTTAATATCCGTTATGGTGATTTCAAAAAAACCACTCCATTTCATTATAGCCGCTTTGGTGGCATTTCTTCCATTATTCAGTAATGCAACTCAAACTGCCCACAGTGCAGCTGCAGCAACAGAAGAAGCTCATGCGCCAGAAGCAAAAGCACACGGGCACGAAGCAGAAACAGCCAACCTGTCACCAGAGGAAAAAGCAGAAGCAGAAAGAAAAGCTTACGTGAAGCACCACTTGTTGGACTCACATGATTTTACCCTTTTCTCTTACGGGAAAGGAGGAGAAAAGCATTTTGGGTTCCACCTTCCGGTGATTTTATACGATAACGGCCTTCAGGTTTTTTCTTCATCAAAATTTGAGCATGGAGAGGCTGTTGCCGAGTCCAACGGAAACTATTACAAAATCAACCACCACGATGGCAAGGTTTACAAAACGGATGCTGCGGGAACTTTCACTGAAGATGAGAAAGGACATGTAACCAATGCAAAACCGCTTGATTTTTCGATTACCAAAAACGTTCTGATGATCCTTATCGTTGGATTGATCATGTTCCTGTTGTTTGCAGGTTTAGGGAAATCATACAAAAAGAACGGATCTATCGCCAAAGGGGCGGGAAGATTCTTCGAGCCGATTATCCTATATATCAGAGACGACATTGCTATTCCAAACATCGGGGAGAAGCATTACAAAAAATACATGAGCTTTTTATTGACGATTTTCTTCTTTATCTGGTTCCTGAACATGTTTGGATTGACTCCGCTGGGAGTAAATATTACAGGTAATATTGCAGTTACCGCTTCATTGGCGATCCTTACCTACCTGATCACAACATTTACCGCAAAGAAAGATTACTGGGCTCACATTTTCTGGATGCCTGGCGTACCTTATCCGATGAGGATTATCTTGGCGCCGATTGAATTATTGGGAACCATCATTAAACCGTTCTCTTTATCAATCCGTTTGTACGCAAATATGTTGGCAGGGCACATCGTATTGATGAGTTTGGTAGCGCTTATGTACAAATTCAACAGCCCGATCGGAAGCCCGTTGTCATTCCTGCTGGCTTTTGTATTGTCTATCCTTGAAGTATTGGTAGCCTTGCTACAAGCTTATATTTTCACGATGTTGGCGGCCCTATATTTTGGTTCGGCTGTAGAAGAGCATCACCATGATGAGGCACATCACTAAGAGTCGAAAGGTGAAAGTCTAAAGTCAGAAGAAAATGGCTTTATAACTTTCAAACTTTAGACTTTAGACTAAATTAGAATGTTTAATTAAATATATATACATTATGGAAATTCCTAAAATCGTTGGAGCAGGATTAGTAGTAATCGGAGCTGGTATCGGTATCGGTAGAATCGGTGGTTCAGCAATGGACGCTATCGCTCGTCAGCCAGAAGCTACTGGTAAAATCCAAACAGCTATGCTTATCGCTGCTGCTCTTGTTGAAGGTATTGGTTTTGCTGCAATTTTCGCAACATAGTCAAAAAACAAAAGCAAAAGCTATAACGGTTGGTTGTAGCTTTTGCTTAACTATTAAACATCATTAAAATCTAAGATATAAATAATGGAAGAATTATTAGGACAGTTTTCGGTAGGATTGTTTATCATGCAAACAGTATTGTTTCTTGCACTTATTTTCCTTTTGAAAAAATTTGCATGGAAACCAATCCTTGACGCAGTTAACGAAAGAGAAGAAGGAATCAAGAATGCGTTGCTTTCTGCAGAGATTGCAAAGAAAGACATGCAAAATCTAAAATCAGACAACGAGAAATTATTGGCTGAAGCAAGATTGGAACGTGATAATATGATGAAAGAAGCCCGTGAAATCAAAGACAAAATGATTAACGATGCTAAAACTGAAGCACAGGCTACAGGTCAGAAAATGATCGAGCAGGCTAAAGCTACTATCGAAAGCGAGAAAAATGCAGCATTGGCTGAATTGAAAGCTCAGGTTTCGACTTTGTCATTGGACATCGCTGAAAAATTATTAAAAGAAGAATTATCTAACAAAGAAGCTCAGACCAAATTGGTTGAGAAAATGTTAGGTGACGTAAAATTAAATTAATCGTTATGTCAAGAGCTGCGATTAGATACGCGAAAGCAATATTAGAAACTGCAGGCGGAAATGCTGCTAAGGTAAACGACGATATGAAATCGGTTGTCGCTTCAGTAAATTCAAGTGCTGACCTTAAAGAATTTTTATCAAGCCCAATCATTACCTCAGAAATGAAAATGAATGCCTTGACAGAAGTTTTTGCCTCGGCGCAGCCAGAAACAAAGTCGCTTTTCAAATTGCTTCAGGAAAACAAAAGATTTGAAATATTAGGTGCTATAGCTAACCAATACAATGCGTTGTTTGACGAATTGCAAGGAGTTGAAATAGCTAAAGTTACAACTGCTATTCCTTTGACAGCCGAATTGGAAGCTAAGGTTCTAGAGAAAGTTGCTGCAATTTCAGATAAAAAAGTAACGATTGAAAACATTGTAGATCCGGCTATCATCGGTGGATTTATTTTGAGGATAGGAGATAAGCAATACAATGCTTCTGTAGCCAACAGGCTTCAGGAATTAAAAAGAGAATTTAGTAATTAATTACCATTAAATATACAGACAATGGCGGAAATTAAAGCTGCTGAAATTTCAGCAATATTAAAGAAACAATTATCTGGTTTTGAATCAGGCGCTTCATTAGAGGAAGTAGGAACAGTACTTCAGGTAGGAGACGGTATTGCCCGTGTTTACGGATTGTCAAACGCTCAATACGGAGAGTTGGTACAATTCGAAAACGGGTTGGAAGCTATCGTTTTGAACTTGGAGGAAGACAATGTTGGGGTGGTACTTTTAGGACCATCAACCGGAATCAAAGAAGGTTCTACAGTAAAAAGGACACAACGTATTGCCTCGCTTAAAGTTGGCGAGCAGATCGTAGGACGTGTTGTGGATACTTTAGGTAACCCAATCGATGGTAAAGGACCAATCGGAGGTGAATTATATGAAATGCCATTGGAAAGAAAAGCTCCTGGAGTTATCTTCCGTCAGCCGGTAACTGAGCCATTGCAGACAGGTATCAAGTCTATCGACGCGATGATCCCTGTTGGAAGAGGTCAGCGTGAGCTTGTAATTGGTGACCGTCAGACAGGTAAAACTACCGTTTGTATCGATACCATCCTTAACCAAAAAGAATTCTACGATGCTGGCCAGCCGGTATTCTGTATCTATGTTGCTGTTGGGCAAAAAGCCTCTACAGTAGCTGGAATTGCTAAAACATTAGAGGAAAAAGGAGCGATGGCTTATACGGTTATCGTTGCTGCTAACGCTTCTGACCCAGCTCCAATGCAGGTTTACGCGCCAATGGCCGGAGCTGCTATCGGAGAATATTTCCGTGATTCAGGCCGTCCTGCTTTGATCATCTATGATGATTTGTCAAAACAGGCTGTTGCTTACCGTGAGGTGTCACTTTTGTTAAGAAGACCACCAGGACGTGAGGCTTACCCTGGAGACGTATTCTACCTACACTCTCGTTTATTGGAAAGAGCTTGTAAAGTGATCAACGATGACGGAATCGCGAAAAACATGAACGATTTGCCAGATTCATTGAAGCCAATCGTAAAAGGCGGAGGTTCATTAACTGCTTTGCCAATTATCGAAACCCAGGCGGGTGACGTTTCTGCCTACATCCCAACCAACGTAATCTCGATTACTGACGGACAGATCTTCCTTGATGGTGATTTGTTCAACTCAGGGGTTCGTCCGGCGATCAACGTAGGTATTTCGGTATCGCGTGTTGGAGGTAATGCCCAGATCAAATCGATGAAAAAAGTATCAGGTACATTGAAATTAGACCAGGCGCAGTTCCGTGAATTGGAAGCGTTTGCTAAATTCGGTTCTGACCTTGATGCCGTTACATTGAACGTAATCGAAAAAGGAAAAAGAAACGTTGAGATCCTGAAACAGGCTGTAAACGATCCATATACTGTAGAAGATCAGGTGGCAATTATCTACGCAGGTTCTAAAAACCTGTTGAGAAATGTTCCTGTTAACAAAGTAAAAGAATTCGAAAGAAGCTATATCGATTACTTGAATAACAAACACAGAGATACTTTAAATGCTTTGAAAGCCGGTAAATTGGATGACAATATTACTGATGTTTTAGAAAAAGTAGCAAAAGAACTTTCTGCACAATACTAATTAATTAGTCAATTATACGATGTGTCAATTTAGACAATTGGCACATTGAATATTGACACATTTGACCTATTAATATGGCAAACTTAAAGGAAATACGTAATCGGATTAGTTCAGTTTCATCTACGATGCAGATTACATCGGCGATGAAGATGGTTTCTGCTGCAAAGCTGAAAAAAGCACAGGATGCTATTACAGCAATGCGCCCTTATGCCGAAAAACTAACCGAACTTTTGCAAAATGTAAGCGCTACGCTTGATGGTGATGCAGGAGGCGAGTTTACAGCACAACGTGAAGTAAACAAAGTCTTAATCGTTGTTATCACATCCAATAGAGGTTTGGCTGGTGCGTTTAACTCTAACGTTATCAAACAAACCAAAGAATTGGCTGACAGCTATGCCGGAAAACAGGTTGACTTTTTGGCTATCGGTAAAAAAGGAAACGACTTTTTCAGGAAATCAAACAATGTTATTGCCAATAACAGCGAAGTGTTTGACAACCTTACGTTTGAAAATGTTGCTGAAATTGCAGAAGCATTGACCCAAAAATTTACTTCTGGCGAGTACGACAAAATTCAATTGGTTTACAATCAATTCAAGAATGCCGCAACTCAAATCGTTCAGATTGAGCAATTTTTGCCATTAGCACCAATCCAATCAGAACAGCCGGCAACAACATCTAATGTTGATTATATCTTTGAACCTTCAAAAGAAGAAATCGTGTTGACACTGATCCCAAAATCATTGAAAACACAGCTATACAAAGCCGTTAGGGATTCCTTCGCTTCAGAGCACGGAGCCCGTATGACGGCTATGCACAAAGCAACAGACAACGCAACCGAGTTGAGAAACCAATTGAAACTTACTTACAATAAAGCGCGTCAGGCTGCAATTACCAGCGAGATTTTAGAGATCGTAGGTGGTGCAGAAGCGTTGAATGGATAATTAATAATTCAGAATATCCTAAAAAGAGTCAACATTCGTTGGCTCTTTTTTTTGGAATCAATATAATAGCTATTTTTGTTCAGCACAATTAATGCAATCTCATTGAGCCTTTATAAAAACCTCTTCAAACAAACATTGATTTACGGCTTAGCAACCGTTTTCCCAAGGATAATCAGCTTTATCCTGAACCCGCTGTATGTAATGTTTTTACCGGATAAAGGCAAAATGGGAGAAGTATCGATCATCTTTTCCTACCTGGTTTTTTTCAATGTAGTACTGTCGTACGGAATGGAAACGGCTTTCTTTAGGTTTTACAATGCCGAAGACAATAAGAAAAATGTTATATCGACTTCCACCATTTCGTTGTTTTGGTCGTCAATCGGCTTTCTGGTTTTGGGATTATTGTTTCGCAATACGCTGGCCGATTGGTCTGGCATCAAAGTAGAGTACATCACATATACCATCTGGATTTTAACGCTGGATGCCTTAGCAATCATACCATTTTCAAAGCTTCGTGCCGAAAGGAAACCGATAAAATATGCCGCAATCAAGATGGGTAATGTCTCCATCAATTTATTGCTCACGCTATTCTTCCTGGCATTCCTTCCAAAACTGGCTTCAGATAACCCGGATGGGATATTCAGCACCATTTACTTTAGGAATTATCAGATCGGCTATATTTTCATTTCGCTTTTGATGGCAAGCCTGGCAACACTGCTGGTATTGCTTCCGAACTATACCAAAATTGCATGGAAATTTGACGCAATGCTCTGGAAGAAAATGATGAAATACGGGCTTCCGATTTTATTTGCCGGCATCGCATTTGCCATCAATGAACACTTTGATAAAATACTTCTGGACTGGATGCATGTCCCTCTGTCAGACATTGGCGCGTATTCGGCCTGTTACAAAATAGGGATGTTCATGGTGCTTTTCAGAACGGCATACACTTTGGGCATCGAACCGTTTTTCTTTAGCCATGCCAGCAATGAGAATGCGCAGGTAACCTATGCAACGATTACGAAATATTTTGTGATTTTTGGCTCGTTCATCTGTTTGTTTGTCATTGTTTTCATCGATTTGCTGAAGCAGCCATTGGTTCCAAGAAAGGAATATTGGGATGCCATACAGGTAGTGCCACTGATTGTTTTGGCCAATTTCTTCCTTGGTATTTACACCAATCTTTCGGTTTGGTACAAACTGATTGACCGTACCAAAGTAGGTGCTTACATCTCATTGGTGGGCGCCGCAGTCACATTATTGCTGAACTGGCTTCTCATTCCATCCATGAGTTATTATGGTTCGGCAATTGCTACACTGGCCGCTTATGGAAGCATGATGGTCATCTCCTATAAAATGGGGCAAAAGCATTATCCGATTCCGTACGACTTTAAAAGGATTTTCAGTTACTTGGGATTGACCGTATTGTTCTCGGCAATTTCATTTTATATCCCGGTTTTAAGGGGAAATTACTTGGTTAAAATACTTTTATTGGCATTGTTCCTGTATTTCATTTATTATAGCGAAAAAGAAACATTGCTACGAATCATAAAAAGAAAAGCAAAATAAAATGACAATTAAAATCATCAATAAATCACAGCACGATTTACCCAATTATGAAACCGGCGCATCAGCCGGAATGGATTTAAGGGCAAACCTGACCGAGCCAATTGAACTGAAACCTTTGGAACGTACTATCGTAAAAACCGGGCTTTTCATTGAACTTCCTGTAGGATACGAAGCACAGGTGCGCCCGCGCAGCGGATTGGCAGCCAAGAAAGGAATTACGGTATTAAACTCACCTGGAACCGTTGATGCTGATTATCGTGGGGAAATTGGCGTGATTTTAGTAAATTTATCCAATGAAAATTTTGTCGTTGAAAACGGTGAAAGGATTGCCCAGTTAGTCATTGCAAAACACGAACGCGCCGAATGGGCTTCTGTGGAAGAATTGTCGGAAACATCCCGTGGTGCTGGTGGTTTCGGAAGTACAGGAGTAAAATAATTAAATGAAAGACATGAAAAAAATATGCTTTATCATTTTGACGCTGCTATTAGGGCTGAATACTTTCAGCCAGGCATTTGAAGGCGAAATAATTTACAGCAACAGCTACAAAAGCAAAAACCCGCAGATGAAGGATGAGCAGTGGGCGGCCTATATGGGCGATACCCAAACCTATACCATCAAAAATGGGGATTATAAGTCAACAATGAATGGATCACTGATTCAGTGGCAGGTTTATGTAAACAAAGACAATAAACTCTACAATAAGATTTCCCAATCTGAGGCCGCTTTTTGGAATGATGCAAGCGTTCAGGATGATGAAGTCCTGAAAACCGAATTAAACAAAGGCGTGGCTGATATTTTAGGATACAAATGTGACGAGCTTGTCCTGTACTGCAAAAGTGGAGTCCAGAAGTATTATTTTAATGCAAAAATCGGTGTAGATGCCAAGCTTTTTACAAAACACAAATTCGGAAACTGGTATGATTTTGTGTCAAGGGCTAATGCATTGCCATTGAAATCGATCCTGGAAACAGAACAGTTTACTTTAACCAGTGTTGCGACAAAGGTTACTCCAATGAAAATTGATCCAAAACAACTAGAATTGCCGTCAGGCATAAAAACAGAAAAAAGCCCATATTAATTTACAGAAAATGAAAATAATAGTTCCAATGGCCGGACGTGGCTCACGTCTTCGCCCACATACATTAACCATCCCAAAACCATTGATCCCTATTGCCGGAAAACCGATAGTGCATCGTTTGGTGGAAGACATTGCCGGAGTCCTGAACCAGGATATTGACGAAGTTGCCTTCATCATCCACGAGAGTTTTGGCAAAAAAGTAGAAGAAGACCTGATTGCCATCGCACATAAGCTTGGTGCAAAAGGAACCATCTACTATCAGAATGAAGCACTGGGGACTGGCCACGCGATCATGTGCGCCAAGGATTCACTTGAAGGGCCGGCAGTTATTGCTTATGCGGATACTCTGATCCGTGCCGATTTTGATTTAGACAAAACAGCGGATAGCGTTATTTGGGTAAAACAGGTAGATAAACCGGAAGCCTTTGGTGTAATCAACCTGAATGAAAATAACGAAATCGTTGAGCTTGTTGAGAAACCAAAAGAGTTTGTTTCAGATCTTGCGGTTATCGGAATATACTATTTCAAGAATATTTCCGTTCTTAGAGATGAGCTGCAGTCGGTTTTGGATAACAACATCATCCACGGCGGCGAATACCAAATCAACGACGGGATTAAGCAAATGATGGCTAAAGGCATGAAATTTGTACCGGGAAAAGTAGACGAATGGATGGATTGTGGCAACAAAGACGTGACGGTAGATACCAATTCCAGGATGCTGGGCTTTTTGCATAATGACGGCGAGCACCTAATTGATTACGGTGTAAAACAGGAAAACGCAACGATTATCCCACCTTGTTATATTGGAGAAGATGTGGTCTTGGTCAATGCAACGGTAGGGCCAAATGTTTCATTGGGTAAAGGAACACACGTTATCGATTCAACTATAAAAAACAGTTTGATCCAAACGCATGCACATATCAAAAACGCGAGTTTAGATAATGCAATGATTGGTAACCACGTAAATTTTGACGGCAATTTTACCAGCATCAGCATTGGGGACTACTCAACTTTAGAATAAAATGAAAAAACTTGGAATATACAGTCTGTTGTTTTTTGGAATGCTCGGTGTTCCCAATATCGCTGTGGCACAAAACGAGCCCAACAATGATGTTGTTACGATAGATGACGGATTCCAGGATTTATTTTATGAGGCGATCAAGCAAAAAAGCATCGAAAACTACGACAAGGCTATTGAAACGCTTGAAAAGGCTAAAGTAATCCAGCCGGATAATCCTGTGGTTTATTTCGAATTGGGCAAAAATTATCTCGCACAAAAAAAATACAAGGACGCATACGATAATTTCCAGAAAGTAACCAAAATGGATCCGAAGAACCGCTGGGCCTGGGTTGGGATGTATGATGTCTGCTATGAAACCCAGGATTATAACGGAGCCATTCCCATCGTGGAAAAACTGGTGGCCTTTAAAGAAGATTATAAAGAAGACCTGACCTCGTTGTACATGAATACACAGCAATTTGATAAAGCGTTGACACTTATTAACGAGCTAAATGAGAAATTTGGGAAATCGGATAAGCGCGAATTGTACAAAGCTGATATCCTGAAGGATACCAAATACCAATCTTCGGAGAAGTTCAATTTGCTCGACCAGATCAAGAAATTCCCAAAAGAAGAGTCCAATTACATTGCGCTGATTTATATGTATTCGCAAAGCAACCAGGAAGAAAAAGCACTGGAAGTGGCGCAGAAACTGGAGAAGGAAATCCCAACTTCCGACTGGGCACAGGTAAGCCTGTTCAAATTCCATCTTAATAACAATGATGGTGCAAACGCGGTAAAAGCAATGAACATTGTTTTTCCAAGCAAAAAAATCGATTCAAAAATCAAGCACCGGATGCTGAACGAGTTTTTGATTTTTACCAAAAACAATCCAAAGTATGAAGCCGATCTGGACAAGGCGATTTCTTATTTTGATAATGACAAGGAAGTCCGTGTTGCCAAGGAAATAGGCAAATTTTATTATGCAAAAGCCAATTGGCCACAGGCAATAAAGTATTTAGAAATGCATGTCAAAAATAACGAGGACGATG
Organism: Flavobacterium sp.; assembly: GCA_049841115.1. Taxonomy (GTDB): domain Bacteria; phylum Bacteroidota; class Bacteroidia; order Flavobacteriales; family Flavobacteriaceae; genus Flavobacterium. The sequence continues at coordinate 1,106,561 of JASGHQ010000006.1, forward strand.
TAGAAGCACAGATATTGCTGATGCAGGCCTATACCGAAAACCAGCAGTTTGATGTTTTGGTAAAAAAGGCGGACAACCTGACACAGCTCTTCCCAACGCAGCCGCAGTTTTACTATTATGCAGGTTTGGCCAATAATCAGATGAAAAATTATAAAAAAGCAGCCGGAATTTTAGAATCCGGACTCGATTTTGTGGTTGATGACGAAGCATTGGAAATCAATTTTAATATTCAGCTGGGCGAAGCCTACAACGGTTTGGGAGATAGCATCAAAAAAGAAAAATACTTTACAAAAGCCAACGAACTACTCAAAAAACAAAAAAAATAATGAAACGGATATTGCCTCATTCAATGCTTGTTTTTTTGGTTTGCGTGGCTCTTGTTTCATGCAAATCAAAACAGGTTTTTGTAGATACGAAAACACCAACAGTTGCAATAAAAGAGGACAGTACGGCATTGACTTCTGAAAAAATCATTGCAAGCCATTATAAAAACAAGCTGGATTTTTCAACGCTGTACATCAGGGCCAGCGCCAAATACAAGCATGGCAACGATTCGCAAAGCGTTAGTGCGGAAATCAAAATAAAACGCGACGAACAGATTTTGGTAAGTATCCGTGTACTCGGAATCACCATGGCCAAAGCGCTGATTACGCCAAAAGAAGTCAAATATTACGAAAAGTTAAACGGCGAATATTTTGAAGGCGATTATGCGTCATTAAGCCAATGGCTGGGAACCGATCTGGATTTTTATAAAGTCCAGAATATGCTCATCGGAAGGCCGATCGACGATTTGACAAAAGGCAACTATTCGTATAGCATAACAGATAAATTCTATAAATTGGATACAAAGGAAGGCGCGACCGAAAAAGCATTTTCGTTCGAGGCAGCCAATTTTCTGCTAAAGAAACAGGAAGTCAGGCAGCCTGAAAAAGACCGCAATTTTGAAGCTAATTACCCGAACTTCCAGGAGTTTGCCTCTGCGATTTTACCGGCAAGCCTGACGATTAATGCGTTTCAGAAAGAGGAAAAAACAACGATCATTATAGATTATAATTCGATGACATTCAACGAGGAATTGACTTTCCCGTATAGCGTTCCTGATGGATACGACCGAATTTACATAAAACAGAACTGAACAAACCAACGATAGAAAATGCCAAAATTTCTTTTAACAGTAGTAGTGTTTTGCTTTACAATAAAAATGTGGAGCCAACCGCCAACGCAGGAACAGCTCGAAGAACGCAAAGCCAAGATCCAATTGGAAATCCAGGAAAAGGAGCAATTGCTTAAGACAGTAAAAAGCAAGGAAAAATCGGTTGTGGGCCAGTTACTGATCCAAAAGGAAAAAATCGGATTAAAGGAAAAGCTCATCAAAACTACCGAAAAGCAAACCAAACTGCTTAACAACGACATTTACATCAACCAACTCAAAATCAACCAGCTTAATAAAGATTTGGGACAATTGAGGAAAGATTACGCAGACATGATCGTAAAGTCCTACCGAAGCCGTTCTGACCAGAGCAAAGCGATGTTTTTGCTGTCTTCCGAAAATTTCCTTCAGGCCTACAAACGTGCGCAATACATGAAACAATATGCAAGCTACAGGAAAATGCAGGGCCAGGAAATTGAAAGCAAGACCAAACAGTTAATGGGTTACACCGATCAGATAAAAGTTCAGAAAACAGAAAAGGAAAAGCTTATCGTTGAAAACGAAAAGGAAAAGGAAGAACTTGTTAAGGAAAAACAGGAACAGGAAAAGATAGCAGCTCAAATACAAAAGGAAAAAGGAAAGATCACCGCCGAAATCAAAAAGAAACAGGCAGAGACCAAAAAGATTGATGGCCAGATAAGGAAGTTGATACAACAGGCCATCGCTGAAGCGAACAGAAGGACTGCTGCGGCAAACGCCAAGTCAAACCCTAAAACTACAGCTGCCGAAAAGAAATCAATCGAAACAGCAACTAAAATCGTCCTTACTCCGGAAGGTAAGTTAGTGTCCGATAATTTTAAAGCCAACAAAGGAAGATTGCCTTGGCCGGTGGAAAAAGGGGCTATTTCGCTAGGGTATGGCGATCAGCCACACCCGGTTTTCAAATCGCTGATGGTACATAATAGCGGTATCGAGATTTCTACTGAAAGCGGTTCTACGGCTAGGGCCGTATTTGCAGGAGAGGTTGCCCAGGTGCAGCAGATCACGCCGCTGAAAAAAGCAGTGCTGATCAAGCATGGAGATTTCTTTACGATTTATCAAAATTTAAGTACCGTAAATGTGCAGGTTGGCGATAAAGTTTCGGCAAAGGAAACTTTGGGTAAAATCAGGACGGATGCTGATGGGCAAACCGTACTCAAATTCCTGGTTTCGCAAAACGAATCCTATTTCAATCCGACAAGCTGGTTGTCCGGAAGATAAAATAAAAGTCCCGAATTATCGGGACTTTTTTTATTATAGGAATAGTGCTTTCAATTCGGTTGCATCATGCGGTTTCATTTTTCCGGCCAAAACCAAGCTTAATTGTTTTCTGCGCAAGGCCGCGTCAAACCTTTGTTTTTCTTCTTCGGTCTGCGGCTCAATTTGCGGAACCGGAACCGGATTTCCGGTTTCATCCACCGCTACAAAAGTATAGATCGCCTCATTTGCCTTGGTCTTGTTCCCCGATTCCCTGTCTTCAATCCATACATCCAAAAAGATTTCCATAGAAGAGGTAAATGCGCGAGAAACTTTAGCTTCCACTGTAACTACGCTTCCAAGCGGGATAGCACGGTTAAAAGCCACATGGTTTACCGAAGCTGTAACAGTAATCCTGCGCGAATGCCTTCTTGCAGCAATGCTTGCCGCCCTATCCATTCGGGCTAATAATTCACCGCCAAAAAGATTGTTCAATGGATTGGTTTCGCTTGGCAAAACCAAATCGGTTAAAATGGTATGTGATTCTGAAGGAAATTTTGGGCTCATGATTTTTTTTGGTAAAGGTAATGACAGTAAACAAAAAATCCCGTTTTCACGGGATAATTTTATTGTTCTTCTATCAAAAGCCAGGCATCTTTATTGTCCAGCTTCTGGATATCTTTCATCGCTTCATGCGCTTCGGCATAGCTGGAATAGCTTCCATAAAGCACCGGGAATAATCCGTGTTTGTTTGGCGCCAGCCGCTTCGCTTTTTTAAAGCCCAGTTTAAGCAAACGCTGGTATTGTTCTTCGGCATTGCTTTCTATCCTGAAAGCCCCGGCAACTACACAAAACGGTTTTTTTTCTGACGGCACAGTCAATGTAACCGACGGCAGCGGATTGGAGATGTAAAAGGTAGCTTCCTGGATTTTCTGGTTTACCTTTTTCTGCACATTGGTTTGTACAATCAACGTTTCCTCAGCTATTTTCTTTTCGTAAAAATTGTACCCAACAGTTCCGGCAACTCCGGCTGCAACCAAGAAAACTGCGGCGTATTTAAGAAACGAGTAGTTTTTCCTTTTTTCCGGAGTAAAGGCAATTGGTGCTGTTTCTTCAAGCTGTTCCACTTCTTCTTTGTAAACTTCACGAAGCACTTCGCGCTTTACAGATGGCGAAACGAAAGAACTTAAACCAAAAGACTCTTTCAGGTAATTCACCTGATCGGCAGGAACAAAAACAATATTTCTTTCTGTATTCAATGAAAAATCACCAATATTTTTGATCGAAAAACTGCCAAAATCCTGGATTTTTGACTTCCAATGTGAAACTTCATTCTGTATGGTATTTACGGCAACTTCATAGGAAACCTTTTCGGCCTGTGCCAAATGATTAGCCAGCAAACCGTCATTGTTTTTGATGAACGGATTGAATGAAACCATTTTCTTTGGAGGATAAAACGAATGTGAGCTCTCATCCAATTGCGCCGACTGGAATTCAGTTAGGAATGCACCAAAACCGGGTACGGTCACACACTGATAGCGGTATAATAATTGGGAAATGTATTGCTCGATCTTCATAGCGACAAATTTAGGGAAACAATAGGAGCAGCAAAAAATTATTCACAATAATTATTAACAAAACAGAATAAAAATGATTATTTTGCGTAGTAAATTACTTACTATGGATTCAACAGAACTTTTGAATATTTTGGCACTTTTAAAGGTAGACGGCGTTGGCGATGTTGTGGCCAAAAAGCTGATAAACCATTGCGGTTCTGCCAGAAATGTGTTTGCGGCAAAAGCTAATTTTTTGAAAACAATTGACGGTGTTGGTGAATTTCTGATCAAAAAGCTAAAAGATAAAACCGTTTTTGAAAAAGCAGAAAGAGAGTTAAAATTCATAGAACACGAAAAATTGCACCTCCTTTTTTATCAGGACCAAAATTACCCCGAACGGCTGAAGCATTGCGTGGACGGGCCGGTGCTGCTGTTTGCTTCCGGAAAGATGGATTTTGGCAACAGGAAAATGATCAGCATCGTCGGAACAAGGGAAATCACTTCTTATGGCACTGCCTTTTGCAGGAAACTCATTGAAGACCTTGCGGTATTCAACCCGGTAATCGTGAGCGGGTTTGCTTATGGGGTGGACATTGTGGCGCATCAGGCAGCGATGGAAAACAATTTGCAGACGATTGGTGTTTTGGCGCATGGTTTGAATCAGGTTTATCCAAAAACGCATAAAAAATACGTTGCAAAAATGGAAGAGAACGGTGGGTTCCTGACTGAGTTTTGGAGCAGCTCGAATCCCGAGAAAGAGAATTTTGTAAAACGCAACCGCATTGTGGCCGGAATGACCGAAGCAACGATTGTAATAGAAAGTGCCGAAAAGGGAGGCTCTTTAATCACGGCAATGATGGCCAATGATTATAACCGCGATGTATTTGCGGTGCCGGGAAGAACTTCGGATAAATTCAGCCAGGGCTGTAATAACCTGATCAAAACACAAAATGCCAATCTGATGGATTCAGCGGCCGATTTGATTTATATGCTCAATTGGGATTTAGCAACAAAACAACAGCAACCGGTTCAAAAACAACTGTTTGTTGAACTTGATAATGATGAGCAGAAAATTTACGATTACCTTCAAAAAGGCGGAAAAGAATTGTTGGATGTCATTGCGTTGGAATGCGGTTTGCCAATTTTCAGAGCTTCAACGCTACTCTTGAATATGGAATTGAAAGGCGTCATACGGCCTTTGCCCGGAAAATTATTTGAAGCGGTCTGATTTTCGAAAGTTTCCATTACATTTGCTTCAGTAGCATAGCTTTTAGACCGATGAACATTATTGCATTATTAGAACAGATTTCCCTGGACAAGTCAAAAATTGGTATTTTATCAAGGGAAGATTTCGCCCAGATAAAACAACAGCTGACAGAACTCAGGGAACTTAATCCTGAAGTTGGCGAATTGGAAACAGAACAGCTTTTAAAGGCGCTAAAATCCCATCCCGATACTTTTCAGGCGGTTTTGAATAATCGGATACTGTTTAACTTTTTTACAAAAAAGGATTTGGCAAGAAAGCATTTTACAAATGAACATGCTGCTGTTGAAAATGAGAAGGTGCGCTCGTTTGTCCAGGCTTTTTTTGGCGAAGAGCTGAATTTGTTTTTCAATCAGAACCTGGATGCCAATACGTTTGCCGAAATAAGCAGCCTGGCCGAAGCCCATAATTACCTTCCCGATCATTTGAATTTTAGCTTAAGGCAGCATTCATTGGATAAACTGGATGATGCGATTGTTGCATTAAAACCGCCTTATGGCAATCTTTCTAAAGTTCTATACATAAGGGACGGTTATTTTTTTGCTTTTCTGAACCAAATAAAAAATGAGGAAATCGAACTAAAAGTGACCGAACTCTTTGATACGGTTTCAAACTTCCTCCGGCAGGATCCCAACTCTGAATTGGCCAACAAAACATTTTTGGCAATGAACAATTACAATGCCCTGGATCCCGAATTTTCTAAAAAAATAAAAAGCAGGAAGGAATTTGCCGATACCAAATTTGATGCACATATCCGTAAAAGGAAAAACCTGACCTGGCTTTATGTCTTGGTTGGAGTAGTGGTTTTTGCCCGTATTGTGTTTTTCATTTCAATGAAATCGAAACAATATGACTATGATACTTATGAAGATCAGGATTATAATACTCAGGAAGTCTACAATGAACAGCCGCGCCAGATCGACAAATATTACACTAACATGAAGCAGCAGATTGACAGCTTCCAGGTTTTTTTAACCAACTTCAAAAATTCTGAAGTCAAGCAGCTAAAACAAGATATTGCTTTAAAAACAGGAGATAACCCATTTGAGAACTTTCTATCAAAACCAACCGGAAGGCGATAGCAGCAATTTTATCGAAGTGACCAACAATACTGCATACGACATGGTTTTGCTGGAAAACACAGTCATGTATGATTCGATAAAAATGCCAAGAAGCGCGCATTTTATCAAAGCGGGTGATAAGTTGGAAATCAATTTCAACAGCGGCTATACAGAGACCATCTTCAATCTGTATCTGGGGAAAAAATGGGCAAGCTTCCAAACTACGGCCAATAAAAACCTTTTCATCCGGAAACAGTCTATTGTCGAATACCGTTTTAGCCAGCTGATTCCAGCGGCTAAGGATATTCTTCATACGGATTACAACCTGATCAATGATGCGGTTATTTCGTATTCAAACGGAAGCCTCAAGGTTGATTCCAGCGGTGCCAGGATCAATCCGTTGGATAAGGATAAAAGCTAGTTTATTCGAATCCGAGTTTTACCCTTACTTTTTGCAAAACCACATCTGCGATCTTCCCGGCCTTGGCTGCACCTTGTTTTAGCAAAGCATCCACTTCGGGCTTATTGTTCATGTAGTAGTTGTATTTCTCTCTTTCGGTTTTGAAATTCGTGATAATCAGTTCAAACAATTCCTGTTTGGCGTGGCCATAACCAAAATCGCGGTTTGCATTTTGATACTTGACCCTCATTTGTGCAATCTGTTCCGCATTTGCCAATAATTTATAAAGCCCAAAAATCTTGCAGGTATCCGAGTTTTTTGGTTCTTCTAATGGCGTGCTGTCGGTTTCGATGCTCATTACCTGCTTGCGCAAGGCTTTGTCGTCAAGGAAAATATTGATCAGGTTGCCGCGTGATTTACTCATTTTTTGCCCGTCCGTTCCCGGAATGTATTTGGTTTCTTCTGCAATCTTTGCTTCGGGTATTACAAAGGTTTCACCCATTTGGTGGTTGAAGCGCGAAGCCACATCACGGGTAATTTCGATATGCTGCAATTGGTCTTTCCCAACCGGTACAAATTCGGCATCGTACAGCAAAATGTCAGCTGCCATCAGCATCGGGTACGAAAACAAACCGGCATTCACATCATCAAGCCTATCAGCTTTGTCCTTGAAGGAATGCGCCAAAGTCAATCGCTGGAAAGGGAAAAAGCAACTTAAATACCAGGACAGTTCTGCCGTTTGTGGCACATCGCTCTGGCGGTAAAAAATAACTTTGTCAATATCCAAACCACAGGCCAGCCAAACCGAAGCCGTGCTGTAGGTATTCTGGCGCAGCTCTTCCCCGTTTTTGATCTGGGTAACTGAATGCAGATCAGCGATAAACAAAAAGGATTCGTTTGCTGGGTTTTTTGATAATTCAATTGCAGGTAAAATCGCCCCCAATAAATTTCCTAAATGAGGCGTTCCCGTGCTTTGTATTCCGGTTAAGATTTTTGACATTTTCAAGATTTTTACAGCCGCAAAGTTAAGCCTTTGTATTAAAAATTGCATACCTTTCATTACTTTTGACAGCATGAGAGCACTGAAAATTGTTTTTTGGACACTTTACCGGATTTGGTTTTACGTACTGATAGCGGTTCCGATCATCCTTATGTTCCCATTTCTTTTGATTTCAATCCTTTCCGAAAGATGGTATCCTTATTTTTTTATCATGGCAAGGATTTGGGCCAAAGTCATCCTATTCGGGATGGGATTTACGGTAAAAGTGGAGCAGGATGAAGAAATCATCCCGGGCAAAAGTTATATGTTCGTGGCTAACCATACGTCGATGACCGATATCATGCTGATGCTTTCTGTGGTTAAAAACCCGTTTGTTTTTGTCGGTAAAAAAGAACTGTCACAGATTCCGCTCTTTGGTTTTTTCTACAAAAGGACCTCGATTATGGTGGATAGAAAAAGCTCCAAAAGCCGGATGGAAGTTTTTGAAAGGGCACAGCGTAGGATCAACCAGGGCCTCAGTATCTGTATTTTTCCTGAAGGTGGCGTTCCTGACGATGAATCGATCCTTTTGGATGAATTTAAGGATGGTGCTTTCCGTTTGGCAATTGACCACCACATTCCGATTGTCCCGTTGAGTTTTGCCGATAACAAAAAACGTTTTTCCTATACTTTTTTCAGCGGAAGCCCGGGCGAGATGCGGGTGAAGATCCATCATTTCTTTGATACAAAATCAATCACGGCCGAATCAAAGAAAACACTAAAAGCTTCGGTCCGCGAAGTGATGCTCAGACAGCTCCAGGAATTTGAAAAATAAAAAAGAGCCCCAAAATTGGAACTCTTTTCCAGCTATTACTCGGGAGCAATAGCATCACCTTAACTAATTTTAAACATAACAAACTAAAATTTGTAACTAATGCCACTGTAAATCCCAAAAATATAGGGCTTAAAATTCCCGGCATTTGAATTGTATGTGTTTAATTGATATTTAAATGTTGGCTCGACATTGAATTCAAAAGATTTCATGAAATTATATTTCATGCCCAAACCAAAATTTGTGCTGAAATGCACATCATTAAGGTTGTTGGCTTCCCCGAGTGTTGTGTCATGTCCTTCCGAAACAATCATGATGCTGTTATCCTGAAGGAAGAAAGTACTGAATCCGCCAATGAGCTTCACTCCAAATTTCCTGTCCAAAAGGTTATAGGTCATTTCCACCGGCATTTCAATATAGCCCATTTCCTGCCTTAGGTAACCGCTGTTTTTATGCGAGATCGATGTTCCGAAAGGCAGCAGTCCCTCTTCTGGGCTTAAGCTGGTATTTGCATTGGCCGTATTGCTTTCAACATGAATCATGGCGCTTTCAGCGGTAGGCTGGACATTGGTTAATGTTTTGGACTGGATACCGGTAAAAAAGGAAATATCATTGGTGTTATAACTCAAACTGACTTTGTTGAGCCCGGTTCGGATTGATATTTTTTTGTTAACTGCGTAACCTACGCCGATCCCATACCCTACGCTGGTATTGTATGATTTTGCATTTTTAGAAAGCGATGGATCAAGCGGAGAACCGTTTGAAACCGAACCTAAAAAAACAGGGGCAACATTTGAGGCCAGCTGCCACCTATTTAATTTAGATTCTTTCTTCAATTTGCTTTCTTTTTCATTTAGCAATTCTTCCAATTCGTTTTTAGCGACACTGGTTTTGGAAGTTGTGTCGTTTACCTTCTTGTCGGTTTCCTTTGTGGCAACTTTTGAATTAATATCTCCTTTTAAAGCATCAAGATTGATGTTTTTCTTGTCATCCGTATTTTGGATTTCCTTGTTGTTTTTGGCCGTATTGTCTTGCGCTAAACCTTTTTCGGCCTTGTTTGTGTTTTGGTTTTCCTGAGCGGCATTTCTCTGATTTTGAGCCAGTTGGTTTTGTGGTTTGCCCAATACCGATTCGCCTGGGTTGGCCTGATGTTGCTCTCCATTGGACTTGTTTTTCAACGGATGGTGCGATGATTTCCTTTCCGCTACTGCAGATTTAGAGGAATGGATAATTCTCCTGTTCCTTTTTTCTTCCGGAGAAACATTGTTCTTAGCTTCATTGGAAGTTGTTGCCACGGCATCAGCAGAAGGTTTTAAGGCGCCTTTGTTTTTAATAGTTTCTAAGCCTTTTTCTTTTGCTCCGGTGTTGCTTTCTAGGCTTTTCCCTTCAGCAGCATTGGTATTATCCTGATCTGCAACAGCATTTTTGTTTTCAACTACGCTATTGTTTTGAGATGCTTTTTTATTGGAATCAAGAGTATTGCTTCCTTCTTTCTTAAGCGTGTTGTTTTCATTTACAATTGGGTTATCGTTCTTGATGCCATCATCAAAAAACGATTTGGAAACCAAAAACCCAAGCAAAAGCACTGCTGCCACACCAGACAATTTCCACCAAAAAGGAATAATCCTTTTTTTCTTTTTACCATCGAGTTTTGCTTCAATATTGGCCCAGGCATCTTCTGGCGGCATCGCCTCAAAATCCTTGAATTTTTCCTGAAACAGTCGATCTATGTTTTTTCTTTCTTTCATTTTGCAGAAGGAAATGTTTTGTTTTCTTCGTTTTTGTATTGCTCAATTTTTTCTTTCAAAATCATCCGTGCCCGCGATAAATTTGATTTTGATGTTCCCACGGTTATCGAAAGCATTTCGGCGATCTCAGCATGCGAATAATCATCGTTTACATACAAATTGAACACTAACCGGTATCGGTCGGGCAATTCCTGGATGATCTTTAGCAGGTAATCCAATGATATCGCGTCGTCGTCAATTTCGATTTCAGTCTCTTCGGCTACATCTTCATTTACCAGGCTTAAAAAAGTCTGGGTCCGGTATTGCTGCAGCACGTGGTTAATCATTACCCTTTTTAACCAGCCTTCAAACGAACCTTTGAAGGAATACTGGTCTATTTTATTGAAAATCAGAATAAATCCATCCTGTAAATTATCTTGTGCCTCAATGTAATTGCGCGAATATTTTAAGCAAACAGAGAACAGTTTTGGCGAGTAGAGCCGGTATAATTGTTCTTGCGCTTTCCTATCATTATCTTTGCAATCATTTATGAGTTGATTTAAATCCAATTTTCAAAAATTGATTGTTATTTAATTCACCGGCACTTCGTATTCCAAAAAGATGCTGTTGCCATTGGCATCTTTCCCCTGATAAAACTTAAAAATATAGGAACCATTGCTGGTTACATAAAAATTAAATGTTTGTTCAGCGTTACCATTATCACCACTTAGATCCTGGCAATTATCGCGTTCTTCAACGGCACATTCAACCGCAATTGTCCTTACGTTAAGATTCTTTTCATAATAAAGATTGTTAAAGAAGTGGCAGGTTGTGGGTTTTTTATAATGAACAGTTATGGGGTAGGTTTGCCCTAATGTGAATTCGGCTGGTATGTCAACGCTCTCAATCGGCCTTAGTTCAAGATGGTATTTGGTTGCGCCGTCATCCAACGAGCAGGAATTCAGGACTAGCAAAAGACCGAAAACTGCTATTATTTTTTTACTCATGATATAATATTTGTGGTATTGTTTCATCAGTTCGCTGGCGCTTGTGTCGTGAATCTTTAATTTCATGGTGTTATTCTGGTTTTGTTTGGTAGATGTGTTTTGCTTTAAAAGGTTGCGTTAAGTTACAAAAAAAACATCCCGCTAATTTTAACGGGATGTCTTTGTTTTATACTTCGTTTTCTTTGATGTAATCTCTGATTTTTTGCTCGAGCTCGTCGGCTAATTCCGGATTGTCCTTTATCAGCACTTTCACGGCATCGCGGCCCTGCCCAAGCTTTGTATCGCCATAGCTGAACCAAGAACCTGCTTTCTTGATAATTTCAAATTCAACAGCCAAATCCAGGATTTCACCGGTTTTTGAAACACCTTCGCCATACATGATGTCGAATTCGGCAGTCTTAAATGGTGGTGCTACTTTGTTTTTAATGACTTTTACTTTGGTTCTGTTACCGATAACATTTTCGCCTTCTTTGATTTGTGAAGAACGTCGGATATCCAAACGGACTGAAGCATAGAACTTCAATGCGTTTCCGCCTGTTGTGGTTTCCGGGTTGCCAAACATCACCCCGATTTTTTCCCTTAGCTGGTTGATGAAAAATACGGTGCAGTTGGTTTTGCTGATGGTTCCGGTTAATTTCCTCAAAGCCTGAGACATCAATCGTGCATGCAATCCCATTTTGGAATCCCCCATTTCGCCTTCAATTTCACTTTTTGGTGTCAATGCCGCTACCGAGTCGATAACCACGATGTCGATTGCCCCCGAACGGATCAGGTTTTCTGCAATTTCCAATGCCTGTTCACCATTGTCCGGCTGTGAAATGATAAGGTTTTCGATATCAACATTCAACTTTTGTGCATAGTGGCGGTCAAATGCATGCTCAGCATCAATAAAGGCTGCAATTCCACCCGCTTTTTGAGCTTCGGCAATGGCGTGTAATGTTAAGGTTGTTTTTCCTGAGGATTCAGGTCCGTATATCTCTATAATCCTTCCTTTTGGATAACCGTTTACGCCTAAAGCCAAATCCAAGCCAAGCGAGCCAGACTGAATCACTTCCACTTCTTCAACCGCTTTATCGCCCATTTTCATTACGGTTCCTTTTCCGTAAGCCTTGTCTAATTTGTCAAGCGTTAGCTGTAATGCTTTTAATTTTGCTTCTTTTTCTGAACTCATTTTTTATAAATTTTGTGGCATAAAAATAATGCTTTTTTTAATGTCATAGGATACAAACAAGAGTAGTTTTGAACAAATTATTATTCCTTAAAAGTAATGGTCCTGCATTTAAAAAAGGTAAACAAAAAGTGTATGTTTTTTAACCTCACTTTGGGTTACATCCCTCTATTTTTGCTTACTTTTGTAGTTTATATTTATGCTAATGGAAAAGATTTTGTCGTATCCGGTTTCGGTGCTTTACTATATCTGTTTTGGCTTATGCCTGGTTATATTCCATCCGATCCAATGGATTTGCCTGAATGCTTTCGGTTACCAGGCACACAAAAAAAGCGTTGATTACCTGAATTTCTGCCTGACCTTATGCACACGGATTTTAGGGACAACTTATACCGTAAAAAACAGGGATACGATCCCAACAGGCGTTCCGATTATCTTTGTCGCAAACCACCAGAGTTTGTATGACATCATCGGGATCATTTGGTATCTGAGAAAGTTCCATGCAAAGTTTGTCAGCAAAAAAGAACTGGGCAAAGGAATCCCAAGCGTTTCCTATAACCTAAGGCACGGCGGTTCGGTCTTGATCGACCGGAAAGACCCAAAACAGGCTATCCCGGTGATAAAAGGGTTAAGCGAATATATCGAAAAACACAGACGTTCAGCGGCGATATTCCCTGAAGGTACAAGAAGTAAAAATGGTAAGCCAAAAGAGTTTGCGCAAAGCGGGCTAAAAATCCTATGCAAATATGCCCCTTCGGCATATGTTGTGCCGATTACCATCAATAATTCGTGGAAAATGGTTAAATTTGGTGCCTTTCCGATGGGATTAGGGAATAATCTTGAATTCATCATCCACGAAGCAATCCCGGTAAACGGAATGCCGTTTGAGGAATTAATGGAAAAAACAGAAAAAGCAGTTACCCAATCTATAAAAATTTAATTTCAATACAATGTCAATAAAGAATATCCGCCTGGAAGTCATGAAGACCCTGGAGAGCAAAGTGGAAGGTTTCATGCAGGAATTCTTGATTCCGGTTGAAACCATCTGGCAGCCATCTGATTTCCTGCCTGATTCTGAAAATGAAAATTTCTTTGAGGAAGTAAAGGAATTGCGTGAAATCGCCAAAGATTTACCCTATGATTTCTGGGTAACGCTTGTGGGCGACATGATTACAGAAGAAGCATTGCCAACCTACGAATCATGGCTAATGGATGTAGACGGCGTGGGCCAGGTAGAGAATAATGCCTGGAGCAAATGGGTGCGCCAATGGACCGGTGAGGAAAACCGCCATGGTGACCTGCTTAACAAATACTTATACTTGTCTGGCCGTGTGAACATGCGTGAGATTGAAATGACAACCCAGCATTTGATCTCTGATGGATTTGATATCGGGACGGGCCGCGACCCCTATAAAAATTTTGTTTATACCAGCTTCCAGGAACTGGCAACCTATATTTCCCACAACAGGGTATCGCAGATCGCCAAACAATACGGCGATAAGAAATTATCCAAAATCTGTAAAATGATTGCCGGTGATGAAATGCGCCACCATCACGCGTACAGCGAATTCGTATCGCAGATATTCAAGATCGACCCAAGCGAAATGCTGTTGGCTTTCAATCATATGATGAAGCAGAAAATCGTGATGCCAGCCCAATTCCTGCGTGAATCAGGCGAAAAGATAGGTGAGGCGTTTTTGAATTTTTCGGATTCTGCGCAGCGCATCGGAGTATATACTACCAATGATTATGTGGAAATCATGCAGAAACTCATACAGAGATGGGAAGTTGACAAACTAACCGGATTGACCGATGAAGCTGAAAAGGCAAGGGATTACCTGATGAAATTGCCGGCACGTATGGCCAGGATCTCAGAAAGATTGGTGATTCCGGAACAGTCTACGATCTTCAAATGGGTGGAGCCGGCGCTGGCGAGATAAATAATTATTTTAAATGTTTGAATTCTAAATTTTAAATTATTTTTTTCACTCAACCACTTACATTTAAAATTGCTTCGCCAGTCGCTACAGCTCGTGTCAAAATTTATAATTTAAAATAAAAAAACTTGAATTCTGATATAATCCCCATTACAATTGCTTTCGTAAAAGAACAACTTAAAGATGCCGAAGGAGGCCACGACTGGTTCCATATTGAGCGCGTTTATAAAAATGCACTTTTGATAGCCAAAGAAGAAGACTGCGATAGCACAGTGGTCCAGCTTGGCGCCTTGCTTCATGATATTGCCGACAGCAAATTCCATGATGGAGACGAAACCGTCGGGCCAAGGACAGCAAGAAGCTTTTTGGAAAGCCAGCATGTTGATGAAGCGACTATCCGGCACGTAATCAACATTATTGAAAACATTTCGTTCAAAGGCGGTAATTTTGAGAAGAAATTCAGCTCAAAAGAACTTGAAATCGTTCAGGATGCCGACAGATTGGATGCCATTGGCGCCATAGGGATTGCGCGATGCTTTAATTATGGCGGATTCAAGAACCGTGCTTTGTACAATCCGGAAATCGCCCCGAATTTGACTATGAGCAAGGAAGAATACAAAAAATCCGACTCACCGACAATAAATCATTTCTATGAAAAATTATTGTTGCTCAAAGATAAAATGAATACGCCAACAGGCAGGAAAATAGCCGAAGCACGCCATCAGTATATGGAAGATTTCCTTTCGCAATTTTTTGCCGAATGGGAAGGGAAAAGATAAAAAAAGAGCTGTATCCAATACAGCTCTTTTTAGTTTAAGTTATAAGCCAAGTTTGGATTTTATTCTTTTCCGCCATCCAAAACATTTTGCCAATCTTTTAGTTCTTTCCATTTCCCCTGATAGGCAAGAGCTGCCTGTTTTGCCCAGGTAACCGGGTTATGGATGGCATATTGTTCTCCTGCGGCATTAAGTATCGCCATTGATTTTTCAACAGAGGTTTCGGAGAGCGCTTTCCAGGTCCTGATTCCTGAAGCGTGGTATAGCTGCTCTATTTTTGGCCCGATTCCTTCAACGATTTTTAAATCATCCTGGTTGATTTTTTTGCCAAAAACAGACAACGCCAATTTTTCATTGAACGGAAAATAATCATCTCCGCTTTCTGAGGCAAATCCTTGCGGCTTAGCGGTTGTTTTTGCAGCAGCCAATTCAGCCTCAAGGCTTGAAATCTTTGCTGATAATGATTTAGAGTTGGATTTACAGGCATCTAAATCAGATTGCAGAGAAAGCGACCCTTCTTTTGAAGCCATTTTACCTATAAGGTAACCCAAAATCCCGGATATCAGACCTACAATTGCAGGTATTAAGGTACATAAACTCATATTGCTGTTTTTTTAGATTACTTGATTGTTATTACAGTCCTTCTGTTTTTTGATTTTCCTTCTGAAGTCTTATTGTCTGCTATTGGTTCGTCCGGGCCTTTTGAGGATGTTTCGATCCTTGTGGAGTCTATGCCATTTTTTATAAGGTAACCTTTTGCAAAATTTGCTCTTTCTAATCCGATGCTGGTATTGGTTTCCCTGTTGCCTACATTATCCGTATGGCCAATGACATTCAATCCGGATCCTTCTACATTGTCCAGATAATTTACCAAATCGGCAACTTTTTGCCTTTCTTCTGCAGATAGCTTGATTTCTGTTTGGCCCGTGTTAAAATATAAGATCAGGGGGTTTGCGCTAATTCTGGATTTAAAGGCTGTCCAATCTTTTGGAGCACTTTTAAAAGAAGTGATGATTTTGTAATCAGCAGGCCCATTTAGGGTATCATTTCGTATGGCTAAATCATTTTGGATCTCTCCGTGGAGTTCGAATTTAGAAGCAGGATATCCTCTGGAAACAAAATAGTTTTTAATTTCATTGGCACGGGCAAGCCCTAAATTAGGGTAAGCAGACGTGTTTTTTTCAGAAGGATTTGCATAACCGGTAATCAAAAGCTTTTGATTCGGTTCTTTTTCAAGAAAAGATTTTAGCTTGCTTAGGCCAAGTTCTATAGAATCACTTGCCGGTAAAATCATTTTGAAACCGTCTTTCCCGAATTTGAAATTGTCATTGCAATGATAATCAAATCCGTTGCCATTAATCTTAAATGGATTGCCATTATTTGCTGAAGAATTATCAGGGTTCGCAATTGAATCACTATTGCTGCAATTACAATTACAGCAATATTTTTGATATAAAAAAGAACCAACAATGATTGCCAATACTATACCAAGCAGGTAACTTGTTCTCTTTGTCATAATTCATTAATAATTAAGTTCTTACCAAAATTAGAAAGAAACATGTTATGATTAACTTGCTAAAAATCAGTCTGTGACATAAAAGCCCGAAAAAATAACAAGAGAAAAATCACTACAGCCACAGTTCAGTCCAAATGCAAAAAGCCTGATCGACTGATCAGGCTTTTGTTATTGTAAATATGGAAAGATCAGGGAGTTTTATTTCCCGGTAAACTCCGCTTTTCGTTTTTCGAGGAAAGCAGTCGTTCCTTCCCTGAAATCTTCGGTGCCGAAGCATTTTCCAAAGTTCCGGATTTCGGTTTCAAAACCGTTGACACCTTCCTTATAATTGGCATTGATTGCCTTTATCGCACGGCCAATGGCAAATGGAGAATTCCTCATGATTTTGGTTGCAATCCCTTTGGTGAAATCCAGTAATTCGGCTTGGGGTACCACATGGTTTACCAATCCGGCACGGAAAGCCTCTTCGGCAGAAATCATTCCGGCTGTCATAATCATTTCCATCGCGCGGCCTTTCCCTATCAATTGCGGTAGGCGCTGTGTTCCGCCATAACCAGGAATTACACCAAGCGAAACTTCAGGCAATCCCATTTTGGCATTATCGGAAGCAATTCGGAAATGGCAGGACATGGCCAGTTCCAATCCGCCGCCAAGCGCAAAACCATTTACGGCTGCAATGACCGGTTTCCTCATATTTTCTACAAAATCAAAAAGCAATTCCTGACCCTGAGCTGCCAGCTGTGCACCTTCTTCAACGGAGAAATTGGCAAACTCAGAGATATCAGCTCCGGCAACAAAAGCTTTTTCGCCTTCGCCGGTAATGATGATTGCACGTACATTTTCATTGGTTTCCAATGATTCCAGCGCATCGTGCAGCTCCTGGATCGTAGCTTTGTTTAAAGCATTTAGTTTTGACGGGCGGTTGATCGTAATTTGCCCGATACCGTTATCAACAGTAAGAAGTATGTTTTCAAAGTTCATAGTTAGAAGTTTTATTTTACGATTGGAAGCGAAACGATAAAGGTGGTCCCTTTTCCAAGTTCTGATTCAAAAGTAATGGTTCCTTTGTAATTTTCGATGATATTTTTGATAATTCCCAATCCCAATCCCATTCCGCTGGTCTTGGTGGTAAATTTGGGTTCGAAGATGCGTTCCTTATTTTCTGAATCGATCCCGATACCATTGTCTTCTACAGAAATGATTACGTTTTCGCCTTCTTCATTTACCGAAACCAAAATGCGTTTGTCCAACTGTTCTTCCGGGATGGACTGAATGGCATTCTTGACCAGATTGGTAATGATCCGTATCAATTGCGTCCGGTCGATTTTTGAAATCACGTATTCCTTATTGCTTTCAAAAAGGATGAAATCTTCGTTGAAGATATCCAGGGCCAGTTCTACAACCTGAACAACATTCAGGGTTTCATTTTGTTGTGCCGGCATCGAGGCAAAATTGGAAAATGCCGAAGCTACGGCGCTCATCGTATCAATCTGCTGGATCAGTGTTTTCGAATAGTCGTTTAGTTTTTGTTTCAGTTCGGGATCGTTCGCGTCAAATTTCCGTTGGAAACTCTGCACTGTTAGGCGCATTGGCGTAAGCGGATTCTTGATTTCGTGTGCAACCTGTTTCGCCATTTCGCGCCAGGCCTGTTCACGTTCGCTTTGTGCCAGCATCGAGGCGCTGTCTTCCAGCTTGTCTACCATTTGGTTGTAGGCTTTGATCAGCAAATTGATTTCTTTGCTGTTGGCTTCGATTACGATTTTCTCGTTTTTTTGGTTCAGGCTGGTTTCGTTGATTTTGTCGGAAATGGTTTTTAGCGATTTGGTAATGTAAGTCGACAGGAAATAGGCCAGCGCAAATGCAATGATCAGCATAAAGGAATACACCTGGCTCAACCGCAGCAGGAACTGGCGCAGCTCGGTTTCATAAAACCCGTCGTCTTCTACATAAGGGATGTTGAGGATTCCGAGTGGCTTGAATTTGTCGTCTTTAATCTGGCTGTAGGACGAACGGTTTTTGACACCGTTTACATTTTTGATGTCCACGTACCTTTTTTCTACAGAAGACTGGACCAGCTTTAAGATGTAGGGTGGAATGGGCGGAGCGACCTTATCGACAGAAAAAGTGGCTTTGGAAGATTTGAGCAGTTTTCCGTTCAGGCCATAAATATTAATCTCAAGGTTGTGGATGTCGGCCAGCTCATGGATTTTATCTTTAAAAATGAGCGGCAGGTTTTTTTCCGTAAGCGGATAAGTGGTATTGGACAGCACATAATTAATGTGTTCCTTTATTGCAAATTCCTTTCGGTCCAAACGTTCCTGGTGGTAATCCTTGGCTTCGTTCTTAAATTGGATGATCGAAATGGAAGCCATCAGGATAGATGCGATCAATATCAATATGATCATCGACAGGAAAATCCTGATCCGGAGTGACAGCATTGACATTTTGAAATCCTTGCGCATCTTATGATTTGTTTTTCTCCCGAATACGTTTGTAAAATTTAAAACCGAGCATGATCAAAATTGAAAATACAATAATTCCGATTACCCCATAAATCCAATTGAAGGCATTTTTTAAGATTACCAAAAAGACCACCGCAAACAGGATGATCGTTGCGCCTTCGTTCCACAAACGCATAAAATTTGAGGAATATTTGAAAACATCATTTTGCAAATCTTTATAAATCAAATGGCATTTGATCTGGTAGGCAATCAATAACGCTACGAATACCAATTTGACGTGCATCCAGGGCTGCTGAAGCCAGGCAGGCATCAAAATCAATAACCATACCGCAAAGGTTACCGCTAAAATTGCGCTTGGCCAGGTAATGATGTACCAAAGACGGTATGCCATGATTTTATATTGCTTCAGCAAAATTTCCTTTTCGGGCGAGGGCTTGCCGTTGGCTTCGATTTGGTACACAAACAAACGCACGATGTAGAATAGCCCGGCGAACCAGGTAATTACAAAGATGAGGTGCAGTGATTTGATGTAGTCGTACATAGTTTATATTTTTTCGAGGGAATCACGGGTTAATTCCCCGCGTGTATTTCCTGTGTTCAAAGTAGTGCCAGGCTCAAAGAGCATCACTTCAACTTCTTCATCGGCAACAGGCTTGTGTTCAACTCCTTTTGGAACGATGATGAATTCGCCCTGGCTTATTTCGACAGTTTTATCGCGGAATTCTATTTTGAAACTGCCTTTGGTAACATAAAACATCTCGTCTTCATTATCGTGTTTGTGCCAAACAAACTCTCCTTTGAATTTCGCAATTTTGACCTGTTGCCCGTTAAGTTCGCCAACGATCCTTGGATTCCAATAATCGCTGAAGCTTGAAAATTTTTCTGAAACGTTTACTTTTTCCATAAGCGGTTTATTTAGCCCAATCCTTGATCCAATTGGCCATTACATTGCACCACTGCTCTTCGTCATTCAGGCACGGAACGGCAAAAAACTCTTCGCCGCCATGCTCCATGAATTCCTCGTTGGCGCGCATTGCTATTTCTTCCAGGGTTTCGAGGCAATCGGCAACGAAAGCCGGGGTTACGACCGCCAGTTTCTTGATTCCTTTTGCCGGCATTTTGTTGATCTCAACATCGGTGTAAGGTGTCAGCCATTTGTCGCCCGCCAATCTTGATTGGAACGTCTGGCTGTATTTGCCTTCCGGAATTCCCAATAATTCCACCACTTGGCGCGTTGTTTCAAAACACTGGTGCCGGTAGCAGAATTCGTGGGCCGGCGAAGGCGTTACACAGCATTTGTTGTCAATGGTACAGTGCGAATGTGTAACATCGGTTTTGCGGATGTGTCGTTTCGGGATGCCGTGGTACGAAAACAGGAGATGGTCGTAATCAAATTTGGCCAAATGGTTTTTTATCGAATGGGCCAATGTTTGTATAAAATCGGGTTTGTTGTAAAATGCAGGTACTTTGGTGATTTTCATTTCAGGGAAATGTTCCTTCTGCAATTCGTCTACCAAAGCCCAAATGGTAGTTGTGGAAGCCATCGCATACTGCGGATACAAAGCCACAAGCATTACTTCGGTTACGCCTTTGTCTTTAAGCTCCTGCAGGCCTTTCTGTATTTTCATGGTTCCGTACCGCATGGCTAAAGCCACAGGTACATCAACTAGCTTTTGAACTTTTTTGTGGAATTTTTTTGAGATTACAATCAGTGGAGAGCCTTCATCGGTCCAGATTTTAGCATAGGCTTCGGCTGAATTTTCGGGGCGTTTCCTCAGGATAATTCCGCGAACAAGGAATGCGCGCAACAAATACGGAGCATCAATCACGTATTTATCCATCAAAAATTCATCTAAGTAAGGCTTTACATCTTTTGGTGTCGGACTTTCGGGCGAACCCAGGTTTACTAATAATACTCCTTTCATTTAATTTGAAAATTTGGTAATTTGAAAATGAGACAATGTTCAAAATCACGATTTATTTTTTACAATTATTTTATTTTTTTGAAATAATGGAAATATGCTTTAAACGGAATAGCCATTTCCAAGTTTTCAATGCCTAATTAGAAATCGACATCAAATATTTCTTTGGTGTCGTGGCAAATTTCTTTTTGAAAGCCGCAATAAAATGGCTTCCGGTGCTGTACCCGATTTTCAGGCCGACTTCATTTACATTATACGAACCGCTATCCAGCAATTGGCGCGCGTAATCCATTTTGTAATCAAATAAATAGCCATACACCGTATCGCCGTAAATCTGCTTGAAACCCATTTTGAGCTTCTTCAGGCTGAGGCCTACTTTTTCGGCAAGCTCTTCCAGGCCTGGCGGTTCGGACATGTTGGCAATGATGATTTCTTTGGCCTTGCGAATTTTCAGTACGTTTTCCTCGTCCACCAAAAAAGGGCACTGCTCAGCATTCGGATCTTCGGAACGATTGAAGTACAGGCTCAAAAGTTCGTATGCTTTTCCTTTGTAATACAAATTTTTGATCTGCGGATTCAGGTTGTAATGAAACAACTGGCTCAAGACAATCGCCATCGATGGGCTGATGTCTTCTTCCTTATAATATTTGCGGTCTTTGTTTTCGTCGCTCAAAAACGGGATGTGGTTGGCATCGCTCGAAAACAATCCGTGGAATTTTTGAATTGAAATCACAACGGAAATCACCCATGAATTGGGGGCCAACTCTAAATTGAGCGGCAGTTCCTTCTGGGGATTATAAAATAAAAATGATTTTTCGTCTTTCAGCTCGAGCGCGTAATTTCCTTCATTGAAAACAAATTTTGCTTTTCCCTTGATGCCAAAATGGAACTGTATAAGTCCTTGTGGAATAGGTCTTAAAACATGGAAATTTTCGGTTCCGTCATTTTGGAACCGGATCAAAATAAAATCATTTTCAATTTTTATCTCCTCTTGAGAACCCATAGCGATATTTTTTCGTATAATATTTTAAAGCCGGGACAATTTCTTATTTAGAATGAATCTATATAAAGAATTTGCGAGCACTTGATTTTATTGCAAATTTAATAGAAAATGCAAAGTTAAGGGCATTTTGATTTAAAAAATCCCACAGCGATATAAAAAGTACTTATAGCGTTATTTTTATAAATCTGTTAGTGATAGTTTTGTTGAACTTTTCAAGGAAAGTATAAAATGGAAAATTTTAATATGTCAAAACATACTTCTTTTTACGCAATCGGACTGAGTTACAAGAAAGCTGATGCCATTATCCGGGGGAAATTCAGTTTGGATGCGACTGCGAAGGCAACGGTATTGATCCAGGCTGAAGCGGAAGGAATAGAATCTTTAATTGTTACATCAACCTGTAACCGAACCGAGATTTATGGTTTTGCCAATCATCCGTACCAGCTGATCAAACTGCTTTGCGAAAACAGCCAGGGAACGGTAGAGGAGTTCCAGGAAGTGGCTTATATCTATAAAAACCAGGATGCCGTGAACCATATGTTCCGGGTAGGAACAGGTTTAGACAGCCAGATTCTGGGTGATTTTGAAATCATCAGCCAATTGAAAATCGCTTTTAACGAAAGCAAGGCCAACGGAATGGTGAACTCTTTCATGGAAAGATTGATCAATTCGGTGATTCAGGCCAGCAAAAAAATCAAGACCGATACCGAAATCTCTACAGGAGCGACTTCGGTTTCGTTTGCTTCGGTGCAGTACATCATCAAAAACGTAAAAGACATTGCCAATAAAAATATCCTGCTTTTCGGAACAGGTAAAATTGGCCGCAATACCTGCGAAAACCTGGTAAAGCACACTAAGCACGACCATATCACCTTGATCAACAGGACCAAGGATAAAGCCGAGAAATTGGCGCAGAAGCTCGATGTAATCGTGAAGGATTATGCAGATTTGCAGTTAGAGCTGCAGAAAGCCGATATCGTTGTTGTGGCTACAGGCGCACAGAATCCGACAATTGATAAAGCAATCCTGAACCTGAAAAAACCTTTGCTGATCCTGGATTTGTCGATCCCGAAAAACGTCCATGAAAATGTTATGGATGTCGATGGCGTGACGTTAATTCATTTGGATCATCTTTCGCAGATTACCGATGAAACTTTAGAGAACCGCAAACAGCACATCCCGGCTGCCGAAGGCATCATTGCCGAAATCACCGCCGAATTTATGGAATGGACCAAAAACCGGAAATTTGCTCCAACCATCCAGGCTTTGAAGGAAAAATTAAATTCGATCAAAGAAGGCGAATTGAACGTCCAGCGTAAAAAGCTGTCCAATTTTGATGAGCAACAGGCCGAACTGATCAGCAACCGCATCATCCAGAAAATCACCAATCATTTTGTAAACCACCTTAAAGACGGCGACTCAATTGACGAAGGAATCGAATGGATCGAAAAAGTATTCCAGTTAGAACAAGAAAAATCATTCTTTCAATAGTCATTTATTGAAAAAATAAACCATAACAGTGGCACAAAAAACCATACGCATAGGAACCCGCGACAGCGAATTGGCACTTTGGCAGGCCCACACAGTTCAGAAGCAACTCCAAAATCTGGGATATAAGACCGAAATCGTAGCCGTAAAATCGGATGGCGACATCATTTTGGACAAACCGCTCTACGAGCTCGGCATTACCGGAATTTTTACCAAAACCTTAGATATTGCCATGATTAATGGTAAAGTTGATATTGCCGTGCATTCGATGAAAGATGTGCCAACGGCTTTGCCCAACGGCATCATTCAGGCAGCAGTTTTGGAACGCGCCAATGTCTTGGATATTCTGGTTCATAAAGGGAACACTGATTTCCTTGATTCCGAAGCTACAATTGCTACCGGAAGCCTCCGCCGACAGGCACAATGGTGGAACAGATATCCGAAACATGAAGTTGTCGATTTGCGTGGCAATGTGAATACGCGCATGCAAAAGCTAAAGGACAACAGCTGGAACGGAGCAGTATTCGCAGCAGCAGGCTTGGAACGGATTAACCTGAAGCCCGAAAATTACATCAATCTGGATTGGATGGTTCCGGCGCCGGCACAAGGTGCAATGGTAATTGTCGCGATGGAAAACGATGATTTTACAATCGATGCCGTTTCGCAGTTAAATGATATCGAAACCGAAATCTGTACTTACATCGAACGCCAGTTTTTGAGAACGCTCGAAGGCGGATGCACTGCGCCAATCGGAGCTTTGGCAACATACAATGAGGAAGAGGACAGCATCAATTTCAAAGGGGTTTTGTTGTCAATTGACGGAAAACAGAAACTCGAAACCGATAAAAAAGTTGACGTTTCGGAATGGAAGAAATTAGGGTTCCATTCGGCCCGGGAAATTCTAAATAACGGCGGAGCAGAACTGATGGCAAAAATCAAGAACGAATTAAAGAAGTGATGCAAAACCAGATTCGCATACTAGCAACAAAAAAGCTTTACGACAAACAGAAGCAGCAATTGTTGAATGCGGATTTTTTGGTTTTTGATGAAGATTTCATCAGCATCCAAAACAAGGAATTTGAAATAGGAACCGTAAACGATTACCTGATTTTTACCAGCCAAAACGCGGTAGAAAGCGTTCTTTTACATAAAAAAACAGCTGAAATCAAGGCAGTGAAATGTTTTTGCGTTGGTGAAAAAACCAAAGCATTGCTGGAGCAGAATGGTTTTGAAGTGATGCAATATTCAGATTATGCAGCCGAATTGGCTTCGGTAATCTGTAACCAATATTACAAGAACAGCTTTACGTTCTTCTGCGGGAATATCCGCCGCGATGTGTTGCCGGATGCATTGCGATTGATGAAAATAAAGCTGGATGAAATTGAGGTTTACGAAACGGTATTGGTACCGAAAAAAATCACTTCCGAACCAGACGGAATCCTGTTTTTCAGCCCGTCGGCCGTTGTGAGTTATTTGAAAGAAAATAAAATCGATAAACAAAACTGCTTCTGCATTGGCACCACCACTGCCGAAGCTTTGAAAAACAAAACAAAAAGCATAATTATAGCCAACCAGCCCACAATTGAAGGCGTAATTATGAAATGTATAGAAAATTATAAAAACTAAACTCAGCAACTTAGCCACTTATTGCACTCCGCACTCGGGTCAGCTACTTTGCGACTAATGAAAATGATAAAAAACGACCTTTTTTTAAGAGCACTGAATAATGAAGTTGTAGAGCGCCCGCCTGTTTGGATGATGCGCCAAGCCGGGAGGTACCTGCCGGAATTCCGTGCACTGCGCGATAAATATGATTTCTTTACAAGATGCGAAACACCCGAATTGGCAGCGGAAATCACCGTTCAGCCCATACGGATTGTAAAACCGGATGCTGCGATTTTGTTTTCGGATATCCTGGTGGTGCCAAGAGCAATGGGAATCCATGTAGAGCTGAAAGACAATCTGGGGCCAATCATCCCGAATCCGATCCGCACAATGGAGCAGGTCGACAGAGTATTTGTTCCTGATGTAAATGAAACGCTTGGTTATGTTTTTGACGCTATCAAACTAACCAAGGAAATGCTCAACGATGAGGTTCCGCTGATCGGATTTGCCGGTTCGCCCTGGACGATTTTCTGTTATGCCGTTGAAGGAAAAGGCTCAAAAAGCTTTGATACTGCTAAAGGATTTTGTTTCTCCAATCCGTTAGCGGCGCATACGTTGCTGCAAAAAATCACCGATACTACCATTTTATATTTAAAGGAAAAAGTAAAGGCCGGCTGCAACGCCATCCAGATTTTTGATTCCTGGGGCGGAATGCTTTCACCTACCGATTACAACGAGTTTTCATGGAAATACATCAACCAGATTGTTGATGCTTTAGCTGAAGAAACAAAGGTTATTGTCTTCGGAAAAGGCTGTTGGTTTGCGCTGAACGACATGGCAAAATCAAAAACGTCAGCACTTGGCGTAGATTGGACTTGTTCGGCAAGGAATGCCAGATATTTATCCGGAGGAAAAATTACGCTTCAGGGAAATTTTGATCCGTCAAGGTTATTATCACCTATACCAACCATCAAAAAAATGGTACACGAAATGATTGACGAATTCGGAAAAGACAATTACATAGTAAACCTCGGCCACGGAATATTGCCAAACATTCCGGTTGACCACGCGAAAGCATTTGTAGAAGCAGTTAAAGAATATAAATTAGCATAGCTCAGTTCGGCTACGTCTCGGATGGGCGTGCCCCTTCGGGTCGGGCTGTCCGCAGTACATGGTACTTGCTCCCATCCCTCACGCAGAGAGGAAGGGATTCGAACCCACGAAAAAATGAAAGACAAATTCTATCAATACATACAAAACCTTCAGGACCAGATCTGCTCGGGTCTGGAAGCCATTGACGGGCAGGCCAAATTCCGTGAGGATTTATGGAAACGTCCCGAAGGCGGCGGCGGAAGGACACGTGTTATCGAGAACGGCAATGTTTTTGAAAAAGGCGGTGTCAACATTTCGGCGGTTTACGGCAAATTGCCCGAAACCATGCAGAAAATGTTCAATGTAGGCGAAGCCGATTTTTTTGCGTGCGGATTAAGCCTGGTCATCCATCCGAAAAGCCCGATGGTGCCAACAGTCCATGCCAATTGGCGTTATTTTGAGATGTATGATGATGCCGGGAATGTGATCAATTCATGGTTTGGAGGCGGCCAGGACCTGACACCGTATTATCTGTTTGAGGAAGATGCCAAACATTTCCACCAAACCTGCAAAACGGCCTGCGACAGGCACAATCCCGAGTTTTATCCGAAATATAAAAAACAGTGCGACAGCTATTTCTGGAACGCGCACCGCAATGAGGCAAGAGGAATTGGCGGTTTGTTCTTTGATTATTGCAAGGCAACCGAAACGATGTCTATGGAAGATTGGTATAATTTCGTAACCGAAGTCGGGAACAGTTTCCTGGAGGCCTATGTCCCGATCGTTGAAAAAAGAAAAGGCCTGCCTTATACTGAAGCCAATAGGAATTGGCAGGAAATCCGTCGCGGGCGTTACGTAGAGTTCAATCTGGTGCATGATAAAGGCACTTTATTTGGCCTAAAAACCAATGGTAGGATCGAATCCATTTTGATGAGTTTGCCACCGCACGTGCAGTGGGTTTACAACCATCATCCGGAAGCAGGGAGCGAAGAGAAAAAATTAATCAAAGTATTGGAAAATCCAATCGAATGGGCAAGCTTGCAATGAAACGATTAGTGCTTTTTGTGTGCGTATTAATGATCTTTAGCTGCGGAAGATCTGCATCGGATAAAACAATGATACAGACGGATACGATTACAGAAAAGGTAAAAAAGAAACCAATCGTTCTGAAGCAAGACAAGCGATGGTATGTTGATTTGGTTGAAAAATATGTTGCCAACTCGCAAAATGAACTTGTCGTATGCGAGCGCAAAGCGGGCACTATTGATTGGTACCTGGACAACATCGAAGCATCCGACACGGCAGCTTACTATATTTTTAAAATCGGCCATACAGAAACAGATGAAGGAAATACTAATCCTAGATTTACAGCAAGCGGTTGGATTTACATTGACAGCCTGACACAGAGAATATACGAATACGACCTTCCAAACGAACAATTGGTTCTTTGGAAAAACAAATAAATTGGATTGTAGATTGATGATTAACGATTTTTGATTGCAGAATAGGCAGTCACTATCCAATCATGAATCCGCAATCGTTAATCTAAAATCATAAATAACCATGTTCCCACTACAAAGAGGCAGAAGATTAAGGGTGAACGAAAGCATCCGTTCTTTGGTTCGCGAAACCACACTAAGCCCGACCGATTTCATGTTCCCAATGTTTATCGCCGAAGGTGAAAACTACCAGTCAGAAATTCCGTCAATGCCGGGAATCTTCCGTCGTTCATTGGATCTGACGATTAAAGAGGTAAAAGAAATTTATGCGCTCGGGATCCGTGCCGTAAACATTTATGTAAAAGTCGATGAAAGCCTGAAGGACAATACCGGAAAAGAAGCCTGGAACCCTAATGGCCTGATGCAGAATGCTATCCGTGAAATCAAAAAAGCCTGCCCTGAAATGATCGTAATGCCCGACGTGGCGCTTGACCCGTATTCTATTTACGGTCACGACGGCATTATCGAAAATGGCGACATTGCCAATGATGCCACCAACGATGCTTTGGTAAAAATGGCGGTTTCGCATGCACAGGCCGGAGCCGATTTTGTTGCGCCAAGCGACATGATGGACGGAAGAGTTTTACGTTTACGCCAAGGGCTCGACGCAGCCGGTTTCCCAAACGTCGGTATCATGAGCTATTCGGCGAAATACGCTTCAGCATTTTATGGGCCGTTCCGCGATGCGCTCGACAGCGCGCCAAGAGAAGCCGATGTTGCAGTGCCGAAGGACAAAAAAACCTACCAGATGGATTATGCCAACCGCATTGAAGCCGTAAAGGAAGCCCTTATGGATGTTGAAGAAGGCGCAGACATGGTCATGGTAAAGCCGGGGATTGCCTACCTGGACATCGTTCGGGAAGTCAAAAATGCGGTCAATGTACCGGTAACGGTTTTCCACGTTTCGGGCGAATATGCCATGATCAAAGCAGCTTCGGAAAGAGGCTGGCTTGACCATGACAAAATCATGATGGAACAGCTCATGTGCATCAAACGCGCCGGCGCAAGCCTTATTTCAACCTATTTTGCCAAAGAAGCGGCAATTTTGCTGAATAAGTAGGAGCGAAAGGCTCGGGCGTTTTTAGGAATCCCTATTCCCGCTGTCTGCATTACAAGGTAATTGCGCCCATCGGGGCTAATTAGGAACCGTATTGAATTTTTGGAAACAATGAAAAAAATAGCACTATTCATCACCTTGCTTAGTTTGGCTGCCTGCAAAGGAAAAGAAGACAAACAAAGCGAAACAGCAGCCGATAATTCGGCAGTAAAGGCCTCGGGCCAGGAACTTTTTGAAGGTGACGGCAACTGCATTGCCTGCCACAAACCCGACCAGAAAATCGTCGGGCCAAGCCTGCAGGAAATTGCCAAAACCTACAAAGAAAAGAACGGCAATATCGTTTTGTTCCTGAAAGAGCAGGCAGATCCCATTGTTGATCCAAGCCAGTACGATATCATGAAGACCAATTTCTCGATTACCAAAACCATGAGCGATGAACAGCTCAAAGCACTCGAGGATTATATTTATAGCTTTTCAAAATAAGATTCATTAACTTTATCACATGGAAACCGCCTTTATAGAATCGCCGCTCGGAATCGCCAAAATTGTTGGCGATGAAAACGGCATCTCCGAAATCTCGGTTTTGAGTGAGGGAAAAAAAACGGCTAAAATCCCGGCCCATCTTAAGGAATGCATCTCCCAGCTCCGGGAATATTTTGACGGACAACGCCAGGATTTTGATTTTAAGATGAATCCGCAGGGAACCGAATTCCAGCTAAAAGTATGGCAGGAACTCTTGAACATTCCTTTTGGGAAAACGATGTCCTATCTTGATCTGTCTAAAAAATTAGGCGATGTCAAAGCCATCCGCGCCGTGGCTTCCGCCAATGGAAGAAACCCGCTCTGGATTGTCGTTCCATGCCACCGTGTCATAGGAACCGATGGTTCGCTTACAGGCTATGCGGGCGGATTATGGCGCAAAAAATGGCTTTTGGAACATGAAAGCCCGTTCAAGCAGCAATCACTTTTTTAATCTTTTTCTTTCATATTTCGATTTAATCAATTATTTTTAAGTCGGTAAATTCCTAAATTTTAGCGTTATGATTGAAAAGATAAACCTCAATAACATATTGTTTTTTGATATTGAAACCGTTCCTGAAGTTGAAAACTTCAGCGCGATGGATCCGGAAATGAAAGAGCTTTGGGAACAGAAAACCCAATACCAGCGGCGCGATGAATTTAGCCCGGAAGAATTTTACGACCGTGCCGGCATTTGGGCCGAATTCGGGAAAATTGTCTGCATTTCTGTGGGCTATTTCACCAATAAGTCGGATATACGGAACTTTAGGGTTACTTCGTTTTTTGGCGATGAGAAAAAGATATTAAAGGATTTTTCGAATTTGCTTGAAACACATTTCAACCAGCCGCAGCATGTTTTGTGCGGGCACAATGCAAAGGAATTTGACATTCCGTTTATAGCACGCCGGATGATTATCAATGGTATTGCAATTCCGGCCAAGCTGAACCTGTTTGGTAAAAAGCCTTGGGAAATCCCACATCTGGATACTTTGGAATTGTGGAAATTTGGTGATTATAAAAACTTTACTTCCCTGAAGCTTTTGACCAAGGTTTTAGGGATCCCATCTCCAAAAGGTGACATTGACGGGAGCCAGGTTGCCCATGTTTTTTATGTGGAAAAAGATATCGACCGCATCATCATTTACTGTGAAAAAGATGTGATTGCCGTGGCACAGATTTTCCTAAGGCTGCGCCGCGAAGAATTATTGATCGAAGATGAAATCATACATGTATAAGAAAGCCCCGATGATTCGGGGCTTTTTTTAGTTTCTTCTCAATATTATTTTTTTGGTTACCGAGGCCTGTTCGTTTTTGATATTGACCATATAGATTCCATCCTGTAGGTTATCGATCCCAAAAGAAGTATACATCTGTGCAGTTTCTTTCGAAAGGATTTGCCTTCCCTGTAAATCAAATAAAGTTATCGTGGCAGTATCGGTTAACGCCGGAATGGCAACATTTACGATCCCTTTGGTAGGATTTGGATACACGCTGCTGTTAGCTATAGGATTGCTGCCAATATTCAAGGCATTTTCGACCCGGCACAAGTTGATGCTGAAATTATTGATGGTACCTCCATCTTCATTGTTGTGATCAAGAACCCTTAAAATCCATTCACCATCTGCCGGCAAAGTATTTAAGGAACTTAACGGATCTACCGGTGCAACAATTCCTGAGATACCAGGATTTCCTGAACATCCGGGTGCATTGCCATTATCATCCATAATGCAATTTATATTTTGGAAATTCCCACAAGGGATATCGAGCAAGGTAATGACCGGGCTTCCGATTGAGGCTGGCCCTTGAAGGGTAACCGTTATATCCCCGATCCAGGTATGTGTAATATCAATAGCTACTTTAAGGGCTCCAATATTATAGCCGCCGGTAATTGTCAAAGGAACAGTTGCTTCCGAATTTGGCGCGGTATCAATAACATTGTTTGAATAATCTTCGGCTGTAAAATCCTGGTCGCAAGCCAAAGTCCCTGTTGCAAAATAATTGACAACAGCATTGGAAACCAATCCGTTGCCACAATAATTAGAAGGAGTTACCCTCCAGTAATACCTGGTAGCTTCCTCTAAACCCGAAACAGTATAGTGGTTGGCAGTAACAGTTTCACTTGCGATAAGGATGGAAAAGTTAGCATCAGCTGCAACCTGTACAGCATAGTTCTGTGCATTAGGCTGGTTTGCCCATGACAGGGTTGCAGTAGTCGATATTGCCTGCTGCCCATTTGCAGGACTTTGTAAAATTACAGGTTCGAAGGTGCTTTTATAAACCCGTAAAGATTTATACCTTGTCTCTGCATCTGAAGGGCTGGTTCCTTTGATCCCGATGAAATATTCATTCGGAATCACATTCGACAAACCTGTAACGGTCATGGTTACGGTTCCGTTAGCGCTCAAAGATGCCGGCGAAAAAGATGCGATAGCCCCGCTTGGCAGATCTACGGCAGAAAATGTGGTTGTACCCGAACCGGTTTGAGTATAGTTGAACGTATAAACCGCAGTCTCATCGGAACAAACAGTTAGATTATCTGAAGTTGAGTTAATTGCAAATGCCGAAGTCAAGCCAGTAATGATCAACGAATACTTTTGGCTTCCGGTAACCAATTGCCCTTTATGTGTTATGGTTATTGTGTATTGGCCCGCAGTTGGCGCATCAATTTTTACCTGCTCCAGGTTATCTACATAATTGTCTCCGGTTCTAACTGCTGGGATTGCAGGATCGGTTAATCTCCATGGGTAATATGTAGTTCCGTTTCTTGTAATCCGGATGTCGAGGTCATTTACCAATGCCGGTCTAGGATCGTTTGCCAATAAGTTGCTGGATGTTCCCGGAAGGTCTGTCCACGAAATAGAAGCCATTAAAGGTATGCCTCCGGGCGAATTTACGGTCATCGTATAGGTTTGGTTGTTGTTCAGGTTCTCTTCGGAAATCCATGAGCTCAAGCCATTGCTGTTGATGGTTTCGACTGCTTTTTTAGCATTTAGCAATCCCCAGCCAAAACGAGCATCCGGCCCGGCATTTCCTCCGTCGTCAGCAGTATGGCAAGCCAAACCCTTAAGGGTAGCGGCACGCATAAAGCTGTTGGTCACATTTTTATAATGTTGCTGCAGCAAAAGCAAGGTACCGGCAACATTAGGCGATGCCATTGAGGTTCCTGACATTACAGTAGTAGCAGTATTACTTGGGTTATCTGTAGAAGTAAGGTTTTCACCATTTCCTGTAATATCCGGTTTTATCCTAAGATCATCCGTAGGCCCTTCGCTGCTAAAATTACTCATGGTAATTGATGCAGGATTTACACTTCCGTCAGCAGCAGTGTTAACATCGGCACAGCTAGCAACCACTAAATTATTTTTTGCCGTTTTGTTGCCTACCAGTTTATCAAAACCTAAGCTAAGGGGCTCCGAGTTATTTTCATCCTGGCCATCATTCCCTGCAGACATTACCGCTAAATAATAGGGTGCATTGTAAGCAATGTCGTCCCAAAGAGCAGCGTCGCCAGAATAAGAACCGATGAAAGATGCCGGTAACGATACACCGTTTGATGTGATCGGAGTGCCATAAGAATGATTAGAGATAAGCATTCCCAGCTGTACCTCAGAAAGGGCTTCGGCACTGTCGTCAGTCCAATTAAAAGTCCGGGCATTTGCCTGCCAGGCCATTCCTTTTACTGCAGCTGGTGTAGCGGCGGCAATCAAAGTCCCACAAACATGGGTTGAGTGCGAAACTGTTGAGGTACCGGAACCGTCAACAACAGTAACTCTTCCGCCAAAAGCATTATGGCTGGCCCTTACATTTCCGCCGTCCCATTCCCTTATCGTCATTCCCTGTCCGTTTAAGTTGAGGCCCAATGTTCCGCCGGTATTCAGATGGTTTGCCCTGGTAGAGCGGGCGGCATTTACGTTTTGGGTAGAATAATACAAAGGGAGTCCTTCGGGGGAAAGTTTCATTAATTCCGAAATATTTCCGTCTTTGCTAACCGTATAGATCGGCCAGTTTTTTTCACGTGCCTTGGCAATTGCCTTCTTTTTTTCAAGGCGGGCTTTTTCCCTGTAAAATGCTTCTTTTTCCTTAAGCTTTGACATGTCGTAATCGGCTGTGATTTTTTTGATGTCTTCGGTGCTTTGGGCAAAAACAGCACTACATGCCAATAGGGTAGCATACAGGAATAAGTAGGTTTTTTTCATAATTTTATAGAAGTAGGTTGTTTGACTAATAAGTTGACAAATATAGGTAAACGCAAAATCAGTTTGCCGTTTTTACGCTTAAGAAACTCCGAAAATCTACTTAATGTTTACCCTTTCAAAAAAGCTGTAGATAAAAAGTGAATTGAATGTTTTCAACCAAAATCGATAAGCATTATATTTACCAAAAAACAACCCATGGTTTTAAGCAGATTTTGGCTCGCTATTTTTATTTCTTCAATAGTCTTTGTGATATTCAGCCTATGTGCCGGAAGCAGCTATACGATTGACAATGTCCTGAATGGGAAGAAAGACGATCCGATACTTATTTCAGAAAAATACCTGGAACAAGTGCCAAAATTTGTAATGGACAGCATCAAAAAAGCGCCCGAGCAAACGATGGTAATCAATAAAGATACGCTCAATGCGGATACCACTTATGTTTATAAGGCAAAGACGGTTAAAATTTATTCAGGTGTACAAAAATCGGATGGATTGCTGCCGACATGCAAAAGCAGCCTGTTCGACCTGATACTTCCCCTGATTGCCTACCTGGCCTTTTTCTGTGGGTTGATGCAGCTGCTGATCGATTCGGGAGCAGCCGAAAAACTGGCTAAAAAACTGAGCCCTGTTTTTGTAAAAGTATTCCCGACGGTTCCTAAAAACCACGAATCGATATCGTACATGACCCTGAATTTTGCGGCCAACTTCCTCGGATTGGATTCCGCTGCAACACCATTTGGGCTCAAAGCCATGGAAAGCCTTCAGGAACTCAACCCCGATAAAGACAAGGCAAGCGACGCGCAAATTATGTTCATGTGCCTTCACGCTGCAGGACTGACGTTGATCCCAACTTCCATCATCGGTTACCGTGCAGCCCAGAATGCGGCCAATCCGGCTGATGTAATGCTGCCTTGCGTAATAACATCATTCATAGGAACCATTGCGGCATTTTTGATTGTGGGGATCAGACAGAAAATCAACTTTAAAAGCGCTTCGCTCGTTGTTGCTTTAATGTCGGTAATTGCGGCTATAGTAGGCCTGCTTTTTTATATCAACGGCCTGGATCTAATTGGCAAGAATGCTTTTACGTCTAATTTATCGGGCATAATGCTTGTTGGGATTATCGGATTTACACTGGTTTTTTCATTTATTAACGAAAAGAAATTCGTTGCAAAAAACACCACCATTTTTGATGCTTTTGTTACAGGAGCCAATAACGGGCTGCAGACCGGAGTGAAGATTTTCCCTTATGTAATGGGAATGCTGGTAGCGATTTCGTTTTTCAGGAACAGTGGTTTGTTTGAAATCATCAGCAACGGGATTTCGTTTGTGTTTTCCAATATTGGCGTAAGCAAACAAATAACAGATTCCTTGCCGGTTGCAATGCTGCGCCCTTTTAGTTCGGGCGGCTCAAGAGGATTTATGATTGATGCGATGCAAACCTATGGAGCGGATTCGTTTACCGGAAGGCTTTGCTGCATCTTCCAATGCAGTGCCGAAACTACGTTTTATGTCATTGCAGTTTACTTTGGAAGCATCAATGTTAAGAATACGCGCTATACTTTGACAACCATGCTGCTGGTGGATTTGATCTGTGTGATTGCGGCGATTGGTGTAGCAAGCTGGTTTTTTTAAATGAAAAATGTAATTGCCATATTAATTTTAGCAGTATTTGTTTCTTGTCAAAAAGGGAAGCAAAATCATCTGCAAAATCAAAATGGAACGAATACAGAAAATCCTTGTATAGGAAATTGGTATTTTGATAAGATTGTAAATTATGATACTTCAAAAACCAAGTTTTCAAAAGGCTATCTTGAAAGATTCCACGGCAATTATTACAGCTTTGCAATCTTAAATGATAGCATATTAGATTATAAAAATGGTTTTTATTGTCGAATTCTAAACAGAACATCTTATTATTTGGGAACTAAAACCCACTATAGGATAAAAGATTCCTTACTGGCTTATTTTGATTTGTCGGATAACGAATGGAAAAATATCACAATAAAGAAAATAAACGGCGATACAATGACAGTGGTAGGCGATGAAAATGTCGAGTATCAGCTGGTTAAAAAAAATAAGACCTATTTCAACAATAAAAATTATGATGCTATTATTGTTGATCGAAGCCCATGTTATGGTACGTGTCCTTTTAATTCGACTTATATTGACAGAAAAGGCAATTTCTTTTTTAAGGCTTACGATTATAATACACAAAAAGGCAATTTCATGGCAAAGTTAGATAAAGAAACAACGGTTGCATTTTTCAATGACTTTGATAAGATTGATATTTTCAATTTAAAGGATAATTATTCCATTATGGCAACCGATAGCCAAACCAATATTATTTCATTTGTTAAAAATGGAAAAATTGTAAAAACGATCAGAAGCTATATTGAATGCCCAATCGACCTAAATAAGGCTATGACAAAACTAAGTTATGCTTATCAAAAAGTAAAATTGAATCATGATTATGAGTCTATGTATGTTTTCAATAGTAAGGTCGAATTTTACCGGTATGAAGCAAAAGGAATAGGTTATAACCTTTTGGAGTCGGAAAGTTTTTTTCTTGAGAATGAGATCCGCAAAGGCACAAAAGTTGAGCTAAAATTCCCCGAAAAGTATGAGCTTGATTTTAATACATATAATTTCAGTGATGAAAAGGGAAAAGAATCAAATGTGAAAAAAATAATGACTGATGGCAGGTATTATAAATTTATAAATAAGGACAATACTTCGTTTATAATTGACATAGGATATGATTTTATAGACAGAAATCCGATTATAAAAAAGAAAAGGATATTTTAATTTTACCCGTCATCATGCATAACTTTTTATTATTTACTATTAAAGATGACCTTTAACGAAACTTTTACCGAATTCTATAATAGAGTCAAAACCAGTTTGGCCAATGGCACGTTTGCCAAATTGACCCTGGCAAAAACCATCGGGAATACCGATCTGATGAATATTTACGTCCGCCCGGTTGTGGAAAACGGAACCTTAAAGATGGAACTTAAATACAAGTTTCAAAGGGATGAGCAAATCGAAGTACACTCGATTGACAATGCGCGGGATGCATTGTTAGGCTATATCAACAATCCGTTTTTGTCGGCCATACTGTTTACCACCGAATTCGATTTGACCTATAAACTCAATAAAAAAAGGGCTGTCAGCATAACTGAAAGCCCAAATACTTTTAAGAATCCGTCTGAGGTTTTATCGGAATACCTTAATCGATAACCATTTCAGGAATTTCGCCTTCAATAATCAGTTCCGCTTCGGTTGATGCGATAATGTGCTCTACAGAGATGCCCGGAGCACGCTCCAAAAGCTTAAAGCCTTTAGGCGTAATTTCCATAACGGCTAATTCGGTAACTACTTTTTTAACGCAGCCAACGCCGGTTAGCGGCAACGTACAGCGTTTCAGTATTTTGCTTTCACCAGCCTTATTTACATGCATCATCGCCACAATGATATTTTCCGCCGAAGCAACCAGATCCATCGCGCCACCCATTCCTTTTACCATTTTTCCAGGGATTTTCCAGTTGGCAATATCACCGTTTTCGGCAACTTCCATTGCGCCAAGGATTGTCAAATCCACTTTTTGGCTGCGGATCATCCCAAAACTAAAGGCAGAATCAAAGAAGCTTGCTCCTGGCAAAGTCGTGATGGTTTGCTTTCCTGCATTGATTACATCGGCATCTTCTTCGCCTTCAAACGGAAACGGCCCCATTCCCAGGACACCATTTTCACTCTGGAATTCTACCGAAATGTCGGTACGGACATAGTTTGCCACTAAAGTTGGGATTCCGATGCCAAGATTAACGAAGTATTTGTCTTTTACTTCCTTGGCAATCCTTTTTGCGATTTCGTTTTTATCTAAAGCCATGATTAATCTCGTTTTCTTGTGGTTCGTTGCTCAATTCTTTTCTCAAATTTCTCTCCCTGGAAGATGCGCTGTACCATGATCCCCGGGATGTGTATTTGGTTTGGATCCAATGAACCTACAGGCAGCAGTTCCTCAACTTCGGCAATGGTGATTTTTGCTGCTCCGGCCATACAGGCATTGAAGTTACGCGCTGTTCCTTTAAAAATAAGGTTTCCGGCTTCATCACCTTTCCATGCTTTTACAATAGAAAAGTCGGCTTTGTAGGCCAATTCCATTACGTGCATTTTTCCGTTGAATTCCCTCGATTCCTTTCCTTCTGCAACTTCGGTTCCGTAACCGGCAGGGGTAAAGAAGGCGGGGATGCCGGCCTGTGCAGCGCGGCATTTTTCGGCTAAGGTTCCTTGTGGTGTAAGCTCGACATCTAATTCGCCCGAAAGCATCTGGCGTTCGAATTCGGCATTTTCACCAACATAGGATGAAATCATTTTTTTGATCTGGCGCTTTTGGAGCAATAAGCCTAATCCGAAGTCGTCGACTCCGGCATTGTTGGAAATGCAGGTTAAGCCTGTGGTTTCTTTTTTTACCAATTCGGCAATGCTGTTTTCGGGGATGCCGCAAAGCCCAAAACCACCGAGCATGATGGTCATGTTGTCTTCAATGCCCTGAAGCGCATCCTGGACTGAATTTACTTTTTTGTTGATCATATTGGTTTTATTTCGCTGCGCCCCATACAGTTCGGCTGCGCCTCGTGTGTTGTATTGTCTGTATTTTCTAGCCCTGATGGAAGCGGCATCCTTTTTTAGGATTGGCCTGAGCATTTGCGAAGGCACATCCTGAAAAAGATACAGCGGACAGCAGGAATAGCTTCTAAATTTTATAATCCGAATTCGTCGGTGTTCTGTTCATCTTCAGGATTGACGGCAGTCGAATCGACTGTGGCCTTTCTTGGAGTCCAGCAATCTACCTTGATCGAAAGATTATCCGGACGTTCAAAAGGATCTTTGGATACGAGCAGCGATTTGTCTTCGTAGCATTTTTTCATCATATAACCCCAAATAGGCAGTGCGGCTGTTGCACCCTGGCCGTAAGTGATTCCCTTGAAACGCGCCGAACGGTCTTCGCAGCCTACCCAGACACCTGTTGCCAGGTTAGGTACCATTCCGATGAACCAACCGTCAGACTGGTTTTGTGAGGTTCCTGTTTTTCCTGCAATTGGGTTGGTAAACATGTATGGGTAACCGGTCCAGCGGTTGTCGCCGCTTCCGCCGCCCTGGGTACGTAAACGCACACCGGAGCCTTCTTCGGTTACACCCTCAAGAAGTTTGATAACGGCATAAGCGATATCCTTATTCAAAACGTCGTGGGTTTCCGGAGCGGGCTCGTAAAGCACGACACCGTTTTTATCTTCTATCCTGCTGATGAACTGCGGTTTGATGTAAACGCCCTGGTTGGCAAATGTGCTATACGCAGCAACCATATCTTCAACGGTGACTTCAACGGCACCAAGCGCAATGGAAGGCTGGTTTGGGATATCGGCTTTTACGCCCAATTTTTTGGTCAACGCAACAACGGCTTCAGGCCCAACCTTATCCATAAGTTTGGCCGAAACGGTATTGATGGAATTGGCGAGTGCTTTTTTAAGTGTTACCATTCCGCGGTATTTGTTGTCAGAGTTTTTCGGAGTCCAATCGGCTGTCACGTGGTGCTTTCCAACCGGGATAGTGTAGGGTGAGTCGATGATCGAGTCGCATGGTGACATTCCTAATTGCTCGATAGCCGTTGCGTAAACGAAAGGTTTGAAAGTAGAGCCTACCTGACGCGCTCCCTGGCCTACGTGGTCGTATTGGAAGTATTTGTAATCGATTCCGCCCACCCAGGCTTTAATGTGCCCGGTTTGTGGTTCCATCGACATCAAGCCGGCCTGAAGGAAGTGTTTGTAATAGCGGATGGAATCGGTAGGGGTCATTATCGTATCGACTTCGCCGTGCCATGAAAAGACTTTCATCTTGGTTTTTACGCCAAACGACGCAATGATTTCTTCTTCTGATTTGTCCAAGTCCTTCATTACGCGCCAACGTTCCGAAGAGCGCATGGCTTTATTCATAATCCTTTGGGTTTCTTCGGGCGTGATTTTTAAGAAAGGCGCATTCTTATTATCCTTTTGCTCAGCAAAG
This sequence comes from Flavobacterium sp., assembly GCA_049841115.1. Classification (GTDB taxonomy): domain Bacteria; phylum Bacteroidota; class Bacteroidia; order Flavobacteriales; family Flavobacteriaceae; genus Flavobacterium. The sequence continues at coordinate 1,146,079 of JASGHQ010000006.1, forward strand.
AATTGTTTCTGCAGGTTTTTCATATGTGCCTGTACGGCTTCTTCGGCGTGTTCCTGGATTTTTGAATCGATGGTTACGTAGATTTTTAGCCCATCGCTGTAAATATCCCAATCACTTCCGTCTGGCTTTTTGTTTTCCTTAGCCCAGTTTTTCATGTATTCGCGAAGAAATTCACGGAAATAAGTCGCCGTTCCTTCTTTGTGGCTTTCCGGGTGGAAATGCAATACGATCGGTTGGGCTGCCAGCTTGTTTTTGGTAGCTTCATCCAGGATGCCGTTTCGTACCATTTGCCCCAAAACCGTATTTCTTCTGTCGAAAACCAGTTTTTTCCTTTTTTCCTTTACCGGATTGTAAAGTGACGGGTTCTTGAGCATTCCGACAAACATTGCTGATTCGTCTATGGTCAGATCCCTTGGTTCTTTGCCAAAATATACTTTGGATGCCGAACGGATCCCTACCGATCCATTCACAAAATCTACCTGGTTGAAATACATCGCGATGATTTCATTTTTGGTGTATTGGCGTTCCAGTTTTATCGAAATGATCCACTCTTTGGCTTTCTGAACCATCCTGAAAAGCAGGAACTTGGAGCCTTCGCCATGGAATAAGTTTTTAGCCAGCTGCTGGGTTATCGTACTTGCACCACCATCTTTACCAAGTTTTAAGGCAGCGCCCAATGTTCTTTTCCCATCAATTCCGGAATGTTCGTAAAAACGTTCATCTTCGGTTGCAACCAATGCTTTTACCAGGCTTGGCGGCAAGTCCTCAAATTTGATCGGTGTCCTGTTTTCGTTGTAAAATTTACCAATCGTCACACCATCTGAAGAAATGATTTCGGTTGCGAGGTTGGATTCCGGATTTTCCAGGTCTTCAAAAGAAGGCATTGCGCCGAAAAAACCCCAGGAAGCCAAAGCAAAGAACAGTGCCATTATCCCTAATCCGTAGAAGAACAATTGCCAGAATTTCCTTTGGTAATACTTAATGTCTTTGACCGTTGTGTTATTCTTTTTCTGTGCCATAATTTTATTCTGTAGATTCAATCCTAAAGCCCACATCTGAAATCCCGTCAAGGGAATTTACACCTTCTATTTTGCCGGTTTGCCTGTTGGCATGCCTGATGTGGATTTTATAAATTCCGTTTTGGGTAAATTTTTCCTTGCCTTTGTAAAAGAGTTTACTTTCTTTGATATCCGAAAATCCATCGCCAAGGAGCGTGCCGTCGGGGTTGGTCATTTGATACTCCAAAGTGTCTACCCTTACCTGGTGGTTGGGCTGTTCCAACGAAACGATAAGGAACAGGTTATTGAACGGGTAATCGTCATTGTCCCTAACATTGACATACAGGTTATAGGATTTTTTCGGATCCAATTTTGGCAAATCAAAACTGATTATGCTGTCTTTTTGCCAGCTATTTCCAACCGATTTATATTGGTCAAAAACCCTTTTCTCATCGCAAGAGGCAACCAAGATCAACACTAAAACTAAAAGGATGCTATTCTTTATTGTTTTCATTCTTTTTAGGGTTGTTATGCTTTTTATTATGCGGTTTTGGCCTTTTGTTTTGTTGGCCTTGTCCCTGATTTTGCCCTTGGTTTTGCCCTTGGTTTTGCCCTTGGTTCTTTGGCTGATTTTGATTTGGCCTTGGCCCGTTTTGCCTCGCCTCGGATTGCTTTGGCTTGTTCTGTCTTGCCTCGCCTTGTCCTTGGTTTGGCTTGTTCCTGTTAGGTTGAGCCTCGCCCTGGTTTGGCGTTGCTACTTTATTTTTGTTCTTATTTCGGTTGCGGTTTTTGTTTTTGCTCTTTTTTGGTTGATCAAAACGCGTCAGGCTTTCCTGGCCCATAGCATTATTGAAATCCTTTTCAGGTTCTGCAACGGTTTCAATAGCATAATCTTCTAATGAGCTTACTTTTTTGTTTTGCTTGTTTTCGGCAACTATTTCTTTTACCTGCTCGATGCTCAATACATGCCAGTTCGCAAAATTATCGGTGTAAGCAAACCACATGAGGCCTTTGAAAATATCCTGTTTCTGGCAAACGGCATCGCCTTTTTCGGTTTTGAGCTTGGTTTCAAAATCAGGGAAACCTTTTAAGGCATCCATGTATGTGTCCAATTCATAGTTCAGGCAGCATTTCAATTTGCCGCATTGCCCTGCCAATTTTTGCGGATTCAATGACAATTGCTGGTAACGAGCTGCTGAGGTATTTACGCTCCTGAAATCGGTAAGCCATGTCGAACAGCACAATTCCCTTCCGCAGGAACCAATCCCGCCCAAGCGTGACGCTTCCTGGCGCAGGCCAACCTGCTTCATCTCGATCCTTGTATTGAAAACACGGGAATAATCCTTGATAAGCAAACGGAAATCCACACGGTCGTTAGCGGTGTAATAGAAAGTCACTTTTGACCCATCGCCCTGGAATTCAACATCGGAAATCTTCATTTCCAATTTATGGACGATCGCCAGTTCGCGGGCTTTCACCTGCATCGGAGCCTCCTTATCACGGGCTTCGCTCCAGATATCTATGTCTTTTTGTGATGCTTTACGGTATATTTTGGCAATTTCCGCACTAGCAGGATTCACACCTTTTTTCTTCATCTGGATCTTTACCAATTCGCCGGTCAGCGTAACAATTCCCACGTCGTGGCCGGGAGAGGCTTCAGTTGCTACGACATCCCCAATGCTCAGCGTTAGTTTTTCTGTATTGCGGTAAAAATCTTTTCGTCCGTTTTTGAAACGCACTTCGACACAGTCAAAAGGAGCTTCTCCATTGGGCAGGCTCATATTGGCCAGCCAGTCGAAAACGGTTAGTTTGTTGCAGCTATCGGTGCCGCAAGTCCCATTATTTTTGCATCCTTTTGGTGCACCACCATCGGATGTTGAACAACTTTGACAAGCCATAATTATATATAGAATGTTGCATAAAGCAACTTATAATTCATAAAACGTTAAAAGTGTAAAGATAGTATATTGTTGGGTTAATTCTAAAAAGAATTTTAACTTAACCGAAGACCTAGTTTAACTCGACGGAGTAGTTCAGCATGTTACGGTTTGGTTTTTCCAATTCTTTTCGGGAAGTGAAGATGTTTCTGAAAATAACAGAATCCCAGCTGTTCCTTTTTTTCCAGGAAGAAAAAGATTCTTCGCGCCAGTTAAAATCATCTTTCCAGTAGTATTTTGGCGAAACATAGCAATATGTATACGGCAAAAGATAAGAGCTGTTGTTTGCTGTTTTTACTACAAAAGATTCGGTTTCTTCCCTTGAAATTGTTTTGGGATAAAGCAGGGTAATGCCTCTTTTTGCCGATTCGTTTTGCAGGAAAGAGGAAACTTCAACATAATCTTTCTCGATAGATTTCAGGCTGAAATTATCATAGGCCGTTCGCCGATTTTGTCAATAGGGCGCAACTGGATAATATCTATAGAATAATTGCCATATACTTTGAAGAAATCTTTCAGCTGGTAAAAATTATCTTCATTGAACGTATAATTGATGCGCAGTTTCAGGTTTGGGTTTTGTTTTTTCTGCTCGCTGATATTGGAGATGATTTCATGGAATTTTTCGTAATTCCCTTTATCCATAAGATCTTCGTAGGTTTCCTTATTGACACCGTGCATCGAAATGATGAACTCGTTCAAACCGGCCTGGGCAAAATCGGCAATGTCTTTCTGGCTCAGCAAATTACCGTTAGTCACCATGCTGATATACGGGACTTTATGCCTTTTTGCGATTTCAATCAGCTTGGTGTTGTGTTTAAAAAGCGTGGGTTCGGCACCGCAGCCAATCTGGAGTTTCAGGGCATTTTTAAAGTTTACTTTCGCCAGATTCTCCAAATCCTCTTCCTTGAACATGCCTTTCATGTTCTTGCGGACGTATTCGTCATCGGTAAAATAACACATCTTGCAACGCAGGTTGCACGCCAGCACAGGGTCAAATTGTATGGCCAGGTACCTTTTATCCAAAATGCTCAACAGCCACAGCCCAAAAAATTTGATGCGGTGGTTTTTGATGAAATTGTTGAACTTTAAGATTTTGTAGATATCCATTTTTATTCCAGTATCTTGAACAGTTTATCCGACAATCGAACCCGGAACGGTAAAGATAAGGTAATTTTATCGCCTGCCGTAGCCAAATTGCCAGCGCTTCCGTTGACAAACATTTTGTCGATTGCCAATTCCTGGTTTCCGGTAGTTGGGCCCGAAATCATTATTTTGTCGCCAACACGCAGTCTCTTGGTTTTCTATGATGAAAAGACCAACCCCTGCTTTTACATAAAAATGTTCGGCTTTCCCGATTAGTATTTTCTTGATTTTTATTTTTTGGCGGATGTCTTTTGTTTTTTGGATCGTAGCCAAAGCAGTATCCGAAAGTTCGCCCGAATGTTTGAATTTCAGTTTTTCCGATTTTCCTTTTCGGAAAATCATATTGCCGTTTTTCACGCCACGGCGCATTTTCACCTGGTCTACCAATGGCATGTGAATGATATCCCTGCATTCGGCTGAACAGCAGTTTTCCATCACGGCCTTGCATTCGTCGCATTGGATAAACAGCAGATGGCAGCCTTCATTCTCGCAATTGGTGTGATTGTCGCAGGGTTTGCCGCACTGATGGCATTGCGAAATGATATCGTCGGTAATGCGTTCGCCCAATCGGTGGTCGAAAACAAAATTTTTCCCAATGAATTTGCTTTCCAGGCCTTCTTCTTTGATTTGCTTTGCGTAATTGATGATGCCTCCTTCGAGCTGGTATACATTCTTGAAACCCTGATGCTTGAAATAAGCCGAAGCTTTTTCGCAGCGGATTCCGCCCGTGCAATACATCACCAGATTTTTATCTTCCTTGTGGTTCTGAAGCTGTTCGTTGATAATCGGCAGGCTTTCGCGGAAGGTTTCCACATCTGGGGTAATGGCGCCTTTGAAATGCCCGATCTCGCTTTCATAATGGTTCCTGAAATCTACCACAATCGTATTCGGATCATCTAATATGGCATTGAATTCTTTTGCTTTTAAGTGTACGCCAATGTTGGTCACGTCAAAAGTTTCGTCATTCAAGCCATCGGCGACGATTTTGTCACGGACTTTTACCGTTAGTTTCAAGAACGAATGGTCGTCCTGTTCAACAGCGACATTTAAACGAATGCCTTTCATAAAATCATGGGCTTCCAAAGTATCGCGGAATGCTTCAAAATTCTCTGCCGGAACAGACATTTGGGCATTGATCCCTTCTTTGGCAACATACGTCCGGCCCAAGGCATCGAGTTTGTTCCAGGCTATGAATAAATCGTTACGGAATTGTTGTGGGTCTTGGATTTTGGCATACGCATAAAAAGACAAAGTCAGCCTTTGTTTGCCTGCTTGGTCTATAAGCTCGGCTCTTTCTTCTGCGCTTAAGGTGTTATACAGTTGCATGCTATAAACGTTTAAGTGAGAAATATGTTCTGGCTCCTAAATGGAAGGAATCGCGGCAAATGTAATTTGAAAATTTGAAAATGTGGCAATTTGAAAATGAAAAAAACCTCCCGAAGCGTCTCCGAGAGGTTTTTTAAGTGTTTTTCTGATGATTAACAGAATTCTGCGTAAGCGTCTTTCAGGTTTTCCGCAATCAATTCTGCAGGGCGGCCTTCAATGTGGTGGCGCTCCAGCATGTGCACCAATTCACCATCCTTAAACAAAGCCATGCTTGGCGATGATGGCGGGAAAGGGAACATTTCTTCTCTGGCGGCATCAACGGCTTCTTTGTCCACACCGGCAAAAACCGTGATAAGGTGGTCTGGCTTTTTGGTGCCGTCCAAACTCATTTTGGCTCCCGGGCGTGCGTTTCTTGCTGCACAGCCACAAACCGAATTCACAACTACAAGTGTCGTGCCTTCTGCTTTGATGGCATTTTTTACGTCTTCTGCATTATATAATTCCTGAAAACCAGCGTCTGAAAGTTCGGCTCTCATTGGTTTTACCATTTCTTCTGGATACATATTTCTTTGATTTTAGATTTGTGATATACGATATTAGATTTTGATAAATCTCCTGCAAAGATAGTGAGAATTACTTTTTTTAATTTTAAAGAAATCATAAAGAATTATTATGGCCGGATAGCCCAAAATCAGAACCTGAAAATCCTGCCCAGCAAAGCTTTGGTGAAAAGCCATTTCGGGCATTTCCAGATTACCTGCAAATCCTCCCAAAAGGAAGTTTCTTCATCGAGGAATTTAAAGATCAATGAAGGATCACCTTTTTTGAATAAAGCCGAAAAGACGCTGGATCCCAAATCATTCTTTCGGTTTAAAACATCCAAGAACAATACATCGTACCACCAAAATTTGTCCGGTTTGTAAAAGTTGCGGAAATTGTTTTTCAGTAAAAGAAACTGAATCAACGCCTTCGATTTTTTGGCCGTATTTTTAAAAGTATAACCTGTACTGGCTTTTGTCCAGCCGCCGGCCGAACCAATATTGATAATGTTTCTTGAATTGTGCTGCCAGAATCTATACGATGTCATCGGGATATTTCCCTGTTCTTTTTCGATGATTTCATAATGGGAAATCCCAAGCTTTTGGATGTAGTCCCGTATTTCGGTTTCGTATTCCTCTTTTGGCAGCAAATCCTTTGAAAATAAAGTATATTCAATCAGCGCTTCGGTTTCGGATGTGGGCAGAACATACATAAACCGCGTATTGCCTTTCTGTTCCACAGAAAAATCCATAAACGTGGCGCAGCCCGGATTGAAAACCGCTTCGCTGCTTTTGATAAACCAACCGATGAAATGCTGCTGCAAAAGCGGGAATTTTGTTTGGTTTCTGATCAGGCCAACATTAAAAATCGAATTAAAAACCTTGTTGCAGGTATAGGTTTCAACATCGGTTTTTACCACGCAATGATTCCCCAATTCCTGAAAATGCAAAACCTTTTGATTGGCAAAATGGATGTTTCCCTGTTTCGAAATGGCATCAAAAACCAAATTGTAAAAATCCAAACCTTTAATCATTTTGTACTGATAAGGCTTGAACCCTAATTTTCTTTGGTTGTTTTTATCAGCAAAGACTGCCGAATCCCATTTTTTCGAAACTATGCTTTCGTACAATTTGTTTTCGTCCCAAAAACACCAGGTCCGGTCGTTGTTTTTTTTCAGGCCGGTATCAATCAGAAGGATTTCTTTTTCCCTGAACTTTCCGGATACAACCATTTCATGCACCGTCATCAACGCTGATAAACCAGATCCGGTAAATATGTAATGGAAGTGCTTCATAAAAAAAATCGTTACCTAAATTAGGAAGGTAACGATTCACAAAAATAAAAAACCAAATTAACCTAATTTATTTTTTCGTGTTTCCTTCTGTTAAAAATCCAAAAGATAATCGGAAACACCAAGAGTGTCAATACTGTAGCGGTCATCAGCCCGCCGATGATTACAACAGCCAGTGGTTTTTGGCTTTCAGAGCCAATTCCGGTACTGATGGCCGCCGGCAACAATCCGATGGAAGCCATTAGCGCGGTCATTACCACCGGTCGTGTCCGCACTTTTACGCCTTCTAAAATAGCGGTGGCCAAATCCATTTTCTGCTTGATGTTGTTGTGGAATTCGGTGATCAGGATTACGCCATTCTGGATACAAATCCCAAAAAGCGCAATAAACCCAACCCCGCCCGAAATTCCGAAATTGATCCCGGTAACATGCAGCGCGATAATCCCGCCGATAATGGCAAAAGGAACATTGGTCAGAACAATTAATGAGTCTTTGATGTTGCCGAACATGATAAAGAGCAACACAAAAATCCCGATTAAGCTGATGGGAACCATTTGGGCTAAAGTTCCCGTGGCCCGAACCTGGTTTTCAAATTCGCCAGTCCAACCAATGCTATATCCTGTTGGTAGTTTGATATTATTTTCTACATTTTTCTGCGCTTCGGCAATGGTGCTTCCCAAGTCGCGGTCGCGGACAGAGAATTTTACGCCAATAAAACGTTTGGTATCATCGCGGTAAATGAATGCCGGCCCAGTCACTTTTTGGATGCTGGCAATTTCCTTCAGCGGGATTTTTGCCCCGGTGATGGTGGGTACTTTAAGGTTTGACATGTCTTCCTCGTTTTTCCGGTATTCGCGCTGGTAGCGTATCCTGACATCGAATTTCTTTTCGCCTTCGTATTTCTGGGTTGCGGTTTTTCCGCCAAATGCCATTTCCAAAACAGCCTGCGCATCCGAAAGATCCACGCCGTAAGCGGCCATCCTGTCTCTATCCAGGATTACACTGATTTCGGGCTGCCCCACATTCCGCAGGATCCCTACATCCTTGATTCCGTCAACGTTTTCGATCTGTTTGATGACATCATTGGCAATTTTATCCAATTGTTCCAGATTATCGCCATAAATCTTAACCGCGTTCGACGCATTGATCCCGGCAACGCTTTCGGCAACATTATCAATGATGGGTTGCGAATAATTATAACCGATGCCTTGGTACTTGGTCAGTTTCTCATCCATTTCGGCTACCAGCCCGTCCATCGAAATCTTGCGTTTCCACTCGTCCTTGTGTTTCAGGTTGACCTGCATCTGCACATAGTAAAATCCGCTCGGATCGGTTCCGTCATTGCTTCGCCCAACCTGGCTCAGAATGCCGTTCACTTCCGGAAACGACTGCAGTTCCTTTCGGAGTATTGCTGTCTTTTCAACAGTTTCCGTCAGGCCTTGGCTCATCGGGAATTTGGCTTCGACCCAAAGCGCGCCTTCATTTAGCTGCGGCAAAAATTCGGTGCCCAAAAATCCGGCAGAAAAAAAGGTCAATACAATGATTACTGCTGAAGCCACAAGGGTTTTGACTTTGTGCCTGAAGGTCCATCTAAAGCCTTTTTCCACAATGCGGTTCCAAAAGCCCACAAAAGGATTGTTTTTTTCTTTTACGTTCTTGTTCAAAAAAATGTGGCACAAAACTGGAACCAGAGTCAACGTAAAAAGCAAAGCGCCAAGCAGGGCAAATCCTAATGTGAAAGCTAATGGAGAGAACATTTTCCCTTCTACCTTCTGGAAAGCAAAAATCGGGAGCAATGCGGTTATGATGATCAGTTTTGAAAAGAAAATGGCTTTTCCGAGCTCGCTTCCGGTTTTTTTGATGACACTTCCGATGGCGAGCTTGTTAAAGCGTTCCATGCCTTTTTTGTGCGCCAGGTGATCGAGCGTTACAAAAATCCCTTCCACCATTACCACGGCACCATCAATGATGATTCCAAAATCTACGGCGCCGAGCGAAAGTAGGTTGGCGCTCATTCCCATCATTTTCAAACATAAAAAAGCAAAGAGCAGTGATAGCGGAATCACGATCGAAACCGTTACGGTGGTACGCCAGTCGGCCATGAAAAGGAAAACGATCAGCGTTACAAATACGATTCCCTCAAACATGTTGTGCATTACCGTTGAGGTCGTATAATTCATCAGGTTGTCGCGGTCGTAAAACGTTTCCATCTTAACGTCGCTTGGCAGGATGTGATCGTTGAGTTCGGTGATTTTTGCTTTGATCCGCCCTAAGACTTCCTTTGGGTTTTCGCCTTTCCGCATCACGACAATTCCCTCAACAACATCATCCTGCGAATTGAGTCCAACCTGACCCACACGCGGCATTGAGGATTCGCTTACATCAGCAAGGTTTTTTACCAAAATCGGATTGCCGCCGGCTTCCTTTACGATAATATTTTCAATATCGGATACCGAACCCAAAAGCCCAACACCGCGAACTACGTAAGCTTGCTTGTTTTTCTCGATGATATCGCCACCTACATTAAGATTGCTTTTGTTTACAGCTTCAAAAACCTCAAGTGGCGTAACGTCGTATTTTGACAAACGGCTGGGGTCAACGCTGACTTCATACGTTTTTTCCTGTCCGCCAAAAGCCACCAGGTCGGCAACGCCGGGAACTGCCCGCAATTGCCTGTCGATTGTCCAGTTTTGGATGGTCAGCAAATCGCGCGAATCACGGCTTTTGCTCTGTAAAACATACCTGAAGACTTCTCCCGTCGGACCATAAGGTGGCTGTACGTCGGGAGAAACATCATCAGGCAGGGATACATTACGCAGTAGGTTATTGACCTGCTGCCGTGCAAAAAAGTCGTCGACACCGTCTTCAAAAATGATCTTTATTACCGAAAGGCCAAACATCGTGATGCTTCGCACACTGGTTTTTTTCTGTAGCGAGTTCATCGAAATTTCGATAGGAGTGGTTACGAAGCGCTCAATCTCTTCGGCGCTCCTTCCGTTCCATTCGGTTACGATGATGATTTGCGTATTGGTAACATCAGGAAAAGCTTCAATGGGCATATTCCGGAACGCCACAAATCCGGAAATAATCAGGATCCCGACCCAGAAAAAGGTAAACGGCTTGTTTTTCAGCGAAAACGCAATGATGTTTTTAATCAGTTTGTTCATGGCTTAGTCGTTTAGAGCATCATAAATCAAAAGCTGGTTGGTCGTCAAAACCTTTTCGCCGGCATCCAATCCGGAAGCGATGTAGCTTGTGTCGCCCACCTGCCTGAAAACTTCCACCTGGCGGGTCAGGATGTTGTTTTTGTCCTTAAAGATCATTACGAAATTTTTGCTTTTATCAAATACGATTGCGCTAGATGGAATGGCGATCATCTGTTGGTTTTCGGTATACGAAACCTTGATGGTTACGCGCATTTCGGGCTTTAGCAGGAAACCTTTGTTTTCCAGTTTTACGCGTGCTTTCATCGCTTTGGTTTCGGGATCGATGATGTTGTAGATTTTATCCACTTTTCCGTAGAATTTTTTATTCGGATACGAAAGCGACGAGATTTCGGCATCGTTGCCCAGGTTCACCTGGCTGATGTCGGTTTCATTGATGTTGGCGATGGCCCAAACGTTGGTGATTTCGGCTATGTCAAAAATATTGTCGGTCTTGTCGCTCCGCAGCAGCATGCCTTCGTTGATGGTTTTCTGGATGATGAACCCACCGATCGGAGCGCGGACTTCATAAATCGCTCCCGATTTGATGTTGTAGATCTTATACGTCTGGCGGATGCGGTTGAGCTGTGATTCGGCTTTTTCGTATTCGCCTTTGGCTTCAATGACTTCGCGTTCGGTGTTGAGCTTTCCGTCGAATAATTCCTTTGCGACTTTGTAATTGTTTTTGGCTACCAGCAGGTCATTTTTGGCATCGTCCAATTCCTTTTCGTAACCCGCAACTTCGGTACTCCTTATGGTTGCCAGTAATTGCCCTTTTTGTACAAAATCGCCCAGTTCGACATTTACCTTAAGCACATTCCCGCCGACTACCGGATAGATCTCAATGAATTTGTTGTTATCCGATGTTATTTTCCCATAAAAATTAAGCTGGTTTTTTAGCGGTTCGAGCTGGGCCGCTGCGGTTTTTGTGGTAGAAAGCATTTTTTCGCTCATCACAAAAGTCTGCTTGATTTCGTGGTTTTCGGCTTCTTGTTTGCACGATGCAACGAAGGTAGCGCTTAGCAATAGTGCAAAAACCGGAATGTGATTTTTTAGCTGTAGCATGTTTTGGGTTTTTAGTTTTGGGATGTTAGAACACCGTTTCATTCGTCAGGTTGTTTATAGATTCGCCGCTGATGATCACTTCTTTCTTGATCTGGTTGATGTAAAGAGTGCTTTGGTTGTAGCTTTCCATGAAGTCCGTAAATTCGATTAAGGAGATATTTCTTTTCTGGAAATTGGACAGCATTCCTTTGTTGACGGTTCTCCAGATTGTCGGATCCGTTTTCACTTTGCCTGTATTGTTTTTGCTGAAACAGGAATAGTTGCAATGCCGACGAAATCTGGGCTTTCAGCTCGATGCTTTTTTGGTCTTTGAGTAATTGGTTTTGCTGTAATTCGGCTTTAGCGACTTTGATGGCGCCTTTGTTTTTATTCCACAACGGAAGCGGGATCCCAACGGAAAAATTCAGCTGGTTGTCAAACGCACCGCTGCGCTGATCGTAATTGGCACCAAGCGTAACATCAGGTACAGAAAGCGATTTCTGCCATTTTACCATCAGCTCGCTGTTTTCTATCAAGGTAAGCGAAGAAAGGTACTCAGGGTTTTTTTCCAATGCCAGTTCCTGAAGCTGCGGCTCGAGGTAATTGATGGTTTTGTTCAGTTTTTCGGCCAAAGCCATAGTGTCGATAACCGGAATTATTGTTTCTTCCGAATTGGTCAGGATTTTTAGGTTCTCCTGATTTTCCAGTATGCTTTTCCTGATTTCGAGCAAATCGCTTTTAAACGAAAGTGCCAGTGACTGCAATCGTACCAAATCCTTGAGCGCTATATTGCCTTTTTCGGTTTGAGTGTTGTACGAACCGATCAAATCTTCCAGGTACGACAGCTGGCTTTCGATGCTTTTGTATTTGTTTAAATCGAAATACAAGCTGTAGAAATTTTTGCGGGTTTCCAAAACCAGGTTCCGAAGCAGCTGCTCGTATTGAAGCTGCGCCAGTTTTGCGTTGGATCTGGCTACGCGGACTTCATTGCGTTTTTTTCCGCCAAGGTAAATCAGCTGCTGCACGCTAAATTGCTTTTGCCCTTTTTCGCCAATGTCAAAATAGTGGTTGTTGCTGGGGTTGTACAGGTTCATGTCGGCCTCAAAATAAGGATGCTCCCAAATTTTCGCCTGTATTACCGCTGCATCTGCAGCTGAAACAGCAAACTGCTCCGACAGCAACAACAGGTTGTTTTTTTGGAAAAGGTTTTCACAATCCTGAAGCGATAGGTTTTTTTGCCCAAAGGAATCCGCAAAACAGAGAACTGAAATTATTGCCAAAAAGGGTTTCAACATTTTTGTAAACTTTTATATTGCTTACAAAATTGTTGTTACCGTCTTTAAAATGCCTTAAGCCCGACCTTAAAAAGACCTTAAAAAATAATCCGGAAGGTATTCAGGTCTTCTTTCGCTGTATACGTTATTGAATAGCCGTAAGCGTTCAGGATTCGGCTTACAATGCGGAGTCCAAGCCCCAAACCACTGGTGTTTCGGGCGTTTTCGCCGCGCATGAAAGGCTGGAATAAATGGTTTTGCTCGGTTTCTGAAAGCGTTTTTCCGGTGTTGGAAATGCTTAGGGTCAATTTGCCGTCAATGGTTTTTATCACCACATTTACCACTTTTTCATCCGAATAGAGATAGGCGTTTTTCAACAGGTTGGAAAATGCGATTTCCAGCAGTTTCTGGTTGCCGTTGATTTCCAATAGGTCAAACAATTCATCACTTTCCTCAAGGGTAAAATTGATCTTGAAATCCTCAAATTGTGTATTGACTTTTTGGATGCTGTCGTAAATGGCTTCGTCAACCCTTGTTTTTTCTATGGCTTCGGAATTTTGTGAATCGATTTTGGATAGAACCAGCAGCGAATTGATCAGTTCATTCAGTTGGTCAATATCCGAAAAAATGGTCTTCAGTACGGCTTTGTTTTTGGCATCTGTGTTCTGGAGCTGGTTTTCCAGCTGGGCCGAAATCCTTGCAATTGGTGTGCGCAGCTCGTGTGAGGCCTGTGCCGTGAATTCCTTCTGTTTCTGATATGCGTCGCTGATCCGGTTCATCATAAAATTGAATTCGGTGCTCAAAAGGCTGATTTCGTTGCGGCTGTTTTTATTGGTTTCCAGCGTTATATCCAAATTCAGATCGTTGATCGCGCTGATTTTTTTATGAAATGCCTGCAACGGATTGAGCTGCTTTTTGATGATGTAAAGCGTCAGCAGCCAGGTAATTGTCGTGAAGAAAAGATAGGCGCCAATCAAGATGTAAATCAGGAAGTTCAAGGTTCGCTTGCCGTAATTGTCGTTAGCCGAAATCAGTGCGTAATAATCCTTATAATTGGTATCGTAAAAAAAACCGTAAATCTCATTGTCCTGGTCTTTGCGGAAAAAGGACTTGTTTTTCCTTAGGTAATCCAGATCCTTGGTCGTCCATTTGATTTTCGTGTCGTCGAGGCTGCTGTAAATGAGCTTGTAATTCTGGTCGAAAATCAGCGTTTTTTCGTCATATAATTGGTTGATCGAATTACGGTCGATGATCTTTAGGACCTTATTGTCAAATTCCTTTACTTCGATTAAAAGCTTAATGGTGTTTACTGCTTTTTCGTTAAGGCGTTCTTCAAACTCCTGCTTTCTGAAATTTGAAAACAGGCTGATCAGCGCAATGCAGATTACGCCAAACAGCACCGTAAAAAGAATGCTGATGTAAAGGGATATTTTAGACTTAATCGTCATCTTCAGCCTTTAGGTAATAGCCGTAGCCGATTTTGGTGCGGATCAGTTTGACATCATGCTTTTTGTCGATTTTTGCCCGAAGGAAATTGATGTAAACCTCAATCGTATTTTGATTGGTTTCAATATGGTAATCCCACAATTCATCGGCAATCTGCTGCTTCGAAACAATTCTTCCGCCGGCATTGGACAAAATCTGCAGCAGCTTGAATTCTTTTGGTGTAAGGTTGATGGTTTCGTTGCTTCTTGATACCGATTTTTCAGTCAGGTTGATTACCAAATCACCAATTTCCACGATCTCTTCCTTGTTTTGTGGGGTTTCTTTTCTGCGGAACAATGCCAGGCTGCGGATGTAAAGCTCTTCCAGGTGGAACGGTTTTACCAAATAATCATCGGCACCTTTTTGAAAGGCATCCACCTTGTCTTCAATTTCACCAAAAGCCGTCAGCATCAGGATGGGCGTATTTTTATCGGCTTCCCGGATTTTCCTGCAAACATCCAAACCATTTATTTTGGGCACATTGATATCTAAAAGATAAACGTCGTATACGTTATTTTTGATTTGCCTGAAGAATAAATCGCCATCAAAAACAGTATCAAGGGCCAGGTTTTTGGCATTGAAAAAATCCTTGATTTCCCTTGATAAAACAGCATCATCCTCTAAAAGCAGTAACTTCATAACAGTTGGAAATTTCAGGTTAATGGCCCAAAATTTACATCCTGAATGAAAATCCTAAGGCAGCATAATGATCGGGGGCATTATCGGTAATGCCAAAACCCGAAGACAAATCTACCATAAAATTGTTAGTAATCAAATAGGTAAATCCACCGTCGATGCTGTGGTCTGCCTTATCCTTTTCGGGAGCAAAGCCAAAGACTTCGGCATAGCATCCCATTTTTTCATTGATTGAAAAACCAGTTGTCAGGGTATATATAAAAGTCGTTTCGGGTGTCATTCCGTCCCATTCGCAGCCCAGATTGTAGCCCAGGGAAAATTTATCCGAAAGCGTATGCTGCATTGTAAACCGGAACTCGGGCGCAACAAAATCATTCTTATAGCGTGACGAAGCTGCATTGGGCAAACCAATGTGCCCGATCAGTGAAGTTTTCGGGATAATGCCTTTTTCTTCACAGATATTGACTTTCATCCCAATAAGCACCGGAGTAAACCCATCGTTTTTTTGATTAAAATTTTTCTCGGAAACAAACTCGGTGATCAGCCGCAATTCCAGGTTTTGGCTCACACCATATTTCCATAAAACAGAGGGCAGGCTGTTGGAACGGCTGTCTGCATCATTCTTTTGAAGTGTAAAGCCTACTTCCGCCTGGAACATTCCGGGCGGAACAATTGCCGGGGTTTCGGTCTGGTCCGGCCGGTCACACTGGATCGGATCTTTTTGTGCCTGGATGGTCAAACTTGCCAAAAAACCAAACAACAGGAATATTTTCTTTTGCATAAAATTATTTTTAGACAAAACTAAAAAATTATTTACTCTAACCAAATTATTTTTATATTTGTCCAAAATTGATCAAAATGGGCAAATCGTTAGAAGAAGTAAATCAGTCGGTTTCAACCGAAAACAAGAAATCGGGTTTCAGGAAAATCCTCGCATTTTTAGGGCCGGCCTACCTGATCAGCGTGGGGTATATGGATCCGGGCAACTGGGCCACCGACATTGCCGGCGGAAGCCAGTTCGGTTACGCACTGCTGTGGGTTTTGCTTATGAGCAACATCATGGCGCTGCTGTTGCAAAGCTTGAGCGCAAGGTTGGGGATTGTTACGCAACGCGATTTGGCGCAGGCTTCGCGCGAAACCTATTCGCCTTTCATCAACTACATTCTTTACTTTTTGGCCGAAATAGCCATTGCTGCCTGTGACCTTGCCGAAGTGCTTGGGATGGCGATTGGTTTGAACCTGCTTTTTGACATTTCATTGATTCAGGGCGTTTTGATCACTGTTTTGGATACGTTCATTTTACTGTTTTTGATCAATAAAGGAATCCGGAAAATGGAAGCCTTTATCATTGCGCTGGTATTCATCATCGGGCTTTCTTTTGTAATCGAAATGGTATTTGCAGAGCCCGAAATCCATAAGATATTTACAGGCCTGATTCCGTCTTTGCCAAATGAAGATGCGTTGTACATTGCGATTGGGATTATTGGCGCCACGGTGATGCCACACAATCTGTACCTGCATTCGTCTTTGGTTCAGACCCGAAAATTTGATCGAAGCAAAGCGGGAATAAAGCAGGCTCTGAAATATAATTTCATCGATTCTACCATTGCGCTGAACCTTGCTTTTTTTGTCAACGCAGCCATTTTGATCTTGGGCGCTGCGGTTTTTTATAAGAACGGAATGTTTGACGTAGCCGAAATCCAGGATGCGCACAAGTTTTTAGAACCTTTATTGGGTACCAAATGGGCACCGATATTATTTGCGGTGGCATTGATCGCAGCCGGCCAAAGCTCCACGATAACAGGAACCTTAGCCGGGCAGATCGTAATGGAAGGTTATCTTAATTTGAGGATACAGCCATGGGTACGCCGTATCATTACCCGATTGATCGCCATAGTTCCGGCAGTGGTCGTGATTATGGTTTATGGCGAAAGCGTTACCGGAAAAATGCTGATTTTCAGCCAGGTGATCCTGAGCCTGCAGCTTGGTTTTGCGATCATCCCGCTGATCCATTTTGTGAGCGACAAGACCAAAATGAAGGGATTCGAGATCAGCACGGCTACCCAAATCGCGGCCTGGATCATTGCCATCATCATCGTTTCGCTGAATGCCAAATTGGTATTCAACGAAATACAAGGCTGGCTTGAAACTTCCGAAAACCCTATTGTTTTATGGTGTACGGTGGTCCCGGTTGCTGTTGGCTTTTTGATATTGCTACTTTACATCATCTTCAAACCGTTTGTTAGCGAAGCCAAAGACATTATCGAAAACCATTCGCCGCACAATGTGGTTGTAAAACTCAATACCCAGAAGAGTTATGCCAAAAAAAGCATCGCTATTTCCATCGATTTTTCTTCGGCTGATGAAAAAGCGCTGAACCATGCGTTTGATATTGGCGATAAGGACTCGAAATATACCCTGATACATGTCGTAGAGACTGTCGGCGCCATGTTTTACGGAAATAAGGCAGGTGACCATGAGACTTCGCTGGATGAAAAACTGCTGTTGGATTACAAAAAGCTTTTAGAGGAAAAAGGTTTCCACATCGAAGTCAGATTAGGCTTTGGCAAACCCGGTAAAGTCATCCCTAAAATCATCAATGAAGGCGATTTTGATTTGCTGATTATGGGAACCCATGGGCATACGGGCTTCAAAGATTTGATTTTTGGAACGACTGTTGATAACGTCCGTCATAAAATAAACATACCTTTGTTTATTGTAAAAAATTAATTTTTAGGAGCTATTTCCCGCTATCCGTTTCAATCTTTTTAAATTTGCTGGAGCAATTTAAAAAGGATTTCCACTGCTATCGGGGCTAGATCAGAATTCTAAAATCGTTAATCGAAAATCAAAAATCTCATGACCTTTTCAGAAGAAAACTACCTTAAGACCATTTACCACATTACATCGTCATCGGGAACCGAGGTGAGTACCAATGCCATTGCCGAAAAAATGGAAACCAAGGCTTCATCGGTAACCGACATGCTTAAGAAGCTGGCTGAAAAGGAACTGATTGTTTACCAAAAATACAAAGGTGTCCTATTGACCGAAAAAGGCAGCCTTTTGGCCAAAATGATTGTCAGGAAACACCGTTTGTGGGAAGTTTTCCTGGTGGATAAACTGCATTTTCCATGGGATGAGGTTCATGATATTGCTGAACAGCTTGAACATATCAAGTCGGAAAAACTGATCAACAAGCTTGATGATTTTCTGGGCAATCCGACCGAAGACCCACACGGAGATCCTATTCCGGATGCGAATGGCAAAATCATCAAAGTGGAAAAACGGCTGCTTTCGGAACTAAAGGAAAATCAAAGCGGAATTTGTGTGGGCGTTAAGGATTCTTCGGCGGAATTTTTGAAATACCTTGATAAAAACCAAATCACCCTCGGATCAAAAATTGAAGTGCTTTCCAAAGAGGAATTCGATTTGTCGCTGAAAATAAAAGTAGAAGGAAAAACGGTTACGATTTCCAATATCATTGCCAACAACCTTTTTGTAAAAACGGTTTAACTACAGCCGCAATCGCCGTTGCCACAGTCTTTTTTTGATTTTTTCTTCCAAAAAAACTTCCGGATTAAAAACCCCAGTGCGATTGCGAGTGCGATGTAGACTAATAATTCCTGTGTTTCCATATTAATTGAGGTAAATGCCGGTTCCCACCGTAGCAAAGTTATAGTTGGGGCTGGCGATTCTTAAATGCTGGAACCCTAAAGATACGAAACATCTTTTCAGATGGTACTTGGCTTCCAGTTCATAAAGGTTTACGGGCTTGCGGTTGATTTCGCTCCATTTGGCGGAAGCCAGCAAGCTGATGTTGTGCCCAATGAAGACCTCGGTATTCAGGCCAACGGAAAACCCGGCTTTCTTTACTTCATTGCCCACATAACTTGCGCCTATCGTCCAGCCGATGTTGACATTTTTAAAACGGATGCGGTCGTAGCCCAGATTAAAGAAAAATAGCGAGAGCTTGTCGGTGGTGTCAGTAAGCTCATTTTTTTCGAACAGCTGATGGTAATCGGCCTGGGCATAAAAATACTGGAACGGACGGATTTTTGCTTTAAGGTGATTGCCATATAGCAGGTTGCCGCTGTAAATGAAGTTGTCCTGGATATCAAAACGGAAATTCTTTTTCACAGTATTGGAATCGCTTTGCCGGACCGCTTCATAATTGCCCGATTCTTTGTTGTAATACGGATAATTGGTCAGCTTATTATGCAAATGGTCTTCATTGCTGTAATCGCCGCCGAAAGTAAAATAGATTGCATATAAGGAATACCCAAGGACAGCTTCGAATATACCGCAATCATCGTGGTCGTTGTTATTGGAGCTGCGGCTACTGGATGAACTGCTGGAACTTGATGAATTGGAACCGGAACCGGATGAACTTGATCCCGAACTGGAATTCAGCTCTTTTTTGGATTGTTCTACTTTGGACTGGCCTATAATCAGGTTGCTGCTTAAGAATAATAGGATCAAAATAAATAGAAAGTTCTTCATGGAGTTGCGTTTTTTCTGAAGCCACAAAAAGTGAACCGAAAATAATTTACTTCAAAAATTGATAGGCTATCAGCGCAGTTACATAAGCAAAACCGCTCATGAACAGCAACTGAACCATTGGCCATTTCCATGAATTGGTTTCTCTTTTGGTGACGGCCAGCGTGCTCGCGCACTGCATCGCAAAGGCATAAAACAGTAGCAATGAAACACCGGTCGCAAAATTAAAAACCTTAGTTCCGTCATCGCGCAGGTCGGCGGCCATTTTGCTTTTGATGGTGCCGTCATCGTCAGTGTCCTCAACGCTGTAAATTGTTGCCAAGGTACCGACAAAGACTTCGCGTGCAGCAAATGAGGTAACTACAGCAATACCAATTTTCCAGTCATAACCCAAAGGTTCGATAACCGGTTCCAGTCCTTTTCCGATGATTCCGATGTACGAATGTTCTAGCCTGTATTCGGAAACCTGTGCCGGGATTACCGATGGATTTATTTTCTGCGGACTTGAATATACCTTATCCTCTACGATTTTTTGTGCGTTTTTAAAATCATTTCCGGGTCCGTGTGAACCCAAAAACCAAAGGATAATCGAGATGGCAAGGATGATTTTACCGGCACCCAATACGAAAGCCTTTGTTTTTTCGATGATGTTGATGGCCACATTTTTGAACAGCGGTAATTTGTAATTGGGCATTTCAACTACGAAATACGATTTGGTTTTCAGTTTCAGGATTTTGTTTAGGATGAATGCCGAGAAGATCGCCATCCCAAAGCCAAGAAGGTACAAAACCATCAAAGTAGCGCCCTGCAGGCTAAAGATTCCCAAAACCCTTTTGTCGGGGATTATCAATGAAATCAAGATCGCGTAAACCGGCAAACGTGCCGAACAGGTTATGAATGGGGTAACCAAAATAGTAATCAGGCGTTCTTTCCAGTTTTCAATGTTCCGGGCACTCATAATTGCCGGAATTGCACAGGCAGTCCCAGATATCAAAGGCACGACGCTTTTGCCCGAAAGCCCATAACGGCGCATGATCTTGTCCATCAAAAAGACTACACGGCTCATGTACCCGCTTTCCTCGAGCACCGAAATAAAAAGGAAAAGAACGGCAATTTGTGGGATGAAAATCACGATTCCACCGATTCCAGGGATGATCCCGTCGCTGATCAGGTTGGTAAATTCGCCCGGTGGAAGCTGGTTTTTGGTATAAGTTGCCAAATCGGCAAAAGTAGCATCGATAAAATCCATCGGAACACTCGACCAGTCAAAAATCGATTGGAAAATCAGGAATAATATGCTGAAGAAAATAAGGTAGCCAAAGACTTTGTGTGTTAGCACCCTGTCGAGTTTCGAACGCAGGTCGGTGGCGTTTTCTGCGTCAACAGTAAGCCCGATTTTTAATGTGTCATTGATAAACTGGTACCGTTTGATGGTTTCTTTTTGCTGCAAGCGTTTTAATTCGGAATGCGATTTTGTGAATTCGCTCGGCATTTCAATCCGCTCCAGATTGAGGAAATTTACATCCTGCGTAATTACCAGCCAAAGTTTATACAGCAGTTGGTCAGGAAAAGCCTGGCGCAATTTGCTAAAGTAATCCACATCAATGCTAGAAGCATTCAGGCAAGGTTCGGTAGACAGCGATTTGTAGTCGGCAATCTGTTTTTTAAGCTCATCAATCCCGATGCCTTTCCGGGTACTGACCAAAACGATTTTGGTTTTCAGCTGTTCCTCAAGATGCGAAATATTCAGTGAAATCCCTTTTGCCTTCATCCGGTCGGTCATGTTGATGACCAAAATAGTTGGGATTTCCAGGTCTTTTATTTGGGTAAAAAGCAGCAGGTTCCGTTTCAGGTTTTCGACATCGGTCACGACAACCGCCACGTCCGGATACAATTTGTCGTTTTTGTTCAATAACAATTCGATAACGACATTTTCATCAATTGAACTGGCATTAAGGCTGTAGGTCCCCGGTAAATCAAGAATGTTTGCTTTTACGTGGTTCGGCAATTTACAGAAACCAAGCTTTTTATCTACGGTTATCCCGGGATAATTACCAACTTGCTGGTTGAGCCCGGTCAATTGGTTGAACACCGAAGTTTTTCCGGTATTGGGATTTCCGATAAGTGCTACATTGATGTTTAAATGACTCATTTTTGACTATTCCCGTGGAGTTCAACTTCAATCTCACGTGCGGTTTCCTTTCGGATAGCCAGATGAGAACCGTTGTTTACGTTCAGGTAAATAGGATCGCCAAGAGGTGCAATCTGCAAAACTTCCAAATCATTGTCTGGCAGGCAGCCCATTTCCAAAAGTTTCAGCGGAATCTTGTCCAGATCAACATTGGTAATAATTGCCTTATCTCCGATTTTTAATAAATCAACGGTGGTTTTCAATTCTTATTTAGATTGAATTTAGATTGTAAAAGTAATTATAAAAATAGAAATAAGGGCTTTTTAACTACTTTTTATCATTTTCACAAAGCCAGTTGATGTCTTCTATCAGGCGCTGGATGTCCTCTTTTTTAGTCCCGTCGTAAAACCCACGGACACGTTTTTCGGCATCGACCAAGACAAAATTTTCGGTGTGTACCATGTCGTATAATTCGTTTGGTTTGCCCAGTTTTACGGCCAGATAGGATTTTCGGGCCATGGCATAAATGTCTTTTTTATCACCGGTAACCAGGTTCCATTTAGAGTCGACAACACCTTTTTCAAGGGCGTATTTCTTCAGTACCGGAACACTGTCAATGTCGGGTGTCACCGAAAAGGAAAGGATCTTCACTTTTGGGTTATTCAGGAAAGCTTTTTGTATGTCAACCATATTAGTGGTCATCACAGGACAGATGGATTGGCAGGTTGTGAAGAAAAAATCGGCTACATAAATCTTGCCTTCGTAGTCTTTTTGGGTAATCGTTTTCCCGTTTTGGTTGGTAAAGGAAAAGTCGGCAATCTTGTGCTCGCGGGCGATATATTGCACTGTAGAATCCACCAGCTCCGGGTTTACATCGGCAGGATTGTAAAAGGGCAGGGTTTTAACAGGCTTCAAAACATTGTAAAACAATGAAATGGTGATGATTGAAAAAATCAGGAAAGCCCCAAGGAATATCTTGTATTTTTTTATAAAATCGAGCATTTGTTTTTTTTAGGTTCGTAACAGTCCGACCTTCGGTATCGAGTGTGCAAAAATACAAAAGCAATCCATCGCTTGTAACATTTCAAAAGCAATAAAGACATATAATTTTGTTAAAAAAACATTTCTATCATTAGAAAGAATAAATTTGCAAACAACTTAAATAAAGCAACTGATTATGAAGGTTATTAATCCAAAGGCATTGTTCACGGCTTGTATTTTAGCAGGAGCCGTTCAACTGAATGCACAACAGAAAACCCCGGGGATCAATACTTCCCTGATGGACAAAACAGTAAGTCCGAAAAATGATTTTTTCAAATTTGTAAACGGAACATGGTTAAAGAATACCGAAATCCCTGCCGATAAAACGCGTTGGGGAAGTTTTGACGAATTGCGCCAGAATACAGATAAGGATGCTTTGGCAATTTTGAAAGAAGCGGCCAACAATCCGAAATATGCACCAAATACCGATCAGGGGAAGGCAGTCAGCATGTACAAATCGGCTATGGATACGATAGCACGAAACAAACAGGGCATCAATCCGATCAAACCTTACCTGGCAAAAATCGATGCGGTTAAAAACATCAAGGATTTGCAAAAGCTGATGATTGAAGAAGAAGCAAAAGGCGGTGGCGTTGGTTTCTTTGGGTTTGGCATCGGGGCTGATGACAAAGACAGTAACCGGAATGCAGTAACACTTGGCGTTGGAGGATTGGGTCTTCCTGACCGGGATTATTATGTTTCTGATGATAAGGATTCGAAAGAAAAACGCGAAAAATACCAGGCTCACGTGGCAAGGATGCTGGCTTTCATCGGAGAAAAACCGGAGCAGGCAAAAGCAGATGCCGAAAAAATCCTGGCATTGGAAATCGCGATGTCAAAACCAAGACTGGACAGGGTTGAAAGAAGAGACCCGAAAAAACAATACAACCCAATGGCAGTTGCCGATTTGAAAAACATGAATCCGGTAATCGACTGGAGCAACTACCTCAAAGGAATCGGGATCACGAAAGTAGATACGGTTATCGTTTCACAGCCAAGATACATTACGGCTTTGAAAGACATTTTGGTAGACAGCAAAATCAATGACATCAAAGCGTATTTGCGCTGGAACCTTTTAAGAAGCTCGGCAGGCCAATTGTCTACCGATATAGAAACCGCAAACTGGGAATTCTACGGAAAGACTTTGACCGGAGCATTGAAACAAAGACCACGCCATGAAAAAGCGCTTCAGGTAGTAAACGGAACCGTGGGAGAGGCTTTGGGTAAATTATATGTAGAGAAAATGTTCCCTGCAGAAGCTAAGGACAAAGCGTTCAGGATGATCAGGAACGTAATGCGTGCGTACGAAATCAGGATCAATAACCTGACCTGGATGTCGGCTGAAACAAAAAAGAAAGCCATCCAAAAACTGAACAGCCTTACCATCAAAATCGGTTATCCTGACAAATGGAAAGACTATTCTGCCTTAACAGTTACCAGTCCGGATAAAGGAGGAAGCTACTTCACTAACCTAAGGAATGTGGCAGAATGGAGCTGGAAAAAAGACCTGGAAAAATTGGGCAAGCCAGTTGACAAAACCGAGTGGGGAATGTCGCCGCAAACGGTTAATGCCTACTACAATCCATCGTATAACGAGATTGTGTTCCCGGCAGCAATCCTTCAGCCGCCATTTTACAACTACCAGGCTGACGAAGCTGTAAATTATGGTGGAATCGGGGCGGTTATCGGCCACGAAATCTCTCACGGATTTGACGACCAGGGAGCTACTTATGATGCAGAAGGAAACTTAAAGGATTGGTGGACTACTGATGATTTGAAAAAATTCACAGACCTTGGAAATGCTTTGGCAGATCAATATTCTGCATTAGAGCCACTACCTGGAATCCATGTTGACGGTAAATTCACTTTGGGTGAAAACATAGGGGATTTAGGCGGAATCAATGCGGCTTATGACGGCTTGCAATTGTATTTGAAAGAAAACAAAAACCCGGGACTAATCGATGGTTATACACCAGAACAGCGTTTGTTCATCTCATGGGCAACCATCTGGAGAAGCAAAATGCGTGACGAAGCCTTGAAAAACCAAGTGAAAACAGATCCGCATTCACCGGGAATGTACAGAGGATATGTGCCTTTGTTGAACCTGGATACGTTCTACAGCGCCTGGGACATCAAACCGGGAGACGGAATGTATGTTGAGCCAAGCAAGCGAGTTAAGATTTGGTAATCCAATCTGAATAAAATAAAAACCTCAAGTTAATCTTGAGGTTTTTTTATGTTCTTAAACAAGCCGACAACACTAATCACCGCCCAGATTCCCTCAAGCACAACAAAGGGCCAAAACGCAATCAGGTAGGAAGAGAAGCAGGCAATCGCGCCGCCAAAAATATTCAGCACATAAAAAAAGGCACCGTCTTTTTTTATCAGTGAAAAGATATTCAGGAAATAAGCAATCAGTATCAGGCTTACGCCAATGGTTCCGATGATGTCGCTTGTACTCATAAATTGGGTTTTTGAAATTTATAATCTAAAGTTGTTTCGACATGGCTGCTATCAATTATTTTTCCAAATGAAGTGGCGTCTTCGCTAAATTCGGGCAAAGGCAATCCTAATCCTGCGGCTTTTTGGGTATAATATTCTTTCCTTGTCGGATGAAACGGCGCAACAGCATTGAATGTTTGGTTCCAGCAATCGAGCTCAATAATTTTTTCAATGATCCCGATGCAGTCGGTTTGATGTATCAAATTGACAGCTGCCTGGGCATTGCCGAGATTTTGTTTTCCTGCCAAATGATGCACCGGATGCCGGTCTTTGCCAATTAATCCGCCAAAACGGATTACGGCTGTGCTAAAATCGGATGGATTTGCAAACAATAGCTTTTCCGCTTCGAACAATTGTTTTCCGCTTTCGGTATTGGGTTTGGCAGGTGTCGTTTCGGTAATAACAGGATAATCGTCATTGTAAACCGCAGTCGAACTTATGAAAATGACGTTTTTGACTTTTGACTTTTTGATAAACAGGATTAGATTTTCAATCTTTTTGACAAAATTTTCATTTGAATCACCGCGTAGTTTCGGCGGAATATCGATAATCAAAACCTCAGAATTTTTAAGGAACAGGCCTATTTCGCCCAGGATTCCGTTTTCTGAAACTGAAATCTGAAAAGCTTCAATTCCGGCTTCTTTTAAAACAGCAATCTTTTCAGCTGATGTTGTAGAGCCCTTTACCGGAAAACCTTTTCCGATTAATGATTTTGCCAAAGGCAAGCCCAGCCAGCCACAGCCTAAAATACTGATCTGCCTCATCGTTTCAAACTGTCGGCAGCAACACGAATGCTATCCCTGATCCCTTTGTTCCAAGCAGGAAATGTTCCGTAACGTGCATCGAATTTATTTGGCGAAGCCTTCACTTTTTCCTTAAGGATCACCGCATCGTTCAATACAAAAGGCATTGGGATCATTCCCGGATTTCGTGGTTTTACCTTTAGCAAAGGATTCGATAGCAAATCGAACGAGCTTTCCACCAGTTCCAAATCGGGTTTTTGGTTTTTTGGCAATGAAAATTCCAGTGTCAGCGGAATATTGTCTACGACATAATAAGTCACTAATTTGTTAGAGGTTTTAGACGAGATATTGCTTTCAAAATCCACCGACTTCACGCCGTTAGCTTTAAAATTGTTGATTTGGACATCGTTCTTTACAAAAATGTCATAACGGTTTACCTTTCGGTTTGGCGTAATCCTGATTTTGTATAAATGCTGGTTTCCTTTAACTGTATCGCGCAGGAATTCAATTGTTGGCCTGGCAATGCCTTTTACGGGAGCATTCGCCATGAAGGTATATTCAGAGCCGTATTTGCTATATAGTTTATCGGTGTTTAATGAAGTGCCTTCTTTAGGCTTTTCTCCCAAATAGGTTTTTGTCCATTCATCCGGGGCCGAATCATAAGTTGCCCAATTGGCTTTGTTGGCATCGGCATTCAATATGTAAACCAAACTGTTGGGCTTTGCTTTTTCGGTGGTATAAGCTGACTCCTGATGCGCTTTTATGATAAAACCAACGCCAATCACGAAACAGGCAATTGCCCAGATCCCTTTTTTTGTAAAAGAACCAAAAATCGGCAGCAATAAGGTAAAGGCCAAAACGGTTAAAATGGAACTCCCAACCAATATCTTAAGGCCCAAGCCAACCGGGAACATCTGGATGAACGGTACCAAAATCACCAAAGCCGGAACCGCAAGGAGGCAATTCAAAACCCAGCCCGACTTTTGCGTAAGCACATAAAATCCAAGCATCAATATGCTGAACAGTACCGGAATCACAAGGAAACCGGCACCTTGCAATTTGAATGCAATCCCGAGGTTGATCAGAAGCCAAATAAATAAAGGTCCCACCATCTGGCTAAATTCATAATTGCGTTTGCCGCTGCTTTGATAAAACAAAAAACAACTGGCCAAACTAAAGCTCACAAAGGCATAAATATAGTCATGACCATTATAGGTGAATCCCTGAAGGATGTCATTGTATTGCGGGTAAATGCCTTTCAGTACGGTCCAGCCAACATAGGTAACCACACCGGCAGTGAGCAACGAGCCCAAAAGAGGCACAAATCCTTTGATGATTTCGTCAAGGCGCATTGCACGTTTGCCCAATCCGACAAAAACAAAAATAAAGAACAGCCCAAAAGCAATAATCAGCATCGGAATGATCCAGTCAAACGGATAACTTATAAAACCAAACGGGATATTGAAATAAATGTCATCCTTATTGGAGTTCAGATCAGCCAAATCGGCACTCGAAAAATAATTCAATAACGGAAACAAATAAGTCCCCTGGTGCGCCAAGGTCTTCGGATCCAGGTTTTGGTACGAATCCTGCGCCGTATGGTAATTGAAATGGCTGTCGATAAAGGCAAAATTATAACCCTGTATTTTTCCCTGTTCCCTAAACACAGTCAGGTCGGTATCATTCGGGAGCATTTTGTAAATGCTGTACATCAGCGAATTCGAAACCGGGTAAGTGGCATTTCCAGCCTTGAAGGCGTCGACCATTTTCGAGTTCCCGTCATTGGTTTCCATCAGCATATAGCTTGGGCCCGAACTTCCACGCGCTTCAAAATTGAGTACCAATCCAGCTTCTTTCGACCACTGATGCTGGGTTACAAACAAAGCTGCACCATTCAGCCCCAGCTCTTCGGCATCTGTAAACAAAATGATGATGTCGTTCTTATGCGGTGTTTTGTTGTGCAGGAAGGCACGGATACTTTCCAGTATGGTCGCAACGCCCGAAGCATCATCGCTGGCACCTTTGGAAAACGAATGCGGCGCCGAATCATAATGCGAAAGCAGCACTAAAGCTTTAGAATTTTTAGAACCTTTTATTTTGGCAATAATGTTTTTCGATTGGACCAGGGTTCCTTTTTCGGTCATTGTAAAGCCTTCCTGGATCGACGTCTGCAAGCCCAAACCCTGCAGTTCCTTCTGGATATAATTGGCAACCACTTCATGGTTTTTGGAACCCACAAAATGCGGCTGCTTCGAAATTTCTTTTACTATTTCGAGCGCTCTTTTGGTAGAAAATTCAGAAAGCGGCGCCTCTGTTTCGTCATACTGTTGCGGCATCATAAAGAAGAAAACGCCAAACAGCAGCAAAACGAGCATTAGTAGGGAATAAACAGGGGTGTAGTTTTTTCTCATTGGGTCAGGCTTAAGTGTCTTTTTTGACTAACATATAAAAATCGTTGTCCAAAACCATGTATCCTTGATCGTAAATAAAATAATAAGTATTGCCAGATTTGGTATGCAAAATATTCGTCATATAATCAAAATCAAAACCTTTGCTGAGCAGTTTGGCTTTCGTCGATTTTGATTTCCCTTCGACATTAAGTTCAGACAAAATACGGTAATTTTTGCGTAACTTGTTATTGGTGTTGCGCATATAATTCGTACTGTCTTTATTTATTTTATTGTTGTAGGCATTGCGGCAGCCGTCACTGCAAAACTTTTTGTCTTCGCGGCCTACAATCTTATCCCCACATTCCAAACAAACTTTTTCCATAATCCTCTTTTTAGGAGCGGATCGTTCGGGCTTTTTTTGTTGTCCATTTTCCCGCTGTCCGCTATACTGCGTGCCGCTTCCATCGGGGCTATGTGGGATTTGCCTTGTCTGTTTGTCAGCCTTTTCTCAACCAAATATAAAAAATAATTTCCGTTTTCAAACGCTTACAAACAATTACAACCGAAAGTAAACACTTAACTACCGGATAATTTTTGCAAACCGCCACAACTTTGCCTTGTTGATAGAGTTCAACCGAAATGTAATTTTCAACACTAATATTTAAATCGTAAACGCCATGTATGCAATGAGGAACAAAGTACAGTTAATTGGCCATGTAGGCCAGGATCCGGAAATCAAAACCCTTGACGGAGGAAGGAAAGTAGCCAATATTACCATCGCTACCAATGATTATTATACCAATGATAAAGGTGAAAAAATAGAGCAAACCGAATGGCACCGTATAACCGCCTGGGGAAAGGTAGCCGAAATCATCGAAAAATACGTCGAAAAAGGCCGGGAAATAGCCATAGAAGGAAAACTAACGCACAGGAGCTACGATGACAAGGAAGGCAATAAACGTTATATCACCGAAGTAGTCGCGAATGATATCCTGTTGTTGGGAAAATAGGTCTAAGATAAATTACCAGAAAAGCGGTAAAGTTTAGGCCTTTGCCGCTTTTATTCCCCAAGAATTATTCATTCATCAATTCTTCAAAACGGCTTATGAACAAACCAACATCGTATCCGTCAACCAATGCATGGTGTACGTGTACGGCCATCTGCATGGTTTTTTTCCCATCGACATCCATCATTTTGCCAAACGAAACCTTTGGGCAGCTATCCGGGAACGTAAAGCTCCGGGCATGCGAATAAGAAGTGAAATTTACCCACGGAAGCGCTGAAAAATGAATCAGGTTTATAGAAAAATCACGTGTTATCAAGCCGGTTGTTTGCTGGATGCGGGCAATTTCCTTTTTGGTGATTTCGGCAAATTCGTCTAGGTTTTGTGAATACTCCATCAACGAAAACCCAAAGGTTTTATCTTCCCTAAGAATCGTTGCTGATGCATCGATTGCATCAAAAACATATACTTCGTCTTCAATGATCCGGTAACGGAATGCCAGGGTGCTGTTGACCGCAACCAAGGTTTTATGCAGATAATAAGTAAAGAATGAAATACCAAGTTCTTTAGCTTTTGCATAAGCATTGGTACAGTCGATAGGTACCGTAACACCAAAAAATGGCTCCTGCATTTGCCTGAAAAACTGGAAATGTTCCTTTCGGTTCCAGGTTTCGAGATCTAATTTCGTTTTCATTTTGTTATAATAAAATGTCTAACACATCGGAGATTTTTTCCAGTGTCCTGAAGTTTGGATGCTCAACCGTATGATTGATTTTTTCGTGTTCCCAGGTAGTATGGAACGGAATGTGCACTGCATGCCCGCCAATCCCCAAAACCGGCAATACGTCTGATTTCAACGAATTTCCAATCATCATAAATTCATGCGGCCCGATTTCCAGACGGCCCAATAGTTTTTGATAATTGAGTTCCTGTTTATCCGACATCACTTCAATATGATGAAAATAAGGCCCCAATCCCGAACGGTGCAGTTTGCTTTGCTGGTCTTTCAGGTCACCTTTGGTAGCAACAATCAGTTTGTATTTTCCTTTTAAGGCTTCCAGGGTTTCTTCCACACCGTCTAAAAGCTCTATTGGCTTTTCAAGCAGTTCTTTTCCGTATTCAATGATTTTTTCAATGATTTCTACAGAAATGGTGTTGTTCGAAATTTTCATTGCAGCTTCAATCATCGAAAGGATATAACCCTTGATACCGTAGCCATACAAATCAAGGTTGGCAATTTCGGTTTTGAACAATTCCTGTGACAAACTGTGATGCGACAGGTAATTACCCATCAGCGCACAGAATTTTTCTTCTGTTTCCTGAAAATAAGGTTCGTTTACAAATAGTGTGTCGTCGGCGTCGAAGGCAATTACTTTTAAATTCATAGTTACAATTTTTGGTAAAAAAACTCCATCGGCTAGATGGAGTCTTTGTATTTTTTAAGCAAGTCAAACATAGGGCAGCGCTTGCAGCGTTTGCTTTCCTTTTTTTTATATTTCTCACAGCATGACGATTTGCATTTTTCCGCCATGTTCTGGATTTTAAGAAGCGCTTTTTCTTTCTTCTTTTTTGGTTTATGTTTTTCCTTGTTACTCAAAACGAGCTGATTTCAGGTTAATTGTTGGTGATCCCAATGGAGCTGGTAACGGTAATTTGCTGGATATCCCTGTCAAACAGGTACAATCCGCCTTTGTCATCTCCAATCAGGTTGATTTTGTCCAAAATGGTTTTGGCCTGTGCTTCTTCTTCAATCTGCTCGGCTACATACCATTGCAGGAAGTTGTGGGTAGCATAATCTTTCTCATCAAAAGTTACATGCACCAGCTCATTGATGGAATTGGAAACAAATAATTCGTGTGCATACAATTCCTCAAACATTTCCTTCATTGTTCCGTACTTGGTTTTTGGTGCTTTCAGATCGGTTACCATTGCGTGACCGCCACGCTCGTTAACGTATTTCACCAATTTAAGCATGTGCATCCTTTCTTCGTCGGATTGCTTGTACATGAATTGCGCAACGCCTTCCAATCCCTGGTTTTCGGCCCAGCATGCCATCGACAGGTAAACCTGCGAAGACTCGGCTTCAATGCGGATTTGCTTGTTCAATGCAGCTTCAATATTTTTTGATAACATAATTCTATTATTTTTTATAAAGTTAGAAAATAAATCATTTATCCTTTCTAACTTTTGGTTGTTTTTTAACTAATTAATGCGCCATTATCCACGCCATCCGCATCCGGATTTACAAAAACCAGCTTGCCTTCGGCATTGTTGGTCATCAGGATCATTCCTTCGCTTTCTATGCCACGCAGGGCTCTTGGTGCCAGGTTAATCAGCACCGTAACGCGTTTTCCGATGACTTCTTCGGGAGAGAAATGTTCGGCAATTCCTGAAACAATGGTTCTGGTATCCAGGCCTGTATCTACTTTCAAAACCAAAAGTTTGTTTGCTTTTGGCATTTTTTCGGCTTCAATAATGGTCCCGACACGCAAATCCAGTTTTGCAAAATCTTCAAAAGTTGCTGTTGCTTTTTGAGGCTCTGTTACTTTATTTTCCATGGCGTTGGATGTTTTGGTTGCTTCCAGTTTGTCTATCTGTTTTTGGATTTCGGCATCTTCGATCTGGGCAAATAGAATTTCGGCCTGTCCGATCTGGTGGCCTGCTGGCAATAAGTCTGAAGTTTCCGAAACGGTACTCCAGCCTAATTTTGGCAGATTTAAAATCGTAGCCAGTTTGTTTGCAGTAAACGGTAAAAATGGTTCAGACAAAATCCGTAATGCAGCCGCAACCTGAAGCGCGATATACATTTGGGTTTGCACCCGGTCTGGATCGGTTTTTACCATTTTCCAAGGTTCCTCATCGGCTAAATATTTATTCCCCAAACGGGCCACATTCATCAATTCGCTCAAGGCTTCACGGAATCTGTAACGCTCAATGGAACTTGAAATTACGGCAGGGTATGCTTTTAATTCGGCCAAAACCTGTTCGTCAACTTCCGATAATTCATTCGGAGTTGGAATAATGCCGTCATAATATTTGTTGGTCAAAACCACTACACGATTGATAAAATTCCCAAAAATGGCAGCTAACTCATTATTATTTCTTGCCTGGAAATCTTTCCAGGTAAAATCGGTGTTCTCTTGTTTCAGGAGCATTCGCCGTTAAGGCATAACGCAATGCATCCTGTTTTTCCGGGAAATCCTGCAAATATTCGTGCAGCCAGACTGCCCAGTTTTTTGAAGTCGAAAGTTTGTTTCCTTCCAGATTCAGGAATTCGTTTGCCGGGACATTGTCGGGCAAAATGTAGGTTCCTTCTGCTTTTAGCATTGCAGGGAAAATGATGCAGTGGAACACAATATTATCTTTTCCGATAAAGTGAACCAGCTTTGTATCGTCTTTTTTCCAGTAATCTTCCCAGTTTTTGCCTTCGCGTGCCGCCCATTCTTTGGTTGACGAAATGTAACCGATCGGCGCATCGAACCAAACGTATAATTTTTTGCCTTCGGCACCTTCTACAGGAACATCAATTCCCCAATCCAGATCGCGGGTTACCGCTCTTGGCTCTAACCCTGCATCAATCCAGGACTTTACCTGTCCATAAACATTAGGTTTCCAATCGTTTTTATGGCCAACCAAAATCCATTCGGTTAAAAAATCAGAATAGCGGTTCAGTGGCAAAAACCAGTGTTTGGTTGACTTTAATATTGGTGTTTCTCCTGTAATCGTTGATTTTGGATTAATAAGGTCTGTAGCGTTAAGGGTTGATCCGCAACGTTCGCACTGATCGCCATAAGCTTCAGGGTTGTCGCATTTTGGGCAGGTCCCGGTAACGAAGCGGTCGGCTAAAAACTGATTGGCCTTTGCATCGTATAACTGCTCAGTTACTTCTTCAATAAAATCATTATTGTCGTATAATTTGCGGAAAAATTCCTGAGCCGTATCATGATGGATTTGGGAAGAAGTCCTCGAATAATTATCAAACGAAATTCCGAAATCAACAAACGACTGACGGATGATCCCGTCGTATTTGTCAATTACCTGTTGGGGCGTGATGCCTTCTTTTTTGGCTTTCATCGAAATGGCAACGCCGTGCTCATCGCTTCCGCAGATGAAAGCAACATCGTTGCCCTGTAGCCTTAAGTAACGGGCGTAAATATCGGATGGCACGTAAACGCCCGCCAAATGGCCAATGTGGATTGGGCCGTTCGTATATGGCAGTGCTGCCGTGATAGTATATCGCTGTGGATTTTTTAACATAATTCTAAAATAGAGTGCAAAAATAAGTTTTTTGCAACGAAATAATAACTTTTGCATCCATATAGTTTATAAAGAAATATTTGACAGAGATTCATTTTATTAATACTATTGAACATGAAAAAAACACTATGCCTATTCCTGTTGGGAATTACCAATCTTACCATGGCTCAGGATAGCCTGAAAGTTGCCGATAAAAAGCAGCCAATACTTTTTTATGATGCATATGTTGGCTTTGCAAATGGTATAGATGCAGGATGGACTGCGGGTGTTACCTTAAATTATCAGTTTTTTAAAGCGACTTGCTGACAGCAAGGGTTGCGGGTTTTATTGGCAACGAACCTTATTCGGGCCTTGATGGGCCAATAGTTGGGATTCCGTATTATAACCGCAGGGAAAGGATTGTGGATTATGGACTCATGTATGGCAAACGTTGGATTTGGGGCGGAGTTTCCTTGAGTGCTTCGGTTGGGGTTTCGTATAATCAGCATGAGTATTTAGAAAAAATCGATGAGGATTATTTTGTGCAGAAAGAGGATTTTTTTGGAACTCCTTTTGAGGTGAATGTTAAATTTTTTAAAAAGCAGAAACGGCGTTACAGGGCTTATTACGGATTGATTCCGGTTACAAGACGACCGGTGGCTTTTGGCAGGAGCATCGGATTAAAATTTGTTGCGAACTGGTCAAAGACAAGTTATACCGGATTAGGAATAAGTTTAGGGTTAGGCACACATAAAAAATATTAATGTTATTTTTGGTGAATGAATCTGAAGATTTTTTTTACGATTAGCCTGATGGCTAGTTTTTCATTCATTTATTCGCAAAAGAAAATGACCACACCACCTTATCTGCAAAAAGGCGATACCATTGCCATAGTTTCTACGGCCCGGAAAAACATTGAAGACAACCTGAAGCCAACCATCGCTTTGCTTGAAGGCTGGGGACTGAATGTCAAACTTGGTAAAACAATAGGTTTGGATTATTACCAATTGGCAGGGACTGATGACCAGCGTGCCGCCGATTTCCAGGAGCAGATGGACAATCCGAACATCAAGGCCATCTGGTGCGTGCGTGGCGGATACGGAACTGTAAAAATGATCGATAAGCTCGATTTTACCAAATTCAGGCAAAACCCAAAATGGATCATCGGCTTTAGCGACGTGACGGTTCTGCACAGCCACCTGAACCGCATGGGGATCGAATCCATCCACGGAACGATGCCGGTTGCCATTCCGAGAGCTACGGATGAAGCCAAGAATTCGTTGTGTGCCGCTTTGTTTGGAGACAAACTGCAATACACTTTAGATTGCGATGCGCTTAACCATAATGGCAAAGCCAAAGGGGAACTCGTTGGCGGGAACCTTTCGATTTTATATAGTTTATTGGGCTCGGAATCGGCTATTGATTGTAACGATAAGATATTATTCATTGAAGATCTCGATGAGTATTTATACCATATTGACCGGATGATGATGAACCTCAAACGCAATGGATGCTTGTCGGGTTTGAAAGGGATTATTGTAGGTGCAATGACCGAAATGAAAGATAATGAAATCCCATGGGGAAGAAATGCGCTTGAAATCATCGAAGATGCCACAAAGGGATTGAATATCCCAATCATATACAACTTTCCGGCGGGCCATATCCGCGACAACCGCGCACTGATCTTCGGAAAGCAGGTGACAATTGAAGTAACCGATAAAGAAAGCAAAGTGGTTTTTGAATAAATGGCTGAACACAACGAACTGGGCAAACTGGGTGAAGAATTGGCTGTGGAATTTCTGCAAAAAAACGGCTATGCTATCCTTGAAACCAATTGGGTTTTTCAAAAAGCAGAAATCGACATCATTGCCCAAAAAGAAAATACCCTTGCCGTAGTTGAGGTCAAAACCCGTTCGTCTGTTGATTTTGGGCTGCCTCAGGATTTTGTAAAACCGGGTAAGATAAAACTGCTGGTAAAAGCCATCAACGAATATGTCGTTTCCAATGATCTTGAAACCGGAATAAGGTTTGATATCATCGCCATTTCAAAAGAAAATGGCATCTATAAAATTGAACATCTTGAGGATGCCTTTTTTTATTTCTGACGAAAAAAATCTTAAAAAAGAACAGAAACATTTGTTGTATGCTGTTTTTCAATAACTTTACGAGCTATAATTTAAATCACACTATGAAAAATAACCTACTATTAATTATGATGCTTTGTGTAAGTGGTTTGTTTGCACAAAATAAAGTTGGCCAAAAAGTTCAGGAACTTCAAAACCTTAAGGCCGAATTCAAACCATTTTCGGTGTTAAGCCCAACTCAAAATGCCATTGACAATACCGTAAGTAAAGTGGTTGATGGAGCGACAATGGCCACCATCAATATTCAACAAATCAATGATATCGTTTCCAACCAATACGAAACGATCGAGTTGCATATCCCGTATCAAAACAATGATATTGCGGTTCTTTTGTATAAGGTAAACCCTTTTGCAGAAGGTTTCCATGTTGATACCAATAAAAAGAAATACAATGCGTACCAAAAAGGGGTTTACTATCGCGGTATCATCAAAGGGCAATTACAAACGGTTTCCTCTTTTAACTTTTTTAACGGTGAGTTCAACGGGATTATTTCGAGTTCAGAACTAGGAAATGTTGTTGTCGGCAAATTAGACAAAGTGAACAACCGCACAGATTATATTGTTTATTCTGATGCCAAAATGAAGGTTTTGAATGATTTTGACTGCCACGTAAAAGACGATTTGACCGAAACGCCAAAAAACGGAAATGCTAACAGGAATGTGGCAAGTGCCCGTTGCGTTGGATTGTATTTTGAAATTGATAACGATTTGTTTCTTGCAAACAATAGTGATATCACGACTACTACCAACTGGATGACTTCGGTTTTCAATAATGTGCAGACATTATACAACAACGACGGTATTTCGGTAAACCTAAAATCTATTTTTATTTGGGAAGACGGTGATCCCTATGAAGGAGTCGGGACAACTTCCGCGGCTTATTTAAATGCATTTTCACAAACAACTCCCGTATTTGATGGAGATTTAGGACAGCTTTTAGGAATTGATGAAGGCGGGCTTGGTGGAGTTGCTGTTGCAATTAATGGTCTGTGCAGTAGCTCAAATTATAGCTATGCAGATGTTAATTACAGCTTTAGTACAGTGCCAACCTACTCGTGGACTATACAGGTGATTACCCATGAATACGGGCATCTTCTGGGTTCAAGGCATACCCATGCCTGTGTATGGAACGGCAATAATACCTCTATAGACGGCTGCGGAACGCAAGCCGGATATTCTGAAGGAAGCTGTGCGCTTGGGCCTATTCCGTCAGCAGCAGAAAAAGGAACCATCATGAGTTATTGCCATTTGATACAAGGAATCGGTATCAGTTTCAATAATGGTTTTGGCCCACAGCCAACCACTGCAATCTTAAATGCAGTAAATGGCGGAACATGTCTGAGTCCCGACTGTGCAGGAAGCTGCCCAAATACAGTTTCTAATATCAATGCTTCAAATATAACTCCTACTTCTGCCCAAATTTCCTGGGATGAGTTGGGATCAGCAACTTCATGGGAAGTGGCCGTAACTCCATTTGCATCAACCAATATTGTTTGGACTACCGTTACGACAAATTCTTATCTGGCAGAAGGATTGACCGCAAATGCGTATTACAAAGTAAGGGTAAGGCCATTATGTGCCGGAATTGAGCCAGCAACAAGGGAAAAAATATTTATCTCAGCGGCAGCCAACTTCTGTTCCAATACGCCTTTTACAGATTCAGGAGGAGCGACAGGCCAGTATACTAATATGGAAAACTGGACAAGAACCATGACACCAAACAATCCGGGGCTTAAGCTTAGAATTACATTCTCAAGTTTCAATTTGGAAACAGATTACGATTATTTGTATATCTATAACGGACCGGCTGACTTTTATGTTGATTTGACTAATGGAGGCTTAACAGGAACTTCAAATCCCGGTACATTCAACTCAACAGCGCCAGACGGCTCATTAACTGTTAAGTTCGTTTCAGATCAGGGTGTGGTTGCCAATGGATGGAATGCTACAATAAGCTGTACAGGGACTTTAGGTATTGAAGATGCTGGTTTCCTGGATTACAGCTATTATCCTAATCCAACAAACGGAAATGTAACGATCAAATCTAAAGACATCATTTCTGAAGTTACCGTTTATAATGTCCAGGGGCAATTGTTGTCCCGCCAGAATGCAAATGCCTCAACGGCTAATGTTGATATTTCCCAGTTTGCAAACGGGACTTATTTCTTCAAACTGAAGATCAATGACAGCGAAGCCAATTTCAAGATTTTGAAAATGTAGTTTTCGTTTTAGATAATAAAAAAGCCCTGAATTTTTCTCAGGGCTTTTTTTATTTATTGTTTCATTAGTTCCATGTATTCCAATGCCTTGTTGATGGATTTTACGTTTTCGAAAGTCAGCAGTAATCTAAGGCCATTTTTGGTTTCTTTCTCTTTCATTTTACAGATGTTTCCGTGCTGCTGAACGAACTGCAGCACTTTTCTGAACTGTTTCGAACTGTAATAATCCGATTGTTGGTCGCCTACGAAATACCCAATCAGTTTGCCCTGTTTCATGATGATTTTTTCAATTCCCATCTGTGTGGCAATCCATTTGATCCTAATGCTGTTCAACAGTGCTTTCGCTTCTTTTGGCAAAGGCCCAAAACGGTCGATCAGCTTTTCTTCATAAACCAACAAACCAGCTTCATCCTTAATGTTGCTCAGCTCGTTATACAAATTCAAACGCTCGGTAATGTTGTTGATGTATTCATCGGGGAACAGCAATTCGAAGTCGGTGTCAATCTGGAGTTCCTTTACGTATTCTTTGCTGTCAATGTCATTGCCTTCTTCGTAAAGCTCCTTAAATTCATTTTCCTTCAATTCCTCAATCGCTTCGTTCATGATTTTCTGGTAGGTTTCAAATCCGATCTCATTGATGAAACCACTTTGCTCTCCGCCCAATAAATCTCCCGCACCACGAATTTCCAAATCCTTCATCGCAATGTTAAAACCGCTTCCCAGTTCATTGTGCTGTTCCAGAGCCTGGATTCTTTTTCTCGCATCATCTGTCATTACCGAATAGGGCGGGCAAATAAAGTAACAGAATGCCTTTTTATTGCTTCGGCCAACGCGCCCCCGCATCTGGTGCAGGTCTGAAAGGCCAAAATTATTGGCGTTGTTGATGAAAATCGTATTCGCATTGGGTACATCCAAACCGCTTTCGATAATGGTTGTAGCTACCAAAACATCAAACTCACCGTTCATGAAACCAAGCATCAGCTCTTCGAGCTTGTTGCCTTCCATCTGTCCGTGTCCAATTCCAACACGCGCATCGGGAACCAAACGCTGGATCATTCCGGCAATTTCCTTGATGTTTTCTATTCGGTTATTGATGAAGAATACCTGCCCATTTCTCTGTATTTCATACGAAATAGCGTCGCGGATCAGTTCTTCGCTAAAACCAACCACCTGCGATTCGATAGGATAGCGGTTAGGCGGTGGGGTTGTGATTACCGACAAATCACGCGCAGCCATCAATGAAAACTGCAGCGTTCTCGGGATCGGCGTTGCGGTTAAAGTTAATGTATCAACATTGGCAGCAATCGTCTTGAGCTTGTCTTTTACGTTTACGCCAAATTTCTGTTCTTCGTCTACGATCAGCAGGCCCAAATCCTTGAACTTGACATTTTTATTGACCAATTGATGCGTACCGATTACGATATCCAGCCTGCCCGAAGCCAATTCCTCTAGTGTCTGTGCTTTTTGTTTTGCTGTCCGGAATCTGTTCAGGTAACCAATGTTGACCGGCATGTCCTTTAATCGTTCCGAAAAAGTACGGTAATGCTGGTACGCCAAAATCGTTGTCGGCACCAAAACAGCAACCTGTTTTCCGTTATCAACGGCCTTGAATGCAGCACGGATGGCCACTTCGGTTTTCCCAAAACCAACATCGCCACAAACCAATCGGTCCATTGGGCGGTCGCGCTCCATGTCGGCTTTTACGTCCTGTGTTGCGGTCATCTGGTCCGGAGTATCTTCATAAATGAACGAACTCTCCAGCTCTTTCTGCAGATAGCTGTCCGGTGCGCAGGCAAATCCTTTTTCCAACCGGCGTTTTGCATACAGTTGGATCAGGTTGAATGCAATATGCTTGACACGCGCTTTGGTTTTTTGCTTTAAAGTTTTCCACGCATTCGAGCCGAGTTTGTAAATCTTTGGAGGCGTCCCGTCTTTTCCGGTATATTTTGAGATTTTGTGCAGTGAATGGATACTTACGTATACAATGTCGTTATCGGCATAGGCCAGTTTTATCGCTTCCTGCGTTTTGCCTTCAACCTGTATCTTCTGCAATCCGCCAAATTTCCCGATCCCGTGATCGATGTGGGTTACATAATCGCCAACAGCCAGTGAATTCAACTCTTTAAGCGTGATGGTCTGTTTTTTAGAATAACCGTTTTTGATGTTGAATTTGTGGTAACGTTCAAAAATCTGGTGGTCTGTGTAAGCGGCAATCTGATGTTCTTCGTCAATAAACCCTTGATACAAAGGCGAAACAATCGTGTGATATTGTTTGCGGATGTTCTCGCTGTTTTCTTCGTCAATTGATTCAAAAATATCATGGAAACGGTTTGCCTGCGCTTCATTGGAACAGAAAAGGTAATTGGTATAACCGTTAAAATGATTGTCGCTCAGGTTATTCAGCAGCAAATCAAACTGCTTGTTGAACGAAGGCTGCGGTTGAATGTAAAATTCAAAAGACTGGGTAGTCTTAAAGAAAGGTTTGTTTGCCAGCTCGATAACCGGAAAGTCCAAAGCCTTTTTTAAAAATCCCTGTTCGTTCAGGAACAGATGTTCCGGCGAAGCGTGCTTGATGTCTTTGGAAAGCTTGTCGAAGGTTTCGGTTGCCTTGATGAAAAGCTTGTCTAACTGCGCAATCAAAAACTCGGTATTTTCAATGCACAGTACCGTTTTGTCGCTGATGTATTCGAGGAAACTTTCGCGGTTCTCCTTGATGAATTTATTTTCAAGATTCGGGATAATGGTAATCTTGTTCTGTTTTTCGAGTGAGAGCTGGGTTTCGACATCAAAAGTACGGATGCTGTCCACTTCGTTTCCAAAAAATTCGATACGGTATGGGTTGTCATTCGAAAACGAAAACACATCGAGGATTCCGCCACGAACAGAAAACTCGCCCGGTTCGGTAATAAAATCGACGCGTTTGAATTCGTATTCAAACAAAACCTCATTGATAAAGTCAATTGAAACGTTATCACCAGTTGCCACTTTGAGCGTATTTTTTTCGAGCTCCTTACGGGTAACCACTTTTTCAAAAAGCGCTTCTGGATAGGTAACGATAACGGCCGGTTTTTTGCGCGAATTGATCCGGTTCAGCACTTCGGAACGCAGCAAAACGTTGGCGTTATCGGTTTCCTCAATCTGGTACGGGCGGCGGTATGAACTTGGATAAAACAGTACGTCATTGGTCCCGATCATCTGTTCCAGGTCATTTAAATAGTATGCGGCTTCTTCCTTTTCGTTGAAAATCAATAAAAAGGGCTTGTCGCTTTGCCTAAAGATGGCCTGGAATACAAACGAGAACGACGAGCCCAAAAGTCCCTTTAACTGAATTTTGCTTAAAGGATTTTGCTTCGCCAGTTCGCTATCGCTCGTGTCGAGTTCGGCTGCTATTTGTTTGACTTTCGTCGAGTGGAGATAACTGTTGTATAATGAAGCTAAGCTCACGATTGTTATTTAATGTTTTTCGGATTTGGATTGGTTGGGATCGCCCTTGCTGTGTCTAACATCCGGATCATGTCCTCTTCGCCGTCTTCCATCCTGATTTCGCCCCTGCGCTTGATTTCGTCCAGCTGATTGTCTAAAGAAGTCAATTCGGTATTGATTTCCTGAACCAATTGCACTACTTTTTTATCCTGTATCTGGTTCAGGTGAATGTATAGGTTTATTGCATTTACTTTGGTCGTGATCACTGCAATCCGGCTTCTTATTTCCGGCAGGTTGTATTTTATCGGGATATTGTTGTTGAGTTCGGTGGCTCTTTTTGAAAGCGTTTTGGCTTTTTGCTGAAAGGCGCCGATACTGCTTTTGGGTTTTTGGCCCATTTCATTCAAAAAGATACGCCATTCGGCCCAGGAACCGGAAAAATTGCGCGAAGCCTCATTGGATGACTGCCAATTGAAATTCCATCCTTTGCTGATGTTGTTGAATATGACCTCTCTTTTTTGGTCTTCTTTCTGCTGTTGCAATGCGCGCACTTTCGGATCTTCCTGGCACGATGAAAGAAACAACAATACCAATAAGGCTGAAAAAATCGACTTCATTTAAAATGATTAAGGCACAAAGGTACAAAGGTAAAAGCAAACTTTGGCAGGTGGAGTTAAAGGGATTGTAAATTTTTGGCAATGCCATGAATAAAAAATGCTCCCGTTTCCGGAAGCATTTTTAAACTCTTTTATTTGAATTATTTTTTTGTTGCAAAACCCCTGGCGCGCATCAGGGCATCGGTCGATACATCCCTGCCACGGAATTTTTTGTACGCAACAGCCGGGTCAATCGTGTTTCCTATACTGAATACATAATCGTATAATTTTTTGGCAACTTCTTTATTATACATGCCATCGCTGGTTTCTGTAAATGCTTCAGTAGCATCGGCGCTAATGGCATCAGCCCACAGATAACCATAGTAGCCGGCCGCATAGGCATCGTCGGAGAAAATGTGGCCAAATTGCGGAATGCGGTGGCGCATTACAATTTCGCTTGGCATTTTCAATTCGGCTAAAGTCTGCTTTTCAAATTTCTTAGGATCGATATCCGGATTTTTCAATAAGTGCAGTTTCATGTCGACTAAAGCGCTTGAAATCGTCTCTACAGTTGAAAAGGCTTCATTGAAGGTAGCTGCTCTTTCATTTCTTTCTACTAAAGATATTGGCATTGGCTGCCCGGTTTTATAATGAAGGGCAAATTTGTTCAGCACTTCCGGGGTGGCCAGCCAGCGTTCCATAACCTGTGAAGGGAATTCTACATAATCCCTTGGTGTGTTTGTTCCTGACAAGCTTGGATAGGTAACATTGGAATTCAAACCGTGCAAAGCATGCCCGAATTCGTGGAATAAGGTACTTGCATCTTCCCATGAAATAAGGATAGGCTCGCCTTCTCTTCCTTTGATGAAATTACAGTTGTTTGATACAATAGTGATTACATCGCCATCCACACGGCTTTGCTCACGCGTAGCGTTCATCCATGCCCCCGAGCGTTTTCCTTTACGTGCATAAGGATCGAAATACCAAAGCCCTACCACTTTCCCGGTGTCTTTATTTGAAACTTCCCAAACTCTTACATCCGGATGGAACACAGGTACATTGTTGATTTGCTTAAAGCTTAAATGGAAGATTTCGCCGGCAACCCAAAACATTCCTTCGCGCAGTTTTTCCAGCTGTAGATAAGGCTTAAGGTCATTTTGGTCTAAATCATATTTTGCTTTCCGTACTTTTTCTGAATAATAACGGTAATCCCAAGGCTCGATTTTGAATTTACCGCCTTCGGCATCAACAATCTTCTGCATTTCGGCAACATCCTGGTGAACTTTATCAACGGCCGGAGTCCAGACAGACATCATCAGGTCCATGGTTTTCTCTGGTTTTTGTGCCATAGTATTTGACAAACTCCATTCCGCGAATGTATTGAACCCAAGCAGGTTTGCTTTTTCGGCACGCAGTTTCAGGATTTGTACCAATATTGCATTGTTGTTATTGGCATTGTCATTATCGCCACGGCTTGTAAAGATTTTGAATGCTTTTTCTCTTAAATCCCTTCGGTTGGAAAAGGTCAAAAATGGTTCAATGGAAGAACGCGTATTGGCGATGCAGCCCATAACCCTTAGTTTTCTTTCCTTTGCCTCGGCGATTGCGGCATTTTTTACTTCGGCAGGAAGGCCATCGAAATCGGCAAGCGATTTCAGCTCCAGGTAATAATTGGTTTCATCTGCCAATTGGTTTTGGCTGAATTTGGTAAACAAACCGGCCAGTTCCTCATTGATTTTGGCAATCCTTGCTTTGCTTTCAGGAGTTGCATTGGCACCTTCACGGACAAAGTTAGAGTAGTACAGCCATACCAATCGTTGCTGTTCCGGAGTCAGCTTTTCTTTTTCAGGCGAATTGTAAACCTTGGAAATGCGCTCAAATAACTTTGTATTCTGATAGTATTTGTTATTCAGCTCTGAAAATTTCGGAGTCATTTCGGTTTCAATCGGCTCAAATTCAGGGCTGTTCATATTTGAACTGTAAATTCCAAAAACAGCATACACCTGGTTGAGTTTTTTTCCTGTCTTTTCAAGGGCAACAATCGTATTTTCAAAAGTAGCAGGTTTCGGATTGTTGGCAATCGCGTCTATTTCCTTCAGCTTTAGCTGAATGGCCGTTTCAATTGCAGGCTTCAGATCGTTTAGTTTATAATCTGCAAAGGCAGGCACGCCACCGTATGGCCCCGACCAGTCTTTTAAGAACGGATTGGCCTCTTTCTGGGCATTTGCAGCAATCACAGGAGCAATCATAATTAAGGATAAAATTATTTTTTTCATTATTTGTTTATTTGATTTATCAAATGTAATAAAAAATGGATTAACTGCATTTTCAATGCCTGAGATTAACAGCGGATTGAGCAATTGAACAAAAAAGGAGCGAAGCAAAATTTGGCCTATGATTTTGTTATATTTGTCTGTAACCAAAAACAAAAACCTTGAAAAAGATTTACAGCATCGTTCTCATAGCAATTTTTGCGCTTCAGGCCAATGCCCAATTTGAAAAAACACTGCTTTGGGAGATTTCCGGAAATGGCTTAAAAAAGAAATCGTATGTATACGGGACCTTTCATGTAAGCGATAAGATTTCGTACCATCTTTCGGATGCATTTTACAAACATTTGCTTGAAGCGGATATCGTAAGCAATGAAAGCAACCCCGAAACGTGGAATGAATTGTTTGATTTGTATATGAATTTCAAGCCGTTCCAGAAGCCTAATTTTTACGCCAATTTTTATCTGAAACCGGTCACCAAGCAAGACCTGATGCCGTTGTTTATGAACTATAATTTCTTTAACCAAATGTCATCTGGGGTGG
Source organism: Flavobacterium sp. (assembly GCA_049841115.1). Lineage (GTDB taxonomy): Bacteria > Bacteroidota > Bacteroidia > Flavobacteriales > Flavobacteriaceae > Flavobacterium. Next base: position 1,190,694 of record JASGHQ010000006.1, read on the forward strand.
AAGGCAGGCAGGCAGACTATAGCGAAAGTACGGTCTTGGACATGTTCATTTACCAAACGGCAAAGAAATACAACAAGAAAACCATCGGGCTCGAAGATGCCAAAAAATCATTTGTTGCAATGCGTAAGCTGGAAAGCATAAAAACCGATTTCTTAAATGTTGAAGAGGAAGAAAGTACTGTAGAAGGCGATGAAAAGAAAGCGCTGCTAACCAAAATACTCAAAGGCAAAACGCTTTATATGAGCTTAAAGGATTTTTACAGGGAAAAGGATATCGTAATGCTTGATTCACTGAGCAAGCTGTCTGAAAAGCCTGAGAAACATAAGGTAATGATCATCAACCGAAACTATGACATGGTCAAAAGCATCGATTCGTTGGCTAAGTTGGGAAGCCTTTTCAGCGCAGTTGGAGCCTCACACCTTGCCGGCAAGGAAGGTGTACTGCAATTGCTCAAGAATAAAGGTTATAAGGTTACGCCGGTCATAAGCACGCTTACCAAAAAGGGCGAAACTGACAAGAAAACCATCGAGGAATATTTCCCCGTCCCAAAATCAAAGCCGGAGCCTACTGATGATAAGATGGTACAGGGTGTTGATTTTGACCTGAATTTTAGTTTCAATAAAATAAAAAGCACGCTCGACATCACCAATGGAGGTGTATTGAGCATGGTACGGGTTCCGCTGCACGATTATATGCAAAAGAAGAACGAAAAATTTAATTACAAAACCATAGACAGCCTGCTTTATGAAATGATCCCGGGCGAAATCCTCGAAAAAAAGGAAATCAAAGACGAAGCATTTGTAGGCTATGATATCAAAAACAAAAGCAAAGCAGGCAACTTCCAGCACTATCGCTTTTATGTAACGCCGCTTGAAGTGATCGGTTTTTCTTTTTTAGGAACGGGAAATTATGTAAAGCAATACGAGCAGGCTATTTATGACAAATTCAAAATAAAAGGCTTTAAGAATACCTGGGAAAAAGCACGCCCGAACAAAGGCGGCTTTTCGGTGGACATGCCTTATTTCTGTGTGCAGTATGGCAACAATGAAAAAGCCATTTCCGATGTTACGATGGAGGCGTATGACCCGCAGGAAAAAGGGTATTATTTCCTGATTGAAAATACTGCTTTTGATATGGGGTTTATGGATGATAAAACTTTCCAGCACCAGCAGATACAGAACGAATTTTACATGAACCAGGAAATGGAGGAAACCGCAAAATTTGATGAAAACACCAAAGATTTTGTATCGTCTTCAAACAATGGAGAGCGCAAGGTAAAACTGAAATCGGTGATCCGTGCCAATAAATTTTACCTGATGGGAACCGTCGATGCTTCTGAACAGAACAGCAAAAAGTTCTTCGATTCGTTTGCTTTCGAACATTATTCGGCTGCAGAAAGCGCGGTTTACAATGATACGGTCGGCAAATACAAGGTTGAGATCCCGAAGAAAATAAACGAGCAGGTTCTTTTGGGGATTGCCAACGATGACATCCGTTCGTTAAAGTCATGGCAGGATGTTACCGACGGCGACTTTAAAACAAAAGAATTCAATTCGCATACAGGCCAGACAGTTGCAGTTGAAATAGAAAACAATCCAAGGTATTTCCAGTCTGTAATCATTGATTCCGTTAAAACCAATCACATCAAAAACCTAAAATCGTTCTTTGACAAGATCCGTTTTGATCAAGACAACAAAGATCCTTTTGTATCTACCTGGGACAATTATTTTGGCCAATTTGAAAAAACGGAAGTGCTGGGCAATAGTTTCTCGCACAATGATGCATTGGGCTGTGAAGTTGCCGATTCGCATGTAAGCATCAAAAACTCGGACCAATCCTTAAAGATGAAGACTTTCTTCCTTGAGGACCGCACAGTTACGCTTAAAACGATAGTAGACCGGAATTATAAAAACGATGATAGCTTCATAGAAAAGGCATTTTCGAGTTTTGCTCCCGAAAAAGTGAAAGCCAAAAACACGACAGACGACAAGATACAGCTCTTCATGAATGAAGCGGCTAGCGATAATGATTCGATCCGAAAGATCGCTTTTAACAATGTTTATGGACTGGATGTTACAGAATCAGACTTTGACCGGATCACGAAATTCCTCGATACTTTTGAATTCAAAGATGCTGATAGCAATGGGAAATCGGGGCTGTATTATAAATTAGGAAAGCTTAAAAACCCAAAGGTGGTTCCCTATCTTGAAAACAAATACAAAGCGCAGGGCACCAAAACCACTGAACAACTGGATATCCTCAATGCATTGATGTACCAGGAAAACGAAGCATCGCGCCGTTTGGTTCTGAAGCTGATGGAATTTGACCTTCCGGTTACCCAAAATGCAGAAGACATTAATGAATTGTTTGAATCGTTCCATTCGGATCTAGAGTTAAGCAAAGTTATTTACCCCGATATTTTCCAGTTTTACGGAATTGAGGAATACAACGAACCCATCGTGAAATTCTGCAATGCGCTATTTGATAAAAAGCTGGCTTCTCCGAAAAAAATCAAGGCCTTCCAAAAATTGGTACTTACGCATTCTAAGCTGGAATACAAGAGAATCCTGAACCGACAGGAAAAGAAAGCTTCTTCCGATGATGAGGATTATGATTATGCGGCGGCTTACACATATAATGAAGGCACTAATTCCAAGCTCACCAACTATCTTTTGTTGCTGTCGCATTTGCCGGATAACAGCGGTGTGGACGAATTGGTTGAAAAGGTAAGAAAATTGGATGACCCTGAAATCCAGCTGGAAATCCTGAAAATGGAAGTAGCGCAAAACAAGGCTTCAAAAGAAATCCTCAAAAAAGGATTGGAAAATCCAAAGACCAAATTCAAGACCATTCTTTTGTTGCAGGAAAAAGACAGTTATGGTTTGCTGGATACCGTTACAGACGACCAGATTGCCGAAAGCGCGATGCTGTATTTTGATAAGCTGAAAGATAACTGTAAGATCCAGTTCCTCGAAAAAAGAGAAATTAAGGAAGGAAACCATAATGCGGTTTTTTATTTTTACCAAACCCAAAATACCAAAGACGGGAAATTGGTGGGCACAAAATCGTTTAACTCGATTGCGTTCCTGTCTGAAAATGGCAAAATTGTTCCAAGGGCTTATTTTTCTCCGGTTTTAGAAGAAATCAACGAGGAAAATACGGTAGCCAAATTGATTCCGGCCATCATGAAGGAAACCATGTATGCCGATCATCCGGGAACCAGCTTTAGGAAAAAGAGCCTTACGGATTTCCAATTTAATTATGAGGAATAATGTTCAGATCTAAAAAAGATATCGTTTATGTTATCCTGGCCGGTATATTCATCGCCAATGCCATTGTAGCCGAATTGATCGGCGGGAAGCTGATACAGATCCATATTTTTGATTTTCAGTTTATAATGAGCGTTGGGATTTTACCCTGGCCGATTGTCTTTATCACCACCGATATCATCAACGAGCATTTTGGCCGTGACGGTGTAAAAAAGCTGTCGTTTATCACGGCTGGGCTTATCGCTTATTGTATCCTTGTTTTGTATATTGGCACGAAAATACCGGCATTCAATACAAAGGAAACGGTCAATGACGAACAATTTTACGCTGTGTTCGGGCAGGGGCTTTTTATCATGGTCGCAAGCATCATTGCATTTTTGGTTTCACAATTGATCGATGTTTCCATCTTTTGGTTCCTAAGGAATAAAACCGGAAAAAGGATGATATGGCTGCGAAGCACGGGCTCTACGATTATTTCACAGCTGATCGACAGTTTTGTCGTTTCCGGAATCGCATTTTGGGCCACCGGAAAAATCACTACCAGCCAATACATCAATATGTCATCGTCAGGCTATATTTTCAAATTGATTGTTGCCGTGGCATTGACACCTTTGATTTACCTTGGGCATTACCTGATTGAAAAATATTTACACGAACCACACGAGGCACACCCAAACGGGCCTCGCTAAAAACTGAAGCCAATGACCACTAAAATACGCTGCGGCTGGTGCGAAAAAGACGATTTGTACCGCGACTACCATGATAATGAATGGGGAAATCCAGTTTATGATGATGATAAGCTGTTCGAATTTTTGGTCCTGGAAACCTTTCAGGCCGGGCTGAGCTGGTATACGATCCTAAAGAAACGCGATAATTTCCGAAAGGCTTTTGATGATTTCGATTATAAAAAAGTAGCAAAATATGGTGAGAAGGAAATCGAAAAACTAATGCAGGATGCCGGGATCATCCGCAACGGATTAAAGATAAAGGGCACCATTTCCAATGCTATTGCCTTTATGAAAGTGCAGGAAGAATTTGGGAGTTTCTCTAAATATATCTGGGGATTTACAGGCGGGAAACCCATCGACAATAACCCGAAAACGCTTCGTGATGTTCCTGCCGTAACCGAGATTTCAGATAAGCTGAGCAAAGACCTGAAGAAACGTGGGTTTAAGTTCGTGGGTTCAACGGTGGTTTATGCGCACATGCAGGCAACCGGAATGGTCAACGATCACGTTGAAGGTTGTTGGAAGAGAAAGTAGTCCCGGATAAATGGCATTGATTTTGATTTGGAGACGAAAATAAAACCATGCTCGGGCTTATTGCACTTTTACTATTGGTATTGCCATTCATCCTTCAAATTATTTTGGGTACCCACTCTATTGACGGTATGGCTAAAATTAGATTCAGGTACATCTGCCTGATTACAGTTGCACTTCAAATCCTGTTTTCGTATATTGAATTTTCCATCTTCGATCATAACTTCAAAAAAAGCACGGAAGACAGAGAAATTGTTTGCGGGATGCCTTATGTGGGAATAATTCTTTTGATATTGCTGGTTGCCGCCTTATTAACCCTGACGATTATCATTCAATCGATTGTAAAACTGATTCAACGTAAAAACTCAGGTGGGAAATTTGATAAGTTCCGAATTTAGTACTTTCATAAACGTATCGCGCGAAATCTCGAACGCACCCAATTTTTCCAGGTGGTCATTGTGTACCTGGCAATCGAGTAGCTTGTAATTGTTTTCGGCGAGGTACCTGATTAAGGTCACGAAGGCAATCTTACTCGCATTAGGAACTCTTGAGAACATGCTTTCACCGCAGAAAATATGGCCCAGGTCTACACCGTACAATCCGCCGATGAGTTCCCCGTTTTGCCATCCTTCAACCGATTTTGCAATTCCCATTCCGTGAAGTTTTGTATACGATTCCTTAAAATCGTCCGAAAGCCAGGTTCCGTTTTGGCCCGGCCGGGCAATTTGCTGACAGCCAAGGATCACGGCATCAAAATCCTGGTTGAATGTTACTTTGAATTTATTTTGGTTCAACAGGTTGCGCATGCTTTTAGAAACCTTGTACATCGAAGGCATGACAACCATTCTTTCCGGCGGCGCCCACCAAAGTACCGGATCGTCTTCATCAAACCAGGGAAATATGCCGTTTCGGTAAGCCAAAAGCAACCGCGCTATCGACAAATCGCCGCCAACGGCAAGGATGCCTTCATAGGAAGCTTCGTCAACAGGCGGGAAATAAAGTTCTTTGGTAAGGAAGTACATTGTAAAGGACGATTTGTGAAGTCGGAAATGGGAAGTAAAGAAGCAGGAAAAATTGGGACAAAAGAAAAAACCATTCGCTCATTTAACAGCAGAATGGTCTTTACTTTTTCTCTTTCTTTTATTTTTTAGAAAGGTAAATCGTCGTGCTCTTCTTCGTTGAAGTTGGTTGCCGGAGCAAATGCTTCTGCCGGTGGCATTGGAGCCATTCCCTGTGCAGCAGGAGCTTCTGCCTGCATTTTCTCGATTCTCCAGCCTTGGATATCGTTGAAATATTTGGCTTCTCCCTGTGGGTTGATCCATTCCCTTCCTCTTAAATTGATGGATACTTTTACAGCATCGCCAACATTGTAATTGTTCAGCAAATCACATTTGTCCTGTACAAAATTGATGCTGATGAATTGTGGATATTGCTCTTCCGTAGCCACAACCAATTCTCTTTTCCTAAAAGTAGCGCTTACCTGTTGTTCAGCGTTAACTAATTTGATTTTTCCGATAACTTCCATAAATCATTTTTTTGCTAAAAGCACTTTCCATGCAGAAAGGGCGTCATTATTATTCAAATATTCTTTTGCTTTTTGATGGATTTTCATTTCATCATCGGAACTTAAAACCCCTTTTACTGCAAAATTCTGTTGTACAAATATAGTGATTTCTTCTTGTGTAGGCAATGCTTCTACATTACCTAATTTTCCAAAATCATTGCCATCAAAAACCTGGCTTTTCTTTACAAAATCAGGAATGGCATCTACTCCGATGCCCAGTGTGGTCAGGGGTTTTTCGACTTCAAAAAGCCCTGCATTGACACGGGAATACCAGTTGCCGCCCAGGCGCGAAACCAAATCAATCTTGCTTTGGTCGATCATATTATTGGCATCCAGTACATTTTCATTGATGTGGATCTTTACCACTTCGCAGATAATGAGGTTTCCGGCACCACCCTGATTTCCGAGGGCGATGATTTCGTTGACTTTGCATTCCATCTGCACCGGGCTTTCGGCCACGCGGTAGGGTTTTACCATATCCGACGGCTGCATCGTTAATCCTGCCTTTACAAATTCGTTTACGCCATCGGCGTATTCGGTACTCGATAGTGAAGCCTGCTGTACGATATCGTAATTTACCACATTAATTACCACTTCTCGCGTGGCCTCGCAATTTTCGAGCGTGTGCTTTGTCGTATTGTTCCTAACGCGCCGCGCCGGAGAAAACACCAAAATAGGCGGATTCGAACTGAAAACGTTAAAAAAGCTAAACGGCGAAAGATTGGGCTTGCCGGTTTTATCCATTGTGCTGGCAAAAGCAATGGGACGGGGCGCTACGGCAGTTTGCAGGTAAGCCTGAAGCTGCATTGGGGAAAGCGTATGTGGTTCGAAACTAAGCATGTTGATTTTTGTTTTGGCAAATATAAATCTTTAATAAAAATACTTTTTTATTTGAGCTTAATTATATTTGTTCAAATTTAAGCTTCAAATGAAAACGGTATCAGCCATTATTTTGAATTTGCTATTTGCAACAACCTATTCCCAAATACATGTAACTACAAAAAAGGATCCGGTATCCTTTAATAAACATGGGATCACCATAACCGATAATTATTCGTGGCTGGAAAATGCAAAATCACCTGAAGTGCTGAAATGGGTGGAGGCTGAAAATGAGATTACGTCAGCTCATTTGGGCGAAATCAATAAAAAAGAGGATTTTGAGAAGAAAATCAGGAAATTTGATCTGTACCAAACCAACAGCCTTCCCAATAAAAGCGGAAAATATTACTATTCGGAATACATTGTCAAAAGAGATTGCCCCTCGTCGTTATTTTACAGGAAAAAGCTCGACGATTACCCTACAGAGCTTGTTAGCCTGAATAGATTGTATCCTGGCTCCAAGGCAGTATTCAAGGGGTATTTTCCTTCGCTCAATTCTACGGTTCTGGCCTATAAAGTAAGCCCGGATGGAAGCGATAACCATGAAATCAGGTTTGTCGACATCAATAAAAAGGAAAACCTGGCAGATGCCCTTATCAATGTGAGGTATTCCAATGTGGCGTGGAATTTAGACCAGGGTGTTTTTTACAAAAAAAACCTAAACACCAATAAGATCGCCATCGACTCAACGAACCAGTTGTTTTACCATAAACTGGGAACCGGGCAAGATGAGGATAAGCTGGTTTTCGAATCAAAAACCGGCAGCACATTCAGGCATTACACCACAAGAGGCAAGTTGATCATCATCGAAAAGAATGAAGATGAGAACGCTGTCTAATTATTACCAGGCTTCGCTTAGTGACCCTGATTTTACGCTGACAAAATTCCTCGAAACCAAAAATAACGACATCCGTTTTTTAACCTACATGAATGGCAGGGTTTATTATTCATCCAAGGAATTTGACTGGGGCGAAATACGCTCCTTTAACATTGACAACCGGAATGATGAAACGGTGATTGTACCGCAGATTTATTCGCAGCTGCTGCTGAATTCCTATTTTGCCGATGAGTACATATTTTGCCTGTACCGGAGTCCGGGGAAAAGCTATATCAGGGTTTATGACATTTCGGGAAAATTCATCAGGAAGTTCGACAGCCCGGAAGGAACCGAATTTGAAGGCAATTTTTATGATGAAGACAGCAAAAGCCTGTATGTTACCGCAAACTCGTACATATATGCTGAACAGGTTTATAAGCTGAATGTGGCTACCGGCGAGAGCAATGTTTATTTCAATCAGTATATAAAGGCCAAGCCTACAATTTTTCCCGTCGGGTATTTTGAAATCAGGAATGTTACTTTTAAAAGCAGGGATAATAAAGACGTGCCGATTACCATTATCCATAAAAAAGGCATCAGCCTTAACGGAAACAATCCCACATTATTGAAAGCTTATGGCGGATTTGGTTTGGTGACTACGCAACATCTTTCCTTAGGGCTTTTGGGCTTTTTGGAGAACGGCGGCGTTTTTGCCTTTGCCGAAATACGCGGCGGCGGAGAAAAAGGCATCAAATGGGAAAAAGACGGAAAGGGATTGAAAAAAATGAACTCGTTCAATGATTTTATTGACGCAGCCGAATATTTAATACGTGAAAAGTATACTTCTCCCTCAAAACTGGGCATAACGGGAACCTCGTATGGCGGACTGGTTGTTGCGGTTGCAATGACTAAGAGGCCCGAACTTTTTAAAGTCGTAATCCCAAGAATGGGCATTCTGGATATGGCAAAATATGATCAGTTTACCAACGGGAAATACCATTTTGACGAATACGGCAATCCGGCGGTCAAAGAGGAATTCGCGTCATTGCTACACTATTCACCGTATTACAATATTGACGAAAAAACAAATTATCCAACAACATTAGTCATTACCTCTGAAAACGACGACAGGGTACCGCCATTGCATTCCTATAAATTTGCGGCCCGGCTGCAAAACAGGGAAAGCCAGAAAAATCCAATTTACCTGGAATCGTTCAGTGATTCGGGGCATTCAGGCCAGGTTTCCACCTATGACGATTATGTGAAAAGCGAAGCAGATTTTTATAACTTCCTTTCGTACCACCTGGACAATGACTAATTTAAAAAAATTTGGTTTTCCAATAAGGCGTAAAATAAAAAATCCCGAAGCTTCGGGATTTTTTATTTTTATAGATTCTTTTGGATTGCTTTGGCCAATTCCTCAAATTCTTCTTTTGTTAACGAAACTTTCCTCTGGAAACGCATATCATCCATGTCCTGGAGCGGAATAAGGTGTACGTGTACGTGCGGTACTTCCAGGCCAACAACAGCAACACCGATACGTTTGCATTCAACGGTCTTCTCTATGGCTTTGGCAACTTTTCTGGAAAACTTCATCAGCCCCAGGTAAAGTTCTTCATCCATATCAAAAATCTTGTTGATTTCCTGTTTTGGGATACAAAGCGCATGGCCCCTTGCATTTGGATTTACATCCAGGATGGCAATAAAACCCTCATCCTCGGCTATTTTGTAGCCTGGGATTTCGCCGTTGATTATTTTGGTGAAAATACTGCTCATCAGTCTCTTGAAATTTCCAGAACCTCAAAATTCAGTTTTCCGTTTGGAACGGTAATTTCGGCAACCTGGCCCACGGATTTACCCAGTAAGCCTTTTCCGATAGGAGAAGTTACGGATATTTTCCCGGTTTTTAAATCGGCTTCGCTTTCAGCAACCAAAGTATAATTCAATTCCATGCCGTTTTGCTGGTTTTTGATTTTTACTTTTGACAAAACCAAAACTTTGGAAAGGTCAAGATTCGATTCGTCGATCAATCGCGCATTGGCAACAACTTCTTCCAATTTGGCAATCCTCATTTCCAGCATTCCCTGTGCTTCTTTTGCGGCATCGTATTCTGCGTTCTCAGACAAATCGCCTTTATCCCGGGCTTCAGCAATGGCTTGTGAAGCTTTTGGCCTTTCAATGCTTTTAAGTTGGTCTAATTCTTCCCTTAATTTTTTTAAGCCTTCTGCTGTGTAATAAGATACGTTACTCATGTTTTCCTCGTTTATATAAATAGAAAAAATCCCATCGCGACGGGATTTCTTTTTGCAAAGATATTATTTTTAATGTTATTTCAAATTTGTTCGCGTTTTGTAACGCTTGTCAAAGTTAATTAATTTAAATTTGTTTCGCTATGTATTTCTAATAATTTTACTATGAAATCGAAGATTCACGAACCCCAAAAAAACAAACTATTACGTGTGAGTAATAAGATTTTAATCCTATTGGTATTTTTGCCTTTTCTTTTTGGGTGCGATGGGGAGAACATCAACTATAAAAACCCCAACCTTCCTAACTATCTGGTCAATCTTTCGATAAATACCAGTCTGCCGCAATACAGCAACCTGCAGTTTCCAAGCAACCATGTTATCGACTATTCGCAAGGCGTGGCCGGAATCGTGATTTTCAATACCGGAAGTGGTTATAACGCATTTGATCTGGCATGCCCGAACCAGCTTTTTGGTGCAGGCTGCTCTTCAGCAATGACTATTAATGGCATAGAGGCAAAATGCAATTGCAACACTGCGGAAAATCCATACAGCCTATTTTCGGGACAAAGCCCGGGCCAGAACTATACAATGAAACCCTACCGTGTAGAAGTAAGCGGTGGAAACCTGATTATAACAAATTAAAAAAGCCCCGGATTTCTGGGGCTTTTTGTTTTTAGAATTTCAATGTTAATCCGGTTAGGAAATTGATTCCTGCCTGCGGATAATAGTATGGGTAGATATCGTACATGTATCCGTTAGAGACATATTTTTTATCCAGAATATTGTTAACCAGACCTGTCAGCACTATCGATTTGAAAACCGACTTTGGTTTGATTTCATAAGAGATATTCAAATCATTTACAAAATAATCCTGGAGCTTGGCCGACGGCAGTTCGATATTGTTCATATACTGCTCGCCCACGAATTTGGACAGCCACGAAACCTGTAGGTTTTCTGAAGGTTTGTAAACCAAAATGTTCCCGGCAATGACTGATGGAGAATAGGCAATATCTTTCGTTCCGACATTGTTGCCCAATACATTCAGGTCCACGTTCTTGTTTTGGCTTAAGGTAAAATTCGGGCGGATGATGAATTGTTTTGAAAGCGCAAATGTTGCGTCAACCTCAAGCCCCAAACGGTAGCTTTTTTCGCTGTTCGAACGGATGGGATTGCCTACGTCGTCTAGGTTTCCGGTCAAAATCAGCTGGTCTTTGTAGGCCATGTAATAAATGTTGGTGTTGATTTTCATCTTTTCGGCTGAAAAACGCCAGCCAAGTTCATAATCGTCCAGTTTTTCAGAAGTCGCGTTTCCGCCTTCGTAATCGGTTCGGTTCGGTTCGCGGTTGGCTTTGGCATACGAAAAATACAAGGTGTTTTTGGCATTCAGCTCATAATTCAAACCCGCTTTCGGATTGAAGAAATGAAACGTATCATCCACCACATTGGCCTGCACGCCATCGGCCCTGAAATTCACGACACGATACTGCAGATCGCCATAAAGGCTTAGCTTTTGCGTAAGCTGGTAATTGGCTTTGACAAAAATATTATTGTCGGTTTTTGTGGCGGAATCATCATAATAATGGTCGCCAAGTTCTGAAGTTGAGGCAAATCGGGTCCAGATCACTTTTCCGAAATGTTTGCCTTCGTAACGGTTCCATCCGCCACCGGCAATCAGGTCGAGCTTGTTTTTTTTGTAATTCACGGAGTAGGTCGTCCCGTAAAAATTGTTGTCGAGCCATTTCTGGCGCACCAGATCAGTCGTGTTGATGGTAGTTCCGTCAATGACAACCGGCGTTAGGCCATAATCGGCAAAGTCGGCATCTTCTTTGTAGTTTTCGTAAAAACCTTTTCCGGGAGTAAAGTGCAGCGCAATGTTTGAGCTCCAGTTTTCCGAAATCCGTTCGTTCCAATGCAGCTGGAAATGATCCTGCTGGTAATTGTCTACTTCATTGCCGTAATAACGTGTGTTACCAAATTCATCCGTGTAGATTCCGGCCGAATTGAAGGTTCTGTTATCGCGCATTGTTTCGCCGTCAATCCCGTTCCAGGATTGGTAGGTGATTTCCTTTCCGCCAAAAACCAAAGCTTTGATCAAAGTCGTTTTGCCCACATAGGTTCCCTGTAGAAAATAGGATTTCAAATCAGACGAGGCCCTGTCGATATAACCGTGCGAGTTGATATTTGACAACCTTCCGGCCAATTCGAAATGGTCGTTGAGCAAGCCGGAGCTAAATTTCACGGTATGCTTCCGGGTATTGAAACTCCCGAAGGAATTTGAAATTTCGCCATTGCTTTCTTTAGAAAAACTGTCCGTCAGCAAATTCAGGCTGGCGCCAAATGCTCCGGCACCATTGGTAGAAGTCCCAACGCCACGCTGCAATTGCAGGCTTTCTACAGACGAGGCAAAATCGGGCATGTTTACCCAAAAGGTCCCGCTGCTTTCGGCATCGTTGTATGGAATTCCGTTGATGGTAACATTGACACGCGTGGCATCGCTTCCGCGGACACGGATGCCGGTGTAGCCTACGCCATTTCCTGCATCCGAAGTCGTAACGACCGATGGCATGTAGTTCATCAGGATCGGGATGTCCTGTCCGAGGTTTCGGTTTTTGATTTCCTTTTTGTCCAGGTTGCTGAACGAAACAGGCGTTTTTGTAGTAACCCGGACCGCCGAAACCAATACTTCGTCGAGCGCGTTGACTTTTGTAGTGTCTGCTACTTTTTCCTGCGAATAAGAGGCAAGAGACAAGAAACAAGAGATAAGAAAAAAAGAAATAGAAGTCCTGCTTCTTGCTTCTTGCTTCTTGCTTCTGAACATAAATAAATTTTCCATTCGTAAATAAGATTACGAATAAAAAGAGGTAATTATTCTTGGTTAAAAATTAAATTGATACTCCTGACGCGCCGCTAACGTGCACTTTAGCTTTTCGTCAAATCCTTAAACAGCATTACCTGTTCTAAGTTCATTGGGTATAATCTCAGCTCGTTATTTAGAGCACCCCTTTTGAGACACGGCAAAGGTATATTTTAAATTATAAATTATGAATTTTAAATTCTAAATTTTTGGTTTCTTTCTGTTTTCCTTTATTTCGGAAAGTGTGGATTTGTCTTTCAGCCGTTTTTCGATAACCGCTTTCGGGACTTTGGTAGCTTTTCTTTTTTTTGGGACAACCAACGCTTTTTCGATCATTTCCAGGAATCGCTTAGTTACGATTGCTTTATTCTTGATTTGGCTCCGGTCTTCGTCGCAGTTCAGGATCAATAGGTTTTCGGAAGTAAGTTTGGTTACCAGTTTGGTTTGGATCAATGCTTTTTCTTCTTCATTCAAAGCCTGTGAAGCATTCAGGTCAAAAGTCAGTACCACTTTTGATGCCACCTTGTTGACGTTCTGCCCGCCGGCGCCTGAGCTTCGGACAGCCTTAAAGCTTAATTCTGAAATGATCTTCTCAGTTTCCATATTGTGGCTGATGTGCAGGTTTCAACAAATCGTTTACCGTTTTCACAGGGTTGAAAGTGATTAGCGGGACTTCTACAAAAACGGTGATCCATTTAGCCATTGCACCATTCCAAAGCCCTGGTAATTCATAGCCTTTGAGTTCCTGCCCGTTCTTGTTTTTGGAAACAATGAACCCGGTACTCGGATCGACAAATTGCAGCAAATCAAACTTTTCGCCCTTGTGGTTTTTGGTTGCGCAAACCAAATCCACCGGATTGAAATGGGTTGCTTTTGCCAAAATTTCGGTCTGTTCGGCATTCGTGGTCTCTACCTGCGAACTTTCCACAATCTGTAGCGAAACATTGCCTTTATAGCTTCGTACCCAAAATGGCCCGCCACCGGGTTCACCTTCGTTTTTCACCATTCCGCACACACGGATCGGTCGGTTCAGTTTATTTGCTATGAACTCCAGTTTGTTGGCTAAAGTATATTTTTCAAAATCCTCAAGGATGTCGATATTGAGTTTTTCCTGCATGAAATAAATCACTTCCGGAATGCGGCTTTCTTTGATCTCGTCATTTTCAATGGCTTTCAGGATATTGAAAACCTGATGCTGCAGATCAAGCAGCACGCCGGCCAAGCCTTTTTTGTACAAAGTAATTTCGTTGATGTGGTTCTGGATGACGTTATCGATGTTCTTGATGAAAATCACATCGGCATCAAGATTGTCCAGATTGTTGATCAGCGCACCATGACCGCCGGGGCGGAAAATCAAACTGCCATTTTCATTGCGGAAAGGCTCATTGTTTAGATGTACCGCAATGGTATCGGTGCTTTTATCCTGATGTGAATAATTGACGTGGACTTTGGTTTTTGATTTGTCTTCGACCTTTTGCTTTACCCTGTCGATGATGGATTGGAACAAATTTTCGTGATGGTCGGAAACGGTGAAATGCAAATGCGAGACCGAATTGGAACTGGCGTAAAAGGCACACTCGTTCAGATGCTCCTCAACCGGAGTCGCAATTTCTGTGGCATATTTATGGAAATTGAGCACGCCTTTTGGTTTGTTGGCGAAGTCAAAATAATCCGGTGAAAGCATTGCCTTGATAAAAAGATAGCTTTTTTCATGGCTTTCCAGCGAATAATAATCGGAATGCAGTTCCTTAAGCTTGGCTTTTACTTCGTCATAAAAAGGGAACTTTTCGATTCCGGCAAGGAAAGTCGGTAGGTTTTTGTCTTTTTTTCGGTTGATGTAAGCATTGATCGTTTCGTTTTCGTGGTCAAACTCGTTGAGGAATTCGCTCAGGAATTTGAACATACGGCTTGCTGCTCCCGAAGCCGGAACGAATTTCTTTAGTTTCAGCTTCTCTTTTTTGGCATCGAAGGAATCGGCAAATTTCTGGAATTCGTCTTTAGAAAGTTTTACGATTCCATCGCCTATGGTTGCCGGTTTTTCAAGAGTAATCTTTGGAATGCCTAATCTGAACAACAGCAGTTCGCCTTCTATTTTATCCAACGGAATACCCAAAGCGGCTATTTGTTCAAAATCGGCTTCGGTAAAGTGATATTTCTTAATCAGGTTTTCTTTTGCTGTAAAATTCTCTTCCATTCTAAATAAGCCATAATTGCTAAAACGGTGAAGATTAAATATTGCACTGAAAGCATTCCTAAGCCACGATAGGCAAATAGCGGAACCACAATACAATCTCCAATGATCCATAAGGTCCAGTTTTCAATTTTCTTCAATGCCATATACCACATTGCGGTGAAAAATAGACCGGATGTAAAAATATCAATATAATTAGGAATTTCAAGTTTGTAATTAAAAAACTTGTAAACCAAATAGGTTATGAAAGCCGTTGCGAAAAATAAGAACACTCCAATTATTTTTTCGTTGAAATTAGTTCGGGTAACTTCCAAATCAGGTTTGTTTGATTTAGACATCCATTTGTACCAGCCATAAATGCTCATGATTGAATAATAAATATTCATTGTCATGTCACCAAAATATTTTGCCTGATACATTAAGTAAACCGTAATTGCCGTAGCAATCAATCCCACAGGATAGACAAGGATGTTTTCTTTTTTTGCAAAATAAACACTGAGTATCCCCGATAAGAATGCCAGGAACTCCAATGTAATTTGGGTTGTAGAAGCATTTTTATATTGGTCAAACAGAAATTCGAACAAGGGATTTTAGATTTTTAGGTTAACGGTTGCAGATTTGCGAAGGTAAGATTTACGTATTATTTCTGAAATCAAAAATTGTTAATCTTCAATCAAAAAAAGTAAGATCGTTTTCAAACGCGGTTCCAATTACGACCAAATCGGCACCTGATGCAAAAGCGGCATCAATTTGCTTTTTTGAACGGATGCCGCCGCCAACAATCAACGGGACCGAAATCCTGTCGGAAACCTTTTTGATGATTTGCAGCGGAACTGCGTTTTGCGCACCGCTTCCGGCCTCGAGGTAGATCAGTTTGTTACCGATGAATTCTCCGGCCTTTGCCGTTTGAGAGATATAATCGGTATTGTTTGTTGGCAAAGGCTTGGTTTTGCTAACGCGTTCAACAGCGGTTTCGCTGCCGCTTTCAATCAAAAGGTAGCCCGTTGAGATGATTTCCAAATTTGTTTTTTCCAGGATTGGGACAGCGTCAATTTGGTGTTCGATCAAAAAATCAGGATTCCTGCCCGAGAGCAGCATCAAAAATAAAATCCCATCAGCATCAGCCGAAATCTGCGAAGGATCCCCTGGGAAAAGCAGTATCGGCAGATTGATTTCCTGTTTTAGCCCAACGATGATTTCATCCATATGGTACCCTTCAAAAGAACTGCCGCCCACAAAAATGTGCGTTGCCGGCGAATGCCTGATTTTTTCGGCCAAAACCGGAATGCTTTCTGTTGCCACTTTATCGGGATCGAGCAAAACGGCGAGCAGCTTTTTGCCCTGGTTTTTGGCAGACAAGATTTGGTCGTACAACATATTGGCTGTGTTTCTTTTTTAAGGTTTGTAAATGTAACCCTTTTTTAAAATCCGAAAAATTTTCCAAACATGATTTATATCATATTTTAAGGATGATAAGCATGGTAATTTTGTCTTATCAAACTATAAAAACATAGAAATCATGACACTGTATCAAAAAACATTAGGAGATTTTCAACAAAGTTATGTTGGTTATGCCGCTTTGGTAATTATCGGGCAAAGCTGCCTGGGTGCGGCTGCAGCGATGTATACATTACAAAACGGGACTTCATTGTTTCAAATGATCCAGCTTGGGGTTATCGTAATTACCTGTATGCTGGTGAATGTTGGGATTTTGGCACAATTGTCTGCCAGAACAGTTTTCAACATGACAATTTTTAGCGTAGTGCTTAGCATGCTGATGATAGCGTTGAATGTGCTGGTTATTTAGCCTCGAAGGCACAAACGAAAACATAATTTTCAATAAAGTCAAAAAGGATATCAAAGTATTCGGTTTTTTCATTGAAACGCAGTGCTACTTTACATTTTTTATCCGCCAAATTAAAATCGTCCTCAAAAATGTGGTCCTTAAAGCTGATGCCGACTTCATTTTTGATCTTAAAAACCGATTCTTTGATGCCCCAGACAACGGTTGCCTTTATCAAAGTATCTTCTTTGCTGAGGTTTTCCAAATGGGAAATGTCCATAAAACGCGGTGCCAGTTTCAGGGTCTTGTCTTTTAGGATTTCAAGATCGGCACCGATATTGACATCGCTCAGAACGATAACTGAAAAATCGTTGGAATGGGAGATGGAAATGTGCTTTCCATCCTGTAGGTGAGGCTTTCCAAATTCGTCATAAAACAGATCAAAGTCGGTATAGCCGGTAGCTTCCAGTAATTTTCGCACGCCTAAAAAACCTTTTTGGTGTGCTTCCGATTTCATGTTTTCTACCCTTGCCAAAGAAACATCCTTCAGGGCCACGCTCGAAAATAACGTGTCAAAAGTTTCGGTTATCTTCCAGACCAGCAGTTCGGAATGGTCGTTTAAAGCTATGGTTTTAAGTAACGGCATCAGTCATTTAATATTATCTGTTTGTTTTTCAGAAAATTAAGCGCTTAAACAAAATGTAAAAAAATTAAAAATGCTTTTTTAATTCTAACCTATTGCGTAATTTTGCACGAAATTTTAAAAAAAACAAATATACATAATAGATGAGCACACAAACATTACCTTTTGTAGCTTACAAAGTTAAGGATATTAACCTTGCAGCTTGGGGAAGAAAAGAAATTGAATTGGCAGAAGCAGAAATGCCAGGATTGATGGCGCTTCGTGCTGAATATGGCGCAAGCCAGCCACTAAAGGGCGCGCGTATTGCAGGATGCCTTCACATGACCATACAGACTGCAGTTCTTATTGAAACATTAATTGCTCTTGGAGCTGAAGTTACCTGGTCATCTTGTAACATTTTCTCAACTCAGGACCAGGCTGCTGCTGCTATTGCTGCCGCAGGAATCCAGGTGTATGCATGGAAAGGTTTGGACGAGGAATCATTTGACTGGTGTATTGAGCAGACGTTGTTCTTTGGTGAAGACAGAAAACCATTGAACATGATCTTGGATGACGGTGGTGATTTGACCAACATGGTTTTTGACCGTTACCCGGAATTGATCCCTGGAATCAAAGGATTGTCAGAAGAAACTACAACCGGAGTTCACAGATTGTACGAAAGAATGAAAAACGGAACGTTATTCATGCCGGCAATCAACGTAAATGATTCGGTTACGAAATCAAAATTCGATAACAAATACGGATGTAAGGAATCAGCAGTTGATGCTATCCGCCGTGCGACTGATGTTATGTTGGCTGGAAAAAGAGTGGTTGTTTGCGGATATGGTGACGTTGGTAAAGGAACTGCAGCTTCTTTCCGTGGAGCTGGTTCTATCGTAACAGTTACCGAAATCGATCCAATCTGTGCGTTACAGGCTGCAATGGACGGTTTTGAAGTGAAAAAACTAAACACTGTTGTTGGAAATGCTGATATCATTATCACCACAACAGGAAACAAGGACATCGTTATGGGAAGCCACTTCGAGCAGATGAAAGACAAAACTATCGTTTGTAACATCGGTCACTTCGATAACGAAATCGACATGGCTTGGTTGAACAAAAACCACGGCGCGTCTAAAATCGAGATCAAACCACAGGTTGACAAATATACTATCGCAGGAAAAGACATCATCATCCTTGCTGAAGGCCGTTTGGTAAACTTAGGTTGTGCTACTGGTCACCCAAGTTTTGTAATGAGTAACTCATTTACGAACCAGACTTTGGCTCAGATCGAATTGTGGACGAACTCAGCAGCTTACAAAAACGAAGTGTATATGTTGCCTAAACATTTAGATGAAAAAGTGGCTGCCTTACACTTGGCGAAATTGGGAGTTGAATTAGAAACATTGAATGACGAGCAGGCTGCTTACATCGGTGTTGCGGTTGAAGGACCATTCAAACCTGAGTACTACAGATATTAAAATTATTTTGACCCGAGCGTTAGCGAACAGACGCAGTAATTTTAAATTCTAAATGATAAATGACCCTCACAGTAATGTGAGGGTTTTTTGTTTTTTATAGCACGACGTTTGTCTTATTTAGGATAATTGGCCCCGCTTTCCGCACTACTCGGTAGTTGCTGCAATCGGGGCTATTTTAGAACTCTTTCCTTTTCAGGATAATTTGTACCTTAGCTATTCAACAAAAAAAGCTATGAAAGAAAGCAAAATAATCCGAATGGACAATGTAGGCATCGTAGTGGAATCACTTGATATTGCCATCGAATTTTTCCAGGAACTCGGTTTGACACTCGAAGGCCGCGCCAATATCGAAGGCGAATGGGCAGGACGCGTAACCGGTTTAGGCAACCAAAACGTAGAAATCGCCATGATGGTCACTCCAGATGGCAACAGTCGATTGGAAATTTCAAGATTCATCACTCCGGGAGTAATTTCCGATCACCGCGCCGCGCCGGTAAATGCATTAGGTTATCTTCGTGTAATGTTCGCCGTAGAAAATCTTGATGCTACATTGGAACGGATTTTTAAAACCGGAGCCCAATTAGTTGGCGAAGTCGTGAATTACCAGGATATCTACAAACTTTGCTACGTCCGCGGCCCGGAAGGAATCCTGGTTGGGCTGGCAGAGCAATTGACCAATCAGCGAAATGCTTTATAAATCAAAATCAATAAAATGTTTACAGCAGAAAAAATTAAAGAAGCACACAGTAAAGTAAAATCGGGAGCGGATTTCCCGGCTTATATCCAGGAAATCAAAAAAATGGGCGTAACGCATTATGAATGTTATGTTGCCGATGGCCATACGGATTACCACGGTGCAAATGGGTATACGGCAACAGTTGCGGCAAAATATGAACCTTTGGCTATTGCAGCGACTCTAAATACCGACGAATTCAAAGCCGAGCTAAAAGCACACCAGCAAGGCAAAACCGATTTCCTGACTTTCATTACAATGTGTGCCGGAACCGGAATAGAAAAATGGGCCATCTCAATAAAGGAAATGACCTGCACGTATTATGGCAAAACAGGGGAAGAGGTTTTGACGGAGCAGATTCCGGGATAGGAATGCTGCCCAAAACGGATGTTTTGGCACGATTATTTCCCTACGTCCGCAAACCAAAATCCATATGAAAAATATTTTTGCTTCTTTATTTCTATTTGTAATCGGAACTGCCTTTTGCCAGGACATCCAATGCCTAAAGCCAGAATGGTATAATCCGTACACGGATCCGGTTGCACTAACGGAAAATCCAGGCACTGAAAATGAAGTAGATCATGGCAGTTTAAAATCAAATGCTTTGCAGATCGTTGTGCTACCCAATTCCTTTAGCGATATGCCGGAATGGATAAATAGCAGGTTGGGCATCCAAAAGGGGTTTAAGGTAATTGTTTGCAACACTTCTGCCGATTCCCTGAATTTTGTTGAAAGGGAAAGCCAGCGTTGGGCCCCTGTTAGGGAAGTATACTATAAAAACAAGTGGACTGCCATCAATCCGGAGCGCCACGTTGCCCAATGCGGAAATGAACTTCGCAGGAACATTACGCTCGAAGCTGGGGGAGAACGAGTGTTTTTGGCAAGTTGCCTACAAGGAAGTTTTGTGGCAAAATACCGCTTTATGCTATACGACCCGATAACAAAAAAACAGATTTATTCGAATGAATTTGAGGGTTATTTCGATCCCGGAATAATGGAATTATATAAAATGTCTTCAAGATAAATCATGGTTTTTATCGCTTCAATGCAAAATGCCCGGTATTGGTTTTTCCATCGCCAAATTTTATAAGATACCAATAATCATCCGCAGGCAATGCTTTTCCGTTATAGGTTCCGTCCCATCCACCACCACTGGCAGAAATCTGTTTCAGTAACTTGCCGTAACGGTCAAAAACCTGGATCTTGATTTCAGGATGTGTAAAAGCACATCTGAGGTTCCAAAAATCTTCATAGCCGTCACCATTTGGAGTAAAATAAACCGGAATCCCAATGATTTCAAAAGATTGGGATACCACGCCACAGCCATTATTATCAATTACGTAAGCAGTATGGATTCCACACGATACCGAATGAAACTGGTTACTTAGCTGAAACGGCCCATCAGGATTGTCAATACTGAATCCATAAGTCCCCGAGCTGGCCGGTGCCAGGTTTATGATTGCCGAGTTGCCATGAATGGAGGAGCCTTCTGTAACCACCGATGCGATCGTTGGAATATCAGAAGGCGATACGAGTATCGACCTTGTGTTGGTACAGCCTTTGGCATTGATGACATCAACAGTGTAGGTTCCTGTCTGAGTGGCATTGATTGAGTAAGTTGTATCGGGCAAAAGGGTTGAATTGAAATGCCAAACATAGGTATACGGCTGTGAATCCAGTGGCCCTGCGTCTAATGTAACCTGAAAACCAGGTTGGTTGATACAGATATAAGCAGTGTCATTGGCTTCGATTTCGGGAAGCTTGTTAACCTGCAAAACAATTTCGCTTATGCCTGAACAACCGTTTACCGCATCATCGACGCGGACAAAAACGCTAGATCCAAATGGGGAGGTGTTGGTATAGTTAGTACTATTTCCAATAGGGTTTTGCTCAAGCAATGCATCCTGCAAAGTCGGGTAATAGGCCGCTGTTTGCAGGGGAGTCAAAATGACATTGGCCTGCGAAAGGTCAAAGGATGCAAAACCGCTCCGTTGAATGTCGCACGTTTCCAATGCTGCGAATACCTGTCCCGGAGTCGTATTTACATTTAATGTTAATGTATATAATATGCTGCATCCTGTACTTATATCCGTCATTTTTGCAATTATGTTTTGCGGATTGGCAGTATTGGTGTAATTTGTTGGGAGCATGGTATTGCTTGCCACGCTTGCCATGTCTTTAAAATAAGTTACCCCGAAATCAGGATCGTTATTGGTAAAAAAACTATCAGCCTGGCTAAGGTTGAATAAGGTAAAACCGTCCGGAGTGGCGCCAAAATCACATTGAAGCAGATTTGCCCCGGTTACAGCGGGGAAAGTCCGTACTATTAAATCTATGGGCTGCGTTGTGCTGCAGGTTGCGTTTTCAATTTTTATAAAAACAGTCTGCATAAAAGGGACGGTATTGTAAAAAAACTGAGGGAGCGCATTATTGTTGCTATTGGCATCAGTTTGCGTCAGGTAATACTTTATCGTAAGTCCCGGAGTTGAAAAATTAGGGAAAACTTCCGCGGTGACATTCTGCATATTAAAGGTAGCCTGACCGTTAAATTCATTTCCATCAAGATTGTCATCACATATCCTGAATTCTGTTGCGGATAAATTAATATCATCCAGAATACTGATTTCAAATTCAGAAGTATTGAAGCATTCCGTAACTGTATTCTCTATCCGGGCATAAATCGTTTGCGGATTCGACGTATTGGCATATGCAGTTGGAGTGCCAATTTCATTTATGCCCAATAATGCATCGCTTTCACTGATGTGGTAGGTAACAGCCACATTGCTCTGTGTGCCAATTATAAACGGATCGTTCTGTGTCAGGTCAAATGCTGTTGAGGAATCCGAGATGCCATCTGTGTCACATTGGCTCAAATCCAGTGTGGCCATTCCGGTAGGCAATTGAAATTGTGGCGGTTGGTTAAAAGTTGCCGTTCCCGACCATGTTATCGAAAAATTACTATTCCCCGATGCGCGGTCTATTGCCAGCATATAGGTTTCTCCGGCATTTACCAGTATAGACTGCAGAAAACCATTGCCGTCGGCACCAGGACCTTCACTTGTGTCTGTTTCTGTTGAATTCAATCCGGTGAGGTTGGATGATAGTCCTGCTGCCCGCGGATTGGTTGTGGAACAGCGGATAATATTGCGGTCGTCGCAGGATACAAATTCGTAGAGATAAAAGTCAAAATCTTCATCAATACTTGTATTTTGTGGCGTAATAGTGAACTCAAGCGTTCCTGATGTGGCAATATTGAGCTTCATCCAGATACTGTTGAATTCCTGGCTGCCACAGCTGCTTACTTCCTGAACGCCAAAACCGTTAACCTCAATATTGTTAAAATTGGTGTCGCCGCAAACCACCAGAGCATCAATGCAATCATTTTGCGCTGCGAGTTTTGCGGTTGATAGTAGAATAATAAAAAATAAAATGTGTTTCATGGCTAATAAAGAAGCTTCAAATTTAAGCTATAAACAGTTGTATTTTTTCAAATTTCCATTATTTAACAAATTGACTTACACAAAAAAAGCGAACCATTTGGCCCGCTTTTTATTATTTGTTTAAAATGTTTACAATTGTTCCTGAACCAGGCTGATTATCGTATTGGCATCCAATTCCCCAGATTGCCTCCAAACCATTTGCCCTTCCTTATAAATCATCAGGGTTGGCAAACCTTTGATACGAAGCGCATCGGCCAATTCCTGATTTTTATCCACATCGATTTTGATCACTTTTGCCCTGTCACCAAGCGCAGCGGCCACATCCCTGATTACAGGGTGCATAGAAACCGAAGATTCGTTCCATTCTGTATAAAAGTCAATTAATACAGGAACTTGTGCATTGATTAATTCTCCAAATTTTGACATAAAACCAAAATGTTTTTTACCTACTTTTTACAGTTTGATAGTAATATTAATTCACAAATGTAGCATTTTTAACCAATTATGCTACAATATTGCCTTTTTTTAGTTCAAAAACAGTTATTTCGGGCATAATACCCACGCGTCCGGGATAGGCATGGAAACCGAAACCACGGTTCACATAAACATACCTGCCAAATTCGGTATACAGCCCGGCCCATTGTTTGTAAAGGTATTGCGCTACGCTCCATTTGAAAAACCCAGGTATTTCGATGCCAAACTGCATGCCGTGCGTGTGGCCCGACAGTGTGAGCTGTACATTTTTAGGATGTTTTTTTACAATGTACTCCCAATGGCTTGGGTCGTGGCTCATCAGTATCTTGAAGTCTTCGGGTTTTACATTTTCTGAAGCTTTGTCGAGGTCGCCCAGCTTATCAAAATGCTTGCCCCAGTTTTCTACGCCAATCAGCGTAATCTCATCATTTCCTTTTTTGATCTTCACATTTTCATTCAGCATCAGCTTGAAATCAATCTGGCGATGCAGGTCCTTTATCGCTGCAAAATTTTGAACTCGGGCCTGATCTGATTTCCAGTCCAGGTACGCGCCATAATCGTGGTTGCCCAAAATAGAGTATTTGCCGTATTCGTATTGTTTCAAACCTTTGAATGTTTCAATCCATGGATGCATTTCGTCAGCCTTTGCATTTACGATATCGCCGGTAAAAAGCATCAGGTCTGACTCCTGTTCATTAATGAGGTCGATGGCATATTTTATTTTTTCCGCATCGTCAAAACTTCCGCTGTGGATGTCTGAAATCTGGGTAATCTTAAAACCTTCAAAAGCATCTGGCAGGTCCGGAAAAAACAAAGTCTGCTTAAATACCTTGAAATTGTATTTTCCAACAGTCATTCCGTATATCAACGAAAGAAATGGTACAGCCGCCAATCCCAATGCGACCTGGCTGACGAACTTTCGGCGGTTGGGCAAAAAACTGTCGCTGTTATGGCCCATAAAATGATTTACGGTTCCCATCAATATCCTCAAAACATCTTCCATCAGCATTGTAAATGTCAGCACGAGCTTTGGCAATAGAACCAATAATAAAACCCCAAAAGTGATCAGCGAAATCTTAGTTTGACCAACACTTCGGTCAAACTTCATGAATTCGTAAACAATGAATAAAATTGCAGCAGCCGAAACGATGATGTAAGCAAGCAAAATCCACTTGGATCGTGTTAAGGTTTTTATGGCTTGAAAGGCATAGAGTTCGACTATTCCTATGATAATGAAGAGGATGAGAAAACGAAAAGCCATCTTATTTTTTTTGACAAATTAACAAAAGAAAATAATTGCCGATCGTATTATTAGAGATAATTTAACGTTAGCCCAAATAAAAAAAGGCTGACAATGATCTGCCAGCCTTTTTTCCAGTTAAATGGATGCTATTACTAATTATTTTTTTGGTTTTGCAGCCTCAGCTTTCACTTCAGTTGCGGCAGCAGCTTTTTCAGCTTTCTTTTCAGCTTTTTTAGCATGCTTTACTTCTTTTTTAGCTTCTTTAGCCTCAGTTTTTGCAGCTGGTGCAGTTTGAGCGTTTACCATTGCAGTTGTTCCTAGGATTAAAGCTGCTAACATCAATACTTTTTTCATGATTTCTATTTTTTAAAAATTAATTAAACAATGTTTCGTTTTATTTACAAGACAAATGTATGTCGGCTAAATGAAGACAAAATGAAGATTTGGGGAAATTCTAAAAAAAATTATTTTTTTTTTCGGAAAGCAATAAAAACAAAAAAAGCCGACAATAACTCATCGGCTTTTTCAGAATTAGCACTAACCTATATGCAATTTCAACGCTCTCCCAAATCTATTGAAATTATTTTTTTGTGTTCGCAGCCTCTTCTTTTTGCGTTGGTACCACTTTTGCTTTTTTGACAGCTTTCCTGTGTTTTCTGATAGAAATTTCTTTTGCGGCTGTTCCTTTTGCAGCTACTGGTTTTGCGTTTGCGAAAGCGCCTGTTCCTAGAACAAGCAAAGCTAACATTACTACTTTTTTCATGATTTCTAGTTTTTTTGAATTAATAAATTAACCTTTTTGGTAATTTTCTATATCAAAGTTAGCCCTGTAAAATGAAGACGGGATGAAGATTGGAACTGTTTGCGGAGTTTAACTTTTCTTTGTGATATCCAATGGAAAATGTACTGAAAATGTAGTGCCGGCATCCACTTTCGAATGTACCTTAATATCGATGTGATGAAACTTGGCAATGCTGTCTACAATAGCCAGCCCCAATCCCTGGCCTTCCTGCTCAATATTGATGCGGGTGAAACGCTCAAATATTTTTGCCAGCTGGGTTTCGGTCATTCCTTTTCCGGTATCTGAAATTGTCAAAAGGTAATCTTCTGCGGAAAGCTCTGCCTTTATGGTGATGTTGCCTTTTTCGATATTGTACTTGATGGCGTTCAGGATCAAATTATTGAGCATGATCCTGATCAAAGTCTTGTTTCCTGTAAATAGGAAATCGTTGCCCACTTCATTTTCGACCAAAAGCTGCTTTTCCTCGATCCGGTCTTCAAAATCCTCAAGGATCTCGGGGATCATTTCCCTTATCGAAATCGTTTCATTATTGACAAACTGATTGTTGTCGATTTTGGAAA
This sequence comes from Flavobacterium sp., assembly GCA_049841115.1. Classification (GTDB taxonomy): domain Bacteria; phylum Bacteroidota; class Bacteroidia; order Flavobacteriales; family Flavobacteriaceae; genus Flavobacterium. Next base: position 1,216,914 of record JASGHQ010000006.1, read on the forward strand.
TAAGCAGCAGGTTATTGATTACTTTCTTCAGCAGGTCCAAAGTGCGGAGCGAGCTGGCAATTTTGTCGATGCCTTCGTCATTGATCGATTCATTCTGCAGCAGGTTTTCAAAACGGTTCTTCAGCAGCGAGATCGGTGTCAGCAACTCGTGCGAAACATTGCCGATAAACTGCTTTTCTTTTTGGAACACATCGTTGATGCGGAACATCATTTGGTTCAGAACGGTATCCAGTTCCTGGAAATCGGTAGAATGCGTCGGGATCGGGGTATAATCAAATCCGTGCGGGTCATTTACGTGCCGTATCTTGATGTTGATGATCCGGTAAAAGGGTTTTAGCAGGTATTCTATGAAAAAAGTATCTGCCAAAAATGTTATCAATACTATAATAAAGAGAAGTGTGGTCGTAAAAAACCGTATCGAAAAAGTAAGGTCGTTGATCTCGCTTAGGCTGTTACCGATTTCCAAAACGTAATCGGTGTTTTCGTAGCTGAAATTATAGTACAGAACACGGTAATCGTTCTCTTCGTCTTCAATAATCCTGCGTTCGTTGATGAAAACATTCTTGTTTTTGGGTGCGGGCTTTTGGGCGCTGTACAATTGCAGGAATTCGCTGTGCAGCGTAGAAAAGCTTGCATAGGTTTCGGTCGAATCTTTCCGGCTGATGAAATTGTAGATTTCCTGGTTGTCCAGATGTTCAAAAAAACGCTGTTTCTTTTCTAAAATGCTTTTGTCAATGTGCGCGTAAACCACTTTTTGCACCAATATTGGCAGCGTAAACCAAAGCGCCACGATAATCAATAACCGGGTCAGTAAGTTAAAAACCGCTAACTGATGCTTTATCTTCATTTATAAATTTATTCGGTAGCCTACATTCCTGACGGTTTCAAACCAATCCAATTTTGAATGTACGGCCAGTTTTTTTCGAAGGTTGCGCACATGCACATCAATGAAATTCGAATCGGAATTGATCTCCAAAACATCGCCCCAAACGTGTTCTGTAACCTGCAATCGGGTAATTACCCTGTTTTTATTCAATGCCAGATACTGAAAAATGTCAAATTCTTTTTTGGTCAGCGCAATTGGGGTTCCGTCAAAACTAACCTTATAATCCTGGAGCAATATCTTAAATCCGTGGACCTCGAGTTCGTTGGCAGCAAACCCATGGATCCTCCGGATAACGGCAAACAACCTTGCGCCCAGTTCGGTTAGTGCGAATGGTTTTGTCAGGTAATCATCGGCGCCTAGCTCCAACCCATTGATCTTATCGTCAAGCTCGCCCCGTGCAGTAATTACGATAACCGCAATCTTGGATTTCGATTTCCTTACGGCCCTCAGCACATCAAAGCCGCTTCCGTCGGGCAGGCCCAAATCGAGCAGCATTGCGTCGTATTCGTTTACCGCAATTTCCTCAAGGGCGTCATCACAGGTAGCAACCGTTTTGCACAGGTAACCGTTTTTGGATAGGTAGTCCACCAATTCGGCCGCCAATTCCTTATAATCTTCTACAATTAAGACATTCATATAACCGTATATTAGTCAAAAATACTAAAAAAGCCGGCAAATCCCTTCGCCGGCTTTTAACAACCTACAATCTTTAAAACTAAAATTCTAATCTTTACTTACCATTTCTAAAAAATCTCCCTCTTTGTTAAAAACGGCATCAACCCATTTGCTATTTATTGTAATTCCAATCTCGTAGGTAACTTTATTGTCATTTGTCATTAGCTTTGCAGCTTTTTTGATATTGTTTTTCGGATAATTTTTTGCCATGTATTTGCTGATTTTGGCAGGGATCTCGGCTGGTTTCATCTCAATCTGCAGCACTTTGAAATTTCCTAATGCATCATAAACGGCAGTCATGTTGGTGCCATTTACGCTAAAATCGGCTTCATAACTCAATTGGGTATTGTTATCACCATCAAACTCCTGCCTCCATACTGGTGTTGTTTTTGGAAAATCCTTTTCAAATGCCTTTGCTACCTGAAGCGTAGGCTCAACAGGTTTTTGGCTTCCGTCATTTTGAGCCTGAAGCGAAAAGCTGCCTAAAAACAGAATTATTAAAACTAATTTTTTCATGATTACCGCTTTTTAATTGATTTCCCATTCAATTACAACACAAAGCTACAAGCACAAAATGAAGATAAAATGAAGAAAAAGGTTTTTTGTGGTTTTATTTTTCAAATAGCAGCTGATTGCCCATATTTTGGGCAGTTACGCATCCTAAAAAAATTATATTTCTTTTTTTGCTTCCCAAAATTCAAGCGTTAAAAAAATCAATATTTAGTCTTTTTAGGCTTAAATAAAAGAGATATCTGCAAAAATAATTAATCATTATTTTTATTTAGTCTAAATAAGTAGTTTTGTTTCACTTTAAAATTAGTATTAAATAAAACTACTATCATGCAAAAAAATTACCACCTCAAAAGCCACAGGCTCTTATACAGGATCGCTTTTTTATTCTGCTTCTTCGTTTCGCAGTTGGCATTTTCACAGGCGGGGAGCTTTAGCTTTTCTCAAAGCCAGGAAACCTACGAAACATTGACAGGCGCAACCATTGTGGCAACAGCTACAGGAAATTCAGGAAGCGCATCGCTGGATGACGAACGCTATGAAAATGTTGCAATTCCATTTAGCTTTTCTTTTGGAGGTCAGTCGTACTCTGCGTTAAATATCAGTACTAACGGATACATCTGTTTTGGTGCCTTATTGTCGGCAACCAATACCGCTCCGTTTTCAAGCGGGTCAACAGGCGGTGTAATTGCCCCGTTAGCAGCCGATTTAGGCGGAATGTTTGATTTTAACGGAAAGACGTCTACCATCGAAACAAAAACTATCGGAACGGCACCGAACCAGACTTTTGTAATCGAGTGGAAACATTTCAAACTTTACTCCAATACGCTTGCGAACCACTTTGATTATAATTTCCAGGTTCGTTTGAACCAAAACGGAAGCATTGCTTTTGCCTATGATTTCAGCGTAACGGGTACACCATCATCAATGGCGGCGCAGGTTGGATTAAGAGGAGCTACGACTTCGGATTACACTAACAGATCTGCAGCTGGAAATGCTACCACCAACTGGAACAATACCACCGCAGGAGGAAGCACGGCCGCAACGGTAACCTCGGCCGCAGCATTTTTACCAACATCTGGATTGCAATTCAACTGGGCACCTCCGGCAGCCTGTGTGGCACCAACGGCTCAGCCAACGAATTTGGTTTTGACTAATACAGGCATCATTATCAATGGAAGCTTTACAGTATCATCTCCTGCAGCCGACCGTTACCTTATTTTGCGTACAATAGGGGGCGCGACCCCAAATGCTCCAGCAAACGGAACGGCATATGCCGTAGGACAAAATGCCGCTTTAAATGCCTATGTCTCTTATTACGGCCCGAATACAAGTTTTGAGGAAAACTACAATAATGGAGCTATCAGAGGGAACAATGAATATACCTATACTATTTATGCTGTTAGCTCGGCCTGTTCGGGAGGCCCGGTTTATTTGACCACTTCGCCGTTAACAAACAGCATCGTCAATTGCCCGCAAGGCGTAAACACAATCACGGCAAATACCATCACGGCCAATTCATTCCAGCTGAACTGGGCGGTTTCAGAAAACGGGACGGCTTTGCCTTACAACACGATAATTGAAGTTGCTACTGACAGTGGATTTGCTTCAATGGTTCCGGGTTCGCCATTTACGGTTAATTCTACGGATGTATCATTGCCATTGGCCGGATTGAGCCCGAATACCCAATATTTCTTCCGCGGGAAAAATGTAAGTACCTGCGACAGCGGCTATTCTACTGTTGGAAATACTTACACGGCCTGTGTGCCGGTTGCTTCCTTCAATGAAAATTTTGATGCGGTTTCGGCTTTGCCAAATTGCTGGAGCAAAATCACGGTAGGTGCAGGCGGCCCACCAACAATCAATGTTACCTCTACCTCAGATTATGTTTTCTCTGCGCCAAACGGGGTGACATTCTACGGCAATGGTGCCGATTTGACGAATTTGGATAACAAACTGATATTGGTCAGCCCACAACTGACAAACGTTGGTGCGGGGACCCACAGGCTTCGTTTCAAGGCAAAAAAATCATCTGCCAGCGGAACGCACGCCATCCGTGTAGTGGCATTAAGTTCTAACACAGCAACGGCAAACATTGAGGTAATCGCAACAATACCAACATCGGAGATCACTGCGGCATTCAAGCAATTTGCAGTTAATTTTGATGGCTATACAGGAACTGCGGCATATGTTGGCATCCAGCGTATTGACGGTTCATCGTATTCATACATGTCGGTTGATGATGTGGTTTGGGAGCCAATCCCAACTTGTGGCGACGTTCAAAACTTAACCGCTGCTAATATTACAAAAACTTCGGCCACCTTATCCTGGACAGGAAGCGGGTCGTCTTACGATATCGAATACGGAGCACAAGGATTTACGCCAACAGGAACTCCTAACAACAACTTATCCGGGGTTTCAAATAACTATGTACTGCCTGGTTTGACAGAATCAACGGCATATCAGTATTATGTGCGTCAAAACTGCACCGCTTCGGGCAACGGTTTCGGATCTTGGGAAGGCCCGTTTGCCTTTACAACCCTAACTTCAGGGCACATCGGGTCAGAAGGAACTACCACCAGTAGCAGTTTCCCAATTGAATCGAATTATGTAAACAGCTACTCACAGGAAATTTATTTAAACAGCGAGCTAACGGGGGTTCTGGAACCAGGACAAACCCGAATTACAAAAATCCGTTTCAAGCAGGTAACTTTAGGAGCCAATCCGGAACGCTATAACAACTGGACGGTTTATTTAGGAAATACTACCTTATCTGGATTTGACACCACAACAAGCTGGGTGCCATTGGCTGATTTACAGCAATCTTTTTCGGGGCAGCTTGCATTTGCTGCTAACTCATGGGTGGAAATTACTTTAGATACGCCTTTTGATTGGAACGGAACGGGTAACTTGGTAGTGGCTGTCCAGGAAAGCGTAACCGGATACAGCAGTTCTTCTTTTGCATCGTATACAGCTTCGGGAGCCAACAGAGGTATAATGTACAGAAGCGATACTACAAACCCGGATCCTGCAAATCCTCCGGCAGCGTATACAAGAAGTTCGTCAATTGCGCAGATCCAGATTGTTGCCGAAACCCCGGTTACCGATCCTTGTGCACCGGTAGCAACTTTCCAGTATAATTTTGATGATTTTACAGGCTTCCCTGAACAATGCTGGGCTGCAAGCCATACAGGTTTCTTATTTGGGCTTACAGGAACACCGGACAAATCGGTACAGATTTACAGTTTTACCAATGCTGCCGATGATTTCTATATGATTTCTCCAGCGGTTTCAACAATAAATGGAAATTATTCGCTGAAATATGACGTAGAATCAATATCGGCAGGAGCAACAATCCAGGTAGGAACGTTATCAAGCCAGACGGATTTTTCAAGTTTCGCTCCAGTAGGTGCTGCTTTTACTCCTGTTGCAGGAACAACTTATGTCACAGCTGCTATCCCTGCGGTTTCAGGGCACCAATATGTAGCCATAAAATTTGTTCCCAACGGCGTTCATAAAATCGTTACCATCGACAATGTCGAGTGGGGTTTGACCAGCTCATTAGGCATTGACACTCCTGTTAAAAATGCTTTAAGCGTGTACCCAAATCCAACAAAAGGCTTAGTAACCGTTCAAACCGATTCGACAATAGAAAAAATAAATGTTTATAACGTTTTAGGCCAGTTGGTTATCTCGCAGCAATCAGCCGAAATCAATTTGGGCGATAAGGTAAGTGGAATGTACATCATTCAAATCGATTTTGAAAATGGGCAGCATGCTACCTATAAAATAATCAAGGAATAAGTTTTTTGGTTTTAGTTAGCTTAATTCCAGAAAACCGGCACTCGATAATTCAGTGCCGGTTTTTTTATTTTAACTGACTAAGTTTTGTATTTTTGGAGACTATACAAAATACGAATCATGTCACAAAAACGCCTTTTCCTTCTTGATGCCTATGCGTTGATTTTCCGCGGGTATTATGCATTTATAAAAAACCCGCGTATCAATTCAAAAGGAATGGATACATCAGCGATCATCGGATTCATGAATTCGCTGATGGATGTCATCAAACGGGAAAAGCCAGACCATCTCGCAGTAGCTTTTGACAAAGGCGGTAGCCATGTACGTACCGAAATGTACCAGGAATACAAAGCCAACCGGGACGAAACTCCGGAAGCCATCAAAATTGCGGTTCCGTATATCCAGGAATTGCTCCGTGCGATGCACATCCCGATTATTGAATTGGCAGGATGCGAAGCCGATGATTTGATCGGAACGATTGCAAAGCAGGCAGAAAAGGAGAACTTCCAGGTGTTCATGGTTACTCCCGATAAGGATTTTGCCCAATTGGTTTCTGAAAACATCTTTATGTACAAACCGGCGCGCCTGGGCAACGACATCGAGATTTGGGGCGTGCCCGAAGTATTGGCCCGCTTTGAGATTGAGCATCCGTCACAGGTAATCGATTTTCTGGGGATGATGGGCGATGCTGCCGACAATATCCCGGGATTGCCTGGCGTTGGCGAGGTTACAGCAAAGAAACTGCTGAAGGAATTCGGTTCGATGGAAAACCTTCTGGCCAATACCGATAAGCTGAAAGGCGCTATGAAAGCCAAGATCGAAGCCAATAAGGAATTAGGCATCTTGTCCAAAAAACTGGCGGCGATACTTTGCGACTGCGATGTGAAATTCAATGCAGACGATTATGAGCTGACCAAACCTGATGTCGAGAAAACTGATGCACTGTTCATGGAACTCGAATTCCGTCAGCTGAAAGCACAGTTTGACAAATTCTTCGGAAGCGGAAAGGAATACGACGAAATTGATACTAATGCGAATGATTCGGAAGCATCGGAAGGCACTCCAAAACCAGCCAGAAAATCGCCGCCTAAAAACGAAAATCAGTTCGATTTATTTGGCTTCAGCGATGACGATGGAGATGAGTCCAAGCCCAATTCGTATTATGCAACTTTAGAAAATACAGATCACAATTATACAATCATACAAGGTGATTTGGGGACAAAACTGTTTTTGCAAAACCTGGCAAACCAAACCTCGGTATGCTTTGACACCGAAACTACCGGAATCGATGCCCTGAATGCCGAGCTGGTGGGAATGTCGTTTTCATGGGAAAAAGGCAAGGCATTTTATGTCCCGTTTCCGGAAAATCAGGAAGAAGCACAGGCTCTGGCTGATAAGTTCAAGCCGTTTTTTGAAAATGAAAATATTGAAAAGATTGGCCAGAACGTCAAATACGATCTAAAGGTTTTATCAAAATATGGCATCATCATCAAAGGAAAATTATTTGATACGATGATTGCGCATTACCTGATCAATCCGGACATGCGCCACAATATGGATGTACTGAGTGAAACGTACTTGAAATATTCGCCAAAATCGATAGAAACCCTGATCGGCAAAAAAGGAAAAGGCCAACTGTCCATGCGTGATGTGGCTTTGGAAGATATTAAGGAATACGCTGCAGAAGATGCCGATATCACATTGCAGTTGAAAGATATCTTCAGCCCGATTTTGGATAAAGCCGAAACCAAAAAACTGTTCGAGGAAATCGAAATCCCGCTGATTCCGGTTTTGGCCGCTATGGAAATGGAAGGCATTAACCTTGATGAGGATTTCCTGAAAAAAATGTCGGTCGACATGCAGAAAGACATCGCCGAATTTGAGCAGAAAATCTACGAAGAAGCCGGTGAAAAGTTCAATCTGGCATCGCCAAAACAATTGGGCGATATTTTATTCGAGAAGATGAAAATCGGCGGAGCCAAACAAAAGAAAACCAAAACAGGCCAGTATGCCACAGGCGAAGAAGTTCTGTCGTACCTGGCCAACGAGCACCAAATCGTAAAGGACATCCTGGAATGGCGCCAAATGGTGAAATTATTGAGCACTTATATAGATGCTTTACCAAATCAGGTAGACCAAAAGACACAGCGCGTACATACTGATTATATGCAGACCGTTGCGGCAACCGGGCGTTTGAGTTCCAATAACCCGAACTTGCAGAACATCCCTATCCGTACAGAACGCGGGCGCTTGATAAGGAAAGCATTTATTGCGCGCGACGAAAACTACACGCTGCTTTCTGCCGATTACTCACAAATAGAGCTGAGGATCATTGCGGCATTGTCTGGCGAGGAAAATATGATCAAAGCCTTCCAGAATAACGAAGACATCCACCGAAGCACGGCAGCAAAAGTATTCAATGTAGCTTTGGATGAGGTTACGAAAGAACAGCGTAGCAATGCCAAAACCGTGAATTTTGGGATCATATACGGTGTTTCGGCTTTTGGCTTGAGCAACCAAACTTCATTGTCACGCAGCGAAAGCGCGGCGCTGATCGATGCGTATTACAAAACGTATCCGAAACTGAAATCATACATGTCGGAGCAGGTAGATTTTGCACGCGAAAATGGTTATGTCCAGACAGTTTTAGGAAGAAGAAGGTATCTGAAAGATATCAATTCGGCGAACGCCGTGGTTCGTGGCGCGGCTGAACGAAATGCGGTGAACGCGCCAATCCAGGGATCGGCGGCAGACATTATCAAGATCGCGATGATCAACATCCACAAAAAGCTGGCTTCGGAAAACTGGCAATCCAAGATGCTTTTGCAGGTACATGATGAGCTTGTTTTTGACGTACATAATTCGGAATTGGAGAAAATCCAGCCGATGATCAAGCACGAAATGGAAAATGCCTTCAAAATGGCCGTTCCGTTGGAAGTCGAGCTGGGATCTGGTAAAAACTGGCTTGAGGCGCATTAATCTGGAATGGGAAAAAGAATCACACTCGAACGGTTTTTGGGTTTATTGCTTATTTTGCAAATAGGGATATTGGTTTTCAATTCCCCTTCGATTGGAACATGGGGCGTGAATAAAACAGTGGGATGGGCATGGGACTTTACAAATATCGTATTCCTCGCGACTCCTTTATTGTTCCTGTATCTTTTAACGTATTTCCTGCTTTTTGTCTTTAAGATAAAACAACAGCCTGCTTTATCGTTTCTAAGCATCAGTTTGATTTTGATCACTTTTACTTTTCCAGGTGACATTTTAGCCATTTTGGCATTTTTGTCGAGCATACTTTTATTTTTAGTGAATTGTATCTATTCCATTTATCAAAGATTAAAAACAACATGAAAAAACTTTTTTATCTACTGATTCTTACATCAACTGTTGCCCTGGCGCAGCAAACCAAGTTCCAGAAAATCGACAGCCTGCTGACGTTCCTCAATGCCAATAACAAATTCATGGGTTCGGTTGCGATCCGGCAGGACAATAAGGTGGTTTTTGCCAAAAGTTATGGCTATGCCGATGTGGCAGCGGGTAAGAAACTGGATGAAAATACCAAATTGAAGGTAGGCTCGATCACCAAAACCTTTACAGCAACGATGATTTTGCAGCTGGTGGATGAAAAAAAGCTGTCGTTGGATACCAAACTTTCCAAATTCTATCCAAAAATCCCGAACGCCGATAAGATCACAATTCATATGCTGTTGCACCACAGAACCGGAATCCCCGACTTTCTGAACGATGATCCTACCGTAGCGCAGTACATTTATGTTGAGAATAAAAAAGAAGACCTGATCAAGCGGATTGAAGGCTACACTTCGGCTTTTGAACCGAACTCGCAGTTCAAATACAGCAATTCCAATTACAATCTGTTGGGTTACATCCTGGAAGACATCACCAAAAAAAGCTATGCAGAAAACCTTACTACAAGGATTGTGAAAAAATTGGGTTTGAAGAATACCATTTTCCCGGATAAAATCGATGTTTCCAAAAACGAAGCCTACTCGTATACCTTCAACGGGACTACTTGGGAAAAAACGCCTGAATGGAGCAGTTCGCTGGCGTTTGCAGCCGGAGCAATATCGTCTACGCCCAATGACCTGAATGTTTTTATGAATGGTTTGTTTGATGGCAAACTGGTTTCAAAGCAAGCTTTAGAGCAAATGAAAACCATGGAAGACAGCTACGGCATGGGATTGATCATTGCACCATTCTATGAAATGAAATTTTACGGGCATACCGGCGGAATTGAAAATTTTAGGGCGGCTGTTGGCTATTTGCCTGGCGAAAACACAGGCTTTGCCATTGTGGTGAATGGCGATAATTATGACCGTAATGATATCATGATCGGTGTGCTGAGTTTGTTTTATGGCGAGGCATATGCTTTTCCAAGCCTGAAGGATTTTGCTGTTGATAAAGCTATTTTGCAAAAATACGCCGGAACGTATTCTTCTAAAATGGTTCCGATGAAAATTACCGTCGCTGAGCAAAACGGAGCGCTAACTGCCCAGGCTACAGGTCAAAGTTCGTTTCCATTAACGGCAAAAAGCGAGAACCGAATTCGTATTTGATACTGCAAGGATCACAATGGTTTTTGGAGACAATAAATTCACGATAAAGCAAGGCGGAATGGACGTTGAGTTTACAAAAGACTAGTTTTTTACAGTTGTAATTTAGGTAAACAAAGGGTAAACATCGCCATATTGCGTAGGGTAAGTACATTTTTAAATGTTACTTTTAAAACAACAAAACGCTATGAACTTTGGAAACTCTAAAAACAATCCTGTATTTTTCGATCTTCAGGTATCCGCTGAAAATTGACGAAATACACAGCTACACCAACTATGCGGAACTTTCGCAAACCGAAAACGAACTGCAATACCTAATCGATGAAAAAATCCTGCGGAAAATAGATGAATTTTATGTCTATGGCAGCGATCTGGATTCGGTTATCAAAAGGCTTAGGGGCAACATGTATGCCCATAAAGCAATGAAAAAAGCAAGCCAAAAAGCCAAATTCATTGCCAAATTCCCCTATGTGGAAGCGGTGGGGATTTCGGGTTCGTTATCAAAAGGATATTACGATAACGAGAGCGACATCGACTTTTTTGTAATCACCAGGCCTGATAAACTTTGGATTTGCCGGACCTTATTGATGCTTTACAAAAAAATATTCCTGCTCAATTCCCGAAAATATTTCTGTGTCAACTATTTCATTTCTTCCAATGCATTGGAAATCGAGGAACAAAACCGGTTTACCGCAACCGAGCTTAAAACACTGATCCCAATGCAGGGAAAAGCCGCATTTGAACTGTTTTATCAAAAAAACGAATGGATTAAGAAATACTTTTCAAAATTCGAACCGCAGCTCGATACAGTCGGCATGACCAAAAAAACGATTTTGTCAAGATTTATAGAATGGGTTTGCGATACCCGCATAGGAACTGTGACTGATAATCTTTTCAAGGCAATAACCCTGAAAAAATGGCGTTCGAAATTCCGAAGCATGAACGAAGACGATTTCAAAATTGCACTAAAAACGACAAAGAACATTTCCAAGCACCATCCGTCCAACTTTCAAAAAAAAGTTATCTTATCTTTGAATACCAAACTCGATGAAGTCCAGTCAAAGTATAATGTAGTTTTACAGAAAGAAAATGTCTAGTATTCTTTTTTCGCATTCGTATTATTACAAACTCGACCCAAAACAGTGGAAAAACAAAAATCCCTTTCCGCCTTTGGGAACCTTGTATGCAGCTTCATTATTGCGCAAAAACGGCTTTGATGTAGCGCTTTTTGATACCAATCTGCTGGATTCTCCCAAAACTATCCAGCTCACGCTGCATAAAACAAAGCCCGATTATCTGGTGATTTACGACGATGGGTTCAATTACCTGACCAAAATGTGCCTGACCAACATGCGCGAGGCTTGTTTTGAAATGATAAAATATGGCAACAACCACAGTTGCATTGTTATTGTCTGCAGCTCGGATTCCACCGATCATTATGCGGAATACATTGAAAAAGGAGCCGATTTTATCCTGCAGGGCGAAGGCGAATCGACGCTTTTGGAATTGCTGCAGCGATTGGATGCCAATCAGGATATTGATGATGTAAGCGGAATTGTTTTCAGGAAAGATAATTCTATCCAGGTTAATAAAAAACGGGAAGTCCAACAGGTTTTGGATGATTTTCCGATGCCCGCCTGGGATTTGGTCAATATTGAAGATTACCGCCACATCTGGAAACAAAGCGATCAGGAATTTACGCTCAACATCGCCACAACACGTGGTTGCCCCTATAAATGCAACTGGTGCGCCAAACCCATTTACGGCAATCGTTATAACGCACATTCTCCGGGATATATCATCAGTCAGATAGCTTATCTGCAAAAAGAATTTGGCGTAAAGCGCTTTTGGATGTGTGATGATATTTTTGGCTTAAAGCCCAATTGGGTGCAGGAATTTAATGTGAAACTGAAAGAGGAAAACCTCAAAATCAGTTATTTTATCCAAAGCCGCGTGGACCTGCTTTTAAAGGAAGATACGATTGATTGCCTGGCAGAATCAGGGCTCGAGGAAGTTTGGGTAGGTGCCGAAAGCGCTTCGCAGAAAATCCTCGATGCGATGGACAAAGGCACAACCGTCGAACAGATTTACCACGCAACACGGCTGCTAAGGGAGAAAAATATTAAAGTGGCGTTCTTTTTACAGTTTGGCTATCTGGAAGAAAACCAGGAAGATATTGCCAAAACGATTGCAATGGTTAAAGAATTAATGCCTGATAACATAGGGATTTCGGTTTCGTATCCGCTGCCGGGAACCAAGTTTTATGATAAAGTCAAGGACGACCTGAAGCTCAAATCCAACTGGACCGATTCAGACGATTTTGAGATGATGTTCCGCGGCACCTACAAATCCAATTACTACCGCAAGTTGCAGCGCTTTGTTCATAAGGAATTCAGGAAACGCCAGGGATTTCGAAATCTGAGGCAATTATTTTATGAACCATCGGCAATTTCAGCCTCGCATTTAAAATCGATTTTAAAATTAGGTTATTACATTCCGAGTGCATACTTGGATGCTTTTTTACTTAAAAAACTTGAGCAGGATGGAAGCTAGTTTTGATAAGGCCGCGGCCTGTTACGATAGGACTTTTAGCGATACGATGATAGGGAGGATGCAGCGTTCTTTGGTACGCGATGCACTTTCCAAACACTTAAAAAATGTACGGAACATACTTGAGGTCAATTGCGGAACCGGCGAAGATGCAATTTGGCTGGCGAGGAAAACATTTAAAATCACTGCAAGCGATGTCTCGCCGAAAATGATTGAAGTTGCCAAAAATAAAGCAGTCCACAAAAATCTTGATTATGTGGTTTCCGATATAAAGTATATTGATACCACTTTTGACGGGCGGCAATTTGATTTGATATTCTCCAATTTTGGCGGATTGAATTGTCTGACTCAATCGGAACTTGAAAAATTCTTCCGCGATTCAAAAAGCCTGCTTCCTGAAAAAGGGAAAATGGTTTTGGTCATCATGCCTCAAAATACGCTTTGGGAGCAATTATATTTTTTGGCAAAAGCCCAATTTTCCAATGTTTTCAGAAGAAAAAAAGAAATGGTACTTGCCAACGTTGACGGAGAAAAAGTGCCAACATACTATTTCAACCCAAAAGATATCGTAAATTTAGCAAAGCATGATTTTGAGCTGGTGGATTACAAACCGATAGGTTTTTTTGTGCCGCCTTCGTACATGGAGCCATTTTTCAGGGACAAAATGGGAATCTTAAGGTTTTTGAACCATTTGGAAAGCAGTATTTCCAAATGGCGGTTCCTTTCAAAATATGCCGATCATTATATCATAACGCTGCAGAAACAATGAGCATTCTTTTGACACATGCCTATTATTTGTCGGATGACCCTAAGGAGCAAAAGATAATGAAACCCTATCCGCCATTGGGTTTGCTGTATGTTTCGGCGTATCTCAAAAGCAAAAACATTGCCAACGATGTTTTTGACACCACATTTTCAACCCAGCAGGCGCAACTCGAATTCATATCGGAAACCAAACCGGGAATCATCTGTATTTATACCAACCTGATGACCAAGGTTGAGGTTGTCAAACTGATCAAAATCCTTAAAACAGAATATTACGGTTTCCCAAAAATCATCCTTGGCGGCCCCGACGTGACTTACAATATTGAAAATTACCTGAAAGCGGGTGCCGATTTTCTGATTATTGGAGAAGGCGAGGAAACGGCTTTCGAATTGTGCGATGCGATTATGAATAAAGGCGATTTCCGTAACGTAAACGGAATTGCCTTTCTTAAAAATTATGAGGTTGTGCAAACCCAGGCCCGAACCAAATTCAGGGAATTGGACGAACTGCCATTGCCCAACCGCGAAGCGATCAACATGTACAATTACCTCGAAACCTGGAAAAACAACCACGGCGAAAGCTCAATGACCATTTCCACGCAGCGCGGCTGCCCGTATACCTGCAAATGGTGCAGTACTGCGGTTTATGGGCAAAGTTACCGGCGAAGGCCGGCGCACCAGGTGGCGGCTGAAATGAAAATGCTTAAGGAACAGTACAATCCGGATGCGATTTGGTTTGTAGACGATGTTTTTACAATAAGCCACAAATGGCTGACTGCGTTTCATGAAGAAGTCGTAAAACAGAATGCGCAAATACGGTTTGAGTGCATTACCCGGGCGGAACGGCTGAATGATGAGATTTTGAAATTGCTCAAGGAAGCCGGCTGTTTCCGGATCTGGATTGGCGCTGAGAGCGGTTCGCAGCAAATCATTGATGCGATGGACAGAAGGGTTGATGTCAATCATGTGAAGAAAATAATCCAGGATACGAATGCTTTGGGGATTGAAACCGGAACTTTTATCATGCTGGGCTATCCGGGAGAAACTGAGAAAAATATTGACGAACAATTCAGTACCTCAAAGAAGCGAAGCCAACGCATTATACGATTACCGTGGCTTATCCAATAAAAGGAACTTCGCTGTACAACGAAATTGAAGATAAAATAACAATGCGCCCCGACTGGGAAAAATCGACCGACCGGGAAATTGATTTCAAACGTACCTATTCGAGGAAATATTACAATTATGCGGTTTCGAAAGTGGTAAACGAAGTCGAATTTGACCGCGAAAAATCAAAGGCAAGCCTAAAGGCAATCAAACTCAAAACCAAATCGCTCTTGGCAAGCGGATTGATGAAAATCAGTAAATGATGAAAAACCAACCCTCCATTATTGATTTTTACGGCAGTATCAATACCGCTCACCTGCATCCGAAACGCGATGCAGCCACAGCACTTTTATTACAAAAAATCGAAATACAACCTAATGACCATGTTTTGGAATTAGGTTTTGGAACTGCAGCAACGCTGGTTTGGGCCGCGTCACAATTTAGGCAGAGCCATTTTTACGGCATAGAACACAATGCGCTAATGTTCCGCAAAGGCCAAAATAGGATTAAGCTTTGCAGACTAAAAAACTGCCGGCTTTTTTATAACGAAAAACAAAGCGAGCTTGCGTTCCCGGATAAGCATTTTGACAGGATTTATGCCGAATCCGTGCTGGCAATCCAGGAAGGAGAAGTGTTAGAAACATTGTTTCAGGAACTGTGCAGGGTATTGAAGCCAAAAGGAAAGCTGGTCATCAACGAAGGAATTTGGACCGACACTTTTTCATCGGAACAGATTGCGGAAATGAATGCGTTCTGCCAAACGAAATTTGGGATCATCCAGGCTAACGGAAATTATCCGTATGCTGCTGACTGGAAGCTCTTATTCGAAAAATCAGGATTTGTCGTAAACCAAATCGATGACCTGGAAACAGCGGAAAATTTTCCGTCAAGGTACAAACCCTTGTTTGAAAACACGATCTCAAAAGCCTTTTCATTGTACGGAAAGGTTTTGCTGCAAATCAATCGGAAGTACCGAAAACAATTTGCCTGTTATAAAAAAGAAATGGCCGTCACAGCCTCAAAAGGAAACTATCTGAAAGGATTTCTATTCGACTGCACTAAAGCATGAGCCGAAACGATAAAAAATATTTGATTTTACTTACCGCAATTTACTTTGCAGTGAGCCTGCTTGGCATATTGCATCACGAATTGTGGCTCGATGAATCGCAGCATTGGCTGCTGGCGCGCGACAGCAATTCGGTTTCAGGATTTATTCAGAATACGAGGTTTGAAGGCCATCCGTTGCTGTGGGGTTTCATGCTTTATGCAATAACCCGCTTTACTTCCGATCCGTTTTGGATGCAGTTCCTGCATATTTTGATCGCTACGGGAACCGTCTTGGTTTTTCTTCGGAAAGCCCCGTTCGGCTGGCTTTTCAAACTGCTTTTCATTTTTGGCTATTTCATGGTTTTTGAATACAGCCTGATCAGCCGCAATTACAATCTTGGAATACTGTTCCTGTTCCTGGCCTGTGCCTTTTTTGAAAAACGCGACCAGAAATTCCCGCTGATCTGCCTCTTTTTGGCTTTGGCAGCCAATTCGCACCTGTTGTTTGGCATACCTGCATTTGCACTGTTTCTGACACTTTTGCTAGAGCAAATGCAAAACAGGAAATTATTTAAAAGACATTATGTCGTGGGTTATCTGGTTTTTGCAGGTGGATTGATTTTGGCTTACATCCAAATACATTCTACGGATTCCAGCTGGCTTTTGGAACCAATAAAGGCGCTTTCTTTCCGCGAGAGGATAGCTGTTGGGCTGGGTTCTTTCTTTAAAGGAATCATCGCAATTCCTGATTTCAGGACGATGCATTTCTGGAATACCAACCTGATTATTAATGGCAGCAAACCGGTTGCCATTGTCTTGGCATTGCTGGTTTATCTGCTGCCGCTATTGCTTTTTTTCAAAAACAGGAAGACGCTTTTCTTTGTCTATACTGCTTTGATTGGCGCACAGGTTTTCTTTTTTGTGACCCAGCGTAACGCAATACGGTTTCACGGAATGGCTTTCATACTGATCATTATCGGGCTTTGGATTGAAAATTATTACCATTCTGAAAGCTATTGGTTCAGGGAGTTCCTGAATTCCCGGAAATTGACATTGTTAAAAAAACCTATAATTTACAGCCTATTGCTGATTCATTTTTGTAGCGGGATTTATGCCTATTCAATGGATTTGAACTATCCTTTTACCGAAGCCAAAAATGTTGCCGATTATCTGAATACAAATGGCCTGGCTTCTAAAAAAATTGCAACGGTAGCGGCCGATGCAGCAGTTATCAGTCCCTATTTAGGGCGCAGGATTTATTCGCTACGCGATAAGGATTGGGAAAGTTATTGCCGTTGGGAGCGCATTTATTGGAAAGAGGATTTTACCGTTCCAAAAATTGGAAACATGATTGCGGAATTTGCCCAAAAGAATGATTTTATATTGATTTCCAATTTCCCGGAAGTGGACAGCATCTGCTCTGACCCGAAGCGTTTGCCGGCTATCAGCATCAGAAAGTTAAAAAGCTTTAAGGATTGCATCCTGGAAAACAGTGCTTTTTCCATCTACGAAATAAAAAACATCCGATGAAACTGAAATGGCTGACATACCTGTTATTGTTTGTGCTGCTTTCCTGCGAGCGCGATTCGTATTCTGATCTGATCGAAACCGAATCGAAGATCAACCTCAAATGGAACAAGGCGTACGACGATGATACTATCGATAAATCGATGATTGGGCTGAAATGGGCTTTGTCTTACGTTGGCGCAGTTTTGCCGGTTTCCAACAACGGCTTTTCGAATACCGCTTCGACTATAACCATCGATATCAAAAGGCTTGGGTTCAATCCGCCGGCAGAACAAAAAATGGCATTATTGACGGAAAAAATCAAAGCGACATCCGAATACCAAACCAACAGTGCCATCGACTTGGGACGTTTTGTGACTTTGTTGCTCGGCGCATCCGAGCATTATTACCAAATTGCCGGCACGCCAGACACCCTGACCGAACTTTTGGGGCAATACACTTTGCTTCCGCAAAAAGGCTATGTTGACAATTCGGGTGTTTCTATGGAACACAGGATTATCCGGTTTTCGGAACAAAACGGCTTCAACCAGGTGTTCCTTTCGGAAGAAGCCGATCCGGTTACGGCCGAAATCTACGAATACGAAACCATCGAATTATTGCCCAACGGCCAGTTGCGTTTCGGGATTTTTGATGTAGAAGGCAACCGGAAGACCAATGCCGATCCTTCGCATTCGAATGCCGGTAAACCCGCCAAGTGCATGTGGTGCCACGAATCGAATATCAATCAGTTGTTTACTCCGCAAAGCGATCATGCAGGTTATCTGGCTTACGCCGATTTCCAGTCGATGCTGATTGGCTTCCGCGAAAGCAACCGGAACCAGAAACTGGCGTTGACGGATGGAGTGGATTTTGCACAAACGCAACAGCATACATTAGCCGAATTGCTCTACATTTCGTTTATGGAACCATCGGCTGAAAGGCTGAGCCTGGAATGGAGTTTGCCTTTGACACAGGTACAGAACCTGCTTTTGGGGCTGCCGACGCATGTCCATGCCGAATTTCCTTTTTTAGGAACTTTATATGATAGGAATGACCTTGAAAACCTGGCGCCGTTTGCAGGATTGTCGGTTTCGAGCCATGTTAGGGAAGCATCGGCAATTGAAGTAAATCATTTGGATGAATAGCAAAATCTTAAAATATTGCCCTTTTCTGCCGCTGCTTTTGCTGTGCATTTTCTATGCCTGCAAAGCAATGGATTTTCCCGTGCATGATTTTGCGAATTATTATTTTGGCGGTAAGTTTTTGACAGAAGGAAATTTTGATGCACAGCTTTATTTTCCGTATGATTTCAATAAGGCGATTTCCGATTTGGGCCACCAAAATATTTTTGCCGCCTACGCTCCAAATACTCCTTTTCTGGCATTGTTTTTTGCTCCGTTTTCATTAGTTGCGGTAACGGCTGCGAAGATTATTTTCAATTGTATTTCGATAGGGCTTTTTGTTTTTAGCATTGTGCGGCTGTTTTCGTTTTACAGCATCAATCCAAAATTCGCCTTGCTGGTTCCGCTTTTGTTCTGGCTACCGATCAAGAACAACCTGCTGTTCGGGCAAGTCTATTTCCTGTTGTTTTTCCTGCTTTCCGAAAGTTGGATTGCCTACGAAAAAGAACAGCTCAGAAAAATGGCTTTGCTTTTGAGCCTTGCCATTATGCTAAAGGTTTTTCCGGTGCTATTGCTGGTTTTCATGCTGTTTAGAAAGAAATGGAATGTGGTTTTCCTGACACTTGCCTTTTGCTTGCTGCTTGTTGGGGTTTCTTTAGCTTTTAGCGGAATCCAGGTTTGGGTTTTTTATATGACGGCTATTTTGCCCAAAGCTTCGAATGGCGAAATAGCCAGCAGTTTTGTCGATAATTACCAGTCGGTCTTTATGTTTTTGAAACGGCTGTTTGTCTTTCAGAAAGTTGAAAACCCCCACCCTTTTTTGGGCGCTTCGGCTTGGTTTTATGTGTTGGTTTTTGGTTTCAAGATGGGCGTTTTGGCGTTGGGCTATTTTGTTTCGAAAAAGAATTATTCGCGATTTCCCGCTTTTTCATTCTGGATCATCATGATGGTGCTGCTTTCGCCTTACGGGAGCACCTACGCTTTTATTTTATTACTGTTCCCGGTTTTGGCTTTGTTCAAAAGTGATATTCCTGATGCCAAAAAACTCGTGGCTTGCGCGGTTTTGTTTTTGGTTTGTAATGTGCCCGTTTCGGTGTTTATTGATAAGGCATTTCCGTTTTCTTATTTGAGGCTTTTTTTATTGGCGGGCTTCGTTGTCTTTTTTGTGTTTTGGATGTTCAGAAAATCAATAGTGTTTAAAGCCGCTGCTATCGGTTGTGCCGCAATGTTGTTGAGCAATTTTTCCAAACAAGGTGCGCGGGCAAAAGGCGAAAACATCCCGATTCCCGGAAATCCGGTACTGGTTTATGATTACAGGTTCGAAAACCAAAGGCTGGTTTATTTTTATTGGAACGAAAACGGTGTCAACCAGGCTTCGATCCCGTTTGAAAGTGCAAGACAGGAAAGGCTTGATATCAGGGAAAATCAGGTTTTGGTAAACGACAGGATGGTAACCAATGATGATGGGAATAAGCAAAAACCGATCCTTATCGACAATAAAACCCTGTTCTATCTTTCTGATTATGATCGCGGAAACGGATTTTATACGTTAAGGAAAGTCGAACTGCATCGAAACGGAAACCGTTAAAATATATCGTAAATTTGTGATAATGATGATTCTAAATCCTAAAAGATAAGCGCTATGAAAAATTTACTTCAGTTGCTAAAGATAAGCCCGGTTTTGTTGGTTTTGCTGTTGCTGGATTCGTGCTACTACAATGACGAATACCAAACGCCCGACAATAAGCTGGGTTCTATTGCCGTTTCGACCGGAACGCTTTATCCGGCTTTTGACCCGGAAGTAAAGGATTATTACATTACATCGCTCAATACCTTGAAACAGCTTCAGGTTACGCTGAATGATTATAATGCCACGAGCACGATTTACATCAATAACCAAAAAGTACAGGATAAAGTTACCAGCCTAAAGCTCAACCCGGGACAGGATATTGTCATCAAATCGGGGAAAATACAATCGGAAGTCCAAACGTATATGATCCATTACCTGCCTGCCGACATGCCGAAAATCAACCTGAATGCAAAGAACAATCCTGCCGACGGCTATATTTTCGTAAGCCTTTTTGAAATGATGAGCGTGGGTTCAAGCGAGTATTCCTATCTGGCCATATTGAACAATGATGGTTTTCCGGTTTTCTATAAAAAAATACCGCAGACGGCGGTCTTCAATTTTAAATCCTACGACACGCCCGGCGGCAGGCGCTACTCCTATAACGCTGTAAATACGGTTGGAAAAGTGATTGTTATGGATGGAAATTTTGATGAAATCAAACAGCTCGAACTACTGCCGAACAATGGCCACGGAAGCTATCCTGCCGAAAACCATGATTTCCTTTATTTTGATGACAACCATTATGTGATTCCGGCTTACGTTGGCCGCAGTGGTGTAGATCTTACTGCTTTTGGCGGCGGGAATTCGGTGACACTTACTGAGGTCGTGTTACAGGAAATCCAGGACAATCAGGTAATCTTTGAATGGAACAGCGGCAATTACCCTGAATTCATCGCAGCTTCTGACCCGATTTACCAGGCCCAGTTTTCCAATCCGCGGGTAGATTATTTTCATTTTAATTCGATCGCCGTTGATCCGGCCGATAACAATTTCATCATTTCGGCACGGCATACCAACCAGATCTATAAAATCAACCGTACGACCGGCGCAATCATGTGGCGTTTTGGAGGAAACAACGATGATTTTAATTTAACCGGAAACCAGATCATTTCGCATCCGCACCATGCGACAATGCTGCCCAATGGGCATTTACTGCTGTTTGACAATGGCGTAACGAAAAACCCGCCACAAAGCAGGATCGCCGAATTTGCCCTGAACCAGAACACCATGACCGCCAATCTGGTTTTTGAATACAAGGAAACCGGCCGTTATTTTGACATTATGGGTTCGGCGCAAAAGCTGGCCAACGGGAATTATCTCATCGGTTGGGGCGGCAATACCACTTCGCAGGCCAATGCCAATAAATCAGACATTACCGAAGTTGATGCCAATGGGAACATACAGCTCGACATCAGCTTTGAAAACAAAACCAATGCGTTTACGTATTCGTACCGCGCATTGAAATACAACATCACTTTTTAATGAAATCCAATAAAATTATATTATTCAACCCTAAAAGTGCCAACGGCAAACACAGGATACCGAATTCGATTTTGCAGGTCGGGGCCTCGGTGCATGGCAAATACGACTATGTCTTTGTTGACGGTAACAAGGAAGAAGATCCGTGGAAGGTAATCGAAAATTACCTAAAAACCGGCCAGTACAAATATTTTGGATCCACCGTGATGCCCGGCCCGCAATTGCGGCAGGCAATTCCGTTTAGCCAGAAAATAAGAAGGCTGTTCCCGGAAACAGTGATCATCTGGGGCGGTTATTTTGCCTCGAACCAATACGAGGTCTCGCTTGATTCGGGTGTGGTGAATTATGTTATCAACGGCCCGGGCGATGTGGCTTTTCCTTCTTTGATCGCAGCTTTGGAACAGGGTAAATACGATGAAATCTCCGCTGTCAAAAACCTGATTTACAAGGATGATAAAGGCACTATAATCAAAACGGCTGTTGAGGCTTTGCTGGACCAGGATACTTTGCCGAAGTTTCCGTATGGGTACCTGGATTCGTTTTATCCGGTGAAGGATTATCTGGCGAAAACTTTTATGGGGAACAGGACTTTATCGTATCATTCGAGCATGGGCTGCCCGTTTTCGTGTTCGTTTTGCGCTGTTGTTCCGATTTACAATGCCAAATGGAAAGGCATGTCGGCGGCACGGATTTATGAGGATGTGAACTATTTCAAGCAAAAGTACAACATCGATGCCATCGAATTCCACGACAATAATTTTTTTACTTCTAAAAAACGGGTGCTGGAGTTTTCCGAATTGATCATGAACGACAACATCAGTTATTGGGGCGAAGGCCGTATCGATACCATTAATATGTATAGCGATGATGAGCTGAAACTGATGCGCAGGGCAGGCTGTAAGATGATTTTCCTGGGTGCTGAAACCGGGAATGATGCCGTTTTGAAGCAGATGAACAAAGGCGGCACGCAAACCGGGCAGATGATCAAGGATTTTGTGCTTCGGATGAAAAACGCGGATATCATTCCGGAATTGTCGTTTGTGCTTGGAATGCCGGCCAAGACCGAGAAAGAGGTTTATGACCAGATTTTGTGGGACATCAATTTTATTAAAGAAATCAAGCAAATCAATCCCGATGCGGAGATCATCATCTATCTTTTCAGCCCTGTTCCGACCAAAGGATCGGAGTTGTACCAACAGATCCTTGATGCCGGATTTTCGTTCCCAAAACTGCTAGACGACTGGATTTCGCCGAGTTGGGAAAACTTTGATTTGAGAAAAAACCCGCTAACGCCCTGGCTCAAACCGTATATGATCGATACGATTAAGAATTTTGAAACGGTGCTGAACGGCTATTATCCGACGGTTTCCGATTTTAGGGTAAGGGGTTATAAAAAGCAGTTGCTACGATTGACATCGGGGATTCGGTATAAGACAGGATTTTATCATTTTCCGTATGAAATCAAGGCGTTGCATAAGCTTTGGAAGTACCGCCAGCCGGAAATCGAAGGATTTTATTCGGAGTAATCTTGGGAATGTGTCAATTTGCATAAAAAAAGCATGAGGAGTATCATTAAAAAAATAACCCACCCATTTTTGAAATTTGGCCTGAAGATGTATTATTCGAAGCCGAGGAATTTTCGCTACGACGGCATCCGTATTAAGATACATCCCGACGTTTTTCCGCCACAACTGACTTTCAGCACCAAAATCCTGCTGGGCTTTGTCAATACCCTGAATCTGGAAAACAAAAGCTTCCTCGAACTGGGCTGCGGCAGCGGGATCATTTCGCTTTTGGCATCCAAAAAAGGTGCTCAGGTAACCGCTTCTGATATCAATGCAGCCGCTTTGGATTATTTGGCAGCAAATGTTTTGAAAAACAACCTGGAAGTAAAAGCCGTGTATTCCGATTTGTTCCAAAACCTGAAAGGGCAAACATTTGATTATATCATCATCAATCCGCCGTATTACCCGAAGCAGGCGAAAAGCGTGAAGGAACAGGCTTGGTTTTGTGGTGAAAATTTTGAATATTTCGAACAATTGTTTGTGCAGCTGCCCGAGTTTCTTTTGAAGCAAAGCAAATGTTACATGATCCTTTCGCAGGATTGTGATCTGAAAAAAATAAAAGCCATCGCGCTGAAAAATGCCATGGCTTTTGAACTTGTATCGGAAAAAAAGAATCTGGCCGAAACCAATTATATCTTTAGTGTAGTTTCTTGGTAGAGTCGCGCTGGCGCAATTCGGTTTTTATCGTTGTGGTCGAATAAGTGAATGTTTCGAGTTCGCTTTCCAGTTTGTCAATCAGAAGATTTGCCGCAACTTCGCCGATTTCGGGCCCATGCTGGCTCACGGTTGATAGGCTTGGGGTCATACGACGCGACCAAAGCCCGTCTGCAAAACCGATAAGCTGCAGATCCTGCGGGATTTTGTAACCGTTCTGGATGCCAAGCTTCATTGCCGTTACCGATGCATGCTCGTCTAGCGCAAAAACGGCATCGGGTTTGTTTTTCTTAAAAAAGCCACCGATCCTTGAATTGAATTCTTCGCTATTATTGGTTAAAATGACCAGGTTTTCATCTACTTTCAGGCCTTTGTCTTCGATGGCTTTGTAGAAGCCCTTTGCCCGCAGCTTGCCCACGCTCAGGTTATCAATAGAAGAGAACAGCGCGATTTTTTTGCATCCGGTCTTTATTAGATGTTCGGTTGCATTTACGGCAGATTCGAAGTCATCAACAATAACCTTGTCGCAGTTCACTTCTTCGGCGATGCGGTCAAACATCACGATGGGTGTGCCTTCATTGATAATATTGATGAAATGGTCATATTTTTTCAGTTCCTGTGATTCTTCGGCCATCGAAAGGATGAAGCCGTCAATGGTTCCATTGCTCAGCATTTCGAGCGCATTGATTTCCTTTTCCAGGGATTCGTTAGAGATGCAGGTAATTACCTTGTAGCCTTTTTCATCAGCCACTTTTTCGATGCCGCTGAAAACTTTGGCAAAGAAATGGTTCAATATATTAGGTATGATAACGCCAATGGTTTTTGTCCTACGGTTTTTTAGGCTTAATCCGATTACGTTTGGCTTGTAATTTTTCAGTTTGGCATATTCCTGAACGCGCTGCTTGGTCGGCTCGCTGATTTCAGGGCTTCCGTTAAGGGCTTTTGAAACGGTTGAAACTGAAACTCCTAATTCTTTCGCAATTTGTTTTAATGTGGCTTTCGACTTCATTTTTGATTAGGTTAAGTTGTAAAAATAGTAAAATTTATACTCCAAAAAGGCATCAAAAAATTAAAGTTATCCGAAAATTGTTGAAAACTTACTTTCTTCTGATGTAAAAAACGGGCAGATTTATCGGTGTTAATCCTGTTCATTTAAAGGTTTTTAGGTGAAAATGACAACTTTATGAAAATATTTAAATTATGCTACTTGCTTTATTGATAAATAATTGTACTTTTGCACTCCCTTTATTGGGAATGGAATGTTTAATTAAAATAAATTATTGTGAACACATTAAGCTACAAGACAGTTTCAGTGAACAAGGCCAATGCTGACAAGCAATGGATTGTTGTAGATGCTGAAGGTCATAACTTAGGTCGTTTAGCTTCAAAAGTTGCGATGCTTTTGAGAGGTAAATACAAGCCAAGTTATACGCCGCACGTTGATTGTGGAGATAACGTAATTGTTATCAACGCAGAAAAAATCAACCTAACTGGTAACAAGTTGGATGACAAAACGTACATCAG
The DNA here is from genome assembly GCA_049841115.1 of Flavobacterium sp. GTDB lineage: Bacteria > Bacteroidota > Bacteroidia > Flavobacteriales > Flavobacteriaceae > Flavobacterium. Next base: position 1,242,308 of record JASGHQ010000006.1, read on the forward strand.
ACACACAGGTTATCCGGGAGGACAAAGAAGCTTATCTGCTAAAGTAATGCAACAGAAAAACCCTGCATTATTGGTAGAGAAAGCTGTAAAAGGAATGTTGCCTAAAAACAAATTAGGTGCAGAATTATTCCGCAATTTAAATGTAAATGTTGGTTCTGAGCACAAACATGAGGCTCAAAAACCAAAAACCGTAAATCTTAACGACTTAAAGTAATGGGAGTTATTCACAAAATCGGTAGAAGAAAATGTGCAGTTGCACGTGTTTATGTTTCAGAAGGAACAGGAAAAATCACCGTAAACAAAAGAGAATTCAACAACTACTTCCCAACGGCTACTTTACAGTACAAAGTATTACAGCCAATGTCTATGACAAACAACGCTGAGAACTTTGATGTAAATGTAAATGTATACGGAGGAGGAACAACAGGTCAGGCAGAAGCTGTAAGAATGGCTATTGCAAGAGCTATGTGTGAAGTAGGGGATGACAACAGAGGCATCCTGAAACCAGAAGGATTACTAACAAGGGATCCAAGAATGGTTGAGCGTAAAAAATTCGGTCAGAAGAAAGCACGTAAGAGATTCCAGTTCTCTAAACGTTAATCTCAAGGATTTTTACAAAAAATTAAATTTGAAATTAATAAAGTTGTCGATATTCCTTTTGTTGAAAAGGGAATTAGTTTAGCATCTAAATTTTCAAGACAAACGCAAGTGACTACTTGGAAATTGCTAATCACGGAACGTAAACTATTACACAATGGCAAACAAAATTGAAGTTAAAGACTTATTAGAAGCAGGTGTTCACTTCGGACACATGACTCGCAAGTGGGATCCAAACATGGCCCCATACATTTATATGGAGCGTAATGGTATTCATATCATTAACCTATATAAAACCGCTGCTAAAATTGAAGAAGCTAACGAAGCTTTGAAAAAAATCGCAGCATCTGGTAGAAAGATCCTTTTCGTTGCTACCAAAAAACAAGCTAAAGACATCGTTGCTGAAAAAGCAGTAGCATGCAACATGCCGTACATCACTGAAAGATGGCCAGGCGGTATGTTAACCAACTTCGTTACTATCCGTAAAGCTGTTAAAAAAATGGCTACTATCGATAAAATGAAGAAAGACGGAACTTTTATGACTTTGTCTAAAAAAGAAAGGTTACAAGTTGATCGTCTACGTGCAAAATTAGAGAAGAACCTAGGTTCTATCGCTGATATGTCAAGATTACCTGCTGCGTTATTCGTAGTAGATATCAAAGCTGAACACATCGCAATAAAAGAAGCACAAAAATTAAACATTCCGGTTTTCGCAATGGTTGATACTAACTCTGATCCACGTGAAGTAGATTACGTTATCCCAGCCAATGATGATGCTTCAAAATCAATTGATAAAATTTTATCTTTAGTAACTGACGCTGTTAAGGACGGGTTGGCAAACAGAACATCTGATGCTGCTCCTGAAGTTGACGCTGAAGACACTGTAGAAGAAGTTGCTGCACCGGTTGCTGCTCCAGCTGTTGAGGCTGAAGCTGCTCCAGAAGTAGAAGCTGAAACTAAAACTGAAGAATAAATCAGATTAAATTCCAAGAATAAAATTCCAAGTTCCAAAGGATTGTCAAATTTGATGATTTCATAAAGTTGGAATTTGGGATTTTAGAATTGGGATTTCTTTTTTTACAAAAAAATTAATTTTAAAAAAAAATATTATGTCAACAATCACAATTACTGCTGCAGACGTAAATAAGCTAAGAACTATTACAGGTGCAGGAATGATGGACTGTAAAAAAGCTTTGGTAGAAGCTGAAGGAGATTTTGATCTAGCAATCGAAAACCTTAGAAAAAAAGGACAAAAAGTTGCTGCAAACCGTTCTGACAGAGAATCTACTGAAGGAGCTGCAATCGCGGCTGTTAATGCTGACAAGACTTCAGGTGTTGTTATCACATTGAACTGCGAAACTGACTTCGTTGGTAAAAATGAAGGTTTCGTAAAATTGGCTACGGATTTCGCTAACCAGGCATTGAACTATGCTACTAAAGAAGAGTTTTTGACTTCAGATTTCAACGGAATCACTGTTGCTGAGAAACTAATCGAGCAAACTGGAGTTATCGGTGAGAAAATCGAAATCGCTTCTTTCGAGAAATTGGAAGGTGCTTTCATAGGATCTTACGTTCACTCTGGAAAAATTGCTGTTCTTGTTGCACTTTCTGCTAACGTTGCAGGTGCTGACGAAGCTGCTAAAAACGTAGCGATGCAGGCTGCTGCGATGAACCCAATCGCTTTGGATGAGGCTGGTGTTGATGCATCAATCATCGAAAAAGAAGTGGAAATCGCTAAAGACCAATTGCGTGCTGAAGGTAAACCTGAAGCTATGTTGGACAACATCGCAAAAGGAAAAATCCAACGTTTCTACAAAGATAACACTTTGGTAAACCAGGATTATATCAAAGATGGCGCTATGAGCGTTGCTGCTTACGTTAAAACTGTTGATGCAGGCTTGACTGTAACAGGATTCAAAAGAGTTGCTTTAGGATAAGACAAAGTACGAAGAGTATATAAAAAACCCCGTTTCATATTTGAAACGGGGTTTTTGTTTTAATACCTAAACTATTTTTTAGATTGCAATGCTTTCGATGCCTTTCTCCAATGCGGTTTCAGCAAGTGCTGAAATCCCCAATCCTTCGGCACGGACAACGCTTACATCTGTAATCCCGATAAATCCAAGCACGGTTTTAAGATAAGGGATTGCAAAGTCATAATCCTGCATAGGCCCTTCAGAATATACCGCCCCAGATGCGATGGCGATGTATACTTTCTTGTCCTTTACCAAACCTTTTGGCCCTTCTGATGTGTAGCTAAAGGTATGTCCGGCGCGCAATACATTGTCAATCCAGCTTTTCAGCGGCGATGGGATCCCAAAGTTGTAAAGCGGCAAACTGATCACCAGGATGTCGGTATCAAAAAGCTCTGCAATGGCTTTGTCCGAACGCTTTACCAGTTGTTTTTGCGCTTCGGTATGTTCGGCAGCATTTGATCGTAGTGCGGTGATTTGTTCGTCATACAAATGCGGATACGGATCGATATTCAAATCTTCAACCTGTAACGAACTCCCCGGAAAAGCTTCCAAAAGCTGGCCGGTAATGGAATTGCCCAACTTAACGCTTATCGATTCATCGCCTCTTGGGCTTGATATTACGTGCAATATTTTCTTCATGATTTCTGTCTTTTAGAATTATTAGACAAAATTACGTATCTTTGCTTTCTAAAAGTTAGTAGTATACTTTAGGTAACTAGTTACCTTTTTGTAACCAATAAATGAGCCATGGAAAAATTATTCGAACCAATACCAAAAACCCAATGTGCCGAAAAGCTCAATGCCGTCCGAGATGCCATCTACGTAATTGGTGGCAAATGGAAACTGCGCATCATTATTGCCATGAATGAAGGCAACTGCAGGTTCAACGAACTGCAGCGTACCATTGAAGGTATTTCGGCAAAAGTATTGAGCAATGAATTGAAAGACTTAGAGCTGAACGGACTTGTAAAACGCACTGTCCATGATGAAATGCCTGTTGTCGTTACCTACGAACCGACAGCATATACACATACTTTGAAGGATGTGCTGCATTCTTTATCCGAATGGGGTGCAATGCACCGGGAAAAACTGCGCAACGAAGGTTAAACCAAAATCTTCTTCAGGCCTTCCTGAATGCTCCTCCAAAAAAGATTGTAAAATGATTTTTCAGGAATCCGTTCTATTTCAATATCCGCATCCTTGAGTCGGTCTTTGGTGTCTTTTTTGACAAAAATGCGCGTTACGAAAGTCAGTAGCTTGTTTTTCTTTTTGCGGTCGTCTTTTTGGTAAACGGTAAATTTCAGATCGTCATATTTCACCTTGAATTCACCGGTGCTCATTTTGTCGTTTCCGGTAAAATCAAACCGTACTTCATCAAGCATTCCTTTCGTAGTTACGTTCAGGTAAGGTTTGGAAAACGGAATGATTTTCTCTGCCTCAAAATTGGTCAAAACGCCATTAATGTTAAATCCGTCGCTTTTGTCCATTACATTCAGTTTCCAGTTTACATGAAAAGGCGAGTCGCCCATAAACCTGCAGTCAATCCGTATCTTCAGATCGGGCAAAGCCGTTTTTTTAAAACCGCTGTTGATGGAGGTTGCGGTTAGGTTGAATTTGGTGAAACGCAATTTACCCGCGCCAAATTCAAATGATTTTTCCTCTTCATATTCCAGAACCGAATTACGGATTTTAAGTGTATCCACCTTCAAATCAAACGTCAGATCGCGGAGCAGCTTATTGTAAAGATGTTTTTTGGCCAAATTATCGGGTGGTTCCTTTGAACGGTAAATATTGGCGAAAGCCTGAAACAGCTTGACCGAACCACAATGCACAAATAAATCACCGTCCTTAAAGCCCCAATCCAGACTCCTTGGTTTTTATCGAATCGCAAAACAGGGTGTAAAGGTCTTTTTCCTTGTTGATTTTGGCTACGAATTCGTGGCGCGAATACTCTGGAACCATTTCAAAACCAGAAAGGGCAAGAGCGTTTTTTGCCGATTTTATTTTTTTGACCTGGATGTGGTAAAACTCATCCGGGCGGTAATAAAGGCTATCGCAGCTAAGCGTATAACTGTTGAATTTGAAAGGGATTTTTTCTTTAAGGATAGCATCGGTAACTACAATCCCGTCAAGATTGAAGCCAATGTTCTGAAGGCTCAAAACGGTTTTGTTGCTTTTTACATCCATGATCTTAAAATCGCCATGGTTTATGAAAACGTCGGAAACGGTGATGATTTTTTCAAATGGCGCCACTACCGATTCGCGGATGGTGGTTTTTTCATTTCTTTTGTACAAGACTGCTTCGGGTTTTTCAACGGTAATGCTTTTAGCCTTTAGCCTGTCGCTGAAAAGGAAGCTCCAAACCTTAAAGTCACGCACTTCGATTGATTTTACAGTGCCATAAATGCCAGCTTTGTTGATAGAATCCTTAATCCCGGCTTTTGGGATAATGACGATTTCCTCAGCATTCATATTGCTGTGCCATAAGGAAATGCGGAGTTTTTTATAGGTAATGAAATAGGCAGAATCATTTTTTTTGTTAATGATTTTGGGTAATTGATGCTGTATCCAAATGTTGAGCCCAACATTGAGGATTACCGCCAAAACCGTCAATAAACCCAATCCGATAAGTAGTTTCCAATGCCATTTCATGTCAAATTACTTATATAGTAGCCAATTATAAAATTAGGCATCGCGCAAAGGAAAACCTTATATCATTTTGTCATTTATTTACAGAAGTAAGCGTTTCAAAATACTTTATATTTGTTGCTAAATAACAAACAACTAAAATGAGTACAAGAATCTTAATCATTGGTGCCTGCGGACAAATAGGAACCGAGCTTACCCAAAAGCTGAGAAGTATTTACGGCAACGAAAATGTAGTTGCTTCAGATATCAGGAAACTGAATACCGATATTGTCAATAACGGGATATTTGAAGTAGTCAATGCTTTGGATTACAACCAGATTGAGCACCTGATCGAGCATTATAAAATTACCGACGTTTACCTGATGGCAGCCCTGCTTTCGGCAACTGCGGAAAAAAACCCTGCTTTTGCCTGGGATCTGAATATGAATTCGTTATTCCATGTGCTGAATTTGGCGAAAGCCGGAAAGATCAAGAAAGTATTCTGGCCTTCGAGCATAGCAGTTTTCGGGCCGACGACACCAAGGGAAAATACACCGCAATATACCATCATGGAACCGACAACCGTTTACGGAATCAGCAAGCAAACCGGCGAAAGATGGTGCGAATACTACCATAACATCTACGGAGTTGACGTGCGGAGCATCCGTTATCCGGGGCTGATCAGCTGGTCTACAGAACCGGGCGGCGGGACGACCGATTATGCAGTCGACATTTACCATAAAGCCTTAAAAGATGGAAAATACGAATGCTTCCTTTCAGAAAATACAGCCCTGCCAATGATGTACATGGACGATGCGATCCGTGCAACGGTTGAGATCATGCAGGCGCCGGAAGAAGCAATTAAGATACGTTCTTCATACAATTTATCGGGTGTGAGTTTTACTCCGGCCGAAATTGCAGATGAAATCAAAAAACGCATTCCAGGCTTCACGATAAGCTACAAGCCTGATTTCCGCCAAAAGATTGCCGACAGCTGGCCGGCATCAATTGACGATAACCGGGCAAGGCAGGATTGGAACTGGAAACACAAATTCGATCTCGATTCGATGACCGATGAAATGCTCGAAAACCTCAAATAAAACAAAAAGCGCTGTTCCTTACTAAAAAACAGCGCTTTTTTAAAACAAAACCAAACTTAATTTATTGTACTACAGGATCTCTTAATGATTCCAATACAGCCACAATATCTGTATAAAGCTGGGTATTGGCAGCCACACCATTTTGTACGGCCGCAGCTCCTACATAACCTTCAAACTTCGTGAAGTCGGCATTGGTAGAAGTTGTTCCCATCCTTGCATTAACCGCTGGGTTGTGGGCGTCAACCATATTCTTTCCGCTGTAAGTGTTCACTGCGTTGGTACCGCCTGTGTTATACGAAAAAAAATCCGTCAGGTTGTCTGTCAATATGGCCAGGTTAGTCGTATTTCCGTTTCCAACTTCCGTTAAAAGAGGGGCAAAGTGTGCCCCAAGATTTCCTGAAGCGTTAGATTGTACATCGGCTACAATAAGGCCAACTGTCGTATTGATTACTTTGCGGTAGCTCAATCGCCCTTGCTCAATCATTTGTCCCGGATTATCAGGATCTGAAACCATTGTCGTTCCACCCAATCTTTCATAGATTGAGGCCGGAGCCGGATCATCATCGCTGCTGCTGCAGGATACAAAACCCAGCACTCCAAATACCAATGCACAAAGTGCAAATTTTGAATACTTAGTCATAGTTCTTATTTTTAAGGTTAATAGATTAATTGAAAATACCCTGAACGAATTTGGCAAACTTGTACTTATAGCCATCCTTATCCAACACGGGGCAAACCTGGTTGTTGGCAAATTGTGCCGGTAAAATGAAGCGCTGTGCATTGTAATGCCCGGTCTTCATCAGTTCATCGTATACTTTTTTAGAATCGGCAATGCGGTTGTCGTGGAAATAAACCACGACATTCCGTTTTATGATGATTTCGTTTTTTACACCAGGAATAGCGCGAAGCTTTTGTGTGATTTCGGCTGTTGATGTTGAATCAAACGGTTTGTCAAAATCAATCCGGCTCACCTGGATTGTAGCATTTTCTATTGGCCTGATGGTGGCTAAGTGGTAGACCAATATTGCAAAAAGCAATGCAAAAATCCCTAAAATGCTAAAGGCGATAGTTTTGATTTTTTTACTGATTTTCATAATATGTGTTGTTTAAGTTAATGCGTCAGTTCGCTGAGTTCGTGTAAATGGATTTACGCAATGAAATGAAGCTTGGTTTTTTTGAGAAAGGTTTTCGAGTAGTTTAGTTTTCTTCTAAATAAGATAAAATCAAAAAGCGCTGCTTAGGGGCTAAACAACGCTTTTCTTTTTAAACAAAACTAACCAAACATCAAGCATTTAGGGCTACTTACTGTAGGATGCATGTTTACGATGGAGCAAACAGTATTGAGTATACGATAAGAAATAAACCTGCCGCAATTGCTATCAATGCAGAAACTTCGAGCAGCGATGCTATTTTTTTATATTTCAACGGACAGGAGGCTTTGGTTCTATGAACCATATACGTGAAAAAGAAATGAGCGGTTTTAAAAAGCTTACTTTTTTTTGATCTTCATATCCTGGATCAGGTTTTCTTCGATCGGAGATTTTATCTTGATAACGTCATCGGCAGTGTCATTGGGAACTGTCATCGAAAGGACGTAGTGTTTTATTTTCCATTTTCCGTTTTCCAAAACTAAAACCCCAGATCCGCGGCAGATCTTCATCTGCGTATTGAGCAATTCGTCAAACCAGGCCAAATAGGTATCTGCATTGAAATAAACGTGCCTTTCGATACTGGTAAAATTCCAGGCTTTTCCTTTGTCAAAATGAGGTTTGGCATACGCCATGAATTGGGGTTTTGTCCAGTTTTCTGTAGCATCGGTACCAATGAAAACAGCATCGTTGGACATCAGGTCAAAATAGGCAGTGAAATTGGCTTCGGCCGCCGCTTTGTGCCAGGCATCAAGCGTTGCATTGATTTGGGCTTTAGGGTCATTTTGCGCGATGGCATAATAATTGGAAAATACGGTCAATGCAAAAAGGAACAGCTTTTTCATGATGGATGGTTTTATGTAAATATAACTATTTAATGTAGCGTTACTTTTTGTATTTTTATAAAATAAATTAACAATTATTTGTATGAAAAAGGCTAAAGGCTATGGTCTTCTGGTGGTGATTTTAGTTCTAGGGATTTCTTTTGCAAGCTGGTTTTGCGAAAAGAAAAAGGAGGTTGTGGTCAAGCCGAAGAAAAAGACGGAAACCTTTATTGTGTCTTTTGACAGCAGCCTGATTTCGTCTTTTTATGCCAAATATCCAAAGCTGGTTCTGTATAAAAAACAAGTCGTTTCACTTTACGAAAAAAACAATTTTGATTTCATTTGGTACGATAAAAAAGGGCGGAAGGAAACGGCCGATGTAATCTATAACAAGATTAATAATTTATCGCAGGAAGGTGTGCAGGCCAAACTGCCTTATAAAGAAACCCTGGATGCACTGCTTCAGAAAAACATGGGAAAACCAGACCTTGACACCGAACTGTTCCTTTCCAATTATTATTTTTTCTATGTCAATAAAACACTGCAGGGAATTGACAGCACCAAGATGAAGGAACTCGAATGGTACCTTCCGCGGAAAAAACAAACGTATGTAGGCTATCTCGACTCGCTATTGGTTGACCCTAAATTAATTGACAATAACGAACAGCACATTGCCCAATACTACAAACTAAAAAATGTACTCCAAAAATACCGTGACATTGAGCAGAAAGGCGGCTGGGATTCGATAAAAGTGCCGCAAGGCTTTAAGCAGATTAAGCCGGGGGACAGCTCAGAAGTAGTTGCCAAAATCAGGACAAGATTGTTCCTGACGGGTGACATCGACGAAGATTCGGGAAGACAGACTGTATGGCTATGCGCTGCAGCAGGCTGTTTTGAAATTCAAAAAGCGCACAGGTTATACGCTCGACAAAAATATCCTTCCGAAGCACATAGACGAAATGAATATCCCGGTCAGCGAGCGCATCAAAACCATTATCGTTAATATGGAGCGCTGTCGCTGGGTTTCGACAGATTTGGGAAAAGCCAAGGAATTTATCGTGGTCAACATTCCGTCGTACAGGCTGAATTATTTCAAGGACGGGAAAATTGCTTTGACATCCAATGTAGTGGTTGGAAATACAATGAACAAAACAGTAATCTTCAGCGGTATGATGAGCTATATCGTATTTAGCCCATATTGGAATGTGACACCAAATATCATCAAAACCGAAATCCTTCCCGCGATGAAAAAGGATAAGGATTATCTCGCCAAGCACAATATGGAATGGAATAACGGCAATGTAAGGCAAAAGCCCGGGCCTACCAATTCATTGGGATTGGTCAAGTTTTTATTCCCGAATACGAACAATATTTACCTGCACGACACACCATCCAAAAGCTTGTTTGCATCCGAAAAAAGAGCTTTCAGCCACGGCTGCATCCGTGTGGAAAAACCGCAGGAACTGGCCAACCTGATCCTGCAGGATGATCCGTACTGGACACCTGAAAAGATTGACAAGGCCATGCATAAAAATAAGGAAGTCTGGTACACGCTAAAGGATAAAATCCCAGTTTATATTGGTTATTTTACCGCTTTTGTAGACGATGAGGGTACGATTAATTTCTATAAGGATATTTACCAGAAAGATGCGCAGCTGGCGGCAATGCTGGTGGAAGAATAATTACTTTTTCTGAAATGCTTTCTGTATGTCCTTTAAATCGGCTGCCTTAAAATTCGCTGACGAATTGGAATAAGCCGAATAAATAATTTCGCCTGTTTGCGAATGGGTTACCGTAACATAGCGCGCAGTATTGGTTTTGATGAACAACAGGTAATAAAATGCTTCAGGCTCAGCAATCTTTTGGTTCAATTCTCCGATAGTTAGGAATTTGCAGCTCAGGCCAACACCATCGGTAATTTCCTTGGCATCGTATTTCTTGCTTTCATCATCCGAATTTTTCGAAAATTTGGTCAAAACATACTCAGGAATGTACAGGGTTTGCGGAAACGATTTACCGTTAAAGAATGTTGTTTTCGCTTCGCGGGCTTCGGCTTTGTCAAGCAGGGCAACTACCTGCTGGATATAGTTCCCAAGAATGCTGGCACTCCAGTTTTTCAGGTGCCCGGCAGCATCATAGTCCATTTTGTAAAGGCTGCTTGGATTATCCTGCGTAGTAAAATCAGGGAAAAGGTCAATGCTGGCTACAACAATCTTATCTTCCGGATTAAAGTGCTTTCTCTTTTTTGGATCGTAAACAAATTTACCATTGGTAGTCCAGAACTCCAGTTTAAAATTGGTTTCAGCAACCGATGAAGCATTGGAAGTTGCCATATTGGCACCAATGGTAACAAAGAAATTATTCGGTGCAATGTTCTTTTCTACGTCAGTATATTTGATGCATTCCACCTTTGACAGCGTCCAGTTTTTTTTGATGGCATCAATGTATTCGGCAGCTTTTGGCGAAGCGGGATCTTTCATCGCAAAAAAAGCAGTGCCCAATTTTATCTTGCCAATTTCAGCGGTATTGCTAATGGCAATCTGTGCTTGTGCCTTATTTAAGGCAAATACCAATGCAAGGATTTGCAAGAATATGGTTCTCAATTTCATGGTTAAAAAGTATCGGTTAGTGTTCCAAACATAATAAAAAAAGCCCAACAGTACTGTTGGGCTTCTCAAAATTCAAAATTACTTTTATTTAACAACTAACTTTTTGGTGATTCCTTCGGAAGTTTTTACAAAATAAACACCACTTGATAATGACGTAGTGTCGATGGTTTGCGCATCTGTCGCTTTTCGTAGTACCTTCCCCGCAGCATCGTACAATTCGTAAGAAGCCATTCTGTTAAAATAAACCAGTCCATTGGTTGAAGGGTTTGGGAAAAGGGCAAATGTTTTTTGCGGATTGCCAATTTCAGGAGTGGAAAGCTCATTGGAATCTACTTCAAAAATCGTAATCGTTCCACTTATTTCATTCGCTACCAAAATGTAACCGTTAGCAGTCGGGCTGTTTTCCGGTTTGATGTAAATAATGCCTTCCGGGCCATGGTCACCGGCGTAAGCCGAAGTGCTCCTGCTATTTTTATAATCTACAAAAGAAACATTGTTTGGGTCGGTAATGTTATAAACCATTACGCCGCCCACACGCTCCAACGAAATAAACGCAAAGGTTTCAGTACCAATATGGGCTGTGGTAACGCCTTCCGGTTCCGGGCCTTTTGCACGGCTTCTTCCTTTGGCCACATTGTCTTCATGGTCGGCATTGAAAAGAGCAGGCAGGTTGGCCGCTGTATATCTTTCAAAATCGTCACCGCTATCAAACACGATTTGTTTTGTAGTGGCATTAAAGATGGAGAACGATCGCGTCCCTACACAATTGATGGTTTCAAAATCGGCATCGGCATCGGTATTTCCGTTAAGGTTGGTCACCCTAAAACGGCCCATATTGTAGCTTTGTTTAAGTACCGAAGCATTCGGAAAAACAGCCGGATCTAACATATAATTCGAAGCGCCTACCGTAGTCCTTTCGGTAAATCCGGTATATTCTTTTTCATCACCTTCGTTAGCCGTAACAAGGAATGTATCGGTTCCAACAGTATAATTTGCAATTCCGTCCGGTAAATAGAATGCTTTAATTGGCCAATTGGCAATCAATACCTGGCCGTTATTGTCGGAAATGTCCATTCCGTTTCCTGGGATGCTGATGTCTTTGGTACCCAATGCCCAAATGTCGGTAATGGTAGTGTTGGCCAAGTTGATTTCGGCAATTGCATTGTTTTCCTGCAAGCTTACCCATGCTTTTTGCGAATCCGGGCTGATGGTAATGTACTCCGGCTCGAAGTCCTGCGACATTGTGCTGGTTGATTTCAGTTTCCTTACACCATTGGCAATAAGCGCAGCTTCCTGTGAATTATAAGCTGTAAACAATAAAGTGGTAACATTGGCCTGGCTCAATGAAGGAATACCTCCCGAGATGTCAATCACGCTGACAGAACCTTCAGGATCAACCGAATAATCGGCGTTAGGCTGGCCTTCATTGGCAGTCATGACTTTTGTCCCGTCCGGTGAAAATGTAACCATATCCGGCAAAGCGCCTACAGTTACCTGCTTAAGGAATGTGCCATTGGTATCAAAAAACACTACAGAACCATTCAATGACTCATCCGCATTTGGTGAAGCCACGGCGACAATCCCGTTTTTAACGGCAACGCTTGTCACGCCGCCATACGTATTCATGTTGATGGAATTCACTACCGCTGGCATTGTCGGATCGGCAAAATTGATGATGTCCAAAAATCCTGCGATGGCGCTTGTAGTAAATAATCGTTGCGATGCCGGATCGTGTACTACAATCTCGCACGTGCTGTTATTGCTTCCCGACGGGTCAAAACTTCCTACATAATTCAGCTCAATCTGATGAGACGGAACCGGGGAAGGATTGTCATTGTCGATGATATAGATTGTTGCATCCGGATTTCCGGTGATGGTTAGGCCAACAGGGTTTTCAAGGCTTATGACAAAATATTCTGCCTGCTGCTCAACGCTGACATCATCAATAATCGGAATCGCAATGGTTTGTGTCAGCGCACTCGAAGCGGTAAAATTCAGGGTTTGCGTAGCCAATGTAAAATCGTTCGAATCTGCCGTGCTGAACGGCGCTGTTTTTACAACCAAATCAACCGAACCTGCCGATGGATTTGACAGGTTGATTGTAAATGATAGGGTTCCCGCATTTTCATTTACGGTAACAAAATTGGATGCCAAAGCAACACTTGGATTGGCAGTTGTAAAGGATGAAGACTGTGTTGTTGTAATGGCATTGTTGCTTTCGTCTTCAATCACATTTGGAAGCAATGCCAGGTAATATGTTTGGTTGCTGGCCAAAATGGAGTTTGGCATGATGGTAATCACGTTACCGGAAATGGTAGCGTCAAACGGGACCAAGGCCCCGGTAGCATTATTCAGCCGCAATTCCACCAACGCATCCACATTGGAGCTGGTGATCGCAGAATCATCAACCAAACGGATGTTTTCGTTAAAACTGATGGTCGGATTGATATTGGACACCACATTTACGGCAGCATTTATAGGAGAAAAAACCACAGCCGGTGCAACAGTATCGCCGCCTCCAAAAGTTGTTCCTTGTGCTGTGAAATTGTCAAAACGGTTATTTCCGCCCGTACCGCCCGATACGGCGGTGAATTCTACCTTTAATTTAAAATTGGGATTATTTTCAGCTTCGGTAATGGCAGAAAGATCCAATGTTGCCAAAGCCGGATCGCCATTATTTGGAAGCACGGTTGTAAATTGGGTATAGTTTGTCCCGTCTGCAGAGTACGACCAGACTTGCGTGCCGGCTCCCTGCGCAGAACGGCGCGTTGCAAATTTTACAATGATGTCTTGGTATCCTGTAGTTGGAAGGGCAAATACCAAAGCGCCGCCAATAGGCTCGTTAAACCGCAAATGTGTTCCCGATGGATCACCGTTTTGGGCATTAAGGTTCAGGACATTGAAATTTTGATTGGTACCGCCGGCAAAGTCAATAATGCTTAGACCACCGCTACCGGCAAAGGCAGCTATCGAAGCGCCTCCAATGGTTTGCGTTGGGGTTGTGATAGCCGCTACGGAGGCGTTATCATTGAAATTCCAATAATGCAAGAGGTTTTGTCCCCAGCTAAAGGAACATCCCAAAAGCAATAAGAATGGGAGTTTGGATTTGTTGTAGAATTTGTGCATGGTTGTGTAGTTTTAGAAAGCACAAAAGTCTGCTTCCGATATTACAGCAGCGTTATTTCAAAAACAAAAAAAGTTTAAATGAAGCCTTCCAGTGTTTGCAAAATGTTAGGGCTTCGGTTAAAAATGAAGCCCAAATTTACACTAGGGAAATTTTACAGGAATCCTGTTTGCATTTTTATAAAACAACAAAGCCCGGCAATACTGCCGGGCTTTGTCTGTAGTTTTAAGAGATTACCAGATTCTAACTCGCTTATCTGGAGCAAGGTATAGTGAATCTCCTGGTTTTACGTTAAATGCTTCGTAGAATTCAGGTACATTACGAACCACTCCATTGATCCTGAATTTTGCCGGCGAATGCGGGTCACGTGCAATTTGGCTCCTAAGGGCTTCATCACGTGTTTTTTCTCCCCAAACCTGTCCCCAGCCCAAGAATACACGCTGGATTCCGGTAAAGCCATCCATAACAGGGGCTTCCTTGCCTTTGAGTGTTTCTTTGTATGCTTTGATCGCAATACTTAATCCACCTAAATCACCAATATTTTCTCCAAGGGTATAGGTTCCGTTAACATTCAGGTCAGGGAACGCCTTGAAGCTGTCGTATTGCGCCACTAAAGCTCCGGTTTTGGCTTTAAAGGCAGCCAAATCAGCAGGTGTCCACCAGTTTTTCAAAACCCCGTCTCCGTCAAATGTACTTCCTTCGTCATCAAATCCGTGGCCAATTTCGTGCCCTATTACTGCTCCGATTGCGCCATAATTCACTGCATCGTCAGCTTTAAGGTCAAAGAAAGGCGGTTGCAAAATCGCAGCCGGGAAAACAATTTCGTTAAGCGATGGATTGTAGTAAGCATTTACTGTCTGTGGTGTCATTCCCCATTCGGTCCTGTCAACAGGTTTGCCAAGTTTATCAAGGTTTCTCTGATATTCAAATTCGGATGCCCTGGCAGCATTTCCATACAAATCGCCTTTATCGATTTTCAATAAAGAATAATCCCTCCATTTGTCAGGGTAACCAATTTTGATCATGAATTTATCTACTTTTTTAAGCGCCTCTTTTTTGGTAGTTTCGCTCATCCAGTCTAATTTTTTGATGCTTTCGGCATATGCTTTCAAAAGATTTTTCACCATCGTTACCATACGTTCTTTGGCTTCCGGAGAAAAATGTTTTTCAACATATACTTTCCCAACAACTTCTCCCAAACCGCCATTTACAATATTTACGGCACGTTTCCAATCTTCTTCCTGTTTTTCTGTACCGTTCAGTGTTTTGCTGTAAAATTCGAAATTCTGATTGTCCAGTTCTGCCGTCAGTAACGAAGCTGATTTGTTGATCAATCCCCATTTCAGGAAGATTTTCCAGTCTTCAATCGGTGTGTTTTTGATGATGTCATTCAGGCTTTTCATATAGTCAACCTGCGCAATGATGATGCTTTTTTCTTTCTCAACACCGGCTTTTGCCATCATCGCTGCCCAGTTGAAATCCGGCATCAGTTTTTTCAGATCAGCTGTAGCATATTTGTTGTAGATTTTTTCAGCATTGCGCGCATCTTCTTTTTTCATGTGCTGCGCTGCCATTTTTGTTTCCAATGCCATGATCTTGGTGGCGTTTTCGGCAGTATTTGCGATACCTCCCAATTGCAGCATCTTTTCAATATGAGCCACATATTTGGTACGGATTTCAGCCATTTTTGGATCAGAATAATATTCTTTTTCAGGAAGGCCAATCCCGCCCTGCCAAGTTATGATCGTATTTTTAGTCGGATCCTTAAAATCGGTATAAACCGAAATATTGAACGGGATGCTGATCCCGGTTCTGTTGGCGGTTCCAAAAAAAGTTGCCAAATCATTATAGTTCGCAATCGCATCAATGGCTTTCATTTCGGCCTGGATTGGAGCAATTCCTTTCGCATTCCTGCCTTTTCTGTCCATGAAGGAAGCATAGTAATCGCCAATTTTCTGTTCGTCCGAACCTTCGGCTGCATTTGATTTGGCAGCTTCTTCAATAATGGATTTTACATCTTTCTGTGATTGGTCGTACAACATGTCAAATGCACCATAAGAAGCTTTGTCAGCAGGGATCTTCATGGTTTTTAGCCATGTTCCGTTAACATAATTGGCAAAATTGTCACCTGGTTTTACTTTGGTATCCATATTTTTTTTGTTGATACCCGAAGTAAGTTCTTCTTTTTTAGCGCAGGAAGCCATCAGGACTGCTGCAGCCAGAATAGAGATTTTGATATTCTTCATTGATTGGTATGGTTTTTCCGTTGCGATACAAATAATCCGATAGCGCTCCGGTTGATTAATCCGCCAAATGTAATGAATTATATATAAGCGGAAATCGGTTAAATAAATCTTTAGACATCTTACGAGAACCAAATTGTTACACCAAATCAGAATAATAATTGACTTCAAATGGATTATTCTCATTAACTTATTTATATATTTGTTTGTTGGTGCCGATTCAAAATCATAAATAAACACCGCGATTTTTAATTGAAAAGATAAATGAAAAACACTGATTTTTTAAATTCCCCTCGAATAGACCAAGTGGGGATTGAAGACAGAATCGCCAGGATCACTTCCCGGAGCATCAAGAAAGAATCAAAGATGCAGGGATTGCTAATGGCACTGAACATGATTGACCTGACTACCCTTGAAGGTGCGGATACTGAGGAAAAAGTAAAGCAACTTTGCTTCAAGGCGCATCATCTGCACGATGACATTCCGGGATTGCCAACTACAGCGGCGGTTTGCGTGTATCCCAATTTTGTAAAGCTTGCGGTTAATGAACTCAAGGGAACCGGCGTAAAAGTAGCTGCGGTTGCAACTGCGTTTCCAAGCGGGCAATCAAGTCCGGAAATCAAATTATTGGATACCAAAATGGCTGTCGATAATGGTGCCGATGAGGTAGATATGGTCATCAGCCGTGGCAAATTCCATAGCGGTGACTACAATTTTGTTTTCGATGAGATTGCAATGATCAAGGAAGCCTGTGGTAAGAACGTGCGGCTGAAAGTCATCTTGGAAACAGGAGAAATAGGAACCCTGGATAAGGTACGTCAGGCCAGCGACATTGCCATGTATGCCGGAGCCGATTTCATCAAAACATCAACAGGTAAAATCAAGCCTGCAGCAACATTGCCGGTTACTTTGGTAATGCTCGAAGCTATCCGTGACTATTATTACAAGACCGGGATCATGATCGGGATGAAGCCGGCAGGCGGAATCTCAACCTCAAAACTGGCACTGCAGTATTTATTGATGGTAAAGGAAACCCTGGGCGGAAAATGGCTCAATAATGAATATTTCCGTTTTGGGGCCAGTAGTTTGGCCAATGATGTTTTGCTTCAAATTGCCAAACAGCAATCCGGAATTTACCAATCGAACGATTATTTTTCTAAAGCTTAATCCGAATGAAAAAAACACATAAAATAGATTTTAGCTCCGACTGGAATTTAGCCCCGGCACCAGAAAGCACCAGCCATTTCAAACTTAAGGATACTTATGATTTGTTTATTAACGGAAAATTCGTGGCGCCAAAATCAGGAAAGTACTTTGATACGATCAATCCGGCTACCGAAACCGTTTTGGCCAAAGTGGCCGAAGCTGGCGAAGCCGATATCGATGCAGCTGTAAAAGCAGCCCGAAAGGCTTATGACTCGGTTTGGTCCAAATTATCAGGAAAAGAAAGAGGAAAATATATCTACCGGATCGCCCGTATCCTTCAGGAGCGTGCCCGTGAATTCGCAGTAGTGGAAACCCTAAACGGCGGAAAGCCAATCCGTGAGTCGCGTGATGTGGATGTTCCTTTGGCGGCAGCACATCTCTTTTACTATGCCGGATGGGCAGACAAACTGGAATATGCTTTTCCAATGAGGAAACCAAAAGCGTTAGGCGTGGCAGGGCAGATCATTCCGTGGAATTTCCCGCTTTTGATGGCAGCATGGAAAATCGCTCCGGCATTGGCAGCAGGAAATACGGTTGTCATTAAATCTTCCGAAACTACTCCGCTTACTGCTTATTTATTGGCAGAAGTAATCCAGGAAGCTGATCTGCCTGCTGGCGTTGTAAACATTGTTTCGGGTGCAGGGCAAACAGGTTCTTTTATCGTAAATCATCCTGATGTGGATAAGATTGCCTTCACAGGTTCTACTGCGGTTGGTAAAATCATTATGAAAGCGATTGCAGGAACGCCTAAAAAATCTACTATGGAATTGGGCGGAAAAGCTGCCAATATCATTTTTGAAGATGCGGCTCTGGATCAGGCTGTAGAAGGAATCGTAAACGGAATCTTCTTCAATCAAGGCCACGTTTGCTGTGCGGGTTCGCGTTTGTATGTTCAGGAATCGGTTTTTGATGTAGTTGTCCAAAAGTTGAAAGACAGAATGAATTCCCTGAACGTTGGAGATCCATTGGATAAAAATACAGACATAGGTGCAATCAACTCCAAAAAACAATTGGATACCATTGCAAAGTATATCGAGATCGGTAAAAATGAAGGTGCCGAAATATACCAGCCAGCTTGCAGCCTGCCGTCAAAAGGATTTTGGTGCCCGCCAACTTTATTTACCAAAGTTAGCCAGGCCAACCGAATTGCCCAGGAAGAAATCTTCGGGCCGGTTCTGGCCATCCAGACTTTCAGGACTGTTGATGAGGTTATCGAAAAAGCCAACAACACGCCTTACGGATTATCAGCCGGGGTGTGGACAGACAAGGGCTCTAAAATTTTTAATATGACTTCACAAATGCGGGCCGGAGTAGTTTGGGCAAATACCTTCAACAAATTCGACCCAACCTCTCCGTTTGGGGGCTACAAAGAAAGCGGCTTTGGTCGTGAAGGTGGCGTTCACGGATTGGAACCTTATCTAAAATTTGATTAAAACGAATTATCATGTCAAGAATAGAAGTTTTGAAAACCTATAAAATATACATCGGCGGAAGCTTTCCAAGAACCGAATCGGGGCGTTATTATCCGCTTATCGTCAACAAAAAAACAGTGGCTAACATGTGCTGGTCTTCTGTAAAGGATTTCAGGAATGCCGTGGTTGCGGCTCGTGGCGCACAGGGTGGCTGGTTGCATAAAACGGCTTACAACCGTTGCCAGATCTTGTACCGGATTGCTGAAGTTCTCGAGGGCAGGAAAGCACAGTTTGTAGACGAATTGGAAATCCAGGGGATTTCTAAAGCAAAAGCCCAGAAAGAAGTCGATTTAAGCATTGACCGCCTGATTTATTATGCAGGCTGGTGCGATAAATACACACAGTTATACAGTACCGTAAATCCGGTAGCGGGAAGTTTCTTCAACTTTTCGGTTCCGGAACCAACGGGAGTGGTGTCGGTTTTTGCACCACAGCAAAGCGGTTTGCTTGGCTTGGTTACTCAAATTGCCAGCATTATTGCGGGAGGAAATACCTGCGTGGTTTTGGCTTCGGAACATTTGGCGCTTTGCGCGGTTACATTTGCTGAAGTCCTTGCAACCTCTGATGTCCCTGGTGGTGTGGTTAATATCCTTACCGGAAATCCAACCGAATTGCTGACACAGTTTGCAGCGCATAAAGATGTCAATGCGGTCCTTTATTGTGGTAAAGATTCCGAAACAATTGCAAAAATCCAGGACTTGGCCATTGAGAACCTGAAACGTGTGGTCCTCCGCGAAGACGGTGATTATTTTGACGATAAATTTGAATCGCCACACCTGATCTTTGATTTCCAGGAAACCAAAACAACCTGGCATCCGATTGAGGTCATTGCCGGTGCTGGTGCCGGTTATTAAGCAATAATATCAGGAATAAAAACAAAAACCCGTGAAGTGTGATTCACGGGTTTTTTTGTGCCTGCTCTTTTTTTTGAAATGGCAATGCTTTATTTATTTAACAAGGTTATTATTAATTTATAACTTAAATATTATTAAAAATGAAAATAAATAAGGTATTTTGCTAAAAAAATTGAATAAATAATTTTTTTTATTTGAAGTAATTAACCAAATTCGATGTTGCGAAATTTTTAAACCAACTCAAAATAATGAAATACAAAGCAATTCAGAATTATATCGGAGGCCAATTTGTCAACGCTTCCACTTCAAAAACCATGGATGTTATTTCGCCTTTAGACGGAAACCATCTTTCAACAGTTCCAATGTCAGCGTCCAAAGATTTAGACGATGCGGTCAAAGCCGCCGAAGCCGCTTTTCCGGGCTGGAGTAAAACACCGATCAAAGAACGTGTACAGGTATTTTTCAGGTATAAAACTCTATTGGAAAAGAATTTAAAGGAACTGGCCGAATTGTGCAGCGAAGAAAACGGAAAAACCTATGGCGAATCCGTGGCAGAGATTGAGAAATGCATTGAGCTTACCGAATTTGCCACTTCATTGCCACAATTGATCCAGGGCGAATTGCTCGAAGTCAGCAAAGGTGTTGAATGCCGCACAGAACACGTACCGCTTGGGGTTGTGGCGTCTATTGTTCCGTTTAATTTCCCATCTATGGTTCCGAACTGGACAATTCCAAATGCCATCGCGCTTGGAAACTGCATGATCATAAAACCTTCCGAAAAAGTGCCGTTGAGCTGCGGAAGGATAGCTGAATTGCTTAAGGAAGCCGGACTTCCGGACGGTGTTTTCAACGTGGTCCATGGCGATGTTGATATTGTAAATGCCATCTGCGACCATCCCAATATAGAGGCGGTTTCGTTTGTGGGCTCTACCAAAGTGGCAAAGATCGTGTACCAGCGTGCCACGCAAAACTTAAAAAGATGCCTGTCATTAGGCGGAGCCAAAAACCACCTGATGGTTTTACCTGATGCCATTCCGGACATGACGGCACAAAACGTGGCAGCTTCGATGTCGGGCTGTGCCGGGCAGCGCTGTATGGCGGCTTCTGCTATGGTTGGTGTTGGATCGATTGACCATATAGTAGAAAAAATCTGTGATGAGGCGCGTAAAATTGTTCCGGGCCAAAACCTTGGTGCAGTTATCAATAAAGAATCACAGCAACGAATCGAAAGCTATATTTCGCAAGCCGAAAAAGATGGGGCCAAAATCCTGGTTGACGGACGAAACGCCAAAGTGGCCGGGAAAGAAAACGGGACTTATGTAGGGCCAACCGTAATCGATTACGTTACTCCCGATATGAGTGTTGCCCGTGAAGAAATCTTCGGGCCGGTAATCTCAATCATCAGGACTAAGACAGTTGACGAAGCATTGGCAATCGAAAACAAAAACCCTTACGGAAATGCCGCGAGCGTTTTTACGCAAAATGGCGGAATGGCACGTTACATCATTGACAAGGCAAGCGCCGGAATGATTGGAGTAAATGTTGGCGTTCCGGTTCCGAGAGAACCGTTCAGTTTTGGCGGATGGAACGAAAGCAAGTTCGGAGTAGGCGACATCACCGGAAAAAGCTCAATCGAATTCTGGACAAAGCTTAAGAAAAGCACCATCAAATGGAATGCCGAAGCAGGCGTAAACTGGATGAGTTAAAAAAGATATTATAATTTATAAAAGTTTTCAGGAGCTCATCCCGCTTTACATTACAATCTTTTCCGCCTAAAGGCAAAAAAGGATTTTCATTCCAATCGGGGCTAGGGCATCGCATTAAAAAGAAAACCCATTTATAATTTAAACCCGAGGCGAAGCCGAATTGTATGGAGCGTAGCGGAATAAATTCAAAATAGAAAGAAATGATTACCAAAGAACAAAGCATGACGAAAGAAGAAATCATCAACGATAGTAAAGAATACAGTTTGTTTTCATGGTCGGCGCAGGCTGCCGTGAACCCAATTGCAATAGAGCGCGCCGAAGGCGTTTACCTATACGATTACGATGGCAATAAAATCATCGATTTTTCATCGGGACTGATGTCGGTAAATATCGGGCACGGTGACCAGCGTGTGACGGATGCCGTTGTGGAACAGATGAACAAAGTAAGTTTTGTAACGCCAAGCTGCACGACAGAAGTCAGGGCAAAACTATCCAAAAAACTGTCCGAAATCTGTCCGGGCGATTTGAACAAAGCGTTCTATACACTTTGCGGAACATCGTCCATTGACAACGCCATCAAACTGGCAAGATTGTACACCGGAAGGCATAAAATCATTGGAAGGTACCGTGCGTTCCATGGCGGTTCCATCGGCGGAATGTCGGTTGGAGGCGATCCTAGAAAGTTGGCCAATGACTCGCAGCAAATGCCGAATGCCATACATATTGACGATCCGTATTATTTCTTCGGAATGAAAAACATAGACGATGCAACAAAGCTGAATCTAAGCTTGGAATACGTAGAAAGGGTGATCCATCTGGAAGGCAAAACGAATATAGCTGCTTTCATTTTTGAAGGCGAAAGCGGTTCTTCGGGCTGTCTGCATTATCCGAAAGGCTATATAAAAGGCGTAAAGGCGCTTTGCGAAAAATACGGAATCCTATTCATCGCTGATGAGGTGATGAGCGGTTTTGGCCGTACCGGAAAATGGTTCGGTTTTGAGAACCACGACATCGTTCCGGATATGGTCTGCATGGCCAAAGGCTTGACAGCTTCTTACATTCCGCTGGGCTGTTTAATGGTTTCGGATAAAATTGCCGAGAAATTCCAAAATACACCGATGATGATCGGCCTTACCTATAATGGGCATCCAGTGGCTTTGGCAGCAGCTTTGGCAGTAATCAACATCTACGAAAGTGATAAACTGATAGAAAATACCCGCGAAATGGGTACATACCTTGAGTCCAGGATTGAACAAATGAGGAGCCAGCACCCAAGTATGGGCGCATTCCGCAACACTGGGCTTTTAGGCTGTTTGGATGTTTTGAAAAACAAAGCGACCGGCGAACTGATGGCGCCTTACAACGGTGCCGGAGATGATATGGCGGTAAGCAACCAGATAGCGGCTAAGATCCGTCAACTGGGAATGTACACGTTCGTTCGTTGGGGCTACATTTTTATCGCTCCGCCATTATGCGTTACCAAAGAACAGATAGATGAAGGCTTAGCCATCATCAGCGAAGCGCTCAAGATTTCAGACGCTGCCTTAGTTTAAACCCTAGTCGTTGCCGAACTGTATGCGTAACAACTTGAGCGAAAGCGGCAGCTGTAAGAAATAAATCAAAATAATAGTTTAAAAACCAATGAGTACAAATTCCTCTTTGTATAGTGAAGACTTGGCTCCAATTTCGGCTAAAAACCGAACCTGGACGACCTGGAATTATGCGGCCTTATGGATCAGCATGAGCCTGTGCATCCCGACTTATATGCTGTCGAGCTCACTGATAGAAGGCGGAATGAATTGGTGGCAGGCGATATTGACCATCTTTTTAGGAAACACTGTTGTTTTGATTCCGATGCTACTCAACGGCCATGCCGGAGCCAAATACGGAATCCCGTTCCCGGTTTTTGCACGGGCAAGTTTCGGAACCGTTGGTGCCAATATTCCGGCGCTGCTTCGGGCAATTGTAGCCTGTGGCTGGTTTGGGATCCAAACCTGGATTGGCGGTTTTGCGATTTTCCAGATGGCGCGTTTGTGGATTCCGTATTTAGATACGATGCCGCAGATTTTCCCTGATTCCTGGGGATTGCAAACCGGTCCGGCAATTTGCTTCATTTTGTTTTGGCTGCTGAATATGTATGTGGTTTACCTTGGCGTTGACAGCATCAAAAAGCTATTGGTTTTCAAGGCATTCTTTTTACCTGCCGCAGCTTTGGCATTATTGCTTTGGGCATTGAATGCGGCTCACGGTTTGGGGCCGATTTTAGAGACACCATCAAAATTCACCAATACTTCGGATTTCTTTACGTTCTTCTTCCCGGCGCTGACCGGAATGGTTGGATTTTGGGCAACATTATCATTAAATATTCCCGATTTTACCAGATACGCAACATCCCAAAAAGCCCAAATAAAAGGACAGATTTATGGTTTGCCGACATCTATGACGTTGTTTGCGTTTGTTGGGGTTGTAGTAACTTCCGCAACCACAATCGTATTCGGAACGATGATTTGGGATCCGGTGGTCTTGGCCGGGAAATTCGACAGCAAGATTTTGGTCAGCATTGCGATGATAGCGGTGGCAATTTCAACACTGGCAACCAACATTGCGGCCAATATTGTAAGCCCTGCCAATGACTTTGCGAATTTATCACCATCAAAAATAGACTTCCGCAAAGGCGGCTACATTACAGGGATTATTGGGATATTGATATTCCCATGGAAACTGATTGCCGATCCGTCGGGCTATATCTTTACATGGCTGGTGGGTTATTCCAGCTTGCTTGGGCCGGTCGGGGGCATTATGATTGTCGATTATTATTTTGTCCGGAAACAAACGTTGATTGTTGACGATTTATACAGCGCAAACGGAATCTATTCGTTTTCAAAAGGGTTTAATGCAAATGCGATCATTGCCTTATTGATAGGGATTTTACCCAACGTTCCCGGATTTTTTGCAACTATAAAAGTGCTGCCTGCGGAATTATTTCCAGGCTGGATTTTAGCAGTATACCACTATGCCTGGTTCGTAGGATTCGGCATCAGCGGTGTTGTTTATTGGTTACTAATGAGAAAAAGATAAAATTATTTTAAATGTTTGAATTTTAAATGAAAAGGCACAATTCAAAATTTATAATTTATAATTCAAAATAAAAAAAGATGAGTATTTTAATTAAAAACGGAAGAATCATAACGGCTGCTGATGACTATGTAGCTGATATTTATATCGAAGGCGAATCGATTGCGCGAATTGGCAAAAACTTAGATGTTGCGGCTGATACCATAATCGATGCCTCAGGAAAACTGGTAATGCCAGGCGGAATCGACCCACATGTGCATCTTGACATGCCATTTATGGGAACCTATTCCAGCGACAATTACGAAACCGGAACACGTGCCGCGCTTTTTGGAGGAACAACAACGGTTATCGATTTCATCCTGCAAACGCAGGGAAAAAGCCTGCAATCTGCACTTCAGGAATGGAAAGGCAGAAGCGACAATAATGCGGTAGGCGACTACAGTTTCCACATGGCGGTGACCGATTTCAATGACGAGAACCAAAAAGGAAATCCAGCATTTCATAGAAAACGAAGGAATTACTTCGTTCAAGACTTTTATGGCTTACAAAGGCGCTTTGATGATTGACGACCGTCAGATGATCGGGCTTCAGGAAGAAGTCAAAAAGCATGGCGGGTTGATCAATGTGCACGCCACCAATGGCGATATGATTGATTACCTGATTGCCAAACACAAATCGGAAGGGAAATTAGCGCCATTATACCACTATTTATCGCAGCCCGAAGTTACCGAAGCCGAAGCCAGCGAACGTTTTGTGGACATGATCAATTATACGGGCTGTCCGGGCTATATTGTCCATCTGACCTGCGAAGGTGCTTTAAATGCCGTGCGCAATGCTACAAGGCGCAACCAGAATGTATTTGTGGAAACCTGTATTCAATATTTGATTTTGGATGCGAGTTTGTACGAACAAAACTTTGAAGGGGCAAAATGGGTAATGTCGCCGCCATTGCGCGAAAAGAAAGACCAGGAAACCCTTTGGGCAGGACTGAACCAGGGAATGGTGCAGGTAGTCGCAACCGATCACTGCCCGTTCATGTGGGAACAAAAACTGATGGGGAAAGACGATTTTTCCAAAATCCCAAACG
The DNA here is from genome assembly GCA_049841115.1 of Flavobacterium sp. GTDB lineage: Bacteria > Bacteroidota > Bacteroidia > Flavobacteriales > Flavobacteriaceae > Flavobacterium. The sequence goes on from JASGHQ010000006.1 coordinate 1,267,957, forward strand.
GCCATCCGGCAATCGAAAACCGTATGGAATTATTATTCAGCGAAGGCGTAAATAAAGGCAGGATCACATTAAATAAATATGTTGAGGTTGCTTCGACCAATGCCGCCAAAATCTTTGGGATGTTCCCGAAAAAAGGAACGATAGCAGTAGGAAGCGATGCCGATATTATCCTGATTGATGCCAATGAAAAGCACACCATTTCAGCAAAAACCCATCACATGAATGTGGATTACAGCGGTTACGAAGGCTGGGAACTGACCGGAAAGATAAAGACCGTTTTGCTTCGGGGCCAGGTCGTAATTGACAACAACGAATGCAAAGTCCAAAAAGGCTACGGCAAATTTATTAAGCGAAATAAAGTTCAAGGAAAAATCTAAAAGCTATTTTAAATTTTGAATTATAAATGAAAAAAATAATTCAAAATTTAGACCCGAGGCGTACCTGAATCGTATGGAGCGCAGCGGAGTAAATTTAAAATTTATAATAATTTATGGCACGAATAGTAAAATCAGGTTTGATCCAACTCAGTTTGGCCAAGACCGAAGGCGAAGGAACCATTCCGGAAATCATGGAAGCGATGCTGCAAAAGCACATCCCGTATATTGAAGAAGCCGGAAAGCAAGGTGTCCAGATTTTGTGTTTCCAGGAAATTTTCAATACGCCTTATTTCTGTCCTGGTCAGGATTCGGCTTGGTATGCTTCCGCAGAAAGCGTTCCGGGCCCAACAACCGAAAGGATGCAGGAATATGCCAAAAAATACAACATGGTGATCATTGTTCCGGTTTACGAAAAAGACCAGGCCGGAGTGCTTTACAACACTGCCGCGGTCATTGATGCCGATGGAAGTTATCTTGGCAAATACCGCAAAAACCACATTCCGCAAACGGGCGGTTTCTGGGAAAAATATTTCTTCAAGCCAGGAAATTTGGGCTATCCTGTTTTTCAGACCAAATATGCCAAAGTCGGCGTTTACATCTGCTATGACCGGCATTTTCCTGACGGCGCAAGATGCTTAGGTTTGAATGGAGCCGAAATCGTATACAACCCATCAGCTACAACAGTCGGGCAATCCCAATATTTATGGAAGCTCGAGCAGCCTGCGCATGCTGTTGCCAACGGTTATTTCATGGGCTGCATCAACCGCGTCGGGACCGAAAAGCCATGGAATCTGGGAAGATTTTATGGCACTTCATATTTTGTGAATCCGCTGGGTGAAATTTTTGCCTGCGCTTCAGAGGATAAGGACGAGCTTCTGGTAGCCGAATTCGATTTGGATTTAATTGAACAAATACGTGGCAAATGGCAGTTCTACCGCGACCGAAGACCGGAAACCTATACAGAAATTACCACTTTATAACCAACCAATTTATTATAAAACCAACCAAGAATATGAGCATTACCAATAACCGATTAACCGCAACAGAATATCAGGAAAATTTCGCTGATATCCATCCGCCGTTTGAAACCAAAGACGCAGCTTTGACCGAAGCCAACCGCTGCCTGTTTTGTTATGACCCGCCTTGCATGAAGTCGTGTCCAACGTCGATCAACGTGCCGAAATTCATCAAACAGATCGCCACCGAAAACCTGAAAGGTTCCGCCCACACCATTTTTTCATCAAACATCATGGGTGCCGGGTGCAGCAAAGTCTGTCCGGTCGAAAAATTATGCGAAGGAGCGTGTGTCTACAATATGATGCACGAAGAACCGATCAATATTGCTCGCTTGCAGCGTCATGCTACCGAAAAGGCAATGGAAAATAAATGGCAGCTGTTTGACCGCAAACCGTCCAAAGGCAAAAAAGTTGCCATTGTGGGTGCCGGGCCGGCCGGATTAAGCTGCGCACATACGTTGAGCCGTGAAGGCATCGATGTGGTGATTTATGAAAAGGAAGCTAAAGGCGGTGGGCTGATGACCTACGGAATTGCAGCCTACAAAGTGACACCGGAATTCTGCAAAGAGGAAGTGGATTATATCATTTCCATTGGCGGCATCGAAATCAAGTACAACCAGGAATTCGGCAAAGATGTTACGCTGGATTATTTACAGCAAAACTACGATGCGGTTTATATGGCTTTTGGTGTCGGAATGGCACGCCAGCTGGATATTCCTGGCGAACATCTTCAAGGTGTGGAAGACGCCATCAAGTTTATTTACGAATTGCGTGATAATGACCTTTCTACAATTGCAGTGGGCGATAAAGTAGCCGTAATCGGAATGGGGATGACCGCCATCGATGCCGCTACACAAGCCAAAAGATTAGGCGCTTCCGATGTGACTTTGGTGTACAGAAGGACCCAGGCCGAAATGCCGTGTACCCAAAAAGAACTGGACATCGCCAAATTGGATGGTTGTAAAATCGTTTGGCTGGCTGCGCCAAAAGAAATCAAAGGTGAAAACGGGAAAGTTACCCAATTGGTATGCGATGTAATGAAACTGGGAGAACCGGACGGCAGCGGAAGAAGAAGCCCGATTGTTTCGGGAGAAACATTTGCGCTTGATGTAGACATGGTCATCAAGGCCGCAGGGCAGATGCCTTTTGCGGACTTGGTCAATGCCAATAACATCGAAAACAATAATGGGAAAATTGCGGTAAGCGGAAAATCGGCTACCAAATTGGGCGGCATTTTTGCCGGTGGCGATTGCGTAAACGGCGGCCGCGAAGTCGTAGATGCCGTTCAGGCAGGTAAAGACGGAGCTGCGGCAATCCTGAAACACATTATTTCACCGGATTACATCATCGAATCCGAATTAAAACCAACCTTCAACAACTAAGATCATGGCAGATATATCAACCGATTTTTTAGGAATAAAATCACCCAACCCATTTTGGCTTGCTAGCGCGCCGCCAACCGATAAGAAAATTAACGTAGTCCGTGCCTTCGAAGCAGGCTGGGGAGGCGTAGTCTGGAAAACTTTAGGTTCACAGGTAAAGAACGTTTCATCGCGCTATTCTTCGGTGAATTATGGAGGAAAACGAATGATGGGCTTCAACAATATAGAGCTGATCAGCGATAGGCCTTTGGAAATCAACCTGCGCGAAATCACCGAAGTCGTAAAAATGTTCCCCGACCGCGCGATGATTGTTTCGCTCATGGCGGATAACGATAGGAAATCATGGCACGAGCTCATTAAAAAAGCAGAAGATGCCGGAGCGATGGGCTTTGAGCTCAACTTTGGCTGCCCGCACGGAATGACCGAAAGGGGTATGGGGGCTGCAGTAGGTCAGGATCCTGAAATTGCCAAAATGGTAGTCGAATGGGTAATGGAAAAAGCCACCATTCCTGTAATTACCAAGCTTACGCCCAATGTACATTCGGTGGTGCCAACTGCCCGCGGAGCCGTTGAGGCCGGAACCAATGCATTGAGCCTGATCAATACTATCCAAAGTGTGACCGGAGTCGATCTGGATACTTTGGTGCCGAATCCGTACGTTGCCGGGCAAAGTGTTTTTGGCGGCTATTGCGGCCCGGCCGTAAAGCCAATTGCGCTTAAAATGCTGACCACCGTTGCGCAGGATCCATTGACTTCCACCGTTCCGATTTCCGGAATCGGGGGTGTCAGTACCTGGAAGGATGCGGTCGAATTCATGCTTTTGGGAGCCACTTCGGTTCAGGTTTGTACCGCAGCCATGAACCATGGCTTTAGGATTGTGGAAGACATGTGTGAAGGCTTAAGCAACTGGATGGATGAAAAAGGCTTCCAGAAAACTACTGATTTCATAGGAAAATCCGTAGAAAAGATTACGCATTGGGAAGACCTTGACATCAATTACCACCATATCGCCAACATCGATCAGGACAAGTGCATCCACTGCGGATTATGCTTCATCGCCTGCGAAGACACTTCGCACCAATCCATCAACATCGAAAGAGGTACGCCGTACAACAACTATGAGGTTAACGAAGAAGAATGCGTTGGTTGCAACCTGTGCAAATTGGTTTGCCCGGTTGACAATTGCATCACAATGGTCGAGCACCGCGTTGCGCCGGAATACGTAAACTGGAAAGACTGGCAGCGTGAAGGCCGTCCGTTGAACGATCACTAAAATTATTTCGGGCGTGCCCCTACGGGTCGGGCTTTATGTTACAATCTTTTTTTCAAAAAAGGATTTTCACTACAATCCCTCACGCTAATCGTTAAATATAAAAACTAACATGAAAATAAATCCATCAAGGCTTCAATCTTATTTTGAAGCAATGAGTGAAATAGGCAAAATCGGCGAAACCGGAACTTGCCGCCCGGCACATACTGCCCTGGAAAAGCAGGGTTTTGAAATTGCCGGTAGCTGGATGAAAGAAGCCGGAATGTCCACCCGTATCGATAATTTCGGAAACCTTATAGGAAGGCTGGAAGGAAAGAACCCCGACCTGCCTGTCCTGATGATGGGCTCACACCTCGATTCACAGCCTTATGGAGGCCGATTTGACGGTGTAGCCGGAGTGCTGACTGCCATTGAAGTGGTCCGCACTTTACACGAAAACGGAATTGTCCCTGAACGTCCAATTGAAGTGATTTCTTTTGCCGATGAAGAAGGCTGGCGCTTTAACAAAGGCTTATTCGGCTCACGCGGCATTTTGGGAAAACTGGAAGAAGGTGAACTTCAAAGAGCAGACCAGGACGGAATTACCCGCGAGCAGGCGCTTACTGATTTTGGTTGTGACATCACTAAATTCAAGGAATCGGAGTACAAATCCGGAAGTATTTTCTGCTTTTTGGAGCTGCACATAGAGCAAGGCCCGATTTTAGACGTTGCCCAAAAACCAATCGGAGTCGTTTCTGGGATTTCCGGGCCATTGTGGTGGACTGTTAAACTGAAAGGAATGGCGGGCCATGCAGGTTCCGTGCCTATGCCCATGCGCCGCGATGCAATGATGGGCGCGGCCGAAATCATCATAGCCTTAAACGAAATCGCAACGCAGGTTCCGGGAAACCCAACCGTTGGAACTGTTGGGACACTGAAGGTTTTTCCAGCATCAAGAAATATTATTGCCGAAGAAGTGGAAATGACCGTTGACCTCCGCGATATTGACCTGGACAGAAGAAACCGTTATGAGAAACAGCTTCGGGACAAAATAGAATCGATTACGCAGAAACACAAACTGGAGTATTCCATCTCTGAAGACACCAACAGCGAACCGCGTTACTGCGCTGGGTGGATCAAGGAAATCATACATGCCGAATGTGAAAAGCTAAACCTGGATGCGCCTGAGCTGATGAGCGGCCCGTTCCACGACGCATTGGCATTATCGTATGCCTGCGATTACGGGATGATATTCGTACGCTGCAAAGACGGCATCAGCCACAATCCGCTGGAATATTCTTCGTATGAGGATTTGGCTATCGGAGCCAATGTTTTATTGGGAACCGTAATGCAGGTTTTGAAGAAATAAACCAACTACACGCCATACAAAATCAAGCAAAATTGAGTCTTCCTGTTTTTTAATGGGAAGGCTTTTTATTTACACAGAATTTGTTCATTGTGTCAATTCGCTCCTCTCGTGTCAGTATCTTTACAATAAATAGTATCTTTACTTTTTCAACAACACACTATGTCAAACCAAGACGTCAGAATCCTCCACATCGATAGCAATCATCCATTGTTATGGGAGCAATTGGAAAAAGCAGGTTTTAATAATGAAGCCGATTTTTCTTCCCCAAAATCAGAAATAGAAACCAAAATCCACAATTATAATGGCATCGTAATCCGCAGCCGGTTTAAGATTGATAAGGAATTTATCGACAAGGCTACGAACCTTCGGTTTATTGCGCGTGTTGGCGCCGGGCTGGAAAGCATTGATTGTGATTATGCCCTTTCTAAAAATATAAGCCTGATCGCGGCTCCTGAAGGAAACCGAAATGCTGTTGGCGAACACGCTTTGGGGATGTTACTGTCTTTGATGAACAAACTCAACCGTGCCGATAAATTGGTCCGGGAAGGACATTGGATCCGGGAAGGAAATCGCGGCCATGAACTGGATGGGAAAACCGTCGGGCTTATAGGTTATGGGAATATGGGAAAATCATTTGCCAAAAAATTACGCGGTTTTGATGTCGAAGTTTTGTGTTATGATATTTTACCTGATGTTGGCGATGAAAATGCAAAACAGGTTCCATTGGAAGAGCTGCAGCGAAAAGCTGATGTGCTGAGCCTTCATATTCCGTGGACACTGGAAACGGATAAAATGGTTAACTCGGCTTTCATTGATTCGTTTGCCCAACCATTTTGGCTGATCAATACTTCACGCGGGAAAAATGTAGTTACCGAAGATTTGGCGATAGCCTTGGAGTCTGGGAAAATCCTGGGCGCAGGATTGGATGTTTTGGAATACGAGAAGCTGTCGTTTGAAAATCTTTTTATCGATACCGAAAGACCGAAGGCATTTGAATATTTGCTCCAGGCAGAAAACGTACTGCTGACACCGCATATTGCGGGCTGGACATTTGAAAGCCACGAAAAGCTGGCGCGGGTAATTGCCGATAAAATCATCCTTAAGTATGAGAAGGATTAGTTTGGATTTGGCTTCATTTGCGGTATAGAACAATAAAATCATAAATAATCATGGACAATAAAGACATCAAAAGAGTAACAGGCATAGGCGGGATTTTCTTCAAATGCGAAGACCCGAATGCGATAAAGGAATGGTACAAAACACACTTAGGGATTCCGGCCGGGCCTTATGGTTGGTCGTTTGAGTGGAAAGACAAGGAAGGCAATGACGGATTGACGCAATGGTCGGCATTTGATGCAGCTACCAAATACCTGGAGCCAAGCGAAAAACCATTTATGATTAATTACAGGGTTCACGATTTGGAGAATCTGCTGAAAGTGCTTAAAGAAGAAGGCGTAACCATAGTAGGTGAGATGCAGTCTTTTGATTATGGGAATTTCGGCTGGATTTTAGACCCGGAAGGAAACAAAATAGAACTTTGGGAACCTAAATAATTTGAGGTTTTATATTTTTTTATATTTTAGACGAATTAAAAACAAAACCTTAAAAACCAATTTTAACATTATGGACGCACAGAAAGTAGATATGTTTATGATGATGAACGCAAAGTATTTCGAAGGTCATCATCTAAATGCTATCAGGGAAAAATTATTGACCCTTGACGAAACAAAATGGGGATTAGTTCAAACCCTGCAATTCAAAGAACCTTCAACTGCATTGATCATTTCGATTGTAGGCGGTGGAAGTTTAGGGATTGACCGTTTCTTTATCGGAGATACCGGAATGGGAATCGGGAAACTTTTGACCTGTGGCGGATTAGGAATTTGGACCATCATTGACTGGTTCCTTATCATGGGTGCTACCCGTGAGAAAAACATGGAAACGTTCCAGAATACATTCTATTAATAGATGACCCGGAATAAGTTATATTCCTTATTGCTTATAGCTTGTTTTGCCGGATACGTCTATCTTTTTTATAGTATTCACCACTTACAAAATGAAACATTTCGGGCTTGCATGATCAAAAATGTGACAGGTTATCCTTGTCCATCGTGTGGTACAACCCGGGCTGTTTCATTTTTTTTACAGGGAAAATTCACAGAGTCAATACTCCTGAATCCTTTTGGAATAATAGTTGCTGCAATCATGCTGGTTTTCCCGATATGGGTGCTGCGCGATATTTTTTTGAAAAAAGACAGTTTCTTCAAAGCCTATAAAAAGACGGAGGAAATCATCAGAAAACCATGGCTGGCATCAATATTGATTGTGCTGGTCCTTATTAACTGGATTTGGAATATATATAAACATCTATGATACAAGAAACAAAATTTGCCTATAAACCTAGCGAACACGAACGCGAAAAAGCATCCAATAGTTATTTGATGTCACTTGTTGCGCTTATCGCCGGATTGCCATTGCCGATCATCAACCTGCTGGCAACCTTCTTTTTTTATTTGGCCAACAGGAAAGGAACTTACTTTGTCCGTTGGCATTGTACACAGGCGTTGTTTTCGCAATTGGCCTTATTGGGGATCAACAGCGCGAGCTTCTGGTGGACGATGTCCATTCTTTTTAGTGATGAAAAATGGAGCAATCAGTATTTTGCTTACATTTTTACGGTAATCCTGTTCAACCTGCTGGAAATCTTCTCTACTATCTATGCTGCAACACAAGTCCGAAAAGGGAAACATGTTCAGTTTTTATTCTTTGGAAACCTTACTAACCTAATCTGTAGATCCTAATGTTTAAGAAACTTTTTTTACAAGCACTAATTATTGTTGGAGGATTTTTCCTTGTTTGGTTCGGATTTTCCCAGGTAGATTTCATGAAGCTGTTCAAAGTTAAATCGAGGACAGAAACCATGGAACGACGTATTGGCGATATGATCTGGAACCAGGTGGAAGAATCGGAAGACATCGTTACCAATGATACCCTCATAAAATCGTTGGATAAACTGCTAAAGCCAATCTGTGAAGCCAATGACATCAATCAGGATTCGCTGAAAGTGCATATCCTCGTTAAGGATGAAGTCAATGCCTTTGCCTTACCCAACAATCACTTGGTGGTTTACACCGGATTGATCGAAGACTGTAAAAGGCAGGAAGCGCTGCAGGGTGTTTTGGGCCACGAAATTGCCCACATCGAAAAAAACCATGTGATGAAGAAATTGTCCAAGGAGATAGGTTACTCGGTACTGCTTAGTGCAGCCGGCGGATCTAAAGGTGCAGAATTGGCACGCGAAATCTTAAAGACATTAAGTTCCTCCGCCTATGACCGGAAATTGGAGAAAGAGGCCGATATTACCAGTGTAAAATATCTGATCAAAGCGGATATTGATCCAAGGCCAATGGCTGATTTTATGTATCAAATGGCGCAGAACCATAACATGAACAAGACACTGTACTGGATAGCCGACCATCCGGAATCGGAAGAACGTGCCAAGTACATTTTGGAGTACATCAAAGGCAAAAAGCTGAAAGCCAAAACTACGATTTCCGAAAAAGACTGGAAAGCATTCCAGGAAAAGGTAAAAGACGAATAATAAAAAAGCCCCGATTAGTTCGGGGCTTTTTGCTATTTATAATTCTTCTCTTTTCGTTCCAACTCTGCCTGGAATTCTTCCATAACAGGTTTTACGGTGCTTTCAGGTAAATCCGCAATACGTATGTACATCAGCCCGTCAACGGCATTGTTAAACAGAGGGTCCACGTTAAAGGCCACTACGCGCGCATTCTGCTTGATGTATTTTTTGATCAAAACAGGCAAGCGTAGGCTTCCCGGCTCCACTTCATCAATGATTTTGTCAAATTTATTCAAATCGGCTTCGGTTTCACTGAATACAAAATCCTTATCGGCGTCTTTCAGTTTTACCTTGAATTCCTTCTTAGGATGGATGTATTGCGCTACGTAAGGATCATAATAATGCGACTTCATGAATTCAATCATCAGCGATTTCGAGAATTCTGTAAATTGATTGCTGATGCTTACCCCGCCGATCAGGTATTTGTGTTCCGGATAGCGCAGGGTAGTGTGTACGATTCCTTTCCAAAGCAGGAACAACGGCATTGGTTTTTGCTGGTATTCGTTCACGATAAATGCGCGCCCCATTTCAATAGACTGTTCCATCATGCCATATAATTCGGGCTCAAAACGAAACAGGTCCTGAAGGTAAAAGCCTTCGATGCCATATTTCGGGAAAATCTCAGAACCCAATCCCATACGGTACGCACCCGCAATTTCTTGTGAATCGTCGTCCCATAAAAACATATGGTGGTAATACGAATCACAACGGTCCAAGTCGATGGGTTCATTTGTTCCTTCACCAACAGACCTGAAGGTGATTTCGCGCAAACGCCCTATTTCGTGCAGGATATTCGGGATGTTGTCGGCCGGAACCAAAAACACCATATAATTTTTGCTTTGCAGCAAACGGAAATCGCTGTCGCGCAATGCTGCAATTTCTTCGAGTATTTTATCCTGGTTGGCAGGTTTTACAATCTGTTTCGGGCTTTTTGGTGTCTTGAGGTTCAAGTCGATATTCCTCGGGTCAAAAATATTGTTTTCCTTGTTGAAGGAATTCGAAAGCATATAGGTCTTTTTCCTTAAAAACTCCGAATATTCCTCAATGCTTTCATGTTCGTTTTGTTCGGCTACCGAAATGGGCTTCCCGATACGAACCTTGATCACCCGGTCTTTCTGGGTCAATAATTCCGATGGAAGCTTTGCCGTTCTAAGCGTTGGGTTTATTTTGGATAAGAAATAAAAGAAACGGCTGTTTTTGGCATGGAAATAAATAGGCACCACCGGAACCTGTGCTTTTCGGATTACCTTTATGGCACCTTCCTCCCAGGCTTTGTCAACAATAATCTGCCCGTCCTTATAAGTAGAAACTTCTCCGGCCGGGAACATACCCAGTGGTTTTCCATCGCTCAAATGGCGTAGCGTTTCCTTTATCCCAATTACGCTCGACTTGGCATCTTTGTGGGTTTCAAACGGATTTACCGGCATGATGTACTGCTTCATCGGCTCAATGCGGTGCAACAGGAAATTGGCAATGATCCTAAAATCAGGCTCTCGTTCCAACATTAGTTTTAGCAGCAAAATGCCATCAATCCCACCCAACGGATGGTTTGATATTGTAATGTAGGCACCTTCTTTTGGCAGTCGTTTGAAATCTTCTTCGGGAATTTCGAATTTGATCTGGAATTCATCCAAAATGGCATTCAGGAATTCAATCTCGCTCAAGTGCTTGTTGCGGTCGTAGATTTTATTGAGTGTCGAAATCTTTAAAGCCTTCATTAACAGCCAGCCAGAAAAAGTTCCGAAAACTCCATATTTGTCAGCGTTGATTGCTTTGGCAACTTCTTTGGCAGTAACTAAACCCATGTATTGTTTGATTTTTTGAGCAAAAAACAAAGATAGCAATTCTGCTGAATTGAGGATTGCCGATTGCAGAATTTTGATTTTTGAAGCAGAAAAAATTCTGCAATCTTCAATCGTTAATCTTCAATCTGAAATGATTACTTTTGACCCGAGGCTTTCGGCCGAATTTTAAAAAACAGCATATTTATGAGAATCATCTCTTATAACGTAAATGGTATCCGGGCTGCCATAACCAAAGGGTTTTTAGATTGGATAAAACAGGCAAACCCTGATGTAATCTGCCTTCAGGAAATAAAAGCTACTGAAGATCAAATCCCAACCGAAGAAATTACAGCAGCCGGCTATCCGTACCAATACTATTTTTCGGCACAAAAAAAAGGCTACAGCGGCGTGGCAATTTTGTCTAAGGTAAAACCCGATAATGTGGTTTTTGGAACAGAAATTGCGCACATGGATTTTGAAGGTCGAAACCTAAGGGCCGATTTTGGAGATATCTCGGTGATGAGCCTTTATCTTCCGTCGGGGACCAATTTGGACCGTTTGGACCACAAATTCAAATACATGGACGATTTTCAGAATTATATCAACGAATTGAAGAAAGCAATTCCAAATTTGATTATCTGTGGGGACTACAATATCTGCCACGAGGAGATCGACATCCATGACCCAGTCCGCAACAAAACCGTTTCCGGCTTTTTGCCTGAAGAGCGCGCGTGGCTTGACAAATTCATGAAGTCCGGATTCGTTGACAGTTTCCGTCACTTTAATAAAGAACCGCATAATTATAGCTGGTGGAGCTACCGTGCCGGCGCGCGCGGCAATAACAAGGGCTGGCGTATCGATTACAATTTGGTTAGCGAAAACCTAAAGGACAGGATGAGCAGGGCGGTTATTTTACCCGAAGCAAAGCACTCGGATCATTGCCCCATTTTAGTTGAAATTGATTAAGACAAACACAATGGAAGAAACAAAAACAACAGCAGCAGCCGGATCCAATAACGGCAATGCCAAGCAAGGTAAAAATAGCCCGTTGAGGGCGGTAATGATATTCATTATTTTTTTCGGTGGTGCTTTTTTTGGAACGAAGTTATTTATGAAACCATCCGTAGACAAGGAACTGGCAAAGGTTGCGGAGAGTGTCAATAAAACATGCCCGATGCAGATTGACCAGTTCACAACTCTAAAAAATGTCGTAACATTGCCCAACAAAACCATTCAGTACAATTGCCAGTTAAATCAATTGACAAAAGCGGAAATCCAAATGGATATCGTAAAGAAGGATGTTTTCCCAAAGCTTTTGAAGAATGTGAAAGAAAATCCACAGATGGAATCATTCCGTGATAATGACGTTACCATAAGGTATAGCTACACAGATAAAAACAACGAGTTTGTAACCGAATATGTGATTACACCCAAAATGTACAAGTAAATAGAGAAACAGTTTATTATATGATAAAAAGAATAATTTTTGGCTTAGCCGTAGTGAGTTTGATGACATCATGCGTATCTAAAAAAATCTACAATGATTTAGAAAACAAATACACCGATTTAAAAAAGGAAAACCGTTTATTATCGGACGAAAACGATGAGCTTCGTAAAGCCAATGCCGAATTTGATTCGGTAAACAGGGCGCTGACCGCAGAACGCGATGCGCTGAAAGCCGATAAGGCCAAGCTTCAGGCAGATTATGCCGCTACCAGCAATAACCTGAAGACATTGCAGGATTCGTATGCTGCCCTCGAAAAAAACAGCAACGATGCATTGGAAACCAATATGGCTAAAAACCGTGATTTGCTGGCAAAGCTGGATGCGAAAGAAAAATCACTGGCAGCCGAACAGGACCGATTGAATAAGCTGAATGCCGAATTGGCTTCGAATACCAAACGACTGAACGAACTGGAAGCCATGATTGCCGCCAAGGATGCTGCGATGAAAAAACTGAAAGATACCCTGTCAAAAGCGCTGAACGCCTTTGAGGGCAAAGGGCTGACCGTAGAAATGAAGAACGGGAAAGTGTATGTTTCTATGGAAAACAAACTGCTGTTCGGAACCGGAAGCTGGGCTGTGGGCTCAGAAGGGCGCCGCGCCGTGGTGGAAGTCGGGAAGGTATTGGCACAAAATCCGGATATCACCGTATTGATAGAAGGCCATACCGATAACGACAAGATCATGGGTAACCTTGGTGGCGGAATCGAAAGCAACTGGGATTTGTCTACCAAAAGGGCAACGGCAATCGTAAACATTCTGGCAGAGAACGCCGGAATCAAAAAACAAAACCTAACCGCTGCAGGCCGTGGCGAATTTGCCCCGATCATGAGCAACGACACGCCCGAAGGCAAAGCTAAAAATCGTAGGATTGAAGTGATCCTTACCCCAAAACTGGATGAGATTTCTAAAATGCTGAATGATTTTTAAGCTCAGGAACAACAAAATAAAAAAACCCGTCAAAAGCAATTTGACGGGTTTTGTTTTTTAGAAGCACAGTGTTTTCGTTGTTTAGGAAATGCCGTCCCGCTTTCCGCTCTACTTCGGTGCCGCTCCAATCGGGGCTATACTGGGCGCTTTTATTTATCAACATCCGTCAAAATTAACTTTTCCATTTATGAAAAGGAGGGCATGATTCCTTAAATTTACAGCATGTATGCATTAGTTGACTGCAATAATTTTTACGCCTCATGCGAGCGCGTTTTCCGGCCGCAACTGGTTGGGAAACCAATCGTTATTTTGTCCAATAACGACGGTTGCATTATCTCGCGCAGCGATGAGGCAAAGGTTTTGGGAATCCCGATGGGAGCACCCGAATTCAAGTTTCGGCAGGAGCTGAAAGAGAAAGGCATTCATGTTTTTTCATCCAATTATCCTTTGTATGGCGACCTGAGCAACCGCGTAATGAAAATCCTTGAAGGATTTACGCCCCATGTCGAGCAGTACAGCATCGACGAGGCATTCCTCAATTTTGATGGCATCAATGTCGATTTCAATGAATACGGAATCCAAATAAAATCGCGCGTCCAAAAATGGCTCAGCATTCCGGTTTGTGTAGGTTTTGGAAAAACCAAAGCCTTGTCTAAAGTCGCCAATAAGATTGCAAGAAAATTTCCGGCAAGGACTAATGGTGTTTATGTCATCGATACCGAAGAAAAACGCATCAAGGCCCTTAAATGGACCAAGATTGAGGACGTATGGGGGATTGGTTTCCGGCTGAAAAAGAAAATGAAGGCAAAAAACATCAATACGGCTTACGATTTTACGTTGCCAGAGCACGAAGCATACATCAAAATGGCCATGGGCGTAACCGGCCTTCGGTTAAAAATGGAGCTCCAGGGTAAACCAATGTTGCTTATTGAAGATGTAAATGAAGATAAGAAAAGCATTGCCATTACCCGGATGTTTAAATATAAGCTTACTGATTTTGATGAGATAAAGGAACGCGTTTCTACCTTTGCTTCGGTTTGTGCCGAAAAACTCCGCAAGCAAAAGTCCTGTTGCCATAGCGTAATCGTAATGTTGGTAAAAGACAAGCATACGGAGTATAAAACCGACGGCCGCCGCCTTTATTTCAGCCAGGTGGAAACCTTGCCTTTTGCGAGCAATTCCAGCCTGACGATTAGCAATGCCGCAGTCTCGGTTTTGAAAAAAGTATATGAAGAAGACGAACGTTATTCAAAAGCAGGCGTTATCGTTACCGGGATAATCCCTGAAAGCCAAAAGCAATTCCATCTTTTTGAGGAAGAAAACCCAAAACACCTGAAGCTGATGCAGGTAATCGATAAGATCCATGTAAAGACCGGCGAGCGCAAGATCCGGCTCGGGAACCAGGACCTTCAGCATACCTGGAAAATGAGGCAGGACAAACTATCTCCAAAATATACGACCGATTTTAACGAAATACTGACCATCAAATGCCGATAAAAAAGAAACTTTCCTTTTTTATTCCGAATTCCGAAAGCGGATTGGAGCTTCCTTTTGTTGAAGGTGGCATCAAGGCCGGATTTCCTTCTCCTGCACTCGATTTTGAAGGTGAAACGATAAGCCTTGACAAGGTTTTGGTAAAAAACCATCTGGCCACATTTTATGCTAAAGCGGATGGGAATTCCATGACAGGTGCCGGCATTGACGATGGCGATGTGATGGTAATTGACCGCAGCCTGGAACCAAGGGATGGCAAAATTGCAGTTTGCTTTATCGACGGGGAATTTACAGTAAAACGCATTAAAGTAGAAAAAGATGCACTTTTGCTACTGCCTGAAAACAAAGACTTCCAGCCCATAAAAGTCACCGAAGAGAATAAAATCGTCATTTGGGGGATCGTGACGTATGTGATAAAAGCGGTGTAGCGATTTTGTTCTTTTTGCCTTGATGCAAAGCGAACCAAAAATTAAGCTTTGACTCTCGCTTCCAGATTCCAATGCCGCCAAACATAAAATTTAAGCGATAGTTCTAAGAAAGCCAATCTTTTCGGGAGAATAGCCTGAACAAAGCTCCGAGATTCAGGAGTCCCGAATATTCGGGACGACGCGGAGTTTGTCAGGCGATTTTAAGCGAAGTTTAAAAATTCTTTCGAAAAGTGCCCTTTCTTTTGATTCGTTTTCTTTGGGCAAGCAAAGAAAATGAATATAATAACTAACTTTACACCCAATGATACAACCCTTAGCTATATCTAATTTGCCTGCCGGAGCAATAGTTGCCGCAGTTTTACTGTTGGGTATTATCGTTTATCTGATTAGCCGATTGCAAAAATCCGAAGCAAAAAAGAAAGAAGCCGAAGAAAAATTCCAGCAGCTCGAAGGCAAAATCAACACGCTCGAACTGCAAACGCTGGAAGCCAGGCTGAATCCGCATCTTTTTAAAAATATCCTGAATTCCATCCAGTCGCATGCTTACCAAACCTATTTCGCGTTAGACAAAATGGCCAATGTACTGGACTATATCCTGTATGAAAGCCGCAACAAATTCGTAACACCCAAAGAGGAAATCGATTTTGCGATGAATCTCATCGAAATCAATAAAATCAAAATCAGCCCATTGTTTGAACTGAAAATAAAATCAAAGATCGACGAAACCGATCCGCTTTTTGAACAGCGTTTGCTGGCTCCGCTGATTTCCATTGACCTGATTGAAAACGCCTTCAAGCATGCCGACCTGCAAAGCCCGGATGCCTTTATTGCGATTACTTTCGAGTTTAAGGATAATGTGTTTTCGCTTACGGTTGCTAACAAGGTTTCGCCGCGTACACCACTAAAAAAAGACAAAGGCGGCATCGGAACGGAAACCCTGCAGCAACGGCTTAATATTATCTACAAAGACAGTTTCAAACTTGATCGTTTTGTGGAAGACGATGTGTATATTGCTCACCTAAAAATCAATTTACTTGAACACAAAGCTAAAATGCTTACTGCTTGATGACGAGCTTTTAGGGCTAACGTACCTCAAAATGCTTTGCGAACAGATCCCGGAACTGGAAATCGTAAAAGCATTCGACAGCCCGGTTACGTTCCTGAAGGAAACAGCCAGCCTCGACTTCGATTTGTGCATCATCGATGTGGAAATGCCCGATATGAATGGGCTTCAGGTAGCAAACCTGCTAAAAGGCAAGCCTGTCATCTTTGCTACGGCCTATAAAGATTATGCTGCTGAAGCATTTGATTTAAACGCCGTTGATTACATCCGGAAACCCATAAAACTGGAACGTTTGCAACAGGCAGTCCAAAAAGCGATAAGCCAAATTGGGAGCAAGGAACCAACCAAGGAAAAACCTTTTTTTCAGCTCAATACCGATAAGGGGAAAGCGATTCTTTTCTTTGACAAGATTGCCTACATCAAGACTTCTGAAACAGATAGCCGCGATAAGGTAGCGCAGCTTTTCAATGGGGAGGAATTTGTCCTGAAAAACATTTCATTTGACAAGCTTCTTGAAGTTTTGCCTTCACCCGATTTTTGCCGTATCAATAAAAAAGAACTGATTGCTTTAAAGTCCGTACAGGTTTTTTCATATGATGAAATCACCACCAATCTGGTATTGCTATCTGGCAAAAACCTCAAACTGATTTTAGGCGAAAACTACCGCAACGACTTTTTGCGTAAGGTAGCCATCTGATTTATTACATTTTTTCCCCCGCTTGTTACATATTCCGCTGCTTTTGATTCCATGTTGTTTTTAGGGGCTGATTTTGTGCTGACTTTTGCACTGACAATTTAACCCTAAATGATGAAAAAATTACTTCTGGCTGTATGTTTACTAAGCCTGTTTGCCTCAAATGCCCAGGAAAAAGTCAACGCTGCCTTTTATGACGGAATCGTTGTTGGAGGCTATGTTGATAATGGCGGCTACCTGAATTTCACAGGCCCGAACATCAATGCAACGTATGGCGAATCCAAATTTATATTGGGGATGCTGCCTTCCGTACGCTTCAAAGAAGATAAGGGCGCGACCAAAAACTCCTTTGTTTTCCCAACGCTTGGCTTCGGGTTGACCTATAGTTACAAAGCATTGGCAGTACAGATTCCGTTTTATTACAATGCCAAAACAGCCACCGAAAATGGTCAATGGAATATTGGGATCGGAATCGGCCTGCGCCTGAATAAATTATACAAAAACAAACAATAGCTATGAAAAACTTTAAGAACAGCATTTTTTACGTAGTAATCATTGGCGGTTTCGCCTCTTTGATGTATTGGATTGCGAAAATGGGAACCCAGCAGGAAGTGGGCAGGAATATCGTTGCCAAGCCGCCTCAGGGCCAGTGGGAAGCCTTTATAGATTCTTTTATGCATAACATCCAGCATCCGCTGGCATTGTTATTGGCACAGATTGTCATGATCATTCTTGTTGCAAAACTGTTTGGCTGGATCTGTACCAAAATCGGGCAGCCTTCGGTAGTAGGCGAGATGATTGCCGGAATCGTATTAGGGCCATCGCTTGTCGGGCTTTATTTTCCTGAATTTTCAGCAATGCTTTTCCCAAAGGAATCGCTTCCGAACCTTCAGTTCTTAAGCCAAATCGGATTGATCCTTTTCATGTTTATCGTAGGCATGGAACTAGAACTGAATGTATTGAAAAAAGCGACCCATAATGCAGTCGTAGTGAGCCATGCAAGCATCATCATCCCATTTGCGCTCGGAATGGGGCTGGCTTATTTTATTTACGGTACTTTCGCTCCAGAAGGCGTACAATTTTTATCTTTCGGATTATTCATGGGAATTGCAATGAGCATCACGGCATTCCCAGTACTGGCCCGCATTGTCCAGGAAAGGGGCATTACGAAAACCAAGTTGGGGACACTTGTAATTGCCTGTGCCGCAGCCGATGACATTACGGCCTGGTGTATTCTGGCAGCTGTCATTGCGGTGGTAAAAGCAGGTTCTGTGGTAAGTTCGTTCTATACGATTTTGATGGCGGCAACTTATGTGTTTTTGATGATTAAGCTGGTACGTCCTTTTTTGTCAAGGATAGGAAGCATTTATACCTCAAAAGAAACGCTTACAAGACCAATAGTGGCAATGTTTTTTGTAACCCTGATCATCTCGTCTTATGTTACAGAAGCTATTGGGATACACGCGCTCTTCGGAGCTTTTATGGCAGGGGCCATCATGCCGGACAATATCAAGTTCAGGACATTGTTTATAGAAAAAGTAGAAGACGTTTCATTAGTGCTTTTACTCCCGTTATTCTTTGTGTTTACAGGATTGCGGACACAGATTGGGTTGCTTAGTGAGCCGGGATTGTGGAAATTAACAGGAATTATCATTGTTGTGGCTGTCGGCGGAAAATTCCTGGGAAGCGCCTTAGCCGCAAGATTTGTCGGGCAAAGCTGGAAAGAAAGCCTCTCTATCGGTGCGCTGATGAATACGAGGGGATTGATGGAGCTGGTGGTTTTGAATATTGGCTATGATTTGGGTGTGCTTAGCCCGACAGTATTTTCGATGATGGTGCTCATGGCTTTGATTACGACATTCATGACAGGGCCTGCTTTGGATTTGATCAATTGGGCCTTCAAATCAAAACAAGAAGAAATTCCGGCAGAAATCATTCAGGGAAATAAATTTAAGGTATTGATTTCGTTTGCCAACCCGGAAAGAGGAAAATCGCTGTTGCGCCTTGCCCACAGCCTGATCCGGAAATTGAATGGGAATGCTGCCGTAACGGCGATGTACCTTACGCCAACAACCGAACTGCATCATTTTGACGTAGAGCAGCACGAAAGGGAAAGTTTTACCCCGATTGTTGAAGAATCGGAAAACCTGAACCAGAAAATCACGACTTTATTCAAGGCTTCGAATGATATCGATTCGGATATTACGGAAGTGGCCAATAAAGGCGATTATGATCTGCTGTTGGTGGGTGTTGGAAAATCTATTTTCGAAGGAAGCCTGCTTGGTAAAATCTTAGGGTTTACAACACGGATCATCAATCCGGAAAAACTGCTGAACCAGGTTACAGGTAAAGAAAGCCTGTTTGAAAACTCGCCTTTTGACGAAAGCACCAGCGCTATACTAAATAAAAGCAAGGTGCCGGTAGGCGTTTTGATTGACAAGGATTTTACAAGTGCCGATAAGGTTTTTATCCCGGTATTTTCAGATTCGGATGCCTTTTTGATCAAGTTTGCCCAAAAGCTGATTAAGAACTCGGAGTCGCAGATCACGTTGCTGGATGTGATGGGGCATATCAAAAATAATGCGGAACTGAAAGAAAAAATACGTGCAATTGAACAAACTGCCCCAAACCATATCAATGTTGTAAGCGATAAAATAATCGACAAGGATTTGCTCAACCATCAGGAATTGATGCTGGTAAGCATGGAAAGCTGGAAAAAGCTGGTAGATTCCAAAAGCCTTTGGCTGTCCAATATTCCGTCAACCTTAATTTTGAAGGAATCGGTTTAGGCAAAATCAATTGTCACAGAATCTAAAAACCTATGGCGAAATGCTGTAGGTTTTTTGTTTTGGGACAGGCTAACCGAGAGCAAAAAACAGTATCTTCGCTTTCGAATCTTGAGCCATAGTCACTATTTCTGCAATAATGTTTGTCAGGTGCTTTAAAATAACCCTACTGTTTTTAACTTCTTCAATTGCTTTCTCGCAAGAATTGAGCGAGGCCAATATCAGCAGGATACGTGAGGTTCAGGCATTACTGCTGACCAATCCGGAAAAGGCTTATGAAGCGGCACAGCAAATGGAAGCGTCGGAAAATGAGATATTCCGTTTCTGCGGAATCTATTATACTGCGAATTACCATTACAACAAATCGGATTATACCAAAGCCAAACAATTACTGATTGGCCTGCTTGAAAACCTTGAAAAAAGCGGAAAGACTGCCACGCACACCCGATACCTCGATCTAAAGGCAATGTGCCTCAACAAGCTTTTCTATATCAATAAAAATCAGGGGGAATATGGCCAGGCGCTTTTTTATCTTGATAAATACAAAGACGGGATTCCATTGAATAAATTTAATGAGCAATATGGAATTGCAAAAATAGCTTTGGGCAATTATGCCGAAGGGATTGAAATGCTCAAAAATGATGCGGATAATTCTCCTCATTTGAAATTAGGCCAGGGCGAAAGCAAGGTAATGAACGACAAGCTGTTTGCCGACAAGTACAATACCATTGGCGAATCGTATCAGAAATACTACAAACAATCCAAAAATAAGGCATTGCTGGATTCTGCCAGCTATTATTTCCATAAGGCGGCCTATTTGATGATTAATAACAATTTTGAGGTAGATTACACAAAGGCTTTGCTGGACTTAAGAAATGCAAACAGCGCCATCCTAAAGGAACAATACAAAGAGGCATTGGCACTGTATCAAAAAGGTAAATCGTACAAAGCGATCAATCAGAATATCCGGACTATCCAGCTGTTCGACCTCGGAATGGCCGATTGTTTTTTTCATTTGAAACAATACGATGAGGCGATTTCCTATTCGCATAAGTACATTAGGAACTATGAGATAACCAAAATTTCTAAAGAAAACCTGTTGATTGCCTACAATATTTTATCCAAAAGCTACGATGCTGGAAGAGACAGCAAAAATGCCTATTTGTATGCCCGGAAAAGCCTGGCCCTGATAGAATCCATTGATAAGATCAAAAACAAGTCGATCAATTTTGTGTATGATTATGATTTGGGAAAAATCAAATCGGAATCCAGGGAAATATTGAATGAGAAAAAGTATTTCAAAAGCGGGCTGTATGCAATGCTGTTTGTTTTGATAGCAATGGCTCTGAGCTTTTATTATTATTTCAGGCTCCAGAAAAAGAAGCATGAGCGGTTTTTGCAGATCATCAAACGCATAAAGGAAAAACCGGCATCAGGTATTGTAAGCCGGCAAAGCAGCGATGAAAAACCGGAAGCAATAACTGAAAATAGAGAACGAACAGCCTGTTGCCAAAAATGCTTTGGATGATGAATTTATTGCTAGGGCAACTTTAGGATTAAAAAAACTGGAAGAAAAGCAGGCTTTTTTAAAACCCAAATTCAAACTCGGTTTTGTTGCCCAGAAGCTCAATACGAACACGGCCTATTTATCGCAGTATTTCAATCAGGTGATGCAGAAATCCTTTTCAGAGTACACCCAGGAACTCCGTATCAATTACGTGCTTCAAAAGCTACACGATAACCGCCAGTTTAGCAACTACACCCTGCAGGCCATTGCAGAGGAAGTGGGCTATAAGGATGCAACCACCTTTGTGAGGGTCTTTAAAAAGCAGACGGGATTGTCGCCGAACTATTATATCGAAGAATTGAAAAAAAATAATTCAAATAATTGATTTTTAATATTTTAAATTTATTTTTTGCATTTGATTTTTTATAAAAAATCAAATGAACAAATTGGTTTGACTGTTTTCAGGATATAGATTTACAGCTTAAATATTAACTGTAATCTATGAAAACTTTAAAAATTACTCTTTTGGCCGCTATAGGCTTATTTGGTTCTACGGCAGCTTCTGCGGCCGACTTATATGTTCGTGACGGCGGCGCCGGCGGCGCATTTTCCACTATAAGCGCAGCTATCGCACAGGCTTCTGACGGTGACCGCATCATCATCAAACCAAAAATCGGCAATGCGCCGTATCTGGAAACCGTTACCATCAACAAATCGCTTACTTTGTTATCTGAAACCAACTTTGCCAAATACTATGTACAGGGTGTCATTTCAATCGTTCCGGCTGTAGACCGTGTAGTAACGATCAACAATATGTATGCGTACCAAAGCGATATAGCTACTTCCCAGGCTACGCTGTCAGGAGGAAGGGCTACAATCAACCTGATCAACTGCACGGCTGACGGGCAGTTTGATTTAGATAATACGCAAAGGGTAACCGCCAATGTTTTCCAGAGCAAATGCGGTATCATGAATTTTGTACACGGAAAAGTGACAGGATCTACCATCGCCAGCTTGCGTGTGTATGACGACGCGTCTACACCTTTAGCTGCTACGGATATTAACATCATCGGAAATGACTTAACGTATGGTGCAATAATCAGCACTACCAGATATGCTTTTAATGCTTATAATAACGATATGTCTTATGCCGCTTCAGTAGCTTCAAGCAGTTCAACAGAGGTGACTTTGTACGGATTAAGCGTAGATAATATGAAAGCGGGCAGCAGCAATAATGTTATCAATAACAGGATCTACAACGAAACAAGCGGTGTTAGCCCATCAAGCAGGTATGGAGCAGTGCAGTGTACTGCAACACAGTCTGCAGTATTGTATGTTGCCAATAATATCATTACTAACTTAAGCGTAAATACAGGTCAAAACTGGACGGTGAATTCCAATACTGCAGCACCGACGCTTATTGTTGTAAACAATTTATGCACCAATACATCCGTTTTCACCGGAGTAGACACCATTGCTGATAATATCAGTAATGGTACTTATACTTTAGATTTGACTGCAGGAACATCAACAGGAGGGATTGTCAATGCAGGTATTGCTGATGACGAATACGCCGATCTTGATTTGTCAAGAAACGATATCGGGCCTCTTGGCGGATCAAATTCGTGGAGTAATTACTGGCCAACCAATGCAACAAACAAACCTCGTGTTACCTATCTGAATACGCCTAGAAGGGTATACAACGGTACAACAGCCATACCGGTAGAGGCAATCGGAATCTCTAAATAATACCGATGAAAAAAGTTATATATTGTTTTATACTCTCAGTTTGGGGAATTGCTTCTCAGGCTCAGGGAAATAGAGTTACTCAAGGGGAGTATTTCTGGGATACCGATCCAGGCGAAGGAAGCGCCACGGCTATCACTGCCGCTGACGGTAATTTCGACAGTGTTCTTGAAAGCATATTGAGTACCGCTAACGTTCCGACAACTCCGGGTTTGCATGTCTTTGGAATCCGGGTGAAGGACAATACAGGTGTTTGGGGCCCTGCCTTAAAAAATGTAATCCACTTTGGAAATACAATGACGACCAATTATGCCATAGTGTCGCAGGGAGAATATTTTTGGGATACTGATCCGGGGGAAGGTAATGCTACGGCGGTGACAGCTGCTGATGGCAATTTTGATACGGTTCTTGAAAACATAATGCAAAGCACTGCCAGTGTCCCTGCAACACCGGGCCTGCATACTTTTAACATCAGGATGAAGGACAATACCGGAGTATGGGGGCCAGTTTTTAAAAATGTGGTAGTTACCGGAAATCCGGCCATTGCAAATTATGCCATTGTTACGCAGGCGGAATATTTCTGGGATACTGATCCGGGAGAAGGCAACGGAATGGCACTGCCGGCTGCTGACGGTACTTATGACAACATGATTGAAAATATCCTTAAGAACGATGTAGGCATTGTCAACCCTATTGGGCTGCATAAGATCAACGTTCGTGTAAAAGACAACCAGGGAGTCTGGGGGCCGGCTTTTGGCAATGTAATCTATATCGAAACTACATTGGCTGCTGAACATTTTGACCTGTCTGCTTTGACTGTACATCCAAATCCGGTAAAGGATATGCTGACTGTTTCTTCTGAAAAGGAAATCGCTACAGTATCCATTTACAATTTGCTGGGCCAGGGCGTAATCGAAAAGGCGGTACGTGCTACCGAAGGCAGGATTGATGTTTCCAACCTGGCTACCGGAACTTACATTGTAAAGGTTGCCGCCGGGAACAAGGTGAAAACCTTAAAGATTATTAAAGAGTAAAAGTTTTTTTGAGAAAAGCCCCGGTTTTCATAAGAGACTGGGGCTTTTTATTTTACCAAATAGCCATTGCGGGTATTTGGCACTAAAAAAGAAAGAGGCCTTTCGACCTCTTTCCCAACCTAAATAAAAAAAACCTCTTCACTAAGCAAGTGAAGAAAAAAACACCTAACACCTTACTAACTACAGATGTTTCTGGATAATCTGCTGCCACTCCTGGGCAACTTTTAATTCTTCATGCGCATATACCGGAACGATGTATTGTTTGTCTGAATCGTGGAAAAGCAGGGTGTTTTCCTGTGGCGATCCGGCTTTAGGCGTAAAAAACAATTCTATTTTTTTGAGCGTATTTGATTTTCCCTGCGGGCTCGAAATGGCAACTTCACAATGCTCGCTTTGCTTCAAATCCTGAAATGAAACAAAAGGCTCTTTTAAATTGAAATCAATAAAAAGCAAGCCTCTCTTCTTAGAATCAAGCCCTAAGGCTTTTCGGTTCTGGCTCACTATCAGCTGAAACTGGTAATGGTTGCCCTGGCTGTGCTTTTCAAAAAGGGACCTGATTTGTTTTTGGTCTAATTTGTGTCCCCTCAAAACAAAATAAAGAGGGAAAACTATAATGGCAATAAGCACAAGGCCTATTATGACTATAGGTAAATCCATGATAATTAGTTTAATGAAATTAATGCCGTGTCCCGGAAGGGCACGACGAATCTTTTTTAATATTTAAAAAAGAAGGATTTTACCAAAAATAATGGAATGGGAATAAGAGCTTGGAAACGCTTTCACAGCGGTTGCAATCCTGTAGGGTTTGGTTTGTCTGCCCCGTTAATGGTAATGATAATGCTGTGTTTTCGTAAAAAAACAAAACAGCATAGCCCGAACTTATTGGTTTAACGGAGTCTTCTGTAACCATATTGACATGAACCACTTGCGGCTGCAACATGTTTTTATGGAAGGAATTCTCTATCTTGTTAAGGCTTAGCGCTCCTTTTTCATGAAATTCATTTTTGGCAACAGCAGGCTTGGCAGCTGCTGTGAAACCGAAGAGCAACAGCAGTGCCAATAATTGGCCAAACGATATGAATTTCTTTATAGGCATGTAACAAAAATAGAATTTAATTGTTGGAACAATGGTAAAAGAAAGTTAAAGATTTAAGTTTAAGAAATTATTCGCTGCAAATCATAGCTTGCTGGTCGCATCAACAAAATAAGGTGAATCGTTCCAGCGTATTTTTTTATAACGGATATCTTTTTTGAGCGCATCGGGCAGGCAGGCCCAAACGGCTTCATTCATTTTTTCCAAAAGCAGCTTTTTCGAAAAGGTATCCGAAACTACAAAACTGATTTCCCTCACTGGTTTCGGATCCTTAAAAGGCTTGAACAAAGCCGAATCCTTTTCATTGAGTATGGAAAGCTGCGGGACAATCGCGAAGCCAAGCTGGGCACGAACCAAATTTTTTAGGGTTTCGATGGAGCTGATTTCGTAACTAAACTGGTCTTTAATTTTCCCGGGCTTTTTTAAACCGCAGATGTCCAAAAGCTGCGCATTGTAACAATATTCATTTTGAAGCAGCAATAATTCGGGTTTGTCCTGGGGCTGCATCTCGTAAAACTCTTCGTTCGCCATAGGGTGGCTTTCGTTGAGGTAAGCCACAAAAGGTTCTTTGAAAACCGGATGCTCGATCAAATCAGGGACACCGGTTGGCGTTGCCATTAAAGCCACATCAAGCGCACCGGTCATCACATCATGGATCAGTTGGCCGGTATGGGCTTCTTTTATGATGAACTGCATGTTGGGGGTAGCTTTTTTCATCGCCTGGATGAATAACGGAATCAGGTAAGGCGATAAGGTGGATATTACGCCGAGTTTTATTTCTCCCGATAATTGATTCTTTTCATTGACGACAAAATCGCGTATTTCGTTGGTTTCACGAAGTATTTTTTTGGCACGGCTGATGATTTCCTTTCCGAGTTCGGTAGGGGTTAGCGGCACTTTGGTACGGTCAAAAATCTTTATCCCAATTTCTTCTTCTAGATTTTTTAACTGAATCGTCAATCCGGGCTGGGTCACCATGCAAACTTCGGCGGCCCTTGCAAAGTGGCGCTCTTCGTCTAAAGCAACGATGTATTTTAATTGCTGGATGGTCATAATTATAATTTTAATTTATAAAGATACAAAATTATTAATTTGATTTATAAATGTCGCCACAATAACTTTGTCCCATCAAATCAGAACAACGATTTATAAAACACAATTTAATAAACTTTAAAAACTTAGAAATCATGAAATTCACAAGAGCAGCAAACGCTAATTGGAAAGGTACAGGAATGGAAGGAAAAGGAACCATCAGTACACAAAGCACTACATTAGACAACGCACAATTATCCTTTAAAACCCGTTTTGCGGAAGGCGTTGGGACTAACCCTGAGGAATTGATCGCGGCGGCGCATTCAGGATGCTTTACGATGCAGTTGAGTTTTCTTTTAAACGAAGCGGGCTTTACGGCAGACAATCTTGACACCACGGCAAAAGTGGTTTTTGAAGACGGTACCATTACACAGATCCAATTGGAATTACAAGGAACCGTTCCCGGGATCACCGAAGCGCAATTCATTGAATTGGCACAAAAAGCTAAAGCCATCTGCCCGGTTTCCAAACTTCTGAACGCCGAAATCACTTTGGCTATTTCATTGGCAGCTTAATTAAACTTAAAAACAACATAAAAATCCATTAAAAATGAACACACAAACCTTAAAAGAACAAATGAAACAGTATTTCATGTTCGCAGTAGTAGCCGTAAGTTTCTTATTTTCTGGCAATATCAATGCCCAAACCAAGGAAGCAACGATTAAAAATGTAGTATTGGTACACGGCGCCTTTGCCGATGGCTCGGGATGGAAAGCACTTTACGAAGTGCTGACCCAAAAAGGATACAATGTGACGATTGTGCAAAATCCGCTGTCGTCTTTGGAAGATGATGTAAAAGCAGCCAACTTAGCGCTTGACAAGCAGGATGGTCCAACAATTCTGGTAGGCCATTCCTGGGGTGGAGCCGTAATCACCGAAGCAGGGAACCATCCAAAAGTAGCCGCATTGGTTTATGTAGCGGCCTTCCAGCCAGATACGAATGAAACCGTTCTGCAATGGTTCCAGACAGCGCCACCGGCACCCGAAAATGGCGTGCTCCTTCCAGATGACAAAGGAGTAATCTATTATGATAAAGCCAAATACCACGCAGGTTTTGCGGCAGACATCAGCAAGGAAGAAGCCGATTTTATGTATGCTTCACAGGGTGCATTTTATGCCAAAGGATTTGTAACGCCAATTACCAAAGCTGCCTGGAGGGACAAACCTACTTACGGGATTGTAGCCACGGAGGACAAAAGCATCAACCCATCGATTGAACGCGCGATGTACAAACGTTCCAATACAAAAGTAACCGAAATAAAAGGGAGCCATGTAGTATTTATGTCGCAGCCCAAAGCGGTTGCCGAGGTAATCATCACGGCATCCAAAAGCAGTTCCGCTAAAAAATAATCGATCGGAATCCTGTTAATAGAAAAGCGGCCCTAGAGCCGCTTTTTATTTTGCCTCCGGGTTTGATTCTTTTTAAACCAGAGTTAGAAATTCCAATAGAAAAACAGCTGTAAAAAAAGAAAAGAGGCCTTTCGACCTCTCTTCAACCTAAAAACATAACCTCTTCATTTAATTCCAGCCGCCGCCCAATGCGCGGTATACATTGGTAACAGCATTGAATTGTTCCTTCTTAGCTTCGATTAATTCTAATTTTGATTCCAAGGCGTCGCGCTGCGTCATCAACACTTCAAAGTAGTCCGCTCTTGATGATTTGAACAGCTCGTTTGAAGCATCGATGGCAATTGTGAGCGATTTTACTTCCTTGTCTTTCAGGTCATAGAATTTTTCCAGATTTTGGATATTTGACAATTGGTTGGATACTTCCACATAACCGTTAAGTATCGTTTTCTGGTAATTATACATGGCTTTCAACTGTTCGGCTTTCGCCTTGTTGAATTCGGCTTTTATCGCATTCCTGTTGATCAGCGGTGCACTCAGATCGCCAACCAGGTTGTAGATCAACGATTCCGGTGTCGTAAATAAATAGGACGGCTTGAAGGCATTGAAACCTACGCCGGCGTTGATGGTAAACGATGGGTAGAATTCGGCACGTGCCGCTTTTACGTCGCATTTGGTGGCAAATAATTCGAGTTCCGCCTGTTTGATATCCGGACGGTTTTTCAATAATTGCGATGGAATCCCGGCCTGAACCGATTGCGGAACTTGCGTAATCAATACTGATTTGTCCCTGACAACCGGTTGTGGGTAACGCCCGCAAAGGAAGTTGATTTTGTTCTCAGTTTCCTTAATCTGCTGCTGGATCTCGAACTCACGGCTTTGAGAATTCAATACTTCGGCTTCGAATTTTTTCACGCCAAGTTCATTGGCCCTTCCGGCTTCTTTTTGTGCCTTTACGATTTCGAAGGCATTTTTCTGCAAGGTAATCGTCTGCTGGATGATATCGAGCTGATTGTCATACGCCAGCAATTCATAATACGAATTGGCAATTTCGGCAACCAGGTTAGTCACCACGAAATTTTTTCCTTCTACTGTAGAAAGGTATCTTGACAAAGCTGCTTTTTTGCTGTTGCGCAGTTTTTTCCAAATATCCACTTCCCACGTCATGTGAAGCCCAAGCATGTAATCCTGCAGGTCTTCCGGCACTTCTTTTCCCGGCGTCATTTCTGTAGAAGCATCACCGGCACCAGAGCTGGTGTAACGCCCTACTTTGTCCACTCCGGCCGCTGCAACCGCATTTACAGTTGGAAGCAGCATCCCTTTTTTAACGCGTACATCATTGCGCGCCACTTCAATTTCCTGCAAGGTCATTGACAGTTCCTGGTTGTTTTTCAGTGCTTCGTCAATCAGTTTTTGCAGGTTTTGATCAGGAAAAAAGTTTTTCCATTTTATTGTTGCCGAATTCACAGTATCTTTTGAAGATACATACGTTTCGGGCATTGCCTGTGCCTCTGTTTTTTCAGCGGCCTCCTTTGGCGCTTTACAGCCTGCCAAAACAAGCAGTAGGGCAAAGGCATATATACTATTTTTAATCCTCAAATTTTCCATCGTGTTTGTAAGGTTCTGTTTGTTCTGTTAAAGGATATTCGTTTTCATATCGTGCCAATTTCGATTTTTCGGCGATGCTTCCAAAGATGTAATACAGTCCAGGAATTACCAACAACCCGAAAATAGTACCGATCAACATTCCGCCTGCGGCAGCAGTTCCGATGGTACGGTTTCCTATAGCTCCCGGACCGGTTGCCAAAGCAAGTGGGATAAGACCGGCAATAAACGCAAACGATGTCATCAAAATAGGGCGGAACCTAAGTGCCGCTCCCTGCAAGGCTGCATCCCTAGTCGAAATTCCTTCTTCGGCTTTTTTATGAACGGCAAACTCTACGATCAACACGGCATTCTTACCAAGCAATCCGATGAGCATTACCATTGCCACCTGCGCATAAATGTTGTTTTCCAGCCCCAACAGGTAAAGGCTCAGGAAGGCTCCGAAAATCCCCGTAGGCAGCGAGAGTATGATCGGTAACGGCAGAATGAAGCTTTCGTATTGTGCCGAAAGGATCAGGTACACGAATCCAAGACATACCAGGAAGATGTAAATAGCTTCATTTCCACGCGAAACCTCGTCTTTCGAAATTCCCGCCCAATCGATGCCAAAGCCTCTTGGAAGGGTTTTCTCGGCCACTTCCTGAACGGCTTTAATCGCATCACCACTACTATAGCCTGGTGCCGGAGTACCGCTCACTTCTGAGGAATTGTAAAGGTTGTGCCTTGTGATTTCCGACAAACCATACACTTTTTCAAGGTGCATGAAATCAGAATAAGGAACCATCTGGTCTTTATCATTTTTTACATACAGTTTCAAAAGGTCGGTTGGCAACGCGCGGTATTGTGGGCCTGCCTGTACGATTACCTTATAAGGCCTGTCGAATCGGATGAAACTCGTTTCGTAGTTGGAACCTACCAAAGTCGAAAGGTTGTCCATCGCTTTTTCGATCGTTACGCCTTTCTGTTCTGCGATGTCGTTATCTATTTTAAGCATGTATTGCGGGAAACTTGCCGAATAGAACGTGAACGCAGAACCCAGTTCAGGGCGTTTTTTCAGTTCCTTTACAAAGTCGTTGCTCACCTGTTCCATTTTATGGTAATCCCCGCTTCCGGCCTTATCCATAAGACGAAGCTCAAAACCTCCGGCAGCTCCATAACCAGGAATCGCCGGTGGCTGGAAGAATTCGATGTTGGCTCCCGGTATTTTTTTCGCTTTTTGCTCTAACTGCTCAATAATCTCTACAGCAGATTCTTTCCTTTCGCTCCAGTTTTTAAGGTTGATCAGACAGGTTCCCGAGTTGGAACCGGTACCTTCCGTAAGCACTTCATAACCCGCCAAAGATGATACAGAGGCAACTCCGTCAATATCTTCAGAAGCTTTCTGCAGTTCCAGTGCAATTTGGTTGGTTCGTTCCAAAGTAGAGCCCGGAGGCGTCTGGATAATGGCATAAATCATCCCCTGGTCTTCACTTGGGATAAAGCCCGAAGGAAGTTTGTTGCTCAAAAGGAAAGTACCCACGCAGAAAACCAAAAGGAATGGAAGCGTGATGGCTTTTCTTGTGATGAATTTGGTAAGCAGGTTTTGGTATTTGCCAGCACCAATGGTAAACATATTATTGAATTTATCCAAAAAGCGGTTTACCGGTGTTGGTTTCTTCTCCTTGCCGTGGTGGTTTTTAAGGATCAGCGCACATAAAGCCGGTGTTAAGGTCAAGGCCACAACTCCCGATAATATGATTGATGATACCATCGTAATGGAGAACTGGCGGTAGAAAACCCCTACAGGCCCTGACATAAAGGCTACCGGAATAAATACCGATGCCATTACCAGCGTGATGGCGATGATCGCACCGCTGATTTCGTGCATGGCCTCTTCGGTTGCCTTGAGCGGTGAGAGTCCCTTTTCTTCCATCTTGGCATGGACGGCTTCGATTACCACAATCGCATCATCGACTACAATTCCAATGGCCATTACCAATGCAAAAAGCGAAATCAGGTTGAGCGTAATCCCAAAGGCAGACATTACCGCAAAGGTTCCGATAAGCGACACCGGTACGGCAATCGTTGGAATAAGCGTGGAACGCCAGTCGCCAAGGAAAAGGAATACCACAATAGCCACAAGGATGAAAGCCTCAAATAAGGTGTGGATTACTTTTTCTATGGATGCATCCAAAAAACGTGATGCGTCGTAGCTGATTTCATAGTGCATTCCTTTAGGGAAAGTGGTTTTCTGAAGATCAGCCATCAATGATTTTACATTTTCGATAACCTCGCTCGCGTTGGAACCATACGATTGTTTGATGCTGATGGCCGCCGAAGGTTTTCCGTTCAGGGTAGAATAGATATCGTACATCGTAGAACCGAATTCGATATCGGCTACATCTTTCAGCCTTACGAATTCACCGTCTGTTTTGGCTTTTAGGATGATATTTCCATAATCCTTTTCATTATTGTAACGGCCAGGATATTTCAGGATGTATTCAAATGATTGTGAGCGCTTACCCGAACTTTCCCCGGTTTTCCCCGGAGAAGCTTCCAAGCTCTGTGAGCCTAATGCTTCCATCACTTCGTCTGCCGAAATGTTATAGGCTGTCATCCTGTCCGGTTTAAGCCAAACACGCATTGCATACTCACGGGTTCCAAGAATGTCGGCATCTCCAACACCTTTTACCCTTTTTATCTCGGAAAGAAGATTGATGTCGGCAAAGTTGAACAGGAATTTCTGGTTCGCTTTCGGGTCATCGCTATATACGTTTACATACAAAAGCATGTTAGGCTCTTCACGTGTAATCTTCACCCCTTCACGAACTACTAAAGGCGGCAGTTTGTTGATGGCGGAGGAAATGTGGTTCTGCACGTTGATTGCAGCCACGTTAGGGTCGGTTCCCAAGTCAAAAACCACCTGGATTGAAGCTTCACCGTCGTTACCGGCATCAGAATCCATATATTTCATTCCCGGGATACCATTAAGTGCCCTTTCCATTGGGATGATTACGGATTTGATAAGCAATTCGTTGTTGGCACCAGGATATTCAGCCGTAATGTTCACTTTTGGCGGTGATATAGACGGGAATTGTGTAACAGGAAGTTTTACCAAAGATAAAATTCCTAAAAATACGATGATCAAAGAGATCACGATCGACAGGACGGGCCTGCGAATGAATTTCTTAAACATGATTGTTCGGTTTAAAAGTTAGGAATAAGATTAGTCTGCATTCAGCCTTAAGGATTGAAGCACTTTTTTAGGATCTTCAAATCTGGTTTTCACTTTTTGGTCTTCCTTCACTTTCTGAACACCTTCCACCAGGAAACTGTCACCTTGCTTCAAGCCTGAAGATACGATGTAAAGATCCGGAAGCTCATAGGCCACCTTGATGTTCCTGGAGTGGGTTATGCCATCTTTTCCTACTACGAATACATATTTCTGATCCTGTATTTCATAAGTTGCTTTTTGCGGGATAATCAGCGCATTTTTAACCGGAACGCTCATAAGCACTTTTCCGGTTCCGCCGTTTTTAAGCAGTTTGTCGGGGTTAGGAAAACTTGCACGGAAGGCAATATTCCCGGTTTCGTTGTCAAATTCTCCTTCGATTACTTCTACTTTTCCTTTGTATTTCAATAATTCACCGTTGGCCAGCATTAGGTTTACGTCGCTGCTGCCGCGGGTTTTTACGTTGTTTTGATAGTTGATGTATTCCGGTTCCGATACGTTGAAGTAGGCAAACATCTTCGTATTGTCTGAAAGGCTGGTCAGTAATTCCCCTTCATCGATAAGGCTACCTAATTTTTTAGGCAATCTGTCAATGGTTCCCGCAAAAGGAGCACGGATTTCGGTAAATGATAAATGTAGTTTTGCAAGTGAAACTTCGGCATTTGCCTGGTCTAACTTAGCCTGAGCCACCGCCTGCTCGCTTTTTGATACAATGTTTTTATCGGCCAATGATTTGGCGTTTTTGAATTCGATTGCAGCTGCTTTGGCTTCTGCTTCCGCTTTGAGCAATTCGCCCTGGTACAAGCCTGGCATAATGCGGAACAGTACCTGTCCGGCATTTACAAATTGCCCTTCATCTACATAAATATTCTGTAAATACCCTTTTTCCTGGGCGCGGATTTCAATATTGCGTACGGAGCGTATCTGCGAAACGTATTCTTTGTTGAACGCAGTGTCCATAACAGCAGGATTGGTAACGGTAAACGTACTTTCCTCTTCTTTTTCTACTTGTTTTTTAGCACAGCTGCTTAGGTTTAACAGTGCGCAAATGCTTAACAGCATGATTAGCTTATTCATTATTTTTAGGTATAAATTTTTTAATAATTGTTTGTTGATTGCTGTTTTAGGAAAAAACAATCATCACCTGAAGCTGGCTCAGGCTAAACGGTTTAAAAATTTATAATCAAATGCGGAGCACCCTAAGGCTAATGAAGTTGTAACGCGGAAGGCGCGAAAAATTATGATGGGTATAGTTATTGGCGTACGAAGGTTTTGCGGTAACGTTGGTCAGCAACATTTGCGCAGTCTTGAAAACGCATATGGCATTCGCTGGCTTTTCCTTAATGGAAGGGCTGTGGTTGTCAGTATCGTATTCGTCGTAATCATCAATATCAATCAGCAAATCACTTTTTTGTAAAAGGGAATTGTTGTCTGAAGCGGTAGTTTTAAAGCTATTTGCCTTAACCGGAACGTTTGCTTTGCTGTTGCTTGGAGATGCAAACGCGAACGCCCCGCCTGTGGTCAACAACAGGCTTAGGAAAAGGATATGTAAGACAGCTTTTTTCATAATTACGCTACAAATGTATACAGCCTTACAAAAACAAGCGCCATTTTTTAAGTCGATT
The DNA here is from genome assembly GCA_049841115.1 of Flavobacterium sp. Classification (GTDB taxonomy): domain Bacteria; phylum Bacteroidota; class Bacteroidia; order Flavobacteriales; family Flavobacteriaceae; genus Flavobacterium. The sequence goes on from JASGHQ010000006.1 coordinate 1,301,932, forward strand.
TTAACAGTCTTAAGGGGATTTTAAGGGAAAGACGGAATTATAACGATTTCGTGCGGGAGTACGCCCGGTAATTAGTCGTTTTTAGGATTGATTGGCAAGCGCTGCTCTGAGCTCTTCATTTTTCGTGGTCTCAGTAAGGAGCATTTCCACTATTTCCTGTGGAATTTCATTAAGGTCAATTGTTTTTCCTTTTTTGATTTCCCTTACAAGATTGCCTAAAATAAATAACTGCATGCTTGTGCGCCGGTTTGCCGATAGTTTAGATTGGTCCATGAATCGTTTAGGTTTGAATTGACAGTTCAAAAACCCTTGCTTTCTTTTATTCTGATAGTAAAGTCAACAAGGCTTTACCAAAAGTAAAACATTTTGTGAAATTTCCTGCATAAAATGCATAAAAATTACACAGTTTTTTAAAATATGTGTTTTTTGTCCGCCAAAGGCATTAACATCCCAAAATTATATAAGCACAACCCAAAGTTTTGCAATGCCTGCAGGCTGCTGCAACGCTAACTTTGCATCAGTAATAACATTAAAAACAATCATCATGAAAACACAAGAAACGTGCACTTGCTGCACAACAAAAACAGCCAAAACAACATGTGCCAGCCCAAAATGCACCTGCGTAGACTGTCAATGCGGGCCCAACTGCAACTGCGGTAACTAGCAGCTATGAATCAGGAAAGCCGTTCCATAAAGGGACGGCTTGTTTATTTATAGGAATCGCTAACTTTACATTATGGATGCAACTACAATACTTGTCAAAAACATGGTCTGCCATCGGTGCGTAATGGCAGTAGAATCTATTTTGGAAAAAGGCGCTATACCGTTCCACAAGGTTTCTTTTGGCGAAATCCATCTGAATAATGCACTCTCAGCCGAACAAAAAAGCTACCTCAAAGCCAGTTTAGGCGAAGTGGGTTTTGAAATGATCGACAACCATAGCAGCGGTATAGTCGAAAAAATAAAGCAATTTGTTATCAAAAAAGCCCGTAACGAAGTGCCTGCGGCCGAACAAAAAATAAAACTCTCCCAATACCTCACCGATAAAGTGCATCACGAATACACCTACCAGAGCAGCCTGTTCTCTTCGGTTGAAGGGCGTACCATTGAAAATTATTTTATCGAACAGCGTATAGAAAAGGCCAAGGAACTGCTCATCTACGACCAGCTCACTTTGTCCGAAATCGCGTTCGAACTCGAATACAGCAGCGCCGCACACCTGTCTTCGCAATTCAAGAAGACCACCGGCCTGACCCCCACTTACTTTAAGCAGATTGGCAGCCTCAAACGAAAAGCGCTTGACAAAATCTAAGTTTGCCAATGCCGTTTCAGGAGCGGAAGCCAGTTTTCTCTTATGACTCCCGTTCCCGCTTTACGCGCTGCATGGCAGCTTGCTGCAATCGGGGCTAGTCTGGAGTTTTTTTTGTTTAAGTGTTGATTTTCAGAATATTTAAACAAAAAAATGCTTTTAAAAGAGTTTTTAGGCAGTATGCCGATAATATTTCGGAAACCTGTCTTTCCAATGTAATTTTACCGGACAAATCTACCCGGTCTAAACCTGCGTAATATCTAAATATTATGAAGTCTCAACTACTCTCACTTGTTGCAGTCTTCCTGTTTTCGTTTGGCGCCCTTGCCCAATGTACCATTACAGGAACTGCCGTAAATGCAAGTTCCCTAACTTGCAGCTCATTCAGCGGATGCAGCGTCGTTTACATCGGTAACGGAACAGCTGCAACCACGCTTACAATGAACGCCGATTTAAATTTAAGCTGCCTTGGCGCTATCCAGTTAGTGATAAGGAACAACGCCACGCTTTATTTTACCCCGGGTAATGACAGGCTAACCCTGGCAGAAGGATCCTCAATCATCATCCAAAGCGGAGGAACACTTACCGGTGGCTCCTGCAATGCTTCTGAACGGATTTACATCGGAACCAATTTGTTGGCAAGCTGTAACGGAGGAGCAGGGGCAGACTATAGTTTTACAGATATAGTCAATTTTGGAGGTACAGGAAGTCTGGCGTCCAATTCGCCGGTATGTACCGGTAATACCATCAATCTTTCGGCTACGCCACCGCCAAACGGAACTTATACGTATTCCTTCCTGGGGAGCGGGCTTCCGGGTGCAGGTACCACTTATTCGAGTACACCTACCTACAGTTTGACGGCTCCTGCAAGTGCAGGTTCGTATGTTTATCAGGTAAAAATGAAATCTTCGCTTGCAGGGAATCCTGTTATTATTGCAGAGATTACTGTAGTGGTCAACTCGGGCTTGTCAACGGCTACACCGGCAGCTACTCTTACCCAGCCAAGCTGTACCGGAACAACGGGAACTATAACCGTTACCTCGCCAACAGGAAGTGGCATGACTTACAGCATTAATGGCTTAAACTATAGCAGCAGTGCCGTTTTCAGCTCGGTAGCTTTAGGGACTTATAGCGTAACGGCCAAAAATTCATCAGGCTGTATTTCGCCTGCGACCAATGTTACCATCGCCCAGCCTACAGATACCTGGAATGGTTCGGCCTGGTCAACGGGTTTGCCGCCTACCAATTCACAAAAAATCGTTTTCGCCGGAAATTATTCTTCAGCATCAGACATAACAGGCTGTAGCTGCCAGGTAACTTCAGGAAACGTAGTTTTCAATACAGGAAATAACTTAACGGTTGTAAATGATGTAAAGGTTACTGCCGGCTCATTGACATTTGAAGACGGAGCCAGTTTGGTGCAAACCAATGACGCTTCTGTAAATACCGGAAACATTACTTATAAACGGAAAACCACACCGTTGAAGCAATACGATTACACTTATTGGTCTTCTCCTGTAGCAGCAGCTACTTTGAGCCAATTGGCAACAAATTCATTGTTGTACAGCTTTAGCCCGTCGATCAATAACTGGGTTTACCAGACCGGAGCCACAGCAATGGCACCTGGAGTCGGTTATATCGGCCGTGCGCCCAATGGCTTGGCTTACAGCCCGACAGAAGTTGTTACGACCAGTTTTATTGGTGTTCCGAATAACGGGGTAATTAGTACACCGATCTTGAAAAGCACCGGGGCCTACAATTTGATTGGAAACCCATATCCATCTGCGGTTGATGCCGATTTGTTTATTACGGCAAATGCTTCTTCCACCAACGGAACGCTTTATTTCTGGACACATAATACTGCAATTACCAATTTGCAGTATACTACCAATGATTATGCTAAATACAATCTTACGGGGGCAGTAAGGACTTCAACTTCGGCTATTTCAGGCGGCGCGCTGCCAACAGGAAAAATTGCTGCCGGACAGGGATTCTTTATTGAGGCCAAAACGAGCCTGGCACTCGGAACCTATTCTGCTTCATTCAACAATTCTATGCGAATTACTTCAAATAATACCCAATTCTTCAGGACTGCCCAGCAATCACCGGCATCCGTATCGATCTCGGAAGGATTGGAAAGGCACCGCATCTGGCTTTCGCTTAGCAATGTTTCAGGGGCTTACAGCCAAATGCTAGTGGGCTATGTACAGGGAGCAACCAACGGTTTTGATTCTTTATTTGATGGCAAAACAATGCCTGTCGGAAATCCGATTTCCATTTACACAATGGTAGGGAACGATGATTTATCGATCCAGGGAAAAAGCCTGCCATTTTCTGATGCAGACATTATTCCGGTGGGTTACAATTCCTTAAACAGCGGGGAATTTACTATTGAGATGGATGATTTTGATGGAAATTTTACCAATCAGGACATTTATCTTTTGGATAAGGCAAGCAATACCATCCATGATTTGAAAACAGGACCTTATGCCTTCACAACAGCGGCCGGAACTTTTGAAGACCGTTTCGAGCTGCGTTTTACTGATATCCAGGCATTTCTGGGCATCAATCCGATATTCAGCGAAACTGATGTTAAGGTGGTAACTTCAAGCCAGCAGTTGCAGGTTGTTTCTCCAGCTGTAACAATCACTAAGGTTGAAGTTTATGATGTTTTAGGAAAATTATTATTTAGCCAAAAAGGATTAAGCACCAAGCTGTTCCAAACCGATTCGTTGAGCCTGGTGCCTCAGGTTTTATTGGTCAGGATAGGTTTTGATACCGGGCAGGAGGTTGTAAAGAAAACAATTATGCAGTAATGCTGCCATTATAAAAAGAAAAGGTTCCAAATTTTGGAACCTTTTCTTTTTTGCTGCATCTCAATAGCGGACTTTCAGTAATCCCAATCAATTTATGGTTACATTTGAAAGGAAATTTTAGATTCAACAATGCTCAGGAACTATATAAAACGGCTTTTTATTTTTGTTTTCCTTTTGTTTGGTGCGAATAGCATCAATGCCCAGTCTGTCAAAAAGGAAGATTGCGATAGCCTGATCAGATCGGGTGTGGATGCGCTCAATAAAAATGAGCATACCCATTCATTGGAATTGCTTATGCGTGCCCGCTCTATGGCAAAAAATAATGATTGGGACATGCAGGAATTTTTGGCGCTGAATAATATTGGAGCCAATTATTACAAATTGCTCGAATATGGCGAAGCGCTCAATTATTATTTGGAAGCCTATACATTGGCAATAAAAAACCTGACTCCAAAAGATGAAATGACGGTGCTGAATAATATTGCCATACTTTATTCTGAAGAAAAAAAATACAGCCAGGCAAGCGATTATTTCAAAAGAGCCTATGCGATTGCCAAAGAAAATAAGGAACCTATCAAAACAGGCCTGTATGCAATGAACTTGGGAAATCTTGCTGCAGATATGGGCAAACCCAAATTGGCACAGGATTACTATAATGAAGCATTACAGATTTTGCCTAAAGATTCCGAGTTCATAACGCTTGTGAAAATCGGACTCGTCAATGGCAATTTACAGCAGGGGAAAACAAAGGAGGCACGCGAATCAGCCCTGAATTTGCTGGCGACGACCAAAGATTTGGAGTTTTATCATGTAGACATTGACCTGTTGACCATCATTGCAAAATCATACCTGAAAGAAAATCAATTGGATGAGGCGTCCGTTTATGTCAATAAAATCTTTGCGAAGCAGCCCAATCTGGAAGTGAAAATTGCCCTGTTTAAAATGCTTTCCGAAATCTATGCCAAAAAGAAGGATTTTGATTTGGCTCTCCAATATAAGGATTCGCTATTCGATGCCACGATGAAGCTTACCGAAATCAAAAACGGTAAATTGTATGAAAACAGCAAGATAAAATTTGAGCTCCAGAATTATAAGAACCAATCAATGCTCAATGAAGCCAAATTGGTTAACGAAAGAAAAACATTTTACACGATAATCGGGTTTATCATTGTTGCGGTTTTGCTGGTGTTGTGGACACTTTGGAATTTGTCACAAAAACTCAAGCAAAAAAAGCTTATTGCCGAACGGAATGAACAAATCCTGGCTTTAGAACTCGAAAAGGAGAAAAGCGAGTCGCTTTTACTCGAAAAGCAATTCAACGAAAACAAGGCAGTTTCTCTATTGGAACAGGAAAAATTAAAAAATGAAGTCGAGCTGAAAAACAGGAAATTATCGGCCAAAGCCTTGTATCTGTCTGAAAGGAACCAGATGATAGAACAATTGTTGTCTGAACTGTCGAACCTGCAGCAGGTTTCAAAAGACACTACGCTCGTTGCTCATATCCAATCGCTGAAAAAGCAATTGAAAAAAGACAATGAATGGGATAATTTCATCACTCATTTTGAAGAAATAAACCAGGGTTTCCTCAGTTCCTTAAAATCCAAGCATACTACTTTAACTACCAATGACATCCGGTACATATCTTATATTTACATGAATCTGAGTACCAAAGAAATTGCCTCGATGCTCAATATCACCCAGGAATCGTGCCGGAAAAGAAAAGAAAGGGTGCTTTCAAAAATGGAGCTGCCAAAGGATGTCAATTTGTATGATTACCTGACCTCGCTGTAAAAGTCCTGTTTTGTCACAGCGATTGTCACGTTTTGTCACGCTTTAAATTCGGGTTGGAATAGGCTTATGGGTTATTTTTGGTAAAAAATCCAACCTATTATGACAAAACATTACACAATCAAATTACTTACTGCGATTGCATTCTTTTTGACTGCTTTCAATTCAAATGCGCAATGCGGTTTTGATCCTACCATTACCGGAAACCGCCTGGCCTGCCACGAAGACGATGCGATAACCCTCAGTACGCAGGTTTATGATTCCTATCAATGGTACCGAAGGGAATGGTATTGGGATACGCCGAATCCGAATCCATGGGTTCCTGTTGACGGAGCTACAAATCAAACATTTACTACCAATGGCGCCAGTGATTTTTTATTTGAATTTAAAGTTGCCGCTACTTTGGGAGGATGCACTGAAGAGAGCCCTTTGGAATTGATAGACGGCTATGCCTACGGCTTGCCTTTTATGGTTTCTACATTTGAGCCGGATACCTTCGAACAGATAGATTTTGCCGAGTTCAATGTGTGCAGCGGTGCCAGCGTGCGTTTGGAAAATGGCTTTACCATTTATGGCGAACATACCTGGTTCAAATGCCTGCCTTCGGCCATTCCGCCCGATCCAACAGATGAGTGTGTCATACCTGGTGTAAACGGATTGACCTATACCGCTACTACTGACGGCTTTTATGGTTTTTATGCCTGTACGACCTATTGTCCTGACCTTTGTGAGTTTTTGGGTGAGTTTTCGTTTGTTAAATTAAATTTCGGGGACTTTTCCTTTTGCTCATTAGGAACAGATAATCCACAAAACCAGCTAAATATAAGTGTCTATCCAAATCCTACGACCCAATTCTTGAACATTGGAAGGATACCTTCTGTTGAAAAAGGCGAATTTTCCATTGTGGATATGAATGGGAAATTAATAAAACAGCTCAACAATTTTACCGTGCAGTCTCCTATTGATGTGAGCGATTTAGCAGCCGGGACTTATTTATTGGTTTTAAAAGCTGATGATAAGATTTTCAGGAATAAGTTTGTCAAAAAGTAATGCTTACAGAAAACAAAAGGCTCTACAAACGTGGAGCCTTTTGTTTAGTAGTCCCGCCAAGAATCGAACTTGGATCAAAAGTTTAGGAAACTCCCATTCTATCCGTTGAACTACGGGACCAATTGTCTCATGAATTCAAAAATTACTATTAAGTACCTGAAGCCCACCGGGCTTCCTCCTCTTAATATCAAATGTTGAACTACGGGACCAGATGCTGGTTTTTTAAACCGCGGTTGCAAAGATAGTATTTTAAGTTAATCTATCAATAAAAAATAAATTGATGATTATCCCCTTCCTACGAAGATCCAGCCGTGCTTTTCCTGACCGTTCCTTAAGCGTACAAAATAATAATATGTAGAATCAGGAAGGAAGCCACCACACATATTTTGTCCATACCATCCATTGGTATAATTGCTTTCCTCATATACCAGGCGTCCCCATCGGCTAAATACCTGGAACAGCTCCACATCATAATTGGTCAAATCCAAGGTGTCATTTATCCCATCGCCTCCTGGCGTTATAACGTTAGGGAAATCGCAAAAAGTGCTGGCTACGTTTATCGTTAACGGAATCGAACATCCTTCGTTACCGGTAACAACAACAGTATAATCTCCCCTTGGCTGGTTGGTAAGTACTAAAGGATTGGTGTTGCTGCTAAAGTTATTTGGGCCGGTCCATGCATACGTTGCGGTAGCTGGGTCAAAAACAGAATCAGGTGTTGGGATTATCTCGATTTTAAAAACACCAGCGTTACATGAAGCCTCATAAGTATAGTCCGGAGCCGGATTGTTGTTTATTAAAACCGTTGCCTGTGATTGGCATTGACCTATAGTAGCTGTAACCGTATATGTTCCGGCGTTGGCTGCTGTGGCGCTGGTTATTGTCGGATTTTGCATCGATGATGAAAAGTTGTTAGGCCCGCTCCATTGATAAACAGCATTCGGGATGTTTTGGATGGCGAGATCAATATTGTCACCCGGGCAATACGTAGGATCAGCAGTAATTACCGGAGCTGCAACGCCCGGGTTTAGGGTTATGGTAACCGTTGCATCATCGGTAGAATTACAGAATCCATTGACGGTATATTTAAAAATATAGGTTCCGAGCGGTAAACCTGCAGGAAGCCAAATGTTCCCTACCAGCATTCCACTCGAAGTTATTTCCTGCCAGGTTCCACCAATGTCATAAGTCCCGCCCAAAATGGTAAACAGGTTTACGCCCGGTGAATTATCGCAAACAATGCGCGCGCCGTCAAGACCCGCATTAGGCAGCGAGCTTGGAGAAATAGTATAGTTAAGTACCCTGTCAACACAGGAGTTTGTCGTAGTTGAATAGATCCTGACGTGATAAGTGCCGGCATTGGCATTGGTATAAGGATTGAAGACAAGTGTATTGGTTGTGCTTAAAATTGTCCCGGGAGCGCCATCTTTCCACCACTGATAGTTTAAAAAAGAGAAAGGCTGTACTGATAACTGTCCGTTTAAGCCTTCGCACAAATTGCTCGATGATATTTCAGGCTGCTGCAAAACACTGATGTCGAACAAGCGGTTAACGATATTTCCGCAAATGTCCTTTACCCTAAAGTTATAGGTTCCAGGCTGCAGCCCTGAAAAAGAATTGGAAGTGCCATTGTCAACCACAAAAGGGAGGTCGTCCTTGGTTGTGATCTGATAATTTAGTGGAGGCGTTCCATTGGTAATGATAAAAACCTGCGAACCGCCATTTACACAAGGAATGGCATAAGCGGATATGATTTCCAGCCTCCCGGTATAATCAAAGGTTTTAATAGGTTGGATGCAGCTGATTAATTGTGGCGTATCGTTGTCGTAATAGCTGTATCGGGCCAAAATACGGAATGTACCTGTAGTTGCAATATTGTAATTGATGGTCAGGTTCGTCAATGAATAGGAATTTGCCGCATTGGGAAGCGAGCCGGGAGGATATACAACTCCGGTCAGCGGATGCGTCCATTGGTTGGTTAGCGGATTCAATTTTTGCAGCCAAAAAAGATTGGACTGGTTGGTGGCGTTATCCGAAAAATTCATGTTAAGGTCAAATGATCCACAATTGCTGATTACATCAATATTGCCGCCGCGATGGTAGCCCACTAAATTGTAAGTAGGTGTTCGTTCTATGTTACAGATGTCTTTAGTATAAAAAGTATAGCTGCCTTCCGGAAAGGAATTCATGTAAAAATTACCGTTGGTGGCAATATTAAACGAAACATCATAGGGCAGGTTGAAAGGAAAAGCAGGTGGTGCTGCAGTAATTATTACGGTCTGCAAACCACCATTTGGGCTTGAAAGATAGATCGAATCAAAATTTTCGCCACATCCTTTCCTGTCAAGGAACGTTAAAGGCTGTACCGATGTATTTGCAGCAATGGTAGCATTCCTTACATAACTATTATCACAGGTATCCGTAATGCTGAAGGTATAATTCCCGGCAGGCAAACCAGGAATCAGTATTGACGAATTGTTTAACGGATTGATCAAAGAAGAAACATTATAAGGCAATGGCTGATTGTAATTTGCAGGTGCAGCAGTAATGATTACTGAAGCCAATCCGGCTCCGACTATGGTAATCCTGATGCTTCCGGTACTGCCAGAGCAGCCCGTAATATTATTCGGTATGGCATTCACCAAAATCACTTTAGGCGGAATCGTAAAAGTATAGCTGTACGGATGGCCGCATACGTCCATGCCCTGAATGGTATACGTTCCAGGAAGCAGCGGATAGTGCAGAATTCCTGAGCTGATAGAAGAGCTGATGTCGTAAGGTATAGGGCCGCCTACATTTGCCGTTGCGCCGGTAATGATTGCAGATGTAATAAACGGGCCTGCAAGAGCATCCTGCGGAATCTGAACTATGGTATTCACATCACAGCTGGGCGGTTCGGTTATAAAGGTGTAATGCGGCTCTACATTCTGTATGACGAATTGGTTGGTGGCTGTATTGCCACAGGCGTCGGTAACCTGTACCGAATAGGTTCCGACAGGGATTTCATTTCCAGGGGTTGAAACATAAGTGGCCGGTGAGGAAGTAAACGGGCCCGGATGGTTCCCGTTGTAAGCTGCCGGATTGAATCCGGCGGGAGCCGACAGGAAAGTTACAGTATACGGCGGTAAAAAATTACATAAATTCAATTGGATTTTCCTGATGCAGTTGCGATAATCGGAAGATCCGATAACCGATAGCCTTAAGTTGATCTGGTTGCCATTTTTAGTATATACATTCCCGCAGGCATCTATGATTTTGATATTGTAGGTGTATAATTGGCCATAATAAAAAGGGATGATGTTCGAAAGCTGCAGGTTGGATGGGCTGCCCGACGTTATGGTTTGGGTCTGTACAACCGGGGTGCCGCTTCCTGGTGGGAAAACAGTTACCTCCACGGTCAAAGGATAACGGATACTGGTAGCATCGTTGACATTCACGCCATAGGAAATACCAATAGAATTGCATGTAGTCAAAGGGCAATCCGTCGCAGGCGAGGTAATCGTCAAATTGGGCGGATTGGGCAATGTTAAGGTAAATGTCCGCACAACACCTTCACCACAGACATCATTGACCCTGATGTTATAAGTGCCTTCCGGAAGGTTAGGAAACGAACTGGATGCCTGAGGAGGAACAATCACGGGTCCGGTTATTATTTCATAGGTTACAGGATTTCCTGTCAGCACATTTACATTTATTGTACCTCTGGTACAAGAGGTGGCCACACTAGATGTCTGGTAAGTAACAAAAGTCCGGATATCTACAATTGTAATGTCCTGCTGCTGGGTTGCGCTCGAATTGCCCAATGTTTGAGTTGCAACTACCCTGTAAGTCCCGGCGGTCAATCCACCAAAAGTATTGGTTGACAATACTACAATCGAACTGATAGTATCCGGTAGCTTGTAAATACGGTACAAAACGGTTGAGCCGGCGGTTGTATTGGCAACAGTAAATGATAATGATGCATTGCCGGTACAGGACTCATCGGTTTTGGTTACCGATAAGGTAAAATTGGATAATTGCCCAAAAGAAGCCTGCGATATACAGAGCAGCAGAAAAATTACACAGTATAATTTTTTCATAGGAAAAATATTGATAAACAAATATATCTATAATATTCTATACTTAACTTCTCATTTATTAAAACCTGGTTTTCAGTTATTATTTCTTATTATTGAAGATATTTATATAACATTTTGATAACTTAATAAAATCACAATCAGAAAAAGTCAATAGTATCTTTACCCGGTTTTTTATTTTTATACATATGATATTAAAAAAGTACTTCCAGCTCAGCCTACTTATAATCGCCCTTTTTGTTTTTTGCCCAAGATCCGGGGCACAATGTTTCCAGATCGAGAGTATTCTGGTAGATGCCTGTGGCCCGCAGGAAGGACTGAATGAAATGGTTCGGTTCAAGATTGGCCCAACAGCACAGAACACCAGTAATATGAGCGTTTCCTGGCCCAACAATCCCTGGCAGGGCCTGGTGCAGAATGCAACGACTGCTTCAAAAACAGCAACATTAAATGCCGATATATTGGATGCGGGAGGTTGTGGGCAATTGATTGAGCCAACCGGCGGAGTGCTTCCTGCTAATGCCAATGTCATTTTGGTAACCAGTTTCAATTTGGATACCGCGCTGAACTCATTTGGAGCTTTAACCCAAAATGTATACATCCTATATCAGAATAATGCGACTACAACGGGAGGTCATTTTGCCAATTCGGGTACCGGCCTTCGAACATTAACCATTTCTTTCGGAGCCTGTTCGGATACAGTAACTTATGACCGTGCCTTATTGATAGATACTAACGGAAATACTACGGCCGCCGATGGAGCCATTGTATTGTTTACGCCAAATGGTGTGGCGTCTTATATTAATAATGGCTGTTCTGCGCCGGTTGATCCTTTTACGGTGAATGCAGGCCCGGCCTCAATGAATGCCTGTGCAGGAGCTACAGTTTCCCTTAACGGAAGTGCAGAAGGCCATGTTTCGGTGAATTGGTCTGCGGCTACCGGAAGTTTTTCTGCTCCCACAAACCTGTCAACCAATTATACACTAAGCCCAAGTGCTACAGGTACCATTCCGGTAACGCTTACCGCTACGAATATATGTGGTGTTACAATAACCGATGTAATCAACATAATTGTGACAAATAGTGTAACGCCAACATTTACACCACGCGCTCCGATATGTCCCGGAGCGACATTGGCACCACTTCCAACGACATCCACCAACGGGATCACGGGCAGCTGGTCACCGGCCTTGAACAATACGGCAACTACAGTATATACGTTTACGCCCAATGCGAATCAGTGTGCCACGACAGCCACTTTGACCATTACGGTGAATTCAAGCATCACGCCAACCTTTGCTGCGGTAAGTCCAATTTGTCCCGGAGCGACATTGGCACCGCTTCCAACGACATCCACCAACGGGATCACGGGCAGCTGGTCACCGGCCTTGAACAATACGGCAACTACAGTATATACGTTTACGCCCAATGCGAATCAGTGTGCCACGACAGCCACTTTGACCATTACGGTGAATTCAAGCATCACGCCAACCTTTGCTGCGGTAAGTCCAATTTGTCCCGGAGCGACATTGGCACCACTTCCAACGACATCCACCAACGGGATCACGGGCAGCTGGTCACCGGCCTTGAACAATATGGCAACTACAGTATATACGTTTACGCCCAATGCGAATCAGTGTGCCACGACAGCCACTTTGACCATTACGGTGAATTCAAGCATCACGCCAACCTTTGCTGCGGTAAGTCCAATTTGTCCCGGAGCGACATTGGCACCACTTCCAACGACATCCACCAACGGGATTACGGGCAGCTGGTCACCGGCTTTGAACAATACGGCAACTACAGTATATACGTTTACGCCCAATGCGAATCAGTGCGCCACGACAGCCAGTTTGACCATCACGGTGAATTCAAGCATCACGCCAACCTTTGCTGCGGTAAGTCCAATTTGTCCCGGAGCGACATTGGCACCACTTCCAACGACATCCACCAACGGGATCACGGGCAGCTGGTCACCGGCCTTGAACAATACGGCAACTACAGTATATACGTTTACGCCCAATGCGAATCAGTGTGCTACGACAGCCACTTTGACCATTACGGTGAATTCAAGCATCACGCCAACCTTTGCTGCGGTAAGTCCAATTTGTCCCGGAGCGACATTGGCACCACTTCCAACGACATCCACCAACGGGATCACGGGCAGCTGGTCACCGGCCTTGAACAATACGGCAACTACAGTATATACGTTTACGCCCAATGCGAATCAGTGTGCTACGACAGCCACTTTGACCATTACGGTGAATTCAAGCATCACGCCAACCTTTGCTGCGGTAAGTCCAATTTGTCCCGGAGCGACATTGGCACCGCTTCCAACGACATCCACCAACGGGATCACGGGCAGCTGGTCACCGGCTTTGAACAATACGGCAACTACAGTATATACGTTTACGCCCAATGCGAATCAGTGTGCCACGACAGCCACTTTGACCATTACGGTGAATTCAAGCATCACGCCAACCTTTGCTGCGGTAAGTCCAATTTGTCCCGGAGCGACATTGGCACCACTTCCAATGACATCCACCAACGGGATCACGGGCAGCTGGTCACCGGCCTTGAACAATACGGCAACAACGACGTATACGTTTACGCCCAATGCGAATCAGTGTGCCACCACGGCGACAATTGAGATCGTTGTAAGTCCTGTTATCGACTTTCAAATTGATGACAACTGTGTCAATGGGAATTATATGCTCCAGGCAGTCGCCGCTTCGGGTTCGTTTGATGCGGCGGATACTTTCGAATGGAGGAATGAACAAGGCCAGTTGGTTTCCAGCGACAGCTATCTGAATGTAACCGAACTACTGGCATCGGTACCCAACCCACAATATCCTATAACTTATGAACTGACCGTGCAAAATGGGCAGGGCTGCTCTATAAGCCGGGCCAAAATAGTGTATGGGATTTTTTGCAATATCCAAAAAGGAATTTCGGTGAATAATGATGGGGATAATGATGTTTTTGATTTAACTGGATTAGGCGTAGCCGAGCTTACAATCTTCAACAGGTATGGGATGCAGGTGAATAATTTCAAAAACTACACGAATCAATGGGGAGGATTATCGGATAAGGGGGAAGAGCTTCCGGATGGAACATATTTTTATGTTATCCGGAAAAGCAACAATGAAAAAATAACAGGCTGGATTTATATCTTAAGGTAGCATTAAAATTGGCTGGCATAACATTAAATTAAAATTCAAATAACGGTTTGTTGATGATTTAATAAATTAATAATAAGGATTTTAGAATGTTCATATAGGTATTTTTACCGTTCGGAAAAGTTGTCCGGCTAATTTTTACCTATATGCTTTTAAGCTTTACTTTTTTTATAAATAAATACAGATACAGCTGGTTTTGCCTTGTTTTTTTATTGATCGCACCCATTGCCAAAGGGCAGGTATACAGTCATAATTTTGGCACAACGGCAATTACCGCCCATCCTTATAATGTAGCCCCTACAGTATTTGACCCGCATCTGTCAAACTCATCATGGAGCAATAGTGCCAACGCCTGGACAAGCACGGCCGGAGCGACCGGTGAAGCCATACGTATCACTACAGCTACGGCAGCTACAATAACACTGACATTTAATGTTGCGGCCAATTACCAGTTAGAGGTCACTTCGTTTAATTTTTGGACACAAAGAAGTGCTTTAGGACCGCAAAACTGGAACATGACCATCAATGGGATTCCTGCTGGCAATGGTACTACAGGTACAGCCGGCGCTTCACAGGGAACTACGGCGGTAAGCAATCCGGTATCGGGTTTGACCGGGACAATTGCGGTTGTCATTACGCTAAGTGGGCAGACCGGCAACGGGACTTTCAGGCTTGATGATTTTGTGCTTAACGGGAGCGTGACTTCCACCTGTACCGCAGCAGCAATTGCTTCTTTTTCTCCGGTTTCGGGGCCTCAAAATACATTGATAACAATAAACGGAAGCGGTTTTCAAACCGGTACCGGAACATCAGCCGTAAACTTTAACGGAATCCCGGCGGCTAGTTTTACAGTTGTTTCAGATACTGTTATCAAGGCCTACATTCCTTCAGGAAATACATCAGGCTTTATAAGTGTTACCACAAATGGATGTGACGCATTTTCTGTAGGTTCGTTTACTTCAATACAAACAACTGCCACTGTTACTTATGCCACAGATCTTTACATTTCCGAAATTTATGATGCGCAGGTAGGAAGCGGCGGGGTTATTGAAATATATAACGGAACTGCTGCTACAGTCAACCTGTCTGGCTATAGCATTGTAAGGCATGGCGATATTGGCGGGCCGGCAACTTATACTTTAAACCTTAGCGGAAGCATACCTCCGGGGGGCATATTCCTTTTGAATGTAGGAACTACTGCGGTTCCCTGTTCGGGCTTGACCTATGGTCAGTTTTATCCGTCTGGCGGATTCAATTCCAATGACCAATTTGAATTGGTGCACAATACAGTCATCATAGATAGTGTTCAGATTCCACAATCAGTCATTACGACACAGCCGGGCTTTTCAATAACCAGGCATCCTGATGCCATTGGCCCACAGCCCATCTTCAATCTTAGTGACTGGACACTTACCGGAACCGAAAGCTGTACCGATCTTGGGGTGCATACGGTAACACCGGTGACATTACCGGCAATAAGCAATCAACCTGTATCAAGGGTTATATGTGAAAATGGCACGACAACTTTTTCGGTAACACTTACCAATGCTACAGGGTTTAGCTATCAGTGGAAGGTTCAGAGCGGAACCGGAAACTGGATAAATGTAACCAATTCGGCTAATTACAGCGGAGCAACAACAAACACGCTTACATTAAATACTACGCCTATAGCATTTAATAATAACCAATATTATTGCCAGATGACTTCGCCATCGGGTACGGTAGTTACTTATGCAGTCCAGCTTACGGTAAATAATGGCAATAGTACTCCGATGGTTTCAACTACGGCGCCAACGTGTACCGCAGACGGATTTTCGACAATTACCAATTATAATGCGGCGGTAACCTATACGTTTTTACCAACAGGACCAACCGTAGGGGCAGGCGGTGCAATAAGTGGAGCCGTCCCAGGAACAGCGTATACTGTAAGTGCCGTTGGTGCGGGATGTCCTCCGGCTATTTCTAATCCATTTACAAATCTTGCTCAGCTAACCGTTCCGGCAACCCCGACAATTTCGACTACGGCGCCAACGTGTACCGCTGCTGGATTTAGTGTAATTACCAATTATAATCCTGCATTGACATATGCTTTTTCACCAACAGGGCCAACCGTAGGGGCAGGAGGTATGATTTCAGGTGCAGTCGTTGGGACTTCGTATACCGTAACAGCTACCGCTGGCGGCTGTACTTCGTCGGCATCAATATCGTTTACAAATCTTGCTCAGCTAACCGTTCCGGCAACCCCGACAATTTTAACTACGGCACCCACTTGTACCGCAGCTGGATTTTCGACAATTACCAATTATAATGCGACAGCAACCTATAGTTTTTCACCAACAGGCCCAAGCGCAGGAGCGGGAGGCACGATCTCAGGGGCAATTTTGGGGACTTCATATACAATAACGGCTACCGATGGCAGCTGTACTTCATCGGCATCAGTTTCGTTTACCAATTTGGCCCAATTGACCGTTCCGGCAACCCCGACAATTTTAACTACGGCGCCCACTTGTACCGCTGCTGGATTTAGTGTAATTACCAATTATAATCCTGCATTGACATATGCTTTTTCACCAACAGGCCCGAGTGCAGGAGCGGGAGGCACGATCTCGGGGGCAGTCGTTGGGACCTCGTATACCGTAACAGCTACCGCTGGCGGCTGTACTTCGTCGGCATCAATATCGTTTACAAATCTTGCTCAGCTAACCGTTCCGGCAACCCCGACAATTTTAACTACGGCACCCACTTGTACCGCAGCTGGATTTAGTACTATCACCAATTATAATGCGGCGGTGACCTATACGTTTTTACCAACAGGGCCAACCGTAGGGGCAGGAGGTATGATTTCAGGTGCAGTCGTTGGGACTTCGTATACCGTAACAGCTACCGCTGGCGGCTGTACTTCGTCGGCATCAGTTTCGTTTACCAATTTGACTCAATTGACCGTTCCGGCAACTCCGACAATTTTAACTACGGCGCCAACGTGTACCGCAGACGGATTTAGTGTAATTACCAATTATAATCCTGCATTGACATATGCTTTTTCACCAACAGGCCCAAGCGCAGGAGCGGGAGGCACGATCTCGGGGGCAGTCGTTGGGACTTCGTATATCGTAACAGCTACCGATGGCGGCTGCATTTCATCAGCTTCCATTTCGTTTACCAATTTGGCTCAATTGACCGTTCCGGCAACCCCGACAATTTCGACTACGGCACCCACTTGTACCGCAGACGGATTTTCGACAATTACCAATTATAATGCGGCGGTGACCTATACGTTTTTACCAACAGGGTCAACCGTAGGGGCAGGAGGCACGATTTCAGGGGCAGTCGTTGGGACTTCGTATACCGTAACAGCTATCGCAGGCGGCTGTACTTCATCGGCATCAGTTTCGTTTACCAATTTGGCTCAATTGACCGTTCCCGCAACCCCGACAATCTCAACTACGGCGCCAACGTGTACCGCAGACGGATTTTCGACTATTACCAATTATAATGCGACAGTAACCTATAGTTTTTCACCAACAGGCACAAGCGCAGGAGCGGGAGGCACGATCTCGGGGGCAATTTTGGGGACTTCATATACCGTAACAGCTACCGATGGCGGCTGCATTTCATCAGCTTCCATTTCGTTTACCAATTTGGCTCAATTGACCGTTCCGGCAACCCCGACAATTTCGACTACGGCGCCAACGTGTACCGCAGACGGATTTTCGACAATTACCAATTATAATCCTGCACAGACATATACTTTTTCGCCAACAGGCCCAAGCGCAGGAGCGGGAGGCACGATTTCAGGGGCAGTCGTTGGGACTTCGTATACCGTAACAGCTATCGCAGGCGGCTGTACTTCATCGGCATCAGTTTCGTTTACCAATTTGGCTCAATTGACCGTTCCCGCAACCCCGACAATCTCAACTACGGCGCCAACGTGTACCGCAGACGGATTTTCGACTATTACCAATTATAATGCGACAGTAACCTATAGTTTTTCACCAACAGGCCCGAGTGCAGGAGCGGGAGGCACGATTTCGGGGGCAGTCGTTGGGACTTCGTATACCGTAACAGCTACCGCTGGCGGCTGCACTTCGTCAGCATCAGTTTCGTTTACCGATTTGGCCCAATTAACTGTTCCGGCAACCCCAACAATTTTAACTACGGCGCCAACGTGTACCGCGGCTGGATTTTCGACAATTACCAATTATAATGCGACAGCAACCTATAGTTTTTCACCAACAGGCCCGAGTGCAGGAGCGGGAGGCACGATCTCGGGGGCAGTCGTTGGGACTTCGTATACCGTAACAGCTTCGATAGGAGGATGTACATCGCTAGCTTCAGCTCCGTTTATGAATGGCTCCTCTTTAACAGGAATAAATGTCACTCCTCCCCAGCCATTATCTGTTTGCGATCCTAACAATGACGGGTTTGGGACCTTCAACCTGCTTCAGGTGGTTGCTACTGTTACCGGCGGTAACCCGTCTTATACGGTTACCTTCCATGAGACGCACGATGATGCTGCTATTGGTGGTACCACAATACCGCTGCCATCGGTTTATGACAACATCAACCCATGGCTGCAGACGGTTTATATCAGGGTTACTTCAACAGGCTCGAACTGTTTCCAGGTAATTCCATTACAGCTTAACGTAAACCGCACGCCGGAGGCGACAGATCCTACTCCTTATGCGCTTTGTGATGCTACTGGGGTAGCCAATACGGAGTCGTTTGACCTAACGACCAAGATCGCTGAGATTTTGGGTTCGATTAGTCCTGCCACGGTCAGTGTGAGGTTCTACGAAAGCCTTGCTGATGCGCAGGCCCCTACGGGTAATATCGTAGGAGTGACCAATTACGTATCGGGCACGCGCACGCTTTACGTGCGTGTTGAGTTCACCGCTACGGGCTGTTACGATATCGTTGAGCTGCACCTTGTGGTAAACCCACTTCCAAACTCGCTCCAGCCGAACTATCCGCAGTATTCTCTTTGCGATGTGAACCAGTCTGCCGGTGATATCGGCTATGAGGTGTTCAATCTTTCGGATAAGATAGACGACATCCTTTTAGGCCAGAGCGGTATGGAAGTTACCTTCTACACGAGCCTTGGGGATGCGCAGAACGGTACGGCATCGGAGAACATCAACCTTTTGTTCCCAAGCCTTCAGTACCGTAACCGCGACCAGTACGTACAAACCCTTGGTATCCGTATCACCAATGTGGCTACGGGCTGCTATGTGGTCTCTACGATGGACATCCGTGTGGAGCCGCTTCCTACGCTGATCCCACCTACACAGCCTTTTGTTTTGTGCGATGCCAACCAGGACGGTTATACGGAGTTTGACCTTACCACACTGCTTCCGTCCCTTTTAGGCCCTATCCCGCCTAACTATACCGTTAGCTTCCATGAGACTTATGATGATGCCGATGCCAATGGCACAACCATCCCTGACCCGGTACATTACCAGAACCTGTACGCCTTTGTACAGACGATCTATGTAAGGGCAGAGGACAATACCACGCACTGCGTGAGCATCCTTCCGATACAGCTTAACGTTGATCCAAGCCCTATCGAACCGATCAATCTTAACGACATTGTGGTCTGCGACCAGGATACTGCGCCTCAGGATAGCTACACCTTTGTAGACCTTACCCAAAGGACAGCCGATGTACTGGCACAGCAGCCTCTGGCGGCCTCCAGCTACATTGTGACCTACCATGTGCTGCAGTCGGATGCCCTGCAGGGGACTCCGCTGATTGTACAGTCGGGTCATTACTATGGATTTAATACCCAGCAGATCTGGGTACGTGTTGAGAATGCCACCACGCACTGCTTCAACATCGGTTCGTTCCATCTTGTGATCAATGCGCCGCTGGCGCTTACCACACCGGCTCCACTGAGCCTTTGTGACGATGATGCGACCCCTAACGACCAGCACCATGTCTTTGACCTTACCGTTAAGGACAATGAGATCAACCTGGGTACCGGTTACCAGGTGACCTATTACCCAAGCCTTGCCCAGGCAGGTGTTGCGGGAGCGGAGATTACACTGCCTACCGCTTACCCGATCGCAGGCACTGGCGGGGTACAGACCCTTGGTGTAATGGTGACCACACCACAGGGCTGTAAAAGCTTCACTACGCTGGACATCCGTGTGCTACCGATACCGACCCCTCGTACCAACCCACCGGCGCTGGCCCCTAAATGCGATGACAACAGCCCTGGGAACATGACCGAGGAGTTCAACCTTACTGTCAATGAAGGCTACATCCGTAACAATGACCCGATGCTGAGCTTCCATTACTACTACAGCCAGGCAGATGCCTTAGTGCCTCAGAACGAGATTGGCGACCCTGTGCATGCCGAGGTAGGGGGCAATGTATGGATCCGGGTGGAGAACACCCGTGTGGATTACCAGGGCAACCACTGCTATGTTTTGGTTGAACAGGCCCTTAGGGTGAACCCGCTTCCGCAGGTTATCCAGCCACTGGCTGCGTACCGCATGTGTGATGACGATGCCGATGGCATCGCCCAATTCGACCTTACCAATCCGCTTTTGGCGCCACAGATCCTTGGCACAGCCACCACAGGGCAGCAGCCTTCGGACTTTACGATAAGCTATTACCTTACGGCAGCCGGAGCCAACCCGGCCACCAATACGGGAGAGTCGCCACTGCCATCGCCATACACCAATACAGGTTCGCCTAACACCCAGGTGGTCTATATCCGCGTGGTGAACAATGCCACAGGCTGCGTGAACCCTGCAGGTACGCTGACACTGGCCGTGGAGGCGTATGCCACAGCTACCGGGCCACAGCATTTTGACGACTGTGACAACTATAACGATCCTTACGATGGGGTACACCAGGTAGACCTTACCCAGTTTGCCACAGCGATACTTAACGGGCAGAACCCTTCGGTGTTCCTTGTGAGCTACTATACCTCACAGGCGGATGCCATCGCGGGCACAGGTGCCCTTACACCGGCCCAGGCGCAGGCCTACCAGACCGATCCGGATACCGATACGATATGGGTGAAGGTGGAGAACTCAAGCAACAGCATTACCCCGGTATGCTATGCCATCACCACCATTGAGATCCATGTGGAGCGTTATCCTAACCCTATCATAAGCACCCCTAACGGTGTCACTACGATCTGTGTGGACTTCATCACCGATGCGGTGGTACGTCCGCTGACGCTAAGCTCGGGAATCGCCAACCCGGCCAATTACACCTTTGAGTGGTTCGAGGCATCGGCCCCTACTACGGTAATCGGAACAGGGCCAAGCTATACGGTGGCCAGTTCAGCCCCTGGCGGTGCTACAAGGACCTATACGGTACATGTGACCAGCACCAGCGCACTGGGCTGTGATACGACCTCTGCGAGCTTTGATGTGATCCAGTCGGGCCAGGCAGTGATCCCTGCCGGTACAGCCGGTTATACGGTTACCAATGCCTTTAGCACATCGCAGATCATCACTGTAACGGTGGATGGCTACGGAAGCTATGAGTACAGCCTGGATGACGGGCCAAGGCAGGCGAGCAATGTTTTTGAGAATGTAAGCCTTGGCACGCACGTGATCCATGTGTGGGATACCGAGGGAGGTGTTGCCTACAGCTGTGAGGAGCTGATCATTACCGATGTATCGGTGATTGATTACCCGCATTACTTTACCCCGAACGGGGACGGTATCCATGATACGTGGAATATTGTTGGATTAGGCGGCCAGCCTGGAGCGAAGATTTACATTTTTGACCGCTATGGCAAGCTTCTGAAACAGATCAGTTCTACAGGCCAGGGATGGGACGGGACCTTCAATGGGCATTTGCTTCCTGCGGACGATTACTGGTTTAGTGTGGAGTTCATAGAGGAGAATGTGGTGAAGGAGTTCAAGGCGCACTTTACGCTGAAGAGATAAAAAAAAGGAAAGATCCCCGGCAATTGTCGGGGATTTTGTTTATCAACAGCCTGAAGCTGTACAGGGATTGATAGGTGAACAATAGCCCCGATGGGAGCAAACTACCGTGTAGTGCGGACAGCGGGAGCTGGGTGGTAAAGAGGCAGGGGGTGCAGCTGCTAAAAAATAAAAAGCCATCTTAAAACAGGGATTGTTAAATTAATGTCATTAATCGATGAAGCAATTACTATTAAATTGTTATGTATGTTAAGACGGAAAAGCACCCATTTTTATATGAGAATAACCGAAATGGGGCTAAAATGTTTCTTAGAAATCCGTTAGTCTGTAAAAAATGCATTTCATCGGTATTTATGCTGGTTTTTCCCTTATGGAAACGAAAGTTTTGCATATCCTATTGTTTTACAATAACTTAATTTCCAGGAAAGATAGTTGACAGGACAGAATAATAATTTTGCAACAGACTTATTTAGTTACGCTAATCGAAATTAAAGGCTGTTGGCTTTTATTAAAAAATACGATCATGAAAATAAAGTTACGTATCTTAATTTTTGCAATTACAATACTGTTGCATGCGAATCAGGCATCGGCCCAGATCGCTTCGTGGACTTTTGAGCCCTGGCAGGGAACAATTGCAAATCCGACTCCCAATATAGGTTCCGGATCTGCTTCTGTAGTCAATAATGGTGGTGGGACGATAACCGTTTTGCAAAGAACCGGAATGACCGGATCGGGGTGTGGTGCACAAAATGGCGCCTCGACGGGAGCGTGGGCTTTTGAGCCTTTTGCACCGGGTAGTACCAACGAGTCGAATGGTGCGCAGTTTAATGCCAGCACTTCTACGTATCAGAATATCAAACTGACCTGGGACCAGCGATTTTCAAATACTTCTGCAAATACGGTGCGGCTTCAGTATACAACAAATGGAAGTACGTGGACCAATTTTAT
The DNA here is from genome assembly GCA_049841115.1 of Flavobacterium sp. GTDB lineage: Bacteria > Bacteroidota > Bacteroidia > Flavobacteriales > Flavobacteriaceae > Flavobacterium. The sequence goes on from JASGHQ010000006.1 coordinate 1,325,005, forward strand.
CATGACCGCTGCCAATACGACATTATGTGCCGGAAGCATTAATGCCAACGGGTGTTTTGAGAATAATACGGGTGATGTATACAGAAGGGTAGCAGTTGATTTTTCTGCGATTCCGGCAATCAATAACAATCCAAATTTTGGAGTCAGGATGTTGGCTTCTTATTACCAGTCGACCTCAGAATTCAGGCAAAGTGATGCACCGGGTTCGGTTGCCAATCCGGCAGGGACGTGGCGTTTTGATAACGTTACCATTACCGGGACCCCCTTAACTGGTCCAAATCCGTCTGTTATATCCAATTCGGGCACCGCTAGTTTTTGCGGCAGCGGAACAGCCAACATCAAGGTGACCATTACAGGAGGCGTAAGCCCGTATACTGTGGTTTATACTGATGGTACTTCGAATTTTACGGTCAATAATTATGTCAGCGGAACCAATATTCCGGTTTCGCCGACAATAACATCCACTTATACTTTAGTTTCTGTTACTGCGGCCAATGCATTGACAGGAACCGGGAACAGTGGTTCGGCCACAGTAACGGTCAATACACTGCCGACAGTTTCCTTTACTGCCCAACCGGGTGCGGGAGCCTGTGTCAACAGTGATGTTACCTATACGACACAAGCGGGACAAAGCAATTATGTATGGGCCATTTCCGGAACTTCAGGTGTAGATTATACGATAACTTCAGGCGGAGGGACATCTAGTAATACGATAACCATAAAATGGCTGACGACAGCAGGAACCAAAACAGTTTCCGTAAATTATACCAATGGCAGCGGATGTACTGCTGTAAGCGCAACGGCATCGACCCCTACAACGGTTTACGCGCTCCCGGCAACGCCTACTTTTACTGCACAGCCGGCAGCAAATGTATGTGCGGGAACTAATGTTACTTATACTACACAGGCAGGCAGGTTTAACTATGTGTGGACCTTTCCGGGTGTACTGAATACTGATTATACGATTGTTTCGGGGGGGACTTCTTCAAGCAATACGGTTACTTTAACATGGCTAACCGGAGGAAGCAAGACCGTCACGGTAAATTACAGCAACCAGGCTTCTCCGAATTGTGGTGCCTTGGTAAATGCATCGAACACTACGAATGTAAATGTTGCTCCGGTCATAACAGTGCAAAACTCTACTGCTGCACAAAATACGTGTATCGGAACGCCATTTACACCGCTTTCGGTAACGGCAACGGGAACAAATTTAACGTACCAATGGTGGTCCAATACTACTTACTCTCCGGCGTCACCACCAACAGGAGGGGCTCCGACAGGAGTGACAACTTCTACTTTTTCACCTCCTTACACTGTGGCTGGGACAAAATATTATTATGTTATCGTATCCAATACAGGCTGTACTTCGGTACGAAGCGCCAATTATACTTTGGCTTATACCGTAAATCCGCTTTCGGTTGGTGGTACCATTTCTGGAAGCACTACGGTTTGTGCCGCAGTTAATAGTACGGTATTGACATTGGGCAGCAATGTGGGAAGTGTTACCAAATGGCAGTCGTCAACAGTTAGTGATTTTTCGACCGGTGTAACGGATATTGCAAATACCACCAATACATATACCGCAACCAATCTTTTGGTAACAACATATTATAGGGCAGTAGTTGCCAGTGGTGCCTGTGCGCCTGAATTTAGTGGGATAGCAACAGTAACCGTGACCGAATCCAATGGTGGTACACTGAGCGGAAGCGGTACAATCTGTTCTTCAACAGCCAGTTCTACCCTGACATTAAGTGGCCATTTGGGGAGCGTCATAAAATGGCAGTCATCTGCGGTAAGCGATTTTTCATCAGGTGTTACCGATATTACAAATGCCACCACCACATTGACCGTAACCAATGTAACCACGACAACTTATTACAGGGCAGTGGTGCAAAGCGGTTTATGTCCGCTGGTGTATTCTTCGGTGGCACAGCTGACGGTAAAAGCTACTCTTTGGGACGGTTCTTCGTGGAGCAGTGGGCTTCCCGACATTGATACCAAGGCTGTCTTCGGTTCACTGTACCTATCAGGCGGAAACGGATCGGGAGATTTGCAGGCCTGCTCGCTGGAGGTATTGTCTAATGCTATAGTAACGGTAAAATCAGGTGATACTTTTACGGTTAAAAATGAAGTGAAGGTCGCTTCGTCGATGTTGCCAACGGCACTTGTTTTTGAGGATTCGGCAAATTTGATACAAATAAATAATGTGGTTAATACCGATTATATTTACTACAGGAGAAACAGCACTCCGGTTAAAAAATTCGATTATACTTACTGGTCTTCCCCTGTTGTCAATCAAACCATCAGTGCTTTTTCACCAAATACCCAGCTGGCATACGTTTGGGATACTTCTATATATAATTGGTCGTATACCAATAATTCTTCTGTCATGAATGTGGCTAAAGGCTATATTTTAAGGACTCCGGATATCGCTCCGTTCAATGCGTCGACTACCAATATTTTCAACGGGGAATTTTTTGGTGTCCCAAATAATGGCACGATTACCACACCTATTGCTGTTTCAAACGGAGGGCTTAACGATATGAACCTGATAGGCAATCCTTATCCGAGCGCTATTGATGCTGATGCTTTTTTGCTCAATAATGCACCAGCCAATGGAGGTGTTTTGAACGGGACGATTTTTTATTGGACTCACAATACGCCAATTACCCCAAGCGGCAGTACTTATCAGTATTCATGGAATGATTATGCGAGTTACAATTTAACAGGCGGCGTGGGTACGGCATCTCCGTCGGCGATAAGCTGCCCAACGTGCAACAACAGCATACCGGATGGAACCGTAGGTGCCGGACAATCGTTCTTTATACAAGGTTTGGGCAATGGCGTGGCTACGTTTTCCAATGCGATGCGGGCTAGCCAGAACAATCAGTTTTTTAAGAATGCCAATGCGACAAACCAGGTAGAGAAAAACAGGATGTGGCTCGATGTTTCCAATGCAGATGGATTGTTCAAGCAATTGCTGGTAGGCTACATTGACGGGGCAACGAATGGTTTTGATACTTCCTTTGACGGCATTTCGGTGGATGCCGGGAACCCGATCATGATGTATACTGTTTTAGGCGATAAAAAACTGGCAATCCAGGGAAGAGCGCTTCCGTTTAATGTAAACGATGTAATTCCGGTAGGTTATAAATCAACCGTAGCCGGAACTTTTGAAATCAGGTTGTCCCGTTTTGACGGGTTATTTGCCAACCAGGATGTGTATATTGAAGATACGGTGACCAATACATATTTTAACCTAAAAACCGGCAACTACTCATTTGTTACCGAAACGGGGACATTTGACAACCGGTTTAAAATCCATTTCATAAATGCCCTTTTGGGTAATCCCGAAATGGAAACCCCTTCTTTTGTAGTATATCAAAACAACGATCAGGTCACGGTGCAGTCGGGTTTGGTTCCGTTACAGGAAATAGAACTGTATGATATCCACGGAAGGCTTCTGAACAGTTATAAAAATATCCTTTCGACTGCATTTTCTTTTAACTGCCCGGTAAAGAATACGGTTTTGCTTTTAAAAATTGTTACTACAGAGGGAGCAATCGGTTACAAAAAAATAATGGGCTAAAAGATACGCCTAATACAAAACCAGGATTTAAAAAAAACTTCTTACATATAAAATGTAGGAAGTTTTTTTTATTGGATAAACCGGAAGAATTGTCCGATGAAAGACACTATTTTCCGATAAAATACGCAGTAACAATTTCGTAACAGATTCATAATAAATAGGTTCTGTATTTCCTTTTGCCAAAAACTATTTTTGATTTCAATATCAAACAAAACAAAAACTATTAATGAAATCAACTTTACAGAAATTGTTTAGCAGTATGTTGTCGGCCTTATCCAAGCCAACGTTAACAGCTGCTGAAAATGAATTGGGCAACAATGCCGGTTCATTTGTAAGAGAAGGGAATAGCAGCTTTTCGGTTGCTTTGTCAGTTTCTCGATTGTATGCGATTTTTGGATTTATCCAAAAAAATGAAACGTCTGTTTATAATCAGCCGCAACAAAGAAATCGGTTCAAGGTAAATACAATAGGTGCATCGGCCTTATTGTTGTTTTTTGGAATGACAGTAATGAATGGACAGGTTTTAATACCTAATACTACCGCTATCACCCAAAATTTTGACAGCATGGGGTCATCAACCACTTTGCCAACCAACTGGAGGATGCATGCGAGCACTTCAAGCCCTACCTGGAGCGGCGCTGGGACAGCGGTAACCCAACAGGCTTCTTCGGGATCGCCAACTGCCGGCGGAACGTACAATTTTGGTTCTTCTACCTCTGAAAGGTCAATCGGTGCGATGTCATCCGGCAGTTTTGCCAGTCCGAGCAATTTGCTGGGCTTTTTTCAGAACAGCAATGCAGCCAATTTAATTTCACTTACGGTTTCCTATGATGCCGAACGCTACAGGATAAATTCTGCTGCAGCTTCTGTACAATTTTTTTATTCCACAAACGGATCTACATGGACAGCCGTTACCGCAGGAGATGTTGCGGCAAGTTCATTTCCTACAGGCTCAAGCGCCTACAATTTTACTTCCGGGACAGTGGTGAGTAAAACAAATATTTCAATTACGGGTTTAAATATTCCTACAGGCGGGGCCATTTACCTGCGTTGGAATATTAATACCACTGGTACCAACTCGCAAGGAATTGCAATAGACGATATAACTGTGGTTGCAGGCTTTCAGGCTACAAACCCAAGCATAACAGGGGCTGCAACAGCTACTGCATTTACAACTACCTACGGAACGGCTTCAACGGTTCAGAACTTTACGGTTTCTGGGGCCAATTTAACTGCCAATTTGGTGGCTACGGCCCCAACCGGTTTTGAGGTTTCTTCTAACGGAACTACTTACGGAACTACAGCTACCTTTACGCAATCCGGCGGTACTGCAAGCGGAACCTTAAGGGTTCGCCTTGCGGCTACTGCGCCGGTTGGGACCTATAATTCGAAAACAATAGCATTGACATCGACTGGTGCAAGCCAGGTTAACATCAATACTTCTTCAACAGGAAATACCGTTACGGCAAAAGGACTGACCATAACAGGAATTTCCGGAGTTGACCGGGTTTACAACAGGACGAACATTGCCACTTTAAGCGGAACGCCTGCTTATGCTGGCTTGGCAAACGGCGAAACTTTTTCGGTAACGGGTACGCCAACGGCCTTGTTTGGCAATAAAACAGTAGCAAACAATAAACCAATAACGATAACAGGCTATACCGCGCCGTCATCCAATTATACGGTTACGCAGCCTACTGGCATTAATGCCGACATTACAGCTAAAGACCTTACTGTTGCTAATGTTACTGCGGATGATAAGGTATACGACGGAACAGTAACGGCTACTTTATCGGCTACTTTAAATGGAGTTATTGCACTCGATAACGTAACATTGTCGGCTACAGGCGAATTTGAAAATAATTTCCAGACTATTTTCTTCGGTACACCTGCCAATATAACAAATCTGTCCTTCTCGTTAAGCGGTGGCGACAGTGGCAACTATAATCTGGTCCAGCCAGTTGTAAATGATTTGACTGCCGATATTTATCCGAAAGAATTGACAATAACAAATGCAGCTGCTGCTGATAAAGTATATGATGGCACTATAAATGCTACCGTATCGGGAACTTTGAACGGCGTGGTGCCAGGAGATGTCGTAACGCTTGTCAGCAGTGGTACTTTTGCTTCTGCAGCCATCGGTGCCAATATTGCCGTTACGCCAAGCTGGAGCATTGACGGAGATACTTTCAATTATACCTTAACCGAACCAACCGTATCGCTAACGGCTAATATTACAAGCCCGGGCGCGCCGACTGTCACAAGCGCAACAACTGCTGCTGCAACGTATGGTGCTGCCGCAACATCTTATTTTATAACTGCGAACATGGCAGTTGATTCTTATGATGCCACCGGATTGCCACCGGGCTTGACGATCAATCCTGCAACTGGGGAAATCACAGGATCGCCAACAGAAGCGGGTGTGTTTACGGTAACGGTTAGCGCCATCAATAACGGCGGGACTGGCTTTGCTACGTTGACTTACACTATCAGCACAGTCAGCCTTACATTACAAAATGCTTCGGCACAAAACAAGCCCTACGACGGAACTACGAATGCTGTTATTACGGGAACCCTAAACGGAGTTATTCCGGGAGATGCTATTTCTTTTGAAGGTACTGGTGCTTTCGATACTGCATTGGTTGGGACTAATATTTTTGTAACCCCTACGATAACATTAACAGGTGCAAAAGCAGCTAATTATACATTGGTGCAGCCTTCGGGGTTAGCTGCCAGTATTACCGCGAAACCATTGACTGTGACTGCGGCTGCGGCTGATAAGGTATATGCAGGAAATACTGCAACTTCGGCGGTGGTTACCGTAAATTCTGTTGATGGCGTTATCGGCTCAGAATCGGTTACTGTTACTGCTTCAGGAGCTTTTGCTTCGGGTGCTGCCGGCGATGGTAAAAATGTAACGGTTTCGTATAGCTTGAGCGGAGCAAACGCTTCAAATTACAGCGTTGTTTCTCCTGTGACCCTAACGGCTAATATCAGCAAAAAGCCATTAACCTATACTGCTACCGCTGATAACAAACAATATGATGGCAATACAAACGCTACGGTTACGGTTTCAAATATCAACGGTGTTGTCGCTCCGGATGTTGTAACCATTACCGGAACAGGGACTTTTGCTTCATCGGCTGTAGGAACCGGAATTGTTGTGACTGATGTTAATTTGGTTTTGGGCGGAACTCACGCAGCCAATTATTCTATTGCACAGCCAGGTGATTTGGCGGCAAACATTACATCGGGGCCAACGGTATTGGCTGCGGGCGACATTGCTATAATTGGTTACAATACGGGCGGTAACCCGGATAATTTTGCAATATTGGTACTAAAGGATTTGACACCAGGAACGCAATTTTTTGTTAATGATAATGAATTGGCTTCAGCAACTTCAACTTCATTTACCGATTTAAGCGAAGCAGAAGCATCTTTTACGGTTAAATCGGGCCAGACAATCCCGGCCGGAACTGTAATTGTATTGCCATGGGGAGCAGCTGCTGTTTCAACTACAACCTACGATTGGAGTGCTACCACAGGCGCCGGATTGGGGAACAATAATGACGAGATTTATATCTATACGGCTTCTTCAATAACTTCAACAACGCCTGATGCATTTATTTATTTTGCTAAAATAGGAGGCAGCCCAAGCGCTGTTCCAAGTTCATTGGAAACAACAACTACCGGGAGCGGTACAACTGCCATCAGCCCAAATGGAGCTGCATTGCGCTATGCTGCAACCGGAAATGTTTATAATTCGTGCAAACAGATCTTGTTAAATGAGATTGGTAAAACCGCAAACTGGACTAGTACAGGAGCAACTTCTTTAGCTGCAAACGACTGGACATTCACGGTACAGCCAACCTGCCCTACGCCAACAGTGGCTACTACAGGAACCGTTTCTGCATTGACAGCTGTTTACGGTACGGCTTCTTCCAATGGAATATTCAATGTGTCGGGAACGAATTTGACCAATAACATAGTCGTAACGGCACCGGCAGGATTTCAGGTTTCTGTTAATCCTACTTCGGGCTTTGCGGGCACGCTTACGCTTACCGCAGTATCAGGAAGCGTACTATCGACACCAGTTTATGTGCGTTTATTGGCAACCGATTTAGTTGGAAACTACACGGGAACCGTTTCTTGTACAACTAACGGAGGCAATACGGCAAATGTAACGGTGCCATTAAGTACGGTTACGGCAAAATCAGTAACCATTACCGGAATCTTTATCAATAATAAGGTTGAAGAGCTGGGGAATTTTACGGCAACGATTGCCGGGACACCGGTTTTAAATGGCATTTTGCCAACAGATAATGCGAATGTTTCCTTAAATGCTGCTTTGGCAACAGCGGTATTTGCACACGATAATTCGGGAACCAATATTCCGGTAACGGTATCGGGCTATGCGCTTACAGGTTCGGCTGCGGCAAATTATTCATTGACACAGCCAACCGGGCTGGTAGCTGACATTACAACTGTAGCTTCTCCTGTAATAACAAGCGCTTTGGCATTCAGTTCTGTGTATGGTACTGAAATTGTTTCGCCTTACCAAATTACAGCTACTTCAGATCCTTCTTTCCCTGTAACTGTTTATAATGCAGCTAATTTACCGGCTGGTTTGAATTTTGACAGTGCGACGCAGAGTATCATTGGTACGTCAACAGCAACACCTGGCAATTATACGGTAACTATTTCGGCCACCAATGCAGGCGGGACTACCAATGCATTTTTGATTTATACGATTGCCAAAAAAGAAATCACTGTTACGGCAACTGCAGAAAATAAAGTATATAATGCTACTGATGCTGCAGCAATTACGGTTAATGGTGTTTTTGGCGTTGTAGGATCCGATGATGTTGCGGTTACCGGCGGCGGATTGTTTGATACAAAAAACATAGGAACCGCCAAAGAAGTAACGGCTCAACTAACTTTGACCGGGACACAAGCCGCTAATTACAGCCTTGTACAGCCAACAGGGTTATCGGCAAATATCACTGCTTTTGCTTTAACATTGTCAGGAGCTGCGGCCCAAAATAAGGTGTATGACGGTAATAGCATTGCCGTTATTACTGCAACTTTGGTGGGTGTGTTCTCTGGAGATACCGTGTTGTTTAACGGTACGGGAACATTTGCTTCAGCTGAAGTTGGAAATGGGATTTCAGTGACTTCTACGGCTACTTTAAGCGGTTTGAATGCAGCGAATTATTCTTTTATCCAGCCGACCGGGCTTACAGCCAATATTACTGATCCTGTGCTGTATGCCAATGCATTTACCGGAGCTTCAGCCTGCCCGACAAACGGGAATATCCCAACAATGGCTGCAAATGCTACAGGTACACCACTTACAAGGAATTCGGTTACCTGCATGAGTACCGGGAATGTATTCAACTCGACAACATTAAACACAACAGCAACAGCAAGCAATACTTCGTATATTGAATTTGCTGCCTCTGCTTCTGAAGGATATCAATTGAATGTAAAATCGCTGTCTTTCTTCAGGCAGGCGAGCAATTCGGCTCCTAATCAATTGGAAGTAAGGTATAGTACCGATGGATTTGCAACATTTTCGACTATGCAGGCAACGCCGGTATCTCCAACTACAGGTACGGTTTTGACCTGGGATTTCCCTGATTTCAATACCCCGACAGGCGGAACGGTTACTTTCCGTTTGTATCCTTATGGGACGCAACGTGCTGATGGGGCAGGGACTTCATCGGCTACAGGGACTTTCAGGGTAGATGATGTGATTATTTACGGAATGGCCCTTACTGCACCGGCTGAAGCTACTATATCACTTGCTGGCGAAGCTACGGTTTGTGCGGCAGGTTCTTCCGCTGTAAAAGTAACTGTTGCCGGAGGGGCTTCACCTTACACAGTGGTCTATAAAAATCAAACAACTAATGAAACGTTTACTGTTGAAAATTATGTGAGCGGATCATCAATTCCTGTATCGTCTGCAACATTGGGCAACAATGTTTATTCATTGGTTTCTGTTATAGATAATAACGATTCGGCGAGTGCATTAAGCGGAATTGTAACTGTAACTGTTGCTGCAAATAATACAATTACCCTAAGCTCGGCAGCAGGCACTGACTCGCAAACGGTTTGTAATGGCACTCCGATAATTCCGATAACTTATGCTACAAACGGAGCCACAGGAGCTACGTTCAGCGGATTGCCAACGGGCGTATCAGGAAGCTGGTCAGCGAATGTGGTTACCATCAGCGGAACGCCAATAGCACAAGGCGGAAGTTATACAATTGCCTTAACGGGTGGTTGTGGAACGGTTAGTATTTCGGGAACAATTACAGCAACTTCTCAATTGCTTTGGTATTTAGATGCCGATGGCGATCATTACTATACAGGGGCCGGAGTTCCATCATGTACTTCTCCTGGAATTGGTTATACGATGACTGTAGCCGGAGGAAATGACTGTGATGACAACAATGCGGCGATCAACCCAGGTGCGGCAGAGATCTGCTACAACAACATCGATGACAACTGTAATAACATTCAATCTGAAGGTTGTGCGCCAGTAGTGGTGAACATGACTTCGTCTTACAATGGCACTACGCTGAGCTCGTTCTCAACGGCAGTACCTGCAGTAGGATATACTTATCCGGGAACAACGAACCTTAAATACCGTTTCTCTGTTACCAATACCACAACGGGCGTAACTGCTGCTGATGTGATCCAGGCTACACGTTATGTAACGATCCCGCTTTCGATCCAGGCATACAATGCAAGCTATACGATCAAAGCTTCTGCGGTTATCAATGATGAGGTGGTTCCTTTTGCAGGAAACATCATTACCATCAATGCACCGACGGTACAGTTGGTTGGTTTGAGCAGCACGAGCTGTGGAGCTACATTGGCAGCGCTTACCACAACAATTGCTTCTAACCCTGGACTGAATGCTACGGGTTATACGTTCCGGATCCGATTGAATGATTCGAACCCGAACCCAACGTATGCATATTCACAATCGTCTACGCGTTATGTTGTGGCGAATTCCTTCACAGGATTCCCATTACAGTATTCAACAAGCTACAGGATAGCGGTTCAGTTTACCTTCAATGACCCTGTAACGAACCAACCGGTACAGTCAGGATACGGAGCGGAGTGTGTTGTAAATACACCATCGATCCCTGTAGTTGGAATTGCATCCCCAGGCTGTGGTTCACAGGTTGCTGCAATGAACACTACGATGACAGCTACAGCGGCATCGTATGCTACAGGTTACCAGTTCCGCATCAGGTTGTTTGGAGACAATGGATCGAATCCGACGTATTTCACTACGGCAGTACTTAGCAGCAGGTTCTCGGCACTTAATGCCTTCCAGGGAATCACGCTTGCTTACAGCACGGAGTACTCGATCTCGGTACGTTACAGCATCCTAAACGGAAGCACTACGGTTTGGTCTAACTATGGGCCGGAGTGTAAGGTAATCACGCCATTCTTCCCAACAACAAGCCTGGTACCGTCACAATGCGGACTGGAAGCAGCCACACCGATGGACAGGCAGCTGAACATCACACCTTACCCAGGATTCCCTCATTATATGGTTAAGATCGATGAGTTGGGTAATTCGGAAGATCCGGTGGCAACACAGGAGAAAGAGATCAGCTATTCGTACTTCAAACTGAGCGACTTCTCATTGGTACAGCCAGAGAAGAGATACAATATCTCGGTTGCGATCAAGCTCAATGGTGTATTTGGAGATTACTCGACTGCATGTGATATCAACACGATATATGGTAACACAGAGGGAGGGGAAATCGTAAAAACCAACGCCAATATCTTCAAGGCTGTGGCTTCTCCGAACCCGTTTGCGAACAACTTCATGATCAGCCTTGCCACTACGGGCAAAGCATCAGTGAATGTTAAGGTTTACGACATGATCGGAAGGATGATCGAGCAGAAGGATGTTAAGGTTTCAGACATGGAATCGACTACTATCGGAAACAATTATCCATCGGGTGTTTACAATGTAGTTGTATCACAGGGTGATAATATCGAAACCGTTAGGGTTGTGAAGAGATAATCCAAGTAAAAGCAATAAATAATGAAACCCTCGTTTAGCGAGGGTTTTTTTATGGCAGTACCTTATGTGATTCTTTAATTTTGAGTGCTATTTTTTGTAAGAATTAATTTTAATTAAGATTGTTTTGTTGCTGATTCCATGTGTTTCAACGATAAAATAACATATTTTATCCGATATTGTTAAAGTGTTAAAAAAAAGTTATCATATGGTTATTTTAATTGCTGATAACTTATATAATTTTAAAGTTCAATTTTAAATAATACTTATGTATAAAAACTACGCTTCTATGGATGTGGGTAGGGATGCCCGACATGGAAAAGAAAAGATTACGGGCTTAAATTCTTTTTTAAGTGCTTCAAAAAGCAAATGGCTTATGTCGTTGGTGCTTTTATGTGGGGTATTTTTTAATGGATTTAAGGCAGAGGCACAGGTTAGTGCCCTGTTGAATTCGACTTATGGGTATACCTTTTCAAATTCAACATCAGTGACCTATACCTCACTAGGTACAAGTGGTACTGTTTTTCAAACAGGATCCGCAATTTCTACTGATGGAGTTTCATCAGCAATTACACTGCCATTTGTGTTTACTTTTAATGGGGTAAAAGGGAAAACCATTTACATTTCCAATAATGGTTTTATCACTTTTGGAGCAGTGCCTTCAGCATCTCAATATAGCCCTATTTCTTCGACTACTTCAAGTGGTTATGATGGGGTTGTTTCAGGGTTTGGTGTTAATGCTGTAGCATCAACAGCTTCGGGGGCTTCTCCGGAAATTAGGCATGGCTCTAATGGTGGGGGCGATTATGTTGTACAGTTTCAGGATCTGGGACAATCTGCTGCCACTACTGTTAGAATGACCTTCCAGATTATTTTGAAAGCAGATGGAAAGACAATCCAAATAGTTTACGGTCCAAATAATGCCGGGGCTTCTGGTGCAAGCCAATGCCAGGTAGGATTAAGAGGAACAAGTGATGAGGATTGGAATAACCGATCACTCGCTTCTGGAGGAAACTGGAATACTTCGGGAGGATCCTCAGGAAGTATATCTCAGGCAATGTCGTGTACTGCAACAACTACGCTGCCAACAGCCAACAGAACATTTCAATGGGTTCCTACTTCATACACGCCGACCTATTTGGCTAATCCGGTTAGCGTGGCTCAGGAATTTACTTCATGGGTAAATGGCTCCGGACCGTCAAACGTTCCTTCGATAAACTGGTCGACAAACGGTTATGGAAATGCATCATGGCAGATAGATAATACCACAGCTTCTACAACAACGAGTGGATGGACTGAACTTACAGGTTCTTATTCGCCTGCCGATTATGCTTCATCAGGAACTGGGCATTCGGCAAGGTTCCATACTTATGGAGCTGATAGCCCACAAGTGGGTTATCTGGACTATTATGTTGATTTGAGTTCAAATACAGGAAATGCTAATATTGATTTCTATTCTATCAATACTTCCGGTACTGATATTCTTCAGGTATTTTTGTCGACTAATGGCGGATCTACCTTTACCCAATTAGGAGCAGATATAGGAGTGAATACATCATGGACTGCCTTTTCGAGGAGCTTGGGTTCTACAAATTCGGCAACTACAATTATAAGATTTAAAGCTACTTCCGATTTTGGAACTACGGATATCGGGTTGGATCATGTTATTGTTTCACCACCTCCAGTCACGCCGACTATTACGTTATCTGGCAACAACATCCCGGCAGGTAATTTACCTCAGAATGCCGCTTCACAGCCAATTTACAGCTTTGCTATATCGCCAACAGTTGCCAATGCAACTCTGACAGGATTGAAAGTAACAACAACAGGTACTTATGCTTCGGCTGATATCACTAATTTAAAATGTTACTATCAATCGAGCTCTACCTTTAATTCAGGAACAGCTACGCTGCTGTCAACTTTGACTACACCGGGTGTAGCAGGCCAGAAGACATTCCCTTCATTTACATCGCAGGCTATAACCAATGGTGCTACCGGATATATCTTTATTACCGCAGACACCCCATGTACAGCTACACTTGGTAATACCATTGCTGTAAATGCGGTAACAGGAAGCGATACTACTTTTTTATTAGGGACTGCGACCGGTTCATTGACTAACGGAGGCACTCAGACAGTTTCAAATCCTATTCTAAATAATGTTACGGCTTTGGCAGCTTCGTCGCTTCCATCTTCTTCATCAGTTTCGTGGACAACGCCAACTGGATGTTATAACGACATCATGATCGTGGCTTCAACATCACCGAATACAGGTGTCCCTACAGGTACTGGTTCTGCTTATACAGCAAGCTTAACTTACGGAAGTGGAACTGCTTTAGGTAATGGATTTGTAATCTATAAAGGAGGTACATCGCCTCAGGTAGTGACCGGACTTACATTTGGAACAACCTATTATTATAAGGTGTTTACCCGATACGGTTCAGTATGGAGCAGTGGGGCTGAAATAAGCCAGGCTGCATCCTATTGTACTCCAAGTGGCAGTAGTGCTAATACTACTTATATCAGTAACTTCACTATTTCAAATGCGGATACGAATATTAATAATAATAGTACATATGCTACAGGAGGATATATCAATAATTCGGGTACTATCTCCGCATCGCAGAGTGCCGGTACCCCAGTGAATTATTCTATTACATTTGTAGGAGGAACAGTTGGATTAGGAATATGGGTTGACTGGAATCAAAATGGAGTATTTACTGATGCAGGTGAAAATGTATACAATTCAAATGGTTATACCTCTGCCGGCCAGACAAATGCTACCGGTACTTTCACAGTTCCGATGACAGCTACATTGGGTACAACTAGGATGCGTGTAATTGCTGATTACAATAACACATCACCATCTCCATGTGTTTCGTCTGGTTCTACAAGAGGAGAAGCAGAAGATTACGGTTTTACTGTTACTGCTTCGGTTACACCAACCATCACATTCTCGGATAATACTGTAGCGGCTGCCAACCTGGTTCAGAATACCACGTTGCGCCCAATTTATAGTTTTGCTATTTCGCCAACAGTTTCTAGCGCAACTTTGACAGGATTAAAAATAACTACAACAGGTACTTATGCTTCGGCTGATATAACAAACCTAAAATGTTACTATCAGACAAGCGCTACTTTTAATTCGGGAACGGCTACATTGCTTTCTACCTTAGCAACACCAGGTGTTGCAGGGCAAAAAACTTTCCCTTCGTTTACATCGCAGTTTATAGCCAATGGAGCAACAGGCTATATCTTTATCACAGCTGATGTCCCTTGTGCGGCTACACTTGGAAATACTATTGCAGTAAATGCTGTGACGGGAAGCGATACTACTTTTTTAGTTGGAACAGGCACAGGTTCTTTGACTAATGGTACTACCCAAACGGTTTCAACAGCAGTTATAAATAATGTTACGGCATTGGCAGCTTCAGTGGCATCATCATCATCTTCAGTTTCGTGGACAGCGCCAACTGCATGTTATAATGACATCATGATTGTGGCTTCAACCGCAGCTAATACAGGAACACCAACAGGCGATGGATCTGCTTATACTGCCAGCTTGACCTACGGAAGCGGATCTGCTTTAGGAAATGGTTTTGTGGTTTATAAAGGAAACACATCACCTCAGGTAGTAACCGGACTTACCACAGGAACACCTTACTACTATAAAGTATTTACCCGTTTCGGATCAGTATGGAGCAGCGGAGTTGAAATAAGCCAGACTCCGGTTATTACTTATTGTTCGGCTACAGGTAACCTTACCTGTAGTTCGAGTGATTTTATCGCAAATGTTACGATAAATACCTTGAACAATACAACTACTTGTAATACCGGAGGCTATACCAATTTTGGTGCCACCGGTACACAAACTACCACTTTGACCACAAATTCTTCCTATACTCTCAGCATGACTGTTGGTAGCGGTAGTGGTACGCACGGCGCGGGTGTTTGGATCGATTTTAACAACAATGGTGATTTTACCGATTCAGGTGAATTCTTCTTGATAAGCAACTCAATTGCAGCAAGTGCGACAGTTTCTACAAGTATTACTGTTCCAGCCGGTGCTTATATCGGAAATGTCAGGATGAGGGTTCGTTATGCGTACAATGTAACGGTTACTTCAGCAATGGCATGTACTATGAGTGGAACATACGGAGAGACAGAAGATTATACGCTTACTATTGCTGCAGGAGCTCCGGTTATTGTAGCTCAGGCATCTGCCAACTGGAGTTTAGGCTCAACATGGGTTGGAGGCGTTGCCCCAACTGCTACTGACAATGCAATGATCCCTAATGGCTTTAATGTAACTACAGATTCAGCAGCAGCAAATGTTTGTAAACAGCTTACAATTGCCAGCGGCGGAACATTGACTTCAAATACGTCTACACTTTCTGTTAGTGGTAACCTTATCAACAATGGTACAGTAGCTGTTGGAGGCGGAACGATAAATGTTGCAGGGGCTTCAGCAGGAGCTGGAATCAGCAATGCAGGAACAATGACACTTAATAGTGGTACGGTTAACTTAAGTGCTGCGGGAACAAATGACAGAACGCTTAACTCTTCAGGAACTTTAACGGTTGCTTCCGGTAACCTTAACGTATTCGGAAATGTTGTGATAGCTAATGCTTCCAACTGGACACAATCAGGCGGTACGATTTCCGTTGATGGGAATAACGGAGGTTCAGCCACTAATAGTGTTGCTTCAGGAACACCAATATTCAGTATAGGTACAGCTACAGTTACTTATTCTACAGGAACCCTAAATTTAACGGGCGGTACTCTTGTAATTGTAGATCCACATGCTGCATCAACTGCTACAGATTCGTTTACTTATTATGGAACTGCGGCTCCTGCCAATAATATTACAGCAGGGAATAATTTCAACCTGCAGTTTGGAAATGGCGTTTCTACAGATACAAGTACCAATGGTTTCATTTATAATCAATGGGAAACAGCCGGTGGATTTAAATCAAACGTAGTTTTAAATGCCGGATCAGGAGCAACAAGGATTTTAAGCTCTGCTTATAGTCCGTTTGTTGCAAAAAATTTAACTGTTACAAGTGGTGATTTCAGAGCGCCTACAAATACTGTTATTGAAGGTAATCTAACAGTAAATTCGCCTGGTATTTATACAAGTGGAACAACCACTCAATTTGCTACAGGAACTTTTACTTCTTCTACAGTTACCTCAGGTGCCAATACCGTAGCACAGACAGTAAGCGGTAGCGGTACTTTTAGAAATGCTACTTCGTCGCCTACTGCTAATTTCTCAGCAGTGACTCTTAACAATACCAGCTCTACCGGAGTTACTTTAAATGGTATCGATTTAAGTTTGTCAGGTGTACTTACATTTACTTCAGGAAATATAGTTACTGGTTCAAATAAGGTAATACTTATTGCAGGAGCAAGCACTTCTGGTGCTGCAAACAATACCGGTTTCATCCAAGGTAATGAGCAAATGAACTTCGCTACTGGAAGCAATGTTGCACGTACATTTGATATAGGAACCAACAGATATACTCCGGCAACAGTAACATTTGCAAGTGTTACTACTGCGGGTAACGTTATAGCTTCAACGACAGGAACTGAGCATCCAAATCTTGGTACTTCTGGATTAAGGAACGATTTAAGTGTTAATCGTTACTGGACATTAACTAATAGCGGTGTGGCTTATACTACAGCTGCTGTAGGTTTGCAATGGAGAGCTGCTGACGCAGATTCATTCACAGCAGCAAACCTTAAGATGGGTAAATTTGTTAGCCCAAGCACATGGATATTACCGGCAGTTTCGGGAACTCCTACTGCAACTACTATCACATCAACTAATAGCATCGCATTTGCGTCAGGTTTAGGTGATTTTGTTGTGGCGGAAGCATGTGTAGCTGCTACTCCTACTGGAAGCTTGGCAATTGTAAACAGTAGTTGTGCAAGTGCCTGTACAGTTAGTGGCGGTTCTATCGCTATCGGAACTGTTGCAACGACCGGAGGGACTTTAGAATATTCAACAGACAATGGAGCAACATGGAGTGCTACATTACCAACTTATAATGCTCCACAAACGATACTTGCTAGTGCAGTAAGTGCAGGAGGATGCCGTAGCACTAGTTTCCAAGTAGGAACCACAGTTGCGGGTACTTGTACTACACCGGATGCACCAATAGGAACTTTAGCAATTACTAACAGTACTTGTGCAAGCGCATGTACAGTTAGCGGAGGTTCTATCGCTATCGGAACCGTTTCAGGAACTGGTGGTACTTTAGAATATTCAACAGACAATGGAGCTACATGGAGTGCAACATTACCTGCTTATAATGCACCGCAAACAATTATTGCAAGTGTTATCAACGCCGGCGGATGCCGTAGCACAAGCACAGCTGTAGGTTCTACAGTTGCAGGTACTTGTACTACACCGGCTGCACCAACAGGAACTTTAGCAATTACTAACAGTACTTGTGCAAGCGCATGTACCGTTAGCGGAGGTTCTATCGCTATCGGAACTGTTTTGGGAACAGGTGGAACTTTAGAATATTCAACAGACAATGGAGCAACATGGAGTGCAACATTACCTGCTTATAATGCACCGCAAACAATTATTGCAAGCGTTATCAATGCAGGCGGATGCCGTAGCACAAGCACAGCTGTAGGTTCTACAGTTGCAGGTACTTGTACTACACCAGCTGCACCAACAGGAACTTTAGCAATTACTAACAGTACTTGTGCAAGCGCATGTACCGTTAGCGGAGGTTCTATCGCTATCGGAACTGTTTCAGGAACTGGTGGAACTTTAGAATATTCAACAGACAATGGAGCAACATGGAGTGCTACATTACCTGCATATAACGCACCGCAAACAATTATTGCAAGTGTTATCAACGCCGGCGGATGCCGTAGCACAAGCACAGCTGTAGGCTCTACAGTTGCAGGGACTTGTACTACACCGGCTACACCAACAGTTACAGCAGGTGGCCCGACTACTTTCTGTGCAGGAGGAAGTGTAGTTTTAACAGCTAGTGTAGGAAATGGCTATTTATGGTCAAATAATGCTACAACATCAAGCATCACAGTTTCAGCTTCTGGAAACTATACTGTACAAGTATCGAATGCTTCAGGTTGCTTTAGCTTACCATCAGCACCGATTACGGTTACTGCAACTGCCCAGCCATTATGGTATTTAGATGCAGACGGCGATCATTACTATACAGGGGCGGGTGTTCCGTCATGTACTTCACCGGGATCTGGTTATACTACGACTGTAGCGGGCGGCAATGACTGCGATGACAACAATGCAGCGATCAATCCGGGAGCAGCAGAGATCTGCTACAATAATATTGATGACAACTGTAACGGAGCATCTTCTGAATCGTGTGCGCCTGTAGTGGTCAATATGACTGCTTCATACAATGGCACTACGCTTACTTCGTTCTCAACGGCAGTACCGGCAGTAGGGTATACTTATCCAGGGGCAACGAACCTTAAGTACCGTTTCTCGGTAACCAATACCACAACGGGAGTAACTGCTCCTGATGTGATCCAGGCTACGCGTTATGTAACGATCCCGCTTGCGATCCAGGCATATAATGCAAGCTATACGATCAAGGCTTCAGCGGTTATCAATGAGGAGGTGGTTCCTTTTGCAGGAAACATCATTACGATCAATGCACCGACGGTACAGTTGGTTGGTTTGAGCAGCACGAGCTGTGGAGCCACATTGGCAGCGCTTACCACAACGATTGCCTCTAATCCTGGCTTGAATGCTACAGGTTATACGTTCCGAATCCGATTGAATGATTCGAACCCAAATCCAACGTATGCGTATTCACAATCGTCTACACGTTATGTTGTGGCGAATTCCTTCACCGGATTCCCATTACAGTATTCGACCAGCTATAAGATAGCGGTTCAGTTTACTTTCAATGATCCTGTGACGAACCAACCAGTACAGTCAGGATACGGAGCGGAGTGTGTTGTAAACACGCCATCGATTCCGGTTGTTGGAATTGCATCACCAAGCTGTGGTTCACAGGTTGCTGCAATGAACACTACGATGACAGCTACTGCGGCATCTTATGCTACAGGTTACCAGTTCCGCATCAGGTTGTTTGGGGACAATGGATCGAATCCGACGTACTTCACTACGGCAGTACTTAGCAGCAGGTTCTCGGCGCTTAATGCCTTCCAGGGAATCACGCTGGCTTACAGCACAGAGTATTCGATCTCGGTACGTTACAGCATCCTAAACGGAAGCACTACAGTTTGGTCGAATTATGGGCCGGAGTGCAAGGTAACCACACCGTTCTTCCCGACAACAAGCCTTGTTCCGTCGCAATGCGGACTGGAAGCAGCTACGCCTATGAACAGGCAGCTGAATATTACACCTTACCCAGGATTCCCTCATTATATGGTTAAGATCGATGAGTTGGGTAATTCGGAAGATCCGGTGGCAACACAGGAGAAAGAGATCAGCTATTCGTACTTCAAACTGAGCGACTTCTCATTGGTACAGCCAGAGAAGAGATACAATATCTCGGTTGCGATCAAGCTCAATGGTGTATTTGGAGATTACTCGACTGCATGTGATATCAACACGATATATGGTAACACAGAGGGAGGGGAAATCGTAAAAACCAACGCCAATATCTTCAAGGCTGTGGCTTCTCCGAACCCGTTTGCGAACAACTTCATGATCAGCCTTGCCACTACGGGCAAAGCATCAGTGAATGTTAAGGTTTACGACATGATCGGAAGGATGATCGAGCAGAAGGATGTTAAGGTTTCAGACATGGAATCGACTACTATCGGAAACAATTATCCATCGGGTGTTTACAATGTAGTTGTATCACAGGGTGATAATATCGAAACCGTTAGGGTTGTGAAGAGATAAGTTATTTATCTAAATTAACAACAATAATGAATTTAAAAGCGGGCTCAACAGCCCGCTTTTTTATTTAAACTAATAGTGTTCTTAAAGATTTGCAAAAGAAAATATGTGTACTTTTATAGAACATAGTCATTTAAAATAAACCCTATGCTCGACATCGTAATTGAATCCAGAAATGCTGCCATAAGCGAATCGATGAAAGTAAAACGTATACTTCCGTTCCGAACACACCGAATGGTAGGCCCATTTATATTTATGGATCATGCTGGGCCGGTATTGAATGTTCCGCCAATTGTTTCTGATTTGGATGTGCTTCCGCATCCTCACATAGGATTGTCAACCGTAAGCTATCTTTTTGGCGGGCAGGTTACACATCGGGACAGTCTTGGGGTGGAGCAGATAATCCGTCCGGGCGAAGTCAATTGGATGACTGCCGGAAGTGGTATTTCGCATTCAGAACGGTTTGAAGATCCTAATGTGCTGGCAGGAGGGAAATTGGAAATGATACAGACCTGGGTAGCACTCCCTGAGAAAGATGAAGAGGCTGCACCGTCCTTTGCCAATTATAAGCCCGAGCAATTGCCAATTTATACCGATACCGGTGTATGGATGAGATTGATTGCCGGTAATGCATTCGGACTCAAAAATGATGTAAAAACCCATTCGCCTTTATTTTACCTGCACGTAAATTTACAGGCTGGAGCAAGGTTTGGGCTTCCGAAAGAACATTCGGAACGAGCTATCTATATTGTAAAGGGAAGCCTGGAAATTTCAGGAGCAGCATATCCCGAAGGCTTGATGCTGGTGTTTTCGAAAGGTGTCGATCCGATGATTGTTGCCAGGGAAAATACTGTACTGATGATGCTAGGGGGAGAACCATTGGGAGAACGTTACATTTGGTGGAATTTTGTTTCGTCAAGAAAAGAGCGTATCGAACAGGCAAAAGAAGACTGGAAGCAGGGCCGCATTATATTGCCGCCTAACGATGACCATGAATTCATCCCGCTGCCGGATGATAAATCCAAACCGGCAGGCGGACCGCCGAGGCCTGAGCCTATGTCTTAGGGTTTTAGGCCGATTTTATCCGTCCCGATCGAATAAATGTTAAAGTTTAGTTCTAATTATTTGACATTGTTCGGTTATTGCGATATGCGTTCCTAAGAGAGGTTGAACACTAGGATTTTTATTTATAAAATACCTATTTTAGCCCCACCATATCTAACCCATCAAATTAAATACATGTTTACAATTACCAGACGGCTACTTGTACTATTATCCTTCCTGTTTATTGCTTCGGCATCCTATTCGCAAGACAAAAGCATTGACTCATTAAAATCGGCACTCAAAAATCCCAAGCTGCATGATACCACAAGATTAAGGACAATTGCCCTTTTCAGGGACCAGCATTATACACAACAGGAAAAGAGCTATTATTACCTTTTCAGGCTTTTGGGCGACCTGGCTTATAAGAACTATAAGAACAAAAAAACCAATCCGCCCGAACTGCAAAAAAAATATACGATGTGGATGGGCAGCTATTATGGCTCATTGGCTGTACAATATTTCAATAAACCGGACCATGCTCCGGGATTGGCTTATTTTGACAAATCCATTGCTTTGCATAAGGAAGCAGGAGGCTACAAAGACATGTATTTTGCCATGATTTCCAAAGCGCAGCTTTTGATAAAAATGAAAGAATACGACAAGGCGATTCCTTACATCTTTAAGGCAATCAAATATTTTGAAACACATAGGAAAGAGGTGCATGGAGAAGAATTTGCCTATGCCTACACTGCTTTAGGACGTGTATATGCCTTGCAGGGCAAAGACAGGGAAGCCATAACTAACTATAAAAAAGTACTGACTTTTTGGGATGATTATGACCAGGATAATTATGTCAATTACCAAAAGGCCAAAATTTACAGCCGTATGGCGGAATCCTATATGGTTTTGAAAAATTACCCCGAAGTCATCTCTTATTCAGAAAAAGCGCTTGAAAATGCCAAACCAATGAATGACAAATACCTGAGAGTGGTTGATTTGTGCAGGATCGGATTGGTGAAAATTGAGCAGGCTGAATTTGACGAAGCAGAAAGGATATTTAATGAAGCGCTCGCGCTCCAGGCTCCAAACGGTACTGAAACAAACGAACACGCCTTCATCAGTGCTTATTTATCTATGGCGAAACTGAATTTTAGAAAACAGGATCTGTCAAAAGCAGCTATGTATGCAGAAAAAGGGCTGGATATAAGCCAAAAGACCAATGACATGCTTTTGATGACTGATGCGAGCACACTGCTGTATAAAATCAGTTTAGCCGGCAAAAATTACAAAAGAGCGCTCGAAATGTACCAGATGGAACAAAAAGTGGGCGATTCTACCCGCATGGAATCATCAAAAAATGTACTGGCGCAACAGCTCCTGAAATACAACTATGAGAAAAAGGAATTTAACCTGAAACTCGCTGCAGAAAAGAAAGCTTCCATAAAAAACAACTGGCTGATAGGTCTTTCAGGTGTTTTGCTGCTGTTTGTGTTCGGCGGGTTTTTCTATTACCGAAACAATAAGCAAAAGCAGGAAATTGCCGGGCTGGAAAAAAACCAGATCAAGCAAAAACTGCTGATCACCCAGATGAACCCGCACTTTATCTTCAATTCCATCGGCAATATCCAGGGATTGATCCATGACAAGAAAGACAAGGATGCGGTTAATTATTTGACCAAATTCTCGAAGCTGACACGGCAAATCCTGGAAAACTCAAACGAGAATTATATTTCGCTGGCAGAAGAAGTTGAAATGACCGAAAACTATCTGTCAATCCAGCAGCTGTTGTATCCGGATAAATTCGGTTTCAGGATCAATATTGAAAACGGTGTCGATATCGAAAACATATTCCTGCCACCAATGCTGACACAGCCGTTTATTGAAAATGCCATTAAACACGGAGTCAATACTACCGAGAATGGCCAGATCGATATCCGTTTTTATCTTAATGACAGCAAATTATTCTTTGAAGTTACCGATAATGGAAAAGGGTTTGATGCTTCGAAGAAAATTGAAAACCATAAATCGCTGGCAATGACCATTACTAAGGAACGACTGATAAATTACACCCGCAATCAGGATTTTGTGGTGCATACGGCTAACATAAAAGACAGCGAGGAAAATGTTGTGGGCGCAAAAGTTAGCTTTGAAATCCCGTATATTTACGAAAATTAACTCCAGATTACTATTATAATGCTTAAAATTTGCAGACTGCTGGCTTTGTCTTTTTGTATTCTGTTTTTTACAGATTGCTATTCTCAGGACAGGATTATCGATTCACTGAAAATTGTACTCAGGAATACCAAGGTGCATGACACCACGAAGCTGCAATCCATCTCGGATGTCATGGACAGCCACTATTCCCAGGATGATAAAAATTATTATTACCTCAATAATATGCTGGGCAAATTAGCCCTGAAGAATTATAAAAAGGGCAGTACTTCCAAAGAACAGATGATATATGCCGAATGGCTTGCCTCTTATTATTCCATTGTAGCCAACGAGTATACCCAAAAAGCAATGCCCGAGAAGGCTTTGGCCTATCATGATAAAACCATTGCGATTTTAAAGTCTATAAAATCCTATGATGAAATGCATGTGGCTGCTTTGGGCAAAGCGGCATTTTATGTCATTATGGAGAAAGACAAAGAGGCGATTCCACTGATTTATGCAGCCCTTAAATATTTTGAGAAAGACACCACAAAGTATATCGAACAGATGTCCTATGCACTGACGATGATGTCCAATGTTTATTCGGGGCAAAACCAGTTCGAAAAAGCGATATACTACAATCTGAAAGCCATTGGCTACTATGATGCTTTTTACAAAAAAAATCCAAGCAACCATGGGCTTTACCTCAAAGCTTTGTGCCTCAACGACATTGCGTTTTGCTATACCCGGATGAAAAAGTTCAATGAAAGTATTGCATACAGCAAGAAATCGCTGGCCATTACGAAAAAAATCGGAGCCGATTCGCAGACCGCACTGGCTTTGGCAAGAATGGGAGAAGCATACATAAAGCTTTCCCATTTTGACGAATCGGAGAAATTATACCAGGAAGTTTTGGGTATGAAGACCTTGTCTGAGGCAAACGACAACCTTCCGATTACCATGTCGACACTGGGCCTTGGGATGCTGTATCTCGAAAAAGGGGATTTGGCCAAAGCCAGCCAGTATGCCAATAAAGGTTTTGCCCTGAGCAAAGAATCGGGTAATATATCGCTTCAGAAACAGGGTGCCGATTTGCTGTATACGATAAACCTCAAGGCCAGAAATTTTGAGAAAGCGCTTGAAATGTATAAGTATTATGAGAAAATCGTAGATTCAAGCCAGATACTGGAATCAAAAAATGTCTTTGAAAAACAGCAGCTCCAATACGATTTTGAGAAAAAAGAACTGAATTACAAACTGGTTTCCCAAAAGAAGGCCGCTGTTAAAAACAATTGGCTGATAGGGCTTTCGGGAGCCATTGTGGTATTGCTGCTGGGAATTTATTTCTATTACCGAAACAATAAGCAGAAGCAGGAAATTGCCGGGCTGGAGAAAAACCAGATCAAGCAAAAACTGCTGATCACCCAGATGAACCCGCACTTTATCTTCAATTCCATCGGCAACATTCAGGGATTGATCAATGATAAAAAAGATAAGGATGCGGTTAATTATTTGACCAAATTCTCGAAGCTAACACGGCAAATCCTTGAAAATTCGAATGAAAATTACATTTCACTGGCAGAAGAAGTTGAAATGACCGAAAACTATCTGTCAATCCAGCAGCTGTTGTATCCGGATAAGTTCACCTTTAAGATTGATATCGAAGACAACATTGATACTGAAAACATATTCCTGCCGCCAATGCTGACACAGCCGTTTATTGAAAATGCCATTAAACACGGAGTCAATACTACCGAGAATGGCCGGATCGATATCCGTTTTTATCTTAATGACAGTAAATTGTTTTTTGAAGTTACCGATAACGGAAAAGGATTCGATGCTTCGAAGAAAATAGAAAACCATAAATCGCTGGCTATGACCATCACTAAGGAACGATTGATAAATTACACCCGCAACCAGGATTTTGTGGTGCATACGGCCAATATAAAAGACAGCGAGGAAAATGTAGTAGGCGCAAAAGTTAGCTTTGAAATCCCGTATATTTACGAAAATTAAAAACCTATGTTACGAGCCATTGTTATCGATGATATCGAAGGAATCCGGAATTATAATGTATCCACGATC
The DNA here is from genome assembly GCA_049841115.1 of Flavobacterium sp. Taxonomy (GTDB): domain Bacteria; phylum Bacteroidota; class Bacteroidia; order Flavobacteriales; family Flavobacteriaceae; genus Flavobacterium. The sequence goes on from JASGHQ010000006.1 coordinate 1,350,805, forward strand.
AAGGCAAATTGCCCCAATATTTCAATTGTAGGGCAAGCTGATTCTGTGGCTTCTGGAATGCAGCTGATCAGGCAGCTTTCGCCGGATATCGTTTTTCTTGATGTTGAAATGCCAGACGGCACGGGTTTTGACCTGCTTCAGAAGTTGAGCCCAATTACTTTTAAGGTGATTTTCATTACAGGGTTTGAAGATTTTGCCATCAGGGCATTCCGTTTTTCGGCTATTGATTATTTGCTGAAGCCGCTTGATGCAAAAGAGTTGGTTGATGCGGTAAAAAAAGCCGAAGAATCACTTAGCAAGGAAGTGTTTGATATGAAGCTCAGCAATCTTTTTGCCAATCTCGACAGGCCGAAAGACCTGCAGAAACTGATACTGAAAACCTCAGATAAGATTTATTCGGTCAACCTTCAGGATATCGTAAATTGTGAATCTGATAAAAATTACACTACCTTTTATTTCATCAACGCGCCAAAACTTATCGTTTCCACGAACCTAAAGGAATACGAAGCCACGCTTTCGCCCTACAATTTTTTCAGGACACACCAGTCGCACCTGATCAATATGGCGTATTTTGATCATTTCATCAAAACCGATGGCGGTAATACCATCGTGATGAAAAACAAGACTACCATTCCGCTTTCGGTCCGTAAGAAAGAGGAATTCCTTGTATTGCTGGACAGTATCCAGCTATAAACTGCTAAAAAACGAATCTACTGAGGTTTTCCACGAATATACTTCGAAAGGAAACGGATGTACATTGGCTAAAATTCCTGTTTTCGTTTGTTTTATGTTTGGGCTGTAATAAATAAAAAACATCCCATTTGCCGGGTATTATTGCCTGGTGAAAACAACTTTTAAAAGAAAAAAACATGAAACAGATTAAAACCAGTGCACTATTTATAGCACTATTGTTTTCGTTCACGGCGGGCCATGCGCAGCTGTTCAACAAAGTTAAAAAAGCGGCCAATACTGCCAGTAACGTAGTCGAAGGCGCCAAAGGTGTCGAGAAAGTAGCGGGCAAAGTAAAAGGCAAAGGAGGCGGTGGCGGATTTGCAACCGGATTAAAGCTCGACTGGACTATGTTCAAGCAGACACCGGCCATAACTTTCAATTCACTTCTTTACGGAACCGGAACCAGTCCTGGATTAATAAACAGTTATACCGCAACTTTTATCCCGAATAAAACGGCAAACGGCAAACAGGTAGACGCAATTGGTGACCAGTCAGAGTATTTAAGGATCAAGGTTTACAAAGACGGCCAATACATGAACTATTTTGAATACGATGGGACACAGGTTTTTGATGACGGCAAGAAGACAAAATTCAATGAGCCAAGCAGCCGTTACATGCGGGATGGTGAATGGGTTGGTCATTCTGAATCATTTCTAACAGACTGGGGTCCGGGCAATTATAAATTGGATTTTTACGCAGGCGACAAAATGTTTTATTCTTTCGACTTTGAGCTGCACAAACTAACCAATGATGATCCGTATGGCTCCATAAAAGAATTGTGGGTTACGCGTGGTCCTTGGAATAATTTCGCCTATCTGAATTATGCCGATACAGGGAACTTGGTTTTTGGATACTATATCACGCATGAAGAGTTTAAGCCATTTCCGGCGAATGCAAGAAAAACTACCAAAAGTGTAAAATGGTCAGTAAACATGTTTAAAGACAACAAACTATATGCGCAGCATTATGGGAACGGGCCTAACCAAGCTCAGGTAGAGCAGGCCAAATGGCAAGAAGTTTCCTGTGCCTTCAAACTGGTTAATAAGCCAGGGGAAATCAAATTTGCCGATCTTACCGATGGTGCTTACAGAATTGAGCTTACGGTTGAAGGCGAAGCCAATCCAAGGATCTACAAGTTTACCGTTAAGGATAAAAAAATAGTACAGATACCTGAACAAGACAGGACTAAGAATACAGATCCTACCAGGTTGATCGAAGGCTGGAATGACTTTTTCTGGTTGAAGCTTGAAAAATAGAAGCAGTATTCGCCTTCTTTCAGTTAATCTAAAAAACATAAAAAGCAAGGATTTAAATTTTTTTAAAAAATTAATATAGCGCTACGTTTGCAGGATAACAAGCATATTAATAATGCCGGGTAAAACCTGGTAAAATCAGAAAATTAAAAACAAAATGAAAAAACAATTATTTTTTATCGCTATTGTAGGTTTGTTTGCCTCAATGGCCAATGCAGCTGATTTGTATGTTAGGTCAACAGGAGCAAATGGTGCTTATACTACCGTATCCGCAGCTATAACGGCAGCTGCCAATGGTGACCGAATCATCATTCAGCCAAAAACCGACGGAACTGCCTACGTTGAAAACCTTACCATCAACAAATCGCTGACCTTCGTTTCAGAAACCAATTACAACAAATATTTCATAAGAGGGACAATCAATATTAGTCCGGCTGCAGGACGTGTGGTGACGATAAGCAGCCTGAACTCTGGTAACTTTACTATCTACAACGTAGTCGCTACGGGTGCAACAACCGGAGGAAGGACAACCATCAATCTGTACAATTGCAATTTGAATAATGTTGATACAACCCAGGCAAATACTACCACAAACATGTCTGGATGTACTGTTGGCGGCTATGTGGTTTTTTCACACGGAAGGGTGACCGGAAACAATGTGCAGAGAATGTCGGCCTACAACACTTCTTCTGATACTTCTTTGGCAACAAGTGATGTTGAAATCATAGGAAATGCAGTTCTCTTCCACCATTATAAATCAGCAGAGCAGCTATAATTTTAAATGCTACAATAACTTTACGGCAGGATTTGGGATATATGGGAACAAAACAACCGGGACCAGCGAAATTGTAAACAATACGGTATATGAGCCTAACGGCGGAGACATAGCGCCTATTTATATTGCTCTAAATGGTGATCCGGGTACTGGTGGAAATGTTACTGTCATGAATAACGCGATTTCTTTTGTGGTTGCCCAAACCAATGCCTGCATTGACAATTCCGGTAGTGTGGCAGTAGTAACCGCGAGTTACAATGTATCTACCAATGCTTTTGTAACGGCAGGAACCATAACATCAAGTAACAATACGGGAGCTGTCAACATGAACTTCAACAATACGGCTTATACGATAACAGGCGGTAATGTGAATGCTGGAAACCCTGCAGTGAGCTACACCGATCTGGATCTGACCAGAAACGATGCAGGACACAACGGAGGTTCGAACAGCTGGGCCAATTACTGGCCTGCAGATTCAGGTGGCAAACCACAAATAAATTATTTAGTTACCCCAAGAGTAATCACAACAGGTAGTACGCTGAATGTAACTGGCAGCGGTTTCTCTAAATAATCCCAAACCGCATAAAAGATGAAAAAATACATTTACAGTATCATCGCTTTATTTGCGATAAGCCTATGTAGTGCGCAGATGTTTATAAGCCAGGCCGAATATTTTTGGGATACCGATCCGGGAGCAGGAAACGGTACGGCAGTTTTGGCTACAGACGGCAACTTTAACAGCGCTTTTGAACAGCTATCGAAAACCGGAATTGCTTCGCCGGGATCGGGATTGCACAAATTCAATATCCGGATCAAGGACAACACCGGGGTTTGGGGCCCGGTTTTTACCAACATCATCCAGGTTGATGCTGCTGTCACAACGGCATTCCTAAGCATTTCACAGGCCGAATATTTTTGGGATACCGATCCGGGAGCAGGAAACGGCACAGCAGTTTTAGCTACGGATGGGAATTTTGACAGTGCTTTTGAACAGCTTACCAAAACAGGAATCGCGCTTCCGGCCAACGGCCTCCATGTATTCAATATCCGTATAAAAGATAACGCTGGAGTTTGGGGCCCGGTTTTTAGAAATGTTGTAAGTGTTCAGACAACATTGGGAACAACAGGTTTTGATTGGAGCGGCTTGGCCGTTTATCCTAACCCGGTAAAAAATATCCTGAATGTTTCGTATGGCAACGAAATTACAGCAGTGGCGGTTTATAACCTTTTAGGCCAGCAGGTTCTGGTAAAATCGCTGCGTGCCAATGAAGCCGAAATCGATGTTTCGGGCCTGGCTTCAGGTACTTATTGTGTAACAATCCAGTCCCAGGATCGATTGAAGACACTAAAGATTATAAAAGAGTAGTAGTTTTTTATTTGTAGTAGTCCCAAGCTTCAGTTATATGGAGTTTGGGATTTTACATTTTATAAACTTTCGTAAGTTTTGTCAATTAAAAACGATAAAGCGTCCTGCACTTTATTCCTTCCGTATTCGCTGTTCATATCTATCCCGCAAAAAATACTGCCGTTTACCGAACCATAAAGATTGAGATAATAGATTCCTGAAATCAGTATAGCCATGATAGCCCGATAATCCTGTGCTTTTTCCTTAAAGTGCGGGTCGGTTATGGCCTGAAGCAAAATTTCCCCAACCTTTTCCTGGTTTTCGGTCAGTTCCTGAAGAAAAGGCTGCGCCTCGGACAAACGCCATAAAAGTACTTTCTGCAATTCTTCGTTTTGGTGCAAAAAATCAAATTGCTGTTGTAGCATTATTTTTGAAAAAGCATGCCCGCCATCGGTAATTTCCACGGGAATATTGTCTTCCTTTACATTGCTCCAAAAATCCTTTGAATGGATGTATGTACCCACAAGGTTGTCTTTGCTCCCAAAATAATTATAGATCAGCTTCTTGTCGAGGCCTGCTGTGGCAGCAATTTGGTTTACCTTAAGTTCCGAATAACCTTTGGTCCTCAGGATTTCGCCAACGGCATCCAGCAGTAGCTGTTTGCTGTGTTCTTTGTTTCTGCTTTTACCCTTTATATCCTCTTTCATCTTTGTGAATTTTACTTACGCAGGTTTGCCTTCTGCAAAAATACTCATTTGCATAAATTTTAACAATCAAATAAGTCACCATTTGGTGATTTGTTTTATATTTGCAGCTCAATCAAAAAAAGAACCAGGAAAATAAGCGCGTTTATTGACCTGGTGAACAGTAATTATTTTAGCACAAAATGAATTTAAAAGCGTTCCTCGCCTTCATGATACTGAGCCTTGTGTGTTTCTTTTGTTTTGGATGAAAGATGATGCGAAGCGGAACTAAAATACTATGGAAAAGAGTTAAAATTAGTAAATATCCGCCATTCAGATTAAGTGAGTAAAACCAGTCCGCCCCGACTGGTTTTTTATTTGCTGGAAACCGAATTTAATTTTTGGCTTTTAGCGGATAGTCTTCCAGTTTCGCAAAAGAATAGCCTTGTTTTCTTAATTCGGGTACAATGAGCTTCATTGCCTCGTACGTATTCCATTTTGGCCGATTGAAATGCATTATGACCAAAGCGCCCGGCTTTATGTTTTTCAGTACGCTTTGCTCTATCGTTTCCTTTGGGGTAAAAGGCACTGCATCCCCCGAAAGGACGTCGAAGCTTATTATGGTAATGCCTAATTGTTTTGCGATTTTGGCGCAGGCTTCATCTGTAAAAGCTGTGGCAGAACGGTAGAATGTGGGTCTGCGGCCTGTTATCTTTTCTATTTTGATGGCATTGGCCTCGATTTCATCAATGGCATCCGGAATGTCTTTTGTCCCATGTATCCCATACTCGCTTTCGCCATCTATAGAGCACGGCTGATGATTAAAACCATGGTTTTCTATTTCAAACAACGGGTCTTTGGACAATTCCAAAAAAGTAGTATAGTTGGCATCGATCCATTTTCCTGTAACAAATAAAGTGGCAGGTATCTTTTCTTTCCTGAGAAAATCAATCAGTTCGGCATCATAGCCATCCGCATTTTTGCCTCCGCAGGCATCAAAGGTAAAGGCAATTATTTTTTTGCTGGTAATGATGTCTTCATCCACACCTTTTACAAATTCGCCCCAGTTGCCTGGTTTGGAATGGGCAAATTCTTTCGATACCCTTGCGCGTAAGGCAAGGTAATCCCCGTCCTGGTATAATTTTGCCAAAAAGCTTTTGTTCTCAAAATCATTGACCTGTGCCAATGCAGTATTGGTTATTGTAAATAGAGCCGCAATCCCGAGTAGTATTTTCATAGCAGTATTGATTAAGATTACTTATCCATAAGGCTGTCAAGGTCAGCCAAGGTATAAAACTTCATGTTGTTGCTTTTAATGTATTTACAGACAAATTCCAGAGTTTCTATTTTGGTCTGATAATTCTCGGTTACTTCCTTAACAGGCTTGTGGCCACATAATATCAGAATCTTGTTCCTTTTTTTGGCATCGTCCAAAAGTTCCAAAAGATACGGAATGCTGAAATGGACATGGCTGTTGTCTATATCAAAGGCATAGGCAAATTTTGTACCCCTAAAATAACAGCCTTCTTTTTCCGGGGCATCCCCGCAAAAAGCCCTGCCCCTTATGATGTTAAAATCGGGGGCTACAGCCTTGTCAAGTGCATCAGACCTTTCTCCGTAAGGATAGGCGAATGAAGTCACATTAAACGATAATCTTTTCATGGAAGAGATCATTGGATCTATTTCCTGTTTCATGTAGTCTTCTATTCCGTTTTGCGCAACAAATTTTACGGCATTGTAATGATGGTATCCGTGGCCGGCGATTTCGTGTCCTTCCTGCTGCAACTGATGCAATTTCTTTATCTGCGGGGAGCCTATAGAATCGATCCTGCAGACACAAAATGTAGCTTTCCAGTTGTACTGTTTTAGGGCCTGGCTGGCATCAAACCATTCATCTACATAAGCATCGTCAAAAGACAGGACAACGCCAGCCTGATAGGTTTTCTCTTTGGGCTTAGGTACAGGCTTTTTATTTTCGCATGAAAATAAGGCCATTATGGATAGCGCTAAAAAAATAAAAGAATATCGGTTTATATGCATCTGATAAAAATCTAAATTTAAGGGAAACCAAATTTTTGTTGCGGCTTGATCGGCCTATCGTTTTATAACTTTTGCTTTTTTTGTTTTGCCCTGGCTCGTTATCTCTACGAAATATGTGCCTGGACTGAATTGTGAAAAATTTATTTGGTTGCTGTTTATTAATGATGCCGGTAATCGCTGCCCCAATTCATTGAAAACCACTATTGCATCAATAGCATCAGGATAGTCAATGGTTAAAATGCTGTTTACTGGGTTAGGGTAAACCCGTATTTCTTTTTGAGGCCCAAAATCATCAAGGCCTAATGTAGCTGTGCTGTTTTTTGAGATGATGTGCTTTTCAGGATCAAATACAACGCCGGTTATAGTAAAAGGGACATTGATTATGAACGATTGGTTGTTTGCCGTATTGTCTACAGAAGTAGTATATACCTGTCCTCCGGCACCAGTGAATTTTAGCGGTAAAGGCATTTCGAAAAAACTTACTGAGGAATGGGATTGTGTTTGGTTTACAGTAACTCGTATTTGCCCTGCTCCTATATTTCGGGCACTAATGGTATAGGTAGGATGCCCTTGGTTATATACCCAGTCATTAAAGAATTCGGTAAGGCTGCTTCCGTAAACGGCTTCCATATGGGCTTTGAAATCTGTTGTCACAACAGTTTTATAGGCTAAATTTGGGTCATCCAAATAATTCCGTAGTCCCTGCAAAAATACAGTTTCCCCTAATTTGAGGCGTAGCATATTAAGGACCATGGCTCCCTTGTTATAGGAAAGACGCCCGCTAAAAATGCGGTTTTCATCCAAAGCTTCCGCATCGGTAAGGTATACGGCGCCATTGTTCAAAGAAGTAATATTGTTTATCAAATATGTCCTGTTGGCTATGCCTGCCGCATTACCGTCAAAGTGTTCTATGAGCAGCTCATCCATAAAAGTGGCAAAACCTTCATTGAGCCAGATGTCTTTCCAGGTTCCACAGGTAACCTTGTCACCAAACCATTGATGTGCCATTTCATGTTCCATCATGTAACGGTCATAATCACTGATGAATGATACTGTCGGATGTTCCATGCCGCTGTAAGTCACCTCGGCATTGCCGTATTTTTCATTGTGAAAAGGGTAGGTTCCCAATATCGATTCATAAAAATCTAAAAATGATGGAACCTGCGCAAGATTAGCCTGAGCCAGGCTTAAATGTTCGGGGAAAACATAATTTACAATCGGATAGGTAGTGGGTGCGGTGCCTCCTGTTTGGGTAAAAACACTATAATTAGCTACTGCTACAGAAACCAAATAAGCCGGAATAGGATAATTGTGGTGGAAATGCGTGGTTTTATTGGATCCCGAAATCACAGGCGGAGTAGTTTCAACTCCATTCCCAACGCTTACATATTGCGAAGGTGCGGTAATGTATAAGTCAATGCTGTCGATCTTATCGGTCATGTCCTGTTTGCAGGGCCACCATTCCTTATCTCCGAAGGATTCTGATAATGTAAAAAAGATAGGCGATCCGTTGTGTGTTTCGTAAAAAACATGCCCTGTGTCAGGCGGGCTCCCTGCATAGGTTATCTCTATGCTTGCACTGGTGCCTGCCAACTGTACGGAAGGAAATGTAATGGTCAATTCGTTTGCGCTTTGTGTAAACGAGAGCGCGGTGTTGTTTTGTTTGACACTGCTTACGGCCATTTGGCTTACCAAATCAAAAGTTATCGAATTCATATTGGACAGAGCAGTATAGCTGGTGGTAACCTTGCCCGATATAGTATGTACGGCGGGGTTAACGTTCAATTCTATTTTATGATAGGTTACGTCGTAATTGGCAGTATTGGGGTTGGCTTCTGTGCTGAATGCCTGCCGTGCCGATTTCCTTTCCTTTTGGATAATCCTGTCAATACTGTTTTCACTTGTCTGCGGGAATACGAGTGAAGTTAAAAAGAGAAAAATTAAGAGGGAATGGATTTTTTTTGCCGTCATTATTTTGTGTTTAAGAATAGCCTTGGCACAAACTTAATAAACAATGCTTTAGCCTGTATTTAATATAGCACATTTTTAGTTGTAAGCTATCACCGAAATTCATCATAGCCGTTTTTTATTGCGTAAATAGCCAGTCCGACCCTGGTTTTTAGCTCTAATTTTTCGAAAAGGCTGTCCCTGTAATTTTCTATGGTCCTGGGGCTGCAGAACATTTTTTCTGAGATTTCCCTATAATTCATTTCGCTGACCGTATATTTCAAAAACTCTTTTTCCCTGTCTGAAAGTATAATTTTGCTGGTAGCCGTCACATCATTGTCTTCGCTTAAGCTTGTAAATACTTTACTGGCAGCCCATTCTGGGAAATAATGCCAGTTTGAGGCTAATTTTGATAAAGCATTTTCTAATTCTGTTGGAAAAATGTTTTTAAGGATGTAACCCTTAGCGCCATTTTTTATCATTTTGATTAAGCTTTGTTCATCATCCTGCATGCTTAGGGTCATTATTAAGATTGATGGATGTGTATCCCTCAGCCATTTAGCGGTCTCAAATCCATCCATTATAGGCATGCTGATGTCTAACAGGACAATATCCGGTATTTTATTACTTTTAAGCTTGTCCTGCAAATCTTTGCCATTTTCACAAACGTAAATCACTTCAAAAGACTGAAAATTTGAAATAACGCCGCTTAATGCATTAGCAATTAATATATGATCATCAACTATCGCAATTGTTTTTTTCATTTATAATGGAATTGTAATAATTAGTTTTGTCCCGAAGCCTGGCTTGCTTTCTAATTCAAATGTACCATTCAGGATGTCTGTCCTTTTCTTCATGTTGCTTAGGCCTATCCCGTTGGAAATCATTTCGTCTGCCTGAAAACCGATGCCGTCATCTTCTAACTGCAGTAAAATGCTGTTTTCTATTTCCTTGAGCAAAATAGTAATGTTCCTGCATTTGGAATGCTTGATGCTGTTTTGTAAAAACTCTTGTACTATCCTAAGCAATATGCTTTTAGTCTGATAGGAATCGAGCGTAATCTTTGGTTCTTTGATAAAGCTAATCGCATAGCTTTTTAAATTATTGATTTTTTTGCACTCATTATCTATAAGCTCCTGGATCGAATGCTGGTCAATGGTGTCATTGGTCAGTGTTTTTGATAATTGCCTTAAGTCCACCAGCGATTGGTTAATGATGTTGCTAATGTTTTCAATGTTCTCATTAACGCCGGAAACGCCATTCTCAAAAGAAAATTTTTGAGAATATATGCTGGCTAAAGTAAGCTGCTGGCCAATATTGTCATGAATTTCCCTGCCAATATGCTGCATGGTCTGGTTCTGGATTTCCAATTTATTGAACAGCAGTTCTTTTTGATGCTCTTTTTCTTTGTCGATCAGTATTTTGTTATGTTCATTTTTTTTTAATTTATATTGCTTAATGAATAAAATTATCCCAATTATAAATAAAATGAAAAAAAAATTAAATAGGATTATTGTTGCTATTATTTCGGATTTGTCCATATAAATGATGCTGCAAATAATAAGTACATGATACAATTTGAAACTAAGAAATACACATAATAAATATTCCAGATTTCGGGTTCTTTTGTAATTAGGTTGTAAAGCCCAAAAAAAGGCAATGTCCCCATGTACAAAAGCATCACCCCGATATTAATGTAAAACATTTTATTTTTTTTGAATTCCAGGATGTCATCGTTTAGAATTTGTTTCTTAAATTCTAAAAAAACCATCAACATCAATAGAAATGCACCGACAACATAGTTAAAAGAATAAACCACTTTCAATTTGCTGAAATACAGTTCTATAGGTAAAAAAGACAAAATGTAAACAACTACACAACTCCAAAAAAGCCTCTTGTTTTTTAATGATTTTACCGCATAAAGCCAATATAAAAATACAAACTGTACCGGAAGGCCAAAATAGGCATAGTAATTTTGTTTTACAATTGCGGAAAAATAGTTGTTATAAAACCAGAAAATATCTTGGCTGGTAATGAAGAATAAATACACAGCAAACCATCTCCAGACTGTTTTCTTTATTCTAAAAAAATAAAATACAGCAGTTAAGGCAGTTGAGAATTCAATTACTAATAATAATTTACTTAATTCAGGCTGTAGTTCAAACATTTAATGGGATAGTGTTAAAAGCCCTCAACATTACTTGTGGCAGGCGGAATTAATGATCCGTGATTTGTTGCTCCGGTTATGCCAATAATATCCCTATTTGCCTGGCTTGTCCTAAAATTAGCGCTTTTCAGCTGTACGTCCTGACGGGTTATGCCATTTTCAAAAGTAGCCTCATCTAAAGGATTAAAGTCTATTTTTTTACCGTTGCTTTCAATGGTAGGGATCAGGATCAAAGTGTGGAGATGTTCGTAATTCCTATCAACATTACTTAAATCATTATAATCATTCCAGGCAGAATTGTCGGGATATGCCGCATAGTACATCCTAACGCCCAGCTGTTCATCTGTAATGGTCTTCCTTATTTTCCTTGATTCATTTTCGATGTGGTAAATGAATTTTTTTAAAGTTACCAGATCAAAAGAAATAGAATGGGCATCATTTATAGAGTCAACATTTGAATTGATCGCCCTTAGCTGATTGTTGCGGTAATTAGACACCATGTTCTGAATTAATTTGGTTTCCAATGTACCCATAGGTTCCTTGCCGTATTTTAAACAAATGCTTTCATCGTCATTTGGGGTTTCTTTGCTAACGGTGTAAATAATATATCCTATAAAAGCTGCTGCTGTTAATAGGAATAAGGTCTTGAAGATATTTTTTTCTCGTGTCATTTGGCTTGGTTTTTAAGTTATTAAAATCTTGGTTTGTCAATCAATAACAAATTAAGCTCAAATAGATTTTTTATGTAAATGGAAATGACCTTTTCAATAAACGTTAAACAACCCTTTTTTTTAAGTTTTTCAAATCCATGATATAAGGTTTTTCACACCGGTGCTTATTCTCAGTATGTTACGATGTTTGTGAAGCAAAAAGATTGCATTGAACAACATAAAAACAGGGAATCCGAAAACTGTAAATAAGAGTAGGTAAAAACTAAAAAATATAAAATCATGTCAAAAGTAACACCAGTCGGTTACCCTCATGCAGGAGCCGGATCAGTAGAAATTCTATTAGAAAACGAAGATGGGGCAAATTACACAGTACTCTTTTCTCCAGACCCAAACAATGTCGAATTGCGTGAAAGCGGACAGGCCATGCAGTTTTACTATTATCCAAAAAATCCAAGGCTTTCCAAAGAGCCCGGTAAAGACGGCAAATTTAAATTTGCCATGCAGGTTTTTAAATCAGAAGGTGACGATACTACAGTAATTGGCGCAGAAGGCCTGGAAGAAGAAGCCGGTGCTTTTACCACTATGACTACTACTATTGATATTCCTGAAGCATTGCTGAAAAAAGCAATAGACAAATTAAAAACAAAGCTTCACACCGAATACAATAATCAGAGGCAGTCAAAGCTTTTTGGTTTGTTCTCCTATCTAAAAGGGGTTGACAGGGATTTTAATGAAACCAATGTCAGGCCAATCCAGTTGGTGGAGAATAATATTTCGATGCATGTTGTTGGCGAAAAATCTCCCAATAACCCATTTGGGGGAGCTAATCCATGGAGTTTTAATGTCCAGGGCGAAGGCGCGGGGACTACTTTCGGATTAGGGGAGAATGCCTTTTCGGTATTGATGGGTAGGAACAGTGCGTCTTTAGTAAAAAGCGCGCTTGAAAACGGAAATAATAACCTGACCGTTGAAAACAATATAAAATACAAAGGATACCTGCCTACCACCATAATCAAAACTACCATTGATGTCGAAAAAGTACACGATTATTTTTCATCGAAAGGAAGTGTGGGTGCATTTTTTGTTAACGTAAAATGGGAGAACTGAATATGACGCAATTGTAACCAAAGGAGGCATTGTCAGTGAGATTATTACCGATAATCAATTTACCAATGAAGAAAGAAAGAAATTCGAACAGGAACTGCTTACCAAACAACGGGATTTTGCTTTCCAGTTAGTTCAAAAAGAAATCTTCGACAAGCCGGATAAACAATTTACCCCTGCAGCTGATGCAAAATCAACTAGCTTTTGGGGCTTTCTGTGGGGAGGTGTTAATGTAGGATTAAGTTTGAAATCGGGCAAAGAGGTTAAAAAACTAAAATTTACAGATGAAATCAAATTTTCTGCCATCGAAGTCATGTCGTCAAGCATCAGTGGCCAATTGGCGCCGCTTACTGTTAAATCCGGTGCTGCTGCAAAAGAAGATCTTAAAAACTACATAACCGAAGTACGCCTTGATGAAGATTTCCAAAAAGTACATGTAATTGCTTCGTTAAATGGCGGCTTGATAAAATTGGATAAAGATGATGATATCGTAAATGACAGCCCCGTTAGCCAGGTTGCCATCGAAGTCGGATATCCGGATTCCAAAGGGAATACAGTCTGGAAAAGCTCAGGAAGGATGATGGCGCCTGGGGCAATGCCTTATGTGCAGAAAACAGCCCGGGACGGCAAATCAATCGATGCTGTCTTACCGGCCACCTGGAACGATAAGTCTATGGATAAAAATGCATTTGTTTTTGATTTTGTGAAAAATGCTACTCCGGGCAAGATAAAAGTCCGCCAAAATGTGATGTATGAAAAAGACAAGCGCATCAAAATAAAAGACACTGTCAATGAGTTTGAATTTGACGGCACAAAATTATTCATCCCGTTGCCAATCCAAAACATGATCAATTATACCCTTTCAACTGAAGAACTTTTTGAATGCGATACGCTTGAAGTTACGCTGAAAGTAGACAAGATGTCTACCAAGAAATTCAAATTCACTGCGGATAATTTTGAAGAACTGCTTCCTTATAGGGTTTGGTATGAATTGAATTACGAAGTGAAGCCTACAGAGTTTAAGGTTAAATACACCTGCAAAGGAAAGATAGGCAATAAGACTAAAAAAGTATCGATCTCTACACCTTATGAAAAACTGGATTACCAGGAAGGCGATGTTTTGTTTGAAATCCCAACAGGGACGGATGCTCAAAATAAAGACATTGAAAAAATAAGAGCAGCTTTTATTGAATAGTAAACCTGTTTATGCACAGAAGGGACTGATAATTCCTTCTGTGCTTTTTTAAGGAAAATCCTAAAACATAAAATTATGCCAGATACCAATACATTTAAACTAGCAGGGACAAAATTAGTCCCGATAAACAGATTCAACCTGGAGCCGGCAAAACCAAGCACAGCTTTTTCTGCAATAACAGCAATAGAACCCGTTCCGTTTACGGTAGTTGAGCATCCTGTTTTGCAGTCTATCAATATAGCGCCGATTGTCCTCACGCCATTAGGCCCGCAAGTGGTTTTTGTTCCAAAAGAATATTTTCCGTTAATAGAAAACAGCAGCGATATCACTGAAGATAAAACCTTTACTGACTTTAATGATAAAAACATACAATTGGTTTTTCCCAAAATAGAAATTGCGCCAAACAACGGCACCCTGTTTTATTACGAAGAATTGCCGGACAGTAATGGCAACAGCAATAATTCATTCATCGGGAAAATTACGCTTAAGTACAAGATTGTTGAAAAGCAGCTTAGTGCCAATCAGAAAAGCATTCCTGTAAATTTAAAAGAAGCGGTGCTAAATCTTATAACCAAAGACCTTCCGGTTAAAATAAACGGAATTGTCGACACGGATAAGAAGGAAATCCTTTTCAATATAAAAAATGAAGCTGTAAAAATTGCTTTTTTAAACCTGATTACCAATATAGATGAGTTAAAATGCAACCTTGATTTGTATTTTGATTTTAAAGGCTATACGAAATACAAGAAGAAAATACTGTTTGCCCAAAATTTAAGATTCAACGAAAAGCTGCTGCAACAGGCAGGCGCACTCCAAAAAAAAGATTTCAGTTTAATCCAAAGGCCCTTGATAATTAAATCGAATGTCAAGAACAATAGCCTTAGCAGGATAAAAATAGAAGAGATCAAAAAGGACAATAACATTCAATCTGACACACCAACAGAATACATAAAAAGTGCCTTTTTACTAAAGCTCAATAAAACTGTCAATTATCCTTTGTCAACAGATAAGGCAACCAGCTTGTACAAAACCGTTGATGGAGGTGTTATCACAAATCCCTTCAATTTAAACGAAGACTTTTCGCAATTCCAACAGGTTTTTGTTCCAGGGGTAAATTTCGAAAAACTCTCAATCTATAAATCTACAGTCGCACCAAACGAATTTTTATTGATACCAAAGAAATATCACATATCAAGGGATTCTGATACTAAAAAGCCTTGCATAAATAGCATTTTCCACCTTTATGAAGAAGGCACGGGGCTTACAGAAGATATTTCTAAAGTGGAATTTGAGTTTGCAATAGGCCCGAATTTATCCGAGTTTGAGATAACAAAACTAAAAATAGAATTGCTGAACAATAATTTTTTAGATGGCGGTTCAACAAACTTTATTGACGATATCCGTTTTCTATATCCCAGCGACATTGATGCAAGCTTTGAAATAAACGGCAATCATTTACTGCAAAATGCTGATGTAACCGTAGATGGGAAACATTTCCTTTTTTCGCTTTCTACAGAAAAATTAAATGAGGCAAGCCTGCTTATAAATGCGATAAACAATTCGGTTTCAATTTATGCCAATATCAATTTTAGGCACAAGGAGATAAAGGATACGAGTGTAATTGATATCAATATTGAAAAAACCTTAGGCGATTTTTTAAACATCCAAATCGATAATGCTGCAAAGAAAATCAGGGTAGAAAATACTTCCATTTCAGATTGCAGGATCAATTCGGCAGTAACCATTGATGAAACCACGGTTCCTTTTTTTAACAGTTCGGCATTTTCAAACCAGGGCCTGCTCTTAAGCAATGGCATTGTTGAATTTCCTCAGGTGTCTTTAAATCCCGATTTGTTAAATAAAAACCTGAAACAGGTGGATTTTTCTTTTGAAAGCATAGAAAAAATAGACAAAGAGTTCAAGCAGATAGTTCTCCACTTCTACAAGTTATAACAGGTATATCCAAATTCAGGTTAAACCCCAATTGGCAAATGTCAATAAGCTTTTGATTGAATTAACTGTCCAAGAAACCGGAAGCATTTTTACGATTGAAAAGTATAAGGCAGATTTCTCCAAACCAGTATTATTCAATTTTCTTGTAAAAAACAGCATCAGCAACAATACGATTATAGCCTATAACATAAACTGCCTGGATAAGGATAACAATATCATTAAATCAAATGATTATCTGTTTGATTTTTCTAATAATGCCACTATAGTAATACCAAAACTGTGATTAAAATGGCAACTATTCACTAAGTATAAATTGTCTTAAAAATTTTGGCGGAAAATCAAACAGTAAGCTCTGGAGATAATGTTTTTGCCATAATCCCAACCAATACAAAGGGATATATAGGCAAATTATCCTGATAAAGATTTGGAGTAATTGAAGTGAAAACAAAGGCTGTTTCGTTGACTCCAGACAAGGATGGCAACATATTAATTGATGTTTTGTTGTCAAATGGATTAAAAACCTCTTATCAAAAGCTAATAACATTCCGGCAAGAAATGTCTGGAGGTGCTGATATAATTACCCAGGACTTAAGGCTGATTGAACATTTTTAGGCATCTTTAAAAAAGGATAAATTGAGCTTGTCGGATATAATGCGAATGTTTTTTTGACAATATGTTTAAATAGTCATTTACCCTGTTCGTTTGATTTGACCTTTTCTGTTAAAATATGAAATAAGCGGAAAAGCTTAAATCAAGTCAATAAAAAAAGCCTGATACATTGTATCAGGCTTTCTGTTTGCTCCCCCTCTTGGGCTCGAACCAAGGACCCTCTGATTAACAGTCACTGCCTAAGCAGTTTCTTTTGTTTGCACATGATGTCAAATAACCAAAAAGTCAGGCACCCTATGGGATTATACTTTATCGATACTTTTCTTTTTTTGCATTTATTTTTAAAATTGTTTGACCTATGTTTAACCCAAAAATCAATTCAAAAAATAAGATGTTGCCGAATTGTATGCCTTTTTTGTTCTCAGAAGCAAATTTACAATTATAAATTAAATCTGAAAATCTTTCATTTTTTATTTCTGCGTTTCTTTAGGAAAACTAATTTAAATATCGTTACCGCTATCAATATCGGTATTGCAATTGAGGCTGTGTGCATGAATCCCATAAATTCAGCTTGCCATTTGTTAAATACTATATAGGGGTTTTCTCTTTTAAGTTCTTTAAGTTCCTCATAATATGCAAATGCTTTCCATAACAGACCTACTAAAATAAACAGAATAATGTAGAAGATAAATCTGTTTCTTCTTTGTCTCTCCTTTGGTGATGTAGCAATCTCAATAGTTTTATCTTTTATTACTACGGCTTTAGTAATCAATTGTTCATCAGTAGTGTAGAAAAAAGCTATAACTGACAGTAAGATTATTATAAAGCAAACCGCTATTGAGCTTTCGAAGTTGTACTCATTGTCAAATAAAATTATTTTAGATGTAGTTGTGATTGCATCATCTCCGTCAATTGTCTCTGAGAGTTCAGTTTTAACTTTTATAATACTAAAGAATATTATTAGAATAACTGCTATTGTTATTGCTAAGAGTGGAATTTTTTTGTTTTCAATGTTGTTCATATGCTTTTGATTAGTTTTTAAAAATGTAATGTTATCACGTGTGATAACCAATTAAACAAAAATAAAACAAATTTTGAGTTATCAAATATGATAATCAAGCTTTGGATAAATCTCTTAGTTATAAAGTAGGGCAGCGCATTAAAGAAATCAGGACTGAGAAGAATATTTCTCAACAGGATTTAGCGTCTAAATGTAACTTTGAAAAGAGTAATATGTCAAGGATAGAAGCCGGAAGAACTGATCCCAAGCTTACTACACTGGAGAGGGTGTCTAAAGGTTTAGATGTAGATATTAAAGAATTATTTAAGTTTTCTTAAGATAAATATTTAGTTGGTATAGGCATTTCACAAAAAAGCTATTAATTATAATAATACTTAATAATTAGTTTTTGTAAAGTGAAAGATTTTAGGCTATAATCATAAGTTCACGCTGAACATTCTTCATAAAAAAATGTAGAAACTTCATGTCATATCAAAATGCCTTCAGAAGAAAAGCTAAAAAATCCTTTCTTAGTAACAATCAAATGATCTAAAAATTCAATATCGAGAATTTGTGCTCCAGATTTAATCTTCTTTGTGATTGCTTTATCCGCCTCACTTGGATTAAGCTTCCCTGATGGATGATTATGTGCTACAATTATACTATTTGCATTACATTTAAGAGCAACTGCGAATATAAGTTTTAAGTCAACTACAGTTCCACTAACACCTCCTTTCGACATAGAGTAAATTCCTAATGCCTCGTTAGCTCTGTTCAATAATAATATCTTAAATTCTTCCTGTAATTCTATAATATTCATAGACCAAGAAGCCATAAGGTAATTGTATGCAAGTTCCCCAGATGTAATCTTAGCTCTCTCTGTTGGAGCGGCTGTGTAGGATACTTGTATTTCTGATAAGTGATTCATAATTTTAGTTTTACAGGTTAAAAAAGATACCTATGTCAAGCAAGTTGGCATAGGTACTTATAGTTTTAATGTGCATATTGACCATTAGTAGAGAAAGAAGTGCTTTTTGGATTGTTACTCATAAACTCTTCAATTGTTGATTTGCTCTTTTCAACCTCTTTATTAATAGCTTTTTCTTCTGCATACTCATACTTGTGAGTTAGTGTAATAGTTTCACCTGTTTCCTTTACAACGTAGTCATAAGGATCACAAGCCACTTTATGTACTTCTCCTGGCAATTGTGTTCCAACTAATGAAATACAGGTTTGCTCATCGAAGGTTGAAGGTATTGATACTTTTCTCGCTGTAACATAAAATTGCCCTGTTTGTTGGGATTTAACCATTTCAATTCCACCTTGCAACTCAAGAGTAAAGAATTCCTTTCCTTCCTCTGTTTGTCTTTTTTGATAGTTTACAATTCTTACCATCTTTCTAAGTTTTAAATTAAACATTCATTTCAGCAAGCAAACCAAGTATTGAAAGAAATAGAATAACTATCACCTTATCTTTTCTCTCGGATAAATTTTTGCAATGCTAATAATGGGTGGGGGTATTGAGATGCGTTGAAATTGGCGGGGGTGGTTTCTGAGGGTGGTTTTTGCTCTTTTTTTCTTAAAAAAAAATAAAAAATATATAAAACGCTGAAAATCAACAGTTATTTTTTTAAAAAAGCATTATAAAAAAAATTATCTTTGGTTTATTTAATTTTTTTTAGTATTTTTTGCATGTCGTCACTAACCTATATCGATTTATTTGCCGGAGCTGGAGGATTATCTGAAGGATTCGTCAAACAAGGTTTTATACCAGTAGCCCATGTCGAATATGATAAAGCAGCGTGTTTTACTTTAAAAACCCGTGCTGCATACCACTATTTGAAAGAAACTAAAAGAGAAGACATCTATAATTCTTATCTCAAAGGCGAAATAAACAGGGATAAATTATATTCTCACGTACCGCAAAATATTGTAGATAGTGTAATTAATGCTGAAATAGGCAAAGACAATGCTTTTATATTTAATTCAATAGATAATTCTTTAGAAGGGAAAGAGGTTGATTTTATAATAGGAGGTCCCCCATGTCAGGCATATTCCCTTGTAGGGAGGGCGCCCCTAAAACATAAAAAAAATGATGAAAGGACAAAATTGTACATACAGTATGGACGCTTCTTAAAAAAGTACCAGCCTAAAGTATTTGTATTCGAAAATGTGCCTGGCTTGTTATCTGCCGCTGATGGATTGTATTTTAAAAATCTTAAAAAATATTACAAAAGTTTGGGCTATGAAGTTGATGCAAAATTGCTTAATTCTTTTGACTTTGGTGTTGTGCAACATCGTGTTCGTGTGATAATAATTGGGTGGAAGAAAGGACTGAATTTTTCATATCCTGAATTTGAACCTTTGAAAGAAAGATTTTTTCGAGATGAGATATTCCAGGACTTGCCAGTTGTTAAGCCTGGTGAGAAAAGAATGGTTCAGAAATATGCAAAAGAAGCTAATTTGTATCTTAAAAATACAGCCATAAGGAATGGTGTCGACTTCGTTACTCATCATATTACAAGACCTCACAACGATAAAGATTTAAGGATTTATAAATTGGCAATAAAAGAATTAGGGAAAGGTCTGCGCCTCAAAAATGACCAAATACCGGAAATTGACCGTACACAAAAAAATGTCACAGATTTTCTTGACCGCTTTAAAGTTGTAGATGTTGAACCGCATACTATGATAGCACACATAGCTAAAGACGGACATCATTTCATACATCCTGACAGTAAGCAATTGCGCTCCATTTCAGTTAGAGAAGCTGCCAGAATACAATCTTTCCCAGATAATTTCTATTTTGAAGGAATTAAAGAAACCCATCCAAGAACAGCAGCTTTTAGACAAATTGGAAATGCTGTGCCTCCATTAATGTCTGAAAGTATAGCAAAACATATAAAAGCAAAAATGCTAAATGAGTAGTAAAAAAATAATCTTTGAACCGCGTGCCAGACTACTTCTACAATTAGGAGACCAGTTAATCAGAAATGAAAGTATTGCATTTATGGAACTTATTAAGAATTCATATGATGCCAATGCTTCATTTGTTAAAGTTTACATGCGAAAAGTAAATAATAAAAAACTTGGAGAAATTGTTATTGAAGATGATGGGATAGGAATGAACATCGATATTATAACAAATATATGGATGCAACCAGGAAGTGACCATAAATTGAAAATATTAGACTCTATTAAAAATAAATTGGATGAAAGAATGCCAATTGGAGAGAAGGGTATTGGAAGATTTGGAGTTCATAAACTTGGTTACGTTATTGAGTTGACCAGTAAAATGCAATATGGAAAAGAAGTTTATTTGAAGATTAACTGGAGAGATTTTGAAAAAGATGACTTGCTGAAAAATATTAAAGTAAATATTGTTGAAAGAGATGAACCGGAATACTTTATTGACGGTATGACGGGAACCCACATTGTAATTAGGGATTTAAAAGCTGAATGGAATAGAGGAACAGTTAGAGAATTGTATAGGTCGGTAAATTCTTTAGGCTCTCCGTTTGATAACCTTAATTCCTTTAAAGTTTATTTTTCTATAGATAATCAGGATTGGTTAACAGGCTTAATGTCTTTTAAACAAATCAGGGATTATGCTCTTTATTATGCAGAAGCAACAATAGAAAAAAATCAAATCTTAAAATTGGAGTATGAATTTAAGCCTTGGGATACGATGTCTAAAGTTGAAGGGAGAAAGGTTCTGCTTGAAAAAATATTGATGGTTAAAGATGTTAAAGATGAAACTACAAAAAAAACAATTCAGAAAGAAATAGATCTATCGGCAGATAATACAAATATTGGGAGTATTAACTTTAAACTTCTGATTTTTGACCGGGAAAATAAGATTTTATCACTTGGAGTATCGGATAAAAAAGGTTTTACTGGTTATCTTGATACTAATGGTGGAATTCGTGTTTTCAGAAGTGGAATTCGTGTATATGATTATGGCGAACAGAGTAATGATTGGTTAGGACTGGATATGATGCGAGTTAATCAACCTGGAAAAACAATTAGTAATAATATAATCATCGGAGCAATTAACTTAGATAGAAGATCAAGTAAAAGCCTGGAAGAAAAGACAAACAGAGAGGGATTTGTAGAAGATGATGCATATTTTAAATTCAAAGATGCTATATTTTTTACATTAGATAAAATTTTGACTCAGAGAAATATTGATAAAGAAAAAGTCAGAAAATTTTATAGTACATCTTCAGTTAGTCAGCCTGTAATTGGTAGTCTTGCCATCCTGCAGGACAAAATTATTGAAAAGGTACCCAAAAAGGATCAGGATGAATTATTATCATCTATCCGTACAATTGAGAATGACTACAAAACAATAAGTGAGATATACATGCGAAGTTCCAGCGCAGGTTTAAGTTTGGGAATTGTTATTCATGAAGTTATACATATGATAGCTGAACTTGTTGCAGCAGTAAAGAAAAAGCCTGTTGACAACTACATTAATGACTTGATTAAATCATTGCAAAAAACTGTCAGTGATTATGCGGGAGTTATAAAACAAAGTCCTAAAAGTAAAGAAGATCTAATAGAAGTAATAGATCAGGCATTATCAAATATACAGTATAGAATTAAAGCACACGAACTTGAAATCGTGCCACAATATAAAAAAAGAGTTAACATTAATACTACTGTAAGATGTTCTCGCAGTTTAATAATTAGTACCATTATTAATCTAACAGATAATTCAATATGGTGGCAAAACTATGCGAATGTTAAATCCAAAAAATTATATGTAGATATTATAGAAGAGCCGCAAGGTTATGTATCTATTCTTATTGCTGATAACGGTCCGGGATTTACAATATCCCCAGAGGATGCAGTCAAACCATTTATTTCTGACAAACCAGGCGGAATGGGATTAGGATTACATTTAGCTGATGAAGTTATGACAAGTCAAAAGGGGCTTCTGATTTTTCCAGAACCTAATGAATTTGATATTCCTGAAGATTTTAACAAAGGAGCTAAACTCTTGCTTGCGATAAAAAAATAATTGATATGGCTAATTTTCAATTCCCTTCTGACGGTTCAGTTATTATCATTGATGATATTATTGATGATGCATTACCGTTGATGCAACTTTTATCTCAAAGAGGGATCGCAACTACATATTATTCGGGAAAGAGTGATAATGATTTACCTGAAGAACCTGTGCAAAAAGTTAGATACGCTTTTATTGATATTCAATTATTTCCTGCTGGTGATGCCAATTCTTATGCACAAAATATTAAAAGGCTGTTAGAGCGTATAGTACCTCTCAACAATGGACCATATATATTAATGATATGGAGTACTGTTGAGTTTGCTAACGCTGATGCAGTTGAGGCATTATTGTTAATGGACAATTTCATAAGAAAACCTGCTGGAATTGTAAGACTCCAGAAGGCAGATTTTTTTATAACTGAAAACGATAACAGTATACGTGACCAGTTAATTGAGGATATTAATGAAGATATGCAGGCAATGCTTCCTGAAAATGATATACAGGCAATAAATAACTTTATAATAAATAGGTTCCCACTGATTCAAACTAAAAGACTTCAGCCAAATGCACTAAATAATATTGCTAATAGGCTAAACGAAAGATTGCATGGGACAAATGCATTTCATCTTTTCATATTATGGGAAAGATTGGTAAATAAATCTTCAGGAGATATTGTAAATAATTATTCATCATTGCATCAAAAAAACATATATTGGGAAGAGAATCTTAAACACAGTATTTACAGAATGGCTAAGGCTCAGTTAGGAATGACCGTTAATGATGTGTCAGAAAATGAGTTGTTAAAAAACGCCTTAAAAACTATGAATAGTACCTTTATAGATTCTTTAGAAAACAAACTTTCAGTATTTGAGAATATTTCCTCAACAATTAAAATTGATAAGGGAAATATTCTCTATTTAAAAGACATTGCCGGAAGTGAATATAAAATCAGACTAAAAAAAGGAAAATATTCTTTGTTTATAGATGGAGCAAGAATGCCTCCAGGAAGTACAAATGAAGCTGCCAATATTGAAACTTTAAAGAAATGGAGTAATGGTAATCAACAAATTTTGGCTAATATTATTTCTATTGTGGATGAATTTTTATCAATAACACCAGACATCAATACAAAATTACTATTTGATATACTACCTCCTTCTTTTATACAGCCGGGTAATGTATTCGAAAAAGATGTTCCAAATTGGAAAAGAAGGAGAAATTTACTTGGAGATTATTTCGGAAAGGAAGCCATATCTAAAAAAAATAATCAACAACAATTTGAAATTTCAAATGATGATTTAAAGAAAGTTATTTTTATAGAATTGGAGGTGACTCCTTTATGCGATTATGTTCAGAACAAATGGAGAAAATCCAGATTAGTTTCCGGTGTACTTGTTCCTAAAGAATTAGAGAAAAGATTGCAAAAAAGCGCGAGTCATTATTTATATGATGAAATCCCTTTGGTAAAAATTAATGGGCAATTATACAAACCTGTTATTGATTTTCGTCTTTTCAAATCTATAGATATTAGTAAAACTCCGTTAGCTCAGCCTCCTTTATTTAGAGTTAGAAGTGAACTTTTTGCAGACATATTATCAAGATTGTCAAGTCATGCAAGCAGGGTAGGCATCGCTTACTTAGAATAATGTTATGAAAAATAATTGGTCAAAAGAAGAACATATTGTTGCTTTTAATCTTTATTGCAAAACACCATTTACAAAAATCAATTCAAGTAATAAAGATGTTAAGGAACTGGCTTCTGTTATCGGGAGAAGTGTGGGTTCAGTTGCAATGAAGTTGGCTAATTTTGCCCGTCTTGATCCTGCACTTCAGGCAAGAAACATTTCAGGGCTTACACAAGGTGCTAAAGGAGAAGAAGAAGTTTGGAATGAATTTAATGGAAATTGGAACGAATTAGCCTGGCAGAGTGAATTAATCTTAGCTAAGTATAAAAGTGAACCTGTTGAGCAATCAGCAGAAATTACTTTACTAAATTTACCCGAGGGTAAGGAAAGAGAAGTAGTTATAAAAGCAAGGGTCAATCAATCTTTTTTTAGAAAAACTGTCCTTGCATCATATAATCAAAAATGTTGCATTACAGGCATCACATTACCCGAATTGTTAATTGCTGGACATATAATACCATGGTCTCATAATGTTGATAATCGTGTAAATCCTTCTAATGGACTTTGTCTAAATGCCTTACATGATTTAGCATATGATAAGGGATTAATATCTATAACTCCTGATTATGAAATTAAACTTTCAGATAAATTATTGCATAGTTTTAAGAAAGATGAAACTGAATTGTTTTTTTCTCCTTATGAAAATAAAAAGATAAACCTGCCAACTAAATTTCTTCCAAAAAAAGAATTTCTGGATTATCACGTAAACACAATATTTCAGAAATAATGGATCCTCATAATCCTTTACAACGCTCAAAAAACATGGCAGCCATTAAAAGTACTGGTACTAAGTGTGAAATAATCTTTGGAAAGGCTTTGTGGAATTCAGGATTTCGATACAGAAAAAATGATAAAACTGTTTTTGGAAAACCGGACTTTACTTTCAAAAAGTATAAAGTCGCTGTGTTTGTTGACAGTGAGTTTTTTCATGGAAAAGATTGGGAAAGCAAGAAGAAGCCTGTAAACAATGCTGAGTTTTGGTTTAAAAAAATATCACGAAACATTGCCCGGGATAAAGAGGTAAATGAGCATTTAAAGAATGCAGGATGGATTGTTTTAAGGTTTTGGGCTAACGAAATAAATAAAAATCTAAATGAATGTATTGACGTTGTTAGATTAAATATAGAGAAAAGAAAGCCTCTTTAAAGAATTAAAGAGGCTTTCCCATTAAAAATATTAATACACTTCCAAACTTTCCATTAACAGCATTTCGTTAGCATCATCAATAACATTATCTTCAAAATCTTTTAGATATGCTGATGTAGTAGCAAGGTTTTGATGTCCCATAGATTGGCTTATAATGTCGGTAGAAACATTTTTCTGTTTTAAATTAGTCGCCATACTATGTCTTGCAACGTAACTGGTAATTGTTTTTTCAATTTTCAATGCTTCAGCAATCTTTTTCAAATCACCATTGAACTTCTTTAGTTTTTTAGCTTTTCTGTTTTCAATCTGAGTAGGTGTTAAACCTTCTTTCAGCAATATTGGGAATATAAATCTGGTTGATGGATTTATATCTTTATAATAATCAAGTATCTCTTGCACCGGTGGGAGAATCTTTATTATAAATCTTCCTTTGGTTTTTGACCTTATGTAAATGATTTTATCATCAATAACGTTTTCCCATCTGAGTTTCATTATGTCGTAGAAGTTCATTCCTCGGGTGTAATAAGAAAAAACAAATAAGTGCTTTGCTTCAGTTAAATGAGGATAAAGATTCTCATCAAGGTCTTCAATTTTTTTGACCTCTTCTCTTGTCAGGGCTTTTTTAAAGCCTCTGCCTTTTAATTTTGATACCTTGTAAATTTTAAAAGGATAATATTTTTCATTAACTATTCCTTTCTTAACAGCATCATTAAATAAAGCCCTAATTGCTCTCATCCTTACACCAATCCCTCCATCACTGTTATTATTGACTCTAAGATAAGTTTCATATTTATCTAACAGTTCAACGTTTATTTCTTTGAAAAGGAGATGTTGATTTTTACAGAATTTGAAAAAAGAATTTTTAGTGTCTAAATAGGCTCTTGCATTTCCTGTTCTTCCAACAATATTCATATTATTGATTTTTTCTAACCAAAACTCCAAAACAGTAATTTTATTTTGTTCTTTTCCCCTAAATTTTTCTTCAAATTGATTTAAGGTAAAGTCTGTTTCATCAAGTATAAAATCATCAATAATTTTTAAAGCTTTTTGTTTTAGATTTAGTAATATCCTATTTCGTTGAATATGATTTGTAAGGCTCTTTTTAAACTGGGCCTCTTTTTCATCCCAATCTTTTTGGTTACACTCAATTCCTAAAGTGATAATTTTAATTTTCCTGTCTTTAGTTATTCTAAGTATAACTGGAAATAGTCCATTTTTATTGGGTTTGTTCTCTGAGTAATATTTTTATTGTTGCCATGTAGTGCTTTGAAGATGTGATAAATTCTCCACTTTGTATATAGAGAATTCATCACAATTTTTAGTTATTAATTAGATAAATGAATTTTCTGTGGAGTAGTTCTCTCAACTGAGATTTTGTTTTTAGTAAATTGTTCTTTTTAAGAAGCCTTTCGAAGTGCTTTCTTTTCCTTGCTTTGTATTCTGAATGAGTATTTTTTATTTCGTGAGTCCAAAAGACAGGATTTGAATATCTGCTTAAAGAATAATATTCTTCCTTGTTTTGTATTGACTGAATAGAAAAGTTGTCAACAATAGTCAGCTCATCAAATCTATTAATCAAGTATATAAACAGTTTTCTTAGTACTATTTTCTTTTTGAGGTCAGTAATACTATATATCCCTAAATGTTTATACTCTACAGCCTTTTTAAATTTAACTTCAAACCTTAGGATGTTATTGCCTAAGTTGTATTGCCTGCTCTTATCATAGATTTTTATGATATAGTTGGAATGAACAAACTGTTTCAATTTTCCTTTACTTTGATAGTCAATAACTGAACCTTCTTTGTATTGATGTGTCAAAAAATTTCGTGTTAATATTGATACAGGATCTTTATCCACATCCAGATTAAAGCCAAATTCTAACTGTGTCAATTTTGTGATGTTGGCATCTATAATTTTTTTAGAGATGAAATCTATTGTACTACAAATTGAATAATATCCAAAATCGTTATGATTATGAGCAGCTTCTTCAGTTAGATAATTATAAAGTTGGTGAATTGAATTTTTAACATATCCTGTTTTTTCTGATACGCCTAAAGCAAGTGACCCCAAATTTGTTGTGTAGGGATATTTTATGCTCCCTGTGTGATAGTTTAGTACAGCATTTAAATCAGGGAAATTCTGCTCATCCACCACATGTTGTTCAAATCTATCCTTATCTTTATAGAATATTCTAATAAAATCTATCATGATAATGGATTTTTAGAATTTCTACTTAGATATTTTTCAACCTCCAAGTCTATACCTTCTACAGATGTTATTTTTGAATTGAAAATCCAATTTTCAAGGTCTGATTTTTTAAAATAAATCATCTTTCCCCCAGGAGAGAAATAAGTGATTTCTTTTTTGCTCGTTAATTTATACAAAGCTGACTTTGACAAAGTCAAAAATTCTGATGCTTCGTTAAAAGTTAGTATTTCTTTTACCAAATACTGTTCTTTTCTGATTTCAGCTTTTATTTCTTGAATAAGCTGATTTAGTTGCTCTGTCGTGAGCATTCTTTGGATATTTTCCATTTTCTTTTCAGTTAATGGATATGCGCATATCTCAGTTTATACACGCAAAAGAACTGTACAAAAAAAGCTTCAATCAAGAAGCTTTAGATGTGAATTAGTAAAAGTGTAAGGAATAATGTAAGGTCAGTTCAAATGCTTTGATTTTAACTGATTTATTTTTTCAGTGATTCTCTTAAAATAAATTTCATCATTGTTATTGCTCCTGGATAGTGAGGTGTAGAGGTCGGCACTATTTAAAGCTTTGTTTTGTTTATTATAGAAACATTTACTTTTTTCAATACTAACCGGATTGAAATTATAAAAGAAGGGTTCAAGTTCTTTGAGATAATATGCAATTAAGCTATTCTTTTTAATAAAGAGTATTTTGGATTCTGAGTTAGGTTTTGAGGATACTAAAACATCATAAAACATTTCTTCAGGTACTAATACATCATCTATTAAGTCAAGATTACAAGTGATGGAGTATAATTCCTCAAAAAATGATGCTTTCAATTCTTTGGGCTGAAAAATAGAAATGCTATCGTTGACTTTAGTCAGGATTTTGAAAACCTTGTGATATTCAATTATTGGAAATTGAATCCTCAGATCATTGACAATAGTTTCAATCTCATTCCTGATAGGCGTAGAATAATTGCCATTGTCAGAATTAGCTTTGTTATGATAATTAGAGAGGAGATTATAATATTCATTCAAAAAAACTTCCAGTTCATCAGGACTTTCGTTTTCCAAGTTCTTGAAATAATTGTAAAGTCTATCTCTGTTGAGGAGTAAAAATCTATTTAGAAATGCTTGTCGGTCAACTATCCCTGATACTATTAAATCGGCATTATTATTATTTGATTCAATCAAATCCAACTTCATATAATATCCAGACTGCTCAAAGTAGTCATATCCCTCAGCAACCAAATCTTTGTTGTTAAGATATGTTGACATCAATTCTTCAATGCCATCTAAAAATAATAGCTTATATAAATAATGAAGTAGATTTTGATTGTTATCCATTGTCGTTATAATACAAATGATAACAAATATAAAGAAAGGAAAACGAAAAATGTTTTACCTATGTTTAACCTGTAAAAACAAAAAAGCCTCTACATCTCTGTAAAGGCTTTCTGTTGCTGCTCCCCCTCTTGGGCTCGAACCAAGGACCCTCTGATTAACAGTCAGATGCTCTAACCAACTGAGCTAAGGAGGAAGATCTACGTCTTTTAAGCGGTTGCAAATATAATGCGAATTTTAATTTCTGCAAATAAAAAATCAAAAAAATTAAAATAATTTATCGGCAATTAATTGATAGATGTCTTTTCCAAATGTTAATGCCATCAGAGTCAGCAAAATAATCATTCCGGCCGTCTGTACATATTCTGCTGCTTTATCGCTTAATTTTTTTCCGGTAACCATTTCCGCAATAGTAAATAAGGCATGTCCGCCATCCAAACCAGGTATTGGGAGCAAATTCATAAAGGCCAATCCGATAGAAAATAAAGCAGTAAAATTCCACACAAACTCCCAATTCCATGTATCGGGTAATTGGCGCGCAATGCCGACCGGGCTTTTCACTTGTTTGTAGGCACCTGTTTTTGGCTTAAGGATTAATTTGAACTGTTTGATATTGTATACAAACAACTGCCATGATTCCTTAACTGCAGCCGGCATAGCGGTGAATAGCGAATGTTTTTTTGTAATGACGTAATCTTCCCTTTCCGAATATTTGGTTTTAAAGCCCAAAGAGCCTTCTTTGCTTACCAAAGCCTTCAAAGTGGTTTCGGCGTTGTTTCTCATCACTGTAATGGAAACGCTGTCGTTTTTATGCGCTTTTACTTCGTCTTTAAAGATGTCAAAATGCGGGCAAGGCTTTCCGTTGATCGAAACCAGTTTGTCGCCAATCTTCAATCCGGCTTTTAATGCTTCGGATTTTGGGAAAATAGAATCAATGATTCCCTGGTTCAATCGCGGCTGTACAAAATCTCTTCCTTCAGTAGAAATGATTTTCCCTTTTTGCTCATCGGTCAGGACCAATTCCTGTTTTTTTCCGTTTCTTTCGATTTCGATTTTATCGCTTAACAATACATCGATAATCATCCAATTGAATTTGTCCTGGAACTTTCCATCTACAGAAACGATTTTATCCCCGTTTTTAAATCCAACGCTTTTGCCAACATCGCCAAACGCCAGGCCGTTTTTCTGGATCGCTTCGGTAGAAACATATTTTTGGCCCACCGTTGTGAACATTGTCGTGTAAATAAACCAGGCCAGTAAAATGTTGACGATGATTCCACCCAACATGATGATCAAACGCTGCCATGCCGGTTTCGAACGGAATTCCCAAGGCTGAGGTTCCTGTTTCATCTGCTCGGCATCCATGCTCTCGTCAATCATCCCCGAGAGCTTTACATAACCGCCAAGTGGCAGCCATCCAATTCCCCATTCGGTTTCCCCGATTTTTTTCTTGATAATCGAAAATCCTGCGTCAATAAATAAATAGAATTTCTCAACTCTTACCTTGAACATTTTTGCCGTAACATAATGCCCTAATTCATGAAGGATTACAAGAACTGAAAGTATGAAAAGTATCTGCGCTATTTGTATCATTAAATTTGTAATTGATATTTTAAAACGCACAAAAGTAAGGTTTCCACCTTACTCTTGCACATAATAATTATATAAGATTATTTTTTTATGAATTTTTTATGGAAAATGCCTTCATTGGTTTGTATGTCAATATAATGAACACCTGCGGATAAAGAGTTTACAGAGAAGTCAAGGCTGCTGTTTTCCATCACTTTCTGTCCCAGGTTATTGTAAACGATTACCTTTTGCAGGCTTGTAGTACTTGGCATTTGAATATGTACATCATCCGAAGCCGGGTTTGGGTAAAGCGTTATGGCACTTTCCAGGTCAAAAGAATCGTTTCCTAAAGTGGTACTTGCATTTCGGGCAATCAGGTGCCTTTCCGGGTCAAATTCTACTCCGGTTATCGTAAAAGGAACGGCTGCAATTATAACCTGGCCATTATACGTATTGTCCAAAACCACATCAGCCTGTTGTCCGCCTGCGCCATAAACCCGAACAGGGACTGGCATTTCAAAATAGGATACCGATGCGTGCGATTGCGTTTGGTTGATGGTGAATTTTACCTGTCCGGCGCCCCAGTTTTGTGCTTTGATCGTATAAGTTGGATAGCCTTGGTTATAAACCCAGTCATTAAAGAATTCGGTTAAGCTTTGTCCGTATGTAGCTTCCAAATGCGCCTGAAGGTTTGGGGTTAATGCATATTTGTAAGCCAAATTCGGATCGGCAAGATAATTCTTCAGCGCCTGGAAAAAAGCAGTGTCACCCATTTTGAAACGCAGCATTTCCAATACCATTGCCCCTTTATTATAGCTCAATTGGCTGCTGAAGATCCGGTTTACATTCGTTGCCTGGTCGTCTGTTAAATAGAGATTTCCATTTGGAGTCGAAGTAATGTCGTCAATCATATTGTCTTTTTCGGTAACAAAAGCATCCAGCCCGTCAAAATTTTCAATGACCAGTGCAGCCAGATAGGTTGCAAAACCTTCATTGAGCCAAATGTCTTTCCAGCTTCCACAGGTTACTTTGTCACCAAACCACTGATGCCCCATCTCATGGGCAATCAGGTCCCTGTCGAAATTCACCATGAACGAAACGGTTGTGTGCTCCATCCCGCCGCCCCAATTGAACTGCGCATGCCCATATTTTTCATTGTGGAAAGGATATACCTCAAATAGGCTTTCGTATAAATCCAAAATAGCCGGAGTTTCATTCAATTGCCATTGTACGTTTGCTAAATTTTCTGGATAAATATAGTTGATGATAGGGTAGGTGTTCGGCGCGGTCCCTCCGGTTTGGTTGTAAGTAGTGTAATTGGTAACGGCAATTGCAATCAGGTATGCCGGGATCGGGTAACCATGATGGAAATGCGTAGTTTTACTAGTGCCTGAAATTACCGGGGTTGTCGTTTCAATCCCATTGGAAACAGCAGTATATTGTGACGGGGCAGTGATGTATACATCAATGCTGTCGATCTTATCGTTCAGATCTTGCTTGCATGGCCACCAGTCGCGCGCACCAAAAGGCTCCGAAAGTGTCCAGATGATTGGCGTTCCGTTATGCGTGCTTTGTACAAACGAGTCAAAGCCATTCGCAGGCGGTGTTCCCGAATAGCTGATTTCAATAGTCGCCGATGTGCCTGCAGCCTGTGTAGCGGGCAGGGTAATGATCAGCTGGTTGTTGGTGTCTTCTACAAATGTCAGATTGGTGGTTCCTTTTTTAACCGAACTGCAGGTAAGCTGATTGGCAAAATCAAAAGTAATGGTATTCATGTTTGCCAATGCAGTATAGGTAGTTGTGATTTTTCCGGTAACAAATTTCACAGAAGGATTGATCGTGAATTCGAGTTTGTGGTATGTAATGTCGTAATTCTGCGTATTTGGGTTCACTTCAACGTTCATCAGCTGTGACGCCGATTTCATTTCAGCTTCAGCGATCGAACGGGTTCTGCGTTTGTTGTTTTGAGCAAAAACAAATGAAATTGTAAGGCAAAACAGTATTAGGTAGGTTTTTTTCATAGTAATTTTCAAAATTTTTTGCGAATATAATGATAATCAATGAGTACTGATGTTAAAATTATCTTTGTATTCGCTTAAAACAGTTGGCATCCAAAATACCCTAAAAAGGGTTGTGTTTTCTTTTGTCTTCATACTATTTTACAGGTTCTTGTTCATTTTCTTTGCTTGTCCAAAGAAAATGAATAAAGGCACCTGCGATAAACAGCTGTTCAATTTCTAAAGATAGGTGAGCATGGTAAAATTAAAGTTACTGATAAACAATCCGGACTAACGTAAGTTTTTTGACTACATAAAGGTTTTCCCAAACATTTCATTAAATTTGCCTCCTTATAAAGAAAAAGTCATGTTACAGATCAGTTACATCAGAGAAAACAAAGAAAAAGTGATTACGGCTTTAGCCAAAAGAAACATGGATGTGAAAACGCTCGTGGAAGAAGTAATCCAGTTAGACGAAAACAGAAGAAGCACTCAGGTAGAGCTTGACAATACTTTGGCTGAATCGAATAAACTGTCCAAAGACATTGGCGAATTAATGAAGAATGGCGAAAAAGCCAAAGCCGAGATATTAAAGCTGAAAACAGTCCAGCTAAAAGAAACCAGCAAAGAGCTTTCTGAAAAATCAGATCTTTTGGCAAATGATTTGCTGCAGAAAATGTACCTGCTGCCCAACCTTCCCGCAGACATTGTCCCGAACGGCAAAACGCCCGAAGACAACCTAAATGTGCACGAAGAAGGCGAAATCCCGGTTTTGCACGAAGGAGCGCAGCCACATTGGGAACTGGTGAAAAAATACGACATCATCGATTTTGAGCTGGGCGTGAAAATTACAGGCGCCGGTTTCCCTGTCTACAAAGGAAAAGGAGCCAAATTGCAACGCGCGCTGATTTCCTATTTCTTAGATAAAAACACCGAAGCCGGTTACCAGGAATTCCAGGTTCCGCATTTGGTAAACGAAGCTTCGGCTTACGGAACAGGGCAATTGCCGGATAAGGACGGTCAGATGTACCACGATGCTACTGATGATCTGTACCTGATCCCAACGGCAGAAGTTCCGGTAACGAATATTTTCCGGGATGTGATTTTGCATGAAAATGAACTACCGGTCTTATGTACAGGATATACGCCGTGCTTCCGTCGTGAGGCAGGTTCGTATGGGGCGCACGTTCGTGGTTTGAACCGTTTGCACCAATTTGACAAAGTAGAAATCGTTCGCATTGAGCATCCTGATAAATCATATGAAGCCCTGGATGGAATGGTAGAGCATGTTAAGGAAATCATGCGCGAACTGAAACTGCCTTTCCGTGTATTGCGCCTTTGTGGCGGCGATATGGGGTTTGCTTCGGCATTGACTTATGATTTTGAAGTGTTTTCAACAGCACAGGATAAATGGCTGGAAATCTCTTCGGTTTCCAATTTTGAAACCTTCCAGGCACAACGCCTAAAGCTGCGTTTCAAAGGAAAAGAAGGAAAGACGCAATTGGCACACACGCTTAACGGAAGCTCTTTGGCATTGCCGCGTGTAATGGCCGGGATCATCGAAAATTACCAGACTCCGGAAGGTATCGTTATCCCTGAAGTATTGCGCAAATACACTGGATTTGACATCATCAGCTAAAAAAGTTAATCTTTAGTAAACAATGCACTAATCGGACACAAAAAGTGTTACTTTAGTGCATTGATTTTTTAAATAAACCAATGAAAAAAATTCTCGCTTTGATTGCTTTATTCCTTTGCTTTTTGGGCCATGCCCAAAATGAGCAATTGGCAAATAATTATTTTGACCGGGGAGAATTTGAAAAAGCGTTGGTCAGCTATGAGGAATTGCTCAAATCGCAGGAAGGGAATTACAATTACTTCCAAAGGGTAATCGAGTGTTACCAGCAATTGCAACAGTTTGACAAAGCACAAAAAGCCATCGAAGCCCGATTGGATAAATACAAACAAGGCAATCTTTTGATTGAGCTGGGCTTTAATTACCAATTGCAGAAAAACCAGGAGAAAGCTAATAAATACTATAATCAAGCGATTGACAGGATAAGGAAAAATGCAGCTGAGGTGTATAGCCTTGCCTATGTTTTTGAAAGAAAGGCATTGGTAGATTATGCGCTGTTGGCTTACAAAACGGCTGTCGAAATCGATCCGAAATTAAGCTTCAATTACCCGATGGCGGTGCTTTATGGCCAAAAAGGCGATGTCAACCAGATGATTGAAATGTTTTTGGATGAATCGACAAAGAACCCACAGAACCTTCCGATGGTCCAAAACCAATTGTCGCGCTTTATGACTGAAAAGGAAGATCCGGCCTTTAACGATACATTGAAAAAAGCATTGCTGCTTAGGGCACAAAAGACACAGGATGTTTTTTGGAACGATTTCCTGAGCTGGTTTTTCATTCAGCAAAAGGAATACGGAAAAGCTTTCATTCAGCAAAAAGCGATCTATAAACGGAATCCAGATTCATTTGCTAACATTGTCAGCCTGGGCCAAATGGCTATTGAGGACAACGACCAGGATTCGGCAAAGGAAATCCTGACTTTTGTTTTGGACAACACCAAAGATTTGGAACTGCTTATCGAGGCGCATTCGTATCTGATAGAAATGAAAATCGACCACGCGACCGATAAGGATTATCCTGCCATCACCGCCGAACTGGATGCGCTGATAAAGGAATTTGGCGTTAGCCCGTACACGCTTTCGCTATTGAGGCTTCAGGCCGAATTCAATGCGTTTCACCTGAATAATCCTGAAAAAGCCAAGGCCATCCTGAAAAGCGCAATGGAAATGCCTATTAACCGGTACCAGGCAGCTGAAACCAAAATGGAATTGGCGGATATTTTTTTGTTTGAGGAAAAATTCAACCAGGCACTACTGTATTATTCACAGGTAGATGAAGAAATGAATGGCGATGTGATTGGCCAGGAAGCAAGTTTGAAAACTGCTAAGACGAGCTATTTCAAAACCGATTTCGAATGGGCTTCACACCAGCTGAAAGTGCTTAAATCGGCTTCATCACAGCT
This sequence comes from Flavobacterium sp., assembly GCA_049841115.1. Classification (GTDB taxonomy): domain Bacteria; phylum Bacteroidota; class Bacteroidia; order Flavobacteriales; family Flavobacteriaceae; genus Flavobacterium. The sequence goes on from JASGHQ010000006.1 coordinate 1,386,268, forward strand.
GATTGCCAATGATGCTTTGGATCTGTTCTTGCTGATAAGCGACAATACTGTTGAAGATTCGCTGCAGGTGGCGCTGAAGAAATTCGCGCGGGCTGATTTTCTTTTGTACCAAAATAAAAAGAAAGAGGCATTGGCAGGATTCCAGCTGGTTTTAAAGGAGCATAAGGGCGAAGATATCGAGGCCGTGACTTTATTGCGTATCGGTAAAATCTACGAAAAGCTGGGTGATTTCAATAATGCCCTGGCCAATTATGACCAGATCATCAAAAACCATAAGGAAAGCATTTACATTGATGAGGCATTGTATTATTCGGCGGAAATTTATAACGAAAACCTAAAAGACCCCGAAAAGGCAAAGCCGCTTTATGAGGAGATGATATTCAAGCACGAAGACAGCATTTACTACGTTGATTCGCGCACCAAATACCGAAAACTCCGCGGCGATACCAATCTGTAGGATGCTTCAAAATCAAAACCGCTAATCTTCAATCAACAGTCACATGATTATTTATAACGTTACCATCAACATACACGAAAGTGTCCACGACCGATGGATGCAATGGATGCAGGAAAAACACATTAAAGATGTTTTGGCTACCGGAAAATTTTCTTCGGCCCGGATGGTAAAGGTTCTGGTCGATGAAGAAATGGGAGGTGTGACCTATTCCATTCAATACACCACAGACAGCAGGGAAACGCTGCAGCGGTATTATGACGAAGATGCGCCAAAGCTTAGGGAAGAAGGGCATCGTTTGTTTGGCGACATGATGCTGGCATTCCGTACAGAACTGGAATTGATAAGCGAACATTGATTTTTGTCATTCCCGCGGGAGGTCCATAATTAAAAAGAAGAAAGAGCATGAGCGAAGTAAGAGCAAAAAAACATCTGGGGCAGCATTTCCTGACCGATGAATCCATCGCCCAAAACATAGCCGATACGTTAAGTTACAGCGGTTACGATATTACATTGGAAATTGGCCCGGGCATGGGTGTTTTGACCAAATATGTACTGGAAAAACCAACCACGACTTACGTAATTGAAATCGATACCGAATCGGTGGAATACCTGGACAGCCATTATCCGAAGCTTCACGGGAAAATCATTTCAAAGGATTTCCTAAAATACAACATCAACGAAGTTTTTGAAGGCAAACCGTTTGCTATTATCGGAAATTTCCCTTATAATATTTCATCCCAGATTGTCTTCAAATGTTTGGATCTGCGCCATCAGGTGCCTGAATTTTCGGGCATGTTCCAAAAGGAAGTAGCCGAGCGCATCTGCGAAAAGAAAGGAAGCAAAACCTACGGAATCTTATCGGTTCTGGTTCAGGCATTTTATGAAGCCGAATACTTGTTTACTGTTCCGCCGGATGTTTTCAACCCACCTCCAAAAGTAAATTCGGGGGTTTTAAAATTGACAAGGAAAGAAAATTTTACGCTTCCATGCAACGAAAAACTTTTCTTTTCGGTAGTCAAAACCGGATTCCAGCAGCGCCGCAAGACGTTAAGAAATAGTTTAAAATCATTCGGCCTCTCGGATAATTTAAAAGAAGATAGTATCTTTGACCTCCGTCCGGAACAACTGTCGGTCGAACAATTCATTGAACTTACCCAAAAAATAGAGGCCAATGCAATTTAATATCAGCAAGGAATTTTTATCGCAGATTGAAGAGCTCATCCATCAGAACAAAGACCAGGAGTTGGAAGTTTTGCTGAATGACCTTCACCATGCCGATCTTGCTGAAATTTTTGAGGAGCTTGATACCGATGAAGCGACTTACATCTTCAAAATATTAGACAGTGAAAAAACCGCCGAGATCCTTATGGAACTCGAGGAGGATTTGCGTGAAAAAATCCTGAAAGGCCTTTCTGCAAAAGAGATTGCCGAAGAGCTTGATGAATTGGATACAGACGACGCGGCAGACATCATTGCCGAACTCCCGGCCAACAAAAAAGAAGAGGTAATCTCGGAGCTCGAAGACGTTGAGCACGCCAAAGACATTGTGGATTTGTTGCGTTACAACGAAAATACAGCCGGAGGTTTAATGGGGAAAGAGCTTGTAAAAGTCAACGAGAACTGGAACGTGCTGACCTGTGTCAAAGAAATGCGGAGCCAGGCGGAACACGTTACGCGTGTGCATTCCATTTATGTCGTTGATGATGAAAACAGGCTTAAAGGAAGGTTGTCGCTTAAGGATTTATTGACAACTTCCACCAAAACCCCTATCAGCGAAGTCTATATCAAAAAAGTGGATTACGTGAAAGTGGATACGCCCAACACCGAAGTCGCTCGGATCATGCAGAAATACGACCTGGAAGCCATTCCTGTCGTAGATGAACTGGGAAGATTGGTGGGTCGTGTTACCATTGACGACATCGTAGACGTGATCAAGGAAGAAGCTGACAAAGATTACCAAATGGCGGCGGGTATCACGCAGGATGTAGAAGCGGGTGACAGCGTTTTTGAAATGATCAAGGCACGGCTGCCATGGCTTCTGATAGGTATGGTTATTGAGCTGATAGCCTCATTGGTCTTAAAGCAAAACGAAACTTCAGCGCAGCAATATTCAACTTTAATCATATTTGTGCCCTTGCTTTCGGCAACAGCCGGAAATATCGGTGTCCAGGCATCGGCAATCGTTGTGCAGGGATTGGCCAATGGCTCGTTAAGGGAATTCAGTAAAACCTATTTAAAGAAAGAGCTCATGGTTGCCCTGTTATCCGGAACCATTATTTCCGCTTTTTTGTTCCTCTATCATTCCTTAATGTACGGCCAGGAATTGGTAGGCTTGGCAATTTCAATATCAATGGTGGTGGTTATCCTTTTTGCGGCGACTTTGGGGACTTTGGTGCCTTTGGTCCTTTATAAAAACAAAGTAGATCCTGCCATTGCCACAGGCCCTTTTATTACCACGACCAATGACGTTTTCGGAATTATGATCTATTTCTGGATCGCCCGAATGATCCTTGGATTCTAATTTAGGAGCGGAACATTATCTTTCTTTAACTTATCATCCCGCCATCCGCGCTACACGGTAGCTTGCTCCTGTCGGGGCTAATTGGGATGTCCTGAAAATGAAATCCGTATTGGTTTCTTTTTTTTATTTTTATGCTTTACTATTGCATTAAAAACATAATCTATGCACACCGGAAACCGTTACCAGCCGATTGAATTTTTCAGATGGACACTAAGAAGTACGATAATCTTGCTAGTACTGGCGGCACTGCCCACCATTTTGTATTATTTTGGATGGAAATTCATAGCCTTGCCCTGGCCGCCAATTGCTATAGTGGGAACAGCTGTGGCATTCGTTATTGGGTTTAAGAACAATGCGAGTTATAACAGGATATGGGAAGCCCGTCAGATTTATGGCTCCATTATCAATGACAGCAGGAGTTTTGGCTATTTGGTAAGAGATACTTTGGGAGGGAAAAATTCAGAAACCGTAAAGCGGATCTTCTATCGGCATATTGCCTGGCTGACTGCATTAAGGTTCCAGTTGCGCGAAACCAGGGCATGGGAAAATACAGCCAGGAAAAGCGATGCCAGCTACCGCAAAAAATATTACAGCATTCCCGAACGGGAACAAAACCTTTTTGACGAATTAAAGCCTTATTTATCACAAGCCGAATTGGATTATATCCTATCCAAAAAGAACAAGGCCACCCAATTGACAGCAGTGCAGTCTGAGGAAATGGCAATGCTAAAGAACAAAGGCCAGATCAATGATTTTCAGTGGACACTGTTGCAGCAGTCGTTGGCAAAATTCACGGAAAATCAAGGAAAAGCAGAACGTATCAAGAACTTTCCTTATCCAAGAAACTTTGCTTCCATTGCAACTTACCTGATCTTTATTTTTGTCGTTTTGGTTCCATTTGGGCTTTTAAAAGAAATAGACAAGCTTGGTGACGGGACATTTTTGGAAGGCTATACCGTTTGGTTTAATATTCCCTTTTCGGTCATCATCACCTGGGCATTCCACACGCTTGACGTTATCGGAGAAAGCTCGGTAAATCCTTTTGAAGGAAGCGCTAATGATGTTCCGATCACGCAGATCAGCCGCACGATAGAAATCGATTTAAAAGACATGCTGGACGAAGAAAACCTACCGGAGCCTATTACGGCGGTAAACAATATTGTGCTATAACGAGCCACTGCTGATTAATTTTGGTTTTGGATTGTTGCTAAATAAAAAAAGCCCTTCGAAAGAAGAGCTTTTGTACCCGGAGTGGGAATCGAACCCACACTCCTAAGAACACGAGTTTGAGTCGTGCGCGTCTACCAATTCCGCCATCCGGGCAATAAGGTATTTGTGTTTTGTGGGTGCAAATGTATATAAAATTTCTTCATTTCATAAAAAAATAGTAGTTTTTTTCCTTTCACAGTTGGATTTTATTCCTAAATTTGCACCGCGTTAAAACGCACAACAACTAACTAACTACACCCGAGGCACTTAAATGTATCATGCTTTAAAAGAAATAATAAGGCAAAATGCATAGGCGCAACGGATAAAAACAACTAAAAATAATGTCGCATCAAGAACCGGAAGCAAAGATATTTGCTTGTTCACAAAGCGTACATCTGGCCGAACAGATAGCTCAAAACTATGGTGTTCCGCTGGGTAAAGTAACGTTCTCAAAATTTAGTGATGGAGAGTTTCAGCCTTCTTTTGAAGAATCAATAAGAGGATTGCGCGTTTTTATTGTCTGCTCTACATTTCCGAGCGCCGACAATTTGATGGAGCTTTTGTTGATGATTGATGCCGCGAAAAGGGCATCGGCACGGCATATTACTCCCGTAATTCCTTACTTTGGTTATGCTAGGCAGGACAGGAAAGACAAACCAAGGGTTCCGATAGGGGCAAAGCTGATAGCCAAATTGCTGGAAACGGCAGGCGCCACCAGGATTATGACGATGGATCTGCATGCAGACCAGATTCAGGGATTCTTTGAAAAACCGGTTGACCATTTGTTTGCCTCAACTATCTTTTTGCCATATGTAAAAAGCCTGCAGCTGGAAAACCTGACCATAGCATCGCCTGACATGGGTGGTTCGAAAAGGGCTTATGCGTATTCGAAGTTTTTGGAATCGGATGTGGTGATTTGTTACAAACAAAGAAAGGCAGCTAACGTAATTGATACGATGGAGCTGATCGGTGAAGTGAAAGGAAGGAATGTGATTTTGGTTGACGATATGATTGATACCGGAGGAACATTGGCCAAGGCCGCCGACCTGATGATGGATAAAGGCGCTTTGAGTGTCAGGGCAATTTGTACACACGCTATCCTTTCGGGGGAGGCCTATGAAAAGATTGAGAATTCTAAATTGGTGGAATTGATCGTAACCGATTCGATTCCGTTGAAGAGGGAATCAAAGAAAATAAAAGTGGTGAGTTGCGCACCGCTGTTTGCAGAAGTGATGCGGATGGTACAAAGCAACAACTCGATCAGCGGGAAATTCCTGATGTAATTGAGAAGAAAGAAAATGCGTTAGCGATAGAGCCAGGCACCCGTACAGGCGAAAGCGCGGCCGGAGGCAACGCCAAAATAAAAAGCATAAAGCCTGTGGCCTAATGCTTAAAGCAAAAAGAATTTTTTATTATTAACTATATTTTTTTACAATGAAATCGATTACGATTAAAGGACAAGAAAGAGAAAGCGTAGGCAAAAAAGCTACTAAAGCCTTACGTGATGCTGGAATGGTCCCTTGCGTTATTTACGGAGGAACTACACCACAGCATTTTGCAGCAGAAGAAAAAGCATTCAAAGGGTTGGTTTACACTCCAAACGCGCACACAGTTGTAGTTGATTTGGCTGGAAAAACTACCGATGTTATTCTTCAGGACATTCAGTTCCACCCAATCAGTGACAAAATTTTACACATTGATTTCTTCCAGTTGGATGCAGCTAAGGAAATCATCATGGAAGTTCCTGTGAAAGTTACAGGTACATCTCCGGGTGTGCTTTTGGGAGGTGACTTGCGTTTGAACCAAAGAAGATTGAAAGTGAAAGCATTGCCAAAAAACCTTCCTGATTTTGTTGAGGCTAACATTTCTGAATTGCAGATGGGTAACAAATTGTATGTGACTAAATTGGATACTCCTAACTTTAAGTTGATGCACCCAGACAACACTGTAGTTGCTCAAGTGAAGATTTCACGTGCTGCTATGAAAGCTGCTCAAGAAGCTGCAAAAGCAGAAAAAGGAGCAAAAAAGAAAAAATAATCAAATTATTTTCTCAATACAGAAAGCATCGGTTTACGCCGGTGCTTTTTTTATATTTGAAATTAAAAGGAGCATTGCCAGTGGCAATGAGGTCTAAAACTTTAGTACTTTTGCCAAATGAATTGGATTGCTGATTTATTTAAAAGAAAAACAACCTCTGGAAATTCAGAAGACATGAGTAAAAAATTCCTGATTGTCGGCCTTGGGAACATAGGAGCCGAATATGTAAATACACGTCACAACATTGGTTTTAAAATAGTAGATTTTGTTGCAGATAACGTAGGTATATCTTTTGAAACGGCAAAGCTTGGAGCAGTTGCGGAATACAGCATCAAAGGAAGGAAGCTTATAATGCTAAAACCGAATACGTACATGAACCTTAGCGGCAAGGCTGTTAAGTATTGGATGGATAAGGAGAATATTGCCAAAGAAAATGTTCTGGTTATCACTGATGATTTGAATCTGCCTTTTGGTACCATCAGACTAAAATCGAAAGGGACAGATGGCGGCCACAATGGTTTGAAGAACATCCAGCTTATCCTGAATACTTCCGAATACCCCCGTTTTCGTTTTGGTATTAGCGACGAATTCAAAAAAGGGCAGCAGGTGGATTATGTACTGGGTGAATGGAACGATGACGAAAAAAGCAAGCTCCCGGAACGCTATCAGTTGGGAAAAGAAATCATCGAATCTTTTGCGCTTGCCGGTTTGAACGAAACAATGAATAAATTCAACGGAAAATAAAAAAAGCCTCCTAAATCAGGAGGCTTCTTTATGGTGTATTGTAGTCAAAAACTATTCGACGATCAATTTTTTGGTTACCAAGCCTTTGTCACTTCTCACATTGATGAAATACACGCCGCTTGCCGGTTTGTCTAACTTGATTGTTTGTGTTAGGCTTGAAGACTGGTCGTAATTGTTTTCATAGATTACTTTCCCTGTCATGTCAAATACCTGAACTGAGAAGCTGTTTGAAAAATCCTTAAACTCAAGCGTGAAAGTACCTTTGTTTGGGTTTGGGTACAATTTGAATTGGTTTTGCAAAAACTCGTCGTTTGCTAAAGCTGTAGTGGTGAATTGGCTGGCAATAACATTATAGTAGGCCTGCATCCTTGCGGCCTGGCCTGCTGTAAACATATACATGCATGCATCGTTAACATAATCCATAAAGTTCATGGTTAATGCATATTGACCGTTTACGCATCCTGCAACTTCTCCGGCAGCAGGGCAATCATAAGAACAATAGCCCACTTTAGGGGTGTCGGCAATATTATCTGTGTTTGAAGTCACACAACCGTTTCCTTCACCAACAGGTCCAAATGTATGCTGAAGATTGAAAAAGTGGCCCAACTCATGCGTTAATGTCCTTCCCAGGTTATAAGGTGAAGTTGGAACATAGCTTGGCGTACAACCGCTTCCTGAACCAAAACAAAATCTGTTGATTACAACTGTTTCACCAGCGCTAGGTGAACCGCCTAGTGGAGAATAGCCTAAAATTTGGTTGCCTTCATTTCTAACTACCAAATTCATATAGCCGGCCCAAGTTGTGTCTTCGTCAGCACCGCCTAGGAAATCGGTTCCAAAGGTAACCGCAACTACTCCGTTTGCCAAACCGGTTCCGGCAGGATGGTTTTGGGTGCCTAATATAAATTGGACATCCATGTTTCCTGTATTGGTGCCAGGGTAGTAAGGGGCGTCATTTTGGTAATTTGCTATATCTGCATTTGTACCATTATAATCAGCATTCAGGATGTTGATCTGGGTTTGCGCCAATGCCCTGTAGCAGTTTTTAATTGTTTCTGTAGATGAGTTTGAAATTGATGGAAAGTGAACCGCCACCGGAATCCTAATGGTTGTGTTTGTGTTTCTAAAATTATTTGCAGCCAATTTCTGCAATTCGGTTTCAAACTTGCTTTGTAGTTCAAGATAGGCTGCTCGTTTAGCAGGATCGTTCATGATTCTTTGCATTTGCTCCTGCATTCCACAAGTCCTGTGGTCTGGTTGGGCAAAGCTTACCTGGCACGCAAGTAATGCGATGAGTAATCTTAATTTCATTTTTTTAAGTGTTTAGTTTTTTAATAAGAGGGCAAATTTAATCAAAATGTTTCCTATTTTATAATGAATAGGAATAAAAAAAGGAAAATCTTTAAAGATTTTCCTTTTTTAACTATTTGACAGTCAAATTGCTATTCGATAACCAATCGTTTTGTCAGCTTTTGTTTACCATCGGTGATGGTAACCAGGTAAATGCCAGCCTGTGCATTATTTAACTGGATGTTTTCGTTGAAAGTAACTTGGTTGGAATATTTGTTTTCAAATATAGCCCTGCCTCTCATATCGTATACATTGACTTTGATTTCATTTAAAGAATGGTTCTCAAACTGAATGTTAAAGTTTCCTTTACTCGGATTAGGGAAGATGGCAAAATCCCTTATCTGGTTTTCCAGATTAGCTAACTGTGTAACTGTTTGTGTACAGATTTCAAGCCCCCAGCTGGCAACACTTCCTGTATCTCCTGTATAATTATCATATACTCTGAATGTCCATGTTCCCTGAGAGTTTTGACCAATAAATGAAGAAAGGGGCTCACTCGGAATAACAGTCTGAAGGGTAGTTCCTCCGCTGCAGTTGATTGCGCCACCTGCGTCATTGAATTTCAGGTTTAGGGTTCCGCTGGTATTGCCACAGCTTCTGTTTAGCATTTTTACAAAGGTGGTTGGGTTTTGCGGGCTGCTAATATCTGTTTGTACGTCTGATAAATAAGTGTGTGTCAGTCTGTTGAAAACACTTACGCTTGATATCGTGCCGCCTTCGCCAACGTTAATGGTTCTTGTGGTGTAGCTTCCAGGTGCCTGGTCGATGATTGGTGTTGCTGTAGAATAAGTATAAGTATTACAAGCGTTAACAACCGAATATCCTAAGGCGATGTTTTTTGAAACGGCAAAGAATATATTTCCAACAGCTTCAATCATAAGCCTGCAATTAGGAGAAGTTGTATTAGGGATTGTAATTGATTCTGAACCGTCATTAGCTGTAGCCGAAGCCAGAACATATGGGAAAGTAGCGCCTCCGTCAGTAGAGAATAGGATATTTACATTTGCAGTATTGATTCCGTTTGCTGTAGTTCCGGCCACATCCCAGGTAACGGTTGCAGTAGCTCCCGGATCCCAGGTGATGTTTTCAGTAGTTGGGTTGGTGATTGCAAACGCGCTGCCGGTATTCACAACAGTAATGACAGATGCCGTGGCAGTTTTGGTTTGTCCCATACCTGGATGGTTATCCCTAACTGTAAAAGTAAAATTCATTGTCCTTCCAACACTTGATAAAGTTTCCCAAGTTGCATCTGAAGCAGTAGTTACTAAAAGGTTCCCGGATAAAATCCTGTTCCACTGAGGGAAATATCTTGTTGGTGAAGAAGAAGCTGGGAAAATCTTAAAATTAGGGCCTGCAGTTTTTGTTGCTACAACTCTACTGTTTGCCTGAGTTGTTGCAGAAGTTCCAACGTTGTTTTGTTCCCAGGAGTACGTTAAAGAATCACCGGCATCAGCATCAGTTGAAGATCCGGTTAATTTAAATGCAGTACCTATAGGAATGCTAAAGTTTCCAGGGCCGATAGCAGTTGGTGTAGCATTCAATCCTCCTAAGTCTGTAGTAACGGCACAGCTGGTTCCATTCAGATTAGTTTGTATCTGAAGGATGTTTTTATAGCAAAACAGGGCGTCAGAATGGGCCTGAACATTAAATGCAGGCGCTCCTGCTGTTGTAGTGGCTACACCTGCGTAGCCCATAATAGAATTCCCGCTTCCTGGTTCTACTTGTGCAGTAGTGCCTTCGTAGTTATAGGTAAATGAGTGATTAGCTCCCATTTGGTGCCCCATTTCATGGACAACATAATCGATGTCAAATGTGTCTCCGGCTGGAACACCATCTCCTGGCGAAGTAAATCCACTACCTTTATTTTTATCGGTTGTGCTGGTTGTGTCATCAGTACAGATACAACCGATGCAGCCTGCATTTCCACCACCGCCATCAGCACCAAAAAGGTGTCCGATGTCATATGCCGCATTACCTAGTGTATTGGTAAGTGTATTCTGTAATTGAATATTCCATCCGTTAGCATTGTTGGCATTGGCAATTGCAGTTCCTACAGCAGAAGTTGAATAAGGATCGGTTGATGCATTGTAAAAAATTACCTGATCGGTAGTAGGGATAAGGTTGAAGTGAACAGCCAAGTCTTTTTCCAAGACACCGTTTACACGTGTCATCGTTGCATTGAATGCCGCGATAACCAAAGCGACATTTGCGCTGCTGGTTGCGCCAAAATAGTTAGAATATTCAGCGGTGCATGATAATGCCAAGCGGAATGTCTTGTATTTTGCATTGTCTGAAAAAGTCGTATTGGCAATATTGTCTGAAATGCTGTTTGTTAAGGCAACGTCATCGGTACTGCAGTTAAATGGCAGTCTGCCGCTGATTCTTTTGCTCGAATTAAACAAAACATAAGTTGTGGCAGCTTTGTCGTAAGCTTCGATGAATTCGGTTCCGGTATTTGCCCTGAAAACCATAGTCTGGATTCCTTGTGGAGAGAAACTTAAGTTTACGGTAGCCGATTTGTCGCTGATTCCTTTTCCAACATAAGCGCGGATTTCAGGAAACCTTGCCTGAAGCTCAGGAGTGAAATTGGAGTTTTCCCAAACAAGGAATGTTTCCATTTCTCCATTCAGGTTAGGAAGTTGTATGCTAACCCCCGGCAAATTAGAGAATTTGTCTTTAGCATTTGCCAAGCTTTGTTTGAAAGCGCCCAGGTTCAAGCTAAAGTATAATTCGCCATCGCAAACATTGTTTGTCCGGGTTCTTTTTAGCTTTGAAACTTCCGAGCTACCTTCACTGATCCACAGTGAGTTGTTTTGTGCAACTATCTGTCCAAAAGAAAAGGACATTATAAGCAATAGTAACGTTTTTTTCATGGTATTGTTGATTTAATAAAAGTGAGTAAAGATAGTTATGTTTGAAGAAACATCAAATTAATATTTAGAATTATTATAGATTAGCTAATAGTTTTAACATATTTGATGGATTTTCAATTATACGGCGGAATAAGGCAATAAAAAACCCTGTAAACTTTACAGGGTTTCTTGTTCTTTTATTTTTTGATCAGGACGGTCCGCGTTTCCCTGATTTCATCAGAAATCAGTTCGACAAATACCATTCCGTCGCTAATGTTGCTTGGCAATTCTAACATGATGTTTTGCTGCCCGGCAGCTACTTTCCATTGTTTCCTCAAGATCTCTTTTCCGTCAACTGTCTTTAATACCACTTCAAGAGGTGCAGCGGCATTAAACGTAACATCAAGATTTAGCATTGAAGAGGCAGGGTTTGGATAAATGCTGAGGTTGTCTAAACTTTGTTTGCCCAGGCTGCATCCTTTGCAGTTAGTTACCGTTACGGTCGTTGTGTATAGCGTTCCGGAGCATATCGTTTCGTCATAGGCGCCAATTATAACGCCTCTGATGGTAACTGTATAAGTTCCCGGCGCAGCATAGGTATGGATCGGGGAATAACCATAAGTGCCGTCTCCATAGCTGTATCGTGTTCCGCCATTAGAGGTTCCGGCACAGGCCGAATTAGAATTCCCAACAGTAAAGGTCACTTTGAGCCCTGATATGGTGTAAGAATACGTCCTTGTATTAAAACAATTACAAACACATTGATCATAAACTGTTTTGGAACCATAGAAGGCACATCCATTAGGATTGGTCAGCTTTAACCCTAAATAACCAAATGAAGTTCCGGTTTCCCACGTAACACCTACGTTGGCTTGGTTGGTAGGAGTTGTAAAGGTTCCTTCGATCCCATTTTCAAATGACCATTCTGCAGTATATCCGGGAGGAATTGTAGTAGAATGTGCAGTGCTGTAATCTGAAGTTGAAAAACAGAAGTTGTCAGTTGAAATGGTTGCTGTAGCGCTATCTTCGGTAATAGTGATTGAAGAAGCTGCAGTACATCCGGAGTCACCGGTAATGGTTGCAGTTAATGTGCCTGGAGTCGTCCAGTTTACCTCAACGCTGGTTTGATTATTTGGTCCCACGATAGCACCTGATGCCGACGTAGTCCAAACTACTGTCTGCCCTGGCGCTAAATTAATCGAATTGTTGGTGATTCTTGTGCCTCCATAACCTGCAGGGCAAATAGAAGTATTTCCGTATATTGTCGGAGAAGCGATACCTGTTACAACAACAGTGGTGGTAGCGATCACTACATTGCTGCTGTTCCTCAATGTTACGGTATAAGTCCCAGGGTTAGAGAAGGTATGTGTTGGATTGGCATCCGTCGAAGTATTGGAAACAGTGTCCCCAAAATTCCAGTTAAAGGATGTTCCGCAAAAATCCGGGAAAAACTTATACGTTTTGCAGCTTACGACATAGCTGCTTATAGAGCTTGCTGTTGCCGGATAGGCTGTTGGTTGTTTGGCATCGACAATGTTAGGAAGCCCGGTGGTGAAATAAGGCATTGAAGGCGAGCTCTTTTTCGGTCCGTGTATAGAAAACAAACATGCATTTGGATTTGAAACGCTTGCCATGCTATTTGGCTTGTGGATTACCCTCATTTCATTGGTAAGGTTTCCGTCGATGTATATTTTGTTGTCCGGCCCAAGCTGAAGGTGTCCCATATATTTGCCAGGAGAAACAGTGCCAACGAGCATTTTGGTATTGTTAATGTCGTATGAATTTAAGTCATATTGAAAAATTTTAGCCTGTGAAACATTGACATATAAAAGCTTGGAATCCGGGCTGAATGATGATCCCCATAGAGTGGCAGGGCTTGCGTTTATCGTTACCGGCCTGCTTATTTGCCCTGTGATTTTATTGAAGTCAAATAAATAACCTTCTCCAAGGACAATTGGCGTATAGATAAAGATCCTGTCCCCGTTAGGAGAGACTTTTATGACATTTTTCCCTATATTATAGGATGTAATCTGGTATTCGCTGTTAAAAGTCAGCCCGGTACTTGTAAATGAATAAACTACAAGGTAATAACTGGTTCCTTTCTTTAGGGTGGTAAAAATCCAATACCCGCCTGTATTGCAATTTGCCATTGCGGTTATTCCTTCTCCACCTATTACAGCTCCATCTGAGGCATTTGTAAGATAGCCGGCAGGTGTAGTAACTGGTTGTCTGATGGCTCCCATACTGGCAGTTGTGCCGCTCACATTTACAATGCTATAGTGGAATCCGTTGTCTGTATAGGCAGGGGATGATGATGTGTTGTAAGTGTTCGTAAAGATGTAGTACTGGGTTGTGCTGCCAGGTTTAGGCAGAGACAATACTGAATAATCTGTTGGTAACTCTGGATTATCGGCAATTAAATTTGTAGTTGTAATAGGTGTTGCCGTCGTTTGGTTATTATTGAAAACCTTGTATTTGTTTGTGTAAAAAAGCAGGTTTCCTGAACTGTTGCTCTGAACAGCACTGGTGTAGATTGCATAACTTACGCTGGTTTCAGGGAAAGTAGGGTTGAATACAGGGATTCCGCTACTAAAACTCAGCATGTTGCTATAGCCTGTGTACCAATTGGAATCGGTATTGTTTATTGGAGAACAGTTCGTTACAAAAATTTGCGCTGTTGATGTATCTGATACGGTCTGTCCGCTGATTACGGCCGTTACGGTTAAAGTTACAGTGTAAGGCGAGCCGGTAGATGAGATATAAGTGTGTGAAGGTGTCTGCAATGAAGAGGTGCCGCCATCTCCAAAATCCCAGGAATAGGTTGCGCCGCTTATTATAGGCGGATTGAATGTTACTGCCGAATTGGTACAGGTTGTGTATTTGGTTGGTGTAAAAGTAGCTGAAACCAAATTGCCATAGCCGCATGTCCCGGTATTTATTTGATTGTCAGTAGAGATCAATTCGCTTCTAAAAGTAGTAATCGTATTGTACATACGTGTATTTTGGCCTGCGGTAAAATGATTGGCGCAGTTATTATCGCCATAGGCCATGTAATTGTGTATGTCATCAGGATTATTTGGGATTTCACTACAGGTGTTTGCCGGAGTGCAGCCATAATTAGGTGCAGCCTCAGGTGGGGTATCACATACATGGTCGCCATCCGAAAGGCAATCTGAATTTGGGGCCGAACAGCCTCCTTCAAAAGTGTGGTACAATCCAAAATAATGCCCCATCTCATGAACAAGGACTTTGCCTAAATTGTAATTTGGCAACATGTTTGCAGAGCTGGCATCCCCAAAAACATCACGTCTTATTACAATGCCGTCGAAATCATAGGAAAGGTAAGGGAAAGTGCTGTATCCCAAGATGCCGGCTCCGGTACTGGCGCCGTCAATGCTATTGACAACCCAAATCCTTAAATAGTTATCCCTTCCTATCGAATAATGGGCACTAGCCAGCAATGCCTGCGGGTTATTGCTCTGATTATTGGAAAGTGTGGTATTGTTTACGTGGATGATTCCAGGCACATTTTGAACATCTGAAGTGTTTCTGAGCGGCAAGGTGGGAGAATCATACGTTTTTGTAGCCAAACAAAATTTAATCCCCGAAGGAGAAAAATAAGTGTTTAAAGCGGTCAATTGACTGTTGACCTGAGCATCTGAAATATTGGAGCCCACGCCAATAGACTGGTTGGTGTGAACCACATATACAACAACAGGGATTGTTATCATACTTCCCGAAGAAATGTTTTTTCTGGAAACATCCTTCATGCTGCCGATCTGTCGGTTCATTAAATCTACTCGTTTTTTAATTTCCGGATTATTCTGGATTAAGTTGTTCATAATCAAGTCCGAAGCACAGGGAGGACTTTGCGCATTTAGGTTTGCAACTGAAGCCATCCATAAAATGAAGAATAAGATAATTTTTTTCATAATATAAAAATTAAAGTTTAGTCTTATAAAACTACAAACAAAACAACGTTATTTCTTACATTTTTTTATTTTTTTGGTAACTATTTTTTATGTACTTTCGCTGTTCCGACTATTATATTTTTTTTGAAAATATTCAACTCCATACAATCATTTTCTGCCAATCAGCAAACCATTGTCACGATTGGGACTTTTGATGGTGTACACCTTGGGCACCAAAAGATACTGAAGCAAATAACAAAAAGCGCGCACGATTCAAACTGCGAAAGCTTGGTGCTGACTTTTTTTCCGCACCCAAGGATGGTGCTTCAAACAGATACCGAAATGAAGCAGCTCAATACCCTTGACGAGAAAATGGCACTGCTTGCCGATTTGGGAATCGATAATTTGGTGGTGCATCCTTTTGATAAGGAATTTTCAAGGCTGACGGCCGAAGAATTTGTCAAACAGGTTTTGGTGGATGTTTTTAAAGCAAAAAAAATCATCATTGGCTATGATCATCGTTTTGGAAGGAACAGGACTGCAAATATTGACGATCTGATAGTTTTTGGCAAAACCTACGGTTTTGAGGTTGAACAGATTTCGGCAGAGGAGATCAATGAAGTTTCCATCAGTTCCACTAAAATCAGGAATGCGCTCGTAGACGGAAACGTTGAGCTTGCTTCCTCTTACTTGGGTTATGATTATTCCCTGACCGGAATTGTATCTAAAGGCAAGCAGTTGGGCAGGACCATTGGTTTTCCAACGGCAAACATCAAAATAGAGGAAGAGTATAAGCTTATCCCGGCAAATGGTGTATATGTTGCAAAAGCCCTGATTGAAGGGAAAGTGGTTTTCGGAATGATGAATATCGGGACAAGGCCAACCGTTGACGGAATCACGCAAACTATTGAAATCCACCTGTTTGACTTTAAACAGGATATCTATAATCAGAAAATTACGGTTTCATTGCTCAAACGGATGCGCTCCGAACAAAAATTTGAGTCTTTCGACGCATTGAAAAATCAGTTATTTCTTGATAAAATTAGTGCGCAAGACTTCATAGGTCAATTGTAACTAATTTAGCTTCAGCCTGTTTTGGCAGTATTGTTTTCTTTTTGTTTTGTTAAATCATTAACAAAACACGAATATTTTTCTTAAATTTGATAGAACTTGTTATTAACTAAAATCCTATCAATATGAAACTGCCAAAAGAACTTATCAATGGAATTGTAATATTCGCCGGAATTTCTGTTTATTTCTTAATCATAGATTTTTTAAACTTGTCAGGCATTCTTTGGTTAAGAGTGTTTAACGTGCTTTTTGTATGGTATGGTGTAACCCGCACCCTCAGTTCCAATGTGGCTGAAGGCAAAACCGATTATGGGTACAATTTGTTTTCCGCAGGGGCAACGGCACTTCTGGGAGTGGTTTTTTCCATCATCGGCCTGATAGCATATATTTATTTACGGGGTGGAGATAATTATATCAAAAATTTCTCCGAAGACTTGTTGTTTGGCGGTGAGCCGACGGCAAATCAATATTGCCTGGGTATATTGTTTGAAGGAATTGCCTCAGCGTTGATTGTCGTTTTTGTTTCTGTTCAGTACTGGAGGCGTAAAATGGCACCGCAGGGCTAGTAATTTATTGATTCTACTAAAGATAGCAAAGCCCCAATTTTATGGGGCTTTTTTATTTGCCTATAGTGTTATTTCCATACAATTTAATTACTTTTGGTGCAATATAATTTAGCACCTATGAGTATTACAAAACACAATTGGACTAAGGAAGAAATCATCGATATATATAACAAACCTTTGATGGATCTGCTTTACGAAGCGGCTACTATCCACAGGCAACAGCATGATCCGAATGTTGTCCAGGTTTCCACACTTTTATCTATTAAAACCGGGGGCTGTCCAGAGGATTGTGGCTATTGCCCACAAGCGGCACGCTACCATACAGGTGTTGAGGGCAATGACCTGATGACTGTAAGCCAGGTTAAAGCACAGGCTTTGAGGGCAAAATCAAACGGTTCGTCAAGGGTTTGCATGGGTGCAGCATGGCGTAATGTAAAAGATGGTGAAGAATTTGACCAGGTACTGGAAATGGTGCGCACCATCAACAAACTGGATATGGAAGTTTGCTGTACGTTGGGAATGCTGACCGAAAACCAGGCACAGCGTTTGGCAGAAGCCGGATTATATGCCTACAACCATAACTTGGACACATCTGAAGAATATTATAAAGAAGTAATCTCAACCAGAGGTTTTGAAGACCGTTTGGAAACCATCGAAAACGTACGCAAAACCAATGTAACGGTTTGTAGCGGTGGAATCATCGGGATGGGAGAAAGTATTGAAGACAGGGCCGGAATGCTCGTAGCGCTTTCAACCTTGAACCCACAGCCGGAATCAGTGCCGATCAATGCTTTGGTAGCTGTAGATGGAACTCCAATGGCTGATGAAAAACCGGTCGAAATCTGGGAGATGATAAGAATGGTTGCTACTACACGCATCGTAATGCCAGAAACTCAGGTGCGTTTGTCTGCAGGAAGGACCGAAATGTCCAGAGAAGGGCAGGCAATGTGTTTCTTTGCAGGTGCTAACTCTATTTTTGCTGGCGATAAATTATTGACTACGCCAAACCCGGATGTAAATGAAGACATGAAGATGTTCGAAATGCTTGGATTGGTTGCTCAAAAACCATTTATAAAAGCCATGCAGCCAAAAACTGTTGAGGCAGAAGATTCACAATTCCAATCGTTGGGCGAGAAACCTAGATGGTCACGCCCGGGACATACTATAGAAAGAAATCTGGAAGCGTCAGTAAAAGGGAAATAACAATTTTTAACTTTTCACTGTTAAGTTTTCGAAAAGCTTTTTTTAAATTTGCTCTATGCCATCCGGCTGGAGCATTTTTTTTTTGCCATTCACTTTAAACACACCTTTTATGTTATCAATAACGGAAATTGAACGTGTAAAAACTATCAGCAAAGAAGATTTCTATACTAATTATGTTAAAAAGCAAAAACCGGTTGTTATCAAACAGTTAACTGCTGATTGGCCTGCTTATGAGAAATGGCACCTTAATTATATCAAAGAAATAGCCGGAGAAAAAATAGTGCCGCTGTATGATGACCGCCCGGTTTCACATAAAGACGGTTTCAACGAAGCGCATGCCAAAATGAAAATGGCAGATTATGTTGATTTGCTTCAGTCAAAACCTACCAATTACCGGATTTTTCTTTACAACCTGATGAAGGAAGTGCCTTCGCTGCATCAGGATTTCAAATGGCCCGACATCGGTTTGCGTTTGGTGAAGCAGCTTCCAATGCTGTTTTTTGGCGGAGAAGGAGCAAGGGTTTTCATGCATTATGATATTGATTATTCTAATATCCTGCATTTTCATTTCCATGGAAAAAAGAAATGCCTGCTATTTGCGCCAGACCAGGGCAAATACCTGTATAAGGTTCCGCATTCACTTATTTCACGCGAAGATATTGATTTTGATAATCCCGATTATGAAAAATTTCCAGCGCTTAAAAATGCCAAAGGCCTGGTAGCAGAGCTGAATCACGGTGAAATGCTCTACATGCCTGAAGGCTACTGGCATTACATGAAATACCTGACGCCTGGATTTTCGATGAGCTTAAGGGCGTTTCCAAGAAGCATTTCTAACTTGTCCAAAGCGGCTTATAATGTTTTCATCATGCGTCATTTTGATATCATGATGCGCAAATGGAAAGGCCAAAAATGGATTGATTACAAAAACCAAAAAGCAATTACCAATACCAAATTGGTTTAAATAAAAAAACGGCCCCATTAAAATGAGAACCGTTTTTGTTTTAGCTTGAATTGTTGTTAAAGAATAATTTTTCTTGTTATTATTGCTCCGTTTTCCAGCTTGATTTTTACTATCAATGCCTGTTGGCTCATCGAAATATCGGAAGACATAAAGTTTTTGCTGCCAATGTTTTTTGCTTCAAATAACTGCCTGCCCAAAATATCATAAACAATAACCTCCTGGATATTTTCTGTTTGTGATTTAACTGCCATCTGGCCATTGTTTGTTGAAACTACAACACTATTGTCCAAATTGATGCCGGGATTGCCTAAAGTAGAATCGGCATATCTCAAAAAGAATCGGTCTTCATATCTTCCGTAGCTTGTAGTGAACGTATAAGGTGACTCTGTCAGGTTGTGCGTTACATTCATCAATCGGTCCTCCAAATAAACATCCTGGTTGGTTGCAAAGACACCTTCTTTTTGGCCTAAGGTAATCGTAAACTGGCCATTTGCAATGCTGAAATAACCTAAAGGGACAACGTCGGTAGCAGTAAATTCTGGACGTGCCTGGATTTTATATTTCTCATCTCCTTCAAGGGAATAAAAGCTCACCTGGGTATTGGAAGCATTTACCCTTCCGTCGTATGCCCAGTCAAAACCTAAGGTGGTTTGTTCAAAATAACCTACCAACAGCTGGCTGAACAATCCATCCGGATTCTCCAGGTTAAGCCAAAGGCGGTTTCTCTCAACACCGGTGCTTGAAGTACGGAAGAAATCATCATTCCTGTATCCTGTATCTCTTTTTCGCATAGCGTTGTTGAAAAGAACATCTACATTATTGCTTTCGGCTTCTACAAAAAAGCCCTGTCCAGAACCAATAAATCCGCTTGGCTGCGTACTTCCCGTTCCACTGGCTGTTCCCCCCGAAAGATTATACAATGCATAATCTGCCGTGATGAAATTGGCTACGCCCGGCCCAGGATTGGAAACCGAAATGTCGGCTACATGTGTCCAGAAATAAAGTGTTCCCGAAGTTTTTGCTCCGTTGTCAATAATGAACTTCCTGGCTGAAATTGCCGATGGATATGGATTTCCGATAAAGTTATAATCATCGGTTGTACTTGCCGGATTGGCACTTTCATAAATCCTGATCGGAATTACACCATTATTGGCCGCTCCGTTAAACGTAACAGTAACAGGAGTTGCAGAAGGACTAAAGCTCACCGAAGTAGGCGTCATTACGGCATATCCTTTGGCTGCAGCCATCGTGGCGGATGGCCCTGCAAACACCCAGGCATCACCGTTGTCATCAAAAGAGTCCGCCGGAGAGATATCTGCAAAATTTTGCGTATTGAACGTAAACGAATAGTCCGTGCGCCATCCGTTAAAAATACTGGATAAGGTTCGTGTATCCTTTAACGGTGCCGACCAATACACATAATCATATCTTTCAAACGGAGTAGTGGTTCGTTTTGCCTGAGTCGTTCCATTATTGGTTACTACGCCGCTGTCGTTGTTCATGATCAATGATCCTTTATTTTCAATCAATAAGGATCCGTTGGTATTTACGGTCAAATCGTTTTCAACCGTTACAAACCCATCATCTGTAACTCCGGGCTTTATGGTCAGGGCACAGGCAGTTGCAAGCGTTGCAGGTGAATTGATTGTTAACGAACAGGCCTCAAAACTTCCGTTAACCGAAGTGTCATAGTTGTCATCGATAACCACAGCGGTATCAATATCCGGAGGTGTTCCGTTAGGGTAACCGCCCGAACCAACCCATGCTCCACCAACCCATGTAGTCCCTTGTTTGGCAATAGTTATCGGTTTGATATCGGAACAGGTTCCTTTTACGGATTTGATATAATAAGTCCCTTCGGCTGTTACAGCATTTGGAGAAGCTAATGGGACAGTTGCTCCCGAGTCTGTCCAATAGGTCAATGTAGCTCCTGCAGTAGATCCAAGTCCACCAGTAGTCACACCGGAAGCTGTAAGGTCAACACTAGACACCGAGCATCTTAATCCAGGTGGCGGTGTCAGGTTTAATTTGAAATCGCTGGTGAATTCGTCTGCGCCTATATCAGGAGGCGAACCTCTTGTAATCAGCGGAACATCAAAATCGGAAGTAATCGCTACGGCAATTCCCTTATTGTCAAATGTACAATTTGAATCGCTTACAATATGCAAATCCCCTGTAGTAACATCAGTAAACGTTGGCGTAATGGTCTGGGAGTTTAAATCAGGGGTAGATGGGGTACCTGAGGCCCTCCATGTTGCAATCGTGTGTGAAGTACCATTATAAAGACATAGTCTTGAGGTGTCTCCGGCAACAAGGTTGTTGTAGTTTGACGTGAAGCTGGTTGCTGTTGAAGGGATCGCCAAAGCATAGTGGTACGATGTGGTTGATCCGGCCGTTCCTCCTGTCCTTGTATTAATCAGGATGTTATTCAGGACACTTCTTGACGAAGAAGTTATAAGGCAGGCATAAGCTGCCGAACAAAGACCTCCAGTCCCTCCTGCAGCTTGCGATCCGCCGATGACAATGCTGTTAAAATGAACGGTAGTTGAGGTACCGTTATCCCAGATACCTACAATCCTTGATGCATTGGTATTGGCACCATTGGTAAGCGTGATCATATTGTTGGCTGTAGTACTTGTGCCTGCAAATAATCGGATACCAATGATACTGGCAGGGTTGGCGGCACTTCCAGGAGACTGGTTGCTCAGGTTGTAGATTTTATTCCTAAGGATGGTATTTGTGCCCGAACCGTCAATTGCAATTCCGAGTACGCTAGGTGTGTTGGTTCCTGTTACTCCTGTATCCGATAGGTTGGAAATGGTATTGGTGTTGATCGTTGTTGTTAAGCCTGCCGTAATTGCAATGATCCCAATTACATTTGATCCTGCATTTGCTCCTGTTGTTGTAGCAAAGGCATTTGCGGTCACACTTTTCATGTTTGAAGTAATGTTGTCAATGGTATTGTTGCTTACCGAAACAGTTGATGAAGCCGGTGACGAAACATTTATGGCATGCAGCCTTGTAACCGCTGTTGATGAAGTGTAATGGGTGATGTTGCCAATGGTATTTCCGTCGATAATGACATTTGTGGCCGATCCTGCCGAATTGGCAATAATCCCATAACTGCTCGAAGCGGCATTTGCCGTTGGCCCGTTTATAGTAATGCCAAAGTTGCTCCCTCCGATTGTATTTCCGGTACATGAAACATTTCCAGAAAAACCGATTCCTGTAAACGCTGCCGCTGTAGTGACAGATAGATTGATATTCCTGATCACGTTGCCGGATACTGTGCTTTGTGTTGCGGTTCCGCTGGTCAGGTTGATCCCCACAAATGTAATTATAGCAGAAGTGGTCCATGGCGTGGATGCCAATCCTCCGAGGGCCTGGGTTCCACCGATATAATTTCCTGTAATGGTATGTCCTGAAGTTGAAGCACTGGTAAGCTCAATTCCGGTAAAGTTATTTACGGTTGTCCCGCCATCATTAAAAATGCTGTTGTCGGTAATAACCTGCCCATCGCCAATGGAAGAAACTCCCAATACGATTGCTTTGTTGTAAATGTTTTTGATATTGTTATTCCTTATCTGCAATACAGTAGCAGTATTGTTTTCGGCATAGATACCAAATCTTGGGCTACCCGTTGTACCCGCAACGGCATCACGGATGTCATTGTTCTGGAACAAATTGTTGGCGTTAGTCCCGGTGTTGGTGATGTAAATCCCTGCACTAATAGGAGCGGCACCTGACGTTCCGTTGGTTTGGATATCGCAGTTGTTGATGATGATGTCGTTCGAACCATTGACATTCCCCATCTGGAAAACCGGGACACAGGAAGCAGCAGCCGTATTGGTCGTACGGAAAACCAGGTTTCTTTGGGTGCCAGAACCTCCTGTAAAGGTAACCCTGTCGGCTCCATTTAAATTTATCATTGCTTTTAATGAAGTTGAATTGTATGTCAAATTCGCCCCTTCCAGGGTACGTACAGTACCGTCAGACTGCACGGTAAGCCTGTAAACGCTTGTGCCGGTTAAAGCACAGGTCACCGAATCGTATTCGGCCCATTCATTAAGTGATACTGCACCGGTTTCTACGGTATTGCTGGTTACTGTTGCGGTAATGTTTCCGGTTACATAACCTTTGTTGATAGCATCAAATAAGCCGCCAGTTCCGGAGAGGGTTGGGAAATTTTGTCCCGAACCGGTACCTACAGTATAGTTTCCGCTCAGGTTAGCCCTATAAGTAAACTGATTGATTGTGGGAGGAGATGATACTGTCTGGGATGATGTAAATGCAACCGAGGTCACACAAGGGGTCACCGTAGCGCTGGTTGTGGCAACGTTCCCCGAAATATCCTGCGCGGCAACAAAATACTGAATAATATCGCCCTGTACCAATCCGCCCGGAAGTAGGGCATAATTCAACGTAAAAGTATAGCTTCCCGTAGCCACTACATATTTCCAGCCGCCTACACTGCTGTTATTTGCTGTAGCAATGGTATTGATCGGGTCGCTTAATTTTTTGAAATAAAGCCTTGGCGCATTCACACCCGAACCAATAGCATTGGCATCGGTTATTGTGGCGGTAAGCGTTGTCGCCGAAGAGCATCCCACGTCGCTAAGAGGTGTATAGGTAATGGTTGGCGGGGTTTTATCCGAATTGGTACCGCTGGCTTCATCGGCTCCGATTTCGTAGGCAGCACCCATTGGCCTTGCATTTCCATCAATATCAGGAGATGCTATGGCTACCGTAGTTCCGCCATCAAAACAACCCGAAGAAGCGGCAATGTTTAAATGCAAATCCATGCTGCCTGCCGTAGTTGAAATAAACGGAGGCATTTCTGAAAACGAATTGGTTTCCCTTGAAGCAACAAAAGCCTTAAATGCATTGATGTCAACACAGTTTGCCGGGAATACATTGGTTGGGCTTCCGCTGGTGTATTGCCCTTCAACATAGATGACACCATTCGCTACCGAAGGCGCATACAAACAGTTGTTGTTTGATGAGGCGCTATAAGGCGTTGGAACCGTTCCGTTGGTCCCTGCTGCGGTTTTCATGATGGCTGCGGCATATCCTACTCCATTTGGCGTTGAATTGTTTACCAAAATATTATTCCTTAAATCTACAGTGCCTGTCCCTGAGAAACAAAATGCCGTAGAGCTGAAATCGCTTCCGCTCGAAACAGCATTCAGGTAAACGGAATTGTTATAAACCGTATTGGTGCCAGGCCCCATGTGTATCCCTCTCAAAACACTTGTAGTGCTATTGGTAACGTTTGGCATTTTCAGATCGCCTACCATATTGTTGTATACGTTTGAAATATTTGAGGTCCCATTACCCCCGTAAATTCCGTAAATGGTTGCATTGGTAGAAATGCCCGAACTTATGTTGTAAACCTTATTGCCAAAGATATTTGAAGTCCCACCGGTTCCTGTAGTCGTATAGATTCCGTAATGATTGATCAGTGCACCCGATGCCGGACTTGTCATTCCGTCAATGGTATTGCCATATACGGCATGCGTTCCAACCGCACTGGCACTGGTGATGATGCCACTGTTTGCCCCTGCGGAAGTAATGTTTTTTATGCTATTGTTATAAATGTTTACGTTGCTTGAGATCTGTGTATGGATAGCAGTAACACCTGTAGAAGTTGTTGCAGGGTTCAAAGTCAGGTTTTCAATCGTATTCGAAAAAACATTTACAATTTGGCTGGAAACCGTATTGGAATGCACAAATTTGATCCATGAGCCTGAACTGCAGACCGTATTGGAAATATTCCTGAAAGTGTTCCCGCTGATTGTGGCAGTTCCGCTTGGGCTTCCGTTATTAAAATACCCGGTTAACGAACCTGCTCCGGAGTAGGTAATGTCCTGGAAGGTATTGTTTGAAAAATTCAGGGTGCCGGAAACTGAGCTTCCGGCATTATTATATCCAAAAAACGAACCGCTTCCGGTGTTGGTAATGTTTTTGAACGTGTTTCCGGTAATCGTAACATTCCCGGCTGATGCGCCTGTAACGTAACCATTAACGGAGTCTTGTGCCACCTGCAGTCAATCCATCTAACGTGTTGTTGGTAACAGAACAGGTTCCCGTGAAGTTTCCATTGATGTCAAAAGCAATAATATCGCCACCGCCTGTATTTTGGAAGGAGTTAGAAGTGATCATATTGCCCGAAACCGTAATGGGGCCACTTGGAGTATTGGTGACTTTCACAAAAGAGCTTCTGTTGGCGGTAGTGGTATCTAAACCAGATCCCTTGATGACATTGTTTGTGAAAGTATTATTGCTTATACTGATGGTGTTCAACGCGGCTTTGGACCAGATTCCCCCAAAACCTCCTCCAAAAGCAGTGCTGGTAGTGGTAGAATTTTGAATGGTGTTGTTGTTGATGTTCAGCGTATGGTTGGTCCCGCCAATATCATTCAGGATACCAACCAGAATAAATGATGTGCTGGACGACGAACACGAAACCTGTATCGTATTGTAGGTCACTGTAGTAGTGTGCGTTGTAGTCGGCGAAGAACCGCTGCTCCTTAAATAGATGCCATAGGAGTTGCTGGCCGAGGCATTTCCCGTAATCGAATTGTAGGAAATATTGGATCCGGTGCTGTTGCCTACAAGGATCCCATAAGTTGCGGTCCCGGGCAACCCAAGATAGCCGGTAGCAGTTGATGTATTGCCTTGGTCGGTTATTGTATTTCCGGTAGCTAAGGATGCTCCACCTATGTCCGTCCCCGAGTTTTCAAATCCCGGAGTTCCATTTACCACAATGCCTATGTTGACATTGCTGATGTTATTGGAATAGAATTTATTATTAGAATTGGCTCCGGTAGCATTGGTGATTGATCCTGTAATTGTGCCACTCGTACTGGAGTGCATTGTATTGGAATAAATCCCGAACGTATTGGTATAGGCTTTATTTAAAGTTATCGTACAGTTTTTTATCGTATTGTTCTGTGCACCATTGGTGGTCGATGCATAAAATAGGGCTACGCCAAATTCGGTCATGTTGTTTGTTCCCGTTGCCGTTGTGGTGTTGCTTGGGTTTTCCTGCATGGTGAATCCGTCAACTGTAATATAATCTCCTCCAATTATCTTGAATAAGCCATCTACAGTTGAGCCCGAAGTTTGAGGTGTGAAGGCAGTAATCGTCGGATTGGCCGCAGTGCCAAATTTCTTGAATGTAATGGTGTTTGTTGCCGTTCCGGTAGCCAGATTCCCCGCAGCACCCGAACCTAAAAGCGAATAGCCTCCAACCGGGGCTGTTTCGGTATAACCCGCTAAAACATTGAAGGTAACCGGACCGCTGACACCATTGTTGTTTAGCGCAGTAACAGCACTTGCAATTGTCGGAAAACAAGCAGAAGGGATATAGTAGGTTCCGTTTAATGGCCCTGAAGCAGCAGTAGCATAAGCAACATTGATCGTAGCTGGGGAAGCTGGGGTTTGGCCAACCCTTGACAGTGTATAGGAACTGTCCATAGCCGGGCTGAAGCTTAATCCGTCATTGATCAGGCTTACCTGTACCGTTTTGGCAGTAGATACGCAGGAAGCAAATTTGTTCAAAACTACATAAACCCTCAATCCGCCTGCCGGGATAGGGATGTTCAGCGCATCGTGGCCATAAATGTTATTGTTGGTAGCATTAAGGTTGTAATCACCATAAATTATAGCATTGCTTTCGGTTCCGTCAAAAGTTTCAGACCCGGTAGCAGGTTCGTAATAAATCTTGAAACCATCGTTGGCGATTTCGGTGTTTTCGGCCAATGTACCGGTATTTTGTATCCAAAAACGCTGTAATATCCGGGATGATACCGAGCCAAAATCTATTTTGACAGACATCACTACATTATTAGTAGATGTAATCGCTCCGGGATTTAGCTGGATGACGTTTGAAGTAACATCCGAAGGCCTGTCTGAAATATCGAAGATATAATGCTGCCTTTCCAAATAACCGGTTTGGTTCGGGTTACTTCCATAAGAATTGGTCAAATCGCAATAATCGGCATGAACAGAAGTGTAGGCAATTAACCCCGGAATGGCATTTGCGCCAAAGACGTAGTTATTGGTCGTCTGATCTACATTGGTAGTAAATCCGCAGGTGTTGACAGCTGTTCCGTAGGTCAATATATTATTGCCATTGAGGTAAGTCCTTCCAAAAAGCTGGTAGATATTTCCCTGTGCATTCGAGTTCAGCAGCATGGTGGTAGAAGCGTCTTTTTCCAGATAGCCATATTGACCAATGCCGCTTGTTGTTTTTATATAGGGGTTCTGACCAAAGGCAAAATTGCCCTTGATCAAGATAAATAAGATTATTGTTTTGAAAATTAGTAGGTTGTTGTGTTTGGTGTTGTTTGTATTTTGGGCTTTACGCCCGTCATTTTTCAGAATCATTTTTAATTTTTTGGGACATTAATCGGGGGCAAATTTATAATATAATTTTCCTTGTAACCAAACTTCCGTTTTCTAATTTGATTTTTACAATCAAAGTCTGTTGGCGTACAATATTGGAAGCGGAAAAATCTTTATTGCTGATTGATTTTGAATCAAAGAGTTCCCTTCCTAAAATATCATAAACGGTTACTTCCTGAATGTTTTCAATTCGGGATTTGATTGATAATAGGCCATGGTTGGCCAACACGATAACACTGTTGTCCAGGTTTCCAAAATCATCATTGCTTAGTGCTGTATTAGTATAACGCAAAACGAAACGATCATTGATGATTCCGGCGGCAGCATTGAAGCTGTATGGATTTTGTCTTAAATCATGAATAAGCCCCAATAATTTATCTTCAAGGTAAATATTCTGGGAAGCATCTGAAAATAAGCCGTCAACAGCACCAATGCCTATTTTGTAAACGCCATCCTGCATAATGCGGACACCAATCGGTACTAAGTCGTTGTTGTCAAATGGAGCTGGTCTTCCCTGGATAATATAAGTATCCCCATCAATAACAGAATAAATGTTCATGTTATTGGCGGTGTTTTTATAAGCGTCGTAAAGACGGTCTAAATCATTGGTGGCTTCAGGAACATAACCAATCAAAGTCCGGGTAGAATTACTGTTGGCGTCTACTAAATCGAGCCATATCCTGTGCTTTTCGCTATCTCCTGATTGGGTTCTGTAAAACTGGTTGTTGGCATAACTTTTACTACGCATGCTGTTCTTGAAATTCAAAGTAGATGATCCAGCAGCAGCATCATTCATCAATACGAAGAATCCTTGCCCGCCTGCTATATACCCATTGAATCCTGTTGGGCCACTTGTCGTTCCTGTTCCGTTATAAGTTATGTAATCCGTTGTGGCATAATTGTATAAAAACCAATTATAGAATGGACTTGAATTAGTGGTTGAAGGCGCAGTTCCATGAGTCCATAAATAAACAAATCCCTGGATCTCGGTATTGTAATTCAAGAAATCCAGCGCTCTAATTGAAGAAGGGTAAGGATTTCCGACCAAATTCCAGTTGTCGTCAAATTTAGTAACCGTAGAGCTTGCTCCTGCATAATTTGCACCGGTATAGCTGCCTCTCGTTATAGTTACAGGAATGACCCCATTATTGGCAGTTCCAGTAAATGACGCAGGGATATTGGTAGCCGGTAAGCTATAGGAGCTAGAGCCTCTCATGATATAACCGCTTCCGACATCCATAAGGCCTGTCATAGATTGCCAGTTCCCGGAGCTTGTAGGACTATTGATGTTGTTTGCCAATGGATTCCAGCTGTACTTATATCCTGGAGCCGGACTTGAATAGATGTTGTCTAATATTTGGCTGGCAACCGGTGAAGACCAGTACACATAATCAAAACCTCTAATACCGGTAGCGGTTCTTTGGTAAATAATGTTTCCGATATTGGTGGCTCCATCATTTACCTGAACCAAACTTCCGTTATTGGCTACAGTTAAAGTTCCGTTATTGGTAAGATTGCTCTGGATTTCAAAATAATATCCCGAATCAATGGTAACATTCCGGGTAGCTTTGATTTCGCACTCACATGCTTCCACACTTCCGTGATTAGCCGCGGCTGTAGTAGTATAATCGCCATCAAAAATTGCTTTCATGGTCGATGTTGGGAATCCTGCAGACCAGCTAGTGCCATTCCAGGTTGTGGATTGACGGGTTTGACCTTCGATTTTAATATTGTCAATGGCCCATATTTCATCATTACGGTCTACGGTGAGGGTAAATCTGATCAGTAAATTGGAGGATGACGGAAGATTCTTAACATAAAAAGTAGCTATACCGTTTGCCAATTCGGCATTTCCGTTTCGGGTATCGATAGTCGCCCCGTTATTGGTTCCGGTGTAATATGCATTGAAAACTCCCGACGCGGTAAAATCCCATCTGGAATTCGAATAGCCCCTTAATACAGCTTCGGTCGACCAATTGGTCCCGCCATCAATACTGGTTTCCACTTGTACAAAGTCGTTGATGTCCAATCCCTGTGTAGAACCAGTCCTAAATGCCCCGACTTTTAACGACAGATTGATATTGCTGTATTGGCTCACATCAATGGCTGACATCGTAATCACACTGGTTCTGGTAAGAGTGGTTCCTATTCCGGTCATTTGGAATGATTTGGCATCGATATAGGCATTTTTGGCTCCTGATCCATTGTTATAAGTTCCTCCAGTTATGGAAACAGTGCCATCGGTGGTGTAGGTATAGCCATAAGTTGGGGTGGCAGGAGAATCTTCGAAGTCCTGGATGGCCAAAGTCTGTACAGCGTTGTTGGTACAAAGCGTATAAACAATACCTTCTCCGGAAATGGCAAAAGTATATACCGGATCCATAGGTTCAGGAACTGTTTTGGCAGCATCAGTGTATGTGTTAAACGTCACGGACGCATTTTTAATGCCCGTTGAGGTTGGTGTAAAATTGATTGTAAATGAAGTGCTGTTCCCTGTGCCAAGGCTGTTGTTTGTAGGTTGCCCAATAACGGTAAACATAGAGGCATCGGCACCGGAAACAGTTACGTTTGAAAAATAAACCGGTGAGCCCGATAAATTGGTGATGACGAAAGTACTTTGCTTAACACCTGTAGTTATGGCAACCGAACCGAAATTAGTTAAGTTGGTAGTCGATGTTGTAGTGGCACCTTTATTTACGTCATAGCCATTTCCATAAACATAAATGTTGTTGGTTCCTTTTGCGGTTCCGCTGATATTGAAGTTGTATGGGTTTTCGTCGCTGTCATTATTGGCGATTACAATTGTAGCATTCTTAGCGCCCGGGCTCGTCGGATTAAACGTAACATCGAATGTCAATGACGAACTTCCGGCAATGCTGCCCGATGAAGGTTGTGCAGTAACCGTAAACATGGAGGCATTTGGCCCTGTAATGGTAACATAGGGGGTGCCAGTCAGGCTAAGTGTTGTCGAACCGAGGTTTTCAATCGTAAAGGTCCTGGTGACTGTTGAAACACCAACGGTTGCCAGCCCAAATGCTGTCCAGTTTGTCCCTTGTGGATAAATGCTGTTGTCAGGGATGCTCTGCCCGTTTCCTTTTACGTTTATTTCAACTAAAGAAACCAGAGTACCCGTTCCCTGGATTACAAAATCATAAGGGTTTTCATTACTGTCATTATTTACGATGGTCAGTGTAGTATTCCTTGTGCCTGCTGCTGATGGTGCAAAAGTTACGGTAAAATCCAAAGAAGCGCCGGCTGCAATTGTTGTAGGCAGGGTAATTCCCGAAACTGTAAAATCGCTTGGGGCGGTTCCACCAACCATTGATATGGAAGTAATATTCAAAACAGCATTTCCAGTATTTTCAATCCTAAAGTTCTTAGCCTGGTTATTGCCAACGACAATAGTTGCAAAAAGCGTGTTGTCTGTCCCCTGTGGTGTAGTATCCCCATCAGCAATGGAAGGATTGGCGCCAATAACCCCTCTCACATTGATTTCCGGGCCTACGGTTGTTGTACAAAATGTGGTTGGGATTGTTGCTGCAGTCCTGTAATTTAAAGTATTTGGGTCACTGATATAAGCGTTATAAGGAACAAGCGAAAAATAATAGATTGTTCCGGTATTTAATCCTGTTGCGCTGTAGGTTGTGGTGGTTCCTGTGTTTGAAGTATATCCATGCACTGTGGCATCACCTATAACTGTTCCAGAAGCATAAAAATTCCCATCCGATGGAACCCCGGTAGGAGCGGCTCCGGTTCGGTATAAAATTACATATCCATCACCACCGATGGTGTTGGCAGCAGTGAAAGTAAGGTCTATCTGGGTTGTGCTGGCCGTCAAACAGGTAAAAGTTGCGGAATGCCCGGTAGGTTCCGCCGCCATGGTTACAAAGTTATACGTTTCCGGCGTGGTAGTATTGTAACAAATGTTGGTGCCGCTACCATTGTAGGCATAAACTGTAATCGTGTAAGGGGTTTCGGGCGTCAGTCCGGTTAAGCCCGTAACGGAAGAGCCGATGCCCCGGTAAAAAACCCTGTTGTTGGTATCTATCTGCCCGGCAGAGGCCCAGGCAGTATTTGGAGTATAATTAGTCCCGCTTACCGGTACGGCATTTGCGCTTGCTGAAGGCCTGATAACAACCATTGACCCTGTTGCAGTTGCGCCAGGTGTCCATGAAATATCGGTTCCTCCGGTAGTAAGGTTGCTGGTCAGGATTGTGGAAGCCTGCGAAGTTGGGGTAGAACAGGGAGCCGTTGAAACAACAGTCCCGTATAATGTAAAATCGTCTAACCTGAATGTACCTGCTCCGCTGGCACCAGAGTAAGTCAAAACAATGGTGATAGTTCCTGTAAGTCCGGTTATTGGAGTTGATACATTAGTTGCGCCAAGAGCGACTCCTGTAGTAGGGACGGTTCCGGTGCCAACATTAGTTCCGTTTATCGTCATCGACCAGTTTTGTGCTCCTGTCGTGCTTCGTACTCTCCAAAAATCAAATTGTGTGACCGAAAGCGCGTAACCGGCAGCAACATTGAAAGTAAAAGTCATTGTAGGTGTGCCAGAGGAGTTTGTCAATGATAGACTTTGGCTCGTTCCGCCACCGTTTCCGGCAAAGCCTCCAAATCCGGCTGCACTTGTTGTCCAGGAAAATGTATTCAGATTAGCGTCGAATGTAGTTGGCGTTCCTGAATAAGGTTTTACAGTAATACCCGCGCCGGTTCCAAAATTATCCTGATAAATAATCTGTCCCCAAGTAAGGCAACTAAACAAAAGAGCCGTAAAAAGTATCTTAATTTTCATTTAAAATGAATTATGTTATTGATTCGCTTTCATAGTTCCGCCGTTCATTTTAAAGCATACTGATGGGGCTAGGATATGCCAAGTAGAAAATGGGATAACAAACTTACATCTAAATTACTTAAATCCAAGCCATTTGAACTAATAAGTTATTAATAAAATTCATCTTTTTTGCAACTTTTTTGTCAATAAATAAAAACGATGAGTTTTTATTTACGTTTTTAATACTGTTTGTGGTATTTCATCCGTTTTATCCTAATTTTGTTTTTCGAACCGATATTCAAAAAAATGAAGGAAAAATTAACTGTAAATGAAGCACAGCTCAAATTAGAATACTATTGTTCTTACCAGGAACGATGCCATCAGGAAGTGATTCAGAAAGGCTATGATCTGGGTTTGAAGCAACAGGATATTGATGCTGTTATCGTTCATTTGCTGCAAAATAATTTTTTAAATGAAGAACGGTTTGCCCGGAGTTTTGCCCGTGGAAAGCACCGGATCAAATTTTGGGGAAAGGTCAGGATTGTCAATGAGCTTAAGCTTCGGCAGATTTCTGCCCCCAATATAAAATGTGGCTTATCCGAAATTTCGGAAGAGGAATATTTAGAGACTTTAGGACAATTGGCAGAGCGGCATTGGCAGGGCATTGCCGAAAGGGATATCCAGAAAAAAAAGAAAAAATTCTGCGATTACCTGCTCCGGAAAGGCTGGGAAAGCCATTTGGTTTACGAAAAATTAAAGGAATTTGAAACGGCTATTTAGACAGCAGTATGCTTACGGCATTTCCGCCAAAACCAACCGCATTTATTAATACATTCCGAATTTCCTTCCGCGGATTTTGATTTGTTACAAATGGGACTCCGATAAAATGCTGCTGCTGCATCATCAAAATGCCTAATTCGAGGCTTAACATCCCCGATGCGCCAAAAGTATGCCCGATTTTCCATTTATTGGTGGTCAGCATTGGAAGCGTTTTCCCAAATACTTTTTCAATGGCCTTATATTCCGATCTGTCGCCTTTTATCGTTCCTGGGGCGTGCATTACGATTGCATCAACATCTTCGGGATTTGTATTCTGCAATGCCATTTTCATCGATTTTTGAAAACATTCCGCTTCATCGGTAATCGAAATGCTGTGCTGCAAATCGTCGGTTGCATAACCAAATCCAGTAATGTACGCCAACGCGTTAGGTTTTTCGCCAATTTCAAGGCAAGCCATGGCTGCGCCTTCTCCCAAAACCATAGAGTTTTTTGTCTTTTCCAGATCCAAAGCCCGGCAAGGAAATTCATCATCCGATTTTGAGTAGATTTTCAAGGCCTGCATCTGAGCAATCGTAAATGCGGTTAAGGGCGCTTCGCTTCCGCCAACCAGGAATTTTTCTGCCATTCCGGCCCGGAGCCAGGCTATTCCGTTCAGCAAGGCATGAAGCGCGGTAGAGCAGGTAATGGAGTGCGAAAGTTCGGGTCCTTGTGATTTCAAATCATGGGCTACCCAGGTTGAGATGTTTCCCAATGTTGTCGTAGGCGATGCCAAAACAGCTGTTTTTCCGGTTTCCAGAAACTCCTGATGGTGCTTTTCGAAAAGCTCCGTAGCGCCTCTTGATGAACCAATGTTAACAGCAAATTCCGAATCGTTCCACCCCGCTTTTTTTACTGCTTCCCGCGAAGCGAGAATAGCATACAGCACGGAGTTGTCAAGTGGCTTGTATTTGGGATCCGAATTGCGCAAGGTTTCTATGTCCACTTCCAATTGTTTTGGTAACGAAACAACCAGCGAATCGGTACCGCCGATTTTTTTCTCGGCAATTAAGGTTTCCGGATTCAGGTATTCGTTCCAAACTTCGGCTGAAGTCTTTCCCAAAGCAGAAAATGAAGCAACGGAAGTTATGGCTATTGGAGTTTTCAAGGCAATTCGGGTTAAGGCAATTTCACTGCAAAATTACACTATTTCGAGTGCTTTTTCTACGACGGCATATACTTTTTCCAATTGTTTATCGGTCATGACATAAGGAGGTAAAATATAAACGATATTGCCAACAGGCCTCAGTATCACACCATTTTCTATGAAGAAATCGTAAAGCCTGTTGCGCATCGACCCATAATAGCTTTCCTGGTTTTCGGTTTTGATTTCCAAAGCAAAAATGACTCCCAGAACCCTTGTGGTTTTTACTTTTGGGTGCGATTTTATTTTGTTTTCAAAAGCCAGGTGCGATTGATTTATCCTTGAGATATTGTGCTGCATTTCATCGGTCTGCAACAATCCGATGCTCGCCAGGGCGGCTGCACAGGCTGTTGGGTTTGCTGTGAAAGTGTGCCCGTGGAACAAGGCTTTATTCGTGTCGTCGTCGTAAAATCCGTCAAAAACTTCCTGTGAGAAGGTGGTAATCGCCATCGGGATGGTTCCGCCGGTCAGTGCTTTTGACAAACACAGCATATCGGGTTTGTTTGCTAAATAATCAGTAGCAAATGTCTTTCCGGTTTTGCCAAATCCGGTCATGACTTCATCGGCAATCGTGAACACATTGTTTTCATTGCAGACGGCAATCAACTGATCCAAAATTTCAGGAGCATACATTACCATCCCGGCCGCTCCCTGAACCAAAGGCTCAAAAATGAAAGCGGCATATTCATTGGTGGCAGCCAAATCCTTCAAAGCCTGTAAGCTCTTTTCTTCGTTACCTTTCGTAGGAACCGGGATTCGGATCACTTCAAGCAGCGAGCCTTTGAAAGCTTCGGTAAAAAAAGAAATCCCGCTCGAAGCCATTGCCCCGAAAGTATCGCCATGGAACGCGTCTTCAAATGCAATGATCTTTGTTTTTTTGATTCCTTTGTTGTAAAAATACTGTAAGGCACCTTTCAGCGCTACTTCAACGGCAGTTGAACCATTGTCGGAATAAAATATCTTCTTTTGGTTTTTCGGCAAGATTCCCATCAGCTTTTCGGCCAATAAAACGGCTTTGTCGTGTGTAAAGCCGCCAAACAAAACATGTTCTAAAGTAGTCAGCTGCTTGTAGATCGCGTCGGCTATGGTTTTGTTCGAATGCCCGTAAGGATTGACCCACCACGAAGCAATCGCATCGATATATTCCTTGTTGTTTTCATCCCAAAGCAATGCGCCTTCACCTTTTATGATTGCCGGAAAATCGGCGGCGGTTTTGTGCTGTGTGTACGGATGCCAGTTGTATAATTTGTTTCTTTCGGTTAAGTTCATAGGATTTAAGATTTATAGGCTTAAAAGATTTTCACGGAATTTATCGGCATAATAACGGATGACATTCTGGTCAAAATATGGCTCATTGTCAATCCGGCCTATGAATTTGACTTTGGTTTTGCTGAGGATGATTTCTTCGGTGGATTTGTTTTCATCGCCAGAAAAAATAATTCCGGCAACTTCAATATTCCGGTTCTGAAGTGCTTCGATCGTCAATAAAGTATGGTTGATGCTTCCCAGATAATGCCTGGAAACGACAATGACTTTGTAATCCTTTTGGATCAGATCGATAACACAATCGGTATCATTCAGCGGAACGAAAATTCCACCTGCCCCTTCAATCACCAGGTGGTTCTTGGTTTTGGGCTCTTTTATTTGTTTGAGATCAATGATGATCCCGTCTAGCTCAGCAGCCAGATGTGGGCTTGCGGGAGTGTTGAGCTTATAGCTGTTGTCGTGGAATTTGGTTGTGCTGTTTGAGATATACCTTCCCACTTTATGGCTGTCGGAATTGTCCAAATCTCCAGCTTGGACGGGTTTCCAATAATCGGCTTCGAGGGCTTCAACAACAATAGAAGAGGCGATGGTTTTGCCTACATCGGTACCGATTCCGGTTATAAATAATTTCATTAGTTGAATTCGTTTTTACAGTTTTCACATTTGTATTTGTGCTTTGCGTAGATAGGGAACATGCTAGAAATCCACGAAAAGGCAAACGCCTGTAAAGATCTCCAGTCTTTAATGGAAGTTACCATGTCTACTTTTTCAGCACCGCATTCGGGACATTTTAAAGGCTGGTCGTCATCATCTACAGAATAGAGCTTCACATCATTTATAATTTCGCTGGCTTTTTTAAAATCCTCAGTTTTTACAAATAATTTGACACCGCCTACGGCATTACTGTACAGTGGATTGGTGTCAACCGTGTTGAGGTCGCGCAGGAAGACTTCAATTCCGTGGCTTTCTAATTTGCCTTGATAAATAAGGGCTTCGCTTGAGTATTGAAACCGGCGTAGTAAGGTAAACTTTTCTTCTTCCATATCAGAATACAAAAGTAGCCAACAATTCGAGAACATTGGAGATTTCGGCGTGTGAATTGTAGCTGTGCAGGCAAAATCGCAGGCGTTCCTGGTTTTCTGGAACTGTTGGCGATAAAATTGGCTTAACGTCAAATCCGTTTTGCTGCAATTGGCCTGCAATGGATTTTACCTTTTCATTTCCAGGAATGATGGCGCATTGTATGGCCGATTTGCTATAGACGAACATCGGTTTCAAACCCAAACGCATTTTTTCCTGATTGAAGAAGATGATGTTCGATTTGAGCTGTCCCAAAGCTTCGTTCTCTTTTGCCAAATGTTTGTACGATTCCAAAATGGTAGCAACACTATGAGGAGAAAGCGCTGTGGTATAGATGAAGCTTCGGGCAAAATTGACCAAATAATTGCGCAGGTTTTCGCTTCCCAGAATCGCTGCTCCGTGGCAGCCCAAACCTTTTCCGAAAGTCATTAATCTTGCGAAGATTTTGTCCTGCAGTCCTAAACTTTGAACCAATCCTTCTCCGTTTTTGCCAAAAACACCTAGTGCATGCGCTTCGTCAATTACGAAATAGGCGTTGTATTTTTCAGATAGATGGGTGAGCTGTTCCAAGTTCGGGCAATCTCCGTCCATCGAGAAAACGCTTTCGGTTACCACGAAAAGGTTTGCCGGTTGCCGGTTGTCGGTTGCCTGGGATTTGGTTAACAGTTTTTCCAGATCCTCGAAATCGTTGTGGGCAAATTTGTATGCTTTGGCATTGCTCATCTGGATGCCGTCCCGGATGGAGGCGTGGCAGAGTTCGTCGTACAGGATAACGTCATTTCGCTGTGGTACCGAACTGAAAAAACCCACATTGGCATCATAACCTGAATTAAAAATCAGAGCAGATTCTGACTGATGGAAATCAGCGATAAAACCTTCAGTTTCCTTATATAAAATGTGGTTTCCGGATAAAAGGCGGGAGCCGGTTGCGCCGTTTGTTTTTGTGTTTTTATCTAAAAGGCATTGGTGCGTGTTATGGAAAATGGATTCGTTTTTGGCAAAGCCGATGTAATCATTTGAGGCAAAATCTACCAAATCATTCGAAGTGGGAAGTTGTCGCAAAGCGTTGTGTTCTTTGCGGTGATTGAGTTTTTGCTGAAGGGATTTGGGGAACTGGTTCATAAGGAGTCTTTATCGATCCATTCGTATTGGCCTTTTTCGGTTGCATCGAGAAGATCCAGATTTAGTTTGTTTGAGAATAGTAGGCCAAAATCAAATGCTTCCTTGTCTGTTGCAAAGTATGCTATGGTATAGTGCTTGTTTCCCTTATGCCACAGCTTGACTTCAAAATAATTTTGTTGGTAATTTTTGTATACAGAAACATATTCCAAAACAGGAATCTTAGAATAGTGATTGATAAAAAAAAGGCCAAAGCCGTATCTTGATTTGAGTACCTCTGTTTCTAAATTAATAGAAATCGTTTTGGTTATTGTAAAGCACATGCCGCCAACGGCTGCAAAGATCAATAGTATTAAAAGGTGTATGGAAGCTACTAAGGAAGCTTCGGTAATTCCTAAATAATAATAAATATAGAAGAAATAAAAGATACAATATAATCCGCAAGTATAGAATAGTGCGCCTATGATTGTTTGCCATATCGGCCGGTTTCTGTCAGACAGGAATATTTCTTTTTTCTCTAAATCCATCTCCCAAAAATAAAAAAAAGCCCAACAAATTGCTGGGCTTTCTTGATTTATTTTAAAGCGGTTTAGTCTGCTAAGACATTTACTTTATTGTCTTTCATTTCAATAGTTCCTGAACTGATTTCCAAAAGGTAGGTCTGCTCATTTACTTTGGTAAATTTGTCGGCAACTTCCTTTTCAAAATAAAAACTCTGCGCTTCAATTTTGATAACGCCGTGTTTTAGGATAGAAACTATAGGTGCGTGGTTGTTCAAAATCTGGAATGAACCGTCAACACCAGGTAAAGAAACCGAAGTGACTTCTCCTTTGAATAATGTAGCTTCCGGTGATACTATTTCTAAAATCATGTTTTTTATTATTTTAAATTCTAAATTCTAAAATTTTAAATTAATTTATAATTCAAAATTTATAATAGAATTAAGCTTCAGCTAACATTTTTTGTCCTGCTTCGATAGCGTCTTCGATGGTTCCTTTAAGGTTGAAGGCTGCTTCTGGCAAGTGGTCTAATTCACCGTCAATGATCATGTTGAATCCTTTGATTGTGTCTTTGATGTCAACCAAAACTCCTGGGATACCGGTAAACTGCTCCGCTACGTGGAATGGCTGAGATAAGAAACGTTGTACACGACGCGCACGGGATACGGCTAGTTTATCTTCTTCGGATAACTCCTCCATACCAAGGATGGCGATGATGTCCTGTAATTGTTTGTATTTCTGAAGAATCTCTTTTACTCTTTGAGCGCAATCATAATGCTCATTACCCAAGATAAGCGGGGTAAGGATACGAGAAGTAGAATCTAGTGGATCTACCGCTGGGTAGATACCAAGCTCAGCAATCTTACGGGACAATACGGTTGTTGCATCCAAGTGGGCAAACGTTGTTGCCGGTGCAGGGTCAGTTAAGTCGTCCGCAGGTACATAAACTGCCTGTACTGAAGTAATAGATCCTTTTTTGGTAGAAGTAATACGCTCCTGCATTGCACCCATCTCTGTTGCAAGTGTAGGCTGGTAACCTACTGCAGACGGCATACGGCCTAAAAGAGCTGATACCTCAGAACCTGCCTGTGTAAAACGGAAGATGTTGTCAACGAAGAAAAGAACGTCTTTACCCTGGTCTGAACCAGCTCCGTCACGGAAGTACTCAGCGATAGATAATCCTGACAAGGCAACACGTGCCCTTGCTCCAGGTGGCTCGTTCATCTGACCGAAAACGAAAGTCGCTTTTGAGTCTCTCATTCCTGGCTTATCTACTTTGGATAAATCCCATCCTCCATTTTCCATAGAGTGCATGAAATCTTCTCCGTATTTTATAATTCCTGATTCCAACATCTCACGCAATAAGTCGTTTCCTTCACGCGTTCTTTCACCAACTCCTGCAAATACAGAAAGTCCACCGTGACCTTTAGCGATGTTGTTGATCAATTCCTGAATCAATACTGTTTTACCAACTCCGGCTCCACCGAACAATCCAATTTTACCTCCTTTTGCGTAAGGCTCGATCAAATCAATTACTTTGATTCCTGTGAAAAGAACCTCTGTAGAAGTTGATAAATCTTCAAATTTTGGCGCTTGCTTGTGGATTGGCATCCCGTTAGCACCTTCTTTTGGTAAATCTCCTAAACCATCGATAGCATCTCCAACTACATTGAATAATCTTCCGTAGATATCATTGCCGATTGGCATCTGGATTGGAGCTCCGGTAGCTGTTACAGCTGCGCCTCTGCTCAAACCATCGGTAGCTTCCATCGAGATTGTACGTACTGTATTTTCTCCGATGTGTGACTGCACTTCAAGTATTAATTTTGAACCATCTTTGTTAACGATTTCTAACGAGTCATAAATTTTTGGCAATTCAACGTCTTTAGTATCAAATACTACGTCTACTACTGGACCAATGATTTGCGAAACTTTTCCTATTGCTTTTGACATTGTTTATGTATTTATTAAATAGCTATTTAGGTTTAATTAAAACACCTCTTTTTCCGAGTGCAAAGATAATTTTTATAAATCGAAAAATCAATAATTATTTTTCAAAAAAAGAAGTTTTTTCAAATTGCCTTAAAAACAAAAAACCATCCCTTGAAACTGGGATGGTTTTCGTAATGATAGCAAGCCTGTTTTTATAACATGGCTGGATATAATATCTGGTACTGGCCTAAATTCACGCCTTTAAAGTTAGAGCCGTAAGTAGCATTGATTGCTTCTAAGAATTTGTTGGCAATCAAAGCATATCCTTTTGGGCTCGGGTGAACACCGTCAAGGGAAAAAGTGTTTCCTGTTACGTAAGTCGCCGTCATAGTATATCCGTTTTGAGAAATACCGACAGTATTCAGCTGAGCCATGATTGCCTTTGCGTCAACAAAAGCCAGGCCGTTTGCGGTAGCGGCATTTTGAATAGTGGTGTTGTAGGCGTCAGTTGCAATCTTAACTTCGTCGATTTCTTTTTTGGATAATACCCAATTGTCTGCCAAAGGCACAGAAACACCATTGATCTGTGCTGGATTTCCTCCTACGGTAGTGCCGATGAAGCTTCTTGCTGATAGAACGATCAAATCTTCATTTGT
Source organism: Flavobacterium sp. (assembly GCA_049841115.1). GTDB lineage: Bacteria > Bacteroidota > Bacteroidia > Flavobacteriales > Flavobacteriaceae > Flavobacterium. The sequence goes on from JASGHQ010000006.1 coordinate 1,426,849, forward strand.
TGCCTGGCGGTAGGATGGGATTCCGTAACCTGTTAAATTGGTTAAATATTCATCAACAATAACCACGGCATTTGTAGCAGATGCAGAAAATGAAATTGTTCTTTGCGCAACTTCAGCAGCAGAGATCAGCCCGTTTGCCTGAGCAAACAACAAACCATTATTGTAGGTGGCGTATCCTGCATTCAATTGTGTAGCGGTTGCAGCATTTAAAGGAACCGGGTTATAAGGAACTGTAGTAAAGTAAGGCAAAGTGCTTACGTAGGGCAAATTAGCAATTACGCCTTTTCTGCCTCCTGCCACTAGCTTGGTGATCAGTCCGTTATATGCAGGTTCAAAAAGTGTTGGCGGTGTGATTGGGCTTGTGCTTACCCCTCCTGAAGTGGCATAGCCTAAAACGTCATTTCCTCCAATCCATAATGAAAAGAAAGTAGGATCATTGGCAAGCGCGTCATCAATAACGGTAGCAGCAGGATTAGTAGCAATCCTTGCAAAATACGGGTTCCCTATAGAACTTCCATAGCCTGAAAAGTCAAGATGTACCGCTTTTGCCCCAGGGATGCCATAATTGTTGAATGGCCCGGTTAAATGAGCTGAAATGTCGGTTGTAGAAGTCCCTGTAACTGGCGTTGGCACATTTCCGGGAGCCAGATACAATCTAGGTCCAAATTGAGGGACCTGGGCTCCTCCCATAGAAAAACCACCAATATTGTCATTCATGAAAGGAGTTACAAAATCACCTCCGCCCACTAGAGCAAATTGGGTTGCCAGAATATTAGGATAGGCATTTTTTTGGCCTTCTATAAATAGTGCATTGTCTGAAAAACCGGCAGCAAAAGAATCCCCTAATGCAACATATTTGGAAAAATCTGCTGTACCGGTGGTTAGTGGCGAACCGTCTGTCGAATTTGGATCGGTTACCGCATCATCGCTGCTGTCACATGCTACAAAGGTTAATGAAACCAATAATAGCCATTTGAAATTTTTTATCATAACTTTTAAATTATAGTATTATTATTGATTATGGGTTGATAGTTATAGAAGCAAACCATTGTTGTCCGATAGCACCAGCTCCAATTACCTGGATATAGTCTTTTCCGAATAAGTTGTTGGCTCCAACTTTTAAAACCGATTTTAATTTTGGGATTGCATAGTTCAACTGAGCATCAAATACTACATTTTCAGGAACCATACCGTCGGCAAAAGAAGCTTGCCATAAGTACTCGGTATTCCATCTGATGTTGGTATTGAAACCAAAGTTTTTGAATAATTTAGGATTGCCCAATGATCCTTTGATTCGGTGTTTCGGAGTATTGAAACTTGGGATGAAGCTTGGGTCTTTTGCCTGGTCAAAGTCATATTCAGCATAGTTGTAATTAACGCTTGCCTCAAAGTCTTTATATACTTTTTTAGACAATCCGACACCAAATCCAAATGAAGTTACTTCGGTTTTTGAGTTAGAGTACACCTGGTAAACCCTTCTGTCACCATTTTGGAGCGCCTTAACCGGATCATAAGTTCCGAAGTTATTAGGGTCAAAAGTATTTACGTCACCATAATAAGGAGTGATTACCCTTGATTGGTTTAGGAAATCGTTGTAAATGTTATAGTAAGCTGAAATGTCAACACTTAGGTCATTTTTTATAACCGAACGGTATCCTACCTCAAATGCCTGTACCCTTTCTGGTTTAACCAAATTGATATCGGCTACCTGAAGCAACGCTGCAGCTTGCTGAAGTGGCTGTCCTGCTGCAACGGCATTTGAAAAATCCTGTACAGATGTCAGGGTGAATGAGTTGGTATATGCCTGAACCCCAGATAGGGTAGCGGTTGTTCCAACACCTGGGACTGTCTGGCCTTGCGCACTTACAGGGAAGGTTTCAACAAATCTTGTTAAGTTGTCCGGAGCAGAACCAATCAATGCAAATGGGCCTAAATCCAATCCGATGTATTGGTCTTGAGTGGATGGGTTTCTGAAACCGGTTTGGTAAGAAGCCCTGATGTTGTGCTGTTTGTTTGCCCCAGCTGAGTAAACAAACGAAATCCTTGGAGAAATGAATCCGTCAAAATTCTGTGATTTGTCATAACGTACCGATCCCGTGAACTTCAAACGCTCTTCTTTTAATAATTTTTTCTGAACCTGGGCATAAGCTCCATATTCATCATATCTGATTGGCCCGTCATAATCTGTAAAGATGGTTCCTGCTGAGTTCATTTCGTATTGTCTGAATGAACCGCCCAACTGGATTTCGGCAAACTTGATCAAATCCCTGAAATTATAGTTAGCTTCAGCGTGGTATAGTTTTGACTGGTCTTTGAATTTAGAACCTGTAGTTAAATTAGGGTCGGCAGTAACAGCTGCCAAGGCATTGTCAAACTGTGGCGTTCCAGGTAAAAATCGTCCTGTGTCTGCAGTAGATCTTGCTATAGCGTGGGCCTGTTCCGGAGTAGCTCCTGCAAGCGTTGACTGAACGAATGCCCCGGCATATTGCCCGAACCAGGTTGAATCGTCTTTCCATGCCCTGTTTACGTTCCAAGCTGCAAAACGCATGTCATAAGAATCTCCGGCATTTTCATCGGTCATATAACCTCTTACGAAATAATTTTTTCCTTTGAATTCAAGCTTAGTCTGATTCATGAAGAAGTTTTTCAATGAATACCTATTGGCTCCCTGATAGATCGTGTTTCCTAAACCAACTTTATGCTGGAAAATAATCTCATTGTCGTCGGCCCATGGTTTGAAGTGTAATGAAAAATCTGCTTTAACACTTTTTACGGTATTGTCATTTAAATCTTTCTCGTCATAACCTGTTCTTGATACATTATAGTTAGGCAAAAGGTTTACTGCCGAAGCCGGAATCAGGCCTAAATTAGCCAATGACTGTCCAACACTTCTGATGTTAGTAGAAACCTCGTCTCCATAAACATTCAATCCATCATAATTCGGGTTTACATCTGAACCGGTAAAGTTAGTTGTCAAATCCCTTTTGTCTGCTGCAATCCATTCGGTTGCTTTTAGGAAGGTAAAATTGGCTTTAGCCGCAAAATGCGGACTGAAGGCATGTGCCGCCCTAAGCCCGAAATCCCAATAATCATTGGTTCCGGCAACATCCTGCGAAGTTTGACCGTATTTAAAGTAAAAACTCAAACCTTGATTTGTAAACGGGCTTTTGCTGTTCATGAACATGATTCCGTTGAATGCATTCGCACCGTACAATGCTGAAGATGCTCCAGGAAGAAGCTCTACATTGGCAACATCCAATTCAGAAATCCCAATCAGGTTTCCTAAAACGAAGTTCAATGCCGGAGAAGAGTTGTCCATTCCGTCAACCAGCTGTAGGAAACGGGTATTTGCCACAGTGGCAAAACCTCTGGTGTTGATTGATTTAAATGATAAACTGCTCGTATTGAAATGTACTTCTTTTAAGTTTTCCAAACCATCATAGTAGGTGGCTGCAGTTGTTCCTTTAATTTCCTTAAGGCTCATCCTTTCAACCGTTACCGGAGATTCCAAAACCCTTTCCGGGGTTCTTGAAGCCGACACTACGATTTCGTCCAGTTTGGTTTCTTCATCGGTCAAAACAGTGGTGATCTTCTGATTGTTTGAAGTAACGCTTGCTTTGCTTGATCCATAACCTACACTTGAGATTTCAAGGTCAAATGGAGGTTTTTTTGTGGTTGTTAGGGTAAAATTTCCATCGCTGTCTGTAACAGTTCCGGTATTTTCACCAGAAACTTTGACATTCGCACCAGGAATTGGTTCGTTTTTGCTGTCTTTTACCGAACCTGAAATTGAAGTTTGCGCATAAGTTATGCCACAAAAAAACAATGAAACGATAAATAAATAAATCTTCATTTGGTTTAAATTTTGTTGGTTTATGAAGCCAAAATACAAATATTTATTTTACATCCTCAAAAAAACAGGGCTATTTTTATTAATAATTTATTTTTACAATCCTCATAAAACACAGCGTTTTTCTTAATTTTTTTAAGTTTTTATTAACGAATTGGCATTATTGATAATAAAAATACTATGCGCACATATAAAATGAATCTTTTAATACAGAAATCATAAAAATTCAGCGCAAAAAAAAGCAGGACAACGTCCTGCTTTTGTAGATATTTAATTTTAAAATTATTCTACCGTAACCGATTTTGCCAAATTTCTTGGCTGGTCAACATTGCAGTTTCTCATCACTGCGATATGGTAGGATAATAATTGTAACGGAATCGTTGTAATCAATGCTGATAATGCATCCGACGTTTCAGGGATTTCAATGATGTGGTCTGCCAGGCCTTTTACCTGAGTGTCGCCTTTGGTCACCACGGCAATGATTTTCCCGCTTCGTGATTTGATTTCCTGGATGTTGCTTACCACTTTGTCGTAATGTCCTTGTTTTGGCGCAATGACAATTACCGGCATCTGCTCATCGATCAATGCGATTGGGCCGTGCTTCATTTCGGCAGCAGGATAGCCTTCGGCATGGATGTACGATATCTCTTTAAGTTTCAGCGCACCTTCCAGCGCAACCGGGAAATTGTAACCTCTTCCAAGATACAGGCAATTGGTCGCATCCTTGAACTTGGCCGCAATTTCTTTAGCCTTGTCATTTGTAGCCAATGCTTCGGCCACTTTTTCCGGGATTACTTCCAATTCCTGCAGGTACCTGTGGAAATCAGAGTTGGATAATGTCCCTTTTGCTTTTGCCAAACGAAGTGCAATCATGGTCAATACCGTGATTTGTGTGGTAAATGCTTTGGTGGAAGCCACGCCAATTTCCGGGCCGGCATGCGTGTAAGCTCCGGCATTGGTTTCCCTTGAAATGGAAGAACCAACCACGTTGCAAACCCCAAAAACAAAAGCGCCTTGTTCTTTGGCTAATTTGATTGCGGCCAAAGTATCAGCAGTTTCACCTGATTGTGAGATTGCGATCACCACATCGTTTTTGTTGATAATAGGGTTTCTGTACCTGAATTCTGAAGCGTATTCAACTTCAACGTTGATACGGGCAAATTCCTCAATGACATATTCGGCAACCAATCCGGCATGCCATGAAGTTCCACAGGCTACGATGATGATGCGGTCTGCGTGAAGGAATTTTTCAATATTGTCTTCAACACCGGCCATCTGGATGATTCCCTGATTGGCCAAAAGCCGGCCTCTGTAAGTATCCTTGATTACATTTGGCTGTTCGTAGATTTCCTTTAGCATGAAATGGTCATAACCGCCTTTTTCAATCTGCTCCAAATTCATCTGAAGCTCCTGGATGTAAGGATCAACCAAAGAATCGTCCTTTATTTTTCTTATTTTTAGGGGTTTGTGCAAACGAACGATTGCCATTTCCTCATCCTCTAAATAAATTGCATTTGAAGTATACTCGATAAACGGAGATGCATCCGATGCAACGAAAAACTCATCTTCGCCAACACCAATTGCAATCGGGCTCCCTAATCTCGCCACAATGATCTCATCCGGGTTTTCTTTGTCAAAAACACAGATCGCATAAGCTCCGACCACTTGGTTCAATGCAATTTGAACCGCTTTTCCAAGCTTGATGTTTTCTTTCTTTTTTACATCTTCAATCAGGTTGACCAAAACCTCGGTGTCGGTATCGGATTTGAAAACATACCCTCTTTTTAGCAGCTCTTTCTTTAATGGCTCATAATTTTCGATGATGCCATTGTGTATGATTGAAATGTTGCCCGAATTGGACACATGCGGATGCGAGTTGATGTCGTTTGGAACTCCATGGGTTGCCCAACGCGTGTGCCCCATTCCGATTGTCGCTTTGGAACCCGCAATTTCTTTTGACTTTTCTTCAAGGTCTGAAACCTTGCCTTTGGTCTTTGCTATTTTAAGGTCGCTGCCATCATAAAGCATGATTCCGGCACTGTCATAACCTCTGTATTCTAATCTTTTTAACCCTTTGATTACTATCGGATAAGCTTCCCTAAATCCTATATAGCCAACAATTCCGCACATAATAGTATGTATTAATTAGGTTTTGTATAATAAATTTCAAGTTTTAGCCTTTTGTCATAATCCTGATTTCCAAAAGGGATGTTCGTACCATATAAAATAGTTCCGAGCGGATTCATTACCGACATTGTTGGGGCGCTTTTTACACTGCTGCTTGCAGGAGTTCTCAATTTAGAGAAAGCAACATTGGCAATGCTTTCGGTTACAGATAGCCCTAAACGAACATTCGTTGAATCGTTTTTGATTAGGTTCCTGATATGGTTTGTAAGCCTGATTTTGTATTTGTTTCCTTTGTACTTATAAATACCGGTCCCATCTTCTCTTTGTTTTAGGATCCTTCCGCTTGAATTAAGCAAAATGCCGCCAAATACTCCCTTGTTGAATTTAGGAAAATAGACATTTGATGTTAAATCATAAGTATAGTCAACCAAAACTTTTTTGTTGGTCAGGTCGTAAAGGAAGATGCGGTTTGGCTCAAATGCACTCGGATCGTCCATTGGCATTGTTGAGGAAGTGGCTGAATTTGATTTGTTGTCAATGCTGAAAGTCAAATTGGCTTCATTGATCATCCATCTGTTTTTTGTAGAATGATAAACAGAATTCTCTAGCGCCGGATACCTCAATTCATCAAGCTCGTCAGAAACGCCGTTGGGGGTATTCACTTTTTCATATGTAAAATAATGGCCCGCTAGTGGCTGTCCGCTGCTGTCAAGCGGAATGACCGCTCCATTTTCATCGATTGCGTTTCCGCTGCTGTCTTTTCTGAGTACATATTTGTAAGTGTCGGCCGGGCTAAACAAGTCAATAACGGAAATTGCACCTTCGCCCCCTTTAGATAAAGCCTTGATGCTTCATTCGTGCTAGTGGCAGCGGCCAGGTAGCTTGGGTTGTCTGAGTTGTTCAGCAAGCTCACAGAGTTTCCGGTAAGGTTCAGGATATAAGTTTTGTTGACCCTCTCAAATGAGGTAACATTGTTGGTTATTACTTTCTTGTCTTCGTTGTAATACAAGGTAATCTTTCCGGCTTTGAAATTAATCATGGCCATATTGCCGCCATTAGTGTTGTTGCTTACTTTAAAATAAAGCCCCCTGAAATAGTTTTTAAATGTAGCATTGTCATTCAATTTTCCGTCAGGCGCATTCAATATAAGGTTTGTGAAAGTCGTTTTGTCAAGATGCAGGCGCATTGAAGGAACGCTTCTGGTATAAACCGGATTGCCATCATCGTCTAAGGTCATTGTCCTGTGTTCTTTTTTGTCAAAGAAGAAATTCTGATTTTCATGACCGTCGGCGTTGTTGCCGCTGATAGGTGCGTTATTCAGCAAAACAGGAATTTTGCTGCCGTCTATCGTGCTGTTCTCGTCAGAATAAAATGCCTGGGATTCTCCTAAAGACTGATTGGGGTCCAAATCCCTCAGGAAATAATTTGATTGGTAAACACTCAGGGTGAATTTTGATTCGGCAATCCCGGCAGCATTTACATTTGGCCCATAAATAGAATCAAGGCTATAGGTACTCTGAACTACGTTGTCTACTGTCTTGGTTTCCAGTAGTGTCTTGAAGTAAGGGATTTCCATAACCACACTGTCGATGGCTGCAGGAGTCTGATAATTTGTTGGGTCTGTATTGTTGAAAGTAGGGTCAACCGTTGCCATTTCAACCTGGGTAACAAAATTAGCTTCGGTAGTCCCGAATGCCGGATTGCTGTAATACCCAAGTGGGTTTATAGGCAGGTTGTTTGAGGCGATCGGCCCTAATTTTTGATTGTATGCTTTGATGGTAACATCCGAATATTTTTCAAAACCATAATGGTCCTCACCAACAATGTCGCTTCCTAATTCATTAAAATCCTTGTCGCAGGATACTACTAAAGCAATGGTGAAAAAGCCAAATAAAATCGGTAATAATGATTTTTTATACATAAAACTAAAACTGTTTTTTTAAGAAAGCATATCTTTATAAAAGGTCGTATATGCTTCTGCAAATTTATCTTTCGTGGCGAAAGGTAAAAAAGGTTTTCCTGAAGATTCTATAAATTTTGTTAAACTTCCCGATACATTTTCAGAAGCGATTACCACTGCATCCGAGTGTTTAACCGCTGCCTTGATCAGGTTTTCGTAATTAGGCGTTTCCAATTCCTGCACAGCTTCGTGCGGAATGTTGTCAAACTTCACCTTGTTGATCATTTCCATGTCAAGGTTTCCGTCAAAGGATTGTCCATAAACCGAAGTTACGATCTTGGTTTCAGAAAACAAGGCTTCATCCTTGTAGTAATGCTTCATGTAAATTGGCAGCAAGCTTGCCATCCATCCATGAACGTGTATGATGTCAGGAACCCAGTTTAATTTCTTAACGGTTTCCACTACGCCTTTTGCAAAAAATATGGCCCTTTCGTCATTGTCAGGGTAAAGCATCCCGTCTTCATCGCTAAAAGTGGCTTTTCTCTTGAAATACTCATCGTTATCTATGAAATAAACCTGAATCCTCTCTTTAGGGATGGAAGCTACTTTTATGATCAAGGGCATATCCAGGTCATTTACGACCAGGTTCATCCCTGATAAGCGGATAACCTCATGCAATTGATGCCTTCTTTCGTTAATATTCCCATATCGTGGCATAAAAATCCTAATCTGTCCTCCCTGATCATTAATCATCTTTGGAACATCATAAGACATCAAAGAAACCTCATTCTCAGCCAAATAAGGCACTACTTCAGATGATACATACAATATCCTCTTGTCTTCCATAATCTAACTACTTTTATTTATTGGCAATAAAAAACAGGCAAAAGTACAAAAATTTATGCAGTTATTTATGAAAATGGTAAGTTTGCAACTGATTTACCGAAAGCCGATGCTTCTTTTTAACACACAACGCGATTTAGCTTCTCATCTCAATTCGATTTCAAACGGAAAAATGTCCATAGGTTTCGTGCCAACAATGGGTGCGCTCCATGCGGGGCATCTTTCCCTGCTTGAAGAATCGCTAAAGCACAACGCCATAAATGTCATCAGTATTTTTGTCAACCCAACGCAGTTCAACAATGCCGAAGATCTGGCAAAATACCCTAAAACCTTGGAGGCCGACATCGAAAAAATAAAAACCGTTTCGGATTCGATTATTGTTTTTGCGCCAACGGTAGATGATATCTATGAAGGGAAAACGGTTTCTACACCTTTTGATTTTGACGGTTTGGAAAACCAAATGGAAGGCAAATTCCGCCCGGGGCATTTTGACGGTGTTGGAACGATCGTCAAACGGCTTTTCGAAATCGTAAAACCAAACAATGCGTATTTTGGTGAAAAGGATTTTCAGCAGCTTCAGATTGTAAAGAAATTGGTTTCCAAATATAAAATCCCGGTAAATGTGGTGGGCTGTCCTATTTTTAGGGAGAAAAACGGCCTGGCAATGAGTTCGCGCAACGAAAGGCTGGCTCCTGAAGAACGGGAAAAAGCCGCAATCATCTTCAAAACCATTACAAAGGCAAAGCAGCTGTTCCAAACAAAATCTGCCAGTGAAGTAACGGATTCTGTAACCAAGGAATTTAAAAAGCATCCTGATTTTGAACTGGAATATTTCGAGATTGCAGACGAAGCCACTTTGCTGCCCTGCATCCGAAAAAGCAAAGGCAAAAAATACCGCGCTTTCATAGCTGTTTTTGTTAACAAAATCAGATTGATTGATACAATTCCATTAAATTAATTTACTTTTGCGCCATGCAAATTGAAGTAGTAAAATCTAAAATCCACAGGGTAAAAGTTACAGGTGCCGATCTGAATTATGTTGGCAGCATTACTATTGACGAAATCCTGATGGAAGCTGCAAATCTTATCGAGGGCGAAAAAGTTTCTATCGTAAATGTCAATAATGGTGAGCGTTTTGACACTTATGTGATCAAAGGGAACAGGAACTCAGGTGATATAACGCTCAATGGGCCGGCAGCAAGAAGAGTGCACAAAGGCGACATTATCATTATTATGTCGTATGCCTTAATGGATTTTGAGGAAGCCAAAAACTTCAAACCCTGGTTGGTTTTTCCAAACGAAACAAATAACTCACTGACGTAAACCTTGAAAAAACAAATCGGCAAATGGTTGACCATTGTACTCCCACTTTTATTGGGGGTTTTTCTGATATATTATCAATACAACCAATACACGCCGGAACAGATTGATGTAATGAAAGGCTGTTTTAGGAATGCCGACTATTTCTACATCTACCTGTCGCTGTTTATTGCGCTTTTCGGATTTATTTCGCGCGCCTACCGCTGGAAATATTCAATAGAGCATCTGGGTTACCATTCGCATTTCCATAACAATCTGTTTGCGGTTTGCGTTGCTTATTTTATGAACCTTACAATCCCGCGTTCGGGCGAGTTTTCGCGGGCACTGATCCTTAAGAAATATGAAGGGATTCCTTTTGATAAGGCTTTTGGGACCATTGTTGCCGAGAGGGTGGTGGATTTCCTGATCTTCCTTTTGTTTGTCTTTGTGTCGTTTTTGATGCAGTTCAAAGTGCTCAAAGACTACATTCTTCAAAACATCCCGTTTGAGCGGCTGGTGGTTTTGGCGGGTATCGGCATTTTTGGCTTTATCTGCTTTATCCTTATCTGGAAATACTCGCAATGGAAAATGGTATTGATGATAAAAGGCAAGCTTTCAGGGCTAAAGGAGGGAATCATGAGCATTGTCCACATGAAAAACAAAGGCTGGTTTTTGTTCCATTCTTTCTTCATTTGGTTTACCTATCTGCTGATGTTTTATGTAACTGTTTTTGCGTTAAAGGAAACCAGCGACATCAGTTTTGGAGCCACTATCATCGCATTTGTGATGGGAAGCCTTGCTATCGGGTTTACTAATAGTGGTTTTGGCGTTTATCCTTTTCTAATTGCCAAAATACTTTTCCTTTATTCGATTCCGGAAACGGTTGGAAGTGCTTTTGGCTGGATCGTATGGATTTCGCAGACTGCGCTGATGATTGTTTTGGGCGGACTGGCATTTTTGCTGCTCCCGTTATTCAACAGGAAAAAATAATTACTTCAATACCGCATCAAGCATCGGATCGCCTTTCAGTATCACTTTGTAATATTCGGCTTCGCCAAATAATTGCTGTGCAAATTCGGCAGTAATGTATTTCTTGACCAACGCTTTGTTGTGGTCTAATTTCATATCCTGTAACCCTGCTTCTTTCAGATAGCGTTCAAATTTCGAAACATAGCTGTCGTCGTTCTGGATCTTGGACAGCAGATCCTCAAATTTCAATCCTTTGTAGGCTTTTCGATCCTTATCCAATTGTTCGAAGACAAAATGCCCTACAAGTCCTGAACTCAAAATGTAGCTTAGGTTTTCTTCGCCTTTTTGAACCTCGAGCGGAACAAAAATATCAGGAACGATCCCGCCGCCGCCATAAACAATGCGTCCTTTTTTGGTTTTGAATTTCAATGAATCGGCCACTTTTATCTTGTCTTTGGCATACAGCTCGCCGCTGGCAAAACGCGCTTCAAAATCGGCACTGTATTTTTCGGCTTCTCCTTTGGTATAAGGCTTTTGGATGGAACGTCCGCTTGGGGTATAGTATCTGGAAATAGTCAGACGGACCGCCGAGCCGTCATCGAAATCCATTTCGCGCTGCACCAGGCCTTTTCCAAACGAACGGCGCCCCACAATAGTCCCGCGGTCGTTGTCCTGTATGGCCCCGGAAAGGATTTCACTGGCCGAAGCCGTATTTTCATCAATCAGGATGTAGAGGTTCCCTTTTTCAAAAATCCCGTCGCCGGTGGCATATATCTTGTCCTCTTGGCCTTTCCTGTTTTTGGTAAATACGATAAGTTCCTTATTTTTGAGGAATTCATCGGCAATGGAAACCGCCCTTTCCAGATAGCCGCCGCCATTATCGCGCAGGTCGATCACTAAAGCGGTCATTCCTTTTTTCTTCAGGGCTTCCAGGCCAACCATGAACTCATCGTAAGTGTTGTCTGCAAAACGATTGATTTTGATATAGCCCATAGTTTTGTTAAGCATCAGGTAGGTGTCGACGCTTTTGATCGGAACGACTTCACGGGCCACATTTACCGTTAGCTTTTTATTGATACTTTTCCTGAAAATAGTCAGTTTTACTTTCGAACCTTCTTCGCCTTTTAACTTGTTGAACAAACTGTCTGTGGGCAATTTTCGCCCAAAAAGCTTGCTTTTGTCGGCAAACAGGATACGGTCGCCAGGAAGGATTCCTGCTTTAGCGGCCGGCCCGCCTGCAACAGGCTTTACAATTGCAACGGTGTCATTGTACATATAAAAATTGACACCAATGCCTACGAAATCGCCTTTCATGATTTCGGCTTCCGAGGATTGTTCGCTGGGCGGAAGGTAAATAGAGTGCGGATCGAGATTGGACAATATACTGTTTACGGTCATGTCAACAATTGAATCCGAATTGACATCGTCTACATATTCGTCGTTGATAAAATCGATCAGTTTTTCGATTTTGGCCTTCCGGGCACTGTCTTTGGATAGGCTTCTCCTTGGGTAATTGATCATACCGCCAATGACAACCCCCATTGCAACACACGCAAATAAAAGTAGTGGCAGGTATTTTTCCCTTGATTTCATTTTGCTGGATTTGTTTGGGAATCCTATTGGTCTAAATTTTCGATTTGAGTTACAATGACACCGGCCTTTTCTAAAAATTCCAAACCGGTGGTATCGCGGTAGCCGTTTTGATACACCACGCGTTTGATGCCCGATTGATGGATGAGCTTGCTGCATTCCTTGCAGGGCGAAAGCGTGATGTACAATGTTGCATTTTCGCAGGATTGCGTAGAGCGTGCCACTTTGGAGATGGCATTGGCCTCGGCATGGAGCACGTACCATTTTGTAAACCCTTCCTCGTCTTCGCAGAAGTTTTCAAAACCAGAAGGCGTTCCGTTGTAGCCGTCGGAAATGATCATTCGGTCACGCACCACTATGGCGCCTACTTTCTTCCGCTGGCAATAGGAAAGCTTGCCCCATTCGGCGGCAATCCTTAGGTAAGCGATATCGTATTTGAGTTGTTTAGTGTCTTTCATTGCAAAAAATCAAATGGTTTCCTGTTTAGCCCCGATCGCAGCGGTACCAAAGTAGAGCGGAGAGCGGGAATAGGGATAGCAAATATACCCAAACCTATCGCTCAAAAAACAATTTTATGAAACAATTATCTATTGCCAGATTGGATTGTGCATGACCATCGGGACAAGGGCGCCAATGACTAGTGACGAGATGATCAATATCCAGTCGCGCCGGGAGAATTTAAGCAGTGTCTGGACTACATATGCGAGCAATAAAGCCAGCATGATAGTGATGATTTGGCCAATTCCGAATCCGAGCGACGACTCGAGGAGCGGCAGTAGCCTGTCGGTCGGCGTGCCGGGAACAATAGTGTTGAAATGGTTTGAAAAACCCAATCCGTGTATGATTCCGAATAGTGATGTTAGGATTGCAATGAAGGTAATGCTGTCTTTCTTGCCCGATTTTCCGGCGGCAATGATGTTGAATAATGCAACCACAAGGATGAGTATCGGGATAATGAAGGAAACAATTGTGGTTTTGATGGTGATTACCTTGAAAACGGCAAGCATGAGCGCCAATGTATGCCCGGCCGTAAGCAGCGCTACCAGGATGAGTATTTTCTTCCAGGCTTTGTATTCGTACGGAACCGTTAAAACCAAAAGAAATAAGATATCAATATAGGCGTTGAGGTTCCATAAATGTTTTAACCCAATTGTAAAGTTTATCAGGAAATCAGACATGGCATTAGTTGGTTTTGGTACGTAAACTTACAATTTATTTTGTTTTAGGCAGATAATTTAATCCGAAAATCGATTAAAAACATTTTTGGTTTCCGCTTCCGCAAAAGGTTTATTTCAATTATATTTGCACGATAAAAACCATACAATATGTCATTTTCAGATTTATTTGATAGCGAATTTAAGAGCAGGAATAAGAGCCACTTTTCAGCAATTGTGCGTGTAGCCATTGCCGATGGTGATTTGAGCAGAGAAGAAAAAGAATTTTTGGACAAACTTGCGGTCCGTTTGGAAATTACACCTTCAGAATACGAGGAAATCCTTGAAAACCCTTCGAAATATCCGGTTAACCCGCCTTACCTGCATACGCAGCGTTTGGAGCGTTTGTATGATTTGTCGAGGATGGTTTATGTTGACCACGTGCTTGGGCCAAAACAAAAAGAAGTTTTGACAAAATTTGCCTTGGCTTTAGGATTTACCCCAGGAAACGTTGGTTTTATTGTAGATAAGGCAATGTCGCTTTTACTGCTGCATGTAGATCTGGATACTTTCGTCTACGAAATGACTCACATGAATAAATAATAAAAAAGCCCCGAACAAATTCGGGGCTTTTTTATTTGTAAATATGTCAATGCGGCTGTCTGATTAACTTTCAATTGACGCATTATTGTTTATACTTTTCCATAAACTCCTCTGCCTTCTCCACCATGTTATAGCTTCCGCAGAAGAAAGGCACGCGCTGGTGCAGTTCGGTCGGCTGGATTTCCATGATCCGTCCAAAACCGTCCGAAGCTTTTCCGCCGGCCTGTTCGGCGATGAATGCCATCGGGTTGCATTCGTATAGCAGGCGCAGTTTGCCTTTTGGCGCTTTGGAACTGGTTGGGTATATGTATATCCCGCCCTTGATCATGTTGCGGTGGATGTCGGAAACCAGGCTCCCGATATATCGTGACGTATAGGGGCGGTCGCCTTCCTCGAGCTGGCAGTATTTGATATAATCCTTTACGCCCTGTGGGAAATGCACATAGTTTCCTTCGTTGATCGAATAGATGGTTCCGTCTTTGGCAAATTGCATATTTGGGTGCGACAGGTAAAATGTTCCAATTGCCGGATTCAGCGTGAATCCGTTTACGCCGTGCCCGGTTGTATAAACCAGCATGGTCGAGGTTCCGTAAATTACATATCCTGCTGCAACCTGTGCTGTTCCGGGCTGCAAAAAATCTTCCAGAGTTACCGGCGTCCCAACAGGTGTAATCCTCCTGAAAACCGAAAAAATGGTTCCCACCGGAACGTTCACATCAATGTTGGACGAACCGTCCAGCGGATCCATCAGCACTACATATTTATTATTGTGGCCTTCATCCAACCCTTGCACGGTAATGAAATCGTCGTTTTCCTCAGAGGCGATCCCGCATACGATTTCACGGTTGATCAGCGTTTGGATAAAAATCTCATTGGCATATACATCCAGTTTTTGCTGGTCTTCGCCCTGGATGTTTTGCTCTCCGGCCGCGCCAATAATATCAACCAGTCCGGCCTTGTTTACCTTATAGTTTACGACTTTGGCGGCAAGCCTGATGGAGTTGATGATTTTGGATAATTCTCCGGTTGAGTAGTTGTGGTCCTTTTGTTTTTCAATGATAAATTCACCTAGGGTCCTGTTGCGTTCTTCCATTACGAAATCGTTGTAGTTAGTTGTGCAAATATCGTTTTTTTTATTAAAATCCACATCAACTAAAAAAGCCAAGTTAAATCTTTATAAAACTTAAAATGACTATCGGTTACTTTATACCAAAAGAAATGACCCTTTTTTGAGGAATTTTTGAATTCCGTTCAAAACTGCCTGGCAAATTCCGTGTCGTCCAGAATATTATAAACTCCTGAATTCCGTAGCTTTACTCAGACTATTCTTCCGAAAGGGCTAACCTTTTAAAAACTTTTCCTTCTTTATAAGATATAAAATAATAGTTGGCATAAAGTAGCCGATAGTCAATAAAACTTATTTTATCTTTGCGTTTAATTATTGAAAAAATACAAAACTATGAATGCAAAAAAGCATATTGGATTAATAGCCATAACCATATTAAGTTTTACAAATTTAAATGCACAGATAAATTTAGGGGATAAAGCAATGGGAGCATTATCAGCTGGTGCTGCAAGTTTTACATATAGTGATGCAGATGCTGCAGCAGCATCAAAAGAAGCAGTTCGAAAATTGGATTCTATTAACAAGGTTGCCGGACCCAAAGATGGATATACCTTGCGATTGAACAGAATTTTTGGCAAGCATGCTAACGAAGCAGGATTGACACTTAACTATAAAGTATATTTAACCAAGGATGTCAATGCTTTTGCTACAGCTGATGGTAGCGTTAGAGTATTTTCAGGCTTGATGGATATAATGGATGATAATGAATTATTAGCGGTTATTGGCCACGAAATAGGACATGTTGTAAATCATGATTCAAGAGATGCCATGAAAGCTGCCCTTAGGAAGACAGCCTTAATTGGTGCCGTTTCTTCGCAGTCTGATAAAGTTGCAAAGATTACAGACAGCCAGTACGGACAGTTGGGAAGTGCTATTTTGGATAGTAAATTTAGCCGCAAACAAGAGTCGGAAGCTGATGATTACTCGTATGCTTTCATGAAACGAAATAAATATAACGTGAATGCTGTTGAAGCCGCATTTACTATTTTGGCCAATATGAATGGCGAGGTACAGGCTGATTTTTTAACCAAGATGATGAGCACGCACCCCGACCCGAAAGACAGAGCTGATAAAGCAAAAGCAAAAGCTACTGCCGATGGTTTGTACAAACCGTATGTTCAATTGCCCATTTCTAATAAAGCGGTAGTTGCCGCAACAAAAAAAACTACAACTAAAAAGAAGAAAAAATAAATCTTGATGCTGATTCGAAAAGGAGAAAAAAAAGACATGAAAGCGGTACTGGACCTGATTCAGGAGCTCGCCATTTTTGAAAAAGAACCGGATGCTGTTGAAGTGACGGTAGCCGATTTGGAAAAAGATGGTTTTGGTGAAGATCCTTTGTTTTACACATTTGTTGCCGAGGTCAATAGCGGCTCGGGCGATAGCGAACAGGCGAAACAAATCATCGGGGTTGCACTGTATTATTACCGCTATTCAACATGGAAAGGAAAAACCATCCATCTTGAGGATTTGATCGTAAAAGAAGCTATGCGGGGCAGTGGCGTTGGGTTCGAATTGTATTCCAAAATCATCGAGCAGGGAAAAATAGACAATGTCCGCCGCATCGAATGGGCAGTTCTGGATTGGAATACACCGGCGATCGAATTTTATCAGAAATCGGGCGCAAGGATATTGGAAGACTGGCGTGTGGCACAGATGGACGAAAACGGAATCAATGAATTTTTAAGAATAAATAATCTCTGAAGTAAAGGTCCTTCGACTTTTGACTTTTGACTTTCGACTATAAATTATGAGAATATTCAAATTTGGCGGTGCATCGGTAAAAGATGCCGATGGTATTAAGAACGTATTCAGCGTATTGGAACAAGTGGGCCACGAAGACACGCTTTTGGTAATTTCCGCAATGGGAAAAACCACAAATGCACTGGAGCTGGTCATCAAAAATTATTTTGAGAAATCACCCGAGCTGCATTCTTCACTGCAGGATGTACGCAAATACCACAACCAGATCCTGATGGATTTGTTTGATGATG
This sequence comes from Flavobacterium sp., assembly GCA_049841115.1. GTDB lineage: Bacteria > Bacteroidota > Bacteroidia > Flavobacteriales > Flavobacteriaceae > Flavobacterium. Next base: position 1,444,304 of record JASGHQ010000006.1, read on the forward strand.
AAGAACACGATGTGTATTATGCCGTGAACAGCCATTTTGCCGATCTGGAATATTTCATCAGAAGCAACAAATCCCCAAATTACAATTTTGTCTACGATCAGGTCGTGAGTTTTGGTGAAATCGTTTCAACTACAATTGTCAGCTATTATTTCAATCATGCCGGTTTGAAAAACAACTGGATCGATGTGCGCAATTTCATCAAAACCAATAATAATTACCGCGATGCTGATGTCGATTGGGAAAAAACCCAACAGTTTATATCAAAAGGCGTAAAGAAAAAAGCACTGAACATCACTCAGGGTTTCTTAGGTTCCGATGAAAATAATTTTACAACTACCTTAGGCCGTGAGGGTTCCGATTACACCGCTGCTATTTTTGCGTATTGCCTCAATGCCGAAAGCGTAACCATCTGGAAAGACGTTCCCGGAGTTTTGAATGCCGATCCGCGTTATTTTGAAAATGCCGTCCTGCTGAACCAAATTTCGTACCGCGAAGCCATTGAGCTGGCATTTTACGGCGCTTCGGTAATCCACCCGAAAACCCTGCAGCCATTACAGAAAAAAGAGATTCCGTTATATGTAAAGTCATTTGTCAATCCGTTATTGGCCGGGACCAGTGTTTCGAAAGGGCAGGATCTGGAGCCAAAAACGCCTTGTTTCATCGTTAAGAAAGACCAACTTTTGCTATCGCTTTCGTCAATTGATTTTTCTTTTATCATGGAAGAAAATATCAGCGAAATCTTTGCATTGCTGCATCAGTACAAAATCAAAACGAGCCTGATCCAGAATTCGGCCATCAGTTTCTCGGTTTGCCTGGAAGATAAATTCGGGAATTTCAATGAGCTGAAAAACATCCTTTCCAAAAAATTCAAAATCTCCTATAACGAAAACGTCTCGCTGTACACCATCCGTCATTTTGATGAAAAAGCGGCTAAAATGGTCGAAAAAGACAAAACGGTCCTGGTAAAGCAAATTTCAAGGGAAACGATGCAGATCGTGACGAAGGAATAGCTATTTATACTCAAAACTGCTTTTTTACGTTTATATGATGTATGCTGAAACGGATTTTTTTATTGATAGTGATTCTTGGTTTTTCCAGGCTTTCGGCCCAGGAAATCAAATCGCTGTACCAAAATAAAAAAATCGCGGTTTCAACCGATACGATTTCAATCGAAAAGGTAAGCATCAGCCCGAGTTTCTTTAAGCTGCAAATGCCAGACGGTAAGGAAATCGACAGCAGTTTCTACAAAGTTGATTTCAAAACCGGAAAGCTGGTTTTTAAAAAAGGCTTTGCTTCCAATGACAGCATTACGGTGCGGTATTTCAAATACCCGGAAGCGCTGACAAAAACCTACAGCATTTATGACCAGGACCGAGTTGTTGCCAATGATGGCGGATTATACAAAGTCAACCGGTCGGTAAAAAAGTTTGTCCCGTTTGACGGATTGAACACTTCCGGAAGCATCACGCGCGGTGTTACCATCGGCAACAATCAGAATGCCACGGTAAGCTCCAACCTCGATTTGCAGATTACAGGAAAAATCTCGGATAAGGTTTCGCTCCGCGCCTCGATCCAGGATTCCAACATTCCGCTCCAGGATAATGGCTATTCGCAGAAGCTGGATGAATTTGACCAGATTTTCATCGAATTGTTTACCGATAAATGGAACATCCGTGCCGGTGACCTATTCCTCGAAAACCGCCAGTCACGTTTTTTGAATTTCAATAAAAAAGTCCAGGGGCTTTCGGCACATTTCACTTTTGGCGACGAAGACGGCAAAACCGATGTTTTTGCGTCGGCTGCCCTGGTTCGCGGCCAGTATGCCAAAAGCTCGTTCACCGGGCAGGAAGGAAACCAGGGGCCTTACAAATTACGCGGCAATAATGGCGAGTTGTACGTGTTGGTGATTTCGGGCTCGGAGCGGGTGTATGTTAATGGGATTTTGCGCAAGCGCGGTGAAAGCAATGATTATGTCATTGATTACAATGCCGGGGAAATTACATTTACGTCGCTGTTCCCAATTACGTCCGAAATGCGTATCGTTATCGAATACCAATATTCAGACCGCAGCTATACACGGTTTGTGACCTATGCCGGTGCCAACCATGAAGCCAAAACCTGGAGCCTTGGTGGTTACCTGTATTCTGAAAATGATGTGAAAAACCAACCGCTGCAGCAAAGCCTTACATCGGAACAAGCGGCAATCCTAAGCAATGCCGGTGATAATGTCAATCTGATGAATGCGCCTTCGGCTTATTTGGACACTTATTCCGATAATAAGATTTTGTACAAAAAAATAATCGTAAATGGTGTCGAAGCGTTTGAATATTCTAATGTTTCTACCGATGAGCTATACAATGTCAAATTTACTTTGGTGGGCAATAATCTTGGGAATTATATCTTGACTAATTCGTCTGCCATCGGAAAGATTTATCAGTATGTAGCGCCTGTGGCCGGAATCCCGCAAGGAAATTACGAGCCGATAGTGCGATTGATCGCGCCTACAAAAATCCAGATTGCTACGGTTTTGGGGAAATACAATCCGACTGAAAAAACTGTTGTTGATTTTGAAGTGGGTGTCAGCAATAACGACCAGAACCTTTTTTCTTCTTTGGATGACGACGATAACAAAGGGCTGGCCGGCAAGCTCAACTTCAAACAGCGGCTGTTTACCAAAAAATGGCAGGTGGATGCCTTTGGCAATTACCAGTTTGTACAGGAAAACTTCAGGACAATTGAGCGTTTGTTCAACATCGAGTTCAATCGTGACTGGAACCTGACTTCTTTTGCAGGTAATCAAAGTTTGCTGGTTAACGGTTTGGATTTTATCCTGCCCGAGAAAGGAAAGCTTACGTACCAGTTTGAGAAATTGGATTTTTCCAAAAGCTTCTCCGGAAGCCGCCATATCATCAACGGATTGTTCAGGCTTAATGACTGGCAGGTTTTCCAAAATGCCAGCTATCTGAAAAGCGACGGGAATTATGCGTCTTCAACATTTATCCGAAACCAGTCACAGGTCCGCTATAGTTTCAAAAAGAAAAATTGGGTCGGTGGGAGCCTCCGCATGGAAAACAATAAAGAGCGATTAGTAGCAACACAGCAGTTATCGGCATTGAGCCAAAGGTTTACCGAATACGGCGCTTTTGTCGGAAGGGGCGACAGCACCAGGGTTTTTGTCGAATTGGGATACCTGCAGCGTTTGAACGACAGTTTGCAGAATGGTTTGCTGCAGCGTGTCAATACATCACAATCGTATTATCTGAAATCAAAATTACTGCAGACAAAAAAAAGCGATTTGTCATTGTTCATCAACTACAGGAACCTTAAATATGTTGATGCCAGCCGGCAAAATGAGCCTTCGCTGAACTCGAGGCTGTTGTACAACGATCAGTATTTTAACCAGTTTATGCAGGTTACAACCGCCTACGAAACCACTTCGGGGACCATCGCCCAGCAGGAGTTTACCTATCTTGAGGTAGAGCCCGGAAGGGGAGTTTACACCTGGATAGATTATAACGGAAACGGAATCCAGGAACTGCAGGAGTTTGAAGTGGCACCGTTTCCGGACCAGGCGAAATACGTACGGGTGTTTTTGCCCAACCAGGTTTTTGTTAAAACGCACCAGAACAAGTTTTCGCAATCCTTGAACCTAAATCCGGGTCAATGGCAAAATGCGGCCGGTGTAAAAAAAGTCCTGTCGCATTTCTATAACCAGACTTCGTTTCTGATTGAACGCAAAATAAGGCGCAATGGAGATAATTTCGACCTGAATCCGTTTTCAACCAATGATGAAAACAGATTAGGGCTGAATACGAGTTTCAGGAATAGTTTATTTTATAACCGGGGGAAGCAGAAACATTCGGTTACCTATACTTTTATCGACAACCAGATTGAAACCCTTTTGTCTGTGGGTTCGCAGCAGGCAAAGAACAAAACCCACCAATTGCAATACATGCATTTGCTCAAAAAAACCTGGCTGTTTTCATTGGGGACTGAAATGGCGGCGTCTGATTTGATTTCCGAAAATTATGCCAGCAAGAATTACGAAGTCGACAGTTACCAGGTCAATCCGAAGATTTCCTATCTGTTCAATAAAAATGCAAGCCTGGATGTGTTTTACGAATACCAGAACAAAACCAACCAGATTGGGACATTGGATAAACTGACTCAAAACCGATTTGGGACATCGTTTTCCTATGCGAGCGAAAAGAAATTTACCGCTAACGGCGAATTCTCCTTATACCAAAACAAATTCACCGGAGATGCGCAATCGCCGGTTGCCTTTACGATGCTTGAAGGTCTGCAGCCTGGGAAAAATATGACGTGGCGACTGTTGCTGCAAAAAAACCTGACACAGTTTCTGGATATCAATATAAATTACCAGGGAAGGAAGACCGGAACCAGCCAGACAATCCACACGGGCAATGTCCAGCTTAGGGCATATTTTTGATTGGAACACTTTTTGTGTTAAAAAAATTACTAATTTTAAGTTGAATTATAAAATCGAAACATCATGAAGAAACTAATTTTATTATGCCTGGCATTTGTGTTTTCAAATACATTCTATGCACAGACCGCTACAGAGAAAAAAGCGAAAGCAAAAACCGAAAAAGTAAAGGCCGACGCCAAAAAGAAAGCAGATGGCGCTAAAGCAGATGCTAAGGAAGCCAAAGAAAAAGCTGTAAAAGCAAAGAAGGAAGCTGAAAAAGCTCCAAAACTGAAAAAAGACGGAACGCCGGACAAACGTTTCAAAGATGCTGAAAAAGATGTCAAGCTTAAAAAAGACGGAACACCGGACAAACGTTTTAAAGAAAAAAGCGCTTCGGTAACCGGTGAAGCAAAGTCGGCTGCAGGAAAAGCAAAAGCAGATGCAAACAAAGTTAAGGCAAAGGCCAAAAAGATGACGGCTGCTGAAGAAAAAGAAGACATGAAGGAAACTACGGCCTCCAAAGCTGCAGAAGGCAAAGTAAAGGATAAAGTGACCGGCACTTATAACGGCAAAAAAGTATTTACAGGGCCAAGAGGCGGAAAATACTACATCAATAAAAACGGAAATAAAACCTATATCGACAGAGACGCAGAACAATAATCGGCTCTATTTCCCACAATGTAAAAACGCAGTTTTCAAAAAACGGAAACTGCGTTTTTTTATTGCCGGGAAGGCTGTTTTCAGAAGGTGCAAAATTGCCAAAATACTGCTGAAAGGAAATTCCTATTTGTCTTTGTTTTAAGGGTTTTTGAAGATTTTATAATTTTTAATTGATTGATTGTCAAATGTTTATTAAATTTGAAAAATGAAGCCAAAATCGTCTTTTTTGTTAAAAACTAGAGCGTATTGTGAATAAGTTTAACTTCCATTTTACGTTTGGTTTGACAATCTTTGTACCATACAGAATTCACCAAAATACTCCTCAAATAACATAAAAAATACTATCCGTATGGCTGCCATAGAACCAATTTTACAAGAGAACAAAAATCGTTTTGTGATTTTTCCTATCAAACACCACGATATCTGGGATTGGTACAAAAAAATGGAAGCCAGTTTCTGGACTGCCGAAGAAATCGACCTGCACCAGGATTTATCAGACTGGAACAATAAGCTGAATGATGATGAAAAATATTTCATCAAACACATTTTGGCATTTTTCGCGGCTTCTGACGGAATCGTAAACGAGAACCTGGCAGAGAATTTTGTTAACGAAGTCCAGTATCCGGAAGCTAAGTTTTTCTACGGTTTCCAGATCATGATGGAAAACATCCACAGCGAGAACGTACTCGCTGCTGATCGATACCTATGTAAAGGACGAAGCCGAAAAAGCACAGCTTTTCAATGCTTTGGAAGTGTTTCCTGCTATTGGCAAAAAAGCGGACTGGGCCTTGAAATGGATTGGTTCTGACTCGTTTGCTGAAAGGCTGATCGCTTTCGCAGCGGTTGAAGGCATCTTCTTCTCGGGCGCTTTCTGTTCGATCTATTGGTTGAAAAAACGCGGTTTGATGCCGGGGCTGACCTTTTCAAATGAGCTGATTTCTCGTGACGAGGGTGTTCACTGTGATTTTGCAGTGCATTTGCACAACCATCATTTGGTAAACAAAGTGTCCAAAACCAGGATTACGGAAATCATCACCAATGCACTAGACATTGAGCGCGAATTCATCACCGAGTCGCTTCCTGTAAGCCTGATAGGTATGAATGCCAAATTAATGACACAATATTTAGAATTTGTTGCCGATAGGTTGCTGGTGGAATTGGGCTGCAAAAAAGTATACAATTCAACAAACCCATTCGATTTCATGGATATGATTTCGTTACAGGGGAAAACCAATTTCTTCGAAAAACGCGTAGCCGAATACCAAAAAGCGGGCGTAATGAACAACGATGCCGAATCCGGCAAAATCAGTTTCGACGCCGATTTTTAGAAGCGAGCCGTCAGGGCATTCCGGGAATCCATTTTCCTGCTGTCCGTTACAATAAATATTTCCACTTCCATCAGGGCTAGGAAGTAAAGCATGGCGCTAAAAAAACTAACAAATAACCCGAAAGCAGCGAAGGGATTTTCTGTTTTCACAAACTGACAAGCTTATGTATGTAGTAAAAAGAAACGGCCACAAAGAGCCGGTAATGTTCGACAAGATCACGGACAGGATCAAGAAATTGTGTTACGGATTAAACGATTTGGTAGACGCTGTAAAAGTGACCATGCGTGTAATCGAAGGATTGTATGACGGAGTAACTACTTCAGAACTTGACAACTTAGCTGCAGAAACCGCAGCCGCAATGACAGTAACCCACCCTGATTATGCACAGCTGGCCGCTCGTATCGCTATCTCCAACCTGCATAAGAATACCAATAAATCGTTCTCAGAAACCATGAAGGAAATGTACCTTTATGTAAACCCAAGGACGAACCAGGCCGCACCACTGCTTTCTGACGAAGTGCACGAAGTAATTCAGGCCAATGCCGAATTCCTTAATTCGCACATCATCTACAACCGCGATTTCAATTACGACTATTTTGGTTTCAAAACCCTGGAACGTTCGTATTTGCTTAAAATCAACGGTAAAATCGTAGAGCGCCCACAGCACATGCTAATGCGTGTTGCAGTCGGAATCCACCTAAACGATATGGAAGCGGTAATCGAAACTTACGAATTGATGTCGAAAAAGTTCTTTACGCACGCTACTCCAACCTTATTCAACGCAGGAACGCCAAAACCGCAAATGTCATCATGCTTCTTATTGACTATGAGAGATGACAGTATTGACGGAATCTACGATACATTAAAATCAACAGCTAAGATATCACAATCAGCCGGCGGGATCGGATTGTCAATCCATAACGTACGCGCTACCGGTTCGTACATCCGTGGTACTAACGGAACCTCAAACGGAATTGTTCCGATGCTGAGGGTATTTAATGATACTGCCCGTTATGTAGACCAGGGCGGAGGAAAACGAAAAGGAAGCTTTGCTATCTATATCGAAACGTGGCATGCGGATATCTTTGATTTCCTTGATCTGAAAAAGAACCACGGAAAAGAGGAAATGCGTGCGCGTGATTTGTTCTATGCAATGTGGACATCCGATCTGTTCATGAAACGTGTAGAGGAAGATGCCCTATGGACTTTGATGTGTCCTAACGAGTGCCCTGGATTATACGATGTTTACGGAGATGAGTTTGAAGAATTATACAAATCTTACGAAGCACAGAACAGAGGAAGAAAAACGGTTAAAGCACGTGAGCTTTGGGAGAAAATCCTCGAGTCGCAAATCGAAACCGGAACACCATACATGCTGTACAAAGACGCAGCCAACCGTAAATCAAACCAAAAGAATTTGGGTACGATCCGTTCGTCCAATCTGTGCACCGAAATCATGGAGTACACTTCAGAGGATGAAATCGCGGTGTGTAACCTGGCTTCAATTTCATTACCAATGTTTGTGGAAGATGGAAAATTCAACCACGATCTATTGTACAAAGTTACCATGAGGGTAACACGCAACCTAAACAAGGTAATCGACAGGAACTATTATCCTGTTCAGGAAGCAGAAAATTCCAACTTGCGCCACCGCCCGGTAGGATTGGGCGTGCAGGGCTTGGCCGATGCCTTCATCTTATTGAGGATGCCATTTACCAGCGATGAGGCAAAACAGCTGAACCAGGAAATCTTCGAAACCATGTACTTTGCGGCTGTTACAGCTTCGATGGAAATGGCAAAAGAAGAAGGCCCGTATTCAACCTTCAAAGGTTCGCCAATTTCGGAAGGATTGTTCCAGCACAACCTTTGGAACATCAAGGACGAAGAATTATCAGGCCGTTGGGACTGGGCTTCTTTGAGGAAAGAAGTGGTAAAGCATGGAGTACGTAACTCTTTGTTGATGGCGCCAATGCCAACAGCATCCACATCGCAGATCCTTGGGAACAATGAAGCTTTTGAACCTTATACATCAAATATTTATACACGTCGTGTATTGTCAGGCGAATTCATCGTGGTAAACAAACACCTGTTGGAAGACCTGGTAAAACGCGGATTGTGGAACGAAGACCTGAAACAGGAAATCATGCGCCACAACGGTTCGGTACAAAATATTGAGCGCATTCCGGATGATTTGAAGGAACTGTACAAAACCGTTTGGGAAATGTCTATGAAGGACATCATTGACATGTCGCGCCACAGAGGGTATTTCATTGACCAATCGCAGTCACTGAACCTGTTCATGCAGGATGCCAATTACGCAAAACTTACGTCAATGCATTTCTATGCCTGGAAAAGCGGCTTGAAAACCGGAATGTATTACCTAAGGACCAAAGCGGCTGTAGATGCGATCAAGTTTACTTTGAACAACGAGAAAAAAGCAGAGCCAACCGCTCAAGTTGCAGAACCTGTAGCAGTTGAGGTTGTAGCGCCAACAGAAAATGGCGAAATGACCGCAGAAGATTTTGCAGCAATGATCGAACGCGCCCGTAATGCCGGTCCGGACGATTGTGAAATGTGTGGTTCTTAATTTAAGATAAAACAAATAAGAAATAAAAAAACAGCTGTCATTTGATGGCTGTTTTTAGTATTTTTAGGAGCTTATTCCCGCTGTCGCGAGTCGCTTCCCATAAATGGGAGAGCTCCAACAATCGCTCCATCGGGGCTAAAAAACAAATGCTATGTCAAAAGAAAAAAAAGGAGTTTACACCGGTATCATCGAAAGGGACAAAGACGGGAATTATTTCTGCGGGCCTTACCTTTTGGATTATAAATACACCGAATCCAAGTTCAAGATCGGCGACGAAATCAATATAAAAACCGTAATTGCCAACCCAAGCGATAAGAGCTACAATCAATACCCGATGAAATCGGGCAATTTTTTCCTCGCAAACAAAAAAGAATAATGCCAGGAAGTAGAAGACAATTTACCGTAACAGACGATTTGGTTGCAACCCTGCAACAGCGGTTCCTGAACTGGTTTTTGGATACCATAATGCTTGTGCTGCTTTCCGTATTTTTTATAGTTATAATTGCTGCAATTGCAGGTGCTTATGGCAATAAAACGCTGCCGGTATACTTGATTTCCAATCCAATAGGCCAGTTTACGTTTGTAACAGTTATCCGCTTGATTTATTATGTGTTTTTGGAAACCTTAGTCGGAAGCACCATAGGTAAATTGGTAAGCCAGACCAAAGTGGTTGATGTAAATGGTAACCTGGCAAGCCACGAAACAATCCTGATTCGGACGTTGTGCAGGCTTATTCCGTTTTATGAGATTTCCTTTTTTGGGATCCCACCGCGAGGCTGGCACGATTCTATTTCCAAAACCTATGTGGTCGACAAAAGAAAATTAGAGGAAGCGCAACGCAATTTCTATCGCCAGCAGCAATCAGAAAACGAATAATCATGCTTACAATCAAAAGGACCACTTCCGACAATGAAGATTTTAATAGCTTAGTTGCGCTGTTGGATTCGTATTTGGCTGTGCTGGATGGCGAAGACCATGGTTTTTATGCGCAATACAATAAATCGAGCCTGCTCAAAAATGCATTGGTTTGCTATGAAGATGAAAAGCCAGTCGGCATTGGTGCTTACAAAGAATTTGAGCCACAGCTTGCTGAAATGAAAAGGATGTACACCCTGCCCGAATACCGCGGACGTGGCATTGCAGGTAAAATCCTAAGCGAGCTGGAAAACTGGGCAAAGTCAGAAGGTTACACAGCTTCTATACTCGAAACCGGCCACTTGCAGCACGATGCCATTGGCTTGTATAAAAAAATGGGTTATGAAATCATCGAAAACTTCGGACAGTATGCAGGTGTGGTAAATAGCGTTTGCATGGCTAAGGATTTGCAGTAAATTTGAAATAATAAACCCAAAACTTAAAAAATGACCAACTGCAACAACTGCAATGCCGCAATAAACGATAAATTCTGCTCCAGCTGCGGACAGGCTGCCACGGTGAAAAGGATTGACAGGCATTATATCTCACACGAAATCCTGCACCTGCTGCATTTTGAAAAAGGTTTTTTTTATACCATAAAGGAGCTTCTCATCAGGCCTGGGGACAGCATCAGGGAGTTTATTGCCAAGAACAGGAATAAACACATGAAACCTGTTGCCTACCTTATCCTTACCTCGTTGATTTATACCGTGATTGCTCATTTTTTCCATGCAGAAGACATCAATAACGGTAAAGAAAATATTGTCCTTGAAGGTTCCAGCGTGAAGGCGATACAGCATTGGGTACAAAGTCATTACGGCTATGCCAATATCATAATGGGCTGTTTTATTGCACTGTTCATCAAATTGTTTTTCAGGAAAAATAGGTACAATATTTTTGAGATTACGATACTTTTATGTTTTGTAATGGGTCAGGGCATGCTGTTCCTGGCAGTCGAAGCGCTTTTTGTAGGAGTGCTGAATACAGGGGTTTATATTGCCCTGCTTACCATAATTTCACTGGCCTACCCAACCTGGGCAATCGGGCAGTTTTTTGACGCTACAAAGGCATCAAGTTACATAAAGGCATTTTTGTCGTATCTTTTCGGATATTTCTTATTTCAGATTTTCATAGTCGTTGCGGCATTGGCATATGACTTCATAAAACATTAATATAAACCACCATGAACTGGGAACAACTTTTATCCTTAAAACGCCAGGGCGACACCAGCAAACGCCTTCGAATAGAACAAGATGATACACGCTTGGGTTTTGAAGTCGATTACGACCGGATTATTTTTTCGTCAGCATTCCGGAGCTTGCAGGATAAGACTCAGGTAATCCCATTGTCCAAAACCGATTTCGTGCACACACGATTGACACACAGTTTGGAAGTCTCCGTTGTTGGCCGCTCCATTGGAAGGCTGGTCGGCAAGAAAATCCTTGAAAAATACCCGCACCTGCGCGAAGTGCACGGTTACCAAATGAATGATTTTGGTGCTATTGTAGCCGCTGCGGCATTGGCACACGATATTGGCAATCCTCCTTTTGGTCATTCGGGAGAAAAGGCAATAGGCGAATATTTTTCTATCGGGAAAGGGCAAAAATACAAAGACCAGCTTACCGACAAACAATGGCAGGATTTAATTGATTTTGAAGGCAATGCCAATGGCTTTTCGGTACTTACTAGTTCGCGCCCCGGGATTGAAGGCAGCCTGCGGCTGTCGTATGCGACGCTTGGAGCTTTTACCAAATACCCGAAAGAAAGCCTGCCAAAGAAGCCTACGAAAAACATCGCAGATAAAAAATACGGTTTCTTCCAATCGGATAAGGAATTCTTTAAAGAAGTTGCCGAAGAGCTGGGCATGATTCCGAATAAAACCGGAAATGATATTGGCTACCACAGGCATCCGTTGGCATTTTTGGTCGAAGCCGCTGATGATATCTGCTACACGATCATCGATTTTGAGGACGGGATCAACCTGGGCTTGGTTTCCGAAGATTATGCATTGGAATATCTGATTAAATTGGTAAAAGATACCATAGATACGGCCAAATACCAGACCCTGACTACAAAAGAAGACCGGATCAGTTATTTGCGCGCACTGGCAATAGGAAACCTGATCAATGATGCCGTAAAGGTTTTTATAGAGAATGAAGAAGCCATCCTAAAAGGCGAATTCCATTTTGCTCTGACCGATAAAAGCAAATACAAAGCCCAGATGGACGATATCATCAGGCTGAGTGTTAAGAATATCTATCAAAGCCGCGAAGTGATTGAAAAAGAGCTTTCGGGTTATCAGATCATTAATAACCTTTTAGATAAATTCATTACAGCTTATAACAACAACCATGAAGGAAAGGCTACGAATTATGATAAATTACTGCTGAAGATTTTGCCCGAAAAGCATCATCTGGAAAAAGAAAATTTGTACGACCGCTTGATTCATATATGCCATTTTATCTCGATGCTGACCGATGGGAATGCGTTACTTTATAACCAGATTACTGCTTAATCGATCAAAATGCTGAGGAGAATTTTCTTTAGTACGATTTTATTTGTGGTGAATATTGCTGCTGCACAGTTATGTAAGCATACTGATTTATCGGAAAAGTTGGAGTTTGATGTGCGGTTTACCCGAATCGCCAAGGAAGAAATAGGAGAACAGCTGCATCATTAATGTCCAGGTCATAGATAAAAACACCAAGCAACTCAAACAGGAAATTCAGGTTTATTCCGAATTCATTTTTAGGAGTGATTATAACGATTGCAATGCTGTAAGGTCATTTTCGACAGGGTTCAATAACAGCTGGGAAGTTTCGGATAACGGCTCGGGTGATTTGATTGTGATGGATTTGAATTTTGACGGGCTTGAGGATTTTGCCCTAAAATCGGATTCCGGAGGTAATGGAGGCCCTACCTATTTCTTTTATATCCAAAACAATGAAGGCAAATTCGTCAAGGACAATTACCTGACAGAAACGATGGAGTTTTTTCCGTTGGAAGTCAATAAGCGCAAAATGAGGCTGACGATATATGTACATGCAAGCGCTTATAATTTAAGGAAAACCATTTTCGCTTATCAGCCTAAAAATAAAAGCTGGAAAATAATCCGCAGTTCTTTAGTGGATTATGATGACTGTCCGACCCAAACTATGGTCAGGTAATTCAATCTTCATCATCCTCTTCTTCAAGAAGACCAGAAAAAAGCGATTTCAATCCGTCCACGTCAATGTTGCAGAATTGCTGTAGTTCGTCAACCGTTCCGTGTTCGATGAAATAATCGGGGATGCCACATAGGAAGATTTCGTTGACGTAATCGTTTTTGGCGGCAAACTCCAGGACAGCGCTGCCAAAGCCACCTGTTGTAACGCCATCTTCCACGGTGATAAGAGTTGAGAATTTGTCACAGATTTTGTGCAGTTTCTTTTCGTCCAAAGGCTTGATGAAGCCAAAATGGTAATGCGCGAAATGGTTTTCCGGGTCTTCCATTTCGGATAAGGCCGCACTGACGTTGCTGGCAATGGTTCCGGTGGAAAGTATGGCTACCTTCTTGCCTTTTTTTAGTTTTTTGGCTTTGCCGATTTCCATTTCCTGAAAATCTGAAGGGAATTTCCAATCGGCATTTTTTCCTCGCCCACGGGGATAGCGTATTGCGATAGGGTGTTTCAGCCCCAATGAAGCCGTATATAAAATATTCTGCAAATCAATTTCGTCTTTTGGCGCATGGATAATCATGTTCGGGATGCAACGCAGGTAGGCAATATCAAAAACACCATGGTGCGTAGCGCCATCTTCACCCACCAATCCGGCACGATCCAAACAGAAAATAACCGGCAGGTTCTGCAGGGCCACATCGTGTATCACCTGGTCGTAAGCCCTTTGTAAGAATGTCGAATAAATATTGCAGAAAACAATCATCCCCTGGGTTGCCATACCGGCTGAAAGCGTTACGGCATGCTGTTCGGCAATCCCTACGTCAAAAGCCCTTTTCGGAAAAGCGTCCATCATGAACTTCATAGAGCTTCCGCTAGGCATGGCCGGCGTTATCCCAATGATTTTTTGATTGTTTTTTGCCAATTCGACTAAGGTCAGCCCAAAAACATCCTGGAATTTTGGCGGCAGATTTTCTGTAGAAGATTTTATCAGTTCTCCGGTAGCGGCGTCAAATTTACCCGGTGCATGGTATTTTACCTGGTTTTCTTCCGCTTGCTGCAATCCTTTGCCTTTTGTGGTTATAATATGAAGGAATTTGGGTCCTTTCACATTTTTTAACCGCTCCAATTCAGTTATCAGGGCTTGGATGTCGTGTCCATCAATTGGCCCCGAATAATCAAAATTGAGCGATTTCATCATATTGTTATCCTTAGGGTTTTTGCCTTCTTTTACAGCTGTCAGGTAATTCTTCAGTGCACCGACACTTGGATCAATCCCAATCGCATTGTCGTTTAAGATCACCAATAAATCTGCATCCGTCACCCCGGCATGGTTCAAGCCTTCAAATGCCATCCCGCTTGCAATCGAAGCATCGCCAATGACTGCAATATGATGCCTGTTTTCGCCTTTTAGCTGGGAAGCTAAAGCCATTCCCAAAGCTGCTGAAATAGCTGTTGAAGAATGCCCGACACCAAAAGTGTCATAAATGCTTTCGCTGCGCTTTGGGAAACCTGAAATCCCGCCAAGCTGGCGATTGGTATCAAATTTCTTCCTTCTTTCGGTAAGGATTTTGTGGCCATAAGCCTGATGCCCCACATCCCAAACGAGCAAATCATCTGGTGTGTTAAAAACATAATGCAAGGCAATCGTCAGTTCAACAACGCCAAGCGATGCGCCGAGATGGCCTTCCTTTACCGAAACGACATCAATAATGAAACTACGCAATTCCTTTGCCAGTTCGGGTAATTGCGAAAGGTCAAGCTTCCTAAGGTCTTTGGGGTTGTTGATATGTGAAAGAAGTGTGCTTTTCATGGTATTAAAAAGCAAATTTACGGTTTTGTTTTTACTCTGAAGCGGTAATTTTTATTGGTATCGAATACGAAACCCTAACTTTTTCCCCATTTTGCTCGCCGGGATTCCATTTTGGGCATAATTCTAAAACCCTTAAAACTTCATTGTCGATATCTTTATTGATGCCACGCAGAAGCTTAATGTCAGAAAGGCTTCCGTCTTTATTGACCATAAATGTAAAGATCAGCTTTCCGGTGACAGTTTTGTGTTGCTGTGGGATTTTGACATTAGAATTGATATATTCATAGAATTTGATAAGGCCGCCGGGAAATTCAGGTTTGATCTCAACAATCGAAGCCGGATAGATTTGGTTTGGATCTGTGGGGTTTGTTGGCATCGGCTCAATAGCAACATCGCCCGTCAGGTATGGTTGTTTCGCCTGCTTTTTTATTGTTGATGAATCAACCGGAAACACACCTGCCGCACCAATTGTAACTCCAGAAGATCCATTAACCTTAAAATTAAAACTTTGAACGGTATTGGATTTGGCAGTATCGGTTTTCAATGAATCTTTTGGCGGAAGCAGGAGCCCCAAGGTCATGTTTTTTGTCGAATCGACAACTTCAACCTTATCGATTTTTTGCTTATCCCCATTGGAACCCTGGCAACTGAACAAAGTCGTTCCCATGCTTACCAGCAGTGCCAGCAAAAATATTTTATGGAATTGCACCTGCGAAAACAAAATATCCCGGGGGACTTGGATAATAATCGAATCCAGTTGCTCGTTCCTAAACCTTCCGCAAACTTTCTGGCCTTGGTTTTTTATGAAAAAATCCTGTATTTCAGAAGCTTTCATTTCCGAAAAATCAACGACACTTTTGACACAGCTGCTGCAAAAACGGCCTGTTTCATCGGGAGTCATTTTGTCCCAGCTTTCATTGCATGGCTTTGGGATGCTTATTTTATAATTGATTTTCATAAGCTTAAGGTTGGTTTCTTAATTTATAACGAAAATAACTGCAAAATCGTATTTTTGTTTTATGGAAAATCCTTTCACCGACGAATACTTTATGAAGAAAGCCCTGCAGGAAGCTGAAATTGCTTTTGAAAAAGGCGAAATTCCGGTTGGTGCCCTGATCGTGATTGACAATAAAGTCATTGCACGTACCCATAACCTTACCGAAATGCTGAACGATGTTACCGCCCATGCCGAAATGCAGGCCATCACATCAGCGGCAAATTACATTGGCGGCAAATACCTCAAAGGCTGTACGCTGTATGTTACGTTGGAGCCCTGCCAGATGTGCGCCGGAGCTTTGTATTGGAGCCAGATTTCGAAAATTGTTTTTGGCGCTTCGGATGAGCAGCGCGGTTTTGAAAACCTAGGAACCAAAATCCATCCAAAAACCCAGGTGGTTAAAGGTGTCTTGGCCAGCGAATGCGCCGATCTGATGTTGCGTTTTTTTGCTTCAAGAAGGAAATGATTTTAACAAAAATTTGGTACGATTATTGATTCGGATTTTACAAATAATAGGGGATGCAAAAGTTTTCATGGTTGACGAATCCCTGCTGTTTTTGAGATTTAAAAGTGTTGAAGAGCAAAACGGTTTTACAGGAAAAATATTCCAAAAAAAAACTAAATTAGCGTAAATACTATTTTGATGCTTTTAACGTTATGTGAGTAATTGGGGAAAACCCTCAAAAAATAAGTTCTAACAAATAATCCTTTACAACCATGAAAACCAACAAGATTTTTGGCTTGTTCGTTGCAATCTTCCTATTGCAATCCTGTACAAAAAAATCGATTGACGATTTTGATTCAGACCCCACTCTTTTTAAAGAATACATTACAGGATTTTCATCTGGTTTCGTCTCGGTCAACTCCGATTTCAGGGTACAGCTCGCTTTCAACAAAAACGATTGGAAACCCAATCAGGAATTAGACGAAGATTTATTTGATATTTCTCCCAGCGTAAGCGGAAAAGTCGTTGCGCTTTCTAATAATACCATTGCCTTTATCCCAAAAGAAAAGCTGGAGCAGAATACGCTCTATCAAATCACATTGCATCTCTCGCAGATAACCAGCAAGGTCCCGAAGGAACTGGCCGATTTTAATTTTTCGGTAAAAACCATCAAGCAGGATTTTATTGTTAATACCGATGACCTGCAGTCGTACAGTAAAGATTGGTATTATTTGAACGGAACGCTGAAAACCGCCGACAACCTTAGCCTGGAAGAAGCGCAAAAAATTATCGAGGCTACCCAAAAGGACAAAAAGCTGAAAGTAAAATTCGATAAGGCCACCAGTACCAAAACCGAGTTTAAGTTCATGATCGACAGTATCCAGCGCTTTGAAGCCGACAGCAAAATAACCATTGCCTGGGATGGGGACGATGTGGATATTGACCAGAAAGGAAGCGTTCAGTTCCCGATTCCAGGTAAGAATCAATTCAAGGTACTGACCATTGAGGTTGGCGATGCCAATAACCAATCAGTCTTGATCAATTTTTCCGACCCGCTTAAAAAAGACCAGGATTTTAAAGGTTTGGTTTCTATAGAAAACACAAAAAACCTCAAGTTTTCTACGATGGGCAATGTACTTAAAGTCTTTTACGATAAGGAGCCAAATAATTCATCCGTAGATAATGGAACTTCAAACCAGGCTGTAGCTGTCCAGGCTACTGATTCCACTACTGTGGTAGTTGATACTGCAGCAGCTGTTTATGATGACCAGGAAGAAGAAGTCGTTAATGTTGTCAAAGCGGTTCAGGAAGGTTTTTCAGGAAGCAAGCTTGTTGAGGTTTTCCAGGGGATTGAAAATATCGACGGTTATAAAATGAAAGACAATTATTCGCAAAAGTTATCATTTGACCAAATAAAGCCAGGCGTTAAATTGCTTAAAAACGGAACGATATTGCCAAGCTCCAATAATCTAAAAATTAATTTTGAGGCCGCTAACCTGAATGCCGTTGATGTAAAAATCTACAAAATCTACAAAAACAACATTATGCAGTTTTTGCAGGACAATGCGCTTAATGGTACACGTAACCTAAGGCAGGTAAGCCAGGCGGTTGCCAAATCAACCATTCAGCTCAAGCAAAATAACCTACTCGATTATACGCGTTGGAATACGTATGCATTAGATATTTCCAAAATAATAAAACCCGAGCCGGGGGCGATTTACCGTGTTGAGTTTTCATTCAAAAAGAAATACTCATTATACAAATGCACCGCTTCGACAACTTCTGAAAACAATGACGAAGAGGAAGAGGAAGTCAATGAAGATGATGTGAATTATAGCGGTGAAAACTATGATTATTACTATGAAAGGGATTACGAATGGAACGAAAGAGAAGACCCATGCTCTGATTACTATTTCTACAATACCCGTATAGGAACCAATATTCTCGCATCAGATTTAGGTGTCATTGCCAAAAGAGGGACCGACAAATCGGTGGTGATTGCAGTAAGCGACATTGTTTCAACCAAAGCAGTTTCTGGCGCCACGGTCGACCTTTACAATTACCAGCAGCAGAAAATCGCCAGCTCATCAACAGATAGTGATGGTATGGCTTCATTCCAACTGGAAAAGTTTGCCTATTTCGCTATTGTCACCAAAGGCGATCAAAGCACTTATGTAAAGCTTGATGACGAGCTTTCGCTATCTGTATCCAATTTTGATGTTTCCGGCGAAACGCTACAAAAAGGGCTCAAAGGCTATATCTATGGCGAAAGGGGCGTTTGGCGCCCGGGCGATACGATGTATCTGTCTTTCATACTAAATGACAATGCCAACAAATTGCCAGCTTCGCATCCGGTAAAGCTGAAACTGAACGATCCTCACGGAAAAACGGTTTACCAATCTGTGCAAAAACTCAATGCGTTAAACCATTATAAATTTGTAGTGCCTACAGATGACAGTGCGCCAACAGGTAATTGGGAAGCGGTAGTAAGCATAGGCGGTGCGCGTTTTTACAAAAGCATCAAAATTGAAACTATCAAGCCTAACCGCCTGAAAATCAAAAACAGCTTTAATGAGCCAATCCTTTCTGCAAGCAAAGAAAACGTCAATAATATACAGGTCCTCTGGCTCCATGGTGCCGTTGGAAAAGACCTTAAAACTGAAGTACAGGCAAAATTTTCTGAACAACAAACCACTTTTAAAGGGTATGATAAATATACTTTTGATGATCCGACAAGGCATTTTTCTACAGAAGAAATCAATATATTCTCAGGGAAAGTCGATGCTAACGGGCGTGCTTCAATCCCAATCAAACCAAATATCCAGGGCCAGGCACCGGGAATGTTGAAAGCGGCTTTCATTACCAAAGTTTATGAAAACGGGGGCGATGTCAGTACCGATGTGTCTTCTGCATCGTATTCGCCTTACCTGACTTATGTTGGGATAAAATCACCTGAGCCCAATAAATACGGAATGATAGAAACGGGTAAAAACAACCGTTTCGATATCGTTGCCGTGGGCGAAAACGGCAGGCCGAAATCCGGCAGAAGACTGGAAGCAAGAGTTTACAGGCTGCAGTCGCGCTGGTGGTGGGATGCTTCCAATGATGATTTGTCGAGTTACAATACGTCGACTTCCACGATTGCCTATAAAAATTTTGTGGTCAATACCGATGCATCCGGAAAAGCAAGCATTTCGTTTAATGTCAAAGACGAGGAATGGGGTAACTACCTAATCCGGGTTTCCGATCCGTCTGACGGGCATGCAACCGGTGTTAAGGTTTATATCGATATGCCATGGTGGTCTGCCAAATCAAGGAACAATGATGGCGAATCGGCTACGATGCTGAAGTTTTCTACAGACAAAACAGACTATGCCGTTGGTGATAAAGCCAAGATATTCTTCCCGTCAAGCGAAGGGGGAAGGGCCATGATTTCGATCGAAAACGGGACCAAAGTTATCAAAACGCTTTGGGCCAAAACCCAAAAGGGAGAAACGACTGTCGAACTGCCGATAACAGGCGACATGGCGCCAAATGTGTACATCAATATATCGCTTTTACAGCCTCATGCTTCTACCAAAAACGATTCGCCAATCCGTATGTATGGCGTTGTCCCGATAGGCGTTGTAGATAAAAATACGGTACTGGAACCTCAGATTTCAATGCCTGATGTATTGCGTCCGGAACAAACGGTCAATGTAAAGGTTTCGGAAAAGAATGGTAAAAAAATGACCTATACGATAGCAGTTGTGGATGAAGGTTTGTTGGATCTTACAAGATTCAAAACGCCAAATGCCTGGGATAGTTTCTATACTCGCGAAGCATTGGGAGTAAGAACCTGGGATGTTTATGATGATGTGATCGGTGCCTATGGCGGAAAAGTAAATCAGGTGTTCAGCATCGGTGGTGATGCCGAAGCCGGTGGTGCCAAAGCCAAAAAAGCAAATCGTTTTAAACCGGTGGTGCTTTACTATGGCCCATTTGAATTGGATAAAGGCGGAAGCCAAACAACCAAAATCACCCTGCCAAAATACATCGGTTCTGTGAAAACAATGGTTGTTGCTGCCAACGCAGAAAATAGCGCTTATGGTATGGCTGAAAAAGCCACTCCGGTCAAAAGCCCGCTGATGATCCTGGCTTCGCTGCCACGAAAAATTTCACCATCAGAAAAAGTAACCATTCCGGTGACGTTGTTTGCAACCGAAAAACATATCAAAAATGTAACGCTGCAAATCAAACCTAATGAAAAGGTAAAAGTGGTTGGAAGCAGCGCACAGATAGTGAAATTCACCGAGCCTGATGAGAAAATGGCGTATTTCAACCTCGAGGTTGGAGCAACAACCGGAATCGGGAAAATTGACATTATAGCGACATCCGGAAAGGAAAAATCGACCTATTCGGTAGAGATCGATGTGACCAATCCGAATCCGGTAACCAATGCCTATTCCGATATTGTCATTGAACCTAACAGCACCAAATCGATAAGCTGGAAAACCTTTGGCGTAAGCGGAAGCAATAAAGCCAAAATCGAGATTTCGTCTGTTCCGACGGTTGATTTCAGCCGCCGCCTTGATTACCTGATCCAATATCCCCACGGTTGTGTTGAGCAAACGACTTCATCCGTTTTCCCACAGTTGTACCTGACCGATATCATGGATCTGGATGCGGTCCGCAAACAAAACATTCAGAAAAATGTAACGGCAGCCATCCAAAGATTGGGTAATTTCCAGGTTCCTAACGGTGGCTTTGCCTACTGGCCAGGAAATACTGAGGCCGATGATTGGGGAAGTTCGTATGCAGGCCATTTCCTGATAGAAGCGGAGAAAAAAGGCTATGTTTTGCCGATAAGCTTCAAATCGAAATGGATTTCATACCAACAGAAAATGGCAAAACAATGGCGTTTTGAAAAGCAATACGAAAATGATTTTGCGCAATCTTACAGGTTATATACCCTGGCACTTGCCGGTTCCGCTGATCTGGCTTCGATGAACAGGCTCCGCGAAACGGTTGGGATTTCCAACGAAAGCAAACTGCGTCTGGCTGCGGCCTATGCTTTGGTTAAACAAAATGCCGCCGGATTGGCTTTGTTGAGCAAATCCTTTATCGATGAGCAAAACGAAGAATATTACTATTACTACTATGGTTCGGCTGACAGAAATAGGGCGATGGCTTTGGAAACGCTGATTTTATTAGGGCAAAAACAAAAGGCTTTTGCCATGGCAACCAAATTGGCCAAAAACCTGTCAAGCAATCAATGGATGAGCACGCAAACTACGGCTTACGGATTGTACGCAATGTCGAAATTTGCACAATCCAACGGTAGCAAAGGCGTTTCAGTGCAATACAATAATGGCGTAAAACCAGTAGTCATCAACACTGTCAAAACCATTGCCCAGCGTGACCTGACAGTAAAAATGGGAAGCAATTCGGTGACGATCAAGAACAACAAAAACAATACGCTTTTCGTTCGTGTGCTTAATAGCGGAATCCTGCCTGTCGGAAGCGAAAAAGTGATCCAGAATAACTTGTATGCCAGCGTGATTTTCAAAGACCGCAAGGGCAAAGCAGTTTCGGTAACCAAAATTGCACAGGGAACCGAATTCTATGCTGAGGTGACATTGACCAATCAAAAGAACGAACGCGTCGAAAACATTGCGTTGTCGCAAATCCTGCCGTCCGGTTTTGAAATTGTAAACACCCGTTATACAGATTTTGGAGATGCGGCCAGTAACGTAGCTGATTATATTGATATCCGCGACGACCGCGCCAACTACTATTTCAGCCTCAAAGCGGGAGAGACACGTACCTTTAAAATGCTGCTGAATGCCTCGTATCTGGGTAAATACTACCTACCGGGCTTGCAATGTGAGGCGATGTATGACAACGAATTCATTGCAAGGACCAAAGGCCAATGGGTGGAAGTGGTAAAATAAATTTAAGAATCCTTCCAGGTGTAAAAGCCTGGAAGGATTAATTAAAAAAATGAAAACCCTATTCTCAACCCTGTTAATCTGCCTGTTTGTTTCTATCGAAGCGGTGCAGGCCAGCTCTATCATCAGTAATCATACTGCGATTGATACACCTACCGTAACCCAAAAGCTATCGGCATCGGATGTAGAAAAAATACTGAACAGCTATCTGCGGGAAGTAGAAGCCTGTACCAAGAAGGATTCGGTTTTTTATCCGCTTGGCTATTCCGAAATGATCGATGACAACAGCCCATTGATTGCTATGGGAAGATTTGTAGACAGGGAGAAAATATATGCGGTGGCCATTTCATCGGATGACAATCCTGACGTTACTTTTTATTGTTACGAAGACAACAAATGGGGAACAATCGGTAATTATAAGGCATCGATGGATGTATATCGTCTGGATTTTAGGGATTTTGATGGCGATGGGCGTAACGAAATTGTAACTTCGGGCCACGGCAACATGAACGGGAATTATAGTAACGACTTTTATTATTGTTCATCTAAAACGAATAGCATAAATTTTGCCGGTACTTTTTTTTGCCGGTATGACGACTCACAAATCGATACAGCCCGGATGATAATTAAAGTGGAATATTTTGGGAGCTGGTATGCCAATAATGAACGGACAATCTACAAATGGGTCAACGGCTATCTGGTTGCCCAAAAGCAGCTTGTAATCGGGTTGAAAAATGCCGACGGAAAACACAGCGCCCAATTCATGGAATATTATGAAAGCCCCAATCCTGAAATAGAAAACCTCGTTTTGAAATTCAGGAAAACCTATCGCGAAAGCGATAAGAAGCTAAATTATCTTTGGGAACATTTTTTCGATTAATCCATTACCTGAGATGAAAGTCAGACTTAAAGCGCTTTACCAACGCTTCGTTAACTATATCAAACGCAACCCGAAGAAATCGGCTGTGGCCTTTATGCTTTTGATTGTTTACTACTTTTCCTTACCGCGTACGCTTTTCGAAGAACCATATTCTACCGTCATCGAAAGCAGTGACGGCGAATTGCTTGCAGCCAAGATTGCCCGCGACGGACAATGGCGTTTCCCTGCAAAAGACAGCGTTCCGGATAAGTTTAAAAAATGTATTGTTTATTTTGAGGATGAGCATTTCTATCAGCATTTTGGTTTTAATCCTGTGGCGATGGCAAAAGCCGTCAACGAAAACCGTACGGCAGGACGGGTGGTTCGTGGCGGAAGCACACTGACCCAACAGGTAATCCGTTTATCGCGCAAAAACAAAAAACGGACTTATTTTGAAAAAGCCATCGAAATTATACTGGCCACACGATTGGAGTTTCGGCATTCTAAAGAAAAAATCTTGGAACTCTATGCCGCACATGCACCTTATGGGGGAAATGTAGTAGGGTTGGAAATGGCTTCCTGGCGTTATTTTGGAGTACAGTCGCATCAGTTATCATGGGCAGAAAGCGCAACTCTGGCGGTGTTGCCCAATGCACCGAGCCTGATCTATCCGGGAAAGAACCAGGTCAAGCTTTTGAAAAAACGCGATGCATTGCTCTTGAAATTGTACAATGAAAAAATCATTGATAAGATGACCTACGATCTGTCCGTCAGGGAGCCATTGCCGCAAAAACCATATGCCGTTCCACAGATCGCGCCACATTTGCTGCAGCGCGTGGCAAAAACCGATGAAGGCAAAAGAATCAAAACCACGATTGATGTTTCACTGCAAAACCGGGTAAACCAGATTGCCGCGCAATATTACAACCAATACAAGCAAAACGAAGTGCATAATCTGGCAGTAATTGTAATTGACATCCAAAACCGCAATGTCATCAGTTATGTTGGGAATTCACCAACAGATAAAGATCACGACAAAGACGTTGATATCATTGGTGCGCCGCGAAGCACGGGAAGTATACTGAAACCGTTGTTGTTTGCCTCAATGCTCGATGAAGGCGAATTGCTGCCCAATACTTTGGTGGCCGATATCCCCACGCAGATTTCGGGCTATACGCCTGAGAATTTCAATCATTCGTTTGACGGTGCGGTTCCGGCGCAGCGGGCGTTGTCGCGCTCACTGAATATCCCGGCCGTATTGATGCTGCAGGAGCATGGGGTGAATAATTTTTACGAGCTGCTGCAGAAGTTCAAACTCAGGAACATCAACAGGCATCCGGATCATTATGGGCTTTCGCTAATCCTTGGCGGTGCTGAAAGCAATCTTTGGGATTTGTGCCGAACGTATGCCAACTTATCTTCTACAATAAATTATTTCAACGCTTCCGATGGGAAGTATCGTACGAAGGAATTTGCCGAACTCAATTATGTGGACGGATTTAAGCAGGATTATGGTGAAGATAGCTATCAGAAAACCATATTAGGTGCAGGGTCGATTTATCTGACGTATAATGCAATGAAAGAAGTCAATCGCCCGGAAGGCGATGAAGCCTGGAAATTTTATGACTCATCGTTGGAACTGGCTTGGAAGACGGGAACAAGTTTTGGGAACCGCGATGCCTGGGCTATCGGAACTAACTCAAGGTATGTTGTTGGCGTTTGGGTTGGAAATGCAAGTGGAGAGGGAAGGCCTGAGTTGACCGGAGTAGGAAGTGCGGCTCCAATTTTGTTTGATGTGTTTAATTTATTGCCCCGGAAAAAATGGTTCCAGGCACCGCTGAATGATTTGGTTTATGCTGATGTATGTAAGCTTAGCGGTCATTTGGCATTGGATGACTGCCCGAAAACGAAGCAATTGGTTAACAGAAAAGGCTTAAAAACATCAGTTTGCACATACCATAAGTTGGTTCATTTGGATCCTACGGAACAGTTCAGGGTAAACAGCAGCTGCGAGGATGTAGACAAGATTGTTACCAAACGATGGTTTGTACTGCCGCCGGTGATGGAATGGTATTACAAAAGCCTCCATATAGATTACAAGCCATTGCCTCCATATCGGATAGATTGCCAGCAGAACCAGCAGGCTTCGATGGACTTTATCTATCCAAAGACGAACAGCAAAATTTACCTTGTCAAGGATTTCAACAGTAAAATACAGCCTGTGATTGTAAAGGTGGCGCACTCCAACAGGGAAGCCAAATTGTACTGGTATATTGACAATGTTTATAAAGGAACTACGCAGACGTTCCATGAAATGCAGCTTGAAGCTGAAACAGGGATCCATTATATCACGGTAGAAGATGACTATGGAAATGAGATCAAGCGGAAGGTGGAAATCATTAAATAGAATCAAAAATTCCTTCTGTACTATTCAGAAGGAATTTTAAATCCTATCAAATCGCCGTGTAGCTGACCGGTTTCCACATGGTGTGCCGGCATTGAGTTTGTACATGCACGAACGGATGGAAAGTGCATGCCCCGTTACAGCCTCCTCGACGAACTGGCACCCGTCGTCTTCGTTTCGATAGTAATATTTAGCTGGCAACCCAGTTTAAGGCTTCATTAAGCTCTGATTTTTTAAAACCTTTGTATTCACCGGGGGCAATGTAGCTGAAGGCATTTGTAAACGATATGATATTATCGGAATCGGTGACGATTGCAGCCCTGTGCCATTTGGTGAAATTTTTTAGCCCGATCATGGCATCTTCAAACCAGGCACCTGCGGTATAATTGCCCAAATCAGTGTCGAGTTCCAATAGGAAGTTGAGTTGGTCATTGCTTTTTATCAATGATTCCACTTTGGGAATTACGATGTCTTCGTAATCTTTTTTGGTGACTTCGCCCAAGGCCCTGAAAGCGGCAACATTTTCCGGAGAATTGATTAATTGTATCATGATAGTGAACTTTAAAATTGATAGCTATAAATTTATTCCAAGTCGGGCCTGATTGCATTATATGATTTGCCCTTATGGTTACATGATATTGCTTATGCCTAGCCCGGATGGAAGCGGTATCCTTTTTTAGGATTGGCTGGAGCGCTGGCTAAAAAGATAGAGCGGACAGCCGGAATGGCTTCGCAAACTATGCGGTGTAAAACAAAAAAACCGCCTCTTGGGAGACGGTCATTTTTTTATTGCTTGATGAATTTGGAGTTTGCAGTTCCTTTATCGCTGACAATCCTGATGAGATAGTTTCCGGACTTTAATTCAGAAACATCGATGGTTGCTGATGGATTGGTGTTTACCTGTACCAATTGGCCAAGGGTGTTGTAAATATTTATAGAACTTATCGCCACATCTTGTTTGGTGGTTATGGTTAAGCTGTTTTTGGCCGGAACCGGAGATAGCGTAAACATGTTGGTAAAATCAAGATCTGGCGTTGATAACAGATTGAATACGTGTGTGGTGTAAGTATCCGTTACAATCGGATAGTTGTAATCAAAATAAATGTTTGCTGCATTATTGATGTCTTGGCCGTGTGTTAAGGTAGGCAAGGTTTTGATCTTAAATGCAACATAACCGTCATTATTCGCGTCATCAAATGGAAGGTTGATGTTTTCAAAGATAAATTCGACTTTGTTCCCCGATGAAATCTTGGTTTCAAACGGATGGCTTCCGCTAAGCGGCACTAAAGTAGCGATATCCAGCTTTGTCGTGTCAATTATATCTTTTACCACAACGTTCTGGGCGCTCGCAGTTCCTGTATTTTCAAAACGGATGATGTAATGCAGGTATTTCCCAACTTCATAATCAGGAAGAATAGTGCCTTCTACGCAGGTTTTATCATTTGGATCGAAGGAATTAACGATCGTTTGTGTCTGAATAGCAGTGTTGTCGGCCGGAGTTTCATCGGTAGCACCTGTAATAGTGGCTGTATGATTGATTAGGTTTCCTGCATTAACGGCCGGAGTTTCTGTCGGCGAATTCAGATTAAGGACGACTGTCATTTCCCTTGTTTCAAACGGAAGCAAATTAGTAAAACCCCAATTTAGCGTATTGGTGCCCTGGCTTGTGAAGTTTGGCATGGCCGAAACAAAATCTTCAATCGGGTCAAAATACTCAAAGGATACTGTGCCGCTCTGTGTTGAGGTTCCTTTGTTTTTGTAAACGATTTTGTACTTGTTGTCCATACCCGGGCGTGCACCTCCGATTGGGTATACTGCTACCTCTAAATCATTGTGCGTTCCGTTGGCAGAGAGACAGAAATTTTGAATAAAAGGACTTGCTGCCGATGGGAAAGTTACATTGGCAGTTGTGGGAGAGACATTGAAATAAGTTGCATTTTCCAAAATGGGGGTTAGGGTATGTGTTCCAGATGGGACGTCATTATGATAACTTCCAGATGCATTCCCGATCAATATCCCATTGGTGGAGCCGTTTGTGAAATTTAGTTTTAGGTTGGATACATTCAAATCTGTTGCATCACAGCCATTAGCGTTACTGTCAAATCGGTTATTTCCCTGAATGGCATAACTTGTTCCGCCAGGTGAAAAGCTGCAATAAGTATTCGCCTCGCAATTAGCATAACCATATTGTACGATCTTTGTCTGGATGCTGGCAATGTCGCTATCGTCACCACATACATATCGAATGTTAGGGCAGTTGGCAAAAAGAATACTTCCTTCTGCAGTACCATTTTTAATATTCAATGAAGCTAAAGAAGGGCTGTTAGAAACAGAAATATAATAGAGTTCATTAAGGCTGCTTAAATCTAATTCGGTAAATGGGTTGCCTCCGGCGCCTATGTTGAATAAGGAAGTGTTGTTGCTTAGATCAAGTGTTGTTAACTGATTGTTATAGCAGGTAAACTGGCTTAGCTGTGGAATGCCCGAAACATTAATGGATGTCAGGTTATTGTTTTCACAATACAAACTTTGAATGTAAGGATGGCTTATGTTTAAATTTGTAAGTCCCATATTCCTGCACGTAAAGATTTCCAAAAGCGGATACCCGCTTAAATTAAAGGTCGTGCCAGGGCCTAAAGGGCTATTATCACAACACAATGTCATTAATGAGGGGAAAGTGCCATTATTAATGGTAGCTAATGGAAATATGGCAGGATCAAGCCCCAACACATATAGTTCTGTTAAATTAACCAGATTATTTATGTTTACTGCAGTCAGGGGGTTTGGCCCGCAACTCAGATAAGTCAGGTGCGTAAAAACATTCAAATCCAGGGAAGTAATGTGATTATCGCCAAAAGACAAATAATTGAGCGTGTTGATAGAATTGTTGAGGTTTAAGGTTGTAAGTTGGTTTTTTTCACAACCCAATTGTGTTAATTGCATGCTGCCGATATCCAATACAGCTATATTGTTTGTTCCACAGAACAGATTTGTTAATGGCAGCCCGGTAACGTTTAAAGTGTTTAGCTGGTTTTGGGAGCAATATAGTCCATTCAAATTTGCCAGCATCGAAACATCGAGTGTGGTGAGTTGATTTCTGTCACAACTTAAAACAGACAAAGCGTTCAGTCCTGTAAGATCTAACGATGTCAACCGATTGTCGGAACAGCCAAGGTTGACAAGATTCAGTAACCCATTCAGATCTAAAGAAGTCAGTTGGTTGTTAATGCAATTAAGTAGTGTTAAAGAACTAAGAGAGGTTATATTCAATGATGTAAGTTGGTTTACAGAGCAATCAAGAGTTGTCAATGCTGTTAAGCCTGATGTGTTCAGTGACGTCAACCGGTTGTTGTTGCACTTTAGCTCCGATAGTGATGTCAAGGCCGTTACGTCCAAAGCAGTAAGCTGGTTGAAATGGCATTGCAGGTTAGTGAGGTTGGTGAAGTTCTCAATACCCGTCAGATCAGCTATGGATCTGTTGTTGATAACGAGTTTGTATACTAAGAGTGCTTCGCTCTGTTGGATGTTGCCGTCATTATTAGCGTCAATCTTTATCCTTGTTCCGGCTGCATTATATGCAATGTTCTGCGTAGTGCTGGCCGCGAGTAAACGCGACTTAAAATTAGAATCCGGAATATTTACAATCTGCGCATTAGCAAATAATCCCGCGAATACGAGAAGTAAAGAAGTGTAAAGTGTTTTCATAGCGTTGGTTTTGAAAATCAAATATATAAAATAAAGCATACCAATTTTTTCCTGTTAAAAAAAATAACAAAAAGGCACAAAAAAACCGCTCATCTTTCGAAAAGCGGTTTCTTTTTTATGCTTTGATTTCCTTTCCTTCGCTGTCGAAGAATCGGTACTCTAAATACGTGTAAGCGTCACGAGGTATGATTTTCACCCATTTTTTATGCTCAAAAAACCATTTTGAGCGTAATGATGGAAAACCTTTTTTAAGGTATGCTGCCACAAACGGGTGAACATTTAATTTCACATTTTTGTGGTCTTTGATGATTTTTTCAAGGGAAAACCCAATCTTGTCGATAATCTGTATCGGAGCATCAATTTCCCCGTTACCGTTATTCGGATTTTCTTCCCTTGTTTCAATATTTACTTCAGGCCTTACGCGCTGTCTTGTAATTTGGACCAGCCCAAATTTACTTGGCGGCAAGATCTTGTGCTTGGCTTTGTCGTCGCTCATTTCTTCCCGGAGGAAATTGAACAGCACCTGGCGGTTGTCCGGATCTTTCATGTCGATAAAATCAACAACGATGATCCCGCCCATATCACGAAGGCGTAATTGCCTGGCGATTTCCGCGGCTGCAATCATATTGACTTCCAGAGCAGTGTCTTCCTGATTGTTGGCTTTATTGGAACGGTTTCCGCTGTTCACATCAATGACGTGTAAAGCTTCGGTGTGCTCAATAATGAGGTAGGCACCTTTGCTCATCGAAACGGTTCTGCCAAAGGAAGTTTTTATCTGGCGTTCGATATGGTATTTTTCAAATAACGGCGTGTCTTTTGACTGATAAAGCCTGACTATTTTTTGTTTCTCCGGAGCTATTTCGGCTAAATAGTCCTTTGTTTCATGATACAACTCTTCATCATCTACCTGGATACTGGTGAAAGTATCGTTAAATACATCTCGGAGTATTGAAGAAGCTTTGTTAAGCTCTCCTAATACCTTTGACGGATGATGAGCGGTTGGTAATTTTTTACTCATTGCAGTCCACCTACCCATTAGGTTCTGCAAATCTTTTTCTAATTCGGCTATACTTTTGCCTTCTGCTACTGTTCTCACAATAACACCAAAACCTCTTTGTTTGATAGATTGTACCAGTTTTTTAAGACGGTCTTTTTCTTCTTTGGATTCTATTTTTTGCGAAACAGAAACACGGTCAGAAAAAGGCACTAAGACCAAAAACCGCCCGGCGAATGAAAGCTCACAGCTTATCCTTGGGCCTTTTGTGGAAATAGGTTCCTTAACTACTTGTACTAATATTGACTGGTTGGCATTCAGTATGTCTGCTACCTGGCCGTCTTTATCAATTTCTTTCTCAAACTGGAAGTTTTTTAGGGAGAAATCCTTTAGTTTACCTGCGCTTACAAGTTTTATGAATTTCAAATAAGAAGCAAAATTAGGACCTAAATCATGATAATGCAAAAAGGCATCCTTTTCGTAGCCTACATTTACAAAAGCAGCATTCAGTCCCGGAACAGGCTTTCTGATTTTGGCAATAAAAATATCGCCTACCTGAAAGTCGCTCGTTTCTTCTTGTTTGTGTAATTCAATTAGTTTTCCATCTTTTAATAAGGCAAAATCTACAGCGTTTTCATCAGATCTAATAATTAGTTCTTTATTCACTTTGTAAATTTTTATCCCAACATTAATCGAAAGTCGAAAGTCGAAAATCATAAAGAAATCCGGCTTTAACCCACAACTTAATTGCGAGGATGGATTAAACATTAAACAGGTAATTGTCTTTACCCGGTAGATTACTGACGAAATTGTTTCCTTGCCCTCAAAATCTTTCGACTTTCGGCTTTTGACTTTCGACTGTAACCCAATTTCAATGAACGTTTTCTAAAAAAAGAAAAGTAGTTTAAAACTACTTTTTCTTTTTGTGACGGTTAGCTCTTGCACGTTTTTTTCTTTTGTGCGTCGCTACCTTATGTCTTTTTCTTTTTTTACCACTTGGCATACGTTGGTGATTTTGTGATTAATAAATAAGTTATTATACTGCTACTTCAGTATTGGTTTTTATTGCTTCTACAAATACTTTTGCAGGTTTGAACGCAGGAATATTGTGTGCAGGAATCTTGATAGTTGTATTCTTAGAAATGTTTCTACCAGTTTTTTCAGCCCTTGTTTTGATGATAAAGCTACCAAAACCTCTTAAGTAAACGTTGTCCCCAGTTTCCAAAGACATTTTTACTTCTTCCATGAACGCTTCAACTACTGCTTGAACATCTCCTTTTTCAAGTCCTTTTTTCTCTGAAATCTTTGCTACGATATCTGCTTTCGTCATTTTCTTTCGTATTTAATATTATTATGTAATTTTTTTGAGGTTGCAAATATACGAATTAAAAAAGTAAACTTTCAAGCATAATCTATTAAAATTTAATCACATAAACATTTATTTTTGTAAACCACAATTTAACAATGGAATTCTCTAAGTCTCTTATCCAATGGTATTTACAAAACAAACGCGATTTGCCATGGAGGAATACAACTGATCCGTATGCCATTTGGCTATCAGAAATCATGCTCCAGCAAACGCGTGTTGCTCAAGGATTGCCTTATTTTTTGCGCTTTACAGCAGCTTTTCCAACCGTTTTTGATTTGGCTAAAGCCGATGAGGAACAAGTGCTCAAATTATGGCAGGGTCTCGGTTATTATTCAAGGGCAAGAAACCTGCATGCCACGGCAAAGCATATTGCATTTGAGCTTGATGGTGTTTTTCCAAAAAGCTATTCCGCTTTGCTGAAGCTAAAAGGGATCGGCGAATATACAGCAGCGGCCATCGCTTCGTTTTCATATAATGAAGCTGTGCCGGTGGTTGACGGGAATGTTTTCAGAGTGCTGTCGCGTTATTTTGACATAGAAACCGACATTGCTTCGGCTGGCGCCAAAAAGGAATTTGCACAATTGGCCGCGGCACTGATCCCGGAAGGCAAGGCTAATGTTTTCAACCAGGCTATAATGGAATTTGGAGCATTGCAATGCGTGCCCAAAAACCCGGATTGCGCAAGCTGTATTTTTAATGGTAGCTGCTTGGCCCTGCAAAAAAAGAAAGTGGGCCAGCTTCCGGTCAAGCTCAAAAAGCTCAAAGTAACGAGCCGTTATTTTAATTACCTGGTTTTTTCTGATGATAGTGGCAATACTATAATAAGAAAACGCACAGAAAAAGGAATCTGGCATAACCTGTACGAATTCCCGTTGCTTGAAACCATTGCTCCTGAAACGGATGAAACAATCGCTGCATTGATCAAAAACCAGCATTTCGTAGAAAACGGCATAGATGAAATCCATAGATATCATAATGGCACAATTAAGCATAAGCTTTCGCACCAGCACCTGCATATCAATTTCTGGAACGTAAGGGTGAAAGGTGTTTTGTTTGGCGGAATTGATTGGGAATCAGCTTCAAAATTCCCTTTTCCGATAGTTTTATACAATTTTATTGAAAAAATATAAAGAAGGTCTTTAAAAATTTTAGTAAATTTGATAGGCACAAGGCATTTTGCCGGACTGTATGGAATAAAACAATAAATTTAGAAATGAACGGTACTTTAAATAAAGTCATGCTGATTGGTCATCTTGGAGACGATGTAAAGATGCATTATTTTGAAGGTGGGAACTGCATCGGCAGGTTTCCTTTGGCTACAAATGAAGTCTATATCAATAAACAGACCAACGAAAAAATCACGTCGACGGAATGGCACAATCTGGTGGTGCGCAACAAAGCCGCAGAGATATGCGAAAAGTATTTGTCAAAAGGCGATAAAATTTATGTTGAAGGCCGGATAAAATCACGCCAATGGCAGGCCGAAGACGGTTCTACGAAATACACTACCGAAATCCAGGTTACCGAGTTTACGTTCTTGACCACCAAAAAAGAGGTTGATGGCCTAAAGACACAAAATCTGGAAACAAAAAACACTAATTTTGAAGCTCCAAATCCGGTGGCTCCTGAAAACGATTTGCCGTTCTGACATTGTTTAATTAATCCTTACGCTTTTGGACTCCGGGCCCAGTTTAAATTTCCTTGCAACCATTGATACGACCCTGCTCTTAGGAAGCATAGGCATTATTTTCCTCTTGTTCTGCTCTGCGATGGTTTCTGCTGCCGAAGTCGCGCTGTTTTCGCTAACGCAAAATGACCTCAATAGATTGGCCGATGAGGATGCGGCAAAAGCAAGCCTGATTTCAAAACTTTTGCAAAAACCAAAAAAACTATTGGCTACAATCCTGGTGGCCAATAATTTTAGCCACATTGGAGTGGTGATCATTTTCGCATATGCGGGCGATGCTGTCTTTGAAAGTATCGATTCCAAAATCCTCAAATTCATTGTCGAAGTCATCCTGATTACTTTCCTGATCTTATTGTTTGGCGAAGTGCTGCCCAAAATTTACGCCAGCCGGAACAATGTTCAGTTTTCAAAATTTGTGGCCAATCCGATGACGCTTTTAGATAAATTGCTATCGCCGATTAGTTTGCCAATGCGTGCCGTGAGTGTTTTTCTGCATGAAAAGCTAGGCAGGCAAAAGTCAAATATTTCGGTAGATCAATTGTCACAGGCCTTAGAACTTACTTCAACAGAAGATACGACATCCGAAGAGCAAAAAATCCTGGAAGGGATCGTTTCATTTGGAAATACCGACACAAAGCAGGTTATGAGCCCTAGAATTGATATTTTTGCATTGGAAATCGACGAAACTTTTGCTGAGATTTATGCCAAAATAGTTGATAAAGGCTACTCCCGGATCCCGGTTTACCGCGAAAGCATTGACCATATTGAAGGCGTGCTTTTTGTCAAGGATCTGATCCCGCATATCAACAAAAAGGAATTTGACTGGAATAAGCTGATGCGTGAGCCTTTTTTTGTGCCCGAAAATAAAAAACTGGACGATCTGCTAAAGGAATTCCAAAGTAAGAAAAGACATTTGGCCATTGTGGTTGATGAGTATGGCGGAACATCGGGCTTGGTTTCGCTGGAAGATGTGATAGAGGAAATTGTGGGCGATATTTCGGATGAGTTTGATGACGAAAACCTGAACTTCTCTCAAATTGACGACAAGAATTTCCTTTTTGAAGGCAAGATCAACCTGAAGGATTTTTATCGGATTGTTGATGTTGATGAAAGCGAATTCGAAAATAAAAAAGGCGAAGCAGAAACTTTGGCCGGATTCATATTGGAAGTTTTGGGTAATTTCCCTAAAAAAGGACAGAAAATCCATTTTTCTACGGTGCGTTTTACGATTGAAGGCGTAGACAAGAAAAGGATAAAACAAATAAAAGTAACATTAGAATAAATAAAATGCCTAAAAAAATAATCAGCCTTTTTGCCTTGGCGCTGCTTTTGGTTAGTTGTAAAAAAGATGTTGTGCCTAAGCCTTCAAGCCAGTTGCGATTGGATTATCCGGTTGCAGAATATGCACATTTCAGCAGCCATTGCCCTTTTGAATTTGATATCAATTCGGAAGCGGTCATCAAAGAAGATAAAAATTGCGGCTATTCGATCCATTATCCAAAAATGAAAGCTACGATTTACCTGACCTATAAAGAAGTAAACAACAATATCAATGTTTTGCTCCGCGATGCGCAGAAACTGACCTATGAGCATGTAATAAAAGCAGATGATATTTTGGAACAGCCTTATATCAATCCGAATAGCAAAGTATACGGTATGTTTTACCGAGTTAACGGAAATGCCGCCACCAACGGGCAGTTTTATGCTACGGACAGCATTAAGCATTTTGTTACAGGATCGGTTTATTTTTATGCCAAACCCAAATTCGATTCGATAATGCCGGCGGCAAGCTATGTTAAAAATGACATGCAGCGCCTGATGGAAACCATTAAATGGAAATAAAAAAGGAACTCAATTGAGTTCCTTTTTTAATATCGTTTGTTTAGGTGTTTTTTAAGCTTTTACCTTAGTTTTCATTTCTGAAACTTTGTAGGTTTCTCCGTCGCCTGTACTTTCAACGGCTTTTGATAATTTCTCGGGAGTCAAAACTGCTCCGTCAAAATCTACTGTAGCCTGTTTTTTGTCGAAATCCACAGTAGCTTTCTGAACGCCATTCATATCGGATAATTTGTGTTCAATGGTTTTGGCACAACCTAAAGCACAAGTCATCCCGTCGATTTTAAAGCTTGCTGTTTCAGGTTTCGCAGCAACGGCAACTTCTTTTTTTGCTTTGGTTTCAGCATCATTTGCTGCGGCAGGCTTAGCTGCAGCATCTTTACAGCCAATGCAAAGAACTGAAGCCATTCCAAAAGTCAATAATGATTTGGTGAAATTCATAATGTTCTAATTTATTGTTGTGTTTTTTAGATCAAAGACAAAATTAGTAAAAAATAAAAGCGAATATTCTTAAAATAATTACAAAATTTGATGCATACAAAATCGCCATGAAAACACAGCAATTAAAATGGGTCATACTGGTAGCGCTTGCCCTGATCTGGGGAAGCTCGTTTATATTGATAAAAAAAGGGCTTGATGGGCTGAACCCGTTTCAGCTGGGTTCGCTGCGAATCATTTTCTGCGCTATTTTTCTTTTGATTGTAGGTTTTAAAAGCCTGAAATCGATTGCACAGCATCAATGGAAATACATTGCGTTGACCTCCTTATTTGGGACCTTTATACCGGCCTATCTTTTTGCGATTGCAGAAACGAAAGTCAGCAGTTCGATCTGCTCGATCCTGAACTCGTTAACGCCATTAAATACTTTAATTCTCGGGGCAATTGCATTTGGACTGAACTTTAGGAGGAATCAGGTTCTTGGCATTGTAATAGGGCTGATAGGAACTGCGGTTTTGATATTCAGCGGAACGTCTGATGGTGTTTCGGAAGACTATTCTTATGCGGCTTTCGTTTTGATTGCAACGGTATGTTATGCTACGAATGTCAATCTGATCAAAAGATTTCTCTCGGATGTGAAGCCTTTGAGCATTACAACCGGGAACTTCCTGGTAATGCTGGTTCCGGCAATTGCAATTTTGTGCTGTACCGATTTTACCTCCAAAATGCATTTGGCGCCCACACAGTATTCGATGTTTTATGTGATGCTTTTGGGGATCTTAGGAACCGGTGTTGCCAATGTGATCTTTTACAAACTCATTCAAATCTCGTCGCCCATATTTGCTTCTTCGGTTACTTATCTGATCCCGATTGTAGCTTGTCTTTGGGGTTTACTGGACAATGAAATGCTGACACCATTCCAGTTTTTGGGAGCCTTTATCATTTTGATCGGCGTTTACCTTGCGAATAAGAAATAAAAAAGCCCCGAAATTTCGGGGCTTTTGGTTTATGGTAAATTTCAATTTAATTATTTGAAATCTGCATCGGTAACATCTTCGTTGATTTTTACATCGCTCATTTTGATGTCCAGTTCGAAACCAACATTCATTACAGTGTTGAAAGGAACTTTTACCCCTTTTACTGCTCTGTAGTCATTGAAGTTGGTAACTCTTGTTTGTTTTTTGCCGTCTTCTTCTTCAGTAGTAGCTTCGGCAGTTTTTAATCCTGATTTTACATCAAAATAATAAGTAGTATCGCCGTCAACAACCGCATAAGCATCAGAACCGTTGATTGGCTCGATGGCAGCAACAGTTACGCCCTTTTTAGTAGGCAATAAAGTTTCGTTGAATAGTACGGCACTTTCTTTAAGTTTGGCAAGCTCTTCGCCTTCCATTACTTTTTTCTGGCCTTGCTGCATCATGTAAGCAGTGTTCCCGTTTACAACCTGTTTCATGATTGATCCCATGCCGGCCATAGATAATTCAACCATCATTTTTCCTTTAGAATCGATTTTTGAAGTATAGGTCAATGGCATTGGAGCCTGAGGTATTTTTGTTGAGCCAACAGATGAAATAGATTTTACTGTTTTAATTGCTTTGTCTCCACCAATAGCGGCAACATAAGCATCTACTACAGATTTAACGGTGACGTTAGCAGGAACTGGCTTTTTCATTGCCGGTTTTTCGGTTGGGTTACCAAATTTATCGAAGTAGAAAATTGGAATATTCAATTTTTCCAGGCCTCCAAGTACTTCAGAACCTTTACCAACAATCAGGATACGTGCATTGTCAGCAAGGAAATATTTATTGGCAACTCTCATTACATCGTCAGGTGTAACGGCATTGATGTTTTTGATGTAGTTTTCGTAGAAATTTGCCGGTAGGCCTTCTGTTTCGATGTTTAACGCATAACGCGCAACAGTGGCTGGTTTTTCAACCTGCATTACGAATTTCCCGATATAACCAGCTTTTACGTTGTTTAATACTTCATCGGTTACTTTTTCAGTCCTGATTCTTTTCAGTTCTTTTAAAGCCTCAACGACAGAACTGTCGGTTACGGCATTTCTAACCTGTGTGTTTGCACGGAATTCGCTGTACATGTTTTTGTCAAAGCCAATGCTTGAACGCGCACCGTAAGTCCATCCATGGGCTTCCCTTAGGTTCATGTTCAGGTAGCTGTTGAAATCACCTCCGTAAACCTGGTTGGCAAGGATTACAGGAAAGTAATCTGCATCAGTCATTTTAAGGTTTACCGTGTTTAAGATGGTAATTTCAGATTGAACCGCATTTGGCATGTCTACAAAATTAATTTGAGAATACTGCACATTGGTTGGATTAGAATACGTTAATCTTGGAGCTGTCGCTTTGGTCCATGAACCAAAAAGCTTTTCAACGTTTTTCTTTACATCGGCAGTTTTCACATCACCAACAACCACTAGATAAGCATGTTCCGGAACGAAATAAGTCCTGTAGTTGTCTTTTACGTCAGCAAGGCTTACGTTGTTGATGGTTTCTTCAGATAAATATTCGCCATAAGGGTTGTTCCTGCCGTAAGCTAAAACTTTTTCCACCCTTGAAGCAACAGCTGTAACGCTTTTTTCCTGGGTTTTTAATGCTTCGATAAGTTTGTCTTTTTCTTTATCGAATTCATCCTGGGTGAAGTTAGGCATCAAAGCCCCTTCCGCCATTAATTCCAAAACTCTTTTTGCGTATTTTGACAATCCGCTTGCAGAAGCTCCGGAAGAGTAGAAATTAATATCAGCTCCCATGAAGTCAATTTCTTCGTTGAAAGCATCTTTTGAGGTTTTCGTAGAACCATTTCCGATTAGGCTGCTGGTTAATTCGTCAACGCCTTTTTTGTTCCCTTCAGCATAAGGGGTATTGTCTATTGTCAAACTATAAGAAACCCTTGGTAACTTATGGTTTTCAACAACTAAAACCTTCAATCCGTTTGGCAATGAAAAAGTTTCAGGTTTTTTGATGTTGATTTTTGGAGCTGGTCCTGGTTTTGGTTGCGTTCTGTCTTGTGCTTGCATAGTTAAAGTTAAAAACAAGCCGGATAATACTATAATTGCTTTTTTCATTTTTCTTGCGATTTTATTGTTTGTTCTCAGCTTTGTCTTTTCCAGGTACATAATCCAAAATCAAACGCTGATTTGGGTTTAGGTATTTTTTAGCTGCAGCTCTCATTTCCTCACGGGTAATAGAACGTAGGATGTCAATGTCGGTATTGATCAGGTTTACATCGCCATATAATAAATAGTAAGTTGCTAAATTTTCGGCAACACCTTCAATGTTTGAATTGCTGTCAACGTAATTACTTTCGTTGATGTTTTGTAGTTTTTGGAAATCTTTTTCAGAAATCAGGTCGGTTTGCAATTTTACGATCTCCTCATCGATTTCCTTAATCAGGTCAGCCGAAGTGAAGTCGCCTTGTGGCATTCCGTAAATGATATACTGGCTGTAATCTTCCTGTGCGTAGTTGAAAGCCCCTATTTGCAAAGCCATTTTCTTGTCGTCAACGATTTTTTTGTAAAGTTTAGAACTTTTTCCGCTGCTTAAGTAAGTAGAAATCATATCCATGATCCTTGCATCGCGTGTTTTCATTGATGGAAGCCTGTATGCAGCTACTACCATTGCTTTTTGGATGTTCGGGTCTTCGTATGTTGCATGGATTGTTTCTGTGATTGGCTGCTCAACAAAAGTTTGTTTCTTGATTTCAACACCTCTTGGGATTGGCCCAAAATAATCCTGGATCCATTTTTTGGTCTGCGCGATGTCAATCTGACCTGCAACAACCAATACTGCATTGTTTGGAGAATAGAATTTTTTGTTGAACGCCTGGAACTCTTCCAGTTTGGCAGCATCCAAATGCGCCATAGATCCAATTGTAGCCCAACGGTATGGGTGAACTTTGAACATATTTTTCTTAACCTCGGCAATCAACTGCCCGTAAGGCTGGTTGTCAACACGAAGCCTTTTTTCTTCTTTTACAACCTCGTTTTGGGTATCAACGCCAATCTGGTTGATTACCGGATGCATCAATCTTTCAGATTCCATCCACAAACCTAATTGTGTATTGTTAGAAGGGAAGACCTCAAAGTAGTACGTTCTGTCGTCAGAAGTATTGGCGTTGTTTGTCCCTCCGTTTGAAGTTACAATCTTAAACCACTCTCCACGTTTGATGTTTTCAGTTCCTTCAAATAATAAATGCTCAAAAAAGTGTGCAAACCCTGTTCTTTCAGGATTCTCGTCTTTTGAACCTACGTGATACATAACTGAGGTGATTACAACCGGTGCCGATTGGTCATTGTGCAAAATTACATGCAGTCCGTTTGGCAAATCATACTCCTCGAAAGCGACCTTTTGGGCCATAGCTGTTCCTCCAAGCATAAGCATTGAACTTAAAGCGATTAATGAATTTTTCATAAAAAATATAAATTTTTTGTTGATTTTGTAGTTAGATGACTAACCTCGAATTTTGTTACACCAAAAGTAATTTATTTTCGGTAAATACCAGAAAAATATGTGGTTTTCTATCGTTTGCGTAATGATTTGATTCACAATTGCAAACTTTTTTGAAGTAAGTGTTGCGTGTATTGGAAATAGTCGTATATTTGCGCACTTAAAAAATTAACTAAACATTATTGTTATGTACGCAATCGTAGAGATAGCAGGGCAACAATTTAAAGTAAGCAAAGACTTAAAGGTTTATGTTCACCGTTTGGCTAATGAGGAAGGCTCAAAAGTTTCTTTTGACAAAGTTCTTTTATTAGACGATAACGGAAACATTACTTTAGGCGCCCCAGCTATAGAAGGTGCTTCAGTAGAAGCCAAAGTGTTACAACACTTAAAAGGAGAACAAAGTAATCGTTTTCAAAAAGAAAAGAAGAAAAGGTTACAAAAAGAGAAACGGCCACAGACAAGCCTTGACACAAATCGTGATTGAAGGTATTTCTGCAACAGGCGGGAAAAAAGCCGCTAAAGCAGAGAAAGCTGTAGCTGAACCAAAAGCAGAAGCTGCTGAGCCAAAGGCACCGAAAGCGCCTAAAGCAAAAAAAGCTGAAACAACAGAAACTGCAACTGAAGAAAACAATTAATATTTAAAACTTATACGTCATGGCTCACAAGAAAGGTGTCGGTAGTTCTAAGAATGGTAGGGAATCAGAATCGAAACGTTTAGGCGTTAAGATTTTTGGTGGTCAAGCTGCAATTGCTGGGAACATCATCGTTAGACAAAGAGGTTCTAAACACAATCCAGGAGAAAACGTTTACATGGGTAAAGATCATACTCTGCATGCAAAAGTTGATGGAATTGTTAAGTTTCAGAAAAAAGGAGATAACAAGTCATTTGTTTCTATCCTTCCGTTCGAAGCGTAAGAATAAAACTCTTATCATATACAAAAACCCGTTCAGCAATGAACGGGTTTTTTATTGATGGCTGATTAAGTTTAATAATTAATCAAGCTAAAGCCTGTATGCCTGAAGCCCACTGAGCTTATTCCTCTTAATATCAAATGTTTTATAATTCAATAGGTGAGCAGCTGAATCCTTTTTCTTTCAGGAATTCCAGGGTTTTGGGCAAGGCGAATTTCAGGTTCCGTTCTGCTTTTACGCTGTCGTGAAAAACGATTATGCTTCCAGGCTGTACATTAGCTAATACATTTTGAAGGCATTGCTCTTGTGAAGTTAGCTTGTCGAAATCAAAGGAAATGACATCCCACATGATTATTTTATAGCCCTGTTTTCGCAAAAGCGTGGCTTGTGAAGGTTTGATTTTTCCATAAGGGGGGCGGAATAGTAGTTGGTTGTCGGTTGTCGGTTGTCGGTTGTTGTTGATTGCAGAGAGGCAAAGTGCGGTATTTTCGATATAAGTAGCATTGTCTGTTTGCCAGCCTTTCAGATGATTGAAAGTGTGGTTTCCGATGGCATGCCCTTCAGTGATTATTTTTCGGAAAATATCCGGGTGTTTTTCAATATTGTTCCCGATGCAGAAGAACGTAGCTTTTGCATTATGGGTCTTCAATTGTTCCAATACCCATTCGGTGATTTCCGGAGTAGGGCCGTCGTCAAAAGTTAGGAATACTTCATTTTTATTGTTAGGAATGTCCCAAACATAATTTGGGAAAATCCACTTAACGAAACGATTTGTCTTTATCCAGAAACTCATGTTTAAATATAAAAAAAATGTGCCAATAGGAATCGTCTTCAGATTGGCACATTTTACATTTTTAGGTTCTTAATTTTATTTTTCCAAATCCCTGTCAAATCGGGCAAAACGGCTAACAAACGAATTGAATGCTGCTTTGTGCTGGTTGTAAAACTCAATATCGCCGCGGTCTTTCATAACTAATAACAGGCTTCTGTAGCGTTCAATGTCGGTAATGATGTCGGAAGCGATCCCGTTTTGTATTGACGGTTGTATCCCTGCAAAATAAGTCAGGTTCTGTTTGTATTTTGAAATCAGTTTTTCCAACAGCTCGCGTGCTTTTGCCTTTTCGCCAACTTCGTAATAGCCGCCGGCAAATGGCTCTACCATGGTATAATAGCCATAGTAGTCCATAGGCATGATGTTTAAGGCCAGCTCGATTATTTTTTTGGCCTTATCCTTTTTGCCTTCATTGATCAGCTGCTGTACCAATCGTGCCATGTTGGTACGGTAGGAAATACTGTTTTTTCTGGTTTCCGGATCATGATAGATGGTAGTAAGCTCACCATTGCCCCAAGTCCAGTTCATTACCAGGTCGTACATTTTATCACTGTCGATATCACCCATGTCATAAGGGTTTTTCTTGTCTATAGGTGTTTTGATTGGAACCAGTTTGTAAACCAGTCCATCCAGCTGAAGATAATCTTTCATCCATAAATAGTCATCGTCGCCAAAGCTTCCGCCGGTAAAATAGATTGGGCGTTTCCAGTCGTTATTGGCCAGAACATCCAAAGCCATCAGACGGTTCTTGTAAAGTGCACTTCCTTTGATGTCTAAATCAATATACGGAACAATCGAATCGTAATATTTAGGATTGACTACTTTGTTTTTGATGATTGCGTTTTTGTCAATAGGAATCCTGATTTTGTTTGTTGGATAGAAATGTATGGTTTGTCCGTTTGACATTTCTACGGTCGATTTAGGATTTTTAATGAAATTGATGAAATCGCGGATGTTCCAACGGGCATCTGTTTTAGGGATGTGTGCTACATAATCCAGCTTGTCACCCACATATTCCTCATGTTTGAACGATATAGGCAGGCCGTCAGCCTGATAGGTTTTGAATTTCATCTGATCAATGTACCAATCCGTCATGAACAGCTGTGTATTCACAATTTTGATATCGGTCCGCACGCCTTCAATTTCCTGTGCGTACCAAAGCGGGAAAGTGTCGTTGTCGCCAATAGTATACAGGATCGCATTCTTGTCGCAGGATTCAAGATAATTTTTCGCCATGGCGATAGCGGTATATTTTTTGGCTCTGCTGTGGTCGTCCCAGTTTTGTGCTGCCATTAATATAGGTGCGGCCAAAAGGCAGCAGGCAATTATTACAGGGCCAATGATTTTCGATTTTATCCTGTCGGCAACCATTTCATAGAGCGCATAAACCCCAAACCCAATCCAGATGGCATAAACATAAAACGAACCAACCAACGCGTAATCCCTTTCACGTGGTTCAAACGGCCTTTCGTTTAGGAATATTTTCAGTGCGATACTGTTGAATAAGAACAGGGCTAGGAGAACATAGAAGCTCTTAAGGTCTTTTTGCGCATGGTACATCAGTCCTAATAATCCGATGAAGAACGGCAGGAAATAATACAGGTTTCTTCCTTTGTTGTTCTTAACATCGTCTGGAAGGTTTTCCTGTGTTCCTTTTCCTAAGTGTATTTCGTCTACGAATTTAATTCCGCTAAGCCAGTTTCCGTCAAGGTTGTCGTATTTGCCCTGGATGTCATTTTGCCTGCCGACAAAGTTCCAAAGCAAATAGCGCCCATACATGTAGCCAAACTGGTATTCGCCCATAAACTTAAAGTTTTCCCAGGCAGAC
This sequence comes from Flavobacterium sp., assembly GCA_049841115.1. Classification (GTDB taxonomy): domain Bacteria; phylum Bacteroidota; class Bacteroidia; order Flavobacteriales; family Flavobacteriaceae; genus Flavobacterium. Next base: position 1,487,890 of record JASGHQ010000006.1, read on the forward strand.
GGTTTTTCAACCGTTATGTAGTCGCTGTATTTTTTAAGGAAATTAACATAATCTTCATTGTCAATTCTTTCCTGTGCGTAGGCGGTCTTGAACTCATTGATGTTTTTGCTCATTTCTTCCTTAAGCTGGCTAACAGCCATTGCTATCTGCTCTTCGCTCAAACTGTCAACGTTTACTCCGTATTGTGCCAATTCATCTTCGTAAGGATAATTTTGGTTCAGTTCAATTTTTGGCGGGCCGGTAAATTCCATATAATTTGCAATATGGTCTGTGCTCCAAAGGCGAGGAAGAAATGCCTTTTGGGCATTATCACTGTTTTGCTCGGCGTTTTTGTAATTGTTTACAATAACATATTTTCCGGTTTTATAATCCCTCTCGTAGTTGGGTTTTTTGTCCAGATAAGGCTGGTCTTTGTCAAGCCCGGCAAAGGTGTCCGTATACTGAGGCCCATAAAATAGTGGATTGACTCCATACTGTTCCCTGTTGTAATAGGCTAAAACTTCGGCCGCATCGGAAGGCTTGTTTTCATTGATAAACACATTGGCATTGGCACGGATTGGCAACATCATCCATACGGAGAAGCCAAGAAGCACGAAAAGTACACACAATAAAGCAGTATTGTAAAATGGATGCCCTTTTTCGCGGGTATATCTTAATCCGAAATAGAAGAAAGCGATAATCAGCAATGTTGCAAATATGGTTCCTGAATTGAATGGGAGCCCGATGCTGTTGACCATAAAGATTTCCATTTTCCCAAAGAAAGCAAGTGTGTAGGGCAATAAGAAAAGGAAGATGAACAATAGGATTGCAACAATGATAATGTTGGCAATGATAAAGTTCTTAATAGTGATTGTTTTCCAGTTTTTGAAGTAGTATAAAAATCCAATGGACGGGATTGTAAGTAATGCCATGAAGTGGACACCAAATGACAATCCGATAAGCAATGAGATCAATAATAACCAGCGGTTTCCTCTTGGTGTATGCATTTCTTCTTCCCAACGCAGTGCGAGCCAGAACATCAGTGCGATGAATAATGAAGCCATTGCGTAAACTTCGGCTTCAACGGCGCTAGACCAAAAGCTGTCGGAAAATGTAAACGCAAGTGAGCCTACAAATGAGGCGCCAAGAATTACTATTGCTTTGTCTTTGGTGATTTCGACATATTGCGAAACAATTTTCCGTAAAAGTATCGTTGATGACCAAAACATGAACAATATTGTAAATGCGCTTGAAAAAACAGACAGCATATTTACCATCAGTGCAATGTTTTCTTTGCTGGTGGCAAACATGGCGAAGAAAGCTCCAAGGATTTGGAACAACGGCGCCCCTGGAGGGTGTCCTACTTCTAGCTTTGCGGATGTTGAAATGTATTCGCCACAATCCCAAAAACTCATGGTTGGCTCAACGCAGATGGAATAAGTGATCAGGGCAATTGCAAATGTTGTCCATCCTAAGATGGTGTTCCATTTATTGAAGTTAAAATTCATCATAGCGGATATGAAATGAAGGTTTTTATTTGTTGCTACAAAGAAACCATTTTTTTTAAAGCAATTAAAGTTGCATTAACAAAATTTTCTCAAAAGGGATAAATGGCTAATTCCAAGATTATTGTATGTTAATTAGGATGTTCGAAAGCGGCAGATTTTAATTTTTTACGATTATTTATTTGCGTAAAATAAAATTTGTTTTACATTTGCACTCGCAATAAGCAAAAACGCTAGTTCACTGAACTCCGCGGACAATAAAAGCTTGTGAAGTAAATGGCCTATGGTGTAATGGTAACACTACGGTTTTTGGTGCCGTCTTTCTAGGTTCGAGTCCTAGTGGGCCAACAAAAAAGCCTCTCGTTCGAGAGGCTTTTTTGATTTATGTATTTTGTGTTTAGATTTTGAATGTTACCACCGGTCTTTTGGAGTGGTTTACCAGGTCTTCGCTGATGCTTCCGTTAAAGAAATGCGCAATCCCTTTTCTTCCGTGGGTGCTTACCCCAATAAGGTCGGCATCGATATGGTTGGCAAAATTCAATATGCCGCTTTCTACATTCACATCGTTGTAGATGTTTATCGAATAGTTGTCAATGCTGAAATTGGAAACAAACGATTTCATGATTTCAATCGCTATGTGGGTTGGCTTAAAGCTGCTCGGCGTGTTGATCATTGCCAGCTCTAGTTCGGCGCCAAACTTATTGGCAAATTCAACCACTTTGGCAAAAGGTTTTTTGATTTCATCTGAAAAATCAGAAGCAAAAACGAATTTGTTTACATTGAATTCTCCTGCGTCTTTTTTAATAATTAGTACCGGGATATCTGAGTTGCGGACTACTTTTTCTGCATTGGAACCGATGAACATTTCTTTAAATCCACTGGCTCCGTGAGAGCCCATTACAATCAGGTCTACATTATTTTTACTGCTGACTTTCATTATTCCGTCAAAAGCCAATTCAAACTGAATGATTTCTGAAACCTTTAATCCGTCCAGATAGCTGTCATCCATTAGATCTTCCAGCTTGCTGATAGCAGAATTTTTAAAAAGCATCAGTTCAGGCAGCTCGTGGCCAACACCTACGGCATCACCTGCCTGGCTTGGTAATTCAAGCATGTGCAATAGTATGATTTCCCCGTCATTTTTTCTGGCAATTTGTGAAGCAACTTTCAGGGCGTGGTAGGCGTGTTCTGAAAAGTCTGTAGGTACTAAGATTTTTTTCATAATAAAAAGTAAATTTTGGATTGTAAATATTTCTAGAATAAAGGTAGAATTTTTTTTTGATATGATAACAATTTTTGGTTTATAAAAAAATGATTATATTTGCACTGTTATTTACCATTTAAAACTAAATAATGAGGGAAGCAGGGCTTCCCTCTTTTTATAAAAATATGGCGTTTAAAGATAAAGTTCTGGAGTTGTTAAATGAGGCGCTTGAGCAAAAGCCCTCGCTGTTTCTTGTGGATCTGTCAATTTCAGAAACATTTAAAGTCGTAGTAACATTAGATGGAGATAATGGTGTAAATTTGCAGGACTGCATCGATGTGAGTCGTATGCTTGACAATAATTTAGACCGTGAAGAGCAGGATTATTCGTTGGAAGTTGCTTCAGCCGGAGTTTCGTCTCCATTAAAACTGGTTAGGCAATATAAAAAAAATATCGGCAGGACACTCAAAGTAAAACTGGCCGGCGAAAATATCGAGGCAGAGCTTACGGATGCTAATGACGAAAACATTACGCTCTCCTGGAAGGCCAGGGAACCAAAGAAAATAGGAAAAGGAAAAGAAACGGTAGAACACAAACGCGAGATTCCTTATTCAGATATAAAAGAAGCAATTGTTACAATAACATTTAATTAATTAGGCATGGAGAATATTGCATTAATCGAATCATTTTCAGAGTTTAAGGATGATAAACTTATTGATCGAGTAACGCTTATGGCGATTTTGGAAGATGTGTTCAGGAACGCATTGAAAAAGAAATACGGTTCTGATGATAACTTTGACATCATTATCAATCCTGATAAAGGTGATATGGAGATTTGGAGAAATCGTGTCGTGGTAGCTGATGATGAAGTAGAAGATGAAAACCAGGAAATCGCTTTGTCTGAAGCAAGGAAAATTGAGCCTGACTTTGAGGTTGGCGAAGATGTTTCTGAAGAAGTAAAACTTATCGATTTGGGAAGAAGGGCTATTTTGGCTTTGCGCCAGAACCTGATCTCAAAAATCCATGAGCATGACAATACCAATCTTTATAAGCAATTTAAAGATTTGATCGGCGAAATATACACAGCGGAAGTACACCACGTACGCCCAAGAGTTGTGATCTTGATAGATGATGAAGGAAATGAAATCGTATTGCCAAAAGAAAAACAGATCCCGTCTGACTTTTTCCGCAAAGGCGATAATGTGCGCGGAATCATCGAAAGTGTTGAATTGAAAGGGAACAAGCCGCAAATCATCATGTCGAGGACGGCAGATAAATTCCTGGAGAAATTATTCGAACAGGAAATCCCTGAGGTTTTCGATGGTTTGATCATGATTAAAAATGTTGTAAGGATTCCGGGCGAAAAAGCAAAAGTAGCGGTAGATTCTTATGATGACAGAATCGATCCGGTTGGTGCCTGCGTAGGTATGAAAGGTTCAAGGATTCACGGAATCGTTCGTGAATTGGGTAACGAGAACATCGACGTAATCAACTATACGACGAATTTACAATTGTACATAACAAGAGCATTAAGCCCTGCAAAAGTTTCTTCTGTTAAAATTGACGAAGACAAAAAAAGAGCTGAAGTGTTCCTGAAATTAGAAGAAGTTTCCAAAGCAATCGGACGTGGCGGACACAACATCAAATTGGCTGGCCTTTTGACTGGCTACGAATTAGACGTAATCCGTGAAGGAATTGCAGAAGAGGAAGATGATGTTGAATTAACAGAGTTCTCAGACGAAATCGACGGTTGGGTAATCGACGAATTTGCAAAAATCGGATTGGATACGGCAAGAAGCATCCTGAACCAGGATGTTGCGGATTTAGTAAGAAGAACCGATTTGGAAGAAGAAACCATTCTAGAAGTAATCAGGATTTTAAAAGAAGAGTTCCAAGACTAACTCTCAACTAAACTAACGCAAATAAATAACATAACATTAATTAGATTTTATGTCTGAAGGAAATATTAGGATCAATAAAGTTTTAAGGGAATTAAATATTTCTTTGGAAAGAGCTGTGGATTATCTTAAGGATAAAGGCATTGCTATAGAAGCAAGCCCAAACACAAAAATTTCCGATGATGTATATGCTATTCTTTGCGGACAATTTGCCGGTGATAAAGGCAACAAAGAGGCTTCAAAAGGTATAAGCGAAGAAATCAGGAAAGAGAAAGAAGCGCTTCGTATCGAGAGGGAAAAAGAGATCGAAGACAAGCGCAAGCTTGAAGAAGTACGCCAGCAACAACAAGAGCTGATCAAAGCCAAGGCAGTTGTAACGGGCCCGAAACAGGTAGGGAAAATCGACCTGGAGCCAAAAACAGCACCGGTTGTTGAAACTCCAAAACCTGAAGAAAAGAAAGAAGCAGTTGCTCCAAAAGAAGAAGAGCCGAAACCAATTGAAAAGCCGGTAATCACAAAAACGGTAGTTGAACAGCCTGTTGCAGAAACTCCTGTTGACGAAACGCATACAACGCAATACCACAATCTTAGCGGCCCAACATTAACCGGGCAAAAAATTGACTTAACCCAGTTTGATAAGCCTAAGAAGAAAAAAGAAGAGTTCAAGAAAGATGCGAATACTCCTAATGCGCAAAATGCAGGGGCAAATTCGAATGCAGCTAACAAGAACAAAAGAAAAAGAATTCCCGGAAAACCTGGAGAAGGAGGTAACAGGCCGCCACAGCAGGGAGGTAATGCTTTTGGGCAGAACAGACCAGGAGGACCTGGAAAACCAGGCGGATTCCAAAAAGGAAACCGTCCGGCAATTGTTCAAAAAGTAGAGCCTACAGAAGAAGAAGTTAAAAACCAAATCAAGGAAACCTTAGAGCGTTTGCAAGGAAAGGGTAACAAATCCAAAGCGGCGAAATACAGAAGGGATAAGCGTGACACGCACCGTCAGAGAACGGAAGATGAAATGCAGGCACTTGAAGAAGGAAGCAAGGTATTAAAGGTAACCGAATTCGTAACGGTAGGTGAAATCGCAACAATGATGGACGTGCCGATTACCAAAGTAATCGGAACCTGCATGACTTTGGGGATTATGGTAACGATGAACCAGCGTTTGGATGCCGAAACTTTGTCTATTGTTGCCGATGAGTTTGGTTATGAAGTAGAGTTCATTACAACAGATATCGAAGAAAATCTGGAAGTAGTAGAAGATAAGCCGGAAGATCTGGTACACCGTGCACCTATTGTAACGGTAATGGGGCACGTTGACCACGGTAAGACATCGTTGCTGGATTATATCCGTAAAACAAATGTAATTGCCGGCGAATCCGGAGGGATTACGCAGCACATTGGTGCTTATGGAGTAGAGCTTGATGGCGGACAGGAAATCACGTTCCTTGATACGCCGGGTCACGAAGCGTTTACCGCAATGCGTGCCCGTGGAGCCCAGGTAACCGATATCGCAATTATCGTAATCGCTGCCGATGACGAAATCATGCCACAAACCAAAGAGGCAATCAGCCACGCACAAGCGGCTGGTGTTCCGATGATTTTTGCCATCAACAAAATTGACAAACCGGGAGCAAATCCTGAGAAGATAAAAGAGCAATTAGCTACAATGAATCTTTTGGTGGAAGATTGGGGTGGAAAATACCAGTCGCATGATATTTCGGCCAAAGGCGGAACTGGTGTTAAAGAACTTTTGGAAAAAGTATTGCTTGAGGCTGAGCTTTTGGATCTGAAAGCCAACCCAAATAAGCCAGCCATGGGAACTGTGGTTGAGGCCTTCCTTGACAAAGGACGTGGTTATGTTTCGACAGTACTGGTGCAGGCAGGAACGCTTCGTGTAGGAGATTACGTTTTGGCTGGTAAAAACCACGGAAAAGTAAAAGCGATGCACGATGAGCGTGGTCACAATATTACTGAGGCTGGTCCGTCAACTCCAATTTCAATTCTGGGATTGGACGGTGCACCAACTGCAGGAGACAAATTCAACGTGTTTGAAGACGAACGGGAAGCGAAGCAGATTGCCGCTAAACGTACACAATTATTGCGTGAGCAGTCGGTAAGGACACAGCGCCACATTACCCTTGCGGAGATTGGTCGCCGTATCGCCTTAGGACAGTTCAAGGAATTGAATATTATCCTTAAAGGTGATGTGGATGGATCTGTTGAAGCGCTTTCTAGTGAGTTCGCTAAATTATCTACAGAAGAAATCCAAATCAATATCATCCATAAAGGAGTTGGTGCCATTACAGAAACTGACGTTATGTTAGCTTCGGCTTCAGATGCGATCATTATCGGATTTAACGTCCGTCCTGCCGGTAATGCCCGTCAATTGGCACAAAAAGAAGAAATCGATATCCGAAACTACTCCATCATCTATGATGCGATCAATGATCTGAAAGATGCGATGGAAGGAATGCTTTCCCCTGAATTGAAAGAGGAAGTTACCGGAACTGCAGAGATCAGGGAAATCTTCAAGGTCTCTAAAGTAGGTAGCATTGCCGGATGTATGGTAACAGATGGTAAAATCTTCAGGAATTCAAACATCCGCCTTATCCGCGATGGAGTTGTGATTTTCACAGGTGAATTGGCAACATTGAAACGATTTAAGGACGATGTGAAAGAAGTGTCAAAAGGTTATGATTGCGGTATGCAGATCAAAAACTACAACGATATTGAGCAATATGATATCATCGAAGCTTTCCAGGAAGTGGAAGTGAAGAAAAAGATGAAATAATATTCATAAAAAAAGCCCCGTTTAACGGGGCTTTTTTATTTATTAGGCTTTATTAAAAATGCTGCCGGGTATTTTTTCTTTAGGTCGTTCAGGATCTTTTCGGCCTCAATCCTTGTCTTGAAATTGCCAACCCAAACTTTGTACAGCGGTGTGCTAAAAACGATGGTAGCATCCATGTTTTTGTTGTCTTTTTTGAATTCCGTCAATGTTTTTTTGGAGTTCTCCGTATCGCCATTAAAAATCTGGATTTTATAACGGTCATTTATCGTGATGGAGCTATTGATTTTTCTCTTTTCATTTAACAATTGCTCGAATTTTGGGTCTTGACTTACGTTTACCTTGCCCGCTTGACCAACACTTTTTTGAGATGCAAGGAAGACAAAACAAACAGAGGAAATTATTTTTACTTTGGAGAAAAAGGACATAATGATTTGATTTTTATACAAATGTAAAACATAAAAAATTAATCAAAAGAGAATTCATTATTTAGAATTAATATAAATTGGATTAAATCGATATTTAAGATATATTTAAGGTTTTGATAATAGCTCATAAGTCGTATTTTTGTGCAAGTTTTTAATAAAGTGTAGATTTTTCACTGAATACCATACATCAGAAAAAATCATGCCAATAGTAGTAGATAATCACTATATTATATGAAAAAAGTGGGTAACCATAACTCGATTTCAAGGAAAATACTTTTCAGTTTCGCACTGATGTTATCATTCTCCTTCTCTTCATTTTCACAAGCAACACCCCCGGCAGCAACTACAACAGCGGCAGCCCCAGCAGAGGCGGCTCCGGCTGCAGCAGGTGCGGGCGATCCGGTAGCTGGAAAAGCATTGTTTAATACTAATTGTGCTGCGTGCCACAAGCTTGATGCAAAATCGACTGGGCCGGCATTAAGAGGTGTAAAAGACAGGCATGAAATGTCGTGGATCTACAACTGGGTTCATAACAGTTCTGCTATGATCAAAGCTGGCGATGCTGCGGCTGTGAAATTGTTCAACGAAAACAATAAATCTGTGATGACTGCGTTCCCGCAATTGTCGACGGCAGATATTGATAATATTATCGCCTATACTTCCCAGCCAAAACCTACGGGTGGTCCGGGTGGAGCAATTAAAGAGCTTCCTAAGGAAAGCGCGGAAGGCGGAATTTCAAACAACGTGATTCTTGGTGCTCTGGCTTTGGTAATGCTGATGCTGGTTGTGATGTTGTTCTTCGTGAAAAACGTATTGACCAAAGTGGCCAAAGCAAACGGAATCGAAGCTGCAGAGAAAGAAGCATGCAAGCCGATCTGGAAAACATTTGTGCAAAATCAATTCCTGGTGTTGGTTAGTTCTATTTTCTTGATTATTGCTGCCGGATATTTCTTCTACGGATGGGCAATGCAGGTAGGTGTTGATCAGGACTACGCTCCGATCCAGCCAATTCACTATTCGCACAGGATCCACGCAGGAAGCAACGGAATTGACTGTAAATATTGCCACTCTGCTGCAAGGGTTAGTAAAAATGCCGGTATTCCTTCGTTGAACGTTTGTATGAACTGCCACAAAAATATTTCTGAGGTTTCTGATACTACGGCAACACCAGAACATTCAAAAGCATTCTACGACAAGCAGATCCAAATGTTATACGATGCTGTTGGTTGGGATAAGACAGCGCAGAAATATACAGGAAATACCCATCCTGTGAAATGGGTTAGGATTCATAACCTTCCAGACTTTGCTTATTTCAACCACTCGCAACACGTAACTGTTGCCGGAATTGAATGTCAAAAATGCCACGGTCCGGTGCAGACTTATGAAATCCAGAAGCAATTTGCTCCTTTAACAATGGGATGGTGTGTTAAATGCCACCGCGAAACTGATGTTAAGATGGAAGGAAATGCATACTATGACAAAATCCATGCTGAACTTTCTAAAAAATATGGTGTAGACAAATTGACTGCTGCACAAATGGGAGGTTTGGAATGCGGAAAATGTCACTACTAAAAAATTATTAAGAAGCTAATATTTATATACGATGTCATCGAACAAAAAATACTGGAAAAGTGTTGAGGAGCTAAACGAAAATAGCTCTATTGTTGAGGCGCTTAGACATAATGAGTTTGTAGAGGAAATTCCAACTACCGAATTTTTATCAGACAAGGAATCATTATCATCTTCATCAACAACTCGTCGTGATTTCTTGAAATACGTTGGATTTAGTACTGCAGCTGCAACTTTAGCGGCTTGTGAAGGACCAGTGCACAAATCGATACCTTACGTTTTACAGCCGGAGCAAGTCATTCCTGGTGTTGCAGATTATTATGCGACTACCATGTTTGATGGTTTTGATTTTGCCAACCTGTTGGTTAAAACACGTGAGGGTCGTCCAATCAAAATTGAAAATAATACTATTGCTGGTGCAAAATTTGCTGCCAATGCAAGAGTACACGCTTCTGTATTGTCATTATATGACAGTATGCGTTTGAAAAGAACAAAAATCGCCCAGAAAGATTCGTCTTGGCAGGAGGCAGATTTGAAAATAAAAGCAAGTTTGGCTGATGCTAAAGCAAAAGGCGGACAAATTGTTTTGTTAACCGGGACTTTAGCGAGTCCGTCAACCGAGAAATTGATTGCGGAATTCATCGCTAAAAACCCAACAGCAAAGCACGTTATTTATGATGCGGTTTCAGAATCTGCGGCTTTGGATGCTTTCGAGGCAGTTTATGGCGAAAGAGCTTTGGTGGATTACGATTTCTCAAAAGCGGGAACTATCGTTTCAATCGGTGCTGATTTCCTAGGTGACTGGCAAGGTGGAGGATTTGATTCCGGATATGCAAAAGGAAGAATTCCTCACAACGGAATGATGTCGAAACATTTTCAGTTTGAATCCAATATGACATTGTCGGGTGCTGCTGCTGATAAACGTATCCCGATGACGGTTGCTGCACAAAAACAGGCGTTGGTTAAAATATACAATGCAGTCATGAGTGGATCCGTATCCGGAAATGATGATGTTGCTAAAGCTGCAAAGCAATTAAGTGACGCAGGAAGCAAAGGAGTTTTGGTTTGTGGGATCCAGGATAAAAATGCCCAGTTGTTGGTTTTGGCCATTAACCAGAAACTAGCCAGTGAGGCATTCTCAACTTCAGGAACACGTCAGATCAGAAAAGGATCTAACGAAAAAATAGCTCAGCTGATTGCTGATATGAATGCTGGAAGTGTTCATACGTTAATCATGAGCGGTGTCAACCCGGTTTATACTTTGGCAGATTCTGCTAAATTCGTAAGCGGATTGAAAAAAGTAACATTATCAGCTGCATTCTCTTTAAGGGAAGATGAAACAGCTTCGATCACAAATATTGCCATTCCGGCTCCTCACTATTTAGAGTCTTGGAACGATTTGATGCTGACTAAGGGGACCTATTCTATTACTCAGCCTACCATCCGTCCGTTATTCAGCTCTAAACAGTTTCAGGAAGGATTATTGTCATGGAATGGAAACAGCGCAGATTATTACGATTATGTAAAAGCAAATTCAGCAGGTTTTACCAACGGGGCTTCATGGAATCAAACGGTTCATGATGGGGTTTCGGTTGGAGCTTCTGCCGGGGCAGCTGGTGGTTCTGCAAATTTTGCAGCGGCAGCCAGTGCATTAGCGGCATCTGCACCTGCAAAAGGATTTGAATTGATATTATATACCAAAACCGGTTTAGGTGATGGTCAGCAAGCTAATAATCCTTGGTTGCAGGAATTCCCGGACCCAATTACAAGAGTATCATGGGATAACTACGTGACTATTTCTCAGGCAGATGCCAAAGAAAAAGGATTGGAAAACAGGATTGTTGCTAACGGAGGTCTTAACGGAAGTTATGCTACATTAACCGTTAACGGAATAAAACTGGAGAACGTTCCGGTTATTGTTCAGCCAGGTCAGGCTAAAGGTACTTTAGGTATGGCTTTGGGTTACGGTAAAAAAGCAAGTTTAAAAGAAGAGATGCAGGTAGGTTTGAATGCCTATGCTTTCTACGCAGGATTTAATAATGTGCAATCAGCCTCTATCGCTGCAGGTAGTGGTGAGCATGAATTTGCTTGTGTTCAGGGTCAAAAAACCTTGATGGGTAGAGGTGATATCATTAAGGAAACCAGCCTTGAAATATTCAAAGCAAAATACAATGAGCCAGAAGTATGGAACACTGTTCCTATGGTTTCATTAGACCATAAAGAAGTAGAAGCTACAAAAGTAGATTTATGGGAATCGTTTGACCGTTCGGTTGGACATCATTTCAATCTCTCAATTGACCTGAATGCTTGTACAGGTTGTGGTGCCTGCGTTATCGCGTGCCACGCTGAAAACAACGTTCCTGTTGTTGGTAAATCTGAGGTAAGAAGAAGCCGTGACATGCACTGGTTGCGTATTGACAGATACTATTCTTCAGAAGATACTTTTGCCGCTGACAACAAGAAAAAAGAAGAATTCGAAGGATTATTCGGGGAAAAAGGATCGTTAGGCGGATTTGGCCAAATGGAAAATGCGGCAGACAATCCACAGGTTTCTTTCCAACCGGTAATGTGCCAGCACTGTAACCACGCACCTTGTGAAACAGTATGTCCGGTAGCGGCAACTTCACACGGTCGCCAGGGGCAAAACCAAATGGCTTACAACAGATGTGTTGGAACCCGTTACTGTGCTAACAACTGTCCGTATAAAGTACGTCGTTTCAACTGGTTCTTATACAACAACAATGACGAGTTTGATTTCCATATGAATGATGATTTAGGCCGCATGGTTGTCAATCCGGATGTTAACGTTCGTTCTCGTGGGGTTATGGAAAAATGTTCAATGTGTATCCAAATGACACAATTGACTATCCTGACTGCAAAACGCGAAGGAAGAGAAGTTAAGGTTGATGAATTCCAGACAGTCTTGTTCTGCTGCTTGTTCAAGTGGGGCAATGGTATTCGGAGATGTAAACAATAAAGAAAGCCAGGTTGCAAAATTGGCTGAAGATAAAAGAATGTACCACTTGTTAGAAAGTGTTGGTACAAAACCAAACGTGTTCTATCACGTGAAAGTAAGAAATACATAAAATAATTAATAAAGAAATAAAGGATTATGTCGTTCTCATTACGAAGCACCCATTAGAAAACCTTTAGTTATCGGAGATAAAACTTATCACGATGTAACTGTAGATGTAGCCGCTCCGGTTGAAGGAAGAGCCAATAAACAGTGGTGGACTGTATTTTCTATCGCATTAATCGCTTTCCTTTGGGGAATTGGTTGCATAGTTTATACTATCTCTACCGGTATCGGATCATGGGGATTAAATAAAACAGTTGGATGGGCTTGGGATATCACTAACTTCGTTTGGTGGGTAGGTATCGGGCACGCAGGAACACTGATCTCTGCCGTACTTTTATTATTCCGTCAACGATGGAGAATGGCGATTAACCGTTCTGCGGAAGCAATGACCATCTTCTCGGTAATCCAGGCAGGTTTGTTCCCGATTATCCACATGGGTCGTCCATGGTTAGCTTACTGGGTAGTGCCAATCCCGAACCAGTTCGGTTCACTTTGGGTAAACTTCAACTCACCGCTTCTTTGGGACGTATTCGCGATTTCAACATATCTTTCGGTATCATTGGTATTCTGGTGGACTGGATTATTGCCGGATTTCGCAATGTTAAGGGACAGGGCGGTAACTCCTTTTACAAAAAGCATTTACTCTATCCTTTCTTTTGGATGGAGCGGAAGAGCAAAAGACTGGCAACGTTTTGAGGAAGTATCTTTGGTACTTGCAGGTTTGGCTACTCCACTTGTACTTTCTGTACACACTATTGTATCCTTTGACTTCGCAACTTCGGTAATACCGGGTTGGCATACCACCATCTTCCCGCCTTACTTCGTCGCGGGAGCAGTATTCTCAGGATTTGCAATGGTAAATACGCTTTTGATCATTATGAGAAAAGTTTCTAATCTTGAAGCTTACATCACTATCCAGCATATCGAATTGATGAACATCGTAATCATGATTACCGGTTCTATCGTTGGTGTGGCGTATATCACTGAGCTGTTCGTGGCTTGGTATTCAGGTGTGGAATTTGAGCAATATGCTTTCTTGAACAGAGCAACAGGACCTTACTGGTGGGCTTACTGGTCGATGATGACCTGCAACGTATTCTCGCCTCAGTTCATGTGGTTCAAGAAATTAAGAACAAGTATCATGTTCTCTTTCATTATTTCGATTGTAGTAAATATCGGGATGTGGTTTGAGCGTTTCGTAATCATCGTGACTTCATTGCACAGGGATTACCTTCCGTCATCCTGGACAATGTTCCAGCCAACTTTCATCGATATCGGAATCTTCATCGGTACAATTGGTTTCTTCTTTGTATTGTTCCTTCTTTATGCAAGAACATTCCCGGTGATTGCTCAGGCAGAGGTTAAAACAATCTTGAAATCTTCTGGTGAAAACTACAAAAGAGAAAGAGAAGCACACGGTCATAATCATTCAGATAAACACTAAGAATTACAATGAGTAGTACTAAAGTTATACACGCACTATATAATGATGATGATATCCTAATGGATGCAGTTCACAAGACTAAAGCTGCGCATTATCATATTGAAGAAGTTTTTACTCCTTTTCCGGTTCACGGATTGGATAAGGCAATGGGGCTTCCGCCAACAAGATTAGCAATCTGCGCATTCATCTACGGATGTTACGGGTTGTGCTTTGCAACATGGATGATGTGGAATATCATGATCAATCCAGATGGAGGTTGGCCACAAGACATTGGAGGTAAGCCAAGCTTCAGTTACCTTCAGAACATGCCGGCTTTCGTTCCGGTAATGTTTGAGATGACGGTTTTCCATGCGGCTCACTTAATGGTAATCACTTTTTACATGAGAAGTAGGTTATGGCCATTCAAAAAGGCAGAAAACCCAGATGTAAGAACTACAGATGACCATTTCCTAATGGAAGTTGCCGTAAAGGGTGATGAAGCAGAATTGGTGAAGTTCTTCCAAGGAACAGGTGCAGTAGAAGTTAACGTAGTTGATAAGCATTAATTATAGATATGAAAAGTTTAGTTAAAACAGCATTGGTATTAGGTATCGTTGTTTCATTGTCATCTTGTCACAATGATAAGAAACCAAACTACCAATATATGCCAAACATGTACGAATCGGTAGCTTATGAAGCCAATTCTGAATCTGATGCTTTCAATTCGCCAACAGGTTTAAAAGGTAAAGAAGGACAATTGCCACCGGCAGGTTCTATCAAAAGAGGTTTCGTTCCTTACGAAATCCCAAATACGACTGAAGGATATAATTTCTCAAAAACAATTGTAAAATCACCTTTGGATTCTACAGCTGTTGATATGAAAAAAGCAGGAGAATTATTTGATATCTATTGTGCTATCTGCCACGGAACAGCAGGAGATGGTAAAGGTAAATTAGTGAAACAGGAAAAATTCCTCGGAGTTCCTAGCTACAAAGACAGGACGGTTTCAGTAGGAAGTATCTACCATGTTGAAACATACGGATTAAACTCTATGGGCTCTTATGCTAACCAATTGAGCCAAAAAGAACGTTGGATGATTGCTGCTTATGTTCTTGAACTTAAAAGCAAATTATAATTGTAGAATAAACAGATTGTTATAGATATGTATACATTTTCAAGTAAATTAAAAACCTTTTCTTTCGTCCTGATGATCGTCGGTATCCTTGGGATTGGTTATGGTTTTTTAACTGCACCAAAAACAATTCAGGATGTTGAAACTATTCTTAAGGAAGAAGAGGCTCACCATGAAGGTGGACATGAAGCTGCAGCTGCACATCATGAAGAAGCCAAAGCAGAGTCACATGAAACAGCAGAGGTAAAACATGATGTTGAAGCTACTCACGAAGAAGCTGCCAAAACTACTGCAGATTCAGCGGTTGCAAATCACGAAGGAGCTATTGCCAATGCAAAAGATTCTGTTGCTCCGGTAGCTCATGAAGCTGCTGCAAAGCCAGAGGCTGAAGCGCATGGTGAGGAAGCAGCCCATGCAGAAAAAGCAACTGGGCATTCAGAAGCACATGCTGATGAGCATGCAGAGCACTTGGAACATGTTTTACATCAATTGCAAAACAAACCTTGGTCAGCGTTATATGTTGCCTGTATCTTCTTTATGTTGATTGCAATGGGAGCTCTGGCTTTTTATGCTATCCAACAAGTTGCCCAGGCTGGATGGTCTCCCAGTATTATTTAGGGTAATGCAAGGCGTAACGTCTTACTTATTGCCAGGTTCAATCATTTTCTTTATCCTTTTATTAGCTGCAGGTTTCCATATGAACCACATGTTTACCTGGTTGGCAGAAGGAGTAACTGACAAGACAAGCCCAAATTATGATGAAATCATCGCTGGGAAATCAGGTTATTTGAGCTTTCCTTTCTGGATTGTTAGAGCGGTATTGTTCCTAACGGTTTGGAATTTGTACAGGCATTATTCAAGAAAGAACTGTTTGGCACAAGACGAGGCTAATGACAATAGTTTCTACAAAAAGAACTTCAAAATGTCAGCGGCATTCCTGGTATTCTTTATCGTATCAGAATCAATCATGTCTTGGGACTGGATCATGTCGGTAGATGCACACTGGTTCAGTACGCTATTCGGATGGTATGTATTTGCAAGTTTCTTTGTAAGCGGTATTACTGCAATCCAAATGGTAACCTTATACTTAAAATCTAAAGGATATTTAGAGAACGTAAACTCAAGCCACATCCATGATTTATCAAAATTCATGTTTGGTATCAGTGTATTCTGGACCTACTTATGGTTCTCACAATTCATGCTGATTTGGTATGCTAACATCCCGGAAGAGGTAACTTACTTCGTAACCCGTATCAACGATTACACAATTACATTCTGGGGTGCGTTCGCATTAAACTTTATATTCCCAATCTTACTTTTGATCAACACCGATTTCAAACGTATCTACTGGATTATCGTCATGGCCGGAATCATCATCTTAATTGGTCACTATGTAGACTTCTTTAACATGATTATGCCAGGAACTGTAGGAGACAGATGGTTTATCGGAATTCCTGAAATTTCATCGGTATTATTCTTCTTAGGATTGTTCATCTTTACGGTATTTAGCGCATTGACTAAATCTCCGCTAATGCCAAAACGCAACCCGTTCATTGAAGAAAGTAAACATTTTCATTATTAATATTTTAAAGTAAATTACAAATGACAACTCTTTTGGTACTTATAGTTGTAGTTTTATTGGCAGTTGCCTTGTGGCAGTTAACTAAGATTTTTGATTTGACCCAAATCGGAAAGAATGTTAACGACACGCAAATTGCAGATAATAATGATAATAAACTGAATGGTTATTTAATGTTTGGCTTCCTTTGCTTCATTTACCTAACCACCATCTTCTGTCTTTTAAACTACGGCCACTTCCCATTGATTGGAGATTCAGCATCGGCACACGGCCCGGAAATTGATAACCTTATGGTAATTACAATGGTGCTTATTTTCATTGTACAAACCATTACCCAGGCTTTATTGCATTATTTTGCTTTTAAATACAGCGGGAAAGAAGGGCAGAAAGCACTTTATTTTGCGGATAGCAACAAATTGGAATTCATCTGGAGTATCATCCCGGCTATTGTTTTGGCCGTATTGATCCTTTACGGATTGTATGCATGGACCAACATTATGTTTGTTGATGAGAAAGATGAGAAAGATGCAATTGTTATCGAGCTATACGCTCAGCAGTTCAAGTGGGAAGCAAGGTATTCTGGAGCAGATGATGTATTAGGGAAAGCAAACGTAAGGTATATTGAAGGTGTGAATAATTTAGGTGTTGATTTATCAGACCCTAATGCTCAAGACGATTTCACTTCTTCAGAACTGCACATCCCGAAAGGGAAAAGGGTTATCTTCAAAATGCGTTCACAAGACGTATTGCACTCAGCCTATATGCCGCACTTTAGAGCGCAGATGAACTGTGTTCCGGGGATGGTAACTAATTTCTCATTCATTCCAACGGTAACTACTGCTGAAATGAGGGAGAAACCTGCAATGATAGAAAAAGTAGCGCATATCAATGATATCAGAGCTAAGAAAAGCGTGGCTTTGGTTGCAAAAGGCGAGCAGGCTCTTGAGCCATATACATTTGATTACTTATTATTATGTAATAAAATCTGCGGTGCATCACACTATAACATGCAAATGAAGATTGTAGTCGATACCCCAGAAGAGTATGCAGCCTGGTTAAGGAAAATTCGCCAAAAACTATTGTTCAGGCAGTTAAAAATGCAGCAGCAGAAGCTAAAGCAGCTGAGGTCTCCGGCTCAAATCAAAGATTCAAGCGCTACGAAAAGCAAAGACACTACTGTAGTTGCTCAAGCAGAAACGAAATAATTATAAAAATTTAAAAGTTTACCCAATATGTCAGCAGCAGCTCACAATCACGACCACGGTCACGACGAACACGAACACCACCATAAAGACACGTTCATTACTAAATACATTTTTAGTATTGACCACAAAATGATTTCAAAGCAATACTTGCTTACAGGTATTGTTATGGGTGTCATCGGTGTTGGAATGTCCATGCTTTTCAGAATGCAATTAGCTTGGCCGGAAGAATCTTTTAAATTATTCAGCTTTTTCCTTGGAGAAAGAATGGCTCCGGGTGGAGTGATGACGAATGAAACTTATTTGTCATTGGTTACAATCCACGGTACCATCATGGTATTCTTCGTGTTGACGGCGGCTTTGAGCGGAACATTCAGTAACTTATTGATTCCATTGCAGATCGGTGCACGAGATATGGCTTCGGGATTCCTTAATATGGTTTCTTATTGGCTGTTCTTCCTTTCAAGCTGCGTTATGGTGAGCTCTTTATTCATTGAATCGGGACCAGCTTCAGCAGGATGGACGATTTATCCGCCATTAAGTGCATTGCCTCAGGCAATTTCAGGATCTGGAACAGGTATGACGTTATGGTTGGTTTCGATGGCTATCTTCATTGCGTCTTCGTTATTAGGATCATTGAACTACATCGTTACGGTAATCAATTTAAGGACAAAAGGGATGTCGATGACAAGATTGCCGCTTACAATCTGGGCTTTCTTTATCACTGCTATCATCGGGGTTATTTCGTTCCCGGTATTGCTTTCTGCTGCATTGATGCTGATCATGGATAGAAGTTTCGGAACGTCATTCTTCTTGTCAGACATCTATATTGCCGGTGAGGTTTTGCATTACCAAGGCGGATCTCCAGTATTGTTTGAACACTTATTCTGGTTCTTAGGGCACCCTGAAGTATACATTGTATTATTACCTGCATTAGGGATCACATCAGAAGTTATTGCGACCAATTCACGTAAGCCAATCTTTGGATACAGAGCGATGATTATGTCGATTATTGCAATTGCATTCCTGTCAACAATCGTTTGGGGGCACCACATGTTCCTTTCGGGTATGAATCCGTTCCTAGGTTCGGTGTTTACTTTCACGACATTGTTGATTGCGATTCCATCTGCCGTAAAAGCATTCAACTACATAACAACATTATGGAAAGGTAACCTGCAGCTGAACCCTGCAATGCTTTTCTCCATCGGATTGGTTTCTACTTTCATCACAGGAGGTTTGACAGGTTTGATTTTAGGAGACAGTACTTTGGATATCAACGTGCATGATACCTATTTCGTTGTAGCACACTTCCACTTAGTAATGGGTATTTCTGCTCTTTACGGAATGTTCGCCGGAATCTATCACTGGTTCCCTAAAATGTTTGGAAGGATGTTGAATAAGAACTTAGGTTATATCCACTTCTGGGTAACTGCGGTTTGTGCATACGGAGTATTCTTCCCAATGCACTTTATCGGAATGGCAGGATTGCCAAGAAGGTACTATACTAACACCAACTTCCCATTGTTTGACGATTTACAAGACGTTAACGTTATAATTACTACATTCGCGTTAGTAGGAGGTGCGTTCCAGTTGGTATTCCTATACAACTTCTTCAGCAGTATTTTCTACGGAAAACGCACTGTTCAGAATCCATGGAAATCCAATACATTGGAGTGGACAGCTCCGGTTGAACACATCCACGGAAACTGGCCTGGAGAAATCCCTCACGTACACAGATGGGCTTACGATTACAGTAAGCCAGGATGGGATGAGGATTTTGTTCCGCAGAACGTTCCAATGAAACCGGGAGAAGAACAATTACACCACTAATCATTGATACAATATAACAAATGCCTTTCATATCGAAAGGCATTTTATTTGCACCCAACTTTCCTATATTTGTACTATGAACGAGAACCTTAATCCTACCAATTCCAATTATAATCCGGATGAACTTGACCTCGAAAAAAAATTGAGGCCTTTGTCTTTTGACGATTTCACAGGACAGGATCAGGTGTTGGAAAATCTGAAGGTGTTTGTAGAAGCTGCGAACCTGAGAAACGAAGCACTTGACCATACGTTATTTCATGGGCCTCCGGGCTTAGGAAAAACCACATTGGCTAATATTTTGGCAAATGAACTTGGTGTTGGAATCAAGATTACTTCCGGACCCGTTTTGGATAAACCTGGGGATTTGGCAGGATTGCTTACCAATCTTGATGAAAGAGATGTACTTTTTATTGACGAAATCCATCGTTTGAGCCCTATAGTAGAAGAATACCTGTATTCAGCCATGGAAGACTTCAAGATTGATATCATGATTGAATCCGGGCCGAATGCACGCTCGGTTCAAATTAGCCTGAACCCGTTTACGCTTGTTGGCGCAACAACACGTTCGGGATTGCTTACCGCACCGATGCGTGCGCGTTTCGGGATTCAAAGCCGCCTGCAATATTACAATACTGAGCTTCTGACAACTATCGTTCAACGAAGTTCAAGCATTTTAAAAATGCCTATTACCATGGAAGCCGCGATAGAAATAGCAGGCAGAAGCCGTGGAACGCCACGTATAGCTAATGCCTTATTGCGCCGTGTCCGTGATTTTGCCCAAATCAAGGGTAACGGGAAGATCGACATAGAAATAGCAAAGTTTTCATTAAAGGCTTTGCATGTTGATGCTCATGGTTTGGACGAAATGGATAACAAAATTCTTAACACCATCATTGATAAATTTAAAGGCGGACCAGTAGGATTATCAACTTTGGCGACAGCCGTTTCCGAAAGCGGGGAAACCATCGAAGAAGTCTATGAGCCGTTTTTGATTCAGGAAGGGTTTATCATCAGAACACCAAGAGGAAGGGAAGTTACCGAGAAAGCGTACAAACATTTGGGGAAAATCAATACCAACATACAAGGCGGATTATTTTAATTTATCATGTCAGAAAATAAGAAATATAATTATCCAACGCAGCTTTCGATATTCAAATTCTTATTTAACGCAGAAAGCATCCGCAAGAATCCAATTCCGTTCCACAGGAAATACTTCGATGAATTTGGAGATACCTTTTCGTTGAAAATTGGAAAAACCAAACATGTCATCCTTTCCCGCGATAATGATGTGGCTGAGTACATCCTTCAGAAACACCACAAGAATTTCCAGAAATCAGAACTGCAGACTAAGTTCATATCAAAATATTTAGGCAAAGGGCTATTGACGGTAAACGGCGATTTCTGGCTGAAGCAACGCCGTTTGATCCAACCGGCATTTCACAAGCAAAAAATGAACCAGCTGGTTCAGAATATGCAGCAAACGATAATCTCCGAATTAAAAGGTTTACCCGAAGATAGAGAGGTCGCTTCATTTCCAATAATGAATGATCTGGCCTTTAATGTTGTCGCTAAGTCACTGTTCCATATTGGAGTCTGTACAGGAAAAAATGTCCCGTTTGAAAACAATCATCCATCAGGTTCAGGAGTTTTTGATTAAGGAGATAAGGGTTCCGCATAAAGCTTTTTGGTACAAAATAAGCGGACAGGTACGCAGGCACCAGCTTTTGGCATTGGAAACCGATGTTATTATCCGCGCTATTGTTGAAGAGCGGAAACAGTCGGGAGAAATGTATAATGACCTGCTCGACATGCTGCTCGAAACGCGCTATGAAGATACGGGCGAACCCATGGCTACACAGCAATTGATAGACGAAATCAAAATCCTGTTCATTGCCGGGCATGAAACTACAGCCAATGCACTGACTTTTACGTTGCATCTTTTGGCAAACCACCCTGAAATCCAACAGAAAGTTTTGGATGAAATACTTGAAATCGAATCGCAGACAGATGATGTTGTGGAGCAGCTCCAGAAAATGACATACATCAATGCCGTAATCAATGAATCGATGCGTTTGTACCCGCCGGCCTGGATCACAGACAGGGAAAACATTGATGATGATGAATTGCTTGGCTATACGATTAAAGGCAAAACGCTGATCGGAGTTTCGTTTTACGAACTGCACCGCAATCCAAAGTATTGGAAAAACCCGGAAATATTTGACCCGGAACGTTTTCTGGGCGAACACAAAAAAGAATCCTATAAGTATTTTTACCCTTTCGGAGCCGGCCCGCGAATGTGCATTGGGCTTGGATTTGCCATTTATGAAATGGGCCTAGCGCTTTCGTATCTGGTCAAAAATTACAACATTACTTCAAGCAAAAAAGATATTGAGTTCAATCCACTGGTTACATTAAAGCCGGTTGGTGCTGCGATAACCTTTTCAAAAAGATGACAAAAAGCGACTATTCCCAATTGATCAAAGCCGAGGCCAAACGCCTCGGATTTTTGTCGTGCGGGATTTCGAAAGCAGGTTTTTTGGAAGAAGAAGCGCCACGTCTGGAAAATTGGCTGAACCTAAACCGGCATGGCGAAATGAAATATATGGAAAACCATTTTGACAAGCGCCTGGATCCAACTTTATTGGTGGACGATGCCAAAAGCGTGATTTCGCTGTTGCTGAATTATTATCCTTCCGAAAAGCAAAATGCGGAAAGCTTTAAGATTTCCAAATATGCTTACGGGCAGGATTACCATTTTGTGATTAAGGAAAAATTAAAAGAATTGCTGCATACAATCCAAACCGAAATAGGCGAAGTTTCCGGGCGTGCTTTTGTGGATTCGGCACCGGTCCTGGACAAGGCCTGGGCGGCAAAAAGCGGGCTTGGCTGGATTGGCAAAAACAGCAATCTGCTCACCCAACAGGTAGGCTCATTTTATTTTATAGCCGAATTGGTGGTCGATTTGGATTTGAAGTACGATCACGCGACGACCGATCATTGCGGAACCTGTACGGCTTGCCTTGATGCATGCCCGACTCAGGCGATTGTTGCTCCTTATGTTGTGGACGGCAGCAAATGCATTTCCTATTTCACCATTGAACTGAAAGAAAACATCCCGATGGAAATGAAAGGAAAAATGGATGACTGGATGTTTGGCTGTGATGTGTGTCAGGATGTCTGCCCTTGGAACCGCTTTTCAAAACCGCACCGCGAGCCGCTCTTCAACCCGAATGCGGAAATCCTTTCGTTTGCCAAAAAAGACTGGGAAGAAATCACCGAAGAAACCTTTAGGAAAGTCTTTAAGGATTCGGCCGTAAAACGCACGAAACTTGAAGGGTTGAAGCGTAATATAAATTTCCTTAAATGAAATGGTTTGGCCTTTGAATCTGGCAGGCGAGAGTCAATCAATTGAAGAATCCGTAAAAAAGAAAAGCTGTTTGAGCGAAGCAAGTTCTTTTCTTTTAGGATTTGAGATTGAAATTGACCGCCGAAGATTCCGAGCCTTGACTTTTGTTTCTTTTGGGTCAAGCCAAAAGAAAGGAAAATCAAAAAGTTCTGTATAGCCCCGACAGTAGCTGGCTACCATGTAGCGCGGATGGCGGGAACATAAGCGAAAAGAAAACAGATGTACCGCTCCTAAACATCAATCTTCACGACATAGCCTTCAAAAGTACGGACATTGAAAACCGTTCCGTCCTCAAAAATCAGGTATTGCCCTTTTACGCCCGAAAGTTTGCCCGAATAATTAGGCGATTTGTCCAGGTTCAGGCTGTTGACTTTGGTCGGATAATGGGCTACGGGATAATGTAATTCGAACAAATCTTCTTTGTCGTTATGGAAATATTCCTGCACTTCCTGCGGGATCAGCGTTTGCAAACCTGCTTTTTCCTTAACCAGATCTGCCTGCGGAATTTCATTTTTGAGCATTTTCTGCCAATTCGTCTTATCCGAATAATGGTTTTTCAACGCAACCTCGGTAATTCCCGCCAGATAACGGTTCGGTACTTCTACAATAGGAATGGCCTGGACAGCACCCTGATCGATCCATCGTGTCGGAACCTGCGTACCGCGGGTTACGCCCACCTTTATCTCACTCGACAAGGCCAGGTAAACAATATGCGGCTGCAGCTGTACTTTCTTTTCATATTCCAAATCACGGTCTTCAATGTCAAGATGGGCAGTACTTAGTTCGGGCTTCATGATCCAATCGCCGGCTGCCGCAGAGCTCATAAAGCAATCGTAGCAAAATCCCTGACGGAAGATCTTTTTCTTTTTGCCGCAATTCAAACATTGGTAACCCACAAACTGAATTTCCATCGGCTTGCCAATTAACTGATTCAGGCTCAGAAAACTAGTTTCAAAAACCAGGTAATATTGAATCGGATCCGAGAACTCGGTTTGCATTTTGGTCAGTACGCCTTCGTAAGTCATGGTTTATTTAATATTATGGAATGAAGAATTAGGATTTAATTCCTATTTTAGCGTAAAGTTACAAATCCTATATCGGAAATCGAAATTCGTAAATCAAAATGCCAATACCGTTAATAAATTCTATCGCTTCGTGGGTTTTGAAACAGCGCATCCATCAGATCGAGCTGTTTTTGAAGTACCCGCATGAAGTGCAGGAAGAGCTGATGATGAATCTGATCCGTTCGTCTGAAGAAACGGTTGTCGGGCAGAAATATGATTTCGAAAGCATAAGGTCTTACCAGACTTTTGCAGAAAGGGTTCCGATTGCGACTTATGAGGATCTGGAACCAATGATTGAGCTTACGCGGAAAGGCGCGCAGAACGTTTTTTGGAACACACCTATAAAGTGGTTTGCCAAATCGAGCGGGACGACCAATGCCAAAAGCAAATTCATCCCGGTAAGCAGCGAAGCGCTTGAAAACTGCCATTACAAAGGCAGCAAGGATTTGCTTTGCATGTACCTGAACAACAACGAGAACTCCGAAATGTTTTTGGGCAAAAGCCTTCGTCTGGGCGGAAGCTCACAGATTTATGAAAACAACAATACCTATTTTGGCGATTTGTCGGCGATATTGATTGAAAACATGCCGATGTGGGCTGAATTCAGCAGTACGCCAAGCAGCAAAGTCTCGTTGATGAGCGAATGGGAAACCAAGCTGACTCACATCATCAACGAAACCAAAAACGAAAATGTGACCAGCTTTGCCGGAGTCCCTTCGTGGATGCTGGTTTTGCTCAACAGGATTTTGACTGAAACCGGAAAGGAGAGCATCACCGAGCTATGGCCCAACCTTGAGGTTTATTTCCATGGCGGAGTGAGTTTTGAGCCTTACCGTGAGCAATACAAAAAGATCTTGCCGCATAACAACTTCAAATACTACGAGATCTATAATGCTTCGGAAGGGTTTTTTGCGATTCAGGATTTGAATTATTCCAATGACCTGTTGCTGATGCTCGATTACGGGATTTTTTATGAATTTATCCCGATGGATACTTTTGGGACCGAAAACCAAAAAGTGGTCCGTCTTGCAGATGTGGAATTATTCAAGAATTACGCAGTTGTAATTACTACCAATTCTGGATTGTGGCGCTATATGATTGGCGATACGGTTCGGTTTACATCGCTTTCGCCTTACAGAATCCGCGTTTCGGGCAGGACAAAGCATCATATCAATGTTTTTGGGGAAGAGCTTATGGTTGAAAATACCGATATGGCTTTGGCTAAAACCTGTTCGGCCCTAAACTGTGAAGTCAAGGATTATACGGTAGCCCCGGTGTTTATGAAAGACAAGGAAAAAGGTGCGCACGAATGGATGATTGAGTTCAAGAAACATCCCGAAGATATCCGTTTGTTCCAAAAAATATTGGACGAAAACCTGCAATCGCTCAATTCTGATTACGAAGCCAAGCGATACAATAGTATGACGCTAAATCAATTAAAGGTAAATGTGGCACGGGAAAACCTGTTTTATGACTGGTTAAAGGAAAACGATAAACTGGGTGGACAACATAAAATTCCGAGGCTTTCAAACGAACGCGCCTATCTTGAGCAATTAAAAGGAATGCAGGCTAATATGGCTAACTAATCCGCACTTTTGAAAACAAAACTTTATTTCGCGATATTTTGCGTGGCGTTCTTTTGGGGGACGACATTTCTGGCGATACGCATTGGCGTTGAAACTATTCCGCCTTTTATTCTGGCCGGAATCCGGAACCTGATTTCCGGGAGCATTATTTTTTGTTACCTGTTTTCACAAAAGAAGCTCGAGAAAGTAAACCTGCGCCAATTTGGGCGGGCATTCATACTGTCGGTCCTGATGATAGTGATGGCCAATGGGCTGACCACGTATTCCGAAAAATACATCAGCAGCGGTTTGGCTTCTTTGGTTTCGACACTTACGCCTTTCTGCGTTTTGATACTGAATTTATTCCTGGGTTTTGAAAAGCTGTCCATTAAAACAGTATTCGGAATCCTATTGGGGATGCTGGGTATTTTCCTGATCTATCAAAGCAGCCTCGCTGATTTATTGATACCGGAATACAGACAGGGCGTTTTTGCTTTGCTATTGGCAATTTTGGCTTGGTCGGTAGGAACCATAATTATCAAACGGGGCAGCGAATATCCGCTTTCGATGCTGATGAATGTCTGTGTCCAGATGCTGATAGCCGGGGTGGTTTTGACTTCTGTGCAATTTTACCTCACGCCAGGAATAGCCTTTGAAACCTGGAGCACCAAAAGCATTTTTGCGATGGTTTATCTTGCTTTGTTTGGTTCGGTTGTGGGCTATGTTGCCTTTAGTTACCTGCTTACCCAATTGCCTTCCACCAAAGTGGTGGTATTGTCCTATGTCAATCTGGTGGTTGCGCTATTTTTGGGCTGGCTGATTTTGGATGAAATAATTACCAGCCGGATCATTGCTGCTACAATCCTCATTATTAGCGGTGTGGTTATTGTGAACTATAAAAAGGCAAAATAAATTTGATTCAGACTGTAACAAATCATTTTTATTGAAGTCTTATTGGCATCATCAATCAACCCGGAGCTAAACCGTTTGGAGCGCACCGGAAAAAAAATAATCGAATGAAATCAGTACTTATGGCTGCTCTTCTTATGGCAGCAACAAGTTCTTTTGCGCAGGAACAGCCTCAAGAACAAATCAATCCAACTGCTCAGGATACGGTAAAAAACCCAAAGGTCAATGAGCTGAAAGAAGTCAGCATAGTCCAGCAGAAAAAATTCATCAAAATCGAATCTGATAAAACAACGGTTGCCGTAAAGGATAATCCGATGCTGGGTACCGGAAATGCTTATGACGCTGTAAAAAAACTGCCTGGTGTCATCGCTTCGCCAACCGGAGGCTTATCATTAAATGGCAAAGGTGTCCGGATTTATATTGACGGTTCGCCGAGTACATTAAGCGGAACCGATCTGGAAAATTACCTTAATTCGCTTCCGGCAAATGCCATCGAAAAAGTTGAGTTGATTTACAACCCGGGAGCTTCATTTGATGCCAATTCGAGTGGTTCGGTAATCAACCTGATTACGAGCTCGAAAAGGATGAAAGGCATAAATGCAAGCTTCAATATCAATTATAATTTCAATAAATACCAAAAGCCAAGCCCACAGGTTTTATTGAACGGTAAAGAAAAAAACTTAAGCTGGCAGGCAATGGTTGGATATAATTATATTGACAGCGAGCGCCGTTCGGGGTTAGGGCAGACCTTTACGTCATTTACCCCAAATAAATACATTGACCAGGACAAGCTGACGGTTACGACCAATAGGAATTTCTACGCCCGGTTTGGTACCAATTATAAATTGAACGACAAATCTAACCTGTTGCTTAATTACAATCTTAATTTTAGCAATGACAGGAATGTATTTGACAGTAAAACCACAGGTTCGGAGATTTCAGATTATACCAATAACGGAATCAACAAGGCAAAATCATCCAACCACGAAATCAGCTTGCAGTACAGGACTAAGCTGGATACTATCGGAAGGACACTGGATGTTACCGGGTACACCAATTTCTTTAATCAGGATCCAAATTCAAAAACCACCGCGTTTGACAGTAATGCTTCGAGCTATAATAATTTCCACAATAATTTTGATTTGCTGAATTATTATCTTAAATACGATTTTGCAATTCCGTTTGAAAAGATCGGTCTGTCACTTAGTACCGGAGGAAAATTCAATACAATCAAGGTGGATAATACCGGGTATTATAATTTAAATTCCCCGGTTACCGATATCATCGATTTTGATTATAAGGAAACCAACCTCGCTTTTTATGCAGAAGTTAGGCAGAAAATCAAAAAGCTGAACCTTACGGCAGGTCTGCGCTATGAGGATTTTAATGTAGACAGGATCGGAATTGTGGATAATACCCGAACCGATATCGATTTTAAAAACAGGAACCTCTTCCCGAATTTCAGCGCGCTGTATGAGATTTCAGATGACATCAATGTGAGTTCGTCCTATTCGAGGAAGATTTCGCAGCCAAGTTATTATGTGCTTGACCCGAATGGGAATAATTTTGACCAGTACAACACTTCTACCGGAAATTTATTGCTGAACCCGTCCTTTTATGACAATTTTGATTTCAAGGTAAGCGCCTTCCAGTTTGTCCAGCTAGGGGCTAATTATACTATTGAGAAAGACCGAAACCAGTTTATCATCGATGCTGAGCCAGGGCAAACAGTAAGTACTACCACGTTCCAGCAGTTGGACCGCTTTAAGACTTTTACGGCTTATGCCAATTTCCCAATTCCATTGGATTATTTTTTCAAAGGAAAAGAGGAATTCAAGAAGCGTATGAACAACATCGATAAGATGAACTATATTTTCTTTAATGTGGCTTACATCAAAAACATGACAGAAGGCTTTGATTTTTCATTTAAGCAGACGCCGGTTTGGAACTATGCTGCACAAGCACAGATCATGCTGCCTTGGGACGTGAAAAGTTATATGAATTACTTCATTTTGCCACAGGGCGGAGTATGGGAAATCTATAAAATAGAAAAGCCGATCCAGCAGTTTGACATTTCATTCAGCAAGGACTTTATGAATAAAAACCTGAAAATAGGGTTGCATGCTTTTGACCTCTTCAATCAAAATCAAATCAGTGCTTTAATATCCGCCACAAATCTACAAACCAAGTTTTATGAAAAACAGGATTCCAGGACTTTCAGGATTTCGCTTACATACAATTTTGGGAATTTAAAATTAGCCAAGGAAAACACCGACATTCAAACCGATAAGATACAAACCGGCGGTGGTTTTGTGAAATAATAATATGGTTATAATTAGTAATGAAAAACCCCTCAATCGAGGGGTTTTTCTATGATGCTATTTCCAGCCTTTTCAGTAAATTTTTGTTCAAAGCATGTTGGGTATATTCCAAATCCACATGCAGCTCTTTTTCGTCAGAACCCGGCAGGTCATACATGGCATCGGTTAGGATTGCCTCACAAAGCGAACGCAAACCTCTTGCTCCGAGCTTGTATTCCAATGCCTTTTCCACAATGTAGTTCAGCGCTTCGCTGGAGATGCTGAATTTCACATCGTCCATTCCGAATAGTTTTTCGTATTGTTTGATCAGTGCATTTTTTGGCTCCGTCAAAATGGCGCGAAGCGTTTCCTTATCCAAAGGATCCATATGTGTCAGCACAGGAAGACGCCCAATGATTTCCGGGATCAGGCCAAAATCCTTAATGTCTTTTGGGATGATGTATTGAAGCAAATTATTTTTGTCAATGCCTTCGGTGTTTTTTGAAGTTGAATAACCAATCGCCTGGCGGTTTAGCCTTTTGGAGATGATCCGTTCCACACCGTCAAAAGCGCCACCTGCGATAAACAGAATGTCTTTGGTGTTGACTTCGATAAATTTTTGATCCGGATGTTTTCTTCCTCCTTTTGGCGGGACATTTACAATCGTTCCCTCCAGTAATTTCAGAAGTGCCTGCTGCACTCCTTCGCCCGAAACGTCGCGAGTGATCGATGGATTGTCGCTTTTTCGGGCAATCTTGTCAATTTCGTCAATGAAAACGATGCCGCGCTCGGCTTTGGCTACGTCATAATCAGCCGCCTGAAGCAAACGGGTCAAAATACTTTCAACATCTTCACCTACATAACCTGCTTCAGTCAAAACCGTAGCATCGACGATTGCCAACGGGACTTCGAGCATTTTTGCAATGGTTTTCGCTACCAATGTTTTCCCGGTTCCGGTTTGGCCCACCATTATGATGTTGGATTTTTCGATCTCAACATCTTCATCGTGCTGTAATTGCATCAGTCTTTTGTAGTGATTGTACACTGCGACCGACATTACTTTTTTCGTCTGGTCCTGGCCAATAACGTACTGGTCAAGGAACGCACGTATTTCCCTTGGTTTTTTCAAAACCAAATCGGAGTTTGATTTTAAGATGGATGCTCCTCCCGACCTCAATTCTTCCATCACTATCCCGTGTGCCTGCTCGATGCAACGATCACAAACGTGAGCGTTTACACCGGCAATCAACAGGTTAGTTTCCGGTTTTTTCCTTCCACAAAAGGAACATTCTAAAACTTGTTTTGCCATATTTTTATTTAGTGTTCAGTGTTCAGTTTTTTAGTGTTCAGTTTATTGCTGCCAGCTAACTTCTGAACACTGAATACTTTTTTAATTATCTTCTTAAAACTTCATCAATCATTCCGTATTCTTTGGCTTCGTCGGCAATCATCCAGTAGTCGCGCTCCGAATCCTTGTATACTTTTTCAAAAGGCTGCCCCGAATGTTTTGCAATGATTTCATACAATTCATTTTTCAGTTTCAGCATTTCCTTTAAGTTGATTTCCATATCGCTTGCTACACCTTGTGCGCCTCCCGATGGCTGGTGGATCATTACCCTTGAATGTGGTAAGGCAGAACGTTTTCCTGCCGCACCGGCACATAAAAGAACGGCTCCCATAGAAGCTGCCATTCCGGTACAGATGGTTGCCACGTCAGGGCGAATGTACTGCATCGTGTCGTAAATCCCCAATCCGGCATAAACGCTTCCGCCCGGAGAGTTGATGTAGATTTGAATGTCTTTTGAAGCATCAACACTTTCCAGGAATAATAACTGTGCCTGGATGATGTTGGCCATGTAATCGTCAACGCCGGTTCCCATAAAGATGATGCGGTCCATCATCAAACGTGAGAAAACATCAAGCTGTGATACATTAAGCTGGCGCTCTTCAATGATATAAGGTGTCATGCTGCTTACGATTTTGTCGTAATATAAGCTGTTTACACCATGTTTTTTGGTAGCAAATTTTTTAAATTCTTTTCCGTAGTCCATTTTATAAATATGAATTAAGTTGGTTATAATTGTTTCTGTTAGTGTTCAAAGTCCGTGCCTTTTTATAAAGATGACATTCTGTCTGAAAAGGTTGCCTTAGCCCGGATAGCAGTGGAAATCCTTTTTCGTGTTCTTGATACATTCCGATAAATCGGAACACCCTAACTGACGAAAAAGATTGTAACGTATAGCCGGAACAGCTTCTCAAATAAAAAAGCGCCAAATTACTTTGACGCTCAAATATAATGATTATTGGGAAATTTTAGTGCTTTAATTCGCCGTACATCGCTTTGATGAATTCGTCGTAAGAAACCTCTTTTGATTTAGCCTTTACTTTGTCCTTGAAAAGGTTTAGCGTTTTCTCGCTCATAACCTGCTCAGACAAACGTTTTACCTCTTCCTGGTTTGACATTACACGAGCCACGATCCCCTGAACGTCTTCGTCTGTTGGGTTCATCTGCCCGAATTGAGCCATTTGTTTTTTGATCAGTTCAGAAGTGTAGGCTTTCAGTTCGTCAAAAGTAAGCTGCAGGTTGTTTTCTGTCATTACCTTGCCTTCGATCAATTGGTAACGCAATCCTTTTTCGGATTTGTTGTATTCCTCTTCTGCCTCTTCAGCGGTCATTGGGTTTTCGCCAGCGTTCATGATCCATTTTTTAAGGAAGGCAGCCGGTAAATCGAATTTGGTGTTTTCGATCAAAAACTCGGTAACATCATTAAGGAATTTTTGGTCTGCCTGTTGTGCGAATTGCTTTTCGGCATCTTCCTTGATTTTTGCCTTAAGTTCAGCAA
This sequence comes from Flavobacterium sp., assembly GCA_049841115.1. Lineage (GTDB taxonomy): Bacteria > Bacteroidota > Bacteroidia > Flavobacteriales > Flavobacteriaceae > Flavobacterium. Next base: position 1,519,593 of record JASGHQ010000006.1, read on the forward strand.
CGGAAGTCACGACTTTTGGCCCGAACAATTTGTCGAACAATTCCTGGTCAAGGTTTGCCGGTTCATGGGCGATTACTTCATCAATGGTGAAGGTAACCTCGATGTCCAAACCGTGAACGTCATCGTGCCCTACTGCAAGGTAATCCATTAGTTTGTGGTCGTCGTCAAACAAACCTTTGGTTTTTAACGTAACTACATCGCCTACTTTTTTTCCGATGAACGCTTTTGCGGTCTTTTTGTCTTTGAAAACATCCAAAGCCAAAGTTGTGCGGTTGTTGATTCCTTTTTCCGCATTAGCGAAAACTCCGGCAACATCATCGCCTTCTTCAACAGTGTCTTTTGCGATCAGTTTTCCGTATTGCTTTTGGATGCGCGCGATTTGCTCGTCAAGCATTTTGTCGTCGGCAATGATTTTGTATTGTACCAAATTGTTTTTGGCAGCCAAATCAACTGTGAATTCAGGAGCTAAGCCCAATTCGAATTCAAACTTATAATCTTCAACATCCCAGTTGAAATCTTCCGTTACTTTTGGAAGCGGGTTTCCAAGGATGTCTAATTTTTCTTCAACTAAGTAATTGTTCAGGTTGTCTTGGAGCAATTTGTTCACTTCATCCAACAAAACCGCTTTCCCGTATTGTTTTTGGATAAGGCTCATCGGAACTGCACCTTTCCTGAAGCCAGGAATGGAAGCATTTTTGCGGTAATCCGCCAATACTTTCTCCACTTTTTCTGCATAATCGTTTTTCGCTACTTCTACCGTAACGATTGCATTTAATGCATCTACATTATTTCTTGTAATATTCATTTTTATATATACTAAAATTGGGTTGCAAAATTATAATATTTCTGCAACCCAACCAATTTTATTTTGTTGATTTTAACGGTCTTATTTCGATTCGCCGGTAATCTGGAAAACAATCGATTGCGAAATGGATAAAATAACGCTGAAGAGCATGGCTGTCCAGAAAGATTTGATTTCAAATCCGTCGATAAAATAGTCGCAGAGCAAAATCATGCACGCATTGATCACAAGCATGAACAGTCCAAACGTAAACATCGTGATGGGCAGTGTGAACAAGACCAAAATGGGTTTTACAAAAAAGTTAAGCAAGCCTAAAACGATCGCTACCGTTAAGGCGGTCGTAAATTCGTCAACAATTACGCCTTTCATTAAGTAGGCGATTCCCATTACCAAAAGCGCGGTGATGAATATTCGGATCAGTAGTTTCATATGTTTGGGTTTTAAATTTTTATTTTCTCAGAAAATCTTGCTGTTTCTTGTGATGAATTTAAAGATTAATTGCCAATAATGCTAAAAGAAAGGTTGCGCCAATCAGCCCTAAGTTAATGAAAAGCTTGGATAAGCTAAATGATTTCATGAAAAGCAATATTATAATATCAATTATCAATGTGACAAATATAAGAGGAATGCCGATAAACATAAAAGGCAATATTCCTGGTGGGCCAAGACATGACCTGCCATTTGGATTGATAAATGCAATGCTGTGAATTGCAAAAATAATGACCACAAGCAAGACAAAAATAAGCCTTATGGCAAAATGATACTTATCGGATTTATATTTTTCTAACATTTCAGCCTGCTGTATTCAAAAACCCTGCCGTTTCTTCAAAGAACTGTTTTGGGTTTTCGGCGTGGAGCCAATGGCCTACATTTGGTATGGTTGCCAGTTCCATGTTAGGGAAATGTTTTTTGATATCCGGCAGATCAGTGTCTAAAATGTATCTCGAATTCCCGCCACGGATGAACATTGTTGGCTTGTCAAAATGGTTCGCTTCGGGCAAAGCTTCGCCAATTCCTTCAATCTGGGCATTAAAAACCGGAAGGTTAAAGCGGAAATCCAATTGCCCTGGTTCTTTCCAATACAGGTTTTTCATCAGGAATTGCCGTGTCCCAAAATCGGTGATAAAAGGATACAGGGTTTCCTCAACCTGGCTTCTGTCTGGCTTTGTGGTAAAATCAACAGCGTTTAAGCCGGCCAGAATGTCCTGGTGGTGGGGCGCGTAATATTTTGGCCCAATGTCGGCCACAATCAGTTTTTCGACCATTTCTGGATGGGAAGTGGCAAAAAGCATCGCCACTTTTCCGCCCATCGAATGCCCGATAATCGAAACCTTATTCAGGTTGTAATAGTGGCAGTATTCCAAAATATCATTGGACATTGCGGTATAATTGAATTCATCCGAATGCGGGCTTTTCCCGTGGTTGCGCAAATCAATCATATGTGCCTGGAAGCCTTCGGCGGCATAAAGCGATCCAAACGATTTCCAATTGTCGGACATACCGATAAAGCCGTGGATGATTAAAAGTGGCTTGCCTTCGCCTTCAATTCTGGAATGTAATAACATAAGGTTTCAGATTTTTGATTTCAGAATGCTTGAATTTATCATTCGTTAATCTTAAATTACTTTAGTTTTTGAAGATACATATTAACGGTATTGTCCAGTCCGAGGTACAAAGCTTCCGAAATCAGTGCATGTCCGATGGAAACTTCGAGCAATCCCGGAATGTTTTCCTTGAAAAATTTTATGTTGTCGAGGCTCAAATCGTGCCCTGCATTGATTCCAAGTTCCAGTTCGTTTGCCAAAACAGCCGCTTTGGTGTAAGGTTCAATTGCTTTTGGATTTCCCAGGCCGTATTGATGCGCGAAAGCTTCGGTATACAATTCGATGCGGTCGGTTCCGGTTTTTTTGGCACCTTCAACCATCTCCAAAATAGGATCAACAAAGATGGAAGTACGGATATTATTGCGTTTGAATTCAGCTATGACTTCGGTAAGATAGGCTTCGTTTTTAACCGTGTCCCAACCGGCCGATGATGTTATCGCGCCAATGGCATCGGGAACCAAAGTTACCTGCTCCGGCCTGCACTCCAAGACTAGATCGATGAAATTGTGCTGCGGGTTTCCTTCGATATTGAATTCGGTATACACAATAGGCCTCAGGTCACGCGCGTCCTGATAGCGGATATGTCGTTCATCTGGGCGCGGATGGATGGTGATTCCGGCTGCGCCAAATTGCTGGATGTCTTTGGCAACCTGCAATAAATCAGGCACATTGCCGCCGCGGGCATTTCGCAAAGTGGCTATTTTATTGATATTTACGCTTAATTGTGTCATTGATTTTTTTTCTGGTAAAAGTGTGAATACAAAAATACAAAGTTAAACTAAGCCATCATATCGCAAATTTTGATTATTTTGCAGGCGTTAAAACCAAGCAATTAATGAGAACAGCTTTCTGAGTACATTAACAACGATTTTAAGCCTTTTTCCAATAATGATGTAGTGGCGGATATCCAGGATTTTTTTGCGGATGTTAACTATTCCCATTTTCCGGTTGCTGAGAATGATGTTTATATAGGCTGCATTTCGGCTAATGATGCCGAAACATTTGAAGCGCAAAGGCCGATTACCGACTATCGGTATGCTTTGGAAGGTTTTTTTGTCAGGACTACAATGATCTGGCTGGATGTTTTGGAGGTTTTTGCCCGGAATAATTCGAATATCGTCCCGATTTTGGATGAAAGCAATAAATATGTCGGCTACTACGAAATTACGGACATCATTAAATTTTTGAACGAAACGCCGTTTATGAAGGAAACGGGCGGGATCATTGTTGTAGAAAAACCGGTTGCCGATTATTCGATGAGCCAGATTACACAGATTGTGGAAAGCAACAACGGCAAGCTTTTGGGAGTTTTTGTTTCGCAGGCTGATGCCGAAAAAGTGCAGATCACCGTTAAGACTACGCTTGGCAGCATGAATGAGATTATCCAGTCGTTCCGTCGTTACAACTACGAAATCATTTCGGAGCATCAGGAAGATGATTACCTGAATACGCTTAAGGAGCGTTCGGAATATTTGGATAAATACCTGAATATCTAGCATTATGAAAGTTGCCATCTTCGGACAATATTACCAGAACGATACCCGGCCCATCATCAAGGACATTTTTGTTTTTTTCAACAGGAATGACGTTGAAATGGTCATTGAGGAAAAGTTCCTGAAAATATTGTACGAAGAAGAAATAGTTGGAAGGCAATACAAGACTTTTTCATCCCATAAAGATTTAGACGCAAGTTTTGACATACTCATCAGTATTGGAGGAGACGGAACCATTTTGAGGGCGGCTACCTATGTGCGGGATTCAGGAATTCCGGTTCTTGGTGTAAATGCAGGGCGCCTTGGTTTTTTGGCAAAAGTCCAAAAAGAAAACATCGGGGCTTTCCTTCAGGTTGTTTTGGAGAAAAAATACACCATCTCCGAACGTACACTGCTGACATTGGACACTGATGCGGCAACATCTCCGATTGACATCAATTTTGCGATGAATGAAGTTTCGATCAACAGGAAGGAAACCACATCGATGATCACTATTGAAACCTATCTCAATGGCGAATATCTGAATTCCTATTGGGCTGACGGATTGATTATCTCCACGCCAACCGGTTCTACCGGCTACTCGCTGAGTTGTGGCGGGCCGATATTGACACCAGACGTAAAGGCTTTGGTCGTTACCCCGATTGCACCCCATAACCTTACCGCAAGGCCGCTTGTAATTCCGGATGATACCGAAATCAGGCTGAAGGTTTCGGGTAGGGAAGAGCAGTACTTGGTTTCTTTGGATTCGCGGATCAGTTCGATCGACAACAATTCGGAATTGGTGATCAAGAAAACCCCATTCAAAATCAATATGGTTGAAATTACCGAGGAATCCTTCTTCAAAACACTCCGGAACAAGCTTCTTTGGGGCGAAGACAAAAGAAATTAGCAACTTTTTTTCTTTCGTTTTATACTACAATCCTTAAAATTACGTTTAAGATTATAAACTGTTGTAACAGCAATAATTTTCGGCACTTTCTTTTATTTAACATAAATCCTAATTCGTGTTAGATAAGTGCTGAGAATTATTATATTTGCACGCTATTTTCAATTTTAATGAAAAAGATTTTAGTATTATTTTTTTGCTTGATTTTCCATGCTGTTTCGACTGCACAGATTCACGAAATTGGTGTTTTTTTGGGAGGAAGTAATTTTATAGGAGATGTTGGGAAAACCAATTATGTCGACCCTAACCATTTGGCTTTTGGGGTGTTGTATAAATGGAACAAAAGCCCGAGGCATTCTTATAGGTTTTCCTATACACAGTCGACCATTACGGGAAAAGATTTAGATTCAGAGGTTCCGGCAAGGTATCAAAGAGGCTATGACTTTAAGAATCATATAAAGGAATTTACGGCCGGATTGGAATTCAATTTCTTAGATTTTAATCTTCATGAGTCATTAAAGAGAAAGATTACGCCTTATGTTTTTTCGGGGGTGAGCTGTTTTATTTATGACGAATTGTTTGTTGTTAACGGAGTAACAGATGAAGATTACAGGGCAAGTGCGTTTGCGATCCCGATGACCGTTGGGGTGAAAGGAAACATACTTGAAAATTTTGTCCTGGGACTGGAAGTTGGCGCAAGGTATACCTTTACCGATAATTTAGACGGGAGTTCGCCTAAGAATGAAAACCTGCAGTCATTGAGGTTTGGAAATTTGAATAGCAAGGATTGGTATGTGTTTACAGGGATAACACTTACGTATACTTTTGGTGAAAAACCATGTTATTGTGCAGATTAAAAAATGAGTTTACTGGAAAATATAAATAAAGACAACTTGCCTAAACATCTTGCCATCATTATGGATGGTAATGGTCGTTGGGCAAAACAGCAGGGATTGTTAAGGGCTTTTGGCCACGAAAAAGGAACTAAATCAGTTAGGATAACCGTTGAAACCTGCGCCCGTCTGGGAGTTGAAAACCTTACGCTTTATGCTTTTTCCACAGAAAACTGGAACCGCCCAAAACTGGAAGTGGATACCCTGATGGGACTTCTGGTCAATTCGCTTAAAAAGGAATTGGGGACCCTTGAGAAAAACAACATCCGCCTTAACTGCATCGGCAATATCGAGATGCTTCCTTCCAAGGCAAAAAAAGAGCTTTTATCGGTTATCGAAAAGACAAAAAACAACACCCGGATGACACTAACATTGGCGCTGAGCTACGGATCTAGAGAGGAATTGTTAAATGTTGTTAAAATAATCAGTGATAAAGTTAAAAATAATATAATTTCTGTAGACACTATTGATGAATCAATTATAAATGAGCATCTTTACACGCGAAATTTACCCGATGTAGATTTAGTGATCAGGACCAGTGGAGAACACAGGATCAGTAACTTTTTGCTATGGCAGATTGCCTATGCGGAATTTTATTTTACCGATGTTTTGTGGCCCGATTTTAAAGAAGAAGATTTATATGCAGCCATTATTAGTTACCAAAAAAGAGAACGCAGATTCGGAAAGACAAGTGAACAAATTAAATAAAACTACAGTGCAGATTAAACCTTTAAAAATAGTTCTATCTATCATTTTATTTGGAAGTATTTTTCAATTGCATGCCCAGGAAAGATCGCCTTATGACCAAGGTAAAAAATACATTTTAGCCGATGTAAAGGTAAATGGTAAAATCAGTTACAATGAGCAGACGGTAGTAACGTTTGCAGGCTTGGAAAAAGGCCAGCAAATAACGGTTCCCGGAGAAGAAACAAGCAACGCAATCAAAAAACTGGGTAAATTAGGCCTTTTCAGCGACATTGATTTTTACGTAAATAAGATTGAAAATGACAGTATCTGGCTGGATCTGGATATTGTTGAGCTTCCTAAGCTTAACGAAGTCAAATTCCAAGGCATTAAAAAGAATAAGACAGAACAGCTGATCAAGGACAATGGGCTTACAAAAGGTAAGATTGTAAACGAAAACCTTATTACGACTACCAAAAATTATATTGAAAACAAATACAAAAAAGACGGTTACTATAATACTAAAGTCTTCATAAAGACAATTGCCGATACTACAGAAGGAAACCAGGTGAAAATGCTGGTTAACATTGACAAAGGCGATAAGCTTAAGATTTCAAAAATCAATTTTGAAGGCAATGAAAAATTCACCGATGCCAAGCTGCGCGGTGCAATGAAAAATACCAAACAGATCAATCCGATCCGAATCTTCAAGGCATCCAAATTCATTAAAGACAAATACAAGGAAGACTTAAATTCAATCGTTGAAAAATACAAAGAAAAAGGATACAGGGATGCACGTGTTGTAAGCGATTCGGTATTCTTAAATGCCAAGAAAACAAAACTGGCCATTAACATTAAAGTAGAAGAAGGGAAGAAATACCGTTTTGGGGATATTAAATTCCTGGGTAACTCAGTGTATTCCGATCAATTGCTGGCCAGGGTATTGGGTATCAAAAAAGGCGATACCTATAATGGCGTATTGTTGGAGAAAAGAATCGCAGACAAATCAAAGCCAGATGGTGAGGATATTACCAATTTATACCAAAATAACGGTTACCTGTTCTCTAATGTGAATGCCGTTGAGACGAGGACTGCCAATGATACCATCGATTTTGAGATCAGGATCGTGGAAGGACCGGTAGCGTATTTCAATAATATTACGGTAGTGGGGAATGATAAAACCAATGACAGGGTAATTTACAGGGAGTTAAGGACCCAGCCGGGGCAAAAATACAGTAAGGAAGACCTGGTGCGTACCATTCGTGAAATAGGCCAGTTAGGGTTCTTTGACCCTGAGGCTATCGATCCAAAATTCAAAAACGTCGATCCTGCTGCAGGAACTGTTGATATCGAATATAATGTTGTAGAAAAAGGATCAAGCCAGATTGAACTCCAGGGCGGTTACGGTGGAGGTGGATTCATCGGTACATTAGGATTGTCGTTCAATAACTTTTCAGCAAGGAATATATTCAAAAAAGATGCTTACCGACCGCTCCCTATGGGAGACGGGCAAAAAGTAGCCTTGCGTCTGCAGGCAAGCTCATTCTTCCAAACCTATAGTTTGTCTTTCTCCGAACCATGGCTTGGCGGTAAAAAACCAATCCAGTTTTCGAGCTCGTTGTCGCACAGTAAGCAATTCCTTTACACGGGAAGTTCGTCAACTGTTGACAAATCAAGAAGTTTTAACATCACTTCGCTGTCTATGGGTATTGCAAAAAGGTTGACCATTCCGGATGACTATTTTGTATTTTCGAGTTCGGTAAGTTTCCAATACTATGATTTGAATAACTATAATACCGGTTTGTTTACTTTTGGTGATGGATCTTCTAAAAACCTGGCCTTCACATTAGGTCTGAGCAGAAATAATAAAGGAATCAACCCAATTTATCCAACATCGGGTTCTGAGTTTAACTTTTCGGCCAAATTTACGCTGCCATACTCCTTGTTTAATGGGATTGACTACGGCGATTTGGAAAACCAAAAAGCTTACAAGCTTCAATATACCGAAAACTCAACACTAACTACTGTTGCGAACTCTTCCGGGCAGCTTCCGGCAATAGGGGATTACCTGCAGGAAACAGCTTCCGGTTCCGGAGTTTACCAAACAGTGGGCAGTAACTACGCGGCAGCAACAGCAAACAGGTCAAAAGTGGATCAGGAAAAATTCAATTGGCTTGAGTACTATAAGTTAAAGTTCAAAGCAGATTGGTATACCCGACTTGCCGGATCGCAATCAAAAGCACTGGTGCTAAGGGCTTTGGGTGAGTTTGGCTATTTGGGTGCCTACAATAGCGGAAGAGGACTGGTTCCTTTTGAGCGATTCTTCCTTGGAGGTGATGGTTTAGCCAACTTCTCGCTTGACGGACGTGAAGTGATTCAGTTAAGGGGTTACCCTAACCAATCGCTGTCCGATACTGATGGAGCAACGGTTTATAACAAGTTTTCTTTGGAATTAAGATACCCGATTACATTAAAAGCGGCTGCATCTATTTATGTGCTGACTTTTGCTGAAGCAGGATCTTCATATAATACGTTTAAGGAATACAATCCATTCGTGCTGCAGCGTTCAGCCGGATTCGGATTAAGGATATTTATGCCGGCATTTGGATTATTAGGAATCGACTTCGCTCACGGATTCGATGCGATACCAGGATATACAAATCCAAATGGTTGGGAGACACATTTTATAATTGGTCAACAATTTTAACTATATTTGATACAATATTTAAAAATCATAGATCGAATGAAAAAATATTTTGCAATACTAATTTTGGTTTTATTCTCTGTATTTCAGGCGAATGCGCAGACAAGAGGTGTAAAGATTGGTTACATTGACATGGAGTACATCCTGCAGAATGTTCCTGATTATGCTGAGGCTAAAAGTCAATTAGAGCAAAAGGCTCAAAAATGGAAGCAGGATATTGAAGCTAAGAAAACGGATATTGCTAAACTTAAAGACGCCCTTAAAACGGAGAGAGCGTTATTGACGAAAGAACTGATCCAGGAGCGTGAAGAAGAAATCAAGTTCCAAGAAGATGAGCTTTTAGATTTCCAGCAAAAGAAATTTGGACCCAACGGCGATTTGATGACACAAAAAGCAGTTTTGGTCAAACCGATACAGGACCAGGTGTTTACAATTGTTCAGGACTTAGCCGAAGCTAAGAAATACGATTTCGTTTTTGATAAATCATCCGATCTGACTATGCTTTTTGCTGCAAAAAGATACGATATCAGCGATCAGGTAATCAGACAGATTACAAGAGCGGAAAACAGGGAGCAAAGAAGCAAAAAAGAAGTCAAAGCACAGGAAGCTAAAGATGCCTTAGATGATGCTATAAGCGACAATCCGTCGTTGGAAGCGCGTAAAAAAGCTTTGGAAGACAAGAAAAAAGCAAGAGAAGAGCTGGTAGCACAACGAAAAGCTGAAGTAGAAGCAGCAAGGCTGGAAAAAGAAAGAAAACGCCAGGAATTACTGGATGCAAAGAATGGCAAAAAAACTGGCACGGTTCCTGCTAATGATAAAACAGGAGGCGAAGCTAAAACAACGCCAGCAGCACAAGAAAATAAACCGGCATCAGACACAACTGACGTTAAGGATGTAAAAGCCGAAAAAGCAGCAGCAAGAGCCAAAGCAATTGAAGACAGGAAAAAAGCTTTGGAAGAGAAAAAGCAAAAAGCTCTGGAAGCTAGAGAAGCAGCAAAAAAGGCTAAGGAAGAACAAAAAAATAAAACAAAAACTGAATAATAAAACAAATAATTAATTAATACTTTTAAAAATGAAACGATTGAAATCATTATTACTAGCTGCAGTGTTATGTTTAGGTGCAAGCTTTACTATGAATGCACAAGCTAAAGTGGCACACGTAGATGTTAATGAAATAATTTCTAAAATGCCGGCTATGATCGATGCTCAGAAACAGTTGGAAAAATTGAGCGGAACTTACGATGCAGAGTACAAAACTATGGCACAGGAGTACCAGGCAAAAATCGAAAAATACGATAGAGAAGCCAAAGATGTTACCGATGCTGTAAATGCGACCCGTCAGACTGAAGTTCAAGATTTGGTAAAACGTATTACTGACTACAGGGACAATGCCCAAAAAGAATTGCAAAAGAAAGAATCTGATATGGTAAAACCATTGATGGATAAAATCAAAGCTTCAATCACTAAAGTTGGTAAAGCTAAAGGATACCAATATGTGTTGAATGTAGCAGATTTGCTTTTGGCTGACGGACCAGACTTAACAGCTGACGTTAAAAAAGACTTAGGATTTTAATAGAAAATCATAATACTATCTAAAACTGCTCAATTAATTGAGCAGTTTTTTTTTACTTTTGTTTTATGAGCAACACTAACCCAATCGGACTTTTTGATTCAGGAATCGGAGGCACTTCTATCTGGAAGGAAATCCACGAGCTGCTTCCAAACGAAGATACGATTTACTTGGCCGATAGCAAAAATGCACCTTACGGGCAGAAATCAAAAGAAGAGATTATTGAACTCAGCTGCAAGAATACCGAATACCTGCTCAACCAAAATGCCAAGATTATCGTCGTTGCCTGCAATACGGCAACAACCAATGCCATAAAAGAGCTAAGGGCAAAATATGATGTTCCTTTCATCGGGATCGAGCCGGCAATTAAACCTGCGGCAACCCATTCTGAAAAACACGTCATCGGGATACTTGCCACGCAAGGAACGCTCAATAGCGAATTGTTCCATCAAACTGCAGAAAAGTTCCAGGACACCAAAATCATCGAGCAGATAGGGCATCAATTGGTGCCAATGATCGAAAGCGGCCAGATGCATTCCCCTAAAATGGATGAGCTGCTCCAGGAGTACCTGCAACCCATGATTGACGCCCATATCGATTACCTTGTGTTGGGCTGCAGCCATTATCCCTACCTGATCCCACAAATCAAAAAGATACTCCCAAAAGACGTCAAAATCATCGATTCGGGCGAAGCTGTGGCGCGCCAGACCAAAAGCATTTTAGCCGAAAGAAATCTGCTAAATACAGAAAAGGCTAGTGGAGAAGCGCTGTTCTATGTCAACTCGGATCCAAAGGTCTTAAACGAAATCCTTAAAAATAGGTACAAGGTAATTACAAAGGATTTTTAAAGAAGCACGGCATTAGCTGTATCAGGAAGCCTGCTCCCGCTATCCGCACTACACGGTAGTTTGCTTCTATCGGGGCTATTTTGGAATCTTGGTTTGCTATTAGGGTGTTTGAAATACCTGAGCCTTTAATTTTAAACGTCTTTAAACCAGCTCGAATACATCACATAATTGTTTGAAATGCGCTCAATTTCACCGGCAAAATCGGATTGGTCAATATCTTTTACCTTTTTGGCAGGAACTCCGGCATAAATCGACCCAGATTCAATTACAGTGTTTTGGGTAACCACTGCGCCAGCCGCAACAATCGAATTGCTTTCCACTACACAGTTGTCCATTACAATAGCGCCCATTCCGATCAGTACATTATCGTATATTTTACATCCATGAACAATGGCATTATGCCCGATTGAAACATTGTTGCCAATTTCGGTAGGATGCTTTTGGTAAGTGCAGTGGATAATCGCACCATCCTGTATGTTCACTTTATTGCCTATTTTAATATAATGCACATCGCCACGGATTACCGCATTAAACCAAACGCTGCATGAATCTCCCAAAGTAACGTCACCAACAATGGTAGCATTTTCTGCTACAAAACAATCTTCCGGGATCTGCGGACTTTTGCCGTTTACACCTTTTATAATCATAGTATAAAAAAAGTGTCCCGACGAATCGGGACATTTATATTAATTAATTGCAGGACAGTTACAGTGGTATTTCTCTGGTTTGCAGAATAGGTTAAGCCCTAATGTGATTTGGTGGAAACCGCCTTGGTCAAACTTAACATCGCCCATCAAATGAGAATACGTATATGCTACCATAAATTGCTTGAAATTGATACCAACTATCGGAGTGATGTATTGTAGCTTTTGATCTGCAACACCGTTTCCTTGCACAAACTGGGCACCGTCTAAACTTCTTCTATAGGATAAGCCACCCCAAAGTTTTCCAAAGTCTAAATCTTTATATGCTTTGATGTTTAAGTCAACCGTTTTTTCCTGCGTAAGGGTAACCAGCTGGAACATAAATGATGGTTCCCATTGAATTGTTTCCGGATCACCAAAAGTATAACCGGCATTCAAAATAAATCTCCTTAAGTTTACAGGTTCGCTATCGGTGTATAATTTTCTTTCACTTGCCAAAGCATTTTTAACGGTAGCATGTACATAAAAATCAAGAAAGTTGTAAGATGCTCCGATGTCAACATTGAAATAAGTTGATTTTTGGATAGAACCAAAGATAATTGGGTCAAACCCGGGATTGTTTTGGTAAAAAGTACTCTCATCCAGGTTGCTCTGAATGAAACCTGCACTCATACCGAAAGAAAGTTGGTTTAAATCGATATTGTCACGTGAGAACATGATATGGTGGGCGTAGGTTAATTTCATTCCGGTTTGCGAATGGTATCCGTTCTTATCATTAAAAACGATAATACCACCACCTGATCTTTCACCTAATGCACCGTTGAAACTTAATGTCTGTAATGCTGGGGCATCTTTTTGTCCCAACCACTGTTGTCTTGCGGTTAATCTGAGTTTCGCGCAATTGGCCGCTCCTGCCATGGATGGATGCAGTAAATAATAGTTGTCTGATAAATAATCAGAGTAAACCGGTAATCCTTCCTGCGAATGTGCAAATTGTGCTACTATTAGTAGTGCTAATAAATAAATCTTCTTGAAATTCATTTTAATTATCTTTTTAATGAGAAATGGGCTTTAAATTGTTTGGCTGTGTTGCTTTCTATGTAATCTACGCTA
>JASGHQ010000007.1:0-379748 GCA_049841115.1 Flavobacterium sp.
TTGCCTGGCTGGTTTCTAAAGGGATCAATAAATCAAGGCTTACAGGAAGAGGTTATGGGGAATCACAGCTGGTAAATGATTGCGGCTGCGAACCTACAAATGTGTCAAACTGTACCGAAGAACAGCATCAGGCCAATAGGCGCAGTGAGTTCATAATTACAAAAATGTAATGTCAAAGATTGTACTGTTCGTAAAAAAATGCGAACTGAAAGTGCAATCTGACACAGAAAATAGAGGTATTGCCAGTCTTGCTATAACGATTATTTCATGACTGTAATGTTATTTCCCATTATGTCAGCAATCTTATTTGGGGTGATTGTTGGATAATTACTACTTGACAGGGAGTAAGACTGCCTTACCTCATTCGTTTTTTGATTTTTTTTGAAAAAGGAATGCTTTACTAAAAATTCAACAAATTAAGAATATTAAAAATGTTTTTAATTTGTTGGATTTTAATGTTTTATTAAAAGCGTAAAGTGATTTTACTTCCCGATGCAGAAATTCGCAAAAATATTCCCAAGAAGTTCATCATTGGTAACTTCACCAGTGATTTCGCCAAAATAATACAAAGCCTGCTTGATGTCAATTGCCATCAAATCAGAGGATAAGCCTGATTGCATCCCGAATTTCACTTTTTGGATTTCTTCCAAAGCCTTTAGCAGCGAATCGTAATGGCGAGTATTGGTAACTATGGTTTCGTTATTGCGCAACGCGCCGGTGTTTACAAACGACAACAGTTCGGTCTTAAGCAGGTCGATACCTTGCTTTTCTTTTGCAGAAATGAAAAGGGCCTTCAGCCCATGGCTAACGCTAGATATTCTTTCCTTTGCCATACCCATAATTTCCTCAGAAATCAAATCTTTTTTATTGATGATAACCAAAATCGGTTTTTGAGGATACAGGTTTTGTGTTTTTCCAATTTCAGTCAGAAGTTCATCCAATTTAGTGCCACCAGCCAATTGCAGCCCATCAACCAGGTACAGAACAACCTGTGCCTGTTCGATCTTTTCAAAAGTCTTTTTAATGCCAATGCTTTCCACAACGTCTTTCGTTTCGCGGATTCCGGCAGTATCAATAAACCGAAAACCAATTCCGTTGATGACCAATTCGTCTTCAATAGTATCACGCGTAGTCCCGGCTATATCCGAAACGATGGCACGTTCTTCATTCAGTAGAGCATTGAGTAAGGTCGATTTTCCCACATTGGGCTCGCCCACAATAGCAACCGGAATGCCATTTTTGATGACATTGCCCACAGCAAAAGAATCAATAAGCCGCTTTAGGACAAACTCAATCCGGTTCAGTAAATCATTGAATTGTGTGCGGTCAGCAAACTCCACATCTTCTTCGGCAAAGTCCAGCTCAAGCTCTATTAATGAAGCAAAGTTCAACAGTTCTTCCCTTAATTTGGCAATTTCGTTAGAAAAACCACCACGCATCTGCTGCATCGCAATCTGGTGGCTGGCTTCGTTGTCCGAAGAAATCAAATCGGCTACAGCCTCTGCCTGCGATAGATCGAGCTTGCCATTCAAAAAAGCGCGAAGGGTAAATTCTCCCGCCTGGGCCATTTTGCAGCCTTTTCTAAGCAATAATTGTATGATCTGCTGCTGGATGTAAGCAGATCCGTGGCACGAAATCTCAATTACATCTTCTCCCGTATAAGAGTTTGGGTTTTTGAAGATCGATAACAAAACCTGGTCAAGTACTTTTCCATCATCAACAATATGGCCGAGATGGATCGTATGTGTTTTTTGTTTAGAAATGTTTTTTCCTGAAATCGATTGGAATACCTTTTCAGCAATGGCAATTGCATCATTTCCCGAAAGCCTGATAACGGCGATTGCCCCCGAACCCGATGGCGATGCCAAGGCTACAATAGTTTCTTGTGAAATCATTTCTAAGTGTTTGCGGCGCAAAGTTACTAAAACTTTGAACGCGGTGTTTATATCATTTCTAGCATCTTTTATAAATAAAAACTAATTAGTTAATGTGCTCTTAATTAACATTTTATTTGAAAAACAGCTTTTTAATTTTATACTTATAATTTAAAAATCGACTGTCATGAAAAAGATACTTGTCCCGGTAGATTTCTCAAAAACTTCTGAGAATGCTTTCGTATATGCGCTGGAAATGGCCAAATCCTACGATGCGCAACTGCTTTTGCTCCATACTTTTGAAATGCCTTTTGTTGATAACCAGGTTGTGGTTTTTGATTACAGCGAAATTTACAATACACTGGAGTCCATCAATTCGAACCAGTTTGAAGAAGAATTGACCAAGCTCCAGGAAATTGCCGGAGAACATGGTGCAGAGCATATTTTAATCAACCATATACTGGTAAGCGGTAATCTGGTGGATAATGTCAAAGAAATAATCAAGGTAGAGAATATCGACTTTGTGGTAATGGGAACCAAAGGGACTTCTGATTGGTTTAGTTCGTTGATGGGCACCAATACCAGCGATGTGATTTCGGATGTTTCCATTCCGGTATTGAGCGTTTCAAGCAAGGCAAGGTTTAGCCGTCTGGAAACCATAGGTTTTACAACGCTTTACCGTGAAGATGATTTGCATGCCTTAAAAGAAGTTTTGTCTTTAGCCAAAAGACTGCATGCTAAAGTGAAATGCCTGTATGTGAAAACCCACGATTCCGAATTTAAGGATCAGGCAATCCGGTATTGGGAAAATCATTTTAAAAACGAAAAAAACCTTGATTTTTTTATTATTCCAAATGATGATGTCGAGGCAACTATAGAAGGTTTCATCAGCGACCAAGGCATCGATTTGCTGGCGATGGTAACGCACAGAAAAAACTTCTTTACGCGTTTCTTTACAACTTCAACAACCCAAAAGATGTCACAGCATTCCAAAACCCCGATTCTGGCAATACACGAATAAAAAAAGCCCCGCATTAAGCGGGGCTTTTGATTTTATAATGAATACAGGCAGTATTACATCTTTTTGATATCAGCCGGATTTACCGCTACCTGAACTCCAGGAAGTTTGATAGGAGCGCCTAATTGAGCCAGGAAACTTCCCTGTACTTCACCGGTTTTGTAGGTTGTAAACCCAATTCTGTACAATCCCATTACAAGCGATTTTGTCGGATTGGAAGTATCGCTGGTAATCCTCATCAGCGAATTGTATTTGCTCCCTGATGGCTGGGCCGGCATTTCGCTTGAGTCGTCATTGCTTTCAATCTTGGTCCAGGTTGCCGTTTTTGCCTTAGAAGCAACATCTTCAATTTTTAAGATACCGTCCGCTCTTTCAAAAGTGATCCAGGTGTCGAAGAAGTTTTTGGTATCGGTAGCATTTGCCGTATAGTCAGCAGATTGATAATCTTTGTCTCCTGGTTTTACGCTGTCAGGCACTGGTGAAATCATTCGGATTCCAATTTCAGGAGCAGCCACAGGAATCCAAACGTAAATATAGTACATTTTTTTTCCTCCTTTAACTTCGTCTGGCTTTGCACCCGGCTTGATGTAGCCAAAATAGCTTGTCAAATCGGTGTAAGGTACCCTGATCTCTTTACCCATTACTGATTTCTTTGCCAAATCGGCTCCGAATTTGTCTAATTTCTGTGCTGTAGCACTCATTCCAATGGCAAGGCACATTAAGCCTGCAAGTACATTTTTTTTCATTTTTAAATTGGTTTTTTATTATTAGGTTTCCAAATATATTAAAAATTAAAGGCGATTTTTTAACACTAATGTTATTTTTTTAACATTAATAGTGATGAAATTGTTATGTTTTGATTAAAAACAAAAACAAATAGGCAATCATTACAAATGAACTCATGCTCATATAATAATATGCCTTCCTTTTTTGATTGATGAGAAGGAATGCCGAAAATGTAAACAGCATAAAGCTTATAAGCGTTATCAGATTTGGTAGGCCCGTATACAAAGGTTTTAGGAATAAAGGCAGCGAACTGATGGTCCGTAACGCGAACCCTTTTTTGTATAAATGAAAGAATTCATCGGGCGAACAGATAAAAACCCAATGCATGATTATTAACGATGCAATTATGTAGGCCGAAATGCCAAAGGCGATAGGGTATTGGTTTTTCATGTTGTTTTTTTTAGAATAGTTTCAAAGGAATAGAATATTTTAAAAAAATAATAATGAAAATGAACAAATGCCAGTTTTTACTGAATAAACGCCGGAATCGGTTTATTAAGCGCTATAAAATAAAAAACCGCAATTTCTTTAAGAATTGCGGTTTCAAGGTATTAGGTTAGTTTAAATTAGTTGTTCAGCATTACCGGCATAACAAGCATGGTAACGGTTTCGCCTTCATCCAATCCGTCAATTGGGGTTAAAATCCCCGCGCGGTTTGGCATCGACATTTCCAATTGGATTTCGTCTGAAGTCAGGTTAGTCAGCATTTCAGATAAGAAACGCGAGTTAAAGCCAATCTGCATGTCGTCACCCTGGTAATCGCAGGTCAAACGTTCTTCAGCTTTGTTAGAATAATCAATGTCTTCAGCAGAAATATTCAATTCGGCACCAGCAATCTTCAAACGGATCTGGTGCGTGGTTTTGTTCGAGAAAATCGCAACACGACGAACCGAATTCAACAATAAAACCCTGTTGATGATCAGTTTGTTTGGGTTTTCTTTTGGGATGACCGCTTCATAATTTGGATATTTTCCGTCAATTAATCGGCAGGTCAAAACATAACTGTCAAAAGAGAAAGTCGCATTCGAATCATTGTATTCAATAGTAACATCAGAATCAGAAGTCCCCAAGATGCTTTTCAGGATGTTCAAAGGTTTCTTCGGCATAATGAAATCGGCTACCTGAGAGGCTTTTACATCAGCACGTGCATATTTCACTAATTTGTGCGCATCCGTAGCTACGAAAATTAAGCCTTCTGGCGAAAACTGGAAGAACACACCGCTCATTACCGGGCGTAAGTCATCGTTTCCGGCTGCAAAAATAGTTTTACTGATTGCTGTTGCCAAAACTTCAGACGGAACTACTGTCGATGATGGGTTGTCAAGGTTTACCGATTTTGGGAATTCTTCTCCGGGAGCATAGGCAATCGCATATTTACCCGAATTAGAGCTGATTTCGATCGTGCTGTTTTCCTCGACTGTAAAAGTCAGCGGTTGTTCCGGAAATGTTTTCAGGATATCCAACAACAATTTCGCAGGAACGGCAACGCTTCCTTTGCTTGTGGAATCAATTTCCAAAGTAGCCGACATTGTAGTCTCTAAATCGGAAGCGGAAACCGTTAGGTTTTTGTGGTCTAACTCAAACAGGAAGTTATCTAAAATCGGCAAAGTGTTACTGCTATTGATAACACTACCAAGTACTTGTAGTTGTTTTAGTAAGTATGAACTCGATACAATGAATTTCATCTGAAATTTTTATTTAATTTTTACAAATATATCTTAAACTAATAGATTTCAAAAAGTTTTTTATTAACACTTATTTACTGTATTTACGCTTGCGCAAAACGGTGAAAACAACGCCAAACAACAGTAATATTATGATCGGTGCCGCAACGGTTATCACCTGCAATTGTGTATAGCTTGCGTGTACTTTTTCCTTGTCCAGCAAAGGCAGGTTTACTTCCTTGCTCCGAATGTTGATAAGTCCGTTATCGTCGAGCAGGTAATTCACGCAGTTCATCATGAACTCTTTGTTGGCGTACAGGTTATTGGTCCATTTGTCATAGCCCAGTTCCATTGGCTGGAGGTTTTTGTCCAATTGGTTTTTGATCACATCGCCATCCGAAATCACTATCATTTTGTTGCTTTTCCCAATGTTTTGGAATGTAGCATCCTTGAAGGGCAAAACCCTGTTTTGGTAAACCGAATGGAATTGGCCTTCAAGCAAAACCGCAACCGGGTAATTCCCTTTGCCTACAAAATCTTTCTGCTCGGGACGTTCCGAAACAATACCCAGGCTTACCTGTGCCGGTGTTCCTATCAGCCTTGAATATTTTGACGACTGCAGTAAAATCGTCTTTTTGATGTCGTTGTTCAATACCTCAATTGGACTGGTAAACTGGAACCGGATCCCGTCCAAATTACTCACAATCGGATTTTTGGATACCGGATAAATCATCGGCGAATAAAACCACGGGTATTGCGTGTATTGCGTAGAGCTTCCCTGATCGCCAGTTGCCAATGCAATTGGTGTGTTCTGTAAATCAAAAATCAAATCGGGCTTGATCCTGATGCCGTATTTGAAAAACATATCATTTAGGTTCAGATCCCTCGGGAAAGCCAGGTTCGTTCCGGACTCGTTATACAGACTGTCCATTTCCATATTCACCTGGTCCATCAGCCAAACCGTTTTGCCGCCGTTTATGATGAACTGGTCTATAACCTGTTTTTCTTCGTCAGTAAAGGCTTGCGTTGGTTTTGCAATAATCGCCAGATCGTATTTTTTCAGGTGCTTTAAGGTTTCATTCGGGCTTTTGGCAACAGAATCCAGTGTAAACGGCGCAATGAAATAATTATCCCTTACCGAACGAATGAAATCGGCAATGTATCTATCTTCAAGCTCGCCATTACCGTTCATGATCACTACTTTCTTTTGTTTGGCTTTAGCTACGGTATTGATGGCATTGGCAAAAGCGTATTCCAAATGCTGTACGGAGCTTACCACTTTTTCTGCAGTGGAAGCCCCCATCATGTTTTTAAGCAACGGGACTTTTACCGAACGGTTTCCGCAGGTGGCAACAGCCCAAGGGAAAACAACATCCTGGGTTTGCTGGCCTTTGTCGTTAACGGTAATCTTAACAGGCGTTAAGCCACGCTCTATAAAAGATTGCAGTGTTTTGTCCTTATTGTCTTCGTCTTCAAGCGGATTGACAAACTGGAAAATGATATTTGAATTCTGCGATTTGAACTCTTCCAGCAATTGCTGGGTTTCGGTTTGCAGTTTCTTGAATTCGCCGGGAAAATCGCCTTCTAAAAAAACATCAATATACAAAGGCTCCTTTACTTCGCCGACAATCTTCAACGATGTTTCGGAAAGCGTATACCGCTTGTCGGCCGTAAGGTCAAAACGGTGGAAGGCAAAATGGCCGGCAATGTTCAGCAATACTATAACCCCTATAGTAAAAGCTATCTTTTTGAAATTGTTTTTAGCTGTGCTCATTATGCTTTAAGGGATTTAAGTTTAAACACAGTAAACGACAGGAATAAAAATGCAACGCTTACAAAATATAAGATATCACGTGTGTCCAGAACGCCGCGCGACATGCTTTTGAAGTGGTAATCCATCCCAATCCTGGCAATGATGTCCTGAAAACCTTTGGCATAGGTAGAAATTCCCTCGAAGCCAAAATAGAACAGGAAACATAAAAATACCGACATCAAAAATGCTACAATCTGGTTTTCCGAAAGCGTAGAGGTGAAAATCCCAATAGCTGTATAAGCCGCAACCAGGAACAACAGCCCGAAATAGGAACCCATGGTGCTTCCCATATCAATGTTCCCTTCCTGCAGCCCTAAACTTGAAATGACATACACATACACCAATGTTGGGATCAAAGCGATTACGATCAGCAAAAACGAACCCAGGAATTTCCCGTTTACGATTTGCCAGAGCGATAAGGGCTTGGTTAATAGCAATTCGATGGTCCCCTGTTTTTTCTCATCTGAAAAACTGCGCATCGTAACGGCTGGAATCAGGAAGATAAAAATCCATGGGGCCAGCGTGAAAAATGGGCTCAAATCGGCAAAACCACTTTGCATGATGTTGTATTCGCCATCAAAAACCCAAAGGAACAGGCCGTTGAGCAGTAGGAACAGTCCAATCACAAGGTAGCCGATGGGCGAGCCAAAGAAGGATTTTATTTCGCGTAACGCTATTGATTTCATTTATATTTTTTTATTTTAAACTTCATAAATTTTTATGGTAGTGAGACTAGCTTGTCAACGCTCCACGCTTCGGGCTTTTCGTTGAATAGCTTTTTGGTAAACGTCCAAACGTCATAAAACAATTCCGATTGGCGGTAATTTTCCAGGTCTTCTTCGGTTTCCCAAAAGCTATAAGTGAAGAAAATGCAAGGATTGTTTTTATCCTGGTACAGCTCCAGGAACCGGTTGCCTTTTGCTCCGCGTATCTTTTCCTTCATCATGTCGAAATTCTCCAGAAACTTAGGGATGTTTTCTTCATGGAAGCTCATTTTTACTATTCTGATGAACATCTTATTTCTTTTTAAAAGCAATTAGTTTTTCTGTCCGTTTGTTGAAAATCTCTATAAACCGGTCTTCAAATTCACTTGCGCCTTTGCAGGTATAGCAGAAATACATCGTTTTGATGTCGTAGCCATTTCGGTTTTCGGTTGATACGCGCTGGCCAGTACAGCCTTCATAACCGCCTGTTTTTTTGATGATCATTGGTTTGCCGTCGGCAAAAAAGGCAATGGACAGCTGATCGATTTCGCTTTCCAGCCATTTTACTTCCTGAGGGCTGAGCTTCATTTGTTCCTGGTACGCATACCGCAATTCCAATGAGCTGATCGAATTCAGATTGCCGGCCAGCATCCGGTTTTGTGGTTTTGTTTTTTCATTTGGGACAAAAGCTTTTGGCGTGTAATTAATCAGCGCATTGAATTCTTCTACAGAGCCTTCGTCAGCTTTTTCTTCTTCTGCAGGGGCTTCAACTGATTTGTCCGCTGGCCTTTCGGTCACGATAAAGTTTTGGGCCCAACCCATCGAGCTCAAAAACAGCACTAGTATAAACGCAACTTTTTTCAAATTATTATTTATTGATTTTTAAATTCAATGGTTACCATGTCCCTGTAATTCAATCCCAATAAGCTTGCTGCAGAACCAACCGTTTCGGGATTGCTTCGGAAAAGCGCGATTTCAAGGAATTCAGCCTCATTGAAAATAGCCAGCTTTTTGCCTTCGTAATATTTTAATGGGTATTTCTCGGAAATGGCAGCAATGTCAGAGTATTTGGATAAAATGGTATTGATGGTCTGGTTCTTGAACTGGATTGAATAGGGCCTTCCTTTTCCGGTTTCCAGGAACATCTTCTTTGAAATATTGGTCACTACATTGCCCAAATGATCTATGTAGATTACATAGCCCCTGATCTGGTTTTCCTTTACTATGGCCTGAAGTTCTGTGACTTCCTTTATCGTTTTTGCTTCTTTGCCGATTACATTAGGCAAACCGCCTTTAGCCAGATGGCAGGCAACCTTTACAAACACATCCAGATCGGTAGCGTCGCTTGGCAGCCTGTCATGGATATTGATGGTTACCAGTTTTTGAGGGACAATCTTCTGGATGAGCATGCTCAAAATCCCATTATCGGCGCAAACAAAATACTGGTCGTTCCACTGCATCGCAATGTGCTGGTTTTCGGCGCTCAGTTCGATGTCAACCCCAATCAGGTGGACGGTTCCTTTTGGGAAACTCCCGTATGCAGCGCTAATGATATAAGCCGCTTCGGCAATATTGAAGGCATCGATGTTATGGGAAATGTCAATGATAACAGCTTCTGGGAACTCTGATAAAATCTTACCTTTCAAAGAACCAACAAAATGGTCTTTCAATCCGTAATCGGTTGTTAAGGTAATTATTGACATAGATTGTTTATAACTTGATTGAAAATTGGGCTCAAAAATAGTAAAACCTAATCTTTTATTTGATTAAATTTGGGTACAAAGCTAACAATATATAGCGAATTATTTTAATTTAATACTACTGCATTTGAACGAACGTATCATTGAATTACACGACATCGCACCCAAAGAATTTTGGGGCGCTCAGGACTCTCACCTTGAAACAATAAAAAAGTATTATCCTAAACTCAAAATCGTAGCCCGAGGCACCACACTTAAAGCATTCGGAGAGAAAGAAGAGTTAGATGAGTTCGAAAACCGCTTCAACCGACTGATGCTGCATTTTACACGCTATAATAATATTGACGACAATGTTATCGACAGAGTCATACAAAGCAATTCGCAGGAAGAGCAGCGCATGCCTGACAGCGATAAAATCCTGGTACACGGAATAGGGGGCAAGCTGATTAAGGCAATGACTCCCAACCAGCAAAAACTGGTAGATTATGTCAACAAAAACGATATGGTTTTTGCCGTTGGCCCTGCGGGAACCGGAAAGACCTATACCGGAGTAGCATTGGCAGTAAAAGCCCTAAAGGAAAAACAGGTAAAACGCATCATATTGACGCGCCCTGCCGTTGAAGCTGGTGAAAACCTTGGTTTCCTGCCTGGTGATATGAAAGAAAAATTAGATCCGTACATGCAGCCGTTATACGACGCTTTGCGCGATATGATTCCGCCACAGACTTTAGAGGATTACATTTTAAAGGGAATCATCCAGATTGCGCCTTTGGCATTCATGCGCGGGCGTACGCTCGACAATGCTTTCGTAATTCTTGATGAGGCACAGAACACCACGCACTCGCAGATGAAAATGTTCCTGACACGTATGGGAAAAAATGCTAAATTCATCATTACCGGAGACCCAGGGCAGGTGGATTTGCCTCGCCGTACGATTTCAGGGTTAAAGGAAGCGCTCTTGGTATTGAAAGACATTGACGGAATCGGAATCATCTATCTTGATGACAAAGACATCGTCCGCCACAGATTGGTGAAAAAAGTGATCGATGCCTACAAGAGCATAGAGAACAACGATTATTAATTTTTTAAGAGCTAATCCAAAAACCGACTGTTTCAGTCGGTTTTTTTATGTTTATCCTTCTTAAAATGCCTAGTGTTCCATCTTAGATACGAAATAGTATATTTGTACCCAAACTTCAAAAACTCAACACAAATGAGATTAAAATTTGTATTCCTGATCTTTGTTTTTTCTGTGATAAATGCAAATGCACAAACCTTAAAGCTCGAAGACATTATGAAAGGCGATGCCTTTGTGGGCCCGCAGCCGGAAAATCAACGCTGGTCTGTAGATGGGCAGAAAGTGTACTTCGAATGGAACCCTAAGAACGAGCCCGGAGCCAGTACATACTATTGGAAAAAAGGAATGGCCAAACCGCAATTGGCAGATGAAAAGGAAGCTAATCTTTCCCACCTTACTTATCTGTCAAATTCCGATAAGACGGTTTTTTATTATATAGATAACGGTGCGCTGTATTCGCTGGATGCGAAATCCGGGAAGCGCGTAAAACTATTTCAGCAAAATGCCCCTATCAGCAACCTGCAGGTGGGTTCGGCAAAAGGAATTGTGTTTTTTGAGCAGAACAACAATATCTTCCGGCTGAATGCGAATGAAGGAAGCGTGGTGCAGCTGACGAATTTCAGCAAAGGAAAAGCCGTAGAAGAAACCGCAGAAGAAGATTCTTTTTTAGATAAACAGCAAAAAGAGCTGTTTCAATACATCCGTGATAAGGAGGCCAAGAAGAAGTGGTATGAGGGGCAAGGCAAAAAAAACAAAACAGATTTTCCGAAAACAGTTTATTCCGGTAAGGCCGATTTTATTAATCTTTCGGTACATCCAAAGGGAAAATTTGTTGCTTTCTCATTATACGAAGCACCGGAAAGCAAGAGCGAAACAATGACCAGTTTCATCACAGCTGATGGATATAATGCTGCAGTGCCTACAAAGCCAAAAGTCTCAATCAACAATTTTTTCAAAACCAGGCTTGGAATTTTCAATACCGAAAAGGATACCGCTTATTATGTTGATTTTTCAAAGTTGAGCCACATCAAAGACAAACCAAAATATTATGAAGATTATCCGGATCTAAACAAAAAAGAAGCCGAAGAAAAGGCGGTTTATGCCAATCCGCTGCTCTATTCACAGGATGGCAAATATGCAATAACGGATATCAGAAGCCAGGACAATAAAGAGCGCTGGATCATTAGTGTCAACCTTGAAAATGGCAGTTTTACGGAAATCGATCATCAGCATGATGAGGCCTGGATTGGAGGCCCGGGAATCCCGGCGTATTCTTTTGAGCAGGGAACATTAGGCTTTTTAAGCGATAACCAAACTATTTATTTCCAATCGGAAGCTACGGGCTTTTCGCATTTGTATGCTTATAATATGATGGCAAAAACAAAGAAACAACTTACGTCGGGGAATTGGGAAGTGCGTGATTTTGTTATTTCCTCGGATAAGAAAACGTTTTACCTGACTACAAATACGAATCATCCCGGTAATAAGGAATTCTATAGATTAACGGTTTCGGGCGGAAAACTGGAACCGATCCTAACGAAAGAAGGAGCCCATGAGGTAAAGCTTTCGCCTGACGAAAAAATGTTGCTGGTTCGCTATTCGTATAAAAACAAGCCTTGGGATTTGTATTTGGCCGAGAATAAGATCAATTCGAGCCTAAACCAGATTACCTTTTCTGAAACCGAAGCTTTCAAAAAATACAATTGGCGTGCGCCGGAAGTCATCACTTTTAAGGCACGTGATAATGCCAATGTGAACGCACGGATTTTTACGCCCGAAGCTTCAAAAAAGAATGGGGCAGCGATAATCTTCGTTCATGGCGCCGGTTATTTGCAAAACGCACACAATTACTGGAGTTATTACCTGCGTGAGTTTATGTTCCACAACCTTTTGGCCGATTTGGGCTATACCATTTTAGATGTTGATTACCGTGCAAGCGAAGGCTACGGGCGCGACCACCGCACCGGGATTTACCGTTTTATGGGAGGAAAAGACCTGACCGACCAGCTTGACGGAAAAAAGGTTCTGGTTGATAATTATGGAGTAGATGCCAATAGAGTGGGGATTTATGGCGGTTCTTACGGAGGGTTCATTACGCTGATGGCACTGATGACGGCACCAAACGAATTTAAGGCAGGCTGTGCTTTGCGTTCGGTTACCGATTGGGCGCATTACAATCATGAATACACCGGCAATATTTTGAATTTCCCGGAAACTGACCCGGATGCGTTCAAAAAATCATCACCGATCTATTATGCTGATAAGCTTCAGGGGAATTTATTGATGCTGCACGGAATGGTAGATGACAATGTTGAATACAAAGATATAGTACGCCTTTCGCAGCGTTTCATTGAATTGGGTAAGAAAAACTGGAGCCTGGCATCATTTCCGGTAGAAGCACATAGTTTTAAGGAAAGCTATTCGTGGGTTGATGAATACAGCAGGATCTTGGAACATTTCAATAGGTATTTGTTGGGCAAATAATGTATTAATAATTACATTTGCACCCACAACAACACAATACTAATGAATACGATAACTACAACTAATTTCCAGTTTCCTGGACAAAAATCTGTTTACCGCGGCAAAGTTCGCGAAGTGTACAATATCAATGACGAATTGCTGGTGATGATTGCCACCGACAGGCTATCTGCTTTTGATGTCGTTATGCCTAAAGGTATTCCTTATAAAGGGCAGATACTGAATCAGATTGCGACTAAATTCATGGATCTTACCAATGATATTGTTCCGAATTGGCTTATTGCAACTCCAGACCCGAATGTTGCCGTGGGGCATTTGTGCGAACCTTTTAAGGTTGAAATGGTAATCCGCGGTTACTTGTCAGGTCACGCTGCCCGTGAATATGCCGCAGGAAGAAGAATGCTTTGCGGAGTTACGATGGCTGATGGCTTGAAAGAGAACGACAAATTTCCGGTGCCTATAATTACCCCAACGACCAAAGCCGATAATGGTTCGCATGATGAAGACATTTCGCGTGAGGCCATTTTGGAAAAAGGCATTGTTTCGGAAGAAGATTATCTGATATTGGAAGAATACACTCGGAATTTATACCAGCGCGGGACTGAAATTGCGGCAAGCCGTGGATTGATTTTGGTGGACACCAAATATGAATTCGGAAAAACCAAAGAAGGAAAGATTGTTTTGATTGACGAAATCCATACACCGGATTCGTCGCGTTATTTTTATGCAGATGGTTACCAGCAAAGACAGGATAATAATGAAGAGCAAAAACAACTGTCGAAAGAATTTGTGCGCCGTTGGCTGATTGAGAACGGTTTTCAGGGAAAAGACGGGCAGCAGATTCCAAATATGACTAATGAATATATCGAAAGTGTTTCTGACCGTTATATCGAATTGTATGAGAATATCATAGGAGAGAAATTTGTAAAAGCTGATATCAGCAATATCAATGAAAGGATTGAAAAGAATGTGATTGCTTTCCTGAACAGATAAAATAATAATCAAATAAAGATTTGCTAACCATGCTTTTGCATGGTTTTTTTGTTCTTTGTAATGTCGTAAATGGTTAATAATTAGCTTATTTGTTAAAAATATGTTATAATTTATTTTTCGATGTAACGAATCGGAAACCCAACAGTCTTATCAGTAATCAATAACATTTAAATCATCATCATCATGAAAAAAACAATCATTATCTTAGGAGTAGCTCTTGTGGCATTTACCAATTTAGCCGGAGCAAGTACAGTTTCAACAGCATCCAGTGCAAGCATAACTGTAGTAGAAGGAAATTCACCATTATGTAACGCCATCCTAAAAGGCGATATCGAATCGGTTAAAAAATTTATAGAGTACGGTGCCAATATAAATGAAATGTCAAACGGCCTGACACCTTTGATGTTTGCTGCACGTTACAATAAGGTTGAGATACTTAAATATCTTGTTGAAAAAGGCGCTGACAAACAAATCAAAGATGAAAGAGGAAATACTGCAATGAAATATGCAGAAAACTCAAAATCGGTAGAAGCTATAGAATTTTTGAAACAAGCTTAAGACCACAAGGAAAGCACCGCTAATCCTCGTAAGCGGTGCTTTTTATTAAACCCAACAGCATCACAACATCAAATACATAAGTTAAAATTTTGTTAAAATTAAGTACTATGCAATACAAGATACTAGTTTTTAGATATATATTTGCATAGGATATTAACCCGAAATGTAAGTCGAATTGTTCGGAGCATAGCGGAGAAAATCCAAATAAATAAAATCATCATCAATCATTAAATCAATCATCATGAAATCAACAATCATTTTTTTAGGACTTGCAGCTTTAAGTTTTTCAACAGTAAATGCTGCCGCATTTAAATCTCAGGATTTAGACCAACAGGAATTAGCTACTTTAACAGTAGAAAACACCCAACAGAGCCAAGTAGCTTTCGTAAACGAGGCGACTTCAAGCAATATCGGTGATGTAAATACAGCTGATACGGCAGTTTTTAGCCCAAGTTCAGTGGTGGAATCTACTGTAAAAACCATCGATGAGGTAATCGCCGAAAACAAACAGGTCACAGAAAGCAAAGATGAAGCTGCACAGCCACTTTCTTTGGGTTACACCATTGAAGACAGGATTGCAGAAGACAATCAAATTATTGAGAGTACAGTTTCAAACGAAACATTTGCATTGGATTTTAAAAAAATCAACCGCAATGCAAAACCTGCAAGGATCAATAACAGTGCTTTAAAAACCACAGATTTAAAATTATAAGTTTAGGTTGGATGCTGTCGCATGATCTGATAGTTGTGCGGCAGTTTCTTTGTTAAATTATATTTTGCCAAAGCATAAGGCGTTGATAGTTTAACCGATGAACTTTGCATGCGTATCTCTTATTGATCTCATTTACTTTTTTCTTGAGTTAGTTATAATAAGGAAAAGCCAAACCAGCATCAATAAAACTACATCTTTAAAATTATAAGTTTAGGTTGATTGCTTTCGCAGCAGTGCGAAAGGAAAAAGCATCCCGGTTTGGGATGCTTTTTATTTTTATTTGAAATAAGAAAAAGTGTCGTTGTTTTCAATTCTCAGCAGACTTTCATAAATCAGCCTGATGACATTTTCCACATCTTCGCGATGAACCATTTCAACGGTGGTGTGCATGTAGCGTAACGGCAACGAGATCAGTGCAGATGGTACGCCGCCATTGCTATAGGCAAAAGCATCGGTATCGGTTCCGGTAGCACGGGATGTAGCATGCCTTTGAAACGGAATCTTGTTGGTTTCTGCAGTTTCCACAATCATGTCGCGAAGCAAATTGTGCACGGCAGGGGCATAAGCAATAACAGGCCCTTTGCCCATTTGCAGATCGCCTTCGATTTTCTTTTCGATCATTGGCGTAGAAGTATCATGCGTTACATCAGTAATGATGGCAACATTGGGTTTTATCGTATTGGTGATCATTTCGGCACCGCGAAGCCCAATTTCCTCCTGGACCGAATTGGTAATATACAATCCGAAAGGCAGTTTCTTTTTGTTTTCCTTCAAAAGGCGGGCAACTTCCGCAATCATGAATCCGCCCATACGGTTGTCGATGGCACGGCAAACAAATTTGTTCCCGTTTAAGACCATGAACTCGTCCGGATAGGTAATCACGCATCCTACGTGGACACCCAGATCTTCAACTTCCGCTTTGGTAGAACAGCCGCAGTCTATGAATATATTGTGGAGGGTCGCCGATTCTTCCTTGCCGCGATTCCGCGTATGGATTGCCGGCCAGCCAAAAACGCCTTTTACGATTCCGTTTTTCGTATGGATGTTCACTCTTTTGGATGGTGCAATCTGATGGTCAGATCCGCCGTTGCGTATTACATATATAAGTCCGTTGTCTGTAATGTAGTTTACATACCAGGAAATCTCATCAGAATGCCCTTCAATCACTACACGGTATTTTGCATCCGGGTTGATAACGCCTACGGCCGTTCCGTAAGTATCGGTGATAAAAGTGTCCACATAAGGTTTTAGGTATTCCATCCAGATCTTCTGCCCGTTCGATTCATAACCTGTCGGGGAAGCGTTGTTGAGATACGTTTCTAAAAAAGTAAGCGATGCTTTATTAAGTATAGATTTTGCTGCCATAAATATTTTTTTTGCTAAAATATAAATTTGGCATTAGACTTGTTATTGATATTATATAATTTTACCCTAACAATATTTTAATATGAGGAAGCTAATTTATTTTCTTTTATTCTTCTGTGTTTCATTTTTTGCAAATGCCCAGGTTGCGAAGGATTCTATCGTAAAAAAGGAAGTTGTCGAAGATGAAACCGATACCATTGTTCCGTTGGAAGAAGTCGTTGTTTATAAGCAAAAATGGTCGGCAGCCGAAAAAAAAGAATTTCAGTTACTCCAAAACCGCGTATATAAAGTATATCCGTTCGCAAGAGTAGCCGCAGAAAGGCTTACACTTATGAATAAAAACCTGGACAAGCTTAAAACCAACAAAGAAAAAAAGAAGTACTTCAAGATAGTCGAAGACTATATGGAGAACGAATTTACTGCCCAGCTCAAAAAGCTTTCCCGCAAACAGGGGCAGATACTGGTAAAGCTCATCCACCGCCAAACCGGGTTCACCACCTTCGAACTCATCAAGGATTATAAAAGTGGCTGGAAAGCCTTTTGGTCCAACAATACCGCCAAGCTTTTTGACATTAACCTTAAGTCCAAGTATTCTCCATATGAAGTCAATGAAGACTTCCTGATAGAAACCATCCTCGACAGGGCATTCACCCGCGGCAGGCTGGTTCCTCAAAAACCGGCTAATCCGGTCGATATAGACGAATTGGCCGACTACTGGGAGAAAAAAGCGCAAGAGCTCAAAAAGTAATTCCTTAATATGAGGAGCGAAACGCTTGGGCAGTTTCAGTAATCAGTATTCCCGCCTTTCATTTCAATCTCGCCTGTTTGCTGTCAAAACAGGCAAGGATTTCCATTTCAGTCGGGGCTAGAAAGTGGTGTTTTAGCCAATAAACTGTTAAAGTTAAAAGGCAAGTCTCTTTATTTTCAGTCAATTAAAAAATACTTTCAAAAACCATTCAAAAAACATTTGGATTGGGAGAAAAATAGTTTTTATATTTGCACCCCGCAAGAGAGGGAGCGTTCTTAATAAATCTGGAAAAGAGTAGGAAAAAATAAATTTCAAAATTATTTTAGTTTTTACTTGCAGGAATAAAAAAGTTGCTTACTTTTGCACCCGCTAAACGAAAGAATAGCGGATTAAGAATTAAGAAAACGTTCATAGACATATTGGATTGACAGCCGTTTTAATGGAGACATTAGAACAAAGAAAAAAGAGTAAGGGATTCGGAAGAATCTAAAAAAAAAGCCTAGCCTTTGTCTAAACAATAGATACGCAAGTATCAAAAAATATACGATGAAGAGTTTGATCCTGGCTCAGGATGAACGCTAGCGGCAGGCCTAACACATGCAAGTCGAGGGGTAGTCTAGCAATAGATGAGACCGGCGCACGGGTGCGTAACGCGTATGCAACCTACCTTGAACAGGGGGATAGCCCAGAGAAATTTGGATTAATACCCCATGGTATATTTGAGTGGCATCACTTGATTATTAAAGTTCCAACGGTTCAAGATGGGCATGCGTCCCATTAGCTAGATGGTAAGGTAACGGCTTACCATGGCTACGATGGGTAGGGGTCCTGAGAGGGAGATCCCCCACACTGGTACTGGAACACGGACCAGACTCCTACGGGAGGCAGCAGTGAGGAATATTGGACAATGGGCGCAAGCCTGATCCAGCCATGCCGCGTGCAGGAAGAAGCATCTATGGTGTGTAAACTGCTTTTGTACGGGAAGAAACACCTCTTCGTGAAGAGGCTTGACGGTACCGTAAGAATAAGGATCGGCTAACTCCGTGCCAGCAGCCGCGGTAATACGGAGGATCCAAGCGTTATCCGGAATCATTGGGTTTAAAGGGTCCGTAGGCGGTTTGTTAAGTCAGTGGTGAAAGCCCGCAGCTCAACTGTGGAACGGCCATTGATACTGACAGACTTGAATTATTGGGAAGTAACTAGAATATGTAGTGTAGCGGTGAAATGCTTAGATATTACATGGAATACCAATTGCGAAGGCAGGTTACTATCAATATATTGACGCTGATGGACGAAAGCGTGGGGAGCGAACAGGATTAGATACCCTGGTAGTCCACGCCGTAAACGATGGATACTAGCTGTTCGGAGCAATCTGAGTGGCTAAGCGAAAGTGATAAGTATCCCACCTGGGGAGTACGTTCGCAAGAATGAAACTCAAAGGAATTGACGGGGGCCCGCACAAGCGGTGGAGCATGTGGTTTAATTCGATGATACGCGAGGAACCTTACCAAGGCTTAAATGTAGATTGACAGGTTTGGAAACAGACTTTTCTTCGGACAATTTACAAGGTGCTGCATGGTTGTCGTCAGCTCGTGCCGTGAGGTGTCAGGTTAAGTCCTATAACGAGCGCAACCCCTGTTGTTAGTTGCCAGCGAGTAATGTCGGGAACTCTAACAAGACTGCCAGTGTAAACTGTGAGGAAGGTGGGGATGACGTCAAATCATCACGGCCCTTACGCCTTGGGCTACACACGTGCTACAATGGACGGTACAGAGAGCAGCCACTACGCGAGTAGGAGCGAATCTATAAAACCGTTCTCAGTTCGGATCGGAGTCTGCAACTCGACTCCGTGAAGCTGGAATCGCTAGTAATCGGATATCAGCCATGATCCGGTGAATACGTTCCCGGGCCTTGTACACACCGCCCGTCAAGCCATGGAAGCTGGGGGTACCTGAAGTCGGTGACCGTAAGGAGCTGCCTAGGGTAAAACTAGTAACTGGGGCTAAGTCGTAACAAGGTAGCCGTACCGGAAGGTGCGGCTGGAACACCTCCTTTCTAGAGACTATAATAAGGATAGGTAACTTTAAGATGCTTTAAAGGATCTTTTACTCTTTGCTGTTGGTTCAAAATAAAATAAGGAAGAAAAGACACAGAGTCTCGTAGCTCAGCTGGTTAGAGTACTACACTGATAATGTAGGGGTCGGCAGTTCGAGTCTGCCCGGGACTACTTTTTTTGACTTAGAAGGAAATTTTAGAAGATGAGTACGAATTACGCATAATTCAAAATTCAACATTCATAATTTAAAATTAGAAATGGGGGATTAGCTCAGCTGGCTAGAGCGCCTGCCTTGCACGCAGGAGGTCATCGGTTCGACTCCGATATTCTCCACAACGGCTTAAGCTAAAGCTGGTATTATTGCCAGTGGCGGCTCGCCACAAGTTCATTGACATATTGAGATAAGAAAATAATAACAAAGTAGAAAGAACACGGTTATACGCAAGTATAACCACAAGTACAATAAGCAAAATAAGGGCGTATGGGGGATGCCTAGGCTCTCAGAGGCGAAGAAGGACGTGATAAGCTGCGAAAAGTCGCGGGGATCTGCACACAAGAATTGATCCGCGAATATCCGAATGGGGCAACCCGGCATGTTGAAGACATGTCACACCGATAGGTGGGCAAACCCGCTGAACTGAAACATCTAAGTAGGCGGAGGAGAAGAAAACAAAAGTGATTCCGTAAGTAGTGGCGAGCGAACGCGGATTAGCCCAAACCAAGCTTGTTACGGCATGCTTGGGGTTGTAGGGCTGCGACATTCTATGCGGATTGAACTGGAATTACCTGGAAAGGTAAGCGATACAGGGTGACAGCCCCGTACAGGTAAGAGAAGATATAGATAGCAGTACCCTGAGTAGGGCGGGGCACGTGAAACCCTGTCTGAATCTGGCGGGACCATCCGCTAAGGCTAAATACTCCTGAGAGAACCGATAGTGAACCAGTACCGTGAGGGAAAGGTGAAAAGAACCGTGAATAACGGAGTGAAATAGATCCTGAAACCATACGCTTACAAGCGGTCGGAGCCCTTTCGTGGGGTGACGGCGTGCCTTTTGCATAATGAGCCTACGAGTTAACGTTGCTGGCAAGGTTAAGCATTTAAGATGCGGATCCGTAGCGAAAGCGAGTCTGAATAGGGCGCTTTAGTCAGTAGTGTTAGACGCGAAACCGTGTGATCTACCCATGGGCAGGATGAAGCTGTGGTAACACACAGTGGAGGTCCGAACCGGTTGACGTTGAAAAGTCTTCGGATGACCTGTGGGTAGGGGTGAAAGGCCAATCAAACTCGGAAATAGCTCGTACTCCCCGAAATGCATTTAGGTGCAGCGCTGGTTATAAGTTATATAGAGGTAGAGCTACTGATTGGATGCGGGGGCTTCACCGCCTACCAATTCCTGACAAACTCCGAATGCTATATAATGTTTACCAGCAGTGAGGGCATGGGTGCTAAGGTCCATGTCCGAGAGGGAAAGAACCCAGACCATCAGCTAAGGTCCCCAAATGTATGCTAAGTTGAAAAAACGAGGTTTGTCTGCCCAGACAGCTAGGATGTTGGCTTGGAAGCAGCCATTCATTTAAAGAGTGCGTAACAGCTCACTAGTCGAGCGGACGAGCATGGATAATAATCGGGCATAAGTATACTACCGAAGCTATGGACTCCAATGGAGTGGTAGGGGAGCATTCTAACAGCAGTGAAGGTGTGTCGCGAGGCATGCTGGAGCGGTTAGAAAAGAAAATGTAGGCATAAGTAACGATAATGCGGGCGAGAAACCCGCACACCGAAAGACTAAGGTTTCCTCAGCTATGCTAATCAGCTGAGGGTTAGTCGGGTCCTAAGGCGAATCCGAAAGGAACAGTCGATGGCCAACGGGTTAATATTCCCGTACTTGTATTAGTTGTGATGGGGTGACGGAGTGATGAAAGTACCGCGAACTGACGGAATAGTTCGTTAAAGCACCTACCTATAAGAGCCGCAGGCAAATCCACGGCTTTTGGGGAAATGCGATAGTACACGGAGTCTTCGGACAAAGTGATAGTGTACCTAAGGGCTTCCAAGAAAAACCTCTAAACTTAGATTAATACAACCCGTACCGTAAACCGACACAGGTAGTCGAGGAGAGAATCCTAAGGTGCTCGAGAGATTCATGGCTAAGGAATTAGGCAAAATAGACCTGTAACTTCGGGAGAAAGGTCGCCAGCAGCAATGCTGGCCGCAGTGAAAAGGTCCAGGCGACTGTTTATCAAAAACACAGGGCTCTGCAAAATCGTAAGATGAAGTATAGGGCCTGACACCTGCCCGGTGCTGGAAGGTTAAGAGGAGATGTTATCTTCGGAGAAGCATTGAATTGAAGCCCCAGTAAACGGCGGCCGTAACTATAACGGTCCTAAGGTAGCGAAATTCCTTGTCGGGTAAGTTCCGACCTGCACGAATGGTGTAACGATCTGGACACTGTCTCAGCCATGAGCTCGGTGAAATTGTAGTATCGGTGAAGATGCCGATTACCCGCAGTGGGACGAAAAGACCCTGTGCACCTTTACTATAGCTTAGTATTGGTCTTGGATAAGTGATGTGTAGGATAGGTGGGAGACTGTGAAATGGCGTCGCCAGGCGTTGTGGAGTCATTGTTGAAATACCACCCTTTGCTTATCTGAGGTCTAACCCCATAATGTGGGGGACATTGCTTGGTGGGTAGTTTGACTGGGGTGGTCGCCTCCAAAAGAGTAACGGAGGCTTCTAAAGGTTCCCTCAGCACGCTTGGTAACCGTGCGTAGAGTGCAATGGCATAAGGGAGCTTGACTGAGAGACATACAGGTCGATCAGGTACGAAAGTAGAGCATAGTGATCCGGTGGTTCCGCATGGAAGGGCCATCGCTCAAAGGATAAAAGGTACGCCGGGGATAACAGGCTGATCTCCCCCAAGAGCTCATATCGACGGGGGGGTTTGGCACCTCGATGTCGGCTCGTCACATCCTGGGGCTGGAGAAGGTCCCAAGGGTTGGGCTGTTCGCCCATTAAAGTGGCACGCGAGCTGGGTTCAGAACGTCGTGAGACAGTTCGGTCTCTATCTACTGTGGGCGTTAGAAATTTGAGTGGATCTGATTCTAGTACGAGAGGACCGAATTGGACTGACCTCTAGTGTATCTGTTGTCCCGCCAGGGGCACCGCAGAGTAGCTACGTCGGGAAGGGATAAGCGCTGAAAGCATATAAGCGCGAAACCCACCACAAGATGAGATTTCTTTTAAGGGTCGTGGAAGATGACCACGTTGATAGGCTATAGGTGTAAAGGCAGTAATGTCATAGCCGAGTAGTACTAATAACCCGTAAGCTTATGTACGCGCTTGCGCCCCGCAAGGGGCGCAGCACTCTTTGTTAACTTTAAATTATTATGTTCTTTATCTCAGTATGTTAAGATATTGTGTAATGTTGTCCGAAAGGACACCCTTGCAAAACCTCTTAAGGTGGTTATTGCGTCGGGGCTCACCTCTTCCCATTCCGAACAGAGAAGTTAAGCCCGACTGCGCAGATGGTACTGCAGTTATGTGGGAGAGTATGTCGCCGCCTTTTTTTGAAAACCCAATCTTTTCAGATTGGGTTTTTTGTTTTATATGGTTTTGATAAATCAAAACTGCCTCAAGCCCACAGGGCTTGCTCCTCTTAATATCAAAGGTACGACGCTGTCGGTCAAAGACCTCAAGTCGTCGCCTTTAGCTCCGCTCGATTCGGGCTAATGCCCTCGGGGCACAGCTTTTTTAGCGAGTCCTGGCTCACACCTGGCTCATTTTTTATATGGTTTTGATAAATCAAAACTACCTCAAATGCATAGGGCAGCAATATCATTCGAAACGTTGTCGGACGCAACGAAGCCAAATGTGTGAGGGATGGAAGTGGCATCCTTTTACTGTTTTTTTGATGAATCGCCTGGAATTGATAAGTAGATAAACAGTAAAAGATATAACGGACAGCCCGGCCCAAAGGGACACACCATAAAAAAACCGAACTGTTCAGCTCGGTTTGATTTGTTGTAAATTATTTTTATTGGTCGTTTTTGATAATGTTCTTTAAGACAGCCTTGTCATCATAATTGATGATTTCGAGTGTAATTTCTTTTCCGGCTTTGGTCTTTCCATGGATGACATATTTTTTTCCTCCTTCTTCCTTAATATTGCTTTTGTCGAAATCAACATCACCATTGGTGAGTGTATTTTTGATATCCAAAGTATCTACCCAATCTTCGGAAAGGCGACGGGAAGCCTCAGTGTCGTAAAGGAATGGTTTCGTTCTTAGGTTGTTCAATACCCTTGCGTTTGGGAAATAATTGCAGCTGGTTTTTTTACCGATAAGTATGGTTGCAACAACAAAACATCCCATAATCAGCCCTACGAGATAGTAGGCAAAACGTTGATAAAACTTCATAGCGGATTAATTTAACTTCGTTACGTTAGGCCACTTTGGCCTCAGGTGCCGCAAAAGTAATCAATGTTGGATTCCCAAAGAATTTTAAAAGCAATTTATTTTAGAAAACAATTAGGTTGATGTCATTGTCAGGAAGGTTGAACCAATCGCCAATGGCTTTGTTGGTAAGGATTCCGTGATAAAGATAAACCCCGTTTTTTAGTCCTTTATTGCAACGGATGGCACTTTCCAAACCGCCATCTTCAGCAATTTGAAGCAAATAAGGTGTGATGATATTGCTGATAGACAGCGAAGCGGTTTTCGAATAGCGCGATGGTATATTCGGTACGCAATAATGGATGATATTGTGTTTGATAAAAGTCGGATTTTCGTGAGTTGTCACTTCTGAAGTTTCAAAACAGCCACCGGTATCGATGCTGACATCTACTATCACCGCCCCTTTCTTCATGTGCTCTACCATGGTTTCAGATACAACGACCGGACAGCGGTCTTTGCCCCGCATGGCACCTATGGCAACATCGCAACGGCGCAATGCTTTTAGCAATGATTTTGGTTGTATTGTGGATGTGAAAATCCGTTGGTTAAGATTATTCTGCAGCCGGCGTAATTTGGTAATCGAATTGTCAAAAACCTTTACACTTGCACCCAGCCCCAAGGCTGTTTTGGCGGCAAATTCACCTACAGTCCCTGCGCCTAGAATTACCACGTCAGTAGGGGGAACGCCAGTAATGTTTCCTAATAAAAGGCCTTTTCCGAATTGATTGTTGATCATCAGTTCGGCTGCAATCAAGACTGATGCAGTCCCGGCAATTTCACTCAACGATTTTACGGCAGGATAGGAGCCGTCTTCATCTTTGATGTATTCGAATGCCAATGCGGTGATTTTCTTTTTGGCCAATGCCTCGAAATACTCTTTTTCCTTGTTTTTAGCTGGATTGCCGAAATTACGATTGCGTTGGAATTCATCAAAGCGATTTCATCCATTGTCAACGGTTCGACTTTAAGGATGATCGGACAGCTGAATACTTTTTTGGTGTCATTGGTAATGGTTGCCCCTGCATCGCTGAATTCTTTGTCAGAATAGCTTGAGCTTAATCCGGCGCCGGATTCAATCATTACCTTGTGCCCATGCGATGTCAGTGAGTTTACAGCATCAGGCGTTAAGCATATCCGTCTTTCCTGATAGGAAGTTTCTTTTGGAATTCCTATAAAGAGCTCGCTTTTGTGACGAAATACTTCTAATTTTTCTTCCTGTGGGATAAGTTGTTGCTTAGTAAAAGGTGTGATAGCCATGCTGGACAATTGAATTTTGCTCCAAATTACAAAAAAATATCTAATTATGTCAATCTGAGATTTCTTTTGCCATCGGCGGTTTGAGTAAGGTGAATGGTAGAATATTTTTCAGGCAGCAGGTTTGGGATTTTTTCTGCCCATTCAATAAAACACCAGTTTCCTGAGTACAAATAATCGTCAATTCCCATATCCAATGCTTCTACTTCTGATTTCAACCGATACATGTCAAAATGATACAGCATCAGGTTGTCATCAGCCTGGTATTCGTTTACAATAGAAAATGTTGGGCTGCTCGTAGCATCATTTACCCCTAATTCTTTAGCCAAAGCTTTGATTAAAGTTGTTTTGCCAACTCCCATAACGCCATGAAAAAGGATCACTTTGTTGGGTTTTTCCAGAAGGATTTTTTTTGCAGCCTGTTTTAATTCGTCAAGCGAAAAGATGATTTCCATTTATATTCAATATATTTTAATAAAAAGGCTAGAAAAAGAAGCCGCTAAAGTTCCAAGATGGCCAATGCACCGCCTGGCTCCATCGCTAAAACAGTCTACCAGACTGTTTTTTACGCTTGACCCTATTTCGGATTAAATACTAGAAATGGGACAATCATTTCTTCTAATGAGATCCCGCCATGCTGGTACGTATTTCGATAGTAGCTCACATAATGATTATAGTTGTTGACATACGCCAGGAACAGATC
Organism: Flavobacterium sp.; assembly: GCA_049841115.1. Taxonomy (GTDB): domain Bacteria; phylum Bacteroidota; class Bacteroidia; order Flavobacteriales; family Flavobacteriaceae; genus Flavobacterium. The sequence goes on from JASGHQ010000007.1 coordinate 25,959, forward strand.
GTTTTTGGCAAAGATATACGAACTGCTCATATTGATGCTTGGGAGGCCGATTTTTTTCGGATCGCGTACGGCATATACATCGCGGTCTTCATAAGTCAGGCTGCGCCCGGTTTTGTAACGTAGGTTGAGGCTGGTGTTTTTGTCACCGATTACCTTAGATGGATTTTTTACATTTATCGTTCCGTGATCTGTAGTAATGATTAGTTTGAAGCCCAATTTCTGCGCCTGCTGGATGATTTCCAGTAGCGGCGAATTTTTGAACCAGCTCAAGGTAAGCGAACGATACGCTTTATCATCTGAAGCCAGTTCTTTTACAACTTCCATTTCGGTTTTGGCATGTGAAAGCATATCCACAAAATTATATACGACTGTAACCAGGTTGTTGTCTTTTAAGCCTTTGAAGTTTTCGGCTAATTTCTTTCCGCTGCTTAAATTGGTAATCTTGAAATAATCCTGTTTGATGTTCAGGCCTAATCTTTTCAAATGTGCAGTAAGGAATTCGGCTTCATAGAGGTTCTTCCCTCCGTCTTCTACATCATTTTTCCAGTATTGCGGAAACTGTTTTTCCATATCGGCAGGCAATAAGCCAGAGAAAATGGCATTCCGGGCATATTGAGTAGCCGTTGGCAGGATGGCATAATAAGGCGTTTCTTTTTCAAGCTTGTAATGATTAGCAACCACGCTTTCCATAGCTTTCCATTGGTCATAACGCAGGTTGTCTATAACGACAAACAAAACGGGTTTGTCTTTCTTTACCAGTTCGGGTACAACCAACTCCCTGAAAAGAGTATGCGATTGTACAGGTCTATCCACTTTTGGCTCACTTGAGCCTTGGCGGACAGGCGTAGCAAACCAATCTTCATAATTGCGTTCGATGAATTTGCTGAATTGCGCATTGGCTTCCACTTTTTGGCTTTCCAGTATCTCAATCATGCTTTGGTCGGTGATGTCGTCTAGTTCGAGTTCCCAGAATAGCAGTTTTTTATACAATTCCACCCAATCCTCATAACTGTTTACCATGGCCATTTCCATGGCGATCTTGCGGAATTCTTTTTGATAATCCAATGTTGTTTTTTCTGAAATCAACCGCGAATGATCCAGGTTTTTTTTAAGGCTCAACAAAATCTGGTTCGGATTTACCGGTTTTATCAGATAGTCGGCAATTTTAGACCCGATGGCTTCTTCCATGATGTATTCTTCCTCACTTTTGGTAATCATAATCATCGGTGTGGAAGATTTCTTCTCTTTCATTTCCGAAAGGGTTTCCAGTCCGCTCATTCCGGGCATATTCTCGTCAAGAAAAACAATGTCAAAATTACCGTCTTCAAATGCATCAACAGCATCACGGCCATTATTGAATGTGGTTACTTTATAGTTTTTCTTTTCCAAAAACAGGATATGCGGTTTCAGTAAATCGATTTCATCGTCCACCCAAAGTATTTTAATCGGATCCATAAGCAAATGTGTTTAAGGCAAATTTCTATATAAATAAACGTACTATTATTAAAATTATTATAAAATATCGAAATTAATTTTAACTATCAAAGTTATGTTAAATTGTATGCAGCATCTGTATTATTGGCTACATTTGGTAACAATATATTCAACTATTAATTCTAAAAAACATACAAAATGAAAAAAGCAATTTCAATGTTGGCAATCGCTGCCTTTTTGTTTTCAGTAGATGCCAATGCAGGTACCCCAAAGGAAAAAAAGAAAGAAAAAGCAAAAACGGAGTGTGCATCAAGTGAGAAAAAATCATGTGCATCCGGAGAGAAAAAATCATGCTGCTCTGCTAAGAAGACTGAAGAGAAAAAATAAATTTAGTTTTAAGTTAATTCTGAAAGTGTTTGATTTATCAAGCACTTTTTTTGTTTTGTTAAGTAAATGTTATGTAAATGCTCTACATTTGGTAACATTTTTGTTTTTTTAAGACCAATTCAAAATCAAAACATTACTTATGCAATTAAAGACCAAACTTACAATCAGCATGCTCTCTGCCGTAATGGCGATAAGCTGCAATAAAAAAGAGATGGAACACGAAGACCCGTTGATCACCAACAGAGATACCACAATTGTTCCTGGCGATGACTTTTTCCATTATGCCAACGGGAGCTGGTTTAAGAAGCACCCGATTCCAAGCAGCGAAAGCAGTAACGGTATTTTTAGGACTATCGGCGATACGATCAATGCCCAGATTAAGGATATCTGCGAAAAATCGGCAGCAAATAAAGATGCTGCAAAAGGGAGCAACGAACAAAAAATAGGGGATTTCTATGCTTCGGGAATGGATACTTTGGCTATTGAGAAGGCCGGTTTAAAACCATTGGCAGCAACGTTTGCCAAAATCGATGCGATAAAAGATGTCCCGACCCTAATGACAACGATGGGTTATCTTCATACGATAGGTTCCGGACCGGCATTTTCATTTTATGTAAGTCAGGATGATAAGATAAGCTCGAAAAATGCATTATTCTTCTCTCAGGGCGGATTAGGTTTAGGACAGCAGGAATATTATTTCAATACGGATGCCGAAACGGTAAAAATCAGGACTGAATATGTGAAGCACATTCAGAAAATGATGGAATTGACCGGAAACGATGCGGTTACTGCGCAAAAATCGGCGGCAACCATTATGAAGCTGGAAACAGAATTGGCTAAAAACAGCAGGAAACTAGAAGCTTTGCGCGACCCGATCAAGAACTACAACAAGATGACTTTGGCGGAATTTAAGGCAGGTACGCCTTCAATCGCATGGGAAAGCGTGTTGGGTGAACTTGGAATCAAAAAAGCAGATACTGTTATTGTTGGCCAGCCGGAATTTTACAAAGGATTGGATAAGGCTCTCAAAGCATACTCAATTGATGATTGGAAGGTGTACCTAAAGTGGGATTTTGTAAACTCTTATGCAGGTTATCTTAACAATGCCATAGAAAAGCAAAACTTTTATTTCTATTCTACCGTAATGAACGGTGTGAAAGAGCAAAAACCAAGATGGAAAAGGATAGTAGAGCAAACAGACGGTTCGTTGGGTGAATTGATCGGTCAGGTTTATGTTGACAAATATTTACCAAAAGGTTCTAAGGAAAAACTTCTCGAAATAGGAAATAACATCCGTGACGTATATGCCGAACATATCAAAAAACTGGATTGGATGAGCGAAGAAACCAAGAAAAAAGCGCTTTTCAAATTGAGCAAGATTGTTATGAAGGTTGGTTATCCTGATAAATGGAAGGACATGAGCAGTGTAACGATCAACAGGAATGCTTATTTTGCCAATGTAATGTCGGTAAATAAATGGGCTTACAATGACATGGTTTCAAAGTATGGCAAGCCTGTAGACAGGACAGAGTGGGGCATGTACCCGCAAACGTACAATGCGTATTACAACCCAAGCAATAACGAAATCTGCGTTCCGGCTTGTAATATCCTGGTTCCCGGATTTGAAGGAAGAATGCCGGATGATGCCATTTTATACGGAATCATTGGCGGTTCGACTTTTGGGCACGAAATTACCCACGGATTTGACGATCAGGGTAGCCAGTATGATGACAAAGGTAATTTGAAAGACTGGTGGACCGCGGAGGATAAAGCTAAATTCCAGCAGAAAACAAAAGCTATCGTAGCCCAGTTCAACAAGTTTGAGCCACTTAAAGGCAAGTTTGTGAATGGAGATGCGACTCAAGGCGAAAATATAGCTGATTTGGGCGGTGTTGTAATGGGGTTTGAGGCGTTCAAAAAAACAGCTCAATACAAAAACAATGAAAAAATCAGTGGATTGACACCAGAACAAAGATATTTCCTTGCTTATGGCTATGCATGGATGGTCCAGGCCAAAGATGAGTCCATTGCAAGGCAGCTGATGTCTGATGTACATTCGCCTGCACAGTTCAGGATCATCGGGCCGTTAATGAACATTCCTGAGTTTTACAAAGCATTCAACGTGAAGCCAGGAAACAAAATGTATGTTCCGGAAAAAGACAGAGTCGTTATCTGGTAACAATAAAAAAATCCCTATCAATTGATAGGGATTTTTTATTTTAAAACAGTTTCTTATAAAAATATTCCGCCTGAAACTTCAATGCGCTGGCCATTTACCCATTTGGCATCATCCGAGCAAAGGAAAGCTACCACGCTGCCAATATCATCAGGCAACCCAACTCTTCCCAAGGCAGTCAAGGAAGAAATCATATTGTTCAAATCTTTGTTGTCTCTTACTGCACCACCACCAAAATCGGTTTCGATAGCTCCCGGAGCCACAATATTTACCCGGATTCCCCTGTCACCTAAAAACTTGGCCTGGTATTGAGAAAGCGTTTCCACACCACCTTTCATCGTTGCATAAGCATCATACCCGCTGAATGAAAATCGGGTCAGGCCAGATGCAATGTTCACGATTCCGCCACCATTGTTAAAAACCGGCAGTAGTTTTTGCGTGATAAAAAACGGAGCTTTCAGGTGTACATTCACCATGTTGTCGAATTGCTCTTCTGTGGTGTCGGCAAAATTAGCATGCGCCCCAACTCCGGCATTGTTTACCAAGTAATCGATTTTATCAGCCTGGAACGTGGATTGCAACGTGGATTGGATTTGGCTGATAAAGCCATCAAATGATTTGTAATCGGCAACATCCAATTGGAGTGCAGCCGCTTTTTTTCCTAGTTTTTCTATATCGGCAACGACTTTCTGGGCTTCTTCCGATTTGCTATGGTAGGTAATGATTACATTATGCCCTTTTTTGGCCAGCTGTAGCGCCATGTCTTTCCCAAGTCCACGGCTACCGCCAGTTACTAAGGCAATTTTTGAATTTGTTGTCATTTTGTATTGTTTTTAAATTACAATGCAAAGTTGACGATTATGCCTCAAGGGCATGTTGCGATTTTCAATGTATTATTTGTAAATTTCAAATAACTTGTCCCTGAAGTTTAATGGTGAAGTTGTGGTTTGCTTTTTAAAGAAGTTCGAAAAATGAGCCACTTCCTCAAATCCCAGGCTATAGGCAATTTCAGAAATATTCCAGTTGGTCTGCCTTAAAAGCACTTTGGCTTCCTGTATAATGCGGCTCGAAATGATTTCGGTAGTGGTCTTTCCTGTCAAATCCTTGAGTACTTTGTTCAAATGGTTTACATGTACCTGAAGCATGTCGGCATAATCCTTGGCGGTTCGTAATTGCAGTATCTGGGTTGGAGATTCGATTGGGAATTGCCTTTCGATCAATTCGATGAATAGGGTAGAGATGCGGGTTGAGGCATTTATTGTGCTTTTTGATGCGGCTATCGGTTTTAGTTTTTGCCCATAATGGATTAGCTCAATTACATAATTACGGAGCAAATCATACTTGAATGGGTAATCCGAACTGATTTCTGTGTGCATCTTGCTGAAAGTCAATTCAAATTCTTTTGCCTGCTCTTCTGTAATCTGATAAATGAAATCACTGTTGGATTTGAATATCGGAATGTCATCTATAATCAATCCGCTGTTGGATTTGGTAATGAAATCTTTGGTAAATACACAAAAATGCCCGCTTTGGTTAGCATCCTGCGGAGTGTATCTGTACGGAATTTTTGGTGTTGCAAATAAAATAGCATAATTATCGATCTCAATAACCTTATCCGCATATTCCACTTGGTTTTTTCCGTTAATCAGGCTGATCTTGTAATACGTCCTGCGGTTGTAGGGCATTGTTGGCTTGCCGTTGCAGCTTGCCTGAAGGTTCTTTATGTTAAATACATTAAAATGGCCAATATCATTGCTATTGTTTCCATCAAGGAAATGATCTATTTCCGGGCAGCATCCGCCAAATACCTCTTTGTAGAATTCTTTTATTGTAATCGTTTCCATCTTTTGCAAAAATCAAATAGTATGCAAAGATAGGGAATTTGATTTTAGATTTAACAATAGCGAATTAGGGTAGCAGGAGAAGCATTTCTAAAATCAACAATCAAAAAATTTTACTTCTTCGAAATGGCTTCTTCATAGCGTTCGGAAACTTTTTTCCAGTTGATGATTTTGAAGAAATTGTCGATGTATCTTTTGCGTTTGTATTGGTAATCGAGGTAATAGGCATGCTCCCAAACATCCAGGTTTAAAAGTGGTTTTCCCGGAACGGTTTGTTTTGGCATCAAAGGATTATCCTGATTTGGGGTAGTGGTAACCTGAAGCTTGCCTGTTTTGTCTACAACAAGCCATGCCCAGCCCGAACCAAACTGTTTTTCTGCAGCATCCGCAAATTGGGTCTTAAAGTTTTCAAAACTGCCAAAATCTTTATCGATTACTGCTGCCAAAGTGTCTTTGGGCTGGCCTTCGGATTTTGCTTTCATTCCTTCAAAAAAGAAACCGTGGTTATAATAACCGCCGGCATTATTCTTTAAATCGGCATTGGAGCCGTCTGCTTTTTTAAGGATGTCTTCAATGCTTAAATCGGTCAAGGTCGCGTCGCCTGCAACTAATTTATTCAAATTGTTGGTGTAGGTCAGATAATGTTTGGAATAATGGGCTTCCATTGTCAGGATGTCGATGTTTGGTGAAAGCGCATTGTATTCGTAGGGTAGTTTAACCAAGGAGAATTCGCCCGAATCTGCCGTAACATCGTCAGGATGTCCAATTGTTACTTTTTGTTCTGCCGATGGCAACGGTACTTCAACCACTTCAGTAAGCTTTTTCCTTTTGCAGGAAGATAAAGCGCCGGCAAGGGATACGCATAAAACAACCGAAAGTATCTTCTTCATCATAATCTATTTCCTTTCATTTGCAATCTCGTGGATTGCCTCGATATATAATTCTTTGGCATCTTCTACAGATAAATGGCTGATCTGCATCCATGCATTTGTTTTAAATGCATTCCTTAAATCCAAAGCAGGTGAATAATGCTGCGACTGGGTACCGCCCATAGTTGCCTGTTTGTAATAGGCATACAGCCGCAATTGCACATCTTGCGGAAGATCGGATTGCGACATTTTAGAAGCAATTTCCACAGCTTCCTGAAATCGAATATCTAATTCTTTGCCGTCCATTTTTGAATTATGCTTTTGATGTAATCACGGTTTGATTCCCAACTGCATTTTGCTGAAGCTTCACATCTATTTTTGTTCCCAGCGGGAAATACATATCAACCCTGGAGCCAAATTTTATAAAACCGGCATCATCTCCCTGAGTAACCTGAGTTCCTTCTTGGGCATAATTGACAATTCGCTTTGCCAAAGCCCCGGCAATCTGCCTGTAGAGGATTTCGCCAAACTCTTTACTTTCAATTACAACTGTCGTCCTTTCGTTTTCGGTGCTTGCCTTTGGATGCCATGCAACCAAATATTTCCCCGGATGGTATTTGCTGTATTTGATCTTACCGCTTACGCAATAACGGGTAACGTGTACATTGATCGGCGACATGAAGATGGAAACCTGCAAACGGTTGTCCTTAAAATATTCTCCTTCATATACTTCTTCGATAACGACAACTTTACCGTCAACCGGCGCCAAGACAACTTTTTCGTTCGGCGTAACTTTTCTGTTCGGGTTCCTAAAAAACTGCAGTATCAGCAGCAATAACACTAATGTGATGATCTGGATTGTTTTTTCGAGCCAAAGTACTGATGCCAGTTTGTGTGACAAAAGGAAAATAACCACAGTTGCCGAAGTTGCTATCAGGATGATCTTTCCGCCTTCTTTATGAAACATAATATAAGATTTGATAAAATAAATAAACAAATGGTGCTACAAATATAATACTATCTAAGCGATCTAGGATGCCGCCATGTCCCGGCATTATATTTCCGCTGTCTTTTACGCCGGCAATACGCTTGAATTTTGATTCGATTAAATCCCCCAATGTACTAAAAATACTGATGATTACAGCACTTATCGTCCAGATGGTCAACGAAAGCGACTGGTGGCTTGGCTTTGCCTGGATGTAAAATTTTGAGATTAAAATTCCTGCAATCACCGAAAATACCATTCCGCCAATGAAACCTTCTACTGTTTTCTTAGGCGATATTTTCTCTATGAGTTTGTGTTTTCCTATTGATTTTCCAACGATATAGGCAAAAGTATCATTGGTCCAGATCAGGATAAAGATACTGATGATGATTTTCGGGTTGAAGCCTTTTATCCCGAACGGGATTTTGGTAATCAGGATGAAAGGGAAAATCACGTATCCGATGACATAAACGTATTTTGAAAGTTTGTCAATGCGGTTTTGTGAACTAAAAAGCAGCATGACGCATTTTACCGAAACGAATAATGTAGCGGCCAAAAGCAATATGTCGTTGGTCCGGCCGGTTTCAAAAGTGAATCCGGTTTTGAAATAGGTAGCCAGGGTATAGATGGTCGCGCCAAATAAAATCGGGAAGATTTTCCCCAGATCGACCAACTGGCAAAACTCGTAAATGGCAATTAACATGAATATCCCAAAGAGAATATAAAAGCTGGGAACAGAGTAGGAAGTGGCAATTATGAGCAGTGCGACGTAAACTACACCTGATAATAATCTCTTTAGCGATTCGTTCATTTTATAAATCTTCTAGAAGCAGCAGGTATAGGTTTTTGGCAGTACTTCCGTATTGAAGAAAGTCTTCATCTTTGGCTTTCTCAAAATATTTGATGGTCGTAATGTTGGTTGGATAATCTTTGTCGTATTTCTTTTTGATAACACGGAGACCATCGCTTTTTGCTTCTAAAATCTGGCTGGTAGTAGCCAATATGATGATGTTGTTGGGTAAGTCGTTGGGTTTGTTTTGCTTGATCTGGTTCGATGAAAAAAGTACTGAGCCTTCGTCGGCGATCAGGTTTTCACAGGTGGCGAACAAAAACATCGGGTTGCTTGGTTTGTCATAAGCGAGCTTGTTTTCATCCAGCATGCTGAAAAGCTTTGGTTCATAGCATAAGGCTTCGCATTCAAACCAATCATTCTCCTCCAGGATATTCAGGAACTGTTCTTTTACTTCATTCAAGTTTTCGCAATACAAAAACTTACCGCCATTTTTTTTGAAATTATAGGTGAACTTTTCATCCACAGGAAGCAGTGAAAAGCTGGAAGGAGCACTGTTGAATTCGCTTTGGCTTTCTTCGTCATTGGCATCATTGCCGGTGCCAAAAAATTTTCTGAAAAGACTCATGCTTATTTTGGTATAATCTTAATTGATAATTGTAATCCCTCAAAGATAAAAAAATCTTAATTCAAAAGTATGTTTTGAATTAAGATTTTAAAAAATTGTTAAAAAACGGTTTGGCTACAGATTATGTGTTCTCTTCTTCAGTATTTTCAAAAGGTCTTTTCCCAAAAATCGTTTCCAGGTCGTCTTTGAAAATTACTTCTTTTTCAATCAGGATATTAGCCAGTTGTTCTAATTTGTCTTTGTTGTCCTCAAGAATTTTTATGGCCCTTTGGTATTCTGTTTCGATTAGTTTTGAGATTTCCTTATCGATTACCAAAGCAGTTTCTTCAGAATACGGTTTCGAGAAGTTGTATTCGCTTTGCCCGGTTGAATCGTAATAGGTGATATTCCCCAATTCCTCATTCAAACCATAAATCGTAACCATGGCACGCGCCTGGCGCGTTACTTTTTCGAGATCGCTCAATGCACCGGTTGAAATTTTGTTGAACATCACTTTCTCAGCAGCCCTTCCGCCCATAGTGGCGCACATTTCATCCAGCATCTGCTCAGGACGGACGATTTGTCTTTCTTCAGGCAAATACCAGGCTGCACCCAAACTCTGCCCTCTTGGCACAATGGTAACTTTTACCAATGGGGCTGCATGTTCCAGCATCCAGCTTACAGTAGCGTGGCCGGCTTCGTGAACTGCAATGGCGCGTTTTTCTTCCTTGGTGATAATCTTGTTCTTCTTTTCCAATCCGCCAACAATCCGGTCAACGGCGTCCAGGAAGTCCTGTTTGTCAACGGCTGCCTTATTGTTCCTGGCGGCAATCAGAGCCGCTTCGTTACAAACATTTGCAATATCGGCACCAGAAAACCCTGGGGTTTGTTTTGCAAGGAAATCGGTATCCAGGTTGTCTACTTTTTTAAGCGGTGCAAGGTGTACCTCAAATATTTGCTTTCTTTCGTTAATGTCTGGCAGGTCCACATAAATCTGTCTGTCAAAACGCCCGGCGCGAAGTAATGCTTTGTCCAAAACATCAGCTCTGTTAGTTGCTGCAATTACGATTACGTGTGTATTGGTGCCAAAACCGTCCATTTCCGTAAGTAATTGATTCAATGTGTTTTCACGCTCGTCGTTCCCTCCAGAGAAATTGTTTTTCCCACGGGCTCTTCCGACCGCATCAATTTCGTCAATAAAGATGATTGAAGGTGATTTGTCTTTGGCTTGTTTGAATAAATCCCTAACACGTGACGCTCCAACCCCAACAAACATTTCCACAAAATCAGAACCTGATAACGAGAAGAATGGAACTTTGGCTTCACCGGCTACGGCTTTTGCCAATAAGGTTTTTCCTGTTCCCGGAGGTCCGACCAAAAGTGCCCCTTTGGGGATTTTTCCTCCCAAAACAGTATATTTTTCTGGGGTTTTCAGGAATTCAACAATTTCCTGGATTTCTTCTTTGGCGCCTTCCAGTCCGGCAACATCCTTGAAAGTAGTTTTCACTTCTGTCTTTTCGTCGAAAAGTTTTGCCCTTGATTTACCGATATTGAAGATCTGTCCACCGCCGCCACTGCTTCCCCCCGACATCCTGCGCATGATCAATACCCATAATCCAAGAATGATTACAAACGGCAACAAGGTGATTAAAAGCTCAGACCAGTTGTTTTTTGTTTTGAAATCGTAATCCTTGATTTTTCCTTCCTGAGCTGCCTTGTCAAGCTTGGCCTGAAAGTTTTCTCCAGCTGACGCGATATCAAATGAATAATGCGGGCCTTTGTTCGGATTGCCTAAAATGTCTTTGGCAACCTTGGCATTCGCTTTGTCCTTTAATGCTTTTTTATTTAAATAAGCTTCACCTTCGGTGTTGTTGTAGATAATTACTTTTTCAATTTCCCCTTTGTTTAGGATTTCAACAAATTTTGCTGAAGTAATTTTGGTCGAATCCTGGAAGCCTCCTCCGTAAAAATTAAGCGCGATGAATCCGGCAAAAATCAATACGTAAATAAGCCAGGGACCTATTTTAAAATTATTTGAATTTTTTTCGTTAGCCATTTTTCTCTATGAACTGTTTTTAGTATTTATTTTGTATGGTAGTTATTTTGGCATCGCCCCAAAGGCCTTCGATATTGTAGAATTCACGGATTTGCTTCTGGAAAACGTGAACCACAATGTTTACATAATCCATAAGTACCCACTCGGCATTGTCCGTTCCTTCAACGTGCCATGGTTTATCTTTTAATTCTTTAGAAACTAATTTTTGGATGGAGTTAACAATCGCGTTAACCTGAGTGTTGGAATTTCCGTTACAAATGATGAAATAGTCGCAAACCGCCGTGTCTATTCCTCTCAAATCCAGGATGTCAATATCATTTCCCTTTACTTCTTCAATGCCTTTTATGATGTTCGCCAAAAGAACATCTGAACTTACCGCTTTCTTCGTCATTTATTATTTGTGTATGTTTTGCAAAGGTATTCTTTTTTGTCTTTATTTTTGCTTAACAAAACTTTAAAATTCTTATTATTATCATTGTTACCATGCCTATAATCAAACTCGATGCCATAGATTCCACGAATGACTATCTGAAGCAATTATCCAAAGATGCTGCATTGGAAAATTACACCATTGTCTTGGCGGATGAACAGACTAAAGGCAAAGGGCAAATGGGTGCAAAATGGTTTTCTGAAAAAGGTAAGAACTTAACAATGAGTGTTTTAGTCAATGGTCTTTCATTGCGGAAGGAAATGGTTTTTGATTTGAATATTGCCGTTGCGCTTTCAGTGCTCCGGGTTTTAAAAAACATTGAAATTCCCAATGTTTCGATAAAATGGCCCAACGACATTCTGTCAGATTCCAAAAAAGTGTCAGGGATTTTAATCGAAAATGCCCTCAAAACTGACGGAAGCGTTAATTCTGTCATAGGCATCGGGCTGAATGCCAATCAAACCAATTTTGAAGGGCTGCCACAAGCTTCATCACTCAAATGCATTACCGGAAAAGAGTATGACCTGGAAGCAGTCGCCCTGCTTCTGAGAGAATCTTTGAAAGAATCAATGCTGATGTTGACTGAAAGCCCAGCCCAGCTTTGGGGAGATTACCATGCAAACCTTTATAAAATAAATTACCCATCAGCCTTTGAAGACCAAATGGGCAATCGTTTTATGGGGATTATAAAAAAAGTTAACCAAGCCGGAAAACTCGAAGTTTTGCTTGAGGATGACAGCCTGGCTTATTATGAAGTCAAAGAAATAAAAATGCTTTACTAAGGCTCAAGCGTAAGGGTATATCCATCAGCAAAAGCCTGGTCTATTTTGAGTTTGCCTTCGACAATATTGAAACAGCCCATCTCGATATTGTCAATCTTAATGACCTGCGAACATAGTTCGGGATTGTCATTTGCAACAATCTGGTAGTTATAAATCCCGGTTTCAAAAATATCGGTTTTATTTTCGTCGGTATTGTTATTCACAACGGTTACCGTTTGGGTTGTAGGGTTAAAATCCCAAGTGATCATTCCGGGTTCAAAATCGCTGCTGCTCCCAATGATAGAGCCACTCACGTTGGTAAGTTTCCATTGCCCGTCAACAATGCTTGAGCGTGCTGAATTTGAATCGCTGCTGCAGCTTGTCATTACAAATGCCAATAGGATTCCTAAAAGTGATAGTTTTCTTTTTCATAGCTTTTGGTTTTTTAATAAGATGTTTTTTTGCGTAAAAGGTTGCTTATGAACGTTTAAAAAAATGACGGACCGAAAAAAACTAAATTCGCGATATTTCTTTTTGTTTGAAGCTAAATTAATTACTTTTGTGGCACTTTAGCCTGAACCTGTTTCAGGTTGTAACCTAAAATAATTCATAATTATGAACATACACGAATATCAAGGAAAAGAGATTTTAGCAAGCTATGGCGTTCGCGTTCAACGAGGTATTGTTGCTAACAGCCCGGTTGAGGCTGTTGCTGCAGCAAAGCAGTTAACTGCAGAAACCGGAACAGGCTGGCACGTTATCAAAGCCCAAATCCACGCTGGTGGTAGAGGAAAAGGTGGTGGAGTAAAGCTGGCTAAGAATTTGCAGCAGGTTGAAGAGCTTTCTGAGCAAATCATAGGAATGATGCTTAAAACCCCACAGACTCCGCCAGAAGGCAAAAGAGTAAATAAGGTTTTGGTTGCTGAAGATGTATACTATCCTGGAGAAAGTGAAACTTCCGAGTTCTACATGTCGGTTCTTTTGAACCGTGCCAAAGGAAGGAACATGATCATGTATTCTACCGAAGGCGGAATGGATATTGAAGAAGTGGCTGAGCATACGCCACACTTGATCTTTACCGAAGAAATAGATCCTGCTGTAGGGTTACAGGGTTTCCAGGCAAGGAGAATTGCCTTCAATCTTGGCCTTTCAGGAAATGCGTTCAAAGAAATGGTGAAGTTTGTTGAAGCTTTATACAATGCTTATATCGGTTCAGATGCTTCGATGTTTGAAATCAATCCGGTTTTGAAAACGTCTGACAATAAAATCATGGCAGTGGATGCCAAAGTAAATATTGATGACAATGCTTTGTACCGCCAACCAAAATATGCCGATATGCGTGACATCCGTGAGGAAAACCCAATCGAGGTGGAAGCTAAGGAAGTAGGGCTTAACTATGTTGACCTCGACGGAACTGTAGGTTGTATGGTTAACGGAGCTGGTTTGGCAATGGCTACGATGGATTTGATCAAATATGCCGGTTTTGAACCTGCAAACTTCCTTGATGTAGGTGGAACTGCTGATGCAAAACGTGTGGAAACTGCGTTCAGGATTATCCTGAAAGACCCAAATGTAAAAGCAATTTTGATCAACATCTTTGGAGGAATCGTTCGTTGCGACCGTGTTGCCCAAGGTGTGGTTGATGCTTACAAAAATATGGGTGATGCTATTAAGGTGCCAATCATTGTTCGTCTTCAGGGGACCAACGCTGAAATTGCCAAAGAATTGATCGACAATTCGGGAATGCCAATCCTATCGGCTACACAATTCCAGGAAGCGGCTGACCAGGTGAAAGCAGCTTTGTCATAAAAATTTAAATAACAGTTTATAAGGGAATCCCGAGTGTGAAAAGCTCGGGATTTTTTATTATTTTTCGACGCTATTATTTATTATATGAAGAAAATTATTTTTTCTGCCAAAAGGATCGATCTGCTAATTGTTTTGATTTCATCCCTGATGATGATTTTGGTGCTCAATTTACCTTTTAAAGCACATCCTTTTGGAGACAAGGATTCTTTTTTTGACGAAGCCAAACTAGTGTCCTTTTTCTTAAAAGACGAAGTTGGCTACGACCAGGTAACGCTGACCAAGGCCCCGGCACCTGTTTTTATATACGCCCCGACATTCCTGCTGACATCAGCCCATCCCACCGATATGGATCTGTGGTATAGGGGAGTCGCAATAAATTTTGTCCTGGCAACGATAAGCTTGCTGATGATCTATAGGGCGGCACGCAATTTTTTTGATGAAAAAACCGCTCTGATTTCGGTGATGTTACTCTTCCTGTTTCCCATTCATTTTTATTACATCTTTGGAATAACAGCCGAAGTCCCAGCTTTCTTTGCGGCTTCGGTCATCGCTTTTGGCTGGTCCAGGGTCTATTTCAATTCCAGGAAGCTTTCCAATTGGCTGCTTTTCGGGTTTGGTTTGTGGCTGCTGATTATGTGCAGGCCCAATGCACTGCTGATCCTTGGCCTTGGATTTCTGGCTTTGGTGTATGCTTTTTTTAAGCGAAAAGACTTCTTCCGTGAATATGGCAAGAAAACATTTTTCACTTTAACCGTATGCGGCTTAGCCTGCTTTGCAACCTTGCAGTTGGCAAAACTGGTCAGCGCTAATAAAAAAGCTTACGATCAGGAAGGCCTCTTTTATTTTGTGGCACATCAGGGAAGGTATCAGTTTAGGGAAGAGCCGCTCGATTTCAGGTTTTGGGACGATGATGTCCGTCCTGACAGCAAGGATTATAAAAACTGGAAATTAAAAGCCCAGGAGTTGGAAGAAACCCGTATAAGAACAGGAAAAACCAGCCCGGAAGTTTATCGTGACTATTTGATCAATGACATACTGGGGCATCCGTTCATAACGACAAGGCAGTTTTTTGTCAAATCGCTTTTCGGGCATATTTATATTGTCAATAGCATTTCGCCGCAGAGTTTTCATTTAGGGCCGCTAAAAGGGCCGTTTTTTTATTGGGCATTTTTATTTGTTGTAAATCTGATCAACGTACTCATCATTGCCGGAAGCTTTATCTTCTTGTTTAAAACAAAGGATTTATTAAAATACTGGCCCATTTGGTCAATAACATTGGGGTTGCTTTTTTTTCATGGAATGATGTACATGGAACCCCGCTATATGCTGCCATCGCGGATAGCCCTGCACCTGATGGGGGCAGCCGGATTATATCAGATAGGATGGATCAGAAAGAAAATAGATTTTGTAGCTAAATTCGTTTTTCCGGTTAAAAACAGGCCTGTAGGGGCTTAGGCCAGGCGGCGTTTTGAATTACCAAAAACAAGGATTGTCAAATTCTAAGTCAAAACGTTTAAATACTCATTTGCTACTGGGTAACCAAAACGGGAAAGCTATTTTTGTCCGTAGCATTAGTAAAATGTCTCTTATGAAAATAGTCAAAAACTTCGTACTCTGTTTTTTGCTGAATTTATCGGCGGTTTGCTGGGCACAAAACCAAAAAACGGATAGTTTGGTTGCTGTTTTGCAAAAGGCTAAAAACGACATCGACAAAGCTAAGCTGCTGAACGCCATAGCTGATGAATACAAATCAGGGAACCCCAAACTAATGGCGGATTATGCCAATCAGGCATTGCAGCTTGCTGTCAGAATCAGGTTCAGGGCTGCAGAAGGAACCGCTTACCTTAATTTAGGCAATGCCAACATCATCATGGGTAATTACCCTGTGGCGCTTCACAACTTTTCCAACGCGCAAACGGTTTTTGAAAAAGAACTCGAAAATAACCCTGCGGATTCCGGAGATATAAAGAACAATCTTGCCCGGGCTTATGGCAGCATCGGAATAGTTTTTTCAGAACAAAGCAGCTATGCCAAGGCTTTGCAATATGAGCTCAAAGCCCTGAAAATTTATGAAGCAAACAAAAACCTGGAAAAATGTGCCCGCCTGTACAACAACATTGGAATTGTGTACAAAGCGCAGGACGATGACTTTAAGGCGTTGAACTATTTTGTCAAATGCCTCAAAATCCAGGAAAAGACCGGTGATGAAACGGTAGGGATTACAACAACCAATATCGGCAATATTTATTTAAACCAGAAGAATTTCCCCAAAGCTCTAGAGTATTATAACAGGGCGCAGCAATTGTTTGCCAAATATCCCAATCCGCGCGGCTTGGGCGAATTGTATAATAATCTCGGGCTGTACCATAAGGCAAGCAACAATTCGGCGGAAGCCTTGAAAACCTTTGATAAAGCCATTACGGCTTTTAGTTCGATAGAAGATAAATTCGGGATTTCGGATACTTATTTTTATATGGGCGAAATTTATTTTGAACAGGGCAAGCTGGAAGAATCTTTGGATGCAACCAATAAGTCATTGGCCTTGGCCAGGGAATTGGGTATTGTCGAACAGGTCCAGAATGCCGAAAAACGATTGAGCGAAATCTATGAAAAACAAAATAACCCTGCCGAATCGCTAAAGCATTTCAAATTATACAGCATCGCGAAAGACAGCGTTGCCAATGCCGAAAATATCAGGAGCAGCGTGCGCGCCGAAATGAATTTTGAGTTTGATAAAAAAGATGCGCTGCAAAAGAAAGAGCAGGAGAAAAGAGAATTGGTTTATAGCGAATTGTCTAAAAGGCACCAGCAGCAGATCTTTTTTGTGATATTGTTTATCTTATTGGTATTCGGAATCGTATTCCTGATCTACAACCGGCTTCAACTAAAGAAAACACTGACACTGCAGAAAGAGCTGGCAGAATATGAGCAAAAGGCGCTGCACCTGCAGATGAATCCGCATTTTGTGTTCAATTGCTTGGGTTCGATTTCAAGCTTTATTGTTCAGAACGGAAGCGATTCGGCCATCAAATACCTGTCGAAATTCTCCAAACTGATGCGGCTGACACTGGAATATTCCAAAGAATCGCTGATCCCGATAGATAAAGAAATGGAAAGCCTTCAGAATTACCTGGAGCTGGAACAGCTTCGGTTCAACCAAAAATTTGACTTCACGATAAAAAAAGGCAGCGACATAGAAGACGATATGGCCTTGCCGCCGCTTTTGCTTCAGCCATTTGTTGAAAATGCGATTATACACGGATTGATTCCGAAAAACGAAAAGGGAATTATTGCTATAGATTTCTCAATTGAAAAAGAACATTTGATTTGTACCATTGAGGACAACGGTATCGGCTTTGATAAGTCAAAGGAGATTAAGGAAGGCTTGGTTTCGGTACATAAATCGATGGCGCTCGACATCACCAAAAAGCGGCTCGAAATGATGGAAGCATCCACATCGCGCAAAGCCAATGTTGAAATAATAGAATTAAAGAACGGTAAAGGAGAAGTATCAGGGACCAAAGTTGTCCTGAATCTGCCGATACAATATATTAAGTGATCAGTGGTCAGAAATTAGTAATCAGCTTTAAACGGGTTATTAATTTGAAGACAGATTAACTGAACACTAAAAACTGAATACTGAACACTTATGATTACAGCCATTTTAGTTGACGATGACGATAATTTAAGAGCCGGATTGAAAACGCTTATCAATAGGTTTGCGCCCGAAATAAAGATACTGGGCGAAGCCGATAGCGTAAAGACCGGAACCGAATTGCTTTTGCAGCACCCGCCGCAGGTTGTTTTTTTGGATATCCATTTGGGCGATGGCTCGGGGTTTGATCTGCTTGAAGAAGTCAACAGGAGAGGCAAAATCAATTCGCAGATCGTGTTCATCACTGCGCACGAACAATATGCTATCAAGGCATTTCGCTTTAGCGCATTGGATTTTTTGCTAAAGCCTGTTGATCCGGATGAACTGGAAAAGGTAATTGCCAAGATCAAGAATGTGGTCGATAAATACGACAGTGTGGCACACATCGATTTGCTGCTGGAAAATATCAGGAAGAAAGTAGACAACTTCAAAAGGATTGCATTATCCACTTCGGAAGGAATCCATCTTTTTGAGATCAGCGATATCATCCGTTGCGAAAGCACCGATAACTATACCCGGTTTTATATCAAAAACAGCAAACCGATATTGATTTCAAAAACACTAAAGGAATATGAGGACATGCTGACCGAGCACGGTTTTGAACGTATCCATCAGTCGCATCTGATCAATCTTTCGTATCTGAAATCCTATATCAAGAAAGATGGCGGTTATGTGGTGATGGCGGACAATTCAAATCTTCCGATTTCACAACGAAAAAGAGAACCGATTGCAGGAGATTTTAAAGACATTGTAGCGAATTCTAATTCAAACCAATCGAATTCTCAAACACTAAAAGATGACATCAAAAACTGCTATACATTTACTAAAGGATCAAATTCAGTCAAAAAAACCAAACCCAATGATGAGAACGTTACTTTTTATGCTATTAATCGTGGCCGGTGCACAGGCACAGGTCAACTTTGCGGATGCCAATCTGAAGACAAAATTGCTTTCGGCAGTTCCCAGCAACTCTGTTGCCAAGAATCTGTCCGGGAATTTTTTTAAGATTGATGCCAATGGTGATAATGAAATCCAGGAATCAGAAGCGTCACAGGTTTCGTTTTTGGATCTTTCCAATTCGAATATTTCGGATTTAGGCGGATTATGGGCTTTCAGTAATCTCAACTATTTATACTGCTCTGTTAATAATATTAGTTCTATTTTACCATTGGAAGCCAATACCAACTTGACTACTTTGGTTGCGACATGGAATCAGCTAACGGAATTGGATTTTACCGGCTTCCCTAATATGCAGCACATAGAGTGCGGACTTAATCCGCTGCTAACGACAGTTGATATTACAGCAATGCCAAATCTTACTTATTTTAGCTGCTTTTCAAGCGGTATCAATGAATTGCTGTATGACGGAACCACAAACCTTACTTTTCTAAACTGTTATAACACACAGCTGACTTCGTTGGATGTGAGCTCGCTTGTTAATCTGACTGAACTTTATGTTCATTTGTCGCAGTTGACTTCAATTGATGTTTCGACGCTTACCCAACTTCAAAAATTATCCATAGGACAGACCCAGATAAGCAGTATTGATTTGTCCAATAACCCAAATCTAATTGAGTTTGATGCCGAAGCTGCTTTACTGACCACATTAGATATGACTCCGTGCCCGAATCTGCAACGCTTGGTGTTCAGGAACAATATGCTGACTTCTGTAAATCTTACGGGGCTTACCCAATTGAATTTTATTGACGGATATAATAATCCTCTAGTTAATATAAACCTGTCAACCCAGTCGGGTTTAGTATTGCTTTCGTTGCCAAGTTGCCAGTTAACTGCTATAGATGTTTCCAATAGCCCACTTTTGGAAGATCTCAATATAAGCCATAATGCAATGACCGAAGCCGATTTTTCGAATAATCCGTTGTTGCGGACTGTGAATGTGAATACCAATCCGAATATCGAAACTGTCAATCTGAAAAACGGTGGCATTGCGCTTACTTTTGATTTTAGTGAATGCCCGAATCTTCATTTTATCTGTGCTGATGAAGGTGAAATCGCTGCTATAAATAATTCGGCAAATTTTGGCGGAGCCGAAGTGAACTCCTATTGCGGTTTTACGCCTGGCGGAGATTACAATACCGTAACCGGAGTCGTACGCTTCGATTCCAATAACAATGGCTGCGATAATACGGATATCCCAATGAGTTTCCTGAATTTGGGGATCACGCGTGATACCCTGCCGGCAGGATTTGTTTACACCAATAATTCGGGAGATTATGAATTGTATCTGTCGCAGACCGGAGTTTATGGTTTGACTCCCAATTTGGAAAACCCTAATTACTTTACAACGTCACCGACAACCATTAATGCGCCAACGATAGACAATTCATCGAGCGTTCGCGATATCTGCATCCTTCCTAACGGAATCCATCCTGATGTTGAAGCCGTGATTGCGCCAATAGTAAGAGCCAGGCCAGGTTTTGAAGCGGTATATCAATTGGTTTATAAAAATAAGGGAAACCAAACGCTTTCCGGAAATGTAATGTTTGCCTACGATGATGCGGTTCTGGATTTTATTGAATCGGATGTTGTGCCCAATTCCCAGTCATCCGGCATTCTCAATTTTAATTATTCAAACTTAAAACCATTTGAAAACCGGAGCGTTTATATCACTTTACGTGTCAATGCGCCAACGGATACACCAGCGGTCAATATCGATGACCAGCTTGTTTTTGGCACCGCAATCAATCCAATAGCCGGAGATTCACAGCCTGCAGACAATGAATTCCAGTTAAGGCAAACTGTAGTAGGGTCGTTTGATCCTAATGAAATTATCTGCCTTGAGGGCAATGCTGTTGCGCCTTCAGAAATTGGAAATTACCTGCATTATATAATCAATTTTGAGAATACCGGGAATGCCGAAGCCGAAAACATAGTGATAAGGGAAGTCATTGATACCAACCAATTCGACGTTGGTTCGTTACAGATCCTGAACAGCTCAAATGCTGTGAGGGCCAAAGTTACCGGGAACATAGCCGAGTTTGTTTTTCAGAATATCAACCTGCATTCGGGTGGGCACGGCAATATTCTGATCAAAATACGATCGAACAGCAGTTTGGCCGAAGGCGATCATGTAAGTAAAAAGGCCAATATCTACTTTGATTACAACTTCCCGATTGAGAACCGACCCGGAAAATACCGTTTTCCAATCGCTGAGTAATCCGGGTGTGCCAATAGACGCTACGATTTCGGTTTACCCAAATCCAGCAAAAGACAAGGTCACTATCAGATGCAATAACAGCATCAGGTCAGTAGAGCTGTATGATGTGCAGGGTAGGATACTGCAAACCAGCCTGGTAAACGAAAACCAAACCAATATCGACATGTCAAGCCAATCAAGCGGGATTTATTTTGCAAGGATCATTACAGATAACGGAATGAAAGTAGAAAAAATAGTTAGGGAATAAAAGTTAGTTAAATTTGATTATCAAAACCCGGGTTTGCCCCCGGGTTTTTTATTTCGATTATTTTATCAAATAATTAACGAAAAGGCCACGATATTTCTTTTTTATTTCGTCCGCAATTCGTTAATTTTGTCGGATTAATGATTTTATTAAGATTTATTCCCGTTTTATATCATGTCTAAAACAGCAATATTAGAATATGATGGCAATAAATATGAGTTTCCTGTAATTGTAGGAAGCGAAAACGAACCAGCCATCGATATCGAAAAACTACGTGCCCTAACCGGCGCAATAACCCTTGACCCGGGTTACAAAAATTCAGGATCATGTACCAGTGAAATCACTTTCCTTGATGGAGAGGAAGGTATCCTTCGCTACAGAGGATATGCCATAGAAGATTTGGCCGAAAGGGCAAGCTTTCTTGAGGTTTCCTATTTGGTGATTTTTGGTGAACTGCCAACAAAAGCCCAATTGAACCAGTTTGAAACTGACATCCGCAAATATTCTTTGGTAAATGAAGAAATGAAAAACATCATTGATGGTTTTCCAAAAACAGCTCATCCTATGGGCGTGCTTTCTTCTTTAACCAGTGCGCTTACTGCTTTCAACCCGAAAGTCGTAAACGTAGAGAACAAGGATGAAATGTATGAGGCAATTGTTAAGACGATGGGTAAATTCCTTGTTTTGGCAACCTGGACATTCCGTAAGTCATCTGGTTATCCGTTGAATTATTATGACAATACTAAAGGTTATGTGGAAAACTTCATGAACCTGATGTTTGCGCTGCCAACAGGACCATACGAAATCAATCCTGTCGTAGTAAAAGCTTTGGATAAATTATTCATCCTTCATGCTGACCACGAGCAAAACTGTTCTACGTCAACCGTAAGAATGGTAGGTTCATCGCACGCTGGTTTGTTCGCTTCAATTTCTGCCGGAGTTTCTGCACTTTGGGGACCACTTCACGGCGGAGCCAACCAGGCGGTTTTGGAAATGCTTGAGGAAATCCAGAAAAATGGCGGCGATGCCGATAAATACCTGGCAAAAGCAAAAGACAAGGATGATCCGTTCCGTTTGATGGGATTCGGCCACCGCGTTTACAAAAACTTCGATCCGCGTGCTAAGATCATCAAAAAAGCAGCCGATGAGGTTTTGTCTACTTTAGGAGTAAACGATCCGGTATTGCAGATCGCAAAAAAATTGGAAGAATCTGCATTGGTAGATGACTATTTCGTATCAAGGAAATTGTATCCGAATGTTGATTTTTATTCAGGTATCATTTACCGTGCATTAGGTATCCCTACCGATATGTTTACCGTGTTGTTCGCCATCGGAAGGCTTCCGGGCTGGATTGCTCAATGGAAGGAAATGCGTGAGAACAAAGAGCCTATCGGAAGGCCAAGGCAAATTTATACCGGGCATCCTTTAAGGGATTTTGTCCCAATGGATAAAAGATAAATACTATTTTATTAAATAATGAAAACTCCCGGCTGGCGCTGGGAGTTTTTTTGTTTTGCCTAATGTAAACAGAATTTTAACTGGATGTAAAGGTAATTTTAAAATGTAGGATATTATCTTATTGTAAATGTGAAAATATGTATTTCATCGATTATAAATGTATTTTGTAGATTTTTATCAAATAACAGCCTATATTTGATTTGTCAAAATAACAGAACAATCATCAAAATTATTTAACGGGTTTTAAATGATTTTATAATTTTTAAATGTTCTGTTATGAAAATGAAAACTACCTACTTTTTTACAATCCTAACCCTTATCGGATTTGTTTTTGCATCACATGCACAAGTCGACACCACTTTTTATGGAGATGGTGCCGGAGTTGGAAACACTGCCAATTTTGCTACAGGAATTGGTAAAAATGCGCTTAACAGGAATACCGGCAACAGTAATGTTGGCGTTGGTATGAAAGTGCTCAATAATTCGACAGGCGGATTTAACTGTGCGCTAGGAAATGAAGCATTGTCCCTTAATGGAATAGGGACGCTGAATGTTGCTTTCGGAACCAGGAGTTTGCTTAATAATACTTCGGGCTCTAGGAATATTGCCGTTGGGCACAGGACATTGGAGGCAAATACAGACGGGAGCAATAATACCGGTGTAGGCTATGGTGCTTTATTGTTTGTCACAGGAAGTAATAATGTTGCCATTGGATCTTCTACGCCTAGGCATTTATTAACAGGCTACAATAATATTTTTGTCGGGACAGAGTCGGCCATCAACTTGCTGAACGGAAGCAATAATGTCATTTTAGGAAATGCGGTTACTTTAGACAGAGCTCCGTCTACTGCATTTTTAGCAGGAAACGATACCAATAAATCGATCATCATTGCTGACGGAAGTGGTGCACAGCGGATTTTTATCAGTAAAAACGGCAGCACCGGTATCGGTTTGGGAAATAATATAATCCCGATAAATAAATTGGATATTAAAGGAGGCGTTGCCATTGGTAAAAATTATACACCAAATGGCTATGGTGGCGGTGTGACAGCGCCTACAAACGGATTATTGGTTGAAGGCAGGGTAGGGATTGGTACTACTACTCCAGGCAATAAACTGGAAATTACCCAGGGAACCAATGGTTTTTCCGGGCTTCGTTTTACCAATCTTACCAGTAATTCTGAAAACGTAACGGTTCAGACGGGCAATAAATTCCTGAGCGTAAATGCAACTGGGGATGTTGTGCTGCAAAAAGTTTCCAATGCTGTTGAAAGCAACCAACTTACTTCTGTGGCCAACCGGATGACCAGCAATGTCAATGGGATTGCTGCTTCGGCAAACATTGTGAATTCGATATCCAATTCCATCAATGCCAATAATCAGCTGATAACTACTGTCAATGGAGTGCAAAGCGCACCGGTTACCATTCCGATCCAAAATTTTGAGGAAAATGACGGAAGTACCACAAACGAATTGCAAACCATTTCCCAATCAGGCAATACCATTACGCTTTCGCATAATGGCGGTTCGTTTACATTGCCAACATTTACAGATACTGACAGCCAGTCACTGTCATTGGCAGGCAATGTTTTGTCAATTTCAAACGGAAATAATGTAACGCTGCCAAGTTATACGCTTTCGCAAACCGGAAACACCGTGACGCTTTCTAACGGCGGCGGATCTTTTACACTGCCGACATTTACCGACACTGACGGACAAAATCTGGCATTGACCGGAAATACCTTATCCATTTCAAACGGAAATAGCGTAACGCTTCCAAACTATACGCAAACACTTTCGCAAACCGGAAATACCGTAACGCTTTCCAATGGTGGCGGATCTTTTACATTGCCAACGTTTACTGATACTGATGGGCAGAACCTATCGTTGACCGGAAATACCTTGTCTATTTCAAACGGAAACAGCGTAACGCTTCCAACCTATACCCAGACATTGTCGCAAACCGGAAACACGGTAACACTTTCCAATGGTGGCGGTTCATTTACATTGCCAACGTTTACACAAACACCACAAACCGTTTCACAAACCGGAAATACAATTACGCTTTCCAACGGAGGAGGTTCATTTACACTTCCTACAACAAGTGTTGTTGCCGGCACCAATGTTACCGTTACCGGAAACGGATCATCTGCAACGCCATATACTGTAAGCGCAAATGATAAAAGCATCTATGAAAACAACGGAACGATCAATCAGTCAACAACTGTAAATGGCAACAGGGTTGTAAACATGAACAACAGCAACATTTGGTTCAATGGTTCAAGCAGTGAGTCTAACGGGAAAATTTATATTGGTTCAACGGCGACTTACCCAAATACAACCGGAAACTACAAGCTGTTTGTTGAAGGCGGAATACTTACTGAAAAAGTAAAAGTGGCTTTAAGGAGCACTGCTAACTGGGCAGATTATGTTTTTGCAGAAAATTACGATTTGATGCCATTAAAAAATGTAGAAGAATACATTGCGCAGCACAAACACTTGCCAGGTGTGGCTTCCGCAGATGAATTGGCCAACAAAGGCCTTGACATTGCTGAAATGCAGGCAAAACACATGGAAAAGATAGAAGAGCTGACCCTCTACATCATTGAGCAAAACAAAGCAATCGAAAAAAGCAACAAAGACATTGAAGAGCTTAAAAAGCAAATCCAATTATTAATGGCTAACCAGGACTAATATGAACAGGCTAATAAAAACACTGATAGTTTGTGCTATTTGTTTTCATCCGGGTTTCCTATTAGCACAAATGGACAATTATCTGAACTCTGAAAACAGCAGGGTTTCGGAAGCGTCGCGCATAGAAATTGAAATCCAGAAATTCATCGATGAGAATTTTGCCAAATATGAATTGTCACAGGAAATCAATCAGGATCTGATTGAGCATCTGAAAAGCGAAGAGGAATTTACCGAAGGACAACTTCAAAAAGCAATACTGAATACCAAGATTGTGGAATTGCGGAAATTGTTTTTTGTACAAAATCCGGATAAGAAAAATGCCTATTACGCAAGCCCAATTCCGCCAGAAATGCAGCAAACATGTGTAAACGGAGATTTTGAATCCGGAACTGCAGGTTATACTTTCTGGTCCGATCCGCATCCGCAACCGCAATCGGGAGAAGCTTTTTTCCTTTCGTGCGCAACACCTACAGTTGCAAGGTCAAACAATATGGTGACGCCGCAGGTAAATAATATGAATGCAACGGTCACTTATATTGACAGGACTGCTCCGGGTTACCAGCAATATGATCCCACTTTGGCTGGTTTGGGCTATAATGTCCCAACATTGTACCCGTCGGCCGGGGGTAACAAATGCATCAAGCTGAACAATGAACAGGGCTTAGGTTCTTCTGATATTACTACGGTTTCACGGTATTTCCCGAATATCAACCAGGCGACCATCGATTTTAATTTTTCGCTGGTAATGGATAACAAACCTGCACACGGACAGCCAATACAGCCTTTCTTTAGAGTTAGGGCGTTAGACCAGTTTGGTAATGTGGTAGATGAAATCTGCATCATTGCCAATCCCGATAACTGTTTGTTCAACGTAATTGTTGTAAACGAAAGGCGCAGGGTGCTTTATACCAATTGGATTTGTGCCCGACTTAATGTGGGTGAAATCCTGAACCAACCGGGAACCATAGAATTTACAGTAAGCGATTGCCAGCCATCCGCACATTTCGGAACGGTTTATATAGACAACATTTGCGGAAGCGTATGCGCAGCACCACAGCTTGGTGCTTTGAATACCGATCCGGTTGACCTGCAATGTCCCGATTTGTCTGGAGCTACGCCTATTCAGGTTTGTGGTACTTATCAACCACCCGTAAATGCAACATTAAGTTCGATTACGCTTGATGTTACCCAAAACGGAACCGTTGTTGGAACAGTAAATGCGCCAACACAACTCACGGCAAGCACATTCTGCTTCACTATCCCGCCTGGGTTGTTTGGTACCAATCCTACAGGGAATTTCGAATTCGAGATCAATGCCAATTTTAATGTGAATTGCCCTGCCGGCGCCTTTATCTATACCATTACCGATAACTCGGCCAATATCGGCCCCGATGTGAGCTTTAATGGCTGTTGCCAGGCAACGCTTTCACTGGTTTCGCCCGTTGACGACCTTAATAATCTTGTAGCGGCTGTAGTAAAGAAAAAAGAGCGGTCGGATTGGATCAAGGCTGCTAATATTGTTTCGGTTGGAAATAATCTGCTGTCAAATGGGGTCGTCTACCATGCAGCCAATTATGTTGAGCTCAATCCCGGGTTTGAAGCGGCTCTGGGCTCACAGTTTTCGGCTTATCCCGAAGGTTGCTCCGGCAACTATGTTTATAAGGATGCCCCGCCAAAAGCACAGGCACAGCAAACACCAGCCGAAGATGACTTAGTGAATCTGGTAAAACTGACCCAGGATTTTGCCATAGTTCCAAATCCGTCAAGCAGTACGATTGATATCATAATGAAGGATACCAAATTCAATAAGGTAAGCATTACAACAATAGACGGAAAAGTGGTTGACCAGCGTACCCTTGAAAGGACAGATGCCACGCAGATGGATGTCAGCCGTTACGCAAATGGAATATACATTGTCAATGTTACTTCTGATGATGGTAAATTATACACTAAAAAATTAATTAAAAATTAGTTAGTTAAGTAAATAGTTTTTAATCAACGAAGCTCTTCTCACCGGAGGGCTTTTTTTGTTTTCCAAGGTATTGGAACAGGCTGTTTTTGACTTCTATAAAATAAGGAAAATAACTTTAGATTCTTACAGTAAAGTCTTTGTTTTTTGTACATAATATGTTGATAATTATTTAACTATGGAATTTATATTCTTACAGAAATCTGGCCTAAATTTATAATCTATAACATTTAAAACCAACTCTTTATGAAAACAAAAAATCTTTTACTGATGGCCGGTTTTTTCCTTTTGGGAATCGGCAAAATGAATGCTCAGAACAATGCTGTTTTGAATACGGCTACATCAACTCCAGGTTTGGAGAATGTTGTGGTTGGAGTGAATGCGGTGGGAAGCGGAGGAACAACACCATCCACTAATTATCGGAATGTTTTTGTAGGATTTAGCGCTGGCCTTAACAATGTGACCGGCCTTAACACTTTTGTAGGTTATGCTGCCGGAATGGCCAATACTACCGGGGATTACAATACTTTCCTGGGTTTCCAGGCAGGGGTATCCAATCAGACCGGCCGTTTGAATACTTTCCTTGGCGCAAGAAGCGTTGGCCGTCTTAATACCACAGGGCAGGAAAATACCTTTGTGGGAACAGAAAGCGGTGAAAACAACAATAACGGGAACTATAATACATTCATCGGAAAAGGCGCGGGAAGGGATAACGTTTCCGGAAGCAGCAATACCTACCTAGGGGGTTATGCAGGAGGAACCAACAGCACAGGAAGCTATAACGTAGCAATAGGTGCCGCTGGCTCAACAGGAGGTTCAAATAATGTCATGATAGGTTCGGGAAACAGTGGCCAGGTATGTAGCTCTGATTTCAATGTAATGATCGGAACCAGTGCTGGAGTTAACACTACTACCGGAAGCAGCAACCTCTTCCTTGGCCGCTATAGCGGCTATCAAATTACCACCGGCTCGGGGAATGTTTGCTTAGGATACACATTAATACCAAATACGCCAGCAACTGCAACCAGCGCGGGATATGATACGAACAACAGTATAATTTTGGCAACAGGCAATAGTGGCCAAAAACTTTACATCCATAATAATGGGAATATGGGAATTGGCTTAGGGAACAATGTAATCCCACAGAACAAGCTGGATGTTAAAGGTGCTGTGGCAATTGGCTCGGGCTACATGACTACATTAAGCACCGCAGGGCCAACTGCACCGGCAAATGGATTGATTGTTGAAGGAAATGTTGGGGTGGGAACATCAGCTCCGGCAAACAAATTGGAAATTACTTCAAGCACGGCCAATACTTCAGGGTTAAGGTTTAGCAACCTGAATTCAGGATTTGATCCCGGAGTTACTGCAACGAGGTTTTTGACTTTGAATGCAACCGGGGATGTGATTGTCAGAAACTTGCCGGCAGCAAGTGGTGGAGCAACCACAGATGCACAAACCTTGTCATTTTCGGGGAATGTGTTGTCTATTTCAAATGGTAACAGCGTTACTCTGCCTTCACCGGGCACTGCATGCAATTTATATAGTTGTGATGGTACGATCAGCACGCTTCCAACAGATGCCAACAATCCTAATCCAGGTTTGAGGACAGTGACTATGGGAAATAACAATCTTTTTTTCAATGGAAATGGTTCGTTTAATGAAGAAACTGATGGGTCAGGAAGGATTTATATCGGAAGCACTATGGATGCTGCCAGTTTTCCAACAATTACATCTACAAGCCAGTTTAGGCTTATGGTTGAAGGAGGTGTATTGACAGAAAGGGTGAAAATTGCCTTGAGGAGCGATACCGCGAATTGGGCTGATTATGTTTTTGCAAAGGATTATGAGCTGATGCCATTAAATGAGGTTGAAAGCTATGTAAAGGAAAATAAGCATTTGCCTGGGATTGAATCTGCTACAGAATTACAGGAAAAAGGGCTTGATCTTGGAGAGATGCAGGCAAAGCAAATGGGTAAAATCGAAGAATTGACTCTTTATGTTATCGATCAGGCAAAACAGATTGAAGAATTGAAAGCTCAGGTTAAGGCATTATTGGAGAAAAAATAATATAGGTTTAACTTAACTTTTTAATTATGAAAAACTTATACCCAATAATTAGGCATAGCAGTTTCCTTATCCTGTTCATGTTGTTTCCGTTGAAATTATTTTCACAAGTAGATGTAATTTGGACTGCCACACCAACAGGAGGTTCGTCTACTGGTTTAACCGGAACATATTCTGGGGCACCGGGAAATGTTACAGCTGTACCAATTGGTCCAGGCTTTGGTCTGACATTCAGATCCTTTAACCCACTCATGTTTCAAACGACAGGGCCATGGCCATGGCCGGGAACCACAAGTCCTATTCCCGTAAGAAGCGTACAAGTTCGATTTCCCGAAAATGTAATCATAACATCCTTGCTGGTAACCAATATTGATGCAAGTTGGTCAACAGGCACACGGACTAGCCATAACGACTCATTTACGTTTAGTGATGTTAATTTTAACTCTTTCACGGCGCCATGTTGTGTCACAACATCCGGCGTAACGATATCGTTTCCAACCAGTATTGAAGCAACATGGAGATGCTCGGATCCGACAGCTTTATTTACTATTAATTATGTAGATCCGGTTTCGCCAACTGCAATTTTGAATTATTATCTTAAGATAGTCAGGATTCCTCAAATCGGCCCGATATGCATCAACACAACAGCGCCCGATTTACCTGAAACCTTAGATGGTATAACCGGTTCCTGGAGTCCTTCAAGTATTGACACGAGCGCTGCAGGCACATTTTCATATGTATTTGCGCCTACATCAGGCCAAACGCTGGAATGCCCGGTTACAGTAGATGTCACAATCTCTCCGGTTAATTTGATATTGGCATCGCCGGCAAACGATGTTAACAATCTATCTGTTCCAATAATAGGGGTAAGGCACAGGGAAGCATCCAATACAATTACTGCTACCAACAAGATTGGTTTTGGCAACAATGCTTTTCAGAATGGAGTAGTATACCATGCGGGAAGTTTTGTTGATTTGAGG
Organism: Flavobacterium sp.; assembly: GCA_049841115.1. Lineage (GTDB taxonomy): Bacteria > Bacteroidota > Bacteroidia > Flavobacteriales > Flavobacteriaceae > Flavobacterium. The sequence continues at coordinate 56,349 of JASGHQ010000007.1, forward strand.
CCTGGTTTTGATGCCATAAATGGTTCCCAGTTCTCAGCCTACATAGAGGAATGCTCTGGAGACTACCTTTATAAGGATGCTAACCCTCAAAATAGCATCCCGTTACGGAAGGATTTTTCAATTTCTCCTAATCCATCTAATGACAAAATACAGATTTCTTCTTCGGGGATTGAATTCGTTAAGGTCTCGATTGTTTCTATAGATGGAAAAACGATTTTTGAAAGCACCCTTGATAAAACTACTTCAACAGAAATAAATGTCAATAATTATGCGAATGGTGTTTATATAGTAAGTATTGTTTCTGCCCAGGGCCAATTATTTACAAAAAAGCTACTCAAAAACTAAGACAAATTATTTTAATAACTTATCCACAAAGCTTCCCATAATTGGGAAGCTTTTTTATATTTGTCCATTATGAAATCGTTGTAGTACTTAAAGTGCTTCCGGTTCGAAACCAACTTTTATGCATAAGAATATTACTTTCTTAATCAACAAATCCGAAATTACAGCAGGTTCACGCGGCGCTTCTCTTGGGCCGGAAGCAATAATAACAGCAGCCAGGAAAAAAAACAGCACCATTTTTGGCGATCACCAATTACACAAAATAGAAAATGCCAACCATCTCTTAGACCTGCCTACAAAATACCAGTTTGCCAAAAGAATTGACGGCTTACTGCCTATTTACAAAGAAATCCATCAGAAGGTTTCCAGGCTTTTATCTGATAACAGCTTCCCGTTTATTTTGGCTGCAGACCATGGTTCGGCCGGCGGTACAATTGCCGGGATCAAAGAGGCTTTTCCTGATAAAAGGCTGGGTGTGATCTGGATTGATGCACATGCCGACATCCATACGCCTTATACGACCCCAACCGGGAATATGCACGGAATGCCATTGGCTACTGCCCTGAATATTGATAACCTCGCTTGTAAGGTCAATGAGGTTTCGGAAGAAACGGCCTCTCTTTGGAACCAACTTAAGAATGTAGGCGGAATTGCCCCTAAAATTCTGCCCGAAGATATTGTATATATTGCCGTACGCGATACCGAAGAGCAGGAAGACTGCATCATGAAGGAACTCAGTATCAGGAATTATAGCGTTTCCGAATTGCGCGAAAAAGGCGTAGCTGCTGTTATAGCCGAAATCAACACGAAATTAAAAGATTGCGACATTATTTATGTTTCATTTGATGTCGATTCTATGGATCCTGAACTGACGTCTTATGGAACCGGAACCCCGGTAAAGGATGGTTTGTCCCCGGATGAAGCACGTGAAATCCTGATTACCATGGCGAAAGATCCAAAAACGGTTTGCGTCGAAGTAGTTGAGGTGAATCCGTGTCTTGACGATAAGGTAAACACCATGGCAGAAGTGGCATTGTCACTTGTAGAATCAGTAACTGATGTTCTCAGATAAATTTCAATTTAGATAAAAAAACACTCAAAATGAGTGTTTTTTTATTTGCCTTTTATGATGTAAGCTTTCCTGATGGAATCCAGTTTTGGGAAACGCCTTAAATATTCCTTGCGGTTCGCGCTTAAAGAATCATACACATTTAAGGGCTTGTTATCGTATTCGGGATACAATTTCTCCACCACATCCATTCCGTTGATGACCTTTCCTAAAACAGGAAACCCGGTTACGCCTTCATAATGAACCGTATCCAAACGCTGATTATCTTTAAGGTTGATGAATAAATCATTTCCGCGCGTATCTTTTCCGGCCCTGGCAAAACTTACATACCCTTTCAGGTTGCTTTTTAAAACGGCTTCATCAGGGACTTTAAATTTTTCCCATTTTTTGGTAATTGTGGTGTCGATGTTGCCAAACTGAACAACAAAATTGGGTACTACCCTGTAAAAAAGTACATTATCATAAAAATGATGTGTCAGGAGCTGGTGCAAACGATCCGCGGCTTGTGGCGACCACTCCCGGGTTACTTCTATATCAAAATTTCCTTTTGACGTTTCAAAGCGCGCGACAAAATTAGCGGGTGCCGGTTCTTTGGTCCATTTAGGGCTAAAGGTGGATTTGCTGCAGCAGATAAAACAGAAAGCAACAATTAAGGTCAGTAAATATTTCATGGCTATTTCTGTTCAATATACATTTCGCTTCCGAGCGGGTTAATCGACTTGGCATCCTTAAAATCCCTGTTGGGATATGCCTGCACCTGCGGAAGCATTTTCCCGCTGCCGACAATCTGGTTGATGGCGGCGCTCAGCAAAGGCTCATCCGTATTTCCTAAAATGCCCAGGTTAGAAAAGCTTTCAGGCAAATCGACATTGGGAGAAATTCCGGCAGTATAATCCCCGAAACCGTCTTTGTTCACAATTTTTAAAACAATGGGCTGCATTGCATATTTGTGAGTCGGGTTGACATTGGTTTTTCTGAAGGTTGGCGAATCATATAAGGTGATCGATCCTACATTTTTACCGGTTGTCACATCGCCAATCTGAACAACATTAATGTAGGGTTTTAAACAGTTGATAACCAGTTCGCTCGCAGAAGCCGTTGATTTTGTCGTTAGTATGTAAACCTTGTTGAGGTTCAGGCTATTCAGTCCCGAAACAAAATTATTTTCCAGGTCACTTGCCGATAATTGCGCCTGGACTTTGGCATTCCATTGCTGTTTTGCAAATACCTGCCCCGAAAACTGTCCGGTAATCATGCTGGCCAGTTTTGTTGCGGTTGCTATTGATCCACCCGAATTGTAGCGCAGGTCCAAAACCAGGTCGGTTACATTTTGCGAAGCAAAAGCGCCAAAAGCCGAGTTAAGCTGGCTGTCGTAATCAGAATAAAATCCGTTGTACATCAGGTAGCCTATTTTGTGTGTTCCCTGATTGATGACAGTATTCATAAGGATAGGGTTTTCGGACAGATTGGTTTTGCTCAATGTTACTGATTGCCCATTTGGCGTAATGGTAACCACGCCGCCAACATTGCTGTAATCGGCCAGATTCACGGTATAGGTATCGTTGGCCAAAAGTGTTCTGTAATTGTCATTGGTCAACGGAACGCCGTTTATCGCATAAAAAATATCTCCGCGATGGATGTTTTTTGCGGCAGCATCGGAATTTGGGATAATATAACGCACCCAGCCAAAAACAGTAGTCTGGCTGCTGTCGGTATATTTTAGGCCATAATCCATTCCGTTATTCAGCGTATTGCCCGAAAGCACACCTTCAAGGACGGTGTAATCACTATAAATGACGCTAAACCGGTCGATGGATGTATTTACGCGAAGATGATTGAATAAATCCGTCGGGTTTTCAAATGTTTCCAAAAAAGCATTCAGTTCCGATTGATTGGCAAATCGGTTATCGGCCAGATCTTCAACATCGGCCTGCCACAGGTAATAGAGGTTCATGCCTTTCCAGACAAAATTCTTTATTTCAAGATTGTTGGGAACCAGGTTGTCGTCCATGTCTTCGCAGCCGAGCGGCAGGATGGACAGCATGAGTAAAAGCGAAAAGATGAAGCGTTTTTTCATAGCATATTTACTTTAAGAAACGTAAATTTACTAAGTTCAGGCGGATAAATGCATTTTGTTTGTAACAAATAAAAATATGGCTCGTCTTGATAATATAACCAACAACCAATATCAGTTTCAATGAACCAAAAAGAGTTTATGCAACTTGTGAATCCGTTCAAGGACAAGCTGTTCCGGGTAGCTAAGCGATTGCTTGTAAGCACCGAGGAAGCAGAAGATGCGACTCAGGAGGTTTTGGTAAAACTGTGGAACCGGAATGAAAGCCTTTCTGAATACAATAGCGTGGAAGCTGTGGCAATGACAATGACAAAGAATTATTGCCTCGACCAGCTGAAATCAAAAAGAGCGGGCAATATGAAAATTGTCCACAATAATTTCACCGACAGGGAAGCAAGCCTGCAGCAGAAGGTAGAAGATTCGGATACGTGGAATTGGGTAGAAAAAATAATGAATGATTTGCCCGAACAGCAAAAATTGATTGTACAGATGCGGGATATAGAAGAAATGGAATTTGAGGAAATGAGCCGGATCCTGGAAATGAATGAACAGGCGATCCGTACCGCGCTGTCAAGGGCAAGAAAAACGATAAGAGAAAAAATGATCAAAACACATCATTATGGCATTGGATAGAATAGAATTATTATTAGAAAAATACTTTGAGGCAGAAACCAGTATTGCAGAAGAAAAGGAATTGAAAGATTACTTCGCTTCCCCCGGTGTTGCGCAGCATCTGGAACAATACAAAGCAATATTCGGTTATGCTGTCCAGGCAAAACAAGAGCAGTTCACGGCAACGGTTCCATTAAAAACTAAGAAACGCAAAAGCGTGGTTTGGCTATCGGTTGCAGCTTCTGTAGCAGTTTTATCTGGCGTGGCTTTGTTTACAATTAAAGATTACAACCAGCCTAAGCCTCAAAGCCTGGGCGTTATCGAAGATCCGGAAGTCGCTTTCAGGGAAACCCAAAAAGCATTGGCCATGATCTCAAAACATGTAAACAAAGGCATCGGAAGTATGGGTTATTTAAACGAATTTGAACAATCAAAAAACAAAATTTTTAAAAAATAAAAATCGAGAAATCATGAGAAAATTATTTTTAAGCCTGGTATTAATTTTAAGCGCAAATACCATTTTTGCACAGGCTGCCTTCGATAAATTTGAAGACCAGGAAGACATTACAGCAGTTATCGTCAATAAAAAAATGTTTTCGCTCCTAAGCAAAATGGAAGTGAAGAACAAAGAAGACCAACAGTACATCAACCTGATCAAAAAGCTGGAAAACCTTAGGGTTTTTGTTACGCAAAGCGATAAAAAGGCTGATGAAATGAAGGCGGCTTCAGATAAATACATCAAAACAGCCGGCCTTGAAGAATTGATGCGGATTACCGAAAAAGGAAAAGGCGTTAAGATTTTTGTAAAATCAGGTGCGACAGATTCTCAAATCAAGGAATTGATGATGTTTGTGGAAGGTTCTGGTAAAGAAGACACCGTTTTGATGTCATTGATCGGCGATTTTGACCTGAACGAACTTTCTGTCCTTACGGATAAAATGAACCTGCCTGGTGGCGATGACCTGAAGAAAGCTTCGAAAGGAAGCAAAGGCTCTAAAGGCGCAAAATAAAAAGTGATGAGAGCTGCATTTTATTTAGGTTTATTGGCTTCGGTTTTTATGGTAAGCTGTAATGATAAGCCTACGCTTCAAAAATATTACGTTGACAATTCTGAAAGGAAAGGATTCATTGTGCTTGATGTGTCCCCAGACATTATCAATACGAACAAGGCCAAACTTACAGCCGAACAAAAAAAAGCGCTCGAGTCTTTTGATAAAATGAATATCCTGGCTTTTACCGCTGATTCGGGCAATCAGAAAGAGTATGAGGAGGAAAGCCAAAAGCTAAGCCAGATATTGAAAGATAAGGCAATCTATCAGGAACTGATGAAAATCAATTCAGGCAAAGATGGAGCTTCGGTAAGCTATGTAGGCGATGAAAACCATATCAATGAATTTGTGTTTTTTGCCAAAAAGAAAGAAAATGGTTTTGCCGTAATCAGGGTTTTGGGCAACGATATGAATCCGAATAACATTATGAACATCATTTCGGTCCTGCAGCAGTCCAACGTTAATCTGGAGCAATTGAAACCATTGCAGGGATTGCTTCGGCAACCGGCTCTGCCAGCGACAGTCAAAGACTGATTTATTTGAGGTTAATTATTATATGAAAAGCCTTCCGGTGTGCACGGAAGGCTTTTATTTTTTGAAATATTTCCAGGGAACCACCAGCATCCCGAAACATTCGCCATCTTCCTTGCCCAAATGCTTGTGGTGCATTTTATGAGCTCTTCGCACTGCCCTGGCATACCGGTTATTGGCATTTCGGAACAGCTTAAACCGCTGGTGGATAAAGATATCGTGAACGGTAAAATAAGCCAATCCATAAGCAAAAATCCCCAGTCCTATTGCCAGGCCAACCTGCAATATACCATATTGCCAAAGCAGGAAAAACCCAATGCTGATCACAGCATAAAAAATAAAAAAGGCATCATTGCGCTCAAACCAGGAATCATGGTCTTTCCTGTGGTGATCGGCATGCAGCTTCCACAAAAATCCGTGCATGATGTATTTATGGCTGAACCACGCCATAAATTCCATGATGCAGAAGGTAAGTATGAAGACAAAGAGGTTCAGTAGCATGATGTTATAATAAATTCAAACGGTAATTGACATAGCATTTGGCCAAAAGCCCAAATTTTTCATAATCGGGAACACGAATACGTGTATTCCTGATTTCGAGCGAAGGCGTTTTCTTTAATTTGGACAATAATCTTTTGTAATAAACATAAGCTGTATAAACACCAAATTTGGCTTCTAGCGGAAGCTTGACTATTCCTTGGAACCCAGCCTCAAAATCGGCTTCGATTTCATCTATAATTGCCTGTTTGGAATGTTCGTCCAGCCTCGACAGATCGGTGTTCGGGAAATAGCTCCGGTTCAGATCCTCATAATCGGCTTTGAGGTCGCGCAGAAAGTTTACTTTCTGGAATGCCGAGCCGAGCCTCATAGCAGCATGCTGCAATTCGTCAAACTTCTTCTGGTCGCCATTAACAAAAACCTTAAGGCACATCAGTCCCACCACATCGGCAGACCCATAAATGTATGCGTTGTATTCGTCAAAGGATTTGTATTCGGTTTTTTGTAGGTCCAGCCGCATGCTGCCCATAAAAGCATCAATCATGCTTTTCGGGATATGGTATTTCGAAACGGTATGCTGGAATGAATTCAAAATAGGATTGAGGCTGATTCTGTTTTGCAGCGCATTTTCCAAATCGGCTTCAAACATCCCAAAAAGCCTTTCTTTGTCATAATCATGGAACGTGTCTACGATTTCGTCCGCAAAGCGCACAAAGCCATAAATATTGTAAATATCCTGGCGGATACTGGGAGCCAGCATTTTTACGGCAACAGAAAACGACGTGCTGTAGGACTTAGTTACATTTTTGCTGCAATCATATGATATTTTGTCAAATAAGGCTTTCATGTCGTATAAAGTTAATGATTATTCTGGATAAGTTCGGCTGCAAGTTTACCCGAAATCAATGCCGGCGGGACACCTGGCCCTGGAACAGTCAATTGCCCGGTAAAATAAAGGTTTCTGGTTTTTTTGCTTTTGAGTTTCGGTCTAAGGAAAGCTGTTTGCATCAATGTATTGGCTAAGCCGTAAGCATTTCCTTTGTAGGAGTTGTATTCTTTGATGAAATCATTCACGCAAAACGATTCCTTGAAAATAATCTTGTCTTTTACCTGTTGTTGGGTAAGTTTTTCAAACCTTGCAATGATTTTTTCAAAATATTCCTCGCGCAATTCAGGGGTATCTTCCAATCCAGGCGCTAACGGAATCAGGAAGATCCCGGCTTCTTTTCCTTCTGGGGCAGCAGCTGTGTCTGTTTTAGACGGAAAGCTGGCATAAAATAAAGGTTCGTTTGGCCATTTTGGCTGGTCGTATATCGCCTGTGCGTGCAGGTCAAAATCGACATCAAAAAATAAGGTATGATGGTTTACATTCTGGATTTTGGTATCAAAACCAACATAAAACAGGAGCGAAGAAGGGGCAAATGTCCGGCTGTTCCAATATTTTTCAGAATAGGTGCGGTATTTTTTTTCCAGTAAGGTTTCGCTGTGATGGTAATCGGCACCGCTTACGATGATATCGGCCTTTAATGCTTTACCGTTTATGATTATGCCACAGGCTGAGCCGTTTTCCACTATGATTTTTTCGACATTGGACCCCGTTTTTATAGTCACGCCGAGTTCTGTAGCCAATTGCTCCATTGCCAGAATCACGCTGTACATTCCGTTTTTCGGATGCCAGGTTCCCAAACCAAAATCTGCAAAATTCATAAAACTATAGAATGAAGGTGTATCCGAAGGTTTTGCGCCTAAGAAAAGTACGGGAAATTCGAGGATTTGGATTAGTTTTTTATTGTTGAATTTTTTTCGGATGTCTTTTGAAATGTTTCCAAAAAACTGATTCAGCTTGGTCATTGTTTCCAATGTGACCAATTCGAGCGGAGAAATTCCGGGACGGTACACCAAGTCTTTTATCGCTATTTCGTAATTAGACTGTGCTTCTTTCATGAAGGCTTCCAATTTTTTACCGCTGCCTTTTTCAATTTTTTCAAAAGTCAAGGCTATTTCAGGAAGGTTGTCGGCAATCGTCACAAAATCCTTGATGTCAAAATACACCTGATAGGCAGGAGCAAGCTTTGCCAGTTCATAATAATCAGATGGTTTTTTGTTGAAATCTGCAAAGAAGCGCTCAAAAACATCGGGCATCCAATACCAGGTCGGGCCAATATCAAATGTAAAGCCCTGCTTTTTTAGCTGCCTCGCCCTTCCGCCAATCGTTTCATTTTTTTCATAAACAACCACCTCGTTTCCTTGTTGCGCCAAATAGCAGGCTGCAGCAAGCGAGGAAAATCCGGAACCGATTATTTTAATGTGCTTAGTCATGTTGTTTAACAAAAATACAAAAAAGTTAAACAATAAAAATATTAAATCACAAATTATCGATTAAGTTTTTGATGGAATTGAATTTAACTACCCGTTCGGAATGCAAATGGGTGTCAATGTATTGCGTGGCTTTTCCGATAGTCCAGAAGTGCGAAGTATCGTTGAGGATTTCTTTTTCCACCTTTTTGATATAGTCATTGATTTCGTTCACGGTTGGCTCCACCGTCATGTAGCTGATGTAGGTAATATTGTCAAAATACCTTCGCAGGTCCTTTAGGCAGAAAATAGGAATGTTGCTGCCAAGGTAAATGGTTTTGTAGCCGTGGCTAAGGATTTCGTAATTGATGAACATCAGCCCGAGTTCATGTATTTCGTGAAGCGGGAGGTAGAGTACAAATACTTTTTCGGTTTTTGAGTGTTGCTTTATCTGGACTTTTTCTGTTTCAGAAAGGATTTTTTGCTTGATCAGATAAGAAATAAAATGTTCATGCGCCGGGCTAATGGTGTCGGTTTGCCATAAAAGCCCAATTTCATTGATAAGCGGCAGGAAGACATCATAAAAAACTTCACTGAACGACTTTTCGGCCAGCAATCGGTTGTAGGTATTCATGAAGAGCGTTTGGTCAAAATTGACCATCGCCATTTTGAATGAGCTTATGGCTTGGTTTTTAAACGTTTTGTCGCTGATGATTTCGTTTACAAGCTGGGGAATCTCTTCCTTTGAAAGCTTGGAAATTTTTGAGATTTTGTAACCATGATTGTGCAATAATGTAATATTCAGGAGCTTTTGAAGATTGGCAATATCATACATCCTGATATTGGTTTCGGTTCTCATCGGCTCGAGGACATTATACCTTTTTTCCCATATACGGATTGTATGTGCCTTTATCCCGCTGAGGTTTTCTAAATCCTTTATGCTAAAAACGCTCTTAATGTTGTTCATCTTTTGCTTAAGCTTGTTAAACAAATTTAGTGAAATTAGTATATAAAAAAGAGCAAATTCGAATTGGATTTGCTCTTTTGTTTTTCCTAAACCTATTCCGCCGGGATTTTATATTTTGCTGAGACAATTTTATTGACCCGGTATATCAGGAAGATCGTAAACAGCATTATTCCCGAAGCTATCATTGCCAGTGTATCGTAATGTTCTAATGGCGAATAGTTGTCTTTTTGCACAATGATAACACCGGCAAGCATCGCGCCAAAACCGCCGGCCATCTGCTGCAATGAGGAATTGATGCTCATAAATGCCCCTCTGTCCTGCGCTGCCGGTACAGCCGAAGTAAGTGCGCTTGAAGGAACCATACGGCTCATGATGCAGACCATCATCAAAACATTCGAAAGAAGTACAATCCAAAAAGGAGTGTTGGAAAAGTGGGAATAAATATTGATTACAATGGCAGCAAGAATTGTGGCAATACTAAATATCCTGAACTTGCTGAACTTATCACTTATTTTTCCAATAAATGGCATAGAAACCAATGTGGCAATACCGGTTATCATAAACAATAAAGGCAGCTGCTCGTTAGTTATCTTTAGATTATTTATGGCAAATGCGCTCCCAAAGGGCATCATCATGAAGCCGCCAATAGAGAGTAGGGCAGTGGCCATAAATCCAATTCTGTAGTTTCTTTTGGCAAGTGTATGCCATAAATGCTGGAAAGCTGATTTGTCTTTTTGCAGCGAAAGATGCTGTGTAATAGGTTTTAATCGTGCCGCTATCGTAAAAGCAATCAGGGCCGCCATTATGGCAATCCAAAAAAACGGAATATGCCAACCCGATGTATTTGCGATATAAAGCCCGATAGGTATGCCCAAAACTTGGCTTACCCCAAATCCCATTTGCACGAATCCCATTACCTTGCCACGTTGCTGAAGGCTAAATAAATCGGCTATGATGGCCATTGAAATGGAGCCTATAACTCCGCCAAAAAGCCCGGTGATGATCCTTGCGGCTAATAGCAAATGATAATTTGGCGCCAATGCACAGAAAAAGGTTCCCAATATGAATCCGATATAAAAAAACAGCAAAAGTTTTTTCCGGTCAAATTTATCGGCAAAACCTGCTGTCAGCAAGCCCGAAATCCCGGCGCTGAAGGCATAGGCCGATACTGCAACCCCAAATTGCGAAGTGGTGATATGTAAGGTTTTCATCATGATATCACCTAAGGGCGACATCACCATAAAATCGAGCACGACGGTAAATTGTGTAATTGCCAATAAGAAAATTACAAATTTCTGATAGCCTGTAAAAGGCATTGAAGGTGGTAGTTCGTTCATTTTTTCGTTTGATTATTCCAGTTCCCTGCATGAGAAACCCAGGATGTTTATTATCTTAATTACATCATTGGCAGACAAGATCCTGCTTACAATCCGAAGCACGCAATCCCTGTCTTCCTGATCTACGGACCACTGCTGTATCACGTTGTCCTCGTTCAGTATGTTGCCGATAAAATCTTTGTCGGCCTTCGTTTTTATATTGGTTGCAAATACCAGTATGTGGTTAAGGTTCGTTTTCATAAAAATATTTTTTTATGGAGTTAATGCTTTTATTACCAGTTCGAATGCCTGTTCCTGTATTTCGGGGGTAAGCGTAAACGGGGTTTCTCCCAGGCTCTTGCCTCTATTGTGAAAACGCAATAGCGAGTATAACGGACCATAGGCGATGCTCCAGAATACATCTTTTGATACCGCTACCAGTTCTTTACGGTCCATGGCGTTCTGGAAAAAATGAACCATGGTATTCTTAAAATCTTTCAGGCTTTCGTTGGTGATGTATTCGCTATAGGAAGAATTCTGGAGTATTTCAAAACAGGCTACTTCATCCATGTTTTCCATCATAAAGCGGGCCCTGTTCTGCCATTGCTTCCTGAGCCCTTCCACAAAGGGCATGTCGGCTGAAATGTCCTTAAGCATTGAGGCAAAAAAGTTCTTTCCTATTTCAATGCCGATTTTTTTGATAAGATCGTCCTTGTCTGCATAATAAATATAAAGCGTGGCCACTGAAATTCCGGATTCTTTGGCTAATCGATTCATCCCAAATCCTTCAATGCCATGCTTTACAAGCATTTTGACTGCATTCTTCTTTACGATTTCTATTTTGTTTGTATCCCTTGTACGCATAATTTGCCTTAAATGAGATTGCAAAGATATTTAAATAAATGAACGTTCGCTCATTTATAAATAATTTTTTTGAAAAATAATTTTTTTCCGAAGATGCCGTTTCGATTGAAGTAGGGCAATCCTGGCCGGATAGTCGTTTTCATCTGAAAGGACTATCGATAAGACTATTAATTTTTTGGTAGGAAGGGATTAATGCAATTGCATTATTTTAGGTAATCAAATGTATTTTCAAGCTTGAATTTTGGACTCCGTTTTAAAAAATCCATGAAAAATGCGGTATGGGTTCCGCCCATCAGTATCAAAATCCTGTCGCTTTTATTTATGGGGATTTGATTCAGATTAGAAAACATGACCAAATTCCTGTGGTAGAATTTTCCGGCTTCATCTGCACCTTCAGATTTGTTTTTGCTTGATATATAGGTAAGCAGGTCGGCATTTATATTAATAAGGCTTTCCAGGTATTGCGGATGGTTGTTTAATTTGAACAATTCAAAAAACGGAATTCCTTCCTCAGGGTTTTTCTTTTCATTTTCATCCAAAAGGCTCCAATACCTGTTGGCGGTAGTCTTGTCTGCCAGGTCATTTACTTTATTCCCGATATTGTAATCGTAGCCTTCCTTAAAGTCGATTCCGTAAATCATTTTGGCACCGCTCAATCTGCCTATTTCATAGGCCAGAAGCTCTCTCTCATCAGGATTGGCAAATTTCTTTTTGGGGTTTTTGACATAATTCAGATAATCAGCCTGCCTGATGCTGTCGTTTTTAGGCAAATCCTCAATAACGATGATCGTCGGCTTGAATTTTGCCAAAAGCTCGGCTACCTTCTTTACTTCCTGCTGGTTTTTTTTGTCTTTTTCATCAAACTCCGTTGAGCTGGCATCAGTGGTTTCGCCCATGTGGAAGGTGGCGACATTTAAAACGGGAACCGCATCGTCAAATTTTGTCTTGTAAATCGCAGTTTTTTCATAAGGGGCTTTTTGTGCTGAAAGGTTTAGCGTGGCAAATAATAGCAAAGCAATGGCTGTTTTCATTTTAGATGGCATTTATATTTAAATTTTTGGCGTTTATTTTAAGTCATTTTTGGGCATTTCAATTTCGCAGGGATCAAATCAGCCCTAATTTTTTTGCAGCGTGCACTAAATCTTTGTCATTTCCGTTTCCGTTTATTAACTGCGCTTTAATATTGGCTTTTCTCTTTTCAACCGAACTCATGGATAAAGGAATGAAATTGGGGATGTTGATGGTCTTTACGCCGTCGGCGATAAGCATTAGGATCTGGCTGTCGTATACATCCCAATTGATGTTTTTTTTGAATAACTCTCTTTGCGAATTTACAATGGTTTCACTTCTGAACACTTCTCCGTCCATAATGCTTCTGCAGATGACAGGGAATTTCTCGAAATCGATGTCATTTTTAGAGATGAATCCTTCGGGAGATAAGTCCTTTAAGATATTATCTACCAATATGGGTTCGCTTCTCATCGTTAAAAAAACGAGTTTGCAGCGCGGGAATTTTTGCCTGATGAATTTTGCCAGATCAATGCCACTGAAAATCTTCTGCTCTTCGCATGCAGGGATATTGATGTCTAATAAGGCTAAATCAATGGCCTTGTTTTGCGCAAAACAAAAATTGATCTTATTAAAGGCATCCTGACCGGAATAGGATTTAATAAAATGATTCTGATTTATTCCTGCACCCGATAGCAAATTGACGTAGCTGTCTACAGTCATGGGATGGTCGTCAACAATAAGGATGGTAGTATCCTTTTCCATAAAAGCAGTTTTAATAAGAAACCATTTCAAAAATAATGAAAAATTACGGAAACTCCGTAAAATTATATGCTACTATTTTTATAATTTAGGGTAAAATTCCAAATGGAAAATCAATATTAATTATATTTAATTAGTTGATATTCAATTTGTTGTTTTTTTAAAGCATGAGGTCTAATTTTATTTTCTGAAATTGAAAACCAAAACTTTTATATTTTTAATAATCTTATCCATGCTGGTAGGATGCCGAAAGGATAACCCTGACGGGGATAAATATTTCTGTGAGAAGAGTTTTGATAAAGTGCACTATTCAGGACTTAACAAGCAGCAAAAGGAGAATTACCTGGATTCGATAATGGCCTGTTTGTCTCAAAAAAAACGCAATTCCAAAGCCAAAAACGACTATATAACCGTAGCAGCAGAATATTATTACCTGTCCCGCAATAAAAAATCATACGAAGCAAGTTCCAGGGCGTTAAGGCTGGCAACAATTTCAAAAGATACTTCGCTCATAGCCAAATCATGCTATTACATAGGTGATAGTTTTGAAAATACTAATCGTGACAGTTCCTATTTTTATTATCTGAGGGCAGAGAAACTGTATAAAAAAATAAGGGATTTTGAGCAGATGGCAAGGATGAAATACAGCAAGGCCTATGTCCTTTTTTATAACGGCAATTACCTTGAATGTGAAATAGAGGTTTCAAAAGCCCTGAATTATATCAACAAGACCGATAACTATAAACTTTTATACTTATGCCATACGCTCATGGGCAACTGCCTGGAGAAATTGGAAGATTATGATGCTTCGCTGCGGTACCATAATTATGCCTTGAAAATGCTGGAGATTTTAAAAAAGCATAATGAAGATAAAGACATGGTCAATAATTACAGCCTGGCTTCGATAATCAACATATGCATTTTATACGACCGGAAAAAAGAATACGATAAGTCCATTTCACTGCTGGAGCCTTTGTTGACAAAGGATACAAAAGCAAATTGGCCCAGCGAATATGCGCTTATCAAAAATAACCTGGCCGCTTCAAAAATGAATAAAGGCGATTTTAAAGGCGTTGCGGAACTATTGACAGAATCGCTTAAAATTTCCGATAGCCTGCACGATAAGGCAGGAATCGTTTATTCCAAAATCCACCTTGGAGAATATTTTTTGCTTAAAAAGGATACGGCAGCCGCTTACCAATACCTGAAAGATGCATTAAAGATTTCCAAAGAGTATGGCTACAATAACGAACAGTTAAATTCGCTGTCAATCCTTTCAAAAATAAGCGACGAAAATATGCATTATAAGGATATGTATATTAACGTAAATGACAGCATAGTAAAGCAGCAACGGAAGACAAGGGATAAATATGCCCGGATCGAGTATGAAACATCGCTTCTGGAAGATCAGAATGAAGCATTGGCTGTTACGAATTCGAGGATTTTGATTGCGTCAGGATTTATAGTCTTAGTGCTGTTTGCGCTGCTGATGCTAAAGTATGTTTATTCTAAAAATAAAGAGCTTTATTATCTTAGGCATCAAAAACTGGCCGATGAGGAGCTCTCTGATTTGCTGAACAAGCAGCAGGAAAGGATCAACCTTGCCAAAGAACATGAAAAATCACTGATAGCCGCAGAGCTTCATGATAATGTGCTCAACAGGCTTTACGGTGTTAGGATGAACCTGGGCTTTTTTAACAATATGAATACAGATGAAGGAAGCGAAAAGAGGAAAAGCTATATCCTGAACCTGCAGGAAATCGAAAAAGAGATCAGGAGCCTTTCCCATGACCTCAAGAAAAATGTATTGGAAGACAGTACTAATTTTACCGATTTGCTCAAATCGCTGACCGAAGACGATAACTCTTTGGGAACAACGCAGTTCATTTTTAAGTGTACCGATTATAAGTCCTGGAATAACTTAGAGAATATCTATAAAATAAATGTTTACAGGATCATTCAGGAATCCTTATTCAATGTCCATAAGCATGCCGAAGCCAAGAAATGCGAAGTCATTTTATCTGCGTCAGGGCCCCGGCAGCTGCTTTTACAGATTAAGGATAACGGAAAAGGCTTCCTGGTAAACAAAAAAGCAAACGGTATAGGCCTTGATAATATCCAGCAGCGTATTGCATTGATCAGGGGAAGCTTGAAGATTATTTCTTCTCCCGGCAATGGCACAACGCTACAAGTGCTTTTTGCAAAATAATGTTTGGTTAATGCTCTTTCATTCAGTTAAATAGGGTTTAAACACTTCTTGATTTCAAAAAATCCGATCCTTCAACATTTCTTAAAAAAACCATAAAAAATTGTTTTTTTTCCCGTAATCTGATTGCGCATGGATGTGTAATTTTATACAAATTACTTTTCATTTATTAACTAATATTTACATAAAAAGCAGAAAATTCTTTAAATAATGCAAAAGTGGCAGAAAATTCACTTTTCCTAAAATCCAAACTAAAAAGCGGTTTATTCAAATTTTGAACCCCAAACTAAAATATTAACTAAATTTTGAACGCTTATGCAAACTAGTACTATTTTTGAAAGAAAGGCTGGTTTAAGGATAGTAATGTTATTTTTACTTTACTTGGCTTTCCATCAACAGATCACTGCCCAGTCCCTTCCTGTTTTTGCTAATACGATTACCAGCCAAAGCAATGTCGATTTTATAAATAATTCCATAGACGAAAATTTAGCCACTCGGGCCAGGATTAAGGCCAGTTCCGGTATAGCGCTGGGAATTGGAGCTTATTCGGGAAATCTGGAGCTGCAATTTCCAGGAACACTGCCTGCCAATACCACTTCATTTGTAAAGATACAGACTGATGATAACCTGCTTCCGTCTTTGCTCGGAGGAAGTTTAGGAGGGCTGTTATCCACTACTTTAGGTGCTGCATTAATAGGTAATCAGGAATTCACCGTTCAGGCAAAAAACGGGAGTTCGGTTATCTTAGAAGGCAATAGCCAGATTGTCAGCCAATTTTCAACAGACCGGTTGCGGATCGTAGTCAATGAAAATAATGAATACTTTATTGCCATTACGCCTAATCAGCCCTACGACAGGATCAAACTGACAAACCGGGTCGGATCTTTGGTGGGGCTTAATACCACTAAGCGATTAGACGTTTTTGGAATTTACTATATAGGCACTCCGGACGTTTGTGGCGGAGCCAGTTATACTTCTTTTGAAGGATCCGGGTTAAATCTTGACTTAATAAATTTAGGTGGAGCCGGTGTGACAAATCCCCATTATGTATTGGACTCCAATCCCAATAATTATTCCAGATTAAGCTTAGGTGTATTGGGTGTTGCCGCATCAATTGAACAAACCGTATATTTTGACGGGCTTTCCGAACCTTCAGATAGGTTTTATGTGAGGATGAGGATTGCTCCGGCATTGTTGGCTTTAGGAGCCGCTAATAATATACAGGTTATCGCTTCCAATGGCCCGAATACTGTTCAGACCGTTAATTTAAATTCTTTGCTGAACCTGGATTTATTGGCCTTATTGCAGGCAAATCAAGTGGTGACAATACCATTTGCTACGAATACGACGGTAAACAGGATTACTATCCGCTATAATTCCCTGCTCAATGTTCAGCTTACACAAAGCCTCGATCTGTATGATGTTATCCGGACTCCGGCACCACCGATAATCACAAATCCTTTTACCCTAAATCCAAGGATATGTGCGGGAACATCGGCCTCTTTAATAGCCCAAACCGGAGCAGGAACCGAATTGAATTGGTACAGCCAGCCTACAGGTGGGGCAGTTTTAGCGACTACTACATCAGGCCAGGCATTTGTAACTCCCGTTCTTTATGCCAATGCTTCATTTTATGTTTCATCAAAAAGGATAGGCTGCCCTCAAGAATCAATCCGGGTAAAAATTGATGTAACGGTTATAAATGTGCCCATAGCATCAGATATCACAATCCCGGATGTAATTGTCGCCTGTAACGGAGTAGTGACACTTTCTCCGTCGGCATCTATTGGCGGGGTTGTTTACAGGTATTATAAAGATCAGTTAAAAACACAGGAAATTACAACGGGCTATTCAGGAGATGCGGGTGTAACTTACATTAAAAATAATGCAACCGGAGAGTTATCGGTTTCTGGCTTAAATGCAACTGATTCTCCCTATGTTTATTACATAGCGATTACTGCCGATGGATTATGTGAAAACCTGGCAAATACTTTAAAACGGGTAACTGTTAATTTTTCCCCTTCGCTATTGCTGAATGTTTCTGCTGCTGTTGAAGGATGTGGAAGCGTAAACCTTAGGGATGCCATCCTCAATTTTGATAATTCATCAGATATCCAATACAGGTTTTTCGACAGCGCCTCAAACCCGATAAGCATTGAACAGGCAGCATCCATCACAGGCAGCGGGGTCTATTACATACAATCAGTGAGCCTTAATCAGGCTTGCTCTTCCCCTATAAAACAGGTTAATGTAACCGTTAATGCTATTCCTACATTAGAAGTTTCCGAAACAAATTACCTCGTATTGCAGGGCAATACCTTTAATTTGCAGGCTACCTCAAACGGAACTGTCTCCTGGTTTGACCCCAATGGAAACCAGGCAGGTTCAACAACGGTCGGGCCATTTGTTAACGTAGGCTTGTATGCCTATACTGCTGTTGCAACAAACGGCAATTGTTTTGTGAATAGGACAGTCTATTTGACCGTCACCGATCCGCAGGAATGCGGGGTTTTGACCGATAGGGTATATGCCAATTCCCAAAGCTGGAGCTCCATTATTACAGGTGGAGTGGCTACTGCAAACCAGGCGGCAGATGGGAATCCGCAAACTTTTTCCACCATTGTTACTGGTTTAGGGTTATTAGGAATAGGAACCACCTGGCAGAGCCTGCAATGGAATGAAACCATTCCGGCAGGAACACCGGTTACCATCAAATTGGGATCGCAATACAGCGGACTGGTTATGGCCGGAGCCTATTATGCAATAGCAACGAAACGCAACTTATTGGGAGTCCCTGTAGATGTTGGAGGAGCCCAGCCTATTTCGGGCTCGCTATTGGATTTGTTATCGGGCCAAAATGTATTTGAATTTACTTTTGTTCCTTCAGATAATACGGGTCCAAGAGAGTATGACGGTGTCAGGATAATTGTTAGATCTGTACTCAGTGTTGCCCAGATTGCAAAAGTTTATGACGCTTATTATAATGTACGGGTAACACAACCTGTTTGTGATTCCAATAATGTAAGAGACGTTTTTTACGGAGCAGTTGATTTAGGGGTAGGTGCTGCAACAGCCACAGTTGGTGTAGCCAATCCGTTCAATTCTGTTGATGACGATCAAACAACTTATGCAACCATGTACAGCGGGGCCGGGATTTTGGCTGCTGCTGAATTGACTGTACAATTTAAAACGCCTACGTTAAGTGGTGATTCGCTCCAAATTATATTATCACATCCATCCACAGTTTTAAGTATGAACTTATTAACAGGATTTACAATTCAAATGTATCTAGGTGATACACCAGTCGGTCAGCCCCTCGACAACACCTCGACATTATTGAATGTAACTCTTTTAGATGGTGGATCCGGAATTATAATGCTAGTTAGCCCGCAAACACAGGTCTATGACAGAATGAAAATAAGGTTTGGAGGGGTAGCTTCTGTTTTAGATCTTTTGCGGGTGCATTATATTAAAAGAGTGGCCGATACTTCTGTTGTTGGGGCCGATATCAATAATACCATAGAAGTCTGCCAAAATGATACCATACGTTTGTCGATAGAGGCACGTCCTTGTGCTACCTTTATTTGGTACGATGCTCCGGTTGGCGGAAATATCGTGTCTACCGGAACCAGCTTTACAGTTCCGTCAACACTGCCAACAGGTACCTACACGTATTACATACAGCCAATACGTTTTGGTTGCCCTGCCTATGAAAGAGGGTTGGTAACTGTTGTCGTTGGTGAAAATACACCACCAAATGCAATCGCGCAGGTTTCAGTTAACGGGACAACGGTGACTACTTTATGCAGTGGCATGGGTTCAGTTACGCTGCAGGCACAGTTGAATTCCTCGCTTACGATTACCAATCCGGTTTTTTACTGGTACTCTTTTAATGGAACCGAGTCCGTTTTGATTCCAAATCAAAATACATCACAATTGGTCATACCTAATTTAGCAGCCGGAACTTACACGTATTATGTAGGATTAAGTTCGGATGAATATTGCCAGACCATTGAGGCGAATAGAAGTGAAGTCACTTTAACCATTTTACCGCCATCAACTGCAAACGATGTCAGGTGCGACAATGCATTGATTTGCATCAATGCCGATGCGGTGCTTACACCTTCATCCAGCCAGCCTAATCCTCATTTTTTCTGGTTTCTTTCAAACAATGCTTCGCAGCCCATTACAAACGGATTAGTGGTTGGTGGCGTTACTTTTTCGGTGATGCCTAATGGTCAGCTCAGCATTTCTGGATTGACAATCAGCAATAGCCCTTATACTTATTATGTAGCAATGTCCAGTGATGCCAGTTGTTTGAATCTGGACAATAATTTTAGGCCGGTTGTAGTTACTGTAAATGATTCCGGTACGCCGACTACCAATGATCTTAGCCAGGATTTTTGTTTAGCAGACCGCCCAACGCTTGCTTCGGTCCAAATCAATGAAACAAATATTGAATGGTATGACCAGGCTATCGGCGGAGTTCTTTTACCGCTTTCAACACCATTGGTTTCCGGCTCGGTCTATTATGCGGGATTTGATCCTTCTACCGGTTGCGGAAGTGCAACACGTCTTTCAATAACTGTTACGATAAATGATGCGCCAACACCAACAACGACTAACACTACTCAGGATTTTTGTATAATTGACAATCCAACGATCGCCAACATCCAGGTAAACGAAAATGGAGTTACCTGGTATAGTGCCCCAATTGGTGGAGAGGTTTTAAATCCGGCAAACAACCTGGTTGACGGAGCAGTATATTATGCTTCGCTGACAGATGCAGGAACCGGATGTAAAAGTTCAGCAAAGCTGGCAGTTACTGTTCGATTAAATGATGCTGAAACTCCATCAACCAATGATATAACCCAGGATTTTTGCTTTCTGAGCCACCCAACTATTGCCAATATCCAGGTAAATGAGCCAAATGTGGTTTGGTATACCGCTGCTACCGGAGGAGCCATTGTTCCGCCTACCGCCGGATTGGTAAATAATACTACCTATTATGCTTCGCTGACCAATGCTTCAAGCGGTTGCGAGAGCTCCATAAGATTGGCTGTTACTGTTACAATCATTGATGTTGCACCGCCAACGTCCAATAACCTTAGCCAGTCGTTTTGCAGGGTTAATAATCCAACGATCGCCAACATTCAGGTAAACGAACCTAATGTTTCCTGGTATGCGGCTGCATCAGGTGGAAGCCCTCTTTCGCCGGCAACTGCTTTGACCAACAATACAACCTACTATGCCTCACAGACAGATTTGGTTAGTGGCTGTGAGAGTTCGGTAAGGCTTGCAATTGCCGTGACAGTTGATGATCCGTCAACCCCAAGTACAACAACCGCTGTTCAGGATTTCTGCGTTATAGAAAATCCAACGGTAGCCAATATCCAGGTAAATCAGTCCAATGTGGTTTGGTATGCTTCAATAACAGGCGGAATAGCATTATCAACATCGACGCCTTTGCAGGATGGTACGGTTTATTATGCTGCTCAGGTAAATGGCGCCACCGGCTGTGAAAGTTCGATAAGGCTTGCGGTTACTGTTCATGTGAATGATGCGCTTACACCAACAACAACCAATGCCGCACAGCAGTTCTGCCTTTTGAACCAACCTACAGTTGCTGCTATCCAGGTTAATGAGCCAAATGTGGTTTGGTATACCGCTGCTACCGGAGGAGCCATTGTTCCGCCTACCGCCGGATTGGTAAATAATACTACCTATTATGCTTCGCTGACTAATGCTTCGAGCGGTTGCGAGAGCTCCATAAGATTGGCTGTTACTGTTACAATCATTGATGTTGCACCGCCAACGTCCAATAACCTTAGCCAGTCGTTTTGCAGGGTTAACAATCCAACGATCGCCAACATCCAGGTAAACGAACCTAATGTTTCCTGGTATGCATCAGCTACAGGCGGAAGCTCTCTTTCGCCGGCAACGGTTTTGGCCAACAATACTACCTACTATGCATCACAGACTGATTTGGTTAGTGGCTGTGAGAGTTCGGTAAGGCTTGCAGTTGCCGTGACAGTTGATGATCCGTCAACCCCAACTACAACAACCGCTGTTCAGGATTTCTGCGTTATAGAAAATCCAACGATAGCCAATATCCAGGTAAATCAGGCCAATGTGGTTTGGTATGCATCAATAACAGGCGGAATAGCATTATCCACATCGGCACCTTTGCAGGATGGTACGGTTTATTATGCCACTCAGGTAAATGGCGCCACTGGCTGTGAAAGTTCGATAAGGCTTGCGGTTACTGTCCATGTGAATGATGCGCTTACACCAACAACAACCAATGCCGCACAGCAGTTCTGCCTTTTGAACCAACCTACAGTTGCCAATATCCAGGTTAATGAGCCGAATGTGGTTTGGTATACCGCTGCTACCGGAGGAACCATTGTTCCGCCAGCGACCGCTTTGGTAAATAATACAATTTATTATGCTTCACTGGTTGCATCAAGCGGCTGTGAAAGTTCGATAAGGCTGGCAGTCACTGTTTCATTCGTCAATGGTGAATCTCCTGTTATTTCAGGAAATGCAGCAGCCTGTGTTTTTGAGGAAATTACCTATGCGACAACTTCCGGGATGTCAAATTATATCTGGGCAGTTACCAATGGTACTGTAATTTCCGGTGGGCAATCGACGGATAATTCTGTAACGGTTTCCTGGCCTGCTATTTCTTCAGGAAATGTAAGTGTGAGCTATTCGGATAGTTGCAGCGGAGTGCATACAGCAGAAAAAACTGTTCTCATTGCGGCCTGTTCTGATATAGCAATCACTAAAACGGTTGACAATCCAACTCCAAATATTGGCCAACAGGTTACTTTTACCATTACGGTAAGTAATATTGGCCCTGGGCTATTCCAAAATGTAACTGTAAGCGAAATGATTCCAACAGGGTATTTATTTGTGAGTGCAACAGCTTCGTCTGGCATTTATAGCAATGCTGATGGAATTTGGACAATTCCGGTATTGACCGCAAATCAATCCTTAACGCTTATCATAACGGTTGAAGTCCTTTCTTCCGGGGATTATCAAAATACGGTGACTATTACTTCTTCAAATCCTATTGATTTGGATCTTAGCAATAACACTGCTATTGCTGGTGTTGTACCCTTATGCTTGATTGTTTACAATGAGTTTAGCCCAAATGGAGATGGAGCCAACGACACCTTCCGGATTGACTGTATAGAAAATTACCCTAATTGTAAATTAGAGATTTACAATCGGTATGGCAAATTGGTTTTTTCCCAAAAAGGTTACAACAATGACTGGGAAGGAACGGCAAACTCCGCTACCACCGGCGGGGATGAGAAACTGCCTTCAGGTACCTATTATTACGTTCTTGATGTCCGTAAAGATGGCATAGTGAAAACAGGATGGGTGTCATTTATCCGATGAAACCCGGCGGTACATTAGTTTAATTAATCAAAAATTAAAATTATGAAACTATATATAAAAGAAACGTGGATCACGTTATCAGCGATGTTTTTCAGCTTCATTTCTAATGCACAGCAAGATCCTGGATATACACAATATATGTATAACACAATGACGGTAAACTCGGCTTATGCGGGTTCTACAGGTTCGTTGGAAGCAATCCTGCTGCACCGATCGCAATGGGTAGGTATTGAGGGGGCTCCTCAAACACAGGCATTCAATATCCATTCTCCAATGCGCAATGAAAATGTAGGATTGGGGTTAAGCATTGTACATGATAAACTCGGGCCTTCGAGCGAATTCTATTTCGATGGTAATTTTTCGTATACGATTGCGCTGTCACAAAATACCAAATTGGCTTTTGGCCTTAAGGCAGGAGCAAGAATGATGAATGTCGATTGGACAAAAGGAAGGTATTACAACCCGATAGATCCTTTGCTGAATACTAATATCAACAATAAGATCAATCCTTCTTTAGGAGCCGGATTGTTTTTGCATACTGAAAAGTGGTACCTGGGAGCTTCGATACCGAATTTCATCAGGAATGATTATTATGATGATGTCCAGGAGTCCGTCGTTTCTGAGATGCTTCATTATTATGGTATGGGCGGTTATGTTTTTGAACTTTCCGATAACCTTAAATTCAAACCTGCCTTTTTGGTACGGTATGTAAAAGGAGCGTCACTGATGACCGATGTTTCGACCAACTTTTTGATCCAGGAAAAATTTACTGCGGGAGCTTCTTACCGATTGGATGATTCGGTGAGCGCTTTGGCCGGTTTTCAGGTTACAGACAGCTTTTTCATAGGATATGCTTTTGATTACAGCATAACTGAACTTAATAAGTATAACGATGGTACGCACGAGTTTATCCTAAGGTACCAGTTGCAGAAAAAATCAAACCAAATAAGATCCCCAAGATTTTTTTAAAACCCCTAAGCTTATGAGAAAACTATACACACTTAGCTTTTTATTTTGTGTAATGCTCACCTTTGCACAATCAAAATTAAAAAAAGCCGATGACTTTTTTAAGGCGCTGGCATTTGTTGATGCAGCTCAGATGTATGAAGAATACCTTGAAGGTGTATCAAAACCGTCTGTCCAGACAATTAAAAATGCGGCAGATTCCTATTATTTCATTGATGACAGCCGCAATGCGCTAAAATGGTATCAAAAGCTGTATGAAATCCAGGGAGAGAGCATGGCGGATGTTTATTTTTTGAGGTACATCCAATCGATGAAAGGCGTTACAGATTATGAAATGGCTGACAGGCTTACAAAAGAATATCTCAACAAAAAAGGTGACCAGAAAGAAAGCCTGCGTTATATGGGACAAAAAAAATACATGGATAGCGTGGCCAATGCCAAACCTTTATATACTCTTAAAAACCTGGAAATAAACTCTACCATGTCCGATTTTGGAACCGCTTTTTATGGTGATAAAATAGTTTTTGCTTCCAGCCGGGACTCTACCCGCTTTAATGAAAAGCTGTATAGCTGGAACAAGCAGCCTTTCCTGGATCTGTACGTGGCCGAACGGAATTATGTTGATGGGAGCCTCTTTAGTGAAAAAGTTTTCTTGAAGAATATGATGACCGATTATCATGAAGCGGCAGCCACATTTACCAAAGACCTGAAGACCGTTTTTTTTACCCGGAATATCATAAAAAAGAAAAAGCTGGTACTCGATAATTCCAGGACCAATAATTTTCAGATCATAAAAGGAAAGCTGGAAGGCGATAAGCTGGTAAAATCCGAGAGTGTGTTCTTTAACAGCTCAAAATATTCTGTAGGCCATCCTGCCTTGAGCGAAGATGGAAGATGGCTTTTTTTCGCTTCTGATATGCCCGGTGGCTATGGTGAAACCGATTTGTATGTGGTTTCGGTTGCAGAAGACGGAACTATGGGTTCTCCACAAAACCTGGGGCCTACAATCAACACCATCGGAAATGAATTGTTCCCCTTTTTTAGGAACGGAACCCTTTATTTTTCTTCTGACGGGCATTATGGCTGGGGTGACCTGGATGTATACGAAAGCAAGTTCTATGGCGGCTTGAAGTTCTCGGAACCAAAAAATTTAGGAGCGCCCATTAATAGCAATAAAGATGATTTCGCTTTTATATTGGATGAAAAGGAAAGCTATGGATATGTTTCTTCTAACCGCGCACAAGGTAAGGGAAGCGATGATATTTATTCGTTTACCAAATCAAAACCCGAATGCAACCAGCTGATTTCAGGGAAAGTAATCAATGCCAAATCAAAACTGCCTATCGATCAGGCAACGATACAGGTGTATGATACCTTTGATGATTTGATAACCGAAACCAAAACCGATGCTGAGGGGAATTACCAAGTAAAAATTCCGTGCGGCAAGTCAATAAAAATAAAGGCTTCAAAAGAAAATCACAGCAGCGAGCAGAAACAAATGGAAACCACCAATGTTGATGCGTTGGAAACCAAAGACGTCAATTTTGAACTCAGCAATTATGATGACCTTGTTGTTAAGGAAGACGGCATCGAAAAAATCAGCATTAACCCAATCTTCTTTGAATATGACAAAGCCACAATTACTAAGGAATCTGAGAACAGAACTCGATAAAGTGGTTTTTGTAATGGAGAAATTCCCTGTTGTGAAGATAAAAATAGAATCCCACACGGATTCAAGGGGAGGAGATGCCTATAACCTGAAACTCTCAGATGCACGAGCCAAATCAACGCAAGACTACATCCTGGCCAAAGGAATCGATCCATCCAGGATTGAAAGCGCCATTGGCTATGGAGAAAGCAGGCTGAAAAATAAATGCAGCAATGGGGTTAAATGTTCTGAAGAAGAACATTTTGTAAACAGGAGGTCTGATTTTATAATCATTGAAAAATAAAGCGAACAATCGTTATGGAATGATTAAAAAGGGTCATAAGCACTGAACTTACGACCTTTTTTTAATGGTTTTTACCATTGTCCATTTCGGGCTGCTTATAAAATAGGATGGTGTTATTCCTGTTTCCTTTTTGAATACCAGGGCAAATACTTCACGGGATGCAAAACCTGACAGGCTTGCCAATTGGCTTATTTTATACTCCCTAAATTTGGGGTTAGAATATAGCTCTTTAACAATATAATCAATCCGTAGCCCGTTGATATAATTGTTGAATGATTTTCCCTTATGCTGCTTAATGATTTCGGAAAGGTACTTGGTGTTGGTACCAAGATTGTTGGCCAGATAAGCCAGGCTGACTTCCTGGTTTAGGTATTTGTCCGAAGCTTCAAATTTTTCAAGCTTTTGGAGCAGTTTCCTCTGTGTTTCGTCAGTAATGTTGAAGGTGGCTTTTGCAGTTTCTTTTTTTACATCTTCTGAAGGTTCCGACAGCGGTTTTTCGATATTTAACTTCGCTATCAGCTTTTCATATTTCTGGCGGATTCTTTTGTTTTTCCTTTTCCAGTAGTTAAAACCAAAGAACGCCAGGATAACGATTATCAGGGAAGCAACAAATACTATATAGCGGATGGTATTTTTGTTTTCCGATTTATTGTCAGAAATGATCTGGTTAACGGGTGTCATGATGCTTTCTTTTTCCGATTTTATAAGGCTGTCGTTAAGTGTGGCATATAAGTTCAGGTAATATTTGGAAGAATCCTTTTGGTTGGTTTCGATATAGGAATTGAACAAAGTATGGAAAATGTCTTTCCTTGATATAGGGCATGGGAACTTGCTTTTCCAGTTGCTCGGCTCTTTTGGCAAATACAATTGCCTTACGGTATTCTTTATTAGAGTCATAAAACTTGGCCATGTCGCTATAGAGCGTGGCGCGTACATTTGCATAAATTTCATGCTGCCCGTTTTCCACAATTTTTAATGCCTGATCGAAGTAATAATTAGCGGAATCCTTTATTTTCAAATTACTGTAAACAAAACCCATGCTCGCATACTGATATCCCAGGTTTTGGTATTTGGCATTGGTCAATGCCAGATCTTTTTCAGTGATTTTTTTTGTAGCAGCGATGCTTTTCTGCCTGTAGTACAGCTGCTTTTTTTGATCTTCTTTTTTCTCATACGTACCGGCATAGCTTTCATATATCAGGGCTTTTTTGTAAAACTGGGCATTGGGTGGCGTAATGGCATGAACATAGGATAAGGACTTTTCCAGCTCTTCCATGCTTTCCTCCAAAAGCCCCATCTCAGAATAGGCATTGGCCCTCATCCTGCAGACATCGGAGAGGTATTGGGCATCCTTTAATTCTGTGGCATACTTTTCTGTAAAACGGGTTTCCTCTATCGATTTTTTATAATTGCCCCCATTATAATAAAGCAAAACCAGGCACATGGAACTCCTCATAGCCCCATCTTTATGGCCGATTTTTTTGCATAGGTTTTTGATTTCCACTAATTTTTTGGTTGATTCAGCAGGATTTGAATGTGCTAAAGCCCTGTATTTCTGGATTTGCCGGTCAATGGCTTTTATTTCTGAAATGGAAGCATCAGATGCTTTAGTTGCGGGGTTCTGAGCTAAAGTAGCACAGAAAAAGAAAAGCGCTAAAAATAGGTAATGCGCCTTATTCGCGAAAAAGGGACATTTGCTCATAATGTTTGGTGTTAGGTTATAAATTCAGTTCGGCATTCATGGCAGCAGTTATGTACCGCTGCCTTTTTCTTTTTCCAGGTTATTTATAAAATAAGACGGGGTTATTCCTGTTTCCTTTTTGAATACGATAGCAAATACTTCTCTCGAGGCAAACCCGGATATTTCTGCCAGATGGCTTATTTTGTATTCCCTTAATTTAGGGTTAGAATAAAGTTCCTTTACCATATAGTCAATTCTCAGTCCGTTGATGTAATTGTTGAATGATTTGCCTTTATGCTGTTTTATGATTTCAGAAAGGTATTTGGTATTGGTCCCCAGGTTATTGGCCAAGTACGTAAGGCTGATTTCCTGTTTTAGGTATTTGTCTGATTTTTCAAATTTTTCAAGTTTTTGGAGCAGTTTGTTCAGGGTTTCGTCCGTAATGTTCAAAGCAGGCTTTACGGTTTCCTTTTTTGCTTCTTCTTTTACTTCTTCGGGAGATTCTGAAAGTGTTTTTTCAAAATTCAGCCTGGCAATCAGCTCTTCATATTTTTTGTGGATGGTATTGTTTTTCCTTCTCCAGTAGATTAAGCTAAAAATCAGGATAACGATTATCGGCAGAACGATAAGCAATATATTCCGGATAGTATTTTTGTTTTCCGATTCATTGTCTGAAATAATCTGGTTGACAGGCGTCATGATACCTTCTTTTTCCGATTTTATAAGGCTGTCGTTAAGTTTGGTATATAGCTTTAGATAATATTTGGAAGAATCCTTTTTGTTGGTTTCAATATAGGAATTGAACAAAGTATTGAAAATGTCCTTCCTGATATACGGCATCGGAGCTTGTTTTTCGAGATTTTCGGCCCTTTTTGCAAATACGATTGCCTTGCCGGATTCTTTATTGGAATCATAAAACTTGGCCATATCACTGAATAGCGTTGCGCGTACGTTTGTATAAATTTCATGTTGCCCGTTTTCTACAATTTTTAACGCCTGGTTGAAATAATAATTGGCAGAATCCTTTATTTTCAGATTGCTGTAAACATAACCCATGCTGGCATATTGATACCCCAGGTTTTGATATTTGGCATTAGTTAAGATTGGATTGTCTTTGTCGTCGTTTATTTTTTCTGTTACGGCTATGCTCTTCTGCCTGTAATACAACTGTTTTTTTTCGTCCCCTTTTTTATCGTATACACCGGCATAGCTTTCATAGATCAGTGCTTTTTTGTAAAATCGAAGAGGTAAGACAATTTCATCTGCGTAAGGCAAAGCGTTTTCCAGCTCTTTTAAGCTTTCGTCCAGGAGTCCCATTTCCCCATAAGCATTTGATTTCATCCTACAGATATCCGACAGGTATTCAGTATTGTGCAATTCTTCGGCATACTTTTCCGTGAAGCGGGTTTCCTCTATCGATTTTTTATAATTGCCTCCGTTATAATAAAGCAAAACCAGGCACATAGAACTTCTCATGGCGCCATCTTTATGGCCGATTTTTTTACATAGATTCTTAATCTCCACTAATTTTTTGGTCGACTCAGCAGGATCTGAATGCGCTAAGGCTCTATACTTTTGGATCTTCAGATCAATAGCCTTTATTTGTGAAATAGAATCATTCTGAGCTAGAGCCGGACAAAAGATGAAAAACATTGAAAGCAGACAATATGCTTTATTTATAAAAAAAGTATACTTGCTCATGGTGTGTGGTATTAGTTGTACTTCAGCATTTAAGGCTGTTATTATGTGCTGTTGCCTTTATCTTTTTCGAGGTTATTTATGAAATAAGAAGGTGTTATCCCTGTTTCTTTTTTAAATACGATGGCAAATACTTCCCTCGAAGCAAAACCTGATATTTCTGCCAGATGGCTTATTTTGTATTCCCTTAATTTAGGGTTAGAATAAAGCTCTTTAACAATGAAATCAACCCTGAGCCCGTTGATGTAATTATTAAATGATTTGCCTTTATGCTGTTTTATGATTTCAGAAAGGTATTTGGTATTGGTTCCCAGGTTATTGGCCATGTAGGTAAGGCTGATTTCCTGTTTTAGGTATTTATCCGAGTTTTCAAATTTTTCAAGCTTTTGGAGCAGCTTGTTCAGGGTTTCATCCGTAATGTTCAAAGCAGGTTTTATGTTTTCCTTTTTTATTTCTTCGGGAAATTCTGAAAGTGTTTTTTCAAAATTCAGCCTGGCGATCAGCTCTTCATATTTTTTGTGGATGGTATTGTTTTTCTTTTTCCAAAATATAAACATTCCTGCTATAATGATCAATGCTGCTATCAAAACCAGTATGATTTTTTGCTGTGATTTTCTGCCTTGTTTTTCAGTAGCTTCTGAAACTATTTGCTTTACAGGAGTTCTCAACACTGTTTCTTTCAACTGACCTCAAACTGTCTTTAAGGTAGGTATATTTATCCATATATACCTTTGATTTTTTATTCTCGCCTAACCCTAAGTAGGAAGTAGCCAAAAACTCAAAAGATTCGACCCTGTCGTAAGGATCAGGAAATTTTTGCTCAAGCGCCAAAGCACGTTGGGCATAATCAATCGATTTTCTGTAATCTTTCTTCTCCGTGTAGAGCCAGCTTACCTGGTTCAGCATCATGATACGGTTGTTGTCAGAGATTTTATATGTTTTGTTTTCGTAAATTTTTAACCCCTTCAGCAGGTATTTTTCTGCCTGTTCAATGCTTCCCTTTTTGTCAGCCTGCTCAAGGTAAAATATACCGAGGCGCATGTAGTTGAAGCCAATCTGTTCGTATTTTAAATCATTGGAAACTTCAGCATTGTTGTCCTCAATCTGCTCTGCAGCAGCTGTACTTTTATTGAGGCAATATAAAGTGGAATCCCTAAATGCCTTATTCTGTATTTGGTTATTAACATAATAGATATTCATATTCTGGTAGCACAGCGAAAGCAGGTACATTTTTGTGTTTTTGCTTTCTACTTTCTCGACATAGCTGATGGCTGTCTTAATATCTTTCTGACCGGCCTTGTCAAAGCCAAGATATCCCAGGGCAAGACCGTTTATACGGTATATATTGGAAATTGCAGATGTGTTCTTATCCTCAAGGCTGGTTTCCGGGATTATTTTCTTCATTTCATTTCCCAGTTCAAGGACATCTTTATACCTGCCTTGATTATTATAGGTTAACATTTGCCACTCGCTGGTTTTTAAAATGCCAAATTTATAATCCAATTTCCGGGATTCGTCCTTTATTTTAAGCAATTGGGTATTGTATCCTTTTGGGTCAGTGACAGATGTTCTCGCTTAATTCTTTCAGCTTTTCATCAATCATTGCTTCAGCATCTGATACAGGCACATCAGTGGTTTCTTTTAATGAAATATCATTGCCTGATGCTTTAGGCCTTGAATTCTGAGCAAAAACAGAGCAGAGGCAGAAAAGCATTAAAATCAAAAAATATGCTTTATTTATAAAAAAAGTATACTTGCTCATGGCGTTTGGTTGTAGCTTGGCTTTACATTTTCTTACAGGCTTGATTTAGGGCTCTTTTTTTAGGTTGTTTATAAAATAAGAAGGTGTTATCCCTGTTTCTTTTTTAAATACTATTGCAAATACTTCGCGGGAAGCAAACCCTGATATGTCAGCCAAATGGCTTATTTTATATTCCCTTAATTTAGGATTGGAATAAAGCTCCCTTACGATATAATCGATCCTCAGCCCGTTGATGTAATTGTTGAATGATTTTCCCTTTTCCTGCTTTATGATTTCGGAAAGGTATTTGGTATTGGTTCCTAAATTATTGGCGAGATAAGTCAGGTTGATTTCTTTTTTTAAATATTTGTCAGACCTTTCAAATTTTTCAATTTTAACAAGCAGCTTTTTTAAAGTCTCATCTGTAATATTAATGGATGATTTTGCATTTGCACTGCTTTCGTTTTCTTCAGGCTGTGGCTCTGGATCCTTATTTTCAACATTGATCTTAGCTATAAGGTCTTCATATTTTTGATGGATGCCTTTGTTTTTCCTTTTCCAATACAGCCATACCGCCAATACTATCAGGAAAATAAAGATTCCGGTAACTAAAAGTACGATTTTTAAATTGGAATTATGCTCATTTTCCTTTTTTGTTACAATTCTGTCAAATTCTTTGCCTACTTCCTTTTTGGCAATGCTATTAAGGCTGTCCGAAAGCTTCGCATACAGCAATGTATATTTTGCCTGCAGAGGGGAATTTTTCAGCTCCTCGTTAGAGTCGGCAAGCAGCTGGTAAGCAAACATCCGATAAGTTGGGTTTTTTTTGTCTTTCTCCCGTTTTAGTACTTCGTTGGCTAGCTCTACAGTTTTTTTATAAATGCCTTTTTCCAGGTAAAACCTTCCGGTGCCACAAAGTATAGGCATATCGTTTTCTTCAAAAATATCCGGGTGCGACGTCTTATATTCATAGATTTTAAGGTAATATGGCTCAGCCAGGTCCAATCTTGCCGGTTTAAGGACCCCTAAATAAAAATTGCCGATATTGATGCTGTTGAGCGCAATTGACGTATATTTTTTTGACTTCAATTTTTTATTGCCGTCACTTATCTGCTCAAGCTCTTTTAATTGTTGTTTTAAATAATAAAGCAAAGAATCCGGGGATTTGAAATCGTAATACATTGAGAACATATTGTAGACATCCGCTGTCCTCAAATGTTTTTTATCCGGGTTTTCAATTAGTTTTGCATAGTTAAGGGCGTCTTTTAAATTCTGGAACCCTTCTTTCTGTATCCCCAGCGCCTTATTGACAAAAAACTTGTAAAGATAAAGTGAAGAGATTTGTTCGTTGTCAGTGATTTCAAACGCTTCTAAATCATTTATCAGCGACCTCATTTTTTTGTAATCAGACCGCTTGTTATAAGCGTTCAGTAAGTTCATTTTCCCTTTGATAATGCCTTCTGGATAATCTATTTCCTTTGAATCTTCTATTAGGTCTTCAATTTTTGCAATATCTTCATTGGTACTGGGATTGTTGATTTGTTCAAATTGCTTGTCCAGTCCCTCTTTTGTAGGAAGATTATTTTTAGAATAAGCTAGTTGGATGGTGAATAAAAAAAGAATGAAGCAGCAAGATTTTTTCATAGAAAAAATATATTTAAATTGGTTTTTTAGGTGTTGTTATTTCTGTAATAATTACAATTTGCGATTTATTCATACAAAGCTAACGATTTGTGATTTCTTTTAATAATGCGGTTTAGCGGACTTGCAGGCTTGTCTGTTGATTTTTAAGAAGTTGCTGAAAAACTTACTGGTGATTAATTCGGAAAAAACACGGTTGATTTTATGGATTTTTATAAAGTTAAAATTTTGAAAATCAATATGTTGAAATTCATTTTTTATTATTTTCAGCTAATGATTATTGTGTTTTTTTAAAATACCGTTTTTTGGGGCTTCAGGCCTGATAAAGGTATGATATAAATTCGGAATTTATTTCAAAATGACTTTACTCATAATCTCAAATTGCAGTTTTTTCTGTATGGGCTTTGTACCGATTTTTTTTTCTGTTGTTTAAATGAGTATTCCGAACTTTTGATTATTTGACGACTATTCTTCAAATTACTTGCAGTTTGGCTATGTTTTTTTTCGGGAAAAATTACGGCACGTTCATTAATTCCTTTCATGCTTGTTATAAAGCGCTTAAAAAATAGCCATAATTTTATTTTAAGATTTCTGTCAAAATCGAATAACGAACTATTGAGAGCTTAATACCACCAAAGAAGCTTCATATATGGAAATTGCCTATTGGTTTTCAGTTGGAATTTGATTGGTGGTTTGTTAACCATTTAAATTGAATAGTTATGTTAAAGCAAATTATAACAGGGTTCATGCTGTTGGCAAATATATTTGCCTTTAGCCAGGTTGGGGTTCAAACAACATCCCCAAAAGCAACTTTAGATGTAGTAGGAAAACCGACTGATGTTGCTGAAAAAGACGGAATTATTGCCCCAAGGCTTACGGGGGCTCAATTAAGGGCCAAGACCTATGGCTCAGATCAGATAGGGGCTTTGGTCTATGTTACTGCTGCAGATACTTCACCTGCCGGCCAGACAATTGATGTTACGCAAATAGGGTATTACTATTTTAACGGAACAAAATGGGTAATTACCGGAAGCAATGTCAATATATATAATTCGAACGGTTCGCTTACGGGTTACCGGGTGGTAGATCTTAATGGGCATACCTTGACCTTTAAAGGATCTGAAGGGTATTTTGATATTGAAGAAGGTGGTAGCCATGCCACTTTACATGGTGATGTAGATAGGGCTCATTTTAGGTTTTCTACCGCTGATCTTGATGGCGACGGAGTAACTTCACAGTTTGACATGGATTTATTCCAGGATAATTATATGCAGATGTTCGGAAGCGGTGAAATGGATGGGATTTCATTTGGCACCCATTATACCCAAAACCCCTCTCCGATAGAGTTTGTCACATGCCCGGGTGGTGATGTTTCGGGAGAAACAAGGATGACGATTATGGGGGCAGGAAATGTTGGCGTAAATTTAAGTTCTCCCACCGAGAAGTTTCAGGTGGCTGGAAATGTAAGGTTTAGCGGTTTACCATTAAATGGGGCTACTAATGCTATATATACCACATCGGGTGGAGGAACATCATCAACCCAAAACCAGACTTTTACTGCTACCAGGACCCTTGTATCCAATAACAATGGCGTGTTGGGCTATGTTACAGGAACGCCTTTAGCTTCAGAAGTGGATGGTGTAATTGGCAATGAGGTAACCAATGCCACTACCAATGGCGGATTGGTACGTGCCGGATCTGGTACTTCAGCAAGCCCCTATACATTGGGGTTAACATCAGGTACTGCCACAGGAGATGTAATGACTTGGAATGGAACACAATGGGCTCCTGCAGCATCTGCTATAACGGCCAGTAACGGACTCACGCTAAGCAGCGGCAATATTAAGTTAGGTGGAACACTAACTGAGAATACGACTATTACAGAAACTGATAAAACGTTAACTTTCAATACTACAACACAAGGAGGAAATAAATTTATCTCTAATGGAACAGCGGCTAGTCCAAAAGCAGCTTTACAGATAAAAGATGGAGGCGAATCCACGGGTAGGGTTTTAACATCTGACAGTACAGGAAATGCCACTTGGCAGGATCCAACATTATTTACGGTAACAGGGACTTTCAGTACCTTGTCCGTTACTCTTCCAACGAGTAATTCAACACGTTATACAGGTGCTTCAATAACACTTCCGCCTGGAAAGTGGATGGTTAATCTTGGTTCTACTGTTTCCTCAGGATCTCCAACAACTCCAACTTTAACTGCCGGGTCTATATGGGTAACCTATACATTGCAAGATATAAACACCGGAACCCTCGAGGTGACAACACCAGATTACATAACCACTTATTCGGGAAATAGGGCAGCGGCTGGTATGATAAATATTGGGGCATTTAAATGCTTTGTGTCGGGAGTGTTTGCCATTCAAAATTCAGGAACCACAAGTAAAACATATTATGTTTGGGTGCAACAGGAAAGAAATGCCGTGGCTCCTACTACAGCTACTGTAAATGGTGCTATGGCTTCTACGGCTTGGGAAAGATATTTTTATGCGATACGGATTCTATAAAAGAAGATTCTGTAAACTAAAAACTTAAATAATTAGCCC
The DNA here is from genome assembly GCA_049841115.1 of Flavobacterium sp. GTDB lineage: Bacteria > Bacteroidota > Bacteroidia > Flavobacteriales > Flavobacteriaceae > Flavobacterium. Next base: position 91,595 of record JASGHQ010000007.1, read on the forward strand.
CTTGATTATTTAAGTTTTAAGCTTTTGCTTATAGTATAACTTATTGTCTATTGGTTATAGAAATAATTAATTTTTGTAGTTTTTTGCTTATTTTTTATTATTTTAATTAAAAATATTTATAGTCTTTTTCTTGTTTATTGTTAATGATGAAATAATGCTTAAACCCTTATGAATTCTGAATTCATCTCAACAAGAATGGGTTTTTTCATTGCTTTCGGCACGTTGGCATATATATTTGATTGTCTAAAATTTAAAACAACAATATACTTATGTCAAAACAAGATTTAAAAGGTAAGGTAGTTCTTATTGCCGGAGGCGGTAAGAATTTGGGAGGCTTATTAAGCAAGGATTTCGCTTCAATGGGAGCTAAGTTGGCGATCCATTACAATAGTGAAGGCTCAAGGGCTGAGAGCGAAAAGACACTAGAAGAGGTAAAAGCTCTTGGCGCAGAGGCATTTTTATTTCAGGGAGATTTAACGAAAGTTGAAAATGTAGTCAAATTTTTTGATGAAACTATCTCGAAGTTTGGAGGCATTGACATTGCAATCAATACAGTTGGTATGGTTTTGAAAAAACCTTTTGTTGAAACAACAGAAGCTGAATACGATACTATGTTTGGGATAAATTCAAAAGCAGCTTATTTCTTCTTGCAGGAAGCAGGCAAAAGAATAAATGACAATGGAAAGATATGTACTATCGTAACGTCATTATTGGCTGCCTATACAGGTTTGTATTCTACTTATGCCGGTGCAAAAGCGCCAGTTGAGCATTTTACAAGAGCAGCATCAAAAGAATTCGGATCAAGAGGCATCTCGGTTACTGCTGTAGCGCCAGGACCAATGGATACGCCTTTCTTCTATGGGCAGGAAGCTCCGGATGCAGTAGCTTACCACAAATCAGCTTCAGCTTTGGGAGGCCTTACCGATATCAAGGATATTGCGCCTTTGGTTGAGTTTTTGGTAACCGATGGCTGGTGGATAACAGGCCAGACCATTTTTGCAAATGGTGGATATACAACCCGATAATTAAATTAGAAAGGCAGTTGAAGAACTGCCTTTTAAGTTATACAATATGACAAATAAATATCAGGACATTTTTGATGTCCAAAAAGACTTTTTTTACGCTGATGTGACTAAGTCTTATGAATGGAGAATTGAACAATTAGAGAGAATGGAGCAAATGCTGGTTGAGAATCAGGAAGCATTTTGCAATGCGTTGTTTGAAGATTTTAATAAACCGCCTTTTGAACAGATGTTTGAAATAACTGTTCCTTTAGGTGTAATCAAATATTATAAAGAAAACCTCCGGGCTCTGATGAAGCCAGAAAATGTTGAAATTCCCAAGGGGCTTGAAGCCACGGGCAATAAAGGCATAATCTATAAGGAACCTTATGGGGTGACTTTGGTAATAGGGCCGTTCAATGCACCGATCCTATTGCTGCTCGACCCGGCCATTGCTGCTTTGGCAGCAGGGAATCCGGTAATATTGAAGCCAGCCAACACGACCCCTAAAACGGCTGGGTTATTTAATGATTTGATCCCTAAATACTTTAAGCCGGAAGCGGTTAATGTGGTTACCGGTGGCAGGGAAGAAATAACAGAGCTTCTGAAATTGCCTTTTGATTTTATATTTTTTACAGGAAGTGCAACTGTTGGTAAAATTGTAATGAAAGCGGCAGCGGAAAACCTTACCCCGGTGATATTGGAATTAGGAGGGCAAAACCCAACAATTGTAGACCAAACGGCCAATATAGATATTGCTGTAGACAGGATTGCGTGGGGGCATAATGCCATTTCAGGACAATGGTGTATTTCCCCGGGCTATGTGTATGTCCATGAAAGCATTGCAGATGAGTTCCTTCAGAAGCTTAAGGCTTCAATAACAAAGATGTATGGCGAAAACCCACAGCAAAGCCCAGATTATGCCAGGATGATCTCTGAAAACGATGTTGACAGGATGGTCTCCTACCTGATCCCTGAAAAGGTAATTTTAGGAGGCCGGTATGATAAAGCAGACAGGTATGTGGAGCCTACGATTATGTATCCGGTGGAATGGTCGGATGCCGTCATGCAGCAGGAAATCTTTGGGCCTATATTGCCTGTAATGAAATATAAAAGCATTGGCGAGGTTGTCGAAATTATAAAGCGAAAACCAAAATCATTGGCTGCTTATATTTTTAGCAAGAACGAAGCCAATATTGATTATTTCCTGCACTCATTGTCTTTTGGTGGTGGCTGCGTCAACCAGGTCAATTTGCACTGTTGGATTGACAATCTGCCATTTGGCGGGGTTGGAACTTCCGGGATGGGTAAATACTACGGAAAGGCAGGTTTTGATGCGCTTAGCAATACCAAGGCAATGCTTATCGGCAACCCTGATTTGGAGCTTGACGTTTTTCCCCCTTATAAAGAAAAGGATATTAATAAGGCATTAAGCTTGTTTAGTTAAGCAAAATAGTAGCTTATTTGATAGTTAGTATGGCAATGGGTTTGAAACTTTAAATTAAATAAAATATGATGAGATTTTTAAATGTAATTTTTATCGCCATAGCAGTATTTATGGGATTAAAACAAGGGTATCTTATGTTTTCGGGTAAACCTGAAATGATGGAAATGTTCGGTAAATGGGGCTTTAACAAAACCAGCCTTATGATTAATGGTGCCATAACCATGATAAGCGCATTGCTCATTCTCCATCCAAAGACTTTTGTCTGGGGGAATTTTATAATGGCAGCCGGTGTCCTGATGATAATGTGCTTGCATTTATTGGATAAGGATTTAAAAGGAATGTTCATCGAACTCCCTTTTTTACTGCTAAACCTGCTGATAATTTACCTGCAATATCCACTCTATAAAGGAAATTTGGTATGAAAAAAATGTTATGGGTGATGCTTGTCTTTTCAATGGCCGCATGTGGCCAATCTCCAAAAAAAAACTAATGAACTTAATGAAAAAAATAAAAAAATGGATACTGAAAAATTAACAAATTCAACTGTAAAGAAAGCGGTCGAAGCACTATCGGAGAATGATAAAAAAGCATGGTTTTCTTTATTTGAAAGCAATGCTGTATTTACCGACGACGGAAATGCACAGGATTTTCATGACTTCTTTGAACATGCTTTTACCCACAAAGAAAGATTTCTAAGCATCACTAAGGTTGAAAATGACGGGAAGGATGTTTACGGAAACTTTTTTGCTGGACAGTGGGGTAGCTTTAATGTTTACTTCAAATTCCAGGTCAATGCCAACGGGAAGATTTCCAGGCTGGATATCGGCCAGGCAAAATAATCCTAATTCACATCTATCATTATGAAAAAAACAGCATTGTTGGTATTCTTATTTGTTTTGATAAGCCAGTCTTCTAAAGCCCAGGTTTCTGAAGATCACGTTTCTCATAACCATAAATACTCCCAGGTATCCATCGACGGTATGTTTGGGGATAAAGGCCTGATTTCCGAGTTTTTCTTCTTAAAATCAATTGACGATAACAACAGATGGCTTGCTATTTCCCGTAGCGAATTGCATCTTCCTGATTATGATAATGATGCGCAGGAATTTGTAAATTTTAATACCTTTTCCTATAATTTTAAAAATGGCCTTGGCATTGCCGCCGGTACTTATGCATCAACTCATTACAATTTCAGCACCAGGTTAGGGCTGCAGTATTTTAAGGAATCCGAGAAATTTTTATTCTACACTTACCTGAGTACAGCGGTAACCAATGAAGCCGATGGGCAACTACTCGTTTTAGGGGCATATACTCCTGAATTGTCGCATAACTGGAAGCTTTACACCCGTGCCGAATGGCGTTCGGCAATAAGTTACGAGCACGGCCATGCTTTTAGCAATCAGCTACTTCGATTAGGTTTTCAATACAAGGAAATTGTTTTTGGGGCCGGAGCTGAGCTGGAAGAGCAGGGTGAGGACTTTGAAGAGTTTGAGTGCAACGTCGGTCCTTTTGTACGGATTTTATTTTAACTAATTTAAAAAAAATTAAAATGCCAAATTTACATTATAATCAGATTGCCGGTCAGAAAATTGGCCGGATAGAAGCTTTAAGCGATGGTGTTTTTGCCATAGCATTGACCCTTTTAGTATTAGAGATAAAAGTTCCCGAAGTGCATGTGCAAAGCGAAGCGGAACTATGGGAGATATTAAAAGAGCTTGCCCCGAAGTTCTCAAGTTATTTTTTAAGTTTCATGACAATGGGCATCTTCTGGACCGGACAGGCATTACAGTTGAGCCATATAGAAAAGTATGACAGGAATTTAAACTGGAACTCCTTGTTCTTCCTTCTTTTTGTATCGCTCCTGCCATTTACGACAGCTTTCCTGGGCGAATACACACACTTTAAGACCGCGATAGGGATTTATTGGGTCAATATATTTTTATTAGGATTGCTGCTATTGCTGCATTGGAAATATGCTGTTAGGAAAGGTTTTGTGAATTTAGAAGGCAACGAACTGGAAACCGTGGGCAAGGCGGTTACCAACAGGATAATCATAGCACAGGCCCTTTATTTATTCGGGGCATTATTGTGTTTCATTAATCCTTATCTTAGCATAGGCTTTATAATTTTAGTCCAGCTTAATTATGCTTTTGCCATCGTAAAAGCGAAAATGAAGTAACCTTATTGATGGCTTATTTCTTTTTGAAATACAGAAAAGTAGCAGTAAAAAACAATTAATAAACTGGCAGGGAAATCAATTTTTTCTGCCAGTTTGATTTTAAATAAATGATAAAATGAAAAATCCCTTAAAGAAAACGAAAGCCTATCTTTATCAGACGTTTGTAAACGGCATAGTTTTTTTGATCCCTGTGGTGGCCGTCGTGTGGCTGTTCTCAGGAGCGATCACCGGTATGTATTCATTGCTTTGCGGATTAGAAGATACGGCAATCGCAAGAAAAATAGGCGGGCCTTTTTTTGTTTTTATTTTGGGATCGATAATCCTCATTTTTCTGGTTTTTGTTACAGGCCTGCTTATCCATTATACTTTTTTACGGAAAATCAACGGATGGCTCGAAAAACAGCTTTTGGACATGATTCCCGGTTATAATATGCTCAAGTCAATGATGGAAGAAAAGCTTCATATAAAAGAGGCCGCCGGGATAGTGGTTTTGGTTCATTGGAACGAATCAAAGCAATTAGGCATACAGACTGAAGAGCATGACAATGCTACTTGTACTGTTTATTTTCCGCATTCTTCAATTACTGGAGGAGGCTCAGTTCATATAGTTGATAAGGGCAGGGTAGAGCCGCTTAAATTATCGCTTAGTGATTTAGATAATGTATTTAACCAATTTGGTGCCAACCTTGGCAAATATCTTGATTGATGCTTTTTTTATTTGGCTTAGCGAAATGATTAAACAGGAAAAGACTGCCCGAAGACAGCCTTTTCCCTCCCTCTCTTATTCAACCTAACTTTAATTTTTGATGAATTTTTGTGCTGCTGTGTTGTTGATCCTTAGGAAATAAGTCCCTTTGGCCAAATCCCCTACATAAAGAGTTGATGAATCTGTATTCATGTCTTTGATTAGCTTTCCTTCAATGCTGAATACTTTAGCTGAATAGATAGTCTGTTCAGTTGTTATCTGGATGTAATTCTCTGCCGGGTTTGGATGAAGCATAACAGATTTGGTTGTAAAGTCTGTTAAACCCAATGCGTCAGTGCAGGTTGTTTGTGTTGGGATATGGTTGTTGGTGGCGGTGCCATCATAATTCCCTAACTGATAATAATTATCAGCTCCCCAGGCCCAGATAGTAGTGTCACCTTTGATTGCTCCGGAGCTTATGACTCCCAATCTGTTTGAAATTGAAACCCAATCAGTATCGGTTCCTACCTGGACAGGAGCTAAGTTGTATGTATCTCCTGCTGATTCAAGTCCAGATTTGCCGCCTCCGTTTGAGCCAAAGCAAAATAGCGCGCCGTCTGACCTGATGGCACTGGAATGGTCCCATCCAGCACTGGCAGCAGTCCAGTTGTTTGTAGCTTCTATTGCCTGTGGTGTTGAGAAATATTGTGAACCGGCACCAGGAATCCCAAGTCTTCCATTGTGGCTGGCGCCCCAGCCCCATAGCTTGCCATTAGTTTTAAGCCCTAAAACATGATACACTCCGCATGAAACGGAAGCCCAGTTTGTGTCAGTGCCTACCTGAGTAAAATCGTCCAGTTCACTAACGTTTAGGCCGGTTCCTGTCATTCGCTCATTATTAGCGCCTGTAGCCCATAAGGTACCATCAGTTTTGATCCCGAAAGAATTATAATATCCTGCCGTGGTTTTGGCCCAGTTTGTGGCAAGGCTGGATTCCTGTGTAAAGACATTTACATATCCGATACTATTGCCTATTCCTAGGCCGCCCCAATCATTATACCCGGTTCCCCACAAGGTTCCATCGGTCTTAACAATTGTTGAATGATGGTATCCGGCTGAAAAAGACCTGACACTACTGCTGATTAATGTTGGAGCGAATACGTCGGTTTGATTGCCGTTTCCTAAATTTCCCCAGTCATTATCTCCCCAGCCGTATAAATCGCCATTGTTTTTTAATGCTAAAACAAAGTGGCGGCCTGCAGAAATGTCTGTCCAATCTGTATCAGTGCCAATTTGGGTCGGATGCTGTAAGGTAGTGTCGTCACCGGAGCCTGTTCCCATGATTCCGTCAAAACTGACTCCCCACATCCATATGGTGCCGTCAGCTTTTAGTGCAAGAGTAAAATTCTCACCTTGTGACAATTTTTGCCAACCGGTGGTAGAACATTGTGAATTACCATTTTGATAAAACACGAGCATTGTGAACATTAATAATAATTTAATGTCCCATCTGTAAAGTAATTTTTTTTCCATAATGAGTAGATTTAGAAGGTTACACAATTGTTAATCAAAGCTCTTGATTTTTATTAATATATTTTTTACAAGGGTGATAGGTATTCGTGAAAAGCCTACAGTGTAATTTTTTTTATTTTAAAAATCCAAATGAGTTGCTGTTTTTTTTGTCTGTGTTTTTATTTCTGTTTTCATTTTGATTTCTTCTTTACTAATATTTTTATAATTTATTGATTTTCAATGTTTTGTATTTTTTTTGAATTATATTCAGATTTAAAATAAATTCTGTTTTTATCACAATACTTTCAAAAGATTTTTTAATTATTTCTTAATTTTTAACAAAAAAATAAACAACTTTATAATACAAAAGTTAAAAACATTGCATTTTTATCTGCCTGAAAAACCCCTTTCTACGCTTCTTTTATCAACCCATTATTATCGACATTCATTAAGTTCTCAAAAAATTAACCCTAAATACTAAATACTATGATTTCATTTTTACAACAAAAAGGACTGACTATCCTGAACACAGGTTTGTTTGGAAATAGTTCTCAACATGCTCGACCGGGATGAAGAGCAAAGATTGGTTTCCGGAATTGACGACGTTAGGATATCAATGATGTTAATTATCGGATTTGTTTTGTTTTTCTTCTTTTACTTAAAAAAAATAAATGCCAAGCAAAAACTTAAATACGAAACGCTTATTACAGATTTGGAGCTTGGTTATGACAAACGGTTTAGAGGTGAAGTTGTTGAAAGGAATACAGCCACCAGCGAGATTATCATCAATAAGCAAAAAAAGGTTATTACAGATGAAACAATAAATACGCTATTGTTCAAGCTTTCAGAGTTCGAGAAATCGGGCAAATATACTGATCAGAAAATGAGCCTTTCTACTTTATCCAGCATGCTCAATACTAATACAAAGTACCTGGCCGAGATCATCAAGCAATACAAAGGGAAAAAATTCCGGGATTACATTAACGGATTAAGGATAGATTATATTTCTGAACTGCTTGCCAATTGCCCGGAATACAGGGAATATAAAATAAGCTATCTGGCAGAATGCTCCGGGTTCTCATCCCGGGTGGTATTTGCAGTAGTATTCAAAAAGGAAACCGGAATATCGCCATCCTATTTCATCAATAACCTGAAGCAGGAAGAAACTGTTGCTTTGAAATATGGTTAACATAAAATTTGAGATGGAATCTATTTTTGATTTGGTATGATTAAATAGATTTTGAAGGCGGCTCTTTCAGCATTTGAAGGAGGCTTTAAGAGTTGCCTTTTTTTCTCAAAAACACTTAAGATTAGAAATTATGTTGATTGTATTTTGTTGAAATACAATATTTTATATGTGTTTCTTTTTTTGGAATTCATTACGACGTATTATTTTTTGAATATTTTTTAACAATAATTTTATACTGACATTAAGATGCATCCCGAAAATGTTTGTTATAACATCCAGCAATTATAACGTTTTTAATTAACCCCCATCCCTAAAAAAACCTTACCCAAATAACAGATCCAGATTCCCAAATCGAAAAACCTCATTTAATAACCTACATCCAAAAAAAACAAATTCCAAAATCTTAAAACGAATACTGGCAATAGTATTCATTGCCAGCTTAATACCTGAGTTTTAATATGCGTTTCCTGTAAAAGGACAACGCCAATCCTTAACATTAAAATCTGAAATACTATGAGTAAAACTACCCGTCCAAAACTAGTAAGCAGGCAAAATACCGTCGGTATTGTTGTCCTGTGCAGGCTCTTCGCCTCAGCATTGCTTTTATTCTTTAATCAGATAAAGGCAAAAGTGTCCTCAATTGCTAAACCTGTTGATCATTTTTACAAATCATCAATGGCTGTCTTTATGCTTTTGTCATTTGTACAGTTACCAGCGCAGATATCCATTGGCCCTGGTTATTTTAACGGCAGTACATTTGCTGTTTACACTACTCCTGCAACAACCGGAACTTCTACAACCGGCCCTATCCTGGGAAATTTGGCGGGGAATAACTTTACCATTACGTTTACAAATACTGGAAATCTGAAGAATTATAGTAATAATACATTAGGTTCCGGAGCTGCAGTTTATCCCTCATATTCACCAGGGTCTATGCCTTCAGGCAATAGCTGGCCATCTAACACCCGTACTATTGATTTGAACTGGTATGGCAGCCCTATGCCTACAAACAATTATGCGGAGATTGTTTTTACTAATAATCTTAACATATTGGACCATCTCCATATTATAGATGTTGATTCGGGAGAATCGGTATTAGTAGAGTTTTATGCTACTGCAAGTGGTGGAACTCCATTAACCATAAATGATAATGTAACGGTCCTTAGCTTGTCTTCCATATCAGGAGTTCCGGTTACCTACCCGAATGCTACTTCCGTTGCCATAAATGATGGCCCCGTAGCAAATGGAAATGTAGGCGATCAGGGATTTGGTTTTTTGATGAGGACAGATAATGTAAAAAGAATACGTATCTACCAAATAAGCGGAGGCGGTTCGGATAATCATACATGGGATTTTACTTTTTCAAAAGGAGCGCCGGATAGAGGTGATGCTTTAGCCAGCTATGGAAGTGCATCACATTTGTCATTGCATGACCTATTACGGTTAGGAGCAAATGGTGGCGATGGCGATGTTGCCGAAAACAATAGCGCTTTAGCTGATGGTGATGATAATTCTGGTAGTAATGATGAAGATGGAGTTGCTGTTATTCCAAATGTTGCTGCTGTCGGGAATACGGTTCCAACTTATTCCATAACTGCATCCGTACGAAATAATAGCGGAGCGAATGCCCGTGCAATTGCCTGGATAGACTGGAATAACAATGGCCTATTCGATGTTAGCGAAGCGGCTACCACAACAGCTGTACCTTCAAGCACCAGTACAGTTGACAGGACATTTACGTGGACTAATGCTGTCTTGGGCAGTTTTTCTGCCGGACAGGGAGCCTTCCTTAGGATAAGGCTGTCGGATGACAGTAGCCTGACTACAGCTACGCCAACAGGTTTCTTAGATGGTATAGGCGAAGTAGAAGATTATTTTATTCCGCTTTCCCCTGATTTGTCGATTGCAAAAACGATAAACAATAGCACACCACAGGTTGGTACTAATGTAACTTTTACAATAACTGCCACTAACAGTGGGGCCAGCGCTGCCACAGGAGTTACCGCAACAGAAAGCATCCCTTCGGGCTATACCGTAATAGGGGTAAGCCCGTCTGCAGGAACCACCTGGGCAGCTCCAACCTGGACCATCGGTAATTTAGCCGGTGGAGCGAGTGCTACCTTAACGGTAGTGGCTACAGTCAATGCTACAGGAAATTACGCCAATACGGTAACCGTTTCCGGAAATCAGACTGATCCGACTCCGGCAAATAATACTGCTACTGTAACGCCTACCATTTGCAATACAGGTACTGGTCAAATCATTTTAAACGGAAATATTTTAACTAACTAAATATTGATAAGATGAAAAAGCAAATACACTTTATACTCATTATATTTTTCTTGTTCCAGTACCATGCAGCCATTTCGCAGGTTATCTTTTATGAAGATTTTGGCTCGAGCGCAACAAGGATGACCAGCCCATACGTACCTCAGTCCGGACAAGACGGAGGACTAACAGGTGGGCCATTTAGCCATGGAAGCAATTTTTACAAATTCGCAGCTATCCAAAATAATTACAGCGGTGAAAACCTGAACACTAATATCATCAATAATGGATATTATGCAGTTGTTAGACCAGGTAATATTTACAGTAATCTTCCTTCAGGTTTCCCTTCGGGAGGCTATGATTGGTGGGTAACAAACCCGGGAGCATCCCCAGGAGCACAAAATGGCTTGGGATCAGTTTTGGTTGTCAATGGCGGTCCTGTACTTAATCAGTATTACAGGAGGACCGTAACACTTCTGCCAGGAAAGAAATACAGGTTATCAGCCTATGTATATGCAAGTGGCTCAACAAATGTGAGTACCCGGTTTGAGATGCAGGATGCCATTACAGAAAACACAATAGGAACATCAAATGCATTGAATTATGGATCGCCTGCCAATAGATGGGTTCCTTTTAGCTGGACATTTGAAGTGCCGACAGAATTATGCAACAACATATCTCCGGATGGAGCGTTGGTTGCCATTTCTTTGAGGAATGCAGTCGCAGCTTCAGGGGGTAATGATTTTTATGTAGATGATATTCTGCTGGAAGAAGTAACAGTCCCAACGGTTGATACTAATCTGGCATGCAACAGCTTTACGCTGAATTGCTCTGACGCCGCAACATCGGTAAACCTGAATTCTTTATATACCGGTACGTTGCCAAACAATGTCGAATTGGTTTGGTTCACTACTCCGGATCACCAAAGCGGCACAGAAGTAGCCAACCCAGCACAAGTTACAACTACTGGGATGTATTATGCATTTTCCCGAAGTACCGTAACCGGTTGCTACAATACCGATTTTTCCACCTCAAGTGTGAGTGTGGTGATTTTGCCTCCATGTACTGCTGCAGATGCTGATTTAGGAGTTGCCAAAACGGTAAGCAATCCGTCACCGGCAATTGGCAGCAATGTAACATTTACAATAACCGCTATCAATAATGGTTCTGCTAATGCCACCGGTGTAGCCGTAACAGAAAATATCCCATCGGGCTATACTGTAGTAAGCGTAACACCATCTTCAGGAACAACCTGGGCAGCGCCAACCTGGACTGTCGGCAATTTGGCCAATGGGGCAAGTGCTACCTTAACGGTTGTAGCTACTGTAAATGCAACAGGAAGTTATGCCAATACGGTAACAATCACCGGTGACCAAACCGATCCTACCCCAGGCAATAATACTGCTACGGCAACCCTTGCTATCTGCAGGGCAGGAACGAATCAAGTTAATCTAAGCGGAAGCACCCTAACCAACTAAAAACCGATAAGATGAAAAAGCAAATACTTTTTAAACTCATTATACTCTTCTTGTTCCAATACCAGGCGGCCAGTTCACAGGTTGTCTTTTATGAGGATTTTGGTTCCAACCCGGGAAGAATACCATCGCCTTATGTTCCTACATCAGGTACTGATACAGAATTTTACAACTTCGCTGCAATCCAGAGTGATAACAATGGAGAAAACCTTAATAGGAATGTTATTAATAATGGTTATTACGCAGTAGTAAGGCCTGGAGAAATTTATAGCAATCTTCCACCGGGTGTTCCACCGGGATATGATTGGTGGGTGACTAATCCAGGCGCATCGCCGGGCGCTCAAAGTGGCCTTGGAGCTGTTTTGGTTGTAAACGGCGGATCTGTACTGAACCAGTATTATAGGAGGGTGACCACACTTATGCCAGGCAAGAAGTACAGGTTAACGGCCTATGTATATGCCAGCGGGCAACCAAATGTAAGTACGCAATTTGAAATCCAGAGCGCTGTTTCCGAAAATGTAATCGGTTCATCAGGTCCATTGCCTTATGGAACTCCTGCCAATCGCTGGGTTCCTTTTAGCTGGACATTTGAAGTGCCTTCAGATCCATGTGTCAATTTATCTCCGCAAGGGGCATTGGTTGCTGTTTCTTTAAGGAATGCATATTCCGCTCTTGGCGGTAATGATTTTTATGTGGATGATATCCTGTTAGAAGAGGTAACTATTCCAACTGTTGACGATAATTTTGTATGTGATGATTTCGACCTGGATTGTTCCAGCGGAAGCTCATCTGTCAATTTGAATTCTTTATATACGGGCACACTGCCAAATGGTGTTGAGCTGGTTTGGTTTACCACTCCCGACCACCAGGCGGGTACAGAAGTGCCAGATCCTACAAACGTTACCGTTACTGGAGTATATTATGCATTCTTTTATGATACTTCAAATGACTGCTATAATACGGATGCTTCAACTTCAAGTGTCAATGTCGTGATCCTGCCCACGTGTTCCGGCAGCCTTGAAGTTACCAAAAGTGGAACCTACTTTGATGTTAATGGCAACGGAGTCACCAATGTGGGTGATGAAATCCGCTATACATTTTCGGTGACCAATACAGGAAATACAGTATTGACCAACGTTACAATAAGCGATACCAATGCTACGGTAACCGGCGGGCCATTGGCCAGCTTGGGAGTAGGGGTAACCAACAGCACTGCCTTCACTGCCGTGCACGTGTTGACCCAGGCCGATATTGATGCGGGCTATGTTTATAATTTGGCTACCGCAATTGGCCAAAGCCCTAACGGTAGTCCTGTTAGTGATACTTCGGTAGATCCAACGCCATGTGCGACCTGCCCTGTAGATCCAGGCTGCCCAGATTGTACCATTACACCTGTAACCAGCAACTGTTTCGAAAACTATATAGCAGGAACCAGCACTATTGATGCGTATTGGACTATGGATGGCAATAGCAATGATTCATTACCGCTGTCGGGTACTAATAATGCAACGGCTACAGGCTCAGGCGTTAGTTTCTCTTCTGATGCATTCGCAGGATCGAACAGCGTTTCGTTCTCGGGTACCGGTGGAATACAATATTCTGACGGAACCTTTATGAATGATGCTTTTACAAACCTTTCCTGGGGTGCCTGGATAAAGCCAACGGCAGTTTCGGGCGGAGGCAACAGGATGATTTTTGATGAAGGAGGAACTACTAACGGGATTGGGATTTATTTGAACAACACCGGGCAGATTGTGTTTGGAATTGGGAAAAATGGAAATGCACAAAGTGCCTCGTATAATTTCCCTACCGCTTCAGGCTATCATCATGTGGCATTTACCTATGAAAATGGAATGTTCAGGATGTTTATAGACGGAAGGCTGCAAGGTGCCCTAAATACAGGTTTTGCAACTATTCCGGCTCACACAGATATTGGAGGTATAGGCGCAATGTTCGCTACATCGATCCTGCAGGTAGCTTTTCCATCGGCGACTTTTGTTCCGTTTAACGGACTGATCGATGACGCATTTTATTCAAAAAGTGCAATTTCGCAAGGAAACCTGCTTCAATATGGCCGTTGCTACAACCGCAACCTGTTTGCCAATGTTGGCTGTCCTTCCGAAGCTTTTATGGTTCAGGGAGATGCTGGCGATTATATATCCATAAACTTGTTTACTGGCGAATATCAGGGGCCAACTACCGATAATTATGCTCCGCCGACTTCTCAGAATGCGGCAGGCTTTAACGAATTGGATGGTTTGATTTATAGTGTAGATGCAAATACGGGCTATGTTCTTGTAACTGAATTGACCCCGGCTGGTTTGGGCTATACTTATAATACGTACCGTGTGGCTTACATTCCAGAGCTTGATGGAAATGCCAATACTGGTGATGTATATAACGGAAGAATGTATGTGAAGCTCGCAGGGAACAACAGTACCCACTATATCATAGATGTTGATCCTACATCACCAACATATCTTCAACTGTTGAATACAGTTACATCCGGAACCAATACACAGGTTTCTGACTGGGCGGTAAATCCACAGGACGGGAAATTATATACTGTAGGCGATAATGGTACTTTGTACCGATATGAACTGAATACAGGCGCTGTGACCAATTTGGGAACCAGCTTGCCGGCCGGAGCCTACGGAGGTGTATTCTTTGATAGTGATGGATACTTATATGCATACAATAATGCAACCGAAGGTGTCTTCAGGATCGATGTAGATGTATCGCCGATTGGTCTTGCCTTTACAGATGTAACCGGTATTGGAAGTTTGGGTAAAAATGACGGTGCAAGATGTCCGTCTACCTCTTACCAGGTTGACTATGGTGATCTGCCGGATACCGGAACCCCGGTTGCAGGAAACGGGACAGGAGCCAACAATTACAGAACTTACCTGTCGGATAATGGGCCACGCCACCAGATCAATGCTTCAGTGCCATTGACCATGGGTACAGCTGTTACCAGGGAAAGTGACGGTCTGCCTTCGGCAAATGCCAATACAGATGCCGATGATGGAATTACATCAACTACTTTATTGATTTCAGGAACACAACTATGTGCTACTGTGGCAGTACAAAATTTAGGTACGGTGAATGCTACACTATATGGCTGGATCGATTTTGATAATAACGGAAGTTTTGACGGAGATGAATTTGCCAGCATAACTGTTCCTGCGGGAAGTGCGGCAGGCACCAATGTTCAGCTGTGTTATGACATAAGCAGTCTTCCGTCTCTTGATGGAACTAATGTATATTCACGTTTCAGGCTGACCACTCAGTCCTTGAGCAACTCAAACGCTGCAACGCCTTCTTCGGAAGATACAAGGTCGTATGGCAGGGCGCTTGATGGTGAGGTTGAAGATTATAGGTTATTGATCAGTGCTCCTGCGCCTTCTTTGGCTGTAACCAAAAACGGTGTGTACTTTGATACAAACGGGGACGGAGTAACCAATGCCGGCGATGAGATACGGTATACATTTGTTGTAACCAATACAGGGAATACTGTATTGACCAATATAACCATAACAGATAATAATGCTACAGTAACCGGAGGACCTCTTGCAAGTTTGGCCGTAGGTGCTTCAAACAGTACTACTTTTACAGCGGTGCACGTGGTAACCCAAGCGGATATCACAGCAGGATATGTATACAACCTGGCAACTGCAACCGGTCAAGATCCTAATGGTAATCCGGTAACAGGAACTTCTACCGATCCATCGCCATGTACTACATGTCCTGCGGATCCGGGTTGCCCTGATTGTACCATCACACCGGTATTAATTGCACCAAATCCATCAATAGCGGTAACTAAAGATGGTGTTCTATTTGATGCAAATAATAATGGTGCGACTAATGTAGGCGATGAGATACATTACACATTTGTCGTGATCAATACCGGCAATACAGTCTTGACTAATGTTACCGTAACCGATAATAATGCGACCGTAAGCGGCGGGCCGTTGGCCAGCTTGGCAGTGGGAGCCAGTGACAGTAGCACTTTTACAGCAGTGCATGTTCTGACACAGGCTGATATTACGGCAGGTTATGTATACAATTTGGCTACAGCTGCGGCCCAGGATCCGAATGGTAATCCGGTAAGCGGCACTTCTACCGACCCAACACCGTGTGGATGCCCGGTAAATCCTTCTTGCCCAAGCTGTACGATTACCCCTGTGGCAATACCACCGGCACCATCAATGACAGTCACCAAAGACGGTGTATATTTTGATGCAAATAATAATGGTATAACCAATGTTGGTGATGAAATCCATTATACGTTTGTGGTAACTAATACCGGTAATACATTGTTAACCAATATTACGGTAACGGATAATAATGCAACCGTAAGCGGAGGGCCATTGGCAAGTTTGGCCGTTGGTGCTTCAGACAGTACGACCTTTACGGCAGTCCATGTCTTGACACAGGCAGATATCAATGCAGGCTATGTTTATAACCTGGCAACAGCAACAGGTCAGGATCCAAACGGAAACCCGATAAGCGATACTTCCGCCGATCCGACACCATGCTCAACATGCCCGGCAAATCCGGCGTGCCCGGATTGTACCATCGTAGAGTTGATTAATACGACTCATGCGATTGATGATATCAATAATACTTTTGTAAATACACCGGTATCCGGGAATGTATTAACCAACGATTTTGATCTGGAAGGCAATACGCAAGGAAATGTAACCTTGGCTACGCCTCCTTCAAACGGAACCGTAACGATGAATCCTGATGGAAGCTATGTTTATACTCCAAATACAGGCTTTACAGGAACTGATACATTTACTTACACAGTATGTGACAACGGAACGCCACAGGCATGTGACACGGCAACCCTGACTATTAATGTAGGGGTGCCTCCTGCAGCTACAGGCAACAATGCTGTGGTAGCCAATAATGACGCTGTAATTGCTGAAGCCGGATCACCGGTAATCCTTCCTGTTTTGGCAAATGATTTTGACCCGAATGGCAATCCGTTTACGATAACGCCGGGTTCGGTAACAAATCCGTCAAACGGAACTGTTGTGTTAAATCCTAACGGAACGGTTACCTATACGCCAAATTCGGGATTTGTAGGGCAGGATACCTTCACGTATCAGATATGTGATAACGGTACACCAGCTACTTGTGATACGGCAACAGTAATTGTAACAGTGCTTCCGAACAATAACGGAGCCAATACTACTTATGCTATTGATGATTCTTACTTTATTAATTGTTCTTCAATTTCAAGTATGAACCTGTTAAGCAATGATTATGACCTGGAAGGCAACCAGCAGAATATTGTGACTACTCTTGTGGTACAGCCATTGCACGGAACAGTTGCAATCAATGCAGATGGTACATTTACGTATTCGGTTAATGGATGTTATACAGGTCCGGACAGTTTTGTTTATCAGGTTTGTGATAACGGATCTCCGGTGGCTTGCGATAAGGCAACAGTTTATTTGTTGATCCAGGATATTACGCCACCAGTGCTGGTATCTCAATTGGCTCCAATTCTAAATGTGAATTGCGATGCGATCCCGGCTTTGCCAACTTTGGTATTTACGGATGTTTGTTCGGCAACTTCCAATATTACTGTAACTTCAACAGAAGTCACTTCAAATGTTTCGGAAGATGGTAAATATACAATCACAAGGACTTTTACAGCATCTGATCTTTGTAACAACCAAACGACAGTTACACAAACTGTAAATGTTACTATACCAGATTACATAAGGGCCATTACCACTGAAGAGCTGTGTAATGTTGATATTGACCTGACTATAGACTTAGCAGCTCAGATCAACAGCCAGTTCCCGGGAATGATTATGGCCGGAGGTACATTTACTGATGTTTCGGGTGTTGGGGCTGCTTTAAGCGGAAGTGTTTTCAAACCGCTGGATCTTGTTGACGGTGATTATATCGTAAGGTATGAAAACCATGACCCAACCTGTCCAAGGATTGTAGATGTAACGGTTCCGGTAAGGAGGGATGTATGTGTTGTTGAGAACTGTGTCAGCTTGGTTGTTCACAATGCTTTCACTCCTAACGGTGACGGTATAAACGAAAATTTTGTAATTGACAACATTACCAACCCATGTTATGAAGAAAATACGGTAGAGATATATAACAGATGGGGCGTTTTGGTATTTGAAGTACAAAATTATAACAACAACGACCATGTCTTCAAAGGTTATTCTGAAGGAAGGGTAACCATCAAAAAGGCATCCGCACTGCCATCAGGAACGTATTTTTATGTTTTGAAATATAAAAATATTGAAGGGAACTATTCATCAAAATCAGGTTGGCTATACCTGAATGGAACTAATTAATAATATAAGAATATCCGGAGGCGGCATGTAGAAACTGCTTCCGGATACATTAAACATATAAATTTATGAAAACAAAATTTTTATTTTTCGCTTTACTATTGATGGTTTCATTGAGTTATTCCCAGCAGGATGCTCAGTATACCCAATATATGTATAACACGATCAACGTCAATCCTGCGTATGCCGGATCACGTGGCGTTATGAGTGTCTTTGGCCTTCACCGTACCCAATGGGTCGGGTTGGACGGTGCGCCTACGACCAATGCGTTTTCGCTGAACACGCCGATCAACAACAGCAATCTTGGAATCGGTTTGTCTTTTGTAAATGACCGTATCGGTCCAACGACTGATAACAATATTTCGGTTGACATTTCCTATACGATCCAAACATCGGAAACCTACAAACTGTCATTTGGACTGAAGGCTTCGGGCAACCTGTTCAACCTTGATATCAATAAACTGAATCCAGTTGACCCTTCGGATGATCATTTGACGGCATTCAACAATGATTTATCGCCTAATTTCGGGGCTGGGGTTTACCTTCATTCGGATAAATTATACCTGGGGCTATCGGTTCCTAATTTCTTGGAAGACAAAAGGTACAGCGATAACGATTATGCGGTATACAAGGATAAGATGCATTATTATTTTATCGGAGGTTATGTTTTTGACTTGTCGGAAAGTGTAAAGTTCAAGCCTGCCTTTTTGGTAAAGGCAGTTGAGGGTTCTCCGCTTCAGGTGGATCTATCGGGCAACTTCCTGTTTTTTGACAAGCTTACTTTGGGTGCTGCCTACAGATGGGATGCAGCCATTAGCGGTTTGGCCGGTTTTCAGGTGACGGATGGCTTGTTTATAGGATATGGCTACGACAAGGAAACGACGAACCTAAGGCATTACAACTCAGGTTCTCATGAGGTTTTCCTTCGATTTGAATTGTTCAACAGAGTAAATAAAATGGTATCACCTAGATTCTTTTAATACGACAGATCATGAAAAAAATTATATATACTGCATTAGTGTCCATTATTACAATGAGCGGCTATGCGCAAAAGATGAAAGAAGCAAAAGCGGATAAAGAGTATGAAAAATACGCTTACGTTGATGCCATAAAAACCTATGAACGCCTTTATGAAAAAGGATACAAATCGGCTGATATGCTGCAAAAATTAGGAAATGCCTATTATTTCAATGGCGAGCTGGAAAAGTCAGCCAAATGGTATACCGAGCTTTTTGCAATTACGCAGGATGTTGATGCAGAGTACTATTACCGTTATGCGCAATCCTTAAAAAGCATCAAGGATTATAAAAAAGCGGATGAAATGCTGGCCCTGTTCAATAAAAAAAGCGGCAATGACACGCGCGGAAAATTGGCTGTGACCCAACGCGACTATCTGGCTGAAATCAAGAAAAATTCCGGCAGGTACACTCTTGAAAATGCAGGGATCAATTCTGATAAATCAGATTATGGAAGCGCCTTTTATAAAAACAAGGTAATATTTGCCTCGGCAAGGGATACCGGTGGATTGGCCAGCAGGAAGCACACCTGGACAGGTGAAAGCTTTACCAATCTCTATAGTGCCGATAAAGGCGAGGAAGGTGTTCTTTCTTCAGCAAAACGTTTTGGCGGGAATTTGAATTCCCGCTTCCATGAATCGACACCGGTTTTTACCAAAGATGGGAAAACGGTCTATTTTACAAGGAACAATTACCTTGATAAAAGAAGGTATGATGCTGATAAGGTAACACTGCTTAAAATTTACAAAGCGACTCTGGATGGAGACAATTGGACAAATGTTACTGAACTTCCTTTTAACTCTGATGAATACAGCGTGGCACACCCAGCTTTAAGCACTGATGAAAAAACACTTTACTTCTCATCCAATATGCCGGGGAGCATAGGCCAGTCGGATATTTATAAAGTAGCCATAAATGCAGACGGAACATTTGGAACACCTGAAAATTTGGGAAAAACCATCAATACCGAAGGCAGGGAAACTTTTCCTTTTGTCTCTCCGGACAATGAACTGTATTTTTCTTCAGACGGGCATCCTGGGCTTGGCGGATTGGACGTTTTTGTGTCAAAAGCAACAAAGGATGGTACTTATAAATATGTCCTGAATGTAGGCGAGCCCTTAAACAGCCCAAAAGATGATTTCGGATACCTGATCGATCACACAAGCCGCATAGGATATGTTACTTCCAACAGGGACGGCGGCCAGGGTAACGACGACATTTACAGGTTTAAGGAAACCAAAAGGATTGTATATGATTGCGAGCAGCAGCTGACAGGTGTTGTAACCGATAAGGAAACAGGAAAACCAATTGCAAATGCTAAAGTGACCCTGGAAGATCAAAATCATAAACTCCTAAAAGAAGCCGTAACTGATGCTGAAGGTAAATTTGATTTTGGAGTTGTAGCATGTGGAGCCAAACTATACATAGTAACCCGCGCTCCTGAATATACAACCGATGAAACTTCAACAATTACACCCGAGGAAACAGGTAAAACAGATGTTCCTGTTGCACTTGAAAAAACTGTCAAAAAGGTTGCCGAAGGCGATGATATTGCCAAAGCATTTGGCATCAAGATCATTTATTTTGATTTGGATAAATCCAACATCCGTCCGGATGCGGCCCTCGAATTGGCAAAAATCCTGGATGTAATGGAACAATATCCAACGGTAAAAATAGATGTGCGTTCGCATACGGATTGCCGCCAGACAGCCAAATACAATATGGCATTGTCCGACAGGAGAGCGAAATCTACTATAGCATGGCTGGTTTCTAAAGGCATTGACAAATCAAGGCTGACAGGAAGGGGTTATGGAGAATCACGATTGGTTAACGATTGTGGTTGCGAGCCGACAAATAAATCAGATTGCACTGAAGAGCAGCACCAGGCCAACAGGAGATCAGAATTTATTATAACAAAAATTTGATGTGTGCATAGTTAGATAAAAACCACCTCTTACTTCGGTGTTTTTGTTTGATTATTTTATAGTTGATTTTATTTTGATGATGTGGAAACGGGTAATTATAAAAGTAAGGCATTCATTTACGATACGAGTAAGGGGTTTGCGAGATTAATCAAGCGCAACTTTTCTGATTTGTATGATATCAATGTATGTTACAAGGAAAGGAATTTTGACAAGTTCCATTTATACGACTACAATGTGGCTTTTGTAGCTATTAATTCTTATGAAGAATTGGCCGAATTAATGAAAGTTAAGGAGAAAATAAAAAAAGTCTTTGTAATAACTGGCGATAGGGGAATTCAAAACGAAGTATCCGATTTTGAAGGCATATTGCTGATCGATATTGACAGCAGCAGAAAAGAGGCAATGAGGCAGATAGGAAGCTTTTTGAATTTTTTGGATAATCATGCCCTATCGACCTGAACTGATAAGGGGTTTGATCGATCGAAAAATCAACCCCTTTTTATCTGTTGCTATGCGATTGGGATTTTAAATAAAAAGGAGCTTTTTCCCTGTTTTTTCTGGAATTTATGTAAAAATGACTGTTGGAAAATATAAATCATTTCTTATGGTTTTGTTGCATAATGATAGATTATTTGAAGATTAAGCCGACAAAAAAAGACATTTTTTCAATTTGTTAAATATAAGTTAATGAAATCTTAATTTTGTTAAAATAAAACATAATATTTTGATTTATAGAAAATTACGATCTGTTTGTTTGTGGTTTTTTCCGAATTGATTACAAGAACAGAAAAAAGCGTGGTTTTTTTAACAGTAATTTTGCCCCATAATCTGCTACCGTATAGTGAGAACTGTAGCATGAAAAGTAAGTTCTCATAAAAATGGATTATACCCTAACAATTCCAAACCTGTAAAAATAAAAGTCTAATAAATTAAAATTTATTCAACTGCTACTAGGTATCAAGTCCAATTAAATCAAAACCAATGTTGTTATAAACACCTGGCTTGCGGAAGTAAGCTGGCTGTTATTGTCTAAAGCTTTTTTAATGCAGATAACGCTGCATCAGGAATTACGGGGATGGTAGCCCTAAACACTAAACTTAATCATTATGGATAATATTACTAAAAGGAATTTAGCTGACAGGAAAACGAACAATGCCGATGGCGTGGTTAGCCTGTCCCAAATCAAATCGGAAGGTTTGATGTTTCCCAATTCATTTTCTGAAAAGATGGATTTTGGCAGAAGGAATATGAAGAATGAGCCCATCAGGAAATTTGTTTTTTTGGTAGTGTTCCTGATAAGCATATTGTTTTCAAATGCCGGCTTTTCCCAAAACTGTATTTCTAATGCCGGTGGGGATGCCATCGTCTGCGGCTCTACTACAACCCTTGTAGGATCTGTCAGCGGAACCGTAGCGGCTTCATCTCCGGCCTGGACATTCGTAAGCGGTCCGGTTACCCCGGTCATCGCATCGCCAAATACTTTGACTACCGGAATCACTGGTATGACTGTTGACGGGGTTTACCAGTTCAGGCTTACCCAAAACTGTGGAGTCGGAGTGGCAACAGATGTCGTGAACATTACTGCGCATCCAAGACCTGCCTCTTTTACTGCCGGTCCGGATGTTACCGGTATATGCGCATCAGTAGGTACAACACCATTGGCCGGAGTGATCCCGGCGGGTTTTACAGGGGTTTGGACGGCTTATAATATATATGAATTTCAAGATCAGGGAATTACTGTAAATACGAATGCTACATTCTCGTCAACGACAAGCGCTACGCCTACATTCTCATTGACCAATAAAACAGCGCATCCGGAGGATCCGGCGTATGTGGTTACGCTTACGATAACGTCATTGGACGGAATCTGCTCTTATTCGGATACTGCTATAGTAAGGTTTTGCCCGAACCCGATAGTTCCTATAAATTATAGTGCATGTTATTCTTCTTCGGGCTCAATCTTTGCAGATTACAGTACTTCTGCTCCTGCAGTTTCTTCAGATTCGGCAGGTTCATCAGGAACTGTGGCGAACGGGACTACAATTTCGATAAATGTGATCAGCCAGCCGGCTGGTGCCAATATGACATTTAATACCGTAGTAGTTATCGGTGGCCGTACCAGGATGTACTTCAATGGGGCTACTGTTCCGGGAGTATATACCTATACGGTAACTACCACCAATTGTTGCGGTTCTACAACATCGGCACCGGTTACCTTTACACATAATGGTATAAGGCCAAACCTACTTAATTTTCAGCCTGCCGGGCATGGAACGCCTGAACAGCTTGTATTGTACTCTGCAGGAGGTACTGCAGGGGAAGTGCATTGCGGCATTGCCGGGACATCCAACCCTGAGCTTTTTTATTTTGATATTGATCCGGCAGATCCGGCAGCAACCGTTACAACGGTTACAAGTTCGGGAATTTTGCCGGCAGGGGCCAGTACTCCTATTGTTACCATTTCTGGTGCAGGAACCATGAACAGGGTTGCTTCGGTAAATCCGGGCGCCAGCGGATGGAGGATAGGTACTTATCGTTTTACCGTCACTGCCAGCAATGGTTCTTGTTCGCAATCTAATTCTTATTATATACATATTTCTGATAACAGCAGGGTTCCTATTGCAGTCAACAATGTGGCTGTTTGTTACCCGGGTACGGGGGCAATCAGTGCCACTATAAATTTACCTGCAATATACCAGGGTGTTGTAAATACAAGTTATTTTCAAAACTTTGATGGAAATTACAATTTTGCAGTGGTTTCCAAACCTGCGGGCTCAGGAACACCTACCTATACGACTACAAATTTAAGAAGCCTTACCAGTGCAACTACTGTTATTTCCAATTTAACAATGGCGGGCGATTATGTGTTTTCGATTACGGCCTATAACGGTAATGGGGCAGGGCCATTTTTAAATCAGGAGTATGCCTGCTCAGGCATCAATACCTTAACGGCTAATTTTACTGTCCATGTTGAAAACCCTGTAAATTCAAATGCAGGTTCAGATCAGACTATAGCGTGTGCTCCTCCGGTAACTTTATTAGGAAACAGCCCGGGAACCGGAACAGGTCTTTGGACGGTAGTTTCTAGTCCGGCAGGTACAACACCTATGTTTACGTCAGCCAGTAATGCAACTACTACTGTAAATGGAGCCACGCTATCGGGAGTGTACGTATTCAGATGGACCGTTACTAGCCAGTTTGGAAGCTGTACTTCAAGTGATGATACCACAGTTACGATATCGAATGTAAAGCCAAGCACTCCTACAGTTTCGACAACAGTGCAGCCAACCTGCAGTGTTTTGACAGGAAGTGTCACGCTTACTAATTTGCCTTCATCAGGGACCTGGACTATATCACAAGGCGGTCCGGTTATCACTACTTATACAGGTACCGGAACATCCTATACCATATCAGGGCTTGTACCGGGAATGTATGATTTTCTTGTAATAGTTGGAGGCAGCTGTTCTTCAAATAAAACGGCTCCTGTCATTATCGATGCTGCTACGGGTTGTCCTACAGACCTTTCGGTCACTAAGGTGGTGAACAATGCTTCTCCTAATGTAGGCAGCAACGTGACCTTTACCATAACGGCTACTAATAATGGTCCAATAGCTGCTACAGGGGTAAGCGTTGCGGATAACATCCCTTCGGGTTATACCGTTGTGAGCGTTACCCCGTCAACCGGAACCTGGACGGCACCAAACTGGTCAATCGGCAACCTGGCCAATGGCAGCAGCGCTACCTTAACGGTAGTGGCGACTGTCAATGCTACCGGAAGCTATGCCAATACGGCAACGATCACCGGTAACCAAACCGATCCTAATACAACCAACAACACCAGCACCAGCACACCGACTCCGGTTCCAGTAACTGATCTTGCAGTTGTTAAAACAGTGAACAATGCTTCTCCTAACGTAGGCAGCAATGTGACCTTTACCATAACGGCTACCAACAATGGCCTAAGCGCAGCTACAGGGGTAAGCGTTGCGGACAATATTCCTTCGGGTTACACCGTTGTGAGCGTTACCCCGTCAACCGGAACCTGGACGGCTCCGAACTGGTCTATTGGTAATTTGGCCAATGGCGCAAGCGCTACCTTAACGGTAGTTGCTACGTTAAATGCCACAGGAAGCTATGCCAATACGGCAACAATTACCGGTAACCAAACCGATCCTAATACAACCAACAACACCAGCACCAGCACACCGACTCCGGTTCCAGTGACCGATCTTGCAGTTGTTAAGACAGTCAACAATGCTTCACCGAATGTAGGCAGTAATGTGACCTTTACGATAACGGCTACCAACAATGGCCCAAGCGCAGCTACAGGGGTAAGCGTTGCAGATAACATCCCGTCGGGTTATACCGTTGTGAGCGTTACCCCGTCAACCGGAACCTGGACGGCTCCGAACTGGTCTATCGGCAACCTGGCCAATGGCGCGAGCGCTACCTTAACGGTAGTAGTTACAGTCAATGCTACAGGAAGCTATGCCAATACGGCTACAATCACGGGTAACCAAACCGATCCTAATACAACCAACAACACCAGCACCAGCACACCAACGCCTGGGGCTGTGACTGATCTTGCAGTTACAAAAGTGGTGAACAATGCCTCTCCTAACGTAGGCAGCAATGTGACCTTTACCATAACGGCTACCAACAATGGCCTAAGCGCAGCTACAGGGGTAAGCGTTGCGGACAATATTCCTTCGGGTTACACCGTTGTGAGCGTTACCCCGTCAACCGGAACCTGGACGGCTCCGAACTGGTCTATTGGTAATTTGGCCAATGGCGCAAGCGCTACCTTAACGGTAGTTGCTACGTTAAATGCCACAGGAAGCTATGCCAATACGGCAACAATTACCGGTAACCAAACCGATCCTAATACAACCAACAACACCAGTACCAGCACACCGACTCCGGTTCCAGTGACCGATCTTGCAGTTGTTAAGACAGTCAACAATGCTTCACCGAATGTAGGCAGTAATGTGACCTTTACGATAACGGCTACCAACAATGGCCCAAGCGCAGCTACAGGGGTAAGCGTTGCAGATAACATCCCGTCGGGTTATACCGTTGTAAGCGTTACCCCGTCAACCGGAACCTGGACGGCTCCGAACTGGTCTATCGGCAACCTGGCCAATGGCGCCAGCGCTACCTTAACGGTAGTGGCGACAGTCAATGCCACGGGAAGCTATGCCAATACAGCAACGATTACCGGTAATCAAACAGACCCAACTCCGGGCAACAACACCAGCACTAGTACACCGACTCCGGTTCCAGTAACTGATCTTGCAGTTGTTAAAACAGTAAACAATGCTTCACCTAATGTAGGCAGCAATGTAACCTTTACCATAACGGCTACCAATAACGGCCCAAGTGCTGCTACAGGGGTAAGCGTTGCGGATAATATTCCATCGGGTTATACCGTTGTGAGCGTTACCCCGTCAACCGGAACCTGGACGGCACCAAACTGGTCTATCGGCAACCTGGCCAATGGCGCAAGTGCTACTTTAACGGTAGTAGCTACTGTAAACGCTACCGGAAGCTATGCCAATACGGCTACAATCACCGGTAACCAAACGGATCCAACTCCGGGCAACAACACCAGCACCAGTACACCGACTCCGGTTCCAGTAACCGACCTTGCGATCACCAAAGTGGTCAACAATGCTTCACCGAATGTAGGCAGTAATGTGACCTTTATGATAACGGCTACCAACAATGGCCCAAGCGCAGCTACAGGGGTAAGCGTTGCAGATAACATCCCGTCGGGTTATACCGTTGTGAGCGTTACCCCGTCAACCGGAACCTGGACAGCTCCGAACTGGTCAATCGGCAACCTGGCCAATGGCGCGAGCGCTACCTTAACGGTAGTAGCTACAGTCAATGCTACCGGAAGCTATGCCAATACGGCTACCATCACCGGTAACCAAACGGATCCAACTCCGGGTAACAACACCAGCACCAGCACACCAACTCCGGTTCCAGTAACCGACCTTGCGATCACCAAAGTGGTCAACAATGCTTCACCGAATGTAGGCAGTAATGTGACCTTTATGATAACAGCTACCAACAATGGCCCAAGTGCAGCAACAGGGGTAAGTGTTGCGGATAATATTCCATCGGGTTATACCGTTGTGAGCGTTACCCCGTCAACCGGAACCTGGACGGCTCCGAACTGGTCAATCGGTAATTTGGCCAATGGCGCGAGCGCTACCTTAACGGTAGTAGCTACAGTCAATGCTACCGGAAGCTATGCCAATACAGCAACGATTACCGGTAACCAAACCGATCCTAATACAACCAACAACACCAGCACCAGCACACCGACTCCGGGTGCTGTGACCGATCTTGCAGTTGTTAAGACAGTCAACAATGCTTCACCTAATGTAGGCAGTAATGTGACCTTTACCATAACGGCTACCAACAATGGCCCAAGTGCAGCAACAGGGGTAAGTGTTGCGGATAATATTCCATCGGGTTATTCCGTTGTGAGCGTTACCCCGTCAACCGGAACCTGGACGGCTCCGAACTGGTCAATCGGCAACCTGGCCAATGGTGCAAGCGCTACCTTAACGGTAGTAGCTACGGTAAATGCCACCGGAAGCTATGCCAATACGGCAACGATCACGGGCAACCAAACGGACCTGACTCCGGGCAACAACACCAGCACCAGCACACCGACTCCGGTTCCAGTAACCGATCTTGCAGTTGTTAAGACAGTCAACAATGCTTCACCTAATGTAGGCAGTAATGTGACCTTTACCATAACGGCTACCAACAACGGCCCAAGTGCTGCTACAGGGGTAAGCGTTGCGGACAATATCCCATCGGGTTATACCGTTGTGAGCGTTACCCCGTCAACCGGAACCTGGACAGCTCCGAACTGGTCAATCGGCAACCTGGCCAATGGCGCGAGCGCTACCTTAACGGTAGTAGCTACAGTCAATGCTACCGGAAGCTATGTCAATACGGCTACAATTACGGGTAACCAAACGGATCCAACTCCGGGTAACAACAGTGATACGGAGACTCCTACACCTATAAATGTTATCGATGCGGTTGCAGACAGTAATACGGCTCCTGTAAATGGCATCACGGGTGGTGATTCGGGCATCAACATTTTTGACAATGATACCTTAAACGGTACTTTGCTAAACCCATCGGATGTGACGCTGACTTCCACACCAAATGGCCCATTAACAGTCAATCCAAATGGTACGGTAAGCGTTGCACCGAATACCCCGGCCGGAACCTATACAGTTGATTATACGATCTGTGAGATCTTAAATCCATCGAACTGCGATACCACTACGGTAACCATCACAGTGGGAACGCCTGTTATTGATGCGGTTGCAGACAGTAATACGGCTCCTGTAAATGGCATCACGGGTGGTGATTCGGGCATCAACATTTTTGACAATGATACCTTAAACGGTACTTTGCTAAACCCATCGGATGTGACGCTGACTTCCACACCAAATGGCCCATTAACAGTCAATCCAAATGGTACGGTAAGCGTTGCACCGAATACCCCGGCCGGAACCTATACAGTTGATTATACGATCTGTGAGATCTTAAATCCATCGAACTGCGATACCACTACGGTAACCATCACAGTGGGAACGCCTGTTATTGATGCGGTTGCAGACAGTAATACGGCTCCTGTAAACGGAATCACGGGTGGTGATTCGGGCATCAACATTTTTGACAATGATACCTTAAACGGTACTTTGCTAAACCCATCGGATGTGACGCTGACTTCCACACCAAACGGCCCATTAACGGTAAACCCGAATGGTACGGTAAGCGTTGCGCCGAACACCCCGGCTGGAACCTATACGGTTGATTATACGATCTGTGAGATCTTAAATCCATCGAACTGCGATACCACTACGGTAACCATCACCGTGGGAACGCCTGTTATTGATGCGGTTGCAGACAGCAATCCGGTTCCTGTAAATGGCATCACAGGTGGTGATTCGGGTATCAACATTTTTGACAATGATACGCTCAACGGTACTGCAGTAAACCCATCGGATGTGACGCTGACTTCCACGCCAAACGGCCCATTAACGGTAAACCCGAATGGTACGGTAAGCGTAGCTCCAAACACCCCGGCTGGAACCTATACGGTTGATTATACGATCTGTGAGATACTGAACCCATCAAACTGCGATACCACTACGGTAACCATCACAGTGGGAACGCCAATTATCGATGCGGTTGCAGACAGTAATTCGACTCCTGTAAATGGCATCACAGGTGGTGATTCGGGCATCAACATTTTTGACAATGATACCTTAAACGGTACTTTGGTAAACCCATCGGATGTGATGCTGACTTCCACGCCAAACGGCCCATTAACGGTAAACCCGAATGGTACGGTAAGCGTAGCGCCGAACACCCCGGCGGGAACCTATACGGTTGATTATACGATCTGTGAGATCTTAAATCCATCGAACTGCGATACCACTACGGTAACCATCACCGTGGGAACGCCTGTTATTGATGCGGTTGCAGACAGCAATCCGACTCCTGTGAACGGAATCACGGGTGGTGATTCGGGCATCAACATTTTTGACAATGATACGCTGAACGGTGCTCCGGTAAACCCATCGGATGTGACACTAACTTCCACACCAAACGGGCCATTAACGGTAAATCCGAATGGTACGGTAAGCGTTGCACCGAATACCCCGGCCGGAACCTATACAGTTGATTATACGATCTGTGAGATCTTAAATCCATCGAACTGCGATACCACTACGGTAACCATCACAGTGGGAACACCAATTATCGATGCGGTTGCAGACAGTAATACGGCTCCTGTAAATGGCATCACAGGTGGTGATTCGGGCATCAACATTTTTGACAATGATACGCTGAACGGCACCTTGGTAAACCCATCGGATGTGATGCTGACTTCCACGCCAAATGGCCCATTAACGGTAAACCCGAATGGTACGGTAAGCGTAGCTCCAAACACCCCGTCCGGAACCTATACAGTTGATTATACGATCTGTGAGATCTTAAATCCATCGAACTGCGATACCACTACGGTAACCATCACCGTGGGAACGCCTGTTATTGATGCGGTTGCAGACAGCAATCCGGTTCCTGTAAACGGAATCACGGGAGGTGATTCGGGTATCAACATTTTTGACAATGATACGCTCAACGGTACTGCAGTAAACCCATCGGATGTGACACTAACTTCCACACCAAACGGGCCATTAACGGTAAATCCGAATGGTACGGTAAGCGTAGCGCCGAACACCTCGGCGGGAACCTATACGGTTGATTATACGATCTGTGAGATCTTAAACCCATCGAACTGCGATACCACTACGGTAACCATCACAGTGGGAACACCAATTATCGATGCGGTTGCAGACAGCAATCCGACTCCTGTAAACGGAATCACAGGAGGTGATTCGGGCATCAACATTTTTGACAATGATACGCTGAACGGCACCTTGGTAAACCCATCGGATGTGACGCTGACTTCCACGCCAAACGGCCCGTTAACGGTAAACCCGAATGGTACGGTAAGCGTTGCGCCGAACACCCCGGCGGGAACCTATACGGTTGATTATACGATCTGTGAGATCTTAAACCCATCGAACTGCGATACCACTACGGTAACCATCACAGTGGGAACACCAATTATCGATGCGGTTGCAGACAGCAATCCGACTCCTGTAAATGGCATCACAGGAGGTGATTCGGGCATCAACATTTTTGACAATGATACGCTGAACGGCACCTTGGTAAACCCATCGGATGTGACGCTGACTTCCACACCAAACGGCCCATTAACGGTAAACCCGAATGGTACGGTAAGCGTAGCTCCGAACACCCCGGCCGGAACCTATACGGTTGATTATACGATCTGTGAGATACTGAACCCATCAAACTGCGATACCACGACGGTAACGGTAATTGTTGTTGCATCACCAATTATTGCTAATGATGATACTGGTAATTTGGTTGATAATATTAATGGAGGAATTTCTTTCTCCAATGTTTTAGGAAATGATACACTTAATGGTGTTGCAGTTTCGACTACTCAGGTTATTATAACCCAGATTAGTTCTACTAATGCGGGCGTTAGCCTTGTAGGAAATGATGTAATTGTTGCACCAGGAACGCCTGTAGGGAATTATATTTTAACCTATCAAATATGCGAGGTGTTAAATCCAGCAAATTGCGATACGGCAACTGTTACTGTACCTGTAGGATGTAGCGTTGTACCGCAACCAATATTGGCATGTTATGAAACTGCAGTATTCAATAGCACTACATGTCAGTGGGATGTAACAGGCATGCAGCCAACTCAGCCAACGCCTGTAAACTGTTGGGACAACTACCAGTTTGATACAACATCTTGCGCCTGGGTAAACAACGGCACGCAGCCAACTCAGCCAACACCGGTTAACTGTTGGGACAATTATCAGTTTGACACAACATCTTGCACCTGGGTAAACAACGGCACGCAGCCGACTCAGCCAACGCCTGTAAACTGTTGGGACAACTACCAGTTTGACACGACCTCATGTGCATGGGTAAACAACGGCACGCAGCCGACTCAGCCAACTCCTGTTAACTGTTGGGACAATTATCAGTTTGACATGACATCTTGTGCATGGGTAAACAACGGCACGCAGCCAACTCAGCCAACTCCTGTAAACTGTTGGGACAGCTACCAGTTTGACACAACATCTTGCGCATGGGTAAACAACGGCACGCAGCCAACTCAGCCAACTTCTGTAAACTGTTGGGACAACTATCAGTTTGACACAACATCTTGTGCATGGGTAAACAACGGCACGCAGCCAACTCAGCCAACTTCTGTAAACTGTTGGGACAATTATCAGTTTGATACGACATCTTGTGCATGGGTAAACAACGGCACGCAGCCAACTCAGCCAACACCTGTTAACTGTTGGGACAACTATCAGTTTGACACAACATCTTGTGCATGGGTAAACAACGGCACGCAGCCAACTCAGCCAACGCCTGTAAACTGTTGGGACAATTATCAGTTTGATACGACATCTTGTGCATGGGTAAACAACGGCACGCAGCCGACTCAGCCACAAATAAGTGTAATAACCCAACCAACCTGTACACAGGCAAATGGTTCGTTTACGATACTGAATTATAATGCTGCCTTCACTTATGTGGTTACTCCATCAACAGGAGTAATCATAAATGGAGCGGTTGTTACGGCACCGTCAGGTACTTATCAACTTTCTGCATTAAATGGAACCTGTTCCTCTGTAATAACCGTAGTTACCATTGATGCACAACCACAAGGAGAAACAATAGATACGATACCGGTTGAAACCTGTAATGGAGAAGAGTTCAGTCCGATTGACCTGGCAACACTACTTCCGGAAGGAACACCATCGGGAGGTACTTGGGTTGATGTTGATGGCATAGGAGGTTTGAATGGAACAGTTTTCTCCGGATTTGGCATACCAACAGGAGTATATACTTATCGATATGAGTATAATGATGGTTCAGAATGTAATGCTGGTGTTGATGTATTGATAACAATATCAGAAATATGCCCAGTATTGCCATGTCAGAATATTATCATTCACAATGCATTTACACCAAATGGAGATGGGCTTAATGAGTTTTTCTTTATCGAAAATATAGACAGGAATACATGTTATGCCAATAATACTGTAGAGGTATATAACAGATGGGGAGTATTGGTTTACGAAACCAAAGATTATGATAATAATACAAGGAAATTTGTTGGAATTTCGGAAGGAAGAGTAACAATCAATAAAGATAAGGAACTGCCGGATGGAACTTATTTCTATATAATCAATTGGACAACAACGGAACAAGAAAGAGGTTCTAAAGCAGGCTATCTGTTCTTAAAACGATAAACCTACTAACACCCGAGGGCTTTTTAAGCCCTCGGGTTAAAAAATCAAGATATGAGAAAAAAAATACAACTATTCGTTTTGATGTTATTTTGTTATACGGGCTATTCCCAGCAGGATGCTCAGTATACCCAATATATGTATAACACGATCAACGTCAATCCTGCTTATGCCGGTTCACGTGGCGTTATGAGTGTCTTTGGCCTTCACCGTACCCAATGGGTCGGGTTGGACGGTGCGCCTACGACCAATGCGTTTTCGCTGAACACGCCGATCAACAACAGCAACCTTGGAATCGGTTTGTCTTTTGTAAATGACCGTATCGGTCCAACGACTGATAACAATATTTCGGTTGACATTTCCTATACGATCCAAACATCGGAAACCTACAAACTGTCATTTGGATTGAAGGCTTCGGGCAACCTGTTCAACCTTGATGTCAATAAGCTGAATCCAGTTGATCCTTCGGATGACCATTTGACGGCATTCAACAATGATTTCTCGCCTAATTTCGGGGCTGGGGTTTACCTTCATTCGGATAAATTGTACCTGGGGCTATCGGTTCCTAATTTCCTGGAGGACAAAAGGTACAGCGATAACGATTATGCGGTATACAAGGATAAGATGCAT
This sequence comes from Flavobacterium sp., assembly GCA_049841115.1. Classification (GTDB taxonomy): domain Bacteria; phylum Bacteroidota; class Bacteroidia; order Flavobacteriales; family Flavobacteriaceae; genus Flavobacterium. The sequence continues at coordinate 125,163 of JASGHQ010000007.1, forward strand.
TATTATTTTATCGGAGGTTATGTTTTTGACTTGTCGGAAAGCGTAAAGTTCAAACCTGCATTTTTGGTAAAGGCTGTGGAGGGTTCTCCGCTTCAGGTGGATCTATCGGGCAACTTCCTGTTTTTTGACAAGCTTACTTTGGGTGCCGCCTACAGATGGGATGCTGCCATTAGCGGCTTGGCCGGGTTCCAGGTAACGGATGGCTTGTTTATAGGATATGGCTACGACAGGGAAACGACGAACCTAAGGCATTACAACTCGGGTTCTCATGAGGTTTTCCTTCGATTTGAATTGTTCAACAGAGTAAATAAAATGGTATCACCTAGATTCTTTTAATACGACAGATCATGAAAAAAATTATATATGCTGCATTGATGATAATAGCCCCATTTACGGGCGCTCATTCGCAGACGAATGCTAAAGAATCAAAAGGCGATAAAGATTACGAAAAATATGCTTATATCGATGTCATCAAAACGTATGAAAGGCTTTATGAAAAAGGATATCAATCTCCAGAAATGCTACTGAAGTTAGGGAATGCCTATTATTTCAATGCCGAACTGGAAAAAGCAGCCAAATGGTACGGGGAATTGTATGCGTCAAGCCCAGAGCAGGAAGCCGAATTTTATTTCCGTTATTCCCAATCGCTTCGCGCGGTGAAGGATTATGCTAAAGCGGATGAAATGATGAAAAAATTCGATTCAAAAAGCGGTAATGATACCAGGTTCTCAGTTATTTGAAAAAAACAAGGATTACCTGGCTGAAATCAAGAAAAATTCCGGCAGGTATAAATTGGAAAACGCCGGGATCAACTCAAAATATTCGGACTATGGCCCATCTTTTTTTGGCAATAAAGTGGTTTTTTGCTCTGCAAGGGACACCGGTAATTTCTCCAAAAGAATCCATACCTGGACTGGTGGTTATTTTACCAATCTTTACGGTGCCGATATGGCAGAAGATGGTTCTTTAAGCAACGTAGGTAAATTTGGAAATCAGCTTAACAGCAAGTTCCATGAGGCTACGCCGGTTTTTGCAAAGGATGGCAAAACGGTCTATTTTACAAGGAACAACTACCTTGATAAAAGAGGTTATAATGCTTCTAAGGTAACCTTGCTTAAAATTTACAAAGCCGATATAGATAAAAATGGAAAATGGGTTAATGTGGCTCCGCTTCCTTTTAATAGTGACAGTTATCAGACAGCGCATCCTGCATTGAGCCCGGATGGGAAAACGATGTATTTCGCTTCAGATATGCCGGGCGGTTTTGGGAAATCGGATCTCTATAAAGTCAAAATAAATGACGACGGAACATTTGGGACACCTGAAAATTTAGGAAAAACCATCAATACCGAAGGAAGGGAAACCTATCCGTTTGTAACGGCTAAAAATGAATTGTATTTCGCTTCGGATGCACAGCCCGGTTTAGGTGGATTGGATATTTTTGTAACCCAAATCCCGGATGACGGTGTATTTAAAAAAATACAGAACATTGGCGAAGAAGCGAACAGCCCGAAAGATGATTTTGCTTTTATTATCAATACCGATACCAAAAAGGGTTTTTTAAGTTCCAATCGTGATGGCGGCCAGGGAAGCGATGATATTTATAAGTTTACGGAAATCAAGGGATTGTTTATAGAGCAGGCTATTTTTGGTGTTATTACCGATGCAAAGACCAATGCGGTTTTGCCTAATGCCAAGATTACCCTGTTGGATGAAAAGTTCAATAAAATATCGGAAACCGTGAGCAATGAGAAAGGATTCTACGAGTTCCTGAAATTAGAGCCGAATACAAAGTTCCGCATACGGGTTGAAAAAACAGAATATGACACCAAAGAAGTTGCAGCAATAACCGGGAAGGAGCAGGGAAGGACAGAAGTCAATATTGAATTGGAAAAAACGGTTATTCCTGTTAAGCCTGGTGATGATTTGGCTAAAATACTTGGAATCAGGATTATTCATTTTGATTTGGATAAATCCAACATTCGTCCGGATGCGGCCCTCGAATTGGCAAAAATACTGGATGTGATGGAACAATACCCAATGATGAAAATAGATGTGCGTTCGCATACAGATTGCCGCCAGACAGCCAAATACAATATGGCATTGTCCGACAGGAGAGCCAAATCTACCATAGCATGGCTGGTAAGCAAAGGCATTTCAAAAGACCGTTTGACAGGAAGAGGATATGGGGAGTCGCAGTTGCTGAATAATTGTGGCTGTGAGCCAACAAATGAATCAAATTGTACCGAAGAACAGCATCAGCAAAACAGGCGCTCTGAGTTTATTGTTTTGAATTTATAGACTTTTTATTAAGAAATCAGCTTTTATGCTTTGATTTGTCTTTTCCCAATGGCGCTCTGCACTGAAAATAAAACTGCCTGTAAACTGCTCAAGCAAGCTTGGACATAGTTACAGGTAATTTCATTTATTCGTGACCGCGGTGGGATTTAACTTTTTGCTATTCCCAAAGCTCCGCTTTGAAAACTGTGGGATTGACTTCGTCTTTCCCAACAGCACTCCGCGCTGATAATCAAAAAAGGAGAAAAATACCAAAGCAAGCTTTATATTTTTCTCCTGATTTTGATTCATTCGTGACCACGGTGGGATTTGAACCCACACGCCCTTACGAGCACCACCCCCTCAAGATGGCGAGTCTACCGTTTCTCCACGTGGCCTAAAACAAAAAAAGCCAAACATTGCTGCTCGACTTTTGTGACCCGACTGGGGCTCGAACCCAGGACCCCAACATTAAAAGTGTTGTGCTCTACCAACTGAGCTATCGAGTCTGTACCGTATTTAAGAAGAGAAATTGTGACCCGACTGGGGCTCGAACCCAGGACCCCAACATTAAAAGTGTTGTGCTCTACCAACTGAGCTATCGAGTCTTTTTCTTTTCTTGAATGCGGGTGCAAATATAAGATGTTATTATTAATATTTCAAAGCAATTTTATTATAAATTTACCTTTTTTTGTTAAGAGTCCTTAAGGGCTTAATTTATAAGGTTTTATTGCTATGCGGAAAATTGTTTTAGTGGGCTATATGGCAGTTGGTAAGACAACAATTGCCCAATTATTGGCTGAAAAAATAAAAATTAAGGCAATTGATCTTGATAAAATCATCGAAAGTGAAGTTGGCTTGAGCATTAGCCAAATCTTTGAACAGAAAGGAGAAATCTATTTTCGTAAAATTGAGCATGAACTATTTAAAAAAGCATTGCAAAGCAGCGAAAGCCTGATCATCAGCACTGGCGGAGGAACGCCGTGTTATGCCAATAACCATTTATTGCTGAAGGATCAAAATGTTGTTTCGGTTTACCTGAAAGCTTCATTGGGGTTAATTTTGGACAGGCTCAAAGCAGCCAAAAAAGTGAGGCCGGTAGTTGCCAGCAAAACCGATGAAGAACTCGAGGAATTTGTGGCCAAACATCTGTTTGAACGAAGTTATTTCTATCACTATGCAGGGAATACGATTGCAGTTGATAATAAAACTCCAGAAGAGATCTGCCTTGAAATTATAGCTTTGCTAGGCTAAATAGGCATGGTTGTTATTAGCTTCAAAAACAACCTGTACATGCTCCTTTGAAGAAGTAGAAAGTGAAATTCCCTTAAAATCAGCTTTAACCGGAAACATCTTGTGGTTTCTGTCTACTAAAACAGCGGTCTTGAATTTTTTCAGCGGAACGTTTAAAAAATGCTTCACGCCATAAATCAGCGTACTGCCCGAATTCAATACATCATCTACCAGAACAATGCCTTTGTTGCTGTATGCGTCGGGTGGAATTGAGGTTGTTATTTCGTTGAATGGGTTTGATTTGTCAATTTTTACCTCGCAGAGCGTGATTTTTAAATCCGAAATGGTATCGAGTACGGCATTTAACTTTTCGGCCAAAATGTATCCGTTATTTGAAATCCCCGCCAGGATTATTTCGTTCTCTTCGGCAAACGTTTCGTAAATCTGATAAGCGATCCGCTTGATTTTATGTTCAATTTCCTGATGGCTGAGTATGATGTTTTGGCTCATAATTTTGTTTTTTTCAAAGATAGGAAACGGTTTAATGCTTTTTGAACAATTGATGAAAGATTTTTATGATGCTTCCAATGTCATATTTTCTTGATTTTGTAGGATAATAAACAGGGAATTTCCAAGGCAGCTAAAGATGATTGACCGATATTATTAACATTTTGACGATTTTGAAATAAAATAACATTTTGTTAAATCTTTTTTTTTAACATTTGATGGAAATTTATTTTATTTGTCATCTTGTTTGGCTCGATTTAATCGATTTAAAAACAATAATTTAAGTATTCTGTCAATCCCTATACGAAGCAATATTTTAACAAATGAATAACAGCATTGCCCTAAATGAAAATGCGTGTCTAAAAAGGCATCTGTCGTTTTTTATGCTAACCGCATTTTTAGCACTGTTTAACCAGCTTGGTTTTGCTCAGGTCAGCTCATATGGCTTTAGTGAATCGATTGTTGCGTATGCGCCTTTATCTGCGCCTACAACAGCTTATGCTGCACCATGGGACAATCATACAAGCGGAGCTGCGGTAGTGGCGCCATTTGGATTTAATTTTGTTTATGATGGGGTCGTTCAGACCCAATGCTATATTAGCCCGAATGGGTTTATCTCATTTGGAGTCCAGCCTAATTCTACAGATTATTTGCCTTTGAGCAATACCACTACATATACCAATGGAGGCACCATCAGCGCATTGGGCGTTGATTTGATGTCCGCTACTTCAGCTGCAACCGACAATATCGTTTACCAAACTATCGGTTCGGCACCCAACAGGACTTTTGTAGTTCAGTGGAACAATGCAAGGAGGAAAGTAGCTACGGGTAATTTCAATTTCCAGATTCTACTGCACGAAACCACAAATGTCATCAATATTGCTTACGGTTCCTGTTCAACAAGCGATGTGACGGTTTACAATGCACAGGTTGGTATCCGTGGGGCTACCAATGATTTTCTGCAGGGCGAGATAAACAACCGGCTTCAGAATGGCGCCAATACTAATTTTCCATGGTCGGGAAAGACGGTGACCGGGACTGCCAACTCAAATACGGTTAGGACAAGTACCACCGAGTATCCAAATAATGGGCTTTTGTATACCTATACGCCGGCTGCGGCCTGTACCATACCAACAGCAAGTCCGACGGGTTTGTCAATTGGAGCCACAGCTACAGATTCTACCAGTTTTACTGGGAACAGTTTTACAGCAGCATCACCTGCACCCACTAATTATCTGGTCTTAAGGAGCACGGTTAATACAACGCCAACAAATATCAATATTCCTAATCGTGTTTATTGGGCTGTGAATGATGTGATTTCGGGGATTTACACTGTGATCAGTACTTCAAGTACCACCACTTTTACCCAAACCGGATTAGCTCCAAATACGATGTATTACTATTGGGTTATTCCATATAATGCAGGCTGTCAGGGTGGCCCATTTTATAAAATGAGTTTTATACTGACGGCTTCAAAATCAACTTGTATTGTTGCGCCAACGGGAATTGTGACTTCTAATGTTGACGGAAACTCCTTTTTGGCTACCTGGAATTCAGTTCTCAGGGGCAACAGATTATCAGATTGATGTTTCTACCACCGCTACTTTTGCAACTACGCTTCCGGCTTATACCAATGTGTCTAGCTCAGGTGCTACAAGCTTTGCCATTACAGGTTTAACACCCCTGACAACTTATTACTGGAGGGTTCGTGCTGTTGGTTTGGGATGCGGATTGAATAGTGCCAATGGTTCTGTTACCACTTTGTGCGGAGCTTACCCTATTCCGTATTACCAAAATTTTGATGCTACGCCAGTGGCGACTCTGCCTAGCTGTTTTACTTTGACAGATGGTAATTCAGATGGAATTAATTGGCAGGTGCAAAATACATTAGCGGCGTCTTCGCCTAATGCCTATCATTTAAATACCAGTACGGCTGTATCGTCAGATGATTGGTTTTTCCTTCCTGGGTTGAATCTGACAGCTTCGGTTACATATCGATTAAAATTCAAATACAGTACTACAGATACCGGTTCGCTGACAGAAAACCTGAGGGTGCGTTTAGGATTGACCCCATCCGTAGCAACAATGACCAGCACAATGCTGAACATCTCAAACTTTAACAATACGGTTTACCAAACAGCAACAGTTGATTTTACGCCACTTACGACTGATTCTTATTATATAGGATTCCAGGGGTTCAGTTTTGCCAATCAAAGCAAAATCCTGATTGATGATATAAGCGTGATAGTGTCGCCAACCTGTTTTGAACCAACTAATATTAGTGTTTCTTCTGTTGGGGTAACTACCGCTACATTAGACTGGACAGCAAGCGTTCCGCCTCCTGCAAACGGGTACCAGTATTATGTGAGTACTTCAAATACGCAACCTAGTGCTGCCGCTACTCCAACAGGTACAGTTGGAGCAGGGGTAACTACTGCCAATATTTCAGGATTATCTGCGGCAACCCTTTACTATGTTTGGGTAAGGGGTAACTGTAGCGGAACGGATAGAAGCGAATGGAGCGTAATTCAAACCTTTAGTACTGATTGTGCTGCCGCCGCACTTTTATCGGTTGTAAATGGCTCTCTTTGCGGCGGAGGTTCTACAACGCTTCAGGCAACGGCCAGCTCGGGTTCGACAATTGAATGGTTTTCGGATGCGGCAGGGACAAATTTGGTCGGAACCGGATCCAATTTTGTAACACCTACGCTTTTTTCCACAACTACTTATTATGCAAGGTCTAAGTTTACCGGAGGTTTGGTAAACGTTGGCCCGTTCTCCCCAATTACCCAAGGAGGGTCACAGGGAGTTCAGACAAATCCTGCATACATCAGCTTTACGATCCATAGCAATACAACATTCCAGTCACTCGATATTTATCCTATGGTTTCTGGGCAAAATGGTACATTGACGATACGGAATTCATCAAATACAGCTTTGGTTCTGTACAATTTTACAACCTCAGTATCTGGAGGAAATACGGCTCAAACGATCCCGTTAGGGTATAATTTGGCTCCCGGGAACTATTATGTTTACTTTGAAGTCATGCCGGCTGGCGGTCTTATTGTAAATGGTAATAATGCCAGCTATCCTTACACATCATCTATTGCAGATATCACCGGTAACGATTATGATAATTCATTTTATCTTTATGGGTACAATTGGAAGTTTTCCAATATCTGCAGGTCATTGCTGACTCCGGTTACCGCTACTATTACGGCGGCACCGCCTATCTCTTTTAGCTCAACTACAACCACAATCTGTTCAGGAGAGTCTTCGCCTTTAGTAACGGTTTCGGGTTATGGCGCTTACAATAATTTTTCATGGTCCACAACCGCAGGGCTCAATGGTACAATAGCCGGGGGACTTACTTTTAACCCGACTACAACTACGACTTATTCCCTGACTGCAACCCAAACCTCGGGTGGAATGTGTGCCCAGTTGATCAGTTATACGGTGAATGTTAATGCAGAGCCACCGGCAATTACTGTAGTGCCGGCTTCGGCAACAATTTGCGAGGGTACCATCCAGCCGTTGAATGCAAGTTTGGCAGCGGCAACATCGGTAACAATATATAGTGAGAACTTTAATGCGCCAACAAATGCCTGGACGACTATAAACAACTCTATAGGCGGCGTTACTTCGGCGGCATCATGGACTTTGAGGAATAGTCCGTATTCGCCTCCCGGGATTGTATGGACAACTCCAATAAAGAGCAATGATAATTCACAATTCTATTTTACGGATTCGTATGCCCAGGGAGGACCAACCTCTAATCAAACGGTAACTTATTTGGTTTCTCCAAATATTAACCTGGCTGGCTATACCAGTGCTACCTTAACATTTTGGCAGTATTTAAGGTATATCAGTGGCAACAGGGCGCGTGTGCAATCGTCAATTGACGGCGGCGCTACGTGGGTAACCCAATTGACGCAGGTGGCCACACAAGGAACTCCTAGTAATTTTGTCCAGACGTCGGTTAATTTAAGCTCGTTGCTGGGTAACCCGAACGTACTGTTGCGTTTTTATTTTGACGCCACTTATGATTATGGATGGGGTATTGACAATGTAGAAATTAAAGGAGCTTTGGCATTGGAGGTAAGCTGGTCGCCGGCAACCGAATTGTATTTTGATGCAGCCGCATCAAATCCATACATCGCCGGAACGCCTACAGCTACAGTTTATGCAAAGCCAAGCGTAACAAGGACCTATACTGGTACGGCATTAGGATCCAACGGATGTTCTACAAGCAATACCTGTGTCATGACGGTACAGCCAAATGTAAATCCGGGTACGCTTTCAAGCAGCCAGGTTATGTGTAGTGGTTTTGCTCCGACCAGTTTGGTTTTAAGTGGCTATACAGGAACAATAGTACGATGGGAATATGCTACTAATGCGGCTTTTTCTGCTGGGCTTACCACCATTGCGAATACCACTAATACATTAACGACAGCCGCTATCGGTACATTTGCCGGAGACAGGTATTATAGGGTTGTGCTTCAGAGCGGATCATGCCCTGTAGCTTATTCGGGTACAGTTTCCATTAGTTTCCGTTCGACTACATGGAATGGAACTGCATGGAATAGCGGTGTGCCAAATTCAACTACTAAAGCAATATTTACAGGGGATTATAGTTCTACAGGTGACCTGCAGGCTTGTTCAGTTGAGGTGATTTCTGGAGCAGTGCTTTTCAATACAAACCATACATTGACCGTTCAGAATGATGTGAAGGTTACCGGGGGATCGCTTACATTTGATAATAATTCGAGCTTACTTCAGGTAAATTACCTGGATAATGCAGGATTGCCATTCAATAATACAGGAAATATTACCTATAGAAGGACTACAACCCCGATATTCAAGTTTGATTACACCTATTGGTCTTCACCTGTAGCTTCACAGAACCTGTTGAATGTTTCTCCGTTGACTCCGCTCAATCTATTCTACCAATATAATCCGGCTATCAATAACTGGCAGTATGTCAATCCGTCTTCAACAATAATGACAGTCGGTAGAGGATACATTTGCAGGGCGCCGGTTAATTTCCCTATAGCGGCACCGTCAACACCTTTAGCGTATACGGCAGGTTTTGTAGGAGTCCCTAATAACGGAATTGTGACCTTGCCAATAACTGGCGGCGCGAATCAGTTTAATCTGTTGGGAAATCCATATCCTAGCGCTATTTCTGCAGATGACTTTTTGCTTGATCCGGCTAATGCGGCCACTTTAGGCGGTACCATATATTTGTGGACACACAATACGCCTATCAATGCGGCCCTTCAATATACAGGAAGTGATTATGCTGTTTATAATTACTTAGGTGGAACGGTAGGAGGAGTGCCAACCGGAGCTTCAACTAATCCGGGCTTAAATATGGCTATCCCTAATGGTAAGCTGGCTTCCGGGCAAGGGTTCTTTATAAAAGGATTGACTAACGGAACGGCTACTTTTAAAAATACGATGCGTATACCAGGTAACAACAGTCAGTTCTTTAGGATGCAGACACCGGTTGCTAATGACGCGGAAGGCCCGGAAAGACATAGGTATTGGTTAAACATTGCTAATACAGAAGGTGCGTTCAAGCAAACTATGGTTGGTTATACAGATGCAGCTACTATGGGCTTGGATCGTTTGTTTGATGGGGAAATGGTTGATGTAGGAAACGCAGTTACGCTTTATACACTGGCCGATAATGCCAAACTTAGCATTCAAGGAAGGCCGTTGCCGTTTGAAGTTTCAGATAGCGTGGCATTAGGGTATAAATCTACTATAGCTAGTGAGTACACTATTTCCCTGTATGATTTTGATGGTTTGTTTGAAAATCAGAATATCTATTTAGAAGATAAAAGCCTTAATACTATTTATGATTTAAAGGCAGGGCCCTATACTTTTATGACTGAAGCCGGGACTTTTGATGATCGTTTTATTTTAAGGTATACCGATACTGCTTTAGGAATTGACCCGGTACTTAACGAAAATACGGTAGTTATTTATAAAAACGCTGAAAATAAATTTATCGTAAACACCGGTAAATTCAATATGGATCAGATTAAGGTATACGACATTAGGGGCAGGCTGCTGTTGAAAATGCGAGATATCAATGCGCCCCAGGCTTCGTTTGATATTGGCATGGCTAACGAAATGTTATTGGTTCAGATTACCACTGTGGATGGCGTTAAGATAACCAAGAAGGCGGTGCGATAATGGTTTAGGCTATAGCAAAAAAATGCTATAATACTGACATTCAAAACATTTTTTCAACATTTTTTGATAAATATTGACATTTTATTACTTTAGCGCATCTTTTTTTTGTAAAAAAAGTTAAATTTGGTCACATTTTATTAAAGTTTTGCACAATTTCAGTGTGAAATCTTTCTGTTTTTTAGCTTGTATTTTGGTTAATTGCCCAATGTTTTTAGGTGCTTTAGCCGATACTTTTTACAGTTTGTCGAAAAGTGTTTCTTTTTGGTTAAATAACTGTTATTAATTTGTTTTTATGACGTAGTTTTAGCGTCTTAACCGTTGATGGCATTCCCGGATGTTTTTCAATAATAATGTCAAAATCAAAAAAATAAAGTATGAAAAAAACTTTACTATCCCCATTATCAAACACCCCATTTTCGGCAAGTTCGCTTAAGAAAGCTTATAGTCTTTTGATAGTTTTGCTGACATTCCATTCCCTTAATGCACAAAACTTAGGAGCAAATTATAGCTTGACACAGCTTACTACGGGTACATTTACAAACATGACGACTACAGGTGCTACAGGTGCTATACCAACCTTATTCTCGTCAGGATGGGATGATAATGCTGCGGCAACTATTGATTTGACAACTGCCAATACATTGATAACGACATCCAATTTTGATTTTAAGTTCAATAACAACGCACAATCTATTATTCGTGTATCACCTAATGGTTTTGTGACTTTTGGTACCGGAATTCCGAGTACGACAAATTATACTCCTATTAATTCAACCGAAGGTACAGGAGGGGCTATTGCTGTTTATGCAGGTAATTTGGTTGGATACTCGACAGGGGTTGTATGTTATACCGTTGCTGGTACTGTAGGTAGCAGGATCTTGACAATTGATTGGGGAGCTTTTACACGTCCCGGAGCACCTTCAGGAGGAAGGATGAGTATGCAGTTGTTGTTATACGAAGGTACTTATAGGATTGAAATGAAGTACAAGCAGTTGCTACAGTTTTCGGCTGATGCTTACGGACAAATTGGATTACGTGGAGCTGAAACAATTTTGGGTACAGATATGACCAATGCCAAAGGTATTACCTGGGCAAGCGGTGCATGGCCGGCGCCATCTGGTTTTTCAAATTCCACATCAAGGACAGATACCGTAATTACGGATATTGGGGGAACATCCCCTGCCAGTATCCCAACTGCTAGTGCCAGATTACTGCAATGGAATCCGGTAGCAGTAAGTTGTTCCGCGCCTACAGTTACGGTTTCGAACCCTTTAATAAATACTGCAACGGCAACAATTGGAGGTTCTACCAATTATCAATATATAGTAAATACTACAGGGGTAAACCCGGGAACTACTGCGGGTACAGCTTTAACTGCGCCAGGAACTACATTTACGATACCTAGTTTGTCAGCCGGGACTACCTATTATTTCTGGCTGCGCTCTGATTGTGGTGGAACGTATAGTACTTATACTTCTTCAGGGGCATTTACAACCCTATGTGCTTCTGTGCCGGTTCCGTATACGCAAGATTTTTCAGGGACGGCAGATACTTTTATCCCAACTTGTACAAAACGGGAAATAATAAGCGGGCCAAATCAGTGGGGCGTTGCCAATCCACCGGACCTTACATCAACTTATACCACTCCGCACCTTATGTATTCGCAGGATGGTATCCAGGCAGCCAATACATGGTTCTATACGCATGGTGTTGCATTAACGGCGGGACAAACTTACAGATTGTCTTATAATTATGGTGGGACTAATGGTTCTACCGTGATCAATAAAATGGATGTTAAATACGGTTTGGGACCTTATGCCGCCTACATGACTTTGCCTTTAGATAGCCACCCTGATATAAAAGGGGTAGGAAGTTCTAATGTGGTGTTATTTACAGCGCCAACGACCAATGTGTATTATTTTGGATTTAAAGCCTATTCGGCCGCGGCTATGGGAAGGATTTATTTAGATGATATTTCTATTACTACTTCTAATTGTGTTAGGCCGGCCGCAGTATCTGCAAATTCAATTACCGGAACATCAGCATCTGTAACCTGGGGGCAGGTAGCATCGCCACCGTTGCCTTCAACTCCGGGGTATTCTTATTATGTTACCTCTGCTGCTGTGAATTCAGGAGCATATACTACGGGAACTTCCTATCAGATTGCCTTTGTTGGTTCTACAGATTTTACCACAGTGGGAGCTACTGCAAGTGCTATAGTAACAGCTTCAATTACTGGTACTACAATGACTGTAACTGGCGTTACCAGCGGAATGCTGGCTGTTGGTCAGGCTTTATGGGGTACAGGTATTACGGGAGGAACAACCATAACAGCTTTTGGAACAGGTTCAGGAGGTGTAGGGACTTATACAGTAAGTGCTTCGCAAACTGTAGGGTCGACTACTATTAAAACCTTTACCATAGGTTCGACATTTACAGCAACAGGGGCAGGAACAGGAACGGGAATTGCAAATATCGCTGCTTCGGTACCTGTAGTGAGTGCTGGTGGTTTTGTTGTAGGAACGCAATATGAAATCGTGTTCTCAAGGCACTACCGATTTTACTTTGATAGGTGCGCTTAATAATACAGTGGGAACTTATTTTGTTGCAACAGGTGCCGGAACCGGAACTGGAACAGCAGCGAAAGTGCTTGCGAATAATATTACGCCTTCAGCTACACTTGCCGGTGGTATAAATGGTGTCAATCTTACAGGTTTGGCTCCAAATACTACTTATTATTTTTGGGTAAGAAGTTCATGCGGTGGAGGTGATTTGAGTTTGTGGAGTCAATATTTTTCATTTACAACCTTAAATACTGCCGGTTATTGTTCTCCTACAGGAAACAGATCCAGTAGTTATCTTTCTAATTTTTCAACTACAAACGGTTTAACGAATATCAATAATTCAACCGGTTATGCCTCGCCTTCCGGTTACGCCAATTATACCACACAATCGGTAACACAGGTAGCGGGAAGCAGTTTTAACTTCAGTACAATTATTGCCGGTCCTACAGTAGGAGTAGCAATATGGATTGACTGGAATAATGACAATGTGTTTAATAACGCAGCTTATCCGGCTGGGGAAAGAATGTATAATTCAGGAGCCTATGTTTATTCTGCTTCTGGAAGTATTACTGTTCCTGCCGGGACACCTATCGGCAATTATAGAATGAGGATTTGTGTTGACTATTGGGCGACTAGCCCTAATCCTTGCTCATTTACCCAAAGCTTCTGGACAGGAGACAGGATAGGTGAAGTGGAAGACTATAACTTATATGTTTCTGCACCACCACCACCTTTAACATTGTCGCAATCTACAACAACGCAATGTATAAGTGTAAATTCCCCATTAATAACCTTAACATCGGGCGGATCAAGCTATGATACCTTTGCCTGGACTCCGGCTGGAGGTGTTACGGGTGATCCTGTAAACGGATGGGTGTTTAACAATGCAAATACAACAGTTTATACCTTAAATGCTATCAAAACATCTCCATTTTCGGTAAATAGTACAACGTTTACCTATGTTGCGTCGCCACCACCATCAGCTGTAACAATTACCCCTGCAAGCACTTCGGTATGCCAGACAGGTACAGCAGAACTGCTGACAGCATCGGGAGGAGTAGTGGTAAATAGCGTTGCGTTGTCAGAGAGTTTTGAAACAGGAGCTACATCATGGACAAAAAATAATGCTTCGGGTGCTTCAAACCCGGTTACTACCAGTCCGGCTCCACAACCATCATGGACTATCAGGCCAAATGGTTATAACAGGCCTCCGCAATTCAATAGTAATGATAATTCACAGTTCATATTCTCAGATTCTGATGCACAAGGATCAGGAACTACTACCAGTGTTTCTTTAGAATCTCCGGTGTTTAGTTTACAAGGGTATACCAGTGCCACTTTAAGCTTTTGGCATTATTACAGAAACTGGTCATCTTCGACTGCGCTTGTTGAGATTTCAACAAATGGAGGAGGTAGCTATACAACATTGAGAACCTATACTTCGGTAACGCAAGGATCGCCTACATCGTTTGTTAATGTTACTGTTGATTTGAGTGGATATTTAAATCAAACTAACTTAAAGATACGCTTCAAATATGATGCAATCTGGGGTTATTACTGGGCATTGGACAATGTAGTTGTTAGCGGTAACAAAGCAGCTGAATTTACATGGTCGCCAACGACCGGCTTATATACAGATGCCAATCATACTACTGCATATACAGGTGCTATTGCCAGCTCGGTTTATGCTTTCCCTTCGGCAACTACAACATATACGGCAACTGCAGGCAGCTCAGGAACTTGTACGACTACCAAAACGGTGGATGTTACTTTTGTTCCTTTGGTAGCTGGTACGGCTTCTACAAATCAGACAATTTGCGGAGGTATTCCTGCGAATCTGACTTTGGCTGGTTCTTCAGGAAGTATTCAATGGCAGGTTTCAAGTGATAATACAACTTTTACGGATATAACTGGTGCTACGGCTACTCCTTTGACAGGTGCTCAAATGGGAAGCGTTTCTGCAACAACATATTATAGGGCTAAAGTGACCAATGGTACTTGTACTACTTATTCTAATTCTGTTACCATCAGTATTACAAAAGTTACTTGGCAATCGGGCGTATGGTCAAACGGAACGGGTCCGGATAGTACCCTTTCGGCTGAATTTAGAAGCAACTATACTTCTTCCACTAATGGTGGGCCTACCGGAAACTTATCTGCATGTAGTGTTACTGTAACCAATAGTGCCAATGTATTGTTTGATAAAGGAACGCTTACTGTTCAGAACGCTGTGGCTGTTGCAACGGGAAGTACATTAACTTTTGACGATACATCCAATGATGTTAGTTTGTATCAGCCAAATAATGTTGTTAATGCTGCAAGTGTCTATAGCGGTGGAAATACAGGTAATATAACATTTAAGAGAACGGCAGCACCGATGTATAAGTTTGATTATACTTATTGGTCAACACCAGTGAATCCACAAAATCTATTGGCTGTTTCGCCAGGATCGCCAACAGGATTGTTTTTAGATTATAACAATGCATGGCATTATATAGCTGACCCGTCAACTACGACAATGGAGGTAGGTAAGGGGTATATCATCAGGGCGCCGCTTACTTATAATGTATTCCCGGGAACACCTCTTAATTATACTGCGCCTTTTTATGGTGTTCCGAATAATGGAGATATCTCAGTGGGAATTATAGGTGGGGCAGGACAATTCAATTTCTTGGGTAACCCTTATCCTAGCGTATTGTTTGCAGATGACTTTATCAATGGAAATGCCAACGTTAGCGGTACGCTTTATTTCTGGACTCATAATACACCGATTGATTCGGCGGGACAATATGCGTTAACAGGTGATTATGCTTCCTATAACTTATCAGGAGGAACAGCCTCTACAAATAGTGGTGCCGGAAACATTTCGCAGCCGAATGGTTATATCGCTTCAGGGCAAGGATTCTTCCTTAAAGGATTAACCAACGCTACTGCATCTTTCCATAATACCATGAGAAGAGCCGGAAATAACAAAAACTTCTATAGAACAACTGCTACTGCAAATAATGACAATGATTTAGAAAGGCATCGTTATTGGTTAAATATTACCAATACAGAAGGTGCGTTCAAGCAAGCGTTGGTAGCTTATGTGGAAACTGCTACTTCAGGTCTTGACAGATTGTTTGATGGTGATTTAGTAGAAGCTGGAAATGTTATCACGATTTATACTAAGGTTGATGAAAATAAACTGAGTATCCAGGGTAGGCCGTTGCCTTTCCAAATTTCTGATTTGGTTCCGCTATGTTATAAATCTACAATTGCCAGTACTTATACCATTACACTGCCGCAGTATGATGGATTGTTTACAGAACAGCATGTGTATCTTGAAGATAGATTGCTGAATGTTATCCACGATTTAAGAGAAAGCGCATATACTTTTGCTACAGAAATAGGAACATTTGAAGACCGATTTGTATTGCGTTACACCGATCAGGCTTTAGGTACGGACAACCCTATTTTTAATGATAATAGTGTAGTTGTTTATAAAAACGAAAGACAATTATTTATTAATTCAGGTAATGAGATTATGAAATCGGTTACCATATATGATATAAGAGGAAGAGTTCTTGCAGCCCAAAACCGAGTACAGGCTACCTCTACAGTATTTACTACTTTGCCAAATACGCAGCAGGTTCTACTAGTTAGGATTGAAGGTGAACATGGCGGTATTGTTACAAAAAAGGTAGTTTACTAAAGATTAAAAGAGAGGATTCAATATCATAAATGGTATTGAATCCTTTTTCTTTTTTTTCAATTTATCGTCAATTTAACTTACCGTCAATTTCGTTTTTTTTTAAGTTAAATTAGTCATCCTGAGCATAATTATCCTACTCAAATTTTGCTTTTTATTTTTTGCGATTTCATAGGTCTTACGAAAAAGAGCCCAAAGTTTGCTTTGTAGGTTTTTTTATCGAAGATTAAAAGAAAGCAATTGATGCATTTTTTTTGCTCGTGTTATTGGGCGGGATTATGTGCATTTGAACGAGTTTTTAATTTTTTATTTCACATATATTTAACATTCTATTTATATTAACCGCTTCAATTAACCCAATTTTTTAGATTATGGTGAATAATTACTCCCCATTAAGTCCGAATTCCACTCTCGGATTTAATAAAAATTCAGGAAAAAATGAGTCAAAAACAGGTTTAAAAGCAATGAAGTCTTCATGGTTTGCCATGATACTGATGCTGCTGTCGATGACCATTAGTCAGAAGGGCTGGACACAAAGTACAGCAAACTATGCATTTGCGACTAGTGTTACAGGCTCTTTAGCCTTAGATATGAATGGCAATGCTGTTGATATGAGTACAGGGACAACCCCTGTTTTATCTGTGCAAACTAGTCAGGATCAGTCGATTAATTCAGCGGCAATTCCCATAGGCTTTAATTTTTATTTTGGGGGTAACCTTTTCAATTCCTATTTTGCGACATCTAATGGAATTGTTCAATTAGGTAGTTCGGCGGTTATAAGTGGTTCAACATACACAGCCGGTAGTGGAACCCTAGCGGCCCCACGTTTTTCAGCTTTTAATGGAGATTTGGGAACGGGTACTAATGGAGGGATTGTTGGAAAAATGATCGGTACGGCTCCTAACAGGTGTTATGTGATCGAGTTTCAGAACATGAATACCATGTGGTCGGCTTATACGAATGATTCTACATGGCAAGTGAGGTTTTATGAAACTACGGGCGTGGTAGAGTATGTTTATGGAACGATGTACATTCTT
Organism: Flavobacterium sp.; assembly: GCA_049841115.1. GTDB lineage: Bacteria > Bacteroidota > Bacteroidia > Flavobacteriales > Flavobacteriaceae > Flavobacterium. Next base: position 142,676 of record JASGHQ010000007.1, read on the forward strand.
TCAACTTCATCTGCCGGTGACGCTACTCCTGAGGTTGGGTTTTCATGGGGAAGTAGTGCCAACCAATCTTTAAGTTTATCAAATATAAATAGTGGAACTATAACAAGTGCAAGTGTTGACAGAACTGGGACAATGGTTCAAAATAGTGTTTCTTCATCCACAAATGTTCTCAATCTAAATTCTTCGGCTAACGGAAGCAGAAGAATTTTTACTTTTACACCACCATCTGCACCTGCGAATCCGATTGCTGCAGCAACAACTTTTACTGCCATAGGTGCAAGTGCAACAACAGTTAACTGGGTTGATAATTCTACCAGTGAATTATCATTTGTTTTGACAAGAGCTACAGATGCAGGATTTACAGCCAATGTTGTAGTTACTTCTGTTGCTTCTACAACTACAGCCGCAACAGGAGGAGCTTATTCTTCAGTACAGTCAGGTTTGACACCTGGGGTAACCTATTACTATAAAGTTCAGGCGATAAATGAAGGTTCATTGAGTTCTGGTTTAGCATTGGGTAGCCAGATTACAAGCCCTCCGGGAAATATTACTTCTATAGCAACAGGAAACTGGAGCGCGCCTGGAACATGGTCTACCGGTGTGGTACCTACAGCAACGGATAATGTTACTATAGCCGATGGTCACACAGTTACAATAGATGCAACAGCAACAGCGACAGCTCTAAATTTAACTGTTGGACAGGGAGCTAGTGGAGTTCTTTTATTTAATTCAACTGCAGCAAGGACAATAACTGTTGTGGGTAATTTAACAATAGCTGAGGGTGGAACCTTCCAAACAGGAACGGCTATTGCTACACATATACTTTCCATTGCAGGAAATATTACCAACAACGGAACATTAGATTTCAATACTACGACTGCGGGTGCAGTTATTAATTTTACGGGATCAGCTGATCAGTTGGTTTCGGGTACGGGTATTGTTACTGATTTATTTTCAATAACGATGTCTAAATCGGCCTTGGCAAATTTGGTAGATTTTAATTTATCTAATTTTACAGTGCGTGGTTTGGCAACTGCAGCTACAGGAACATTATTGACTTCTAATACGGGAACGGGTACCATTAAGTTTAGTGGTTCTAATACTTTTAGCGGTCAATTATGGTCTTCTGCAACATATACAATACCTTCAACATTAGGTTTATGGTTGAATAACCCTAACTTTACGGTTACTGGTTTGGCGGGAAGTCCAACAATGAGTGGTCTTTTGCGTCTTACTGCAGGTACCTATAATGTTGGTACATCAGCCGGTAATATTATGGGGGCTGCGGCTACAGGAAGTTTTGTAATTGATGGAGGAACATTGAATATTGCTTCTGCATTAAGTACTTCCAATGCAGCATCATTTAATATGTCCAGCGGAACTGTGAATGTAACTACAGTAGGAAATGCGAGTACCAGTCCAGGTTTTGCATTTAGCAGCAGTAGTTCTCCATTTACATTTACGGGCGGTGTAATTAATTTAGTTCAGGCTAACACAAATTCAGCTGGTGATTTTACAATTTCAGCTACATCGCCAACTCTTACAGGTGGTGTCTTGAATATTGGAGTTGGAACAACCACAACATCGGGTTCTAACTTTAGGATTTCAAGTGCATCTCTACCTGCTATGGTTGTTGATGGTAGTAACGCAAGGACAGCTACCTTGCTGGCAGCAGCAAATGCATTTGGAGACATAACCATTAATTCAGGAGCAACCTTGAATTTAAATGGGGTTACTCTTAATGAAAGAGCTACGACATTTACCAATAATGGTACCTTAACAGGTAGTACCTCTTCAAGTAGGCTGTACTTTGTATCTGCAAATAATACCCCTCAGGTTTTTGCGGGTTCTGGAACAGTAACGGCTCCACTTGATGGATTAGGATGTCTTAATACAGGAGGGTTAACTATTACACATAGTAACTCTATCCCAACATTACGTGTGAATTTGTTTGCTGGTACAATTACTAACAGTAATAAGATTACTTTAGGTACCGGAGCTGCTTTGGCTGTAAACGTTCAGGTTTCACAAGCAAGTAATACGACTACTCCAGGAGGTTCTTTTGATCAGTCTCCTACATTTAATTTAGGTACTGGATTATATACAGTACAATATTTACAAGAATCGGTTGCAAGAACTACCGGTTTTGAAATTCCTTCTACTAGGACTGTTGGTGCAGTTATTCTTAATAACACCAATGGACTTACTATTGCTGGAGGTAATTTGACAGCTAATTCTGCATTGACTTTTACAGCTGGTCTTTTAAATACATCTACAAATACATTTATATTAGGAACTGATGCTGCAACTCCGGGATTACTAACTTACACAGCTGGAGGTTTTACCTACGGTAGTAGTTTCCAACGTTGGGTTGGTAGTGCAGTTATGGCGCTTGGTAATATAGGAGGTCAGTTTCCTTTCAGCAATTCAGGAGGGACTCAATTCAGGCATGCTTATTTTGGAAACCCAACAACTATAACAGGAGGATGGGTAAAAGTTCAATATAACGATGTGAACGGAACCACGCCAGTTTCTATTTCAGATATTTATGGCGTTGGAGTAAGAAGCAACAGTAATTGGGTTGTTTCTACAGGTGGCGGCCTTGCTATCACTTCGAATGATGCGCAAATGAAATTTAGAGGAGAACGGAATCTTCACTTTAGGTACGGCTTCTACTTTGCTTGCTGTTGGAGCAAGTGCTGTAGCAAATGGTACTTCTGTACCGGGAACAGGTACTGTAACAGCTCCTGAAGCCAATAAAACGGCAATGACTACGGCAAACTTGCTCAGACAATTTATGTAGGTACTTTTAGTGCAATTACATCTACCACTACTGGTGGTGCATGGAATGCAGGAAGTTCATGGGTTGGAGGAGTTGTACCTGGCTGTAGCGACTCTGTGACTATTGCAGCAGGTGCTACTGTAACCGTAAATGCTGCAGCTGCTAATGCTGGAAATATTACAATTACTTCAGGAGGTACTTTGACTGTTAGTGGTAATACCTTAACAGTAGGCTGTACGTCTAATAATAACTTCATTACTAATAATGGTACATTAAATGTATCAGGAGGTACTTTGGTTGTTAATGGTAACATTAATAACACTTCTGCCTCAATCTTCTCTCAGACAGGAGGACAGATTACCATAGATGGTAACAACAATAATACTGCCGCTACATCAGTAGCTACAGCTACTCCGCTATTCTGGCTACAAAATACTACTGCAGCCAATGTTACTTTATCAGGAGGAACCTTAACTATAGTTGATCCACATGTCGGTACAGCTACAAGTGACGATGTATTCCGTTATTCAGGCGGTGTTACAATAACAGCATCGACTAACCATACTTTACAATTAGGTGATGGTGTTTCTACACAGGCAGGAGGTAATACAACCAATGGCTATAGTATTGCAGCAAACTCTTCTGGAAGAGTTGTATTAGGTAATGTTGTTGTAAATGCACCAACACCAGGAACTACAAGATTTGTAGCTAACCGCTCAAGTGGTGATCAAATAGGAGGTAATTTAACAGTGACTGCTGGTGAATTCAGGGTTTTGTCCGGAAATACTACGACTGTTGCAGGAAATATATCAAACTCAGGTACATTAACAACTATAGGAACTCTACAGTTGGCAGGTATTACTGCTGGTGCGGCGGTTGTGAATACAGCTGCTCAAACAATCGGAGGAACTGGAGCTTTCCAAAATTTAGCTGCCTCTCCAACGGCAAACTTTGCGAGTTTAACTATCAATAATAGTAACGCTACAGGCGTTACTTTCGGTACAGCTCAATCGTTATTGAGTGGAGCTAATACAGGAACCATAAGTGGAACTTTGACACTTACATCTGGTTTAATCAATACTTCAGGAAATACCTTTATCATTGGTGTTTCAGGTACTTCTGCAGGAACATTGTCTTACACTGCAGGTGGTTTTGCTCCTGGAGCTTCTGTTCAGCGTTGGGTAACTACTTCTGCTATCACTGTTGGAAACTCAGGAGGCCACTTCCCATTCACAAACGCAACTAGCCAGGCTAGACATGCTTATTTCGGAAGTGCCAGTGCAATAACAGCTGGATGGGTTAAAGTTCAATATAATGACGTAGCGGGTACTACGCCAGTTTCTATTTCAGACGTTTATAATGTTTCATCAAGAAGTAACAGCAACTGGGTTGTTACAACTGGTGGAGGCTTGGCGATTACTTCTTCGGACGCGAGAATGCGTTTTAGAGGTGATGGTATTTTTACCTTAGGTTCTACAAATAACTTCCTTGCAGTTGGAGCAAGTGCCGCTGCAAATGGAACATCAGTAATTGGTTCAGGTACTGTAACAGCTCCTGAAGCCAATAAAACAGCAATGACTACGGCAAACTTATCACAAACGGTTTATGTAGGTACAGCCAATACTATTGTATCTACTACAACAGGTGGTGCATGGGATGCAGGAAGCTCATGGGTTGGTGGAGTTGCGCCTGGATGTAATGATAGCGTTATCATTGCTGCCGGAGCGACCATAACAGTAAATGGGGCTGCTGCTAATTCATCAAATATTGTGATCAATGGTACGTTGACTGTTAGTGGCAATACATTGACGGTAGGCTGTGTGTCTAATAATAATTATTTGAATAATAATGGTACATTAAATGTATCGGGAGGAACTTTGGCTGTTAATGGTAATATTAACAACGTAGCTACTTCGGTTTTCTCTCAAACAGGAGGTCAAATCATCATAGATGGTAATAACAACAATACTGCTGCTACGTCAGTTGCTACAGGTACTCCATTATTCTGGTTGCAAAATACTACAGCTGCCAATGTTACTTTATCTGGAGGTACGTTAACCATCGTTGATCCACATGTTGGTACAGCTACAAATGACGATGTTTTCCGTTATTCAGGTGGGGTTACGATAACTGCATCAGCGAACCACACTTTACAATTGGGCGATGGTGTTTCTGTGCAAGCAGGAGGTAATACAACCAATGGCTATAGTATTGCTGCAAACTCTTCAGGAAGAGTTGTATTGGGTAATGTTGTTGTAAATGCGCCAACACCTGGAACTACAAGATTTGTAACAAACCGTTCAAGTGGTGATCAGATAGGAGGGGCTTTAACTGTAACTGCTGGAGAATTCAGGATTTTATCTGGAAATACTACGACTATTGCAGGAAATATAGTAAACTCAGGTACGTTAACTACCATTGGAACGTTACAATTAGCAGGTATTACTGCTGGTTCTGTTGTAGCTAATCCTGCAGCGCAAACAATTGATGGTGCAGGAACGTTCCAAAACTTGACTACATCTTCGACAGCAAACTTTACAAATTTAACTATCAATAATGGTAATGCTACAGGCGTTACTTTCAATAATGCTCAATCATTATTAAGCGGAGCAAATACCGGAACAGTAAGTGGAACATTGACATTTACGGCAGGTAAAGTCAATACAGGTGCTAATGTGTTCTATTTAGGTATTTCAAGTCTTTCTGTAGGAACATTGTCATATACAGCGGGTGGTTTTACTTCAGGAAGTACATTAGCAAAATGGTACTCAGCTGTAAGTACTGGAACTACTATTACAGCAGGAAGTATCCCTTCATCTACAGGTACAGGTACTTATCCTTTTATAGCTCCTAATGGAATAGACAGCCGTACGTTCTATTTGCAAAGACCAACTACAACTGGTGCTGCACTCGGAACGATTCGTGTTCAATATGTGGATGCTGCAGGATTGAATACCCTGTCACCAACTCTTGCTGATGCTACAGCTCCGGCAGTTACAATGGATATGCAAACTGCAGCAAAATGGACAGTTACAACTGGTAACTCATTCTCTGCAGGTACAGGTACATTTACATATGCTATTTCTGGGGCTAACTTATTTAATCCTACGAATACTAATGCAAGGTTGGTTAAACAAACTTCGTCAACGACTGCTAGTTTATCAGGAACTTTCCAGGCTGGGACAACTCTGCCTCATGTACAGTCCGGTTCTGTTTCAGCAAGTAACTTTACAGGGGATTTTGCAATAGGATTAGTTAATACTGATAACTCATTTGTTTCGGTTGCCAATGGTGATTGGAACACGGCAAGTACATGGAATAAAAATGCAGTTCCAACAAGTGCCGATAATATCTATATCGGAAGCGGAACTAACGTAACCATTAGTGATGCCAGGACAGTAAATAGTGTGATAGTTAATCCGGGCGGTATACTTACTGCTTCGGCAGGTACTTTGACTGTTAATACAACTTTAGCTAACAACGGCACCGTTAACGTAAACGGAGGTACTATTACAACTACAACATCAATCGCAAATAATGCTTCGGCAACTATAAATGTAGCTTCTGGAGCATTGACAAGCACTACTACTTTAACAAATGCAGGTACAATTAATGCAACAGGAGGAACAATTACTTCTACAACAGCATTGACTAATTCAGGTACTGCGAATGTAAATGGAGGAACAATTACGGCTACTACGACATTGTCCAATTCAGGGACATTTAATACTAGTGCCGGTAATCTTATTGTGAATGGAGGAAGCGCAGCAGGTATCACTAATAGCTCTTCAGGTTCATTCATTGTAAATGGAGGTACAGTTAGACAAGGGCCAGTTGGAGGAGGAAACACTATGTTTACTAATTCCGGAATTTTAACTGTAAGTTCAGGGACATTGAATATCAATGGAAGTTTAACACACCAGGGAACGCAGTTTAACCAAAGTGGAGGAAATATCAATTTAGATCCTAATGCTGCTGGCGTTATAGCTAATAGTACCACAAGTTCAAATTATACACTTAATTTGACTTCTTCTTCTTCCGGATCATTAAACTGGACTGGTGGAACATTAACTTTGGTCGACCCTCCTGCTACTGCTTCCTCCATTCATTATAGTATTTACTATAATATGAATGCGAATTCGGAAGTAAGTGCTAGTCATACACTAGGTTTTGGGGACGGTACATCTGTAGATGCAGGAGGAGCAGGAAATTCATTCCTGGTTTACAATTATGTTGGAAGTTATAAAGGTAACTGGGGTAATATGCTTATAAAAGGTACTCCAACAGGCACTCCAACATCATTAAACAGAATTGTTAAACAATCGTCATATAACAATGGTATAAATGGAAATCTTACTGTAAATAATAATGCAGAGTTTGATACAAATAGTATTACTTTTACTGTTGGTGGTGACATCACTATTAACACTGGTGGAGTATTTACTAGCACAGCTCTAGTAACATTGGCTAAGCCTTCAGGTACTAGTTCAGTTGTTAATACTGTTAATCAAACTATATCAGGTGGTGGTACATTTAGGAATTCATCTACTGCGTCGACTGCCAATATACTTTCTCTTACGGTAAATACCAATAATACAGTAACATTGGGAGTTCCAGTATCAATCAGTGGAACCCTAACAATGACTTCTGGTTTAATCAGTACTACATCAACTAATTTATTGACACTTGGTACTGCTACTGCTGGCGGAACTTTATCTTGTACGCCTAGCGCTACCAATATGATTGTTGGGCCATTTGCAAGAACATTCGCTGCAAGAACAGCAACAGGAACCTATGATTCTTCAACACTCTTCCCTGTGGGTAAAGGCAGTACATCATTGCCAATGTATATTGACCCTACTGCTACAGGTGTTGTTGTGTTTAGTGGAGAAGCTTTCAACTCAACATCGGGAAGTACTTTTTCTGGTGGAGCAACAAGCCTTTCTGCCAATAGGTTTGAAGCGCTTCCGGTATCTGGGGCTGCAAATTTAACTAACGCATTTGTAAGACTTTCTGATACAAGTATAGCTAATACAAGCAAAATTTTACAATCACCTAATGCTGTCGGAAATTATACGCCAATTACTGCTCCGGTTGTTTATGCTGCCGGAACGTTTAATACATTAACGACAACCGCAGCACTTCCAGTGGCTAATTATACAGGCTATTTTGCATATGGAAATGTTAATACCTGTACTACGCCAACAGCTCAACCAACAGCGTTTGTTACTTCTATAAAAACAACAACAACTTTTACTGGTAGCTATACTGCAGCAGCCGGAAATCCAACAGGATATTTAGCTGTTCGTTATGCTGCCGGAGCTACGGTAACAGCGCCAGCTGATTTTACAACTTATGCAGTTGGAGCTACATTAGGAGCTGGTACGGTATTGTATTCAGGTACAGCACTAACATTTAATGCTACAGGATTGACTGCCAATACTGCTTATGATATATATGTATATAGCTTTAATAATAGTGGCTGTACAGGTCCGGTATATTATACGACCGCTCCACTAGTTCAAAATATCACAACCTGTACTGCCGTTACTGGTGCTACAGGAACGCCAACGGCTTCCAATTTATCACAGACGGGAGTTACAGTAACATGGACTGCTTCTTCAACATCAGGCGTTACATATTACGTTGATGTTGCAACTAATTCAGGATTTACTTCATTTGCTCCAGGATATAATAATTATAATGCAGGAACGAGTTTGTCAACCAATATTACTGGTTTAACAGGCTCAACGTCTTATTGGATACGTGTAAGAGCAGAAGTTGGAGGATGTTCAAGTACAGTTTCAAGCAGTTTGGCTATAGCAACACTTTGCCCAGCTGTAGATGTTACTTATACTGAAGATTTTGAATCAGCAATTGTTCCGGCATTACCGGCATGTACTTCAAATCAAAATGTAGGTACTGGTAATGATTGGACTACATCTAGCCCGGCGGCCAATGGATTTACATCAAAAGTATTGACATATATTTATAATAGCGGTAGTGCGGCTAACACATGGTTCTTTACCAGAGGAGTTAACCTGACTGCTGGTACTAATTACATAATTTCATACAAATACGGTACAAACTCTACTGCCTTTACTGAAAAATTAAAAGTAATGTATGGTACGGCGCCTACAGCTGCAGCTATGACATTGCCATTGGCTGACCAACCATCTATTACTGGTAATACTGTTGCAAATCCTAATTCGGTGGTATTTACACCATCCGCTAACGGAGTTTATTATTTTGGTTTCAATGTTTATTCTGCATCAAACCAGAACCGTTTGTATATAGATGATATATCAGTAACACTAGCACCTACATGCTTTGCGCCAACTAGTATTTTGGTTAATACTGTAACATCAAGTTCAGCTAAAATTAATTGGACCGCACCTACATTAGGGACTCCTGTACAATATGTTTACGAAGTACGTACTTCAGGAGCAGCCGGTAGTGGTTCGACAGGCCTTGTTGCTGCAGCTAGCGGTACCACGACCGGAGCACCGCTTTTTGTAAACGTTGCCGGACTAAGCGCTTCAACTACTTATAGTGTATATGTAAAATCTGACTGTGGTTCTGGAGATTCCAGTACATGGACAACTGCTGTTACTTTTACTACATCTTGTAGTCAAGTTACATCATTATCTGAAGGTTTTGAAACTACGACAGGTGATTTATTACCTTCATGCTGGACAAAAGTTGGATCACAGGGTACAGCTTATACACAGGCAAGTACCGGTATAACTGGATCAAGAAACTTATATATATATAATGGTTCTGGTACTCTAAGTGCTAGGCCGGTGGTTGCACTACCGCCAGTTAGCAATGCGGCTTCGGGAACGATGCAGCTTAGTATGAAAGTGAGGGCTAATTCATTTACAGGAGAAACTATTGAAGCAGGTTATCTAACCGATCCTGCTGATCCTGCTACTTTTGTGGTTTTAGGTTCATTGGTTACCAATAGTACCAGTGTTCCTCAGGATTTATTAATTTCACCGGTTACAACACCGGCAGGGGTTACGACACTTGCAATCAGAACTGGTATTGTAGGATGGAGTACTCTTATAGATGATGTAGTTTACAGTGCAGTTCCGACATGTTATATCCCAACAGGCATAGCTTTGTCTAATGTAACTGATACCACTGCTAGAGTTTCGTGGACAGCACCAACTACTGGTACTGCGCCAGCGCAATATATTTATGAGGTTCGTACTTCTGGAGCTGCTGGTAGTGGCTCAACAGGATTAGTTGCTGCTGCAAGCGGAACAACTTCGGGAGCTCCGTTATTTGTAAATGTTGCTGGTTTGACAGCTTCGACAACTTATAGTTTTTATATAAAATCTGATTGTGGATCAGGAGGTTTAAGCGGATGGTCAGCCGTAGTGACATTTACGACACCTTGTGCAGCTACCAATGTTACCTATACTGAAGATTTTGAATCAGTAACTGTTCCGGCAATACCGGCATGTACTTCAACTCAAAATGTAGGTACAGGTAATGATTGGACTACATCCAGCCCTGCTGCTAATGGATTTACATCAAAAACATTAACTTATATCTATAATCTTAGCAATCCTGCTAACAGCTGGTTCTATACGAGAGGCGTTAATTTAACGGCTGGTTCTAATTATATAATTTCATACAAATACGGTACTAACTCTACTACCTACACTGAAAAAATGAAAGTGATGTATGGTACGACACCTACTGCTGCTGGTATGGCAACATTATTGGCGGATCATCCTTCTATCACAGGTAATACTGTTGCAAATCCTAATTCGGTAATATTTACGGCATCAACAACCGGAGTTTATTATTTTGGTTTCAATGTTTATTCTGCTGCAAACCAAAACAGATTATATGTTGATGACATATCTATAGCGGCAGGACCAACATGTGTAGCGCCATCTGGAATAACGATTACTAATTTAACTGATGTTTCAGCTAGAATCAACTGGACGGCTGCTGGAGGAACGCCTACACAATATATTTACGAAGTACGTACTTCTGGAGCAGCAGGAAGCGGGGCAACAGGCCTTGTTGCTGCAGCTAGCGGTACAACTACCGGAACGCCACTTTTTGTGAACGTTTCTGGTTTAGCTCCTACAACAGCATATAGTGTATATGTCAGGTCAGATTGTGGTGCAGGAGATTTAAGTGCATGGACAGCAGCGGTAAACTTTACCACACCTTGTACGATTGTTACATTGCCAAAAACAGAATTGTTTAATGCATCTACAATTCCTAGCTGTTGGACACAACAGAATATTGTTGGTTCATTAGCATTAACTTTCCCTGCTTCAGGAAGTAATCCAACTGTTACTCCACAGGAAGGTTCCAATATGGTTTATTATAACTCTTATAGTAACTCTACTCAGACACGTTTGGTTTCAACCACCTTAAGTTCTATGGGCATTAGTGCCGTAAATGGCATTGATGTTGAGTTTTACTGGTATCATAGTACAGAAGGAGGTGCTACATCATATCTTACAGAAGGTGTTACCCCACAATGGTCAACTGATGGCGGTGCAACATGGACTTCTGTTGGTTCACAGATTCGAAGATACAATTCAACGGCTGGTTGGACTAAATACATTATAAAGTTACCAAGTGCTACAGTTAATCAGTCTTCACTGAATATTGCATTTTTATTCCAGGGTAATTCAGGTTACAACTGTTATTTAGACAACGTTACTATAAAAGAAGGAGCAAGTTGTGTTCCTCCAAGTGGGGTTTCTGTAAATAACATAACTAGTTCTTCAGCTAAAATCAATTGGGCTATCCCAGTTGCAGGTAGTACACCAGCACAATATATTTATGAAGTTCGTACTTCAGGTGCTGCTGGTAGCGGAGCTACAGGCTTAGTTGCTGCAGCTAGCGGTACAACGACAGGAGCACCTCTCTTTGTGGATGTAACTGGCTTAGCTTCAGGAACGACTTATAATGTATATGTTAAATCTGACTGTGGAGCTGGAGATATAAGTTTGTGGTCAACAGCTACAACATTTACTACCACTTGTGGTACATATACTGCCTTAAACGAAAACTTCGATAGCATTGCAGCTACGACATTGCCTAATTGCTGGTCTAAAATTTTAAGAGGAACTACATTAAGTACATCTGCGACTATCGGAGCTAATGCTACGACTACTTATTCTGCCTCGTCTCCAAATGCTCTTCAAATGTATAATGCAGGGTCGGCTACATCTGGTTCAGACGATATTATTTTAGTAACTCCTTATTTGTCTAATTTAGGAGATGGAACTTACAGATTGCGTTTCAATGGTATATACAGCAGCAGTGCCAGAGTGCAGATAGGTACTTTGAGCACTAATGATGCCGCTGCAGTATTCACTCCGTTGCAAAATATTACTCTAACAAGTACTAATACAGAATATACTGTTAACTTCGATACCTATACAGGTTCTAACAGGTATATTGGTTTTAGAATGAACAGTACAGGTACCTTTACATACGTTTATATTGACAATGTAGTTTGGGAACCAATACCAACTTGTTATCCTCCAACTAGTTTATTGGTAAATAATATAGCTCCTACTACAGCTAAAATTAACTGGGATGCTCCTTCTTTGGGATTACCAACACAATATGTTTATGAAGTGCGTACTTCTGGTGCTGCAGGTAGTGGCGCTACTGGATTAGTAGCTGCTGCAAGTGGTACCACTACAGGAGCACCTATTTTCGTGAATGTTGCTGGTCTAACTCCTAATACTGCCTATACTGTATATGTTAGGTCAAGTTGTGGTGCTGGGGATTTCAGTGCATGGTCAACTGCTGCAACATTCACTACATTATGTGACTCTACAGTAGTTCCATATACGGAAGATTTTGAATCAGTAACTACACCGGCAATACCAGTATGTACTTTAATACAAAATGCTGGTACAGGTAATGATTGGACTACATCTAGCCCTGGAGCTAATGGATTTACATCAAAAACATTGACATACATCTTTAACAGTAGCAATGCTGCTAATGCATGGTTCTACACTAGAGGTATTAGCTTGACAGCCGGTACTAATTATGTGATTTCATATAAGTATGGTACTAACTCGACTATTTATACTGAAAAATTAAAAGTGATGTATGGTACTGCAACTAACTCAACCAGTATGACATTGCCGTTGGCAGATCATTCTTCTGTGACAGGAACTGTACCAGCTACAAATTCGGTAGTATTTACACCACCTGCAACGGGGGTATATTATTTTGGTTTCAATGCTTATTCTGCATCTAACCAGAACCGCTTGTATGTAGATGATATATCAGTAAATGTGGCACCAAGCTGCTTGACTCCAACAGGTATAACTTACAATAATGTAAACCCTGTTGCCGGAACTGTTAATTTGGCATGGGTTGCACCAACTTTTGTAACGCCTCAGTCATATCAATACATACTGACAAATTCATCAACTGCTCCTGCAACTGCTACCGGTGCGTTAACAACGACAGCTACATCAGTAACAGGTTACACTGGTTTAGTTCAAGGACAGACTTATTATGTATGGGTTCGCTCATTCTGTGGCGGAACAGATTATAGTACTTGGAGCTCAAGTACTTCGTTTACTGTTCCTTACGCTGTTCCAGCACCATGGGTTGAACCATTTACTACTTATGACAGCCCTACAGGATTTACATTTACGGATAGTTCTGTAAATGAATATACAGATTCTGCAGGTCCTTTTACAGGTAATCCGGCTCATGCGATTATGGCATTCTTAGGATCAAGTGCTAACTCAGGTACATCATCAGCTAGTTTTGAAACGGTTAATGTGGGCCCGGTAAGTGCAAATCAATTCTTTAGTTTTGATTACGGCACCCGTAATCTTGGTGCAACGACTAGCCCTAGTGTAGGAAGCTTTACGGTTCAGATATCTACTAATTTTGGAGCGACATATACTACCTTGGCTACGATAAATAATGACGGTGTTACCGGTTATAGAAACTTAAGCTATCCATTGACAGCTTATGCTGGACAGTTTATTAAGGTTAAAATTTCTGTGACCAGGTCTTCTGGAAACTGGTTCATAGGATTTGACAACTTAAGTGTTCAGGGTACATGTACAGGAGCGCCAAATCAAGGTACAATCACTTTGCCTTCGCAATCAGTTTGTGGTATTTTACCTCCAACTCCGTTAACAGTTACAGGTGCTTCTTATGATATAGGAGTTGCATTCCAATGGCAACAATCTACTAATGGCGGTTCTACTTGGGTTAATGCAGTAGGTGGTTCTAATGCAACAACAACAACGTATTCTCCTCCAGTATATGCAGGTACACCAATTCTTTATAGAATGAGATCTACCTGTTCAGGTAATTCAGTTTATACTACCAATGTTTCTAGCATTGATGGTGTGCCGAAAACAGTTCCTTTCAGACAGCCGTTTGATGCGGTTAATGATGTAGCTGGATGGTACCTTCCAGAGTACTGGCATTTTGGTACTCAGAGAGGTGCAGTAGGTAATCCATCAGGAAATATTTCTGTTAACCTATACAGTCAATCTAACAGTTCATTGACTTCAGCAACAGTAGTGACTTATCCATTTGGTCCTATCCTTGCTGGTCAGGCAGTTAGTTTGGATTACTCTAACACCAATTATGATACACCTGCAACAGCACCAGCTGCCGGATCAGGTAAATTTGAGGTATTCATCAGTAATGATTGTGGAGTTAACTTCACATCATTAGGAGTAACTACAAATGACGGGCTTTTAGGATATAGGACATTAATTTATCCATTGCCAGGATCTTACGTTGGGCAAAATATTGTCTTGAAAATAGTTGCTACTTGGACTTCTGGTGATTATGATTTGTCTTTTGACAACATTGGTGTTGCTACACCTCCGCCAACAATTACTTCATTCAGCCCAGCTAATATTTGTGCTGGAGTTGCCGGAACAATTGTATTACAAGGTACATACCTTGATGGGGTGACTCAGGTGACTATTGGAGATAAAGATGTAGTAACTGCACCAGAATCTGCAGGTTCAACATTTAGTTATAATTCTACAACTGGCCAGATTACAATTACGCTTGCAGCTGGAAATACTTTCCCTACAGGTTTAATTTCTGTAATTAATTCAGCAGGTGGAAGAGCAAATTCACTAGGTAATTTCACATTCAAACCGTTCCCTGCACCATTTACTGTTACAGGGTCAACTACAACACTTTGTAGCAATGGTTCGTTTACAACCCTAGGAACAAGTGTTCCAACTTCAGGTAACTTGTGGACCTCTACTAATCCGGCAGTAGCTACTGTTGACGGTAATGGTAAAGTTACCGGAGTGTCTCCTGGTCAGTCTGTTATTGGATTCTCTGTAATTGACAATGGATGTCAGACATTCAATTCAAATACTTATACAGTTACTGTAAAACAAAAGATTCAGTTTACTCAACAACCAGCTAACGTGTACGCACAGGTTGGTAATACAAGAAAATTGAAAGTTGTTGCTACAGGAGATGGTAATTTAACTTACCAATGGTATAGAAGATTATCAGCGTCTTCGTCTACACTTCTTACTAATAGTGCACCATATAGCGGTACAACTACTAATGAGATTACAATAACAAATATTCCGCAATCACTTGATGGAGCACAATACTATTGTATAGTAAGCTCAGATTCTGGATGTTCTTCATTGAACTCAAATATTGCAATCCTTTCCATTGGAGCTATTAGTATAGATTCAGATCCGGAAAGTGTTAGCCAATGTAATTTGGCACCGGCTACTTTCAGCGTTACTGTTGAATCTTCAGATCCTGCTGTTGCAGCAACTGATCTGATTCCGGATACACTTTATACTATCACTACTGTTGGTGATACTGACTTTACATTAATTGGAGCAGCATCTAATACAGTTGGTACAGTATTTACAGCTACTGGTCCGGGTGAAGGAACAGGTTCGGCTAATGCAGTAATTACTTATCAGTGGGGTATTGATGATCCGGCTAACGGATTTACACCACTTGTTAACAATTCGAAATATAGCGGAGTTACAACAACATCATTAACGGTAACGCCAACAGCTGCTTTAACTGAAACCTATTTGTTCAGAGTTTATCCAATAAGCAGTGATTTGGAAAATACTTATATCGAATCTAATGCGGCTACGTTCAGTGCACAGGTTGCACCAAGTATCCAAACACAACCGGTAAGCTTGACATCTTGTAAAGTTGATGGTACGAAAACATTTACTATTGCTGCAACTGGCGGAGTAAATTCAATACAGTGGCAAAGTTCATCAACGGGAGCAGCTAATAGCTGGTCGAATGTTGGTACGGGTACTTCGTTACCGGTTTCGGTGACTACTTCATCACCAGTAGGAGTTACGTATTACAGAGCTTTGGTTAATGGATTTGGATCATGTGGACAGTTAGTTTCGGATACTGTTACTTTAACGATATCGCAACCATCGGTTAGCATTGCTCAGAGTGCTGCATTCTACTGTACACCAGGCGGAACGGCAGTAACGTTAACTGCTTCAGGAACAGCTGCTAATTATACTTGGTCAGGTACAGGATTGTCTGCTACTACCGGAGCTGTTGTAAATGCTACTCCATTAGCAACAACAACATATACAGTGACGGCAACAGATGCTAATACTTGTACAAGTACAGCACAGGCTACAATTACTGCTGGAAACAGATTTACTGTAGCGGTTACTCCTTCGGCACTTACTACATGTCCAAGTCCAAGTCCGGCTATTTCACTGACTAGTGCAGTTACATTGGTAGATCCGAATAATGTTCCGACTATTTCAGGTTATGAATTTGTTAATACAACTTCACCTTACGCAACTATTGTTGGAGGATCGGGTACTACAGCTCTTAGCTTGTTAAGTTCATCTTCTATTGCAACTATGGATGATGGTATTTCAGCTGCGCAAACTTTACCTTTCACATTCATTTATGGAGGAAATAGTTTCAATAGCTTTAAAATGAATTCAAATGGTTGGTTAACTTTTGATACATCAGCTACAGCTACTCAGAACTATACTTCTTTATCTAGTACAGTTAATAATGTTATTGCTGCATTGAATAGAGATTTGGATGGTAACAATACTACTTCAACTTCTTTCTATATGCAAACAGTTGGTACTACTCCAAACAGGATTACTAAAGTAGAGTGGACAAACTTTAAATCATATAACGGTGCATCAGCATCTTCTCCAACAACAGGAAATATGCAGGTTTGGTTATATGAAGGAAGTAACGTAATAGAAATCCATTACGGAAACTTTGCCCAGTCTGGTACTACAGGTGCTACACAGTTTACAGCCCAGGTAGGTTTGAGAGGAACAAGCACTTCAGATGTGAAATCAATTTCAAATACTGGAGCTTGGTCTGATGCGACTGCTGGTACAAGTAACTCAGCAACTGTTGCTTTGGGTACTATTGCTTCTCCTATATTACCGGATAATGGCAGGGTTTATCAATTTAATCCTAAGTTAGCTCCTCCAGCAAATACATATACTTATTCTTGGAGCTCTAACCCAGTTGGACTTATTTCAAATGCTACGAGCACTTCTGTAAGCCCGGCTGCTACGACAAGCTATACTTTAACAGTTACAGCACAAACAGGATGTTCTGCTTCAGATACAAAAACAGTAACCGTAAACCCAGTACATGCTATTAGCTTGTCAAGTGGTTCTACAACACCAACACTTTGTGTCAATACTGCATTAGGAACTAATATTGTTTATGCAGTTAGCGGCGGAGCAACAGGAGCAGGAGTAACAGGATTACCAGCAGGTATGAGCGGTACTTATGCTGCAGGTAACTTTACCATCAGCGGAACACCAACTGCAAGCGGTACATTCAACTATACAGTAACTACTACAGGAAATACTTGTACGGTTGCTACTGCAACCGGAACTATCACAGTTCGTCCTAACCATGCGATCACGTTATCAACTGGTTCTGCAACACCTGCACTTTGTATTAATACTGCATTGGGAACTAATATTGTTTACGCAGTTAGCGGTGGAGCAACAGGAGCAGGAGTAACAGGATTACCAACAGGCATGAGTGGTACTTATGCTGCAGGTAACTTTACTATCAGTGGTACGCCAACAGTAAGCGGTACATTTAATTATACCGTAACTACTACAGGTAATACTTGTTTAGTTGCTACAGCAACAGGAACAATCACTGTTAATGCTATTCATGCCATCAGTTTATCAACTGGTTCTGCAACTCCAACACTTTGTGTAGGAACTGCATTAGGAACTAATATTGTTTATGCTGTTAGTGGCGGAGCAACAGGAGCAGGAGTAACAGGATTGCCAACAGGTATGAGCGGTACTTATGCCGCAGGTAATTTCACTATCAGTGGAACGCCAACTGTAAACGGTACATTCAATTATACCGTAACTACTACAGGTAATGCTTGTACAGTTGCCACTGCAACAGGAACTATTACAGTAACTGCTAATGGTACAATTTCATTGACTTCAGGTGTGAATACAAATAACCAGACGGTATTTGTTGGAAGCTCTATAGCTACTATAACTTACGGTACGACAGGAGCTACAGGAGCTACAATTTCTGGCTTGCCAACTGGAGTTTCAGGAAGCTGGTCTGCGAACGCTGTAACTATTAGTGGTGCGCCAAGTAATACAGGTACATTTAACTATACGGTAACGCTTACAGGAGGTTGTGGTGCTATTACTGCTACCGGAACCATTACTTCAAGTTCATTGGTGAACTGGTATTTAGATGCTGATAACGATCATTACTATACTGGAGTGGCTGTTGTAGCTGGTCCATCACCAGGAGCTGGATATACTTCAGTAGGATTAATCGGTGGAGGTGACTGTGATGACAATAATGCGGCCATCAACCCGGGTGCAGCAGAGATCTGCTACAACAACATCGATGATAACTGTAATAACATTAAATCTGAAGGTTGTGCGCCAGTAGTGGTTAATATGACACCATCATACCATAATACTACTCTGCCTTCGTTCTCAATTGCTGTACCAGCAGTAGGTTATACTTATCCGGGAGCAACGAACCTTAAGTATCGTTTCTCTGTGACTAATATAACAACAGGAGTTACAGCTCCGGATGTAATACAGGTATCGCGTTATGTAACCATACCGCTTGCTATCCAGTCTTATAACTCTAGCTATACTATTACGGCTTCTGCGGTTATTAATGAAGAAGTGGTACCGTTTGCAGGAAATACTATTACTGTAAATGCACCAACAGTTCAATTGGTTTCTTTAAGCAGTACGAGCTGTGGAGCTACATTAGCAGCGCTTACAACAACAATTGCGGCGAACCCTGGATTGAATGCTACAGGTTATACATTCCGAATCAGATTGAATGATTCAGATGCTAATCCAACGTATGCGTATTCACAATCGTCTACACGTTACATTGTGGCGAATTCTTTCACTGGATTCCCATTACAGTACTCAACAAGCTACAGAATAGCGGTTCAGTTTACTTTCAATGATCCTGTGACGAATCAACCGGTACAGTCAGGTTATGGAACAGAGTGTGTTGTAAATACACCATCGATCCCTGTTGTTGGAATTGCATCTCCAAGCTGTGGTTCACAGGTTGCTGCAATGAACACTACGATGACAGCTACTGCAGCATCTTATGCTACAGGTTACCAGTTCCGTATCAGGTTGTTTGGTGATAACGGAGCCAACCCAACGTACTTCACTACTGCAGTACTTACCAGTAGGTTCTCAGCGCTTAATGCCTTCCAAGGAATTACATTGGCTTACAGCACTGAATACTCGATCTCGGTACGTTACAGCATCCTAAACGGAAGCACTACGGTTTGGTCGAATTATGGACCAGAATGTAAGGTAATCACACCGTTCTTCCCAACAACGAGCTTGGTACCATCACAATGTGGTTTATCAACAGCTACGCCAATGGACAGACAGCTGAACATTACGCCTTATCCAGGATTCCCTCATTACAAAGTGAAAATCGATGAGCTTGGAGATAGCGAAGATCCGGTTGCTACTCAAGAAAGAGAGATTACGTATTCTTACTTCAAGCTAAATGAATTCTCATTGGTACAGCCAGGTAAGCGATACAACGTTTCGGTTGCTATCAAACTGAACGGAGTGTTTGGTGATTACTCAACAGCTTGTGATTTGTTCACTCCGGATATGGCTAAAACAGCGATTGCTGAACCATTCAAAGCAACAGCTCATCCGAACCCGTTTGCTAATAACTTCTTAATTGATGTTAAGACATCAAGCGAATCATCGGTGAATGTAAAAGTTTACGATATGATCGGAAGAATTATTGAAGAAAGGGATGTTAGAGTTTCTGATATGGAAACAACAACTATTGGAGAGAGATATCCATCAGGAGTATACAACGTAGTTGTGTCTCAGGATAGCGATGTTCAAACCGTTAGGGTTGTTAAGAGATAACTATAATCTTTTTAAATAATGAAAAGCCTTCGAGAAATCGGAGGCTTTTTTTATTGATTTGCCTGTGATTCGCGTTTTACGGATAAGTACTTTTTCAGTATTTTTGAAAACAAAAAAAATCTAAATAAATCCCATTAAACCACTATTTATGCCTTGGTATGCTTTATATACAGAGTCCAGACAGGAGAAAAAAGTGACTGCACGGCTAAATAAACTTGGCATTGAGGTTTATTGCCCGCTTATCATCCAGGAACGTCAATGGTCAGACAGGAAAAAGAAAGTGGAAGTGCCTTTATTGCCATCTTATGTTTTTGTTAACATCGAAGCGCATAAAAGAGAATTGGTATTTCAGGCTGCGGGTGTTGTGCGTTATTTGTATTGGTTAGGGCAGCCTGCCGTTATTAAGGATTCAGAGATCGAAACTCTCAAAACATGGTTGCAGGACAAAGTTGTTTCTTATGAGATAACAGGAATTGAGCCGGGATCAGTTTATGAAATTCCGGCAGGCCCATTGGTTGGTCAAAAGGGAATTGTAGCTAAAGTCGACAAGAGTCAAATTATCCTGATTTTAGAACAATTAGGAGTTAAAGTCATCTTGAACAAATAAGCTATTCTTGTTAAGTAGTCCAAATCTTAAGTATCCTTTATGTAAACATTACATTTTAGCATATTATTAACATAGATTGAAATTAATGAGTACATTTGTTACTCGGAAAAAATTTCGTTGATGCTTGAAAATTTAATAACTTCAAAAACCCGGCTGCGACTGCTTGTTAAGTTTTTTATAAACGTAGCAAATGAAGGCTATCTCCGTGGTTTGGCATCTGAAATGCAGGAATCTACCAACGCCATCCGAAAGGAACTCAACAATCTTACCGAAGCGGGCTATCTTACCCGAAATGAAGACAACCAAAAGATTACTTACAAGGCCAATCAAAAAAACCCTTTTTTCATTTTATTGCAGCAGATAGTACGCAAGTACATAGGTCTTGACACTATAATCGAAATGGTTTTGGAGCGAATGGGCCCCGTACATCGTGTATTCATTATTGGCGATTATGTTAAGGGAATTGATAGCGGTAGGATAGAAGTGGTGCTGGAAGGCAACAACCTGAATGAAGAATACATCAAACAATTATCGCATAAAATTGAATCGGAAATACAGAAAGAAGTGGTCTTCTATCTGACGGATCAACATGATAATAGCGGTTTATTGGTTTTTGAACAGGAAACCAATGACCAGCTGGTTTAATACTATCTAAGTCGGCAACTGACTTTGAAAATAATGGTTTGTTGGTCCGTCAATGGGACTGACCAAGCGAAGCCGTGAAAAAAAGTAACGTTTATGGATTTACAATTGGATAAGCCGCAGCTTATAGAACTCCCGAAGATACATGACCTTCGCGGAAACCTAACGTACATACAGCATCCAGACCACCTTCCTTTTGAAATCAAAAGAGTGTTCTGGATCTACGACGTACCGGGTGGCGAAACGCGTGGAGGGCATGCCTATAAAAGGCAGCACGAACTCATTATCTCCCTAAGCGGAAGTTTTGATGTTGTACTGACTTATCCTAATGGCTCCACAGAGCGATTTACGCTTAACAGAAGTTACTTTGCCCTTTATATTCCGGCAAAGCACTGGAGGCACATGGAAAATTTTTCTACCAATTCGGTTTCACTGCATTTGTGCAGCGACAGTTTTGATGAAAATGATTATATGAGGGAATTGGATTCTTATCTAACAAATAAGTAACATGGTAAAAACGACTATCAGCGATTGCAAGCTTCTCGACTTTCCAAAGAACCATCAGCTCAACGGAAACCTAACATCCATTACCAATGGGCAGGAAGTTTCCTTTGATATCAAAAGGATTTATTATTTGTATGACGTTCCCGGAGGAAACAGCCGTGGTGGCCACGCACATAAGGATTTGTACCAGATCATGGTTGCACTGAGCGGAAGTTTTACAGTTACCCTTGATGACGGCATCAATAAAAAGAGCTATCATTTATACCAACCCTATCAGGGATTATTGATTCCGCCTGGGTTGTGGCGCGATCTGGATACTTTCTCCAGCGGTTCCATCTGCATGGTTTTGGCTTCTGAGTTATATGATGAAAATGATTATTTCAGGGATTACAACGAATTTTTGGAATTCAAAAAAGGATGATCGAGCTAAAAAAATACGATAGCACTCAAAAGACAGCCTGGGATTCATTCATAAAAAACTCTAGGGCAAATACCTTTTTGTTTCAAAGGGATTTTATGGAATACCATTCAGACCGGTTTGAGGATTTTTCTATAATGGTATACCGAAAAGGCAAACTGGAAGCGGTCATTCCTGGGAATAGCAGGAGTTCGGTTTTCTATACCCACCAAGGTCTGACCTATGGCGGATTGGTGATTTCTTCAAAAATCACGGCTATAGATGTTCTGGCAATTTTTGAGGAACTCAACAGTTTCCTGAAAGCCAATGCGATTAGTGAGGTCATATACAAAGCCTTGCCAATCATTTACCATAAACAGCCGATGCAGGAAGATATCTATGCATTGTACAGGCTGAAGGCCGAGAAGATTTCGTGTACCTTATCAAGTACGATTTTCAATTCAAATAAAATCCCTTTTACCGAGTCCAGGAAAAGCGGTTTGCGAAAAGCAAAAAACGCAGGAATCATAATTGAGGAGAGCACTGATTTTAAATCATTCTGGAAAATACTCGATGACAACCTAACCCAGAACCATGGCACAAAACCCGTACATGCTTTAGGGGAAATCTTAAAGTTAAAGGATTTGTTTCCTGATAACATCAGGCTTTTTAGCGCTGCCGCAAATGGGGAAATGATGGCCGGGACTTTACTGTTCTTGATGGATAATCTGATCCATGTGCAGTATATTTCTGCCAATGAGAACGGAAAATTATCCGGCGCAATCGATCTGCTTTTCGACGAAATCATCAATAACCTATTCAGCCATATCGAAGTAATCGACTTTGGGCATTCTAACGAAGACTCGGGAAATTACCTGAACGAACGTCTGATTTTCCAGAAAGAAGGTTTTGGCGGGCGTGGTGTGGTTTACGAAATATTTAGTTATAAAATATAATGTTTGTAGTCAGTCCAGACCCGTTTATGGTGCCGGCTTACCGGATAAGCCCATTCAAGACAGAGCATGTCGGTTTGAATAATCAGTTGCCAGATGATGATTTTGCCGCTCATTATTTTGACGGAAGATTCGGAAAGGGAAGCTGGCAGTATACTTACAACGGAAGGGAAGCCATAGAATTGGCACTTGAATATTATCAGCTGAAAAATGATGATGTGGTTACCATCTTAACCACTTCCGAAAATTTTTACATCAGTTCCTGCGTTACAAAATCCATCGAAAAGTTCTGCCGTTGGAACCGCGAGCTGACAGCGGAAACCAAGCTGGTTTTCATCAACCATGAATTTGGTTATCCATATACCGAAATGGAAAAAATCCAGGCAACCGGATTGCCCATAATTGAAGATTGCTGCACTACTTTTTTCAGCCAGGACAAAAGGCAAAATATCGGTGCGTATGGCGATTTTTCGGTTTACAGTTTTCCAAAATTCTTCCCGATCCAGATTGGCGGATTATTGGTAAACAATGGAAATGGAAAAACAACTAGCAGTTCGGATTTAAATGCTGCTGAACAAAATTACATTCAGAATGTACTGTCACAGCAGCTGCAAAACATTGACGCTTTGTTGGACAGGAAAAAGCAAAATTTTGAATATGCATCGGCACAGTTTTCAAAGCTCGGATTTTCATTGAGGTTCCAAAATGATCAAAACACAGTCCCGTCGGTACTGCTTCTGAACAATAATGGAGTTGTTGCCGATCTGAATAAACTGAAAGCATTCCTGTTTGAAAACGGGATACAGAACAGTGTTTTTTATGGGGAGGATGCCTTTTTTGTGCCGAACCATCAAAACATGGAAGCGGCTGATATAGATTTTATTTGTGCCTGCATAAAGGTATTTATAAACCAAAAGCTTTAAATTATGATTACTGCAAACATAAACTTAGGCACGAATGTAAGCATCGATAAGGAAGCTTCGATAAACAACGTAAGCATTGGGGATAATACAAAAATTGCCAGTGGCGTAAGGATATTTGGTTCGCCTGAAAATCAGCTGACAGTTGGAAAATCCTGTTATTTTGGCCCGAATACGATTGTTGAAGGTTTTAATGCCAAAGTAATCATTGGCGAACATGTGAGCTTTGCCCAGAATGTCAACCTGATGACCGGCTCTGGTCCAAACGCATCCGAAAAAATGCAGCGGGTATTTCCAATACTGAAAGGAGCCGTAAGTATCGGCGACCATTCCTGGATTGGTGCGAGCGCTGTGATTATGCCTAATGTAACTCTTGGCATATGCTGTATTGTGGCTGCCAATAGTTTTGTAAACAAATCTTTTCCCGATTACTCAATTATAGGCGGAACCCCGGCAAAATTGATACGGAAAATGACCGATGTCGAAATAGAAAAATTAAATACTGATGATTAAATTTTTAGACCTTCAAAAAATAAATGCCCAATATGCAGCTGAACTCAAACAGGCAGCAGCCGATGTCATTGACTCGGGCTGGTTCCTGATGGGCGAAAGATTGAAAAGCTTTGAAGGTAAATTAGCGCAATACATCAATACCAAAAATGCTATAGGTGTTGCCAATGGTCTGGACGCTTTGCGCCTGATACTGAAAGCGTACATCGATTTGGGTGTAATGGAGGAAGGCGATGAAGTCATCGTTCCGGCCAATACCTATATCGCATCGATTTTGGCCATTACCGATAACCGCCTGAAGCCTGTTTTGGTTGAACCAAAAGAAAGCAGCCTTAACCTGGATATCGATTTAATCGAAAGCCATATCACGCCAAAAACCAAAGCCATTATGGTCGTTCACTTATATGGGCAGATTTGCTGGAGCGAAAAACTAGTCGGTTTGGCAAAAAAATACAAGCTCAAAGTTATCGAAGATAATGCCCAGGCGATCGGTGCCGAATGGAATGGAACCAAAGCAGGAAATCTTGGCGATGCAGCCGGATTCAGCTTTTATCCCGGAAAGAATTTAGGTGCTTTGGGCGATGCGGGCGCGGTGAGCACCAATGACGATGTGCTTGCAAAACACATCCGTACGATAGCGAATTATGGAAGCCAGAAGAAATATGTCAATGAATTTCAAGGTCTGAACAGCAGGCTTGATGAAATCCAGGCGGCTTTTTTAGAAGTAAAATTAAAATACATCGATGCCGAAAATCAATACAGAAGACAATTGGCATTCCTATATCTCAACGGAATCAACAACCCTTTAATCAGCCTGCCATTCCCCGAAAATCAGGCATTTGATTATACCGAAAATCAGGAACACGTATGGCATTTGTTTGTTATTCGCTGTAAACAAAGGGAAAAACTCCAGGATTATTTAACCGCAAATAATATTCAAACGTTGATCCATTACCCAATTCCTCCCAACAAACAATTAGCCTACAAAGAAATGAACCATCTGGATTATCCGATTACCAACGACATCCACAATGAAGTGTTGAGTTTGCCGATCGGTCCAACGATGACTCCACAGGAAGCCACACAAATTATCCAGGTCTTAAATGATTTTACTGTTTAATGTCAGAAAATAAGACTTCCTACAGTTCGATAATGAAAGCGACTTCCATTTTTGGAGGTGTCCAGCTTTTCAATATCCTCGTTACGCTGATAAGGGGCAAAACCGTTGCGGTATTGATCGGAACCGTGGGAATGGGATTGAACGGGTTACTTCTATCGGGGCTCAACCTTATCAAAACCATTACTTCCTTAGGGATAAATGAAAGTGCCGTAAGGGATATTTCAAAAGCGCACAGTTCTAATGACCAGTTGCATATCAGGACGACGTTCCAGGTATTCAAAAGGCTCATCTGGATTACGGCTGCTTTGGGAATTGTCATCACAATCGTTTTTTCCCGGGCATTGAGTAAATTCGTTTTTGGTAATACTGATGAAACACTGGCCTTTATCTGTCTTTCGGTAACCTTTGTTTTTGGAGCTTTATCTGGCGGGATCTACACTTTGCTCCGCGGCACGAGGCAGATAAAATACCTGGCGCAGGCCAATATTATCGGAAGTATTGTAGGCTTGGTGGTTGCCTTGCCGTTATTTTACTTTTTTGGGGTTGATGGCGTTGTGCCTGCCATCATACTGACAGCTTTTGCCAATTACCTGGTATCGCTTTATTTTAGGTCAAAGATACAGTTTGAACCGATTGCCATTTCGTGGAAAGATACTATTCAATACGGAAAACCAATAGTACAGCTGGGCTTGAGCCTGACATTAATGAGCATCTTGGCTTCAGCAGTCAGCTTTGTGCTGAATGCATTTATAACCAAAACCGGAACCTTATCCGATGTAGGTTTGTACAGTGCAGGAAATTCCATAGTCGATGGTTATGTCGGAATGGTCTTTACTGCAATGTCCGCCGATTATTTCCCGAGGTTATCCGGAGTGATAGGTGATGAATCCAAATGGAAGAAACTGGTTAACGAGCAGGCCGAGCTGGTGCTGATCATACTTGGGATCGTCCTGATCTTACTATTGACTACAACACCAATACTGATCCGGATCTTATTAAGCAAGGAATTTCTGGCTTCGCAAGACTTCATCACCTGGGCTGTACTTTCCATCCCGCTAAAAGGGCTGGTTTGGGTTGTCGGGTTCATTATTCTGGCAAAAGGCCACAACAGGCTGTTTTTGATAGTAGAAATCATAGCCAACCTGACGATTTTAGGATTCAACCTGCTGTTTTACAGTTGGTACGGATTAACCGGATTGGGAGTTTCCCTTGGAGTAAGCTATTTTATTTCGGCGGCGGCTATGATGGTCATTTTGAAAAAGAAATACGATTTTGAGTTTTCAAAAGGAACGATCCAGCTGCTGGTCATCAACCTGGCTT
The DNA here is from genome assembly GCA_049841115.1 of Flavobacterium sp. Taxonomy (GTDB): domain Bacteria; phylum Bacteroidota; class Bacteroidia; order Flavobacteriales; family Flavobacteriaceae; genus Flavobacterium. Next base: position 169,863 of record JASGHQ010000007.1, read on the forward strand.
CCTTCCTGTTTTTCCTTCTGGTGATCGAAAACCTGGCTTCGCCATATGATTATATAGCAAAGGCACTTATTGCTTTGGCTGTAATTGCCTACAACCTGCACGAGCTGAACAAGAGGATCAGCTTGAAATCAGTAATTGAAAAGATAAAGACTACCTTAAAAATCAACAAATAGCCATCTGCAAAAATGAATAGGGAATTAGTAAGTGTAGTGATCCTGACGTACAATTCGTCAAAATTTATCATCGAAACGCTTGAAAGCGTAAGGTTGCAGACACACCAAAATATCGAACTGATCATAAGTGATGATGCTTCAAAAGACAATACGCTCGAACTTTGCGAGGCCTGGCTGGCTGAAAATGCCAATCGGTTCGCACGGACACTGATACTTCGCGTGCCGTCCAATACAGGAACTTCGGCCAACTATAACCGTGGACTGAAGGAAATTAAGGGCGAATGGGTTAAATATTGTGCCGGAGATGATGCGCTTCTGCCAAATTGCCTTATGGATAATCTGAATTTTGTAGCTATCAATCCGGATGCAAAAGTCCTTTTTTCGTATTGCAGGATGTATAAGAATGATTTTACAGAAGACTGCTATGCCAGGCTTAATCCGGCGTCTTCGCCAAAAGGAATCATCTCGGATGCAATAACCGCTGCAGATCAATATAAATTATTATTGGTTTGCAACCGGATTCCGTTTACGCCGTCGGCCTTCATTCATTATGAAACCCATATCAAGTATGGCATCATTGATGAAAAGCTGCATTTTTCTGAAGACTATCAATTATGGCTCAGCTTTACCAAAAATGGCTGCAAGCTTTATTTTATGGAAAAGGAAACCATGAAATACAGGATGCATGAGGATTCTGCCAGCAAGCAGGGCAGAGAATACATTGTAAACCCGATTTATTATAAGACGGAACCCAGCATCAAGGCGCTTTCGTATCCGTTCCTGCCATGGGACTTAAGAGGCTCCAAACTGCATATCTGGTATGTCAGCAAATTGTTCAGAAATGATTTCTTCAACAGAAAAACCAAGATCAACAGCCTGCTGCATTATGCCTTTACCCGGATATTGAATCCGTTCAACTATATCATTTATATAAAGTCGCATTATCTTAAGAAATACAAAAACGATTTATTTTATAAAAACTAAGCAGGGAATATGGTTAAGCTGATAAAAAGAGTTTTGAATAAATTGAAATACCTGGTGGAAAGAGGCACCAACCGGGTGCTGCTTTCGCTGAAGGTCTATCCAAATGTTTTGGATTCCCACCAATCCATCCAGAATATCGTCGAGAATGAAATGTCGGTTTCAAGGGTTGGTTGTGGTGAAATATCGGTTATGAGAGGAAGCGACTGGGGTTTTCAGAAATATGACGAAAAACTGGTCAGGCGGATGATTGAGGTATTGAATTCGCCAAATGACCCAAAGATTGCCATCTGTATCCCCGATGTTTTCAGGGACCGGTCACGTTTGTCGGATTATGCCACCAGGTTTTGGCACAACCAGGTTTCGAATAATTTATTGCAGTGGAATAAATTTACCACAAAAAACAAATTGTATTATGACGCCTTGTTCACCAGGTTTTATATGGATTTGGAAGATAAAGTGGAATTCCCACAGAAATCGCTGGAGCTGTTAAAAAAAGTTTGGAACGATAAAGACCTGTTGATAATAGAAGGCTCAGGAAGCCGTTTGGGGTACCAGAATGACCTGTTCAGCAATTCGAAATCGATACAAAGGATTTTATGCCCGGCCGAAAGTGCTTTTGACAAATACGACGAAATCCTTGAAACGACACAGCAGCACGCCAAAGATAAATTGGTGCTGATAGCACTAGGGATGACAGCAACAGTGTTGTCATATGATTTGGCACAAAAAGGATTTAGGGCCATTGACATAGGGCACATTGATGCTGAATATGAATGGTTCAGGATGAAGGCAACCAAAAAAGTTGCACTCAAATACCGTTACCTGAATGAGGTGAATGCAAGAGAAATAGAGGAAATAAAGGATGACGAGTTTAACAGCCAGGTCATTGCCAAAATTGATTAAATAAACCACGCCAAACCAGAAGCAGTATCAATGCCGATAAAACTCAGCATCATCATCCCGGCCTACAAGGTGGAAACCTACATCGAAAAATGTATCCGAAGCCTTGAAAACCAGGATTTGGCCAAAGACGAATACGAAATCATAGTGACCAATGACGGCTCGCCCGACCGTTGCCGTGAGATCGTAGAAAACCTGCAGAAGGAATTTACCAATTTGATATTGATCAACCAGGAAAACCAAGGGGTTTCAATGGCCCGGAACAATGCCATTGCGATTGCGCAGGGCGAATACATATTGCCTATTGACCCGGATGATTATGTAATCCCGAATGTTTTGAAATCGGCTTATGAAAATACAAAATCAAGAAACCTGGATGTGTTATACCTGGTTTACGAAATCTTTGACAGACAGGGAAATGCCATTTGGGAAACCGATTATAAATCTAAAAACGACATCATTTTTGACGGAACAGAAGGTTATTTTGCATCGCGGAATAAAGATGTAAAAGACCCAGACCGCAGTTGGGCCATATTGTATAAACTCGAAATGCTTAACAAGCACAGGATTAATTATCCTAAAAACGTTCCTTTTTTGGAAGATGGATTGTTCTTGGGTAAAGTGTTTGCAGTAGCCGGGCGCGTTGGATTTTCTTCAGATAAATTCTATCAAAGGACAATGCGGCAGGGATCTGCGACCAATTCCCGGTTATTGTTTTCACAAAAAGCGATTTACGGGTTCTTATTGGCTGTAGCAGATTTGGTGGATTTTGCCAAAGGCCTTCCCAATGATGAGAAACAACGGAACCTGATCAATCACGTTATAGCAAAGTTTGTTTTTTTGCCATTGACTTCATGCCTTAATTCAAATAATTTCAAAGATCTTGTAAAGACTGCCAAATCCTTAAAGGAAATGGGCCTGGAACATCTCGATTTAAGAGGGTGCAGGGATGTTTACCTCAAATACGGCAAGGCTTACAACAAGTCATTGCTGCGCTTCGTGATAGTGTATTACAGCGATCTTTTAAAAATAAAATACAGCCGTTGATTAACGGTTAAAATTACACGCCTTATATGCTTTTTAATTCTGTCAATTTTGCAATTTTCCTGCCGATAGTTTTCCTGTTGTATTGGTTTGTTGTAAATAAAGACCTGAAGCTCCAGAATATCCTATTGCTGGTTTCGAGTTATTTCTTTTATGCCTGTTGGGATTGGAGGTTTATGTTTTTGCTGATTTTTTCCACACTTTTGGATTATTTTACAGGAATCAGGATGGCCGACTCAACAACCAAATCGCAAAAAAAGTTTTGGTTTTGGCTCAGTATCATAATCAATGTTGGCTTTTTGGCCGTATTCAAATACTATAATTTCTTTGCAGAATCGTTTGCCGAACTGCTTGCCCATTTTGGTTTCCAGGTCAATCCGTGGACTTTGCAGGTAATACTTCCCGTTGGGATTTCGTTCTACACCTTCCATGGTTTGTCTTATGTGATCGATATTTATAAAAACAGGATTCCGGCAGAAAAAAACTTTGTCGAATACTCGGTTTTCGTAAGTTTCTTTCCGCTTTTGGTCGCCGGGCCGATTGAGCGGGCTACGCATTTACTGCCTCAGATAAAAGTAAAACGCGAGTTTCATTACGATAAGACTGTTGACGGACTGCGCCAGATTTTGTGGGGATTGTTCAAGAAAATTGTCATTGCCGACCAATGTGCGGTTTATGCCAATCAGGTTTTTGGCGATGCTTCGCATCAAAGCGGTATCAGCTTATTTTTAGGAGCCTTGTTTTTTACTTTCCAGATTTACTGTGATTTCTCGGGCTATTCGGATATCGCTTTGGGTACTGCCCGCTTATTCGGGGTCGAATTATTGCGGAACTTTGCTTTTCCTTATTTCTCGAGGGATATTGCCGAATTTTGGAGGCGCTGGCACATTTCGCTCTCTACCTGGTTCCGCGACTACCTGTACATCCCGCTTGGCGGGAGCAAGGGAGGTACCTGGATGAAAGTAAGGAACACCTTCATCATATTCCTCGTCAGCGGATTTTGGCATGGCGCCAACTGGACTTTTATCGCATGGGGACTTTTAAATGCTTTGTTCATAATGCCATCCATCATATTCAATACCAATAGGAACAACCTCGAAATTGTTGCCAAAGGTAGATTGTTGCCAAGTTTAAAAGAATTTTTATCCATCGTAATAACTTTTTTAATGACTGTATTTGCCTGGATATTTTTCAGGGCATCAAGTATTTCAGGCGCCTTTACTTATATCAAGGGCATGTTCTCGGAATCATTGTTCAGGCTGCCTGGGGTCAAAACCTATATGCTGCTGCTGTTTGTAGTATTCTTTATGGTTATCGAATGGTTTGGGCGCGAACAGCAATTTGCACTGAATAAATTTGGACTGAAATGGCCAAAACCATTCCGCCAGGGCTTTTACATGCTGCTTATAGTTGCCATTTTCCTATTTTCGTCAAAAGAACAGCAATTTATTTATTTCCAATTCTGATGAAAAGGTTCCTTAAAAACACATTTATTTTTGCGCTGGTATTTTTCCTGTTGGATAAGCTTTTCATCTTTTTTATTCTTACTTCTCCTCAAAAGGAAGCTGATAAACGCCTCGAATTGTTGCTTGAGGGAAAAATAAACAAGGAAATCGTGATCCTGGGATCTTCACGTGGTGCCAGAAACATAATTGCATCCGAAATAGCAAACAAAACCGGCCATTCGGCTTACAACCTGGCTTATCCGGGTTCGGATATCGATTTCCACGAATTCATTGCCCGCACGTTGTTGAAATTCAATAAGGCACCAAAAGTAGTGCTGCTTTCAGTAGATTACCCGATGGCCCTGCTCCCGGATTCAATACTGAATTTCAGGCTGGACCGTTTGTATCCTTTGGTCAAATACAGCTATATTAATGAGGAGTTGGTAAACCGAGGTGAAAAAAATATCATTTCATCCAACCTTTTTGCATTGAGCCGGATGAACAAAACCAATTTTGATATCAAGCAAAAGCAATTTACTTCACTTGATACTGTGTATGCCGATGGTTCCATGCCGATAAGTTTCCAAAAAAAGAATGAAGACTGGACACCATTAGAAACAGCAATCCGTTACGACCGTAAAAAGGAACTAAAGGCAAAAGTGGCCAGTTTCAAAAAAATTGTTGCTCTTTGCCAGCAAAAAAATATTAAACTCATCATCATCCAGCCACCATTGTTTGATGCTATGGATCCTGCTTTTCACAAAAGGCTTGCGCAATTAACAGCAGCTAAGGCGCAGTTTTTTGATTACAATCATCAGGACCCTATTTATACCAACAAAGCGTATTATTATGATAGAACGCATTTGAACCGCAAAGGCGCAATGATTTTTACCGATGAGATAATCGATTATTTAAAAACCAACAAAATCCTGGAGCAATAATGAATTCCAAAAAGATACTGATTGTAAGCAATGGCTTTTACCCCGAAATTTCGCCGCGTTCCTTTCGGGCAACCGAATTAGCCAAGGAATTGGTACGGAAAGGTCATCAAGTTACGGTTTGTACGCATTTCCGTGACGGATTGGAAGCTTTTGCAGTTCAGCATAATTTCAGCCTAATCGATTTAGGAAAGCTAAGCTGGCCACGCCCTGTCGTAAAAGGCAGCGGTATCGGGCTTTTGGTAAGAAGGGTAGTGGCGCGGTTTTCTACTTTGCTGTTGGAATATCCAACCATCCAGCTGATCCCGCTGGTCAAAAAGGCGCTCAGGAATCAAAATGGTTATGATGCGTTGATTTCCATAGCGGTTCCGTATCCGATCCATTGGGGCGTTGCCAAAATCTGGTCGAACAAAAAACCGATTGCCAAAGTCTGGATAGCCGATTGTGGCGATCCGTACATGGGACAGGAAAACGATACCTTCAAACCACCATTTTATTTTGGCTACCTCGAAAAAAAATTCTGCCGGAAGGCCAATTACATTACGGTTCCGACACAAAACTCCATTCCGGGCTACTATCCCGAGTTTCATGATAAAATCAAAGTTATACCACAGGGTTTCCGTTTTGAGGATGTAGCCTTGTTTGACGGGTTGCCAGATCAGGAAAAGACTGTTTTTGGCTATGCAGGAATGTTTATACCCGGCAGGCGTGATCCTTCGGAATTCCTGAATTATTTGAACGGCCTTGATGAAAACCACAAATTTGAGTTCCATGTTTATACAACCACGCCACAGTTTGCGGAGCCGTTTGTTGCGGCAGGCAAAGGCAGGATTATAATCCAGCCGATCGTTCCAAGGGAAGAATTACTGTTTGAGCTTTCAAAAATGCATTTTGTGGTTAACTTTGAAAACGTAGGGCAAAAACAAACGCCAAGTAAGCTGATTGATTACCTGATTATTGATAAGCCGGTGCTGAGCGTGACTTTTGGAAATTTGCAGCCCGATATTTTCCAGGAATTTTTAAATGGAAATTTTGAGCATAAGATGGAACTGCCTGATAAAGACAATTACCGGATAGAGAATGTAGCCTCACAGTTTATAGACCTGATTCCATAATGAAAAATGCAATTTTTTACTTTTTTATTTTTCCTTTCCTTGGCTTTGTCAATGCAGTACGGAATTACAGAAGCACCTGGGCAAAGCCCACCGTGATTGCCTTTGTTGCTTTTTTTGGGATGTCAATGGTAAAAAACAGCCCTTCAGACAGCGTGCGTTATGTTCAGAGCCTCGGAACGATGTACAGCAGCGCCAAGGATTTTGATACGATCAAGGAAAGTTTGTACAGCGGAGAAGGCGGCCAGACTGATTTATACGTAACGCTGGTAACTTTTGTTTTTTCACTGTTTACCAACAGCGGAGATATATTGTTCCTGTTTTTTGGTTTGGTATTTGGTTATTTTTATGCCAATAATACCTGGCTGGTACTGAACGAATCCCAAGGCAAACTCGATTGGAAGCAACACCTGCTCCTGGCAGCTTTTAGCATGATTGTCGGATTCTGGACCGTAAACGGTGTCCGGATGTGGACTGCAGCCCATGTCTTCTTTTACGGAAGTTTCATCTACCTGTACCACGGAAAGAAAAAAGGAATACTCATTGCTGCAACCAGCGTGCTGATCCACTTTTCGTTCGTGATCGCCATCGCAATGCTTATTGTATACAGCCTGATCCGAATAAATTACCGCTTCATCTATATCTTTTACATTGCCAGCTTCTTTATTGCTGAGCTGAATGTTGATTTCATCAAAAATACGCTGCAGTCCAATCTTCCTGAATTCATGCAGCCCAAAGTCAAGACCTATTTTAACGAAGAATATTTTGAAGGATACGAACAGGCCGTCACGGCAGTAAACTGGTATGTCTTATATTATAAAAGCTTACTGACTTATTTTATGGTATTTTTCATTTCAATCATAACCTTTAAGGTCAAATTGTCCCCCAAAAACAAAAGGCTCTTAGGATTTTCGCTATTGTTTTTGGCTGTTGCAAATATTTTGAGCTTACTGCCATCGGGCGGGCGGTTCTTATATGTGGCATTCCTTTTTTCATTGGCAACCTGCTTTATAGTGGTTTCCAATAACAAAGAACCTATCCTGGGCAAAAGCCTCAAATACCTGTCGCCATTGCTGATCTTATTCTGTATCATCTCAATCAGGCTGGCCATGGATTATTTCAATGTAACAACACTGACCAATCCGGTCGTTGTGCTCCTTACCGATATTAATGAACCTCTTATTGATTTCATAAAATAGTGACCTCGAAAGTTTCGTATCTAAAATCCTTTGCCACTGCGGCTGATATCAACAGGAAAGGAAAATCAGTAAAGGAAAAACTGATTATCATAGAATCTGATGATTGGGGCGCTATCCGTACACCTTCAAAAGAAACGCTGGATTTTTTTGAAAGAAAGGGCTTTGATATCGCCAAAAGCATTTATAAAAATGACGCTTTGGCTTCGCAGGATGATCTGGAGAAACTATTTGAAGTTTTGCAGAAATACAAAGGAAGCGATGGAAGGCCGGCAGTAGTGACAGCCAACAGCATCATGGCCAATCCCGATTTTGAAAAGATAAAGGCAAATGGTTTTCAGGAATATTTTTGGGAGCCTTTTACCGAAACCTTTAAGCGTTATCCGAAGCATCAGAACAATTTTGAACTCTGGAAGCAAGGAAGCCATAACAGGGTTTTCCATCCGCAATTCCATGGCCGTGAACATTTGAATATCAAACGCTGGATGACAGCTTTGCAATCCAATAATGAGGCAGTTAAGGCTTCTTTTGACCAACAGACAACCTATTCCGGAAAAGACGATTACAGCTTTATGGAAGCTTATGACTGGGATCAGCCTGCGGATGTAGATGGACACAAAGCCATTATTGCTGAAGGACTGAAAATTTTTAGGGAACATTTCGGTTTTAAGCCAAAAAGCTTTATAGCTCCCTGCTATAACTGGGATACCCAACTAGAGTCGTTTCTGGCTGATCAGGGTATCGAATGGATCCAAAGCCTGCGCTCGCAACTGCAGCCTACGGGAGTTTTTGATCAATATACACCCATCCGCCATAGTTTTGGGCAAAAACAGAATGGCTTGCACTATAACATCCGCAATTGTTTCTTTGAGCCAAGCATGCTGCCGCAGAAAGATTGGGTAAACTCTTGCCTGGCACAGATACAGGCCGCATTTTTATTCTCAAAACCTGCAGTTATCTGCTCGCACCGAATCAATTTTATAGGTTTCATCAATCCGAAAAATGGGGAACGTGGCTTGAACGACTTAAGCCAATTGCTGAAAGCCGTTGTCAAGAAATGGCCCGATGCAAAATTTATTACTACTGACGAATTAGCTCAATATATATGATGAAAATAGGTTTTACAGGTGATTTCTGCCCATGGCTTCGCGTTGAAAAAGAAGCTAAAACCAACAATTGGCAACCGCTGTTTGAGGAAGTCAGGCCTTTTTTTGAAGGCAATGATTTGAACGTGCTTGATCTGGAATGCCCGCTGACGACTTCCGCTGACGGAATCAGCAAAACAGGGCCGCACATCAAATCACATCCGGAAACGGCCATCATATTAAATTACCTCAATTGCAAATTGGTAGCAACAGCCAACAATCATTTTAAGGATTACGGCTGGAAAGGGATGCAGGAAACCTATGAAACATTAGGCAAACATAATATTTCGTGGCTGGGAAGCGGTGCTGGCCTTGAGGAAGCTTCAAAAGTTTTTTATTGGGAAAAAGATGGTAATACCGTTGCGTTTATCAATGTTACCGAAAACGAATGGACCACAACTCACGATAATGCTACACCAGGTTGCAATCCTATTGACCTGGCAAATGTTTTTTATAAGATCAATGAGGCTAAGAAACGGGCCGATTTTGTAGTGGTAATTGCACATGGCGGCCACGAACATTACGAACTGCCAAGCCCAAGGATGAAAAAATGGTACCGTTTTTTTGTGGATGCCGGGGCAAATGCAGTCGTGGCACATCATACACACATCATCTCAGGTTATGAGGTTTATAATGAAGCTCCGATTTTCTATAGTTTGGGGAATTTCTGCTTTGATTGGGAAGGTGAACGTAACAAGCCCTGGAACAAGGGGATGATGGTTCGTTTGATATTTGAAAAAAACAAGCCGGTCGCTTTTGAAACAGAATTTGTTTTGCAAAATAATGACCAGGCTGGAATTTCATTGCTGAAAGATGAGGATAAAGCCAATATGATGGGACATTTACACCGACTTAATGGTATCATCGGAAATGATGCAAAGCTGGAAGCCGAATTCAAAAAATACGCCGAAACCTGGAAACCTGTGATGAATACCTGGATCCAGCCGTACAAAGGCAAGATCATGTCGAGCCTTTACAAACGGGGGCTTCTGCCATCGATCATCACCAAAAGAAAAAAACTGCTTTACACGAACCTGATTCAGTGCGAGGCACATAGAGATATACTTTTACAATCCATAAACCCCAATAAGTAATGTGCGGATTTACAGGATATTTTAATTTAAATGATACAAAAGAGGCGGGAAACCAGATTATCCGCCAGATGCTTGCAATACAAAAACACCGTGGCCCGGATGATTCGGGGATCGTTGCAATAAATACGAAGGAGCAATCTTTTGAGAATGTTTCGATTACTCAAGATGCAGATTTCAAGAGAACCGGCCGACCTGATTTTTGGGTTCAACCGTTTGAGCATCCTTGACCTTTCGCCTGCCGGCCATCAGCCAATGATCAGCCCTAATGGTAAGATCGTCCTGATGATGAATGGCGAAATTTACAACGCTTTTGATTTCAAACCCGAATTGGAACAGAAAGGCTATACATTCAAAAGCACTTCCGACACAGAAGTGGTAGTGCACCTGTATGCAGAATATGGCATGGAAAAAATGGTTTCGATGCTCAACGGAATGTTCGCAATGGCGATTTATGATTTTGATTTGGATACGCTATTCCTTGCCCGTGACCGTTTCGGGATCAAGCCTTTATATATTTTGCAGGAAGAGGGCCGACTGGCTTTCGGTTCGGAAATGAAAAGCTTTAAACCGCTGCCCGGCTTTAAGTTTGAACCCGATTTCAGCAAGCTTGATGAATTCTTGCTGTTTAGGAATGTGATCAATGACACTTTGTTTAAAAACATCGTCAATTGTACCCCGGGAACGTACCTGAGCATCAAAAACGGCAGCATCCAATCGCACGTTTATTATGAATTGGACAAAGAAGGGGCACAGGTGCTTGAGCATAAAGATTCGGGCATTGCATTGGAAAATGCCTTAAGGAAAAGCGTTGATTCACAAATGATAAGCGATGTGAAGCTGGGGTGTCAGCTTTCGGGCGGAGTTGATTCTTCGCTGGTAAGTTATTATGCTGCAAAATCATTGAATGAAGGAAACCTTGAAACGATTTCTATCATTTTTAAGGATCCCCGTTTTTCAGAAGAAAAATACATAGACAAGGTTGCCCGGGAATTAGACCTCAAGGCACACAAATACGAAATGGATGCCCAGTATTATTTTGAGGTGCTGGAAAAGGCAATCTGGCATTTTGAGCACCCGCTGAACCATCCAAATACGATAGGGATTTATCTGTTGAGTCAGGAAGCCAAGAAACATGTTACCGTTTTGCTGAGCGGGGAAGGAGCAGACGAATGCCTTTCAGGCTACAGTCGCTTTACAAGAGCGTTGCAGTTTCCGTATTTCAAAAGGGAATTTTTGGGAGGCTTGAAACGAAACTCAAAATTTGCCTTTGAATACCTGGGCTATTTCCTTAATCGGAACAAAAGAATGGTTATGGAAACCGCTTACGGGAGCCTGGCCACAGCGCATTCGCTGAAAGCCAATTTCAATTTGGATAAGGCGATTAATGACAGGGTAAAGACTTTGGGCAAACTCAATGGCAATACCAACCTGAAACAAAGAAAATACGAACTGCTTACCTATCTGCCCGATCTGCTGATGCGACAGGATAAGATGTCGATGGCGCACTGCATCGAAAACCGCGTACCCTTTCTGGATAATGAAATGGTGACGACATCGCTTAACATTCCGGGTGAATTGCTCGTTGCCAAGCGCAAGGGAAAAGATGAGAACAAAGTGCTGCTGAAGGACATCTGCGCATCAAAATTTGGTGAGGATTTTGCGTATCGCGACAAAATGGGGTTTGGAATCCCGTTAAGGGAATTCTTTTCATCAGAAATATTCAGGCAAAAATGGAATGCTAAAATAGCCCCGGGGATTAAGAAGCGCGGAATTTTTGAACTCAGCGAACTGGATTCCTGGATTGAAAATATCGCTAATGCATCGTCAGACCAGATGGATGCCATCTGGATGATGCTGGGTTTTGAACTTTGGGCACAACACTATTTAGATTAAGATGATCGCCATCCACCAAAATAAAAGCACCGATCTTTTCCATTTCAGATGGATTGATTACTGCGAAAAAAACAATGTTCCGTTCAAGCTGGTCAATTGCTATGACAATGACATCATCCATCAATTGAAAGGCTGTTCGGCTTTAATGTGGCACTACCACCAGGCCAACCCTACAGATATCGTGATGGCAAAATCGCTGCTTTTTTCGTTGGAACAAAGCGGACTGAATGTCTTTCCCGATTTTAATACGGCCTGGCATTTTGACGATAAGGTTGCCCAGAAATATTTATTGGAGGCACTGGAAATTGATTTGGTCCCGACCTGGGTTTTTTATAACAAAACAACAGCAAACCAATGGATTGAAAGTGCATCATTTCCCAAAGTATTCAAGTTGAAAGGTGGTGCAGGCTCGCAAAACGTGCAGTTGGCGCGGACAAAAAGCGAAGCAAAAGCCCTGGCCAACAAAGCATTTGGAAGCGGCTTCCCGGCCTATGACAGTTGGGGAAGCGTGAAAGAGCGCTACAGGAAATGGCGTTTGGGAAAGGCTAATTTCTTTAGCGTAATCAAAGGAATGGCCCGGCTGTTTCATGCGCCGCGCTATGCCAAAGTGATGGGGAATGAAATGGACTATCTTTATTTCCAGGAATTTATCCCGAATAATGATTCGGATACCCGCATAATTGTCATTGACGGAAAGGCTTTTGCCTTGAAAAGGATGGTTAGGAAAAATGATTTCAGGGCTTCGGGCAGTGGCGATTTTCGATACGAAAGAGAAGTTTTTGACGAAAGATGCGTCAGGATTTCTTTTGATTATACCAACAGGCTGAAAGCGCAATGTGTTGCCTATGATTATGTGTTCGATGCGGACAACAACCCGAAACTGGTGGAAATAAGCTATGGCTTTGCCAACAATGTCTATGATGCCTGCACCGGATATTGGGACGAACAGCTCCATTGGCATCCCGGGCAGTTCAATCCCTACGGATGGATGGTGGAAATGATGCGCAAATAAGGAATCAGCCGCTTTAAATTCTTAAATTTTAACAAATAATAACTACTTTTGAAACCACTTTAATCACTTTATGAATCCCTATTTTTACATCTTCGGAACACTGTTTTTCACGGTTTATGGCCAGATCGTTTTAAAGTGGAGGCTTTCGGCTTTAAAAATCCAATTGCCCGATGGCTTGTCGCAGAAATTATTTTACATGATGAAGCTGGTATTCGACCCGTTTATCTTTTCCGGATTCGCATCTGCCTTCATTGCTTCGCTTTTCTGGATGGCTGCAATGACCAAGTTTGAGCTTTCCCACGCTTATCCATTCATGAGTTTGGCTCCGGCGCTGGTTTTCCTGATCGGGGTGCTGTTTATGGGAGAAACTTTTACCATTGGTAAAGTTGCTGGCCTGGCATTGATAATGATTGGGATAATAGTTACCGTAAAATATTGATTATGAAAAGAATCAGACAGTTTTTAAGAAAAGCATACGACAAACAGATAGACGGAACCGGACTGGCCGTTTTCAGGATTGCCTATTCCTTGGTTTTGCTTTGCGAAATAGTGCAGATGTTCTATTTCAGGCATTTGATTTTTGACAGGATTCCGTATTTGGAAGAAGCCGAAATCGAATTTGCCATCCCGCTTGGGCTTTGGATCATTTCGGTTTTATTTATATTGTTCGGTGCCTTCACACGGTTTTTTGCGATACTGAATTACATTCTCGGGCTAATCGTCATTGGTACCATAGACAGTTTTGAGTACCATGTGTTTTATGCCTATATGGGAATTAACTTCCTGTTGATCTTCATGCCTGTAAGCCGTTGCCTTTCTATTGACAGGCTGCTGTCCAAACTCAAATATTCCAATACGACTTTTCAGTATAATCCGGGCAAAAATGTAAGCCAGCTATACTATTTTATAATTCCGTTCATAGGGCTTGGCCTCGTTTATTTTGATTCGGTTTTCTTCAAATTATCATCTACGATGTGGATGAAAGGGCTGGGCTCCTGGCTTCCGTCGTCGTTGCCAATGATAACGCATGCTAACGAATCCTGGTTTCTGAACCAGGAATACCTCGTAAAAGGCATGGGTTGGATCACCATCGTATTTGAGACCTTGTTTTTTGCTGTGTTTTTCAGGAAAAAATGGCGTGTACCGATGCTGGTCATTGGTCTGATACTGCATATCGGGATTTTAGTAGAATTCCCAATTCCGTGGTTTGCATTAACAGCTTGTGTAATTTACCTGTTGATGGTTCCGGTTTCTTTCTGGAAGCGTTTATTTCAAACCAGGAATTCCAAACCGACACTTTTCTTCTATTACGATTCGGAATGCCCACTATGTATAAGGACAAAGCTTACGATTTCGCATTTTGACTGGTACAACAAAGTGGCTTTCAAAACCGTTCAGTTTGATTCACAGGAAAACGAAAAGCTGGCCGGGATTGATTATGACCTGCTTTTGGATGATATTTACAGCGTTGACCTGAAAGGCAATGTATATTCGGGGGTTGATACCTATATCCAGGTTTTACAGAGGATATTTTACCTGTATCCGCTTTCGTTAATCTTAAGATTGCCTGGAATTTATCATCTGGCCAAAAAAGTATATTCGTTTATTGCAAGCAATAGGAATACGGAGCGTTGCACCGAAGAAAATTGCGGTTACAATCCGCCAGATCTTCCGGATGACAGCAAGATCAAGATACTGCAGGGAGTAACTTTAGGGGATTTGAAATACAAAGTGCTGGTGCTTTTCCTTGCCTTTATCACGATGACCCAAATCATATTCCTGAGCAATACCTGGCTGATGAAGGACTTTAAAAAAGCGGTAGGATTCTATGATTCTGCTGCAGACAAAGCCATTTCAATGGGCGTGTCCCGTTATGCAAAAGTGACCAAGACATTTTTCGGGATTACCAACCATCCGGTTTTTTCAAACGAAATCCACTTTAACAGGTACAACCATATCATAGCTGTGGTTTATCTGGATAAAAATAATAAAGAACATTGGCTGCCGATCATCGATAAGAACGGCCAACCCGATTTTTATATCTATGGCGCCAATTGGGTGAACTGGACCTTCAGGGTCAATCAGCTCGATATCAAAATGAAGCCGCTGAATATGGGTATTGAAAAATATACCGCATTTTGGGCAGAAAAACACGGCATTGACCTAAATGATGCCAAGTTCCTTATTAAGGTCAAAAAAATCGAATCACCTCATGATTGGGAAGCCAATTTCCTCAATAAGCAAATTGCAAAACCATGGGTTGACGGAGGGTTTGTAGAATGGAAAAATGAGGAATTCATTTCACAGGTGAAAGAGATTGAAAAGATCTAAAAGTTTAATTAGTTGATGAAGAAATTAGCCATAT
The DNA here is from genome assembly GCA_049841115.1 of Flavobacterium sp. Lineage (GTDB taxonomy): Bacteria > Bacteroidota > Bacteroidia > Flavobacteriales > Flavobacteriaceae > Flavobacterium. The sequence goes on from JASGHQ010000007.1 coordinate 185,164, forward strand.
TGGGTGCCAGTTACCTTCAGAAGCCTCTGGTGGAAAAGGCAAATGCGATGGGTTTGGAAACCCATTGTTTCGCATGGGATAATGAAGAAGCCATTTGCAAGGATATCGCCCATTTTTTCTATCCGGTTTCGGTTTTGGATAAGGAGCTCATACTGGAAAAATGCCAGGAAGTCAAAATTGACGGCATCACTACCATAGCCACAGATATCTGCATTCCGACGGTTACCTATGTGGCCGAAAAAATGCGCCTGGCATCGAATTCGTTTAAATCAAGCATTTTGTCTACAAACAAAGCCGAAATGCGGAAAGCTTTTGAAGCTAATGAAGTGCTTTCCCCAAAATCAATGCGGGTTTCCAGTTCAGAAAATATAACATCTTCCTTAAAGTTCCCTTTAATCGTAAAGCCTACCGACAGATCGGGAAGCCGGGGCGTGAATAAGGTAGCAACTGAAGCTGATTTAAAGCTTGCCGTTGCAGCCGCCATCCAGGAATCGATTGAAGGTAGGGCGATGATTGAAGAATTTATCGAAGGCGTTGAGGTAAGCGTGGAAACCATTTCCTGGAAAGGAGAACATCATATTTTGGCAATAACAGACAAAGTGACCACAGAAGCGCCTTACTTTGTTGAACTTGAGCACCATCAGCCGAGCCTTTTGCCCGAAGAAATCCAACAGAAAATAAAAGCCCAGACCGTCAAAGCACTTAATTCCCTCGAAATTGAATTTGGCGCGAGCCATTCGGAATTTAAGATCAATAGTGAAGGACAGGTGTATGCCATTGAAGTTGGTGCCAGGATGGGCGGTGATTTCATCGGTTCGCATCTGGTGGAATTGTCTACAGGCTATGATTTCCTGAAAGGTGTTATCGATGTTGCCCTGGGCGAATTCAACAGCGTGGAATTTCTGGAAAAATCGTTCTCGGGAGTTTATTTCCTGTGTAAAGAAACCGAGCATCTGCAACATTATTTTACAGAAGACAATGTGTTTGATGTTGATAAAAGAATACTTAAGAATAAGAATGTGACGATAACTAACAGCAATGACCGCTCCGGTTACCTGATTTATAAGAGTCAGGAAAAAATCAATCTGCAATGACACTATCCGTAGTTTCCACTTTATATAATTCGAAACGGTTTTTGGATCGGTTTATAGCCCAGACCATCGAAGCCTTGAATACAATCAATGTTGATGATTATGAAATCGTTTTTGTAAACGATGGTTCGCCTGATGATTCGCTGCAATTCCTGATTGAAAAGAAAAAAGAAATCCCAAAGATCACGATAATTGATCTTTCCCGGAACTTTGGGCATCATTATGCCATGCAGGCCGGATTGGAATACGCCAAAGGCGATTATGTTTTTTTGATCGACAATGACCTGGAAACTCCGCCATCATTTTTGGTGGATTGCTATGAAGAATTAAAAAAAGACCCGTCACTGGATGTGGTATACGGTTTTCAGCAGGAACGAAAAGGCAGGTTTGTGGAAAGCTTTGGCGGAAAAATATTCTGGTGGGCCATCAATAAATTCTCTGAAGTAAAAATCCCAAAAAATATTTTGACCGAAAGGCTGATGACCCGAAAATACCTCGACAGCCTACTTACTTTAGGCGATGCCAACCTGTTTTTGGGCGGAATGATGTATTGGGCGGGATATAACCAAAAAGGGCTTCCGGTTGAAAAGAAAATCAGGGAAGGCAGGAGCACTTACAGCACTAAAAAAAGAATGGAACTGATGATCCAGGCGGTGACATCGTTCTCTGGGAAACCATTGGAATACCTTTTCTATACCGGGATACTTATTACCTTCGGAAGCCTTCTGACCATTATTTATTTTGGGATCAAAAAGCTTATTTATGGCGATACTATCCAGCTGGGCTGGACGTCTATTGTAATATTGAATATCCTGATTTTGGGTATCATTTCAACATTCCTTGGACTGATAGGCATTTACCTGTTTAAGATATTCAAACAGGTGCAGAACAGGCCAAACGCCATTATCAGGAAAATATATTAGCATGAAAACATTAGCCATCCTCGGTTCCGGCCATTTGGGGCAGCAGATTGCGCATTATGCCCTTGCTGACAGCCATTATGACAAAGTGGTTTTCTTTGATGATTTTTCAACAGAAACGCAGGCGAATGGTTATGCAATTTTAGGTGGTTCCGATGCTGTTGAAGCCGAATTCCAGAAAAGATCGTTCGATGAATTGCTGATTGGGATCGGCTACAAACATTTGGCCGCCAGAAAACAGTTGTTTGAGCGTTTTGAGGGTAAAATCCCATTTGGGAAAATAATTCATTCCTCTTCATGGGTGGATGCCACTGCACAGATTAAATCGGGCTGCATCATTTATCCGTCGTGCTGCATTGATGCCAATGCCGTAATCCATGAAAATACAATACTTAATCTGGCCTGCACCATAGCACACGATACACAGGTAGGCAGGCATTGTTTTTTGTCGCCCCGGGTTGCTTTGGCCGGATTTGTGACCGTTGGCGAAATGTGTATATTAGGGATCAATTCGACTGTAATTGACAATATCAGCATTGTTGCGGGCAGCCAAACCGGTGGCGGAACGGTAGTAATTGATACTATACTTAAAAGCGGACTTTATGTTGGTAATCCGCAACGGTTTGTAAGATAATGAGTAAATTAAGGAATACAATAAATGGCAATTTAAATTTAGCAGTTTTCATACTGCTGGCTGTTGTTTATGCCATAAGTTATTCTTGTTTTAGCATTGTCTTTGACAGTGGCGATGATATTGCTTTCCAGAAAATCCTAAGAGGCTATTTTACTGTTCAGCCCGATGTGCATTTGGTTTTTATCAATGTGATGATCGGTTACATCCTAAAGCCGTTTTACATCTTTGATAATACTGTTTATTGGTACAGTTTCCTGATGCTTTTCCTGCAGGCTTTGTCATTTGGAATCATACTAAAAATCGAACTGAAGAAAAAATACAGTATTATTTACTATGTGGTATTGCTGCTGCTGTTCCAATATTTGATCATAAGGCTGCAGTTTACCACAGTTTCGGCTATGCTTACTGTTGCCGGTTTTTTATTGACAAAGGAAAAAATGCGATTAGGGAAACGGAATCTTATTTTCCCGCTGCTGCTGCTTGTGTTTGGGTTTCTGATACGGGAAGAAATGTTTTATCTGATCATTGTTTTCCTGATGGCTTTTGTATTTGTACTGAAAAGGGAATTGCTGTTAAACTCCTTAAAGGATAAAGGGTATTTAATCCAATTTTCAGCATTGGCAGTAGTTCTTGCAGCCAGCCATTTTTTTGATGAATCACATTACAGATCCAAAGAATGGTCTTATTATGTAGATTATAATGCGGTACGAGGCCCTGTAAATGACAGTCCTATGTTCAAGGCGTATTACGAAGATAAGTTCGCCACAGATACTATAGCCAAATCAGATTTGGATATCGTGGTGCGCAATTTCATAGCGTTAAAGCAATACGATAAAGACAGGCTGAACGAGCTTCTTCAGGGTGCAAAACACGATAAAAATGCATTCAGATACCGAATGCAATGCCTGAAGATGAATAGCGTGCAGATGAATAATTTCATACTGTATGTTTTCGTTTTATTTATTTTGGCCCTGGCTGTTAAAGAGAGAAGGTTCAGCCTGCTGATCCCGGTCATCTTACTGCTGCTCGCTTTCGTTGCGATAAGCCTTGAGATGACTTTCAAGAATAGGCTGTCTTTTCCGATCCTGATTATTTTTTATATTTTCTATGCGGCTGCCATTGATAAAAAATGGTACCGGTTCCTGATAATTTCTTTGGGTGTGATAACCCTTTTTACCAACCAGAGGTTTTTAAATGGCTTTTCGGAAAAGCAAGTCGAAATTGCTGATTTGCCAACAGACAGGCTGATTGTCCCGCTTAGTACGACCAACAGCACTTTCCATCCGTTTAAGCTTAATGAATTAAATAACAGGAAAAACATCGTCAATATGGGATGGCTTGCCGAAAGCCCATTGATTATTGATATGCTAAAACAAAAAAATATTAAAGTTTCGCAGCATTTTTCCTTGTTTGATGATGCAACTATAAATTCGAATTTCTATTATTACATTGGCAAAGAATCATTGTGCCGGATATTCAATTCCAATCTGAATCCGAAAGGAATGAAACTAGTGCCGCTAAAAAATTATAAAGACATTTACACAATACAAAAATTATGATTCCATTTAATAAACCTTACCTGACAGGTAGGGAAACCCATTACATCCACGATGCGGTAAGTTCAGGAAAATTATCAGGAAACGGGAAATACACCCAAAAGTGCCAGGCATTTTTTGAGGAAAAATACGGCTTCAAAAAAACGCTGCTGACAACTTCCTGTACCGATGCGCTCGAAATGAGCGCAATGCTGGCCAACATACAGCCGGGAGAACGAAGTGATCATACCAAGTTTTACGTTTGTATCGACAGCAATTGCTTTCATCCGCCAGGGAGCCAAAGTGGTTTTTGCAGATTCCTATGCAGATAACCCTAATATCGATGCCGATAAGATTGAAGCATTGATTACTGATAAAACCAAAGCCATAGTTCCAGTTCATTATGCCGGAGTTGCCTGCGACATGGATAAGATCATGGAACTGGCTAAAAAATATGACCTTATCGTAATTGAAGATGCCGCCCAAGCAATAGATAGTTTTTACACCGGTAAGGATGGTGTGAAAAAAGCTTTGGGCAGCATTGGCCATCTGGCCGCTTTTTCATTCCACGAAACTAAAAATATTATTTCGGGCGAAGGCGGAATGCTGGCCATCAATGATGATCGGTTTATCCATAGAGCAGAAATTATCTGGGAAAAAGGAACCAATAGGGCCGAGTTTTTCAGGGGTGAAGTCAATAAATATGGCTGGGTCGACATAGGTTCCTCGTTTCTTCCGTCTGAAGTGATTGCAGCATTTTTATGGGCACAGATAGAAAATCTTGATGCGATCCAGGCCAAAAGAAAATTAATTTGGGAAACCTACCACAATGAATTTAAGGATTGGGCAGGGGCAAATGGTGTGAAATTAGCCCAGATCCCCGATTTTGCTACGAATAATGCGCATATGTATTATTTGGTCTTTAGCGATGTAGACCAGCGTTCCAATGTGATCAGCAAGCTCAAAGAGCAGCAAATCCATGCTGTTTTCCATTACATCAGCCTGCATTCGAGTTCGTTCTATGCCGAAAAACACGATGGCAGGATTTTATCCGAAACTGACCGGTTTTCGGATTGTTTGTTGCGATTGCCGTTTTATTTTGAGCTGAGTGTTGAAGAAGTCAGGCAGATCGCCGGAATCATCAAGAATATGAACTAAATGGATGTAAGCTCAAAAAGATTCAAAATCGTTTACTGGTCTTTGCTGTCAGCATACGTTTTGCTATTATTGGCCATCAACCTAAGGATGTACCTTCCTTGGTTTGATGAGGTTTTCTTTTCGAGCATCAGTTCGGGCATCATCCATAACGGAATGCTGCATCCAACCATATCCATGGATCCGGGTGAAACGGTCCTGACGTATGGTCCGACGGGTTTTTATGCACAGGCATTCTTTTTCAGGATCTTCGGAGAAGGCTTCTTTATCGGAAGGGCCGTGAATTTATTCTTCGGATTGTCGCTATTTGGCCTGCTGTTCCATTGGATCAGGCAAAATGCACAGCAGTATTTTGCTTATCTGTTCCTTGTTTTGGTATTGCTCGATTCTTCGGTACTGAGCATGCTATTGGTTGGAAGGCTTGATTATGTTGGAGTATTCCTGTTTGCTTTGGGCTTGTATGTTTTTACCAAAAACCGGAACAATCTCTATATTATCCTTTCGGGTATCCTGATAGCACTGTCTTTCCTGTCATCACCGCGATTAGGTGCATTTATAATAGCATTGGCAGGATTGTTTTTGATCGAATTGATTTCCAAAAAAGAGAAGCCCGGCAATTTATTCCTGCAATACCTGAAACTTCTGATTGTAATAATGGCGCCGATTTTCACATGGATATGGATGGAGTTTGGCGGGATAAAAGGCTATGTCGAGCTTTACACTTCCAACCAGATTGTGATGGAACACGTAGGCGGAATCGGGATTCCTAAATTCTATCAACTGTTCCTTCTGGCCTGTATGGCCGGATTGTTTGTTTATGCCAAAATCAAAAAAGCACCCATCCATAATTTATCGGTTGTGTTCTTTATTTTGGTGGTGCTGCACATGATACTGAACAAAAAGCCCGAACCGTATTCTGCCATGATGATGCCGTTTTTATATTTCGGAATCCTGCTGCAGCTGAATGACCTCAATTTCATAAGATTTAAATACATCAGTCATTTTGCGGCTTTGTACATGCTGCCTTTTTTATTGCTGATTTCGTTAAAGATAGCGCTCACATTCAATAATTTCCCAGAACGAAATGCCGCAGCCTACAAGCAGGTAATTGCGGACAATCCAATGCTTTCAGGAAAGAAAAGAGTGCTGTGCTCGTATAAATATTATTATATGTTAAAGTCATTGGGCGCCAACCCGGCTGCTTTTGACCACAATTATACCTACAAAAGGATCAATGGAAAATCGCTTGCCGGTTTTGATTACCTGCTGCTGGACAAACAGAGCCTGAAGAATCTTAAAAAGATCTCAGATGTTGATGCCTACGACATTACGCCATTGAAACTAGAAAGTAAGATTGTAAGCCTGCCTTCGCAGATGGAACAGTATTCCTTTGATTATAACGGCTGGATCTTAACCAAAAAACAATAATTTGGGCAAAAGGATCTGTATTTGTGTCGGAAGTATTTCCTGTGGCGGTGCCGAACGTATGGCGGTCAATATTGCCAATGACCTAGTGTCTTTGGGGAATGAGGTTTATATACTGATTTTGGACAATAAGAAATCGCTGTATGCAATTGACGAAAGGATAACGGTTGTACTATTTGAGAAAATCATACAGAACAAAATCCTGAAATACTTCCAATTTTCGCTGCATATCAGGAAATCACTGAAAAAAATAAACCCCGATGCTGTCCTGGATTTCATTTTTCCGAGTTTCTTTCTGCTGTCAACCATCGGCTTGAAATACAAAACCGTGATCAGCATCAGGAACAATCCGAATAATATGGAGCTGTTCGACAAGGTAGCATTACGAAAAATGCTTTTTAAAAGAGCCAAAGCCATTATCAGTCAGACTGAATATGCAAGAAAAGTAATTTTTGAGCAAACAAAGCACAGCAATATAGTGGTCATCCCAAACTATGTAAGGAATATTGCAATTGAAAATACGGAAAAGGAAAATCAGATCATCAATGTCGGGAAGCTGCATGATGTCAAAGGCCAGGAAAAACTGATCAGGATGTTTTCCGAAATACCTAACGATGGATGGAAATTGATCCTCGTTGGGGATGGGCCGAATAAAGAAAAATTAATGAACCAATGCCAAAATCTTTCGGTTTCAGATAAAGTGATTTTTACTGGAAATGTTGATAATGTCGATCATTACCTGCAGCAATCCAAAATATTCGCATTTACATCGCAGACGGAAGGTTTCCCCAATGCGCTTTTGGAAGCGATGGCAACGCCTTTGGCCTGCATATCTTTTGATTGCCTGGCCGGGCCAAGTGAAATGATAAAAGATAATGAAAATGGGTTTTTGGTTCCGTTGAATGATGAAAATGAGTTCAAACAAAAGCTACTGCTTTTGATGAATGACGAAAACCGGCAAATAGCTTTTTCCACAGAAGCCTTGAAAGTAAAAGAGGCATTCTCCAAAGAAGTGTTATTGGGTAAAATAAAGGAGGTACTGTTAAATTAAAATGAAACTATTCTTTTTCAACGTGGCCCCATTGCCGCATTCTATTGATCTGCAAAAGGAATTGTCTAATCGTGGGCACGAAGTCACCTTTTGGTATTTGGAGGAAAAGTCAAAATATTATCCTTGGCAAAAGCTCGAATACGGACTCCGGCTCAACATCTTTGACAAAAAGTTCGCCACTTTTCTGAAAGCCGCAAAGCAGGCCTTGAAAAACGATGTCATCATCATTACCGGCTGGCATTCATGGGGACATGTAATGTTGGCATTGCTGTGTAAATTAACCGGAAAGAAATTTTCGTATTGGCTCGATATTCCGGCGGAGCCGCAACCGGGTTTCAAAAAAAGCCTGCGGAAAATGCTGCTGTCAATCGCCAACGGCTATTTTGTTACCGGAACCGCGGGCATCGATTTTTTTGTAAAACATTACCAGATAGACAGGCAGAAAAGCTTTGATTTTCCTTATTTGGAATTCAAGCCGGATGAAGCCGATGTTGCATCCAAAAATGAAGAAAGAAAGGCAAGATTAGCAGCTGGCGAAAAAATAAGGGTGCTGATTTCCAATCGGTTTCTTGAAAGAAAAGGGTATTCCATATTATTGGCCGCCTTACAAAAACTAAGCACCGATGAGTTTGATAAATTCCAGATAAACATTCTGGGGACAGGCCCCGAATTTGAAAAATATAAAAACGCCTTCGAATCAATCCCAGGCCTGAAGTTATTCGGCTGGGTGGAATACGAGGATTATTTGAGGTTGATGGCCGAAACCGATATCTTTATCCATACTTCATTGCAGGAACCCTTTGGGATTCCGCCAATTGATGCGATGAGCCATGGAAAACTGCTGATAAGTTCCGATAATGTTTATTCGAGCCTCGACAGGATCGTGAACGGAGTGAACGGTTATTTATACGATAAAAATTCATCGGATGATTTAGCAAAAATACTGGGTGCCATCAGCAAAAATAGTTCGGGAATTTACCAAATGGGACAAAAAGCGCTCGAAACATCAAGGAAGTATGGAGCAGCCTACAACGAAAAAACAATAATTGATTTCTATAAAAAATAAATAAATGAAAATTTTAATAACGGGAGGAGCCGGATTCATTGGTTCAGCAATTGTTCCAAAACTGCAAAGCGAAAACCATGATGTCTTTGTTTTTGACAATTTAAGTTTTGGCAACAGGGAATTTATTACGATAGCCGATGACCATTTTGTTTTGGGCGATATCCGTGATGCGGAGGCGGTTTCAAAAGCCATCGGATCGATCTCTCCAGACATAATCATCCATCTGGCTGCAGTGCATTTTATTCCGTATTGCAATGAGCATCCGTTCGAGTCCTCGGATATCAACATCCGTGGCACGATGAATGTTTTGGCTGCTGCGAAAAGTGTAAAAAACCTAAGTAAGATCTTCTTCGCTTCAACAGCTGCAGTGTATCCGATTTCGGATAATGCCGTTGCCGAAAACGATGAAGTCCGCCCTTTGGATATTTATGGCTTGAGTAAACTGGCTGGCGAACAGCTGCTGCAGAAGTTTTATTTGGAAACCAAAATCGATACGATCTGCTGCCGGTTTTTCAATGCTTTTGGGCCAAATGAAACCAATCCGCACCTGATCCCTGAAATCGAAAAACAGATCAAGGACGGAAGCCGCAAGATTGCACTTGGAAACTTAACCCCAAAACGCGATTTCATCCATACGCACGACATGGCCAATGCGGTATCAGCATTGATCAAATTAGAAAATGTTGGTTTTGATACCTTTAATTTAGGGCGCGGAATTGAATATGCGGTAACTGAAGTTGTAGAAGAATTTGAAAAGATTTTAAATGAAAAAATAACAATTGAAGTCGATCCGGCTCGCGTACGTAAAGTAGAACGCCTACATTTGCTGGCTGATGTTTCAAAGCTAAAGGATAAAACAGGTTGGGAACCGCAATGGAGCCTGAACCAGGGAATAAAGGATTTGGTTGAAAACTGGTAAAATATGAATGAAGACAGATTAAAATTAGGATTGCTTTTCAATTTCAACCCAAAATGGACGGGAGGGATTATTTATTTGCTCAATGCCATTCGCATACTGAATTTCCTTGAGGATAAAGACAAACCAAAGGTTGTCGTGATCTATAACCCGGGCCTGAAAAAATATGTTGACGAGATTGACTATCCTTATATCGAACTGGTACCGCACCAGTTTTCATCGATTTACAAAGGTTATGTTGATTCGATCCTGAAAAACAAAAATACATTCGTGCACGATCTGGTTGTTAAGCACAAGCTTGATGCGATTTTCCCAATGCACGATTATCCGGTAAAAAGCAAGCTTGATGCCAAGCTGGTTCTCGTGGTACGCCGATTTGCAGCATATGTATTATCCGCAGTTTTTTACCAAAAAGAAGCGCATTGAGCGCAATGCGCGTATCCGGCTGATACTGAAAAACTCAAAAGATTTGGTTGTTTCGAGCCAGGCAGTGAAAAACGATTTCATCAAGTTTTTCAAATTGCCGAAAAGCCTGAACGTGCACATCTATCACTTTGTTTCGATTATCGAGGGCATGCCTGATATGGGTTTTGATGAAATCCGTGCCAAATACGATTTGCCGGAGCATTATTATATGATCAGCAACCAGTTCCACAAACACAAAAACCATAAGGTTGTTTTTGAGGCTGTGGCCGAATTAAAGAAAAAAGGAATTGAAGCCTGCATTGGGATTACAGGCCGTTTTCCGGATGAGCCGGATTCGCCGTACATGCAGGAACTGCACGACATCATAAACAAAAATGATTTGAAAAAATCGATCAAATTTCTGGGGCTGATTCCGCGTGGCGATCAATTACTTTTGATGAAGTACTGCAAAGCTATCTTACAGCCAAGCCTTTTTGAAGGCTGGAGTACGGTTATTGAAGATGCAAAATCGTTGCAGGTTCCGGTAATTGCGGCAAACCTTGATGTGAATATCGAGCAGCTTCAGGAAAAAGGTACTTACTTTGAACCGCATAATGTTGAAAAATTAACTTCAATTATGGAAAATTACCCTAATAGGGATTACAGCAAACAATTATACGATTCGTACGATAGCCGAATGAAAGCTGCAGCGTACGAATTACTATCTGTTTTTAAATAAAATAATGATGAACACATCTTCAAAAATATACATCGCAGGACATAAAGGAATGGTCGGAAGTGCCATCTGGCAGACGTTGGAAAATAAAGGATATAACAACCTTATCGGTAAAACCAGCAAAGAGCTGGATTTGAGGAACCAGGCAGCCGTTCAGGAATTTTTTGCTTTGGAAAACCCGGACGTTGTAATCGATGCCGCCGCAAGGGTAGGCGGGATTTTGGCAAACAACAATTACCCGTTTACGTTCCTGATGGAAAACATGCAGATACAAAATAACCTTATCGATACCTCACTGCAGCAGGATGTAGAGAAGTTTATCTTTTTGGGCAGTTCGTGCATTTATCCGAAACTGGCGCCGCAACCGTTACAGGAAGATTGTTTGTTGACTTCGTCTTTGGAACCCACCAATGAATGGTATGCCATTGCAAAAATATCAGGAGTAAAAGCCTGCGAATCCATAAGGAAACAGTTTGGAAAAGATTTTGTGAGTTTGATGCCAACCAATCTGTACGGCCCAAATGACAACTTTGATTTGCAGACATCGCATGTTTTGCCGGCGATGATGCGTAAATTCCACGAAGCCAAAATTAACGGGAACCAAGCTGTAACCCTTTGGGGTTCGGGTTCGCCAATGCGCGAGTTCCTGCATGTGCATGATTTGGCGGAAGCTGTTGTTTTTGCTTTGGAAAATCAATTTGGAGATAATCTTTATAACATTGGAACCGGAGTGGACCTGACCATAAAATCGTTGGCCGAAATGATCCAAAAAACCGTTGGCCATACCGGAGAAATCATCTGGGACAGCACAAAACCCGATGGAACGCCAAGAAAATTAATGGATGTCAGCAAAATGGCAAACCAGGGATGGAAAGCCAAAATTTCACTTGAAGACGGAATACAATCAACCTATGATTGGTTCTTGGAACACGAACATTCGTTCAAGGAAGTCAAAATATAATTAGTTATTTATTAAAATAAAAAATAATGAAAACCGCATTAATAACCGGAATTACAGGCCAGGACGGAGCTTATCTGGCTGAATTGCTTCTTGAAAAAGGATACATGGTCCATGGTATCAAAAGGCGTTCCTCGCTTTTTAACACTGACAGGATCGACCATTTGTACCAGGATCCGCACGCCAAGGGAATTCGCCTGAAACTTCATTATGGCGACATGACCGATTCGATGAACCTTACACGTATCATCCAGGAAGTGCAACCGGACGAAATTTACAACCTGGCAGCAATGTCGCACGTTAAGGTAAGCTTTGATACTCCGGAATATACTGCCAATGCTGATGGAATCGGAACGTTACGCCTTTTGGAAGCGGTTCGTTTATTGGGATTGCAGCATAAGACTAAAATTTATCAGGCATCAACTTCTGAGCTGTACGGTTTGGTCCAGGCAGTTCCGCAATCAGAATCTACCCCATTTTACCCGCGTTCGCCTTATGCGGTGGCCAAGATTTATGCCTACTGGATTACTGTAAATTACCGTGAAGCCTACAATATGTTTGCCTGCAACGGTATCCTGTTCAACCACGAATCGCCATTGCGCGGGGAAACTTTCGTAACCCGTAAAATCACGCGTGCCGTTGCCAAAATTGCCATGGGACTGCAGCAGGACCTTTACATGGGTAATCTCGATGCGCAGCGCGACTGGGGCCATGCCAAGGATTATGTAGAAGCAATGTGGAGGATATTACAGCAGGATGTTGCTGAGGATTATGTAATCGCAACCGGAATTACAACACGTGTGCGCGATTTTATAAAAATGGCTTTCGCCGAAGTGGGTTTCAACCTGAAATTTGAAGGCGAAGGAGTAGATGAGGTAGGTGTCCTGGAATCAATTGACCAGGAACGGTATAAAACTGCTTTAGGCGAAGAATGCATCAGCAAAGGTTTTGCAATTCCTGCTATTGGCGGTGTTATCGTAAAGGTTGATCCGGGATATTTCCGCCCAACCGAAGTGGATTTGCTGATTGGTGATCCGTCAAAATCAAAAAACAAATTGGGCTGGCAGCCAAAATATGACCTGAAAATGCTGGTTGAGGAGATGGTTGCTTCTGATGTGAAACTATTTCAGAGAACATCCATTTAGCCGAAGGCGGACACAAAATCCTGCGTCAGGCGGAGTAATATTTGAATCAATAAAATGAATAAAATAAAAGATAGAAAGATCGTTGTCGTCAATCAGGCATCCAATTATCTTACTATTGGTTTTTGCAACGCTTTTGCGGATAAATTTGAAAACGTGGCTCTGGTTACCGGAAGCATCCACGTTCAGGGGGAAGAACTGAAACCTGAAGTAGCCGTGACTTATATCAACAAATGGGTGGAACGTCCGGCGCGCAAAAAGTTCCTTTCCTATATCAAAGCCTGTTTTAAGATGTATTGGCTATTGCTAACAAAGTATAGGAAGCATGAAGTGTTTTTTGTGTCGATACCGCCTATGGGTTATCTGCTGAATTTACTGGTCTCCAATAGGTTTAGCATGGTGGTTTGGGATGTCTATCCTGATGTTTTCAAAATCACCGGAATGAAGGAAACCCATCCTGTGTACCGGGTTTGGGCTTATTTGAATAAGAAGTCGTTCAAAAAAGCCTTCCGGTTATTTACCATAGGTGATAAAATGGCAGAGCTCCTGGAAGTTTACGTTTTGAAATCCAAAATCATCATCCAGCCGATCTGGTCTATTTTCCAGGCCAATGAGCGCGTGGCAAAAGCCGAAAACCCTTTTGTCAAAGAACACAATCTGCACGGTAAATTCATCATACAGTACTCCGGGAATATCGGATTGACGCATAAAGTGGAAGTTGTTGTTGAACTGGCAGAATTATTGAAAGACAATCAGGACATCATTTTTCAAATTATTGGCCGCGGCCCAAGGGTTCCGGCTTTGCAAAAAATGGTCGAGGAAAAGAAGCTGCCCAACTGCTCGTTTCTTCCGTTTCAATCCGACGAAATGTTCCCTTTTTCATTATCTGCCGCCGATCTGGGAATTGTGATTTTAGACGAACTGACCTCAAAAGGAAGCGTTCCGAGCAAATCCTACAACCTGATGAGCTACGGAATTCCATCGGTTTATATCGCCGGCGAAGATTCGGAACTGAACACTTACGCACACAAATACAATGCGGCCGAATGTTTTGCCGAAAAGGATTTGGCTTTGGCCAAAAACTTCATTCTCGATTTGAGCAAAAACAAGCAAAAATGGAGCGAAATGTCGGCTAATGCCATTGCTACAGCTAAACTTTTCAGGCGTGACAATGCCGATAAATTTGTTGATTATTACCTGAACCCAACCCATGGTTAGAAAACTGCTTTCTGCAATCATATCAAATCTGAAAAACAGCATAGGCTGGAAAACCAAGCGCAAGATCATTGTGTTTTCGGTAGATGATTACGGCAATGTCCGGTTGAATTCGGCACAGGCCAGAAAAAATATGGATGCTGCGGGAATGAAAACCTATTCGCGCTTTGATGCGCTGGATACTTTGGAAACCAAACAGGATCTGGAACAGCTTTTTAGGGTTTTGTCATCGGTAACAGATAAGAATGGACGACATGCCGTCTTTACGCCGTTTGCACTTCCCTGCAATATCGATTTTGAAAAGATGGAAGCAGGAGATTTTAAGCAATTCCATTTTGAGGCTTTGCCAAATACCTATAAAAAACTGGCAGTACAGCAGCCGGAAGCGTATTCTGGTGCCTGGGATTTATGGAAGGATGGCATCGCAAAAGGTTTCCTAAGGCCGCAATTCCATGGGCGCGAGCATTTGAACCTTCAGGTTTTTAATGATAAATTACAAAAGAGGGATACGCAGCTATTGACGGCTTTAAAAAATAAATCCTATACCAGCATTTCCGACGAGGAATATCCAACGATGTCAGCCATGGCCGCATTGGATTTCTGGAACGTAAACGAAAACGAAGCGTTCAAACCGGTACTAATGGAAGGCCTGGATCTTTTTGAACAGGTATACGGTTACCGCAGTACGTATTTTACGCCGCCGGTCTTTAACATCCACCATTCGCTGTTTCAAACGTTAAAAGACAACGGAATACAATTTTTAGACTTAGCTTTGCTGCGTAATGAACATCAGGGTTTTAATGCCTACAAAAAGTCGTTCAATTATATCGGGAAGAAAACCCAAGAAGGTCTGACTATCATGGTCCGGAATGTCGTTTTTGAGCCAACGGAAGATCGGGGGATCGATTGGGTTGATTTCACAATGAAACAGATCGAAACCGCTTTTCGCTGGAACAAACCCGCAATCATAAGCTCACATAGGGTAAATTTTTGTGGCCATATTGATGCAGGAAATAGAGAAAAAGGATTGGCTGTTTTGGAAAATCTTTTGAAGAAAATTATTGAAAAATGGCCTGATGCCGAGTTTATGGCAGCCGATGAACTGGCCGATTATCTAAAGAAGGAAAATGTTTAAAAGGTTACTTTACTTAGGATATTATCTCAAAAAAATGGATTGGAAAAAGTTCAGGCTTTTTCTCAGCCATGCTTCAAAACTATCGGGTAAAAGCAAAATCAGCCTGGTAGCTGATGCCGTTTCTTCTGTTTTCAAATACAATATTTCGCTTTTGGAATATTTCCAGTTCCGGTTTTTTGAATTGAATGAAGAACAGCGGAAAACCTGGGCCGGAACCGGGTACATGTTTGAATATCAATTGAAGATGAACCCGAAAACTACACGTGACATCCTTGATGATAAGACCAAATTCTATCGTTCCTACAAGGATTATTTTGTGCACGCTGTGGCCGATATCACCGATTTGCAGCAAAATACGGCTTTGCGCCGAAAACTGCTCGGCACGCCATCGGGTAAATTGGTTTTCAAGGTTGCCGACGGAAACTGTGGCATCGATGTCCTGATCAGGAATGCCAAAGAATTCAATGAAGACAGCCTTATTGATTTTATGGAAAACAGCCAGTTTGACTTGGTTGAGGAGTTTATCCTGCAACACAGTACGTTAAATAAATTGTCGCCATCGGGGGTTAATACAGTCCGTATTTTTACCCAGCTGGATGACGATAATGAAGTTGTCCTATTGGGCTGCAGGCAACGCATTTCGGTAAATTCTTCTGTGGATAATATGGCTGCGGGAAATATGGCCGCACCAATAGACGAGCAAACCGGAATTATTTCCGGAGCCGGCGTTTACAGTGATATCACCAAATCAGAAGAAAAAATCCATCCAATAACCGGAGTCGGAATTGTTGGGCTGCAGGTTCCTTTTTGGGAGCAAACTGTGGAAATGGTAAAGAAAGCGGCAAAAGAACATCCCGAAAACCGTTCTATCGGCTGGGATATCGTCATCACCGAAAATGGCCCTGGATTCATAGAAGGCAACCACGATTGGTGCAAGTTATTATGGCAATTGCCAGCTCAAAAAGGACTGAAATCTAAATTGGAACCTTTTAATACGTAAGATGTACCGTCATTTTTTTAAACGATTCCTAGATATTTTGGTTGCGCTGATCGTGTTGGCCGTAACATCGCCATTGCTGATTGTTGTTTTCTGCATTTTGGCTTTCCAGAATAAGGGCTCGATTTTCTTTTTTCAGGAACGGCCGGGCTTGCACCAAAAGGCATTCCGTATCATCAAGCTCAAGACAATGACCGACGCACGCGATGCAGACGGAAAGCTTTTGCCCGACAACCAAAGGATTACCAAAGCAGGGAAAATAATAAGGAGATTATCGATAGATGAATTGCCGCAGCTGATCAATGTTTTAAAAGGCGACATGAGCCTTATAGGGCCAAGGCCGCTATTGTTCAAATACATTCCGCTCTATTCGGAGGAGCAGCTGAGGCGGCACAACGTTAGGCCCGGAATTACAGGCTGGGCGCAGGTTAATGGGCGGAATTCCATCAGCTGGAAACAGAAATTTGATTTCGATATTTATTATGTAGACCATGTTTCATTTGGAATTGACATCAAGATTTTGTGGCTGACTTTCATAAAAGTAATCCGTACTGAAGGGATCAATCAGACTTTAGACCGGCCGATGCAGCCTTTCAATGGAAATAATTAAAACAACATGACACAGAAATTACTCATAATTGGTGCCGGAAGCGTGGGCAAATTCATCGCCTACAACATCAATCAGTTTAGCCAATCCTTTGAAATCATCGGATTTTTGGATGATGATGCCTCAAAACACAATGCTGTCATTGCCGGATTTCCGGTTTTGGGTCCAACAGATAAACTGCATGAGTTTTCAGGAAAAGGGATTGCCCTTGTTTGGGGAATTGCCTTTCCATCGGTAAAGAAAAAACTATTCGGCAACTATAAAGACCTGTCATTTGATTTTCCGAATTTCATTGCAAAAGATGCTTGGATTTCAGAGGCGGTGACTTTTGGCAGGGGCTGTATCATTTATCCGGGAACGGCAATCAATTATGAAACCACAATTGATGATTTTGTAGTAATTAATATGAATTGCAGCATAGGGCATAATTGTTCGATACATTCATTTTCGTCTTTGGCGCCTGGTGTGAATCTTGGTGGCAATACTAAAATTGGAAGCTGCGTGGAAATGGGGATAGGCTCATCGACCGTACAGGGTGTAGTGATTGAAAATGATGTAACGGTTGGTGGACAGGCAATGGTCATTGTAAATGTAAACCAGGGTGATATGGTGGTTGGTATTCCGGCTAAAAGCATCAAATGAAGAATGTCATAAAAAGGCTTTTTGATATTGCCGTATCTGTGATTGCCTTGATTGTATTGTTGCCAATTATTTTGTTTTCATGGCTGATCTTAATGATAGATACCGCTTCAGATGGATTATTTTTCCAAAAACGCGTTGGCCGGCACGGAAAGCTTTTTACCATCTACAAACTCAAGACAATGCACCCAAAAACGGCCAATATAACCAAGGTTGGCGCATTTTTCAGGAGGTACAAATTGGATGAATTCCCCCAATTTTTTAATGTCTTGAAAGGCGATATGAGTATCGTTGGCCCCAGGCCTGACATCGAGGGCTATTATGATAAGCTGCAGGGAGAAGACCGGAAAGTATTGGAGCTCAAACCCGGGATTACCAGCGAAGCCTCAATAAAATATTACAACGAAGAAGAAATTTTGGATCAGCAGGAAAATGCACTGCATTACAATGACACGGTCATTTTTCCGGATAAGGTGCGGATGAACCTCGATTATTATTACAGGCAAAATCTTTTTCTGGATATAAAAATTATAATTAAAACCATTTTTTAGGTTATGAATAATTCAAAAATTTGGCTTTCCTCACCACATATGGGGGGAAATGAACAACAGTATGTAAACGAAGCCTTTGATACCAATTGGGTAGCACCTTTAGGACCGAATGTTACCGGCTTTGAACAAGATCTGGAACAATCCCTGGATGATGATGTGCATGTAGCGGCATTGAGTTCGGGAACGGCAGCAATCCATTTAGGCCTGATTTTACTGGGCATTGAAACAGGCGATGAAGTGATTTGTCAAAGTTTTACATTTTCGGCCTCCTGCAATCCGATACTTTATCTGGGGGCCAGTCCGGTTTTTGTAGACAGCGAACCAGAAACCTGGAACATGTGCCCGTTGGCTCTGGAGGAGGCAATTGCTGACCGTATCAAAAAGGGCAAAAAACCAAAAGCCATTGTTCCGGTTCATTTGTATGGAATGCCGTTCAAGGCAGATGAAATCAGGACTGTAGCAGATAAATACGGGATTCCTATTCTGGAAGACAGCGCCGAAGCGTTGGGCAGCACATATAAAGGAAAGAAATGCGGGACTTTTGGAGATGTTTCGGCCTTATCATTTAACGGAAATAAAATCATCACAACTTCTGGCGGCGGCGCTTTGGTTTCGCATTCGAAACAGGTAAAAGAAAAGGCAATTTTCCTGGCAACCCAGGCCCGCGATAATGCGCCGCATTACCAACATTCGGAAATTGGTTACAACTACAGGCTGAGCAATATTTGCGCCGGAATCGGAAGGGGACAGATGGAAGTCCTGCAAAAGCATATCGGTTTACGCCGCCAGATGCACGGTTTTTATGTTGATTTTTTTAAGGATATCAAAGGTGTAACCGTGTTTGATGAACCAAATGCTGATTATTTTTCGAACCATTGGTTAAGTTGTATTGTGTTGGATTACAGTGTTTTGGGTAAATCAAGTTCTGATCTTCGGATAGCCCTTGAGAAGGAAAATATCGAGTGCAGGCCGCTGTGGAAACCCATGCACCTGCAACCGGTTTTTGAAAAATACCCGTATTATGGCGGAAGTGTTTCACAGCAACTTTTTGAAAATGGTTTGTGCTTACCTTCAGGGTCTAATTTGGATGAAAACGACAAAAAGAGAATTTCTGATGCATTAAGCAGTTTTTTTAACATATTTTAACATAAATTTGTCGTCATTGGTTTTTTAAGGCATGCGTGATTTTACATATAAATTCCTAAGGAAAATTATTTCAACGAAACGTTTCCAAAACATCGGCTACCTGCCGCGGTGGATTATCTTTGCCATAGACGTTTTTATCGTTACGCTGGCATGTATCATTACACAAGTTATGGTTTTCAGCCTTAATGTAAAACTATATCCTACACTGAATCCTTATTTTCAATACGGTTTTGTGGTGTTGGTAAATGCGTGTTCGTTCATATTTTTCAGGACATATAGCGGTATTATCAGGCACTCCACCTTTATTGATGGGGTAAAGTTATTGGTAGCTACAACCACAGCTTACCTTACATTGATGGTCACTAACTATGCGCTTCAGATCATCATCCACGACAGGCTGTTCTTATCTACCGGATTGTTCATTACGTACGTCATTTCATTTTTATTGCTTTTCCTTTTCAGGATATTGGTAAAAAACGTTTTTGAGACCTATTTGCAGGTTGCCGATACCAATCAGCTGACTAGGGCGATAATTTATGGTGCCGATGCGAATGCGATTTCGGTTGCGAATGCTTTGAAAACCGAAAAGCCGGCGAGGTTCAATGTAGTGGCTTTTGTTAATAAATTCCAGCAGGATAAAACCAATAAGAGCATACTGAATTTACCGATCATCAACCAGACGAAAGGCATCCATGTGATTTTAAAGTCAATGAAAGCCGAAGTTCTGATCATTGCCGAAAAAAGCCTGACTAAGGAAGAAACCATAAAGCTTGTTGAGGAATGTTTGGAATACAACTTTAAGGTGTTCACCGTTCCGCTGATTACCGATTGGGAAGATGAGAATCAGATTTCCAATCAGTTAAAGAATTTTGCCATCGAAGATTTATTGGAACGAAAGCCAATTGTTTTGGATAACAATAAAATCTCGAACCAGATCCAAGGCAAAAGGGTTTTGATTACCGGCGGCGCGGGTTCTATAGGAAGCGAAATTGTAAGGCAGGTGATTAATTTCAATCCGTATAAGATTATTATCCTGGACCAGGCGGAATCGCCTTTGCACAGTTTGCAGCTCGAGATTTCAGAGCTTGAAAACGATGTTAAAATCAGGACGGTTTTGGCAGATATCAGGGATTACAGCGCACTGGAAATGGTTTTTGAAAAATACAAGCCCGACTTTGTTTACCATGCCGCAGCCTACAAGCATGTTCCACTGATGGAAGAAAACCCGTCACAGGCGATATTTACCAATGTATTGGGCACCAAGAACCTGGCGGACCTGTCTAAAAAATACCTGGTCGAGAAATTCGTGATGGTTTCCACCGATAAGGCGGTAAATCCAAGCAGCGTAATGGGCGCAAGCAAGCGTATCGCCGAAAAGTATGTGCAGTCGCTAAGCTATCATTTGGCAAATTCCAATAAAAAAAGCGCAACCAAATTCATTACAACACGGTTCGGGAATGTGCTTGGTTCAAACGGTTCAATAGTGCCGTTATTTACCAAACAGATACAGGAAGGCGGGCCGATTACGATTACGCATCCAGAAATCATCCGTTATTTTATGACAATTCCTGAAGCCTGTCAATTGGTTCTTGAAGCAGGGGCAATGGGCAATGGTGGCGAGATCTATATTTTTGATATGGGTGAACCGGTCAAAATCATCGATTTGGCCAAAAAGATGATTCGGTTAGCAGGGTATATTCCCGATAAAGACATCAATATTAAAATAATCGGTTTGCGCCCAGGTGAAAAACTGTTTGAAGAATTACTCAATGATGCTTCGAAGACATTGCCGACACACAATACGCAGATTATGATTGCCCAGGATAGCTGGGATGATTTTGACGAAATGAAAGAGTCAATAATCGAGCTCATCGCCATAACGAAAAAATACAGCAGCCTTGAAGTTGTGGCCCAAATGAAAAGAATCATCCCGGAATTCAAGAGCATGAATTCGGAATACCAAACACTAGATGTTGACTAACCTGAACCCTGGAATATTATAATCATAAAATAACTTAAAATATAAAATCAAATTGTAGATTTGCGAACTCCGAAATGCCTCGGATTTTGGGACAAGAATACTAAACCAATGAAATTATAACATGTTTAAAAAAATACTATATACTTTATTTACAATTCTTTTGCTGTCATCCTGTGCTACTAAAAGAGATGTCCTGTATTATCAGGATGTAGTGAATAATTCACAAAATGCGATTACCTATGCTGCTAATAAAATACAGATCAACGACATCCTTTATATAAAAGTAGATGCTTTGATAGCCGAATCTGCAAGGCCGTTCAATATGGATGTAAGCTCTCCAATGGGAATGAATCCCGAATCGATGAAAGTGCAGGGTTACCTTGTTTCTCAGGAAGGCACCATCATTTTTCCTATCTTGGGAGAATTAAAAGTTGCCGGAAAAACAACAACCGAACTGCAGAATATGTTTGTTGACTTGCTTAATGATGGCGGGTACATCAAGGATGCCAAAGTAAATGTTAGGGTCATCAATAGCAAGGTGACCATCCTAGGAGAGGTGAGAAGCCCTGGGACTTATCCTTTTTTGGAACAAAATATCTCTGTTAACCAGGCCCTTGGTTATGCCGGTGATTTGACGATAAACGGGGTGCGGAACAATGTTTTGCTGATCAGGGAAGACGGCGGAACCAGGACTTACGTGAAGCTTGACCTTACCGCTTCTGACTGGTTTTCGAGCCCATACTACTATATCAAGCAAAATGACGTGATCGTTGTTAACCCGAACGGTGCCAAAGTAATGACCGCCGGTTATTTGGGCAATATCGGGGCAGTACTTGGAGTGTTGTCTTTTACGGCCACAATGTTTTTATTACTAAAATAATATTTAATGGAGAATTCGCAGTTTGACTTGCAGGAAAAGCAGAATAATTTTGATTTTTTAGAACAGGTTTTCCTTTATTTGCGCTATTGGCATTATTTCCTGATTTCTGTCGTAATCTGTTTTTTTGCTATGAAGTATTACCTTAACCATACCGTTTCGATGTATGAGTCTAAGGCAAAAGTAAAAATCATTGATGATTCCAAGAACAGTATCATACCAAGCAGCCCAACCTCATTGTTTGGAAGGAGCAAGCTGAATCTTGATAATGAAATAGAAGTACTTAAGTCGTACAGGCTCATGGAGCAGGTATGCAGGAGTCTGAATCTTAATAATCAATATTACAATGTTGGTTACCTGAACAAAATTGAAATTTGGAAGAACAGGCCTTTTACAATTGAATGGCTGGATAATTCAGCAAAGATGGACGAAAAATCAATTTCATTTGAAATTGAGATTGCTGAAAACGGTTACAAGGTTTTTAATTCATCATCAGGGGTGTCATCAAAAATCCACCCTTTTAATTCGATCCAATACATCAGCGGGATACCGTATAAACTTTCGTTACAGGTAGGGACAAGCCTGAAAAGGCTGAACGGCAAAAAATTCCTGATTGTCCATGCCTCAGTACGGTCATGTGCATTGGGCCTTACACGCAGCCTAAGTGTATCAAACAGCAACAAAAGCTCGGATGTGCTGGTACTTTCATTAGTTGGTGCGAATACTGATAAATCAGAAATCATACTGAACGAAATCATCAAACAGTTTGATATTGACGGGCTGAACGACAGGAGATTGGTTTCGCAGCGAACGATTAATTTCGTTAATGAACGATTCAAATCGCTGGAAAAGCAATTGGATTCTGTAGAAACCAATAAAGCCAATTACAAGCGCAACCAAGGGCTGACATTTATCAATAACGATGCGGTGGTTGCCACTTCAGGAAAAATTGATGCAACCAATGACGTCTTTCAGGTGGAAACCCAGATTGCACTGTCAAAAGTATTGGAGCAAAGCATAAAAAGCGATAAAAAATTCGGATTGCTTCCGGCTAATATAGGCCTGAGCAACAATACGATCAATCAATTGATTACCGAATACAATTCGGTAGTGCTTGAGCGCGAAAGGCAGTCGGTTAGCGGTTTGGGCAACAATCCGGTCATCCAGGCATTGAACAGTAAGCTTTCCAATCTTAAGATTAACATCACTGAATCTATAAAAGGGTATCAAAAGGAACTGGAAGTTTCGCTTTCCAAAAATGATTATATCAAAAAGACAACAAGCGATAAATTCAGCGCAATCCCAAATGACGAGAAAGTCCTAAGACGCATTGAAAGACAGCAAAACATCAAGGAAACCCTGTATTTACTATTGCTGCAAAAAAGGGAGGAAGCTGCTATTAACGTAGCGATCGCTTCATCATCAATTAAGATTGTTGATTATGCCATGTCGGGTTCAAGCCCGGTTTCGCCTAAAAAACCAACCTATTATTTAGCTGCATTGCTGATAGGATTATTGATCCCGTTCGGAATTTTATATGTCAGCTTCCTGCTGGATGACAAATTGCATACTAAGGATGATGTCGTAAAACTGACCAAAAACAAAATCATCCTTTCGGAAATCCCGCATATCGATACAGAAAACAGGCTGACCGAAGTGAATGACCGATCAATCTTAGGAGAATCATTCAGGATTTTGAGGACCAACCTAACGTATATTTTCCCGCTCCAGCAGGAGCAGATGGCGCAAACCATTATGATTACTTCTACCATAAAAGGCGAAGGGAAAACATTTACGGCTTTGAACCTGTCGATTTCATTTTCGATAATGAACAAAAAAGTATTGCTGATTGGTGCTGATATGAGGAATCCTCAGCTGCACAACTATCTGAACATCAAGAAAAACCTAACAGGGCTTCAGGACTACCTACATGATGTTTCGATAGATTGGCGTAATACGATAAATAAGAATATGCTGGATAATTCAAACCTGGATATTATCCTGTCGGGGACAATTCCGCCAAATCCAGCCGAATTATTGTCAAACGGCCGTTTGGAAAAACTGATTGCCGAAGCCAAGAAAGAATACGATTTCATTATTGTCGATACGCCGCCAACATTATTGGTTACTGATACTTTGGTCATTTCGCACTTAATTGATACGACCTTATATGTTGTCAGGGCAGATTATACGCCTAAGAAAATCCTTGAATTCTCATTGAACCTGAGCGACAAAGGCAAATTAAGGAATATGGCGTATGTAATCAATAATGTCGGCTCTAATTATAAAGGTTACAGGACTTACGGCTATAACTATAAATACAGTTATGCTTATGGCTATGGTTATGGTTATGATGCCGATTCTGGCACAAGGAAATCATTGCTGGACAGGATCAAATCTTTTTTTAAAAGAAAATAAAAACAGAATTTAAAATCTGAAGAAAGAATTGTTTTGAAAAATAGGAGTCAGGTATTCATGGTTTTTCAAGACAATTTTTTTCTGCATATATTCTAAATGACGAGTGTGGTGCACATCAGAACCCAGAAAATCGATCAGGCTGGCTTTCAAAAGCAGATTGGCAGTTTTGGCTACCCTTTCACCATAATAACCTGTTGACGACAGCATGTTCATCTGAAACAGGCATCCTGCTTTTTTGAGTTTCCTATAATGGCTTAAGCTGGTTTCGTGGTAAAAATTATAGCGCTCAGGATGCGCCAGGACCGGTTTGTATCCGGCCACCTGAAGTTCAAACAGGATATCATACAGTTGGATTGGCGGATGCAGGTACGATATTTCAACCAGAACATAATTGTCTTTCAGGCATAAAAGCTTTTCATTTTTAAAAAGATCCCAAAATTCGGCATCCATCATATACTCGGCGGCGGCCTTCATCCGATTGCTTATATCAGGTATTGCAAGCCCTGAAACAGTAGAAGACAATGTTTGATTGATGCTGTCTGGTGTATTCTTCCAGACTTCTCCCATAATGTGCGGGGTCGTGATAAAATTCTTAAAGCCAATTTCCTGGAGTCCTTTGACAAGAATACTGGTGTCTTCTAAAACAGCAGCCCCGTCGTCAATCCCGGGTAGCAAATGAGAATGGATATCGACAAAATTATCCGGAATAATGTCTTTTAGGAAGGGTTTATTTTGTCTAAAAAAGCTTATCAAAACAATCAAATTAGTCGGTAAAATTAGTCAAATAAAAACATTTTATCCAAATGTTAACAGTTTCTCGAATAAATCAACCCATTTCTTTTCCTGCACTTTGCCGAATTTATATATTTGCAGGCATTAAATTTTAAAACAAAATCAACAAGCACAAATGAATAATACTGAGCAGCCCCATGATTGGGATTTAGTAATCAAGGGACATACTTCGCTTTTTGATATAAAATTTAAGGATCTTTGGCATTACCGGGATTTGCTGTTCCTTTTCGTCAAAAGGGATTTTGTAAGTTTCTATAAACAAACGGTCCTCGGGCCGCTTTGGTTCTTTATCCAACCAATTTTTACAACCATAGTCTTCACTTTTGTGTTTGGAAACCTGGCCGGAATCAGTGCCGACGGATTGCCAAAATTCCTGTTTTACCTGACCGGGATCACGGCATGGAATTATTTTGCCGACTGCCTTACCAAAACCAGTACGGTTTTTAGGGACAACGCCAATATTTTTGGTAAAGTATATTTCCCTAGATTGATCATGCCGCTAAGTATTGTAGTCAGCAATCTGGTACGTTTTGGCGTGCAGCTGCTGCTGCTGGTTTTTTCTATGGCGTATTTTTATTTCGTTCCGCAATCTGGAGCAAGTTTCGAAGTAACTCCGGCTTTGCTTTTATTCCCGTTTTTAGTAGTGCTGATGGCATTGCTGGGTTTGGGATTCGGATTGATTATTACCGCAATGACCACAAAATACAGGGATCTAACGTTTTTGGTAACCTTTGGCGTGCAGCTTTTGATGTACGGAACCACAGTGATTTACCCGCTAAGCTATGCCAACGAAAAGGGCTACGGCTGGATCGTTGATAAAAACCCGATGACCGGAATCATTGAAGCATTTAGGTATGCTTTTCTGGGCAAAGGCGAACTGACCTTTGCAAGCCTTGGCTACTCTACGGTTTTTACGCTAGTGATACTGTTTTTGGGGATAATCATCTTCAATAAAACGGAAAAGAATTTTGTTGATACCATCTGATATATGAGAACAGCCAGCAATACAAGTTGAAAATCTTTCGAAAGCCTATCAGATCGGACAAATCGGTACCGGAACCATTTCGCGTGATATTGAGCGGTTCTGGATCACCAAAATCCGCGGAAAGGAAGACCCATTTCTAAAGATCGGAGAAACCAACGACCGTAGCATCAAAGGCGACAGCGATATTGTTTGGTCGTTACGCGACATCAACTTCAATATCAACCAGGGAGATGCCGTAGGGATCATTGGTAAAAATGGAGCAGGCAAAAGTACATTGCTCAAATTGTTGTCAAGGGTTACAAGCCCCACTACCGGAGAAATAAAGGTAAAAGGGCGGATTGCCAGCCTGCTCGAGGTGGGAACCGGTTTCCATCCGGAACTTTCAGGCCGTGAAAATATCTATTTAAATGGCGCGATACTGGGAATGCGCAAAAAGGAAATCACCAAGAAGCTGGACGAAATAATTGATTTTTCCGGAGTCGAAAGATATATTGATACGCCCGTAAAGCGTTATTCTTCGGGGATGTACGTACGATTGGCTTTTGCCGTGGCGGCGCATCTTGAAAGCGAAATCCTTATTGTGGATGAAGTCTTGGCTGTTGGCGATGCCGAATTCCAAAAGAAATGCCTCGGAAGGATGGGCGATATCTCAAAAGGCGAAGGCCGCACCGTTCTATTTGTAAGCCACAATATGAGTGCCGTGAAAACACTTTGCAGCAAAGGGATCTTCCTCGAAAACGGTATGGTCAAATACAGCGGCGATGTCGATTCGGCAATCGAAAACTATTTCAAAAATTCGGAAACACAGCCTTATAAAAATTGGGAAAACCTTGTGGCTCCAGGCTCTAAGGATTTCAGGCTGCTTGAAGCCAAAGTGGTCAATCATGAAAATGAAGTCAGTTCTCAATCACTTGGTTTCCAAAGAAATAAAAATTGAATTTACCTACGAGGTTTTAACCGATAATCAGATTTTTACCCACGGGTTCAATCTGTTCAATTCCAATGATGTACACATCATCAGTTCCCACGATGTGGATTCGAAGACGCTTTTGGCTCCGGTTTCGAAGGGAGTTTACAAGGCTTCGATCATTATACCAAGGAATTTTTTGGTCGAAGGCGGCTACAAATGCAGCTTTGCGATTATGAAATACAATCCGTTCACGGTAGAATTCCACGAAATGGAAACCGTCGGATTCAGCGTGATTGACGAATTGGACGATACCGAAGCCAGGGGAAGCTATAACGGAAAACTCCCGGGCTTGGTCAGGTTAAAACTTAACTGGGAATAATATAAAATAAAAATATGGAAGATCTGGAATTTACGGGAGAAAGGCTGATGACCAGCGTTCAGGCCGAATATGGTGTGATTGAACATCTGCACCGTTATGCGCTCGCCCAAAAATTGACAGCCGGGAAAACCGTTCTCGACATTGCTTCCGGCGAAGGATATGGAAGTTTTTTATTGAGCAAAAACGCCAAACAGGTTTATGGTGTTGATATTGATGAGAATGCCGTAAAACACGCGCAAAATAAATATGCCGCGGCTTCCAATGTTGAATATAGGGTCGGCTCAACAGATAAAATTCCGCTTGAGGATCATTCGGTTGACATTGTGGTTACTTTTGAAACCATCGAGCACCACGACAAGCACGAATTGATGATGCAGGAAATCAAGAGGGTTTTGAAACCCGACGGATTGCTGTTGATCTCATCGCCCGAAAAAAGCCTTTACAAAGAAAGGGAACGCCATAATCCGTACCATATCAAAGAACTTGTCTTAAAGGATTTTGAGGATTTGCTGAAAAAATATTTCACACACACGCATTTGCTGTACCAAAAAATCGTGGTCGGTTCGCTGATCCATCTGGTGGATACAAAATTACCAACCGAAAACCATCTTTTTGATGGTGATTATACCCATATCGAGGAAGGTTTAAGGGAAGGCGGGTTTTTTAACAAACCTTATTTCAATTTGGCGATCTGTTCGAACGTTGATTTTAAGGAATATTCCAAAATCGGATTTTCGTTGTTCAATGGCGAAAGCGTAATCCAAAAAGAACGCGAAATGTTCCAGACCGAAAAGAAAAAAGTACAGGATTCCGCATCGTATAAACTGGGCAATTTCGTAATGCGCAAATTGAGTTTCGTTAGTAGGATATGGAAAAAATAAAACCCATTGCGATACATCTTCCGCAGTTCCACCCGATTCCCGAAAACGACCAGTGGTGGGGAAAAGGCTTTACGGAATGGACGAATGTAGCCAAATCAAAGTCGCGCTTCAAAGGGCATTACCAGCCGCATTTGCCTGCCGATCTTGGATTTTATGACTTAAGGCTCGAAGAGGCAAGGCTGGCGCAGGAAGCGATGGCCAAAAGTTTCGGGATCTACGGATTCTGTTATTACCATTATTGGTTCAACGGCAAAAAGGTTTTGTACGAACCGCTGGACCGCAAGATGCAAAACCCCAAAGAGGATTTTCCGTTTATGATGTGCTGGGCCAATGAAAACTGGACCCGTGTTTGGGACGGGAGCGATAACGAAATCCTGCTCCAGCAGAACTATTCCGAAGAAGACGACCGCAACCACATCCTGCATTTACTGCACTATTTTAAAGATGAAAGATACATTAAAGTTGACGGCAGGCCGGTATTCATAATCTACCGCCCAAAGTTTTTCCCGGATATTGAAAAAACTATTCAGATCTTCAGGGAAGAGACCAAAAAAGCAGGATTCCCGGATATTTACATCGGGTTTTCGCAAAATTATGAGCATCAATTTGAGCCAACAACAAAAGGCTTTGATTTTGCTTTTGAATTCCAGCCTGATTTCAAGAATATACCACTATACAATTCGCTTCAGGACAAATTGGTCCGAAAGGCAAAAAAGAAACTGAACATCAAAGACCAAGAGCAATGCCACGATTACGGAGCTTTTGCCAAAAAGCAATTGGAAAGGGGCTTCAGCAAAAATGTTTATCCCGGGATTACACCGATGTGGGACAATTCGGCACGGAAAAAAGCTGCTTTCATCCTGCACGAATCCACTCCGGATAAATATAAGGATTGGCTGAAACAGATCAAGGAGGGCTATCCATGGGAAACCATGCCCGAACCCTTTTTGTTTATCAATGCCTGGAACGAATGGGCGGAAGGCAATCATTTGGAACCGTGCCAAAAATGGGGCACAAAATATCTGGAAGTAACCAAAGAGGTATTGGGATA
Source organism: Flavobacterium sp. (assembly GCA_049841115.1). GTDB lineage: Bacteria > Bacteroidota > Bacteroidia > Flavobacteriales > Flavobacteriaceae > Flavobacterium. Next base: position 214,762 of record JASGHQ010000007.1, read on the forward strand.
AATGCTGGCAATCGTAATTCCTTATTACAAATCGGCTTATTTTGAGCAAACGCTGCAATCGTTGGAAAACCAAACGAACAGGCAGTTCAGTGTTTATATTGGCGATGACGCCAGTCCCGAAAACCCGGCCGGGATTATTTCAAAATTTGAGGGAAAGATTGCTATCAATTATAAAAGATTCGATCAGAATTTCGGTGGGATTTCATTGACAAAACAATGGAAACGCTGTCTGGAAATGACGCAGGACGAACAATGGGTAATGATTTTGGGCGATGACGATGTTTTGGGTGAAAATGTAGTGGAAGAATTTTACGATTCGATTGAAAAAATAAAAGAGAACAATTGCAACGTAATCCGTTTGGCTACTCAAAAAATTGACAATGATTCCAACATACGTTCTGACGTTTATCAACATCCCGAAGTAGAAAAATCGACTGCGTTCCTAACCAGGATTTACGCCGAAAACTCGCGTAGTTCGCTGAGCGAATACATTTTCAATAAAGAAATTTTAATGCGAAAAGGCATCATCGATTTTCCTGTTGCCTGGCATTCGGATATTGTTTTGGTATTGGAAATATCTGATTTTAAGGAAGTTTATTCGATCAATTCGGCGGTCGTTAGTGTTAGGGTTTCGCAGGAAAGCATTTCGGGATCCAATTCCTATATCAAGCCAAAGGCAAAAGCAGATTTTCAGTTTGCCGGCTACCTGATCCGAAACTTAAGGAAATTCACGCCCGAAGAGCAAAAAGCCATTATTCCAAGAATCGAAAAATTGGCCCTGAATAACCGGAAACAGTTTAAATTTGGACTAAAAATCATCTTATTGTATTTGAGCCGGATGGAGTTTCCAAAAACTTTTTCGTTCATTTACAAAAGCATAAAAAAATAATGAGAGAAGGCAATAATCCCGAAAAGGACAAACAGGAAAAAAACATACTCAAGCCGCACCGCGTGGTGGTGGTATTTTATATTCCTGAAAACGACGATGCGTTTTACAGCGAATCGGACAAAGTTCTGGACAAATGCCTTCAAACGCTGACACAAACCATAAATCCGGAAACGACCAACATCACTTTGCTGAACAACAATTCGTCAAGGAAAGTTGATGCAATCATTGCAAAATACAGCCATCTGATTGACAAATATGTGGCTTATACCGAAAATATGGGCAAGGTTTATGCAGTTTTGAACGAAGTGCGTGGTGTTTACGAGCCTTTTGTTACCATTACTGATGCCGATATCCTGTTTTACAACGGTTGGGAAAAGGCGGTTTTTGAAGTGTATAAAAACTTCCCACTGGCCGGAGCCGTCAGCCCGATGCCGTTGCCTTACCTGACGTTTCATTTTAATCACAATGTATTTGGTTTCAATACGTTGAAAGGCAAAATCAAGTACGGAAAATTTGTCAGAGATGAAGATATTAACCTGTACCTTCAGGGCACGAACCTCCCTAATCTGATTGACAGGAAAACCCAATACAACTGGGCCGAAAAACAAATAGTAATCACCAATAACGATTTTAAGGCGGTAGTCGGCGCCTATCATGTCGTAACGACTTACAGGACGGAGCAATTCCGTAATATCTATACCTTTCCCGATTTGAAATTCAGGAATTCCTATGAAGATTATTTCATCGATTGCCTGGCGGAAGCGAGCGGTTTGTTCAAATTGTCGACTATCAATACTTACGCTTACCATATTGGAAACAAGATTGATGATATTGTCAAAAAACACGATTACGAACCAAAGGATTTTTTGGAAAAATCTGTTTTTGATAAGATTGTAATGAAAAACAGGCAATTCCGGCCTGTAGTTTTCGTCCGCGCGCTGATGGGACGGTTTTTTATTAAGTTTTTATGGAACAGGTAAAGATCGGTTTCCTTATATCCACCAAAAACCGTTGTGATGACATACTGCTGACACTCAGTAAAATTGAGCCGTTCCTGAATCAAAATGTAAGCTGTGTGGTATTTGATGATGGCTCAACGGACGGCACTTCGGAACAAATACGACAGCAATTCCCGCAAGTGGTTTTGCTTCGCAACGAAAGTTCCAAAGGCTATATGTACTGCCGTAACAGAATGCTCAACGAAACTACCACAGATTTTGCGATTTCCTTAGATGATGATGCCCATTTTTTGAGCGAAAACCCAATTGAAGCCATTATCCGGTATTTTCAGGATAACCATAGCTGTGGCCTGATTGCCTCAAGGATTTTCTGGGGAAAACAGGCTCCGGAAAATACTACCACTTCAGATGAAAATCAAAAAGTGAAAAGCTTTGTGGGCTGCGGACACATTTGGCGGATGGAAGCCTGGCGCGCTATTCCCGATTACCCGGAATGGTTTGGGTTTTACGGCGAGGAAAATTTCGCTTCGCTGCAGTTGTTCAAAAAAGGCTGGGAAGTCCATTATGTGCCTGGATTACTGGTGCAACATCGCGTGGATTTGAAGAACAGGACACAAACCGCCAGGGATTTTGGTTTTCGCCACAGGCGTTCGCTGCGTTCGGATTGGTACAATTATTTTATGTTTTTCCCGTGGAAGGAGATTCCGGGAAAGCTGGCGTATTCTATCTGGATGCAATGCAGGAAGATTTTCAAAGGAGATTTCAAAGTCATTGCACCTCTGTTTCTGGCGCTTTTTGATTTGACTATTTCGATTCCCAAACTGATTTCCAACAGAAATGCATTTTCTTCGGAAGACTACATTAATTTCAACAAATTAAACGAAGCAAAAATTTATTGGAAACCGGAAAAATAGTTATTTTTACTTCCACTACAACCACTTTTGATGAATAATAAACCTTATCTGATTGCCGAAATCGCCCAGGCCCACGACGGAAGTTTGGGAATTTTGCATTCCTATATCGACGCTGTGGCAAAAACCGGAGTTCAGGCAATTAAATTCCAAATGCACATTGCCGAAGCCGAAAGCAGCATCCACGAACCTTTTCGCGTGAAATTTTCACGGGAAGATGCCACGCGTTATGATTATTGGAAGCGCATGGAATTTTCGTTGGAACAATGGAAAGGAATCAAACAGCATTGTGATGAAGCGGGCTTGGATTTCATCTGTTCGCCATTCAGCAATATGGCGGTCGATTGGCTTGAGGAAGTGGGAATCCATACCTACAAAATCGGTTCCGGCGAAGTGAATAACCTGTTGCTCCTTGAAAAAGTGGCGCAAACCGGAAAGCCAATCATTATTTCTTCGGGGATGAGCAGCTTTGCCGAACTCGATATGACAGTTGATTTCCTGAAAAACAAAAAAGCCAACTTTTCGATTTTGCAATGCACGACAGCTTATCCAACACAACCCGAGCAATATGGGCTCAATGTGATTAATGAATTGAAACAGCGCTACAATGTTCCTGTTGGTTTTTCCGATCATTCGGCCAAAATCACGACCGGAGTTGCCGCTGTGGCGCTTGGCGCGGAGATACTGGAATTCCATGTAGTATTCCACCACGAAATGTTTGGCCCCGATGCCATAGCTTCGCTAAGTATTGAACAGACCAAATTGCTGGTAAAAGCGGTAGAAAAAATACACATTGCACTAAGCAATCCTATAGATAAGAACGATAATGGGAGTTTCATTGAATTGAAAACCATCTTTGAAAAATCATTAGCGATAAATAAAGACCTACCCAAAGGCCACACCATTACATTCGCCGATCTTGAAAGCAAAAAACCAAGCGGTTTTGGCATTACGGCAAGTAAATTCAATGAAGTGATCGGTCGAAAATTGGCCCAGGACAAAACGAAGTGGGATTTCCTCAATGAAGAAGATTTAGAATGAACAATATCAGAAAAATAGCCGTAGTCATTACAGCCCGACCATCCTACAGCCGTGTAAAAACGGTTTTAACCGCCATCAAAAAGCATCCGGAACTGGAGTTGCAGCTTATCGTTGCGGCTTCGGCATTGCTGGACAGGTATGGCAGTGCAGTAAATTATATTGAAAAAGACGGATTCGAAATTGCCGCCAAAGTATTCAACGTCCTGGAAGGCGAAAACCTTACTGCAGCCGCCAAAACTACAGGAATAGGAATATTGGAGCTATCAACAGTCTTTGACAACCTCCGCCCGGATATAGTCGTAACGGTCGCCGATCGTTTTGAGACGATGGCCACCGCGATTTCGGCTTCATACATGAACATTCCGCTGGCGCACATACAAGGCGGCGAAGTGACCGGAAATATTGACGAAAAAGTCCGTCATTCGATAACCAAATTAGCCGATTACCATTTCGTGGCTTCTGAAAATGCCAAACAAAGAGTAATCCAATTGGGTGAAAATCCTACTATGGTCTTTAATACCGGTTGCCCTTCGATTGATATCGCGCAGCAGGTTGCTAAGTCAGGAAAACTGACCTTCAATCCGTATGAAAAGTATGGTGGCGTTGGTTCGCAGCCCAACCTGGATAACGGTTATATCGTTGTGATGCAGCATCCGGTAACGAATGAATATCAGGATTCGAGGAAACATATAGAAGCTACTTTAAGGGCCATCCAGAAAATAAATAAGCCAACGCTTTGGTTCTGGCCCAATGTTGATGCGGGTGCTGACGGGACTTCTTCTGGAATCCGTTCGTTCCGCGAAAAATATAAAATGGAAAACGTCCATTTCTTCAAAAATATGGAAGGCGACGACTTCCTGAACCTGCTGAACAATTCGCTTTGCCTGATTGGTAATTCAAGTGTTGGGATTCGTGAATGTGCTTATCTTGGTGTTCCAACGGTGAACATCGGATCAAGACAAAACCGTCGTGACCGCGGCCAAAACGTAGTCGATGTTTCGTATGATGAAAATGACATCGTAGCATCCATCCAATCGATTTTGGAAAAAAATACCAGGACAACTTCACAGGTTTATGGCGGTGGCGATGCAGGCGAACAGATCGCAAAACTACTGAAGGAACTTCCGTTGCAATTCCATAAAACAATTACCTATTAATGAAAATCCTAGGTTTAATACCGGCGCGCGGAGGCTCAAAAGGCGTTCCGAAGAAGAACATCAAGCTTTTGGGCAAAATGCCGCTGATTGAATACACCATCCATTCGGCAAAGGAATCACAATTCCTAACCGAGGTTGTGGTTTCCACAGATGATGCCGAAATCGCTATTGCCGCGGAAGTCTGTGGTTGCAAGCCGCCCTTTATAAGGCCTTCCGAATTGGCACAGGATCATTCCACTTCGCTGGAAGTCGTGCAGCATGCGATAGATTTTTTTGAAAAGCAGCATATTTTCTTTGATGCGGTTTGCCTGCTACAGCCAACAAATCCGTTTCGGGAAAAAGGCTTCATAGACAGTGCTATAGAAAGGTTCATTGCCACCAAAGCGGACTGTTTGGTCAGCGTTTTGCCGATTCCGCACGAATATAATCCGCATTGGGCTTTTGAGGAATCCGGTAATGGCCTGCTCAAAATTGCCACCGGCGAAGCACAGATTATACCGAGAAGGCAGGAATTACCAAAAGCTTTCCACCGCGATGGATCGGTTTACATTACCAAAACCGAAGCCATCAAAAATGGTTCGCTTTACGGGAATGCCATCGCCTATATCGAAAGTAACCCGCAGTTCCATGTCAATATCGATACGATGAAAGACTGGGAAAAAGCCGAAAAACTACTGACAAAAATCGATTTATAGGATGTGCGGAATCACCGGAATTATTGGTCCAAAAGCAACACGAACCAACATTTTGCAGATGCTGGATTCGCAAAAGCACCGTGGGCCGGACTTCACCGATTTTTATGTTGAGGAAAATAAACTTGCGTTAGGCCACAACAGGCTGAGCATTATCGACCTTTCGAGCAATGCCAATCAGCCTTTTACCAGTGATGACGGCAATTTTATTATGGTTTTCAATGGTGAAATCTATAATTACATCGAATTAAAAAAAGAACTTCAGAATAAATACCAGTTCAAAACCCAATCTGATACGGAAGTGTTGCTCAATGCTTACAGAGAATGGGGCAAAAACTGTTTGGACAGGCTTAACGGTATGTTTGCCTTTGCCATCTGGAACAGAAAAGAGCAATCGCTTTTTGCCGCGCGCGACCGCTTTGGTGTGAAGCCTTTTTACTATCATTTTGATGGGTCTGATTTTAGTTTTGCTTCAGAAATCAAGGCTGTTTTGACTTTGGGTGCTGCAAAAAAACCGAACGAAAAAGTTTGGAGCAGTTTTTTTACCGAAGGAAGTTACGGTTTGCCCAATGAGACTTTTTGGGACAATATTGTGCAATTGCCAGGCGGGCATTGCCTGACACTCAAAGATAATTCGCTCCGGATCGAAAAATGGTATTCGTTTGAAAACCGTACAAAATCCTTGTCCTACAAGTTTGAAGATAACGAAGAGGAATATATTACCAATTTGCTTTTAAAGGCCATCAACCTGCGTTTCCGAGCCGATGTTCCGGTAGGCTTCAATCTGAGCGGTGGTTTGGATTCGAGTACGTTACTGGCGTTGATCGATCAGCAAAATATTGATAAATCGGCTGTAGAGGCTTTTACTTTTGTAACCGATGACGAACGTTACGACGAGCTTTTCTGGGTAAGATCGATGCTTGAAAACCGTCCCTTTCATTTAAATGTCTGCCGGGTTTCTGCCAATGAAATACCGGATCTGTCTTTGCAGATGTCGCAACACCAACTGGAACCCTACGGTGGAATCCCGACGATTGCTTACTCCAAAATATTCCAGGCAGCGAGGCAAAAAGGCGTTAAGGTTCTGCTTGACGGGCAAGGCTCGGATGAAGCCTGGGCTGGCTATGATTATTATACCAACAATTCGCATGGCATTATTCAGGGCGTGGCGAAATCACCGTTCCGAACCCAGGTATTGGATGCGGAATTCGCCCGGAAGGCGGAAAAGATAATTTACGAAAAACCATTTGACGATAATCTGCTGAACCTGCAGTACCGCGATTTGTTTTATACCAAAATCCCACGGGCGCTGCGATTTAATGACCGTGTTTCAATGATGCACGGCACGGAATTGCGCGAACCTTTTTTGGATTATGAATTGGTGGAATACGTTTTCAGCCGCCCAACCGATTTTAAGGTCAAGGACGGTGTCCAGAAATGGATGCTGCGCAAAATAGCCGAGAAATTCCTGCAGAAGGATTTGGTCCTGGCACCAAAACGTCCGTTGCAAACCCCGCAAAGGGAATGGCTTTCGGAAGATCTGAAGGAATGGGTCAGGGCAGAGGTTTCGGTGTTGTACCACAATAATTGGTTTGATAAGAAAGCACTGGAAGCCGAATTGAATGCATTTTTCAATGGCGACAACCAAAGCAGTTTCCACATCTGGCAATGGATCAACGCGGCCCAAATCCTAAAATAAACCGATGATAACATTTTCAAGATTAGGCACTAAAGGCAACTTAGGAAATCAATTGTTCCAGATCGCATCGGTGGTGGGTTTGGCCAAAATACACCAGCAGGAGTATTGTTTCCCCGACTGGAGCTATTCCGCTTTTTTTCAGCATAAATTGCCATCTTGTAATAGCCATCCTGATTTTACGCTTATCAAGGAAAAAGAATTTAATTACCACGAATGGAATCTTTTCAGCGGCAATTTTGACATCAATGGCTGGCTGCAGACCGAAAAGTATTTTGATGTCAGCAAAACAAGGGAACTCTTTAGCTTTGAAAAAGGTTTCGAAAAGATGGTTTTGGATAAATACCTATCGCTTTTTGACAAAAAAACGATACTGATTTCCGTCAGGAGAGGTGATTTTGTCAACCATCCGAGTTATTTTCAATTGGGTTACAACTATTATTTGCAGGCTTTGATCCAAAATTTCCCGGATTATAAAGAGCGCACATTGATTTTTACCAGCGATGATATCAGCTATTGCAAATACCACTATTCGTTTTTGGATAATGCCGTTTTCCTGGAAAATGTCCCGCCGATGGAGCAAATGGTAATCGGAATCAACTGTGACGATTACATTATCAGCAACTCCACATTTTCATGGTGGATTGCCTGGCTTGGCGAAAAGGGAACTACCCGGATTTATAGGCCGATCAAGAACCTGGCCGGAGAATTTGGTGCAGAAAATGACGACAGGGATTATTTCCCCGAACGCTGGATCGCCTTTGACGAAAAACGATACCCGCTTCCAGGAAAGTACTTTTTGTTGTGGCTCAAAGGAGAAGCTTACAACCTTAAAACCAATTCGGTGCATGGGTACGGCGTATATTTGAAGAAGACAAAAAACCTGGTAAAAAAACTAATAGGAAGAAAATAAATGCAGGCAGTCAACAGGTTACGGGAATTGGATTTTTTACGCGGAGTTGCCATTATTTTGGTAATGGTTCATCACATTGAAATTGTGCATTTCTTGCAGGTAATGGGTTGGATTGGTGTAGATTTGTTCTTTGTGCTGAGCGGTTTTTTGGTTTCGGGATTATTGTTTAAGGAATATAAGAAATTTGGCTCCATCAATGCGAAACTCTTCCTGATCCGGCGTGGCTTTAAGATCTACCCGATTTTTTACCTGAGCTATATCATTTACATCGTGCCAAGGATTTTGATGCACAAACCGAATCTGGGCTATGCTTTTTACGATCTGTTCTTCATCCAGAATTATGCTTTGGGCTGGGGATACGCATATGCCGCAAGCTGGTCGTTGGCTGTGGAGGAACATTTTTACTTTGCGCTCGCTTTGCTTTTGTGGCTTATCTTCAATAAAAAAATCATGAAGTTTGAAATTACCGGCAAGTTTTCCAATTTTGAAAAATACCTGATTGGCACGCTGGTTTTTGTACTGATCCTTCGATTTGTAGCCAATGTGGAATATCCGGATGAAGCCGTTAAAAATACCACCATGTCACATCTTCGCGTTGATTCGTTGCTGTTTGGCGTTTTGATTTCGTATTGGTACCATTTCAAACAGGAAAAACTGGTGGCTTTTTACCAAAAATACAAGGCAGTGCTTTTGGTTTTGGCCTTTGCAATGCTGTCGTTTACACCATTTATTGAAAGGCTGACTTCTTTTTTCGTAAAAACTATCGGCTTTACGATGATTTATATTTCTTTCGGAATCCTACTGATCCATTTCCTTGTCGATAAAAACGTAAACACTCAAATCAACAGATTATTTTCAACATTTGTAGTCAATTTTGTCAGCAAGATCGGCTTTTGCTCGTATTCCATTTACATCATCCATTCGTTTGTAAACAACTGGATTGGCGTGCTGCAGATCCAGAACAGGATTTTGGTTTTTGTGCTGGCTTTTACGATTTCAATAGCAGGCGGATTTTTCATGACGTATGTAATCGAAAAGTTTTTCCTGAATTATCGCGACAAATATTACCCAAACCGCACACTTTAGCGTCAGATTTATTTCATATTACCAATAAAATAAGGATATTTGAGCGCTCAATATCAAATTGGAATGCAGGAAAAAAAAATATTCATACTTCTTCCAGACGGCATAGGCCTGCGTAATTTTGCGTTTACCAATTTCCACAAACTTGGCCTCGAAAAGGGTTTTGACATTACTTTTTGGAACAATACGCCTTTTAACCTGGCCGAACTAGGGATCAATGAAATCCAGATCAAAAACGCGAAAGCGCATCCAATCACCGATTTGCTCAAAGTAGCACAAACCCAGATTGAGCTTTCGCAAAATATCAAAAGATCCAAAGACAGCGTTTACGATTCGTACCGTTTTCCGTTTGCTTACCGCGATTTTAAGTCGGCACTCAAAAGTTCGCTCAAACGGCTGATTATCTTCTGGAACAATTCGGAAAGAGGCTTACGGAAAATCAGGAAATCCATCGCCAAAAACGAGCGCAAAACCAAGCTTTATTTTGACAGCCTGGAAACCCTCAAAAGAGAAAACCCAACAATGGTTTTTTGTACCAATCAAAGGATAATGCTGGCCGTAGCGCCTATTTTGGCTGCTCAGGATTTAGGGATTCCAACGGCAACCTTTATTTTTTCGTGGGATAATTTACCAAAAGGGACCAAAATCCTTGAAACCGATTTTTATTTCGTGTGGAGCGAGCATATGAAAAAGGAGCTACAGTATTATTATCCGTACATTGCTGATGGCCAAATAATAATCACTGGTACGCCCCAGTTTGAAACCCATTTCACCGATGGTATTCTGGTTTCGAGGGAAGAATTCTGCAACGAATATCATTTAGATCCCGCTAAAAAATACATCTGCTTTTCGGGTGACGACATAACGACTTCGCCCAACGATCCGGCCTACCTGGAAGATTTGGCCAAAGCCGTAAACGACTTGAACCAAAAAGGGAATAATCTTGGGATCATCTTCAGGAGATGCCCGGTTGACTTTTCATCCCGCTATGATTTGGTTCTTGAAAAATATGGCCACCTGATTACCAGCATCAACCCCAAATGGGAAATGAAAACCGATTCGTGGCACAGCATTTTGCCAACCAAGGACGATCTGGTGCTGCAGATGAATACGATCTGCCATTCGGAATTTGTGGTGAACCTGGGTTCATCTATGGTTTTTGATTTTGTGGCCTTCAATAAGCCCTGCGCTTTCATCAATTACGATGTGCCCAATGAAAAATTTCCCGATTGGTCGGTGAAAAAAATCTATAACTTTATCCATTTCAGGTCGATGCCTTCAAAAGATTCCGTATTTTGGATCAACAGTCCGCAGGACATGGAGGCAAAGGTTCTGATAATGCTGGATAAGGATTCCAAAAATATAGTGGACAATGCTCAAAAATGGTTTGAGAAAATCAACCAGCATCCGCCGCAGCTGGCTTCCGAAAGGATTTGGGATGCCATCAACGAAATCTGTAGAAAGTAATGCTAAAGGAATGTCTTTTATCGGATTACAAACGCCACGATATCCATAAGGTATCGTTTAAAACGGTATTCAATACTTTTTACATCCAACCGATCCCCGGTTTGAAATTTATGACCATTTTCCGCCTGACACAGCATTACCGAAGGAAAAACAGGCTGCTGTTCTATTTTTTCTTTTTGTGGCTCCGCAGGCTAAAAGTAAAATACGGTTTTGACATTTCGTACCGAACGCAGATCGGCAAAGGATTTTACATTGGCCATTTTGGCAATATTGTGATCCACGGCGATACTGTGATCGGTGAAAACTGCAATATTTCGCAGGGAATTACCATCGGAATCAATAATTATGGCGAAAAGAAAGGAATTCCAACTATCGGGAATTATGTTTTTATCGGTCCGAACGCCGGGGTTTTTGGCAATATCACCATCGGGAATAATGTTACCATCGGCGCCAATGCGGTAGTTACCGATAACATTGCTGATGGGAAGACCATACTTCCTGCTCAAATGATCATTATCGACAAGGATTTGTCGGCTTATTACATCCAAAACCGCATCCAATAATATGAAAATCGCTTTCCTGACATCAGAATTCCCGCATCCGAAAACGGGCTCGTCTGGCGGAATCGGAACAAGTATACTGAACCTTTCCAAAGGGCTCACGGCTTTGGGGCACCAAATAAGCATTTTGGTTTACGGGCAAAAGGAAGACGAATCCTTTACCGAAAACGGCATTTCGTATTACCGGATCAAAAACATTAAACTCAAAGGTTTTTCAAGGTTTCTGACCCAAAAGAAAATCCAGCGGCTGATTGACAGACTGGTGGATGAAAACAAAGTTGAAATCCTCGAAGCACCCGACTGGACAGGGATTACCTCGAATATAAAACCCAAATGTCCGGTGGTGATCCGCCTTAATGGTTCGGATACCTATTTCTGCCATTTGGACCAACGCCCGGTAAAATTTTTGAACAGATTCCACGAAAAAAGAGCATTACTGAATGCCGACGCTTTATTATCGGTTAGCCAATATACCGCCGACCTGACAAAGGAACTGTTTTCGTTAAACCGCGATTTTACGATTATTCCGAACAGCATCGATATAGCTAAATTTTCTTCGGATGCTATTGAAATACAGGAAAATACCATTCTCTATTTTGGAACGCTGATACGGAAAAAAGGATTGTTGGAACTGCCGCAGATCTTCAATGAGGTTTACAAAAAAAACAACAAGGCAAAGCTGGTCCTGATTGGCCGTGACGCTTCGGATATTATTTCCGGGAATACTTCCACGTGGGCCATGATGCAGCCCCTTTTTGACGCTGATGCCCTGCGCAATGTGGCGTATATTGGCAGTATTCCTTATGACAAGATCAGGGAACATATTGGTTTGGCAACGGTTTGCGTTTTCCCTACTTTTGCCGAGGCGTTGCCGGTTTCCTGGATAGAAGCGATGGCCTTGCGCAAAGCGATTGTGGCTTCCGACATTGGCTGGGCAACCGAGGTGATTGATGACGGCAGCAACGGATTTTTGGTTAACCCAAAAAAACACAGTCTGTACGCTGAAAAAATAATGACTTTGCTTGAAAATAAAGAGCTTAGGGGGCAATTTGGCATAGAAGCCAGGAAGAAGGTAGAGCAGAAATTCAGTACTGAAGCTGTGGCAAGGCAAAGTGCCGATTTTTATCGGAAATTAATTTAAGACAAGGTTTTATGATTGTTTTTTATCATAATAAATATAGGATAACACAAATCGTTTCCACCACAGCGGGTGATTTTACCGATGGAATCCATCAGGATATTATTGCCGGGCTGTTTGATTATGCCGGTAAATTTGAAAATGAAATACTGGTTTGGTGCGACGAAAGCCAAAAAGACAACCTGAATATCCCTGAAATCGAAAGCCTGTTCCACCACAGGAAATTCCTGTTTTCCTATAACCCCAATCAGTGGAATTATTTTGATACGAGGATTGGCTTTGTCGAAGATTCGCTCTACATCAATGTCAATAAAGAGGTTAGGTATCCAACCTGGCAGATGAGCGGTGTGGTTGGTGCGGTACATACTTCGATCATGAATGCCTGCAAAGACCAATTAACAACAAAGGACAACTTTGATTATTTCCTGAATTCCTTTGCCAAACAGGCAATGAATGCAGGTTTGTTTTGTTATTCGGAGCCCAGATTGCTTTTGCATAAAAAAGCTTCAGCAAGTCCAAAATCAAATCTCACGGAACTTTTTAAATTCACCCGCCAGCACTACAGGCCGCGATGGGTCTTTCTTTTATTCTTAAACCTAATCATTTTTGAAAAAAAGTTCCCATTACTGCAGTTCATGATTTCCTGGTTTTATATAAAAAGGAAATTCGATCCGAAATTATTGAACCAGATTCCTTTACAATCAGGCAAAAAGATGGTAGAGCTCGGAACCATCGATGTTTTAATACCAACCATCGGCCGCAGGGATTATTTGCTGGATGTTTTAAAAAACCTTGAAAACCAAACCCATTTGCCGAAAAACGTAATAATAGTAGAACAAAATCCGCTTGAGGGTAGCGAATCGGAATTGGATTACATCCACAATAAAAAATGGCCTTTCGTAATAAAGCACCATTTCACGCACCAAAGCGGCGCCTGCAATGCAAGGAATATTGCGCTGAAACTTGTTGAAAGCGAGTTTACTTTTTTTGCAGATGACGATATAATTTTCGGAAACGATTTGCTCGAAAACACACTAAAAACCTTCCAGGATACAGGAAATGAAGCGCTTTTGGTGGCAATCCACCTGAAATCGCAAACAATAATCCCCGAAGCACCAAAGCAATTCCCTGTTTTGGGAACCAGCCACGCTTTTGTGAAATCATCCAGTTTTAAAGGGCTGGAATTCAATATGGGATTTGAATTCGGATTTGGTGAAGATAATGATTTTGGAATGCAGATCCGCAACAGGGGATTTGACGTTTTGTATATCTCGACACTGACGATTTTGCATTTAAAGGCACCGATGGGCGGTTTCAGGACCAAACCGGTTTTGCGATGGCATGCAGATGAGATTCAGCCAAAACCATCGCCAACAGTGATGCTTTATCGATTGCTATACGATACGGAAGAGCAGCTGCAGAATTATAAATCAATGATTTTTATCAAAAACCTAAATAGCAGTTTCTTTAAAAATCCTTTTAGGTATACCCGGAATTTCAGGCAAAAATGGGATAGGAGCATTCATTGGGCCAAAGAACTAAACAAGCAATAAAATGAACTTTACGCTGATTGTTTGTACTTACATGCGCCCCAATCCGTTGCTGAAATTATTGCTTTCGGTCAAGTCACAAACGCTTTATCCTGAAGAAATCCTTATTGTTGACGGTTCGACCAACAACGAAACCGAAGCGATTTTAAAGGAGAATAAATTTCAAAACCTAAACTATTTTAAGGTCAATCCGGAACAACGGGGGCTTACAAAACAAAGGAATTTTGGTATTTCCAAAACAGCAGCCGATGCTAAAGTTATTTGTTTTCTGGATGATGATACGGTTTTGGAACCCAATTATTTTGAGGAAATAATAAAAACGTATTCGGTTTTCCCGGATGCGCTGGGCGTTGGTGGATTCATAAGCAACGAATCGCGCTGGGAAAAAATACCGGATGATTATCAGCCAACGATTAAGGATTTTGTTTATGACGGCTGGAAAAGAACAGACGGAAGCCGTTTTGTGCTCAGGAAGAGATTAGGATTGGACAGCGATGCGAAACCTGGTTTCATGCCCGAATTTTCAAACGGAAGAGGCATTGGTTTTTTGCCGCCATCGGGTAAGATTTATGAAGTTGAACAGCTCAAGGGCGGCGTTGCATCGTTCAGGAAAACGGTTTTTGATACGTTTTCATTTTCTACTTATTTTGAAGGCTATGGCTTGTATGAAGATGCCGATTTTACTTTCAGGCTTTCAAAAACGGGCAAGCTGTATGTCAATACCAATGCGCAGTTAGGCCATTTCCATGATCATTCGGGCAGGCCGGATAAATTCGCGTACGGAAAAATGGTTGTTAGGAACGGTTGGTACGTTTGGCGGATAAAATTTCCAAATCCGTCATTAAAAGCAAGGATAAAATGGAATTTAATTACGTTATTGCTGGCTTTTATTTTAGTGTCAAATGTTGTGGCCAAACCTAAAAAGAAGGAAGCTTTCAGCGAGTTTTTGGGAAGGATTACAGGATGGCTTTCTTTGATTACTATGAAAAAGCCAATTAACGAATAAATTACCGAATGGATTTCACTTTAATTATCTGCACCTATATGCGCCCTGCTCCTTTGCAGAATCTTATGGATTCGGTGGTGAAACAGACGCTTTACCCAAATGAAATCCTGATTGTTGACGGTTCTACAAATAATCATACTAAAGAGTTTATTGAAAATTCCAGCTTCAAAAACCTAAAGTATTTCCTTGTTTCGAAAGAAGACCGCGGATTGACTAAACAACGGAATTTTGGATTGGCACATGTTTCACAAAGCTCGGAAGTGGTTTGTTTTTTGGATGACGATACGGTTTTGGAACCTAATTATTTTGAGGAAATCATCAAAACGTATCAAAATGACGAAACCATTACAGGTGTCGCAGGAATAGCGATAAATGAAGACCGTTGGATTAAAAAGGAAAGCGGTAAGACCTATGATAAAAATAAGTTTTACGAATTGGACGGTTACGTGTATCCCGAAGGTTCGAGAAATGTAATCCGGAATATATTAGGATTGCAGTCCAAACTCGGCTCCGGAATGATGCCTGCGTTTTCACACGGCCGGAATTGTGGTTTCCCAATGAATGGCAGGATATATGAGGTTGATTTATTGATTGGGATGTCTTTTTCATTCCGGCGGGAGGTTTTTGAAAAAATCAAATTCTCGCATTATTTTGAAGGCTACGGACTTTACGAAGATGCCGATTACAGTATCAGGGCGCAGCGGTTTGGCAGGAATGTTGTCAGTACCAATGCCCAGCTTTCCCATTACCATGATCAATCGGGCAGGCCCAATAAATACCAATACGGCAAAATGGTTACCAGGAACGGCTGGTATGTTTGGCGGCTGAAATACCCAAATCCTGCCTTCGGTGATCAATTGAAATGGAATTTGATATCTTTTTTACTAACCATCATCCGGTTCACCAATGCATTTACCACCGGCAAAAGGAAAGAAGCCTTTACAGAATCTGTAGGTAGGACAGCCGGATGGTTCAGCTTGTGGTTTAATGCACCAAAAATTAATGATAAATAATATGATACAGCAAATAAAGAAATTGACAGATACAATATTGGGGAAGAAATCAAGCATTATTTTCTTTGTTGGATTCGCGATTTTTAACGTATGTTATTTCGTTGCCAATTTTTTCCTTTACTTTTTAACCACAAAATACAATGGCGACGAAGATTACCAGGCTACTTTGTATTCGGTCTCCGATTTTTCGCTTGAAAAATTCTGCTACGTCAAGGCACAGCCATACGTTTTTCTAAGTTCGTTTGTTGATATTTTTGTGAGGTCGCCAAAATATTCCACAAGAGTTGTTTCTCTTATTTTTGCCATATTGCTTATCATTTTTTTCGTTAAGAAAATAAAAGCGCTGCCCAGCTCATCGCTCGAAAGGATTTATAAAATCAGCCTGTTTATCTGTGCCATTTTCATTACGAACCAAATTTATATGGGTACTTCCGATTTCCTGTCTTACTTTTTGATGGTGCCCGCTTTTTTGATTATCCTGGAAAGCATCGATTCGGGGAAAATACAGCTGACCTGGAAAAAATGCCTGATGCTGGGGGTTTTGTTCGGGTTGTCGATAGCATCACGGCCTACAGCAATGATCCTGATCGTAATGTTTTATGCATCGGTTTTCCTGATAGCCGGTTTTAGATCGGTATTCTGCAAAGAAAACATCATTATTTTCCTTTCGACGGTAGCTGTTTTTGCCTTAATAAATATTTTGCCGATAATCCAACAGCACAAAATTATACTTGATGTCAAGGAAGTCCCGAAAGAAACAGGAGTTGACTGGTTCCAAAGGAACTACCTGATGGCAAAATTCTGGGATGCCAACCAGATCCCGCGCACCCAATGGGTATCTACAAAAGATGTAATCCAATTCAAAAAGGAAAATCCTGACTTTAAGTTCCCCAAAAATCAAATCGACTTATTGATCAAAGAGCCGGGCTTGTATTTCAGGCAGATGGTCAGGATGACATTTATGGCAGTCTATACCAGTTTTCGTTTTATGTTCCTGCTGTTCCCAATCTTGCTGCTGTCATTCCTTAACGGAAAAAGATTCGGATTTGTCAATGCGATCAATACAGGAGACCCAAAAGAAACCCAGAAAAATAAGATCATCATCATTTTCCACTTTTTGAGCATCCTCGCTTTTGCATTCCTCGCAATCAAAATGTTCGAGTTCCGTTGGATCATCCCAATCATGATTTTATACGCCTATTATGCTATAGTTTACCTTTCCAAATTCCCCGAAAGAGTGCGGTTCATCGTTTATACATTGAGTTTTATAAGCGGAATTGCATTGTATTCGATGTTTTTCCTTAAGGAAATTTTGTAATATGGCCTCTCAATACACTTGCCACATCTAAGATTTAGCAATATATTTACCACGCAGAAAAAACAATGCTTTTGCAATACTTAAAAAAATATGAAGACACAGGACGAAATTATTGAAATCAATAAAAAGCAGAAGGATTTTTATAATTATAAAAGCGATAAAAAAAATCTGCCAACCAAAATCTGGTACTATTTTAGGGAAAAAACCCTGAAGAAAATCCGTAAAGATATTGGTATTCTTAGCGAATCCTATGAAATCCATAAAACGTGGTTTGGTGATTTGTCCAATAAAAAAGTATTGGATTTGGGCTGTTTTGCCGGAAATCACTGGAGCATTTACCTGGCTGAAAACAGTAAGGAATTCATCGGCCTTGATTTGAGCGATGTTGCCATTGCCAAGCTGGCTGACAGGGTGAAGCCGTACCCGAATGCCAAAGCCATTGCCGCTGATTTTTTGAGCGATGCCGATTTCCCGGACAAGGATTTTGACATCATCTACGCCTATGGTGTTTTACACCATTTTCAGAATCCTGATGTTCTGATTGCGCGCTTGAATGAAAAACTGGCCCCAGGCGGAGTGGTTATCAGCTACGATCCGTTGGAAACCAGCATCCCGATCAAAATCATGAGGGTTTTATACCGCCCGTTCCAATCGGATAAGGATTGGGAATGGCCATTTACCAAAAAAACCTATCACAAGTTTGCCAAAACCTTCAATATCGTGGAACGCCACGGGCTTCTAGGCCAGGCAAAATGGTACTTCATAATGAATTTCGTTCCGTTTCTTTCAGATGAGAAAAAACAAGCCATCGGAAAAAAATGGCACAGGAAAGACTGGGAAAAATCCGCACAATCAGACAATCATTTGTTCAAATGCATGCATGTAACGATGGTAATGCAGAAAAAATGATTTACTAATCAGATACCATGAAGCTAAGAATCCATCTTTTCCTGCATTCATCAACTCAGTTGATCTATTCTTATTTTTACTATTGCCAAAAGCATAAGATAAAGATGGATATCGAAATCGATAAATCGGTTCATTACAATTGCGTAATTATTGAATATCAAGGGAAAACGCTATTTTTTGATTATTCAGATGATACGGTTTTCTGCGATGATCCGGTAAAATTCGATTTTTATTTCAAGCGTTCGCTTCCCGAAAAAGACAGGAAAGGGAACGTACATCCGGTAAACTTTAATTTCGCCTTGGCCTATAACTCGCTTTCCTTTCTTACCAAAATGAACCTCCAGTTCTTTAAGGACAAGCAAAGCAGGCTGGAAATCCTCAGGGCGCTTGATGTTTTTGATTGGTTTACCAATAATTCACATGCATCTGTTGATATTAAAAATTATCCATCCAAAGTTGAAGATAAAGGCGGCACTGTTATTTTTCATTCACGACTTTGGGATCCGGACCGGACCAGCCTTGAAGATGAAAAGGAGCGGCGAAGGCTTCAGAATGATTTTAGGATCAATGCATGCCGGATCATCAGGAAGAACTTTAAGAATTCATCGGTAGGCTTATTCCCCGATGAGCTTTCGATAAAGCTCGCACCGGATGTCCTCCTGAATAAAAAGCAAACCGGTAAGAGGAGTTATTTCGAAAAAATGCTGAACAGCAATATAGGTGTGGCAGACGATGGCCTCAAAGACACTCCGGGATGGAAAATCGGCGAATATGTATTAAGCGGGAAAGCTGTTATCAGTACGCCGTTAAACATAGCCGTGGATGAATTTTACGATGGTAAAAATTTTATGCAGCTATCGCATCGTTCGGCGTATGAGGAATTACCCGAAAAAATTGATGCATTGCTCCAAGGCAAACGCTACCTTGAAATGGGGGAGGAAAACCTCAAATGGAGCAGGGAATATATCCATCCGTCCAATTACCTTGAAAGAATCTTTGCCTTGGTAAGAAACGAAAATTAATATGACATTTTGCATCATAACACATGTTTCACACGGACATCAAAACCGGCGCTACTTTGCGTATTCCCCTTATGTGAGGGAAATGAATATCTGGTCCGGTTATGTTGGCAAAATAGTACTGGTGGCGCCTTTAAACTTGCAAAACCCAACCCCGATTGATCTTGAATATTCGCATCAGGACATTGATTTCAGGAAGGTGCCCGCGTTTAACTTTTTAAGTTTGGGGGCCATTTTTGCTACGCTTTTTAGTTTGCCGAAAATCTCGTTGGAGATTTACAATGCAATGAAGGCCTCAGACCATATTCATTTGCGCTGCCCCGGGAATATGGGACTTTTGGGATGCCTAATCCAGATTTTGTTTCCGCAGAAAAAGAAAACAGCCAAATATGCCGGGAATTGGGACCCGAAAGCGAAGCAGCCATTGTCGTACCGTTTGCAAAAATGGATTTTGAGCAATACTTTTTTGACAAAAAACATGCAGGTCCTGGTGTATGGCAATTGGGAAAACAGCACCAAAAACATCAAGCCGTTCTTTACTGCAAGTTATTTTGAAGAAGATAAGATTGAAGTGAAGCCCAGAAAGTTAAATGAAACGATTGATTTCCTTTTTGTTGGTACGCTTTCCAAAGGGAAACAGCCTTTGTATGCGATCCAGCTAGTGGAGCAGCTTTTCAAAAAAGGCCATACTGTAAGTTTATCGCTTTACGGAGAAGGCAGCGAAAGGAAAATACTTGAAGAATATATTTCAGCTAATCATTTAGGCAACATTGTTTTTCTGCAAGGAAATCAAAACCAGGAAACGGTTAAGAATGCCTATATGAAAAATCATTTCCTCATTTTGCCATCCCAAAGCGAAGGCTGGCCCAAGGTAGTTGCCGAAGCCATGTTTTGGGGTTGTTTGCCTATAGCATCAAAGGTTTCTTGCGTTCCGGATATGCTCGGGAATGGACAAAGAGGCCTGCTTTTGGACTTGGAGCTGAATGAAGATGTACAAAAAACAGCATCGCTTCTGACTGAAAGGGCTTTGTATGAAAATAAGGCTGAAAATGCCATAAAATGGTCAAGGCAGTTCACGATGGATGCTTTTGAAAACGAAATTAAATTACTGCTGCAATCATGAGGATAGTACAAATAATCGATTCGCTGGAAATTGGCGGCGCCGAAAAAATGGCAGTAAATTATGCCAATTCGCTATCCCAAAGGATTGAATTTTCGGGATTGGTCGCTACAAGGGCGGAAGGAAACCTGAAAAGCCAATTGGGGAATTCGGTGTCGTATCTTTTCCTGAAGAAAAAATCCACCATTGACTTTGGTGCTGTATCAAGATTGAAAAAGTACTGTAAAACCAATAAAGTAACACATCTGCAACCACACAGCAGCTCTTACTTCACCGCATTGCTCGTGAAATTTGCTTACCCGAAAGTCAGTATCATTTGGCACGACCATAACGGATTGAGCGAGTTTATCAGCACCCAAAAATCAATGGCATTAAAAGTTGCTTCGCGTTTTTTTAAGGGAATCATAGTGGTGAATTACAAGCTTAAAGCCTGGGCCGAAAAAGAACTGAACTGCAAAGAAGTTATCTACCTTCCTAATTTTACGGCGATGGATACGGCTACGGTTGCCGAAACTCATTTGCAGGGAATAGAAGGAAAGCGTATTTTGTGCCTTGCTAATTTACGCGACCAGAAAAATCATTTTTTCCTGCTCGATGTTGCTGAAAAGCTAAAAGGATCACATCCCGAATGGACATTTCATCTGGTAGGAAAAGATTTTGAAGACGAATATTCACAACGGTTGCGGGCAGCTGTATCTGCTAAGGATTTACAGGCGAATGTCTTGATTTACGGTTCAAAAAATGATGTTAAAAACATCATAAATCAATCTGATATTGCTATATTGACCTCCAAATCTGAAGGATTGCCGGTTTCATTAATTGAATATGGTTTGTCTAAAAAGCCTGTGGTTTCTACAAAAGTTGGCGAAATACCATTGATTATCAAAGATAATGTAAACGGATTCATTGTTGATGTAGCTGCTTCGGAGCTGTTTTATCAAAAGCTGGTACAATTTATAGAAGATGATAATTTGAAGACACAAATGGGTGATGCGCTGTATCAGACGATAACCGAAAACCATTCGGAAGAAGGCGTGATTACACATTATTTAAATTGGGTTTCAAACCTGTAATATGAAGGAAAGCAAATATATTTTATTGGTAGCGGCACATGCCCTGATCGGAATACTGATATTCCTGGCGCGGCCACTTTCCAAAGTGTATGCTGTGGCGATGATTGCAGTTGGAATCTATTACGTAATGAAATCCCGCAACAAGAACCATGAAGTTTTGTATGCATCAGCATATATTGTAGGCGCCGAGGTTTTTTTAAGGATGACAGGGGGAAACATACTTTACGAATCCTCCAAATATGTTGTAATGATCTTTGCCTGCATGGGAATGTATTACAGCGGCTTTTCCAAGAATGCCATACCTTTCTGGATTTACCTGCTATTGCTGGTCCCTGGTGTAATGGTAGCAACAGAAACCCTGAACCTGACAACAGACATCAGGAAAGCGATTGCGTTCAATATTACGGGGCCGGTCTGTTTGGGGGTTTCAGCCATTTACTGCTATACCCGTAAAATCTCGCTTTCGCATGTCAATAATATACTCCTGACTTTAGGATTGCCCGTATTTACGACCACGGTTTACCTGATCTTATACACGCCCGATTTGAAAGAAGTATTAACAGGAACGGGTTCCAATAATGCAACCTCAGGCGGATTTGGGCCGAATCAGGTAGCTACCTTGCTCGGAATTGGGATGTTTGTGTTTTTTTCAAGGCTTCTTTTTGATTCAAAAAGCAAAGTGATGTTTGCCGTAAACCTGCTGATCCTTTTCAATATTACTTACCGGGGCTTGGTTACTTTTTCGCGAGGGGGAATGGTGACGGGTTTTGTGATGATATTGTTTCTATTGGGGTATACGTACTTTAATACCAAAAACCAGGGCAGGTATAACCTTTACAAGCTTTTGGTATTCATGTCGGGCGCCTTTTTGCTGACCTGGCTGTATACTTCCAGCCAAACCAGCGGGCTAATTGACAAGCGTTATGCAAATAAAGATGCGGCAGGTAGGGCAAAGGAAAGTCAGTTTTCAGGAAGGGAGGAAATTTGGAATAGCGAGATCGAGGATTTTCTGGACCATCCGGTATTTGGAGTTGGAGTTGCCAAGGCATTGGAAATCAGGGAGGAAAAAACCGGAGGTTTGATTATTGCTTCGCACAGTGAAATTTCGAGAATGCTGGCTGAACACGGAATGATGGGGATCGTAGCCCTGATGATCGTATTCTTTACACCGGTTTTTCTATTTTTAGATAATAAGCAGCACCTTTACATGTTCAGTTTCCTGTTCTTTTGGCTGCTTACAATTAATCACGCTGCAATGAGGATTGCTGCACCTGCTTTTGTATATTCGTTGTCTTTATTAAAAGTTTTCATGGATGAAACACCTGCTGTACATAGGCAATAAATTATCCAATCACGGTTATACTTCAACTTCAATCGAAACATTAGGCGCGTTTCTTGAAGCTGAAGGTTTCAGTGTTTTCTATGCTTCGTCCCAAAAAAATAAGGCTATGCGTATGTCTGAAATGATCTTTAAGACACTCAGATATGCAAGGAAAGTAGATTATGTTTTGATAGATACTTACAGTACTAGAAATTTTTGGTATGCTTTTGTGGTTTCGCAATTGTGCCGGATGCTAAAGGTAAAATACATTCCAAAACTGCACGGCGGCGACCTGCCGAACAGGATTGTGAGGAGCCGGTTTTTCTCTAACCTGATATTCAATAATGCGTATATCAATATTGCGCCTTCGGCCTATTTGTATGAAACATTCAAAAGCAATGGATATACCAACCTGAAATACATTCCGAATACGATTGAGCTCCAGATTTATACCCAAAACGAAAAAGAGTTCAAAACGCCTAACCTGCTCTGGGTAAGATCATTTTCCAAAATCTACAATCCATTGATGGCCATTAAGGTGTTTATCAAAATAAAGGAGACCTTCCCTGAAGCCAAGATCTGTATGGTGGGACCCAAAAAAGATGACAGTTACGCAAAAGCGGTAAAATTTGCCGAAAGCAATAATGTTGAGGTCAAATTTACAGGCAAACTATCCAAAGAATCCTGGATCAATCTCTCAAAAGACTACAATATTTTTATCAATACCACCCATTTTGACAATACGCCGATCAGTGTCATTGAGGCAATGGCACTTGGTTTGCCGGTAGTTTCTACCAATGTCGGTGGCATTCCGTACCTGCTGCATCATAATAACAATGCGCTTTTAATCAATGACAATGACGTTGACGATATGGTGAATCAAATCAAAAGGGTCATAGCCGAACCCGAATTGGCACAATCATTGTCTAAAAACGGGAAGGAAGCGGTGAAAAGTTTTGACTGGGAAGTCGTAAAAAACCAATGGTTTGAACTACTGGTTTAGTTTTGAGGCATAATTTTAGTAACTTGCGACGTCAAAATTCCCTTAATTAAGCAATGAATAAGCGTAAAGAAATACATTTTGAGGTTTCCGAAAGAAAGATTCTTTTAAGGATTTTTGATGTCGTTTCGGTACTGCTTTCACTTTACTTAGTGGGTATTGCCTTCAATTTCAATTACTTTAATATTTCGGAATCCAATTTTTATTGGACGATTGTTTTGGGGGTTTACCTCAATTTCATCGGGTCTGTTTTTGAAATGTACAACCTGCAGGTAGCAAGTAATCAGTTTCAGGTTATAAAAAGCATCATCCTTACTTCTTCGCTTACGGTCTTATTATACCTGCTGACGCCGGTTTATACGCCAAGGCTGCCAACAAACAGGCTTCAGATCCTGATTTTTTACATTGCAATTTTCCTGGCGCTGTTCATCTGGCGGATTTTGTATGTCCGCTTTTTTGCATCCAACAGATTTGCCAAAAAAGTGATCCTCATTTGTGACCGTGAACAGCTGAAAGAGCTGGTTAATGGCCTTGAAAGCGCTGATCCGCATTACCGTGTCCTGGGCTTTGTGAACTCTGACAGCGCCAATACAAAATCAACAGGCAACATAAGAATTAAGAGCATCGATATTGATAACCTCGAACAGTTTGTAATCAAAAATTCGGTTTCGGAAATTGTAATCGCTTCGCAAAAGACAGACGGTATCACCGTAAACCTTTACAACCAGCTCATCCATTTATTGGAAAGCGGCTTTATAATCCGCGAGTATACGCAGGTTTATGAAAACCTGGCGCAACGTATTCCTGTACAATATGTTTCGAGGGATTTTTATCGCTATTTCCCATTCAGCAGAAGCAATCAAAACCATTTTTATTTGCTGATGGTACGTTTTTTCGAAATAATGTTTTCGTTAATCGGACTGACAGCCGGAATCATTCTTTTGCCATTGATATTAATCGGGAACCTGCTTGGAAACAGAGGAAAACTGTTTTACACGCAGGAAAGGGTAGGTAAGAATGGAGAAGTGTTCAATATAGTGAAATTCCGGACAATGGTAAAAAATGCCGAAAAGGAAGGCGCTGTTTTTGCCACCACTAATGATAGCCGGATTACCCCTTTTGGCAAGTTTTTGAGAAAATCGAGAATGGATGAGCTGCCACAGTTTATCAATATCCTTAAAGGCGATATGGCGGTTATCGGGCCAAGGCCAGAACGCCCGGTTTTTGTAAATGAAATTGCCGAGAAGATGCCGTTTTATGAAACCCGACACGTTATCAAGCCAGGATTGACGGGCTGGGCACAGGTAAACTACTCTTATGGAGAGACTATAGATGACAGCCTTATCAAGTTGCAATACGACCTGTATTATATCAAACACCGAAGCCTTTTCCTTGATGTAAATATCATCTTTAAAACACTTGGGACAGTATTATTGTTCAAAGGGCAATAATAATCTTTTAGGCCGGATGGTGTTGATTGGCTTTCCCCTTAATTCCAAATCCGTTTAATTTTAGTAAAATGAAGCCATTTGTAACTATGAATGGCAGCATGATCATCAAATGTGGTTTTGTGACCATTATGATGCAGTAAATCAGCAGCATTGCTAATAATGACAGGTTTAATTTCTTTAGGAAATTATTTTTGGCAAACGGAACCAAAAGCAATAGTGGGTTAAAGAGCAGCGCATTGTAATTCCACAATAGCTCTTCGTGCTGTGAATACAAACCAATAAGGCACAGCAGCAGCCCTAAAATTCCGCAGATGAAAAAATAGCTGAAGAACAGGAATTTCTTGTTGATAAGCAGTACTGCCAAAAGGATCAGGCAAATTAAATAAATACTATTGAAAAACGAAAACCCAGATTTGACAGGTTGCCCCTGAACTATGGTTTGTGTTTTTGAAACCAAAGACTTTCCATTATATTTGGCCTTGTCCAGGCTGTGCATCAGCTCAATAGGAAGAAATAACTGTTCAGCATCTTTATCGGTTTTGGCACCAAAAACAATATTGATCCCTAATTTGTACCAAAAATAATCCTCAAAATAAGGATATAAAAGTGTCCGGTAACTGATGGATTTGTCATCAACTTTTTGGATCTCTTTTTTGCCATACAGGTCGTTTATCTTATTGAGGACCATCGTTGTGCAGTTCCTGTCGATGAATTTGTAGGTGTAATATTTTTCGTCTGAAAGCAGAGATTGATTCAGTGCGTCAAACAGCTCCTGTTTCTTGGCCAATGGCAGGTTCAGTGTCTGCTCGATGACTTTTCTCTGATCCATCTTGTATTCAAAAACGAAATCATCATAAGAAGTCGCATTGACATAATACTGAAGATCGCCTTTTACGAATTTGAAATAGAAATTATCTGTGGCAAAATCAAAGCAGCCATAATTATAAACCACGTCAAGATTATTGTTGGCATCGGTTACACGAAGGGCAGTATGGCCAAAAGTGGAATATAACTGGTCGCCGCGGTCACAGGTAAAAATGCTGATCTGGGCATCCTCGGAGAGTTTCGGTATTTGTGAAAAGACCAATGAACTTGATAAAACCAGAAAAGCGGAAAGTAATTTTTTGAGCATCATGTTATCTAAAAATACTTAGGTCGACTTTTACTGAAAAAATATTGGAATACAAGGCTGCGCTTTGGTCGCCTAAGTCGGTCAGGGCATAATCCACCTGGATTCCTTTGTATTTAAATCCCAAACCGATATTCGGCTGGAAATTCACTTTTTTCGAACCGTCAATCTGTTCGACATTCTGGAAATTTCCAACGCCAGCCCTTAGGAAAACCAAATCGGTATAACCAAACTCCAAGCCCAAAGCCGGATCGATGCTCACTGCATCTGAAGCAAAAATATCATTGGTCCGGGCAAACTGCATGTTAAGGTTAACGGCTGCCAGCAGGGTATAATCGTAATGGAAATCAAATTTCTTGGCGATTCCGAGCTGGGCTTTCGGTAACGTGATCTCAGTGCTTTCGGGCGGATCCTGGTTTTGCCCGGAGACGGCATCCTTGATTTCGTTGAATTTGTCTTCGTCAATAGCCCAAACGTTATACGTTGTTGTGATATCACGAAGCATCAGGCCATAATTCCAGCCGTTGCTTTCATACTGCAGGCCAAAATCAAACCCAAATCCCCACGAGCTCGCAAATTCCCCTATAACCCTCCGGATGACTTTGGCATTTACCCCGTAGCGCAAACCATCAATTAATGTCGGACGGCGCGCATACGAAAAAGTCAAACCGTAATCAGCCGTTGAGAACAGGCTGATCCGGTTGTAGTCGATGTTGCCTTCGGCGTCAATAAGCTGGGTTGTATTCATGATATCATCAACACCAAAACGGATTAAGGAAACACCCCAGGCACTTCGGTCGTCTATCTTTTTAGCGTAAGCTGCATAATCGTATTGTGCGATATTGGCAAAATAACTTGCATGCATCAGCGAAGCTTCGCTGTCTTCTATCTGCAAAATCCCAGCCGGATTCCAGTAGCCCGAATTCACGTCGCCGGTAAAAGCCGTCACGGCATTAGACATTCCCAATGCAGCAGCATCGACACCGATACTCATAAATTCATTCGAATATTTTCTAACCGATTGGGCATGAGTAGTTAAGCCGATAAAAAGCAGTAGAATAGCAATTGTTTTTTTCAAGGCGATTTTTCTTTTTACAAATATTACATAAAAATCTCTATTATAAAACGCAGAAAGCTTTAACTTATTGTATTAAATTTGCCCAAACACCAAAAAAACTTTATCTGAAATGAATATCAAAAGGCTGATCCCAAATTTATTTACGATGCTGAATCTGTTTTGTGGATGCGTGGCTTTGGTGCTGGTTTCAGACCTTAATTTTGAATGGGCATTTTATTTTGTCGGCCTTGGGATTTTCTTTGATTTTTTTGATGGTTTTTTTGCGCGCAAGTTTAATGTTGCTGGGCCATTAGGGGTGCAATTGGATTCACTGGCGGATATGGTTACGAGTGGAGTGGTTCCGGGTTATGTGGTCTATAAAATGCTGCAAAGTACCAGAAATCCTTTGGTTATGAATATGGATTGGTATCATTACTGCCTTCCGTTTTTTGGTTTTATCATTACGCTCGGTGCATGTTACCGATTGGCAAAATTCAATATTGATACCCGTCAATCAGATAGTTTCATAGGATTGCCAACACCTGCCAATTGTTTGTTTATAACGAGCCTGCCATTAGTTATAATGGAATTTTATGCCAGTCCTTTGACGAGGATTTTGACGAATGAATGGTTTTTGATTGGACTTAGTCTATTAAGTGCTTTTGTAATGAATGCAGAAATCCCGTTATTTTCTTTAAAAATCAAAAACTTCAGCTTTGCCAGATACAAGCTACAGATTTTCTTTTTGGTACTTTGCCTGATATTATTGATTTTCCTTCAGTTGTCATCAGTGCCATTGATCATACTGGTTTATGTCTTACTTTCGGTAATCAATAACCTCTTAACTAAAAAAGCTTCCGAATAGGAAGCTTTTTTATTGTCTTGAAGTTATTCCCATAAAGATTATAAACCCGAAAAAAAGGAAGATCATCAGCATGAAAATATATGATTTTCGGTGCGCAAAGTTCAGTGTCGTCCCGTAATTGGGATTGGGTTTATCAACCAAAAGCCTTTCGTCTTTTTTATTGTAATAAAACAATCCTCCCAATTTCCAGTTTTTGGGATCCTTGCGCCAGGTTTCATCCAATTCCTTTGATATGGGATCCATATATATTTAGTGTTTATGGAAATCAAGTTTCTTTTTGCGAAGCTCAAAATTCTGTCCAAGGTAAACCCTTCTTACCATTTCATCTTCCACCAATTCTTCAGGAACCCCGGCTTTTAGGATGCCTCCTTCAAACATAAGGTAGGTTTTATCGGTAATGGCAAGCGTTTCCTGGACGTTGTGGTCAGTAATCAGGATTCCGATGTTTTTATTTTTCAACTGTGCAACGATACGCTGGATGTCTTCTACCGCAACCGGGTCAACTCCCGCAAAAGGCTCGTCCAGAAGAATGAATTTTGGATCTGTTGCCAAGGCACGTGCAATTTCCGTCCGTCGGCGTTCTCCTCCCGAAAGCAGATCACCACGATTGGTCCTGATATGTTCCAGGCTAAATTCGGCGATAAGGCTTTCCATTTTGGCGACCTGTTCTTCCTTGGTTTTATTGGTCAATTGCAAAACGCTCAGGATATTGTCTTCAATGCTCAGTTTTCGGAATACCGATGCTTCCTGCGCCAAATAGCCGATTCCGTGTTGTGCCCGTTTGTACATAGGGAATTCGGTAATGTCGGTATTATCAAGGTAAATATTTCCGGAATTGGGTTTAACCAAACCTACGATCATGTAAAACGAAGTCGTTTTTCCGGCACCGTTCGGTCCCAAAAGACCGACGATTTCCCCTTGATTCACTTCAACGGAAATACCTTTTACAACGCTTCTGCCTTTGTAGGTTTTGACTAAATTTTCGGCTCTTAATTTCATTTTTTTAGTTGCTGAGTAACTGAGTCACTAAGTTACAGGGTTTTATTTTATACAAATAAACAAAATCTATTTGCTCGATTTATTGTTTTAACTCCAATTTTGGAAACATCTGGCATGCGGATCTAACTTCCGGATTCCAACACTTCCCAAAACTCGTAAGCCCTTCTTAGGTGCGGAATTACAATGGTGCCGCCAACCAAAGTGGCTATTCCCATGGCTTCCATCATTTCCTCTTTTGAAACGCCTTCCTTAAAGCTGGTTTCCAAATGGTATTTGACACAGTCATCACAACGCAAAACGGCTGAAGCGACTAACCCAAGCAGCTCTTTTGTCTTTACGTCAAGGGCTCCTTCAGCATACGCGTTGGTGTCGAGGTTGAAAATGCGTTTGATGATTTTGTTATTGTCTGCCAATAACTTTTCGTTCATTTTTGAACGGTACTCGTTGAATTCATTTACTAAATCAGCCATTTTCCTTTAATTGTTTTCGGTGAACTAATACGGATATAAAGATACTAACTTCATAAATCAAAAGCATCGGTATGGCAACAATTGTTTGGCTTACCACATCCGGTGGCGTAACGATTGCTGCTACAATTAGTATGATGACAACGGCATATTTCCAATACTTCCTTAGGAACCGGGGTGTTACCATACCCATTTTAGTCAGGAAATAAATGATGATCGGCAATTCGAAAAACAGACCGCTCGCCAATATGCTTGTTTTGAACATTCCGATATACGAATCCAATGTGAATTGGTTTACGACTACTTTGCTCACAGAAAATGTAGCCACGAAGTTGACCGACATCGGAACAACAACATAATAGCCGAATATTACGCCAAGGAAGAAAAGAAGGGAGGAAAAGAACAAAAAAACCTTTACGCCTTTGCGTTCTTTTTCATATAAAGCCGGCACGATAAAATTCCAGAATTGCAGCAGGATATAAGGAAAAGCAAGAATAAAGCCCCCAAGGATACACATCCATACGAAGATGTTTACCTGTCCTTCCATTTCAGTGTTCTGGATGATGAACGGCAATTCGGTAATGCAGATACTTTCAGCAAAACCCAACTGGTGGGAAAGCTGGCAGAAGTACTGATAGGTAAAAAACTCTATGTGTGTTGGCCCGAAAATGACAACGTCAAACAGCCAGTCGCTGATAAGATACGTTACACATGCCATCAGGACAACGGCAGCGGAACTTCTTACCAAAACCCATCTCAATTCTTCAAGATGGTCTAAAAAAGACATTTCGCCTTTTGGTTTTCTTTCTTTTGCCATTATACGATGCCTTCTTTTAAAATGTCATGCAGATGTAAAACCCCTTTGTAATCGCCATCGTCTACGACAACTAATTGCGTAATGGAGAAATCTTCAAGGATATTCAGGGCATCGCTAACCAATGCGGTTGATTTTATGGTTTTTGGATTGACAGTCATGATGTCTTTTGCAGTCAGCCCTGAGATATTTTCTGTTTTGTTGAGCATCCTTCGGATGTCGCCATCGGTTATGATTCCGATTACCTTATTGCTTTCCACAACTGCGGTAACACCCAATCGTTTTTCGGATATTTCATGAATGGCGCTCTTGACACTGGAATCAGGTGCAACAACAGGCCGGTGTGTCGTGTCGAGCATATCGCCAACGCGGAGCAAAAGTTTTTTGCCCAAAGCGCCACCAGGATGGTATTTGGCAAAATCTTCGGCAGTAAAATTCTTCATTTCCATCAGGCAGACTGCCAGTGCATCGCCCATGACCAATTGGGCTGTTGTGCTGTTGGTTGGCGCCAGGTTATTAGGGCAGGATTCCGCATCCACGTAAGTGTTCAAAACATAATCGGATTCTTTTCCTAAAAATGAAGTGGTGTTTCCTGTGATGGCGATCAGTTTGTTCCCAAATCGTTTTAGCAAAGGAACCAATACCTTAATCTCCGGGCTATTGCCGCTTTTTGAAATGCAGATGACTACATCGCCGGGCTGCACCATGCCCAAATCGCCATGAATCGCTTCAGAAGCGTGAAGGAATAGGGACGGGGTTCCGGTAGAATTAAGCGTAGCTACAATTTTCTGCGCAATGATGGCGCTTTTCCCAATTCCGGTTACCACAAGGCGGCCTTTGGAATTGTTGATGATTTCAACTGTTTTGGCAAAGTTCTCATCCAGCAATGAAGCAAGCTTTGCAACAGATTCGCTTTCAGACAAAATTGTTCTTTGTGCAGAGGCTAAAATGTTCTCTTTATTTATCAAAATTGTAACAATATAAAATTTGTATGTGTAAAAGAAAGTCGTATCTTTATGTTTGCAAATTTATGTAAAAATACGATTAACACAGAATGAATTTAGACGAAATTGACATTCACAAAGAATTAAAAAAACATTTTGGTTTTAACCAATTTAAAGGATTACAGGAACAGGTTATTAGAAGTATTATTGCTCAAAATAACACTTTCGTCATTATGCCCACAGGTGGTGGGAAATCATTGTGTTACCAATTGCCCGCTTTGATCAATGAAGGGACGGCCATTGTAGTTTCCCCGTTAATTGCCTTAATGAAAAACCAGGTCGACGCCATTAGGAGCTTATCTTCTGAAAATGGCATTGCCCATGTATTGAATTCGTCTTTAACAAAAACTGAAATCGCACAGGTTAAAAAGGATATTTCTACAGGAGTTACCAAACTTTTGTATGTGGCACCGGAATCGCTGACCAAGGAAGAATAT
Organism: Flavobacterium sp.; assembly: GCA_049841115.1. Taxonomy (GTDB): domain Bacteria; phylum Bacteroidota; class Bacteroidia; order Flavobacteriales; family Flavobacteriaceae; genus Flavobacterium. Next base: position 246,820 of record JASGHQ010000007.1, read on the forward strand.
GTCGAGTTTTTGCAAAATGTGAAAATTTCATTCGTCGCTATCGATGAGGCGCATTGTATCTCGGAATGGGGGCACGATTTCCGTCCTGAATACCGCAATTTAAAATCAATCATAAAGCTTATAGGAGAAGTTCCTGTCATTGGCCTGACGGCAACGGCTACGCCAAAAGTGCAGGAAGATATCCTTAAGAACCTCGATATGTCTGATGCCAAAACATTTAAGGCATCTTTCAACCGCCCGAATTTATTTTATGAAGTACGCACCAAGACCAAGAACATTGAAGGTGATATCATCCGGTTTATCAAACAAAACAAGGGCAAATCAGGAATCATCTATTGCCTGAGCCGCAAGAAAGTTGAGGAAATCGCAGAAGTGCTTCAGGTTAACGGAGTTTCCGCTGTTCCTTACCATGCCGGCCTGGATGCCAAAACACGTGCCAAGCACCAGGATATGTTCCTTATGGAAGATGTTGAGGTGGTGGTAGCTACCATTGCATTCGGAATGGGGATTGACAAGCCCGACGTTCGTTTTGTGATACACCACGACATCCCGAAATCACTGGAAAGCTATTACCAGGAAACGGGCCGCGCAGGCCGTGACGGTGGGGAAGGGCATTGTCTTGCTTATTATTCTTATAAGGATGTTGAAAAACTAGAAAAATTCATGTCGGGCAAACCGGTAGCCGAGCAGGAAATAGGTTACGCCTTACTGCAGGAAGTGGTTGCTTATGCCGAAACATCAATGTCGCGGCGTAAATTCCTGCTGCATTATTTTGGCGAGGAATTCGACAGCGAAACAGGCGAAGGTGCTGATATGGACGACAACATCCGCAATCCAAAAAGCAAGGTAGAAGCCAAAGACCAGGTGAAGCTGCTGCTGGAAACCGTTCGCGACACCAAACATTTATACAAATCAAAGGAAATCTGTTTTACGCTTATCGGAAGGGTTAATGCCATGATAAAAGCCCATAGGACCGATTCGCAGCCTTTTTTTGGAGCTGGAAAGGAATTTGACGAACGCTATTGGATGGCATTGATCCGCCAGGTTTTGGTTGATGGACTGTTGAACAAGGATATAGAAACCTACGGTATACTTAAGGTTTCGGAAAAAGGACACGAATTTATCAAAAAACCAAGTTCGTTTATGATGTCTGAGGACCACGAATACAGTGATTCTGAGGATGATTCCATCGTAACGGCAGCAAAATCATCAGGTACAGCCGATGAGGCGCTGATGAGCATGCTACGTGACCTGCGCAAAAAAGTAGCCAAGAAGCTGGGGGTTCCGCCATTTGTGGTTTTTCAGGATCCTTCCTTGGAAGATATGGCTTTGAAATACCCTATTTCTATCGATGAGCTAAGCAATGTGCATGGTGTTGGTGAAGGAAAAGCGAAGAAATACGGTAAGGAATTTGCCGAGCTGATTGCACGCTATGTTGAAGAAAACGACATCATCCGCCCTGATGATCTGGTGGTAAAATCTACAGGAGCCAATTCGGCCAATAAATTATACATCATCCAAAATATCGACAGGAAACTTTCGCTCGAAGATATTGCCAAAGCTAAAGGCCTTACAATGGATGCCTTGCTCAAGGAAATGGAGCAGATCGTATATTCAGGAACTAAATTGAATATTAATTATTGGGTAAACGATATCCTTGATGAAGACCAGCAGGAGGAAATCCATGAATATTTCATGGAATCCGAATCTGACAGGATAGAAGATGCGCTCAAGGAATTTGACGGTGATTACGATATTGAGGAACTGCGCCTGATGCGTATCAAATTTATCAGTGAAGTGGCCAATTAGATGAAAAAACTCTTATTCCTTCTTTTCCTTTTTATTTTTTCGGCAAAATCATTTGCAACTGCCCAGGTTCCCGATTATCTTATTGTTGGCAAGGATACTATGCAGATCCATTCCAACCCATTGGAAGGGTACTTCAAAGAACACCCGATCAAATACAAGGAAGGTGAAGTCATATCAGGATCATCGGCCAACTGGCGCGGGTATGTGGCTTTCTTTAAGTTTGAAAACGACAAGCTGGTCGTTGAAAATATCTACAAAGAAAACTACGAATCTAATAAACCTTATTTTTCTAGATTGGTTTCTATGTATAAGGATGTTTTTGGCGATGCTAAAAATTTTCCGTGTGATTTCTACAGCGGATTGCTGATTTGTCCCTACGGCAAAATGCTGCAATACGTCCACATGGCTTACGGATCGGTTTATGAATACTACAGGCTGTTTGAAATCAACAATGGTGTTTTATCCAAAACTAAGGATTTCATGAACGATGAATATTACCAGTTCAAACGCGATTATTTTAAATATTTCAAAACTACCGAAGAATATAAAAAACAGGCAGATGAGATGCGGCAGATTTTGGCAGACAGCAATAAAGATTTTGACAAAATGTTTGCAGATGATAAAAGCCGCAAAAAGGAAAACAAATATTTAAAGCAGAAAGAAGCCGAATACAGGACAGAAAAACAATTAGAACAGTTCATGTTCATGATGAGTTCCGATTACATCAAGACAATAGATATCCCAAACAAACAGTAAATTATGAAAAAAGTAGTTTTAGGTTTTTTAGTAGTAATAGCATTGTTTTCGTTTTCAAGCTTTAAACCGGCAGGAAAAGATCATGATAAGCGCTTGGTTGGTGTATGGAAAGGTTTTGAAGTAGACCGTGAAACCGAAGGCGTGGAAAAGCATTGGATTTTAAACCGATACGAAAACGGGAAATATGTAATCATGTTTACCGCAAAAGAAAACTGCGAAATCGAAACCTTGTTTGAAAAAGGCGAGTGGTGGACCAAAGACGGTAAATTTTATGAAAAAAGCCAAAACAGCAAGTATTCGGATATCTACGAGTATGAAATCAAAGACGGCATAATGGTCAACTACAAAAGCGTTGAGCTCAACGGCGAGAAAAAAACAGATTATATTTTCTCGGATTATAAAATAGACCTCGATTAAACATATAATTCACCACGGTGCGGCTTCAGCGCATCCCTGATCGGAATCATGAATTCATCGGTCACCACCATAAATGCTATGGCATGCAGCTCATTTTTAATTTCAAAACCGGTAATGTGTATCGGTAGCTTTTCCCGTATTATATATTCTTTTAGATGCAATTCGTGATGCTCAGCCGTTTTGGCGGCAGCTTCCCCACGAAAATCCCATATCAGTTTTATTTGCCTCATAACAATAATTCGATTCTGTAAAGGTACACATCATTTTGTTTTGCAAATACAAACAATTTTCAAATTGCCGCATTTTCAATTTTTCACCCGAGCCAAGCGAACCGAACGAAGTTAAATTCTTATTTTTGCCCTCTAAATACACCTTATGCCACGCGAACTTTTAATTCAGGTTTCTCCAGAAATGGCAGCAAGCGAGCCGCAGCTGAATGAGCATGTGGCCAAGCTGTTCCAGGTTTCTGTAAAAGAAATCCAGAAAGTCATTGTCCTTAAGCGCTCCATCGATGCACGTCAAAAGGCAATCAAAATCAATCTTAAGGTTTTGGTTCTCCTAAAAGGAGAAAAATATAGTGAGCAAAAAATCGAGCTACCGGATTACCCTAATGTTTCCGGCAAACAGGAAGTCATTGTGGTTGGTGCCGGCCCGGCCGGATTATTCGCAGCTTTGCAATTGATAGAATTGGGCTTAAAGCCAATAGTCATCGAACGCGGAAAAGACGTTCGCGGCCGCCGTAGGGATCTGAAGGCAATCAACCGCGACCATATTGTTGATGAGGATTCGAATTACTGCTTTGGAGAAGGCGGAGCCGGAACCTATTCCGATGGGAAATTGTACACCCGTTCCAAAAAACGAGGTGATGTAGACCGTGTTTTAAGATTATTGGTAGCCTTTGGTGCTACGCACGAAATCCTTGTTGAAGCGCATCCGCATATCGGGACCAATAAATTGCCACAAATAATCCAGGATATCCGCGAAAAAATCATCGAATGCGGCGGAAAGGTTTTGTTTGAAACCCGCGTCACCGATTTCATTGTAAAGAATAATGAAATGCAGGGCGTAACTACCCAACACGGCGATACGATTTTAGCCGGCAAACTGATATTGGCCACCGGGCATTCCGCACGTGACATATTTGAATTGCTTGATAAAAAGAAAATACTTATTGAGGCAAAACCTTTTGCACTTGGTGTACGCGCTGAGCATTCACAGGAACTGATAGATAAAATACAGTACAGCTGTGATTTCCGTGGTGATTACCTGCCGCCTGCGCCCTATTCAATTGTAAAGCAGGTGAATGGCCGCGGAATGTATTCGTTCTGTATGTGCCCCGGCGGCGTAATTGCTCCCTGTGCTACGAGCCCGGGTGAAGTGGTGACTAATGGCTGGTCGCCGTCAAAGCGGGATCAGGCTACCGCAAATTCTGGTATAGTTGTTGAGCTGAAATTGGAGGACTTTAAGCCTTTTGCCAAATTTGGTGCCTTGGCCGGAATGGAATTCCAGAAAAGCATCGAACAGAAAGCGTGGCATTTGGCAGGAGAAACACAAAAAGTCCCGGCGCAGCGCATGGTAGATTTTACACAAAACAAAGTTTCGGCCGATATCCCGAAAACCTCATATGTACCGGGTACGACTTCGGTAGAAATGGGGCAGGTTTTTCCGGGATTTTTATCACAGATCATGCGCGAAGGCTTTACCGAATTCGGGAAATCAATGCGGGGTTACCTGACTAACGAAGCAATCCTTCATGCTCCTGAAAGCAGGACTTCTTCGCCGGTTAGGATCCCGAGGGATAATTTTTCCCTGGAGCACCCGCAAATAAAGGGTTTGTACCCGTGTGGGGAAGGTGCCGGTTTTGCAGGTGGAATCATTTCGGCAGCAATCGATGGTGAGAAATGTGCCATTAAGATTGCCGAATCCTTAAAAATATAGAGCGTATGAAAATCGGGTTGTTTTTTACCGTATTGATTGTAAATGTCTTTTCCATGTTTTCTCAAAATCCGCTTGACGGAAAATGGAGAATTGATTACCTGATTGGTTATGGAGGCGACAAAACAACCTTCCTTAACGAATATGTGCTGTCTAAACCAGAGGAAGAACGCACTTATGGGAACAGCGCAAATTTTTCTGGCGAAACATTCAGCAGTGGCTATTCTGCACCTTGTGGCAATGATTGCTTTCCTTCGTCGGTAGGCAAGCTCAAAATGATCGATGAAAGCCATGTGAGCCTGCAATTAGATACGATTTACATTCATGGCGATTGCCAGACTAAGCATGTAAAGATTGATAAGTCCCCAGTCGTTTATTACATTTTTAAAGATGAAGATGCAATCCGTTTAATCAAAAGCGATGGCATCCTTGCAAATGATCTGGAAAAGCAGCAGTATTCAAAAATCATCAGCCGATTTGAATCGGATCCTAAAAATTGGTCGAATCTGGGAAATCTGCCTTTTTATGAACTTAAGGAAAGCTATGTAACCAATGAGCAGGCACTCAGAGGCGCTTTGTCTAAAATAAAGAACTACACTTCTGGGAACGAAAAAATACTCTTTTCAAAACCGGTCAGGAATAATATGTTTACGGTAACTTTATTTGAATACAATAACAAAAAGGCATTATTTGTTTTGTACCTGCAGAATATCTGTATTATCGATCTCTAATATAGATAGTAGGGATAACCAAAAGTCCCGGGAAAAAGCTATATTTCATTTTTATTTTAAAAAAAAGTAGGGTGTTGCGTTTTTGCGTTGTCTTACTTTAAACCACTAAATTAAAATAAGATGAAAAAGATCAAACTATTACTATTGCTGCTTACCGTTACTGCAACAGTTTTCTATTCCTGTTCTGACAATAACCCGGTAGAAAATGAAGCCATAGCTTCTAAAAGCATTGCCTTGAGAAGTGCGCTTAACCATTTGAAGAATTCAGATAATCCGGCAGGGAAAAATACAACGTCAACCCAGGACCAGGCGTCATGCTTCAATTTTGTTTACCCGATTACGCTTTCGTATAATAACGGGACCCAAATTACGGTTGCTAATTTTCAGGGCCTGTTAGAGATTTTGGCAAACGAAAACAATAATCTTTACATTCAAGGTATCGTATTCCCGTTTCAGGTAAGGCAGGAAATGGAAGTCATAACAATAAATAACGAAGCCGAATTTTTTGCCCTGATCCAGGATTGTGGCAATATCCCAACGGTAAATGATTTTGTCTTTGATTTTACATGCTACAGCATTGTTTTCCCGATACAGATTGTCAACGCCAATAACCAAACGGTTACTGTTACCACCCAGGCCGAATTGATGCAATACATTTCAACGCCTACAGGGAACAGCACTTATCAGCTTGATTTGGTTTTCCCAATCAGTGTGACCCAAAATAACCAGACTATCGTAATTGACGATCTGTACGAGTTCTTCGAATTGAATAATGACTGTGGTGCTTCTGATTGTATGTGCGATCTGGTTTATGCTCCGGTGTGTGTGTGGACTGGAAATGGTGTGGCGCAATATTCCAATGCTTGCTTTGCGCAATGCGACGGTTTTGACCAAAATGATTTCGTGGATTGCAACAGCTCCTGCCCATGTCCAACCAATTTTGACCCGGTTTGCGTGCAGACGGTAAACGGTATAGTGCAGTACGATAATGCCTGCCGTGCAGAATGTGCAGGATTCACATCGGCAGATTTCATAGAATGTGGTGTGGCGCCGCAGCCAACATTTGGCCAGCTTTTAGGAACCTGTTTCCAGATCCATTTCCCGGTTCAGATACAAACAACGACTGGTGCGATAACGGCTACTAATAATGGGGAGGTTCTACAATACTGGAACCCAACGCAATCTGCCTATCCGTCATTTGTATATCCGATAACGATAACATTTTCAAACGGGATCAACGCAACGGTTGCCAGCCAGACGGCATTTCAGGACCTGGTTGCCCAACATTGCAATTAGTCCTAAGATAGTTAGTAAATTGAGTTAATTAAAAGTTCTTATTGCCACATGTTTCCCCGGAAGCATGTGGTATAAGTTTTATAAAAAATGAACAAAAAAAACCAGGAAAATTCAACATGTTTGTGTTCGGAGCCGATTTTCAAATCGGTATTCGACCATAATTACAGGCTACTCCGCAATTTTTTGGTTTATAAATTCAGGGATGTTGAACGTGCTGAAGATATAGCACAGAATGCTTTCGTAAAGCTTTGGGAAAATTGCGGGGTACTGAAACCCGAACAGGCCAAAAGCTTTCTGTATACCACAGCCATACGGCTTTCGCTCAATCTGATCAAGCATGATAAGGTAGTTGCTAATTTTGAAATTGCTGTAAGGCCAAAAGCTGTCCATCAGGAATCCCCCGAATTTTTATTGGAAGAAACCGAACTCAAAACCCGATTGGAAAAAGCCATCAACGAATTGCCCGAAAAACAAAGGACGGTTTTTTTGATGAACCGTTTTGACAATCAATCGTATGCCGAAATTGCTGGGAACCTCGACCTATCGGTAAAAGCTGTAGAAAAAAGAATGCACCAGGCCTTGCTTTCGTTGCGCAAGGTAATCAACGTTTAAAACAGGATATTATGGAAAATGGAACGTATTTATCGGATTGGTTAGCCGGAACAATTTCGGATGAAGAACTAAAGCGGTTAGTTGGTGAAACCGAATTTTTGGCATTCCAAAAACTTAAAAAAAGCCTGGACCACTTTACCGTTCCAGATCCGGATATGGAGCAGGGCTTTAGTGCGGTCAAACGCAAATTTGAAGAAACGAAAACCCGAGAACCTGCAAAAATATTCAGATTGTGGCACTATGTTTCGGTGGCTGCGGCCGTTTTGCTTTTCTTTGGTTTGTTCCAGATGTTTTATTTTTCGAATGCGGATCAGACTGCTTTTGGTACCATCAAAACCATGCAGCTGCCGGATGGTTCACAGGTAACCTTAAACGCAAAATCAAAACTATACTATCCCAATTTGTTCCAATTCAACCGCACATTGAACCTGGAAGGCGAAGCCTTTTTTGAAGTACGGAAAGGAAGCGCTTTTACGGTAAAAACGGATTTGGGATGCATAACCGTCCTGGGAACAAAGTTTAACGTAAACGCCCACGATGATTACTTTGAAGTGGTGTGTTATGAAGGAAAGGTAAGAGTCGAGTCAAAGGGAAAAATTGCTATTCTAACACCGTCGGAACGCATCCGTTTTTACGGCGATACGTCTGAAAACTGGGCCGACACAACCGACTCTAAACCTTCCTGGATCAATGGTGAGTCAACTTTTAGGAAAGTACCGATGCACTATGTTTTTGATGAATTCAAAAAACAGTATAACATCAATGTTGATTATCCTGAAAATGTAAAAAATGTGAAATTTACCGGTGCATTCACACATAGAAATGAATTTACCGCGCTGCAATCGATCTGTATTCCTTTGAATTTGAAATACAAAGAAACTGGTCCCGGAAAAATTACAATATCAGAATGAAATACCCGATTTCGCTTTTCATCATCGTAATTTGCATCCAAATTTCATGGTCACAGAAAAGTGAAAAGGTTTCTTTTGCCTATAATTCAGTGCCAATTACAAAGGTCTTTACAGATGTCGAAAAGGAATTTGATATCAAATACTCTTATGTAGACAGCATTACTGCCGGGAAAAAACTCTCTTTGCAGGAATCGATGTATTCGCTTGACGAAATCAATGCCGAAATCACAAGGCAAACCTTACTGAAAATCATCAGAATCGACCAGCGGTTTTATTCTGTTACGCCAGATGAGATACAGGCTCAGGCATATGTTTTAGACGATGTTTTGGTAGAAGGCTTTTTGGCAAAAGGCATTAACAAAACCAATGAAAAAGTAGTGCTCTATCCGCAGAAAATAGAAACATTGCCCGGTGTTACCGATGCCGATATCCTGCTTGCCATGCAACAACTGCCTGGTGTAAAAAGCCCCAACGAAACTGCCAGTGGGCTGCATGTCCGTGGCGGAACCCCAGACCAGAACCTTGTCTTATGGGACGGAATCAGGTTGTACCATCCGGGGCATCTGTTTGGGATGATTTCTGCAATTAACCCTAATATTGAACAAACGGTCAACTATTACAATAAGGCAACGAATCCAAAATTTGGCGAACGGATTTCAAGTACAATCGACATCCATACTTCGGATAGGATTCCGGAGAAAGCGAAAGTTAATGCCGGGATCAATGCGCTCAACGGAGATCTTTACCTGCAGCTTCCATTAGTCAAAAATAAACTGGGCTTACAGCTTTCGGGAAGGAAATCATTTACCGAATGGCTGCAGTCACCGACATTCGAACAGTTGGCCCGGAAGGTTTTCCAGAATACCAATTTCAAGGATTTTAACCAGCAGAATAAGTTGGGGTTCCAGGATTATTCGGCCAAACTGAATTTTAAGCCCAATGATAAAAACGCATTGTCATTCACAGCATTGTGGATCGACAATAAGCTTGATTTCAAAACAAAAGAGCCCGATTTGAGCACAAATATGCAGGATATGGCGATTTCTGATTTTGGCTTCAGCCTCAATTGGACCCGGCGTTACAGTGCAAGATTCCGGCAACAACTGACAGCTTTTTATTCGGTTTATGATTTTGATTATGAAAAGATGATTCAATATGAGCCGTCTGAATTTGAAGGCTATAAGAAACTAAACCGGATAATCGATTCGGGTACCGAATTAAATTTTGATTACGATATCAATGAGGACCTGCATTGGGATTTTGGCTATCAGGTTTTTGGGAACGATGTGTCGCACCTGTTCAACAGCTATAATCAGAATGTGGGCGTAATACTTGGGATGGAACATCATTATAATCTGACGCATGTTGGTTATTCGTTTTTGAAATACGATTATGGAAAATGGGATTTACAGGCAGGAGCACGCTATAATTATTACGTGCAATTGCAGGAAAACAGTTTGGAACCAAGGGTTTTGGTGCAAAGAAAGCTGTCCGAAGAGTTGGTCTTACAGTTTTCTTACGAACGGAAAAGCCAGGTTTCAAGCCAGATACGGGAAGATTTTGCCAACGACCTGAGCCTTGAGAATTATGTGTGGATTTTGTCGGCAAAAGATTCTTATCCGATACAGCGCGCAAATCAGTTTACAGGAGGCTTCATTTATAAAAAAGATTCGTGGCTGCTGGATTTGGATGTTTATTATAAAACGATATCCGGCATTACTTCTTTTACCTTTGATTTCCAGAATCAGCACGACCTGAATATCCACCATGGAAAAGGTTTTACAAAGGGCGTTGATATCTTGCTCCAAAAGAGCGCGTCAACCTGGAGGGCTTGGACAACCTATACTTTCCAGGATTCGCAGAACAGGTTCGACGATATCAATAATGATGATTATTTTCAGCTGAATTCAAATACCAAGCATGCTTTTACGGCTTCATTTTATAAGAAATTTGATCGATTCAACTTAGCACTGGGCTGGTTTTGGCATACCGGAAAACCCTACAGTTCGGTAAATGATACAGGTGAAATCACCGCCTACAATTCGAAAAACCTGCCAGATTACCATCGTTTGGATGTTTCGTGCTTTTATCAATTTAAGAATACTAAAAACGGATTGTATAAAGTTGGGCTTTCGATTTACAATATTTACAACCGGCAGGCAATCATCAGCAGGGAATTGGAACGGAAGTTTACCGATCTGGGGGATTTTTTAACACCAAGATATGCAGCACAGGATTATTATTCGCTAGGGATTACGCCCAATGTTTTCCTGAGGGTCAGCTTCTAATAAAAAGCCGCCTGTTTCCACAAGCGGCTTTTCTGAATTAATGATTATTTCTTTTTCAGACGGTCCTTAAAGATTTTTTCAAATTTCTCCAATTTTGGCTGGATGACCATCTGGCAATAAGGCTGTTCCTTGTTGTTTTGATAATAATTCTGGTGGTAATCCTTGGCTCTGTAAAATGCCTTGAACGGTTCTAAAGTGGTGACTATCTTGCTATTGTAGACTTTGGCATTATCCAGGTCGGCAATGATGCTTTCAGCAGCCTTTTTTTGCTCTTCGTTTTTATAAAAAATCACCGAACGGTATTGCGTTCCAACATCTGCGCCCTGGCGGTTCAGGGTTGTTGGGTCGTGGACGGTAAAGAACACCTTGAAGATTTCGTCGAGGCTTGTTTTGGTCTTGTCATAGGTAATCTCAACCACTTCAGCAGCGCCTGTCGTTCCGGTGCAAACCTGTTCGTAACTGGGATTGGCAACGGTTCCGCCCGAGAATCCGGACACTACCTTTTCAACGCCATCCAATTGTTCGTAAACCGCTTCCACACACCAATAACAGCCGCCGCCAATAACAATAGTTTCGAGATTTCCTTTTGTTGCCGCAGTATCAGGGACAAAATCTAGGGAAATGGCATTCATGCAGTAACGCTTCCCTGTTGGTTCCGGCCCGTCGTCAAACAAATGGCCCAAGTGGCTTCCGCATCGGCCACAAAGCGCTTCAATACGGTGCATCCCGAATGAGTTATCGTCTTTAAAAGTAATACTGTTTTTATTTTCCTGTTCAAAAAAACTCGGCCAGCCGCAGCTGCTTACAAACTTTTGATCAGAACGGAAAAGCTTCAGCCCGCAGGCTGCACAATAATACGTTCCTTTGGTTTCCGAATTCCACATGGTTCCGGTAAAAGCCTTTTCGGTATTGGCTTCGCGGGCAACGGCATACAAATCGGGAGAAAGCACTTTCTTCCATTCGGCGTCAGAAACATTGAGTTTTGTCGTGTCGGTATTAGAATAATAAGGATTTCCCGGTTTTGAGATTACATTTTCCATAGCATTGGATTTTGGTGTTGTGTTTTGTTTATTGTTTTGCCCGCACGCATTGAGCATGAAAAGAGGCAACAAAAATAAAAAGTTGATAATCGATTTTCGCATAGCGCAGTTTTTTAAAACTTATACAAATTTACGCTACATATACGAGCAAAAATGTTAGATAGATTCTAAAATTTAGGCATTTAAGGAAAGTTTAACTTTAGCTTTATCCTTTGCATTGAATGTTATCCAGATTGATGGATTTGTCTTTGTTGGATGCAGAATTCTGTTTGAGGTAGTTTAGGATAATCGGGCAGAGGTAACCATCGGCCGCTTCCCATTCTGGTTTGTATTTTTCCCAATCGATAGTGTCGTTTATCGGGCCGGAATCAAAAGGAAGCGGATTGAGGTATCCTTTTAGGATTTCGTTGTAATGGCTGTCTTTGATTTTTAGGAAAAAAGAGTAGCTGATCATCCTTTTTTCGACCCACAGATCAAGCAGTAACCTATCATTGACAGGACAATTACTTTTTTCAAGGCATTTGTACAGATAGCCAATGCCTTCATCAGCGAGAAAGCTTTTTTGTTTTTCACTTTCGGTGCTGAATTCTGCCAGTATCAATTGTAGCAATCGGATGGAATTTTTATTGCAAAAACTCGCGGATGCTTCTATAAATTGCTGATTATTATAGTTTCTATCGGCTCTTTTCTCTAATTCAGCAATAAAGGAATTATCGGGAAATTTTGAAATGGCTAAAAATGCCCTGTCGATATTTTGATGCAGCAGCGGCAGATCTTTTTTATTCTGGAAGCTGGCTAAGGTTGCCAGAATTTCCATTTCTGGATATTTATCTGCAAAATATCGGATTCTGTCATGATTGTCAAATCTGAATTCATTTAGCGCAAAAATATGCCGCAGCGTTACCGGCAACACAGCGTCATTTGAAAGCGCGGTTTTGTTCAGGATACTGAGCAGGCTGTCTACTTCAGGCTTGGTCCATCGGGTTTGTAAGGGTAGAAAATTTTGCTTTAATTCTTCTGTTGTGTATATGTTTTTATATACTTCAATTTCATCGATCTTGTTTTTCTGATTGATTATCTTACTGTACAATTCGCCGGCAAAACTGGTTTCATATCCGGTGCAGCCCGCTCTGATCCGGATTTGTTTGTTATCTAAAATATATTTTGAGAATAAACTGCTGAGGCACTTTGATTTTCGGTTCACGAGCAGTTCGCCCATATAGGATTTGATTGTACTATTGCCTTTGTCTGTCAAATAAAGTAATTCTTCATCTGTGGCAACCGAATCAATCCGGGCATACAGATTTTCATAATAAACATCGATCATTCCATCACCGCCCATGCCGATGAATTCATTCTGCACCTGATTCGTGGAAAGAAGTTCCTTGTAAATCGAATCTACTTTAGACGATAATTGCGAAAAGGCGAACATTGGCCATAAAAGTAAAATCATCTTGTTTCCCATGCTTTTATAACGCAACTTAATCGGGATTATTATATTTTGTTAGCGAAAATATAAACGGGCTTTTATGCCCACACTTTTTTCGTACTTTTGAAAGATTAATGAATGCCATGACTGAAGAACAAGTAATCCTGGTAAACGAGCAGGATCAGCCTATAGGCTTAATGAATAAGCTGGAAGCACACGAAAAGGCGGTTTTGCACCGAGCCTTTTCGGTATTTATATTGAATGAAAACAACGAAATCATGCTGCAGCAGCGCGCGCTCCATAAATACCATTCGCCCTTGCTGTGGACAAATACCTGCTGCAGCCATCAGCGCGAAGGCGAAACCAATATCGAAGCCGGAACGCGTCGATTGTTTGAAGAAATGGGATTCAGTGCCGAACTCAAGGAATTGTTTCATTTCATCTATAAAGCGCCATTTGACAATGGCCTGACAGAGCATGAGCTGGACCATGTAATGATTGGCTATTACAATGAGGAACCAAAAATCAACAGAGAGGAAGTTGAAAGCTGGAAATGGATGAAAATCGAAGATATCAAAACCGATATGGCCCGGAACCCGGGAGTGTATACGGTTTGGTTCAAAATTATCTTTGACGAATTCTATCATTATCTGGAAGAGCATACCTTGTCAACCGACAACCAACAATCATCAAACGATAACCAATGAGAGTAACCGTTTCACGTAAAGCACATTTCAATGCAGCGCACCGCTTGTATCGAAAAGATTGGTCTGACCAACAAAATGATGCGGTATTTGGCAAATGCAACAATCCTAATTTCCATGGGCATAATTATGAGCTGACGGTTTCTGTTACAGGCGAAATTGATCCGGAAACAGGATATGTAATCGATACTAAATTATTGGCTGACCTGATAAAGGAGCATATCGAGAATGCCTTCGATCATAAAAACCTGAACCTTGATGTCCCTGATTTTGCCGAATTGAACCCAACTGCCGAAAACATAGCCGTTGTGATCTGGCAGAAACTCCGCAAGCACATCCATGCCGATAACGATCTGGAAGTGGTGCTTTACGAAACCCCGCGGAATTTTGTAACCTTCAACGGAAAATAATGGGATTGAAAGTAGGAGACAGGATGCCCGATTTCTCAGCAATTGATGCAGGAGGAAGTTTGTTTGACAGCAAAAGCGTTATCGGGATCAAGCCTGTAGTGGTATATTTTTACCCAAAAGATGATACGCCGACATGTACAGAACAGGCGTGCACTTACCGTGACCGGTATGAGGAATTTAAAGATCTGGGGGCCGAAGTAATCGGGGTGAGCAGTGACAGCCTGAAATCGCATCAGGCTTTTGCCAATAAATACAACCTGCCTTTTGTGTTGCTTTCTGATCCTGATAAAAAAATCCGAAAAGCATTTGGCGTTCCGAATGATTATTTGGGATTGATTCCCGGAAGGGCAACTTATGTAGCTGATAGAAATGGAAACATCCAGATGGTTTTCGACAGTACATTGGGCAAAATCCACATCGAAAAGGCTTTGGAAATATTGAAAACCATCTAAGTTTGACTAAAATAATTGCAATGAAGCTATATCCGTTACAATTTGAGCCGATTTTAAAAGAAAGGATTTGGGGCGGAACCAAATTAAAAACCTATCTCAACAAGCCAATAACGTCTGACATCACCGGAGAAAGCTGGGAAATCTCAACGGTCGAAGGCGATGTGAGCATTATTGCCAATGGCAGGTTCAAAGGGAAATCGCTAAATGACCTGATCAGCGAATTTCCTGAAGCCGTTTTGGGTGATAAGGTTTATGCCCGGTTTGGCAAACAGTTTCCGCTGCTGTTCAAATACCTGGACGCGCGGGAAGATCTGTCAATACAGTTGCACCCAAATGATGCGTTGGCCAAAAAACGACACCACTCGTTTGGTAAAACCGAAATGTGGTATGTCATGCAGGCTGATGCTGATGCAAGGCTGATTGTTGGCTTCAAACAAAAATCGACACCTGAAGAATACCTGCAGCACATCCATGACAAAACCATAGTCGATATCCTGGATACCAAAAAAGTAAAGACCGGCGATGTGTTTTTTCTGGAAACCGGGACTATCCATGCTATTGGAGCCGGAATAGTCGTGGCCGAAATCCAGCAGACTTCTGACATTACGTACCGCATTTATGATTTTGACAGGGTAGATGCCCAAGGCAATAAACGTGAGCTTCACGTCGACTTATCATTGGAAGCCATCAATTATGAAACCGTTGATGCCGAAAAGAAATACGCCAAAATCGAGAATGTTTCGAATGAAATTGTCAACTGCCAATATTTCACCACTAATTTCTTTCCGCTTGACGGTACTGCTAAAATCTACAGGCATGGAGCCTCGTTTACCGTTTATATGTGTGTGGATGGTGATTTTCAGCTGGCAGTAAACAATGAAACCTATAATTATAAAAAAGGCGACAGTGTCCTGATTCCTGCTTCCCTGACGGATTTTGAGGTTTCGGGAAAAGCTAACATTTTAGAAATATACATTTCGTAGTTTTTTCAAAAGATTTAATGTAATTTTGCAGACGAATTTTTAAAACAAAAGAAAATGTCAAGTGTAAGGAATTTAAAAAAAGACATCAACTTCGTATTGGGCGATATCATTGAAGCGGTTTATATCTACGAAATCACATCTACAGGAAAGCCATCGGATAAAACCAATGCAATCATTGATGAGGCGATTACCTCTTTTGATGCTTTGATTACAAAAGTTAATGCAAAGAACGTAGAGAACAAAAAAGCACACTTTAAGCAAATTAATGCCGAATTAGAACAAACTGCTAATCAATTGGTTGAAAAAATCAACGCATTATAAGCCAAAAAAAGCATAAAAAAGTTGCAAAATATTTTGGAGAATTGATTTTCGCTTTTATATTTGCACTCACATTGAGAACGCCGGTGTAGCTCAGCTGGCTAGAGCAGCTGATTTGTAATCAGCAGGTCGTGGGTTCGAGTCCCTCTATCGGCTCAATAACGGAAACCATCACTGAAAAGTGATGGTTTTTTGTTTTTACGGGTGTCATATTTTTAAAAAAAGTTCGGGTAAAATCATTTCTATTCGTATATTTATTGGCTGGATTTTTTTGAAAGCATCCCAAGATTTTTTAAATTATTATCATTAAGAATATGTGTGCAACAAAACAAAATGAGTTTATGCAGGAAGCAATACAGCTTTCTATTGAAAATGTGAAATCAGGAAAAGGCGGCCCATTTGGAGCTGTTATTGTTAAAGACGGAAAAATCATTGCGCATGGCGCCAATAGCGTTACCACGAACAATGATCCAACTGCGCATGCTGAAGTAATGGCAATAAGAAAAGCCTGCGAAGTATTAGGGACTTTCCAGTTGGACGGCTGCGAGATCTATACCAGCTGCGAACCATGCCCAATGTGCTTAGGTGCTATTTACTGGGCAAGGCCGGACAGGATGTATTATGCCAATACTAAAAAAGATGCAGCCGATATCAATTTTGACGATAATTTCATCTACGAAGAATTGGCACTGCCTTACGAAAACCGTAAACTGGAGACTATCCAGATCATGCGCGATGAAGCCCTGGAAGCATTCAGGCTTTGGTCAGAAAGCGTTGCTAAGATCGAATATTGATTTTGAAAC
Source organism: Flavobacterium sp. (assembly GCA_049841115.1). Lineage (GTDB taxonomy): Bacteria > Bacteroidota > Bacteroidia > Flavobacteriales > Flavobacteriaceae > Flavobacterium. The sequence continues at coordinate 263,714 of JASGHQ010000007.1, forward strand.
TGCATGATTCAATTTATATTAAATAACCAGCTCATCAAAACCGAAAAGCCAGCAAGTACCACCTTGCTGGATTTTGTGCGTTATGAGGAAAACCTGCGCGGAACCAAAATCGGTTGCCGTGAAGGCGATTGCGGTGCCTGCACTGTTCTGATCGGTTCGATAAAAAACGGAAAGCTCGAATACATCAGTGCAACTTCCTGCTTGACACCTCTGCCAAATGTACACGGAAAGCACGTTGTAACAGTTGAGGGGCTCAATCTGAAGGACAAATTGAACCAGGCACAGCAAGCCATGGTTGATTGCTCCGGAACCCAATGTGGTTTCTGTACGCCAGGTTTTGTCAATTCGATGTGCGGTTATGCATTGACTTGTGCTGAGCCAACCCTTGAAAGCGCCATCAGCGCCATCGACGGGAATATCTGTCGCTGTACAGGTTATAAAACAATTGAGCGTGCTTCTGCCCACTGGCAGATAAATTAGTTTCAAAAGATCAAAGCAATCCGATACCATGGCTTGTTTCTAACGAGTTCGTACCGGATTATTTTTTGGATATTGAAGAAAAAATACAATCGATACAGGTTGGGGAATTCAATTCGAACGGCCAAATCCCGATTGGTGGCGGAACCGATTTGTATGTCCAAAAACACGACGACTTGCACGAATATGATTTGGATTACCTTTTCGACAGGAGTTCGTTAAACGGAATTTCCTTTGATGGCAACACCTGTATCTTAAAATCGGCAACAACGGTTTCCGATTTAATGCAAAACGAAAGATTGTTGCAAACGATACCTAATTGGCACAAGTATCTAAAATTACTTTCGTCAACTCCAATCAGAAACATTGCAACCATAGCCGGAAACATTGCCAACGGTTCTCCAATAGGCGATTTTACGATTATCCTTCTGGCAATGAAAGCCCAGCTTACATTAACCGGCAAAGACAATGAAAGCCGTCAGTTGATGCTAAAGGATTTTTACATCGGTTATAAAACATTTGATAAAAAGCCAGGCGAAATCATTACCGAAATTGCCTTCGAACTTCCTGTTAACGGAACCCGGTTTAATTTTGAGAAAGTCTGCAAACGGCAGTATCTGGATATTGCCAGCGTGAATTCGGCAATCTCAATTACAACAAATGGAAATACAATCACTGAGGCTAATGCTTCAATCGGTGGGGTAGGGCCAATCCCGAAATACCTGGCAAAAACCGCAGCGTTTTTGGCTAATAAAGAAATTACCGTTTCAACTATAAAAGAAGCCGGACAAATCCTGCAGACAGAAATAATGCCAATAAGTGATGCCCGTGGAACTGAAGCGTACAAACGTTTGTTGGGAAGACAGTTATTTTTCGGCCATTTCATCGAATTGTTCCCCGAAACCATTAAAATGGAAGATCTGATATGATTAACATCGATGCACATAACCACGTAAAAGGAAAATCCGTTTACCTTGATGATATCCGGGAAATTCAAGGAACACTGTATGCACTTCCGTTTGATGCAACCGTAGCACATGCCAAAATCAAAAGCTTTGATTTGGAAGCCGCCCTGCAAAGCCATGGAATTGTTACAATCCTCACAGCAAAAGATGTCCCGGGCTTGAATCAGATTGGTGGGATTATTCCGGACGAGCCTTTATTTGCAGAGGATGAAGTCCATTTTCGCGGACAGGTAATCGCACTGATAATCGGTAAATCAGAACACGATTGCCGTCAGGCCTCAAAACTGGTTAAAGTTGAATTTGAAGAACTCCCAGTTATTGTAGATCCGCGTGAAGCGCAGGCAAAAGGCAAACTGATAATGCCGCCGGAACAGTTTAAATTGGGTGACACCGAATCAGCCTGGGAAAAATGCGACCATATTTTTGAAGGCAGGAGTGATGTCAACGGACAGGAACATTTATATATAGAAACCCAGGGTGCTTATGCCCGCCCGAAAGAAGACGGAAGCATCATAATATCATCATCTACACAAGGCCCAACTGCCGTTCAGCGGATGGTTGCACAGGTTTTGGGAATTCCGATGCATAAGGTCGAAATCGATACGGTTCGTTTAGGCGGCGGTTTTGGCGGAAAAGAAGATCAGGCTACGCCTTGGGCGGTTATGGTTGCTTTGGCCTGCCAGCATCTGCATAAACCGGTTAAGATGTCGATGCATCGTATGGATGACATGCGTATGACCGGAAAAAGGCATCCGTATTCCGCCGATTTTAAGATCGGTTTGGATAAAAATTATAAAATCCTGGCCTACGAAGTAACGCATTACCAAAATGCAGGAGCTGCAGCCGACTTATCGCCAGCGGTTATGGAACGGACACTTTTCCATTCCACCAATGCCTATTTTATCCCGAATGTGATTGCGAAAGCTTACAGCTGTAAAACCAACCTGCCACCCAACACGGCTTTCCGTGGATTTGGCGGGCCGCAGGGGAAATTCGTAATCGAGGCTGCTATTGTAAAAGCAGCGGAATCTTTGGGTGTAAGCCCGTCATTGATACAGAAAACCAATCTCGTAAAAGACGGTGATGAATTGTCTTATGGACAGATACTGCATCAGGTGGAAGCCATGAACACGTGGGAAACCTGCATGGAAGATTACAACCATGAAGCCCAGAAAGCAAGAGTAGCCGAATTCAATAAAAATAATAAACGGTTCAAGAAAGGCCTGGCGATTCAGCCGATCTGTTTTGGGATTTCGTTTACCAATACGATGATGAACCATGCGCGTGCCCTGGTGCATATATACCACGATGGAAGTGTTGTGGTGAGTACTGGTGGTGTAGAAATGGGGCAGGGCTTAAATACCAAAATGCTGCAGATTGTAGTCGAAACTTTGGGCATTAAAGCTGATAAAGTCCGATTGGAATCTACCAATACGCTGCGTGTTGCCAATACGTCGCCAACAGCCGCCAGCGCTGGAGCTGATCTTAATGGGAAAGCCTTGCAGATGGCCTGTAACGCTTTATTGGAACGATTGAAGGCAGTAGCGCAAAAAGAATATACAGACCAAATCATTGAGCTTAAGGACGAAATGGTTTATGCCAATGAAGTCCGGACAGAAATGGGCTGGAAGGATTTGGTTTTACGGGCATTCACGCAACGCGTGGCGCTTTCTGAAAACTCACATTATGCAACGCCAACCATCCATTACGATAAAACCAAGGAAAAAGGACATCCGTTTGCGTACCATGTTTACGGAACTTCAATCCATGAAGTTACAGTGGATTGTTTGAAAGGGACTTACGAATTTGACAGCATCAACATTGTCCATGATTTTGGGAAAAGCATGAACCCAACGATTGACAATGGGCAGATTGAAGGCGGATTGGTACAGGGAATCGGCTGGATGACATTGGAAGAAATCGTTTACAATGACCAGGGAAGACTGCTTTCGAATGCATTGTCAACCTATAAGGTTCCGGATATTTATTCGGTTCCAAAGCAGATCAACATACAGCATCTTGAAACCGAAGGCCACGAACTGGCGATCAAAAAATCAAAAGCAGTAGGCGAACCGCCGCTGATGTATGGGATTGGAGCTTATTTTGCCATCCGCAATGCAGTAAAGGCTTTTAACCCTGATGCTGATTTAGCGGTTAATGCGCCTTATACTCCTGAGAAGGTTTTGATGGATCTGTATAGAAAATAGCATTGAAAGAGACAGCAAGATCAATTAGTGGATTGACAGGGGTTTTACTGGTGTTTTTTTTCAGTGCCTTAATGCTAAGTACCATCAGGCAGTATTTCTCTTTTCAGACTAATGTCGGATTCCTTAAATTCAAGCAGGAAGTAATCAGCAATAAATATTGGCTTGCATTCTTCTATGTGCACATTTCTTCCATTATCATTTGCCTGTTGGCAGGTTTGACCCAATTTTCAAAACAATTCCGGCTGGAATATAAAAACGGCCATAGGCTGATAGGTAAAATATATGCCTACAATATCATCTTCATTAATTTCCCGGCGTGTTTCCTGCTTGGCCTGTTTTCAAATGGCGGCCTTCTGGGAGTTACAGGCTTCATCATCCAAGATTTTTTATGGCTGTTTTTTACAGTTGCAGCGGTCTGTCAGATAAAAAAGAAAAATATCGAAAAGCATAAAAAGCTGATGATACTAAGTTATGCGATAACCACTACTGCAATTACTTTCAGGATTATAAAAAATTTGGTTTTTGATGAAAAGCTGTTTTCCTATGCCTTATTCTATGGGATAAATGTTTGGCTGTCGCTGGCTATAAATTTAGCCATAGCTTATCTGATAATAAACTACAAATCAAGATCAACTACCGCTCAATAGTAACCGTATTGTCAATAATAAAGACAGTAATGGCAAACAGGATCGCAAAGGATAATGTAAACACGAGGACATTCAACAGTATCCTGTATTTGCTGTTTGCTGTAAACCGTTTAAAAAATTTCATCGACAGATAGGCTAATCCGGCCAGGATTAGAAAGAAGGCTACGAGTAAAATAAAAAAAATCTCCATGGCTTTATTTTTTGATAAAGATAATAAAATTGCAATGCGTCCCGCATCAGTCAAGTTATGGTAAATGCATATGCATCAAAACCAATGCCGATTATTTGCAGAAAATTGAAAGATGCTTGAAAAAAGTGTATATTTAAATCATTAACCTAAAAGCATCAAGCATGAATTTCTTCAGAAAATTATTTGGAGGCAAAAGTCAACGTGATTTCTATAACGAAGAAGAGGAAGAATTGGATCCCGAAAAACCGCCGTATGATCCGGTAAAAATGAAGCAGTTAGAAGATCTGATTACGCCATTGCTGAAGCAGTGCACAAGGATTAGGGTGCAGGAAGCATCAAGGATGCCCGATGATTCTAATCTTATTTCGCAATTTGGCGGCCTGCCGTATTTTGAAGCAGGCGAGCAATGGCCCAAGTCTGAAGCCGGAAATAACCTGAGCTTTGTTTTTCAGGTTTTCAATCAGGACGGAATCCATTTGCCAAAAAACATAAAGCTGGTACAGTTCTATTACGGTTTAGAAGATCTTCCGGGTTCTACGGATGATGATGGCTGGAAGGTTAAAATATACGAAAAGCTCAATCAGGATGCTGTCCTGAAAATTGAGCGGCCGGATGATGTGGAACGGCCTAAATTCTGCAACATTACATTGGAAACCCAAAATTCGCTTCCGGATTGGGAAAGCATAGATGATTATATAGAAGGTTATACTGATTTGGCAGAAGCAATAGACGAGGAAGACCCGTGGGAAGTACATAACGAAATTGTGCTGAAACTTACCGGAAATGACAATTACCAGTCGCAACTGGGCGGTTACCCAAGATGGGTGCAGGGAGAACGGAACACCGGAAGATAAGAATGGCAGGAAATCAGAACTATTATTCCAGATTGATTCCGAAGACGAAGCCGGATTGCTGTGGGGTGATGTCGGTTTGGTGTATGTTTTTTATGACAGCCTTGACAAAAGCATTACCTTCGAATTGCAATGCCATTAAAAAATAAAACCCGCACCAGTATTGGTGCGGGTTTTTATCTTCAGGACCGATTATTTTCCAGCCCTGTTCTCTAAAATCTTCTTGAATGACCGGCCTCTGATTTCCTCCAAGGTAAGGCCTGTGGCCAAAACTTCCTCCTCGGTAATTGCACCGCTGTTTAAGGCCCTAAGGAAATAATTCAGCAATCCCTGGCCTGTGGCAGCATCGTCAAATACATCACCAATAAGCGTGGCACGTGCAGCTTTTTCTACAAAGGTTTTCAAACGCTCTACGGCATCGTCATAACTTTCCAGAAAGAATGCGTAAACCGCCGCATAGCGCATCGGGAACTGTGCCGGATTCAAATCCCAGCCCTGATAATAACCATTCCATAACGAATGACGGATGTGGTCATAGCCTTTTTTCCAGGCACGGTGAACCACTTCCATATTTTCCTTTTCCTGAGCCGGAGTCAGCTCGCCACGGTGCGGGCCGATAGGCATCGTATTGGTAGCGCCGTCGCTCAGCCAGATTCCGGTGTGCGCCAAAGCGACTTTGGTCACGTGGTGCGCAAAATCGCAGACCGGATGGTCCATTTCCTGGTATTTTGCGGTAATGCTGCAGCTTGCCGTGTAGTCATACGTGCCAAAATGCATCGCAACACATCTTCCTTGCGCCGCTTTGATAAATCGGTACAGCGGATTGGTTCCGTGGATGTCCATAATAGCCTGTGTGGTTTCCACCATCATTTCCATTTTCAGCGTTCCTTTGGCCAGGTTCAATTCCTCTTCGAGGATCGCAAAAAAATTAGCGAGGGTTTCGGGCTGTTCCGGAATGGTAACTTTTGGCAGCATCACTACGAAATTATCAGGGAGTTTCCCGCCGGTTTCCTTTACCAAAGTTGAAACGAAAATATCCAGCGTACGCAGGCCTCTTTCCTTCATCTCTTCAGTAAATGGCTTGATGCGGATGCCTATGAAAGGCGAAAGCGTACCGTCCTGCATTCCTTTGGCTACCTCTTTTGCTGTAGATTCTGCAGTTGCATCTTCTTCTTCGTTGCTTCGGTTGCCATAGCCATCTTCAAAATCGATACGAAAATCCTCGATTGCTTCGGTCTTTAATTTGGCTACGACCTTATCATAAATCCTTTTGCTGAAATCAGTACCGCCGGCCAGGCCAAAAGCTTTCCCAAAAACCTCATGGTTGGGTGCATAGGTTTCCAAAATCTCCAAAGCGCGCTGGCCCAATAGGATAGGAGCATCCGATTTGAACAGGTTGGCTCCGCCATATAAAGTATGGACAGGCTGGCGCTCGCTTCGGTCACCAGGATATATTTCGTTGAAATCCGAATTGGCTTTGCTTAAACTATTGAATAGTTGCTCTTTTTTATTGGAAGGTATAGTCATGGTAATTGTAAATTGTGAATTGTCTTTTCTCTTGCTTCTTGCTTCTTTTTTCTAACTTTAGCTTCCCCTGTAAGTGCTGTATCCAAAAGGATTGACCAGCAACGGAACATGGTAATGGGTTTCGTCAAAAGTGCTGAAAATAATTTCAGCCATTGGATAAAAAGTCTGCGTATTGGTTTTACTATAATAGCTTCCGGTATCGAAAACCATTTTATAGGTATCCGGTTTTAGGTTTCGCTCCTGCGGAAGCAAATCCGGAATCCTACCGTCATTATTGGTAATTCCCTGCGCAATGGTTTGCCAGCTGTTATTTCTGAAAGATTGTAATCGGATGGAAATGTCCTTTCCGGGTATTCCGGTTGAGGTATCCAAAACGTGTGTCGTGATCTGGCTTACTTTCAGGAAACTGAAATCGCTGTCGGGTAACATCTTTTTAAATCGGATGATCGAAATTTTCTGTTGTTCTCCCATCGCGATATGCAGTTCTTCTTCAGCGGTGTTTTGCAAACGGTCATTCAGTAAAGCCAGCATTTCTTCGGCTGATTTCCCTGTGGCACAGATAATGAAAATGAATCCGTTTTTGTTTTCGTAATCGGTATTGGCTTTCGCCAAATGCTGTATCGTTTCCTGGGTTGCAACCGCAACTCCGGCTTGTTCCTTTCCGGCAAATTTTTCGGTAAGGCTTTTTACGTCTCCGATTTTAGGATGGTGCGTAAAGGATTCGCGCCAATCCGCTTCGCTGCATTCATCATACCATATTTTTGTAGATAAATCCACCAATTGCTGTTCGGAGGCAAACGGAAAATGCTGCATCATCGCATCGGCAAATTGGGTCGAACCACAACAGGCAAATAGTTCCTTTTTTGCGGTGTCTTCGGGTAAATTATTAAAAGCTAATAAATTCATATCCTAAAAATTATTTGAGGCTTGCGCCTTGTTCCAGCCAACAACGTATGATGTTGCGCTCTTCTTCGGTCATTTCGGTCTTATTGTTCTGCGGCATCGTTTTGGTAATCACCACACGCTGCATGATCAGATCGCGTTTGTCAAAAATCTCTTTTGGAGTGTCGTATTTCACGCCGTTTGGAGCTACTTTATACACATCATCTGTTGGTGAGGACGAATGGCATTGCATACAGCGCTTCTGGACAATTGCCTGGACTTCGGTTACCGTTACTTCCTTTTTGCACTCATAAGGATCGGTACTCGGAGCCGAAACAAAGCAGGCTGCCAGTAAAATCACTACCGAAACGGGAAGGATCCAAACATTGAGCTGTCTTTTTTCCTTTAAATTCAAATAATGTTTTACACCGGCCGCACCTAGAGAAATCACTGCCAAAATCAGCCAAGGATATTTATATCCAAAAGTAGACGGAAAGTGGTTGCTGACCATCACAAACAAAACCGGAAGCGTAAAATAATTATTGTGCAGCGATCGTGCCAAAGCCTTTTTGCCCAAACTCGGGTCTAATGGAATGCCCAATTTGGCACAGCGCACCATTTCCTTTTGACCAGGAATGATCACAAAAAATACATTGGCCACCATAATGCTTCCGATCATTGCTCCAAAATGGATGTAAGCCGCGCGTGCACTAAATACATGGCAATAGAAGAAAGCAAACAATATCAGAAAAGCAAAGCCCACTAAAGCAAAAGCCGTTTGGTTTTTGATCAATGACGATTTACACATCTTATCATAAATCAGCCAGGCCGCTACAAATGAGCTTACTCCGATCAGGATTCCTTCGGTTGCGGTAATGTCTAATACATTCTTGTCGATCAAAAACGCAGAAGCATTGAAATAATACACCACAAATAGTAAACAAAACCCTGAAAGCCATGTAAAATAGGCTTCGTATTTGAACCAATGCAGGTGTTTTGGGATTGTTTTCGGGGCAACCTTGTATTTTTCCAGGTAATAGAATCCGCCGCCATGCACGGCCCAAAGATTTCCTGCCAGTTCATCGCGTACATCTTCCGTCCGGTTTAAAGCATTTTCAAGGAAAACGAAATAGAATGAAGCGCCAATCCAGGCTATCCCGAAGGTAATGTGCATCAGGCGGATGACAATATTCATCCATTCCATCAGGTGGCTTTCCAAAGGCGTGCCTTCGACCAAAATATAAGTATTGACCAAAATCCCAACAATCATCAGCAGCATTCCGGCATAACAGTAATTGAGGCTCGAATTCCTGATGTCTTCATCGGCTTCAGGATTTTTTTGGTTTTTACCTTTCAGGATGCCCGGCATTCTATACGACATATAGCCCAGCGTAACCAGCACGCTGAAGTACAACACATATAAAACGATTATGACAAATGTACTGACCGCCACTACCTACTGATTTTTCCAAACAATCTCAAACGGCTGATGCCGCCATCAGGGAAAATATTCAGCCTCACGTGCGTAATCGGCTCGTGGGATGTTATTTCCTTAACAAATTCGTGCTCATTATCGGCGCTCAGTTTTTGCTGTGGTAACAACGTTTGCCAATTTCCATTTTTGATAACTGCATCGTCATTATCGCTAGAACAAAACTCTATAGAACAGCTATCTGGATAATTGCCTTTGAAATGACAGGTATCCACAACGATGCGGTCTACAATTCCCTTGTGGGCCAGCTTTACGATAACCCAATCCACATTGTTTGGTGTCCGGTTTCGTTTGGTCTCCCAGCCGTCACCCATGTTTGCTCCGCGATTGGGCATGATCAGGTTACTCATCGCGCTGAAGAACATATCATTGCAGGCAATCGATTGCCCGCCATTGATAGCAGCAGCGAGATCCAATTCCTGTGCAGGATTAAATGAATTCCAGTCTTTGAACACTTCGCCATATACACGGAAACGTGCCACACCGCCGTCAGGATAGATATGCAAACGCAGGTGCGTGAAGATTTCGTCGCTTTGGCATTCGTAGAAATTCTGTGAACCCGGATCCAAAGGTGATTTTGGAAGTATTTCCTTCCACGCCACCGAATCCCAATCGGAAACCTCATAGCTTTCCGGCAGATTCACCGCTTCAATAGAAGCGTGTGGCGGATGGTTGCCCAAAAAGAAATTGGTATCAATGTCAAAACCGGTAATCTTGCCTGATGTAGCCAGTTTGATTACGGCCCAATCGTGTCCCGGAACCCTTTTCCTGCGGCTTTCCCAGCCGTCCATCCATTTGCCGCGGTCGGTATATTTATCATGAATGAAGATGCCGCGTGTCGGCAAAATAAGGTTTTCTTTTTCTGCGAAGAAATCATCGGTGGCATACAGCACCTTTCCGCCCAATCGTTCGGCAGCCAAATCGGTTAATGTTGTAAATGCAGGTGATTCCTTTATGATCTCGGTTACTTTTGTAAAAGCCATTGTCCTTTATTTTTGTTTTCTATTGATTTATGATGAAAAACGGTCGCGCCATTTACTATAGTTTCCAGCACTTTACCGTTTAAGCGGGTTGCAATATATGGACTTATTTTATATCTGAAAAAAATGTCTTCGGGTTTTACTAAATCGATTTCGTCAGGATTCCATATTACAAGGTCGGCATCACTGCCAATGTTGATTTTTCCTTTTTTTTTCGCTTTAATGAAATGCGCCGGATGTGAAGTCACCAAAGGAATAAATTGTTCCAGTGCCATTGTATCTTTCAGCGCTGTCCAGGAACCTGTCAGCAAAAATTGGATTCCCGCAATTCCGCCCCAGGCTTTCCTAAGGTTCCCGCTTTCCATTTCCTTGATGTTGGGCGGGGCAGGCGAGTGGTCGGTGGTAATGAAATCCAAAACTCCGGTAACGAAAGCTTGTTTTAATTGTTCATTATTTGTTTTTTCACGGATCGGCGGTGCACATTTGTAAATGCAGTCAGCATCCGGGATGCTTTCGGCATTAAACAAAATATATTGCGTGCAGGTTTCGGCAGTAATGGGCAGCCCTTCTTTTTTTGCGGTTTCAATCATTACCAACGCTTCCGCAGATGCGACATGGACAATATGAACCGGGCAATTGTGTTTGCGGCACATTCTGATCATAAGGCCGATAGCGTCATTTTCCCATTTTTTGGGACGGCTTGCCAAATAATGCTGATAGCTGGTTGGATTTTCATCAAAACCACAATCCACTTCAGAGTCATACAATTCGCAGTGCGCCAATAACGGAATGTTGTGCCTGGCAATGATTGGTATGGCTTCATCCAGGTCTTTTTCGGTAACATTCGGGAATTCGTCTATGCCCGAATGTGTCAGGAAGCATTTTACGCCTATAACTCCTGCTTCAATCAGCGGTTCCAGTTCGGATGCATTTCCGGGAATCAATCCGGCATAAAAGCCAACATTCACATTCATTTTACCTTTGGAGGCTTCGAGCTTCTGATTAAAAGCATCCAGAGTAGTTGTTACCGGGCTTGCATTGAGCGGCATATCGATGATTGTAGTCGTGCCGCCTGCTGCTGCTGCCTGAGTAGCAGTCTCGAAGCCTTCCCATTCGGTTCGTCCGGGTTCGTTGATATGCACATGCACATCTATTATGCCAGGCATGATCACGGCATTGCCAAAATCTTCGGCATCAGCCTGTCTGCTGAAATCAATAGCTTCAACTTTGTCTGTTAGTGTAATTGTCGCCGGTTTTAGTTTATTGTCAATCCAAACACGGTTACTATATATTTTTCTTTGCAGCACTGTTAATTAATTTTGAATTTGTCAAAATGGCAAACATACAAACATAAAGATAAAAAGTTAATTTTGGCAAAATGAATAAAGCTAAATAAATGAAGATTGGTAAAATAATCACGACCTTCTGTTTTTTGGGCATACTGATAAGCTGCAACAAAAAAGAACCGATTTCTGCCGAAGAGGCACGAAAACAGGCAGAACGGCAATTTGAGAACTATTTGCCGAAAATCCTGAAATCCCATGATGCAGTACTTGATGTTTCGCAGTCGCATGTGGGAGATTTTACAGGTGACGGCATTGATGATGTTGCCATATTTTTTTCATTAGGCCCGAGCAATTTAGGAAGTGCGATTGTAGGGCAGGGATTGACATTGTATAAGAATACGGGAGATGGCATCAAGGTCATTGCCGGATATGAGCCAGATAACCTGTTCGTGTTTGATACTATACAGAACGGTAAGATACAGGTTACCCTATTGAAATACGCTGAAACTGATGGGCGCTGTTGTCCATCAATAAGAATAAAACACACTTTAAAAATATCAGGAAATAAAGCCTATTAAATGACATTAGATTTTTATAAACAGCTATCCGGAATCCTCCAATTTGAAAAACGGTTGGTGCTGATGGTTGTCATTGCCAACGAAGGTAGCAGCCCGGGACGTAAAGGTTTCAAAATGCTGGTGGCCAAAACCCAGATGTACGGAACCATTGGCGGCGGGATTATGGAACATAAATTGGTGGAGTTTGCCGGATCGCTTTTGGATAAACCCAATTTCGAGCCATTCATCAAGCATCAGATCCACGACAAATCAGCGCCGAAGGATCAGTCGGGAATGATCTGTTCGGGACGGCAGACGATTGCTTTTTATGATATTACGGAAAATTTCTTTCCGGTTTTGAATTCGATTTTGACTGAAAACAATTTCAGGATTGACTACAACAGTTGCGGGATCAATGCTGTTTGCGATACATCGGAATGGCATTTTTCAGAAACCAATTCGGTAACGGAAAGGGTTTACATCATTGGTGGAGGGCATGTTGGCCTGGCGCTGAGCGAAACGCTTTCCAAATTGGATTTTGAAATCCACATGCTCGACCATCGGGAAAACCTCAATACGATGGAGCAAAACCATTTTGTGCAATCCAAACAGGTCATCGAATTTGAGCAGATCGATGCCTATGTTCCCGAAGGAAATGATGTGTATGTTGTGATCATGTCTTTTGGTTATCGAACCGATGACATTATTATTAGACGGTTGATTAATAAAAACTTTAAGTATATTGGCCTGTTGGGGAGCTGGGAAAAAATTGCAACCTTGTTCCAGAATATGCTTGCCGATGGCTTTGAAAAAGACAAAATCGCACGTGTTTATGCGCCGATAGGCATTGACATCAAAAGCGGAACCACACACGAAATTGCTATCAGCATAGCTGCACAACTAATCCGCGTTAAAAATCAAAACAGATGATTTCAACTTCAGAAGCCTTTTCGATACTTGAAGAATTAAGCTACTTCGAAAAGATAACGGAGCTGCCGTTATTGGAAGCCAGGAGCCATGTATTGGCGGCGACCGTTTTTTCACCTATCAATATGCCGCCGTTCCGCCAGGCTACAATGGATGGCTTTGCCCTGGCGCTGCATGATGGGCTTCATTATGAAATTATCGGCGAAGTCAAGGCTGGGGATTTTTTTGAAACCGAACTAAAACCGGGCCAGGCCGTAAAAATATTCACCGGAGCTGCAGTTCCCGGTTCGGCGCAGTCTGTAATCCAGAAAGAAAAAGTAACTGTCAGGGGCTATGACTTGTCGATTCATGAAAGACTGTCGCCCGAAACCAATATCAGGCAGATGGGCGCGCAGATTATGAAAGGCAGTATTGCACTGGAAAAAGGGACATATCTCAATGCGGCTGCTATAGGCTATCTGGCCGGATTGGGCTTTACAAAAGTGAAAACCTGCCAAAAGCCGAGGGTTGGAATTGTGGTGACTGGAAATGAGCTGGTTTCTGCGGGCGAAAACCTTCCGGAAGGCAAAGTATACGAAAGCAATTCGATCATGCTGCAAACGGCTTTATTTGATGCCGGTTTTGACGGTATAAGCTGCTATTCGGTAAATGATGATTTTGAAAAAACCAAAAATACCCTTGAAAAAGCGATCTATCAGAACGATATGGTTGTCATTTCGGGCGGCATTTCGGTTGGGGATTATGATTTCGTCGGCAAAGCGCTAGAAAGCCTGAATGTGGAAACACTATTTTACAAAGTCAATCAAAAACCAGGTAAACCGCTCTTTGCCGGAAAACAAAACAATAAAATCATATTTGCCTTACCCGGAAATCCTGCTGCAAGCCTGACCTGTTTTTATGTTTATGTACTTCCGACACTTCAGAGATTGTCAGGGATGGGTTATAAATATGGTTCACAAATGATGAAGGGATTGGCTTATGATCTTATGGTTGATAATCCGCGTAGCCAGTTCTTAAAGGCATTCGTAAACGATGATGAAGTTACTGTGCTTTCGCATCAGGACTCGGGGATGCTCAATTCTTTTGCGCTCGCCAACGCACTCGTTTATGTCCCGAATGGAAATTACCAATTGTCAAAAGGAGATAAAGTTTCGGTTTATCCAATCTAAGAATCAGAATTGTAGTTATATTTACAGTTCGTAAATTTTAAAAACATGCTTTCAGCCGAACTCATACAATCTCCGTTATTACTGATTTTACTGCTCGTTGTAGCGTTCCTTTATGCCAGTGTTGGGCATGGCGGCGCCAGCGGATACCTTGCGCTGATGAGTTTGTTTGCTTTTCCGGTAACGTTTATGAAGCCTACTGCTTTAGTGTTGAATATCCTGGTTTCGGGCATATCGTTTTTCTTTTATTTCAGGGAAAAGAAATTTGAATGGAAGCTGTTTTATCCGTTTGCCATGACCTCAATCCCGTTCTCGTTTTTAGGCGGGATCATTACTATCGAAACGCATATATACAAGATAATTTTAGGAACTGTTTTGCTGTTTGCCATTGCAAGGCTATTAGGCCTATTGGGAAAACAAAAAGGCGATTTGAAGCCGATCAACCTCCCATTGGCCCTGTTCATAGGGGCCATGATAGGTTTTTTGTCGGGATTGATCGGCATTGGTGGCGGGATTATCCTGAGCCCGGTAATTTTATTGCTGAATTGGGGTGATATGAAAAAGACAGCTGCGGTTTCGGCTTTGTTTATCCTGGTTAATTCGATTTCGGGCCTGTTCGGGTTTATATCAAAAGGAGGAACGCTTCCGGCATCTTCGCTATCGCTGATTGCTTTTGCTTTAATCGGAGGAATCCTTGGCGGGTATTTTGGCAGCAAAAAAATGAATATTCCGATGCTGCGAAATGTTTTGGCTTTGGTTTTGCTGATTGCCGTTTTTAAATTATACACAACTTAAATCTGCATGGAAATCACGGTAAAATATTTTGGGATTATTACTGATATTACTCAAAAAAAAGAAGAGGTTTTCGTATTTGAAGATGAACAAATTTTAATGAAATCACTGAAATCAAAAATTGAAATAATTTATTCTAAACTACTGGATATTAATTATTCAATTGCTATTAACAAAAAGATAGTCTCAAATTGCGATGTTGAATTAAAAGATAAAGATGAGGTGGCCTTTATGCCGCCGTTTGCAGGAGGGTAAATCAATCAAAATGAAACGGTACCAACGACAGATAGCTTTGCCGGATATTGGCGTCTTGGGTCAGCAAAAATTAGCTGAAGCCAAAGTTTTGATTATCGGCGTTGGCGGCTTGGGCTGTCCGGTTTTGCAAAACCTGGCCGCAGCCGGAATTGGGAAAATCGGAATTGTCGATGGCGATATTGTGGAAGAAACCAACCTGCACCGTCAGTTTTTGTATACACCCAATGATTGCGGGAAAAGCAAAGTGGCCGTTGCAGCTGCAACTGCTTTAAATCAGAATCCTGATGTGAGCATAAGTGAATACCCGGTTTATCTTACCAGGCAGAATTGTTTTTTGATTGTTTCTGATTATGATGTAATTGTGGATTGTACTGATACTATTGCTGCACGCTACCTGATCAATGATGTGGCTGTGGCAAAAGGAATTCCAATGGTGTACGCCTCCATACATGGTTTTGAGGGCCAGCTTTCGGTTTTTAATTATCAAAACGGGCCCACCTACCGCTGTCTGTTTCCTGAAAGCGATAGGTTGGAAACGATTCCGAACTGTAATGATACGGGTGTTCTTGGTGTGTTGCCGAGCTTTCTCGGGGCCATGCAGGCAAACGAAACTTTGAAAATCCTTCTTAATCTTGGAGAAGTCTTAAGCGAAAAGCTATTGCTTTATAATGGTTTAGATAATAGTTTTCAATTTATTGAAATACAAAAAAATAACAATTTAAATAATCAGTTTCTTGTTAAAGAAAATGAAGCTGGTTTGCCCGATTTTTTTGCTGATGATAATTCGCTGATAATTGACATCCGTGAAGAATATGAAGAGCCCAAATTGGACTTAGGATACATCAAAAACGTACCTTTGGCAAAGCTGGATGAGTTTTTAAGGAATGTAGATAAAAACCAAAAAATAACCCTGGTCTGCCAAAACGGAAGCAGAAGCGGATTAGCGGCCGACTATCTTATGAAAAAGGGTTTTGTAAATGTTTCTAATTTGCAAAACGGAATCTCGGCTTTAGATAAAATGATTAATAATGGCAACAGATAAGCCCAAAAAAGAAACCTTTGTACAAGGCCCGATTTCTGCTGAATTCATCGGGAATTCGATTGCAAAGCACCAAAGCAAAACTGCTATCGGTGCGCATAATATTTTCCTTGGACAGGTCCGTGCCGATGAAATAAACGGCAAAACCGTTATGGCCATTGATTATTCGGCATACGAAGAAATGGCTGAGCAAAGCTTTTACGAAATCCGTGAAGCCGCTTTTGCCAAATACAATTTGACCTGCATGCATCTTTACCACAGTTTGGGTTTGGTGAAAACCGGTGAAATCTGCCTGTTTGTGTTTGTTTCTGCGCCAAGGCGTAAAGTGGTTTTTGAGGCTTTGGAGTTTTTGGTGGAAGAAATTAAGCAGAAAGTGGCCATTTTTGGGAAGGAGATTTTTGAAGACGAAAGCTATATCTGGAAAAAAAATACGTAAGATGGTTGATATCACGCATAAAATAACAACGCAGAGAACCGCAGTGGCCCAGGCTGTTGTAACTGTTGGTTCGCCCGAAACGATCAAAGCAATTCTGGACAGAAAAGTTCCAAAAGGCGATGCGCTTGAAGTTTCGAGGACAGCAGGATTGTTTGCTGTAAAAAATACTTCGAATGCTATTCCGGATTGCCATCCAATGCCGATAGAATTTACGGGGATTGAGTTTGAATGTTTGGAAAACAGCATCAAAATCGAGGTTACCGTCAAAACGATTTATAAGACCGGCGTTGAGGTTGAAGCGATGCACGGCGCGTCAATTGTAGCTTTGACATTATACGATATGCTAAAGCCGATTGACAAGAATGTTGAAATTTCCACTATACGGCTATTGCACAAAAAAGGCGGGAAATCTGATTACGGCATCAGGCAAAAAACCGATTTGAAAGTTGTCGTTTTGGTATGTTCCGATAGTGTTTCGTCTGGGCAGAAAGAAGATAAATCGGGGAAAGCAGTTTCTGAAAAACTCGAAAAATTAGGCTTGACGATTTCGGATTACGTTGTCATTCCAGATGAAATTGATGTGATACAGGCAAAAGTGAATAATCTTTCCAATGCAAATGTCAATCTGGTAATCCTGACTGGAGGAACAGGCCTCTCTAAAAAAGATGTCACACCAGAAGCGGTGCTTCCGCTGATTGACAGAAGGATTCCTGGTATTGAGGAGGCTATACGGTCCTATGGGCAACAGCGTATGCCGTTTGCCATGCTTTCGCGGAGTGTTGTTGGGTTTAGCGGGGATATGCTGTTAATGGCATTGCCCGGATCAGCCAATGGAGCAGCAGAGTCTATTGATGCTGTTTTTCCGTCGGTAT
This sequence comes from Flavobacterium sp., assembly GCA_049841115.1. GTDB lineage: Bacteria > Bacteroidota > Bacteroidia > Flavobacteriales > Flavobacteriaceae > Flavobacterium. Next base: position 281,262 of record JASGHQ010000007.1, read on the forward strand.
TGCATTTGTTTCAATTGTTGAACGGTTTCAATCATGGAAAATAATAAGCTTTTGCAGGATGCTTTTGGGCGCAAACATGATTATTTGCGGATCTCGATTACAGAACATTGTAACCTGAGGTGTACCTATTGCATGCCTGAAGAAGGGATAAAACTGACTCCAAAGCCGCATTTGATGACGGCCGATGAGATTGTTTCCGTTGCACGGGATTTCGTGGATTTAGGCGTGACCAAGATACGATTGACAGGTGGCGAACCGCTGGTAAGGAAAGATGCAAAGGAGATCCTGCTGCGTTTAGGGAAACTGGGGGTAAACCTGACTATTACCACAAATGGCATCCTGATTCCTGATTTTATTGAAACTTTCAAGGAAGCCGGAATACAAGATATAAACGTCAGTATTGATAGTTTGGTCAAAGATAAATTCAATGCGATTACCCGCCGGAATTATTTTGATATTGTCTTGGAAAATATCAATTTGCTGTTGCATCATGAATTTAAGGTAAAACTTAATATAGTTTTGATTAAATCATTTAATGATAATGAAATAAATGATTTTATTCTATTAACAAAAAATAAGAATGTCCAGGTTCGTTTTATTGAGTTCATGCCTTTCACCGGCAATCAATGGGACAGGTCAAAATTGGTTTCTTTTGCCGAAATAATGGAAACCGTACAGGCAGGATACCAGCTCAATGAGATTGAAAGATTGCAGGATGCTCCTAATGATACTGCTAAAAATTTCAGGATCAGAACGCATAAAGGAAGCTTTGCTATTATCAGTTCGGTGACCAACCCATTTTGTGGTACCTGCAACCGCATTCGGCTGACCGCTGACGGGAAACTTAAAAATTGCCTTTTCTCCAATTCTGAAACCGAATTGTTGCCCGCTATGCGCGCCGGAGAATCCATCCTTCCTTTGATCCGCCAAAATCTTCTCGCTAAACAGGCCATTAGGGCCGGTATGGATGATGAGTCAAAATTCGGAGATCCGGTAATGTTTTCCAGAAACCGGAGCATGATTGCCATCGGTGGTTAGATGATTATTCTTAATTTTCTCGAAAATAGATTGCAGGTTTTAGGTTCAGAATGTTGTTGATAAGTTTGCTTCAACTCATTTTTTGCCCCAAAATTTACTTGTAATTTTAATTAACTAACCAATCGTGGCAATCCACGGTATAAAACTATTTTATTATGAAAAAATTATTCGCAGAATTTTTCGGAACGTATTGGCTTGTTTTTGGAGGTTGTGGAAGTGCGCTGTTTGCAGCCGGAATCCCTAATTTGGGGATTGGGTTTGCTGGTGTTTCCTTAGCTTTTGGTTTAACCGTTTTAACAATGGCCTATGCAGTAGGGCATATTTCGGGCGGGCATTTTAATCCGGCCGTTTCGGTTGGCCTTTGGGCTGGTGGCCGTTTCCCTGCAAAAGATTTGTTGCCATACATTATTTCCCAATGTATCGGGGCCATTGCGGCTGCGGGTACGCTTTTCCTGGTTTGGTCTGAAAAAGCCGGAAATGTGATCGACAATACTAAAGCAGGGGCATTTGCATCCAATGGTTTTGATAGTTTTTCGCCAGAAGGTTATTCGATGATGGCTTGCTTTGTAGCAGAGTTTATCCTGACCATGTTCTTCCTATTGGTAATATTGGGGGCTACGGGAAAATTCTCCCATGTTAAGTTTGCCGGAATCGCGATTGGTTTGGCATTGACGTTAATCCATTTAATCAGTATCCCAATCACGAATACATCGGTAAACCCGGCGCGTTCGCTATCACAAGCGCTTTTTGTGGGCGGGACTCCGTTAACACAGGTTTGGCTGTTTTGGGTAGCGCCAATTGCAGGTGCATTGGTGGGTGGATTGATTTATAAAAACCTATTGGACCAACAGCACAATCCCGAATAAAATAACCCCTGAATCAATTGATAATTTAATGAAAAACGACAGGATTCCCTGTCGTTTTTATTTTGCCTAAGGCGGTATCCGTCCTTTTTAGCCCCGATGGGAGCTGGCTACCGTGTAGCGCGGACAGCGGGAGCCAACGTCCTGAAAGCATTTTTGCCGTGCTCCTGATTATTTTTTTTATTTTTGGGATATGAATTCATTGTTCCCAAAAGAGAAAATTGCATTTGACCTTCCGAATGCCGAAATCGAATATTTCCCTAATTTCTTTGAAGCCGGCCGTGCCGCTGAATTTTTCGATAAGCTGAAAAATGAAATTCCGTGGCAGCAGGATGATATTACGGTTTTTGGCAAAACGCACCCGCAGCCAAGGCTGACCGCGTTGTTTGGAAACGAAGGGAAGCCTTACGGCTATTCGGGTATAGTGATGCACCCGCATGCGTGGAATCCGTTGCTGATGTTCATAAAGAATGAAATAGAGGAGGTTTGCAATGAAAATTTCACGACAGTTTTACTCAATTATTACCGTGATGGAAAAGACAGCAATGGCTGGCATGCCGATAATGAAAGGGAGTTGGGCCGGAACCCGGTAATTGCCTCGGTGAGTTTTGGGGCTGAAAGAAGCTTTCAGCTGCAGCACAATACGATTAAAGAACAGAAGCTGAAAATCAATCTGGAGCATGGAAGCCTGCTGCTGATGAAAGGCGCAACGCAGCATTGCTGGAAACATCAGGTGCCGAAAACAGCCAGGCCTGTTGGTGCAAGAATAAATCTGACGTTCCGGATTATCAAATAGGCAGATTTAGTATATTTGGCTAAATACTTTTGCCATGAACGACATCATCAATTATTTTGAGCATATCAAGTCATCGCACCGCGCGTTGATTTTGGCCGGCGGGATTGCCTTATTTTGGCTGATTGAAAGCGCCGTGCCTTTTATCCGTTTCAGTTATAACAAATGGAAACATGCCGGGATCAATATCTTCTTTACGATAACTACGATTATTGTCAACTTCTGCCTCGCCTTTATTTTGCTTAAAGCTGCCGATTGGACGGTGATGAATGATTTTGGCTTGCTGAATTGGCTGCCTAAAATGAACCCGTGGCTGTTTGCCCTAATCGGTCTGCTATTGCTGGATTTGGTAGGTGCTTACCTGGCGCATCTGGTAGAGCATAAAGTCAAATTCCTGTGGCGGTTCCACCTGATACACCATACTGATACCTGGATTGATACCACTTCTGCCAACAGGCACCATCCGGGGGAAAGCGTAATCCGCTTTATTTTTACCACGCTGGGCGTTTTGATTGTGGGCTGTCCTATGTGGCTCGTTTTTTTATACCAAACCTTATCGGTTGTGGCAACGCAATTCAATCATGCCAATATCATCTTGCCTAAAAAACTGGATAATTTCCTGAGCTGGTTCATCGTTTCCCCCGACATGCATAAGGTGCACCATCATTATGTTTTGCCTTATACTGACAGCAATTACGGCAACATTTTTTCGGTTTGGGATCGCTTGTTCGGAACTTTCATGACGCTGGACAGGGATAAGTTGATTTATGGCGTTGATACGCACATGAAGCCCGAAGAGAATAACAGGCTTTCCAATTTATTGGCTATTCCGTTCCAGAAACGCCGGTCACCTGATTCTCAGGGGTGAAAAAAAATATATTGATTTTTACAACTAATTATTTTTTTTATTAATATTGAAATACGAATCAGTAAAATAACAGTCTATTTTTTAAATGCTTTTACAGAAATGAAAAAAAGTAAATTGATGGAACTTGACAGCGAACAGATTGAAAGGGTTGTCAACATGGCGCAAGAGGAGAGAAAGCCTTTTGAAGCAATAAAAGAAGAATTCGGGCTCCACGAAAATGAGGTAACCGAATTGATGCGGAAAAGATTATCAAAGGATAATTTTGAGCTTTGGAAAAAGAAAGCAGCCGGAAGCAAGCCAAAACCCAGGCCAATTGTTGATGATTTTGATGAATTGGACAGTAAATATTATATCAAGAATAAATTTGATTAAAACCATAAACTCCTGCCGAAACAGGAGTTTTTTATTGTTAAATACAGTAGTGATTTAGTTAATCATATCTAAAAATGTTAAAATTTTTTGTAACTAATGGTTAATTTTGAGGTCTTACTTTGAAAAAAAACCATTTATGAAAAGGTTATTCCTGAGCATGTTCCTTGCTCTGTCTGTTCTGGCGAATGTCTCAGCACAAAAAAAATCTTCTAATGAAGTAAATGTAACCATCGATCTGAACCAAGTGAAAAATGATAAGGTGATGGTGACTATGATACCGCCTTCGTTTTCAAACGACCAGGTTGTTTTCCATTTCCCTAAAACAGTTCCCGGAACGTATTCGGCAGATGATTACGGTAAATTGATTGACGATTTAAAAGCTTTTGACAAAAAAGGGAAAGAATTGGCTACAAAGAAAACCGACGACAATTCTTGGGCCATTACCAATGGCAAATCGCTGGCAAAAATAACCTACTGGGTTAACGACAGCTTTGACTCGGAATCAGGCAAGGGTTATGGAGCCCATAAGAAAGAAGATATCTTTTCGCCAGCTGGGACCAATATTTTGGAAGCCAAAAATTTCCTGATCAACAACCATGGCTTTATTGGTTTTTTTGAAAATAAAACGGCACTGACTGAAATTCCGTATAACGTGACGATATTCCATCCGGCCGGGCTTTATGGAGCAACATCTTTAATAGATAACAATAAAAGCGATACCGTTGATCAGTTCAATGTATCGCGCTACTTTGACCTGACCGACAATCCTATTATGTACTCAAGGCCAGATTATGAGAAATTCACTGTGGATGGGATGGAGATCCTGTTCAGCGTATATTCGCCTACCGGAGTACATTCGGCCAATGCGCTACTGCCTGAGCTGGAAGAAACAATGAGAGCCCAAAAAGCTTTTATGGGTTCGATCAATACCAATAAGCGCTACACCATTTTGTTGTATTTGTCAGATATGAAGAAAAAGGATGCGATGGGTTTTGGTGCCTTGGAACACCAAACATCAACAGTGGTGGTTTTCCCGGAAATGATGGGCCACGATGCTTTGGCCGAACAAATCAAGGATGTGGTTTCGCATGAATTTTTCCATACGATAACGCCACTAAGCATCCATTCGAAAGAGATTCAGTATTTTGATTATACCAATCCTAAAATGTCCAAGCATTTATGGATGTACGAAGGAATAACTGAGTATTTTGCCAATTTGTTCCAGGTAAACCAAGGGCTCATTGATGATGAAGATTTTTATGACAGGATGGTTGGGAAGATCAGAACGGCTTCCACTTTAAATGACACCATGCCTTTTACCGAAATGAGTGCCAACGTTTTGGTTGAGCCTTACAAGGAACAGTACCTGAATGTATACGAAAAAGGTGCCTTAATTGGGATGTGCATCGACATCATCATTCGCGAAAAGAGCAATGGTGAAAGAGGCGTATTGGATCTGATGAAAAAATTATCTAAGGAGTATGGTGTGAACAAACCCTTTAATGATGATGAGCTTTTTGCAAAAGTAACCGAATTGACTTATCCTGAAGTAGGTGAATTCCTCAATACTTATGTAGCCGGAAAGACACCAATTCCGTATGATGATTATTTTGCAAAGATGGGGGTTACCAATTCGAAAATGATAGTACCCGAAAACCCGTTCCTAAAAGACATGACAACGCCTTACCTTTCGGCAGATCCTACCACGAAGGAACTTGTGATAGTTCCCGGGATAGAATTGAACCAATTTATGACAAACTTAGGGTTAAAAGGCGGTGATGTTATCAAGGAAATTGATGGCAAACCCTATTCGCTTGATAATATTTATGAGCTGATAATGGTAAGCCAGGAATGGAAACCCGATGGTGATATCAGTATCAAGATCAAAAGAGGAAATGCAGAGCAAACGATCAAAGGAAAAATGAAGCTTACCACAACAGAAGTGGAAGGCTACCATCTTTCTGATACTTCAAAAGAAAAACTGAATCAGGCTTGGCTCAAAGGCTAAAGAAAAAACGACAACTTTTAAATCCTCAGTTTGTTCGGCAGATTGAGGATTTTTTTTAGTAGTATTGCAAAAAAAATAAAAAAACATGCGCCAATCATTCTCAGGTTTATTCTCAGTTTTAGTATTAATTTGCTTTGCCGGTTCGCTCACGCTTGTGTCCTGTTCCGAAAAGAAACCGACCAAGAACTTTGTTTTGACCGGGAATATCGAAGGCCTGAAGAAAGGGACATTATACATCCAAAGGATTAAAGATACGGTTTTGGTTCCGATTGATACGATTGCCATCAATGGCGATTCTCACTTTACAAGTGAATTTGACCTGCAGTCACCCGAAATGCTCTACCTCTTCCTGGACAGGGGAGTAACCAATTCGATAGATAACAATATTACATTTTTTGCCGAAAAAGGGAAGATGAATATTGAAACCTCGCTTGATTTTTTTACGGCTGATGCCAAAATTACAGGATCTAAAAACCAGGAGCTTTATGATGAGTACAGAAAAGTAGTGTCAAGATTCGTAGATCAGGATATGGATTTGATCCAAAAGAAATTCAAGGCATTCAAGGATAAAAATACTAATGAGCTCAATAAGATTGAAGAAGAGCAAAAGGATGTCTTAAAAAGAAAATACCTTTACACTACCAATTTTGCCGTAAATCATGGCGATTATGAAGTTGCGCCTTATGTGGCTTTAGCTGAGATTTACGATATTAACCTAAAATATCTGGATACGATCCAGAAATCGATGACACCAAAGGTTTCTAAATCCCTTTATGGCAAAAAGCTAAATGAATTTGTAGCTCAAAGAAAAAAAGACGGAATATAAAGATCCTACCGCAACAGTGAAAAGTGCCCTTTGTGGATCCTGCCGTCTTCACGGGTTACAAAAAACCAATAATCATCCGCTGGCATTGGTTTTCCATTATAGGTTCCGTCCCAAAAGCCCAGGCCGTTCATTATCTTGAGCAGCTTGCCATAGCGGTCGAATATCCTTACTTCAAAATCAGGTTCAGATTGTGAGAACTTGATGTACCAGTTGTCATTGTAACCATCGCCGTTAGGTGTAAAAAACTTTGGGTAATTAAGCAGGTATACCATTTTTACAGCTATTCCGCAACCCTTCTTATCTCTTACGGTTACAGTGTAATTTCCACTCCCTAATCCATAAAAGGCATTGCTGTCCTGAAAGTGTATACTATCAATGGAGTATTCGTAATTGCCTAAACTGCTGGCAGCCAGATGTACTGTAATGCTATTTTGATCGTCTGTCCAATCTGCTATTGCGATAGATTCGATTACAGGGGCATTTGATACAACAACCTGGAAATTTTTTACTGATGAACAAGTTGCCGATCCATGATTTTGGGTAACGGTAACCGAATAGGTTCCGGCTTGTGTAATCGTAATTGAACTGCTTGTCGTTCCCGTTGACCAGTTGTAGCTGTCAAAGCCGGTTCCGGCATTTACAGAAATGCTCCTGTTTTCGCAAAGTGGCACTTCATCAGCAATTGGGATTATCGGTACGTGTACCAATGTCAGCTGCAGTTGTACTACCTGATGGCAGCCATTACTTGAATCAATTCGGACAAACACAGTATTCAATCCAATGGTTATCGAATGGTTGGTTTGAAATTGCTCTGATGTAATTTGGTTTTCAGCTCCATTCAGCGAACCGAAATAAGTAAATGTATTGCCTGCAATAGAGCTTATAAGAAAGCTGTCAAAATCTGGTAAGACTACATTTTCGCTGTCGTTATTCCCATCATCACAGATATAAGCACTATAGTTGATGGCGTTCAGGCTGTTAATCAAACTAATGGTTATCGGAAGCCTGGTAGTACTTTCACAGCCATTTATGGTTTGGCTTGCATAATAAGTTGTATTGTCCGAAAGTAAAGTTGTTGAAGGTAGCTCGGCCATGCTTGTTACGGTAGCATACCATTTTATGGCTGTTCCGTTTGCGGCAATGTTACTAAGTGTTGGATTTTGCGTAGCGCATAACGACTGGCTGCTGCCGGTAGGCGGTGGTGTATTCTGAATGGATACCGGAACCGCAATCCGCTGGCTTTCACAACCATTTATGGTTTGCGAAGCATAATAAGTAATTCCGTTTTGAAGAAGCGTAGTATTTGGCAAAAGATTGCCACCGGTCAATGCATCATACCACTTAATGTTTGATCCGGTAATTACGATATTGGCTAGAGTTGCATTTTGCTGAATGCAGAATTGATTTGAACCTGTGATTGAAGGTATGCTAACTGCACTAATCACAATACTTTGTGTTTGCGTTTCAGTATTGCCGTTACCATCAGTATACGTCCATGTTATGGTATAGTTTCCGGGTAAAGCATAGCTTAATGGGCTTGATGTAGTTGCAGTGATGCTTCCCGCACAATTATCCGTAGCCGTCGGGATCGTAGTAACAATAGTATTGCAATCGCCAGTTATTGCTGGAAGTATTGCCAAATTGGGAACCGGCTTTGTAACGTCGCCAACAACAATATTGGTAGAGACCGTTCCGTCACAACCGCCGGTTCCTGTAATGTTGCATGAATAAATCCCACTATTGACGGTTCCGGCATTATTGATAGAAGGGTTTTGCTGGTTCGAACTAAATCCGTTTGGCCCCGTCCAGGAATAATTCGTACCGCCGGAAGCAGTGAGGTTGATGGTATTGCCAATACAAATGTTGGCATTTCCATTTACAACAGGAGCAGAAAGGCAGTCCTGAAGTTTTGCCACATATATGTTATAAAGGCCACCAGAAGGATTTAAAGTATGATTGGGCTGATGCGAACCTGGAGTTGTAAGTCCGGCTGAACTATTCGTGTTGCCTATCAGGTAAAGATTGTTTTGGGTATCCAGTGATAATTTGTTATTTACATTTGCCGCGCCGTTGGTGCCATCTGTAGCATTCCCGCCATAATACGTTCCCCATTCCCTTTGCCCATTTTCGTTTAGCTTGATTACATAAGCATCGCTGTATTGCGGAGAGGTGGAATAGGCACCGGGAGTCGCAATCCCAGACGTTTGGTAGGTCACCCCTTCAATAAAAACCTTGTTGTTGGTGCTAATCTCAAGATCCTGGATGATTTCGCCAAAATAGGTTCCCCAGGACAGCGTTTGGGTAGTGGTGTCAAATTTGGCCACAAAACTGCTATATCCAAACTGGTTGGGTAAATTGATAAAAGTAGGGTTAAAGGTATTTAGGGTATTGGCAGTAGTCAGAATGCTGTTGCTGGTGATAATTCCCGTCAGGTAAAGATAATTGTCCTTTATACGCGAGCTGTTGATGACACAATAATTGTTGGCCGAAAAATAGGAACCCCATGCGAGTTGGCCGGTGGATGAAAATTTTGCAATCATCCCCGAACGGTTCCCCGAAATATTGGGCTGAAAAGAGCCTGGTGTACCGATTCCCGAAGTACTCGTCGTCCATCCTGTCAAATAAACAAATCCGTCTGGTGATATGCTGATCGATGCAACATCCTCATAACTTTCACCACCGTAATAGGTTCCCCAAAGCCTTGCTCCCTGAGGAGTGAATTTCACCAGAAAGGCATCGTAAAAAATCCCACCGGGAGTATATACAGGTTGATGGGTTCCTGGTGTTGCAATATTTTCATAACTGCTGGTGTTTCCGGCCAAGTATACATTGTCACTGCTGTCAAAACAGATATCCCTTGCATTTTCAGTGAGCCTGCCACCATAATAAGTCCCCCAAATCCTTGTTCCCTGTGGGTCGAGCTTTACAAGATAAGCATCGTCATAATCGGAATACATTGGTTGGTGTGAACCCGGCGTAACTACATTGGGGGCTTCATCTCTCCATACTTCACCGGCAAAATAAATGTTCCCGGCACTATCGCACTTCATGACATCCGGAACGGTACTGTAATAGATTCCCCATTGCCTTACGCCATTGGTATCAAATTTTGCAATAAAACCATTTCCGGTATAATAAGCATGCGGAAAAGGGTCATAACTTCCAATAGTAGCCATATTGGTAGTGCTGAAGGTATGGCCGGCGATAATGACATTATTGTTCGAGTCATTACTGATGTCGGTAGAGTAGTCTCCGCCATAGCCATTATAATAAGTTCCCCATAAGCGCGTTGGCGTAGGATCTATGATGAGTATTTTCCCGGAAGTTATCTCACTGCTTTCAAAGCCATAAACATCCTTTCGTATTTTTTTGTAGCGGATGGCAATCTCATTTTTAACGCCACCATGCTCTGTCCAGCTCATAGGAAGGGTTTCTTCCATAGCGCCGAAAGAAATGTTCATTTTGATCTTATTGTCAGCCAATTCGGTTTTGGCACCGCTGAATTTCATCTGGATATCACCAATAGACGCATTGGGCCTGATGATGAAATTGTACTCAACAGGTTTCGACCTGTCTTCGGGGATAAAGAACACAACGTCTATGTTGGGGTAAATGTTTTCGTAAGTTATTTTCTGGAATTTATGTACATTCAATACACCATCGGGCCTGGAAGCAACAGTATAATAATTGTCATAATCAGCTGATTTGCCTTCCGGGATTAAAACGGCATTCGGATTGCATCCGATAAAATCAATATCAATCCGATGAAATAAGGCTTTGCTGCCAGGCAGTTTTTTTGATTTCCCGTAAGGTTCATAAACATCATAAGAGAAGCCGTTTTTCCGCAACTGTACATTCAGTCCATTGGTGTTGAGCAAATATTTTACATTCGGATTGGGTTTGCCTTTCTGATCTACGATCTGGCCTCTATTCTCAATAAATCCAATACTTTGGACTTGCTGCTGCCCGAAAACGCAATATCCTGTTATTAAAAAAAATAGGTGTAAAAATTTCCTCATAAATCCGTCAAATACAAATCAAAAGTAACAAAATAATTGAATTGATAAGAATTAATCCACAATGTTGCACTATCCAAAATATGAAGTAATTTTGCCTGTCAATACGTAACAATGAAAGACATCCTTCTGATAACGCCTCCGTTCACACAGCTCAATACGCCTTATCCGGCAACGGCTTACCTGAAAGGATTCCTCAATACCAAAGGGATTACTGCATTTCAGATGGATTTGGGTATAGAAGTGATACTGGAATTGTTTTCAAAAAACGGCCTGGCTGCTGTTTTTTCTATATTAAAATCACAGCCCGAAGGGGATAACCTGCAACGGATTTATGCCCTTCAACAGGATTATATCAATACGATTGATTCGGTGATCGAGTTCCTTCAGGGTAAAAACCCCACGCTGGCACGCCAAATCTGTTCTGGGAATTTCCTGCCGGAGGCTTCGCGCTTTGATCAGCTGGATGATATGGACTGGGCTTTCGGTTCAATGGGAATGCAGGATAAGGCCAAGCATCTGGCCACATTGTACCTCGAAGACTTGTCCGATTTTATCCAACAATGCATCGACGAAAATTTTGGCTTCAGCCGTTATGCGGAACGCTTGGGGCGAAGCGCCAATTCGTTTGACGAAATGTATGATTACCTGCAAAATGAGCTGACTTATATCGATATCATTTCGCTTCAGGTTCTGGAAAAAAGGATTAAGGAAGCGGCGCCTAAGCTGGTGCTGATTTCTGTCCCGTTTCCGGGAAATCTCTACAGCGCTTTCCGCTGCGCGCAATTCCTGAAAAATAATTACGCACAAATAAAGGTTTCGATGGGTGGCGGTTTCCCAAATACCGAACTTCGCGATTTAAAAGATCCGCGCGTTTTCGAGTTCTTTGATTTTATTACGCTTGACGATGGTGAACTCCCGGTAGAATTGCTGCATAGAGCTGTCATTGATGATTCAGATGAATTCAAAAGGACATTTTTGCTCAAAAACAAGCAGGTGATTTATCAAAACAATTCCACAAAACCAGATTACAAGCAGAGCCAGGTTGGTACGCCAGATTATTCAGATTTGCTTTTGGATGACTACATTTCGGTTATAGAAATTGCCAATCCGATGCACAGCTTATGGAGCGATGGCCGTTGGAACAAGCTTACGATGGCACATGGCTGCTATTGGGGAAAATGCACTTTCTGCGATATTTCATTGGATTATATCAAGCTTTATGAACCGGTTGCTGCAAAAATTTTGGTCGACAGGATGGAGGAAATCATTGGGCAAACCGGCGAAAATGGCTTTCATTTTGTTGATGAAGCTGCGCCACCGGCCTTGATGCGTGAAGTAGCCCTGGAAATCCTGCGCCGAAAGCTGACGGTATCGTGGTGGACAAATATCCGTTTTGAGAAAAACTTCACTGCAGATTTGTGCCAATTGTTAAAGGCTTCTGGATGCATTGCGGTTTCGGGCGGATTGGAAGTTGCATCAGACCGATTGCTCGATTTGATACAGAAAGGCGTAACCGTAGAACAGGTGGCTAAGGTGACCCGTAATTTTACAGAAAACGGAATCATGGTTCACGCTTACCTGATGTATGGTTACCCAACGCAAACTGTGCAGGAAACAGTCGATAGCCTTGAAATGGTGCGCCAGATGTTTGAATTAGGCATCCTGCAATCGGGTTTTTGGCATCAGTTTGCGATGACAGCACACAGCCCGGTTGGAATGTTCCCCGAAGAATTTGGCGTAATCCCCGAGATGAACGAAATTACTTTTGCCAATAACGACATCCAGTTTCGGGACAAAACCGGGATCGACCACGACAAGTTTAGTTTTGGGTTAAAGAAATCGCTGTTCAATTATATGCACGGAATCTGTTTTGATTATGAATTGCAGGATTGGTTTGATTTTAAGATACCAAGAACCAGTATCCAGCCTGATTACATAATGTCCTGCCTCGAAGAGGAAACCGGCTTATCAGTAAAACCAACAGCAAAAACCATCTGGATAGGTGGAAATCCAATGGCTAAAACCTATACAAAATCCAAAAAAGGAAATTCCTGGGAAATGATGGAATTGACTTTTCATGACAAAAGGGAAACTGTTTCGGTTTCTTTTGAAAAAGGAAAGGGCGAATGGTTCTTGAAAATAATGGGTCTGATTTCTGTTTCAAATGAAAAAACAATTACTTTTTCACAGCTCAAAACCGATTTCGAACTGCAGTTTGAAGATTTTGAACTGTTTTGGCACTCCAAGCCAATACAGATATTGCGACAGCACGGGCTATTAATTTTTTAAAATATTGATAACTTGTTCCTTAGTTTGTTTTTTTTAGTATACTTTTAGCGACCCAAATTTATAATTGAACCGAAGAAATGAAAGTAAAAAAAACATTTCCAAAAATACTCTGGCTGATATTCTCGTCGAGTATATTTTTTATACTTCTCTACTTTGCCTTATTCTATTACACCAAAAAGGCGGAAAGGCAAGTATACCATTCTTCATTGGTTCAGTTTGATAATGAAATCCAGAAACTGCTCGAAGTAAATTCAAAACCAATCCTTGTTGCTATTAATAATGATACCAATTGGGATGAGTTTGTCAGTTTTATAAAAACCAATGATACTGCCTGGTACAACGAAACCATCAATAATGAATTACACATTTATGATGCCGATTACCTCGGAGCTTATAATGCTGATAAAAAATTTATTATCAGGACACCAACAGCAAAAATAAAGACCATCGATTTCATTCCAAAAAAGGAAATGCAGTTATTGGATAAAGTGGGGATCAATAAATTTTACATGAAGATCCCCGAAGGAATCGTTGAAGTTACCGGGGCGTCTGTCCATGCGTCGGATGATCCGTTAAAAAACAAAACCCCAATTGCCGGTTATTTTTTTGTGGCCCGTTTGATCGATGCCAAATTTATCCAAAACCTGGAGAAATTAACAAGCTCATCGATAGAGCTAATCGGAACAGATACTGCACTTCCCAACCTCAAAAACAAAGTCACGTCCTTGCACACTTTAAGGGATAGTGATGGGAATTTTGTTGGGAAATTGCTGTTCAAAAGAAACTTCGAGGTATTTTTTGAAAATGCTATCAACCTGCTTTATTTCATAATTATCGCATTTGTCATCAACCTGATCATAAATCTCATTTACACCCGAAGGTTGGTTTACCATCCATTGGATTTGGTGCGGCGTGCTTTGGAATCGGGTAACAGGAGGGCTATCAGGGAATTGAAAAGGACAACAGGTGAGTTCAGTTATATCGGGAACCTGTTTGAGGAAAATATAAACCAGAAGCTCGAATTGATCAAGGCAAAAATAAAAGCAGAGGAAAGCGACCGGTTGAAGTCATCGTTTTTGGCAAACCTGTCCCACGAAATCCGCACTCCGATGAATGCCATCAATGGTTTTACGGAATTGATCCTGAATACAAAAGTCAGCGAAAGCGAAAAACTCGAATACCTGAATGTTATTGAAAAAAGCGGAAAGAACCTGGTCGGGATCATCGAAGACCTAATTGAGATGTCGAAGATTGATTCCAATCAGCTAACGCCAAACCTAACGGTAATCAACCTGGATTCGCTTGTGAGCGAATTGTATGAAACCGTTAAAGTTACCATACAGAACAAAGATGTCGAATTCAGGTTGCTGAAGAGCAAAAAAGCCCCAAAATTCAATATCATAACCGACGATATCAAACTCAAGCAGGTAATCATTAATTTGCTGACCAATGCGATCAAGTTTACCGAAAAAGGTTCGGTGGCGTTTGGATTCGAAATTGATGAAGCAAAAGAGATGATTAATTTTACGGTTAAGGATACCGGATTGGGAATTGATGAAGACAACCATAAATACATATTCGACCGTTTTAAACGTGTGGATAGTGATATTTCCATCAAAGTTGGAGGGCTTGGGCTTGGCTTGGCGATCTCTAAAGCCTATATTGATTTGCTTGGCGGTAGCATTAGCCTGGACTCGAAAGTAGGAGAGGGATCCACTTTTTACTTTTCGATTCCGTTGAAATATTCTAAAACAGAGCATATTGTTGTTAAACCGATTAATAATGTTGAAATTGTCAAATCGGATGAAGAAACGATCCTGATAGCCGAAGATGACAATATCAATTTCCTGCTGTTCCAAAAAATGATGCAGCATAAAAACATCAAAATCATCAGAGCCATAAACGGGCGTGAAGCGGTTGACATTTGTCTTACCAATCCGAACATCGACCTGGTTTTGATGGACATCAAGATGCCGATAATGAATGGTTTTGAAGCATTGGAACAAATACTGCCGATGCGCCCGAACCTGCCGATTATTGCGCAGACCGCATATTCGTTTCCCGATGATAAAATCAAGATTGAACAAGCCGGATTTAGCGGATACATCACCAAGCCTTTGAACCGCGATGCGCTATTTGAACTGATCAACCGTTATTTGGATAAGGAAAACCAAGATGAAATGTAGGCTGCTTTTTGTTGTTTTTTGCATATCAGCTTCTGTGTTTTCTCAGGAAAAAAGAATGGAGAAGGAAGCTGCTGACGACGATAAAAAACTCGAATTAAAACTGGATATCCTGAGCCGTTACCTTTGGCGCGGGCAATGCTGGGGCGGTGATTATGTGGCTGTCCAGCCTACGGTTGAATACAAAATACTTCCTAAACTCACTTTGGGATTTTGGGCAACTACTAATTTCAGGAGCAATTATTTTTATTCTGATGGTTCATCCTATAAGGGTTATCAGGAAATTGATTTTTATGCGGCATACCAGGTTTTTGATTTTCTAGAACTTCAGTTATGGGATTATTATTGGCCATCAGTAAGTAAAGTTGATGGTGTGGATAATGGTTATTTTAATTATGGGAAAGATGGTGTCAAGACGGTGGATGCAACGTTGTATTTTGAGTTTTCTAAAGCAGACGGTTATAAATTTCCGTTTAATGCAACTATAAGCACGCTTGTGGCCGGGAATGATTTTCGTTATGACAGTAGTGGAAGCAACCCTAAGCAGAATTTCACAACTTACCTTGAGCTAGGCTATGCTTTTACTTTTTCTGAAAACAAAAAGGCGGAGTTCTCTTTACTGCCTGTGATTGGTACGGTAGTAAATAATAAGGCCAAATACTATACCTATGCCAATTATGATAAGGTTTCGGTTTGTAATTTGGGTATCAAGGCCGAAAAGGAATTTGATTTGGGACACGACATCAAAATACCGGTTTCACTGAATTTTACGCACAATGCCGCAAGCCAAAATACTGAAGTCTTTGGCAGGAATTTTTTGGTTGCAGGATTAGGCTTTAAATATTAGGCAGGTTCTCCGTAAAGATCAAATTCGGTGGCGTCAATAATCGTGATGTTGGCAAAATCCCCTGTTTTTAGGTAAAATTTGGAGGCATCAATCAGAACTTCATTATCTACGTCCGGACTGTCAAATTCGGTTCTTCCAACAAAATGCTGTCCTTCTTTCCTGTCGATGATACACTTAAATGTTTTTCCGATTTTTTCCTGATTCAAATCCCATGAAATTTGCGATTGAATATCCATGATTTCCATGGCACGCGCTTGTTTTACTTCATCAGGCACATCATCTTCAAGGGAATAAGCATGGGTGTTTTCTTCATGAGAATACGCAAAGCAACCCAGTCTTTCGAACTTCATTTCCTGAACCCAGTCTTTCATAATCTGGAAATCTTCTTCAGTTTCGCCGGGATAGCCAACAATCAGCGTTGTCCTGATGGTCATTCCGGGAACTGCGGCACGGAATTCCTGCAAAAGTTTAGTGGTTTTTTCTTTGGTTGTTCCGCGGCGCATCGATTTCAGGATGTTATCGGAAATATGCTGTAGTGGAATATCGATATAATTACAGATTTTTGGCTCGCGCTTCATCAATTCCAAAACATCCATCGGGAAACCGGTAGGAAATGCATAATGCAGTCGGATCCACTCGATGCCTTCTACCTTTACAAGGTTTTCCAGCAATTCTGCAAGATTTCTTTTTTTGTATAGATCCAATCCGTAATAGGTCAAATCCTGTGCAATCAAAATCAATTCTTTTACACCGTTTTTTGCCAGTCCTTCAGCTTCTTTAACCAGTTTTTCTATGGATTGCGAAACGTGTTTCCCGCGCATGATTGGAATTGCGCAAAAACTGCAGGGACGGTCACAGCCTTCGGCAATTTTTAGGTAGGCATAATTTTTTGGAGTAGTAGTCAAGCGCTCGCCCAATAATTCGTGCTTGTAATCGGCGCCAAGCGCTTTTAGCAGCAGCGGCAATTCGGTTGTCCCGAAATATTGATCAACGTTTGGAATTTCCTTTTCTAAGTCGGGACGATACCTCTCAGACAAACATCCGGTAACGAAAACCTTGTCAACAATGCCTCTTTCTTTTTTATCGGCATACTCTAAAATGGTATTCACCGATTCGGCTTTGGCATTGTCAATAAAACCACAGGTGTTGATTACAACGATGTTGCCTTCCTGTTCGTGCACCACATCTTTTCCGCTGGCTTTCAGCTGTCCCATCAAAACTTCACTGTCGTAAGTGTTTTTGGAACATCCCAGTGTAATCACATTGATTTTATTTTTCTTTAAAGATTTAGTTCTCATAGACTTAAAAATAGGAGTGCAAAATTACTCTTTTTATTTCGAATTATACTGTTAGCATTTCCTTAAAATAAAAAAACCATCAAGAAAGATGGTTTTTTGTACGGGTTCTAAATAATATTTTAGAAATTAATCGAATAGCTCAGGCTGACGTTGTTGTTGTACCTGCTTACCCTTGCAGGATCTGTAAGCCCTGATGAAAGGAATGTATAGTTGAAATTCCTGTGATCATAAGAATAGGCAAGGTCAATCCGGCTGTCGCCAAAGGTATAACCCAAACCTCCGGAATAGCCGGTTAAATCACCAAAAGCCTGATCTACTTTGTAAGGACTTTGGTCAAAACGGTATCCGCCCCTGAAGCTCCATTCCTTGTATTTGTATTCTCCGCCCACACGAACTTCAATCGCGTTGTCAAGAACATTGCTCATATACGAGTTCAAGCCGGTGTAATCTTCCTGCGGCCTGAATTTCGTATTGGCATAATCCTTCATCGAAACATCAACACTCAACAAAGCTCTTTTTTTGTAAGTATAAGCCGCGCTTCCTGTCCATTTTCCAGGTGTTTGGATGGTATATGGCAAATACGCCATGGTAACGCCAGGATTGTAATAGATTGGATTTTGGGAGCCGCAATCAGGGCAATTGGCAATCACGGCCTGTCTTTGCTCATCTTCGAGCCTGTACCATGTTGGCGACTGGTACGCTAAACCAAGGCGCAAATCTTCTGTTGCCTTAACGATGGCACCAAAGCCAAATGAAAATGCGTATCCAAAAGTATGTGTTTCGGTATCAAACTGCACTGACTGCAATCCTGTTGTAGGATCGGAAGTGTTGTAAGACTCGAAAACCGAAGTTGTTTTGACGATGTCAGTATAATGGTAATTGATATTGGCACCTAAGAACAGTTTGTCTTTGAATGCCGTTGCAAAATTGGCTGTGAATTTTCCGTCGTATCCGGTAGTGATCGTATAATTATCCTGGAAATAATTTCCTGCTGTAGGAACATTTGAAGTGTACACAGAATTGTTTGCTGTGTTGCTTACAGGATTGAAAATGTAAGCGTTGTAGCCTAGCATTGCCTGTTGGTCGATGAAATTCAGGTTGGCAAAATTGGCATTTTCCAGTGTCTGTAACGTAATCCCGCCTTCTGATGGCAATCCGTTGGCAAACCTTAAAAAATATTTGTCGATGGAATTGTACGGATTGATCCCGGCAGAATAAATGCTGTTGTTGAAGTTATTGTTGTTTTCATAATTCAAAGCGATCGTAAATTTTTTCCAGTCGTTTTTCGGATTATTGTCTTTGAAAACAAACACAACTCCGGCCTGGTTCAGGTCGAAGGAATTGTCATTGTCATTTTGGGTAGTGCCGTAATAGCGCGAAATGTTTTTCGAATTATAGCTCGATCCTGTGAAGGTAGCATAGTTATTATTAAAGAAAATAGAACCGGCAGGATTTTGGTTTATTGAAGACAGATCGCCTCCAACGGCTCCAAATGCACCACCCATAGCCCTAAACCGTGCCGAACCATTTAGGTTTTCCACGCCATAGCGAAGCGCGTCATCGGCAGTAGTTTCCTGTGCCTGAAGTGCTGAAATTGACAATCCAGCAATGATGATAAATAGATGTCTTTTACTCACAAGAGTAGTTTTTTGAAAGTGTTCGTAAATCTTTGATTTCATGATGCAGTTTTTTTTAGTTCAAAAAAATATCTATGCAATTTGTTACAATAGCATAGATATTTAGATATTTTATGGATTATCTTCTTCCACCACCACCGCCAGACGATCTTCCGCCGCCACTGCCACCGCTGTAGCTTCCGCCGCCATACGACCTTCCGCCGCCTGAGCTAGGTGTATAGCTTCTTGTAGGGGCTGATTGCGTGTTTGTATTGCTTCTTGTAGGCTGTGATTGTATGTTTGTCGGTTGAGCCTGTGTAGTATAGGTGTTGCTTCTTGTAGGCTGTGACTGAGAATAATTTGTATTCGCCCTTGTAGGTGTGTAATCAGCGCTTCTCACACCAGCAGATGATGATCTCGTACCGTTAAAATTAGTAACCCTGGTGCCTGTGTATGTATTGCTTCTTCTACCGTCATTACCGCTGTAGTAGCTTGAGTTCCTTCCTGAATACCTGTTGCCAGAATAGGCATAAGCTGTTCCTCTTCTTCCCCCATTGTAATAATAATTGTTGTGGTTGTGTCCGTACCAGCCATTATAATATCCGTAATATGGCCCATAATATCCTCCATACCAGTAATTATTCCAGCCCCAGCCCCAGCCGATATTCCAGCTTGGCCCATACCAGCTGTTCCACCCAAGGCTCCATCCTGGTCCATAATAACCATTATAGCCCCAGTAATTGTTGTACCAATAGTTGTTCCAATATCCGTAGCCCCAGTTACTGTCATAAACATTTACGGTTACACTTTGCGGATTGTCTCCCCCAACTTGTATTGTTGTTTTGGCTGTAATTTTGAGTGTCATTATTAACAGCATCATTATTTGGTACAGAGCTGTAATTATCTATGTTGGTAAATGCTGCAGAATCTTTATTCAGGTCACTGAAATATTCCTGGTATTTATCGCTTTGTGTTTTTTGGGAGTTATTGTTATTTGAAACCGCCCTGTTGTTATTTGAAGAGTTTCCGTATGCGCCGTCGTTATCATAATAGGAACTATTTTGATAAGAGCCACAAGATACCGAAACCAATGCAAGAAATCCAAATACGGAGTAAATGGATAATCTTTTCCGGGAAAAAAAATAAGTTTTCATATCTATAGCATTTTTATTGTTGGACTATACAAAAATAGTTAGTTTTGCCGAACTATTTAGTTAAAATTAGTTAAACAAATTTTATGCCAAAATATTCAGTATGAGTAAGAATTTAACAAAAAGAGAAGAAGATTATTCCAAATGGTATAATGAGCTTGTTGTCAAAGCAGATTTAGCCGAAAACTCAGGGGTTAGAGGCTGTATGGTGATCAAACCGTATGGTTATGCTATATGGGAAAAAATGCAGGCAGAATTAGACAGGATGTTTAAGGAAACAGGCCATAGCAATGCTTATTTTCCTCTTTTTGTGCCCAAAAGCATGTTTGAGGCTGAAGAAAAAAATGCCGAAGGGTTTGCTAAAGAGTGTGCGATTGTAACTCATTACCGTTTGAAAAACGATGAGACAAAGCCTGGGAAATTAATGGTTGACCCGAATGCAAAACTGGAGGAAGAGCTTATCGTCCGTCCAACGAGCGAGGCAATTATCTGGTCTACCTATAAAAACTGGGTTCAGTCCTATAGGGATTTGCCATTGCTTATTAATCAGTGGGCGAATGTAGTGCGCTGGGAAATGAGGACACGTCTGTTTTTGAGGACTGCTGAATTCTTATGGCAGGAAGGTCATACGGCCCATGCAACTAGGCAAGAAGCGATTGATGAAACTGTTCAGATGATGAATGTATATGCTGATTTTGTAGAGAATTTCATGGCAATTCCTGTAGTTAAAGGGGTGAAAACCGAGACTGAGCGTTTTGCCGGGGCAGACGAAACCTATTGTATCGAAGCATTGATGCAGGACGGAAAAGCATTGCAGGCTGGTACTTCACACTTTTTAGGGCAGAATTTCGCTAAGGCATTTGATGTAAAATTTTCGAATCAGGAAGGGAAATTAGAGCACGTTTGGGGAACTTCATGGGGCGTTTCTACGCGTTTGATGGGAGCCTTGGTAATGACACATTCTGATGATAACGGATTGGTATTACCTCCAAATTTAGCTCCGATCCAGGTTGTGATTGTGCCAATCTTCAAGACAGATGAAGAGTTGGAGGCAATTTCGGCTGTTGCCAATGATTTGGTTGCCCAGTTCAGGAAACTCAGGATTTCGGTCAAATTTGATAACAGGACTACCCAAAAGCCGGGATTCAAATTTGCGGAATGGGAACTGAAAGGTGTTCCGGTTCGAATTGCTGTTGGCCCGAAAGATTTGGAAAACGGGACTTTTGAGATCGCAAGAAGGGATACGCTTACTAAAGAAGTGAAATCAAAAGACGGCATTGTCGCTTATATCTCAGAGTTATTGGAGCAGATCCAGTCGGACCTGTTCAACCGTGCTTTGGATTATAGGAATACACATATTACTGAGGTGAACTCGTTCGAGGAATTCAAGGATGTTTTGGAAAACAAAACCGGATTCGTTTCCGCACATTGGGACGGAACTGCAGCAACCGAAGAAAAAATAAAGGATCTGACCAAAGCTACCATCCGATGCATACCTTTGGACAGGGTAGAAGAGGAAGGAATATGCATTTTTTCAGGAGCCAAATCTGCTGGTAGAGTGCTGTTTGCAAAAGCATACTAATAAAAATCAGAAAAAAAATAGTTGCAGCCTTGCGTGATTGAAAAATAGTTGTATTTTTGCAACCGCAATTTTAAGCAACGATGGCCCGTTCGTCTATCGGTTAGGACGCCAGGTTTTCATCCTGGTAAGAGGGGTTCGATTCCCCTACGGGCTACTAGAATTATAAAGGCTTAAAATTGGCCCGTTCGTCTATCGGTTAGGACGCCAGGTTTTCATCCTGGTAAGAGGGGTTCGATTCCCCTACGGGCTACAAATTAGTTGTAAATTAGTTTTATAAAACAAACGTTCAGTGTTCTCGGATTTTTGTTTTATTAGTTAAAACCAAAGTGATTTTTAATTGTGGGAGGTTTTTCTTTTTTAACTAATATTTTATATTAATTACAATTAAATTACAAGAAAATGGCAAATCATAAGTCAGCTTTAAAAAGAATCAGAAGCAACGAAAAGAAAAGAGTATTAAACAGATACCAGCATAAAACAACCCGTAATGCTATCAAGGCATTAAGATTGTCTGCTGATAAATCTGATGCTTCTGCAAAATTATCAGTTGTTATTTCAATGATCGACAAATTAGCTAAGAAAAATATCATCCATGATAACAAAGCAGCTAACTTGAAATCTAAGTTAACAAAACACGTTGCAAAACTATAATCGTAACGTAACAGTATATAAAAAGTCCCGATTTTCATCGGGACTTTTTTATTTTAACGAATTTTGGTTTTTATGAAAATTGGGTTTTTAAGTTTTCGAGCATTTCCTTAGTGACCGGTTTCGACAAAAATCCAATCACTGGATATGTTTTTGATTTGTTGATGTCGTAAGGGTCAATTGAAGAAGAAAGCACAATAAATCGGGTCGATTCAAATACGTTGGGATAATCCTTGCTTTTATAGCTTTCCAGGAATTCCCATCCATCCATAACCGGCATGTTTAAATCCAATAGCACCAATTTGGGGTAAATAATGGAATTATTGGTTTTCTGCTCTTCAAAAAGCGCATCAAAATAATCGATAGCTTCTTCGCCGTTGCTTACGGTGATTATCTCTTTGGCAAAATCAACCTTCTCAACTACTTTTCTGCAAAGCATGAGCGTGATCGGGTCGTCATCTACACAAAGTATTTTATCTAGCATATGGTCCTTTTAATTGTATTTAAAGGTAATTGTGAATGTTGTTCCTTTTCCAACGGTACTCGCAACCGAAATAGTCCCGTTCATGCTTTCCACCTGCGATTTGACTAAATACAATCCCAATCCTTTACTGTCAGGATAATTGTGGAAACGCTGGTAAAGCCCAAATATCTTGTCTTTGTTTTTGTCTAAATCGATGCCAATTCCGTTGTCCTTGAATGTGATGATCAGGTTGTCGTCCTCAACCTTCGTGGAAATGGTAACCTTCAGCTGCCTTATTGGTGCTCGGTATTTAATGGCATTCGTCAGTAAATTTAAAAAAATACTTTCTAAATACGACTTGTTTATTTCTAAAATCGATACATCTTCCAGGTCAATTTTCAAAATCGGCTTGTGAACACTGATCAGAAAGCTCAATTGGTTAAAGACATTTTCAAAAACTTCCCTGATCGAAACTTTCTCTTTCTGTATCGATGGATTGTCTTTGATGATAATCACTTTGACCAGGTCGTTGATGGTTTCGTTTAATAAATGGGTTGATTTTTGGAATCCGGTGATGATTTCCTTCAGTTCGGGATCTTCTATGTGGATGTCTTCTATAAGGTTTAGCAAACCGGTCAGGTTGGACAGCGGTGCCCTCAGGTTGTGCGAAGTGATATAAGAGAATTGCTTTAAGTCCTTATTGTTTTGCGTAAGCTCGCGGATTAATTGTTCTCTTTCTTTTTCCTGCTCTTTTTCTTCGGTGACATCCCTTTGTATAGAAACCCAGTGGGTGAATTCGCCATCTTTGTTGGTAACCGGGATCATTGAGAAATTAATCCAGAATTCCTTGCCGTTCTTTTTGTAGAATATAGTTTCAATAAAACAGGCTTTGAATTCCTGGACAGCAGTTTTCAGTTTATCGTATTCCAGAATATCCGATTTCTTGCCAAAGAACATGGCCGGAGATTTGCCTGTCACTTCTTTTTCGGTATAACCGGTCATATCTGTAAAAGCCGAATTGACGAAGATGATTTTCGGGATTTCATTCTCAGAAGTATCAATATCCGTAATCATTACGGCATCCTTACTTTGCGTAACCACGGTTCCAAGTAACCGAAGCCGCTGCTCTTCCTCTTTCTGCTTGGTAACATCCTGTATCGCTCCGATCATCCGTATCGATTTCCCGTCGGCGTCCTTTACCAAAAATCCCCTGTCAAAAACATATTTATAGCTTCCGTCCGCACACTGAAAGCGGTATTCATCCTGCCATTTTTCTGTTTTTTGTTCCAGAAAAGAATACAGTTTTACTGACATCTTCAGACTGTCTTCCGGATGGATCCTGTCAAACCACCATTTCGAGGTTTTGCCGACATCTTCTTTTTTATAGCCAAAAACCCCCTGGATTCCTTTGTTCCAGATAAAGCTGTCATCATCCATTTTCCAATCCCAAATGGTATCGCTCGTCGCTTTGGCTACAATGTCGTAGCGTTCGTTTGATTCCTTGATTTCAATGTTGGTCAGCTGCAGTTTTTCAAAAACAGATTTGTTCCTTTTTTCATTTTGGTATAAAATGAATTTTAAAAGTATTCCGGAAAAAAGGATGAAAAGCAGGTCTTTTGTAAATTCATATCCTGCTAAAGAATTGGAAAATAATTCATGGCCGATATACGCCACAAGCATTAATATAAGTACATAGATGAATGTAATTTTATTGGAATTATTTTTCATTGTTCCAAATTTACACAAACAGAATTAATTTTCCTTATTTGGATATAAAATTATTATAAAAAATTAGCAGGCGATAAATGTTACCAATATATTAAACAATCTCATATTCGGTTTTTTATCTGGAAAATAAGTGTACCTTTGCACCTTCAAAAAAATACAGATGGGATCTATCAGAAACATTGCGATTATTGCTCACGTTGACCACGGTAAGACTACCTTGGTGGACAAAATTATGTATCACTGCCAACTTTTCCGTGAAAACGAAAACACCGGTGATTTAATTCTAGACAACAACGACTTGGAGCGCGAAAGGGGAATTACCATTACGTCTAAAAACGTTTCAGTGGTTTATAAAGGAACTAAAATCAACATTATCGATACACCGGGCCACGCCGATTTTGGTGGTGAGGTAGAGCGTGTATTGAATATGGCTGATGGTGTCTGCCTATTGGTGGATGCTTTTGAAGGTCCGATGCCTCAAACGCGTTTCGTACTGCAAAAAGCAATCGATTTGGGATTGAAGCCATGCGTGGTGATCAACAAGGTTGATAAAGAAAACTGTACTCCGGAAGAAGTGCACGAAAAGGTTTTCGATCTGATGTTCGAATTGGGTGCCGAAGAGTGGCAGCTGGATTTTCCGACCGTTTACGGTTCGGCTAAGAACAACTGGATGTCAGATCATTGGGAGAACGTAACTTCCAATATCGAGCCTTTATTGGATATGGTAGTGGAACACGTTCCGGCTCCAAAAATCTCTGAAGGAACACCACAAATGCTGATTACATCGCTGGATTTCTCTTCATTTACAGGACGTATCGCGATCGGTCGTTTGGAAAGAGGAGAATTAAAAGAAAACATGCCGATTTCTTTGGTAAAAAGAGACGGAAAAGTAATAAAATCAAGGATCAAGGAACTGCACACTTTTGAAGGCCTTGGCCGTAAAAAAGTAGAAAGCGTAATTGCAGGTGATATTTGTGCGATCGTTGGGATCGAAGGATTTGAAATTGGTGATACCGTTGCTGATTTTGAAAACCCGGAAGCGTTGCAGACCATCGCCATCGATGAGCCAACCATGAGCATGTTGTTTACCATCAATGATTCACCGTTTTTTGGTAAGGAAGGAAAATTCGTGACTTCAAGACACATCAAGGATCGTTTGGCAAAAGAATTGGAGAAAAACCTGGCACTTCGCGTAGCTGAAACCGATTCTGCTGATAAATTCATGGTTTTCGGCCGTGGGGTTCTTCACTTATCTGTTCTTATTGAAACGATGAGAAGGGAAGGATATGAAATGCAGATAGGGCAACCACAGGTAATCATCAAGGAAATTGACGGCGTAAAATGCGAGCCGATAGAGGAATTGACGATTGACTTGCCGGAAAATGTTTCGGGTAGAGCGGTTGAGTTTGTTTCTGTACGTAAAGGAGAAATGCTTTCGATGGAAGGAAAAGGCGAGCGTATGATCATCAAATTCAACATTCCGTCGCGTGGAATTATCGGTTTGAGGAACCAATTGCTTACTGCAACTGCCGGAGAAGCCATCATGGCGCACCGTTTCATTGGTTACGAACCATTCAAAGGAGAAATTTCAGGACGCATCAACGGTTCGTTGATTTCTATGGAAAACGGAAAAGCGATTCCGTATTCTATCAATAAATTGCAGGACAGAGGTAAATTCTTTGTTGATCCAAACGAAGATATTTACGAAGGACAGGTTGTAGGTGAGAATTCACGTCAGGATGACATGACTATCAATATCACTAAAACAAAACAGCTGACCAACTTCCGTTCTGCTGGTGCCGATGATAAAAATAAAATTGTTCCGGCCATCAAGTTTACGTTAGAGGAAGCTTTGGAATACATCCAGAAAGACGAATACGTAGAGGTTACCCCAAAATCACTTCGCCTGCGTAAAATCTACCTGAATGAAAATGACAGGAAACGTTTCAAAATCTAATTTTTAGGTTTACGATATCTCAAAAGCCATCAACGAAAGTTGGTGGCTTTTTGTTTTGGCAAATTTTTACTTGTTAATTCCATTGTCCAAAAAATAGTACTTTTGCACAGAACAACTAATCAACCAACATGTCTAAAATCCCTTTTTTAGATAAGCTCCTCTTTATCATTTCCTTTTTTTGGATGTGCAATTGCATGGCACAGGATGATTTGGATTCGCTGAAAGAAACGATCCAGAATACTAAAGCCCATGATACTACCAAACTGAAGGCCTTGGTTGTATTGCTTGGAAATGTTTATGACGCAAAGGAGTTTGATGCCTATAATGCTGAGTTGGGCAGGCTGGCGCTGAAATGCATAGCCAAAAAAGGTAATTCTGCCTTGCTGGAAAATAAATATAAAAAGTATTTAGGCGATTATTACGGAAATGTCAGCGTGCGTTTCGAAGAAGAAAGGAATCCTAAATCGTTGGCTTATATTGATAAGGCGATTGCTTTGTACAGGGAAATAAATGCGCAAAATGAACTGCAGATGGCCATTGTCAGCAAAGGGCTGATCCTGTATCAAAAAAGGCAATATAAAAAAGCGATCGATTGTTATTTTACCGCATTGCGTTATTTTGAGCGGCATCCGAAAGGCAATGAAGATAATATTTGGTACGTATATTCCAACTTGGGAATATTGTATACAGAGCAGGGCCAGCACCTGGAAGCAATCAAATACTATAAGAAAGCCACTCATTTCATCGATATCAAAAAGGAAAAAGCAACTGTTGAGGATGAACTGCAAAAAAGCAACCTTTATTTGAATGTCGGTTCTTGTTACATCGCATTAAAGCAATATGAAGAAGCCACCCAAAACCTGATGATTGGATTGGGACTTGCAAGGAAGCACCAGCCAAATCCTTATATTGCCTTATCTCTTGGACGTTTGGGCCTGATCGATTTAAGACGGAAGAAATATGATGATGCGGAGCAAAAGCTCAAAGAAGCCTACGAATTGTCGGAAGATGGCTTTTCAAAAAGTCTGACACTCGTGAATCTGGGTGAAGTATACTACAGGAAGGCCAATTACCCCAAAGCCGAGGCAATGCTCGAAAAAGGCCTTGAATCGGCAAAAGCCATCAACAATGCCAAACTGCTTACCCAGGCATACAATCTTCTGTATGAGGTCAGCAAAGCCAATGGCAATTATAAAAAATCGGTGACGATGCTCGAATTGTTCCATCAGTTTGAAGATTCCTCTAAGACAGAAGAGAACGCAAAATGAAATGAAGCAGCAGCAGCTTAAATACGATTATGAAAAGAAAGAGCTGAATTTTAAGCTCGAGAACCCAACAGAAAAATAACCTGCTAATTGTGCTTTCGGGCTTGTTCGCGCTGGTCTTGGCCATCGGTTACTTTCTGTATAAAAGCTACCGTCAGAAACAGGCAATTGCCAGCTTTGAAAAAAACGAGCTCAACCAAAAATTGCTGCTAAGCCAGATGAACCCGCATTTTATCTTCAATTCCATCGATAATATCCAAAGTCTTATCTATAACAAACAGGAGACAGAGGCAGTAAATTACCTGACAAAATTCTCCAAACTCACGCGCCAGATCTTGGAGAATTCGACCGAAAGCTATATTTCATTGGAAGAAGAGCTGGCAATGATTGACAACTACCTGGTCATCCAGCAGTTGCTGTATAATAATAAATTTGATTTCAAAGTGCAGGTTGATGATTCTATTGATGCTGAAGCGGTTTTATTGCCCCCAATGCTTACGCAGCCATTCATTGAAAATGCCATCAGGCATGGGTTGAAAAACAAGGACAAAAATGGTTTTATCGCAATCAGTTTCAAGTTCATCAATGAAAAACTGTTTTTTGAAATTACCGATAACGGCCCGGGGTTTACTAAAAATGAGGTAACCAACAGAAAATCGCTTGCGATGAAAATCACTAAGGAAAGGCTGGCAAATTATATTGGTAAAAACGATTTCGATATCCAGCTTGAAAATTGTTTTGACGATAAAAAAAATATTATCGGGGCCAAAGTATTTTTTGAGATACCTTATATTTACGAAAATTAAATCCCGCTATGCTAAGAGCTGTTGTCATTGACGATGTTGATTCGATCCGCACAAAAAATGTAGAGATCATCAAATCCAATTGCCCCAATATTGCCATTATCGGGCAGGCAAACAGTGTTGAAAGTGGCGTAAGCCTTATCCGTCAGATTGTTCCCGATATTGTTTTCCTTGATGTTGAAATGCCTGACGGTACCGGATTTGATCTGCTTCAAAAGCTCAAACCGATCAACTTCAAAGTCATCTTTATTACCGGCTATGAAGATTTTGCAATCAGGGCGTTTCGCTTCAGCGCCATAGATTACCTGCTCAAGCCTTTGGATCCGGCCGATTTGACCGAAGCGGTAAACAAGGCCGAAGAAGCGCTGAGCAAAGATATAATGGAGCTCAAGCTCAATACGCTGTTTTCTAATTTAGAACGCCCAAAAAACCTTCGGAAGCTGGTTCTAAAAACCGCTGAAAAGATTTATTCTGTTAATATTCAGGATATTGTAAACTGTGAATCCGAAAAAAACTATACGACTTTTTATTTTATCAACGCACCGAAATTAGTCGTTTCAACTACCTTAAAGGAATACGAAACCTTACTGAAGCCGTTCCAGTTTTTCAGGGCACATCAATCGCACCTGATCAACATGCTGTATTTCGATCATTTCATCAAAACCGATGGCGGGAACACGATTGTGATGAAAAATAAAAATACCATTCCGCTCGCCACACGCAAAAAGGAAGAATTCCTGGCATTGGTCGACAATCTTTAAAATAAACAAAAAGCGAATTTTTTTTCACTTTCAGCAAACTTTCAAATAATGCTGTCGAATTTTCATTTGCCTGATTTTAGGTTTTTTTTATAAATATTTTTGATTTGAAAACTAAAAAACACTAAACCATTAAATTAAAACAAATGAAAAAAATAGCATTATTACTTATCATTTTGACCGGCATTTCTGCGAATGCGCAATTCAAGCTGAAAGTAAACGGAAAATTGGTAGCCGAAACGGCTGTAATCAAGGCAGAAGAAATCAATAAAATGGAAATTGCCTTTGACAAACCTAAAAAACTGGACTATTACGGATTAGGAAAGCTGATTGTTTATTTGCAATTGGTAGGTGAAGACGGAAACGTTGATGAGGAATATTATTTCGTTAAAAACGGCCAGAACTCCATCAAGGCTTTTATTGACGATGTAAATGCCTACATTCCAGTTCCAAGCAACAGCGACAAGCAAAGCGAATTCGGAAGCTACAAGCTCATTACGGACGAAAATATTACGACCAAACTGAAATATTTAGGGAAAAACTATGGCTCTAAAAATATAAAGCTGAAATTTTCGATGGGCTACAGGGACAAAATCGGCTACGAAAAATGGGGAGACCTCGTTTACCTGATCAAACCGCAAACCTGGACTATCGATAACAACCTGTTTTATACCGAAGGGCAGAAAGAAAAAGAGCAGGACAAAATCGTAGCGGATCAAAAGGCTCAGGAAAAGGCCAAAGCCGATGAGGAAGCCAAAAAACAAAAGGAAGCTGAGGAGAAAAAAGGAAAAGGCAAAAAGCTCCTGAAAAACGTTTTGGGCTGGTAATAGGAACAATTAAAAACTTAAGATATGAAGAAAACAATTTTTATGGCAATCGCCGCAGCTTCCTTAGTGGTCGCATCATGCGCAGACAAAACCAATAAAACCGAAACCGATGCAGCAGCAGCCGACAGCACACAGGTTGAAACGCCTATGGCAGAAGAACCTGTAGCAGCATCCATAACAGGAACCTGGAAACTATCCGACATTGATATGGGCATGGAAATCCCAAAAGGCAAGGAAAAGGCGTTTGAGGAGATGAAGAAAAAGGCACTTGGTGCTACCTCGTTCACCTTCAATGAAGACGGTACGGTAAGCGCCAGCAACCCTGCCGTTAAGGATTCAAAAGGAACCTATACTTATGCAGCTCCCAAATTGGTGATCACCGATGACAAAAGCAAAAAAGCGGATACGCTGAACGTAGACGAGCTGACTGCCGAAAAACTGGTAATCTCTAGCGAGCGCAACGGTAAAAAAGCCGTGATGACTTTCTCAAAATAATAAATTAAGTAGTGTGCATTTAATAAAAGGCTTAAATGCTAATTCAGGCCACCAGCGAAAACTGGTGGTTTTTTATTTTTGAAGCTGATCCGGTTTTCCGCGCTACACGGTAGCTTGCTGCAACCCGGGCTAGGGCTACCGCTTAAACAGGAATTTCAGCGGAATATGCACGCGTTCGGCCCACGACTTTTCCGAATGGTCTTTTCCCGGAAATAAGTGCGTTTCCCAATTGACGTTGCTGTATCCTTTTTCACGCATGATATCATTAGCGGTCAATTGCAGCGAAAAATATAAAGCATCCAGGCTCTGGTCGCCATAATCAAAATAAATCCGGTGGCTCCTCGGATCAGGAAGGTAAGTTCTCATATAATCAAAAAAGACTCCCGGTACCGGATTGTCTTCCAGCTGGAAAATTCCGGTCCAGTGCGTTGACATGCAGGCAGCAGCACCAAAAACTTCGGGGTATTCGCAAATCGCATACAGTGAAATCAGCCCGCCCATGCTCGATCCGGCAATGCAGGTATTGTCCCTGTCTGGCAGGGTTGAAAAACGGCTGTCTATGAACGGCTTTAGCTCGTTGACCAAAAATTTCAGGTAGTTATCGGAATTTGGCACAAACGGCGGATTGATATTGCTGGATTTGAATAAATTATCTGACACAAATTCTTTCTGTTTGTCTGTCAGCTTATTGTATGGCTTTTGCGGAAAATACTCGGCATGCCGTTTTACTCCATTGTTCCAGATCCCAACTATAATGAATTTTTTGGGCATCCCTTTTGCCTCAGTATTAAGTTCGGCTGCAGTTTTGCCAAGCTCCCAGCTTTGATTGTTCCAGGCAATGCCGGCATCAAAAAGCGATTGCCCGTCCTGCATATAAACCACGGCATACTTTTCTTTTGCAGAATAATCTGCAGGTAGCCACACATCAATATTCCGCGGATCAACATATTGTGACTTGAAGCTTTCAAAATGCTCTATTTTCCCATCGCTTACTTTTGGGGCCTGGCTGTTCATAATGCCTGTCACTAATAAAGAGGCAGCAAAAATAGTTTTCATAGTATTATCTTTTTAGCGTGAAATGCCCTTTTGTACTACGTCCGTCGCGCAACTCAATCGTAAACCAATAGTCATCGGCGGGCATCAGTTTTCCGTTATAGGTTCCGTTCCAGCCCACACTTATAGGGCTAAACTGCTTGATTAGCTTACCATACCTGTCAAAGACCGTAATCCTTGAATTGGCATTTGGAGATAGGGGTTTTATTCCTTTTATGTTCCAGTAATCGTTATAGCCATCACCATTTGGCGTAAAGAATTTTGGTATTTGTATCAGATAAAACTCCTGCGAAATTGTCCCGCATCCATTTTTGTCGCGCACATAAGCAGTGTAAATCAAGTCCCCCAGATTGGTGAAAATAGGACTGTCCTGAAAATTGATGCCGTCAATTGAATATTCATAATTTCCTGAACCGGTCGCCACAATTTCAACCGAATTGACATCGCTGAAATCGTTGGTGACGATATTGGTGATCGTGGCAATTTCAGAACCCACTACGGTAAAGGTTTTCACTTTGGTACAGCCATCGGTATTTTCAATGGTAACGGTATATGTTCCGGGACTGGTAACCTGGATTGCTGCCGTAGTCTGCCCGGTATTCCAAAGGTAGGATTGGTAACCGGTATCTGCGGTTAGCGTTGTTGGCGAATTGTTGCACATCCCGAGCGTTTCATCAGCAATAGTACCGCTGAAGACATTTACATTAAGAGTAACAAAAAAAGTACCATAACAATTGCTGTTGCTGATACGGGCATAAACAATCTGCTGAAAAGGATTGGCATTCTGGTAAATATCGGGCAGCGGTGTTGTGCTTGTCGGGCCGCCATAAAAGGCCACCTGATAGGTTGGTGGGAGGTTGGCAAACAAGGTCGGGACAATATCGCTAAGGGTAATGGTTGTAATGCCGTCCTGAGTGGCATCGGCATCGCAATAATTGTAGACAGTTTGATTGGTTACAAGCTGTGGCGCAAATTCTACCACAATCGGAGTTGATGTGGCACAGGTTGGCGAATAACTTGTAGACAAAGAATAAGTGCCGTTTTGCGAAGCGGTGTAGGGCGGATTAAAAGTCAGTGTTCCCGAAGTTTCCCCCGGGATCGGATTGTTTTCAAAATACCATTGATACGATGTCGCAGTAGGTGATGTCCCGTTTAGGGTCAGGGTTTCGTTATAGCAAACCGGATTGTTGGTTGCGAAAGTACGGTCATCGCCCAAATCAACGCCATAATTAAAGCTGCTTGCCTTTAGGAAAATAGCCGAGTCATAGCGATAGTTGCCTTCATCGGCGATGACCAGTTTTATATGGTACTGATGCCCGGGAATTACTGCGGATTGTGCGGTGAGGACTTTAGTCTGCCCATTAAAATTGGTCGGATATTCGGTTGGATTGAAAGCATCGAAATACTGTTCGTTTTCTGCCGGGCAGCCACCGGGTATGTCAGGATGTACCGTAGTCACTTTTACCGGAATGGTTGTATTGGGTATCAAAGCCAGGTTTTGGTAGGTTGTTGTTCCTGTTTCCTTCAATAAAAAGGCAAAGCCGTCAGAATAAGTGCAGGTTGCCGTTCCATGATATTCTTCAGAAGCAAAGATGTAATCAAAGCTGATTTGGTTTCCCAACGGAATAAAATCGAATTCCAAAACCGTAGCATTCAGTGAATTTGTTATGCCTAAAGCTGCATTCAGATCGGGATCGCCACCCCAGCCCATGCCAGCCCCGTCATCGGATATAAATGAGTTTGGTCCCTGTGCATCAACTATCTTGCCGGTACTCAGGATGATTCCCTGTGGAAATGCAAAAGAAGAGCCATTGGCATTAAAATAACCCCAGCTTTTTTCGCCTGAAGAGAAATTCCCGCCCGAAACCGAAACATTAGTAACGGATGCGCAGCCAGAACCGATCAAGACATTTTCAATAAGCTGAACCGGAGTGTAGGTTTCATCTGTTGTAATGTATTGGGCTGAAGCCGTACTAAAAATCAGTACTATCAAAAAGTGGTATTTCTTAAAAAGCATAATTTTTATCAGTATGCAAAGTTACCACTATCTTTTTAAAGTAAAGTGCCCTTTGGCGCTGCGGCCATCCTCAAACTCAATACTGTACCAATAATCATCGGCAGGCATTGGCTTACCGTTAAAGGTTCCGTCCCAACCGGCTCCTGTAGTCCCAATTTGTTTCAGCAGCTTGCCATAACGGTCAAAGATCAGGATCCTTGAAGCATAATTAAATTGAGCGCTTACGCCTTTTACATTCCAATAATCATTGTAACCGTCACCATTTGGAGTAAAATATTGTGGGATTCCCAATACCGGAGCTGCGATCGGGCCTATGATGCCACAGCCATTTTTATCGCGTACGTAAACTTCGTGCAATCCCATCGGTACATTGTTAAACAGATTGCTGCCCTGATATGGCCCATTGATATCGTCCAGTGCGTATTCGTAGGAACCTGAGCCGTTGACGATTACATTGATGGTGTTGATTTCTGCAAAATCAATCACATCTACAGACTGAATGCTGGCTATTTCTGATCCGGTGACTTTTATCTCCCTGGTTTTGATGCAGCCAAAAACGTTGGTCACTTCAACGCTATAGGTGCCCGGAGTGCTTACAGTTATCGAGGGGCTGGTTATCCCCGGCATCAGCACGCCATTTGTATACCATTGGAACTGATAATCCGTTGTTGGTGAATTATCGAGGATTCCGGCATCAATCACCGCTTGCGTAGCAGGCAGGCAGATGACCACTTCTTCCTTTATATCTATTTTTGGTGTTGGATGAATTACAAACGGTATAATGGTTTGTGCAGTGCAAGTGGTGTTTATCGGATTTTCCACAACAGCCTTTACATTTTGTGTCGCAGTCCTGAAAGGATTTGGCAGCGGGCTTGGCAGCGGATTATTGTTTTGGTCGAAATAATGGACGTTCATTCCGGTTTGTGTTCCCAAAATGGCTGCTTCAAACGTTGATGTATCAAAATTGTACATTCCGTCCTGGTCGACCGGATCGCCTTCATCATCACAAATTGTGGTAAGTGCAGACGCAACTGCAAAAGCTTCAGGGAGGTCATCTACGATAAACTGTAGTGTTTCCTCATCATAACACGGAGTCCCACCGGTTTGGGTAGTATTGTTGCTTACGCGTATTGTGATGGTGGCTGTTCCGTTTACCGGAAACGGATTCGGTAACGGTGAAGAAAGCAGCGTACCGTTTGCCCTGTAATATTTTACGTTCACTCCAGTCTGCCCATTTAAGACCGCAGCCTGTATCGCCGAAGTGTCAAAGCTGTAAATTCCGTCCTGGTTGTCATCACAATGGCGGATGATATTTGTTGCATTTACAGGATTGGCTACAGGTAAAGCTTCAACTACTACATTAAAAGTCTTGAACCCAAAGCAGGAATTATCAACAGTGCTGTCAACACGAACCCATATGGTTTGTGTATTTGGAGAACCGATATTTCTGTAGTTGGTAGTATTGGAAATCGCCAGGGAATTTCCGGCGGCATCGGTTTCAGCCAAAAAATCGGCCTGTGTTTTATAGTATTTGATGGAAACATTACTTGGCAAAACCGCTAAAAGACTTGTTGTTATTGAAGTAAAATCAAAGCTTGCAATGCCGTCCCGGTCATCATTGGCAGGATCTATGTAATCATCGCATTTGTATTGATTTGGAATTATAAAGCCGGACGGAATCTGCGTAACCGAAACCATCAGGTCAATCCGAACGACCCTAAAGCAGCCATTGCTGTTTACGACCCTCGCAAATACACTCCCGTTTGCTGAAGTATAGGCAATCGGATCGGTAATTTTAAAATTGATGTCTGCGGTATCAGCTCCTGCCTGAGTCGTGTAATAAGTAAATGTTTCGGACAAATGATTCACAGAAATCATATCATTTTTCTGTGTAAGGTTAAATGTTGTAATGCCGTCAGTATCTTCGTCACACTGTTTTAAGGTAATTGGAGTAGTTACAACAGGCTGAGGATAAGTAGTTAATGTTGCTGATAAAGAATACAATCCGCAGCCATTGCCATTTTTAGACAGGTAAACACGGTATTTATATCCCACCATCGCAGGTGTAACATTTGACACCGTCAATGTGACCGTTGTTGCGCCCGAATAAGTTGCATTATTGGAAATGTTGGCCCAGTTGGTCCCACCATCTGTTGATACCTGCCATTGATAGCCATTTACCGCATTGCTGCTAACCGTAAATGTAGTGCTCTGAAGCTCGCAGGCCGTAGCATTCTGTGGTTGTGTGGTGATGGTTATCGGTGCCGCTATGGCATAATCGGGATTCGGGTTCCCATAACCGGTTCCGCTGGTTACCAATCCTCTGGTGTTTACCGTTGGCGGCACAGCTGATCCAAGTAAGCCATCAGAATTGCCATCAAGGTAACCCGCTTCGATTACATCGTTGCACAAATCATTGTCACTGTCGAGTTCAACGTAATTGTAAATCCCATCCGAATCAGTATCGGCAAGTGCATAAACCGGCTTGTAGGCTCCACTGTCGGGAGTAGTTTCCAAAGGATCGAACAATCCGTTTGTGCCAAAATTAGAACCGTCAATGATTCCGTTTCCATCAGCATCAACAAGATTGAAGCCGGTTTCCTGAAGATCGTAGATTCCGTCGTTATCCGAATCCAGGTCAAGATAATTCGGGATACCATCATTGTCTGTGTCGGCCGGATTGATTCCGGTGCCAAACATATCATCAATTCCGTCACCATTGGCATCAACATTTGACAAAGCCCTGACATTTAATCCTTGGGATTCGATGAAATCGGTAATTCCGTCATTGTCACTGTCGATATCGCTTTCATCGGAAATACCGTCACCATCTGTATCCTTTGGTATACAAGTGGCAATCAGCCGCAAAGGAACCTTGCTCGGGCTGCTGTCAGAAAGGTTGATATTGGTTATGATGATGGAATTGATCAGGTTTCCTTTGATGGAAAACGTTCCGGTCCCTGCTGCTAAAGGCACAGTATTATTGAGCCGTATCCGGATTTCAAAAGAAGAATATTCAGTTATGCCGCTTTCGAAAACGCCATCGTAATTCGTGTCAATCAACAACTGGTTATTAGGGTTTAGGACTGTCAGGGTTTTATTGACCGGGCAGGAAATCCTGAGTTCTGTAGAAGATGTAAATAAATCGGCTGCATTGGCAACTGAGGCATATTCAAGAGAGATACTGATCGGTGACGTAAAATTGGAAACCGTATAGATTACCGAATTGTCCATTCCCTGGGCAGCTTCTGTTACAAAATTGCCATCGGCTGCACCAATTACCGGAGTAGTTGCTGGAGCTGCAGTCCCGCCGGTAGTTATTGCTCCGGTATACGAGTTAGAGTAGGGGCCAATAGCAATGCTGCCACCGGCTGTATTTGACAGGTTAAAATATTGGTTGCCATATGATTCGGCGCAATTAGGGATGCCGTCATTGTCTTTGTCTAAATCGGTGTTGTCATTTACACCATCATTATCTGAATCGACGGCACAAGAACTCACAGGGATATTGTCGGAATTTTGTGGAGCCGTGCATCCGGCAATTGTTGCAGAAACATAGTAATAGCCAGGCCCTAGCCCTGTAGGAGTATTGGTGGGCTGGTAGTTGTTGCTGGTAGCGCCCGGTATGGGATTGCCGTTGAAATACCATTGGAAAACATCAAACGGATTGAGCGAATTTACTTTTAGCACAGTGTTTGGAATGCAGCCCAATTGCGTAACATCCAGCTGGCTGAAGGATATTTCGGGTTTGAATGTAAAGCCCGAATAGAAACCGCCAAATGTTGCTGCACCTTCTGAACCATAGGCTGCCAAATACAATTCGCTGGTAGAATAAACCGAAACATTCCCCGAAACGCCAGTGAGCACATAGGTTTCATAGTTGGCATTCCCTGTTACTGTATAAGGTCCTTCTACTGTTACGCCTATTGAGCTCAAGTCAGCCAGGGTATAATTGTTTCCATCAATAAGGAAAGTAAGCGTAGAGCCGGTTTTTGTGACCATAGTGATCCTTCCGGTGATGAATTGGCGCCCGCCTATGAAATCTATAAAGGGGATGTTGTCAATAATCCTTGGTGTCTGGCAGCTTAGTGGTGGAACAAAGAACATTTCCTGGTTGCGCTGGTCATTTACGCCCGGAACGGTAGTGTCTCCAATACATTGATAAGCAAATATCTTTTTATTGGCACTAACGAATAAATTTCCTTCTGCCGAATAATTCTCACCGGTTAAGGGCAGGTATTCTCCTGCGTTAAGAGTAAAAGTGGGAGAGCCTCCATTAAGGGTTATCGTTGTATTGTCTTCATCTGCAACCAAAATTATTTTT
The DNA here is from genome assembly GCA_049841115.1 of Flavobacterium sp. GTDB lineage: Bacteria > Bacteroidota > Bacteroidia > Flavobacteriales > Flavobacteriaceae > Flavobacterium. The sequence continues at coordinate 319,353 of JASGHQ010000007.1, forward strand.
TCAACGGCATCAATACCCGTACTTTTTATAAAAATATAATCGTTGCTGGTGATCCGTTCCGCCGGAACAATTTGGTCAAATCCCAAATCAAGGTTACCAACAGCATTTGTCCCTCCAAATGAACCGCAATTCAACGCGATGGGTTTGTCGGCTTCTACCAAGGTACCGATAAGGCCGTCCCTATTTGCCTGCGTTGGCCCATGAACAGCCATCACATAGCTTTCGCCACGGTTTAAGGTAATGCTGAATGGAGTACTGCCGTTACTGCTGTTAACCAGCTGGACACCGGTTTTCATTCCGCTAAAATTAACCACAGTGTTGTTTTCTGTAGCCAGTACCGAAACAAAAGTATAATGAAGATCCATGTAATTTGGAACCAGGTTGTTGGTCATCGCACCGACCCTGAAACGCAATCCTAGTGCCGCCAATCCTTTTGATACGATTTCGCCTGCCTGGTTTCCTCCGCCAGCGGTATTTCGGGTAGAAACATAAATCAGATCGTCAGCTTCAACAATATAGCCTTTGTGGTTTTGTATGGTTGCTGCCATGCCCGAATCGACAAGAAGCTGCGTGTCATTGCCAAAACCAATATCATATACGTAAGGTGTATCCCTTGAAACGGTACCGATGATCGTATTTCCCCCGATCTCTACAATCCTGAAATTTACCGGATTGGTATTTGGGGTGGAAATGTAAATATACTGCTCTTCTGAGCTGACTGTGGGCGTCGCAGACAGTGGCGGGATGTAGTGTGTCTTGCTAAATTGCGCAAAACAATCCAGAGCAAAAAAAAAGACGAAAAGAGAAAAAAGCAGGTTCTTTTTCATCCGCTAAAAGTAGCAAATAAATAAGAAAACATAAAAAGAAGCGTTCCTTTTATGTTTTCTTTAAGAATTGAGTGATGATTGAATTAAAGGTTCTCTTTTTTTGATAATCATATATGATGAATAGATGAATATGGCTGTCCATATAATAACAATTAAAAGAGATGAAAAATGGATGCCGTAATCCTTGACGCTGTTTTCACCAACGGCATTCTGTATGTTTTTAATGGCGCTCAAACGCGTGAATGGTTCTACGATAAGATTGCTTAACGATTCCAGTGGCATAAAGGCATATACGTCATCAACTCTTGGGTCGCGGTTTGTAAAATTAAATTTGATAAGGCCATACGATATCTTCTCTACCAGGAACCATACGAAAAGGAATCCGATGGCAAACGCAGAACGCTTGATCAAAACCCCAATGAATAAGCAGAACGCAAAGAAACCGACCAGTTTGACAAAGTAAGCCAATAAGTATTCCAGGTCTGAAAATACAATCCCGAACTCGGTATAGGAAGAGAAACTATAACCCAGGATCAGAGAACATCACAAAGACAAAAATCGTTGATATAAAAGCAAAAAGCACGACTGTAAGGAATTTGGAAAGCACAAATTCCTTTTTGCTCATTCCGTCAATCAGGTTTTGCTTTAAGGTTCCGTAGCTATACTCGTTGGCCATCATTGAAACAATTACAATAGCTAAGAAGAATTTTAGGCTTGCAGCTATATACGTATTGAAATGCCAGATAAACGGAAAGTTGAAGATTCCCATTTCGGCAAAATGCAGCCTGAAGCTTCCGATCTCAAACTTGATCGAAGCAATCATTGCAATGAAGCTCAATATTATAAAATAGCTTAATGTAAGTATACGGCTGGCGCGGTTTTTCCAGATTTTTTGTAATTCTATGGCTAATAATCTTTTCATCCTGTGGCGCTTATTTACTGGTTAATTCTAAAAACTGTTCTTCTAAACTCACTCTTTTGAAAACCAAATGGTTGAGGTAAATTCCTTTTTCAACCAGAAAGCGGTTCAATAATGAGGCATCAAACCGGTTCCTGAAATGAACCATCACTTTGCCTTCCGATTCCATGATCTTTTCTACTTCAGGGTGATTTTGCAGGATGTCGTACAGTTTGGCATTATCATCTGCCTGCAACTCAAAGAAACCATTCTGGTTGGTCATTTCGTCAACGGTTCCGCAATACAATACTTCGCCATAACGCAAAACCAATACATGGCTGCATACTTTTTCAACTTCATCCAATAGGTGTGAAGCCAACAGGATAGTAGTTCCCTGCGAAGCAATCAATCGGATGATGTCACGGATCTGGTGGATTCCCTGCGGATCCAAACCATTGGTTGGCTCGTCAAGGATCAGGATTTCTGGATCATTCAAAAGGGCAGAAGCAATTGCCAGGCGCTGTTTCATTCCTAATGAAAAGGTTTTGAACTTGCTGTCTTTCCTATCAAGAAGGCCAACAACTTCAAGTTTTTCCTGTACTTTAGAATAATTGATGTTTTTGATTTTGCAAACCAATTCCAGGTTTTCCTGCGCGGTCATGTAAGGATAAAAGTTAGGGCGTTCGATAATGGCACCTACTTTTTTCAAGGCTTCATGCGTTTCGGTTGCGCCGCCAAACCAGCTGTATTCGCCGGAGGTTTTATTGACTACATTCAGTACGATCCCAAGTGTTGTAGATTTCCCAGAGCCATTCGGCCCAAGGATACCATAGACATTGCCTTTGTGTATTTCGAGCGAAACGTTGTTAACGGCGTGGATTTTGCCATAACGTTTGTGCAGGTTTTTGATTGAAAGAATTGCTGGTTCCAAAAGTCGGTTTTTAAAGGTTTAAACGTAAGACGAATGAAGCCTTCTTTTGTTACTGACTTTTTTTGAAGTAAAATTTGGATACGAATTGTTTCTTTAAGCTCAGATAGAACAGCGTTTCATTGATGTCTTTCAATTGGTTTGTCAATGTAATCTTGTGGCCGCGTATATCATTGGTAGCTTGCATCTTACAGACAGAGCATTCGTATTCGCTAAAATGATTATTTACTTTTTTTGTTTCGATAAAATGATGCCCGAGGAGGAAGCAGCGATAATTCTTTTTCACCATTCCTTCAGCTAAGTAGTTCGTTTTCATGATGGTAGGGTTATTAATTTGCATATTAAACATACCGAATAATCGTTAAAAAGCCAAAAATAATCGGTGAAATGCACTTTTTGTAAATTTTATTAGAGTTTAAACTTACAAAATAAAAGAAATTATTTATCTGTAAGGAACAATGGTTGGTTCACCTATCTGATAATCAGGTAGTACCAAATCATCATTTTTAAATGTATTGGTTTTTATCAGGTTAGTTCCCTGGTAAGGAATTGACGGATAGAATGAAAATGACACCTGGAAACTGTTGAATACCAAATAATCGTTGTTGATCATCACACCCAAACTAAAAATAGAATAAATCTTATCGTTAAACAACTTATCGGTATGGAAACCGAGTACCCCAACATTCATATTGAAAAACGGATTGAAGTGGAAGCCATGCCAATTTCCGGGAACGTACGTCTGGGTTTGGAACGTGGCAAACAATTTCCGGGTTCCATTAATCAGTGGATTGTCAAAACCAGAAATCCCGTTTTGCTCATTAATCGTAACGCGGTCCTTGATGATGTTGGCCCTGTGATTCCCCAAAACAAAGGTAGGCATAAAAAATTGCCGCACACGCCAGCTTCCGATTGACATTAGGTTGGTGAAATAATGGGCCTCGACCCGCAATGTGGTTTCTTCGGCATTTCCCGCATCAAAAAAACTTCCTGCTTCCACATTGATCCCAGCATAGCCCACAGGGAAATACGTCCCATAAGCAAACCTTCCGCCAAAATAAGTCCGCTTGCGCTCATTCTTTTCCTGGAAACCTGCCGTTATAGAGTACACCTGGCCGTATGCCACATCTTCAATATTCCCAAAATTGAACAGGTATTTTTCCTGCGCAAATTTCCGGGTGTTGAGGCCAATGGTTGTCAAATATAATTTTTCATCAGAAAAAAACTGATCGGGATCGTATGCCAAAGGCGGGGTTGATTTGTAGGAAACTTGTTTGTAGCCTAGGGTTGTAACCAAATTGGTGCTCCTAAAATCCTCGGTTCGGCCTTTAAAAATCTTGAAGGAATGCCCAATCCAATATTGCTGGGTCTGTAATTTAAAATCCTGATTGGCAAAAATACCGGCACTGTCAGGCAGCGAATCTACCTCAAACTTATTTTCAAAATAGGCACCATAAGCTAACCGAGTTAAAGGAGAGAAGAACTGCCGCTCCAGTTTGGCACTCCGCGTCACATTGTCATTCAGGTCATTTTTGTACATAAATGTGGCTTTGATGTACGTGTTTTTGATGTTGTTGATCGTGTAGCTTCCGGTATAGGCACGCTTTCCGTCGTCAAACCGCCGCGTAAATTCGTTGTCAATTTCGTGGCCCAAACCGAACCAGTTCCTTTCGGTAATGTCAAACCTGCCTTTGGAACTCGAAAAAGCGCCGCTCGGAATCAGGCTCCACGAGTCTAGAACCCGTATCGAAACATCAACAGAATCAATGCTCCCCGGGATTTCAACCGGCCTAATGACCACGCTCCGCACATAGCGCTGGCGCCTGATCAGACGTTCCGATTCTTTGGCGGCCAGCGAATCCAGCGGCTGGTTTTTTTTAAAGAGCAACAGGTTCCTGATGGTCCAGTTTTTGGTTTTGATGTGCAGTGCATTACCAAATTTTTCAAAGCCTTTTTCGGGTTGGTCCTTGTAATTATCGGCCGAATAGCCAAACGGATCTAAGGTTTCTATATTGATGTGTCGGATGATTTTGCCTTCGTTGCGGTCAAATGTTTTCTTGATGAAAAATTCCTGCCGTGCTTTCTTCTGCGATTTGGTTTCGCTTCGTTTTGCCCTGAACAGCAGGCGGTAAATGAATTTCTTGAATTTGGTTTTCTTCGAAAAATCCTCAATTTTCTGGTATACCTTAACCGAATCATTACCGCTATTGATTGCTTTTTTTTGTGCGTGGCATAATTGGCATGCCAACAGGAAAAATAGTAAGTAAGATAGCAGTTTTGAGGACATTATATTTTTTAACAGATTGTGAAAGATAAGAAATATAAAAGAATCCCCAATTGCTTTTAACAATTGGGGATTATGTTTTAACGGCTGTTGAACCTTATGCTTTTTGCTCTTTGTTGAAATAAACCAGGTAGTAATACATCTGTTTTTCTTCGTCCCAGCCTTTTTCTACAAATTTTTCGGCGCTTTCCGGGTTGATAAAATCCAGCTTGATCTGGATGTTCGTGTCCAGGTTGATTACATTTTTGATGGCTTTCCGTGCATCAGAAACCGCACTGTTGGCAATAGGGAAGGATGTTACATCCTCAATGCTGTATTTTTCGCCCTTGTCTACCTTGTAGTTTTTAAATTCCGGGATCAGGTCAGGATTATCCAAAACCTCATTCAGGAAATTGGTTTCCTCAAACTGGTCGTTTTTGGCAAAATAATTCACCGAACGGTTCATGAACATTACTTCTTCCTTTTTGTCTTCGGCAGGGAAAACGACATCTTTTGCAAATCCCTGGCAGAATTTCAGGTATTTTTTGGTGATGTAGTTCTCATCCTGGAACGCATCTACCGAAAGAAAATGCTCTAGCCAGTAGCGCGTATCGTAACGGTTGCTGTCAACAGAAAGTATTTTGTAGCCTTCTTCCTTTTTGTAATTGAAGATCAGGCAGCCTTTATCCAGTTTGTTCAGGTTGATGCCCTGCTGCAAAATCATTTGAAGTGTTGTGCCTTTTTCCTCAAACTGCATAAAATCGCTCATGATTTCGCTTTTGAAAACACCGATGGCATCAACCACATTGTTATCAATGCTAAGGTTTGTCAGATAAGCGACATATACCTCGCCGTTCTTGATGTGCGGATGGTTGGACTGCTCAAAAAGATGGTTGGTGATTTTCTTTGATACTTCGTGTACAGTGCTTGGATTGATGAAAATCTCGGTAGCAAAGTTGAACATATCGTTGTATTCCAAATCCACTTCGTGCGCAAACTGATAATAGTTTTCTTCTTTTTCCCTAAAGGACTTAAAGAAAAATTCTTTTAAAAGCGGAACAATTTCGTCATTCAGGCTGTAAGGCTCATCCGAAAGGAATACAGATTCATTGCGGCTTTTGTTTCCAATTCGGTGAATCGATAACGATTCGATATGTGTGTTAAAAAGGTTGATCATTTTTTATTTTTTGAGAGTAAAGAAAATAGAATGTATAGCAAGCAAAGCCTTAAATCTATTTTCTATTTTTAATTCCAGTTTTCTTCAAATCCGTAATCCTCGAAGCTGTCATCACCAAAACCATCAAGGTCATCGTCATCTAAATCGTCTTCAAATTCCGAATAGAAATCGTCATTTTCGGCTTCAAATTCCTTATCGGGAGCATTAGCAGGCAACTCGCCGTGGGAAAACAACAAGGCAGGATAGGTCTCGCCGGCTTCAGATTCCTCAATCGCTGCAAGCTCCACAAGGAATGTCCACATATTGATGAAGTCATATACATAGATGATCTTGGTCTGATCGGTATCCAGGATTTGGTTCAACTGATAATCGCTCATTGTTTTTTGCTCTCCGGGAGTGTCGCCGGTATCAAACATCGGGATTTCGTCTTCCTGGTTCCAGGTATCGTCGCAGGTATAAAAAGAAGCTACTTCCATACCGTCAAAACCGAATGCATTTACGATGGCATTGTGCAGATCCTCCAGAGTATCATCTTCCTGAATGGCAATGTCCCTGAAAATGTCTTCTTCAGCATCAAGTATTGCCCTGAATTTGTAAATCATAGTCATAATATTTGTAAGCCTGCAAAGGTAATTTTAAATTATGAATTTTAAATTCTAAATTTTAAATTGTTGAAAAGATTTTGCTCAAATATCAAAGATTGGGAGCCTGTCCTGTGAGGCAATAATTTACGGGTTTTTGAAAAAGTTTCCGGGCCAATTTCCGGTAATTGGACCAACAATTAAATGAGCTCTATTGAGGAAAATATTTTTATACGCGCCTCTATAAACGAAAATCGCTTTTAAATATACCTCTTTGATTTATAGTATTTTACAAAAGAACATCAGTGTTTTGTTACTTCTCCGAAAGGCAGTACTCTACGATCGAATGGAAAATTTCCTTTAATTTGGCCAAAGCCGCTTTTATTTCATTGTCTTCCAGATTTTGCTGAACCAAAAAATCAACCAATTTGGTTTGCTTTTTGAGTGTCAATAAGGTTTCCAGTATTTTAGGATTCCGGTATTCGGCAGGCATGGCTTCAATAGACAAAGCCTCTACTTTATCAACTAAAATCGTGGAATCGGATTTTATGATTCTTAGGTTTCCTTTTTCGGATGCTGCAAATGTTTTGGCCAGGGTTTCATAGTAATCCTTGATTTGAGGCCATCTTTCGGCAAATGACTGTACAGACGCCGAATTTAATGCAAATACATCTGAAGAAGACGTAAATAGCGACTTAAAAAATTTCATTAGTGTAGGTAAGTTTTGGTAACGCAATTGTACTAATTTTTCTTTGATTTAATAGTTAAAATCGCGTCTTTTTTTAACAAAACTATCAACCGTTTTTTCAATCTTTTGATTTTTAAACAAATAAAATAGTGTCGATGAACGGCATCAGATTTGCCAAAAATGTTACTCTATCGAGTATTGCGGTAGTTTATCGATTAAGTTAGACTGAAGAAAGCCAAACAAGTAATTTAGCCTCAGATAATTAGAAAACACAAGAATTGCTTACATAAAAGGGAGGAAATTCTTTTAAGATAAATATCCTGTCAGATAATTAATAATTCAAACTGAAAAAACCCTGTTCCAACCGAACAGGTTTTTTTTTGCAGTTCATCCCCAAAAAATGACATTTCGGTAATCTTAAATTGTAAAGCTTGGTAGGTTGATGGAATTTTGCTTCATCAAAACCTAAACACATGAAACCATTTTACACTTTTGCACTTTTACTGATTGCTTTTATCTGCAATGCGCAACAAACCGTTTCCGGAATTGTTGTTGATGAAAAAAACAAGCCCATACCCGGCGCCAACGTTTTTATTGATGGGACTTATGATGGAGCTTCTACCGATGAAAAAGGGAGCTTCAGCTTTCAGACTGATGCTGCCGGAAACCAAACTTTGGTCATTAGCTTTTTGGCTTACGAAACCCTGAAAACCCCAATCGATGCTAATAATTGCAAAGACAAAACCTTTAAGCTTAAGGAAAGTGTCAATACACTTGATGCGGTTGTCATTACTGCCGGAAGCTTTAGTGCAGGAGATAAAAGCAGGGTTTCGGTTTTGAAGCCGCTGGATATTGTAACGACTGCCGGTTCTGCCGGAAATATCATAGCTGCTTTGCAAACGCTTCCTGGAACCCAAAATGTGGGCGAAGACGGAAGGCTGTTTGTCCGCGGTGGTGAAGCCGATGAAACCCAGACTTTTGTAGACGGTATCCGCGTGGCTCAGCCATATGGTGCGACCACGAACAATTTGCCGACACGCGGCAGGTTTTCTCCGTTCCTGTTTAGCGGGATGTCGTTTTCTACTGGTGGGTATTCGGCGGAATACGGCGAGGCTTTATCAAGTGTACTATTATTGAATACGCAGGACGAAGCCGACCAGAACAAAACCGATATTTCATTCATGACCGTAGGATTGGGATTGAGCAATACACAGAAATGGAAAAAAAGCTCATTGAGCGTAAACACGGCATATATTGATCTGGCTGCCTACCAAAAGGCTATTCCGCAGGATGTGGATTGGAACAAGCCGTTCCAGTCATTGTCTGGGGAAACGGTATACCGTTATAATTTCAATAATGGAATCTTCAAGGCTTATGCGGCTTTTGACGCTTCGCGTTTTGACCTGAACCAGGAAGACATCAACCAACCCGAGAAAGTGCGTGTAAACCTAAACAATAACAATTTTTATTTCAACAGTTCGTATCGTGGTAATTTTGCCGGAAACTGGCAATTGTTTACGGGGGTGAGCTATGGCTACAGCCAGACAAAAATAGATATTGATGCCAATGCGGTTAAGGATGTGGAGCATGCTTCGCACCTGAAGCTGAAATTTACCAAAAAGATCTCTGACCGCATCAAACTGAATTTTGGTTCGGATTATTTCATTACCAAATTTGATGAAAATTACAATACCACTTTGAAAAGCGGTTACGATTCGGGAATTGCGGCAGTTTATGCCGAAACGGATATCTTCTTTTCGAAAAAGTTTGCGGCAAAAGTTGGGATTAGGGCGTCGAATAATGATTATATCAATGAAAGCAACATATCGCCAAGAGCCTCATTGGCTTACAAAATATCAAAAAACAGCCAGTTTGCTTTGGCTTACGGTACCTTTGAACAATCGCCAAGACAGGAATATCTAAAATATTCGGATGATTTCAAAACCGAGAAAGCGGCACATTACATACTGAACTATCAGTTTACAAAAAACAATCAGACGCTGCGACTTGAAACCTATTACAAAGGCTATTCCGATTTGGTGAAATATGATACAGCCGGCCCACAGTTCAATTCGGTTTACAACAATGACGGACAGGGTTTTGCCAAAGGAGTAGATGTGTTCTGGAGAGATGGGAATAGCATCAAAAACCTTGAATATTGGTTTTCGTATTCTTATATCGACTCCAAAAGGGATTATAAAAATTACAGCGCCGAAGTTACGCCAAGCTTCGTAGCCAATCATAGCGCCTCATTGGTTACAAAATATTGGATTTCTGGCTGGAAATCGCAAATGGGGCTGACACAGCAGTTCAGTTCCGGAAGGCCTTATAATGATCCAAACCAGTCGGTTTTCATGAACGGAAAAACTAAATCGTACAGCAACCTAAGCTTTAGCTGGGCCTATCTGTTATCGCAGCAAAAGATTTTATATTTCTCGGTTTCCAACATTTTGGGGACACAGAATATCTTTGGCTACAATTATGCTGATACACCAAATGGGAACGGTATTTATGAAAGAAAAGCCATAACGCCAACCGCCGACAGGTTTTTCTTTGTTGGTTTCTTCTGGACCATCAGCGACAATAAAAAGGATAATCAGCTGAAGAATTTGTAAGGAGCGGCTGAACGGCTTAGAAAAATAGAAGCTTAGCCATTCGGTAACTCAAAAAACGATTCATCCGTTAAAAATGACAGTTCGGTAACTATAAGTTTTATAAAGACAACTACTGAGGTAATTTTACATCAGAAATCAAAAAGACAAAATAAAACGATTAACCACTTGTATCTAACAGAAGTTTCAATTATCAATTTTAATCAATCTAAACACAAAAAATATGAAAACACTAATTACAACATTCGTACTTTTTATCACTTCGCTGGTATCGGCACAAACGCAATATGAGCAGGGAATGGGTAAAGCCATGCAGCTTTGGGGCGCTGGCAAAAACGCAGAAGCCGTGGCTACTTTTGAGCGCATCGCATCGGTTGAAAAAACCAACTGGCTGCCAAATTACTACATTGCATTCATCAATACGATTGATGCTTTTGGGACTAAAGACAAGGAAAAGGTAAACGCGCTTTTGACTAAAGCCCAGGACGCGCTTGACAATGCAACGGTCATCAGCCCTAATAACCCGGAAATCATGGTAGTACAGGCAATGCTTTATACAGCTTATATCGTGCAGGATCCAATGACAAACGGACAAAAATATGGCGCTTTGGCAATGCAGGAATACAACAAGGCTTTGGCCATTGATCCGAAAAACCCAAGAGTAGTGTTTTCTAAAGCCGAATTTGAAATTGGCGGCGCAAAATTCTGGGGCACAGACACCAAGCCAATGTGTGAGGCTATTGCCAAATCAATAGAACTTTTTGCTAACTTTAAGCCTGAATCGCAGTTCCATCCGTCTTGGGGCGCTGATAGGGCAAAAGAAAAGCTAAGTGAATGTAAATAAGCTGATAACTACTATAATTGACTGTCATGGAAAATAAAGAAAGACAAAACAACAGGATAGCCGGAACCATTTTTGTAGGCTGCATGTTTATCGGGATTGCCGTTGGCATGGCTTTAGGAAAAACCGGCGTGGGAACGTTAATGGGAATTGGAGTTGGATTTCTGATCTCGGCTTTTTACAAATCAGAAAAGAATAAATAAAACCATATTATGAAGTTTACCATAAAAGAACTATTAAGATCATTGGGGATTGGAGTGATTATCTTTCTGGTAATTATGCTGGTAAATGTTATTTATGGTTCCAAATTAGAGCTCAACAGCGCACTTGGCAAAACATTTTTATATACTATGCTGTATTCGGTGGTGCTGGGTTTTGCTAACCAAATGGTGTTCGTGTATCTTGATAAAATTTTTATCAAAGACCGGTTTTCGGTAAAAAGGATGCTGGTTGGGTTTGTATCCTCTTTTGTGGTAACGCTCCTGGTCATTTTTTTATTAAGGGTTTTCCAGGATGTACTTATTGAAGGCAGTACTTTTCAAAATTACTGGGCTAACGAAAGGCTTTCCAATTATGTTTTTGCGGGTGTAATGACTTTTATAGTACTGTTATGTTTTTATGCTTTTTACATTTACAAAGCGTATAGCGACAGCAGGGTAAAGGAGCAAAAAATCATCGCCGGAACGGCATCGGCACAGTTTGAAAGCCTGAAAAACCAGATCGATCCGCATTTCCTGTTCAACAGCTTAAACGTATTGAGCTCACTAATTGAGGAAAACCCGGATAATGCGCAGCGTTTCACTACATCGCTTTCCAAAATATACCGTTATGTTTTAGAGCAGAAAGACAAAGAATTGGTTTCGGTTTCAGAAGAGCTGGCTTTCGCCAAAACCTATATGAACCTTTTGAAGATGCGATTTGAGAACAGCATCACGTATGAGGTTCCGGCCGATTTTGATAATGCGGATGCCAAAGTGGTGCCATTATCCTTACAGCTCTTGCTTGAAAATACGATCAAGCACAATGTGGTAAGTGAGCAGAAGCCGCTGCATATCAAGATTTACATCGAAAACAATTACCTGATCGTTGAAAACAACCTTCAGAAAAAAGAAGTGCTCCAGGACCGGAAAGGAGTGGGGCTCCAAAATATTGTCAACCGCTACGGGTTGATATCCGAAAGGAAAATGCTCATTGAGCAGAATGATAATTATTTTAAGGTAAAAATTCCAATATTGACAAAACAGATTGCTTTTATGGAAACACAAAATATCTACAACGAAAACATGGCTTTTATGAGGGCCAAAGACAGGGTTGAAAAACTCAAAGGATTTTATGGCAACCTGATTTCCTATTGCTGCGTGATCCCGGTTTTGATATTCATCAACTTAAAAACGAGCGGGTTTCAGTGGTTTTGGTTCCCAATGTTCGGCTGGGGAATGGGAGTCTGTTTCCATGCTATCGAAACTTTTGGTTACGGAAAATCATGGGAAGAAAAAAAGATACAGGAAATCTTAAACAAGGACAAACAAACTAAATGGAATTAAGATGAGAACACAGATTTGAATCCACCAGCCCTGAAGACCTGGCCTTGGAAATGGCCCGGTACAGAGTGCACAAAATCAGAAGGTTTTATACGCATTTGTTTATCTACATCATTGGCCTTGCGCTTTATTTTTCAAAAGCATACCTGGGCGCACCGTTCAATTTCTGGCCAATACGCCATATTAATTGTTTTTTTATGACAATCTGGACATTGATTATAGCAATCCAGGGTATAAAGCTGTTTTTTAGGGAAATAGTTTTTGATGCCAATTGGGAACAAAGGAAAATGAGGGAATTCCTTAATAAGGATAAACAGAATAAATGGAAGTAATCATGGAACAGTTTAACGAAGAATACGAAAGATACGAACGCGCCAGGAAACAGGTGAATGAAATCAAGGGATTTTATGGAAATTTAGGCATGTACATCTGCGTGAATTTATTTTTGATGTTTATCAATTTAAAGTATTCACCAGAATATTTATGGTTCCTTTGGCCTTTATTGGGTTGGGGTATAGGTGTGGTTTTCCACGGATTTAAAGCATTCAATTATACGCCATTCCTTGGAAAAGACTGGGAACAAAGAAAAATGCAGGAGTTTATGGACCAGGAAAAAAAGAAAAAATATGAATAACCTCAATTTATCCCCGGACGAGATCAGGTACCAGCAGGCACTGAAGCGTGTCAAAAAAATCAAGGGTTTCTATACGCACATGATGGTGTATATCGTTATAAATACCGGGTTGCTCATCGCCAAGTTCGTCAATCAGGGGTCAAATGATAATTTCTGGGAATGGCAGACCTTTAATACGGTTATCTTTTGGGGCATTGGCCTTGCTGCGCACGGGTTTTCAGTTTTCCTCCCGGGAGCCGTGATGGGTAAGGACTGGGAAGAAAGAAAGATTAACGAACTTATGGAAAAGGAAAAAAAGAATAAATGGGAATAAATGGATACAGGATTACTCTTTAAGATTTTACTCATCATCCATATCATTGCCGGGAGTATCGGGCTTTTCACAGGAACGGTAAACATCATCCGCAAAAAAGGCGATAAGATACACCGCTTGGTTGGGCAGTTTTTCCTTTATGGGATGCTGGTTAATGCCGTTGCGGGCTTTGTAATGTCTGTCCTGCACAAAAACATGTTCCTGCTGATTATTGCTGTTTTCTCTTTTTACCTGACAGCCAGCGGCCAGCGGTTTTTATCGCTGCGTAAATTGGACAAAGGCCAAAAACCAAAAACCATCGATTGGCTGCTTACCATTATCATGCTTTTATTTGCATTATCCTTTATTTTATATGGAGTTGCCATTTTGATGAGCCGGAATAGTTTTGGAGTCGTCTTATTGGTTTTCGGGCTGATCAGCATTTTGATGGCACGGAAAGATATCAAGGTCTACAGGGGCAATATTAAATTCAAAAACTATTGGCTGCTGATGCATATTCAGCGAATGACTGCCGGCTACATTGCGGCGTTTACAGCTTTTTTGGTGGTAAATAATACCTATCTGCCCGGAATTGCGGCCTGGCTGCTGCCAACAGTAATCCTTACCCCGCTGATTTTTTATTGGTCCAAAAAATATGCGGTCAAAAAAACAAACCAAATAACAGAATAACATCAGTTCCAAATGAACATCATTATTATCGAAGATGAGAAACCGGCAGCACGGCTGCTGCAGCGAAAGGTTGAAAAATTAGGTCTGCAGGTCAATACGCTGCTGCATTCGGTTGAGGAATCATTGCAATGGTTCAATTCCAACCCGCATCCCGATTTGATTTTCCTGGATATTCAATTATCCGACGGTTTATCGTTTGAGATTTTTGAGGCGATCAGCATCAAAAGTGCCGTGATTTTTACCACAGCTTATGATGAATATGCTTTGCGCGCCTTTAAGCTGAACAGCATTGATTATCTGCTGAAACCAATAGACGAAGATGACCTGGAAACTGCGGTCAATAAATTCAAAGCCCGCAATGCCGCTGCGCCGAATCTTTCGCTCGATTTCGAGATGATAAAGAAAATGCTGGTCAATCCGGCGGAAAAAAGCTATAAAAAACGGTTTACCATCAAAATGGGCCAGCAGCTCAAGATGATCAATATTGACGAAGCCGAATGTTTTTTCAGCGAAAACAAAGGAACCTACCTCCACACCACAGATAACCGCGATTATCTGTTGGACCTTACGTTGGAACAGCTCGAAACCGAATTAGACCCAAAGGATTTCTACCGGGTTTCACGCAAATTCATTGTTCCGATGAAAGCCATAAAGGAAATTCAGCTGCACAGCAATTCAAGACTTAAAGTCATTTTGCCAACCTATAAAGATGACGAGGTGATTGTAGCCCGCGAGCGTGTGAATGATTTTAAGGAATGGCTTGGATAAAATGCAACCAGCCCAAATTAAAGTTTTGTTAACGCATTTCCATAAAAAAGCTTAAGTCGCTAACTTCGTGGATCTTTATTTTTACCATGAAGCAACTTTCCCTGATAGTGTTTTTCCTCATTCTGGCTACAACTTCCAAAGCGCAGGAAATAGCAGCTTTTGACAAATTCGACGATTTTGAAAAGGCCGTTATCAAAGACGATGGAAATGTATATGTAATCAATTTTTGGGCAACATGGTGTGCACCCTGCATTAAGGAATTGCCTTATTTTGAGCAGCTTCACAAAGAAAATAAGAACGTAAAGGTAATTCTGGTTAGCCTTGACAGCAAAAAGGATATCAAAACCAAACTCTTGCCCTTTATTCAAAAGAAAAAAATCACAGCCCGGGTAGTTTCGCTTAGCGATAAGGATTACAATAGCTGGCTCAACCGGATTGATACCGGTTGGTCGGGCGCCATTCCGGCAACTTATATTTTTAGCGGGAAGCAAAAATCATTTGCCGAACGCGATTTTGAAAGCTTTGCCGAACTCAACGACTATGTTAACTCATTTACTAATCACCAAAAATAAATCATTATGAAAGTTGTACCACTAGTTTGTTTGTTCGTTTCCTCCCTTTTGATCGGAGAACAATATAGTGTCGGACGGTTATCAGCCGGGAGAACAAAGCAACTGATTTTAAGCTTAAGTCAGTTGACGGGAAAAACTACAGCATGTCTGATTATAAGGATGCCAAAGGTTTTATAGTTGTGTTTACCTGCAATACATGCCCGTTTGCGGTTAAATACGAAGACCGTGTGAATGCTTTGGCCAAAAAATATAAACCGAAAGGTTATTATCTCTTGGCAATCAATTCCAATGATCCTGAAGTACAGCCAGACGATACCTTTGATAAGATGCAGAAAAAAGCAAAGGATAAGGGATTCGTTTTTCCTTACTTAGTTGACGAAGAGCAGAAAATATACCCGCAATATGGGGCAACTAAAACACCGCACGTGTTTTTGCTGGATAAGAATTTGGTAGTGAAATACATTGGTGCCATTGATGATAATGCAGACGATGCTTCGGCTGTTAAGGAAAAATACCTTGAAAATGCGATAGCTTCACTCGATGCTGGCAAAGATCCATCGCCGGCGCTCACCAAGGCAATTGGCTGTACGATAAAGGCAAAGAAGAAATCATAAAAAAAGTCCCGGTTCAATCGGGACTTTTTATTTTTATGGATGCGGAATAGTATTGGTCCACATCAGTATCATTGCGATAATCCCGCCGGTCAGTGCCAAAGCGGTAAAGATCTTTATATTGTTTTTGGATAGTTTTTCATCGTAATGGCCAGGTGCATTTATTTTGATCAATCCGGGATAATTTTCGAGGAATCCGGCACCATCCTTAAAGTAAATAAAACGGATTATCAATATCCAGATTACTACAATCGAAAAATGGAAAAGCAGTACAAACGGATTTAATTTGGCTGGCTCAAAATAATCGAAGATCGTTTTTGTCTGCCCGCTTAAACATCCTATTGCCACAATTACCCAGGGAATCGTTCCATAAATCAGGTAATTCCTTATGATGAGGTTGTAACCGGCTTCTTTTTCGGGCGCCTTTTCGATGTGTTTTTTGAATCTTCTCTTCAACTGAAAAACGTTGAATGCAGTTACTGCAATCAACAATATCCAGGCATATTTTAATAACTGCTCCATCATTTGCTGAATCTGTGTAAAGTGTAGGTCATCGCAGTCAATAGAAAAAAGGCCACAACCTGATGTGTCAGCCCCAGCCAAAGCGGTACGCTGAACAGCAAAGTAAATACGCCCAGGGTAAACTGCAAAAACACTATGATCACCAGGGCGTTCAATCCGTTTTGCTGCTGGTTGGTAAGTGTAACTTTTTTGGCTTTGAAATAAAGAAGCAAAATCAGCCCGACTACAACATAGGCCATAGTCCTGTGCACAAACTGTACACCGCTTTTTCCTTCCGTTAACCGGGCCAGCCAGCTTTCTTTTTCCAGTATAATGCTTTCATGGAAAAACTCACCGTCACTCATTAGGGGCCAATGGTTGTGGATCAATCCGGCATTTAGTCCGGCAACAAATCCGCCATAAATAATCTGTATCAGAAGGAAAATCAATGTGATGCGTGCCAATTTCCTCAATTGGGTATTGACTTCTTTTCTTTCGGGGTAGATCAAATCCAACGCTACCCAAAGCGTATAGGCAAAAGTCAGAAAAGCAAAAGTCAGGTGCAGTGATAATCTGAAATGGCTCACATCCGGATCGTTGACCAAACCGCTTTTTACCATATACCAGCCAAAAAATCCCTGTAAGGCGCCCATTCCCAAAAGGACATAGCATTTTTTCAAGGTTTCTTTGCCAATACGTTTTTTGATCAGAAAATAGAAAAACGGGATGATGAAAACCAATCCGAGAATACGCGCAATAAAGCGATGGAACCATTCCCAGAAATAAATGAACTTATAATCCGAAAGCTGGAAATCATTGTGGATATTGATTTTCTGATACTCGGGGAATTTCTTGTATTCGTCAAAGGCGTGTTGCCATTTTTCTTCCGTTAGTGGCGGCAGGGTATCGGTAACCAAATGCCAGTCGGTCATGGATAAACCCGAATTTGTAAGGCGTGTAATCCCACCAACGACAACCATGATAAATACTAAAATACAACCTGAGAGTAGCCAATAAATGACAGCTTTATCTTTTTTCATTTTCGGAGTAGCTGAGTGGCTGAGCGTCTGAGTAACTAAGTCACTGTTTTATTTTAAAATTAATCTTTTAGAAGGGTTTAAGCACTCAGTAACTCAGCTACTCAGCAACTCTTTTTAATCCCATCTTTGTCGCTTTTGCCAAAACAAAATCATAGGCAGCCTGATATTCATTTGGGATTTCCCCTTCAAGGATGGCTTCCTTTACCGCTTCCTTCAAAACACCAATTTCACGCGAAGGCTGTAAATTGAAGATTTCCATGATTTCCTCACCTGTAATCGGTGGCTGAAAATTGCGAACGCGGTCGCGCTCTTCAACTTCTATGATCTTTTCACGGACGATTTCAAAATTCTTATGGTATTTCTTAAACTTCGACGGGTTTTTGGTGGTAATGTCGGCTTCGCACAATGTCATCAGGTTTTCCACATCTTCACCGGCATCAAAAACCAGGCGGCGTACGGCAGAATCGGTAACGATATCTTCCGAAAGCACGATTGGGCGTGAGCTCAGCATCACCATCTTTGCCACAAATTTCATTTTACTGTTCAATGGCATGTGCAGCCTCTGGAAGATTTTTTTTACCATTTTGCTCCCTAAAAACTCGTGCCCATGGAACGTCCAGCCTTGTTTTTTATTGAAACGTTTGGTTGGCGCTTTGCCAATATCGTGTAATAAAGCCGCCCAGCGAAGCCAGACATCGTCTGTATTCGGGCAAATATTATCTACAACCTCAAGCGTATGGTAAAAGTTGTTTTTATGGGTGTGGCCTTCAATTTCTTCCACATTGTTCAGCGCAGTCAGCTCGGGCAGGATTATGTCCAGCAATCCGGTTTTGTATAAATGCAGGAATCCGACAGATGGCTTTGGGGTCGATAGGATTTTGTTCAGTTCATCCACAATCCGTTCGCCAGAGATGATGTTAATCCGGTCTTTGTTTTTTTCGATTGCGTTTAAGGATACTTCTTCGATCACAAAATTCAATTGCGTCGCAAAACGGATCGCGCGCATCATCCGAAGCGGATCATCAGAATAAGTGATATCCGGATCCAGTGGCGTTTTGATGATTTTGTTTTCCAGATCGGCTAAACCGTTGAACGGATCGATCAATTCGCCGTAATTGGTTTCGTTCAGCGAAAAAGCCAGTGCATTGATGGTAAAATCGCGGCGGTTCTGATCGTCTTCCAGGCTTCCGCTTTCCACTTCGGGATTGCGGCTGTCTTCAGAATAGCTTTCTTTTCGTGCGCCAACAAATTCGATGTCGATTTCCTTATAACGCAGCATTGCGGTACCGTAATTCTTGAAGACCTGGACTTTCGGTTTATTGGGAAGCAATTCGGAAACCTTTAAGGCCAAATCAATTCCCGAACCTACAGCCACAATATCAATATCTTTCTTAAAATCGCGCTGTAAAAGATAATCACGGACAAATCCGCCGATCACATAGCTTTCCAGGCCAAGTTTTTTACTGGCTTCAGCAATGATTTTAAAAATTGGGTTTTCTAAGGCTTTTGTGTAATCCATGGTTTAATTTGAAAATTTGAAAATCAGATAATTTGAAAATCAATCGCTGCATTTCCAAATTTCCAAATTTTCAAATTATTACTTGCGAATGATCTTCACCTGATTGTCCAGCGTAAGCTTGATGATCGTTGATGGCTTGTCGCAAATTTTATCGTGGTGCAAATTTACTACATAGTCGACACCTTTTATAATTTCAGCGGAAATTTCTTTGAAAGATTTTGGTGTCGGTTGTCCCGAAATATTGGCTGAAGTAGAAACCAGCGGTTTTTTCATCCGTTCCATCAGTTTGAAGCAAAAAGGCTCTTTTACCATCCGCACGCCAAGCGTTTTGTCCTCGGCAATAATATTTGCGGCCACATTGCGTGGATTGTCCAAAATAAGGGTTGTCGGCTTTTCAGATAAATCAAGGATTTGCCAGGCCGTCTCAGGAATGTCTTTAAACACGTTGTACATCATTTTCTCACCATTCATCAGCACGATCATGCTTTTGGTTTCCTCACGCTGTTTCAATTCATAAATCTTTTTCACGGCGTCAGCATTCGTGGCATCGCAGCCAATTCCCCAAACGGTGTCGGTAGGATAGAGGATGATTCCGCCATTTTGTATGACTTCAAATGCTTTATGAACTTCCGAATTGATATCCATGATTTATTTTTTTAGTGATTTTTTGGGAGTCTTTAGATCATTGCCTTTCATAGTGTAATACCACGCCAACGCCATTAATTTGTTGTGTTCGAGCTCCAGATTGGTTTTCTTGAAATTGGTTTCCTTAAAAGTCGTCAGGTCGATTTTCTCGATATTCGACCCTTTCGGGAAATAATAGAGGTCATTGCCGGCAATCATTTTGTCAAAAGCGATGCCTTCATTTTTTCCTTTGGTAAACATCGATTCACCAAAACTGTAATATTCAAAGCCTTTTGGTGCAATCATTTCGATCAGCGTAGGCATGATGTCAATATGGCTTCCCGGCGTTGCATCCAGTGATTTTGGTATCGATTTACCGTACATGATGTAGGCAACCGATGATTTTTCGTAGAGATTCGGTTTGCTGTTGATGAATTTCCTGCCAAAATGGTCGCCGGTGAAGTTAAAAATCGAGTTTGTATATTGCTTTTCGGCTTTTTTAACGAAATCGCCCAAAGCCTTGTCGCCGTACCAAAGATGTCCTAATTCCTTTAAATTCATCGCTCCGTCATAATATTTTTTTACCGAAGCCGGAAAATCATCCGTCGATTTATACGGAAAACCTTTAGCTTCCAGGTCTACGGTATAAGGCGCGTGGTAGCTTGTCGTCAGGATAATGTTTAGCGAATATTTGTTTTTGTCGGTATGCTGCATTACAAGATTAAAGAGTTTTTCATCCTCAATTCCCCAACCGCCGGTATCGGTTTTCCCACCGCCATCAACACCCGAATAGATCCGGTCAACACCATAATATTTAGACAGATCACCAATGTTTTCCCAGGATAGGTAGCCCCCATAATAAAAGTTGGTTTCATAACCCAGTTTTTTGAACTGTGTAAAGATCGAAGTTTCAAACGGTTGTCCTGTAGTGCCGATATGGCTTAGGTTGATGCCGCAATTAGGAACATTGGTCATAATGGCGCCAAACGAATCGATGGTTGTGTTTCCGGCAGCCAGGAAATGATTGAAATGTGTCCCGTTTTGTGCGATGGCCCTAAGGTTATCCGCAAAATGAAAATCCTTGTATTTATCCATCAATGGCCACGAATCATAGCTTTCCATCACGACTATGAAAATCTGCTTTGGCTTTTCGATAGTAGCACCCTGCGCCGTTTTTTTGACAATATCAGTTACTTTATCCTGTGGAAATGCTGCCTTGAAAGCTGCATCATCCATATATGGGTTTTTATCGCCCAATTCGTTCAGCCGGTTAAAATCCTTGATGGCATACTTCAATGAACGGTACGGATTGATGATGGTTTTGTTCAGGAAATTATCGGTAGATATCCCGGAATATTCACGCAGAACCGGAATTGATCCAAACGAGCCGCGTATCCCGAAAATGAATAAAACCAAAACCAGCAACGCAAAAACATATTTGCTCCGTTTGAAGCGGATTTTCTTGAATACCTGGTAAATCGTTTTTTTCTTTTCCAGATAATGAAACAGCCACAAACCTATAATTACGGTAATGATGATGACCAGGCTGTTTAAAATTGGATGAAAATCTACCAAAATCGTGTTCATCACCGCTTTTTTGTCATCGTATAGCGCCAAAAACAGAAAATGGTTGAACTGGTCTCCGTATTCTTTGAAATAATTGATGGTAACAACACAAATCAGTGTCGACAGGATCATGAAAATGACCTGGTGGATTTTGCGGGTGACCGTAATGATAGTATACAAATTGAATGGCGCCAGGACCAGCAGCAGTAAAAATGGCAAAAGCAGAAAATAAGCAACGGCAGTACAATCAAAGCGGAACCCCATCAGAAGCACTTCGAGCATTTCGCCAAAACCAATGCTGTGCGATATTTTTCTATGGAAAATGGAAATAAAGGCCAGGCGGAATACGGTAAAAAAGGCAACGCCAAAAAACCAGAAGAAAATTAAGTTGCTGAGTTCCTTTAAGAACCGTTTTCGTTTCAATTCGATAGCCATACCCGATTACTTTTTGGCATTGTATAAGCCCAATTTTCTTTTCAGGAGCTTGAAATTAAGTTCAAATGTCTGGCTCAACTGATTTTTCAGGCTGGTAAAAAACCAGGCGCTGTGCGGGATCGTTTTTTCCTGAATCAGCTTGTTGGCTTCTTCGGATATGGTGAAGTTTTTACGGATGTCTTCCCACTTTACATTTCCGTAACCATCAAACTTGTTGATCTTATTGCGTTGGTGGATGATCGAAAGCCACAACCTTTTTTCTCCTATTTGGCTTACTTTCTTATCGCGTTTCCAAAACCGGTGGTCTTGGTAAAAAGCCGTATTGGGGTTTTCATTTTTCTCAATCAAACTGATGAACGGATTGAAAAGCTGTTCTTTTTTACCCAAAATATAAATCGGTTCAATCTGCAGCGAGTAGCCTTTGATAAAATCAATCGCACGGTATTCCTGCTGGTTGAACTGTTTTTGCACTTCATTGATGAAATCCACATGGATACTGTCGTCGTTATCGATCCGGGTGGTAATCAGGTAGGGGGTATCTTTGGTTTCGGCTGTAATATATTTCAGTAACTCGGGCATGAAAGACGGCATCGCATCCACAAAAAATACCTTGACATTCTTATGTTTTTGCACCAAATCGATGATCCTGTTTTTATAAACCTCCTTCGTATTGGTATCAAAATACAAAACCCATTCGAAATTCTGGTTTGTCTGCCCGATGACCGAAGGAAAGCAGAAATTTTCAAACAACCACATGCGGTTGTTCATCCATTCGTCAGTCAGCAGTTGCTCATTGTTTTTAGTAACATCCCAATAATCGGCTCGCAGGTTGAATCGGGTAATCAAGTAATGTTTAAACATGGAATGGATTTTTGCTTGTGTATCGGGTGCAAAATTAGTTTTTTTTTTGATGTCAAAAACGATGCGCTTACTTTTGCTTAAAATCCGAATTATTCTTTATGTTTGTAGGGCATGAAGTTGTCTATAATTATATCTACATACAAATCGGAAGAATGGTTGCACAAGGTGTTGCTTGGGTTTTCTGTCCAGACCGAAAAAGACATCGAAATTGTCATTGCAGATGACGGCTCGACCGATAAAACCAAGGAAGTTATCGCTTCATTTAAGGACAGGTTCATGCATCCGATCCTCCACGTGTGGCATGAAGACCAAGGCTTTCGCAAATGCCGGATATTGAACATGGCAATTTTGGCTTCCGGTTCCGATTATTTGCTCTTTACCGATGGTGACTGCATCCCGAGAAAGGATTTTGTGGCGCAGCATTTGAAGGAAAAAGAACCAGGATTTTTTCTTTCGGGAGGCTATTTCAAGTTGCCGATGGCTATTTCCAAGGCAATCTCGGATGACGATATCCTGCACCAGCGCTGCTTTAAGGTTTCGTGGCTCAGAAAACAGGGGCTGAAACTCAGCTTTAAGATTACCAAGCTCAACAAGAACAAATTTTTTGCCATTTTCATGAATTGGGTCACACCCACAAAACGTTCGTGGAACGGGCATAACTCCTCCGGTTTCAAATCGGATATCATTGCCGTAAACGGATTTAACGAATTGCTGGATTATGGCGGCGAAGACCGTGAAATGGGCGAGCGTTTGTTTAATAACGGGCTGTTGTCAAAACAAATCCGCTATATGGCTATCTGCGTGCATTTGGATCATCCGCGGGGTTATGTCGACCTTGAAAAAGTGGCCTATAACCTGGAAGTCCGGAAATTCAACAAGAAAAATCACATCATCAGGATAGAATTGGGAATAGATAAACACGAAAATATGTAATTTTGCAACGATTAAAGAAACGCTATGACAGCATCGGTTATTTTTAGTACTTATAATTCTGAGGATTGGCTCGAAAAAACCATTTTGGGCTTTAGCGTGCAAACCTTCAAAGATTTTGAAATCATCATCGCCGATGACGGTTCGCGCGAGGCAACCAAAACTTTAATTGACAGGCTGCGCAATGAAATTTCCATTCCGATCATCCATGTCTGGCAGGAAGACAACGGTTTTCAGAAATCGCAGATATTGAATAAGGCCATTTTGGCTTCGACTTCCGATTACCTGATTTTTACAGATGGCGACTGCATACCGCGTGAAGATTTTGTACAGGTCCATATTGATTACAGGGAAGAAGGTTATTTCCTTTCGGGAGGTTATTACAAACTGCCGATGGACATTTCAAAAGCAATCACCAGGCAGGACATCATCGCGCAGAATTGCTTCAGCCTGAACTGGCTTAAATCGCAGGGATTGAGCTCTAGTGCAAAGAACATTAAGTTTTTGGCTTCGGGGCTTTCTGCAAAATTCCTCAATTTCATTACCCCAACCAATGCTTCCTGGAACGGTCACAATTCTTCGGGCTGGAAAAAAGATCTGGTTGCAGTAAATGGTTTTAACCAGGAAATGCAATACGGAGGCCAGGACCGTGAATTGGGTGAAAGGTTATTCAATAAAGGCCTGAAATCAAAGCAAATCCGCTACTCGGCAATCTGCGTTCATTTAGACCACAAACGTGGTTATGTGAACAAGGAAACATGGCAGAAAAACTATGCCATCCGTGCCAATACCCGAAACAATAAAGTAGTTAAAACCCCAATCGGGATAGATTCAAATCTTTAGTATTTGGAAAAACATAAAAAAATCTATGAACTTGCAGGGAAGGCAATTCGTTCATAGATTCCAATATGTTTTTATTTTTCGATTAAACCGCTACGTCGTATTCCCTCAACGCGTCATTAAGTGAAGTTTTCAGATCGGTTGAAGGCTTTCTTGTCCCAATGATCAAAGCGCACGGAACCTGGTATTCGCCGGCGGCAAACTTCTTGGTATAGCTTCCAGGGATTACCACCGAACGCGCAGGAACAAAGCCTTTGTATTCTTTTGGTTCATCACCGGTAACATCAATGATTTTGGTCGAAGCCGTAAGGCAGACGTTGGCACCAAGAACCGCCTCTTTTTCTACGCGGACACCTTCTACAACAATGCAGCGCGAACCAATGAAAGCGCCGTCTTCAATAATAACAGGAGCTGCCTGTAAAGGCTCTAAAACACCGCCAATCCCAACGCCGCCAGATAAGTGTACATCTTTGCCTATCTGGGCACAGCTCCCAACGGTTGCCCAGGTATCCACCATGGTTCCTTCATCAACATAAGCACCGATATTTACATAGCTAGGCATCAGAATCACACCTTTAGAAATATAGGCTCCGTAACGCGCAGTTGCAGGTGGGACCACACGGATCCCCTTTTCCGCATAACCGGTTTTCAGCAGCATTTTGTCATGGTATTCAAAAATCCCAGCTTCCCAAGTTTCCATTTTTTGGATTGGAAAATACATCACCACGGCTTTTTTTACCCATTCGTTTACCTGCCAGCCGGTTGCAGTTGGTTCGGCAACGCGTAAGGTTCCGGCATCAAGCATTGCAATGACTTCGCGGATGGTTTTCAGGGTAGTTTCGTCTTTCAGTAATTCTCGGTTTTCCCAAGCTTTCTCTATAATGGATTGTAAGTTGCTCATGTGTTTTGAATTTCGCACAAAGATAAGTTTTTTAGACGATTGTTAAAATTGAAATTTATTTAACTTTAACTTATGAATTCAT
The DNA here is from genome assembly GCA_049841115.1 of Flavobacterium sp. Classification (GTDB taxonomy): domain Bacteria; phylum Bacteroidota; class Bacteroidia; order Flavobacteriales; family Flavobacteriaceae; genus Flavobacterium. The sequence goes on from JASGHQ010000007.1 coordinate 344,575, forward strand.
TTGATAATTTTGGTCAACATTATATCTAACCCTATGAATAAATCTGTATTAATCTTTGCTTTGGCATTCTTTGTTGCCTGCCAGAAACCGGCGGCTAAGAAAAATATCGTAACCGCGCACAATGCCAAGAATTCCCTTGATTATGTTGGGACCTACAAAGGAATCCTGCCATGTGCCGATTGCCAGGGATTGGAAACTGAACTTACAGTCAATGAAAATGAAACCTTTTGTATAAAATCCAAATACCTTGGAAAAGGCGAGAAGATTTTTATCCAGAAAGGCCATTTTAAATGGAATAAAAATGGGAATACCATTATCCTTATTGATATTGAAGGTGCCCCGAATCAGTATTTCGTTGGAGAAAACACGCTGACACAGCTAGACATATATGGGCAAAAAATAAAAGGAAGCCTGGCTGACGAATACATATTGTCCAAACAGCCGATCGATACGACCGATATGGAAGCAACTGAGGAAAAGGAAGAAGTCACCGTAGATCTGAATAACAGAATGACTACCGTAACCTCAATCGAAAAAGTGAATCCTGCTGTGGGAAAATATACGTTGGCGGAAACCAAATGGAAATTGGTGCAGCTCAATAAAAACAAAATCAGCCAGAAGGGCAAAAAGCCCTATTTTATCAAAATGAACTCCAATGACGGTAGGTTTAGCGCCTACATGGGTTGCAACACGATTTGGGGCAGCTATGATATGCCGTCGGCCGACAGAATATTGTTTTCGCAAATGATCATGACCGAAATGGCCTGTACTGATATGGCCCTGGAAAATAATTTCAATGACATGCTTGGCAAAGTTGCCATTTATAAGCTGGATAAAGAAACACTGATTTTCTTTAGCGAAGACAAACATATTTTAGCCAGATTTGAAGCAATAAACAACTAGCAATGCCAAGAATACTCGCAATAGATTACGGAATAAAGCGTACAGGAATAGCCGTTACAGACGAACTGCAGATCATCGCTTCGGGACTGACGACGATTCCTTCTGAAACAGCGCTTGCATTTTTAAAAGATTATTTTTCAAAGGAAAATGTAAGCAAGGTTTTGATTGGCGAACCCAAGCAAATGAACGGTGCGCCTTCCGAAAGCACTCCGGTTATCGAAAAATTCGTAGCGGGTTTCAAAGCCGCTTTCCCGGATATGGACGTTGTGCGTGTTGATGAGCGGTTTACTTCCAAAATGGCATTCCAAACCATGATTGACAGCGGACTCAAAAAAAAACAGCGCCAGAATAAGGCACTTGTCGATGAAATAGCAGCCACAATACTGCTTCAGGATTATTTGACCCGAAAAATGATTTAATGGAAAATCCAGACGTAATATTAATCGGAGCCGGGATTATGAGTGCCACTTTGGGCGTTTTCCTAAAGGAGTTGCAACCCGATATTGTAATCCATATCTACGAAAGATTGGACCAGCCCGCACAGGAAAGTTCGGAAGCTTGGAATAATGCCGGAACCGGGCATTCCGCTTTTTGCGAACTGAATTATACGCCCGAAAACGAAAACGGGGAAGTCGATTGTAAAAAAGCGGTCAAGATTGCAGAGCAGTTCCAGCTGTCAAGACAGTTTTGGAGTTATTTGGTAACCAATGGAAAGCTTACGGACCCTGAAAATTTTATCCATAATGTGCCGCATTTGAGTTTTGTATGGGGAAATGAAAATATTGAATTCCTGAAGAAAAGATACGAAACTATAGTAAAGAATCCGCTTTTTTCATCCATGCAGTTCAGCACCGATTCAGGGCAATTGCAATCCTGGATGCCTTTGGTGATGCAAAACCGAAGCCAGGAAAATGTCGCGGCAACCTATATGCCACTGGGAACCGATGTGAATTTCGGGAACCTGACCCAAAGCCTGATCGATTACTTGCAAAAGCAGGATGGAGTTTCGGTTTTTTATAATCATGAAGTCCGGAAAATCCGTCAAAAAGAAGATCAGTCATGGCGGTTGAAAATCAAAAATATAATTGATGGGGAAAGTGTAAAAGCAAACACACCGTTCGTATTTATAGGTGCCGGCGGCGGATCACTGTTACTGCTTGAAAAAGCCGACGTGGCTGAAGGCGAAGGTTATGGAGGTTTTCCTGTTTCGGGGCAATGGCTCAAATGCAATAATGAGGAAATCATCCAAAAGCACCATGTAAAGGTTTATGGCAAAGCCAGCGTTGGTGCACCGCCAATGTCGGTTCCGCATCTGGATACGAGGATCATTAATGGGAAGAAGGAATTGCTGTTTGGCCCGTTTGCCGGATTTTCGACCAAATTCCTAAAGAATGGTTCCTATCTCGATCTGATCAAATCGATTGAATTTGATAATGTAATCCCAATGCTTTCCGCAGGCTGGCATAATCTCCCGCTGACAAAATACCTCGTTCAGCAGGTAATGCAATCCGATGACGAAAGAATAGAAGCCTTAAAAGAATATTTCCCAAATGCAGAAAAAAAGGATTGGGAATTGCTGGAAGCGGGCCAACGCGTACAGGTAATCAAAAAAGATGAAAACGAAGGCGGTATTTTAGAATTCGGCACAGAAGTCATCACAACTGATGATGGCACTTTGGCCTGCCTGCTTGGCGCTTCTCCCGGAGCGTCTACTGCAGTTGCCATTATGATTGACGTTTTGGGAAAATGCTTTACCGATAAAATGCAAAGCGCAGGCTGGCAGGAAAAAATTAAATTGATGATTCCTTCTTTTGGACAATCCCTGAATGGCAATCCCGGATTGTTGGACTCAATTGAGCAAATGACAAGCAAAACCTTGAAATTGCATTCCTGAATTTAATTTTTTGATTACTTTTGCACTTTTACAAATAGAGCGCTGATTTCAGAAATCTACAGATCTGAAATCTAAAATCTAAAATCTGAAATCAAAATGATTATTCCTATTTACGGTTATGGCGAGCCGGTTTTACGTCAGGTTGCTACAGAGATTTCTCCGGATTATCCTAATCTTAAAGAGATTATAGCCAATATGTACGATACTATGTACAATGCTTATGGCGTAGGTTTGGCAGCACCTCAGGTAGGCATGTCCATCCGTTTGTTTGTTATCGATACCGAACCTTTCAGCGACAGCGATAATTTATCAAAAGAAGAGCAGGAACAGCTTAAAAGTTTCAAAAAAACTTTCATCAACGCCAAAATCCTTAAGGAAGAAGGCGAGGAATGGGGATTCAACGAAGGCTGCCTGAGCATTCCGGATGTGCGCGAAGACGTTTACCGCCATGAACGGATTACCATTGAATATTCTGAAGAGGATTTCGTAAGGAAGACGGAGGTTTTTGACGGGCTGATCGCACGTGTGATCCAGCATGAATACGATCATATCGAAGGTGTTTTGTTTACCGATAAGATTTCGATGCTGAAAAAAACGCTGATCAAAAAGAAGCTTCAAAACATCATGGATGGCAAGGCTTTCCCGGATTACCGAATGAAATTTGCTAACAAAAAAGGAAGATAAGCTTCCGTCCAGATAATCTTAAATCTTTATTAAATTAGAATCTGAAACAAGATTTCGAGTTTGAATTAAATATATTTGTGCCCTATAAATTAATTAAAAAATGAACGTAGACAAAATACTAGCCATTTCGGGAAAACCAGGCTTGTTTGAATTGAAGATCCAAACCCGCTCAGGCTTCCTGGCAGAATCATTATTAGACGGAAAAAAAATTACAGTAGGATTAAGAAGCAATGTGAGTTTGCTTTCAGAGATTTCAATGTATACCTACAGCACTGAAAAACCTTTGGTTGAAATACTCAGAGCTATAGCGGTTAAGGAAAATGAAGGCCCAACTACTGTTACCAGCAAAGACGACAATAACAAATTGGCGGCTTACTTTAAGGAAATCCTTCCTGATTATGATGAAGACAGGGTATACGTTTCTGATATCAAAAAATTGCTGAACTGGTATAACATCCTTCAGGCAAAAGGTTTGGTTTCTAAGGAAGAGCCAAAAGTTAAAAACGCCGAAGAGGTAAAAGAACAGGTTGTTGAAGAAGTTAAGGCCAAAAAAGAAACGGCTAAGGTAAAAACTGAAAAAACTGAAAAAGCCGAAGCTAAGCCAAAAACAAAAAAATAGTTAATTACTTTTTTATAAATACCAATCCTATTGCTGGTTTCAGTGATAGGATTTTTTATTTTTATGCAACTTATAACTTTTGAAATGAACACAAGACAACAGCAACTGGAAGCCTTCAACAGATTACTCGATATCATGGATGATCTGCGCGAAAAATGCCCGTGGGACAAAAAGCAAACGCTTGAAAGCCTGCGACACTTGACGATTGAGGAAACCTACGAATTGGGCGATGCGATTTTAGATAATAACCTGCAGGAAGTCAAGAAAGAGCTGGGCGATCTGTTGCTGCACATTGTTTTTTATGCCAAAATAGGAAGCGAAACCAACGATTTTGACATGGCCGATGTCTGTAACGAAATTTGTGACAAGCTGATCCATCGCCATCCACATATTTATGGGGATGTTGTTGTTGCCGACGAAGAGGAAGTAAAGCAAAATTGGGAAAAGCTAAAACTGAAAGAAGGCAAAAAATCGGTTTTGGAAGGTGTCCCGAAAAGTCTTCCGGCATTGGTAAAGGCAAGCCGCATCCAGGACAAAGTCAAAGGTGTTGGCTTTGATTGGGAAGAGCCGCACCAGGTTTGGGATAAAGTCCAGGAAGAATTAAACGAATTGCAGGATGAAGTCAGTGCCGGGAACCAGGATAAGATTGAAGGGGAGTTTGGCGATGTTTTGTTCTCGATGATCAACTACGCACGCTTTCTGAAAATAAATCCAGAAGATGCCTTGGAGCGCACCAACAAAAAGTTCATCAAGCGCTTCATGTACCTGGAAGCCAAAGCAGGTAAATTGGGTAAGCCTTTGTCTGATATGACTTTGGCCGAAATGGATGTTTTTTGGAACGAAGCTAAAAAGCTTTAATTCTGTCCCCTTGTTTGACACGTTTTGTTTCTGGTTTCTTTATTTTACTATATTTGAAAAAACCAACCAACCAAAAAACCAAATATGTCTACAGAAAAGCACGAATTCAAACGGGCCTTAGGCTTAGTCGACGCGACCAGCCTTGTTGCCGGATCCATGATTGGATCCGGGATTTTTTTAGTTACCACTTTTATGGCACGCGATGTCGGTTCGGCATCCTGGATATTATTGACCTGGCTTGTTTCGGGCTTGCTTACAATGACAGCAGCCTTAAGCTATGGTGAATTGGCCGGCATGATGCCTAATGCGGGCGGGCAATACGTTTACATCCAACGCGCTTACGGAAGATTGACATCATTCTTATACGGCTGGACCGTTTTTACGGTCATTCAAACCGGTACTATTGCTGCGGTTGCTGTGGCATTTTCGAATTATACTGCCGTATTTTTTCCGGTACTGGAAAATGAGATCCTCGCCATCGGAAAGGATTTTGTATTCACAAATAAACAGGTCCTGGCAATGATTGTGATAGTCTTGCTCACATATATCAATTCGAAAGGGATCAGGAGCGGCAAAACGATTCAGGTGTTATTTACTTCTGCAAAACTCATCGCGCTTTTTGCGTTGATAGCCTTGGGGATTTATTTCGGCATGCATACCAATACTTTTTCTGAAAATTTTGCCTCAATGTGGGAAGCCAAAAAAACGGTTTTGGAAAAAGACGGAACACTTACAATTACCAAGCTTTCCGGAGTTGCTCTTGTTGGCGCGCTGGGCTCTACAATCATTTATCCTTTATTTTCCAGCGATGCATGGAATAATGTGACTTTCATTGCCGCTGAAGTCAAAGACCCAAAAAAGAACATCCCCCGTAGTCTGTTTTTAGGAACCTTAATCGTAACGATTATTTACATTTTGGCTAATATTGCCTACCTGTCTTTATTACCGCTTAACGGGGCTCCCGATGGCAGCGTAATCGAAAAAGGGATCATGTTCGCAAGCCAGGAAAGGGTAGGGGCAGCAGCAGCCAGCGCCATCATGGGAAATGTTGGTGTGTTCTTCATGGCTGGTTTGATTATGGTTTCTACTTTTGGATGTAATATCGGATTGGTTTTGTCAGGAGGAAGATTGTTTTATGCGATGGCTAAAGATGCGCTGTTCTTTAAAGGCGCAGCCGAACTGAACAACCATGATGTTCCGGCGAAGGCTTTATGGTTCCAATGCGGATGGGCATGTTTCCTTTGCCTTACAGGGCGTTATGGCGATTTGTTGACTTATGCCACTTTTGCTTCTTTACTGTTTTATATCCTAACAATTAACGGCCTATTCATCCTGCGCAAAAGAGAACCTGATGCAGAAAGGCCTTACCGTGCTTTCGGTTATCCGGTGATACCGCTCTTATACATACTGATTGCAGGCTTGATCTGCATCGATCTGCTGATTTATGATTCCCGAAATACCGTAATGGGACTGGTGATCGTTGCTGTTGGGATTCCGGTTTACTATATATTCATGACAAAGAAAGAATAAAAAAAAGTCCCGAACATTCGGGACTTTTTTATCTGGATATAGTTTGATTATTGTTTTGGTGCCGGTGGGGTTTCAAGCATTTCAATTTCAAAAATGATATTTGAATTTGGCGGGATTACATTTCCTGCACCTTTTTCGCCATAACCCAATTTGGCCGGTATGAAAATCAAGGCTTTGTCACCTAAATTCATCATGCTCATTCCTTCAATGAATCCCGGGATTAAACCATCTTTCTTTCCATAAGGAAATGGGAAAGGCTGGTAGCCATTTTGCTTTGCACGGTTTTCGTCGTATTTCCCGAATTCTTTATTTACTTCTTCGTAGCTGCTGTCAAATAAACTCCCATCTTCTAAATAACCAGCATAATGAATATAAACATTGCTTCCTTCAACGGCTTTCTTTCCACTTCCTGGCTTTAAAAGTTTGTAACGCAATCCGCTTGCAGTTTCAGTAGCCTTAGCTTTTTCTTCTGATAGGTATTTTGCTTTTTTAGCAATAACCGGGGCATATTTTGCATTGTATTCAGCTTTCTTATGAGCTTCAAGCTCAGACTGTTTTCTTTGGTTTTCAGCAGCGGCTTCTGCTTCTTTTGCCTCATCTCCAGCTTTATTGGCCATATAATCTGCAAAAATTTTGGCAGCGTCAAATTTCTTTGCTGCATCTCCTTTTCTGATAATGATTACTTTGGTGATAACGTCATCCTGCTTGATCGCGTTTACAACATCCTGCCCTTTGGTAACATAACCAAAAATCGTATGTTTTCCGGTTAACCATCCAGTTTCCTTGTGCGTGATGAAAAACTGAGAACCATTGGTTTTTGGCCCCGAATTTGCCATTGCCAGGATTCCGGCTTTGTCAAATTTTGCATCGGTAAATTCATCTTTAAATGCATATCCTGGCCCACCGGTTCCATTTCCAGCCGGGTCACCGCCCTGGATCATAAAATCGGCGATCACACGGTGGAATTTCAATCCGTCGTAAAAATGCTTCCCTTTCAGGTTAGGATCAGTAACAGAAGCGTTTGTCCCTTCTGCAAGTGAAATGAAATTGGCTACAGTAACAGGTGTTTTTTGATATTCCAGCTGAATAGTGATCTTTCCTTTAGAAGTTTCCATTTCTGCAAAAATCCCTTGGTCGGCAGCTGGTTTTGGTACAACTGACATCGCTGTTTTTTGCTGCAGGGGTTTTTTTGCTGCAGGCTTTTTGGTTTGCGCATTTGCGCCAACCATTCCAAGGCAAATCAAAAGAAGAATGTTTAATTTAATTTTCATGATTTATCTACTTATTTGTGTTTGTTAATTTATTTATGGTTTGTCTTTTACTTCAATTTCAAAATACAGATTGGAGTTCGGCGGAATGACATTTCCTGCACCTTGTTCTCCATATCCTAGGTTTGCAGGTATGAAAATAATTGCTTTTTCACCTATCTTAAGATAACCTATAGCCTCTGCAAATCCGGGAACTGCTTTGTTGGCGCCCAATTTGAAAGGCAAAAGGGTATACCCGTTTTGCGCTAATCTTTCCGGGTTTAGCTTGTTGTTTTCTTTGGCTACTTCCGGGTTGCTGGTGTCAAAAAGCGTACCGTCCTCTAAATAGCCGGCGTAATCGATATAAAGCTGGGTATCTTTTTTAGGCTTCTCGCCAGTTGAGGTTTGCGTAATCTTATAAGCCACACCGCTTGAAGTTGTTGTCATCGATTTTTTTGCGTCGCTGAAAAATTCGGCTTTCTTAACATTAATCGGTTTGTAGCTTTTGTAATAATCAGAAAATACTTTTACCGCATCAAATTTCTTGGCATCTTCGCCTTTCCTGATGATGGTAACCTGTTTCATCTCATCATTGATGTCAATTTTCTTAACTACATCCATTCCTTCTACAACATACCCAAAAACATTATAGCCGCCGTCGAGGTTTGGCGTTGGGATGGTAGTGATGTAAAACTGGCAGCCATTAGTGTTTGGGCCCGAATTAGCCATAGCTACGGTCCCGGCCTTATTGTGCTTCAGCTCAGTGATTTCATCCTTGAACATATAGCCCGGATCGCCCGATCCGTTGCCGTAAGGGTCACCGCCCTGAATAACGAAATCTTTTTCTACCCGATGGAAAACCGTTCCGTCGTAAAAGGGCTTTCCTTTCAAATCGGCAGCAACAAAAGGATTGGTTCCTTCTGCCAGCGAAACAAAATTGGCTACCGTAATTGGTGCTTTGGTATATTCAAGCTGTAAAAGGATGTTTCCTTTTGGAGTTTCAATTTCGGCATATAAACCGTCTTTTAGGTTTTTGTGATCGTCTTTGCATGAAGTTAGGCAAAGTGATAAAACGGTAAGCAAAAGACAAATTTTTCTAGTCATTTTTTTAATCTGTTTTAGGTTTGTTCTCGGTTGGCTGTGTTGGTTGTGTTGGCTGTCCCGCCTTAGCTGCAGGCTTGGCAGCTGCTTTTTCCGATTTGAAATCGTTCAAGGTCACAGTGCAGATAATCGGCTGGTTGGATTTAATCAGCTTGGTATCTCCGCGATATCCGTAAGCCATATGTGATGGGAAAAGGAAGGTTACCTTTTCATTTTTGCGCATTAGCTTAATTCCGTCACGCAGTCCCATTATGATGTTCTGCTTGTCAACGATATACGTCTGTGGCCGTAATTCTACTTCCGAATACAGCACATTTCCTTTCAAGTCCATGATTTCGTAATCAAATTGGGCTATATCGCCTTTTTTTGGGCGAAGCGTGTCGCGTTCATTTCGTGTCACATAGTGATACCAATAGCCTTTTTTGGAAGCAAGATATTGTATTTTAGGATTGCTTTTGATGATCGAGTCTATTTTGCCCTCTTCACCGGCAACCAGTTTTTTATTCCGTGCCGCCGATTCTTTCATAAATGTTCCTGAAGAACGTGAAATCGGCATTCGTGCCTGTTGCTGCTTACAACTCATCAAAGCTGTAAAGGCTGCACAAAGCATTACTATTTTGGTTAAGTTTCTCATGTTCTTAGATTTTTATTCTTGAAATTAAATCTTCAAATTTATTTAGGGTCGCTTTCATGCTGTCATAGGATTTCCCTCCGGCCGCATTGATATGCCCTCCGCCGTTGAAATTTTCACGGGCAAACTGGTTTACATCAAAATTGCCCTGTGAACGGAACGAAATTTTAATAATGTTTTCGTCGCGGTGTTCAATAAAAATGGCAGCAAAATGAATGCCTTTGATGCTCAGCCCATAATTGACAACACCTTCTGTATCGCCTTTTTCATAATGAAATTCATCCAATTCCTTTTGTGTAAGCGAAGTATAGGAAGTTTTATATTCCGGGAAAACCTTCATGTTTTGCAAAGCCCTGCCCAAAAGCTGCAAACGGTTATAGGAATTGTCGTCAAACAGCGCATTATGAATCTCGCTGTTTTCTATGCCCAAATCAATAAGCTCGGCTACAATGCGATGGGTCGTGCTGGTCGTCGATGGAAACCGGAACGAACCCGAATCGGTTGTGATCCCGGTGTAAATGCAGGTTGCTATCGTTTTATCAATTAGATCCTTTTTGCCCAAATAGGAAATAAAATTATAAATCATCTCGCAGGTTGATCCAAAAGCCGTATCCGAATAAGTGTACGCCGCATAGGCATCAGGTTTCTGATGGTGGTCGATCATGATCATTGGAGCCGAAATTTTGCTGAGCACCTGCTCCATTTCGCCGGTCCGGTGCAGCGCATTGAAATCTAAAGTAAAGATAATTTCAGAATCATTCAGTATTTTGGTACAGTTTTCCCTGTCGTTTTCATAAATCAAAACGGTTTCAGAACCCGGAAGCCAGGCAAGGAAATTGGGGAATTCATTGGGGGAAATTACAACTGGTTTATGGTTTAGTTTCAGGAGGAAATGGTACAATGCCAACGTTGAACCCATGGCGTCCCCGTCTGGGCTTCGATGCGGAATTATGGCAATTTTTTTTGGTGCTGCCAATAAATCCTGAATGGCAATAATATCTTCTTTTTTCATCGTCGCGAATGTACTAAAAAATGAAATAAGGATTACACTGGTTAAGCAGAAATTAAGTTTTACCTGGATAGTGAAACCCCAAGCCAGACTGCGAAAAGCCCCATAATAATGCTCAAAGCGATATATCCAAATGAGATTAGCGGATTATTTCCCTGGATCAGGTTGTAATTTTCAAGGCCAAAAGCAGAAAAAGTGGTAAACCCGCCACAAAATCCGGTGATGAGGAACCATTTGAAGTTGGTTTCGGTAAGATTGTTTTTAACCAAAAAACCAAAAAACAGACCTGCCAAAAAACAGCCGGCAACGTTGATGATAAAGGTGGCCAATGGAAAATTATTCGACCAGAATTTAGAAACCAAAACCGTAGTTAAAAACCGCAGTACGCTGCCAAGAGCGCCACCAATTGCTATGTAAAGTATGGTTTTTAGCATCGTTTAGGAATTGGGTTTTCTTTTGAATCGGTTATCCTTGTTTTGTATTTTGGAAGTTTTCTGCGGATTCTTAAAATCAGTTTTTGCTGATTTTGGCAAGCTCGCTTCTTCGGTTTTGCTCGAAGGTTCAATCAGTTTGTTCAATTGCTTGATTTCGTCGGCAGTCAGTTCACGGTAACGGCCCACATGCACATCCAGCGAAATATTGATGATGCGGATCCGCTTCAGCGCCGTGACTTCATAGCCCAAATATTCGCACATCCTGCGGATTTGGCGGTTGAGGCCCTGTGTCAGGATGATTTTGAAGATGTATTTGCTGATTTGCTCTACTTTGCATTTTCGGGTTACCGTGTCCAGAATCGGTACGCCATTGCTCATTTTCTGGATAAACCGGTCGGTAATCGGTTTGTTTACCGTAACGATATATTCTTTTTCGTGGTTGTTGCGCGCACGAAGTATTTTGTTGACAATATCGCCGTCATCGGTCATAAAAATCAATCCTTCACTGGCCTTGTCCAATCTTCCGATAGGGAAAATGCGTTTCGGGTAGTTGATGTAGTCCACAATATTGTCACGTACATTTTGATTCGTAGTGCATTCAATCCCAACGGGTTTGTTGAATGCCAGATAGACAGGTTTTTCCCGTTTTTCGCGAACGAGTTTTCCGTCTACGCGGATTTCGTCATCAATCGAAACTTTGGTCCCCATTTCGGGAACTATCCCGTTTACGGTAATCCTGCCTTCTTCAAGCAGTTTGTCTGCTTCACGGCGCGAACAATAGCCTGATTCGGAAAGAAATTTGTTGATTCGTGTCTGATTGATTTCCATTATGCAAATATAGGACAAATAAGCATTTATTTCAATTGCGCTAAAAACAGGTTCTTGATAAAGAAGTTAATAAAAGGTTTCAAAAAAGTAAAAAAAACACTTGCCGCTACTGATGAATTTTTTATTTTTACCCACATGAATATACAAGGAAAACTTATAATAATTGGCGGTGCTGTTGACAAAGGCAGTTTCACTGAAACAGATTTAGACAAAAATGCAGCAAAGAATTTGAATTTCTTTGAAGCTGGAATTTTAAAAAGAATCATTGACGAATCAAAGCATAAAAAAGAATCCCGTATTGAAGTCATTACGACGGCTTCAAAAATCCCTAAGGAAATTGGCCCCGAATATGTAAAAGCCCTGCATTATCTGGGTGCAGACAATGTTGATGTGCTGAATATCGACCGCCGCGAACAGGCTTCGGACCCCGAAGTTTTGGGTCGTCTGAAAGCAGCCGACGTGGTAATGTTTACCGGAGGCGATCAATTGCGCCTAACCTCAATCCTTGGCGGAACTCCGTTCCACGATATTTTGCTCGACAAATACCATAATGAAGAATTTGTTTATGCCGGAACTTCAGCAGGTGCGGCGGCGGCTTCCAATAATATGATTTACCAGGGAAGCAGCAGTGAAGCATTGCTCAAAGGCGAAGTAAAAATCACCAGCGGCTTAGGTCTGATTGACGGAGTAATCATCGATACGCATTTTGTGCAGCGAGGCAGGATTGGGCGTTTGTTCCAGGCGGTAGTTGGTAACCCAAAGGTATTGGGTATCGGGCTTGGGGAAGATACCGGGCTGTTGATTACCAATAATTCGATGATGGAAGCTATTGGTTCCGGATTGGTGATTTTGGTTGATGGGAAAGAAGTAAAAGACACCAACCTGACACAGGTAGAACTGGGCCAGCCAATATCCATCAATCATTTGGTGACGCACGTAATGAGCATCAACGATACTTTTGATCTGACTACATTTAAAATGACAATCAAATCTTCGCAATACGTATAAAATGAAAATCATCATCCACGGCGGATTTTTCTCGGAATCGTCAACCAATCACGAAACCAAAGTTGCCAAGCAGCAGGCATTGCTCCGTATCGCCAAAGATTCGCATGCGTTTTTAAGAGCAAATACCGCCTTGGAAACCGTAGTTTATGCAGTTTCGCTTCTGGAAGATGACGAATTGTTCAATGCCGGAATTGGTTCCCAGATCCAAAGTGACGGGAAAATCAGAATGAGCGCTTCGTTGATGGACGGCTCTACGATGAAAATGAGTGGTGTGATCAATATCGAAGATGTAAAAAACCCGGTCCAGGTGGCTCAGGTTTTACAGAATTATGACGATAAGGTTTTGGGCGGAAGCGGAGCGACAAGCTTTGCACGCCAGTACGGATTTGAGAAATTCTCTACCGAAATCCCGCAGCGCCGGAACGAATATGAAGCCAAACTGGCTGCCACCCGGATTGGAACTGTAGGTTGTGTTGCGTTAGACAAGGAAGGGAAAATAGCCGTAGCCACTTCAACAGGTGGAAAAGGGTTTGAAATACCGGGAAGGATTTCGGATTCGGCAACCGTAGCCGGAAATTATGCTAATGAATTCTGTGGTGTCAGTTTGACCGGTGTTGGAGAAGATATCGTAAGCGGGGCTGTAGCGGCTAAGATCGTGACCCGTGTTACCGATGGATTTACATTGGAAAAAGCATTTGAAAAAACCTTTGATGAACTAAAGCCGTTTGACGGATTTGCAGGTGCCATTGCCATTGACGGCAAAGGAAATATCTTCCATCAGGACTCGCATCCGAGCATGGTTTTTGCCAGTTTTGATGGCGAAAATGAAGAAGTCTTCAATTAGGAAAACTTAATACAAATAATAAAAATCCCAACCGAAAGGCTGGGATTTTTTTATTAGGAATGGTTTAGCTCCATTTCATATTGTTCGATGAAAGCCTTGAACCCTATGTTCTTTAGGAAATCATTTGCTTCAAAATCATCTTCATCAATATTGATCAGTACAATCTCTTTTTCAGGAAACTGTTTTTGTACTTGATAAAACAATTGGTGCCCAATGCCTTCGTTTCGGAAAGCCGCATCAACGCCAAACTGCTTTATCCGAAGTGTGAGTTTGTCAAAAATGATGTAGCCAATTAAATTTTGATCTTCAAACAATCCAAAAGAAGTATGCTTTTCCGGAATGTTTTTGATACACTGCATCGAATTCTGATAAGCGGGATAATGGCTCCATAAATGTTTTACCTGTGATTCGCTGGGTAATGGAATGGTCTCGATTTTAAATCCCAAATGAACCGGGTCAATTATTTTTCCTTTGTAGCAGATCACTTTCCTTGTGACAAAATAGCCCAGGTTCTGATAGATTTTCAAAGCTGGCTTATTTTCGCAAATCACTTCCAAAAGATGAATGTGTATTCCCATTTTTTTGAGATCGGGAAGCAGGCGGGAGTACATTTTTTCGGTTAGTTTTTGCCCGCGGAATGCTGAAATCACGCCGGTTCCCGCATTATAGGCAATCTTTCTTTGCAAATTGATGCCAATCAGGATAAATCCGGCCAATTGGCCGTCAATCGTGATGCCAACCGAATGGTTAAGCTGGATATTTTCTAGTTTGATCTTATCAAGCAATTGCTGCTCAGTAAGGTTTATCGGAACAAAATAAGTTTCAAAAGCCTTGTTGAAGCACGCCGTGATTTCTTCTATGGGTGTATTTTCGAGGTTATGTAGCTGCATAAGGCAAATTTACCCAATTAACGGATAATATTTATCTTCCAAAACCTTAAAATGCCAACGCTGATGCCCGGGCATGCAAAACCCCATTGACAGCACACAATACGTAGTGCCATTATAGCCTTTGCCCTGTAGTTGCAGCATTTCGGGAGTGAATGATTTGTATAATGCAATGTAATTTTGCCTGACCAAGATCAGTTCTTCGACCAAATCATCAACTGTGCGGCGGTTGGCAAAGGCATTTCTGGCAAAAGAATCTTCGTCAAATGAAAGCATTTTTTGTTTATCCTTCCTGGCGAAAGCCGTTACACGGTAGGCAAAAACACGTTCGGTATCAATGATGTGCTGTAACATGTCTTTTATGGTCCATTTTCCCGGAGCGTATGCTTTTTCGCCCAAGGCTTTCCATTTGTCTATAGGTGCGTTTTTTAGTTCTTCCAAACTGATTTCGAGGGCTTCCATATACGTCACGTCATCGGTCATATTGATGTAGCGGTCAAAGTATTCGGGCATTTTTTGGATGTCAGATTTTCTCATGTTATAATTTTGTTAGGGTCATTTCCCAATTCCATTCCCAGGTTTTGCCATTATCGGTAGAGTAGGCCTGTGACCAAACCGGATGTTCCGGATTGGTGGCATTCCATTGATAGAGCACCCTTATTTTTTGGTTGTTGAAAGTGTCGTCTGCATAGAATTTTCCAAAGCCGTTTTCAAACGAACCTGTTACCGGGATTTCATCCATAGTGCCGTTGTTGCTGTCCATCCAATATACTTTCCATAAACGGGTTTTAGGGTTGTACAGGCGCACTGCCATTCCTTCAAAAGGCTTTTCATTGAAGGTTGCATAATAATTTTCCACGTTTCCGATACCGTTAAGTGTTTTCCTTAAATGCAGTTCCGATTCGAATTCGATCCATTCATTGCTGTTGCTGAGCCTGTTTTTGAGCATTTTGTTGTGCACTTTCCATTTGCCTTCCAGGAAATCAAAATCCTTTTCTGATGAAGTTGCGGATGGAGTAATTTTTAAGGTTTCAGATGCCATAGTTTCAGTTTTCTTTGAAGTTGTTTTGATTGCATTTCGTTTCGTTTGGGCATGGGCAGCCACTGCCGACATTATTGTAAATGCCAGCACAAAAATGATTGTTTTCATGATATGGTGTTTTTTAGGTTAACTTAGGAATTCAGTATCCTGCTCAGTTGCCGGTCACTTTGCAGCCCTATCCTGTTGGCGATTTCAGTCCGTGACAAATTGGGGTTTTTGAGCAATTCTTTGCTTTTTTCTTTTCGGATTAAGGTAATGTAATCGTTTACCGTAATTTTGGTTTCCTTTTTGAAGATCCGTGTGAAGTTGCGTTCGCTCATGCTTGCGATTTCCGCCAGATATTCGAGATTGGTTCTGATATGGATGTTTTCCAGGATCCAGTCCTGTGCCTTGTGCACACCGGAATGGATATGGTTCCTGTACTGCAGCACTCGCTGTCCTGGGCGCTGTTTCCGCCACGCCGGTTGTAAACTACCAGTTCGCGTGCGACCAAATGGGCGAGATGGCTCCCTTTCAGTTTTTCGATGATGTGCAGCGTCAGGTCAATCCCTGATGCGATCCCGGCACTCGTGTAAATTCCGTTTTGGTCGGTAAACAATATGTTTTCGATGACTTTTGCCTTCGGATAGGATTCCTGTAGCTGCCTGGTTCTTTTAAAATGCGTGGTGCAGTTGTTGTCATCCAATAGGCCACATTCGGCCAAAGCAAATGCGCCGGTGCAGATGCTGCAGAGATTGATGCCTTTCAGGTGTAATCCGGTTAGCCAGCTGAACAAAGGTTTCTGTTTTTTGAATTCGGGAGAGGCTAGGTATGAGGCATTAGCGCCGGGTATCACGACAAAATCACCTGTCCTGACCTCAATTTCGCTGAAATGTTTTGTTTTTCCGATAGGCAATCCTGCTGCTGTAGTAATGCCGTCGGTAACATTGCAGTATTCGATTTCAAAATCGGCACCAAAAAAGATGGCTTCGTGGATGGCCTGGTCGGGTCCGGCTAAATCCATCAGGTGGATTTCGGGTAAGAGCAGAAAGACAAATTTAGTATTCATATCCAAAACTTTATAAGGCAAATGTACAAAGCCTTTTATAAAATCATTGGCCATAAATAAGACAAATCCAGCCATTGTTTTAATATCCGCGTGAGCGATGGGATCAAGTACTGTGTACTGCATTTGAAATTAAAAGGAGGACAGCCAGTGGCAGTCAGGTATTTTGTTTTTCCTTAAAATAACAATACATGAAATTTAGCCCCGATAGGAGCGAGCTACCATGTAGCGCGTATAGCGGGAGGATTTGTCCTGAAAAGGTAAAGGTTCTGCTCCTTAATCAAAGGTTTTTGATGATGTCGATGAATTTTTCTTTGGTCATGGGCTTGATGATGAAATCGGATACATCGCTGTAGGTTTTGGCGCGTTCGTGGTCGCGGGGCGATACGGAGGACGAGATGATGTACAGGGTGATTTTTTTTCCGAATTTGGGCTTGAGGTTGATGTATTCTTCTAAAAAGCCCCAGCCGTCAAGGATGGGCATTGATAAATCGAGGAAGATGACTTCGGGTAATAGTTCGGGTTTGCTTGCCACGTTTTTTAAAAAATCGATGGCTTCTTTTCCGTTTTCGAATATTTTGATCTGTTCGGCCAGATGGGTTTTTTCGATGATGCGTTTGGTCATGAACGTGAATATTTCATCATCGTCAATGAGCAGTAGGTTTTTTACGGAGTTCATATTTTTTGGTTTTTAAATTCGACAAAAAAAGTGGTCCCCAAATCAGGTGTGCTTTCTATCCATATCTTCCCGTTCATGGCTTCAACCTGTGATTTGGTAATAAAGAGCCCAAACCCTTTGGCATCGGGATGGGTGTGGAATACCTTTCGGATTTTAAACAGGTTTTCCCTGTTTTTCTTAAGGTCGATCCCCAATCCGTTATCGGAAACAGACAGGATAATGGAATCGGGAGTTTTTTTGGAAGTAATTTTAATGATAGGCTTTCTGTTTGGGGAATGGTATTTTAATGAATTGCTGACTAGATTGTGGAGTATGCTGTACAGGTATTTTGGCGGGTAATGGATATGTGGGGCTGATTTGAACTGGGTCTCTATAACCGCTTCCGTCTTATTGATCTGGCCTTGGAGCCCGTTGATGGTTTTCTGCAGATAGGTTTCGAGTACCAGCTTCTTTGAACGGATCTCTGTATCCTGCCTTATCTGGATGGATTCTACCAATTCGTTAAAGATTTCGTTCAGGTTTTGCGATGATTTGTTTAGCTTTTTGAGCAGTGCGCTTTTTTCGGTTTCATCTTCACCTTCGGTAATCATATCCACAAGCATCGAAATATTGACTAACGGACCGCGTAAATTGTGCGAAATGATATTGCAAAAATCCTCAAGTTGTTTTTTCTGCATCGTCAGGATAGCGATGTTGTTCTTTATTGTTCTCATTGGCCTCTTTGAGGTGGTTGGTACGTTCGGTAACCTTGGCTTCAAGCTGTGCGTTTAATTTTTGTATTTCGCGTGACGTTTTGATGACCTCCCTTTCCATTTCCTTCATCTTGCTTTGAAATTCCGAAGCCAATTCTTCTTTCAGGTCTTTTTCCTTTACGAAATCGGTTACGTCTTCCGCACGATGGAGGATGTACAGCAATTCGCCGTTTTCATCAAAAACCGGTTTGTTCAAAACCGTCCAGTATTTTAATTGAAATTCCCCCTTGTCATTCCTGACATCGTATTTTTGTACGGCCATCGTATGCGCTATTTTATTGCGAAGCACATATTCCAATGAACTGCGTAGGTTGGCAACGCCATCGGCTGTGTGATCCAAAGGATTGTCTGGAAAGACCTCAAAAAGTTTCCGGCCTCTTATTTCTTCCCGTTTGGTTAAGGTTGCTTCCGCATAAGGCGGGCTTACTTCAAGGATAGTGAAGTCGGGCAGGAGTATCATGTAAAGTGTCGGTGCACTATCAAATAATGCCCTGTAATTGATTTCGGGTAATTTTTTCATATCCAATTTAGGGGATGGAATCTGAGAAACCTATTGTTTAAAAATTAATCATTTGCACAATTGCTAGAGACACTACATTTTCAAAGCTACTAATTTTGTAGTATAATTCCAATTCTGAAATCATATTATGTATGTTAAATTTGACTTTTTTAATAAAATTTGACATTTTTAAATAGAAAATCCCATTATCACTAATGGGACTTAAACTTTTTTGGGATACTGGAAATTACATCCTGATTACAATTTTACCGCGTGTCCTGCCGGTTTCAATTTCGTTGTGGGCTTTTGTCATTTCACTAAAATCAAACGTTTTTGCGACTTCCGATTTTAGCTGGCCGCTTTCCAGCCAGGATGCAATTTGTTCCATATCCTGTCCATTGCTTTGTACCAGTTGGTTGAAGAGTTTGATGTCTCTCATGGCGGCTTCCGCAATCAGGGCATCCAGATCCGCGCCGGAAGGCATGGTAATTATCGTTCCGCCGTTTTTTACCACCCGGATGGAACGTTGCAGCGTTTCTCCCGAAAGCGCATCCAGTACGAAATCAAAATCCTTTGCAACTTCCTCAAATGGCTGTTTGGTGTAATCAATGACTTCATCGGCACCGAGCGATTTTACAAATGCAATGTTCCGTTCCGATGTCGTTCCGCTGACAGTAGCGCCGAGTATCTTGGCGATTTGTACTGCATAATGGCCAACCCCGCCGGATGCCGCATGGATCAATACCTTGTCACCCGATTTTACACGTTTGTTCAAAAACTGATAGGCCGTCAATGCCGCCAAAGTAGCAGCAGCAGCTTCTTCATGCGAAACATTTTTCGGCTTCAAAGCCAACTGGTTAGCTGGAGCTGCCACGTATTCGGCATAGGCGTTTCCGTGCCCGGGAAAATTAACCATCCCGAAAACTTCGTCACCCGCCTTAAATTCGGTTACATTTTTACCGACTTCTTCAATGATCCCGGAAACATCCCAGCCTAATATAAGCGGTGCCTCGGTTTTAAGCTTGGTGTAAAAAGCTTTTCCCGAGCGGGTTTTTACGTCTACCGGGTTGATGGACAAAGCCACAGATTTGATCAGGACTTCGCTGTCTTTTATAATTGGCCTTTCCAAATTTACCAATTGAAGCTGTTCAGCCGAACCCGCTTCGTTTAATACATATGCATTCATAAAATATACTATAAAAATTATAGTTGCAAAATTATGTATAGTAATTTACCTTTGCAATAACTATCCAATTGGATAGGATTAAAAAGATGGGATTAATATACGAAAAAGAGCTGCTAAAAATAGGTGAAAACCTTTACCCATGCACTACGAGCATCACTATGGATTATATTGGGGGAAAGTGGAAAATGGTCATTTTATATCATTTAAAGAACGGCCCGAGAAGATATAGCGAACTCCGCAAAACAATGCCCACCGTTACAGAGCGTACGCTCAGCCTGCAATTAAAGCAGCTGGAAGAAGACGGGATCGTAAAACGCGAAGTGTTTGTTTCAAAACCGCCACTGAAGGTGGAATATTCGCTGACCGAATTTGGGCAAACGCTGGTTCCGTTATTGGACATGATAGCAGATTGGGGGCGTGGTGTCGCGAAAGAAAAGAAAGCGGTCATTGTCAGTAATTCTGGAGTATAAATTGCGTGAGCGATGGCAGTAAGGTGCCATGCACCACGGACAGCGCGGCCCGAAGGGACACGCCCAAAATAAAAATCCCATTCAGATGAACGGGATTTCTTTATTGTGGGATATCGGGTTTTATTTGGCCGGCATGTTCGAATTGTAACGATCGCGGAAGAGTTTCCATTTTCCGTCTTTTCTGGTTAATGTCCAGGCATTTTCGGCAGTAAGGCTGTTTTCATTGCCCCAGACATCAACCAGGCTCATTTTGATTGTTGGCATTGAACGCTTTTTCAAAGTCGGCGTAGTTGGTTTGCGGTGAAGTTTTGGCAGTGGCCAGGTCAAATTTGGCTTTGGCTGGCTTCTTCAGCTTTTTTGTTGCAGCTGACAGCGGTTAAAAAGAATAGGGCAAAGGCAATGTTTAGGAATTGGATTTTTTTCATAAGTAATAAATTTCAATTAAATTGATTAAGGTTGTTTGATTAATTTAAATTGATAAAATATTGATTTTCAATTGATAAAAATTGGAAATACTTGTTAATAAAAAAATCCGTCCTGTTTCCACAAGACGGATTCTATAATAGACTGTAAATTATGAATTACAAATGGATCACTTCGCCATAGGCATCGGCAACGGCTTCCATAACCGCTTCGCTCATCGTTGGGTGAGGGTGGATTGATTTTAGGATTTCGTGCCCTGTAGTTTCCAATTTGCGCGCTACAACTGCCTCAGCGATCATATCGGTAACACCGGCGCCAATCATGTGGCAGCCCAGCCATTCTCCGTATTTTGCATCAAAGATTACTTTAACAAAACCATCCGGGGTTCCGGCTGCTTTTGCCTTTCCTGAAGCCGTAAATGGGAATTTCCCGATTTTAAGCTCGTATCCTTTTTCCTTAGCCTGCTTTTCAGTCAAACCTACTGAAGCGATTTCCGGTGTTGCATAGGTACAGCCCGGGACGTTTCCGTAATCGATTGGTTCAACGTGCAGCCCTTTGATTTTTTCAACGCAGTTGATTCCTTCTGCTGAAGCAACGTGCGCCAAGGCCTGCCCAGGAGTAACATCCCCGATTGCATAATAGCCGGGAACGTTGGTTTGGCTGTAGGCGTCAACAAGGATTTTATCCTTATCTGTTTTGATGCCTACTTCTTCCAATCCGATGTTTTCGATATTGGTTTTGATCCCAACTGCTGAAAGCAGGATATCCGCTTCAAGTATTTCTTCGCCTTTAGCGGTTTTTACAAATGCTTTTACGCCTTTTCCCGTGGTGTCGATTTTTTCAACAGAAGAATTGGTCATCACATTGATTCCGGCTTTCTTCAATGAACGCTCGAACTGTTTTGAAATGTCTTCATCTTCAACCGGAACTACATTTGGCATGAACTCAACAATGGTAACTTCCGTTCCCATTGAATTGTAGAAATGTGCGAACTCAACTCCAATTGCTCCGGAACCCACCACAATCATTTTCTTTGGCTGTGTTGGCAAGGTCATTGCCTGGCGGTAACCGATAACTTTTACCCCATCTTGTGGAAGATTAGGCAATTCGCGGGAACGTGCACCGGTAGCAATGATGATGTGGTCTGCCGAATATTCGGTTACTTTTCCGTCTTTATCGGTAACATCAACCTTTTTGCCTGGTTTTACTTTTCCGAAACCGTCGATAACGTCGATTTTGTTCTTCTTCATCAGGAACTGAACGCCTTTGCTCATTCCGTCTGCAACATCTCTGGAACGTTTTACAACGGCACCAAAATCTTTGTCAAATTCCTTTACGGTCAATCCGTAATCAGAAGCATGCTTTAGGTAATCAAAAACCTGAGCTGATTTCAGCAGTGCTTTTGTTGGGATACAACCCCAGTTAAGGCAGATCCCGCCAAGGTTTTCCTTTTCGATTACGGCTGTCTTAAAGCCCAATTGCGATGCACGGATTGCGGTAACATAACCGCCCGGCCCGCTTCCTAAAACAATAATATCGTATTTCATTTTGTTCGTGTTTATTTATTATTTGTACAAAATGCAGTCGCCTAAAGGCTCGTGTCATTCATAAAATTTCTTTGATTATTTGCGATTGCGAATTTAAGGATTAAATTTCAAATTTTATAAGGAATTGGATTTTCTGTAAAGAGCGATGATTTTAATAATACCAAATACTATGGTTGCCTGAATCAGAAGGTTTAAGAAATAGAATACAACAACAAAATTAAATCCTTTAATAAAAAAAGGATAGCTCTTGTCAATCAATGAAATCGGAAGCCCGAAAAGTTTGAGTCCGATAGCTAAGCAGTTTCCTCGGATTTCATCCGAATCAGTTTGTGCAAACAATATCAGTATTATGCATGAGATGACATGAAAGAGAAATACAAACAAAAGTGTTTTCAGAAACAATTTCATGATACGTCCTTTTCAGTCAAAAACTGCGAATAATACAGGTTTTTGTAAAAACCATTTTCTTTATTGATCAAACTTAAGTGCGAACCTTCTTCAACGATACGCCCTTTGTCCATTACGATGATCTTATCGGCATTGATTACTGTTGCCAGGCGGTGTGCAATGACAATAGATGTACGCCCTTTGGTAATCATTTCGGTGGCACGCTGGATCAGTTCCTCGCTGTAGGTATCAATAGAGGAAGTAGCTTCATCCAGAATCAGGATGCTCGGATTGCTTACATAGGCACGAAGGAAGGCAATCAGCTGGCGTTGCCCTGAGGACAGCATCACGCCACGTTCCTTGACATCATAATCATAACCGCCCGGAAGGCTTTTGATGAATTTGTGAACGCCAATTTCCTTGGCTGCGTTGATGACATCTTCCCTTGAAATGTACGGATTGTTGAGTGTGATATTGTTGTGTATCGTATCGGCAAAAAGAAAAACATCCTGAAGTACTATGGCAATCTGTTTACGGAGGCTTTCGAGCGTAAATTCGTTGATGTTTTGATCGTCAATGTAAATCGCACCCGAATCAATTTCGTAAAAACGGTTCAGCAGGTTGATTATCGTAGATTTTCCGGCACCAGTAGCTCCAACAATTGCTATGGTTTCGCCCGGATGGACATTAAGGCTGATTCCTTTGAGCACTTCTTCATTTTCAACATAACTAAAACGGACATCTTTAAAATGAATGGCGCCTTTGAAATGACCGGCGGTTTTGGTGCCGTCTTTCTGAACATCAGCATCAGAATCAAGAATGTCGAAAACGCGGTTGGCAGCAATCATCCCCATTTGCATCTCATTGAATTTATCAGCAATCTGGCGCAGCGGGTTGAACAGCATCCCGATAAACATCGTATATGAAATCATGTCTCCGGTTGTCGTAAAAGGATTTCCGCCAATAATCTGCATCCCGCCGTAAAACATTACAAATCCCAGGGTTACCGATGAAATGATGTCGGCAATAGGGAAGAAGATGGAGTTGTACAAGATATTCTTGATCCATGCCTGGTTGTGTTTTTGGTTGATTTCTTTGAATTTTTCAAATTCGATGTCTTCGCGATTAAAAAGCTGAACGATTTTCATGCCCGTTACGCGTTCCTGTACAAAGACATTCATATTGTTGACCTGCGTGCGCACTTCTTCAAAAGCCAGCTGCATTTTTCGTTGGAAAATCCGGGTGATGTAAACCAAAATCGGCATCGAAACAACAACAATCATTGACAGGTGCCAGTTCATGCAGAACATTACGATCAGGCAGACCAGCATTTTGAGCATATCGCTGAAGATCATGAACAGCCCCTGGCTGAAAATGCGTGCGATCTGCTCAATATCAGAAACAGAGCGGGTCACGAGCATGCCAACAGGCGAATTGTCAAAATATTTCATACGGAATGTCTGCAGGTGCCGGAATAATTTGGTACGGATGTCTTTAACGATATCCTGCCCTAGCCAATTGGCCCAATACACAAAATAGTACTGCGACAACGTTTCCAGCAACAATAGAATCCCCATGAGGGACACAAAGGTTATCAAGCCCGATTCGACTCCGCCCTTGATGTATTTCTCTACAGTGATGGCCAGTAGTAATGGCCGTAGTGAAGCAAAAAGCGCCAATAGGAAAGCAGCCAGGATCACACCGTAATACCTTGCTTTGTAAGGCTTGGTGTATTTTAAAATACGCTTGAATAAATTGGTGTCGAATGCTTTTGCCTGCATTATTTTATATAATCGTAATCAATTTTAGTTAAATACAAACCGTGTGCAGGTACTGAAAATCCGGCCTGCCCGCGGTCTTTGCTCTTTATTATTTTTTCCAGATCGGAAACAGGGATTTTTCCGGTACCGATATTGATCATCGTTCCTACAATTGCCCGGACCATATTCCTTAAAAACCTGTCGGCGGCAATGGTAAAAACAAGCCTATTGCCGTTTTGCATCCAATTCGCTTCAAAAATCACGCAGTTAAATGTCCGCACATCCGTATGCGTTTTTGAAAAGCACTCAAAGTCGTTATGCCTGAAAAGGATTTTGCAGGCTTCGTTCATCTTGTCCATGTTCAATGGCTGTTGGAACTGATAGCTCCCTTCATTTTCAAAAGCATCTTTCATTGTGTGGATGTGGTATTCGTAAGTCCGTTTGGTAGCATCAAAACGGGCATGCGCATCATCAGTAACCTTCATGATGTCAAAAATCACGATGTCTTTTGGTAAAAAAGAATTGAGCTTGCGAACCAGTAGTTTGCTGTCGATTTCCATCTCAGAATCAAAATGGGCATACATCTGTTTGGCGTGTACGCCCGTATCGGTACGCCCGGCGCCAACAATATCGATAGGCGTTTTCAACAATAATGATAAAGCTTTGTTGATGGTTTCCTGAACAGAAGCGGCTTCAGGCTGGAATTGCCAACCGTGGTAATTTGTTCCTTTGTATGCTAATTCGATGAAATATCTCAAGACGTTTTGTGCCAAATTTAAAGCACAAAGTTACAAAGTTTTTATGTTGGGGAAAGGTTAAAGTTTGGCTGATGCAGCATTCCTTTTTTTGTCCCAAATCCTAAACCCAAGAGGAAATAGCAACATCCACAGCATCGAAAGGTTTTTTAGTTCGGGATCTGAAATGGCATTATAGGTTATCACGATCAATGCTGCCGAGAACCGAAAAACCGATTACGGCCACCTTTCTTTTGTGCAGGTCCTTTTTGTGTTCGGTCAGATCAGTGTTTAGGCGGATGGTATTGTTGTTTATTATGTAATGATAGAGGATATATTGGGCAATGACACAGAATAAAATCATGAAAAGATACATGAAGAAGGGCAGCATCTGGCCCCGTGGCCGTGTAATGATGGTGGCACTAAACGGAAACAGCCCTATGAAAAACAACAAAATCATATTGCGAACTACCAGCCCTTTATCGTAATCTTTAAGAAGGCTGAACATTTTTAAGTGCTGGTACCAAATGGTTCCGATAAACCCGAAACTTACTATGTAGGCAAGCAGTGTTGGAACCAGGTGGTGCATTGCCTTGAAGAAAGTAGCATCGGTCAATTCCGCATCTTCGGGAATTTTGATTTCTATGGCCATCAGCGTGATTACAATTGCAAAAACTGCATCGCTGAACAATATCATCCGTTCTAACTGGAACTCCTTTTTGATTTCCTCTCGTGTGATTTCTTCATTTTTTTTTGGTTTCATGTTGATATTGTGTTGGTTAGATTTTCAAATATAAAAACTTTTAATGAATCCGTTCAACTTAAAATACTTTGTAACTTAGCAGCTCTGCAACTTAGCGGCTTTATGAAAAAAATTCTTTTGCTTTCTGATACCCACAGCCATATTGATGAAAAAATCCTGAAGTATGTCCGCCTGGCGGATGAGGTATGGCATGCCGGTGATATTGGCGATTTGATTGTGACAGATACCATTAAATCCTTAAAGCCATTGCGTGGGGTTTTTGGAAACATTGATGGTGATAAGGCCCGGATGGAGTTTCCGTTGCACAACCGGTTTATGTGTGAAGGTGTTGATGTTTGGATTACGCATATTGGCGGCTATCCAGGGAAATACAATCAGGAAATCCGGCAGGAAATCCAAAAAAATCCGCCGAAATTATTCATCTGCGGGCATTCACACATACTCAAAGTGCAGTTTGACAAGGCTTTGGGGTTATTGCATATGAATCCGGGAGCCTGCGGAACACATGGGTTCCATCAGGTACGCACAATGCTGCGATTTGAAATAGATGGGGATAAAATCCAGAACCTTGAAGTTATTGAGCTCGGAAAACGTGCTTAATCCTCTTCGACGTCTTTCAGCGAAATGTTGTTCCCGAATTTTTTCGCTAAAGCTTTAACATTCTCGGCATTGAGCTTTCCGTCTCCGGTAACGATATTGTTTTTGTATAAGATGCCAATCAGAAATTTCATGCCGCTGGTCATTTCCATAGTGGTATTAAGGCCTTTGAACATTACTTTGTAATAAGTTCCGGGTGCTTTAGGGTTTTGTTCATTATCTATGGAAATTATTTCCATTCCCTCTAAGTTGCTGATCGAACAATCCTCATCATAATTGCCGCAATCGCTTACTTTTACATACGGCTTATCATCAACGTAAGCAATTTTATCCTTGATTTTGATTTTTTGCGCAGTGGCAAATGGTGTACAGCTTACAATTACAGTTAAAAGCAAAAGTGTTTTGATTGTTTTCATAACGGATTCATTTTGCTACGAATATAGCAACAGAATTAAAAAAAAATGATGAATCCCTATAGAAAAAAATATTTATACATCATTCGCTTCGTCTTCATCATCAGCAAAATGGGATGATTGTTGATTGAAGTGTTCGGTTACGTCCTTTTCGTCCTTTAGGTTGTGGCGGATGAGGTAAATTACAAGAAGAATCCCCAAAATAATAACGATACCGATAATAATCCAATTGACCTGCATAGCGTGATGTTTTAGTAAAAATACAGCAATCCGTTTTTTGCAGGGTTATAGGATTGTTATCTTACAGTAAACAAAAAAGCCGCTCATGAAAGAACGGCTTTTTTAAACTAACAATTAATTTAACTAAAAACAATAGCTATTTTCCGCCACTAACTTAGCGGTAATAGTTTCTCTTAGGCCAACAATATTGGGCATGTTGGTGTATTTTGTAAAGCGGCGTAATCCCATAAGCATCATACGCTGTTCATCGCCTTCGGCAAAAGAAATGATGCTTTCCTTTCCTTTTAGGGTTACAACATCCACGGCTTTGTAAAGGTATAATTTTGCCATTGCGATTTGTTCCTTTACAGTGGCCTCGCCTTGTTTTTTGGCTAATTTTTCAGTACGTAAAATGGTGCTTTCCGCCATATAGATTTCTATCAGGATATCGGCAGCGGCAGTCAGTAATTGTTGGTGCCCTTCAAGATCCGGGCCATATTTCTGAACCGCTCCGCCGGCTACCATTAAGAATGCCTTTTTCAGTTTACCGATCAGTTCTTTTTCTTCAGAGAATAATTCGGAATAGTCAGGAGTATCGAATGATGGGATTCCCATCAGCTCTTCCTGTACTTTTTGGGCCGGGCCCAATAGATCAACATGTCCTTTCATGGCTTTTTTGATCAGCATCCCAACGGATAACATTCGGTTGATTTCGTTGGTACCTTCATAGATACGGGCAATACGGGCATCACGCCATGCACTTTCCATTGGCGTATCTTCAGAGAATCCCATTCCGCCATAAATCTGGATGCCTTCATCGGCGCAATTCTGCACGTCTTCCGAAACCGCAACTTTCAAAATAGAGCATTCGATGGCAAATTCCTCAACACCTTTCAATTCGGCTTCCTGATGCGAAGCGCCTTCCTGCTCACGCAATTTGATCCGGGTTTCGATGTCTTTGGCAGCCCTATAGGTAGCACTTTCACCCGCATACGCAGAAGTTGCCATTTCGGCTAATTTATATCGTATAGCACCAAAAGATGAAATAGGCACATTGAACTGGATTCTTTCATTGGCATAATTTACCGCATTGGAAGTTACACGGCGTTGTGCATCCAAACAGGCAGCGGCCAATTTGATTCGGCCCACATTCAGGGCATTCATTGCAATCTTGAAACCTTCGCCACGCCCTGCCAGCATATTTCCGACAGGAACCTTGGTTTCATTAAAGAAAACCTGGCGCGTTGAAGAAGCACGGATTCCGAGCTTATGCTCTTCTTCATTCATGCTAATGCCGTTGCTAGGATCGTTTTCCACAATGAAACCAGTAATGTTCTTGTCGTCTTCAATTCGGGCAAACACTATGAACAAGGAGCAGAAGCCGGCGTTGGAAATCCACATTTTCCCTCCTGTAATGCTGTAATAGCTTCCATCAGCAGAAAGAACTGCTTTGGTTTTTCCTGAATTGGCATCCGATCCTGCGCCTGGCTCGGTAAGGCAGTAAGCGCCAAACCATTCTCCTGAAGCCAGTTTCGGAACGTATTTTTGTTTTTGTTCTTCGGTTCCGTAAAGTGTAATCGGCATGGTCCCGATTCCGGTATGTGCTCCGAAGGCTGTCGAAAATGAGCCTGTTGCACCCGAAATATAATCGCAGACCAGGCAGGTATCCACAAATCCCATTCCCATTCCGCCATAAGCTTCAGGTACGGCAACGCTCAGGAATCCCATTTCTCCGGCTTTCTTCATGCACTCTTCGGTAAACGCATAATCCTTAGCTTCGAAGCGGTCTTTATTCGGCCAGATTTCTTTATCAACAAATTCCTTTACCGAGTCACGCATCATAATCTGCTCTTCCGAAAAATCTTCGGGAGTAAAAATGTCTTCACATTTTGTTTCTTTTACGAGGAATTGTCCTCCGCGGGTGATATCGCTCATTTTTTTTATTTTAAATTTTGAATTATAAATTTTAAATTATTTTTTCTCTGTTGTTGTTTTTGATAATCTTGGTAATTATATTGAGAATGTGCTCAATTTCATCTAAATAATCTCCCACTTCTATTCTAGTCAAAGCAGATTTATCTAATAATCTTAACCAGTACTTTGTTTCTCTGGCTTCTTTGTTTGCTATTGATAACTTACTAATAAAATCTTTTTTTGACTGAGCAGCAATTGCTTCCTCAACATTGGCTCCAACACTTGTTCCGCATCTTAGTAATTGTTTTGAAATTATAAATTCATGTTCATTTTTTAATAGAATATATAGTTTGATAATCATTAAGGAAAAATCAAATGTCTTATTGGCAATTAGGTTATCTTTCATTATTTTAATTTTTAAATTAATTTAAAAACATAACCTCATTAATTGTGGGAAACATTTTTTTGAATATTATTTCATTTAAAATTCAAAATTTATAATTTATAATAATTCAAAAACCCCAGCCGCTCCTTGTCCGGTTCCGACGCACATCGATACGATACCGTATTTATCGCCTCGGCGTTTCATTTCGTCAAACAACTGTACCGAAAGCTTGGCTCCGGTACAACCCAGAGGATGCCCTAATGCAATCGCTCCTCCATTTACGTTTACAATATCGGGGTTGATCCCCAATTCGCGTGTTACGGCTAAAGCTTGTGATGCGAAGGCTTCGTTCAGTTCGATAAGGTTGATGTCATTCAGTTTTAAATTGGCTTGTGCCAATGCTTTCGGAATGGCTTTTACTGGTCCGATCCCCATAATCCTTGGTTCAACACCGGCAGCAGCGTAGCTTACCATCCGGGCGATAGGAGTGAGGTTCAGTTCCTTTACCATGTTCCCGCTCATGATCAGTACAAATGCAGCTCCGTCACTCATTTGTGATGAATTACCAGCTGTTACAGACCCGTCGGCAGCGAATACCGGGCGAAGTTTTCCTAAAGCGGCTGCATTGGTATCGGCTCTTGGGCCTTCGTCTTTGGTTACTGTGTAAGATTTAGTTTCTTTTTTTCCATTTTCATTGATAAACGTCTGTTCAATCGTGATTGGTACAATCTGTTTGTCGAATTTACCTTCCTGCTGTGCCTTGATGGCTTTCAGATGCGAGTTCAATGCAAACGCATCCTGGTCTTCACGGCTTACGTTGAATTGTTTGGCGACTGCTTCGGCAGTCAGTCCCATTCCCCAGTAGTAATCCTCGTGTCCTTCTTTTGCGACAGCGTAATCCGGAGTAGGCTTGTAACCGCCCATCGGGATGAAAGACATGCTTTCGGCACCGCCTGCAATGATGCAGTCAGCCATTCCGCTCTGGATTTTGGAAGTTGCCATTGCTATTGTTTCCAATCCGGAAGCGCAGTATCTATTTACTGTTACACCCGGAACATCGGTTACTTTTAATCCCATCAGTGAAATCAGACGGGCAACATTTAATCCCTGTTCGGCTTCGGGCATGGCGTTTCCTACCATGACATCGTCGATTCTTGTTTTGTCAAAATCCGGCAGCTCATTCATCATGTACTGTATGGTTTCGGCAGCCAACTCGTCAGGGCGTTTAAATCTAAATACCCCTTTTGGCGCTTTCCCAACGGCTGTCCTGTATGCTTTTACTATATATGCTGTTTTCATTTTTTCTATTTTAAATTTTAAATTATAAATTTTAAATTGGATTTGAATTTTTTAGAGTATTAATCATTTAAAATTCAAAATTTAGAATTTATAATAATCAATTGCGTAGCGGTTTCCCTTTGGTTAACATAAACTGGATTCTTTCGAGTGTTTTTCTTTCGGTGCAGAGCGATAGGAAGGCTTCCCTTTCGATATCCAGTAAGTATTGTTCTGATACCAATGTCGGTTCCGATAAATCGCCACCGGCCATTACGTAAGCCAGTTTGTTGGCAATTTTCTGATCGTGTTCCGAAATGTAGCTCCCGGCTACCATCTGATCGGTTCCTACCAAGAACATTCCCAATGCCTGTTTTCCTAAAACCTTTACATCCGTTCTACGAACAGGTTGTGTATAGCCAGCCTCTGCCATTAATAACGCATGTTTTTTGGCTTCTGCAATCTGGCGGTCACGATTTACAACTACAACATCTTTTCCTTTCTGAAGGATGCCCAAATCGTAAGCTTCGTAAGCAGAAGTCGAAACCTTTGCCATGGCCACGGTTAGGAAATATTCCTGTAAGACGTTAAGCTCGACGTCATTTTTTCTAAACAAATCTGAGGCTCTCAAAGCCATTTCTTTAGAGCCGCCGCCGCCCGGGATTACTCCAACTCCAAACTCAACCAAACCGATATAACTTTCGGCCGCTGCCACAACTTTATCAGCATGAAGTGTCATTTCGCAGCCACCTCCAAGTGTCATCCCGTGTGGGGCAACAATTACCGGAGCAGCTGAATAGCGCACGCGCATCATCGTATCCTGGAACATTTTGATCGCCATATTCAGTTCGTCGTATTCCTGTTCAACCGCCATCATGAAAATCATCCCGATATTGGCTCCGACGGAGAAATTGGCTCCCTGGTTTCCGATGACCAAACCGTTGTATTCTTTTTCAGCCAAATCAATCGCCTTGTTGATTCCGGTCAATACATCGCCGCCAATGGTGTTCATTTTCGATTGAAATTCGAGATTTAGGATACCGTCGCCCAGATCGTGGATTACGGCACCGCTGTTGCTCCATACTTTTTTGCTTTCGCGGATGTTGTTCAGGATGATAAAGCTGTCCTGGCCCGGAACTTTTCTCTGTGATTTTGAATCGATATCGTAGAAGTAAGTTGCACCTTCTTTTATCGTATAGAAACTGGTATTTCCCGAAGCAATCATTTCGAGAACCCAGGCAGCAGGTTTTAAGCCCTGCTCTTCCATCAATTCGATTCCTTTTTGCACCCCGATGGCATCCCAGATTTCGAATGGCCCATTTTCCCAGCCGAAACCGGCTTTCATGGCATCGTCAATTTTGTAGAAATCGTCTGTGATTTCGGGAACCCTGTTTGAAACATATGCAAACATAGCTGTGAAATTCTTTCTGTAGAAATCGCCTGCCTTGTCTTTTCCTTTTACTAAAACCTTGAATCTGTCAATAGGTTTGTCAATGGTTTTGGTCAGTTCCAATGTGGCGAAAGAAGCTTTTTTGGCTGTACGGTATTCCAGCGTGTCTAAGTCCAATGACAAAATTTCCTTGCCTTCTTTTTTGTAAAAACCTTGTCCGGTTTTGCTTCCGAGCCATTTGTTTTCCATCATCTTGCTGATAAAATCCGGAAGCTTAAACAAATCGTGCGCTTCATCGTTCGGAACGCCTTCGTACAATCCGTTGGCAACGTGGACCAAAGTGTCTAAACCTACAACGTCTACTGTTCTGAAGGTGGCCGATTTTGGGCGGCCAATTACCGGCCCGGTCAGTTTATCGACTTCTTCAATTGTCAATCCCATCTCTTTTACCAAATGGAATAAACTCTGGATTCCAAAGATTCCGATACGGTTTCCGATGAATGCCGGAGTATCTTTGGCTATGACCGAAGTTTTTCCAAGGAATTTGGATCCGTAATCAAACAGGAAATCCAATACTTCCTGCGATGTCTGTGGCCCAGGAATGATTTCAAACAGCTTTAAATAACGCGCCGGATTAAAAAAATGCGTTCCGCAGAAATGCTTCTGGAAATCTTCGCTTCGGCCTTCGCTCATAAACTTAATTGGGATTCCTGACGTGTTGGATGTTACCAATGTTCCCGGTTTGCGGTATTTGTCGATTTGCTCAAACACCAGTTTCTTGATGTCCAAACGCTCAACAACCACTTCGATCACCCAATCATAATTCCCGATTTTTGCGATATCATCCGTGGTATTGCCGGTTGTGATACGGCTTGCGAATTTTTGGCTGTAAATTGGCGATGGATTCGATTTTAATGCATTGGCCAAATGATCATTTACAATGCGGTTTCGGACTGCTTTGCTTTCTAGCGTAAGCCCTTTTTTGGTTTCGATTTCGTTGAGTTCATTCGGAACTATGTCCAAAAGCAGCACTTCCAAACCGATGTTGGCAAAATGGCATGCGATTCCGGATCCCATGATCCCGGATCCTACTACTGCCACTTTTTTGATGATTCGTTTCATTTATATAAGCTTTAAGCTTTATGCTGTAAGCAATAAGCGTTTGGTTTAAAATATTTTCTTTTCAGTTATTAATTCATTGATAGTCTCTGCAACTTCAACAAAGTGCTGCATTTTCTCTTCGGAGATATTCTGCTTGATGACTTCATTGAATTTCAGTACAGTGTTTCGGGATTGTTCCCGCATTTGTTTGCCCAAATCGGTCAGGTAAATCAAAACTCCACGCCCGTCATCCGGGTTTTTTTTCCTGATGATCAACCCTTTTTCTTCTAGGGTTTTCAAGGTCCTGGTAAGGCTGGTAGGTTCCATGCCCATTTTTATTGCTATGGCTGTTGATGGTGTTCCTTCTTCGCGGTCAATGCTCAATAGCGCAAACCCAATGGCCATCGAACCTTCAAATTTGGATGCTTCTTCGTTATACATTCGCGACACGGCCTGCCATGTAGCACGAAGTATGTAATCTATAGTTTTATCTTTCATAAAGGTTGACAGGACGATAACGATTTCGTCTGTAATCCAAAGGTAAGAAATATATATTATGCATGCATAATATATTATGTTAAATTTTTACCTCTTTAGCAAGAAGCAATAATCAGATTGGAAATTATATAATCAATGTGTAAAATACTGTAAGAAATGGGTAGAAAGGTTAGGTAATTTTGGATATGCAACTGTTCGATCATGAAAATCCATTACTTAAATTTAATAAAAGCCTACTCAATAAGAAGTGTAGCCACGATATATGATTTTGGCTGCAGATGTACCATATTCCTTTGTTTGTTGTAAAAATATACCCTGGTAAAATGGCCAATATATAATACACGTTTAAATTAAAGTTGCTTTTTTAACGTATTGTTGGGAAAAATAGTATTCTGTGAATCCTTGATTTTAAAGGAATTTCAGGATTGTTTTAAATTTTTTTGAAAAAAAATCCAACATTCTGG
The DNA here is from genome assembly GCA_049841115.1 of Flavobacterium sp. Classification (GTDB taxonomy): domain Bacteria; phylum Bacteroidota; class Bacteroidia; order Flavobacteriales; family Flavobacteriaceae; genus Flavobacterium. The sequence goes on from JASGHQ010000007.1 coordinate 378,595, forward strand.
AACAAGCGTTCCAAAATTAATTCTATCTTTGTCCGCAGAAAGGAAATATTACCATGGCACGCAGTGTTGAATTTAATGAATGCGAGATAATCGAAAAAGCAATGAACGTCTTTTGGGAAAAAGGATACCATGCTACTTCTATGCAGGATCTTGTAGATGCTATGCAGATTAACCGCAGCAGCCTGTACAATACCATTGGCGATAAACATTGCTTATTCATCAAATGTGTAACCAGTTATGCTGAAGCCGGCATACGCGAAACACAGGAAAAAATAGCAAATGCCGCATCACCTTTACAGGCTGTGATCAAAATCATCAAAGACAAAGCCGCTTGGGTTGTAGACAGTGAAAAAGGCTGTCTTGGGATTAAAACGGTATTTGAGATTGCACCGGAAGATGAAGCGGTTCGGAACCTGCTCAATAGGAACAATGTGATCTACAAACAGATGATGACCGAGCTGATCCAAAGCGCCATTGATAGCGGCGAACTAGACGGAAGCGAAGATGCCGCATTATTGGCAGAATACATAATGACAACATTTACAGGATGGAAGCAGGCTTTCATACTGAATGGTGACCCCATCATCATCAAAAAGATGTCTGAATACCTTATCAAAAGTATTACGCGTTAGTACTTTTTTTTAGCAGTAATTCTGGAACAGTCATTTCAAAAATGAAGGTGCCGGACAACTATATGAATTTTTTAAAACCGGCTTTAATTCTGGAACAATCGTTTCAAAATAAGAAGGTTACAAACACAATTTTTTAATAAACAGATTTAATTCTGAAACGATTATTCCAAAAAAACATGAAAACCACAAATACAAATCAACAACAAAAATCAATTCTAACAACAAAATCTAATCCTATGAAAACGAAGATTATCACCTTAAGCTTAATCGCCCTCTTTTTTGCAAGTTGTGCCGATAAGAATGCGGGAGCCCCGGCTGCTGCCCCGGCAACCTTACCGGTTATGGACATTGCTTATGCCTCGGCCAGTACTGAAACCGAATATCCTGTAGCGATACAAGGGAAAACCGATGTTGAAATCCGCCCGCAGGTAAGCGGTACCCTGGACAAAATTTATGTGGATGAAGGCGCTTATGTAACTGCCAGGTGCTGTTCGGATTCTATCGTGTTTCCCTATTAACCTT
>JASGHQ010000008.1:0-71745 GCA_049841115.1 Flavobacterium sp.
GAATTTGTGATAGGGAACATACACCAGCTGCTTCTGTTTTTCATCATCGCGTGAAATAGTATAGGCATAAGCCGCATTCAGGTTAAGTTGGCTTTTCCCCAATTTCTTGGAGGCATTTGCTAAAACCTCAACACCATAAGTTGATACGTTGGCAACATTGCTCGGCGTCCAGTTTCCGTTGGTTCCCGGTGTCCAGCGAAGCAAGTCCCTGATTTTGATGTAATAGCCGGTAATTGAAAAACCGATATTCTTGAATTTGAACTCATTGCCCAATTCCACCTGATATGAGCTCTCGGGTTTCAAACCGGTATTTCCGCTTCCCTGCCAGTACAGGTCATTGAATGTCGGGATCCTGAAATTCCTTGAGCCGTTTAGCTTGAGTTGGTAGCAATCGGCCAGTTGGTAATGGGTTCCCAATGAATATAAAACCGGCGATTTATAGCTGTTTGTAAGCTCTTTTCTAACGGAAACTTCATAAAGGAATTTTTTGAATGGCGAATGCTTCAGTAGCAAAATGCCAGAACCAACCTGCCTGGTATTAATCCCGATTTCTTCGCCAACACCTTTCGTTTGGGTAAAATCAATGATGGCATTCCATTCTAAATTAGGTTTCATCTTGTATCCCAAATCGTATTTGGCAATAAGCGTTTTTGCATTTGCCGTATTGAATAGTGAGGTTGCGGCATTTTCAAAATACCGGTACTTTTCCGTCAGGTAGGCAGCTTTAAGCTTTGAGGTAAATTTGTTGTAAATCCCGGTCCACTCTAATAAATTACGCGTATTGAGGTCTTCATACTTGCTTTTGGAAGGTGCCGCAAGCGTTCCGGAAAAATGCCTCTCGCCGTCAAACAGGTAGCTGTAGAATTTAAGTGTGTTCCTTGCATCGATCTTATACCCCAGATTTGCATTGAAACTGGTATTGTGGTATTGTCCGTTTTCGTTTTTCATATCGGTATCCAGATACGGATAATCATTATCGGAACTGTTTCGGCTAATGCTGATTTGCGAGCTAAACCGCTCATTGGCAACCTGCATCCGGTAATTTACATTTGCCGTATTAAAGCTTCCGTAGCGGAGCTGCAGCGTATTTTCAAACGTTTTACCAAAACCAAAATCATTATTCAGATGGATGGTTCCGCCAATGGCGCTGCTTCCGTAAACCGTGCTTCCTCCGCCGGCACGGACGGTGATTGAAGAAAAATCTTTTGTTGAAATGGTATTGAAATCGGTTTGGCCGTTAAATACCGAGTTGATATTGATCCCGTTCCAGATTACAGCTGTCTGCTGGGCTGTAGTACCCCGGAACGATGGCGAAGAAACCATCCCCAAGCCATTTTCCTTGAAATAGACAACCGAATTATAATTCAGTAAACCCGTCAATGAGGCCTGGTTCTTCCTTACGATTGAATCATTGAGCTGCAGAACCGACTGTGAGTTCGAGAATTTTCTTAACTGCATATCGGAAACCCTTACTTCCTCAAGCCTGACAATAGAATCGTTCTGCGCGCAAATGCATTGGCACATAAAAAACGACATTACTAAAACCAGCTTTTTTAAAGTCATAATTCCAAGACCTTTTTCCCGAAGGTCCGATATTAATTATGAATCAGGCAGGTCTCCTGGCTTGCGTCTTGTTGTTTACCTTCTCGCCTTTTAATTCAAGACAATGGTTTGCAGATAACAACAAGCTTTGTAGCTTACAGTTGCGGGAACAGCTTTGGTTTTGAACCAAATTCCCTTTTAATGCGATTTCGAAAAACAAAACCGCAACCTTAATTCGGGTACAAATATAACACACAAAATTGATTTAATCTGAAATATTTATCTTAGTTTTACATATACAACAACTAACTCATTATGAAAAAATTATTACTCATTTTATTGATCTCTGCATCTGCCTTTTCGCAAAACGCAATTGACATCCGACTTGTCGATGCTAATGTTGGACGTCCCGTTTATTCGCAGTTTCCGTTTTTGAATCCTACCAATACTTCAAATGATGCCGGACTTAACGCTATACTGTCAACTTATGGCGCTACTCTTTATGAAGACAATATTCCACATCCATATCCCGCGTATTATTCGACTGCGAAACTCATCAGAGGTAATGTTTCACCCGAATTCTTAAACGCACTGACGGCTTATTCCAGTGTAATTGCCTATGCTAAACTTACAACCGACTATGCATTTACGGATGCATTAGAGATCAAGCTTTTAAACGGGGCGACTGGTATTCCAACAGGTGTATCCAATAATGTTATTGTAACCAATGATGCAGGACTGAATACCATTTTCCAAAACTTCAATGTTTACTTTTACCAACAAATGTATCCTTCTATTCCTGCAGACAATGATTTGTCGAATTATTACGACATCGTATGCAATTGTGATAGCGTTGCATTAAACGCCGCATTATCCGCTTACAGCCAAGTGGTTCAGACAGCCTATAGCTCTTCAGGAGGCATTATGCTTTCCAATCCGGAAAATGAAAAAGCAAAAGCAGTTATTTCGCCCAATCCTTTTTCAGCCAATTTCAATATTGAAACCGAACAAACGATTACTGATTATTCCATCATCGACATTAGCGGAAAAACGGTGATAACAACGTCATCAAAAGAGCAACTGGACAACCAATTGCCACAGCTAAGCGCCGGAGTGTATATCCTGAACCTTGTTTTTGACAATGGGCAAAAAGCGAATTACAAATTGGTAAAAAAATAAAAATTATTTTTAAGGGTTAAACTATAACTTTGCAGAACCTGTAAAAAAGTTATGAAATCTACCTTATCCAAAATTACATTACTAGTATTACTGCTATTTTTCATTAGCTGCAAAACCGAAACCAAGCCGGAGAAAACAGATTCCCATGAAAACACAGTACGTTATGCCAAAGGTTTTTCGATCCAGAATTACGATGGGTACTCTATTGTAACCGTAAAAAACCCATGGCCCAAAGCGGAGAAAACCTACACCTATATCTTAAAGGAAAAAAACGGCATCGTTCCTGATAGTTTAAAACAAAACCTGATTGTCGCGGTTCCGGTCAAATCAATCGTTGTGACTTCAACTACTCATATCCCGTCGCTGGAAATGCTGGACAGGGTGAACTCTTTGGTTGGCTTTCCGCACTGCGATTATATTTCATCCGAAAAAGTACGTGCCCGGATTGATGCCGGAAAAGTAAAGGAACTTGGCAACAACCAGGACCTGAATACCGAAGTGCTGCTCGACCTGCAGCCCAATGTTATCATCGGCTATGGAATCGATAATAAAAACCCAACGCTTGACAATCTGCAGAAAAGCGGGCTGAAAGTAATGCTCAACGGAGACTGGAACGAAGAAACCGCATTAGGCAAAGCCGAATGGATCAAGTTCTTCGGGGCTTTATACGGCAAGCAGCCACTAGCTGAAAAAATCTTTAGCAAAATCGAAAAAGATTATTTAAAGACCCTTGAGATTGCCAAATTAAGTAAAACAACCCCAACCGTTTTGGTTGGCGATATGTTTGAGGACCGCTGGTACCTGCCTAAAGGAACGAGCTGGGGAAGCCAACTGATCAAACAGGCGAACGGCAATTACCTATGGCAGGAAACCAGCGGCACCGGAAGCTTGTCATTGTCGTTCGAAACTGTTTTTGAAAAGGCAAAAAATGCCGATCTCTGGATTACTTCAGGGCAGTTTTCTAGCCTAAAGGAAATGACCGACATGAATCCGCATTATGCCAAATTTGACGCTTTTGCAAAAGACAATGTATATACTTTCAGCAGGAAGCAAGGAAAAACAGGCGGTATCCTTTATTACGAACTGGCGCCCAACCGGCCTGATCTGGTTTTGAAGGATCTGGTAAAAATCCTGCATCCCGAATTACTGCAGGGTTATCATCCATTTTTCTTTGAAAAATTAAAACAGCCGCAACCAAAACTTTAAGACAGTCCTGAAAAACCAAAATTACATATTGTTCCTCGCGCTTGGCTTTGCTTTGCTACTTACCTTCCTGCTGAACATTTCGTTCGGCCAGGTTGCCATTCCGATGAAGGAAGTATTCCGAAGTTTGTTTGGCAATGGCGCTTCAAAGGAAACCTGGGAATACATCATTGTGAATTTCCGCCTGCCCAAAGCAATTACTGCCGTCCTTGTTGGAGTCGGGCTTTCGGTTTCCGGTTTATTGATGCAAACCTTGTTCCGCAATCCGCTGGCCGGGCCTTATGTACTTGGGCTAAGCTCCGGATCGAGCCTGGGCGTTGCTTTTGTGATTTTGGGTGCCGGATTATTGCCCGCCGCATTTTCACAGTTTTTACTTTCCTCATACGGAATTATAATTGCTTCCTGCATTGGCAGCTTATCGGTATTGCTGATGATTTTGATTGTTTCGCAACGGTTGCGCGACACGATGTCGATATTAATTGTTGGCTTGATGTTCAGCAGCTTTACCAGCGCCATTGTAAGTGTCTTCAGCTATTTCAGCACAGCCGAGCAATTACAGAAATATACATTCTGGTCAATGGGTAGCATTGGCAATATCTCGTGGCTCAATATTGCCATCCTGGCGGTTTGCGTTTTTATCGGATTGTTATTGAGTTTGCTTTCACTGAAACCGTTAGATGCATTGTTATTGGGGGAAAACTATGCAAAAAGCATGGGATTGAACATTTCCAGGGCGCGGTATGTCATTATTTTTGCCACCAGCATCCTTGCCGGAAGCATTACGGCTTTCGCCGGGCCTATTGCCTTTATTGGGCTGGCGGTACCGCATCTGGTAAAATTATTATTCCGTACCAGCAACCACCAAATCCTATTTATTGGAACACTTTTTATCGGTTCGATAATCATGTTGATTTGCGATGCGGTTTCCCAAATGCCTGGTTTTGAGTTTACATTGCCAATCAATGCAATTACATCCATAATCGGCGCACCGATGGTAATCTGGCTGATTGTCCGCAGAAAAAGTTTTAATTAGCTACGGTTTTACAGTAATGTATTTGGCCAGCAAATCATCACAGACCTGGCAATCGCCTCCAAGTTCCTTTTTGGTCAGATTAAAAGAATCGTATACAGCTTTGGCCGTCCCTTCATAGCTTTGAAGCATTAAATAGATTGCAATCCGCAAATTTAAATAAGCACTATCTGTTTTGTCAGTCACATATTTGACTGCACTTTCACTATAGAACTGGCTCAGTGTCTGATTGTCATTAAGGAAATAAATATGCGCCAACAGGCTCAGGCATTTGAAATCCTCAGCATTGACCGCTTTAGATTTCCTGCACCATTCACCGGCCTTCTCAAGGTCATTCTGCAATAGGTATACGGTTGCGATATCCAAATATTCATTGGCAAAGCCATCATCATTAAAACCTTTTTCCATTTTTTCCTCCACTGTTTTTTGATAACCGGCATAATCGTTTTTGGTGTTATATATATTCAGCATTAAATCATAAACCTCATTACTGTTAATCCCAACCGATTGCTTGGTTAACGGAAGTGCCGCAACGGCTTTTTGGGCAGACTCAAGAGCCATATCCATCTTGTTTTGCATATAATACAGTAATGCGAGGTACCTGTTTCCCGAATAAGAGTTAATGGTTTTATTCTGGAGCGATTCGGTAAAGACCTTTACCAATTGTGTCATTTTGTTTTTTTCCCTTTCTGAAAAGTTTAAAGTTAAAGCTGTCTTTCCCTGACTCGTTTTAAATGTCAACATTTTATAGAAAAGTGCCATAGCCTCAATCATGTTACGGGCATTCTGAATTTGGATGTTGTTTTTGTATTTCGCGGCATACTTATTCAACAGGCTATAATCTATCAATTGGTCGTATTCCTTTTGGCTATAAATTTTCCTTTTGGTTTCGTCTGACAAAATCTCTTTAATTTCAAATAGATAAGGCATATACAGCATAATATAATACTTTTGCGGCCATTCATTGGCATCTATTTTTTTCAAACTGAGTTGCCTTGCCTCTTGCACATGTCCATTGAATATAAGAAGCATTGGATAAAATGTGTTGGCCAAAGAATCTAACGGATTAATTTTTAATGCTTTTTCCATATCAGCCAGCGGTTCCATATCCAGATGGGTTTTTAGCATTCCCCGGAACGAATAATAGTTGGCACTGTCTTTTTTCTTTTCTTCCAGAAAGCGGGGAAGGTTTTTATAGGCTTTTTGATAATAGTTCCTTGCAGAAACGGGATCATTGTTCTTTTGATAATATTCAGCCACATCATTTAAAACTATTGGGTTCAGGGAATCCTTTTGAAGCAAAGCCTGCTTCTTCTTTAGGTATTCTTTATCATAAGGCACCTGGTCCATCATATCCTCAATTTTCATCTCCATATCTAAAGTGCTGATATTAAACGAAAAATTATTGGCCAATTTGAATAGATCTTTGTTAAGCCCAAGAAAGTTCCGCTTTTCTTCAGGCGTAAATTTTCTGGTGAATTCATAGGTTTGGGCAGATAGTATTTGCGCCGAAAAAATAAGTATCAAGGCAAGAAACAGTTTCTTCATAGGGTATTTTTTAGCGAATGTATTTTTTTATCCGTTAGTAATAAAATGGAAATGAGTTTATTTTTCTTTGCAATAAATAGTACTTTTGTTATCATCTCACTCAAATGCATGCTATGAAAAATACTTTACGTAAAATCTATATCCTGCTTTTCAGCGTTTCAGCGTTTTTGCTGTCCGGCTGTTCCGAATTAATTGACTGCGTGGCAAGTGCGCGGCCCAACCTGCACTCAAAAAACCTGGCTACAGGCACAGTTGGCGGAAGTTATACCGATTTCCTTGAAGCTGACATTACCAATGAACCGCACGATAATGATTATGATTATTTCTTTTCTGTGCATGGCAATCTCCCGCCCGGGATGACGTATTATGAACAAGGGAGGAAAGTGTTTTTTACCGGAACACCTTCGCAGGCCGGAACCTTTTCCTTTAAGGTAACCTTGACCGTTGACCCTCCGGATTCTTTTTCTAACGGAGGTTTCTGGAACGATAGCAATAGGATCTGTTTTGATGACGATACCATCACTAAGGAATTTACCATTGTCATTCAATAACCATTGGAACAAAACAGTCAAATACTCACTGCTTCCAATTTAAGCATTGGTTACCAATCCAAAAAACACCACAATGTCATTGCCGAAAACCTAAACCTGAGTTTGGGAAAATCAAGATTGGTAGCATTGGTGGGTGCCAACGGCATTGGTAAATCCACGCTTTTGCGCACGCTTACCGGCATCCAAAGGCCATTGAACGGAAAGGTAGCCTTAAACGGCAAGGATATTTTTTCTTATGAACCACCGGATTTGGCGCAAAACCTGAGTTTGGTGCTGACAGAAAAACTGCCGCCGAGCAACCTGACTGTTTTTGAACTGATTGCCTTGGGGCGCCAGCCTTATACCAACTGGCTTGGCAAGCTTTCTCCGGAAGATCTGGAGAAAATAAACCTCGCGATTGCGCTGACACAGATTGGGCATCTGACAGATAAAAGGCATTACGAAATCAGCGACGGGCAACTGCAGGTAGTTTTGATTGCACGGGCATTGGCGCAGGACACGCCATTGATTATCCTGGATGAGCCTACGACCCATTTGGACCTGCTTCACAAGGTTTCCGTTTTCAGGCTTTTGAAAAAGCTGTCAAAGGAAACCGGAAAATGCATTTTGTTTTCGACCCATGATATTGACCTGGCTATCGAGCTTTCGGACGAAATGATTGTAATGACAGGAGAAAGTGTAGTTCAGGATCAGCCAAAAAATTTAATTTCCAAAAGGATTTTTGACAGCATTTTTAAAGATGAAAATCTTTTCTTTGATCAGGAAAAAGGGAAATTCGCTTTCAAAAACCTGTGATAACCCAGCAGTTGTTTTTATCTTTGCAGGAACAGTAACAACCAGGCGATGAAACATCTTATCAAAATTTTCCTGTTTCTTGGAATAGTGACAGCACAGGCACAATCAAAAAATCAATTGCAGCTTACTCTCCAAGGTTTCCTTCCTATTGAAATAAACGCACCTAATTTGCCGCTGGACCAGTTAATGGAGCTATCCAAATCGTGGGCGCCTTATTTCAATAAAAATGGCTATGATGTTTCTGAAGTGACTACAAATTCGATGGTTATCGACGCCAAATATGAAAACGCGTATTATTATTACAACGTGGGCGTAAAATACAATTGCGATATCCGGTATTCGTTGAAAATCGTATTTACGGAAGACCGGAAATGCCAGATGAAATTAACAGTAAAGGAAATTTATGCCGGAAACGTTTTGACAAAAACTACCATCGCGGATTTTTTTACCTCCGACGGAAACGTAAAGGATGATTTTAGCGATGCGAAACCATCGCTGGAAAATAGCGTAAACCGGATTTTTAAATCATATGCCAATTTTATCTCGCGCTAAAATCGGGATGATTCCTTTCGTAGCGCACGCGGTACACGCGCAATAGGTTTTCGATTTTATTGTGCTTTACGCCAAGGCCCTGAACACTCATTTCAACAGATCTGTCCTTATAATCCAAGACAAGATAATGACGTATATAATCAGCTTCTTTCCTTGGTTCGACAATGTCATTGGCAATGTCTTTCCACTCCATTAAATCCTTCCTGTAAAATTTGACCCCCGAAGCATTCAGTATGAGCTGCGGCTCTTTTGCAACCAAATCCTTTATCGCTGAAAACACCATAAAACTGCCAAATGCAAAAGGAATAAGCAGTAAATAGCCTTTTTCGCCGCCCGTTACAAAAGGGTAGATTACGACTCCCAGTATAATTAAGCCGAGCATCAGCATCAATAACGTTTTGGGCTGGCTGAAATAAATGATCATTTCTTTAGGGACGTCAAAATCATCGCGGTATACATCCTTTTCAAGAAACTTCTTTTCGAGCTGCTTTAGTTTCTGTTTTTGCTCACGGCTCCTAATTTCATTGCGTTCTGACCTGCTGTTATCTTCGCCAATCAATTTGCTTTCAATTGCTTTTCGTTTTAATTCATGGACATTCCTAACGTTTTCAAATGCCCAGATGCGCCATTTTGTAATTTGCGTATTCCAGTAAAAATACATAGCCACCAAGCCGAAAACAAACCCGCCAGCTATATACCATGGAGTTAGGTCGAGTTGGGCCACTAAAACAACGGAACCAATGATACTGCCAAAAAAAAGCAGCAACCCCGGAAAAATGATCGTTTTTTTTCCTTTTGAAATTGCCTGGTCTACCGTAACCGTTTCTATCATATCTTTTTTAAATTGATTTGCCTTTTTGCTTCGCCGACCACAAAAGCCACTGAATTGGCAATATTATAGCTTCGGATCAGATTGGACATCGGAATCGTAAGATGGTTTTCGAACAGTGCCAAAACCTCTTTGCTCAACCCAACGCTTTCCTTTCCAAAAACCAGCCAGTCACCATCCTGGAATTCGGCATCATAAATAGATTTTGTGGCATGCGAGCTCATCAGGAAAACCCTTGACTTATCCTCAACCTGATGCATCCATTCGGTCACATTTTGGTATTCGGTAACGTCAAGATGCACCCAATAATCAAGCCCGGAACGCTTTAGGTTTTTGTCATTGATCACAAATCCGAATGGATGGATCAAATGCAAACGGCTTTCGGTACCAACGCTTAGCCGGCCAATATTTCCTGTATTATTTGGGATTTCGGGTTCTACTAAAACGATATTGAGCATTTTTTTAGCTTCTTTAGATGGTTATATGCTGAATTTGTCTACTTCTAAAACTTCACCTGCCTTTAGGTTTTGCAAATGTATGTTTCCTATGCGAATCCTGACCAATCGCAGTGTCGGAAATCCAACGGCTGCAGTCATTTTACGGACTTGCCGGAACTTGCCTTCCGTTAATATTATTGAAACCCAAGATGTTGGGCCGTGCCTCTCGTCGCGGATTTTTCTTCCAACACCGATGCATTCGGGAAGTTCGTTTATCAGTTTGGCCTCGCAGTTTCTGGTCGTATAACGGATTCCCTTAAACCCAATCTCTACTCCGTTTTTCAGCTGTTCCACAGCTTCTTCATTGATGATTCCGTCTACCTGTGCATAATATTCCTTTTCGACACTTTTACTGCGTACCGCTTCACTCGTCATCCCATCTGTTGTGAGCAAAAGCAGGCCTTCGGAATCTTCATCCAGGCGCCCTATTGCCATTGTCCCTTCGGGGAAATCATATAATTCGCCTAACAATTTCTTAGGCCGCTTCTTTTCGTAAATGAATTGGCTTAAATAACCATTCGGCTTGTGGATCAGGAAATTACGATGCATCGGATTTGTATAAGCAAATGTTAAAATTGTATAAATGCTTTGGCAAAATTAAGGTTAATTTTAACATGTCAATTTAAACCTTTAGGATATGAAAACAATTTACTCACTTCTGGCTAACATGGCATCCCTGGCTTTTGGATATGCGTTTGTATCGAACTTAAAATATTCTTCCGACTTCAGTTATTTGATTTTCATGTCGCTGCTGGTAATCCTGACCTTCATTTTCATAATCCTTGGCATTATGAGCTTTCCGAAAAGATCAAAACCAAAATCTTTTTTTTACAACAGTTATTCCGACCGCAGGGTAAAAAATGCGGAATTTGACAACTTTTTTTCGTTTATAAAAGAATAAAAAAAGCTACCCAAACGGATAGCTTTCAACATCTTGGCAAATCAATTCTTATTGATGGCTTTGCACATAATCTGACAATTCATCTACATTGTCGCTAAACGAAAAAATGCCGTTCAGCTTGAAATAATTCTTTGGCTCAATGCAATAGCCATAAGCATATTTGGCAAAATCCAATTTATTTTCCTCAAAATTAAATGTGTTGGCAATTTGGATAATCTGGTCAACATTGAGGCAGTTGGCAGTAATGACCTGCTTTGCTGTCTTCAGCCTGGTATCTTCAAAGCTTTGCTTTTTGATGGTTGCCAAGGCCGCATTGAAATTCCCTGAAGACATGCATGAATTCCCGCCACAGCCTCTAACCGGCTCAACATGGTTAACTGCAACGCTTCCTGAATGCGTAGTGGTGGTGGTCGTAGTTTGCGTTACGCTGCCATTCCCCATTCCGTCATTGATCGAAATTCCCATATTGATTCCGCCCACATTCATTCCTACTCCTACGCTTGTCCCGCCTGTTTGGGTAGTTGTAGTGGTTGTAGTAGTCTGCGATCCTACCGGCTGGGCAATTACTACTTGCTGAGGAGCAGGCTGCCCGTAATGGACTACATGGACATTAGATGCCGGAACAAAATTAGGCTGGACTGGGATTGATGAAAAATAATTCAGCTTCATCTTCGTCTTATTATTTTTATCCCTTTTGATTTTATAGGTAACATCGGAAAAAATACCGTCAACATCCGTTAACGATAGGTTGTTTTTAGAAACATCCTGCAGCGTTTTGTCTTCAAACCTGATCTTGGCATTGTAATAAGGCTGGTTCAAATCCTCAACGCGGAGGTTGGTCTGCGGAACATCGTTGATCACTTCTCCATTTAGGATAAGGGTAAATTTATCTCCGTCTTCAGAGAAAATCGTCAGATGCCCGGCTGGGCCTAACTGTGCAAATGACACTGCAGAAACTGCGAGCATCAGTACTAAAGTAATTTTTTTAATCATAAATAATCTGTTTGGTTTATTTTTATCTGTTTGGCAAAAACGGTGCCAAATTAAAACTATTTTCCAAACAATAAAAAATTATTGAAAACAGTGTATCTTTAGGGTTTAAAAAAAGAATTTCATGACCAACAGCTTACTTATTATAATTGCCTTGATATCAGGACTTGGCATTGGGATTTTTATTGGAAAATCATTATTTGCCGCCAATTCAAAATCGGAAAAAGCATCGCTTGAAGAAAAAATAAATGGCCTGCTGCAGCAAATTGAGCAATTCAAGAACCAATTAAACCAAACTGCACAGGAACGCGAAACCATCCGTACCGAAAAAGAAGCATTGGCAATCCAATTGTCCAAAAAAGAAGTCGATTTTGAAAACCTTTGGGAGCGCAATAAAGAACAAAAAGAAGAAGTAGAAAAGCTCCAGGAAAAATTTACTAAGGAATTTGAAAACCTTGCCAACAAAATCCTTGAGGAAAAGACCAGTAAATTTACCGAGCAGAACAAAGAAAACCTAAAGAATATCCTAACACCGCTTAACGAAAAAATCCAGCTTTTTGAAAAGAAAGTCGAAGACACGCACAAAGAAAGCATTGATTACCATGCCGCACTGCGCCAACAGATTTTAGGCCTGCGCGAAATGAACGAGCAGATGAGCAAAGAAACGCTCAATCTTACGAAAGCCTTAAAAGGCGACAGCAAAATGCAGGGAAATTGGGGCGAATTGGTTTTGGAGCGCGTTTTGGAAAAATCAGGTTTGGAAAAAGGGCGCGAATACGAAGTACAGCAAAGCTTTACTGCTGAAGACGGAAGCCGCGTTTTTCCTGATGTTGTGATCAATCTTCCCGATGGGAAGAAAATGGTGGTCGACTCTAAAGTAACGCTGACCGCCTACGAACGCTATGTAAATGAAGAAGATGAAAATGAAAAATTACAGTACCTCAAAGAGCATGTAATGGCCATCAAAAGGCATGTGGATCAGTTGGGCAACAAAAATTACCACGATCTGTACCAGATGGAGAGCCCTGATTTTGTATTGCTTTTCATCCCGATCGAATCGGCATTTGCATTGGCACTGAACGAAGACACATCGCTTTACAACAAGGCATTTGAAAAGAATATCGTCATAGTGACACCTTCTACCCTTTTGGCAACGCTTAGGACTATTGACAGCATGTGGACCAACCAGAAACAGCAGGAAAATGCATTGGAAATTGCGCGCCAGGCCGGGGCTTTGTATGATAAGTTCGAGGGCTTTGTCACTGATCTGGTAAAGATTGGCAAAAAAATGGATGAAGCCAAAGTAGAATATCAAGGTGCAATGAACAAGCTTGTCGAGGGCAAAGGAAATCTGGTCGTTAGTGCCGAAAAACTGAAGAAAATGGGCGCCAAAGCCAAAAAAGCATTACCTGAGAACATCCTTTTAAGAGCCAATACCGATGAGCAGCAATTTTAAATCAGTTTCCGATTCCAAAATCACCATATCCGAATTGATGCTGCCTTCGCACACCAATTTCAGCGGGAAAATCCATGGCGGCTATATTCTATCGTTACTGGATCAGATAGCTTTTGCCTGCGCTTCCAAATTTTCAGGTAATTACTGCGTTACGGCTTCTGTTGATACGGTTGATTTCCTGAACCCCATTGAGGTAGGTGAATTGGTCACAATGAAAGCCAGCGTGAATTATGTTGGAAAAAGCTCTATGATTATTGGCATTCGTGTTGAAGCCGAAAACATACAGACCGGAAATGTAAAGCATTGCAATTCAAGCTATTTTACGATGGTTGCCAAAGATATTGACGGCAATAACATTGAAGTTCCCGGATTGCTTTTATCCAATGATGAGGAAATCCGCAGGTTCCTCAATTGCATCAAGCAGATCAGCCTTAAAAAAGAACGAAGCCGGCATGAGGAAGTCTTCGACTATAAGTCGGATGCCGCCCTTGAAATGCTAAAGGCTTATCGTGTTAAATTGACAAACAATTAGAGATTTAATTAAGGAATTCTTATATTTTTTTACATTTCATAATGGGAATCAAATATTTAATCCATCATAACGAAATATTTATTATTTTTGGTTGCGATTAAAAAAAACCATGAAAAAAAATTACTTCCTCCTTCTCATTTTCGTTGTTTTTATTGGCCTTTTTGCGGCATGTTCGGACAACGACGATAACTACCAACCCATTGCCAATCCTCCTATTGCCATTGATGATACAGTAAACAGCACGATAACCGGCGTTGTTGCCATTCCTGTTTTGGCAAATGACACGGCCGGCGGTGTTCCTGTTGCTTCAACCATAAGCATTAAAAATGGTACGGACACCAATAGCGATGGAACCTTAGATCAGTTAATCGTTCCTAATGAGGGAACCTGGAATGTAAATACGGCTACCGGCGAAATTACCTTCACGCCAACACCAACATTTACAGGAAACCCAACACAAATTACCTATACCGTTAAAAATGCCAACGGCGAAATTTCTAACGAAGCCATTGTAACTATCAATGCAACACCAATTGTAAATGGCGATCTGGCTGCAGTGCCTTTCGCAAAATTGTCTGATTTTCATTTCTTCATTGGCGATATCAAAAACCTGATTCCTTCAATGAATGTAATTCCGTATGAGCCGGCAAGTGGCTTGTTTACAGATTATGCCTTGAAAAAAAGGTTCATCTGGATGCCTTCCGATGTAAAAGCAACTTATGTTGCCGACAATAAAGCCCTTGAATTCCCTGTCGGGACAATTTTGATTAAGAACTTTTATTACAATACCGTACAACCGGGGAATACTACTAAAATCATAGAAACCAGGCTAATGGTCAGGAGATCGGACAGATGGTATTTTTATGAGTACATCTGGAATGATGCCCAAACGGATGCCGACCTGGTTACAGGAAACAACTTTGTTAATGGCGATACCAAATATTTTACGTTCACCAAACCAAATGGTGAAGTTATCAATGAAGAATACAGGATTCCGTCTGAGGCAGAATGCCATGCCTGCCACAAAATCAACGAAATCCGCGTACCTATCGGCGTAAAACCACAAAACATCAATTTCAATTACACTTACAACGATGGTGTCAGCAAAAATCAATTACAGAAATTAGTAGACCAGGGTTACCTGCAAAGTTATCCTTCGAATATCGTTTCTACTGTGGATTACCACGATACGACAAAACCTTTGGATTTGCGGTTCCGATCCTACGTAGATGCGAACTGTGCGCATTGCCATCAGGATTTGGGCCGTTGTGATTACCGTGCATTGCGTTTCAATTTTGGCGAAACAACAGATCCTTCGAAGATGGGGGTTTGCGTACAGGCCGATGAAACTATCAGCCCGACATTGCAAAAGCTTATAACTCCGGGGAATTACAACAAATCCATTTTGCATTACAGACTGGATACCAATGATGAAAGCGAAAGAATGCCTTTATTAGGAAGGACCATTATCCATGATGAGGGAATAGCACTGGTAAGAGAGTACATTTCATCATTGACACAAACCTGCAACTAACACGCTAAATAACTAATTAACAACAACCAACACCATGAAAAAAACTATACTTCTAACCCTTTTGCTTTTCAGCATTTCATTGGCTGTGGCGCAAAATAACTGTAGCAATGCACTGCCCGTTTTAATTGGGTCTACAACAACGGCACCAGCCTATAACAATGAAAACGGAACGCCTCCAACTACTTTATGCGGCATGATCAATGGTGCTGCAAACAAAGGAAAATGGTACAAATATGTTGCAACACAAACAGCCACAGTAATTGTCTCCACTCTTTTGGCACAAAACAACAATGCCGATACCCGCCTATATGTTTACTCGGGAGATTGCAGTGCACTGACCTGCATTGCTGCCAATGATGATTATAGTGAGACTAATTCGTCGCAGGTTTCATTTACAGCCTTTGCAGGAACAACGTACATCATTGCATTTGACAACCGATACAGCAGTGCCGGTTTCGACTTTACTGTTATGTACGCTCCACCACCAGCACCGGACAGATTATCATTTACATCTACTTTGGTCAATGGCATTAGCGGTACATACAACAACTGCATAGTAGACATGAATGGTGATTACCTGGATGATATTGTGTCAGCTGTAAGTGCAACACAATTGATCATTACCTACCAGGGCGATAATGCTACGTTTTCTACAACATCCTACCCGCTTATCAGTACAGTAGTAATGCCGTCATGGAGTATCGCTGCGGGTGATTACAATAATGACGGATACAATGACCTGATTTATGGGTCGGGAAGCGGAGTAGCATTTGTAAAGTCGAACGGAGAAGGGACAGGTTATACTACTGATAGAAAACCCGAATCGTATTTGGTGCAAAGGACCAATTTTGTTGATCTTAATAATGATGGAAAGCTGGATGCTTTTGCCTGCGATGACAATGCGCCAAATCGATTTTACATGAACGACGGAACAGCAATGAACCATCAGCAGGGAGGCATCGGTGACTTTCCGACCGGTGGCAATTATGCATCAACCTGGACCGATTACAATAACGATGGAAAGATTGACATGGTGCTTGCAAAATGTGGGCAGGGTGGCTCTGGCGCCGGTGGAAACATTGACCAGTTATTCAAAAACAATGGCGACGGCACCTATACAGACGTAGCCGCTGCAGCCAATATGGCCGCCCCGGAACAAAGCTGGTCCTGCGCTGTTGGGGATTTCAACAATGACGGATGGATGGATGTCATCCAGGGCGTAAATTCGATTTCGGATGGAAATACTAAAGTAAAAAAGAACAATGGTGATGGTACTTTTTCAAACGTTACCCCGGGTTCTGGTTATGATACCATTATAGCTGTAGGAAGGGAATTTGTGGCGCAGGATTTTGACAACGACGGTTTCCTTGATGTATTAGGGGCAGGCAGCACCATTATGTTTGGCGATGGGAATTTTCATTTTACGCCAAATCCAAACCAATATCCTCTATCAACTGTGGACAGGCCAATTGGCGATTTAAATAATGATGGCTTCCTGGATATCCAAAACGGGAATTATGTTTTATTCAACAATGGCAATTCCAACAAATGGCTGAATGTTAACTTACGCGGGGTAACAAGCAACAGAAACGGAATTGGCGCAAGAATTGAAATTTATGGTGCCTGGGGCAAACAGATAAGGGATGTGCAAAGCGGAACAGGTTTCCAAAACATGAGCACGCTTACTGCCCATTTCGGGATTGGGCAGGCAACTGCCATTAGCCAGGTCATCATCAGATGGCCATCAGGAACGGTGGATATTTTAAACAATGTTACGCCTAATCAAAGGATTGTTGTGGTTGAAGGCTCATCATTGGCAGTAGATTCTGCCAATAGCGGACTGGTTTCACTGTATCCAAATCCGGCTAAACATGTGGTCAGCATCCAACTGAAAAACAATTCCGGCCTGACATTAAAATCGGCCTTGATTTATGACCTGACCGGTAAGGTGGTGCTGTCAACAGACCAGGTTAGCCAGCCTATCAATGTCGAGAAATTAGCGGCAGGAACTTACATCCTGTCGGTTACCGATACAGAAAACAAAAGCTATCCGCAGAAATTTATAAAAGAGTAATAAATCAATCATAAAGCGCCCGGTCTGGGCGCTTTTTTTATAGCATTGCTTTATTTATTTCAGACAAGCATCCGACTGATATTTAAACTGTTAATGTTTAAAAAATCCTGAAATAATCACTATATTTGGACTGCATTTCAAAAATTTTATGAGGAAATATTACTATCTGTGCCTGACGGTTTTTTTATCATTTATTATTTTTCTTTCCTGTTCAGACAAAGATGAGTACATGCCTGTTTCACCGGTTATGGTCGATTTAACACAAGTACCTTATCCCAAATTATCCGACTATAAATTCTTTGAAGGCGAAATGAAGAACCAGGTTCCGGCCCTCAATGTACTGCCTTATGAACCTGCTTCATCCCTGTTCTCTGATTATGCACACAAGAAGAGGTTTGTTTGGATGCCGCCGGGAACAAAAGCAACCTATTCTGCGGATAATAAGGTTTTGGAACTGCCAGTTGGGGCTGCTTTGATTAAAACATTTTACTACGAAAATGTGCAGAACAGCACTCCCGTTGGAGGAAAAAGGATAATCGAAACACGCGTTATGATAAAAAAAACTACAGGTTGGATATTTGCCGAATATGTCTGGAATACCGAACAGACAGAAGCTTATTTTGACATGGCAGGAAGCTTTACCCCAATTTCGTGGAAGGACGAAAACAACGTAATCAAAAGCACCAATTACAGAATACCGACAGAAGTACAATGTGTCATCTGCCACAAAAACAAAGAAATTGACGGAACTACAGAAACAGTAACCTATATACCTATCGGCGTGAAGCCTCAAAACCTGAACTTTAGCTATAATTATGGCACCCAAACCAAAAACCAGCTTTCTAAATGGATTGAAGTTGGTTATCTTGACAGTAATTTTTCGCTGCCTTCAGCCGAAAATACCGTAATTAATTACAATGACACTTCCCAGCCTTTAGAATTAAGGGTGCGTTCCTATCTGGACAGCAATTGCTCCCATTGCCATGCCCCAAACCGGCATTGCGATTACAGGCCGATGCGTTTTCCGTTTAGTGAAACCGGCGGACCAAATGGCAGGACCAATATGGGTGTTTGCGTTGACACCGAAGATTTCAGCTTTGCACCGGCACTAACAAAAATCATAAAACCGGGAAGCACCAACCGGTCCATGCTTTTCTACAGGATCAATACCATTGACGAATCTTTCAGGATGCCATTGCACGGCAGGACGGTATTGCACGAGGAAGGCGTAGCAATGATAGAACAATGGATCAATTCGCTACCGGATTGTCCATAATAAAAACAACAGACCATTAACTAAAACAACCCAATAAAAACAACAAAAGATGAAAAAAACTACGCTACTCCTTCTACTGCTCCTTCTCGCGCAGTTTACCTATTCCCAGGATACCTGCGGCGCTCCGACGGTAATCCCGGGTCCCGGAATTTATACAGTGGGTGTAATCAACGGAGCATTGACTACTGTTATCTGTGCTGCTAATGGCGCCAACGACCAGGTCAATCCTGCCGCCGAATGGTACATCTATACGCCAACAGCAAACCATACCGTAACCATATCCACGGATATAGCGGCAAACACGCCAAGGAAAGATACCAGGCTCCACATTTATACGGGAACCTGTGGTACATTAACTTGTTACGCTGGCGATGACGATAGCGGCTCTAACTTATCGTCTGTTGCAGTTTTCAATGTAACAGCAGGTACGCCCTACATCATTGCGTTTGATAACAAATGGCTGAGCGCTGCACAAAATACAGGCTTCAGTTTTCAGTTGACAGAAGCCCCGGTTGTAGTTCCTCCTCCGGCGCCAATTACCTATACAACCCAAAACATCAGCACTGTTAACAGTGCTTACAATATTTGCGTTGTTGACATGAACGGTGATCATAAGGATGATATTGCCGGAGTAAGCGGCAATAACCTGAAAGTGCATTACCAGGGCACAGGCGGAACATTTACCATTGTCAATTATCCGATATCAGGAACAAGCGAAATGCCGTCCTGGAGCATGGCTGCAGGCGACTATAACAGGGATGGCCAAACTGATGTGATTTTGGGAAGCAGCTCTGGCTTATCGATATGGAAATCAAACGGAAGCACCGGGTACAGCAACATTACGCCAGGCGATTATATATTCTGCCAAAGGACCAATTTTGCAGATCTGAACAATGACGGGAACCTGGATCTTTTTTCGTGCCACGATATTGCGCCCAACTGTTATTACCTGAATGCCGGAGCACCTAATTACGGCCTGGCATTTTACCAATCCAACATGACTCCGGGTGCAATGAAATTTGGTGTTGGCGGTGGAAATTACTCTACTTTGTTCACCGATTTTGACAACGATGGCGATACGGATGTCTTTATTTCAAAATGTTCGGGGCCACCTTGTGAATTGCACCGAAATGACGGGCACGGGGTTTATACCGACATTTCAGCCATTGCCGGAATCAACGTTACTCCCATCCAAACCTGGTCATCGGCTGTAGGGGATTTTGATAATGATGGCGATATGGACATCATCATCACGGCGAGCTCTGGCCTGCATCACTATTTTAGGAATAACCTTGATACCACAAACAATGCTGGGGCAGTATTTACGGATATCACCGGAGGATCGGGATGGGATACCAACACTTCCATCAGCATTGACAATGTAACGTACGACTTTGACAATGACGGCTACCTTGATGTATTGGGTGGCGGAAGCAAAATCATGTTCAACCGGCACGACGGCACATTTAGCCCGGTAAGCTATAGCGGCATTGCCGTTGGTGCTATCGGCGATTTGAACAATGACGGCTTCCTGGACATTTTAAACGGAAACACAATCCGTTATGCGGTTCCCAACTCCAACAAATGGCTGAAAGTTGCCTTACAGGGAATCCAGAGCAATATTAACGGCATCGGTGCCCGCGTTGAAATTTATGGTGCCTGGGGCAAACAAATCAGGGACATCCGAAGCGGGGAAGGATTCAAATACATGAATTCGCTGAATGCCCATTTTGGGCTTGGCCAGGCCTCCACAGTAGACCAGGTTGTCATCAGATGGCCGTCGGGAGTTGTGGATACTTATACCAATGTTACGCCAAATCAAATGCTTGTGGTTGTTGAAGGCGCTACTTTGGCTGTTAATTCATTTGATAACAGCCTATTTTCAGTATTTCCAAATCCGGCTAAAAACGTAGTGAACATCCAGCTTAAAAACAATGTCGGCATTACATTGCAATCAGCAGCTGTTTATGATTTGACGGGAAAAATAGTTTTGGCTACAACTGATCTGGTACAGCCAATCAATATCGAAAAGCTGTCAGCCGGAACGTACCTGCTGTCAATTACAGACTCGAACAACAAGCATTACGGCCAAAAATTCATCAAGGAATAATCCAATACAATAAATAAAAAACGTCCCAAAGTTGGGACGTTTTTTTATGGCTGAATTTTATTTAGAAAACCCTTAGCAGGTTAAACCCAAAGAAAATATCGCCTTTGGTCCAATCGCCCGTTGTATTACCCAAAAAGCCTGCCTCGTGCATCCCTTGTGAGCTGCTGAAGTGCATCTGGAATACGTGTCCGCCGGTATCCAGGTCAACCCCGATAGAAAGCGGGTTTTTGTAAGGCGAGGTGCTTGATCTGTTTAAATGCGCCGCATAGTCAACGTTAACGGACCAGCGTTTTGCAAATTTGTATCTTCCTCCCATCCCGATGGCATATTGGCTGTTATCCTGGTTATCATCGATTACAAAATTCTCATGGAAAAATGTCGGCGCAACTTCCAGTGACAATTTGCTGTTTATTTTCCTGGAAACCAATAATTGGGCTACATAAATCATTCTGTCTTCAAACTTCATTTTGGGATACAGGCTTTCTTTCAATGCATTATTAAAGGCTACGCTCGTAAATGCTGCGATGGCAACCGGAAAACCGTTTTCTTCCTGTGACTTCAATAAAAATTTACCCCCAAAATCATATGCTAGTTCGCTCCTTGCCGCGCTTACAGTAAACCAATCGTTAACCCCATAAAGAAATTTTAATTGGGTAACCGCATTGTCCAATCCGTAGGCCCCTTCAAATCCATCTTTTACAGAACTGAACCTGTGGGCCACAATAAAATAAAAATCGCCTTTGGCGGCCAATTTTGTCGATTCGAGATTGACAATCTTCAGTGCTTTAAAAGCCGATTCGACTTTTACTTTTTGCGTAGCCGTAGAATCTACTTCTTTGAGCAAATCATCTTGGGCAAACATGGTAAATGGCAGTAATAAGAGTAGGGTAATTTTCTTCATAGTTGTTATTAATTTAGTTCTTTATCATTTTATTGTGCACTGGTCCATTTGGATTTCCCCCAGTAAGTCATCGTAACCAACGACACGGCCCTTCAAAACTACAGCATTTTGAGGCTTTAAATCGGCTGGTATACCTTTTGTACACCTGGCCGAAAGCTTTTCATCCACCATAATTAATTTATTTTGCGGATCGACATTTGTGATTTTACCAGATATTTCAATGGTTTTGTCCAAATATTTTGCATTGGCTTTTTGGGTGTCTTTCTGGAATGCATCAAACACCTGTGCAACAGTTTCTGTGTAAGTAACAGCTTCGGAAGCGATATCCCTATGTGCCTTGTACATATATTTATAAACAACAAACGCAGTAATCAAAATAACAGCTAATAAAATGAGGATTTTCTTTTTCATAAAACTTAATTTTTTATTACAAATTTAATTATTTATCGATAGCTCAGAATTTTTACTAATTTTAATATAACATTATTGAATAAACCTTAATTGCCATGAAATTAAAATTTACATTATTCATTTTACCATTGGTTTTCCTCCAGGCCGGGTGTACCAATGAATCGACTTCGGATTTGATTGACGATACTGTAGTTGATGAAGTTACCTATACCAACACGGTCAAGGGCGTTATTGACAACAACTGTCTTTTTTGCCATTCCCTTCCGCCACAGAATGGGGCACCAATGGCTTTAACCACATATGCAGATGTAAAAAACGCTGTATTGTCACGGGGGCTTTTGGACAGGATTTCAAGAGCACAGGGCACGCCTGGCATGATGCCTAATGGAGGTACGCGGTTACCGCAGGCAACAATCGATAAAATCTTTGCATGGGCAAACAACGGTTTCCCGGAATAATTTATACAAACACACTATGAAAACAACATTTTTAAGCTTATTGATCGCAATTGGGATGAGCGGTTATGCCCAAACCAAAATGGTTTCCAAAACCGGAAAGATAACTTTTGAAGCTTCGGTTCCAGCTTTTGAGGAGGTAAAAGCCTCCAACCAGTCGGCAACCGTAGTCTTGAACCCGGCTACGGGAGAAATCGCAAGCCTTGCCCTGGTTAAGGGATTCCGCTTTAAAGTAGCATTGATGGAAGAGCATTTCAACGAAAATTATATGGAAAGCGATACCTATCCGAAAGCAACCTTTAAAGGGAAAATTGAAAACTTCGACGTTTCTAAACTGAATGCCACAGCGCAATCCTTTACAATAAAAGGAAAAATGGAAATGCACGGAAAATCAAAAGACATCAGCATCACAGCCTCTATCAAAAAAACTGGGGACGGAATCGACATTGATTCTAATTTTACCCTAAACACCGACGATTACGGAATTGATATCCCGAGTGTCGTGAGCAAGAAAGTCTCCAAAAAAGTAGCCGTCACGCTCGACGCCACCTTAAAATAAAAAGAAAAGCTGTAATTAGATTACAGCTTTATTTTTTCATGCCAATTGAGTTTGTCAATATGAAGGATGGTTTTATTCTGATTATCACTCCGTGTAAACATTGGCAAAAACTTTGCTCCATAAACAATTTCACTAAACGAATACGATGAGCGCCTTACCACGGTAGTACTGAACATATCGTCAAAAACCTTCAGGAAAACCAGGACTTCCCCTTCGATAGCAGCATAATCTTCCTGCATTAAATTGTAAAGCGGGCTGCTTTCCGTTATTGGATGTACCAATGTCCAGCTCAAATTGAGTGCGTTGATTTTTGACAGCTCTAAATCGAGATTATAAAATTTATTGACCACCGTTCCTTTTTCATCCAATTTCATACCTAAAGTCATCTTGACTTCAGCATCGGTAAGATTGGTATTTTTGAAAGGCGTAAGCCTTAGCATTAGTGCGGTTCCGTCTTTATAAGGAGCAATCAATGCATTTTCCGAAAACTTAATGTGCGCTTTGGGTTTGCTGAACCTTCCGTAAAACAAACCTGTAGCTATCGCAAAACTCAACAAGCCAAACAGCGCCTCGACAGCAGCAATAAAGCTGGTGATGAAACCGCTCGGACTCACATGCCCGTAACCAACCGTGGTAAACGTCTGGACGCTAAAGAAAAAAGCCTGTCCAAACTTATCCAAAGGTGCAACAGCATTGACACCCGTGAGGTGCTCAACGCCGATTCCGTAATAAATGCTGGCAAAAAGGAAATTGACGAAAAAGTAAAAAACCACAATGATTACAAAGAATTTCCAGCGCGGAATGTTTACCATCGTGTGGTACCAGCTGATACCTTCAAAAAAATCAATACCCGAAGTCTTGACATTGGCATTGCCACTTTTGGTAAAAAACCTTCCGCCATAATTCGACGCATTCGTGCCGAAACCGGTATTGGAATCCGATTTGGCCTTGCTGTTTATCTTCTTTAAAAGCTGCATCTCCTTAAATTGGCTTTTCCATTATAAAATCATCCATCACATAGCCGCTGCCAATATCGATTACAACATCGTCTGCAACCGTAAAGCCGATCTTACCGTAAAAATGCTGCGCCACATTGTTTTTATTGACATTCAAAAGCAATGACTGCTGATTGTTTTTACGCGCTTCTTCAGTAATATAATCAATCAGGAACTTCCCGGTTCCTTTGCCCTGCTGGCTGGAAAGGATATAAATCTTATGGATTTTAGTCTTTGATGTGCCATCGTAGTTATATTCAAACGCGGCAAAACCCACCGGGCTCTCGTCTTCCATCGCCAGGATAAAATGGTGCCCTTTTTCAAACTGTTCCTGTAAAGCAGAAACGCTATACATCATCACCATCATGTATTCCAACTGTTTTTGGCTCAGAATAGAACCGTAGGCAATTGGCCAAACCTCTTCGGCAATCGCCCTGATATGGGTAAAATACTGGTCTGTATTGTTTTGGATTGTAATCATTGTTTTAAGTTTTGCCCCTCAAAATTAGAAATAAATTTAATAGCTTTACATTTTGATTTTTATATCTACCGCCTATGTCTAAAAGTCCCATCAGAAAAGACAAAACCTGCCTGAATTGTAAATACGTAGTAGAAAATAGATTTTGCCCTAATTGCGGCCAGGAAAATACCGATACGCGAAAAACATTCCACCATCTGTTTGTGCATTTCTTTGAGGATCTGACCCATTACGAAAACGCCTTCTGGAAAACAATTAAGAATTTATTGATCAGGCCTTCATCGCTTACAAAAGAATATCTTTCGGGCAAACGCCTTTCTTATCTGGCACCGGTTAGATTATATATTTTCATCAGCTTTGTGACATTTTTCATCCTTTCTGTTTTTCCAAACAAATCAGATGATTTGGTCGATATTGACGAAACAGCAAAAGTCCGTGTAAAGGATAAAGACGGCAATATGGTGGACAGCGTTGCCCAAAAACAGGTCAAGATGTCGGAACTGGTGGAAGAAAGCTATCAGAAAGACAAACACCTTTCCTACGAAGAACAAAACAAGGATTTCATTAATTTTGGCTACGATTCGCTCAAAGAATTGGATTCGCTTCAAAAATACGGGCCAAAAAAGGACCGGCTTGAGGGTTATCAATACACGCTCGTCAGGAAAACCCTGGAAGTAAAGGCAAAATACAACAAAAAGGAGCTTTGGGAGAAGTTTGGTGAATCTGCCTGGCATAATTTCCCTAAAGCCATGTTTATCTACATGCCGTTATTTGCTTTTGTCCTATGGCTTTTCCATGGCAAAAAGCGCTGGTTTTATTTTGACCACGGCATCTTTACACTGCATTATTTTTCGTTTTTGCTATTAATGGCATTGCTGATATCCTTCTTCAACAGGCTTATGAATTGCCTTCCCGACAATACACTTACCAATATAATTTCGGGTATTGGAAGAGGTGCTGCCTTCATTTGGTTCCTCTACTATTTCTTTCCGGCTCACCATCGCTTTTACGGTGAAACCCGGATGGTTTCCTTCCTCAAAAGCATCACGATGTTTTTCATCAATATGATCCTGATGGGAATTGTGCTTTTGGTCTTTATGGTTTACACATTCATCAATATCCATTAAAAATATGAGGAAAATAACCGCATTATTGCTATTGGCGTTACTTACCGTAAACTGTGCAACCAAAAAGAAGCCAGCCAAAACGGTTGACACTTCTGTTTATTTTCCTGATATTTCCACCGAAAGAATGGAAGAAAACCTGACAGTAATCGCTTCTGACGAAATGGAAGGGCGCGATACCGGAAGCGAAGGCCAGAAAAAGGCAGGGCGCTATATGATTGAATTCTATAAAAAAAATGGAATCGGTTTTCCAAAAGGCGCCACCGATTATTACCAGCATATCCCCGCTTCCTACCTGAATGCCAAACGCAACGAAAACCTGAATGATTCTGAAAACATCTGGGCTTATATTGAAGGTTCTGAAAAACCTGAAGAGATTGTAGTGATTTCGGCACATTACGACCATGTGGGCACCAAACGCGGCGAGGTGTATAATGGCGCCGACGACGACGGTTCTGGTACGGTAGCCATCATGGAAATTGCCGCTGCTTTCCAAAAAGCGAAAAATGAAGGACACGGACCAAAGCGTTCGATCCTGATCCTGCACATGACCGGCGAAGAGCACGGACTGCACGGCTCGCGCTTTTATTCTGAAAATCCGATTTTTCCATTGGCCAATACTGTTGCCGATGTCAATATCGACATGATCGGGCGCCGTGACACCCTGCACCCTGACACCAACAATTACCTATACCTGATCGGTTCCGATTACCTTTCTTCGGATTTATACAACATTTGCGAAGAGGTAAACAATAAATACAAATTCCTGACGCTGGATTACAAATACAACGACAAGAAAGACCCAAACCGCTTTTATTACCGTTCCGACCATTACAATTTTGCCAAAAACGGCATTCCGGTAGTTTTCCTTTTTAATGGAACGCATGAGGATTACCACAAGCCTACCGACGAGGTCACCAAAATAGAGTTTGATGCCTTAACGGTCAGAACCAAATTCGCTTTTGCGATTGCCTGGGAGATTGCCAACCGCGAAAATAAATTAGTTGTCGATAAGACTGATGGGAGATAACTAAAACCAAAAAAGCCTCCGTTACTGGAGGCTTTGCTTTCTGGGTGAATGAGGGGTTCGAACCCCCGACCTTCGGAACCACAATCCGACGCTCTAACCAACTGAGCTACAATCACCATTTATTTTGCAGACAGCCTTAAGGCTCTTTGCGGGTGCAAATATAGTGCAAAAGTTAACTTCTGCAAAGATTTTTTATTTTTTTTAAATCAAATCGGCTAAGCTGTTCACTGCCACATACCTTTCTACCGTAAATCCTTCGGCATGCTCCACGCCTACCAGCCTTCCGAAATCCTGCGAACGGTAATGGATGCTCTCCAAAAAGTTTTTGGTTGCTATCGGGGTAACCGGCTCTTTCGAATCCTCCGAATAAAACTGTGAACCATAAGCCAATATCGAAGCCGTTTTCTGCTCAATAAAACCGGAAATATCTACCACAAAATCGGGTTCGATGTTTTCCCACTGAATGTAATGGTAAACCACTTTGGGCCTCCAGGCCTGCTGGCTATTCCCATCAAAGGAAGTTCTCAATTCTCCTCAGCCCTGATAAAAAACAGGCATCCGACACCAGCTTGCTCCCTTTTCCATGATCGATATGGCGGTCGCGTATTGCATTGCAGATCACTATTTCGGGCTGGTATTTACGTACCATCTGGATGATCTTCATCTGATGCGCTTCATCGTTTACAAAAAAACCATCGCGCATGTCCAGGTTCTCGCGTACCGAAATCCCTAATATTTCCGAGGCTTTCGCCGATTCGGCATTCCTGATTTCTACCGAACCTCGGGTTCCTAATTCGCCACGGGTCAGATCGATGATGCCCACTTTTTTGCCAAGCGAGATCTCTTTTGCCAATGTTCCGCTGCAGCCTAATTCTACATCGTCCGGGTGCGCCCCAAATGCTAATATGTCTAATTTCATGATTATTTTAAATTTTAGATTATAAATTACTGATTTTTAAACGCTTCTACTTTCATTTAAAATTTAGAATTTATAATAATTCAGCCTATTATCTTCTTCATTGTCATCGTTTTATTGATTGTTTCCTGGTATTCCGCCTCCGGATTACTGTCTTTGGTAACACCGCAGCCCACAAAAAGCTGTGCCTTGTCTTTAAGTATTTTCATGCAGCGCAGGTTGACAAACAAATCGGTCTGCATCGTCCGGAACGAAACCAGATCAATATTCAGCTCGCCAAGGTAACCCGAATAATATTCGCGGTTATAGCCTTCATTTATCCTGATGAAAGTCTTGGCAGGCTCTTTCGGAAGCCCGCACACCGCCGATGTTGGATGCAGTGATGCAATGATTTTCTTTAAAAAGCGCTTCGATTTTATCGTTGCCGAAATATCGGTCTTGATGTGCCATAAATTCCCGGCTTTTACCGAATACGGACTCGAAAGCGTGACTTCCTTAACCAAATCTCTCAGCCCGTCTACAATGAAATCGGTAACCAGCTGCTGCTCGTTCTTCTCCTTATCTTCCCAGACCGGATTTTTTGCCCCGCTTACCAATTGCGTTCCGGCAAGCGCCACTGTTTTGATCGCATTGCCATCGGTTTTTAGGAATTGCTCAGGTGTTGCGCCAATCCATGTTCCTATTTTTGGATGCGAAAAACAATATTTAAAGGCATCAGGATACTGGTAAATCATCCTGCGCATCGTCGACTGAATGTCAAAATCAGCAATAGGGACTTCTTCCCTTCTGGACAAAACCACTTTTGAAAACTCATCAGCTTCTATGGCTTCAACGCCTTTGGCAACCAATTCTTCAAAAAAATCTTTTCCGACATTACTATTCGGGTTTACCGCCGGAGATTCAAAATGAAAGTTCTTGCTGTGGACAGTTTCAACATAAATATCGGCATGTTCCAAAGGGATAAACGGAATTTCATCGGCGTCAAAAGGCGCAAAAACAAAACCTTTTTCCTCAAAAGTTTCAAGGAAATAAATATGGTCATTCTTCTGAAAAACCCCAACAACCTTATCGGATCCGGGCTTGCAGAACAATGCGAACGGCAGATTCTGCCCCTGCTGGATTTTGACTTTTAAAAACAGGTCGGTCATTAGCGTCGGGGTAAAATCATGTTAGTTAATTTGCAAAGTGAGATCAGCCTGCCTTCTTCGTCTGTGATTTTTATTTCCCAAAGATGGATGCTCCGACCTTTATGGATGATTTTTGCCGTACAGAAAACCGTTCCTTCTCTTTTTGCCTTCAGGTGGTTGGCAGAAATCTCGATGCCTCGCACTTCCTGCTTTTCAGTATTTACAAACAAAAATGAAGCGGCACTTCCGACACTTTCGGCAAGGGCAACTGTAGCGCCGCCATGAAGCAGCCCCATCGGCTGGTGCACTCTTGGATTGACAGGCATTTTGGCGGTCAGGAAATCTTCTCCGGCATCGATGTATTCGATTTCGAGGGTTTCCATCAGGGTATTTTTGCACCAATCGTTACACAGCTGGAGCATTTTTTCTTTATCAAACGGCATAGCTTTTTTTTTACTTCGCATGATTTGACCATACGATCTCGAGTGTAAAAATACTAATTTATTTTCCATTGAAAAAGAGGCGCTGTGTAGCAAAGCGCAATAAAATGAGAATTTCTACGTTTTAGATAAATGGTGGAAATCACTGTATTTACAAATTTTCAAATTAGCACATTTTCAAATTAAACTTTAATACTTTACTTTTACAAAAATTCATACTGCAAATGCGTAAACTCTTTATCTTATTCTTTGTTGGTTTAGCTATCAGCCTTAGTTCATGTCGCCAGGATTTTGTATTCGAAGCAAGTACCGGAGACTTATTTTTTTCAAAAGACACCGTATACCTGGATACCGTTTTTACTAACATCGGTTCAAGCACCTACACGCTGAAAGTGTACAATAGGAGCAGCAAAGACATCAAAATACCAACAATACAGCTGGGCAAAGGCCAGGCATCCAAATACAGGATGACGGTAGACGGAATGACCGGCGATAACAACCGCATCTTCCATGATGTCGAATTATTGGCCAAAGACAGTATGTATATTTTTATAGAAACTACGGCAGGCATCGCTGATGCCAATCCAAGCGACTTCCTTTATACAGACCAGATCCAGTTTGACAGCGGGGCCAACCTGCAGAAAGTGGAATTGGTAACCCTGATCCAGGATGCCTATTTCATCTTTCCAAACAAGACAAATGGTGTGATTGACCAGATCCCGATTGGCTTTAATGATGACGGCACAGTGCTGAAAACCAACGGGCGAGACCTGGTACACAATCATCCTGACAATGATGACGAATTTAATTTCAAAACAGATAAGCCGTATGTCGTCTATGGCTATGCCAGTGTCCCCAGCGGAGAAACCCTCCATATTCCGGGTGGCGCAAGGGTTCATTTTCATGCCGATTCGGGCATAGTGGTACAGGATGGCGGAAGCTTATTTATTGATGGCGGGTATTCATCTACCGCTGCGTTAGAGAATGAGGTCATTTTTGAAGGCGACCGGTTGGAACCCGAATTTTCTGATGTGCCCGGGCAATGGGGCGCCATTTATCTGCGCCACGGAAGCAAAGACCACGTAATAAAGAACCTGACCCTTAAAAATGCGGTGGTCGGGTTATTGATAGAGGAAAACCTGGGAACTGCAATGGCCATAGAAAATACACAGATTTACGATTGCTCTAATTACGGATTGCTTGCAACCAACTGCCGTATCAATGGTAAAAACATGGTAATCAATAGTTGCGGCCAGGCTTCTTTGGCCACAATTTATGGCGGAACCTATAATTTCACACACTGTACCTTCAATAATAACTGGAGCAGTTCCAAACAATTAGCCGTTTTGATGAACGATTATTTCAAGGACGATAATGGCGATTTCTTTTATAAGCCTTTTGCAGCCAATTTCACGAACTGTATTATCTATGGTTCCAACAATGTGGAGTTTTCGCTTGAGCACAGGAGCACGGATACGTTTGCCTATAATTTGACCAATTGCCTGATTAGGTTCAACAACAGCCAGTTCAATGGCACCGGATTGTATAATTTCAATGAGCCTGCCAATTATTCGAACTGCCTGGTGACTGCGGTTACGTCGAACATCAACCCTGATTTTAAGGATATCAGCAAGAATCAATTAAGCCTGCTGGAAGATTCAGCGGCAATCAACAAAGGATTGAACCTGAGCCCAAATTTCAATGACATCTTAAACCATGCTAGGCCTACAAGCCCAAATCCCAACCCGGATATCGGTGCGTATCAGTATCAACCGTAATAACAAAAAGGCAGCTAAAAATTAGTTGCCTTTTTATTTGAAACTTATTTTTTCCAATCATTTTTTTAAGCTAAATTTGCAGCTACAACAACTACACCCGAGGCGTAGCCGACACGAAGCTTTAGCGAACTGGCGAAGCAATTGTATGGAGCGCAGCGGAATAAAACAACAACACAATGATTCATTTCTTCGGAAACGAAAGCACTACCGTTTTTGCCGTTCAGTCGCAAAACGGGCTTTCGGCAGAAACCATCTCAAAATTAAACTGGCTGTTCGCCGATGCACATAAAATAGAAAAATCCGTCCTGACGGATTTTTTTATTGGACCCCGTGCCGCTATGATCACACCATGGAGTACCAATGCTGTTGAGATTACCCAAAACATGGGAATCGGCGGAATTATCCGCATTGAGGAATTCTATAAGGTTCCGACTGATTTTACAAATTTCGACCCGATGCTTTCGCAAAAATACAGCGAATTGAACCAGGATATTTTTACCATCAATATCCAACCGGAACCCATTATTGAAATCGACGATATCGCTGCCTATAACCAACAGGAAGGTTTGGCGTTGAGTGGCGAGGAAGTCACGTACCTTGAAAATCTTTCCAAAAAACTGAACCGAAAACTTACCGATTCAGAAGTTTTTGGGTTTTCTCAGGTGAATTCTGAACACTGCCGTCATAAAATCTTCAATGGGACTTTTGTGATTGATGGTATCGAAAAAGACATGTCATTGTTCAAAATGATCAAAAAAACTTCAGAACTCAACCCGAATGATATAGTATCAGCTTATAAAGATAATGTAGCTTTTATCAAAGGCCCGAAAGTAACCCAATTTGCTCCAAAAACCGGAGACAAAGCCGATTTTTACCAGGAAAAGGAATTCAATTCGGTCATCTCTATAAAGGCCGAAACACATAACTTCCCAACAACCGTAGAGCCTTTTAATGGAGCCGCAACAGGTTCGGGCGGAGAAATCCGCGACAGGCTGGCCGGCGGGCAAGGTTCGTTGCCATTGGCCGGAACTGCGGTCTATATGACTTCTTATTCACGCCTGGCAAATGACCGAAACTGGGAAAAGGGCATGAACGAAAGAAAATGGCTGTACCAGACCCCGATGGACATTTTGATCAAAGCCTCGAACGGGGCTTCGGATTTTGGGAATAAATTTGGCCAACCGCTTATCACAGGTTCTGTCCTGACGTTTGAACATGAAGAAAACAACCGAAAACTTGGCTTTGATAAAGTAATCATGCTTGCGGGCGGAATCGGTTACGGAAAAGAGGAACAGGCTAAAAAACATAAACCTAAAAAAGGCGACAAAATTGTAGTCCTCGGTGGTGAAAATTACAGGATCGGAATGGGCGGTGCTGCCGTTTCATCTGCGGATACGGGAGCATTTGGTTCGGGGATCGAGTTGAATGCCATCCAGCGTTCGAACCCCGAAATGCAGAAACGGGCTGCCAATGCGATACGTGCATTTGTTGAAAGCGACACCAACCCTATTGTTTCGATACACGACCATGGTGCGGGCGGGCATCTGAACTGCCTATCCGAATTGGTGGAAGAAACCGGCGGATTGATCGATTTGGACAAATTGCCTGTTGGCGATCCTACGCTTTCTGCCAAAGAAATCATTGGGAATGAATCCCAGGAACGCATGGGATTGGTGATTGGTAAAGAAGACATTGAAACCCTAAAGACTATTGCAGAACGCGAGCGTGCCCCGATGTACGAAGTGGGTGAAGTGACCGACGATCATCGTTTTACGTTTGAAAGCAAAAGCACTGGCGAAAAGCCTATGGATTTTGCGTTGAGCGATATGTTTGGCAGTTCCCCTAAAATGATCATGGCCGATTCTACTTTAGCAATTAATTATGCTGAAATTCCATACACACAAGATAAGATTCAGGAATATTTAAATCAGGTTTTACAGTTGGAAGCCGTTGCCTGCAAAGACTGGCTGACCAACAAAGTCGACCGCTGCGTGAGTGGAAAAGTGGCCAAGCAGCAATGTGCAGGGCCACTGCAATTGCCTTTAAATAATGTTGGTGTAATGGCTTTGGATTATCACGGAAAAGAAGGAATTGCCACAACCATAGGGCATTCGCCGGTTTCTGCCTTGATTAACCCAAGTGCAGGATCGCGGAATTCCATTGGTGAAGCCTTGTCGAACATTGTTTTCGCTCCGCTGAAAGACGGACTGAAAAGCGTTTCATTATCTGCAAACTGGATGTGGGCATGTAAGAATACAGGCGAAGACGCGCGTTTGTACGAAGCAGTAAAAGCGTGTTCGGATTTTGCCATTGAATTGGGGATCAATATCCCAACCGGAAAGGATTCGCTTTCGATGAAACAGAAATACCCAAATGACGAAGTGATCGCACCGGGAACGGTGATTATTTCGGCTGCCGGAAATTGTTCGAATATTACTAAGGTTGTAGAGCCGGTTTTACAGAAAAATGGTGGTTCGATCTATTATATCAATTTGTCACAAGATGGGTTCAAACTGGGCGGCAGTTCATTTGCCCAAATACAAAACAAAATAGGGAACGATACACCTACCATTAAAGATTCCGCGTTTTTCAAAAAGGCGTTCAACGCCATCCAGGATTTAATCAGGGAAAGGCAGATCGTTGCCGGGCATGACATTGGTTCGGGCGGATTGATTACAACACTTTTGGAGATGTGTTTTGCCGATATCAATCTGGGCGCTAAAATCGACTTCAGTTCGTTTACCGAAAAAGATTTGGTAAAAATCCTTTTCTCAGAAAATATTGGATTGGTGCTTCAGGCAAAAGACGACGCTACGTTTGAAAAAGGTTTGGAAGGAATCGAATTCTTCAAAATTGGAAACGTTGTAACTTCAACAGAATTAACAATTAGCTCCGCTCAATTTGCCGCAGGCTCGGGTCAAAATTTAAAATTCGACATTCAAGATAATAGAGACAAATGGTTTGAAACCTCGTACCTGCTCGATCAGAAACAAAGCAAAAACGGCAAAGCCAAAGAGCGCTTTGACAATTATAAAAAACAGCCGCTGAACTATACTTTCCCGATACATTTTACAGGGAAAAAACCTCTGGCTGACAGCTCGAAACCTCGTCCGAAGGCGGCCATCATCCGTGAAAAAGGAAGCAATTCCGAACGCGAAATGGCTAATGCACTGTATTTAGCCGGATTTGATGTAAAAGACATCCACATGACCGACCTGATCTCGGGGCGTGAAAACCTCGAAGATGTACAGTTCATTGGGGCTGTTGGCGGATTTTCTAATTCTGATGTTTTGGGATCGGCTAAAGGCTGGGCAGGGGCTTTCAAATACAACGAAAAAGCCAACAATGCGATCAGGAATTTCTTTAAAAGGGAAGACACACTTTCGGTAGGCATCTGTAATGGCTGCCAGCTGTTCATGGAATTGGAAGTCATCCATCCGGAGCATAAGGTTCATGGCAAAATGCTGCACAATGACAGCAATAAGCACGAGAGCATTTTCACATCGGTAAAAATACAGGAAAACAATTCGGTCATGCTTAGTACCCTTGCAGGAAGCACGCTTGGAGTTTGGGTTTCCCACGGCGAAGGGAAATTCCAGCTGCCGGAAACGGAAAACCAGTACAACATCGTTGCCAAATATGCTTACCAAAATTATCCGGCAAATCCGAACGGATCGGACTACGACACCGCAATGATGTGTGATGCCACAGGGCGCCACCTGGTAATGATGCCGCATATTGAGCGTTCAACTTTCCCCTGGAACTGGGCACATTACCCAAATCATAAAAAAGACGAGGTTTCTCCATGGATCGAGGCCTTTGTCAATGCAAGATTATGGTTGGAAAACAATAGATAAATTCACAAAGCACTTTTAATCGAGTGCTTTTTTTTGTAGTATTGTTAAAACAAAAATTGATGAACCATACAGCCTGCCTAAATTGCGATACACCTGTAAATGGCAAATTCTGTTCGAATTGTGGCCAAAAAACAGATACACACAGGATTACCTTAAAACATTTTATTTTCCACGATATACTGCACGGAGTTTGGCATTTTGAAAAGGGGATTTTATTCACGATGAAACAGGCCATGTTAAGGCCCGGCAAATCTGCACTGGACTATATAGCCGGCAAAAGAATACGATTTTACAATGTTTTTTACCTTACGCTGCTGCTTATCGGTTTGAATATTTTCCTTTCCCATATCCAAACTGAGATGTCCCATGAATATTTTGGAACCAGATTGGAACCTGAAATGGATAAAGCAGGAAAAAGCATCGACCAGTTTTTGGGTAACAATTCGAAACTTATTATTTTTTCGTTTATCCCGCTTTTAGCGGTAAACAGTTTTATCTTTTTCAGGAGGAAGAAATTGAATTTCAGTGAGCATTTCATCATTTCAGGGATGATGTTCCTGGGGGTCATAATCATTTCGACTGTGGGCATCTTGCTGTATTTTGCAGATTATGTGAAAGGGCTTGATTTTATTGGCAAAATTGCAAACTTCCTTATCCCGTTATCAATTTTAGTTTACCTGGTTGTAAACTATTACAGGACGTTTTCTGAAAACTACACCTGGAAGCAAAATATTTTCCGCGTGTCCGTGTTTATGCTGATGCTGCTATTTGAAATAGTCATTTTACTGGTACTGATGGTTGGTTATTTTACGCATTGGAAGTATGAGCTTCAGATGGTTTATTAAAATCAACATTTTAACAAATCAAACTGTTCATAACTAATCATCCCGCCTCGGTGAGTGACATTGAATACTTTTTATTTTTAGTTCAATCTAAACCCAAACGTTATGAAGATAAAAACCCTACTTTTATTTGTTTCATTGGCAGTTACATCCAGCAGTTTTGCCCAGCTGTGGGACAAAATCGAGGCCAAAGACGGCATGCATTATATTTCGCATTATATGGACAACATCAACCTGGACATCCTGGGCATCTATTCATTTAAAGGAAAAGAACCGGTTGTTGAACTGAATCAGTATGGAGCTGGTTTCTACCAATTACATGACCAGCCGAAAAGGCCAATGATCTGGGGACTGGAGTGCGATGAAAATGGCGCATTATTATTCAAAAAGGGATTTGACAATGCCAAATACATCCTTTGGTACCAATACACCACAAAATCTGCCAATGATGAAGATGATGATATGAACTGGAAACCCGTTGAATTCACGATACATTTCAATACACAGAAAATGTTTATCCAGGGTGAAAGAAGCAAGGGATATAAAGAAAAACCAAAAAAATAAAGAGAAAGCCTTCTGAAATCGAAGGCTTTTTTATTGGTCAAAAATTATCTTTCAATAGCCTTGGCGGTTTCAATATGTGCTTTTAGTCCTGCAATGATATTGCAAATAATTATCATGCGCCTAGACTCCAACTGGTTCTTTATTTTTTACAATCTTTTATATATTTGCACCACCTGCAATCTGATTTTGGCTTTAACTCCAAAGATCTGAGAACATTATCAGTACATTGAAAACACAAGCATTACAAATAAGTCAGCTTACAACTGAACGCCTGATCCTTATCCCATATACATTACAGATCTGTAATGGCATCATCAATGATGATTTTAATGATTTGTTTAAAATGGGGCTACAAAAAGGGAAAAGCTGGCCCGATGAGGATGTCATCGAAACGCTGCCCAAAATCATCAATAATTTATCAAAAGTTGAAGCCCCAACCGGATTTGAATCCTGGATGATCATCAAAAAAGATACGTTAGAAATAATTGGCGACCTCGGATTTAAAGGCTATAACCAGCAAGAAGAAAATATTGATCTTGGCTATGGCATCATCAAAGAAGAAAGAAGGAAAGGTTATGCAGAAGAAGCTGCAACCGGAATTATAAATTGGGCACTTACATATCCAATAGTTAAGGAAATTACCGCACGTTGCCTGACAGCCAATACCGGCTCTATAAAGCTATTGCAGAAGTTAAATTTTACAGAAACAAAACAGGCTGATGGAATGATTCATTGGTCGTTAACCAAAATATAACAATGGGATGCGATCTGTAATTCGCAATTACCTATACGCAATTACTTTTTAATTTATCTTTACAAAAAATAAATTATCATGCAACACATCATTGACCGCTTTGTAAGCTACGTTACCATCGATACCGAATCGGATCCGAATTCGGATACAACACCAAGCACCAAAAAACAATTTGATTTAGCCAATAACCTCGTAAAGGAATTGAAGGCTATTGGGATGCAGGAAGTTACCATTGACAAACACGGTTACATCATGGCGACTTTGCCTTCAAATGTAGACCACGAAGTGCCTACCATTGGGTTCATCTCGCATTTTGACACAACGCCCGATTTTACCGGAAAAGATGTAAAACCACAAATTGTCCCGAACTATGATGGTGGCGATATTGTACTGAATGCCGAGCAAAACATTGTGCTGTCCCCAAATTATTTTAAGGATCTGCTGCTATATAAAGGCCAGACACTTATTACTACCAATGGCCTGACCTTGCTTGGAGCCGATGACAAAGCCGGAATCACCGAAATCGTTACGGCCATGGAATACCTGATACAGAACCCGCAGATCAAGCACGGAAAAATCCGTGTGGGCTTTACACCTGATGAAGAAATTGGCCGTGGCGCGGATTTGTTTGATGTCGCAAAATTTGGTGCCGACTGGGCCTATACTATGGACGGCAGCCAGATTGGCGAGTTGGAATACGAAAACTTCAACGCAGCCGGGGTAAAAATCACCTTCAAAGGAAAAAGCGTGCATCCGGGTTATGCTAAAGGGAAAATGATCAACTCGATGCTGATTGCCAACGATTTCATCAACGAACTGCCAAAAGGCGAAACACCGCAGGAAACCAAAGGCTATGAAGGATTTTTCCATGTAACGGGAATTTCGGGCAGCATTGAAGAAACCAAACTGGACATGATCATCCGTGACCACGATATGAAGAAATTCAAAAAACGCAAGAAACTGGTTCAGGAAATCACCAAAAAATTCAACAAAAAGTTCAAAAAGCAATTTGGTGAAGATATTGTGGTTACTTCTATTAAAGATCAGTATTACAACATGAAGGAAAAAGTGGAGCCCGTAATGTTTATTGTTGATTTGGCCGAAAAAGCGATGAAATCGCTCGATATCAAACCACTGATCAAGCCTATACGCGGCGGGACTGACGGCTGCAGGCTATCTTATATGGGGTTGCCTTGCCCAAACATTTTTGCCGGCGGGCACAACTTCCATGGGAAATATGAATATGTTCCGGTAGAAAGCATGCAGAAAGCCATTGACGTAATCATCAAGATTGCCGAACTTACGGCTGCAACTGATTTTTCAAAAAAGAAAGACAAAAAAGGCAAGAAAAAATAAATGAGAAGCGTTTCCACCAAAACACTTATCGATTTACTGAAAGAAAAGAAAAGGTTTTTCTCGTTGGGGAGCATTTTTATTTTAGCATCAGTTTTTGTGCTGTTTCCGATGGTGGTTTTTATGATTTCGACGTTTTTTGAGCCTTATCAGAAATACGACACCAAAGCCATTTTATCCAAAGGAACTACCGAAAAAGCTACAATAACCAGCACCCGCCCGGTAACGAATATTTCGGTTAACGGCCAGCACCCATTGGAAATAAGCTATGTGTACGACGTTGACGGAAAAGAAATCGAAGACCGGTTCCAGACCATGGACCTGGACAAAGCAGCCAATTTGAGAGGCGGAAGCATCATCAATATCAAATCCTATGGAAATGAATCGGTGATCACATCCCTAAAACCGTA
The DNA here is from genome assembly GCA_049841115.1 of Flavobacterium sp. Taxonomy (GTDB): domain Bacteria; phylum Bacteroidota; class Bacteroidia; order Flavobacteriales; family Flavobacteriaceae; genus Flavobacterium. The sequence continues at coordinate 38,594 of JASGHQ010000008.1, forward strand.
TAGCTTTCCGTTCGAATTTATGCTGGTTCTTCCATTTGTGTTTCTGGTTTTGGGGATTGTATTTTTCAGCATAGCATTATTCCCCGCATTGAAAAAATACAAACTGTATAAAAATGGTGTTGTTACCGATGCACATTTTATTGGGATTAGCCTGTTTTCATCAACGCCATTGGCCAATGACCGGATGGCAAATGTGGATTACTATTTTACAAAAAACGGGCATACGGTTTACGGAACCTCAACCACTGCCGAATTCCTGCCAATATCATTAAAAACGAAGGATGACATCATCAAGGTATTTGTAAACCCCGAAGACGAAAGCCAATCCTGCTACATTCCGAAATCGGCGATACAAAAAAACAACTGGAACATCCGTTTTGATTAAATCGTGACATGAAAGAAGAAAAGAAAGTTTGGGACAAAGTCAACCAATGGGAAAAGGAACTGGAGATCCTCCGCGGGATACTTCAAAAAACCGAATTGGTTGAAACCAACAAATGGGGCGGCGAAGTCTACACGGTCAACAACAAAAATGTATTGGGAATTGGAGGATTCAAAAACTATTTTACCATTTGGTTCTGGAACGGCGTTTTCCTGAAAGACGAAGCCAAAATTTTGGTCAATGCCAATGAAGGCGTGACAAAAGGCCTGCGCCAGTGGCGTTTTATTTCTGCAGAAGAAATCAATGAAAAACTGATCCTGCATTATGTGAACGAAGCAATTGCCAACGAAAAAGCCGGGCTTTCGATAAAACCGGAAAAGAAGGAAGCAATGAAATGCAGTTTTTTTGAAGATGAACTCCAGAAAGACCAAGACCTAAAAGCTGCCTTTGAAAAATTCACACCCGGAAAACAAAAAGAATTCTGGGAATACATGGCAACGGCCAAACAGGAAAAAACCAAAGCAACACGCCTGGAAAAAATCAGGCCGATGATAATGGATGGAATTGGTTTGAATGATAAGTACAGGAAGTGATTTACGATATCGGACCTACGATTTGAAAAAAGTAAAAGCCCAAATTCCATTCAGAATTTGGGCTTTTTAAATTGTCCATCGATACCTTACCTTACACTAAGCTTTCTTGTTTAGCGCTGCGGTCATTTCCAATGAAATGGCAGAACGCTCGATCTTAAGTTTTCCCGACATGGTTTCGATTACGGCAGTCGTATCAGCCAATTCTACCACTTTTCCGTGGAAGCCGCTTTTGGTTATGATTTTGTCGCCAACTTTAAGTCCGGCTTCGAATTCTTTTTCCTGTTTGATTTTCTTTTGCTGTGGGCGGATCATAAAGAAATAGATCACCACGAACATCAATAAAAAGAAAGGTATTTGATTTGCGAATTGTCCCATAATTAATTTGTTTGCGCCTTTTCAGGCATTTCGATATTTGCTTTAATTTTTATTTGTTCCATTTTGTTTTTGGTGTTGCAGATGATGGTCACCGTTTTTTCAACCTCACCGCTTTTCCCGGCCGAATTGAACGATACTTTTATCGTTCCAGACTCGCCCGATTTAATTGGAGTTTTTGGATATTCCGGGATAGTACAGCCGCAGGAGCCTTTGGCATTATCTATTACCAAATCGGTTTCGCCGGTATTGGCAAACTTAAAATTGTGGGTTACCTTATCGCCCTGGATGATCTTCCCGAAGTCAAATTCCTGTTCTTCGAATTTCATTTCAGCATGTTTCTGATTGCTGCACGAAGACAACAATAATGCTGATGCAACGAAAAGCAATGCAATTCCCTTTTTGATACTATTTTTCATATTACATTAAACCTCTTCCGGTTTTTTTGATTTTGTTTTCGGTTTGGAATTCCTTGATAAGGTTGTCCAGGATCCCGTTGATGAAGATGCTGCTTTTTGGGGTTGAATATTCTTTGGCAATCTCCAGGTATTCGTTAATGGTAACTTTGATTGGGATGGACGGGAATTTCAGGAACTCGCAGATGGCCATTTTCAGGATGATCGTATCGAGCTCTGCGATTCTTTCCGCATCCCAGTTTGGGGTTTTATCAATGTATTCTTTGGCTAAATCCACTTCGTTCAGCACCGTTTTTTTGAACAAAAGGCTGACAAATTCCTGGTCTTCCTGGTCTTTGTACAATTTGGTCACCTTAAATTCATCCGCCTGCGAAATTTGCTTCAATTGCTTTGCAATCTGTGTATTCACTACCGGAATATCATCAATAAAAGTTAGTTTGTGATCTTCCAGATAATCATACAGTTTTTCGTTTGGGGCAATGATTTCTGTAAAGATGTCAACCACAAAATCCTTGTCTTCCTGGTACGAACCTTTTCTGTTGAGCATGTACTTTTGGTACAGCTTGCTTTGCTTGATTTCGTTTAAAAGGATTAGGATATAGGTATCATCAAGTATCCAATTGTTGATCTTTCTTTTTTCAAGGGCAATGCTCAACGAATTGCTATCCTCCAACTGCTGAAGAACCGCATTATTGACAAATTTTTTGTTTGGATTTTTTTCTTCCTGTGTCGCCAGGTGCTTTTTGCTTGATGTTTCCAGGAAAACCTCTTCCTTCTTTTTGATTTCAACCAAAGAAGACAGCATCATTAGGTACAGATCCTGAATCGCATCGATACTATGAAGCAAAAACTTTTCTTCTTTCTCAATATCATCAGAGTTTTTTTGGTGTAATGCATAAATGGATTGCATCACTTTCACTCGTATATGTCTTCTGTTTAACACGGGTAAGAACTTTTTAAAAATTAACAGGGCGAAAGAATCTCTTTCGCCCTGCAAAAATAGCAAATATTTTCAAACGGCTTATTTGTTAGCGTTTTCTTTTTTTCTTTCTGCGATCCTGTTTTCTGCAATTTGCATTGCTGCCTGCTGGGTCGTCATTTTGTTGTCATCTGCAAATTTGAAGATTTCAAGCGTAGTGTTGTAAATGTTCTCAGTTCTTCTGATTGCTTCCCCATCGCTGTATTTTACCAATTCTCCGTAAACGTTGATAATTCCGCCTGCGTTGATAAGGAAATCCGGTGCATAGGCGATTCCTCTTTCCCTTAAGATCTTGCCGTGAACCGCTTCCACAGCCAACTGATTGTTGGCAGCTCCAGCTATTACTTTTGCGTTGATTTTATAAACAGTATCGTCATTGATCGTTGCTCCCAGGGCACAAGGCGAATAGATATCAACATCGGCAGCATATAAATCAGCTCCTGTAAAAATCTGCGCACCATATTTAGATACCATGTTTTCCATTTTATCCTGGTGGATATCCGAAACAAAAACGATAGCGCCTTCTTTGGTCAAGTGGCTGATCAGGGTTTCACCAACATGGCCATTCCCCTGAACCAAAACTTTCTTTCCGGCTAAATTGTCTGAACCAAACTGGTATTTAGCAGCAGCCTTCATTCCCATGTAAACGCCATAAGCCGTTACTGGCGAAGGGTTGCCCGAGCCTCCTTTTTCTACCGAAATTCCGGTTACGTGCTTGGTCACTTCGTGGATCCGGTCCATGTCTTCAGTAGTGGTACCTACGTCTTCAGCAGTAATGTATTTTCCGCTCAATGAATTTACGAATTCCCCAAAACGCGTGATCAATTCCGGAGTCTTATCTTTTGTTGCATCACCAATGATTACCGCTTTTCCTCCACCAAGATTCAATCCTGTGATGGCCGACTTATAAGTCATCCCACGTGAAAGACGCAAAACATCATTCAATGCCTCCCATTCATTTGCATAATTCCACATTCGCGTTCCACCAAGTGCCGGTCCCATAACTGTATTATGGATTCCGATTATTGCTTTTAATCCTGTATCTTTGTCATTACAAAAAACAATTTGTTCGTGGTTGTCAAATGATAACTGACCAAAAACAGGATCCATTTTTTTAAGCTCTGCCGGTGTAGTGATTTCTGATGTCATAATTGTAAAAAATTAATTAAAGCTTTTTAAAAAAGCCCTACAAAATTAAAACTTTATTCAACAAAATTCACTTAAATCAGGAATAATCGATGATTTGTTAATAAAATCCATTTTTACCAAGAATACAATAATTTAATAATATCTACAGATTTTAACATAAATGAAGTTATAAACCCCAATTCTGATAATTTTCAATGAAAGAACTTCAATATTTAAACAAATACTTTATAAAATACAAATTCCATTTTTTATTAGGAATAATCATCACAATTGTGGCCCAGGTTTTTTTCGTTTACACCGCAAAGCTGGTCAGCAAATCTTTTAAGGATGTGGATCTGTTCCTAAAAAAAGGCGCGAGCTATGAAAGCGTAAAACACGAGCTGATCGAAAACATCCTGTGGATTCTTGCCGTAGCTGTTATCGCAGGGATTTTAACCTTTTTGATGCGGCAAACATTAATTGTAATGTCGCGCCACGTAGAATACGATTTGAAGAATGAGGTATTCCGGCATTACGAAATCCTCGATCAGAATTTTTACAAGCGCAACCGTACCGGCGATTTGATGAACCGCATCAGCGAAGATGTCGGGAAAGTCCGCCAGTATGTTGGCCCGGCTGTAATGTACACCATCAATACCGGCATACGCTTTACGGTTGTAATCATATATATGTATAATGTTTCGCCAAAACTGACTTTATACACCGTGCTGCCCCTGCCCTTTCTGGCTTATATCATTTTTAGGCTGAGCAATGAAATCAATAAACGCAGTGCCGCTTTCCAAAGGTATTTGTCAACTGTTTTTAGTTTTACGCAGGAAGTTTTCTCCGGAATCCGCGTTGTAAAAGCCTATTCGTTGGAAAAACAATACCAAAAAAATTATGACGAAATCGCGCAGGAGAGCAAAGTCAAAAGCATGAGCCTTGCCAAAACCCAGTCGTTTTTCGGGCCATTGATGATTGGATTGATCGGCATAAGCAACCTTATCGTCATTTATTTTGGCGGGATGATGTACATCGACGGAACAGTAAAAGACATCGGGACGCTGCCCGAATTCATCATGTATGTCAACATGCTTACATTTCCCGTCGCAACCATCGGCTGGGTCTCATCATTGGTGCAGGAAGCTGAAGCTTCGCAGAAAAGGATCAATGAATTCCTAAAAATCCAACCTGAAATCAAAAACAATGCAACAGAAAACACCGCCATTGAAGGCGCCATCGAATTCTGCAATGTGTCATTCACTTACGAAGATACCGGAATCGTGGCCCTGAAAAACATTTCATTTAAGGTAAATAAAGGCGAAACGCTTGCCATCCTGGGCAAAACCGGGTCGGGGAAATCGAGCATATTATCACTGATTACAAGATTGTACGACATCAACGAAGGAACGATCACCATCGACGGCAAAAAAATCAGTCAGGTGAACCTATACGACCTGCGTAACAGCATTGGGATTGTGCCGCAGGATGCATTTCTTTTTTCAGATTCGATCAAAAACAACATCAAATTCGGAAAAGAAAACGCCACCGACGAAGAAGTAATGGATGCTGCAAAAAAAGCAGTCGTGCACAGCAATATTATGGACTTCAGCAAACAATACGAAACCATTTTGGGCGAGCGTGGAATCACCCTGTCGGGCGGACAGAAGCAACGCGTTTCTATTGCCAGGGCCATAATAAAAGACCCGCAGATATTGCTCCTGGATGACTGCTTATCGGCCGTTGATACGGAAACGGAAGAACAGATCCTGAACAACCTGCAGCAAGTAACAAAAAACAAAACAACCATTATCGTAAGCCACAGGGTATCGTCTGCCAAAAACGCAGACCGCATCATTATTTTGGAAGAAGGTCAAATTATCCAAGAAGGTTCTCATAATCAATTGGTAAACCAACAGGGTTATTATTCTGAATTATATACGAAACAACTTTCGGAAAAAGAATTAGGTTAAATGTTGTTTCGTAACAAAAAAATTACCATTTTTGAACTGTTTAGAAACACTACTAATTGATTGAAAGAATATGAGAGAAAACGACATGTTAGAAAAAGATGAAATTTTTTCTAAAGTTTTAAGAGCAGGAAGAAGAACCTATTTCTTCGATGTTAGAGCTACAAAAGCTGATGATTACTACATAACCATTACAGAAAGTAAAAAATTTACCGAAGAAGATGGTTCCTTTCACTTCAAAAAACATAAGATTTATCTGTACAAGGAAGACTTTGCAGCATTTACCGAAATTTTAGAGGAAATGACCGCGTATGTCCTAAATAACAAAGGTGAAGAGGTAATCTCGGAAAGACACCAAAAAGACTTCAAAAGAGAATACCAGCAGGAAACCGTATCAGAGGAAAAATCAACTGAAAAGAGTTTCACAGATATCGATTTTGACGATATTTAATCCGAAAAACATAACGCCCAAAATTAACTTTTGGGCGTTTTTATTAAATACAATATGCAAAAAATCATAGGGTTCCTGAACCGTCATAGCATCATCATCAACTCTGTTTCGATAGTTTTCTGGCTCTACATCATTTACAGCTATTACCGGGCAAGCACCGCAACAAATTCATCCGAAGGGAATCAGTATTTTTACATAATCCCGGTTTTCTTTATTGTTTTATCAGTCTTTAACATGGTAATGTTCCTCAAAAGAAAAGACAAGCCTTAGCCGATCCGAAGGCCGTTTTCTACTTTCATATCCGAAGACAGCAGCACAATATCGGTATCATTCCCCACAGAGCCAAGCACCAGGCATTCGCTCATGAAATTCCCGATCTGTTTTCTGGGAAAATTGACCACAGCTACAACCTGCTTCCCAATTAAATCTTCTTTTGAATAGCGTTTTGTGATTTGTGCCGATGATTTCCTGATTCCAACTTCATTGCCAAAATCGATCCGTAATTGAAACGCAGGTTTTCGCGCTTCGGGAAAATCATTGGCTTCCAAAATTGTCCCGATACGCATTTCTACTTTTTCAAATTCAGCCCAGCTAAGTGTTTGTTCCATAATTCTGTTTGGCATAAAAAAATCCCGCTACCGGGATTTCTATTATTTCATTGTAATGTAGTTGTAGATTTTTTGCTCCTGAATTGCATCCAGGTGTGATTTCTTTGCCATGCGCTTCACAATCGGAGCCCATTCTTCTGCCGTAAATTCGTTAGACTTGTACAATCTGTGGCATTTGGCACAATTATTATCATATAATTCCTTTCCTTCTGCCAGTTCAGGTGTCATTACTGTAGCAGCAACAGGTGCCGTTACGACAGCCGAAGCAGGCTTGGATCCATCAGCTGCCGGAGCCGGACGGGTTTCGTTAGCAGCAACCGGAGCATTTGATTTTGAGGCACACGAATAAATAACGGTAGCTAATACAGCCAGGGAAAGCATTTTTAATTTCATGGTATTTTTGTTGGTTAGAAGGTAAATGTATAAAAAAATCCCAACTGCAAAGAGCCGGGATTTTAATTTTAACTAAATCTTAAATAATTTACTTAACATCCATCAATTCTACGTCGAAAACCAAGGTAGCATTTGGCGGGATAACACCACCGGCACCATTCGAGCCATAGCCTAAGTACGATGGAATGACAAAACGCGCTTTGTCTCCAACCTGCAGCAAAGCAATGCCTTCATCCCAGCCCTCAATTACGTGGCCTTTGCCCAATGGGAATTCGATTGGTTTTTTCCTTGGATATGATGAATCAAATGTTTTTCCGTTTTCCAGTTGCCCTGTATAGTGAACCGAAACCGTTTTTCCGGCTTCCGCTTTTTTACCGTTGCCTTTCTGGATGATTTTGTAACGCAGGCCGCTTTCGGTCTTATCAAAACCCGCAGCCAGTTTTTCCATTGCAGCTTCTGCTTCTTTTTTGGCATCCTCAATCCTTTTCAGGCGTGATCCTTCAAAAGTCCGGAATGCCTCGATAGCATTCCATTTCTGAGCCTCATCCCCTTCCCTGATGATTTCGATACTTTCGATCAAATCACCCTGGCTGATCGAATCAACAATATCCTGACCTTCCACAACGCGGCCAAAAACAGTATGTTTCCCGTCCAGCCAATTGGTTGGGACATGTGTGATAAAGAACTGCGAACCGTTCGTCCCAGGCCCAGCATTTGCCATAGAAAGCACTCCCGGTTTGTCGTGTTTCAAACTTGGATGGAATTCATCGTCAAAGTTATAACCCGGGCCACCCGAACCAATTCCCTGTGGGCAACCGCCCTGAATCATAAAATCGGGGATTACGCGGTGGAATTTCAATCCGTTGTAATATGGTGTTCCCATCGGTTTTGCCGAGTTCTCCAACTGCCCTTCTGCCAATCCTACAAAGTTACCAACAGTTCCTGGAGTCAAATCATGTGTAAGCTTTACTAAAACCGAACCTTTTGAAGTGTTGAATTTAGCATATATTCCGTTTTCCATGGTGTGAATTTTTAATTTTGTCGTGCAAAGGTACGTTTAAAATTGTAATTTTGGATACCGATAAAAGCAATAAATCCGCAAAATGCAACCAAGGGTAATTCCGTATAAATCCGAGTACCGGAAACACTTCATTTCCTTAAACCGCGCCTGGCTTGAGGAATATTTTTATGTAGAGCAGCACGATATCGATGCATTTGAAAAACTGGAAGAAATAATCCTGAATCCCGGCGGCGAAATTTTCTTTTGCCTTATTGGCGATGAAGTAGCCGGAACCGTTGCGATGCAGAAAGTGGACAACGGCACTTTTGAACTTGCGAAATTAGCGGTAGATAAAAAATTCCAGGGTAAAAAACTAAGCAACCTGCTGATGGATGCGTGCATTGATTTTGCCAGAGAAAAGAAAGCACAGAAAATCATGCTGGTATCGAGCACTAAACTGGATACGGCATTAAATTTATACCGAAAATACAATTTCACTGAAGTTCCGCTCGACGAAACCGATTACGACCGCGCCGACATCCAGATGGAACTGGAATTATTCTAAATTTAGCATTCAAAATTCAAAACAACAAACATGAGCTCAATTTACAGCAAAACCGACAACGACATCGTCATTTCAAGAATCAACCAGCTTACACCCGAAAGCAAAGCGCTTTGGGGAAAAATGAGCGTTGACCAGATGCTTTCGCATTGCCAGGCACCCATAGATTTTGCATTTGGAAACACACCAATGAAAGTCAACCCAATGATGAGGCTGCTGGGGAAAATGCTGAAAGGAAAAATATTCAATTCAACCGAATTCAAGAAAAACAGCCCAACAGCGCCTTCTTTCATAAGAACCGGAACCTATGATTTTGAAGAAACCAAAAACGGGCTTATCGAAAGGATCAACCGTTTCTCCGAATTAGGCCAGCTGGCAATCAAAACCACGAAACATCCTTTCTTTGGAGAGCTGACCTATGATGAATGGAGCAAGATGCACACGATGCATTTGAACCACCACCTGAAACAATTTGGAGTCTGAAATGGAAAATCAAAACAATTACATAGAACAGAATAAAAAGACATGGAACAACAAGGTAGATGTCCACATTGCTTCGGATTTCTACGAAAACGACCAATTCCTGAATGGTAAATCCACTTTAAATGACATCGAATTGGAATTGCTGGGTGATGTTTCCGGAAAAAAGGTTTTGCACCTTCAGTGCCATTTTGGGCAGGACACGATTTCTTTTGCAAGGCTTGGTGCCAAAGCTACCGGAATTGATTTATCGGACAAGGCCATTGAAAGAGCCAAAAGGTTTAATACCCAGCTTGGATTGGATGCAAGCTTTATCTGTTGTGATGTTTATGATGCTCCGAACCACCTTGATGAAAAATTCGACATTGTCTTTACCAGCTACGGAACCATTGGCTGGCTTCCTGATTTAGATAAATGGGCCAATGTGGTTTCGCATTTTTTAAAACCAAATGGAAAATTCATCATGGCCGATTTCCATCCTGTTGTCTGGATGTATGACAATGATTTCAGGGAAGTGTTTTACAATTATTTCAACACCGGAGCGATTTTTGAAGAAAACACGGGGACTTATGCCGATAAAGACGCTGAAATTGAGGAGAAAACCATTTCGTGGAACCATCCTGTTTCCGAAATCCTGAATGCGCTTATCCGGTCGGGGTTGGAAATCAATGCTTTCAACGAATACGACTATTCTCCTTATAATTGCTTCAATCAAACCGAAGAATTTGAGAAGGGAAAATTCAGGATCAGGCATTTTGGGAATAAGATCCCGATGGTGTATTCGATTTTGGCAACCAAAAAATAATGCCCGGACACTGCAACGGTTCCTAGCCCGGATAGCAATGAAAATCCTTTTCTTTTTTTCTTTAAAAAAGAAAAGATTGTAATGGATAGCCGGACTCGAGCTTCTTAAAAAGAAGTGAACAGGCGAAGCAAACAGCTCCTCACGAGCAAAGCGGCTGCCGAAGGAAAAAAAACTTACTATATTTGCAGCATGCGAATAGATATCATTACGATTTTACCCGAATTGATGAAAAGCCCTTTCGAAGCTTCGATTATGAAGCGTGCCATCGAAAAAGGATTGGTGGAAGTCCATTTCCATAATCTGCGGGATTATACGACCAACAAACAAAAAAGCGTAGATGATTACCAGTTTGGCGGCGGCGCTGGAATGGTAATGATGATTCAGCCTATTGACGACTGCATTACACACCTGAAAAGCCAGCGCCATTACGACGAAGTCATCTACATGTCTCCTGATGGGGAAACGCTTGACCAGAAAATGGCCAACAGGGCTTCATCATATGAAAACATCATTATCCTTTGCGGGCATTATAAAGGCGTTGACCAGCGTGTGCGCGATCATTTTATTACCAAAGAGATTTCTATAGGAGATTATGTTTTGAGCGGTGGCGAAATTGGTGCGATCGTATTTTGCGATGCCATCATCCGGCTGATTCCGGGGGTTTTATCCGATGAAACCTCTGCACTGACCGACAGTTTCCAGGACAACTTATTATCAGGGCCAATTTATACGCGCCCAGCAGAGTATAAAGGCTGGAAAGTGCCTGATGTACTGACCAGCGGGCATTTTGCCAAAATTGAAAAATGGCGCGAGGACATGGCGTTTGAACATACTAAAAACAGGCGCCCGGACTTGCTTGATGAGTAGTTTCCTATTCTAAATTAGGAATTATAAATTATAAATTGAGCTTAATGACCTGGAATTAAATTGCTTATGCAAATTAAAATAATTCATAATTTATAATTTATAATTCAAAATAATTCTATAAATTTGCCCCCACTTTGACCAACCTCTGGCGAGAACCGTGAATGTTGCTCAGATTTAAAACCATAATAATCAGAAAAAATGGCAAATTTAGTAGATTTCGTTAACAACGAATTATCAACAAAGAAAGATTTCCCTGTTTTCGGAGCTGGTGATACAATCACAGTTTACTACGAAATTAAAGAGGGTGAAAAAACAAGAACTCAGTTTTTCAAAGGAGTTGTAATCCAAAGAAAAGGTGCAGGAATGACTGAAACTTTTACAATCCGTAAAATGTCTGGAGCAGTTGGTGTAGAGCGTATCTTCCCGGTTAACATGCCAGCTTTGCAAAAAGTAGAAGTAAACCAAAGAGGTAAAGTTAGAAGAGCTCGTATTTTCTACTTCAGAGAACTTACTGGTAAAAAAGCAAAAATCAAAGAAAAAAGATATAAAAACTAATATCGTATTTTCTGTACATAAAAAAAGTCCCGAATTGTTCGGGACTTTTTTTATTCTGTCAATTTAAATTCCATTTTTTGCCAAATCATTATTTTTTTAAACCTAAAATAACAATTTCATAATTCAATCGATTTCGCCTCGGTCAGCGAGCAAATTTCTGTCATATTAATTATATTTGCTATCGCATTTGAAATTAAAAGGAGGACTGCCAGTGGCAGTCAGGTAACAAGCTTTAGCTTACTACAATCCGGACATTCTACAAATTAATTAAAACATAAAAAATCTCAACAATATGGCAAAAATTAAAGTAGCCAATCCAGTCGTAGAATTGGATGGCGATGAAATGACACGAATCATTTGGAGTTTCATTAAAGAACAGCTGATCCTTCCTTATTTAGATTTAGATATCAAATACTTCGACTTAGGAATTGAGCACAGGGAAGCAACCAAAGACCAGGTTACTATTGACTCAGCCGAAGCAATCAAAAAATACAACGTGGGCATCAAATGCGCTACCATTACTCCGGATGAGGAAAGGGTAAAGGAATTCAACCTTTCTGAAATGTGGAAATCGCCAAACGGAACCATCCGTAATATTGTAGGCGGAACCGTTTTCCGTGAACCGATCATCATGAGCAATGTCCCTCGCTATGTTCAGGGCTGGACACAGCCAATCGTAATCGGGCGTCATGCGTTTGGAGATCAATACAAAGCCACGGATAAGGTTATCAAAGGTAAAGGGAAGCTGACAATGTCGTTTACCAATGAAGCCGGAGAAACCACAACCTGGGAAGTTTTCAACTTCAAGGGCGATGGTGTTGCGATGTCAATGTACAATACTGACGAAAGCATCTACGGATTTGCGCATTCTTCGTTCCAGATGGCTTTGACCAAAAAATGGCCTTTATACCTTTCGACAAAAAATACTATTTTGAAGGCTTATGACGGGCGTTTCAAAGACATCTTCGAAGAAGTTTACCAACAACATTACAAAGCAGAGTTTGACAAAAACGGAATGGTTTACGAGCACCGTTTGATTGACGATATGGTGGCTTCAGCAATGAAATGGAGCGGCGGTTTTGTATGGGCCTGTAAAAATTATGACGGGGACGTTCAATCGGATACCGTGGCACAAGGATTTGGCTCATTGGGATTGATGACTTCTGTCTTAGTAACTCCGGACGGAAAAACAGTTGAAGCTGAAGCAGCACACGGAACCGTAACGCGCCACTACAGGATGCACCAGCAGGGAAAAGCAACTTCAACCAACCCTATAGCATCTATCTTTGCATGGACACGCGGATTGGAGCACAGAGGAAAATTAGACGGAAACCAGGAATTGATCAACTTCTGCAACGCTTTGGAGCAGGTTTGCATCGATACAGTGGAATCTGGGAAAATGACCAAAGACTTGGCAATGCTTGTAAAACCGGAGGGTTTGACTGCAGACGATTACCTTACTACAGAAGGTTTCCTTGCAGCAATCAAAGAAAACCTGGACAAAAAATTGGCATAAGCTCATTCCATTTATACTGATAAAAAAAAGCGCTCCATTTTGGAGCGCTTTTTTTATTCTTTTTTCTTCAGTTCGAGCTTTCCGCCGACAATCCGTTTTATTCTTACGATCGCCTTGTAGCCTTGGTTCAGGTTCCAGTTTTGATTGGTAACCAGCTTTTCATCCCCATCAAAAAAAGCAAACTGCCCGGTATTTGGGAAAAGCAAACCGGTATTCAATGCTTCTATCAATACTATATTCACTCCTTCCTTCATGTCAAATGAATATTTTTTAAAACCGTCTTCAAGATAAATTATCGGAACAATCCTGTCGCCGTTTATCGTGATACTCACATTGTCGCCATCAATCTGACCATTATCACGGCAGGCTATGTATATTTTATCTGTATAAACATTAAACTCGCCATAAAAGAAATCCTTGTTCTCAACAGCGCTCTCCTGCCCTTCCGATTTCAATTGCCTATTCAATTTCTCGGCCTGGGGTTTCGCTTCGCTTTTGAATTCTTTTTCCTGCATGATCGGCTTTTCCTCTTCTTCTTTCTTCTTAAGCAAAGAAACTCCCGATAACAATTTGTCTTTTTTGTCAAAAATGCTAGGGTAATTTATTTCCTTGGTGCCTTTAGGTGCTACAGTTCCCTTGGGATCTGAAACCGGGGCAATGTTGATGGCCTTCTTCGGGGTCTCAAATTGCGAAAAACCTTTGAAAGAAATCAATGTTAAAAATAAAAAAGCACAAACCGCTTTCATGCATATTAATTTAGGCTGTAAAAGTATTCAAAATCCCAGCAAAAATTGTTCCAAATTAACCATAGATTAACAGATGCTTACGGGCAGAATTATCCGTCAAATCAAAAAAAATATATTTAATCCTACAATAAATTCCTTTTAAATGCGTTTTAGTTTACAAATCAATATTTAAAATTATGGTAACATCAATTTCGTAACACTTCGCAGTTTCAATCGTCCAACGCAAAAAACAAAAAAAATCAACTCTAATCAAAATGCAGAACACAATCATCCGGCTGTTGCTTTTAATGGTAACGACCTACTCTTTCTCACAAACAGAAAACAACGAACCCACAAAACAAAAATTCACTATCAGCGGCACCATTTCGGACTCAAAAACAAATGAAACACTAATCGGTGTCAACATTTTTATCCCCGAAACCAAAACCGGAATCACCACAAATGAATATGGATTTTATTCCATTACTCTTCCCAAAGGAACTTATACTATCCAAATAAGTTATATGGGATACGAATTGGCTCAGGAAACCATTTCACTGACCAAGGACATCAAGAAAAACTTCCCAATGACCGAAAGCGGGCAGCAATTGGACGAAGTTGTAGTAAATTCGGAAAAAAAGGAAACCAACATCCGCAAGCCCGAAATGAGCGCCCACAGGCTTTCATCGGCAACCATCAAAAAAATACCGGTAGTCATGGGAGAAGTCGATGTGCTTAGGGCATTGCTGACTTTACCCGGCGTTACCAATGCCGGCGAAGGACAATCGGGCTTTAACGTTCGTGGCGGTGGCGCAGACCAGAATTTGATTTTGCTTGATGAAGCGACAATCTTCAATTCATCGCACGTTTTTGGCTTCTTTTCGGTATTCAATCCGGATGCGATCAAGGATTTAAAACTGTATAAAGGCGGTATCCCTTCGCGTTATGGCGGAAGGGTTTCCTCTGTTTTGGATATTTACCAAAAAGACGGAAACAGCAATAAATTCAGCATGAACGGCGGTATCGGGATTATCTCGAGCCGTTTGTTGGCCGAAGGCCCGATCGTAAAAGACAAAGGTTCGTTCCTTTTTGCCGGCCGCGCTTCGTATGCGCATTTGTTCCTGAAACTTACCGACAATAAAAGCTCGGCCTATTTCTATGACCTAAATACCAAAATGAACTACAAGCTCAATCCGAATAACAATTTGTTTCTCTCGGGTTATTTTGGGCGCGACTTCTTCAGCCTGAACGACAGTTTTGTAAACACTTACGGAAATGCCACACTGAATCTGCGCTGGAATCATTTGTTTTCAGACAAACTGTTTTCCAATCTTTCCCTGATCTACAGTGATTATTATTATGGGTTGGATTTGAATTTGCTGAATTTCCAATGGAATTCGGGCATAAAAAATTATAATGTTAAATACGATTTCAAACATTACGTTACCGACAAAGTAAAACTGAATTATGGTGTAAGCGGAATTTACTACGATTTCAATCCGGGAACCATTGAACCGTCAGGAAGCGATTCGGGGATCAATTACAAGCAGCTCGAAAAGAAATTTGCCTTTGAGCCATCGGTTTACATCGATGCAGAGCAAAAAATATCCGATAAAATCTCACTTTCTTACGGTTTGCGCTTCAGTGCCTTCTATCGCTTAGGAAGCTCCACTGTGAATCTTTACCAAAACGACCAGGCGGTAGTTTTCAATGACGAACTGCAGATTTACGAAAAAGGAACGCCAATCGATACACGCCATTATGGAAGCAATGCCGTTATGGAAACTTTCAACAACTTCGAACCTAGGTTTGCCGCTGCTTATCAGCTGAATGAAAACCAGTCGGTAAAAGTGAGCTACAACCGCATGGCACAGTATTTACAATTGATATCCAACACCGCATCGCCTACACCTTTGGATGTCTGGACACCAAGCGACAAATACATCAAGCCACAAATTGCCGATCAGGTAGCTTTGGGCTATTTCAAAAACTTCAAAAACAATGAATATTCATTGGAAGTGGAAAGTTTCTTCAAGAAAATCAAAAATCGCCTCGACTATATTGACGGCGCCGACCTGATTGCCAACGAAGCCATCGAACAGGTGGTATTAAATGGAGAAATGAGGGCTTACGGTTTGGAAGTCCTATTGCGTAAAAATACCGGCAGGCTAAACGGCTGGATTTCGTATACACTTTCAAAATCGGAACAAAGGACTCCGGGAAGAACTGCTGCTGAAACCGGAATCAACAACGGGAACTGGTATAGCTCGGGTTATGACAAAACACATAACCTATCGGTCACCGGGTCATATAATTACAGTAAAAAATGGACCTACGGAGCCAATTTCGTCCTGCAGACCGGCCAGCCCGTAACCTATCCGAACGGATATTACGAATACGGCGGCATTATGGTCCCGAGTTATGGCACGCGTAACGCAGACCGGCTTCCGGCTTACCATCATTTAGACCTTTCAGCAACCTATACGCCTAAACCCGATAAGAAAAAAGGCTGGCAGAGCGAATGGGTTTTCAGCTTGTACAATGTGTATGGCCGTAAAAATGCTGCATCGATCACGTTCCGCCAAAACGAAACCACGGCTGTCAATGAGGCTGTCCGCTTATCTATTTTCGGTATCGTGCCGGGAATTAGCTATAATTTTAAATTCTAATATCATGAGCAAATTATATAAAATCATATCCCTTTTTGTTTTCGCCATAATAGCATCAGGTTGCGAAGACGTTGTAGATGTAAACCTTGAAACCGCCGCACCAAGACTGGTCATCGATGGCCAGATCCAATGGCTGAAAGGAACTACTGGCAACGAACAGAAAATCAAGCTCAGCACGACGACCGGTTTTTACAATCCGAATATCCCGACGGTTTCGGGAGCTACGGTTTTTGTGACCAGCAGCGACAATGTGGTATTCAATTTTACTGAAGAAGTGGCCAATTCGGGTTTGTACCTGTGCCACAATTTCGTCCCTGAAATCGATAAAACCTATGTATTGACAGTAAACCTGAACGGGCAGACCTATACGGCAACTGAAACCTTGAAAAGTGTTTCACCCATCAGCCATATCGAGCAAACCAATGATGGCGGATTTGGCGGTGATGAAATCGAAATCAAGACCTATTATAACGATCCGGCAATCGCAAACAATTATTATATGTTCCGGTATAAGGCCAGCAGCCTTGCGATTCCGTATTACAGTGTGGATGAGGATGAATTTTTCCAGGGAAATGAATTCTTCAATTACTTTTCGCATGAGGACCTAAAAAGCGGTGACATTGTTGACATTACAATCTATGGCATTTCCAAACGCTATTACGAATACATGAACAAGCTCATCCTTATTTCTGAAGGTGGCGGTGGCGGGCCATTTGGCACCACACCGGCAACCGTTCGCGGCAACATTATCAACCAGACGGACAGCTCAAATTATGCTTTGGGCTATTTTAGCCTGGCGGAAACGGATTTCAGGAATTATGTGATTGAGTAACAATTGTTGAGTGAAGATTAACGATTTTAGATTTCGGAAGTTAGGAATTAAGTTAACAATATTGCTAAATTTACACTCATTCTGAAATCTAAAATCTGCAATCTAAATTCTAAACTTACAATGTCTTCACACCACATCGTCCGAGACGACCAGGAACCTGCTTTGATTATTGCCAATGGCGAAGCCTGCAGCATGGAATTGCTTGGCCAGCTGCTCGAATGGTCGCCTTTGGTGATTGTCCTTGATTCGGCTATCGAACGTGTTTTGGAACTCGGAATCAAAGTGGATGTGCTTTTGGGTGATTTTGACCGTGGTTTTGATGCAGCCCATTACAAGGAAAAGCAATATCCGCTGGAAATTGTCCATACGCCCAATCAGGAGAAAACCGATCTCGAAAAGGCTTTTGATTATCTTATCGAAAAAGGCCACAAAGCCGCAAATGTGATTTGGGCTACCGGACGCCGTGCCGACCATACGATAACCAACCTGACAAATATAGTTGCCTACCGGAATACTTTGAAAATCGTCATTCTTGATGACCATTCAAAAGTATTTTTGCTGCCCAATTCTTTTGAAAAATGGTACACGTCAAATACGATTTTGTCGTTGATTCCGATTGGAAAAGTTTCAGGCATACATACTAAAAACCTCTTTTATCCGTTACACAATGAAGACCTGACCATCGGTTACCGAACCGGAAGCAGCAACCATGTTACCGAAGACGGAATGGTTTCGATAACCCACAATAGCGGCGATTTGCTGCTGATGGAATGTTGGGATTAAATTTTTGCCAAATGAAAAACAAGAGTGTTTTTTTTGTTATTTTATTATCTCTCACAATAATATTATTTCTGGTAAATCCCATTTCTTTTGATTATGCGACTTCGGTAGTTCCGGGCTGGCATACGACAGTTTATCCCCCATTTACTTCAGCATCTATTCTTATTCTTTTCCTTTTGGGGCTTGATGTTTTTATTTATTCAAAGATCGGCAAAACAAAAAACGCATTTTTAAAAAAGGTTGTAGTAATCCACTTTTTTGTTTCAACTGTCATAGCCCTGCTCCTTCGCTATCCTGAGATTTATTTCAATCAGGCAGAAAATATTGAGTCCGTAATGATTTACATTATAGATATGTTTAAATTTATTTTCATGGCTTTTGTGGTTTTGCAGTTTTCCTATTTTATTTACATACTAATCATTCTTTCAAAACCAAGACTATCAAATGAACAATCCTAAAGTAGAAATCCTAAAAACCGAAGTCCTTTCAGACAACTGGTACACGCTCAGAAAAGTAACCTATAATTACCAAAAGAAAGACGGCAGTTGGGAAACCCAATCACGTGAAGCCTATGACCGTGGCAATGGCGCTACCATTTTGCTTTACAACAAAAATTCCAAGACCGTAATCCTGACACAGCAATTCCGTTTACCGACTTATGTCAACGGCAATGGAACCGGCATGATGATTGAAGCCTGCGCCGGGTTACTGGACAAAGACAATCCGGAAGAATGCATCCGCCGCGAAACCGAAGAGGAAACGGGCTATAAGGTTTCTGCGGTGCAAAAGCTATTTGAAGTATACATGTCGCCGGGTTCTGTGACCGAAATCGTATATTTCTTTGCCGCCGAATACACCAAAGACATGAAAGTCAGTGAAGGTGGCGGTGTGGCTGATGAACACGAAAACATTGAAGTTTTAGAATACGATTTTGACAAAGCCTATGCAATGATCGCTTCGGGTCAGATCAGGGATGCAAAAACAATCATGCTGCTGCAATATGCTAAGATTAACGGATTATTAGCATAATTCGGCAACAGGAAAACGCTAAAAACTTAGTAACTTAGCTACTCAGACCCGAACATGAAAATGCGAATAGAACGAAATCAAACTCAGCAACTCAAAAAATGAAATTCCAAGTCATCTCCGATTATAAGCCTACCGGCGACCAACCTCAGGCCATTGAAAAACTCTCGAACGGAATCATCAATGGGGAAAAATTTCAGACTTTACTCGGTGTTACAGGATCCGGAAAAACATTTACCGTTGCCAATGTAGTACAGAATGTAGACAAACCGACATTGGTACTGGCACATAATAAAACCCTGGCAGCCCAGCTGTATTCCGAATTCAAACAGTTTTTCCCTAACAATTCGGTGCAGTATTTTGTTTCGTATTACGACTACTATCAGCCCGAGGCCTTTATTCCTGTAACCGGAACGTATATCGAAAAGGATCTGTCCATTAATGACGAATTGGAAAAACTGCGTTTGAGCACCACTTCTGCCCTGCTTTCGGGACGTCGTGACATTATTGTGGTTTCTTCGGTTTCGTGCCTATACGGTATTGGAAATCCTGTGGAATTTCAAAAAAATGTGGTTTCTATTGCCAAAAACGAAATCATTTCCCGTACCAAATTGCTGCATCGCCTGGTGCAGAGCTTGTATTCCAGGACCGAAGCCGATTTTACACCCGGAACCTTCCGCATCAAAGGCGATACTGTTGATATTTTCCCAAGTTATGCAGATGAACCTTACCGCGTGCATTTTTTTGGAGATGAAATTGAGGAAATCGAATCTTTTGATGCCAAGACTTCAAAGGTTCTGGAGCGCTACAGCAAACTGAATATCTATCCGGCCAATATGTTTGTGACTTCGCCTGATGTTTTGCAATCGGCCATCTGGGAAATCCAGCAGGACCTGGTGAAACAAGTGGATTACTTCAAGGAAATCGGCAAGCATCTGGAAGCAAAACGTTTGGAAGAGCGTACCAATTTTGATTTGGAGATGATCCGCGAATTGGGTTATTGTTCCGGGATTGAAAATTACTCCCGTTACCTTGACCGACGGCTTCCGGGAACGCGCCCGTTCTGTTTGCTGGATTATTTTCCAAATGACTATCTCATGGTAGTTGACGAAAGCCATGTAACCATTTCCCAGGTACACGCCATGTATGGCGGGGATAGAAGCAGAAAGGAAAACCTGGTGGAATACGGTTTCAGGTTACCAGCTGCCATGGACAACCGCCCATTGAAGTTTGAAGAGTTTGAATCGATGCAGAACCAGGTCATTTATGTTTCGGCCACACCGGCTGATTATGAATTGGAAAAAAGCGAAGGGATTTATGTAGAACAGGTCATCCGCCCAACAGGTTTGCTCGATCCGGTTATAGAAATCCGCCCAAGCCTGAACCAGATTGATGATTTGATCGAAGAGATACAGGTACGCTGTGAAGCCGACGAGCGCGTTTTGGTAACCACTTTAACCAAACGTATGGCTGAGGAATTGACCAAGTATTTAACCAAAGTTTCTATCCGGTGCCGCTATATCCATTCGGATGTCGATACTTTGGAACGGGTCGAGATCATGCAGGACCTTAGAAAAGGTTTGTTTGACGTACTGATTGGGGTTAACCTGCTTAGGGAAGGGCTCGATCTGCCTGAAGTTTCACTGGTTGCCATACTTGATGCCGATAAGGAAGGGTTCCTCCGCAGCCATCGTTCATTGGTACAAACCGTAGGAAGAGCCGCCAGAAACGTAAACGGAAAGGCAATCATGTATGCCGATAAAATTACGGCCAGCATGCAAAAAACCATAGATGATACCAATTACCGCCGCGAAAAACAGATGGCATATAATATTGCAAACAATATCGAGCCGCAGGCGTTGAAAAAAAGCCTTGGAAGCGCATTGGGCAACAACTCGGTATCGACAAAATATTTTGAAGATAAGATTGCGAAAGCTGCCGAGCCCGAAAGTTTATACCTGTCAAAGCCTGAAATAGAAAAGAAAATCCGCGATACCCGGAAAGCGATGGAAAAAGCAGCCAAAGAGCTTGATTTCATGCAGGCAGCCAGGCTTCGTGACGAGATTCAGGCATTACAGGAGAGGATTTCATAAAATTTAAAACCAACATTACGCAAAAAAAATGAAATTACTTTTCCTGCTTATTATCCCGTCAATTTGTTTTTCTCAAAACAGCTACACAAAATTGACAAAACTGACAAAAAGCGAGTTTGAAAAAGCGGTCAATGACAGTATTGCAAAACTGGATACTCCTGAATTAAACACTTTTTTAACAACCCTTAAAAACAGTTACAAAACAGACATAAAGCCTTTCAGCAATAAGCTTATCAATAAATTTGAGAATACCAGCGGGCAGCTGGAAATGCATTCCTTATTGCAATTGCTGCTTGATTTGAAAACTGATACTGCAGCTGTAGAAAATATACTGAATAATAGAAAAGAGGTTTGGGACAACGGGCAATGGGCTGAGAAATTCTGGAAAACCATCCGGCAGAACAAGCTGAAAGTTAAAGAAGGTAGCTATTATACAGTGGATGCCACAGGGCAAAAAAGATACAACTTAAGATTATTTTTGGAAGATAAGGTCGCCAATAATGAAATCGGCGCTACTCCGCTACTATTCATTAACAGCACTTTGACCGATTTTCCGATCAACCAGCTTTATGAAACCCTGCAAAAGCTGGACATAAAAGACATCAGCATAATCCCAATTGACAAAAGCATTGATTTATTTGGGAGCAAGGGTACAGATGGGATGCTAAAAGTATTGACCCGATAAATGGCATGACAATGGGCAATAAAAATGTAAATTGGAAAAAAGGACGTGGAAAGCTAGGCTTTTTTGATCCGTTAATAGGAAAATGGATCTGCAACAAAGGTAGCAAAGACCGTATGAATCCTGAGTGCATCAGGACTTTCAGCTACGGTATCGGCAACAGCTATATCATTGAAGATGTAATCTGGAATCTGGGCAATAAAAGCTACGAAGACCATACTATTATTGGCTTAGACAATTCCAAAGCAATCACCTTTTGGTCATTTACTTCCGATGGAAAAAATTCAAGCGGAAAATTTGCAGATGTTACGGATGCCCACGAGCTGGCTATTGGGTTTGAAGCCGCAATGCCGGCTGGCATTGCGCGACAGGTCTTTTGGCCTGACGAAAAAGAAGGGTTTCACTGGGTGGTGGAATCCAAAAACAAAAAAGGCTGGAACCGTTTTCTACACCAGCATTATGTTCCCTACGAAAAGTAAAATCGTTTCGCGGCTTTGCGCCGTAGCGGCAAGTTAAGGATAAATGTAATAAGAAATTGTGATGTCCGGAGTATTTTCCAAGAAAGATCAAGCCAGCTATGGCGCAAAACCGCTGTTAGTTGCTGGCATGTTAGTCGCATATAATTAATTGTAAGTGATTCTTCTATATTTTTTTAACTTTTTACTTTTAATATCATTGATAATCTTCTTGCTAAAGCCATATTTAGTTAATGTTTTAGTAATATTTTGGGACTGAATATGTTTATCAAAATAGTACATTCCCCACCAAATAATTTCTCCATCATCACCAAATAGAATTTCAATTTCACAATGGCTTAGCAACCAGTAATCTTTCACAAAATATGCTTGGTGTTTATTATTGGTAATTTCTGTTACCTCTGAAAAATAGCAGGGTATTGAATCGAAAGTTTTCAAATTTAGATACGTTGAAATTTTCTTTATTTTAAATATTTCTTCAGGAGTAACTACCTTTAGTTTTTTTTTCCTAGAAAAGAACTCTAGTTTTTGTTCCAATGAAATCGTATCTATGTTGTCCAACCATACTCGACCTATTGAGTCTCTAATGTCTCCTTTAAATCGGTTTAACGTATTTTTATAGCCACAAATACTCGTTGTAAGTAAGATTTTATTCTTTGAGATCAATGAATCTTTAATGATATTACAATATATTGAATCTGAAAAATGAAAAACTTTTTGTGCAGACAGAATGTTGCTCAAAAAAAGAAATATAAAAAGAAGTTTTAATTTCATCACGTGGTTTTCGTAAGTCATTTATGCTTGCAGCTAACCTATTTATATGTCAATAAAAATCACCCTGATCACATTGGCGCTACTGAATTGCATGGTATTATTAGGGCAACTTTGGCCGGAAGGCGCCCCGCCATTTGCAACAACAGTTACGATAATTTTCCTGATCTGCAGCCTGTTGTTTTTTATAACCGAATTGGCAAAAGCCCGAAAGAAGAATTAATTCAACTGCTCCTGGAAAACTTCGAGTAAAAATTCGGCCGGAATCATCTTGGTTGGCGAATCTTCCATCGCCTTCAGGACACGTTTGATGGCATGTGGATTGAGGCCCATATTGATACCTATTTCGTGTATCTTGATTTGCTCGCGTTCGTGCAGAACCCCATCGCAATGCATCAATAAAGCCAAACGGTAAAACTGCTGGATACGCTCAAATTCTGACTTGATGACATGCGGATATTCTTCCTGATGAAACAGATTTTTAAATTCGTCCTTATCAATTTCAAGCTCTTCAGCTATCATCGAAAGAAAAAGATATTCCCTTTCGTGCAATCTTCCATCAACAACGGAAAAAGCAATCATTTCAGATAAAAGCGCTAATTTGTCTTTGTATTTGTTCATCAAATATTTATTTTTAGCTAAAATAGGATTTTTATAAATATGAAAATCATTTATTTTTTAACATTGCTGACTGTCAATTTTATATAATTTTACAATCTTAAATTTTTGAAAACCATGAATATTTTAAAGGTATTTATTTGCAGCTTATTACTTGCCTCCACTGTTTCGTTTGGACAAAGCGCTTATGGGCGTGGACTCAACAATGGATATAACAATTATAACCAAAACCATCAGCCTAAAGCACCGACTGCGGAGGAAATCGAAGAGCACAGGAATGAGTCTATTGACAATTATATGGCCAAATTAAAAGCCGATCTAAATTTGGATGACCTTCAGTTCATTGCCATAAAGAATGAAATTGTAAACAATAACAAGAGTATTGATATTGTGATGAAAAAAGAAACCGACCAGGAAGCAAAATCCAAAGAAATAAAGGCTTTATCTGAAAAAGCGGAATCGAATATAATGTCTTATCTCAATAAAGATCAAAAAGAGAAGTTTCAGGTTTTCAAGGCTAATATGTACAAAAAGAAAGATAAGAAAGACAAAAAGGGAAAAGAGAAACGAAGCACAGATGACCTGCAGGAAGAAGTTCCTGTTAAAGAATAATTTAAAGACATTATTTTGAACTATCTTTTTTCGATCCTATCCTTATTTTTCAGTTGCCTTATAAATGCGCAGCCAAGCACTGCCAGCAAGCAGGTTTCAACCTTTAGCATTGAAGCGCCTCAACTCAAGACCACAAAGAAAATCTGGGTTTACCTTCCAAAAGACTATACGGTTTCCAAGCAAAAGTATCCTGTAATCTACATGCATGATGCCCAGAATTTGTTTGATGCCAAAACTTCCTATGTTGGCGAGTGGAACATCGATGAAACCCTTGACAGCATTAACGCCAAAGTCGTTGTAATTGGCATAGAACATGGTGGCGACAAACGCATTGAAGAACTAACTCCGTGCAAGCATGAAAAATATGGCGGCGGAAATGCCGATGCCTATCTTGATTTTATTGTTTCGACATTAAAACCAAAAATCGACTCGACGTACCGAACCAAAACCAACGCCAAAAATACGGCGATTTTCGGAAGCTCACTTGGCGGCTTGGTTTCATTTTATGCCGCAATCAAATATCCGGAAGTGTTTGGCAAAGTGGGCTGTTTCTCGCCTTCTTTTTGGTTTTGCAGAAAAGACCTGAATGACATGCTGGCTAAAACCAAGGATTTTGACACCAAAATATATTTCTTATGCGGTGACAATGAAGGAGATGACGATGTGATACCCGACATGCAGAATGTGGAGCATTGGGTAAACACCAAACGCTGCCAATGCAAAAAACTCAATAAAGAAGTTATCGTAAAAGGCGGTCAGCACAACGAAAAAATGTGGCGGGAACACTTTAAAAACGCGTACCTTTGGCTTTTTTAAAACCTTACGGAAATGAACAATAATGATATTTTCAAAAAACTACGCGTAGCCCTCCAACTACGTGACGACCAAATTGTCGCAATCATGCAATTGGTTGATTTTAGGATTTCAGCTGCTGAATTGGGTGCCTTTTTCAGGAATGCTGATCATCCAAAATACATGGACTGCGGCGATCAGGTGTTGCGTAATTTCCTGAACGGATTGGTAATCCATCTTCGTGGCACCAAGGAAAACCCTAAAAATGCCATGGATGTAATCAAGCAAAACCAGGAGGCGGTAAAGAAAAATACTTCCGCCAAACAATCCACAAGCGCCGTGACTGGGTTAAAGCCAAAGCCAAAAACTGAAGCCAAGAAAAAGCCATTCAATCCAAAAAATAAAAAACCAGCCCAAAAAATCGAGATTGTAGAAAAGGTTCAATATAAAAATGGCAAAAACAAAAAGTAATTCAAAAATGAATCTGCTTTCCAAATTTCTGCTTACCTGTTTCGTAATCCTTGCTTTTTCCTGTAACAGCAAATCGCATGAAACTGAAGTTGATTCAGAAATCAGCCCGGTTGGGATAATCTCAAAAACACCAAAAAAATTCCTTTTTGACGCTTCAAAAGCTGAAACAGCGGGCAATGCCGACTGGATTTTGGATGCAGACAGGTTCCCGCAACGCTTCCCAACACCAAATCAGTCTTCCATAACATCGAAAACCCCTGAAACATATTGGAACGGAGCTTTGTCAGCCTGGGGAATTGCGTTGGTAAAATTGGGCCATATTGTTGAGACGCTACCAACCCGGAGCGTCATTACTTTTGGAACAAACAATCCGCAGGATTTGAAAAATTATGATGTTTTTGTAGTAGACGAACCGAATGTAAAATTCAGCGATCCTGAAAAAACCGCTATTCTAAATTTTGTCAAAAATGGCGGCGGACTGTTTATGATTTCCGACCATACGGGCTCTGACAGAAATCAGGATGGTTTTGATTCGGTGGAGATATGGAATGATTTGATGGCTGAAAATTCGGTACAGCAAAATCCGTTTGGTTTTAGCATTGACAAAAACACTTTTTCTGAAATGACTTCGAATGTTTTGGCTTCAAATTCAAATCCGGTCCTAAACGGTTCGCAGGGAAGAGTTACTCAACTGAAATATTCTGCCGGAGCATCGATAACATTAAACAATCCTAATGCCAAAGGATTAATTTGGAGGAACAGATCCAGTCAGGGAAATTCGGACGTGATGTGCGCTTCTTCTACTTTCGGAAAAGGAAGGGTTGTTATCATTGGCGACAGTTCTCCTGCCGATGACGGAACGGGCTACAAGAACGACAAGCTGTATTTTGGCTGGACCGAGCTCGAATCGCATTCACGGCTTCACTTAAATGCTTCGCTTTGGCTGGCGAAATTGTAAAAAAAATCCCGGGTGAACCCCGGGATTTTTTTATTTCTTTAAATGCCTTTTCTGTTCTCGTGCCAGCAAAGTATTTTTAAGCAGCATTGCAATCGTCATTGGCCCGACTCCGCCCGGAACCGGAGTTATATAAGACGCTTTTTTCGATACGTTTTCAAAATCCACATCGCCGGTAATGCGATAGCCTCTTGAGTCTGTTTCGTCGGCTACACGGGTAATACCTACATCAATCACAACTGCATCATCCTTTATCATTTCGGCTTTCAGGTAATTCGGAACGCCTAAAGCGGTGATGATGATATCTGCCTGTGTTGTGATCTGGGCTATATTTTTGGTGTAGCTGTGGGTAAGTGTTACGGTTGAATTTCCAGGAAAACCTTTCCTCCCCATCAGGATGCTCATCGGGCGTCCAACGATGTGGCTACGGCCAATAACCACAGTGTGCTTTCCTTTGGTTTCAACATTATAGCGTTCCAGTAATTCCAAAATACCAAACGGTGTAGCCGGAATGAAAGTCGACATGTCCAACGCCATTTTTCCAAAATTTTCCGGATGGAAACCGTCGACATCCTTGCTGGGATCGATCGCCATCAATATTTTTTGGGTATCGATTTGGTCTGGCAAAGGCAGCTGCACAATAAAGCCGTCAATATTGTCATCAGCATTAAGCTGGGCAATTTTTTTCAGCAATTCAGTTTCCGATGTCGTGCTTGGCATTTTGATTAAAGTCGATTCAAAACCAACCAATTCGCAGGCTTTCACTTTACTACCCACATAAGTTAGGCTTGCCCCGTCATTCCCAACAATTACTGCTGCCAGGTGCGGGACTTTCTCTCCGTTAGCTTTCATTTTGTTTACCTCAGCGGTGATTTCGGCTTTGATCTCGTCTGATGTTTTTTTACCGTCTAGTAATTCCATATTCGTGTGTTGTGTGTTATCCATAAAAAAAGACGCGATTCCTCGCGCCTTCACTTTCCTTTATCTCATGCCGCCTCCGCCGCCCATCATCTTCATCAGGTTCTTGGCTCCGCCACCTTGCATCATTTTCATCATTTTGCTCATTTGGTCGAACTGCTTCATTAGCTGGTTTACTTCTTCTATTTTTCGCCCAGATCCTTTTGCGATCCTGGTTTTTCTTTTCATATCAATGATGGAAGGCTTGCTTCTTTCTTTTGGGGTCATCGAATAGATGATCGCTTCGATATGCTTGAACGCATCGTCTTCAATTTCTACATCCTTTAGGGCTTTACCTGCACCGGGAATCATTCCGACAAGGTCTTTCATGTTACCCATCTTCTTTACCTGTTGGATTTGCGTTAGGAAATCATCGAAACCAAACTCGTTTTTGGCGATTTTTTTCTGGATTTTCCTTGCTTCCTCTTCGTCATATTGCTCCTGTGCTCTTTCTACCAACGAAACCACGTCTCCCATTCCGAGGATCCTGTCGGCCATACGCGATGGGTAGAACACATCGATGGCTTCCATTTTTTCACCGGTCCCGATAAACTTGATTGGCTTATCTACCACCGATTTGATCGAAATGGCAGCTCCACCACGGGTATCACCATCTAATTTGGTCAAAATAACCCCGTCAAAATTCAGGCGGTCGTTGAAGGCTTTTGCCGTATTCACTGCATCCTGACCCGTCATCGAATCAACAACAAACAACGTCTCCTGTGGTTTGATAGCCGCATGTACATTGGCAATCTCGTTCATCATTTCCTCATCAATCGCCAAACGACCCGCTGTATCGACGATTACAACATTGAATCCTTTTGATTTTGCATAGTTGATCGCATTTTGCGCAATGCTAACTGCATCTTTATTTTCCGGTTCCGAATATACTTCTACTCCTATCTGGTCACCAACCACATGTAGCTGGTTGATTGCCGCCGGACGGTAAATATCACAGGCAACCAAAAGCGGTTTCTTGTTCTTTTTGGTTTTAAGGTAACTGGCCAGTTTTCCTGAGAAAGTGGTTTTACCCGAACCCTGCAGACCCGACATCAAAATTACAGTCGGATTACCCGAAAGGTTGATCCCGGTTGCATCGCCCCCCATCAATTCGGTCAGTTCGTCCTTAACGATCTTAACCAGAAGCTGTCCTGGCTGTAAGGTCGTCAATACGTTTTCACCAATGGCTTTTTCCTTAACTTTAGTGGTAAAATCCTTTGCGATCTTAAAATTAACATCGGCGTCAAGCAAAGCGCGACGAACTTCCTTCAAAGTTTCGGCTACATTGACTTCGGTAATTTTTCCGTGCCCTTTGAGGATGTGGAATGCTTTATCTAGTTTATCACTTAAATTATTGAACATGATGGTATGCTTGTTTTTAATGAAGTGCAAATTTAAGGATTTGATTTCGAACTTCTACACTAGAATAAATAAAAAAACCACCCAAAATGGTGGTTTTAAAAAACAAGTCAACTTCTTTTTCAATTCTTTTAATTCTTTGTAAATACCAACGTATCAGTTCCCCCGTTGCCGCCGCTTATGTGGATCAATGAAATAGTGGTAGAAGAATAGGAAACGATGTCCCAATCTTCGGTAAGTTCGGCAAAATCGGCCGGAGTGGCAAAGCCAATGTTAAAGTCCAGGTCACCGCTTGGATTGTCGTCATCGCTGCTGTCATCTGAAGTTACCGACCAGGTTCCGGTATAGGTATTGGTTCCGTTGGTGGCCGTCAGTACATTCGAAGCGGCAAAAGTAAAATTGTAATTCGTAAAATGGTTCGTTTCATCAGTCCCCGAATCGATATAGCTGGAAATCCTCCAGGTACCCTGTGTGGCGGCATTAATTACCGGTGTGGGATTGGCGGATGAAGAATCATCGCTTGAGCTGCAGGAACCCAGCATGAAAAGAAATAGCAAAACCGGGATTAACTTTAATTTTCTCATAGTGTTTTTTGTTTTAGTTATAGTAATGAAACAGCTTTGAAGGCAAAAACCCTAAGCATAAAGCGTTAATTTTTTGCATAAAACAAAAGCCAGCTTAACTAGCTGGCTCTCATATCAAACATGAAAAACTATAACGGGACTTCCAATAACAAAAAGGAGCCTTTATTTGAAATCAATTCGAACTCAATTGCCGAATTCCCTACTAATGAAATAGATCCCTTCGACTCAACCAGCCTGTCCTGAAACTTAAAAATTCCGTCGATAACAAAAACATACAGGCCATTCCCCGGGTTTTTAAGGCTGTACCTTTCAAATTTCCCTTTATCGTAAACACCGATAAAGCCCGACGCATCGGTATTGATTTTCAAATCGGTGGTATTGGAGCTCTTACTGGTAAAAACCGGCAATAGGCAATTGCCTTTTGACATATTCAACTCTTTCTGCCTGTTTTGCCTGGTAAATAGCTTCCCGTCGGATTTAAGCCAAACCTGCAGGTAATCGGCATCTTCTTTTTCGGATGCATTGACCAATTCATAAGCCATGCCTTCCTGTACCGAAAATAACCCGATCTGATTCTTCTCGATAACCGCTTTGTTGCTAAGGCTGTCGTTATAAGTAAGGCTTCCGGATAACGGAATGATAACAACATCAATGAATTCTTCAATAAAGCTTAGGTTCTTTTTCCCGGCTGTAAGCTTTTCGTCTTTCAGAACCTTCAAATTTCCAAACGGCAAATATTTTTCATCCTGAAAATTCATAAAATTGGCGTTTATATAGTTTTGATGAAACATTAAGTGTGTAAAGTGTTGATGATAAAATAGGCAACTGAAAAAATTCCGGCCCAAATCAAGACCTGCAGCAAATAATTGATCCGGCCTTTGTTTGGATAGGGTTCCTTGTTAGCGCTGTTTAACTCTTCCTTGTTAAGGAATTTGGTGTGGAATAGCTTCATGGCAAAAGATTAATTTTTGGTAAAACTCAGATACGAAGACTGTGGCCCGGGGCCCGGACCGCCTCCACCCCCATTTTGTTTCCTGAGCCTGACATAGGTTGAAGTATATTCCTGTACATCCCAGTTCGTTTCTATATCATGAAGCTGGTCTCCATCAAAATTCAAATCCAGGCGATCCATCATTCCGCTGTCATTGATATCCCAATCTCCGTAGATGATCATTGAATTTTTAACCGCTTTTACATCACCATTGACAAAGAAGGTAAAATTATAGCCATTGTATTGGTTCGTATCATCACTTCCGTGGAAGCAATACGAGATATGCCAGCTTCCGGAAACAAGCACATCGGAAAGCGAGCTTGGTGAAGGCCCCACATTACATGAACTTACCGCACTATTGATGGCATCTTCGAGTTGTGTGTTGTTGTTAATGGTAATCTGCTGCGCATTGGCATTAGTTAGAGTAATCGGGAAAACAATCCCTGCTACCTGGGAATCTGTCAGGTGATAAATAAAACTGTAAAGCTGCGCATCGGTCTGTATCGTTACCGTACTGGCAACCTGGTTATTGGTATTGTACACATTGATTGAAACCGGATAATTGAAATTGAGGCACGAAATCTTGTGGTAGGCACTATCATCTCCGTAGCTGGCCATCATCGCGTCAAACTCGGCTTCTGTATTCAGCACATGCTCATAATAACTTGGGTAAACAACTGTAACCGGAAAGGCAAAATGCACCTTGTCATCATCTGTGCTGCTTTGGTTTTTTATGTTCTGCACCAATTGATAATCTGCTGCCGAACCGACATACACATAGGTATTGTTCACAGTAACGTGAGCCGGTAATTTTATACTGCAATTGCTCGTTCCGTCCAAAACGTTATCCGCTGTCGTTTCATATTGCGAAACCCTGCTGATCAATGATGCTATTGGCGAGGTCTTGGCAAAATTATTGGTGGTGTCCTGTTCAATGCTTTCACCTTCCTCCTGGCAGGACAAAACCGAAATGGCAAATAGGGCAAAAACAAAAAAGGTAAATTTTTTCATAATACGGTCAATTCATATGGTAAAACAAAGTTGGAATAAAAAACCCTACTTCTAAAAATTATTTTAATTTTAGGGGCGAAAAAAATTCAACTGCATTCAATGAAAGAAACCGATTCTAAAGGAATTTGTGAAGAATTGATTTTTTCTGGTTTTTTTAAGGCCAATGTAAAATCGTTGCGCAACTATCTGTATTTCAAATTCGGGAATGAAGAAAAGGCCAATGACATTACACAGGATTCTTTCATAAAGCTTTGGGAAAACTGTAAAAACGTACCGCTGGAAAAAGCCAAATCCTATATTTACACCATTGCCAACAATGCTTCACTCAATGAAATTGCGCATCAGAAAGTAGTGCTGAAATACGCCCAGAACAATACCGGCAAGGACAAAACCAACCTGGATCCCGAATTTTTGATAGAAGAGGAACAATTCAGGCTAAAGCTCGAAAAGGCAATCGGAAAACTAACCGAAGCGCAACGGACTGCCTTCCTGCTCAACAGGATTGAAGGAAAGAAATACCAGGAAATTGCCGCGATGCTAGACATCAGCGTAAAAGCCGTTGAAAAGCGCATCCACGGTGCACTGGTTACATTAAGGCAGGAAATAGAACAATTCAGGTAGGGTTTTTTAAATACAAACTGTTTTTAATCAAATGAATGCAATGGAAGAAAAATACGAATTGGCAAAATGGCTGGCTGGGGAAATGAATGAGCAGGAATTAGCTGCCTTTCAAAAAACTCCTGAATATGCTGCCTATGCCAAAATCGCCGCTTATTCAAGTCAGTTGGAAGCGCCTGGTTTTGATGCTGATGCATTGTATCAAAAAGTCATCAGCCGTAAAAAAGCAAGCCCAAAAGTGATTCCGTTTTACCAATCAAAATGGATGAAAATCGCTGCGGTTTTTGCTGTAATGCTTTGCCTGGGATTGTTTTTTAAAACCAATGCCACTTCAACCGAAATGGCAGAAAACGGCAGAAAAACCAATTTTTCATTACCTGACAATTCTCAGGTTACCTTAAACAGCGGCTCGAAAATCGAATACAAAAAATGGAACTGGGACAATAACAGGAAACTGGAACTACAGGGCGAAGCATACTTTAAAGTAGCACACGGAAAGAAGTTTGAAGTGCAGACCCAGCTCGGAACGGTTACCGTTTTAGGTACACAATTCAATGTCAAAGCCCGAAAAGACCGTTTTGATGTGAGCTGTTATGAGGGAACCGTAAAAATCACACACGAAAACCAACAGGTCATCATTACCAAAGGAACATCGGTTAGCTTTGATAGCGATCACTTTGACAGGAAAACCATTACCTCAACAAAACCCGAATGGACCAACAGCCAAATTGTGTTTTCCAAAGAAAACCTGGCGACCGTAATCGAAGAACTCGAAAGACAATACGACTGCAAGATCATTTTAAACTGCAAAGAAAACAACCAGCTTTTTTCAGGAACACTTCCTTCAGATAATCGCAAAACTGCTATAAATATTGTATCTTCAATTTTTCATTTAAAAATATCCCAATTCGAAACGGATACCATTATTCTGGAAGATTTTTAATGTATAGCACAAAAAGCACCTTTTCATTATTGTTTTTTTTTCTTTTCCTGTTTGCCAACGCGCAACAGGATAAAGGATCCTTGCCACTTAAGGCAATTTTAGATGAAATC
>JASGHQ010000009.1:0-74685 GCA_049841115.1 Flavobacterium sp.
ATGGTTTTGACTTTACGATAGATTTTCGGGATATTTTCAAAAAACGGAACCGCTTCATCCACAGTCATGTTCAATACATCTGAAATCGATTTTCCTTTGTACCGTATTTCTAAAGTTTCCCTGTTAAAGCGCTTGCCCTGGCAGGTTTCACATTCTACATAAACATCAGGCAGGAAGCTCATTTCAATTGTCCTTACGCCCGAACCTTCGCAGGTTTCGCATCTTCCGCCCGAAACATTGAAGCTGAATCTTCCGGCCTTATAGCCCCGGATCATCGCTTCTGGAGTTTGCGTGAATAGGGTTCTTATTTCCGAAAACACATCGGTATACGTTGCCGGATTCGAACGCGGTGTCCTGCCAATAGGGCTTTGATCAATATCGATTACTTTGTCGATGTGTTCCAAACCTTCAATTTTTTTGTAAGGCTGTGGTTTTTTTACACCGTTGAAATAATACGCATTCAAAATCGGGTACAAGGTTTCATTGATCAATGTCGATTTTCCGCTTCCCGAAACCCCGGTTATACAAATCAGTTTTCCCAAAGGCAGTTCTATTGAAACGTTTTTCAGGTTATTTCCGGTTGCGCCTGTCAGTTTCATGAATTTTCCGTTGCCCTCGCGGCGCTTCTTCGGAACCTCGATCTGCATTTCACCGTTCAGGTATTTTGCAGTAATCGTATGCTCCTTCAGTAACTCCTCAGGAGTTCCTTTGCTGATGATCTTACCTCCGTATTTTCCGGCTCGCGGGCCGATGTCAATTACGTAATCGGCACGTTCGATCATGTCTTTGTCGTGTTCCACAACCAAAACAGAATTCCCGATATCGCGCAATTGCTCTAATGAATGGATCAGTTTTTCGTTGTCCCGCTGATGCAAACCGATACTTGGCTCATCCAAAATGTACAAAACGCCAACCAGCTGAGAACCAATCTGCGTCGCCAGCCTGATACGCTGGGCCTCACCACCCGAGAGTGATTTGGAGCTGCGTGCAATTGATAAATAATTCAGCCCGACATTCACCAAAAAACGCAAACGGTCTTTGATTTCCTTTACGATTTCGGTGGCGATTATTTTTTGCTTTTCATTCAGGTTATTGCCCAAATCGTCGAACCAGGCCGATAAATCTGAGATGTCAATAGTTGACAATTCGAAAATGTTTTTCCCGTCAATGCGGAAGTACATCGCTTCTTGTTTTAAACGAGAGCCTTCGCAAACCGGGCATTTGACTTCATCCATGAATTCCTTTGCCCAGCGTTTTATAGTTGTAGACGGGCTTTCGTCATATTGGTTTTTGATGAAATGCGAAATCCCTTCAAAGTCGATTTTATATTCTTTGGTAACGCCTAATGTTTTTGAAGTTACCGAAAACTTATCCTTTCCGCCATACAAAATCACCTGCATCGCTTCATCCGAAATGCTTTCGATCGGATCGGTCAGGCTGAAGCCAAATTTTTCGCCGATGATCTCCAGCTGCTTAAAGATCCAGGAGCTTTTGTATTCGCCAAGCGGCGCAAAGCCGCCATTTTTGATTGATAACTTCGGATTTGGGATAATTTTTTTAAGATTGATTTCATGAACGGTTCCCAAGCCTTTGCAGTTTTCGCAGGCGCCTTTTGGCGAATTGAACGAAAACAGGTTGGGCTCCGGATTCTGGTACGAAATGCCCGATGTAGGGCACATCAGGTTCCGGCTGAAATAACGCACTTCATTCGTATCCTGGTCCAAGATCATCAGTACATCTTCGCCATGGTACATGGCTGTTTTGATGCTTTCGGACAAACGTTTTTCATTATCTTCATTATCCTCAATTACCATACGGTCGATGACGATTTCGATATCGTGGGTTTTGTAACGGTCCAGTTTCATCCCCGGCAGCAAATCCTGAACCTCACCATTTACACGTACTTTCAGAAATCCCTGTTTGGTGATCTGCTGGAACAATTCGGCGTAATGGCCTTTACGGGCACGGATTACCGGTGCAAGGATGTTGATCCTTTTTCCTTTGAAATTCTGCACAATCAGTTCCTTGATCTGTTCATCGGAATACGAAACCATTTTTTCGCCGGTCACATAACTGAAAGCTTCTCCGGCACGCGCATAAAGCAGCCTGAGGAAATCGTAAATTTCGGTAATGGTGCCAACAGTAGAGCGCGGGCTCTTGCTGGTCGTTTTCTGTTCGATGGCAATTACAGGTGAAAGCCCGTCGATCTTATCAACATCGGGCCGCTCCAATCCGCCAAGGAATTGCCGTGCGTAAGCCGAAAAAGTTTCAATGTAACGACGCTGGCCTTCGGCATAGATCGTATCAAAGGCCAAAGATGATTTTCCTGAGCCTGAAAGCCCGGTAATTACAACCAGTTTTTCCCTCGGGATGGTAATGTCAATATTCTTCAGATTGTGGACGCGTGCGCCAAGTACTTCAATCGTATTTTCGGTATCTAACATAGCAATTTTGCAAAACGCAAAGGTAGTGTTTTACAGCGAGTTTTCGCTTGTGAGGTTCAGAAGTTATTGTTAAAAATGATCAATCAATAATCATCTCTTTCAGTCGCTGGCGATAGCTTTCCAATACATCAATTTTGGCCAGGAAGCCAAAGTATTTTCCTTTGTGGATAACAGGTAGGATGGCCGCTTTTGACGACTCGAACAAATTCATGATTTTTTCCGGTTTGTCTTCAAATAAGATCAGCTCTTTGGGCTGGGTCATAATCTCGCTGATGCTCATGAATTTTACGCGGTACGGATTGAAAATAACCGTCTTGGCTTCTTCAAAATCGATAATTCCGACTAATGATTTGTCGTGGTCAATAATCGGGATGATTTTCTGTTCGGTTGTGGAAAAAATCTCAACTATGTTTTCAATAGAACCATCGAGCGACAAGGTTTTATAATGTTGCTGCACCAGATTGTAAAAATTGATGCTCTGCACTATGTTCATGTCTTTGTCGCTGGTATTGACTTCGCCTTTATCGGCAAGTGCTTTGACATCCATCGAATGCTTTTCAAACTGTTTGGAAACCGCATAGCTTACAGAGGAGACGATCATCAGCGGTACCATCAGATCGTAGCCGCCGGTAATTTCGCCAATAAGGAAGATTGCGGTTAAAGGTGCATGGAATAATCCGCTCAGGATTCCGGCCATGCCGACTATCGTAAAATTAGCTATCGGCAAATGATGCGTAAAATTTAAGAGATTCACTATTTTGGCAACAAAAAAACCGAGGTACGAACCCACAAAAAGGGAAGGGGCAAAGTTACCGCCATTTCCTCCGCTGCCCAAAGTCAGCCCTGTGGCAAAAGCTTTCAGTAACATTGTAACGCCAACAAAAGCGAGCAAAACCCATTCGCTTTTGAATTGCTCAAGCATGGTGTTGTCCAATAAAACTGCAGGATTTTCGGAAGCCAGCGTTTTGATGCTTTCATAACCTTCACCGAAAAGTGTCGGGAAAAAGAAAATCAGGATGGCCAGTAGGGTTGCGCCAAATAAGGCCCTGCGATAGCCTTTGTTTTTAAAAGAACCGAAAAATTTCTCAACTTTCTGGAAATTCCGTGCATGGTATATTGAAATCAGCCCGGCCAGCAAGCCAACGATTACATAGAAAGGCGTGTTGCGGTAATCAAATTTCAGGGTCTGCTCGAAATTCAGTATCGTGTCATGGCTCAATGTTACCTTGGAAACCAAGGCGCCGGTTGCCGCCGCAATCATAATCGGGATAAATGCCGAAATCGAAACATCGGTCAGGACTACTTCAATGGCAAACAAAACCCCGGCAATAGGAGCGTTGAACGCAGCACCGATTCCGGCTGCGACACCGCAGGCCAAAAGCAAAATCCGGTCTTTTTGGGAGAGATGGTACTTTTGTGCAAAATTAGATCCAAATGCGGCTCCGGTAATCACAATCGGGCTTTCCAAACCAGCCGAACCACCAAGGCCTACGGTTAACGAACTCGTTATGATCTGGGCATACATCTGTTTTTTAGGGACGATTCCGCCTTTTCGGGCAACCGCATACAAAATCTTGGAACTCCCTTTTTCGAGATGGTTGTTCAGGAAATTCCGTACAACGAAAACCGTCAGCAAAATTCCGGCAATCGGCAGCAAACTGTTGATGTACGGGAGTTTTAAAAAGGCATTGATGTCGTTGGCCCAAAGAAAAATGTTATGCGCAAAGCTTTTCAGAAGGATTACGGCAAAAGCACATGTAATGGCAACAAGAACGCAGGCAAGGTAAATAAAATTGCGCTCGCTGAGTTTGTCTTTCAGAAGGAAGATCAAATTTTCGGCCCTTCTGAAAATACTCCTGAAGATAATCTTGGAATTAGACGCTTTGTTAGACGACATAGTGCTTTGGTGAACTGCAAAAGTAAGGCATAAATAGGAGAATAAAAAAAACGGGGCTCAGTTTGCCCCGTTTTTAAAGATATCTTAAGCCTGGGTTTACAGGTTCAGCAATTTGATATCACCGTTGGCAGTGATTATATAATAGCGGTTGTTCCGGATGATGGTGTTTTTAGGAAGCTGGTCTTCCTTGAGCTTTATCCTGATGGTGATGTCATAAAACGCCTGGATTGTCGGCTCGGTAATATCGGCATTAAAGATAAAATTGTGGTCCTTTACCATTGCAGCGTTATAATATTCGGTGGTGTTTTTCTTGATGTTGTGTACAACGCCTTTCGGGTCGAAATTGGCATCGGCCTGTGAATAAGCCTGATAGCTTTTGTAGCTTTCCATCGGATAGGTTACATTAAAGCCTTCCTGTATTATTTTTTCCTTTTTATTGAGGTCGGTGTTCATAATCAGCGAATAGTTGGCCATGTATTCCTTGAATTGCTCCATCGCTTTTTTCTGCATCTGGAACCGGATGTTATCAAAATTTGTGGTAACATAATCTACTTTTGCCAAATCATAGATTTCATTTTTGCCACAAATGGATACAATGCGGTCAAAATCATTGTTGTTCCTGAATTTGATTATGATATTCTTCCTTAACTCAAAGCCCGACGGCTGTTCGTTGTAGGTTTTTGGGTTGAAGATTTTCTTTTCAACGGCATAATCATAAGTGGGAACAAACGAAATCATATCGGTGGCCACCTCAATCTCTTTATTGAAACCGTTTAGCTCCTTAATGACATTTCCAATGCGCTCATCGGCCAGGCTGGTGGCCTCTTCGGCTGTTTTCCCTAATTGGAGTATGCTAAATGTTGCCAGCTGCGCCGTTGCCCGTTCGTTATAAATTCCCTTGATGGTGATGACCATTTCATCCTGGCTGCTGGTGGTAGTCTGGAACGTGTTTACGCGATTGATGGTGTATTGATTGTTGCCATAGTTGCCATTTCCGGATTTTTCATAATTGGCATTTCCGGAAGCCTGCGAGAATGAAAGATTTAAAGACAGGGCAGTAATTGCGATTACTGAGATAAATTTTGTGTTCATAACATAAAGGTTTTAAAATTAAATAGATGTATCGATTTTGTAAGTAATATTCAGAGTCAATACGTATTGGATCCCCACTTCTGGAGTGTTTCCGTTTATCACCTTATCCATTCCCGATTGCGGAATGCGGTCGTAATAGTACGTATTGTTTTTCCGGCAATTTTCCGGGCAATGTCAGAAGATCCATAATACGCCTCGACTTCGGAACTTTCGAATGCTTTGTAGCTCTTATATTGGTTCAGTGGCGTGTATGCCATAAGCTCACCCGAAGAGGTGGGGTTGCCAATGCTCTTTTTGTTGAATGATTTGAGGTATTTTTCTTTTTTGGAATCCCCGATTTTCAAAGCTTCATCAAGTAGCGAAGCATATAATCCGCCAGTGTCGTTTGACAAATAATCTATTTTTATGATATCGTAAATTTTAAACAAGCTTGCCGCTTCTATGATCTTGTCAATGTTTTTTAATGAAGCCGTAGCTATGATGACATTCTTTTTTATCTCATATCCTTTTTCAAACTGTAAGGCTTTGCCGTCTTCCAGGCTGTAATCGTAGATTTTGGCTTGCGAAATAAAATCGGCATACACGTCTTTTTCACTGATGCCAAGCTTTGAAAGGCTTTCCATAAATCCATAAATCCTTTTGTTGATGGCGCTGTTGCAAAGCGCAACCGTAGTCGCTTCTTCGTTCAATCCAAGCGAAATCAAATAACTGTCAGCCGTTTTGTTCATCATGATGCTCACTTTTAATGTGAGGGAATTATCGGTAAGGGCAAATTCAATCTTGTTTTGCGGGAAATAGTTGTTGTCGCGAAAAACCACATTGCCGCTCATCTGGCCAAAACCGAATTGGAATGACAGGAATATTAAGGCCAGGTAAATTTTTGATGTTTTCATCTGATAAGTTTTAAAATTAATGAAGCAATGTTACGGCCAAGCCAAAAAACACCCATGGCAAACTCACTTTCAAGTTGCTGTAAAGTTTTTTGGTTACATTTACAGTGCTTTTGCAGTAACTTTTCTGTGGCAGCTATAAAGGCTTAGGCTACTTTTGGATACAATTTAGGAATGACCGAACTCGAACATTTTCAGCGTTTAAAACAACAGGTGCTTTTGAAATACCAGGAGCATTATCCTTTTTTTAAAGGAAGCTGGAAAACGTTCAGCGCCCAGGACATCCAAAACCTCATTGGTTTGATTGAAGAAAAGAATAAGCACACGATAAGCGAAAAATGGATTTACACCCATTTAAAACCCGAAACCAATCAAAAAATACCAAGAAAGGACATGCTCAACATACTGGCGCAGTTTGTAGGGATTTCGGGTTGGGATGAATTTGTGTTTGAAACTGTACCGGAAACCGCTCCC
This sequence comes from Flavobacterium sp., assembly GCA_049841115.1. Taxonomy (GTDB): domain Bacteria; phylum Bacteroidota; class Bacteroidia; order Flavobacteriales; family Flavobacteriaceae; genus Flavobacterium. The sequence continues at coordinate 6,798 of JASGHQ010000009.1, forward strand.
GGTTCAGCGCTACAAAAGAAACCGGCAAAAATCTGGTGGGCGGTTTTACTGATCTGTACCGGAATCGCGGTTTGGTATTTTGGCTTTCATTCATCGGCTGCGCCAAAAGAAAATTCGATCCAGCTGAACAACGAATTTACCAACGAAAAGATACAATCCGATGAGGTTAAGGTCGTTCAGCTTGAAGATTCGGTAGAAAAACCGTTGGAAGTCAAGGATGGGAAAGTGCAGGTGAGCCCTTCTGGAAAAAAGGAAACCAAGCTGCTGGTCAAAAGCCCGTTTTATCATCCAAAAACGATTATTGTCAATAATGAAGAACCTGAACCTCCAAAGCAGGTTGCGCTGACCCCTGATGATTATGCCATGATGCTCAAGGCTTTTATGGTTTCGGATGTCAAAGATTGGCAAACCCGCAAAGTGCAGCTCAACAAAATACTGGCTGATGATTTAGAGGTAATCGTCATGCTCAAAGGAAACATAGGAGCGGAATATTTTGATAAAAACGAATTCTCCCAAAAACTGATCGTGCCTACAGCCGCCATCAGGAAAATGAAGATAATAGAATTAGAAAACAACGAAGACAATAAGATACGGTTCATCAGGATCAAACAGGAATAATATGAAAAAGCTATTTTGGATGATTGCATTTTTATACTGCTGCACTTTAGCAGAAGCGCAGAGCAGTGAAAAATCTACAGATGCAGTTTTGAACATGAGCCTGTCCAAAAAGTATCCGGCAAAACTGCTCGATGCTTACCAGGACAATGCCAAAAGTAAGGTTGATGACCTGTTTTCGTATTTTCAAATGCTGACTGATGCTTCGCTGAGCGATGATTATAAAAAAGAAATCATAAAAAACATACAGTATCTTTTCAAGAACCAGAACCAGCAGGTAATCGATTTTACTTCTCCGGCAAAAGATAAGATACTATTGGACAGGCTTATCGAAAAGCTCCTGATTTCGGAACCGATAAGCTTCAGGGTTTCCGGCACATGGCGCAATGCACGCGAAAATGCCTTAAGCTGGGAGGCGGTTTATACGGTATCAAGGACAAAGTCAGGTGTAACAGATACAATCGAAGTGTCGCAGCTTGTGTTTTTGTTTGAGGAAAACAAATCCTTTGGAAATGCCGCAAAGCATGTTACGGTTACTTTTTTGGGAAATATGGATTAACTCAAAATCCGGCTGCCTTGTCATCGCCCCGAAAATCGGCGCCGCCTTCTAATTTTCCGTCAGGTTGTCTTAAGATAGCATCTACTTTTCCGAGGATTGGGGCAGATTTCTCATTGATCTTATATCCTTTTTTTGTCAATTCCAAAAGGGTTTCCTTGTCAAATTTTCCCGGTTCAACCATGATTTCATCCGGCAGCCATTGGTTATGGAAACGCGGTGCATCAACTGCCTGCTGCATCGTCATGTTGAATTCGGCCACATTCAATATGGTCTGCAAAACCGAGGTAATGATCATCGAACCGCCCGGAGAGCCTAATAGCATCAGTAATTTCCCGTTTTTCTCTACAATTGTCGGAGTCATTGAGCTGAGCATCCTTTTTTTCGGCGCAATGCTGTTGGCTTCGGCACCAATCAGGCCGTAATAATTAGGCACGCCGGGTTTGGATGAAAAATCATCCATTTCATTATTCAGGAAGAAGCCCAATTCGTCACAATACAATTTGGACCCATAGGCGCCATTAAGCGTTGTTGTGACAGAAACCGCATTCCCTTCGGTATCAACTATCGAATAATGTGTGGTTTCATTGCTTTCATAAACGCTCACATTGCCATGGCTGACATCAGAAGAAGGCGTTGCTTTTTCAAACGAAAAACTTTTCATCCGGTCGTTCAGGTAACTTGTATCGAGCAATTGCTGTTGCGGTATCTTTACAAAGTCGGGATCTCCCAAAAAATAATTCCGGTCCGCATAAGCACGGCGTTCCGCTTCTGCCAAAAGCTGCAGGTATTGAGTCGAATTATGTCCGAATTTTGCTATGCCGTAAGGTTCAACCATTTTCATGATTTGTGCCAAAGTAATCCCGCCGCTTGATGGTGGCGCCATCGATATGATGTTCAGTTCCTTGTATCGAAACGTTACCGGCTTGCGCCAAATTACTTTATACCCGGCCAAATCTTTCATCGATAGGATACCGCCTTTCTGTTTTAGGAAAGCAACCAGCTTTTGGGCAGTTTTTCCTTTGTAGAATTCATCCTTCCCGTTTTTCAGGATTTGTTTCAGCGTATTGGATAAAGCCAAATACCTGATCGTATCGCCAATCTGAAATGTTTTGTTATATAAGGTTTTGTCGCCACTGATTTTAACAATGATTCCGCGGTATTCGTCTAATTTGGTTTTTTCCTTCTGGGTAACGATAATCCCTTTTTTCGCCAAATCAATAGCGGGCTGGAACAATTCTTTCAGCGGAAGCTTCCCGAATTTCTTGTGGACCTCAAAAATGGCCGCCACGCTTCCCGGAATGCCAACAGACAGGGCACCGTCGGTACTCAGGTTTGGAACCACATTTCCGTTTTTATCCAGATACATGTTTTTGGTTGCTTTTTCCGGAGCTTTTTCACGAAAATCCAAAGAGCCGGATTCTCCGTTTGCTTTTCTGTAAACCATGAATCCGCCACCCGAGATATTTCCGGCATAAGGATAAGCTACTGCGAGTGCCAACTGCGTTGCAATCATTGCGTCAAAGGCATTGCCACCTTTTTTAATGATTCCAGCCCCGATTTTCGACGCTTCTTCACGTGCCGAAACAACCATGGCTTTTTCGGTTATCAGTCCGTTTTGGGAATAAAGCGAAAAGGAAACCAGTGAAATTAACAACAGCAGCTTTTTCATATCAGGCATTAAGTTCTTTTAGCTTATCAGCACAATGCTGGCGCAATTCCTCGAAAAAAAGCTTGAATTCCGATTCGAAATCAACATAAAATTCCTGTAGCTCCACCATCGATTCGTGCATTGCCACACGGTTTTTGGTACGATGGTCCATTTGGAACATAATCATTTCCAGCCCGGCGAGCGAAGCATAGCTCACAAACCAGTTCCGCGCCACCAGGTATGGCAGCATCCCCTGAACCCTTTCGGTCAGGATATCGTAATGCGCATCCAGCAAATGGTAAAACGTATCAGCATATTCTTCGAGATCCTCATCAGAATAGTTGCTCCAGTTTTTGGCCAAAAAATGATCGTAAAAAATGTCCATGATCACACCCGAATAATGCCCGTATTTTTCATGCAGCCGGTGTTTGCTCTGCCTGTAAATGGGGTGCATGTCGGTGAAGCTGTCTATTGAGCGGTGCAGCAGTATGCCTTTTCGGATTTCTTCAGGATAGGCTTCATAGCTGTTCCCGCGGATGCTGTCAGCCATAAAATTCCCGATTTTTACAAAATCGTTGTCGCCGGAAAGATAAACGTGTGCCAAGAAGTTCATGAGCCTAATATAGTTATTTTAAATTATAAATTTTGAATTTTAAATTAGAATTGAAAAATGGCATTCTCTATATTTGTAATCATTTAAAATTTATAATTTAAAATTCATAATAATTAAAGATGACTTTAATAAAATCCATATCAGGAATCCGCGGAACTATTGGCGGAAAGGTTGGAGACAATCTTACACCAGTCGATGCCGTAAAATTTGCTTCGGCTTACGGGACTTTCCTGAAAAATAATATCAAAAAAGATAAATTAAAAGTAGTAATCGGGCGCGATGCCAGGATTTCCGGGCCAATGATCCATAATTTGGTTGTGAATACCTTGATCGGATTAGGGATTGATGTGATCGATCTGGGTTTGTCTACAACGCCAACCGTAGAAGTTGCGGTTCCTTTGGAACAGGCTGATGGCGGCATCATTTTGACTGCCTCGCACAACCCGAAGCAATGGAATGCCCTGAAACTGCTGAACTCAAAAGGTGAATTCCTAAGCGGAAAAGACGGTGAGCAGATTTTGGTAATTGCAGAATCGGAAGCTTTTGATTTTTCGGATGTGGATTCGCTTGGTGAAATTACCGTGAACGATGCCTATATGGATATCCATATCGATGAGGTGCTGAACCTGCCTTTGGTGGATGCGGAAGCGGTTGCCAAAAGGAACTTCAAGGTTGTGGTTGACGGCGTAAATTCTTCGGGAGGCATTATTATCCCGAAATTACTGGAACAAATGGGCGTGGAGTGCGTAAAATTGTATTGTGAGCCTAATGGCCATTTTCCGCATAATCCGGAACCATTGAAAGAGCATTTGGGCGATATCTGTAAATTGGTTATAGATGAAAAAGCCGATTTTGGAATCGTGGTTGATCCTGATGTCGATCGTCTGGCATTTATTTCAAACGACGGCGAAATGTTTGGCGAAGAATATACTTTGGTTGCCTGTGCCGATTATGTTTTGGGTAAAACTCCCGGGAATACCGTTTCCAATATGAGTTCGTCGCGTGCTTTGCGCGACATCACCAACAAACATAACGGAAACTACCAGGCAAGCGCCGTGGGTGAAGTAAATGTTGTCGAATTGATGAAAAAAACCAACGCCATCATTGGTGGCGAAGGCAATGGCGGTATCATTTACCCGGAATCGCATTATGGGCGGGACAGTTTGGTGGGCGTGGCTTTATTCCTTACACATCTGGCAAATTTAGATATGACTGTTGCCGAGTTGAGGGCTTCGTATCCGCAATATTACATGAGCAAAAACAAAATCGAACTGACGCCGCAGATTGACGTTGACGCAATTTTGGCCGCCATGACCGAAAAATATAAGGATGAAGAAATCAGTACTGTTGACGGAGTGAAAATCGACTTTGCCGATAATTGGGTACATTTAAGAAAATCAAATACCGAGCCGATCATCCGTATTTACACCGAGGCACAAACGCAGGAAGCTGCCGATAAATTGGCGCTTCGGATCATTGATGAGATCAAGGCAATTGCCAAGATATAAAGCAAAAACCCTTTCCAAATGGAAAGGGTTTTTTAATACGTTGTTGGCCCGCTTTTATAAAAATAGATATTTTCTGAGATTTTAACTTCGTCCTTTTCGGAATTCGTTTTTGGGCCTAAATATTTGGCCAAAAAGCTGCGCTTCTGAAGAAAGGGCGCAGAATGGAATTCGATCAGGATTTTATTGGGTAAAAACTCAACGTCCTGGATTTTGTTTTCGGCAAAAAAACCAAGTACCTTGCTGTCGGTTAATAGTTGGCTGTTAAACATTGACCCTTCGTGAACATAGATCTTATCATCTCAAACATTTGTAGCAATATCACGGCCGGAAAAATTAGTTTCAAGATAAACAAAGAAATCTTCGTATTCCTTAGCGTTATTTGCAATGCCTTTGCTTTTATTGGAAGCACATGAAACGCTCAGGGCGATCAGCAGCAGGTACAGAATTTTTTTCATAATGCATTTTAGTTGTAAATCCACATCAAAACCGGTTTTTTGGAAGCTTTCAGCATCGGGTCGATGATTTTCATATTGCTGTTGGAAATCGTCGGGCAGCCCCAGCCTTCGGCAGTTCCGTCAGGATAGATTTCCTTGTCGGCAACTTTTTCCCAGGAATGAAAAACGATATAGCGCTTTTCGGCATTGCTGTTGGTGGGTTCCAATCCGTGCAGGACATATTTTACGTTGATTCCCCAGTCGCTCCATGCTCTTTTCCCGATTTTGTATTTTCCCAAAGAAGATTTGTGGCTGCCGTCCTCATTGCTGAAACCCGGATTGTTTTTTGACCAGTCGGAACTCCACGGATAATTTCCGCAGCCATGGCCAACGAGCATGCTCATTGTGGTTTTGTTTTTATTGAAATCATATACAAAAAAACGGTTCAGCCCCGAATGGATACTCATGTCGATCAGTATGCAGAAATCTTCGCTATAGTTCTTTTTCCTGCAAAAAGCCAAAGCTTCCCTTGCTTTGCTTTCGATTGCTGAATTGTCAATTTCTGGCTTGTTGTTTTTGGCTGTAAACCGATTGTACCTTGAATAGCCATAAACGCAGGAAGCCAGGATGATAAGAGCAAAAAGCAGTTTTGTTTTCATTGATTTTTGATGGTTTGATGATTGATGAGATATTTATTTATAGAAACGCAAATAATCAAAAAAAAGTATATTATTTTTTTGCCATTTCCATATAATCAAAAACCAGGTTGGATAGTGCCTTGAGCCCGGTTTTAAAGGCACTGTCATCAATGATGAATTGTGGTGTGTGGTGAGGGCCTGCCGCTTTTTTATCTTTTCCTTTGGGCATTCCGCCGATGAAGAAATACAACCCGGGAACTTTTTGCTGGAAGAATGAGAAATCCTCTGCTCCGGTGATTGGTGGTACCAATTGCACATTGTCCTTTCCGGCCGATTTTTGCAAGGTCGGCAACATTTGGGCTGTCAGCTTTTCATTGTTGAAGGTAACCGGGTAATAATGCTCGTAAGGCAGTGTTACATCTGCTTTGGCTCCTGCAGATTCTGCAGTTTTTTCAGCAATCTGCCTAATCCTGTCGTACACCAATTTCTTGTCGTCTTCGGTAAATGTCCTTACCGTGCCCATCATTTCAACATTTTCCGAAATGATATTGTCGCGATTGCCGCCATGGATGGAGCCGATTGTTACGACTACAGGATTCTCAGTGATATTGACGTTACGGCTTACCACGGTTTGCAGGTTGTTGATGATTTGCGCCGAAACGACTATCGGATCGACCGATGCCCAGGGCTGTGCTCCATGCGAAGGTTTTCCGTTGACTACAATCTTTAGTGTGCTAACGGCTGCCATTGCTCCGCCCGGACGGTAATTGATTTTGCCCACTTCGGTTTCTGACTGCATGTGCAGGCCAAAAATGACATCTACTTTTGGATTTTCAAGCACACCTTCCTTGATCATCAGTTCGGCACCGCCTTCCTCGCCAAAAGGTGCACTTTCTTCAGCAGGCTGGAAAATGAATTTAACGGTTCCCTTCAGGTCTTTTCTCATTCCCGATAATATTTCGGCAACACCCATCAATATGGCTACATGCGCATCATGGCCACAGGCATGCATTACCGAAGTTTCTTTTCCGTTGTACATCGTCTTTACTTTAGAAGCAAACGGAAGATCGTTTTTTTCTTCAACCGGCAGCGCATCCATGTCAGCCCTGAGTGCTACTACAGGGCCAGTTTTTTCACCTTTTAAAATCCCTACAACACCTGTAACCCCAATGCCGGTTTTAACTTCAATGCCAAGTGACCTCAGGTGTTCGGCAATCAGTGCGGCTGTCCTAACTTCGCGGTTTCCCAATTCGGGATGTTCATGGATGTCGTGCCGCCAGGCAATTACTTTGGGCTCTATCTTATCTGCGGCAGCACTGACAGCCGAAGCGTGATCTGTTTTTTGGGCATAAAGGCCGGAAACGCAAAACAGAGTTGTAGAGACCAGTGCCAGGGAAGTGATGGGGTTGATTTTCATAATGATGGTTTTCATAATGCTAATATACTATGAATTAGTCGTATAATGGTCGATTTGCGCAAAGGCAAATTAATATTTTGCTGCGGTTCTGAAATCTGAATCCAATACTGTATATTTGCTTTTATTTTTATAAGAAATGGATAAGAAGACAGAAGAGTTTTATGCAAGATTGCGCGATGAGCTGAACAGCACTTCGACCTGGCCAGCCGAATATTTATATAAATTTATTGTGCCAACAGACCCAAAGAAAATTGAGGAAGTTGAGAATGCTTTTGACAATATGGGTGCCGTCATCCAGACAACACAATCAAAAACCGCAAAATATACCAGCATTTCAGTAAATGTGAGAATGGAAAGCCCGGAGCAGGTAATTGAAAAATACGTTGAGGTTTCTACAATTGAAGGAATAATTTCATTATAATGATCGATAAGTATATTAAAGAAAATGCCAACGATGTGGTGCACCATTTGGAATACAATGCCGAAAGGCCGCATCTGATCATTCCGGAATATGGCCGCCATTTGCAAAAACTGATCGACCAGGCGACTGTAATTGAAGATCGCGATGAGCGTAACAAGGCCGCAAAATACATTATTCAGGTAATGGGAAGCCTGAATCCCCATTTACGTGATGTGCTGGATTTCCAGCATAAATTATGGGATCAGATTTTTATCATGTCTGATTTTAAATTGGATGTGGATTCGCCCTATCCGATTCCGACCCGTGATGTCATCCATCTGAAGCCGGAGCGTTTGGCCTATCCGCAAAAAAACCCAAAATACCGTTTTTATGGCAATAATATCAAGTACATGATTGATGTTGCCAACAGCTGGGAAGAGGGCGAAATGAAAAACGCATTGGTAAAGGTAATCGCCAACCATATGAAAAAATCATACCTGAGCTGGAACAAAGACACGGTTACAGATGCCGTGATTTTTGAACATCTTTACGAGTTGTCGGACGGGAAGCTGAATTTGCTGCAAAGCACAGAAGAGTTGTTGAGCAACAATGACCTAATGCGTACCAACAAGAAGACATCCAACAAAAATATGCCTATCAGCAACGGGAAGTCAAAAAGCAACAGCAATAACAATAATAACAACAAAAACGGTAAAAAGCCGTTTAAGAAAAACAATCAGAAATAATAGCTGAGTGACTAAGTAGCTGAGTAGTTAAAACTCAGAAATTCAGTGTCTCAGGCTCTCAGTAATTAAAAAAATATGGGAACTTTTAAAATAGAAGGCGGAATCCAGCTAAAAGGAGAAGTACAGCCACAAGGTGCAAAAAATGAAGCGTTGCAGGTTTTATGCCCTGCATTATTAACTTCAGAAAAAGTTAGGATTACCAATATCCCGGATATCATCGATGTTAATAAATTGATAGTTTTGCTTGGAAACCTCGGTGTAAAAATCCAGAAAAACGGAGTGGGGGATTACACTTTCCAGGCGGATGAGGTAAATGTTGATTACCTAAAGACAGAAGCGTTTAAAAAAGAAGGCGGAAGCTTAAGAGGTTCGATCATGATTGTGGGGCCACTTTTAGCAAGGTTTGGCTGCGGATACATTCCAAAACCGGGCGGTGACAAAATCGGGCGCCGTCGTTTGGATACCCATTTTGAAGGGTTTATCAATTTGGGCGCTAAATTCCGTTACGAAAGAGAAGACCATTTTTATGGCGTAGAATCTAAAACACGCCTTAAAGGAACTTATATGCTGCTTGATGAGGCTTCGGTTACAGGAACTGCTAACATTGTGATGGCAGCAGTCTTGGCTGAAGGGACAACAACGATCTATAATGCAGCCTGCGAACCTTATTTGCAGCAATTATGCAAAATGCTAAATTCGATGGGTGCCAAGATCACCGGAGTAGGTTCTAACTTACTGACGATCGAAGGTGTTGAAAAATTAGGCGGATGCGAACACCGTATCCTTCCGGATATGATTGAAATCGGTTCGTGGATCGGCCTTGCAGCAATGACAAGGAGCGAAATCACTATTAAAAATGTTTCCTGGGATAACCTTGGCGTTATTCCAAGCGTGTTTAGAAAACTGGGAATCACTTTAGAGAAAAAAGGAGACGATATCTACATTCCAGCCCATACCAAAGGCTATACGGTAAAAACAGACATCGACGGATCGATCCTGACTATAGCCGATGCACCTTGGCCAGGTTTTACGCCTGACTTATTGAGTATCGTTCTGGTTACGGCAACACAAGCGAACGGCGATGTTTTGATCCACCAGAAAATGTTTGAAAGCCGTTTGTTCTTTGTGGATAAACTGATCGATATGGGGGCCAAAATCATGCTTTGTGATCCGCACAGGGCCGTAGTCATGGGACATGATTTCAAATCGCAGCTGAAAGCCACTACAATGTCTTCTCCAGATATCCGTGCCGGAATTTCATTGTTGATCGCAGCGCTTTCTGCAAAAGGAACCTCTACGATCCAAAACATTGAGCAGATTGACCGTGGCTATGAGCGTATTGACGAAAGGCTTCGTGCGCTTGGCGCGAATATCGTAAGGGTATAATTTCTGTTAAGATGAGCAATGTCAAACTGTTAGCGAAATTGTGGCTGAACTATGGCTTTTTTAAGGGCTTAGGGCTTTTTGCCCAATTTCAGTCGGGCGCTAAAAACATAAAGCTTCCCGATGTACAATATCCTATTTCGCTTCGTCCAGAGAAATCAGACAGCAGGATTTTTTGCGACATCTTTTTAGACAACCAATACAATGTCCGCGTTAAAGATGCCAAAGTAATTATTGACTGCGGAGCCAATATCGGTTTGTTTACCGTATTGATGAAGAACAGGTATCCTGATGCCAAAATCATTGCGGTTGAACCCGATGATGATAATTTCAGCCAATTGAAAAAAAACGCTTCAGGATACAACGACGTCCATTTTGAAAACCATGGTATTTGGAATATCGATACCAAGTTAAAGGTTTCCGATAAATACAACCGGGGAAAATGGGGCGTTGTCGTTGAAGAAAACCTCGAAGAAGGCAACATCTCCGGAATATCGATCGGCTCATTAATGAAGAAATACGATATTGACTGCATCGATATCCTAAAAATTGATATTGAAGCCAGCGAAAAACAAATCTTCTCCAATAATTATGAATACTGGCTCCCGAAAGTCAAAAAAATTGTAATCGAATTGCATGATGGTTTTGAGGAAGGCTGCTCAAGGGCATTTTTTGAAGCCGTCAACAAGACCATTCCGAGGTATAAGTTCCATGCCACCCGGGGAGAAAACCTGATTATTGAAAACCTCGATATAGCTTAATAAAAAAGCGTTCCCAATAATTTAGGAACGCTTTTTTAGGCTTTAAGCCGAAATGGATTTAAAGGGCATCTAAAATTTTCAGGCCAAAAATAACCCCGTCACCCTGATAACCGCCCTGATACGAACGTACGTAATCAACCCTGAGGAATTTTAGCTTGCCAAAACCGAGATTGTCTAAGCCAATAGAAAATTCCTGATATGGTTTCCTGTCGAGAACCGCCAGGTTGTGAAACCCTAAAACCAATTGCGATTTCAAATATTTTAATAGCGGAAGCTTGTTCATCAGGTATCCCTTGTCGTTATGTTCGATATGTGTTTCAAAATAACTGTCGTTGGTACTTGCGGTATAATACGGCAGCAAATTAAAAACATTGGTATAGCTGTCTGATTGGCCGATGTGCGTTTGGTTTCCGTTGAAATGCCTGTAATCTACAAACGAGATGTTATCTGCATTGAAGAACTTCCCGCCTTTGAACACCATAACCGCCGTTCCCTTATTGCCCAAAGTCACATTGTAGTCAAGGCGGGCAGAAACAAAATCATATTCGTAATTTTTATCCGTGGCGGCAAAAGCCTTTTCATAGCCTAAGCGCAGCGAAGGATAATCTTCATTCGGAATATTGTATTTCCCGTCTGGGCGCGTAATGTATTTCTGGTCAAAATCAAAACGCATGTTGATGTTGGCCTTAACTAAGTTGTGCTTGCTGATGGCTGCCGAAGTTTCATCCGATGGATTAAGCGGATTGTTGGAAGTGTAGACATCATCGCTTTTGACAACCGAATGGTCGGTGGTATTGTATAAAGGCTTTCTTTCAGAATATTCGGCGCCAACCGTCATGTAAAACCCGTTCACAACTTCCCTTCCGAATGTAGCTGAAGCAAAATTCTTTTCGTACAGTTTCATGAAATTGTTTTTGAAGAATAAGCTGCTGACCGTATTGACGATCCTCGAAATCGGGTTGTTCTGGTTGAACTGGTTGACTGAGCTTCCTCCAAATACAGCTACAGAGCTTTTGTTCTTGTTACTGAAACGGTGAGTATAATAGCCTGTTGCCCTTACTTTTTCTTCAGAAAAGCCATAGTCGATTTTGGTCCCGATACGGGTGTAGGTATGTTTCTCTTCGTCGCGTTTGGTATAAGCAAAACCGATATTTGTATTCCAGCCCTGAACCGTGTTGAATGAAGTTGCCAGTAGTGGGCCTTCATAATCCAGCGACCATTTTTTGAATGAATTCCTGTAGCTGTAGCCGCTGATGATATCCATTAGCTTGAACTTGTTTTTTTTAGCATCGATGGAATCGAGGTAGGTTTGTGATTTCTTTTTGGTCTGCAAGATGTCCTTCTTTACATAATCCGTTGATTCTTCTTCCGTCAGTGGAACCGGGCGGATCTCATTCCAAAATGCATCTTCCTTTTTATTGGCATCTTTTTCAAAAGACAGGATTTCATTGGTGAATGTCTTTTTGGCAAATTCCTTTTCAAACTCAAAATTAGAATACACATACGTAAACCGTCCATTGAGCTTTATGCTGAGCATTCCGGCCACAAAATCGATGGTTTGCGTGTTTTGGGCCCAAATCTTATTGATCGAATTATAGCTGTAGCTTTGCTTTAAAACCAATTTGTCAATTGCCGGGCTCTGCATCTGGCTTCCTTTTATAGATAAATCAACGGCGTAAATAGCGTAGGAGTCGTCTACAATGTAAATGTAGCCTTCCATTGCAGGTTCGTTGTCGCGGCGCGGAATTACCTTGATTTTATTGATTTGCTGGCGGTTTTCGTTGTAAAACGAACCTTCAAATTTGTATTTGTAATAATTGAAAGCATTGTCGGCAATGGGCGAAACAACATTGATTTCAAACGGAAGGTAATTTTCGTAAAAGTCAAAATTCACCGAAGCCGCGTTGTTAAAGCTAAAACCGTTGTCATCGCCGCTTACTTTAGAGGCTACAATGACTTCCTTCATTTTGTCGGGTTTTTGGAAAGTAACCTTAGATACCGTTTCCGATAAATAGATGATCCCGCTTCGGGTTGAATCCAGTATCTCATCAAAATAATCAAACTTTTGGCCCATGATGGTTTTTGGGGCATCTTTCAGGCGGATGATTCCGCGGGAATAGAAATCGGCTTTGAATCGTGCCGTTTTTTCAGAATTGGCCTTTTTATTCCTGATCGCGTTCCTGATGATTTCGTTAGCCGGGTTGTCTTTCGGGTTGATCACGACTTCATTCAGTGTGATGTTTTCTTCAACCAAGGTAATATTCATCGTTTCGGCAAACTGATTCTTGGCGATGGTTTTCCGTACGGTTTTATAGCCAAGGTATTGAAAAATGATAGTAGGATTTTCGCCTTTAACATTCAGCATGAATTTCCCGCTTTCATTGGTGGTTGTCCCGTTATAGGTGTTTTCCTCGAAGATGTTTACAAACGGGAGCGGATTTCCTTTGTCGTCAACAACGGTGCCTTTTATTTGGGCAAATGAATTTAGGGCAAATAAAAAAAATAATAGTAGTGTCGTTTTTTTCATGAAAGTCGGTTTTAGTACTAGACGCATAAATTGCATTAATAGTTGCATGGCATTTAAAAAACTTCAGAAAAGAAATGTCCGGATTACAGTAAAGATTGTAATGCCAATTCGTAGCTTTTGAGGCCAAACCCAATAATGATCCCTTTTGCATTAGGGGAGATAAAAGATTGATGGCGGAAGCTTTCCCTGGAAAATGTATTGGATATGTGCACTTCGATAACCGGTGAAGTGATGGCTTTTACCGCATCGCCAATGCCAACTGAAGTATGGGTGTAAGCGGCAGCGTTCAGGATGATGCCATCATGAGTAAAGCCTGCCTCCTGGATTTTGCCGATGAGTTCGCCTTCGATATTGCTTTGGTAATATTCCAATTCAACCATAGGGTATTTGGCCTTTAATTCTTTAAGATAGTCTGTAAAGCTCAGGTTCCCATATACTTCTGGTTCGCGTTTGCCCAATAAATTGAGGTTTGGACCATTTATGATTATGATTTTCATGATTTGAAAGATGTTTTCAGTAAATGTATTACAAACTTCGGAATCTCGGATGAAATTAGGTGTAATTTTCTCGTGGATAAGCCCGGAAATAGCGGAAAAAAGCCCTAAATGCGAATATTGCGATTTTTAAAAAAACCTGTTTTTTTGGTTAATATCTGTCATAATTAACTGATACGTAGTTTGTTGTTGTTAACAAATTGTTGATAACATTGTTGATAAGTGTGAATATGGCAAATGATGATAGAAAAAGATTACTTATAAATTTGTTCATATTAATTTTAAAATTAACAAACATGAAAAAAATTATTTTAACAGTAGCAGCAGTATTCGCGTTGACGTTTGCTAATGCACAAGACAAAAAAGAGAGTTCTGAAGGATTCGCTAAAGGAGATTTGTACTTAACTGGTACAGCTGGTTTCAACAGTTCAAAAACTGGTGATGCTAAAAATGACGGATTTGAATTGTCTCCAGGTTTAGGTTATTTCCTAACTGAAAACATCGCTCTTGAAGGTCAATTGAACTTCAACACAGGTAAAACTAACTCTGGTGCTGCAGGTGCTAGTGATGTTAAAAGTACAGGATTCGGAATTGCTGCAGGTGCTAAATACTTCTGGACTCCAGCTAGCAAATTCTCTTTATCTGTAGGAGCTAACATTTCTTATATGTCAACTAAAGTTGATAACGGATTTGGTGATTCTACTGAAAAAGAAATCGGTTTCAACATTCCTCTAGGAATCAACTATTTCGTAGCTGACAACTGGGCTCTTACTACTTCTTGGGGTGGTTTCGGTTACTCATCTAACGATAACGGTGGAAACGGAGCTGAGAAAACAAACGGATTCAATTTAGGTCTTGATTTGTCTACTATCAACTTCGGTTTGATCTACAAACTGTAATTAGTATAAAGAATATACTTTTAAACCGCGCCATAGGCGCGGTTTTTTATTTTGTACCGATACGAAAGATTTGCGTGGTAATTAATTTAGTATACATTTGCCTTACAATCTTTAATATCTAAACAAACACATGAAAAAAGTTATTTTGACACTTGCAGTTGCCTTGACAGCATCTTTAGCAAATGCGCAAGTCAGGGAAAAAGGAACAATTGAACTCATTCCGCAAATCGGTTATTCTAATTCAAACTATTATGGAGGGGATGCTGGCTCTATGAATGATCCCATATCTGGCGTAGCCTTTGGGGTAGGAGGAGATTATTTCTTTAATAATCGATGGAGCCTTAGGTCGGGATTGATGTTCCAGAAAATGGGAACTGAAATCGGCTCATATAAGGACGAACTCAATTACATTACCATCCCTGTAAACGCCAACTGGCACTTTGGAAGCACAGGAAATGGAACCTGAACTTTGGCCCAAGCATCGGGTTTCTTACTAGTGCAAAAACTAACGGAGAGGATGTAAAGGATCAGGTAAGTTCAACCCAAATAGGACTGAATTTCGGAATTGGCTACAAAATTGAAGTTTCGCCAAAAATAAGCATATTGATCGACTACCAAGGGTTAGCCGGCCTAAATGATATTTCAAAAAGTTCGGATACCAGCATCAAAAACAATTATGGTTCCTTTGATGTAGGTGTAGTTTTTAAATTATAATCCCAATCAAAATAAAAAATAAAACCACTCCATACGCGGGTGGTTTTTTTATAGCCCTACATTTCGTTTCTTTGCTTTATGAACTGGAGCACGTATATAAAAAGTTTTCAATCCTACCTCAAAATCGAGCGGGGCCTGTCTAAAAATACAGTAGCCAATTATACGTTTGATTTGGATCGGTTATGTGCTTTTTTAGCTGAAAACAATATTGCTGTTGCTCCTGAGAAAATAAGCGAGGAAACCATACAGCAATTCATTTATGCGGTTTCCAAAGAACTCAATGCGCGTTCGCAGGCGCGGATTATTTCGGGGCTGAAAAGTTTTTTCTCTTTCATGATTTTTGAAGATTACCGGGCTGATAATCCTATGGAATTGATCGAGGCTCCAAAAATAGGCAGGAAACTTCCGGATATGCTTTCCCTTGCAGATGTCGACAGCCTGATTGCTGCAATAGATCTGTCTACGGATGAAGGTGAAAGAAACCGGGCAATCCTCGAAACCCTGTACGGCTGTGGACTTCGTGTTTCAGAAATTGTGACACTGAAGATTTCGGATTTGTTTTTTGATGAAGGGTTTATAAAAATTACCGGAAAGGGAAACAAGCAAAGGTTCGTGCCTATTGCAAAATCAACTCAGAAATACATTGAGCTTTATCGAAATTCCATCCGAAATAAAATGGCAATTGTAAAAGGGCATGAAGATACCTTGTTTCTAAACAGGAGAGGAAAGCAGCTCACGCGCGCGATGATTTTTACCATTATCAAAAACCTGGCGGTTAAGATCAATCTGCAGAAGAATATCAGTCCGCATACGCTGCGGCACTCCTTTGCGACCCACCTTCTGGAGAACGGAGCCGACTTACGGTCGATACAGATGATGCTTGGGCATGAGTCGATTACAACGACCGAAATCTATGTGCATCTTGATCGCAAACATTTAACGCAAATCATCAATACATTTCATCCAAGAAAAACTTAAAGTGTAACTTTTTTCGTTATTTTAGCACTGATTAAATAAAAACCAAATACCACAAACCTCTTTTTGCCGAATGAAATTTAACGATGTTTTTGTTGTAGATGATGATAAGATATTTCACTTTATCATCAAGAAATTATTAGTTAGCAATAACATAAATGTTGAACCAGAATTTTTTGAGAACGGCCTTCAGGCCATCGAAGGGATCAAAAACAAGCTTGATAAGGAAGAAGCGCCGCCAGATCTGATTTTGCTGGATATCAATATGCCAATTCTTGACGGTTGGCAGTTTTTAGAAGAGTTTAAGGCAATCAAAAACAGGATTCAAAAGGAGATATCTATTTATATTATCAGTTCTTCCGATAATACGGTTGACCGAAACAGGGCCAAAGATTTCCAGGATGAAATCAAGGATTATTATTTGAAGCCAATTACTATCGACGGATTGAAATCGATTTTTTCAGCATAAAAAAGGCGGCCAATTAGGCCGCCTTTTTTGTTTTCTGTAAAATCTTATTTCGCGATATTTACTGCTCTTGTTTCACGGATTACAGTGATTTTCACCTGTCCCGGATAGGTCATTTCTGTTTGGATTTTCTGTGAAATCTCAAATGAAAGGCTTGCTGCATTCTCATCGCTTACCTTTTCGCTTTCTACGATAACGCGCAATTCACGTCCGGCCTGGATCGCATAAGCATTTTTAACGCCATTGAATCCGTAAGCAATGTTTTCAAGATCTTTCAGCCTTTGGATGTAAGAATCCAATACCTGGCGTCTTGCACCTGGCCTTGCGCCCGAAATGGCATCGCAAACCTGGATGATCGGCGAAATCAATGACTTCATTTCAATCTCATCGTGGTGGGCTCCGATAGCATTGCATACTTCTTCTTTCTCTCCGTATTTCTCAGCCCATTGCATACCTAATAAAGCGTGTGGTAGATCACTTTCGGTATCAGGTACTTTTCCGATATCATGGAGCAAACCGGCACGTTTGGCCAATTTAACGTTCAATCCCAATTCGGCAGCCATGATTCCGCAAAGCTTAGAAACTTCGCGCGAGTGCTGCAATAGGTTTTGCCCGTAAGATGAACGGTATTTCATTCTACCTACGACTTTGATCAATTCTGGGTGCAAACCGTGTATTCCCAAGTCGATTACCGTACGTTTACCTACCTCGGCAATTTCTTCTTCAATCTGTTTGGTTGTTTTGGCTACAACTTCTTCAATCCTAGCAGGGTGTATCCTTCCGTCAGTAACCAATTTGTGTAATGAAAGACGGGCAATTTCCCTTCTTACCGGATCAAAACACGAAAGGATGATGGCCTCCGGTGTATCATCAACAATGATTTCGACTCCGGTTGCTGCTTCAAGCGCACGGATATTCCTTCCTTCACGCCCGATAATCCTTCCTTTTACGTCATCCGATTCGATATTGAAAACAGAAACGCAGTTTTCTACTGCTTCTTCTGTACCAACACGCTGGATAGTGCTGATGATTACTTTTTTGGCTTCCTGCTGTGCGGTTAGTTTAGCCTCTTCTACAGTATCCTGTATATAAGACATTGCTTTGGTTTTGGCTTCGGCCTTAAGGCTTTCCACCAATTGTTCTTTGGCATCTTCAGCAGATAATCCCGAGATGACCTCAAGCTGGTCAACCTGGCTTTTGTGGAGCTTTTCCAACTCTTGCTGTTTTTTGTCTAATGATTCAATTTTGACATTGTACTCCTTAGTCTTGTTTTCAAAATCCTCGTTTACTTTTTTGGCTTTAGCCAATTCATTTGAAACCTGTGATTCCTTGTCGCGTGTTCTTTTTTCAACTTCTGCGATTCTTTTGTCTTTGTTCAGGATCTCCTGTTCGTGTTCGGATTTTAGTTCCAGAAATTTTTCCTTTGCCTGTAAAAGCTTGTCTTTTTTGAGGTTTTCGGCTTCTAGATTTGCATCTTTTAAAATCGAAGCGGCTTCTTTCTTGGCATTTTTAACCATATTGGAGATATTGCTTTTTTCAAGGAATTTTGCAATCCCAAAACCTCCGGCAATTCCCGCAATCAGCGCAATTATAATTAGTGTAGTTCCCATTTGTTTGTTAGTGTTTATATATAAAAAAAGCCTACATTAGGTGAATGCATAAACTCGTAAAGACAAGTTTTGAGCTAACTCGCTGGTCAAGGATCCACTCGGGGTGGCATGCTTTAGTAGCGACGACTGGCTCATTCTAAATTGTTAGTGTTGAGTTTACCAATTAAAAACTAATGTAGGCGGTATTGTAATCCTATGTGATAAGAACGTTATTTCTTTTCGAGATAATCGAATAATAAATCATTTATCTTTTTTAATCTTTCAAGATCTTTACTGTCAATGGAACTATCGGCCTGTTTTTGTTCAACCTGCGACGCAAACTGCAAGGCGCACATGGCCAATACATCCTGCTTGTCGCGAACCGCGTAGTTTTCCTCGAATTGCTTAATCATCGCATCAATCTTTTTGGAGGCGCTTCGCAGCCCTTCCTCCTGTGACATGTCTACCGTCAATGGATAGACCCTGTCTGCTATTGATATCTTTATTCTAAGCTTTTCATCCATATTTTTAGTCTGACAACTGTGCTATGCAGTAATCTATCTCTCGGATTAATGAATTTATTTTAAGCTTTGTCTCTCTTTTGTTTTCTTCACCGCCTAATAACGAATTTGTCATCCTGAGTGCTTCACATTCTGATTTTAATTGTGCAATCTCATCAGCCTGTTTCTTTATCAATGCCGCAGCAGTTGCCTTTTCAGCCTTAGCTGAAGCAGAATCGCGTTCCAAACCCTCTATTTTGGTAAAAAGCTTTGCTATTTTGCCTTCGAGAGAATCAAGTATTCCTGCTATTTCACTCATGAATTTTTATTCATTACTTACTTCACAAAGTTAGGATTCTATTTTGTTTGTACAATAGTTTTACAAATTATTTATTCCTTTTTGAAACTAATGCTATAATATTTTGTTTACTAAGGGGTTACGAAATGCACATTTATTGTAATTTTTTACTCACTTTTTGATTAACTTAGCTGAAAGCGGTTTTTATGAAAAATTTTTGGCTTATTTTACTGTTTTCCTTTTTAACATTTGGGCAAAACCAATACCCAAAGAATTATTTCCGGGCACCTTTGGACATTCCATTGCAGCTTTCCGGGAATTTTGGCGAATTGCGTCCTAACCATATTCATTCGGGTTTTGATTTTAAGACACAGCAAAAGGAAGGCCTCAATGTTTATGCCGCAGCCGATGGTTATGTCTCCCGGATCAAGATTTCTGAGGTAGGATACGGAAAAGCAATTTACATTACGCATCCCAACGGATTTACTTCGGTTTACGGACACCTGCAATCGGGTTTTGGTGCGATTGAAAAGTTTATAAAAAAAGAACAGTACAAAGCCAGATCCTATCAGATCGATGTCAACCTAAATCCCAATGATTTAATCGTAAAGAAAGGTGATATAATAGCCATTTCAGGCAATACAGGCGGTTCCGACGGGCCGCACCTTCACTTTGAAATCCGCGATACGCAATCGGAAAAAATCATCAACCCGTTTTATTTTGGTTTCGATACTGCAATCCCCGATTCTAAGCGCCCGGCAATCAATAGTTTGTGGGTCTATCCGCTTGACGGAAATTCGGTAGTCAATCAATCCAAAAGACCCGTTTCGGTGAGTCTGACACTGCAGGATGACGGAAGCTATCTTGCTGAAAAAATCATGGCCAAAGGGAAAATCGGTTTTGGGATCACTGCTGTCGATTTTGATGATGTTTCGTGGAATGCCAATGGGGAATTCCGGGTTCAGACATTCCTGAACGGAAAGACGGATTTTGGCTTTCAGTTTGATACTTTTTCCTTTGATGAAACCCGTTATGTAAATGCGCTTATCGATTACGAACGGTACAAAAAACTTGGACAGCGTGTACAGAAGCTGTTTATGAAAAATCCTTACGGACTGAGTGTTATCAGGCCAGGAGCCGAAAACGGAATCATTTCGGTATTGCCAAATATCACACAGTCTTATCGTATAGAAGTAGCCGATTTCAGCGAAAACATCAGCAAAATCTTCATCCCGATCCAATATTCGGATCTGCCGCCAAAAGTTGCCGAAGTGCCGATAACTTCGAAATATTTTATCAAAGCAAAAAAGGAGAATATCTTTTCGCTCGAAAATGTAACGGTCAGTTTTCCGCCCAATACCTTCTACGATGATTTTTATATGAATTTTGAAGTAAAGAACGGAAATCTGCAGCTGCATGAAGATATTGTTCCGGCGCATACCAGTTTTTCCATCACTTTTGAAGACAGCCTTGTTTCGCAAAAAGACCGCGAACAAACCTTTATAGGCGAGGTGAATGGCAAAAAAATAAGCTACTACAATACTAAACGCTACAAAAACGCGTTTACCATTTATACCAAATATTTTGGTGAATACAAGTTGTTCAAGGATGGAATGCCGCCCAAAATCAAAATCGATAAAAACATTGGCGGTAAATGGATTAGTAATGTCAACGAGCTGAAATTTACGGTTTCAGATAATTTATCGGGAATTAAAACCTATGACGGTTACCTGAACGGAAAATGGATTTTGTTGGAATACGAACCCAAAACCAAAAAGCTGGTCCATCGTTTTTCAGACGGAATTGCCGATGAAGGGAAAAACGATTTAAAAGTTGTAGTTACCGATAATGTGGGAAATTCTACTATCTTTGAAACACAATTTTTTAGAAGTCAAAAACCATAACGATATAATTTGAAAACGAATAAGTTACTTTTTACGCTCCTTTTTTTTACAATAAACATCATTGCTTTTGCACAAAACCCAACCGCAAAAGTTGCCGGAATCGTTCTTGATGAAAATAATAAGCCTGTTGAAGGTGTTAATGTAAGCTACCAAACTAAAACCGTAAATACTGATGCCAACGGTTTTTATACCATTACCATTCCGGCGAATCAAAAAGTTATTTTGGTTTTTACCCATACATCGTTAAAGAAAAATACAGCCACCATACAGTTAAAATCGGGAGAAAATTTCGAGTTTAATATTATGATGAACAACGAAGCCGAAGGTTTGAATGAAGTTGTGATCACAAGCAGCAAAAGGCGTGTTCAGGGGATTGTATCGATCGATCCGGAAACAATAAGGAAAAATCCAAGCGCCAATGGCGGGATCGAAAGTGTTTTGAAAACTTTTGGTAGCGTAAATTCCAACAGTGAGCTAAGTACGCAATATGCTGTTCGTGGGGGTAATTATGATGAGAACTTGGTTTATGTCAATGAAATAGAAGTATACCGTCCGTTCCTGATCCGTTCAGGGCAGCAGGAAGGTTTGAGCTTCGTCAATTCTGATATGACACAGAATGTTGACTTTTCTGCCGGTGGTTTCCAGGCCAAATATGGCGACAAACTGTCTTCGGTTTTAGATATTACTTACCGAAAGCCAACCAAGTTCGGATTAGCCGCTGAAGCCAGTTTTTTAGGTGGCAGCATAACAGGGGAAGGTACCTCCAAAAACAAAAAATGGTCTGCCATTACAGGAGTACGTTACCGAGATAATTCACTTTTGGTAAACAGCCAGGAAACGTCAACGAACTACAGGCCAACCTATATGGATGTCCAGACCAATGTGAATTTTAAACCGAACGATAAATGGGAGTTTAGCTTCCTGGGCAATGCTTCGCAAAACAGGTACAATTACCAGCCATTGACACGCCAGACTAATTTTGGAACCATAGATGAGCCAATTGCATTGCAGATTTTCTATGAAGGCCAGGAAAAAGACAAATACCAAACACTTTTTGGAGCGTTCAAGACAACATTTGCTCCCAATAAAAATAACAATTACCGATTGATTACTTCGGTCTACCATACCCAGGAGCAGGAGCATTTTGACATCTTTGCCGCTTATTTCCTTGGGGAAGTCGATACTAACATCGGTTCTGAAACGCTAGGGCAGGTAACCTATAACCGCGGTGTAGGAACCCAGCTAAACCACGCACGTAACGACTTGGATGCCCTGATCTTTAATGCTGAGATCAAAGGGACGCACCAAATCAATAACAAAAAACACCAGATTGACTGGGGTGCAAAATATACCCGTGAAGATATCCGTGACCGGATAGTAGAGTGGGAAGTGATCGATTCTGCCGGTTTCCACATCAATCCGCCAATTATTGATTTGCCGCACAACAACCAGCCTTACAATCCGTACACAGGCCCGTTAGTTCCTTACCAGAATGTCAGGGCAACGAATTTTGTGGACATCAACCGCCTTTCAGGTTATGCGCAATGGAGTACCAAAACCATGCTGGGCAATAGCGAATTTTGGGTTACTGCAGGCTCGCGTTTCCATACCTGGAAAGTTTCGGGCGATGGTATTACAGGCGCTAAGCAACAGACAGTTGTGAGCCCAAGGGCGCAATTTGCATTAAAGCCCGATTGGAAAAAAGACATGCTCTTCCGTTTGTCAATGGGATTCTACCACCAGCCGCCATTTTACCGTGAGTTGAGGGATTCGCTAGGTACGGTCAGGCCAAATGTAAAGGCACAGCAATCGATTCATTTTGTGCTGAGCAATGATTATAATTTCAAAATGAATAACCGGCCGTTCAAATTGGTCACAGAAGCTTATTACAAAACGATGACCGATGTCAATACCTATACTCTGGAAAATGTCAGGATACGTTACCGTGCCGATAATGATGCGGTTGCGTATGCTTATGGTTTGGATATGCGATTGAATGGTGAATTTGTCCCGGGAACAGAATCATGGTTGAGTTTTGGTTACATGAAAACCGAAGAAAACATCAATGACCGTGGCTATATTGCACGTCCAACAGATCAGAGGCTGAAATTCGGTATCCTGTTCCAGGATTATATGCCAAATATCCCAAACATGAAATTGTACCTGAATTTGGTTTATAACACAGGGCTGCCTGGCGGCTCACCGTCTTACGCCGATTCGTATACATACCAAAGCCGTCTGCGGGATTACCGCCGTGCCGATGTTGGATTCATGTATGTATTGACCGAAAGGAATAACGAAAGGCCGGAAGGGCATTGGCTGAAAAAATTTAAGGACTTATCTGTCGGTTTTGAGATTTTCAACCTGTTCAACAACCAGAATGCGATTACCAATACATGGGTGCGCGATGTGTATACCAAAAACCAATACGGTATTCCAAATTACATGACTACACGCGTTTTCAATGTTAAATTATCAATGAAAATGTAAATGAAAACCGGGAACAGACATAGAAAACTCTTTTATGTTCCTGGAATGATTTCATTGCTGTTGATCCCTTCTTTTTGTCTGTGGCATTTTTATACACAAAAAGCATTCAATGTTGAAAGAGCCATGGATTTAGGGCTTCCCGACAAAGCTATGGTTGAAGAATACGAAGCGTATTTCCCCAAGATTTTCAAAAGGCACTATGACGAATTTACCTTTAACGGCTCACTCGAAACCGATAAGAAGGAACTAAGCCGTTTCCAGAATCTTTTAAAACAGCGCAATGCGATAAAAGATACGGTAGGCGGTATAAGGCTTCGTTTTGGAGCCAAAATGCAATATGATGTTTTTATCAGGATCTTGGATGTATTGACCCTGGAAGATACGCCAACTTACGGAATCTTCTATAATGATATGTTGGTGATGAATGCAGCGCCAAGCGATCTGAAATACTACAAACAAAAGCAGGAAGCGGAAGCAAAGGAAAAAGGAGTCAGCTATACTACCAATGAACCGCCTTGTGGCAATCCGGCGATAGAAGCCGAGCAAAGAAAAATAGCACGGGAAAATGAGCAACGGACCGAAAAGGAAAACTTCCGAAAATCCTTTTTTAACAGGCATTGGTATCTTTTCCTTATTTATTTCGGAATAGTGCTGCTCAATATTTCGATGTTAATAAAATTCAACAAGAATAGAATTTACAATCAAAAATCCTATATTTGATAGTTCCTAAATTTATTCCAAAAAATGAAAAGACACGCTTTATATATTTCCCTGATTTTTGCTGCGACACTGGCGGGTTGTAAAAAAGAAGAAGCGCAGAAACCCAAAGTGAGCTATGAAAATACCTCTAAGCCAAAATCAGAATCTTCTTCAGATACCACCCAGATTGAAGTAGCGGATTTACCGGTAAATATGGAAGGGACCAATTTTCTGATCCATCCGATCGGAGTAATGACAGGAAGCCCAAGAGGGTCAAAATCCTCGTCGGATGCTGAGCCAAGCTTTACCGTTTCCAATTATGGCGAATTCCAGATCACAGGCTACCTAAAAAACCTGAAATTCCAGGAAATAGGGAAGGACAGCATTTATGCTTTGACCGATAAGCCCATGCTGATTGAAACGGCAACCTACCTCAAGAATTTTGCAGATAAAAGCAAGCAGCAGCTTATGGTTTATTCTTTGGCAGATATGGATACCAATAAGGATGGAAAGCTGGACAGCAGCGATATAAAATCGTTATACATCAGTACCATTTCCGGACAGAAATTCACCAAGCTTTCCCCGGAATTGCAGGAACTGATCGATTGGAAAATCCTGGAATCCAAAAATCTTCTATACTTCAGGACGGTTCAGGATGCCAGCAAAAATGGTGAATTTGGCAGGAATGACATTGTGCATTATTTTTATGTTTCGCTTGCCGATAAGGAATGGAAACCTATCGAATTCTTTCCTGTGGAATAATTTATATTCTTCCTGTTTTTTTCAGATAGGCAAAAAATACTATTATGAAAAGTATCATCAGGATAAAGGCAATTACCAGTAACAGCAATAGGAAAAGGCTGATCCTTAAGAAAACTTCAAATTTCTTTTTATCCTTATACAAACTCGCATAAGTCCAGATGGTAAACCCAAATGTTGCCAGTGAAGTTATGATTCCCGCCTGCCCCAGGTATTTTGCCGGAATGACTAAGTAAAACAGGATGCAAACTATGCTGAACACCAGGCGCTGTCCCGTTGCAAAACAATTGATGATGATGTTTTCAATATAATTGTACCCCCATTTTTTAAAGGCCAGCCACGAGGCAAAAGAAACTATAGGCAAGGCCAAAATCTCCAAAAAAGCATAATGGCTGAACATTTCATGCATTACATTGGTGTATTCCTGCATGATTTTATCGTTCAGATTGTTGGTGTTGTAGTTCTGCATCATCGTTTTCATATCCATTTTTAGGGATAGGAAACCACTGACTCCGGCAAGCACAAAAACCAATAAAAGCGGCTTGTAATGATTGATCCGCTTTCCTTCAATAAACTCTTTGATGGTGGCGCCAGGCCGGGTAAATAATTCTTTTATCGTATACAAAAGCCCCTTGTTGAAATGTAAAAGCGTATAATTGGCTTCGTCTTTAATATAATGCCAATTCAAACGGACCGTTTTGGTCTTTTGCCCGCAATGGCTACAAAAATTTCCCTGATGTACCTGATGGCAGTTCTTACAAAGCTCTTGTTGCATATATAAAGGGTATGGTGTTATTCAAAAGACTGCATCGTAACCAATTTTGAATAGGTCCCGTTGAGTGCCAAAAGCTCCTCATGGCTTCCCTGCTCAACGATTTTCCCTTTTTGCATTACGACAATTAAATCTGCTTTTTGTATTGTTGAAAGGCGGTGCGCAATTACTACTGATGTCCTGTTTTGCATCATGTTTTCCAAGGCAACCTGAACCAGCCTTTCGCTTTCTGTATCCAATGCCGAAGTCGCTTCATCCAGGATCATAATCGGTGGATTCTTCAAAACCGCGCGGGCAATGGACAAACGTTGTTTCTGTCCGCCGGAAAGCTTGTTTCCGCTATCGCCCACATTGGTGTTAATGCCATCCGGCAAATCTTTTACAAACTCGTAGGCATTGGCGATTTTTAACGCCTCAATAATTTCTTCGTCGGTAGCATCTGGTTTTCCAAGAGCGATATTTCCCTTTATGGTATCATTGAACAAAATGGAATCCTGTGTAACCAATCCCATCAGATCGCGTAAAGTGTTGATTCTGATATCTTTGATGTCGGTGCCGTCAATCAGGACCTGGCCTTCATTTACATCGTAAAATCGCGTAAGCAGATTGGCAATCGTACTTTTTCCGGATCCAGACTGGCCGACCAAAGCGACTGTTTTCCCTTTTGGGATTTCGAGCGTAAAATCCTTTAATACATTTTCCTGCTCGTATTTGAAGTTGATGTTTTTCAAAACAATCTTATCATCAAACGATTTTTTGTCCAAAGCATTTGGGCTGTCAGTAATAGTGTTTTCCTGCTCCAGCAGCGAAAAAACCCTTTCAGCTGCTGCTAATCCGGTTTTTACCTGATAAGAGGCTTTCGAGATTGCCTTTGCAGGTGTCAATATTGTATAAGCCAGGGCGATATAAGCGATAAATGTTGAAGAAGACAGCGATTTTTCCTCAACTACTAATTGGGCTCCGAACCAAAGTAAAACAGCAATCGTGATGATCCCTAAAAATTCACTCAACGGCGAAGCCAGGTTGTTTTTGTTTCCGATACTGTTGCTTAAGTGCAGCAGGCGGTTGATTGATTCGTTGAATTTTGTGGTAAATGATTTTTCGGCGTTGTAACCCTTTACGACTTTAAGTCCGGCCAAAGTTTCATCCAATATCGAGATGAATACGCCATTTTCATGCTGCGCCTTTACCGATTTTGCCTTCAGGTTTTTTCCGACACGAGAAATGATGAAACCCGAAATCGGTATAAAGGCAAAAACAAACAAAGT
The DNA here is from genome assembly GCA_049841115.1 of Flavobacterium sp. Classification (GTDB taxonomy): domain Bacteria; phylum Bacteroidota; class Bacteroidia; order Flavobacteriales; family Flavobacteriaceae; genus Flavobacterium. The sequence goes on from JASGHQ010000009.1 coordinate 33,874, forward strand.
CAGTTTTGGGCTGATGATAAACATTGTCCCGATAGAAAAAAGGATCGTCAGCGGTTCGCGGACCACAAGTTCCAGTATCTGGAAAAATGAATTCTGTACTTCATTGATGTCGCCTAACATCCTTGCCATCACGTCGCCTTTCCTTCTTTCGGAATAATAAGAAACCGGCAGGTTGATGATTTTGTTGTAAAGCTTTTCCCGGATGTCTCTCAAAACCCCGGTTCTTAGCCTGGTAACATGGTACGAGGCAAAATAATTGGTAAGGTTCTTTAAGAAAGCCGTGGTAATGATGATGGAAATTACAAAAAACAATACAAATTGCAAACCGTGATTCGCAGAAAGGGTGGTTACCTTATAATTGAAATATGCTTCCAAATACGCTTTTATATTGCCGATTCCGGTGTATTCGGGTTCGGTGTAGACCTGTTCCGTGATCCCAAAAAGCACATTCAGCGTTGGGATCATCGACACCATCAATAGTGTTGAAAACAACGCATAGAAGATGTTGAAGAACACGTTCATGTAAACATGTTTCTTGTAGGTTTTGACAAAGGGTATTAGCTTTTTTAAATTAGCGTCCATTAGTTCAGTTTCATTTCAGAAATGATGTTCCTGATTTTAGTATCCAAAAATGCTTCGGCTGCAGGAATTTCATCCAAACCATTGATTTCAGCATTTACACTAAAATAAAATTTAATTTTTGGTTCGGTTCCGCTAGGGCGTGCACAAATTTTCGATCCGTCTTCCAAATAATAAATCAAAACGTTCGATTTTGGTACAGACAACGTTTCCGTTTCGTTGCTCAATAGGTTTTTAGCAGTCGAATTCTGGTAATCTTCTACCATAATAACACGTTGCCCATTGATTTCGGAAACAGGATTGTCACGCATGTCCACCATCATCTGCTTGATTTCGTTAGCGCCTTCGATTCCTTTTTTGGTAAGCGAAATCAAATGTTCTTTATAGAAACCAAAATCAACATACATCTGTTCCAGGTATTGGTAAACCGAACTGTTATTTTCTTTTGCCTGTGCTGCAATTTCGCACATTAGTAAAATAGCGCCAACGGCATCTTTATCGCGTACCGCATCGCCAACCATAAATCCGAAGCTTTCTTCACCACCGCCGATGAACTTCAGTTCAGTGAAATCGCGGATGAATTTGGCGATCCATTTGAATCCGGTTAACCCTACTTTGCATTCCACATCATAAGCCGATGCCAGCTCGAGCATCATCGGTGTAGAAACTATTGTGGAACCGATAAATTGTTTTCCGTTGATTTTGCCTGCTTTTTTCCATTGGTCCAAAAGATAATGTGTCATGATTACCATGGTTTGGTTTCCATTCAACAATTGCATTTCGCCTTTGTTGTTACGAACGGCAACGCCAAGACGGTCGCTGTCAGGATCGGTCCCAAAAACGATGTCCGCATTGATTTTATTTGCCAGTGCCAAAGCCATTGTCAATGCTTCCGGCTCTTCCGGGTTTGGTGAAATTACCGTTGGGAAATCACCATTGGGCTCTGCCTGTTCCGGAACGATGTTTACATCAGCATAACCTGCTTTTTCCAAAACTTTCGGAACCATTTTGATGGAAGTTCCGTGCAATGAAGTGTAGGCGATCTTTAAATTTTTCCGCGCTTCCGCCGAAGTATTAAAGCTGGCATTTTCAACTGTTGAATTGATGAATGCATTGTCTACATCAACATCAATGTAGTGTATCAGGTTTTCATTAGCATCAAACTTCACTTCGTCGTAGCGCAACTTTTCGATTACATCCACAATTTCGGCGTCATTTGGCGGAACCAATTGGCCGCCATCCTGCCAGTATACTTTGTAGCCGTTATATTCCGGCGGATTGTGCGAAGCCGTCAATACGATTCCCGCGTGGCAATTCAGGTGCCTAACGGCAAAAGAAAGTTCCGGGGTTGGGCGCATTTCCGAAAATAAGAATACCTGGATCCCGTTCGCCGAAAAAACATCGGCAACGACTTTGGCCAAAGTATTGCTGTTGTGGCGGCAATCGTAGGCAATCGCTACTTTTAATTGTTCGCCCGGGAATGACTTTTTCAGGTAATCGGACAAGCCCTGAGTGTTTTTTCCTAAAGTGTATTTGTTGATGCGATTGGTGCCAACGCCCATTATTCCGCGCATTCCGCCCGTCCCGAATTCCAGGTTCTTGTAGAAGCTTTCTTCCAGGTTTTTTGGATTCGACGTCATCATTTCGGTGATTTCGTCCTGCGTTTTTTTGTCAAATGTAGGCGTAAGCCATTCGTTCGCTTTGTCTAATATGGTTTGTTCGATATGCATAATCTTAATTTTATTCTGGCCTAAAGCGGAATCAGATGTTCACTTCTTTAGAAATCTTATAACGTTCTTCGTTGTTTTTTGTACGTAATATTATTTCGCCCAAAAATCCGGCTAAAAATAACTGAGAGCCAATAACCATTGCGGTTAAGGCGATATAAAATAGGGGATTTGATGTTACCAGGATGGTTGGTTCGTCAAATACGAAAAGTTTTAAAAGCTTGATGGTGATGATCAAAAAAGTCGATAAAAACCCAATGATGAACATCACTACGCCAAGTGCGCCAAACAGGTGCATCGGGCGTTTTCCATATTTTGACAGGAACCAAATCGTAATCAAATCGAGGAAACCATTGATGAAACGGTTCATGCCGAATTTTGATTCGCCATATTTTCGTGCCTGGTGGATGACTACTTTTTCGCCAATTTTTGCAAAACCGGCATTTTTTGCTAAAACCGGAATGTAACGGTGCATTTCGCCCGAAACCTCAATGTTTTTGATGACAGTTTTTTTGTAGGCTTTTAATCCGCAGTTAAAATCGTTTAATTGTACGCCCGAAGTTTTCCGTGCCGCCCAGTTGAACAATTTTGAAGGCAGGTTTTTACCTACTACCGAATCATAGCGTTTCTTTTTCCAGCCCGAAACCAGATCATAGTCCTGGCTGGTAACCATACTGTACAAATCCGGAATCTCGTCCGGGCTGTCCTGTAAGTCAGCATCCATGGTAATGATAATATCGCCCTGAGCTTTGGCAAATCCGGCATGCAGTGCCTGGGATTTTCCATAATTCCTAAGGAAACGGATTCCTTTTACGTTGGAATTCTGCTCAGAAAGCTGCTCGATAATCTTCCACGAATCATCGGTGCTGCCATCATCTATAAAGATAATTTCATAGGAGTAGCTGTTGGCTGTCATCACTTTGACAATCCACTGATGTAATTCGGGCAAGGATTCCTGCTCATTAAGAAGCGGGATTACTATGGATAAATTCATTTAGATTAATAACCGGTTGGTCTTTCTTGTTTAACGATGGCTCCGATAATCAATGAATAGATCAGTCCTATAAAAGCGTACATGATGATCGTTACCGGTACAATAACAGCAGGCTGCATCATGGTTTTGGTCATTGACATTGCCATTTCGAACTGCTCTTTTGGCATGTCTGGGCTCTGCTTCATTAGTGCCTGCCTGGTCTGCCTTAAGATGTTTTCCATGAATTCAGGGAAAATCATATTGAAAATGACAAAAAAGATGGAATAGATCAATGCGGCTATCACACAGATCGTAACACCGATCTTGAGGGCTTCGCTAAACGAAATGAAGCCTTGATTCAGCTTGTTTTTATAATTGTTGCATCCAATGACGATAAGTGAAATCGGCAGCACTAAAAAATTGATGATATTAATACATATCCCATAAGCCTTGTTGTTTTCCGGGCTAATGTTGAATGAAAATGATATGACAAGTTCCAGTATCATAATGATTCCAAACAAAGCACCATATTGCAGGGTTGATTTCGCAGGAGAAATAGTTTTTTCCATAATTTTCTGAAGGTTTTTTAATTAATGAACAAATATAGTAATTCCATTTTACTATCTGTATGTTGGGTTTATTTAAAAAAAGTTACACAAGGCTTTGTTTATTGTAAAAAAGTTGTATTTTTGCACACTCAAATTAAAATAAGAATAATAAAAGCTGTAGCTAGTTTATACCTTTCCACAGAAAGCTTCAAGACAAAACTACTTCATAAACAATAACAAGATTTATCATGAAAAAAGGACTTCACCCAGAAAATTACAGATTAGTTGCTTTTAAAGACATGTCTAATGACGACGTTTTTATCACTAAATCAACAGTAGAAACAAAAGAAACTATCACACACGAAGGTGTTGAATATCCAGTTTACAAAATGGAGATTTCGAGAACTTCTCATCCATTTTACACAGGTAAATCTAAACTTATTGATACTGCCGGACGTATTGATAAATTCAAAAACAAATACGCTAAACACGGTAAATAATAGTTTTAGTGTTTCAATTTTATCAAAACCAGTCACGAAAGTGAGTGGTTTTTTTATTTTCCAATGTTAGGCATGCCTTTAAACTTTGGCCAGAGGCTTTGCCGAACGGATTTTTTTTATAAACTTTGGGACTTTGCAACTTAGACCCGAGGCATTTGATATTAAGAAAATTTAATAGTAGGAGCGCAGCGGAATAATACTAAAAAAATGAACTACATACTTTTTGACGGAACAGTCCGCAACGCACTTTTACCTTTTACCTTCACAAGGCCGGTTGCCGATATCCGTGTTGGGATTTTAACCATACGCGAAAAATGGGAGAAATACCTTGGTTATACCACGACAACTTTAACCGAGGAATACCTTTCGGAAAAGTTTCCAATGGTGGAAATGGAAGACAATGTAATGATCAACTCGGCATTTTTGCCCAATGATATCCTTTCGGAAATGATAAAAAGCCTCGAAAAGAACCAGGCAATTTTTCAGGGCGATGAAGTAATTGCGTTTTATACCAACGATACCCAGGAAGAAGTTGATTTTGATAACTATGAAATTACTGAATACAGCGAAGACTGTGTGAAAATTGAGCATACCTGGGATATTTTTGCCAAAAACGATGTTGCCCTGCGTGAAGATTTCGAATTGATTACAGAAGGCAGGCATTCGCAGCCAATACCAAAAAGCGTGAATGTCCTTTCTCCTGAAAATATCTTTATAGAAGAAGGCGCTAAATTGGAGTTCGTGACTCTGAATGCTTCAACCGGGCCGATTTATATCGGTAAAAATGCCGAAATCATGGAAGGTTCTGTCATTCGCGGGCCATTTGCCCTGTGCGAATCGGGTAGGGTAAAACTGGCTTCCAAAGTTTACGGGGCTACAACTGTAGGGCCGCATTCGGTTATAGGAGGTGAAGTAAGCAATTCGGTTTTGATGGGTTATTCTAATAAAGGCCACGACGGATTTTTAGGTAATTCGGTTTTGGGTGAATGGTGCAACATTGGCGCTGACAGCAACAATTCCAACCTCAAAAACAATTATGAGGAAGTACGCCTGTGGAGTTATGAAACAGAGGGCTTTGCGCGTACAGGCTTGCAATTCTGCGGATTGATGATGGGAGACCACAGCAAATGCGGAATCAATACCATGTTCAATACCGGAACAGTAGTAGGAGTTTCGGCCAATATTTTTGGTTCTGGGTTTCCGCGTAATTTTGTCCCGAGTTTTTCTTGGGGCGGCGCTTCCGGCTTTACAACATATATGACTAACAAAGCCTTTCAGACTGCCAAAATTGTTATGGCACGCCGTCAGGTAGAATTTACCGATCTGGATGCCAGGATCCTTGAAAACGTTTTTGAACTCACGCAGAAGTACAGGAAAGAATAGTTTCAAGTTGAAAATGAATATTCTAAAACCACAATTGCCTAAAAGTAGTTGTGGTTTTTACTTAAATCTATTTATCTTTGCGCTCTCAATTTTTTGACAACGATTTCATCAATTGGGCAAGCTTATGGAAAACAAGAAAAAAGTGGCATTCTATACTTTGGGATGCAAATTGAATTTCTCCGAAACCTCTACCATCGCGAGAAATTTCCAGGACGAAGGTTTTGACCGTGTCGATTTTGAGGAAACAGCCGATATTTATGTGATCAATACCTGCTCGGTTACTGAAAATGCCGATAAGCAATTCAAGCAGATTGTGAAGAAAGCCATGAAGCTCAACGATAAGGCATTCGTTGCAGCCGTGGGCTGTTATGCGCAATTAAAGCCCGAAGAATTGGCTGCGGTTGATGGCGTGGACCTGGTTTTAGGTGCTACCGAAAAATTCAAGATCACAGATTATATCAATGATTTGTCCAAAAATGATATGGGCGAAGTGCATTCGTGCGAAATCGAGGAAGCCGATTTTTATGTGGGGAGCTATTCGATAGGCGACCGTACGCGTGCGTTCCTGAAAGTGCAGGATGGCTGTGATTATAAATGTACGTACTGTACAATTCCGTTGGCACGTGGGATTTCTAGAAGCGATGCCCTGGAAAATGTATTGAAGAATGCTTCGGATATTTCCAAACAGAACATCAAGGAAATTGTTTTGACGGGAGTCAATATCGGTGATTACGGAAAAGGCGAATTTGGCAACAAAAAGCACGAACATACGTTTCTTGATTTGGTCCAGGCACTGGATAAAGTAGAAGGGATCGAAAGATTACGCATTTCATCTATCGAACCTAATCTCCTAAAAAATGAAACCATCGAATTCGTGTCGCAAAGCCGTACTTTTGTGCCGCATTTCCACATTCCGCTGCAAAGCGGGAGCAACGATATCCTTAAAAAAATGAAACGCCGCTATCTGCGCGAAGTGTACACTGACCGTGTAAACAAAATCCGCGAGGTGATGCCGCATGCCTGTATTGGCGTTGATGTGATTGTTGGTTTTCCGGGTGAAACCGATGAGAATTTCCTTGAAACTTATAATTTCTTAAACGAAATGGATATTTCGTATCTGCATGTTTTTACTTATTCTGAAAGGGATAATACCGAAGCGGCGGCGATGCCAAATCCTGTTCCGATGAATATTAGGAATAAGAGAAGCAAAATGCTGCGCGGATTGTCGGTAAAAAAACGCCGTGCTTTTTACGAAAGCCAGATCGGAACCCACCGAACCGTGCTTTTTGAAAGCGAAAACAAAGAAGGCTATATTCATGGGTTTACCGAAAATTATGTAAAGGTAAAAACACCCTGGAATCCGGAATTGGCCAATACGCTGCACGAAATCAATTTAACCAAGATTGACGAAGATGGAAGCGTTCGGATAGAATTTACCAACGTTTTGGCTTAAAAATACAAAACCCGAAAGTTAGCTTTCGGGTTTCTTTTTATATTTGGTTTAGATGTTAATTCACAGCATCTATCAATCTTACAAACTCCGAACGGTAACCGTCTTCATCGTAAGCAATTCCGGATTTGGCCAGGTTCCTGATAGCATCTTTATTGGAATTTGAAATCAATTTGGAATCCCTAAGCTTCAAACCAAACCAAGCCACCGCGGCGCTAAAGCGAAAATCAGCCGAACTATTCTGCAATGCCACCGATTTATCAGCAATCACATCCACCATCTCGATGCTTTTTTCGCCATCGGGCTTTTTGTAACGGAATTTTATCGTGGCCAGTTCTTCATTGTAATTGGACTCATCAGCCTTAACCTTGGTATATTTTAAATCCGACGGAGCGTAGTCGCTTTCAATCCCAGCCGGAATGATTTCGTAAAGGGCAGTAACGGTGTGCCCGCTGCCCAGTTCTCCGGCATCAATGGCGTCATTCTTGAAATCTTCGGCTTTCAGCCTTCGGTTTTCGTAGCCAATCAACCGGTATGCCTGGACATGTTTTGGGTTAAACTCAATTTGGATTTTCACGTCTTTCGCAATGGCAAACATTGAGCCTTTGAATTCCTTTCCTAAAAAACGCTTTGCTTCCTGGATATTATCGATATAAGCATAATTGCCATTGCCCTTATCGGCCAAAATTTCCATTTTGCTGTCTTTGTAATTCCCCATTCCGTAGCCCAAAACCGTTAGGAAAATACCAGATTTCTTTTTCTCTTCAATCAGATCTTCCATGTCTTTGTCGGAAGAAGCGCCTACGTTAAAGTCGCCGTCAGTAGCCAAAATCACCCGGTTGTTGCCTTCTCGGATAAAGTTTTGCTGGGCGAGTTTATAGGCCAGTTCAATGCCTTCGCCTCCGGCAGTGCTGCCACCTGCATTCAAATCGTCAAAAGCATCAATGATCTTGTCTTTGTCATCGCCCGAAGTAGGTTCTAAAACTACTCCAGCAGCTCCGGCATACACCACTATCGAAACCCTGTCTTTTGGCCGAAGCTCCTTGACCAAAACCCTCATAGATTCCTTTAGCAGGGGTAATTTATTCTCGTCACTCATCGAACCGGAAACATCAATGAGAAAAACCAAATTGGATGGCGGCAAATTGGTCATTGGAATATCTTTTCCCTGGATCCCGATTTTAAGTAATTTGTGTTTTGGGTTCCAAGGGCTTTCGCTGTATTCGGTATTGATCGAAAACGGATGCTGATCCTGAGGCTGCGGATATTTGTATTTAAAGAAATTCATCATTTCCTCTATGCGCACTGCATCTTTAGGAACTGGCTGGCCATTATTGATAAAACGTCTGATGTTTGTATAAGAAGCATTGTCTACGTCAATAGAAAATGTGGAGAGCGGAGCTGATTGAGGTGATTCAAAAGGATTTTCAATGATTTCGGCATAACTTTCGGTATTTTCATCACTACCGCTAACAGGTTCTTCAGTGAAATTGCCCGGCGCTTCTGCGGCAACAGCATCGGCAGCAGCGTCAACAGCTACGACTTCAGCATTAGCATCAGAATAACCGTTTTTGCATCCGGTAAAAATAAGCATAGCAAATGCCGCTGAAAAAAAAAGTGTTTTTTTCATTTTGATTATTGTTTTAGAAAATTAATAATGATTTTTTTGATCAAAATAACCTCCAGGTATTCCGGATTTGCGAGGATGGCTATCTCTTAAATTTTGCTAACCAAATTGCGTGCCAAAAAATTAAGCCAATCTTAAGGTGTTGATTTTTAAAGGAGAAAATCAGTATTTGTAATGAAAATGAATTTTCGTAATCCTAAAAACAGTTTTGCCGTATTGCTCGATGAATTCAAATTTGTTGCGGCCGGTTTTCTTGAAATCAATAATACGTTCGGCAGAAAGCTCAAAATAAATCCCTTTGCCTTCCATCATGAATTTACCGCCGTTGTTGCGGTAGGCGGAACGTGCCAAATCGAATTCGGCCAGGTTCCAGGCGGTCAGGCGTGCATCAAGATTGTTGGGGTCAGAAAATAACCCCTGTGTGATTTCGGTTTTGGAGCCGTAGTATTTCTGAATGTTTTCAAAGAAATCAATGATTCCCTGGCGAAGCATTTCTGTATCCATAGGATAAATATAACAAAAAGGAATAAAAAAAGGAGCTCCAACTGAACTCCTCGAAAGTTAAGGTTTATATTTTAATTCCCGGTGGAAGTAAATCTCTATAACAGCTGTTTTTCCTGAAGAATTGGGCAATTTTTGGTAAAATCGGAACCACTTTCAGTTTTCTTTCGTACGCAATTTCCATAATGTTTTTCAAGAAATCATTGATAAACTCTTCGTTATCAAAACCTTCGTATACATTGATTCGGGTAAGGAAAATTTTCTTTTCCTGAAAAGAATATTCAACAGAAATTAGTTTTCCGTCTACCAGGGTTTCAAACTGACGAGCAAAAGTATTGTCTTTAATCTCGAATTTCTCTAAAAATGACGTTGCTTCCATGTGATTATAAACAAAAAGGATTATTTTTAGCAAAGTTACTAAAAATTAACGATTTTCAAGTTAAATAATGGCTAAAATTCATGTTTACTTCATGCCGGGAATGGCTGCGAGCCCAAGTATATTTGAGCGGATACAGCTTCCGGATGAGATTTTTGAAATCCATCTTTTGGAATGGAAGATTCCGGAAAAAGACGAAACGCTAAAGGATTATGCACAGCGGATTGCAAAAAGCATCACGCACGAAAATGCTATTTTGGTTGGTGTTTCTTTTGGCGGGATTTTAGTCCAGGAAATAAAGCCGTTCGTGCGTGCCAGAAAAGTGATCATTATTTCGAGCGTAAAATCGAATGCGGAATTACCGCGCAGGATGAAAATTGCCAAGACGACAAAAGCCTATAAGCTGGTCCCGACACAGCTTTTGGAAAATATAGATAATTTGGCAAAATATACTTTTGGCTCATCGATTATCAAACAGCGAATGAAATTATATGAAAAATTTTTATCGGTACGGGATAAGAATTACCTTGATTGGTCAATTGATCAGATCATCAATTGGCAACGCACAGAAATTGATCCGGAAGTCATTCATATTCATGGAGATGCTGACGAGGTTTTCCCGATTAAGCATATTAAAAATTGTATAATTGTAAAGGGAGGGACACACATAATGATACTTCAAAAATACCGTTGGCTAAGCGATAATCTGCCTAAAATAATGTTAGAAGGTTTCTAAAAATGGTCTGGTTTTTGTAGCTTTACCAATATTAATCAAATGTAAAAGATCATGAAAACGATGAAAATAAATAATGCGCTGATAGCCACTTTGATAGTGGTTTTGGTTTCGGGAATCCTGGTTTTTGGTATTTCCGGAGAAAATAAAGCAAAGGTTTTGCGCGAAGGCACTCCGTTATATTTCCCGGCTTCGGTAGATTTTGCAGGAGAGGCAACACCACTCCAGATAAGCGACGTTAGGGAAAGGCTGGACAGGGAGTTGCTTGTCAATGCCAATCTTGATGCGACTACGGTTTTGATCATAAGAAGGGCCAACCGTTATTTTCCGGTGATAGAACCCATTTTGCAGCAATATGGTGTACCGGATGATTTTAAATACCTGGCCGTTATTGAGAGCGGTTTGATGAACGTAACGTCACCTTCGGGAGCCAAAGGTTTTTGGCAGTTTATGCCCGATACGGCTAAGGAACGCGGGATGGAAGTCAACGAATTGGTTGATGAACGCTATCATCTTGAAAAATCTACCGAAGCGGCCTGTAAATATTTGTTGGCTGCCAAGGCAAAATTTGGTACCTGGACAATGGCAGCAGCTTCCTATAACGGTGGTATGGCAGGTTTGGGTAAAAGGGTAGACGAGCAAAAAGTTACCAATTACTATGATTTAGGGCTTACCGACGAAACGGCGCGTTATGTGTTCAGGATCATTGCGCTTAAGGAAATCATGAAAAACCCGGCTTTGTACGGCTTCAGTATTTACCCAAACGAATTATATCCGCCGATACCAACCAAAAATGTTGAGGTAGACAGTACTGTAAATGATTTGACGGCTTTTGCCCAGTCACAGGGAATCAACTACAAAATCCTAAAAATACACAATCCTTGGCTGCGCGATAAAAAACTGCTGAACCCAAGCAAAAAGAAATACGAGATCAAAATTCCATTATCGGGATATTAGTGTTCAGTGATCAGTAAAATTTATAGATAATAAAAAACGTCCTGAAATTTTCAGGACGTTTTTTATTTTAGGGATAACTGCTAACTAATCGCTGGAAACTGACCACTATATCTTCTTCATCTGCTCTTTCATCATCGCAATCTGGTCTTTCAGCATCCCTTGTTTGTCAAGTTTCTTAGCTTCATTTAACAAAGCTGTAGCTTCCATCTTACGTCTTTTGGACATTGCAATCCCGGCTAAGTTCAGTTTGGTAACCGCCATGTCCATATCCATGTTCAAGCCCAGTTCGACTGCTTTTTTGAAGAATTTTTCCGACTGGTGCAAATTCGTCTGAGACAGCATTAGGCCATTTAGGTAGTTATAATATCCCTGCTGTTTCCTAACCAAAGCCGTTTCCGGGTTTTTGATTTTGTCGAGCCATTTTTTAGCTCCCGCAAAGTCCTGTTTCCTCAATTTTAGGAAAGCCAATAAGATGTATTCGTTTTTAAAATAAAGAAAAATCGGGATGATAGTCAGTAAAATCAAAAAGATCCCGTTGCCAATTTCTCCTTCCGTAAATTGCCAAACCGCCGTTACTACTAATAAACCCGCTATAATTAATTTGATAAACCTGTGAAACATTTGTAAAAAAATTTAAGTGCCGCAAAGGTAATAAAATGAAATGAAATTTTTTTTATAAAACCACTTGCCAGAAAAAAAAAGGTTTGTATATTTGCACTCGGTTTTGAAAGAACCACTTTATCAAAGAAAATAATACACGATTTTAAAGATATAAAGCAATGAGCAAAAGAACGTTTCAACCATCGAAAAGAAAGAGAAGAAATAAACACGGATTTATGGACAGAATGGCTTCTGCAAATGGAAGAAAAGTCCTTGCGCGTCGTAGAGCTAAAGGAAGACATAAATTGACTGTTTCTTGTGAACCAAGACACAAAAAATAATGATGTCTACTCAATCAATATCAAGCCGTTACTTTCATTAGTAGCGGCTTTTTTTATACGCTGTTCATAAATTTTGATAAGATTTAGGAGCTATTTCCCGCTGTTCGTTGTATCTTTTACTCCGTCAGCAAAGCCCCCGGAGTAAAAGGATGCCACTGCCATCGGGGCTATTTGGAAACCCGAGCTCACCTTGACAGATGAACGGTATGAAATAAATGTCCGGCGTGCATCCGGCAAAAACACAAACAACAACATACAACTAACTAATAAAATCTAAGAAGTCTAAAACTAACTACACAATGCCAAAAGACACTTCCATCAAATCGGTTTTAATAATAGGCTCCGGCCCAATAGTAATCGGGCAGGCCTGCGAATTTGATTACGCCGGCTCACAATCGGCGCGTTCCATCCGCGAAGAAGGAATCGAAGTCATCCTGATCAATTCCAACCCGGCAACCATCATGACCGACCCAAGCATGGCGGACCATGTATACCTGCTGCCGCTTACAACCAAATCCATCATCCAGATCCTGAAAGAACATCCGCAGATTGATGCCGTTCTGCCAACAATGGGCGGGCAAACCGCGCTGAACCTTTGCCTGGAAGCTGACGAAAAAGGAATCTGGGAAGATTTCGGGGTAAAGCTGATCGGTGTCGACATCAATGCGATCAATATTACCGAAGACCGAGAGCAGTTCAAGCAATTATTGGAAAAAATAAATGTTCCTGCAGCACCGGCCAAAACCGCAACATCCTTTCTTAAAGGAAAGGAAATCGCACAGGAGTTTGGCTTTCCGCTGGTAATCCGTCCGTCGTTTACACTTGGTGGAACCGGAGCGGCTTTCGTGCACAAAAAAGAAGATTTTGACGACTTGCTTACGCGAGGGCTGGAAGCTTCACCAATACATGAAGTCTTGATCGACAAGGCTTTGCTGGGTTGGAAAGAATATGAATTGGAACTTTTAAGGGACAAAAATGATAATGTGGTCATCATCTGTTCCATCGAAAATATGGATCCGATGGGAATCCACACCGGAGATTCGATTACCGTTGCGCCAGCAATGACACTTTCGGATACGACTTTCCAAAAAATGCGTGATATGGCGATTTTGATGATGCGTTCCATTGGAAATTTTGCCGGTGGTTGCAACGTGCAGTTTGCCGTTTCCCGGATGAAAAAGAAGACATTGTGGCCATCGAAATCAATCCGCGCGTATCGCGTTCTTCAGCTCTAGCGTCAAAAGCCACAGGTTACCCGATCGCCAAAATCGCCTCTAAATTAGCACTTGGCTATACTTTGGATGAACTCCAAAACCAGATCACAAAATCAACATCAGCCTTATTCGAACCGACTCTGGATTATGTAATTGTAAAAATCCCGCGTTGGAATTTCGACAAATTTGAAGGCGCCGACCGTACTTTGGGATTGCAGATGAAATCGGTTGGAGAAGTTATGGGAATCGGGCGTTCGTTCCAGGAAGCGCTTCACAAAGCGACCCAATCTTTGGAAATAAAAAGAAATGGATTAGGTGCAGACGGAAAAGGATACAAAAACTACGAACAGATCATCGAAAAACTGACACATGCGAGCTGGGATCGCGTATTCGTAATCTATGATGCGATTGCAATGGGAATTCCATTGAGCCGAATCCACGAAATCACCAAAATAGATATGTGGTTCCTGAAACAATATGAGGAACTGTACAACATCGAAAAAGAAATTTCTAAATACGATATTACCAATCTTCCGAAGGAATTATTATTGGAAGCCAAACAAAAAGGCTATGGAGACCGCCAGATTGCACACATGCTGAAATGCCTCGAAAGCCAGGTGTATAAGCTGCGTGATGATATGAACATCAAGCGTGTCTATAAATTGGTAGACACTTGTGCCGCAGAATTTAAGGCGCAGACTCCCTATTACTATTCGACTTTTGAGGCCGAAATTGAAACTGCAGGCGGTGAACGTTACGTTCACAATGAAAGTATTGTTTCCGACAGGAAAAAAGTAGTCGTTTTAGGTTCAGGTCCCAATAGGATCGGACAGGGAATTGAGTTTGATTATTCCTGTGTACATGGGGTTTTAGCCGCAAAAGAGGCAGGTTACGAAACCATCATGATCAATTGCAACCCGGAAACGGTTTCGACTGATTTCGATACGGCTGATAAATTGTATTTTGAGCCGGTTTTCTGGGAACACATCTACGATATCATCCGGCACGAAAAACCGGAAGGCGTAATCGTCCAGCTGGGCGGGCAAACTGCTTTGAAATTGGCCGAAAAACTTTCGAAATACGATATAAAGATATTAGGGACTTCATTTGACGCATTGGATTTGGCCGAAGACCGCGGAAGGTTCTCCGAATTATTGGAAGAACTGGATATTCCGTTTCCAAAATTTGGCGTAGCCGAAAATGCCGAACAGGCATCGGCTTTGGCAGACGTACTTGATTTTCCGCTGCTGGTGCGTCCGTCTTACGTACTAGGAGGACAGGGAATGAAGATTGTCATCAACAAACAGGAACTCGAAGAGCATGTGATTGATTTGCTCAAAAATATTCCGGGCAACAAACTGCTTTTAGACAACTATCTTGACGGAGCGATTGAAGCCGAAGCCGATGCAATCTGTGATGGTGAAAATGTGTACATCATCGGGATCATGGAGCATATTGAGCCTTGCGGGATCCATTCAGGGGATTCTAATGCAACTCTGCCGCCATTCAATCTGGGTGAATTCGTGATGCAGCAAATCAAGGATCATACGAAGAAAATTGCATTGGCATTGAGGACAGTTGGGCTGATCAACATACAATTTGCCATCAAAAATGATACGGTTTACATCATCGAAGCCAATCCGAGAGCATCGCGTACGGTACCTTTTATAGCAAAAGCGTATGGCGAGCCTTATGTAAATTACGCTACCAAAATCATGCTGGGAGCAAATAAGGTAACCGATTTTAAATTCAATCCGAAACTGAACGGATATGCCATCAAGCAGCCGGTTTTCTCGTTCTCCAAATTCCACAATGTCAACAAGGCATTGGGGCCAGAGATGAAATCTACAGGTGAAAGCATCCTGTTTATTGATGATTTGAAGGACGATCAGTTCTACGAATTGTACTCAAGACGGAAAATGTATTTAAGTAAATAAGTAAATATTAAAACCTCTCTTTTCAGAGAGGTTTTTTTGTGTAATAAACGCTAGGACTATAACGAAATCGATTTAGGTTAAACTTGTTAAATGTTTGTTTTTGACAATTGCATTAGAGGTAAATTTGATATAAAATTTAACCAGAATGAAAAAGACAATCGCTATTGATATGGATGGGGTTCTTGCAGATATTGAAGCTCATTCGTTAAGACTCTACAAAGCCTACTCAGGTGTCACGCTTAGCAAAAAAGACATACTCGGAAAAGAAGAATGGAACATGCTGCCCGAAGGCCTGTTCAAAATATTTATACATAAAGAAGGGTTTTTCAGGAATGCACCGGTAATGGATGGCGCTATTGAAGCGGTAGCAAAACTTTCTGAGGAATTTGAGGTTTATATCGTTTCGGCGGCTATGGAGTTTCCGTTGTCACTTTCAGAAAAACACGAATGGCTTTTAGAGCATTTCCCTTTTATATCTTGGAAAAATATTGTTTTTTGTGGCAATAAAAGCATAATCAATGCAGATTATATGATTGATGACCATAGGAAAAACCTGGATACTTTTAAGGGGAAAGCCTTGATGTTTTCAGCATTCCATAATCACGGTCAAAATCATCATGACCGGTTTGATAACTGGAAATCAATAGTATCGTTTTTAGAAAAGGAATTGGCTGTATAATTACGGATTTGTTTTGTAAAAGCATTTGGAACAGCAGTTTCTTAATGGTATTTTTGCCGGAGAAATATAATGCAATAAAAATTAGATTATGAATAAAAATCCATGGCACGATGTAGCATTTGGAGAGCATGCCCCAAGCATAGTGAACGGAATTATCGAAATCCCAAAAGGTTCCAGGGCCAAATACGAACTGGATAAAGAAAGCGGCATGCTGAAACTCGACCGCGTATTGTTTTCGTCGGTGTATTATCCGGCCAATTATGGTTTTATACCAAAAACATATTGTGACGACAAGGACCCGTTGGACATCCTGATCATTTCACAGATAGACATTGTACCACTTTGCCTTGTTTCGGCAAAAGTCATCGGAGTAATGCGGATGATTGATGGAGGCGAGGCCGATGACAAAATCATAGCGGTTGCCGAAGGCGATCCTAGTGTAAACCACATCAATGATATTTCAGAGCTGCCACAGCACTTTATTTCCGAATTGCGTAATTTTTTTGAAGATTATAAAAAGCTGGAAAAGAAAACGGTAATTGTTGAGGAATTCCAAAACAAACAGATAGCCGAAGAAATTGTCAGCAAGGCCATACAGGATTACCGCCTAGAATTTGAGCTTTAACCCAAGAGGAGGTCATTTATAAAAGAAGCCGCTTCATTTGAAGCGGCTTCTTTTATTTGCTTAACAAAACCTTAGCTGTTGGTGCTTTTATAGACAGATAAGAGATTATTTCCTTTCTTTCAAATTTGCCTTTCCCTTTTGCAATCTGGTTTACGAGCGAAACATAATATTCGTTGTTTTTGGATGAATAAACCGTAAAGATGCTATGGCTGTCCTGTTCCTTATTGGCTACTTTTGATAAAGATTCAAGATGTGCCAGGTCATCATTTTCAAGGCTGTTCAGTATTTGCTGCTTGTCACCGATAAGATTCAGTTCGGATGTTTTTTTATCCTTGAAAAATGCATTGTTGGTTTCGCAAAACGGTACCTGTGAAGCATTTCGCGGAGGAATCATTCCGAAAAAAATGACAACAACCGCTTCAAGTAGCCAAATGATGGCAAGGAAGATGCCGCTTACGGGAAAGCCCTTGAATCCCCATGTTCCTTTCTTGTTGATTTCGCCAATCAGTTCAAACAACAGGCCAGGATTCTTTGCCAGGTTAAAAACCTGCAGGAAATTGGCATTGCTCACAGTAACGCCAATCCGGGAATTTCCATAGCTTTCTCCTGCATTTATAACTAAATCGGCCCAAACCGACCAATGGAAATACATAGCAACCAACCCGCCTAATGCGCCTAAAATTGTGGCCATCTGCCTGTTTCTTACCTTGCCGAGGATTACAACAAAGTACATCATCACAATCCCAACGGCAAATCCGAAACCGATCGTGATTAGAAAATTGACATAAAAAAACGGGATGTACCAAATAGCATAAGCATAAAGGAGCCCTAACAAAGGCAGGATGATCAGTGAGCTTAAAACGAAATATACCAATGACATTATTGAATATTTCCCTGATGGTTTGTAGTATTTTCTCATGGTTTTTATTGGTTAGGATTATTCCAAATATAGAATTATTTTTCTTCTTCTTCGATTAAATCCTCTAAATGCAAGCGCAAAGCAGTGACCGAAATGCTGATTTCCCAAAATGAAATTCCCAATGAAACCAGCAGACAGAACAAGCTTGCGCCAAATAAATAAATCCCAAAGGTTTGCTGTTCCAAAAATAATGACAGCATCGCAAACACCGAAAGGAACAGGCAGAGCACACCAAACAGCTGCATGTACCGGATCAGTGATAACCGCATGTTGAGGTTTTTGATCTGCAGCAATATGCTTTTGGTATGGTTTTCATCGTAATGCTTTTTAAGGCTGCGGACGATTTGGGCAATCGTCAGGAAACGATTGGTATAAGCCAACAGAATCAATGACGTGGCCGAGAATAAGAGCGCCGGTGTTTCTATGTTGAGTGTCATTTTTTATTTTTTGTAGATTATGGTTCCGATAATTTTTGATTTGTCGATTAAGCCCAGGTAGCGGGAATCCATGGCATTATCCCTGTTGTCGCCCAGCACGAAAACTTTTCCGGCCGGAATCTTAATTGGGCCAAAATTATCCTTGTTCCAATCGGAATGATATATGCTTTTGATGGATTGATCCGCGACACCTTTTTTTGCAATATTTCTGTAAGGTAGCAGTCTGAGTTCTTCGGCTTTTTTGTCATTAATAAAAAAGAAAACCGAATCGTGGAGCTCTATCGGCATTTTGATAAATGGGTTGCCTTCAAGGTTTTCAACAAACTCCTTTGTCGGAAATTTGTATTGATGCATTAAGTCAATCCCGTCATCTGCCTTGGTATCGTTGACAAATAAAACACCGTCCCTGATTGCTACAATATCATGTTCCTGGGCACAAAGTCGATGGGTGACAGTAAGCGTGTCATTTAATTCCAGCATGATGAAATCCCCATTTTTTGGAGTAGGAAGACTGCTCGAAAAAACCCTGGAATTAGCTATGATATTGGGTTCACTCGAAATGCCATTTATAGTATATACCTTTAATACCCCGCTAAGATTCAATAACTTAAATAAAAAATAAATGCATAAAAGAGTAATAAATATGATTTTCAGGGCTTTTTTCATATGACAGTTGGTTTCGTAAAATCAAACATACAAAAAAACCTGCAAGCTTTCGCCGGCAGGTTTCTCCTTTTATAAAGTAAGCATTTTATTTAATCAATTCAAAGCTGCGCTTTACAAAGGCAGTAAGCTCTTCACCTTTTAATAATCCCTGTGAGATTTTTGCCAGGTCCAAAGCCTGTTTTACCAAGCCTTCCTGAACCGATTTGTCAGATGTGTTTAAGATTGTGGTAGCCAGATCCGAGTTGGTGTTCACTACCAGGTTGTACATTTCCGGGAAGTTGCCCATGCCAAACATCCCACCGCCGCCGGTCTGGCTCATTTCCTTCATCCTGCGCATGAATTCAGGCTGCGTGATGATAAACGGCGCGGCCGAACTATCCATGGCTTCCAGTTGGACCGAGTAGTTTGCTTTTGGCACGATTTCTTCCAAAACGGTTTTTAGCTGTGTGGATTCTTCTTCAGACAATTTGGAAATCTGGGTATCTTCTTTCGAAATCAATTTGTCGATATGATCCGAGTCCACACGGACAAAAGCCAGGTTTTCGTTATCGCTTTCCAATTTCTGTATCAAATGCGAAACGATAGGCGAGTCAAGCAATAAGACTTCATAGCCTTTATCTTTTGCAATTTCGATATAACTGTGCTGCGCCTCCTTGTTTGAGGCATACAACACGACTGTTTTCCCGTTTTTGTCTGTTTGATTGGCAGCAATAGCTTCCTTCAATTCGGACAAAGTGTAATATTTATCATCAACCGATGGATATAGGACGAAATCGCCCGCTTTTTCATAGAATTTTTGCTCTGATAACATTCCGTATTCCAAAACGATTTTAATGTCGTTCCATTTTTTCTCAAAATCGGCACGGTTTTCTGTAAATAATGATTTCAGTTTGTCGGCAACCTTACGCGTGATGTAATTCGAGATTTTCTTCACATTGCTGTCAGCCTGCAGGCCAGAACGCGATACGTTCAGCGGGATATCCGGCGAATCGATGACACCTTTCAGCATCACTAAAAACTCGGGAACAATCCCTTCCACATTATCCGTAACAAAAACCTGGTTTTGGTATAATTGGATTTTGTCTTTCTGCATTTGCAAATCCGATGACATTTTCGGGAAATATAAGATTCCCGTAAGGTTGAACGGATAATCCACATTCAGGTGGATGTTGAACAGCGGTTCCTCAAACTGCATCGGGTACAATTCGTGGTAGAAGTTTTTATAATCCTCATCAGCCAGGTCAGCAGGCTGTTTTGTCCAGGCCGGATTTGGGTTATTGATAAAATTGTCAACTTCGGTGTATTCTGTTTTGTAGTCTTCTGGAGCGTCTTCCGGTTTTGGCAAAGCTTCCTGCTTCGTCCCGAATTTGATCGGGATGGGCATGAACTTGTTGTATTTGGTCAGCAGTTCACGGATTTTGAATTCCTCCAAGAATTCCAGCGAATCATCGGCAATATGCAGGATGATTTCGGTTCCGCGGTCTGTTTTGTCAGAAGGTTCCAAACTAAATTCAGGGCTTCCGTCACAAATCCAGTGCGCACCCGGTTCGTCTTTATAGGATTTTGTTATGATTTCAACTTTACTTGCCACCATGAATGCCGAGTAGAATCCCAGTCCGAAATGCCCTATGATTCCGGCATCTTTGGCAGAATCCTTATATTTTTCAAGAAATTCCTCAGCGCCTGAAAATGCAATCTGGTTGATGTACTTCTCAACCTCTTCGGCTGTCATGCCAATTCCCTGGTCAATGATGTGCAGTTTTTTGCCTTCTTTGTCAGCTTTGATTTCGATGATTGGACTGCCATATTCCACTTTAGCATCGCCAATATTGGTCAGGTGTTTTAACTTTAGGGTAGCATCGGTAGCATTTGATACCAATTCACGCAAGAAAATTTCGTGGTCGTTGTATAAGAATTTCTTTATCAGCGGAAAGATGTTCTCTACAGATACATTGATTTTTCCTGTTGCCATATTTATATTTTTTTAGATTAAACGATTTTGGAAACTACCTACTCAAAACCAATACCAATCGGATTTATTCTGACAAATTGACGTAGAAACAATTCTACACTAATTGTGAAACATTTCTACGATATATTGTAAAGCCAAAATGTTAAAACGCCGTATCTTTGCCTTATCTAATCATAAATAATAATTACGCATGAAAAAATTTATTTTAATAAGTGCATTGTCGCTTTTGATTTTATCCTGTAAATCAAATTCGGCCACCAACACCAAGTTGGATTCCAAAACACAGGTTGCAATGAAGGGGAACTGGACGATTTCTTCGGTGACGTATCCGAATCAGAATCTGATAAAAGTAACTTCATTTGACCTGGCAGATTCAAAATGTTTTGTTGGAAGTTCCTGGAAATTCATTTCCAACAACAATAAAGGTAATTTCTCTTTGAACAGTCCAAGCTGCACGGCTTACAGCACGCCAATTACCTGGTTTATCAATAAAGAAGGGCAATTTGTAATGAAAATCCTTGATGAATCAAAAGCAAAAAAAGTTAAGGATGGCTATGTGCTGAGGGTTGCAAATGTAACAGATAATTCATTCCAGCTGGTTGACCAGATCGATGTGGCCGGAAAAGCGACAGACGTAGTATACCAATTCAGTAGAAATTAAATTTATGACAATCATGAAAAATATAAAAATAGTAGCATTAGCAGGGCTTTTCCTTTTCGGGAGCCTTTTTACAAGTTGTGAATCTGTACAAAATACCAATAAAACCCAACGTGGTGCAGCGATAGGTGCTGTAGGCGGAGCTGTAATTGGCGGTATCCTGGGCAATAATTTAGGCAAAGGAGGGAATGGCGCGCTAGGGGCTGTTCTTGGTGGAGTTGTTGGTGGAGTTGCCGGTGGTGTAATTGGTAACAAAATGGACAAACAGGCACGTGAGATCGAAACTGCGGTTCCGGGAGCACAGGTAGAAAGAGTTGGAGAAGGTATCAAATTGACACTTGGCGAAAATGCCGTTCGTTTTGATACCAACAAATCGACTTTAACAGTCGGAGCTAAAGCGAACCTGGATAAATTGGTACCGGTTTTCAATCAGTATCCTGATACGAATATTCAGATTTATGGTTATACTGACAGTACGGGAACACCTGAATACAATTTGAAACTGTCTGGTGAAAGAGCTGCTTCTGTAAAAAGTTATTTAGCCGGAAAAGGAATCAGCGCTTCACGTTTTAACACAACTGGTATGGGAATTGCCGATCCGATTGCTTCTAACGAAACAGTTGAAGGAAGAAGCCAAAACCGTCGTGTGGAATTTGCAATTACTGCCAACGAAAAAATGGTTCAGGATGCCCAAAAACAAGCCGGGAAATAATATATATTGCTATGAAAATTGAAAAAGCTGCCTTGGGAAAGGCAGCTTTTTTATTTGTTTAAAGATTAGTTTCCAATTACGATCCAATCCGTTCCGTCACTTTGAACGGTGTATCTCTGATTGGCCGATAGTGTCGTAACAAATCCCGGCGGTGCATCATCATAAATGTTACCGGCTGCGGTTGAAAATATTTTTGTGGCAATTCCGTTACTGCCGATAATTACAAATATCTTGCCCAAATTGCCAATTGGCGTTGGAAGCCTTATTTCCGAAACTGTTCCAAAAACACGTATCGTATATTGTGTCAATGCCACATTGTAAACGCCCGTTGCGGCGCCGGTTGTAGTATATGGGAATACCCCGGTTGCCGATGCCCATGAAGTTCCGCCTGCGCCGTCGGTTTGCAAAAACTGGCCTGCCGTGCCTCTGGGTGTTGGCAATGCATAACCGGTAGTTGCAGGATTTCCTATCTGTAGTGTGCCGTTTGTCCTCACTATGCGGTTATCAAATTCTCCATAAATCAAGGCATTGTTAACGCTCGAGTCGGTTCCGTTAGTTGCCGTAGAGGATTCGATGTATAATTTGTTGCTGCCGGTTTCGTTATAGCCTGCCTGATGCCCTATGGCCACGTTATTGGTTCCCGATGCATTAGTTCTGAGCGATGCAAATCCAAGTGCAGTATTATTGCTGGCATTGGCCGTAGTCAAGGCATTTCTTCCCAAAGCCACATTTTCACTGCCCGAAGTGTTGGAGTAAAGTGCACCAACGCCAATTACCGTATTGGTATTTCCTGTTGTGTTTGAAAACATTGATTGGTTCCCTATGGAAACATTGAGGAATCCCGTACCGTTACTGGGCATTACATTCGAGCCAATTGCAGTATTCCGATAGCTGGTGCTTGGATTGAGAAGCGTATTGGCCCCAAAAGAAGTGTTCTTTACATTCAGGGTGGTAGCAGTCGCACCGCCCGGATTTCCGATAAATCCGCCACGGACGTTATTCCGCCTGAAAACCAAATCCACATCATCGGTAGTGCCTAAAAAATTGGTGGATACGCTTGTTCCCGAATTTCCGGTTAAAGACCAATTGCTGTTTGTGGCCGTCAATTGTACCCAAACCGTTCCGTTCCAGTAATAAAAACCATTGGGGGAAAATCCCGAATTGTAAACCAATAATGAAGTGACCGGAGAAGGAATCGTAGTGATGTCGCTGGTGCTTGTCAAGGCAACCCTCGGAATCAGAAGCCCGCTATTGGCAGACGTAATATCCAGTATCGATGAGGCATTAGGGGAAGTGGTTCCGATTCCGACCTGCGCATGCGATGAGGTAATTACCAAAAGTAAAAGCGGGATTATGTAGTCTTTCAATCTCATAAATCATCGTGGTATTCGAAACAAAATTATACCTAATTTCATAAAATCCTAATGATATCATTCAAAATCTGTTAGTTACGGGTTACTACAACGTTGTAGTTTGATAGTTTCTGAAATATATTTTTTAATTTACTGCAGAATGCCCAATTTTGTGCTTCAGTTACTGCAATGTTAAAAATCGACGATATTTCATTTTCCTACCAGGAAAAAGCGACCATCCAAAGTCTTTCTTTTGAGCTTGAAAAAGGCAAAAGACTGGCTATTATTGGTGAAAGCGGCTGCGGAAAAAGCACCTTGCTCAAGTTGGTTTATGGTTTGCATGATCTGGATCGAGGGCATATTTTTTGGGATGCTGCTGAGGTTTTAGGCCCAAAATACCATCTGATCCCCGGTATGGAATTCATGAAATACCTGGCACAGGATTTTGACCTGATGCCTTTTATAACGGTGGCGGAGAACGTAGGCAAATACCTTTCCAACATATATCCAGAACAAAAAAAGCAGCGCGTTGTCGAACTCCTGGAAATTGTGGAAATGACCGATTATGCAGATATCAAGGCGAAAAACCTGAGTGGCGGGCAGATGCAACGCGTAGCCCTGGCAAGGGTTTTGGCTTTGGAACCCGAAGTTTTACTGCTGGACGAGCCTTTTAGCCATATCGATAATTTTAGGAAAAACAGCCTGCGGAGAAAGCTGTTCGGCTATTTGAAGGAAAAGCAGATCACAACTATTTTTGCCACGCACGACAGTTCGGATGTACTTTCTTTTGCTGATGAAGTGATGATTCTGAAGGAAGGGAAAGTGATTGAAAACGGCAAGCCGGAAACAATCTACAACAATCCAAAATCTAAATACATAGCATCACTTTTTGGTGATGTCAACGAAATCGAAATCGATGGAAAGATACAACTGCTTTATCCCAATCAATTGGAAATTGCAGCAAAATCAGAATTAAAGACCATTATTTCCCAGTCCTATTTCCTGGGAAACCATTACCTGATAGAAGCAAACCATAATGGTAAAACGGTTTTCTTTGAAAGCCCGAATGATATTCCTTCGGGGACAGAAATTTACTTAAAGAAAAAGCCCTAAAATCTTAGGGCTTTTCTTTTTTCTCGCGTCTATTTTCTAATTCTTCAAATATTTTTCAAGGAATTGATCTTCTTCCCAAAGCAGGTGGAAAATATTTTCCTTAGCTACATAACTGTGCTGCTCCTTTGGCAATAGCACTAACCTTACCGTAGCCCCGAGGTTTTTCAAAGCCTGGAAATAGCGTTCCGACTGCAGTGTGAATGTACCCGGATTATTGTCGGCATCACCGTGAACCAGCAATAACGGCGTTTTCATTTTATCCGCGCTCATAAAGGGCGACATTTCATTGTAAATTGCCGGAACATCCCAATAATTCCGCTGCTCGCTCTGGAAGCCAAACGGAGTCAGTGTCCTGTTGTAAGCGCCGCTTCGTGCAATTCCGCAGGCAAATAAATCACAATGTGTCAATAGGTTTGCCGTCATGAAGGCACCATAGGAATGCCCGCCAATGCCGACTTTCTTCCTGTTGATGTAACCCAATTTATCTACAGCGTCAATCGCGGCCGCAGCATCGTCTACTAATTGTGTCATGAAAGTATCGTTAGGTTCGGTCGTGCCTTCGCCAATAATCGGGAACGAAGCATCATCAAGCACCGCATAGCCTTTGGTAACCCAATACACAAATGAGCCATAATACGGAAATGTAAATTCATTCGGATTTTGTTTGTTCTGCCCGGCTGAATTTTTATCCTTGAATTCTTCGGGGTAAGCCCAAATCAATAAAGGAAGTTTTTCGGTTTTTTTGGTACGGTCATAACCTTCCGGCAAATAAAGTGTCCCGGATAAATCCACTCCGTCTTTTCGTTTGTATTTAATCACTTCCTTGTAAACGTTTTTGATGCTTTCAAATGGGTTTTTGAAGAAAGTAAGCTGGGTCAGCTTTTTGGATTTCAGGTTCCTGAAATAATAATTCGGAAATTCGTTTTTGGATTGGATCTGTACCAGGACATCACCTTTTTTGAAATCTTCTATAGACAATAAGCTTTCTTTTTTATCCTTCAATTCTGAAGTGTACAGGCGTTTGGTTTTTAAGGTAGCCAGATTGAATTCGGATATGAACGGAAATTGCCCGTCTTTGGTAAATCCGTTGCCGATAAGGAAGGCATTCCCATTTTCTATGGCCAGGACATAACGGTTGAACTCATTCCTTTTGGTTTCAAAATCACCTGGGTCCGAATAAATATCCTGTGAGTTCCGGTCAGAAATGATTTTTGGAGCCTGGCCCGGATTCGACGGATTGATCAGGTAGGTTTTGGTATTTCGGGTGTCATACCACTCATCTGAAACGGCAGCCACATTTTCATTCCCCCAAATTACGCCTGAATAGCGCTGCTGGGTTTTTATGATTGACGTTGGCTGGCCAGTAAACGGCGCATCCCAGCTGAATATTTCATCGCGGAAATCCGCTTTTTTAGACTGGTCTCCTTCATCAAGCGCAACAACATAATACAAGGTTGATGGCTTGTCGTTCCTCCAGTTCATGCTTCTTTTTCCTTTTCGTACCGATGAAAAGCCTTTGGGCATCACTTCGGTCAGCGGTACTTCATTTGCCACTTTTATTTCCTTTCCAGCCGTATCATAAATTATGGTTTTAAACGGAAAACGGTTGTAAGGGACGATATACGAAAATGGTTTCTGGATTGTCGTCAGCATCAGGTAATTTCCATCAGGTGAAAAGGATTCACCCGCATACAGATCGCTTCCTTTAAAAAAACTGCTGCTTCCTGAAAGGCTTACTTTATACAATTCGGATGACATCAGGGTTTCGAAATTGGTTTCGTCGGCCTTGTTTTTAAGCATGTCGGGATAGGTTCTGTTTTGTGATTTTGAACCATCGCTGGAAGAAACCGTTGGGCCTTTAGGCAAATCATTTTTGCTGTCAATCAGGGCAGGGCGGTTATTGGGGATCATTTTTACCAATAAGGATTCGCTGTCCTTCATCCAGTTAAACGGGCTTCCCATATTGGCATTCAGGTTGGCCGAAGTCAGCTTTTTAGCCGAAGCCGAGGCGACATCAATTACCCACAATTCCACTCCGGTGGCAATGGTATTGGTAAATGCAATCTTTTTTTCGTTTGGCGACCAGGGAACAAAAGTAATTTTAGGGTTTTGAGGCAAGCCGCTGATCTGTGTTTCGGTTTTCGCAGTTACTTTCCTGATTTTTAGGTTGGAAATGTAATTTACAGCGCTGGAAATATTCGTAACCGGATTGACACGCACGCCGCCTAACCGCATTTCATCCTGATTCAGGTCGTCCAGCGTTTTATAAGTATTTCGATAGGACAGGAGCATGTATTCATTTTTAGAATCGATGCTTACGCTTGGTGCCCTTTCATAATCGGCCAAAGCCAAAATGCTGGCAGAAGGTTTTTGATACGTTAGGTTTTCCTGTGCTATGGCCAGCGTGGCCGAAAAGCAGGAAAGCAAAAAAAGTAAAATGGATTTTCTCATAAATTGGGTAGTTTATTTTTTGATGAGTCGGAAATGGATCCGACTTGTTACAAATTTATTAAATCCGAAAATAAAATCGTTCCCATTCAAAAATGCTTAATTTTGCGGTTCGTATTTTGACAATTTAATAAAACGATTATGTATCAATCCAAAATATCAGGCTTAGGATTTTATGTTCCGGATAATGTAGTGACCAATGACGATCTGTCTAAAATAATGGATACCAATGACGAATGGATCCAGGAACGAACCGGAATACAGGAGAGAAGGCATATTGTCCGTGGCCAGGACACGACTTTATCGATGGGCGTAAAAGCATCAAAAGTTGCGATTGAGCGTGCTGGCATATCAAAAGACGATATCGATTTTATAGTTTTTGCAACCATTTCGCCCGATTATTATTTCCCGGGACCGGGAGTAGAACTACAAAAAGAGCTTGGATTGAAAACCATAGGTGCATTGGATGTCCGCAACCAATGTTCGGGCTTTGTCTATGCACTGTCTGTAGCTGACCAGTTCATTAAAACCGGAATGTATAAAAACATTTTGGTGGTGGCATCAGAAGTCCAGTCTTTGGGATTGGACATGACAACAAGGGGACGTGCAGTTTCGGTGATTTTTGGGGATGGGGCAGGAGCGGTTGTTTTAACAAGAAGCGATGACGGTAGCGGGGTTTTGTCTACACACCTGCATTCGGAAGGCGAGCATGCTAAGGAATTGGCTGTTCTGGCGCCGGGCATGGGCGGAAGATGGGTCACTGATATCATTGCAGAAAACAACCCGGATGACGAGAGCTATTTTCCTTATATGAACGGGCAGTATGTGTTCAAGCATGCCGTAGTCCGTTTCAGTGAAGTGATTATGGAAGGCTTGCAGGCCAATAAGCTGCAGGTTTCGGATATTGACATGCTGATACCGCACCAGGCAAACCTAAGGATTTCACAATTTATCCAGAAGAAATTCGATTTGAAGGACGAGCAGGTTTTTAATAACATCCAGAAGTACGGCAACACTACAGCGGCATCTATCCCGATTGCACTGACAGAAGCCTGGGAACAGGGAAAGATCAAGAAAGGCGATACAGTTGTGCTGGCGGCTTTCGGTAGTGGGTTTACCTGGGCAAGCGCCATTATAAAATGGTAAGTGCTCTTTAGCCCCGATATGAGCGGCATCCTTTTTGAAAAAAAGATAGAGCGGATAGCGGGAAGATGAGTCCTTTAAAGGATGAGAACATCCTGCTCCTGAAATTTAAAAATAAAAAAGCCATCCCGAAAAGGATGGCTTTTCTAATTAACTAAGATTCAAATATTATAACAATCCGCCACCGCTCTGCGTTTCGTTATTATCTCTTTGTTTTCTTTGAACGGCGCTGTTTTTGCCGCCACCAAACATCCAGTTGAAGCCTACGTAAAGTGTCCTGCTTTCCCAGTAAAATGCACCTTCCTGCTTGTACGGGATACTTCCGTCAAAGGCAAAGTGCATGGTTTGGAAGATGTCGTTTACACGTGCTGTGATGCTGCCTTTTCCTTTTAGGATTGTGTAGGTAGCTCCCAAATCGGCTTTGTACATTGGTTTTCTTGTAAACTGCAACCCGGCTTCCTGGCCACGGTACATCCCGAATAGGTTGAAGCGCAGCTTTTTGGTTGCGGTGAAATTGTTGTTCATCCTGAAATTGAAGGAGGTTATGTCAACTTCGCCATATTCCTGAAGCCCGGTATTGGCATTTTCAACAGTTCCTTTCACTTTTTTGAAATAAGCATCGGCACTGGTATTGATCGACCACCATTTGGTAGCTTTCAGGTTAGCCGAAACTTCCACTCCGGTTGCCTGGTTGTTTTCGAAATTGATGAAAGAAATGATATCCTGGTTGATGTTTTCCGGGTTTTTATATATCGTCCTTACGATTTCATCATTAATCTGCCTGAAGAAGACACCTGATGTAATGCTTCCGATCTTCAGTGTTCTGGTATAGTTTACTTCAAACGAATTGGTGAATTGCGGTTTCAGGTCAGGATTTCCGCGAGATTCCACCAATGGCGTTGTCCATTCACGGATTGGGCTCAGCTGGCCAACGCTTGGACGGTCAACCCTTCTTGAAAAGTTGAAGTTGAACGAGTCTTTGTCATTTGCCTTATAATTGAAAAATGCCGATGGGTAAAATGAGAAAATATTGTCTTTCAGGTTTTGCTGATCGTTGAGGTTTTCAGAAGTATTGCTCGAAGTCACCACATTTGAAAAATCGCCATCGATGCTGAAATGCTCTAACCTAAGCCCAAGCTGTGCGCTCCATTTGCCCCATTGTTTCCCTATATTCGAATAAACCGAATGGATGTTTCTTTTGAAGATAAAATCAGAATGACCGTCTCTTGTATAAGGGCCTGTGGTCTCTACAACATCTTCCAATAAATCGTTGGTGATTTTCTGGATCCTGCTTTCTGCTCCTAATTCCAAACGCAATGTTTCCGAAATCGGATTCACATAATCCAAATTAAACTGGAAATAATCGATGTGCCTTTCGATGTCGTTGCCTGTAAGCCTTTGGGAAACCGGAGTTGCTGTGGTAAAGTCGTATGTAGTGTTTTCAGGATTGGATGTTTTTGAATAATCTGCCTGGAACTCAATGTTTTCACCCGCTTTCTTGAAATTGTGCTTATAAACAAAGTCGTAAGTCTGCGTATTGTTGTCGCTTTTAGAATCAAAAACCTGCTGCGAATCGCTGCCCGCCGGATCCAGGTAGTTGATTAAAGTCCGGCCGTTTCCGCCACCATAATTGAGGTTCAGATTGGTATAGAAAGAGAACGTATTGCTGTCATCAAGCAAATAATCCAAGCCAAGCTTTACTAAATGTGACGTATTAAGGTTAGCAAAACCAAAGCGCTGTTCGTTTTCCAGGTTGGGGCGCAGGCTGGTAATGTTTCCGTGATTGGTGTTTTTTCCATGGTTAAGGCCATAGTTCATGTACATGTTTACCTTGCCCACTTTGTAATTCAGGTTCAGCGACGTGTTTACTTTTGGCGTAATTCCGAAGGTTGCGCCCGAGTTAAGGCTTCCATTGAAACCTTCATTGGCATTTTTGTTCAAGATGATGTTGATGATCCCGCTCATTCCTTCCGGATTGTATTTTGCCGAAGGATTGGTGATCAATTCGATCTGTTTGATAGACGATGATGGAATTTGCTGCAACAATTGTGCAGCATCGATATTGGATGGTTTTCCATCAATAAGGATCCTTACATTGGTATTGCCCCTTAAGCTGATTTCCTTGGTTTGTGCATCAACGCTAACCGTTGGGATGTTGTTCATGATCTCGGAAGCATTGTTTCCTGAGGCAATAAGGTCTTTCCCGACATTCACCACTTTCCGGTCAATTTTCTGGACAATTGTAGAGCGTTCGCTGACAATTTCAACACCTTTCAGCTGTACGGCTTCCTCTTCGAGCGAAATCGTATTCAGGTTCACGTTTTTATCCTCGGCGGTCAGTTTGATAGTGCGGGTTTCTGTTTTGTATCCCATGAACAGGATTTCAACAGTATAGGTTTCAAGGGCCAGGTTTTTGATGGCAAAATTTCCATTGTCCTGTGTAATTCCGCCGGTAACCACTTTGCCCTCTTTTTTGATGCTGATGTTAACGTAAGGAATTGGTTCTTTCGAATTTTTGTCGATTACTTTTCCTGAAACACTTCCCGGATTTGTAACAGCCGTGGGAGATTGTGCATAAAGAAAAGTTACACTGCTAAATAAGCATAGGAGTAAGATTTTGAATCGCATAATGATTGATGTAGTTTGTTTTTAATTACCGAAGTAGACTGCAAAGCTAGGCATTTGTTACAGTTTTGACATAAAAAAACTCCTGAATTTATCAGGAGTTTCTCAACATTAGTTATATGGATTATCGCTTCATGGCGAAGTGGGCTCTAAACTCTTGAGGGTTTTGGTGCTCGTCTGTATATGTAACGCTGAACCAGTAATCGTCTGCTGGCATCTGGCGTCCGTTGTAGGTTCCATCCCAGCCACTGTTGCTTGGCCTGATAGAAGTCATTACTTTTCCGAATCGGTCGTAAATCACAATCTGCGCATTTGACTGGCCCGATAAATCCCGGATATTCCATGAGTCGTTGTAGCCATCGCCATTTGGTGTGAAATATTTAGGGTAATTCACTACCAATGCCTGTATCGTAGTGCTTCCGCAGCCATATTTATCCCTAACGGTAATGGTATGCATGCCTGAAGCAACATTTTCAAAAACATTGCTATCCTGGAATAAGCCATTGTCCAGCTGGTACTCAAAATTATTTCCCTGGCCGGTTGCCGTTACAGTAATTGATTGGTTGTCTGCAAAATCATCGCTTACCTCGTAAGCCACAACAGCCGGTTCCGATGGTGTAACCGTTACCACGACAGGTTCTGAAGAACATCCGGTAGCAATATTGGTCGCAACCAATGTATACAGTCCCGGCAAGACTGCCTGGTAATTGGCCGAAGTGCCCACAGTCTGTCCGGCTTCATTGGTCCATATAAAATGGTGCGTTGCTGTTGCCAGGCCACTATACATCATATAAGGGCTCAAAAGCCTGCCTGTTTCACTGTCAATACAGATGATTCCGTCAACCGGGGTTGGTGCAGGTAGCTTGTTTACAATGATTGAAATCGGTTTTACATCGTAACAGTTTGGAGCCAATGAGTTGCTTACCCTGGCATAAACCGTAGCCAGTGCCGAACTCGTTACCGGATTGGTTTGTGTCGTTGCATTTGCCATGCTTTCATAATAGGTTACCGAAAATTCCGCTCCGGTTTGCGATCCTAAAATTGTAGCCGATAATGTTGACAGGTTGAATGAAGTTACTCCGTCGTTTGTTCCGTCCTGATCGCAAACGGTTCTTAAGCTTACCGGTACGGCATTTGCAACCGGTGTATCGATAATCGTTACTGTAAACGAACTTTCATCGCTGCAGCTAGGAGTGAATGGCGAAGTCGCATAGATGTAAACCGTCATAGAACTGTTGATTACCGAACCTGCAGCCAATTGGGTTCCTGTACCGTTTGGCCCTGTGTAATACCTTCCGGTACTTATTGTTGGCAAGGTGTAATTTTCGCAAATTGTTACGTTGGCTAAATCATCTACATTGAAGATGGTAACCGTAAAGCTTTTTTCATTGCTGCAATCAGGCGTTGTAGCCGAATTTGCATATACATAAACCGTTTGATTGGCCGTAATGACATCGCCTGCATTGAGCATGGTTCCCGATGCATTGGTCCCTGTATAATAATTCCCGACAGTTAAAGCAGGCAATGTATACGAATTACAAGCCTTTACATTGGCAATAGGAGCAATAGCCGGAGTATGGTTAATAGTTACAATAAATGAAGTTTCATCAATACATGAGAATGAAGTCCTGATGGTAGATTCCTTGAAGATGAAAATCGTCTGGGTTGAAGTAATCGCAGTACCTGCAGGTATTTCTGTCCCACCACCCAATGGCCCGCCGGATAGCGTGTAATATTTATTGTTTTCGGTTAATGCCGGCAAAGTATAGCTGTCACAAGCTGTCGCGTTTGGCAGGCTTTGTGCCGTTGTGCTGAAAATATTGATCTGGAAGTTGTTTTGCGCACTACAGGCCGGTGTTGTATTGGTAGTCGCGTAAATGTAAATCCTTTGTGATGTAGTAATCACCGTATTGGCCGGAATCATTGTTCCTGTTCCGTTTGGGCCAGTATAATAGTTACCAACATTTAACGGAGTCAATACATATTGATCACAAATATCAATGTCTGAACGCGAATCGATGGCCGGGATTGGATTTACGGTAACCGTAAAACTACTTTGGTTGGCACAACTTTCGTTCAATCTTTTAAAGACATAAAGGGTCATGGTTTCAAGGATTACATCGCCAGGATATAATTGAGAACCGGTTCCCTGGTCGCCAGAGAAATAGTCTCCATCTGTTAAGGCTGGCAAAGTGTAGGTTTCACAAACAGTTACATCCTGCAAAGTATCTACATGAGGCTGCGAAAAAGTAAGCGTAAAATGCATGTTGCTGGTACAGTTAGCCCCACCGCCCGATACAGGTGCGTAAACATAAATGGTGGCATTGTCATTGATCAGGGTTCCTGCAGGAATCATTGTCCCTGTTCCGTTAGGTCCTGTATAGTAATCGCCAATTGGCAAAGCTGGCAGTGTATAGCCATTACATTGAGAAATGTCAGCTGGCTGCATCATCCCGATCACTATATTAAAGCTATCTTCATCAGAACAAACCGTTCCGGTTGTTGTTGCGTAAACATAAATAGTCTGGCTGGATGTTATTACCGTTCCGGCCGATAACTGCGATCCGGTTCCTCCGGCTCCGGTATAATAATTTCCTAGAGCCAATGGTGGCAGTGTATAAGATGAGCAATTGAAGACATCTGGACGGTCTCCGACATCCAAAGAATTGATGATGGTTACATTAAAGCTAGAGTCAACTGTACAAACCGGAGGCGTAGTAGTGGCAAAATAAAAATACACTACCTGTGAAGTTGTAATTACTGTCCCGGCCGGAATTTGGGTTCCGCTGCCGTTTGGCCCGCCAGGCTGTGTATAGTATTTCCCGTTGGTAAGATTAGGCAGCCTGTAGCTTCCGCAACTTGATACGTCGCTTGGTGTAAGTTCATCCTCTTTAACGATAGTTACCTTGAAAGAACTGTTGGCAAAACAGGTTCCAGGCCCACCAGGCTGATTGAAGATATAAATTGTCTGGGTTTCATCTATAATGTCTCCTGCATACAATGGCGTACCACCACCTCCAATTGCAGTAAAGTAATTTCCGTTAGTTAATGGAGGCAATACATAATGGTCGCAAACCAATACACTTTGCAATACATCCACAACCGGTGTTTGGTTTACAACCAGGTTGAAACTTGAAACGGCATAACAGCTTGGATCACTGATGTTCTGAACCCTCACATAAATAGTTGTATTTCCATAAGCGCCATAGCTCGGATTGGCAATTGCGCCGGTTCCACTGTTTGCGGCAGCTGATGTTGTATAATAGCTTACGTTATAAATGCTTGATGATTGTGATCCTAAAACCACTGAAGTCTGCGGATTGAAATTGAAATAAGCCGTTGTCTGGGTGGCTGTATTGGTACATCTCAATAAGTTAGGCGCCTGATGGGCAACTGGCGGTGCAGATGTTGATAACAAAAATGGCTTAACGGTATAACACGGGCTGCCTGGCAGCTGGATCCTTACATAAACTGTCGTTCCGCTTGGTGCCGTATAGCTCAATGGCAATGACCCCGTATTGTCATTGGCATTGCTTAAGCTAGCAAAATAAGTGGCTGTTGTTCCGGCTGGTAGGCCTTGTGTTACAATAGCGGTGTTTTGCGATAAATCGTATGTGTAATTCGGTGAACCCATGTCACATCTGTAAAGTGTTTTCGGGTTTGGCGAATTGATTTCCGGGGTGTATTCAACTACAATGGTATCTGTAATAGGGTCGCAGGTGCTGAAGATATTATGGTAAGTAACCGTATAGGTTCCGGGTTCAGTCACTGTCAAATCTGGGCCGGTTTGGCTTGTTAAGACACTTTCGCCTTTTTTCCAAATGAAAGTGTAATTTGCCGGATCCAAACCTGTAGAAATTGTATGGGTTGTACCGTAACATAAAGCTGTGCTGTTGGCAAGCGTTAAATCCGGACCTAAAACATCCTGACCGATGTTGAAGCTGTCCGAAGATAAAAAAATCGCAGAATCCGATTGAGGGTCAGCCCTGTCTGCAATTACTAGTTTAATATGGTATGGTACATTTGGGGTCAAAACCGATGCTGCCGTCAAAACTCTCGTCTGGCCATTAAAGTTGGTCGCCGATGCCGCAGCTGCAGATCCACCATTGAAGCTTCCAAAATACTGTGGATTTACGGAAGGACAGGATGAATTATACTGAAAATCCCTGATGGTTACTACAGAAATTGGCAGATTCGTATTCGGAACCACAGCCAGGTTGGTAGTCACCCCGGTATTCATATTGGTTAACAGGAATGCAAATGCATCAGAATACAAACACTGGAAATTTCCATATTCTTCTGAAGCAAAGATAAAATCAAAGCTGAAGTTTGGGGAAATAGGGGTAAAGTCGAATTCTAAAACAGTAGCGTTTTTTGAAATCATACTGATTCCGGCAGCTGCTAATGTAGCTTCCAGGTCGGAATCACCAGGCCAGTTTACCGAGCCGTCATTTAACAATGAAGTATTTGGCCCCGGAGTATTCAAAATGTTCCCAGTGCTCAAAACCACACCGCTCTGCATTGGGAAATTAGGGTTTGTGTTCTGGAAATAGCCAAGCCCGTTTGATGAGCCAAAATTTGTACCGGTACTCCATGTAACATTGGTAGCCTGCACGCAAGGAGAATTAATGAGTACATTATTTACCAATTGCGGTACGGTGTAATTGGTCGAGCTCACAGAAATTTGCTGTGAGAAACCAATTGCGCTAAGTAGGATAGCGAATAATAGTAATGTCTTTTTCATAATTTGGGGGATTTTGACGAAGCAAATATTCAAAGATATATCGGTAAAAAGCAAATTAAATCGATGAAATGCATAAAATTCATATAATATCAAGAATAAATCTTACAAAATAAAAAATTTAACACAACTTTATCCTACATTTTTTATACCGCTGTCTTTGTTACCAAAAATTCTGTAGGATTATGTATCTTTGCCCACTCAAAAATGAAATACTATGAAGCTTTCACAAATCCTTACTTTACCTATTCAAAATGCAGTTAAGCAACTGTTTGATGTTTCAATTGATAAAATCGAATTTCAATTGACCCGCAAGGAATTTGAAGGCGATATTACAATGGTCATTTTTCCGCTATTGAAGGTAATCAAAGGAAACCCTGTAGAAATCGGTACCAAAATCGGGGACTACCTGGTTGAAAATGTGAATGAAGTGGTGCGTTTCAATGTGGTTTCGGGTTTCCTGAATATTGTGGTTTCTGATACGTACTATCTTGATTTTTTCAACGAAATAAAAGATAATCCAAGCTTTGGCTATACTGAGGTTTCCTCTGGTGAAAAAGCGGTTATGGTGGAATACTCATCGCCAAATACCAATAAGCCACTGCATTTGGGCCACGTCCGCAACAACCTTTTGGGGTATTCGGTTGCCGAAATCATCAAGGCTTCGGGTAAAAAAGTATACAAGACCCAAATCATCAACGACCGTGGTATCCACATCTGTAAATCGATGCTGGCTTGGGAGAAGTTTGGTAACGGGCAGACTCCAGAAACAACAGGTTTGAAAGGTGATAAACTGGTTGGAAATTTCTATGTGGAATTTGACAAACATTACAAAGCCGAAATCAAGGAGCTTATGGCACAGGGAAAAACCGAAGATGAAGCCAAAAAGCAAGCGCCAATTATACTGGAAGCCCAGCAGATGCTATTAGATTGGGAAGCTGGCAAGCCTGAAGTAATCGAGCTTTGGAAAAAAATGAACCAATGGGTTTATGACGGTTTCAATACAACCTATAAAAACCTTGGAGTCGATTTCGATTCGTATTATTATGAGAGCAATACCTATTTGTTAGGAAAAGAAGTAGTGCAGTTCGGATTAGAAAAAGGGATTTTTGAAAAAGATCCTGACGGTTCGGTTTGGATTGATCTTACGCCCGATGGCCTGGACAGGAAAATCGTGTTGCGTTCTGACGGGACCGCGGTGTACATGACACAGGATATCGGAACGGCTATTCAGCGTGTAAAGGATTTTCCGGATGTTGGCGGAATGGTGTACACCGTTGGAAATGAGCAGGATTACCACTTTAAGGTTTTGTTCCTGATACTCAAAAAACTCGGGTTTGATTGGGCAGAGAGCCTGTTCCACCTGTCTTACGGAATGGTGGAATTGCCATCAGGGAAAATGAAATCCCGTGAAGGAACAGTCGTAGATGCCGATGACCTGATGGAGGAAATGACCAAAACTGCCGGTGACATCGCAACCGAGTTAGGAAAGCTGGAAGGCTATTCGGAAGAAGAAAAAAGCAAATTGTTCAAGACTATCGGATTAGGAGCCCTCAAATATTATATCCTGAAGGTTGACCCTAAAAAGCAAATCCTTTTCAATCCTGAGGAATCGGTGGATTTTGCAGGGAATACAGGGCCGTTCATTCAATATACGTATGCCCGTATCCAGTCGATTTTAAGAAAAGCAGATTTCAATCTGGATGTAGATACCAAAAGCCTGGAGCTGCATTTAAAGGAAAAGGAATTATTGAAACAAATCGAGCTTTTCCCTGAAATCATCCAGAATGCGGCACACAATCATTCGCCTGCCCTGATTGCCAATTATACTTACGACCTGGTGAAAGAGTACAATTCGTTCTACCAGTCGGTTTCCATTTTAGGAGAAGAAGATACAGCCAAGAAAATATTCCGGGTACTGCTTTCCAAAAAAGTGGCCGAAACCATCAAATCGGCATTCCAGTTGTTGGGAATCGATGTGCCTGAAAGAATGTAATATGAAGGCAGTTTTCCTATTTCTATTTTGCTCGCTTACCGCTTTTTCGCAGGATAATATCAAGGATGAAGATTTTAAATTCATTTTGGATAAACACGAAAAAGAAGGGAAAGTCATTTTTGCAGGAAACAAACATTATTTCGAAGTTTCCTTAAAAGGTAGCCTCGATACGATCAATGTGCCGCACCAGCGGTTTGATGAAAATAATTTTGTTGTAATCGATAAAAAGAAAATGCTCGAGTTCACGACAATCAATGTCGCCCACAACATATTGGATTTATACGATTTCAATAACCTGACGATCACCCAACAGCGCAATGTGCTGGAAAGCTATGTCAATTACGAGCTTGATTATTACAAAAAAGATTTGGGCCTGATACTCGAAAATTACCAATTGCAGGTGCTTTATGATGAAGACAGGATGTACTATTTCATGAGTTATAAAATTGGCAACAAAAAAGAAAGTCCCAGTGCGAATGTGGAGAAAAACATCTATCTGATTACAATAGCCTTCAACCATATACTGGTACTGAACATGCCCCTGACCGGTAGCCAGGACCTGCTTGAATACAGCACGTACCTGAAAGGATTGATTCCTTCGATTAAGTTCTACAATAAAAAATACCAATAATCAAAAGCTCAGCTTCATATTGATGTTCGGAGTAAGTTCCAGGGCAGAAATATCCACACTTTCCACCGTATTGGTACCCGAATTGATCCTGTAGAATTTATTGATGCTGTTCTTGGTATTAAAGATGTTCAATACCGAAACATTTGTCTGCAGCGTTACATCTTCATTGATTTTCCAATCTTTAGAAGCCGAAAAATTGAACTGTACAAAATCCGGCAACCTCGAATTGTTGGGCGAATTGTATACAATCTGATCGTTGGTTACAACAGCAGATTGTGGCGTGGTAATTGGTTTTCCGGTATGCCATTTTGAGCCCAATGCCATTTTAACGGTCTTCCATTCATAAATCCCGGCCCACGAAACGGCATGCTTCAGCTCATAGTTGTTAATGAATTCGTTCGGCTGCAGCGATTTGAAAAAGTACTTGTTGTCATTATAGCTATAACTCAGCCAGGTGTAAAATTTGCCAAAATTCTTCTGGATTAAAAATTCAGAGCCGATAACCTGGTAATCCCAGGTTGATCTTGTAAACTCAAATTGGTTCTGGAAACCCTGGCTACGGGTAGTGATCCCGTTTATCCTTTTATAGAAATTGTCGAGCGTTACCAGCCAGTTTTTGTTTTTGTAAATAAACCCGACAGAAACCTGGTTGCTTTTCTGAACCGGGATCGTTTCATTGTCTGCCAGCATCCACCGGCGCTTTTCTATGCCTAAAAAATCCTGCTGCAAATCAATTAGCTGCGAGAGTGTCTGGCTTTTTTGCTCACCAAGCAGTTCCAGGCGAAGTGTTTGGCTCAATGCCTGGCTAAACTGGAGCCTGGGCTCGATCAAAGCCGATCTGAATTTGGCAAAATAATTAGCACGGATTCCGGTTTTTACAAATGTTTTTTTGTTTTCTGTTTCAAATATTCCTTCGGCAATCAAAGCATGGTTCTTCAGTACTTCTTTGATCTTCCTTGAAAAAAACGGCGTATTGACCTGGTCAAAGTTGGTCACGCCAATCTCATCCAGCTGATAGCCGGTATTGAAGGTTATGGTTTTTGAAAGAATGTGCGAGTTCTTAAGCTGGAAACCCAAATCGGTTACCTTGTTTTCCTGGTTCAAAACCTGGCTGGTTTGTATCGATTCATTTTTTGAAACCAGCGAATAGCCCGAAAGATAAGCCTGTAATTGGGTCGAATTCTTTTGGTTCCAATTGGTTTTCCAGTTGATGGTGGCGCCAAGGTTTTTTTGTTTCAAATCGCTTTTTTTGCGGATATCGGCCGTAAACTGGTCCAGCACGAGCGAATTCCGAATGATGATGGCATCAATGTTCAATTCGTTCTTAGCACCGATTTGTTGCTGGTATTGTGTCGTAAAATCGTAGAAAAAGAAGTTCTCATTGGTTGTGTAATCTACAGTTTCGTTATCGGTAAGATTGGTGACAACGGTGTTCTGGAAAACCTTGTTGCGGTAATTCCTGTAAGTTGGAGATGCAAAAAAATCGGTTAGTGACCGCCTTCCCGAAAAGATAAAACTCGATTTTGCAGAAGCTTTGACTTTGGTAAAAAACTCGGCACTGATCAGGTTGGTGCTGATGCTGGAACTGGTTTCTTCCACCGATTTCGGATGCGATGATATGTCTACCAAACTTGAAACGCTTTCATCATAAAAAGCCGAGCTTCCATTTTTTGTAACCGAAATGGTTTGTGCCAAAGAAGGATTGAAGGCCGAAATCAACCCAAAAAAATGCCCGGTCTGGAACATCCTGATGCCATTCCAAAGAAATAAATTCTGGTCGTGCGTTCCACCGCGGACATTAATGTTGGAAACCGTTTCGTCTACTGAATTGATTCCCGGAATCTGTTGCATGGCCAGCAAGACGTCGGGTTCGATCAAACCCGGAAGGATACCGAATTTTGTGGGTTTTATCTCCAATGCCCCATCATTTTTTTTGAAAATCCCACTGGTTAAATAGCGTGGCATGATCACTTCTTCGAGTTCCTGGATTATTGGATTGAGCGTAATTTTTGGGCAACCGGAAACATATAATTCGAGTGGGGCGATCGTTTTCTTTTGAAAGCTCAAATGCGAAACCTCAATTTGATTGGAAGAAATGAGCGGGAGTTCGAAATATCCTTTATTATTGGAAAAAACCGTAACATTGGTGTTGAGGATCTTGACAACGGCATCCTCGATCGGCTGCCCGTTCTTGGCATCCACAACATAACCGCAAAGAGGTTTGTCCAGTTTTCGGTTGTTGTAAACAGAATAATAGTTTTCGCTGATTTTTTTGATTACCAGCCCGGTTTTCGATTCGATATACCTGATTTTTTCGGGGAGCGGCAAATCTGTTTTAGGCGGAATCAGTTGGTAAATGAGCAATTCGTCATCAATATAACTGAACTTGATATTATCGGTAACACTGATTTCATCTAAAATTGCCTTAAGTGGCAAGGATCCTTTATCCTGTTGCGCGTTGGCAAACAGGAAAAGAAAAAAAAACAATAATGAAAAGGTGCTTTTTGTGCTATACATTAAAAATCTTCCAGAATAATGGTATCCGTTTCGAATTGGGATATTTTTAAATGAAAAATTGAAGATACAATATTTATAGCAGTTTTGCGATTATCTGAAGGAAGTGTTCCTGAAAAAAGCTGGTTGTTTTCT
>JASGHQ010000010.1:0-30791 GCA_049841115.1 Flavobacterium sp.
TAGAAGGTTTTTTGCAAAGCGGGCAGAACGTGGTCGTGGTTGAAGACCTGATCAGTACGGGAAACAGCAGCTTACTGGCTGTAGAAGCCTTAAAAGAAGCTGGCGCACATGTTAAAGGCATGGCCGCTATTTTTACTTACGGATTTGATGTAGCCGAAGATAATTTCAAAAAAGCCAATATTGACCTGAAGACATTGAGCAACTACGAAAACCTATTGCACCTGGCTGTTGCCAAAAACTACATCAACGAAAAAGAGCTTGAAACATTGCAGGAATGGCGCAAAAGCCCGTCGACATGGAATGTTTAAATTAAAACAAGAAAAATAACAGAACAACTAACTAAACCAATATGAACCTAGAAAGCCCAAAAGTTACCGTTGAAAAATCAGCGCAATACCTATTCGATTCGTTATCGGATGTAAAGAATTTTGAAAAAC
The DNA here is from genome assembly GCA_049841115.1 of Flavobacterium sp. Classification (GTDB taxonomy): domain Bacteria; phylum Bacteroidota; class Bacteroidia; order Flavobacteriales; family Flavobacteriaceae; genus Flavobacterium. The sequence continues at coordinate 438 of JASGHQ010000010.1, forward strand.
TAATGCCGGACAACATTGCCAAATTTGAGGTTTTGGGTGATGATATCTTTAATTTTGGTCTAAAAGGAATGCCTGAAATCAAATTAAGGTTAAAAGAAGGCGTGCCTCATTCCAAAGTAAATCTGGCTGCGGCAAGTGATAAGCTTCCTTTTACGCTTACTGCCAACATTGATTCGGTTTCTGAGAACAGCAGTGCGGTGCAGCTTCATTTTGAAGGCGAATTCAACCCGATGATGGCCATGATGATCAAAGGCCCAATCTCAAAATTCATCGAACTTTGGCGCAGAATATGAATAAACTGTAATCTACGATATTGGATTTACGATTTATAAATCGTATTTCTAAATCGTAAATAATAAAAAAGCGACCTTCTGGTCGCTTTTTTATTTGATTGTCGTTAACCGCTTGTCTATCACTCGTTCCATATAATCCTGGACAAAAGCCTTGCATCTCAGTTCAAGCAGATCCATGGCGGCGTTTCTTTTTGATATCAAATTGTGTTCCATTGCCTTGTCGTTCTTGTCGTAAAACCCGATGGCTTTCATCCCGTCAAACGTACAGATGTAGTCACCGCTCATGAATTGGTACATATTGGAGCCATATTTTACCACAAATGGCGCTACCTGCTTATCGTTGATCAAGCTCCTGCCCCAGCTCCTGAATGGTTTCTGGTACCCAATCATGTCCAGCAAAGTCGGATAAATGTCGATCTGCTGTGCCCAGTCGGTGTTTACCCCAACATATTTTTCGTCTGGCGAAAAGAACAGGATCGGAACCGTATTCTTATTGAATTCCTTTTTGTATTCGTCGTAAGCGATGGTATTGCCATGATCGGCCACCATTACGAAAATGGTGTTTTTGTACCACGGCTCTTTTTTAGCAGCAGCAAAAAACTGTTTCAGCGAATAATCGGTATAGCCAATGCTCTCGTTGATGTTGACCTTCCCTTTTGGAAACCTTCCTTTATATTTTTCCGGAACCTTATAAGGCTCGTGCGATGAAACCGAGAACAGTGTAGCCATGAAAGGCTGTTTTTTTTGCGAAAGCGTTTTGTTGAAATACTGGAAAAACGGTTCGTCCCAAATTCCCCAAACGCCATCAAAATCGGCATCATTGTTATATTCGGTTTTGCCATAATAATGGTCGTAGCCCAAAATATTGCCAAAGCCCAAAAAACCCATAGAGCCATTAGGCGCACCGTGGAAAAACGAAGTATCGTAACCTTCGCTTTTCAATGTCGAAACCAGGGATTCTATTTTCTGCTTCGGATAGGGCGATGATGTAAATGCGTTTTGAAAAGAAGGGATCCCGGCAATTACCGATGAAACGCCATGAATCGACTTCCAGCCATTTGCGTAAGCGTTTGTATAAATCATGCTATGCTGTGCCAGCGAATCTACAAACGGCGTATAGCCTTCATATCCCGGGATTTTGGTTCCTTTGTTAAAAGCACCGTTGTATTCGCGCGCAAAGCTTTCGAGGATAAAAATCACAATATTGGGCTTGGTTGGCGGATTATTGTGATATTCTTTTATTGGTACCAAAAGCCTGTCAGCTTCTGTCTTCGGAACAAGATTTACCTTCTTGAACGTATTGGTCCCCCATGTCCTGATAATTGCAAAAGGCGTATTCAAAACAATATCAGACTGCGCCACATTGGATACATAACGGCTGGCATCAAGTATATTGATTGGCCTTGTGCTTTTCTTGAAATCACCGCGGATGCCACCCACACAGATTGTTGCAATAATAAGCAGGCTCACTATCGAAAAACCAAAATAACGCAGGTTGGGCGTTTCGGTTTTAGACTGTACTTTGGTTTTTTTGTAAAGCCAGATCCAGGCAAAAGCCATAATGAAAAACAACAGGAAGACATGCCAGTAGTTTTTCATGAAATCAAGCAGCAGCAATCCTTTGTTGCTTTCGTGCTCAAGCGTATCAAGCGAAGCACGCGTGCTTCGGCTGAAAGTATACCGATAATAAATAAAATCAACGAAATTGGTGGAATACGCTATTAAATTTGGAATGAAGTACAGATAAAAAAGCACTTTCTGGTAGCCTTTTTTGGTGTTTTTCACAAAAGGCAAAACCGAACCCAAAATAAATAAGCCATTGATATACAGAATCGTTGTGGTATCAAAAGCCAGTCCGTGGTAACACAGGTTAAGGAAATCGCCGGCACTGCCAACTTTAATCAGGGAACTATTATAGGCGTAAAATAAGATTCGGGCAACGGAATAAAAAACATAAGCCAGTAAAATACGGATAGCCAACACTTTGTACTCCTGGATACGTGGGTATTTTTTCATGGAAAAGAAATAATTAAGCATAGCAAAACTACATATTTCAGGGGTAATTCTTTTATATTTTAAATTAATATTGTGCATCACGCTAATATTATTTAATTTGCATTAAAAATTGCATCGAATGACTCCAATCACAAGACTTTTTGATTTTCCCTACACCCAGCTCCAAAAAAACAACATCCCCAATTGCCTTGTTACCAAACACGATGGCGTGTGGGTGGAAACCTCAACACAGGAATACATTGATAAGGCCAATGCGATATCAAGGGCATTGATAAGGTTGGGCATCCAGAAAAATGACAAGATTGCCATTATCTCTTCCAATAACCGAACAGAATGGCACATCATGGATATTGGGGTTTTACAGGTTGGTGCCCAAAACGTACCGATTTACCCAACGATATCTGAAGACGATTACGAATACATCCTCAACCATAGCGAGGCTAAATATTGCATCGTTTCCGATGATGAAGTGCTGCACAAGGTCAACCTCATCAAAAACAAGGTACCAAACCTGATTGAGATTTATTCGTTCAATGAAATCCCGGGTTGTAAAAACTGGAAGGAATTGCTGGCATTGGGCGAAGACAAAAGCAATCAGGATGTGGTTGAAGACCGGAAAAACCATGTTTTGCCGGAAGAACTGGCAACCATAATCTACACTTCGGGGACCACAGGCAGGCCAAAAGGCGTGATGCTTTCCCACAACAATATCGTTTCCAACGTACTCGACAGCGCAGACCGCATTCCGTTTGACGAGGGCAAAAGCATCGCATTGAGCTTCCTGCCTATCTGCCATATTTACGAACGCATGGTAACTTACATCTACCAGTTTTACAGTGTCCGGATTTATTTTGGCGAATCGATTGAAAAGATTGGCGACAATGTACGCGAAGTACAGCCAACAGTAATGACCGGCGTTCCTAGACTAACCGAAAAAGTATACGAACGCATCATTGCCAAAGGATCGGAACTTACCGGAATTAAAAAGAAATTATTCTTTTGGGCTGTTGATGTTGGCGCCCAATACGAACCCTACGGAGCCAATGGTTTTTGGTACGAATTGCAGCTAAAAATTGCCCGCAAGCTTATTTTCAGCAAATGGAAAGACGGTTTGGGCGGAAGGCTTGATCTGATTGTAAATGGCAGTGCAGCAATGCAGCCACGTTTGCTTAGGATTTTTGCCGCTGCCGAAATCTACATCATGGAAGGCTACGGCTTAACCGAAACATCTCCTGTGATAGCTGTAAATGATATGCGCAACCATGGTTTCAGGATAGGGACCGTTGGGCACATTATCCGAAACGTCGAAGTCAAGATTGCTCCCGATGGTGAAATACTCTGCAAAGGCCCAAACGTGATGATGGGCTATTATAAAGACGAAAAACTAACTAGCGAAACCATTGTTGACGGTTACTTCCATACCGGTGACATTGGTGAAATCGACCAGGATGGCTTCCTGAAAATCACAGACCGCAAAAAGGAAATGTTCAAAACATCGGGAGGAAAATACATCGCTCCCCAATTGCTGGAAAATGCCATGAAACAGTCACGTTTTATCGAACAGATCATGGTTATTGGCGATGGCGAAAAAATGCCGGGGGCTTTCATCCAGCCCAACTTTGCTTTTGTAAAAGAATGGGCGGCGCTGCATAAAGTACAACTGGGTACTACCAATGCCGAAATCAGTGCCGACCCGAGAGTAAAAGAGCGTATTGACCAGGAAGTTGAAAGGATCAATGAAAAGTTTGGCAACTGGGAAAAAATCAAACGCTTCGAACTTACTCCAGATGTATGGTCTATTGACGGAGGGCATCTCACTCCTACCCTCAAACTGAAACGCAAAATCGTAATGGAAAAATATAAGGATCTGTATCAGAAAATATACAGCTAGTACTTTTCGGCTTCTATCAAAAAGCTTCCTTAACGGAAGTTTTTTTATTTTAAACCAATTAATTTTTAACATTCACATTATCAACAATATTGTTTTTTAAATAGTTAATAATTAATTATTTAAAATTTTAACAATAATTCAATAATCAATACTTTTACCATACTAACCAATAAAACCATATGTTATGAACGCAAAGAACTTTATTGTCGGCGGTATCGTCGGCGGAATAGTGGATTACCTGCTGGGATGGCTCTTTTACGGAATCCTTTTTATGGACGCATTAGGCGGGAAAGAACCTGTAAACATGCTGTTTATTTTCCTGGGGTGCCTATCTTTCGGATTTTTAGTTTCTTATATTTTTACGCGTTGGGCCCATATTACTACAGCCACAACCGGATTAAAAGCCGGAGCGGTCCTAGGGTTATTTTCGGGATTGCAAAGCAATTTCTTTGGCAATTCCATGGAGGCGGTTCCCAACTATCAGCACATTGCGCTTGACATGGCGATCATGATCGTGATGGGTGCCTTAGTTGGCGTTGCTGTTGGCCTGGTTAATGGAAAAATGAAGTAGTACAATAATTTTCATAGTGAAGAAATGCCCGTGGATAAACCCATGGGCGTTTTTCGTTTATGGAAGTGTTATAACATTAAGCTGTTATTGTGTAATCCGTCATCCGGCCAGAATATACAACTTTGCATATCTACTAATTACTAAATTAAAAAGCTATGAAAAAGTTAATCTTATCTATGTGCATGATTGCGGGAGTAAGTATGTTCTATTCCTGCGACAGCAGCGATGATGGTATATCCGGAAACGGTGATTACACCTATAAAATCCGAATGACTGATGCGCCCGGCCCTTATGACAAAGTAAACATCGACATTGAAAGCGTTACCATTATCAATGGTGACGGGACAACAGTTACTTTAGACACCAACACCGGAGTACACGATCTTCTGGAACTTAACAATGGTACCAATATCGTACTGGCTTCACAAAACCTCGAAGACGATCAAGTGCAGCAAATCAAAATCAATTTGGGCACCAATAATACTGTAGTCGTTGGCGGGCAAAGCTATCCCTTGACCCTATCAGGATCGGATACGACTGGCTTGACACTAAATGTAAACCAAACACTTGATGCTAATGAAACCAACGAAATCATGCTCGATTTTGATGCCAATGCGTCTGTAGTCGCAACCGGAACCAATACCTATAAACTGGTGCCGGCAATCAGGGCTTTTGACTCTTCGGTAACCGGAAGCATTTCCGGGAATGTCGATAACACTTCCCTGGCCATTGTAACGGCAACTTCGGTTTCCAGCAATCATTTTTCCACCAGCATCAATTCGGCAGGAAACTTTAAGATTCTAGGGCTGGCTCCCGGAAATTACACATTGACCGTAACTCCGGTATTGCCTTTATTACCGGTAACTCAAACCAATCTCAGCGTTCAGGCCGGGCAAAATACAACAGCATCTGCCATAGTATTTTAAATAAATATATAATGCAAAAACTCCCCAACATTTTGGGGAGTTTTTTTATGCAGTTAATCTTCCCGACTTCCGTCGTCTGCCATACGGACTAATTTAGGTGTAAATTTTGCCACAACGTCAACCAAATCCTTTTGCGATTCCATTACCATGTTGATGTCTTTATAAGCCATCGGCGCTTCATCTAATCCGGCACCAATAAGTGTTACGCCATGATCTTTTAAGACCGCTTGCATCTCTGAGGCTGTAATTGTTTTTTCAGCCTGGGTACGGCTCATCTGACGTCCGGCTCCGTGCGAAGCCGAGTTGATGGCATTCTCCTCGCCTTTTCCCCTAACTAAAAACCCAGGTGCGGTCATGCTTCCCGGTATAATTCCCATTACCCCTTTTCCGGCTGGCGTGGCTCCTTTCCGGTGAACGATTACTTCTTCACCATTCCAGATTTCCTTCCAGGCAAAGTTGTGGTGGTTTTCCACTTTGGCCAAAACTGCGGCTCCCAAAGCTTTTTCCATTTTGCTGTGGATGATCTCATGGCAGGCCGAAGCGTAATCCCCGGCAAGATTCATCGCAATCCAGTATTCCTGGCCCAAATCGGTAGCCATATCGAGATAAGCCAAATTCTTGGCTATTTCCGGCAATTTGCAAACCTCTTTCGCCATCTTAGTATAATGTCCGGCAATCGTAGCCCCAAATCCTCTTGAACCCGAATGAGTCAATAACGCTACATAGTTACCTTTTGGAATATTTAGTACTGTATCATCTTTGGCAAATTCCATAATCCCGAATTCGACAAAGTGGTTTCCGCCACCAGACGAACCTAATTGCGACCAGGCTTTATCCTTTAAATTTTTGATAAAGGAATGATTATTAAAGACGGGGCTTTCCAAAACGGCATGATCTGATTTGTATTGTCCGTGAAATCCGTGGCCTGCGCCAAATTTGGTATGGCTGATAAGCTCCCTTTTGAATTTAGCTTCATTTTCAAAATAAAAATCCTCATTGATATCATAAACCGACAACGCCATCCTGCAGCCAATATCCACACCTACACCGTAAGGAATAATGGCATTTTTGGTTGCCAAAACCCCGCCAATAGGAAGTCCGTATCCTTGATGTGCATCGGGCATTAAAGCACCGGCTACCGTAATCGGCAATTGCATCGCAATATCCATCTGTTTTCTGGCGCCTTCTTCGATATGATCCAATCCGTATGCGGAATAAGCACTGGGAGTTGGGTTCAAAGCGATAAAATCTTCGGGCTTTTCATTTGCCTTTTCGATAAGCGCTACCGCTAATTTTCCAAATAAGGCGTCATCCATATAAAGTTCTGGCGATGCCAATACCTTTGCATATTCCTGCATCATGCCTTCTTTGGTGAATCCGTTTCGTTTCTTGTTTGCTTTTAATGCGATTCCGATCACTGCTCCTTCAGGATATCCCAAAGCCAATAAATCGTTTCCATTGATGAATGTTTCCATTTTATTTTATTTTTTATGAGCCCGGCCAATTTCCGATGAACTAGTCGGGCAGTGTTTTTTTTCTGAACAAATATTTTAAACTTAATGCGCAATCATTTTGCGCAGCAGCATTTATTTTAAAAAATAAAGAGGCAATTGGGGCATAAAGAGTCTTATTTGGAACGAAGTATCTCTTTATTACGGCACTCTTTTGATAAGGAGCTATAAGTGGCAAGTGACTTTGGGAATCGAACCCAATTGATCTACCAAACGAAGTAACACTTACCTACGGCATCCTTTTTTGGAGTTGCTGAGCAGCTAAGTAAGATTTGATTTAAATCAAAACCAAAAAACTCAGTAATTCAGCGACTCAGTAACTTAAAAAAAAGAAGTAACAGGCGAAAAGGGAAACGGGGCGTGTCTGCGCCAGAATCGAACTGGATAGCCTTGCTGGTTTTACAACTTCGCTATTCCTCCCCTAAACGGTGACGAAGTAACCCTTTTCTACGACATTCTTTTTATTTTAAAAAACAAGGCAAAAAGCAATAAATGCATAGCGTGCTCTACCACTGAGCTACTCTTCCATTGTTTTTCTTAGCGGAAGAGACGGGATTCGAACCCGCGACACCGTCGTTAAAAGCGAAGTAACACTTATTTACGGCACTTGTTTTTGTTTTAGCAGCTGATTTTATGTTATTTATAAAATTTGCTATTCAGCTACTTTTAAATTTCTATACGATCTATATACTGCAAAGCAGAAGCTTTATCTTCGAGTGCATGCAATACATCAAACACTTTGTCTGACCAACCTGCAATAAGGTAAACATCATTTTTTTGCATGTTTACCGGCGCGTGGCCATAACCCGCAAGGTCGAACAAATACAATTTGGCCTGTGGCGCTATTGCTTTGTATCTGTTCCATGAGTCATGGAAAGTATGCTCATCATAGTTGCTGTTCCATAGTTGCACATCCGTAAACAACATGATCTTATCGACTTTTTTTCTTCGTGAAATCAGGTCTTCCAAAACCAAATAGCCATTAGTGGAATAACCAACTTCACCTTCACGCCGGTAGTATTCGTTGACGTTAGACAATATGCTTCTTTTTGGCATATTGATTATTTTCCATTTGTCGCCAAACATACCGCTTACCACATTTTTGCAACGGTTCTGCATCAGCATACCCAACATCAAACCAATGTCATAAAGCAATACTTTGCTTCGTGGTGAAATTGGCTGCTGCATCGAACCCGAAACGTCGCAGGCTACAACTACCGAAGTATTGATGTCAAAGCCTTTGATATTGTTGGCGCTGGCCATAACTGCAGTTTCAAGAGCATCCAATACCATTGAAGTGTATTTAGAATCCAAATCCATAATCTCTCTGTATGCTGCCAGGAACCGGAAAGGCAATTGTTTCGAATGGGCTATCGCATTTTCATTTGCCAGATAATCACAAACTTTAGCAACATGTTTACCTGAAATACCTACTTCGAGCATGTTTCGCAAGTTTCGCATCAAGGCCATATAACCCACTTTGTTGCTATCGATCAATTCTTCCCATTTTTCCTTAAATGCTTTTTGTTTATCAGTCCAGCCTTTGAAATGCCTTTGGCCCAATTGCGACAATTCCACTTCCCAAGTGTAAGGAACGGCCAAATCATCCTTTGCAATTTTGTTGAACAATTCCTGCTGAGCGGCATCTTTCGCTTTTGGGTGTACCAAAAACAAAGCATCTTTTAATGTTACGGCAGTTTTTTTGTTGTATTTGGCAAATTGGTATTCGTCAAAGCGGTTAAACGGATCCATCAAACCTTTTTGCACCTGTTTTGATAAACGGTTCAATTTTTTGGTATCCTTACGCTCATTGGCCAATTGGTAGTAAGCCAAAAGCTCGGTGATTTCATCGGCACGCTGGATTACTTTTGCAATCATTCGGCTGATCAGTGCATCACCCGAATGTATTTTGGCAAGTTCAACCACCAATACCAATGGAATGGAACGCATGTGCATTTCATTTCGGGCATAAACCGCCAACCTGGCTACAAATACCGGATCGCATTTTTGCATCAGGCTTTTGATACGTGCCAGGCGTTCAGCATCCTTTTCGTAAAACGAAGCGCTTAAGCTGGTTGTCACAACCGCTGCGTACAATTCGTATTCCGGAGTCAACTTAAAAGCAATGGCATTTTGATGGTTAACTGTCATTTTACTGTTTTTGGCTAAAAAATTAAATTTCATGGTTTCTGTCATTTAAATGAAACAATCTGTATTATTCTTTTTGATGATACAAAGATGCCGATGCTACTGCGCAATTATTTTGCGTAGTAAAAAAATTAAATTTACATTTGAATGAAAACCTAAGCCAGCACTGCGATGCCACAAAATAAAAATGCACTCATACGTTACAAAGCGATCGACAAATGCCTTCAGAACCGTTACCGTCAATGGACACTGGAAGACCTTATGGATGCAGTTTCGGAAACCTTGTATGAATATGAAGGACGGGATAATCCGGTGAGCAAACGGACCGTCCAGGCTGACATCCAGATGATGCGCAGCGAAAAATTGGGTTACAATGCGCCCATTGTCGTATACGACAAGAAGTTCTATAAATATGAAGATGACGAGTTTACAATAACTGATATCCCGCTGAATGAGACCGATATCAATGTACTGACCGAAACCGTATCGATGCTCAAACAGTTTAAGGATTTCTCGCTTTTTGCAGATGTATCGGACATACTACAGCGGCTGGAAGATAAGATCTATGCCGAAAAATCGAATACAAAACCCGTAATTTACCTCGACAGGAATGATGCCCTTAAAGGATTGCATTTCCTGGATACCTTATATCAGGCCATTATCAAAAAAGTAGTGCTGCGGCTGGAATACCAATCGTTCAGGGCGGAGCAGTCCAATACATTCTATTTCCATCCGTTTGCGTTAAAGGAGTTCAACAACCGCTGGTTCGTTATCGGGCGAAGGAAAGAAAAACAGCCTATAGCCACCCTGGCACTTGACCGTATTGTAAGCGTTGATTTTGATTTTTCAAAGCCGCATCTAGAGGAAGATTTTGATGTCGAGAAATTTTACAGCAATGTGGTTGGCGTAACGGTAAACCAAGGCTCACAGCCTGTACGTGTTGCTTTATGGATAGATCAGGAAAATGCACCTTATGTGCTTACCAAACCGTTGCATAGTTCGCAGCGCCATATCCGGACCAACGAAGATGGCAGCATACTCATTAATTTGCTGATCAATGTGAATTATGAACTGGAACGCCTAATTCTAGGTTTTGGAAGCAGCATTGAAGTATTGAAACCCGAAAAACTGCGTAACAGCATTGCTTATAAATTAGAAAAAGCCAGCAAAAAGTACCAAAAAAATATTGAACCTGAAAATGATTCCATTTGATTTTAAAGCTGATGGAGATTAGCTGTTTGTAAAAAAATATGCGAATAGCAATAGCTAATCCGGGCTTGATTGGAATATATCAAAAAACTAATCGCACAATCCTGTAATAAAACTTTCATAAACGCGTTATAACTATAAACCAAACATTTATGAAAACCAACCAACTTATTGCCATACTATTGCTGTGTGCCATCTTTTCCTGCAAAAAGAAGGAAACTCCCATCGAGCCATCAAGAACCCCAAACAACAACATTCCCGTTGCCATAGACAGTGCCAATACAGCTGAAACTGCCATTGACAAGGACAATCTGGATGAAAACAAAAAACTTTTACTGGACTTTTACCGCAAAAACGAAAAGAAGCCGCAGGTATTTTTAATCAATAACAACAAGGATACCACCATTGTCTGTACCGAAAAGACACGAATAAAAATCAGTGCCAACAGCTTTGCCTTTGCGGATGGCAGCGAGGCATCGGGAAAAATAGCGTTTTCCGTTAAGGAATTCTATAGAATTTCGGATATCCTTTTGGCTAAACTCTCTACAACATCCAACGGAAATTTATTGGAAACCGGAGGAATGCTCCATATCGTTGCTACTTCAAACGACAAGCCCTGCGGTCTGAAACGAAACAAAAAAATCATCATTGAATTCCCCCGGAAGGAAGAAAAGAAAGACATGCAGCTCTTTACCGGAAGGTGGAGCAACGAAACAACCGATTGGCAACTGATTCAAAATTCCATTGACATGAATCAAACATTTACTAATGCCAATGTTGATGTAGTACCTGACTTTCCGGGCGGGATGAAAAAGCTTTATGAATTCATAAGCCGCAACATTAATCTTGATGAAGAGATGAAATCTGGGCAGATCTATACCAGTTTTGTGATAGACAGGGAAGGCAATGCAACTAATGTAAAAATACTCCGTGGTTTAGGGAAATCAATAGATGCGGAAGTTTTGAGGGTGATGAAAAAGATTCCCAAATTCATTCCCGGAAAGAAAGACGGCATTGCGGTGAATGTAACCTATAACCTTCCGATCCGTATAACAGGCCCGGGGCCTGAGGAAATTGATAACAGCCAGCAAACCCGAAGCGAATTCAAGAAACAGTTTGAGCAAGATTACAATAAGGACAACTTTCAAGAGGCAGGTGCCGATCAGTTGACTTATTACATGTTCAGCAGCTCAAGTTTGGGCTATATCAACTGTGACCGTTTTCTGAACAGCAATTCGAATAAAATCGATTATGCCTTCAATTTTAAGGACGACAGCCAAACCTCGGTTTATATGATTTTCCATAGCATGAAATCTATCCTGACACAGTTTTCTAACAACAGTGGGGTCGCTTTTAAGAACATTCCTTCTAATCAGAAAGTAAGTGTTTTTGCTATAAAGTATTTTAACGGGAAACCATTTTTGGGGACTATGGAAGACGTGACTTCCGCAAAACAGATTGACAACCTAAGCTTCAGGCCCACAACATTGGAAACCATCAAAACCGAAATGAAAAAACTGGACAGGTTCAATTGAGAGCTAACGCATTTGGCTTGTTATTTGTTTCAAAATCCCTATATTAGCGCGAGTTAAGCCGGCAGGCCATCAATCTGCTGCCGGTTTGATTTTTAGGATTAAATTTAAACACATCACAATGAACCAAAAAATGAAATTACGCTGCGGTACTTTGCTCATCTGCGTACTCTCGGCCTATAATGGCTTTTCACAAACCAATGACAATCCTTTTAATGTAGGTATGAATGTACCTGTTGACTATGCAAAAGTAACTCCGAAAAATGTAGAGGATTATTCTAAAAATACGGTTACCGAAGTGGCCGCAATGCTATCGGACATACGCAAGCAGCCAACGGCAACTTTTGCCAATGTTTTTGAAGCTATGGACAACATCCGCAACAAAATGGGAACCACTGCCAACAACTGCTTTATGCTGTATTGGGTTTCTACTGATGCCGACATACGTGCCAAAGGCCTGAAAGCCTCACAATTGATCGATTCGTTATCTACAAGCATGCTTTCGGACAAAGTGATTTACAACAAAATGCTCAGTTTCAAATCGACACCGGCTTACAAAGAGCTTAAAGGGAACAAAAAGATCTTAGCCGACGATATGATTTTGGGATTCGAACTGTCGGGGGTAAACCTAAGCGAGGACAAGCTTAAGAAATACAAAACACTGGTTAAGGAAATCAGTGAATTATCCAGCGATTATTCCAACAATATGAACTCATCGGAAGATGTTTTGATATTAAATGAAAAAGCGGTAAGCGGACTGCCTGCCGCATTCAAGGACAATTATAAAATTGCCGAAGACCGGTACGAAATCCCTGTGATCAATGCTACGAATGAAACTGTAATGAGCAATGCTTCGGAAGAATCTACCCGAAGGGCTTTCTATTTCAAATTCTTCAACCGTGCCGCCGAAAAAAACATTGCCATCCTGGATAAGATGGTAAAAAAGCGTGACGAATTGGCAAAACTGATGGGCTATCCAACGTATGCGGCCTACAGCCTGGTTCCAAAAATGGCGAAAGACCCGCAAACGGTTTGGGCTTTTATCAATGACCTGATCAGCCGCGTTACCGAAAAAGCAAAAGCAGATGTAGCACAATTAACTGCCGAAAAGAAGGCAGAAGCAAAAGGCGATGAATATGTTTTCCTTGAGCCATGGGACATCTCGTATTACAAAAGCCAAATCCAGAAAAAACAATATCAGGTTAACAATGAGGAGCTAAGAGCTTATTTCCCAATGCAGGAATGCCTTAAAGGGATGTTTACCGTGTATCAGAAACTGTTAGGCTTTGAATTCCGAAAAGTGCAGAATCCTTCGGTATGGAATGATGATGTTGATATGTATGAAGTATACGAAAACAATAAACTGAAAGGAAGGTTTTACCTGGATTTATATCCGAGGCCTAACAAGGAAACCTGGTTTTATGGCGTAAACATCGTATCCGGAAAAGGAAACGAAATTCCGGTTTCGATGCTGCTGGGCAATTTTACCAAACCAAGCAAGACACAGCCTTCATTATTAAGCCAAAAAGAGCTGAAAACCTTATTCCACGAGTTTGGGCATATCATGAACATGATGTCGTACCACGGAGATTATTCTTCGCAACAGGAATCCAAATCGGATTTCACCGAATCAATGTCGCAGCTGCTTGAAAACTGGATCGCCGATTATGGCATTGTGAGCACTTTTGCCAAACATTACAAAACCGGCGAAGTATTGCCAAAGGCAACTTTTGAAAAAATGCAGAATGCAAAAAAAGTGGCTTCCGGATTGGCTACATTACAATCATTACAGCGTTGCCTGTACGACATGAACCTGTATGACAAATACAATGCGGCGGCTCCGGTATCGACCGACCAGTTGTGGAAAGACATCGATAAGCAATTGGGCGTAATGGATTTTTATGTTGAAGGGACACATTACCAGGCCAACTGGATCCACATCAATACACATCCTGTTTATTATTATGGTTATTTATGGTCTGAAGTTTACGCTCAGGATATGTTTACAGAATTTGAGAAAAACGGGCTAACCGATACCAAAACCGGGCTTCGTTACCGTGAACTGATCCTGGCCAACGGAACGCAGCGCGATATCGTAAAAGCGGTTGAGGAATTCCTGGGGAGGCCATCCAACAATAAAGCCTATATCAAAAGCCTCGGGTTAGACAAATAAACCAAAATACACAAAAGCCCTGTTTTTGCAGGGTTTCCGATAAAAAAACCTAAAATGGAATCCTATTTCATTTTAGGTTTTTCTTTTTTTACAGGCTTTACAGGCTCGGGTTTGATTATTTTTCCGTCCATGTCAACAGCATCCCCATTCTGAAGGATTACGCTGGTTCCGTCTTTAAGGGTCACTGTTCCAGAGAACCGGAACCATCGTTCCGTCTGACAGAATCAAATCATTGTTCATTGCGGTGGTGTTGCCATCTTTCACGGCCCACATCTTGCCATCTAGCATCATTATATGATCTTTAGACGGCATCGCCTGGATTTTTCCTTCCTGTGCGTACATTCCAATTGAAAATACGATAGCAGCCAGAAATACAATAAGCTTTTTCATAACAATTAGGTTTTATAAATTGACAGGATATAAAGTTAGACAACCTGATTTTATGCCTGTTATACAAAAAAACTTAAGAATTACAGGATTCCTATACGGTATAAAACCTATCTATTGGTTATAAAATTATAGATTGCAATTGTCAGATTTTCTATTTCAGGATTTTTTGACAGAATATCCCAGGAAAAATTTTTACTGTATACGGTTTCGCTCAATTCCCTTTTGTTAATTATGGTTCCAAATGAGCTTCCGTTTACTTCATAAGTCGATTGGTTTACAATATATTTCCCAGAAATTTTACCAATTTCTGTTCTTATGACATCGAGGAATTGCCCAGCATATTTTTTTGAATATTTCGAAGAATTGATTTTTGCCAGAGCTTCATTAATTTTTTTATTTATTATTTCCTCATTTAATGGCAGCAAAGTTTTATTACAAAATCCCAGCAACACTTCTTTCCAAATATCATTTGTCAGCAGGTTCTCCACTTCTCTGATATTTCTAATGATGTATGGAACGAAATTATGAGTTTTTGAATCTTCCAAAGCTTTTAGGCGGATTCCTTTTTTTGAAGCTGCAGTTGCCATATCTGAATCTGCCAATAAGAAAATCCTGTTACTTAAAGCCAGGGCCTTTATATCTTCGAGGATAAGCTCACTATTATCCTTTTCCAAATCCTTGTCAAAAACATAATGGTCAATATTAGATCCGGCATATTCGAAGAAAGCAAAATCAATGTCTTCCTTCAGGTTCACGTAGTTCTTTTTATCGTTTTTGAATAGATGATCAGTATACGACTTCAGGAATGCCTTTATATAATTCCTATCCGAAATACCTTCTACCCAAATACTGCAATTGGCCATGAACACAGAGGAATTGTTTACTCCCAAATCCTTCAGTAACTGATTGTCTCCCGAATTCACATTTTTGATTACAAACTGCTTGTCGCCGTTATCAAGGCTTTTTGGGGAAAAGGAATAAATCGAAACATTTTCCTTTTCGATGGTCAAATCCAGGAAATGATTGGAATGGGTTGAGATTATGTAGGTCAGGTTCTTTTTCTTCAGATCAGGATTCTTGCAGACCTGGTCCAAAAACAAGCGCTGCATGCCCGGATGCAGGTTGAGTTCCGGTTCATCGATGAAGATAAAGGAGTTTGGTTCGGCCATGAATATCTTATACATAAGTATTATAATTGCCTGTATCCCATCACCTAATTCATGCAGGTACCTTGTTTCGTTTTCTCCTTCAATATGAACGCTGATTATTTCCCGATTGTTATTCCCTTTTAAACTCTCATCCTTATCAAACTCTGCGACTATGTCTATTTTTTTTCCAGAGAAAAAATTCACCTTGATAAAATCTTCAAATTTTTCGAACCGTTCCCGGATTTCCCTTTTGGCGTTGCGGGAATTCAAAATGTTTTTATACAAATGGATCCCGGTAAAGACCTCTACGTCAATGGCATCTAATCCGTAATACTTATTAAGCGTTTCCAGAAAAATGTCCTGCTCAAACTTTTTGTATTCTGATTCATCCTGAAACTGAAATAGCGAATGTGCCGTCCTTAATGTTGGGATGTAGTAACGCTTGATATTCTGGAACCTCTTCAGATACTCCTTATCTATATCAAAGTTCAAAACAAAATTCTCCTCAATGCCATAGCTTTGCAAATGCAATAGTTTGGTTTTATTTTCTCCAATTGTTTTTAAAGCATCATCACTGTCAACTTTTATTTTCACTAACTGGTGAGCTTTTATATCATTTATTTTCTTATTATTTTCATTTACAATACTTTGATAATTTGCTCTTGCCGAAGATTCATTATAGGTTCTAACATTTTGAGTAATCCTCTCGCCTATTTCGTCTACTTTAGAATTATACATAGCAAATGATTGAGTAGTGTTTTCGAAACTATTAATCCCAACAAAGCTTTTATAAGCCATCAAGTACCTCATGAACCTGCTTTTTCCACTATTATTAGCTCCAACAATAATATTGATTGTGCTAAAATTTGGAAAATATTTTATTGGTTCATCATCTTCTGCCAAAAAGTAATCCTTGATTACATTATTGATTTCAGGTTTGTTATCATTACTGAATAAAAGGTCATAATTTTTCATACTACTCTAATTAGCTTTACCAAATGTACCAAAAAAGCAATCACTTTCCCACAAATAAAAACTCCCCAACAATGGGGAGTTTAGTTAAGAGATTATAATTCCCTTTCGCCAAAAGGCGGGACCCAATCCTTCTTGAGGATGATTTCCTTGACCTGTTCGTACGAAAGCGGATAAAAATCATGGCAATCGACGCCTACGTCAAACGAGCGCATTTTGGGATCATCCGGCAAACTGCCGTGTGAGTGGCCGTACAAATGCCAGGTACCCCTAAAATCACTGCGCCAAACCCGCATGGCGTAATGCATCAGCATGATTTTCTGCTTGCCGTTAGGTGCATCCGCATCATCTACATTGAGCTCGTAGTAATCCTTGATCCAGTGGAACCGCTTTGGGTAGCCCAGCGCTGAGGAATCGTGATTGCCTTTAATGAGGCAGATAGTTCCATTCAGCCGGTCTAAAATGAGTTTTGTCCGGTCTGTATTGGACAGTACGATATCGCCTAAATGATAAACGATATCAGTCGGTTTGACCCTTTCGTTCCAGCGCCTGATCAGTTCGCCATCCATATCATCAAGGCTGACGAACGGCCGTTGGCTGAACTTTATGATATTGGCATGGCCAAAATGATGGTCTGCCGTAAAAAATATATTTTGTTTCATTGTAATTATTTGT
The DNA here is from genome assembly GCA_049841115.1 of Flavobacterium sp. Taxonomy (GTDB): domain Bacteria; phylum Bacteroidota; class Bacteroidia; order Flavobacteriales; family Flavobacteriaceae; genus Flavobacterium. The sequence goes on from JASGHQ010000010.1 coordinate 17,893, forward strand.
TTTTAAATTTACTAAAAACTACGGATGTCAATCATCCGCAGCATATTTATTTGATGAAAATGTCTTTCAGCTGGCCGATGATGTTTCCGTTTCCGGAAATGGTGATCTCACCGATCCGTTCAGAGATTTTCTCTACGTATTCCATCTCTTTCAGCTTCCACAACATTTCATTCTCTTCCATCAATTTGGCTGTGTTGAGCATGCTCCTTACCGCTGCGGTTTCCTCACGCCTCATGATGCTGTTGGCCTGTGCTTTTTTCTCGGCTACCAAAACCTGGTTCATGATTTCCTTCATATCCCCTGGCAGGATAACGTCACGGATTCCCGCATCCGAAACCTTCAAACCCAGCTCGCTGATCTTTGATGCTGCAGCTTCCAGGATACTTGTTGCCATAGAATCTTTCCTGCTAAGCAATTCATCCAAAGTAAAAGCTCCGACAAATGCCCGCAAGGCCAACTGCATGCTTACATACAATTGCTTGTCAAAATCCTTGTTGTCCACTAAGGCTTTCATTACGTTGACTACCTGGTATTTTACAAAGAAATTGATACGCAACGCGGCTTTGTCTTTGGTCAGCAATTCCTGCCCTGAGATTTCCATTTGCTGCTGACGGATATCAATGTTCTTAACCTCAACTGTGATGGCATTCATCCAGAAGTAGTAAGTACCCGCTGCCAATTCTTTTACAAAAGAACCGTTTACAAACAACAAGCCTTTTTCGAAATTCATAACCTGGAACCTCCTTACATATACCTTCAATTTGCTGTTTTCAAGCAAAGTCAACGGGATTTTCTCGGTGATGTTTACTTTTGACAAATCGGCTTTGACAAACTCGTTTGCGGTATAGCCTTTCCAGAAAGCATACCTTCCGGTTACCAATACTTCCCTGAAGATACCGTTGACGAAATACAATGCGATCTCGTTGTCGGCAACCTCAACTACTTCCAGCATCGAAGCCAAAGTTTCATTCTGCAATAAGATATTCAATTCGATTGGCGCCACGAAAGCCTGTTTCATTTCAAAAACCATAACTTCCCTATTAGCCCAAAACCAATAATTTCCTTCCTGCAAAACATCAATCAATTTCCTGTTCCTGAATACCAAGCCCACTTGGTATGCATTAATTTTTACTTTATTGAACATATTTTATCTTTTTTTTTAATCTGAATTTATTTCAGATGTCGTTATTATTTTTTTAAATAAGAAAACGATTCTGCCCTGTTCCCAGGCTGGGGCGGAAAACCAATCGCCAATCAGATCCTTCAGATCGGTTTCCTGCTATTTTTTACAAACCAAAAACTGCCGGCAGTAATTGATTGCAATCAAACAGGAAAGCAAAATAAATCATCCTATTTCGTCTTGCTTTTCAGGCCTTGCCATGGGTGCGGAAAATTGAACACATTCTTTTTTCTTCTGCCAACAAAGACAAAACCATTTTCTTTTTCCTTCCATCCTATTTTAGGAGCAGATGGAACTCCTCTGGTAACTACATGACAGTGTAGCACTCTACCGTTGAGTTACTCCGCTTTTAAGGCGAAGACAGGATTCGAACCTGTATATATCCAAATCTATCGTTCTAACCAACTGAACTATCCCAAAAGAATTGAGAGTGGGAGTCGAACCCACGACCTATAGGTGGTGGAACATTTTTTGGCAAACATTCCCAAACCTCCAAATCAAGTTGCACAGTAAAACATGATCCGCTTCAGCGAAAAGAATACTGCAATGGTGCCCTACAGAAACACGCAACAGGACTCGTTTGATATCATTTCAGTTTTTTTTTAGCAACTGAATGCCTGATTATCTACTCAGTCAGCTACTTCCAACAGTCTGGGAAGCAGGGCTCGAACCTGCAACCTCCCGCATCCAAAGCGGGTAAACAGCCAATCGTTATCTTCCCAGTTTTGCGGCTTATAAGAGAATCGAACTCTTAGCTCCCGAGAGACAGTCGGGAAGGTTAACCATTACCACAATAAGCCAGTTCCTTTCTAAAAAACTTTCGTGACCTTGGAAGGATTCGAACCTTCAACCGACTGCTTCGTACACAGTTGCTCATCCTTTTGAGCTTCAAGGCCAAATTATAAGGCATAAAAAAAGCACCTCGTCAAAGGTGCTTCATGTCATTGCTTAAGATATTACTATCCTAAGGCATATATTTTTGCACCTGTATATCCAACCCAAAATCTCGCGGGTTTAGTTGTGTTTTAGTATCTATAAATGAATTCATCATCTCGTTGTTTAATATTTTATTCTTGCTTCTTGCTTCTTGCTTCTTGCTTCTTGCTTCTTGCTTCTTGCTTCTTGCTTCTAATTTTCTTCGGCAAAGATAAAATCAAAAAAATGTAACCTCCAAATCTTTTTTGAATTTATTTTATTGATTATCAATTAGTTGTATTTAATTTAAATTCATAGAAAGCCCTGTCCGCAAACTGTTGCAGATCCCTGAACTATCCAATTCCCTGTCTCTCATCGGATTACTTTTCAAGCTTATATTTCTTTATTTGGTTTAGGCATCAAACATTTTTTAATTTTTTTTTGTAATTATTTTTGGTTTTTATTCATTTTAATCGGCTGTAAACAAAAAAAGCGCCCTTTTTGAAGGACGCTTTGTATCTTTTGTAAATGGATTTTATCTAAAATCTTATATCGAAATTCCATAAAACAGCATAGCACGCCCTGATCGCTTAAACGGGAAATTCCCTTTTAGGCTATCTATAGCTTGTATATAAGATGCGCGTGTATGTGACAATTTGTTTTTCATTTCGGGAGCAAATATAAATGCTTTTTTGGATTTTGCAATAATTTTAAACTTGCCTGAGCAATTTCGTTGGAGCCAAACCATACTGATTTTTAAACGCAAAAGAAAAATGCGACAGGTCTTCAAAACCTACTTCCAGGTAAACCTCTGTCGGCTTTTTCCCTTTTTCGGTAAGTTCGTAATAAGCCAGTTCCAGCCGTTTTTTGGTGAGCCATTTCTGTGGCGTTGTCGCAAAGGTTTTTTTAAAATCGCGGTTGAAGGTAGAAAGGCTCCTGCCTGTCAGGTAACCGATTTTTCCCAGTGGCATGTTGAACATAAAATTCCGTTCCATAAAAGCCGCCAGGTCTATCTTTCCGGGTTCTCCAAAATACGCCAATACATCATCAACATCAGGGTCGATTGCTCTCAAGATCGTGAGCGCTTCAGTGATTTTTAATGATACAATGGCCTCAGGGATTTTGTCTTCCAAATCAAAATAAGGTATCAGCGATGCCAGGCAGCTTTCCAGTAAGGGATGGCTTTGGAAACTGTATATCTTAGGTTCGGGTTTTGCTTTTTCAGGCACATCGATTTTATCATAAAACGCCTTAAGCCGTTCAACCGTAAGATGCATTACCACTGTCTTGTGAGGTTCGCCGTTAGTGGGATAATTGATTATGGTTGCCAGCTGGTTCCGTGGGATCAGGAAAATAGAACCTTTCCCAAAAAGGAAACTGGCATCATACTGTACAATCTTGGTTTCTCCCGAAATAAACCATACCAGCATATGGTCCTCAAAAGTAATATCCGATTTAAAGAACTTGTCTTCATAACAGGAAAGCTTAATTTCCGGAGCCAGGTATTTTGAGATATGATCCATATTGGAAAAAACTTTTAATGATTTAAAAATAAGGAATTCATCCGGATTGGCTATTATGAAATATCAAATGTGATTCCGGTCATTGCTTCGCTCAGGCTCCACAATCTTTTAGCATTGGCTTCATCGAGTGAATAAACCTCCACTCCTGAAGTCCCAATAGTGGCAGAATTAGCCAGGCTTGCAATTTCAACATCTTCGCAATAAACCCCGCCAATACCGTCAAGCAATGGGCTTGTAGCACACCAAATGGTAGTTGCGGCACCTTGTGGAATGGTTTTCAGGGCGGCAAGGACTTCGGGTTTAATGGTACCGTCTGCATCGCATAAACCCAATTTCAGGAAAGTTTCTGTTGAAGCTTCCCGGGCTAGCTCAGTTCCGCCAATAGACCCTGGATGCAATGAAAAGGACCTGACATTAAAAGCTTTCGCGCGATTATCCAATTCGAGCGCAAATAAATTAGAAGCTGTCTTAGATTGGCCGTAGCCTTGCAAAGTTTCGTATTCCCTCTGAAGGAAGTTGGGATCATCAAAATTAAACGGAGCCATCTGATGCCCCAATGAAGATACATTCACGACACGTGCCCCGTTGGCTTTTTTGAGTGCAGGCCAAAGCTGGGCCGTTAGCTGGAATTGCCCCAGATGGTTTGTAGCCAATTGTGATTCGTAGCCTCGGGCATCGCGCCGCAGCGGAACCCACATGATTCCGGCATTATTTATGAGCAGGTGCAACGGTCTTTGTGAGGCAAGAAATTTTTGTGTGAAGCGGCTGATTGAATCCGCATCGGCCAAATTCATTGCTTCGATTTCAACATTTGGAACTCCGGCCAGGTTGATTTTTGCTTTTTCAACATCGCGTGCCGGAACTATAACTGTGGCTCCGGCTCCGGCAAATGTTTTTGTAGTTTCCAGCCCTATCCCGGAGTGTCCTCCGGTTACAATCGCAATTTTTCCCGTTAGGTCGATTCCTTTAATTACATCTGCTGATGTTGATTTCGAATTGAATCCTGAAAAAATAGGCTGCTGCAACGCCCCTTGATAATTGTTTTGTCTCATGTCTTTAAGAATTAAAAGTTTATGGGACAAAATTATGCCGCAAATCCAGAGGCAACTTTGCTTAAAATGTCATTTAATTTTGTTCAGAATGTCATTTAAAATTAATTTCAAAACATTCATAATCAGGAAACATTGGCCAGCCTTCGCTTTAGGTAATCGAGCATCAAATTGGGCAAAGCATTGATTTCGGCAGATGTTACCGGTTTCCTTACGAAAATGACATACGGATTGTTTATGAACATTTCCATTTCAGGAATGTACTCAACTGTCGATGTGACAAATTTGAATATCTCAGGTTCAGCTTTGAGTTCCTGCAGGGCCTTGACGACATCTATGCCGGTAAAAAAAGGCATGTACATATCAATCAACAGAACATTAGGAATGTTCTTTTTGCGGATGATTTCATCAAACACTTCAATGCCTGATTCGAGGCAGTTCAATAACATGAAGTGCTCCTGGTGCTCGAATAGCTCCCGAAACAATTCTCTGTCTTCACTGTCATCATCGGCAATCATAATGGTGTAGGGTTTATGATATACCATGACTATTTTAGGTTAAAATTTAGGTATAGCTAAATTCCAATTCTTTTACCTGGTTTGTGTTATATAAATCCACGTGTTATTTATACAATTATAATCAGATGCTTTTGTTTTAATCCATCTCTATCCGTACGACACACTTTGATATTATAGCCTGCCTCTTTTCTTTGGTTTCCTTTGTCGGGTAAATGACCGTGTGGAACCAGAATAATATTCTGGCCCTTGGCTTATATAATCATCATTTGGATTATCCGTTATTCTTTTACCTTTCAAAAAACCATATCTTTGAGATCATAAGTATGCCCAAATGACAGAAATAATAGATTTAAGCCAGGAAATATATTCCGGAATGCCTGTATTCAATGGGCTGCCGGAAGTAAAAATGAGCATTCATGCCACGCACGAACAATGGGCCGGAATTGCTGACCCCGAAACGGTTACCCCTAGTGTTTACAAACTGGAGTTAGGCGAACACACTGGCACCCATGTAGATGCTTTAAACCATATGGGGCGTGAATTTGCAGGACAGTCCATTGACACCATGCCGCTGTCTATGTTTTATACTGAAGGCATTTGTTCCGATTTTTCGCATAAAAACCTCAAAGAGATAATTGAACCTTCTGAATTGGAAACAGCCTGTACCATAGCTGGTGTTACAATCAAAAAAGGCGATACGGTATTAGTTTATACCAATCATTACAGAAAGTATTTTGGTACCGAAGACTGGAAAAACGGCCCGGGCTTATCAGCTGCCGCTGCCCGATGGCTTGGCGAAAAAGAAATATCGGCATTTGGTGTCGAAACGATGTCCCCCGGAATCCCGAAAGTGTCCAACCGGGAAGTACACCAAATTTGCGGCGAAATGGGATTTACGCATTATGAAAATATGATAAACCTGCATAAGCTGGTCGGCAGGGGACGCTTTCGTTTTATCGCCTTGCCCCTTAAAATAAGAGGAGGTACAGGATCACCGGTAAGGGCGGTTGCTGTTTTTGAGGGCAAAAAGATATAGCCTTCTACAATAAAAAAGCCCCGGATTTCTCCGGGCCCAACAAAAAACCTAATCACATCCATCATTTACATTGCTGCCTAACCATGCAGCGCCTCTCACTGGATATTTTAGCATTTTATAAGTTATGTTGCCATTGGCTTATCAAAAAAGCGTTTACTGTATTCGCTTTTGTAAACATGCTTCCATCTTTTATGGCTCCACAAATAATTTTCAGGATAGCTTTTGATAGTATTCTCCAGCTTTTCGGTGAAAATTGCCGTGATGATTCCGGTTTTGTATTGTTTGGAGAAATCAAAAACCGGAGTCAGGGCAAAACGGTATCTTCCTCTTTCCTCGCGGATGATCTCTGCAAAAAGCAATGGTGTTTTATGTGAAGCCGTATACAGTTCGGTTCCGCTGATAAATGCCGTCCGCTGCGATAAGAACGAAGTCCAGAAACTTTTCTTCGGCACATTCGGATTTTGGTCGGCCACCAATATCAGCACATGCTGTTCATTTACATACGCTTCCATTTCCTTCTTCATATTGTTTGAAGCAACCATTTTAGAACCAAAACGGCTCCTTATCTTAAACATCAGGTTATTGAATGATTTACTCGACAAGGGTTTGTAAGCTACTACAATATTGATGTTTTTAAAATGCGATGCAACGTGTGCATTCGCCCATTCCCAATTGAACTGATGCCCAAGGTAAATATGGCAGTTCTGATCAGTTGCCAAAATCTTTTCGAGTTCCGAATAGTCGGCGGTAATGTGCCGCTGCAATTCGGTTTCCGGCATTGACAGCAATTTGAGCGTTTCAATGAAGTGATCACAAAAATTTTTGTAAAATTTCTTTTCAATCGCAGCACGCTCTTCCTCATCAAGATAATGGAACGATCTATCGATATTGGCCTTTACAACCGCACGCCTGTATTTAAAAACGTGGTACAGCAAATAGGCAAATACATCCGAAAAAACATACAGTATCCGCAACGGAATCAAGGAAATAGGATACAATAATAAAGTAAGCATGGCTTGGATTTGTTTCTGTTAGAAATCAGTTTGCGAATATCTCGTCGATATCAAACCTATGGAACTCCATTGAAGTTTCATCGCTTATCGTTTCCGTTTGGAGGTCCTCTTCACGGATTTCGGCTTCATGGTTCCTTTCGTTGTCGCAATCATTTTTTATGATGCATTTTACCTGTTCAATAAAGCTTGTATTTTTCATTGTTTAGTATTTTTAGTTAGTTGTTCGTTGTAAAATTTATTCCCATCCGCCACCCAGAGCGCGGTACAATTCCACGTTGGATGACAACCTTTCCTTTTTGATGTTGGCCAGTTCCAATTCGGCCTGCAATAAATTCGCCTGCGCATTATTTACTTCATAATAAGTCGCCATGCTGCTCCTGAAAAGGAGGTTCGCATTCTCTACTCCTTTTCTAAGCGTTTCCACACGTTGGCTGGCAAGCTTGAATTCCTGTTCCTGCTTTTCGATTTTTACCAAAGCGTTGGCCACTTCGCCAACGGCATTCAGCACACTTTGCCTAAAGCTGATTGCCGCCTGGTCGCGTTCGAGTTTAGCAACTTCATATTGGGTCCTCAATCGTTTCCCATTTAGTAATGGAGCGGTCAATCCACCGGCAACCGAACCAAAAAGCGAAGCCGGCATTGTAAACCAATTGCTTGATTCGAACGAATTCACACCGCCAGCGGCTGTGATGTTCAACGACGGATACAGGCTGGCCTTGGCAATTCCTACTTTTGCATTTGCTGCTTTTAGGGCCAGCTCGGCACTTTTCACATCGGGCCGTTTGCTTAACAATTGCGAAGGGATTCCTGCCGCCAGATTTTCTTTTACGGCAATTGTTTCAAGCTTGCTCTGCCTATCCTTGGCATCCGGAAAGGTTCCCGACAAAACACTCAATGCATTTTCCTGAAGCTGTATATTCTTTTCCAACTCGGGTACCAATTGGGCTGAAGCCAATCGCAATGCTTCGGTTTGCTGTTTGGCCAAAAGCGTTACCTGCCCGGCTTCATATTGCAGGTTTACGGCAAAAAGAGTGCTGTCATTGAGCTCCAGTGTTTTTTTGGCAATGGCCAATTGGGCATCCAGCATCAAAAGATCATAAAACCCTCTTGAAACGGTAGCGACTATCGTAGTCTGCAGTGCTTTTTTGGCTTCAGTCGTCTGCATATAGGCAGCCTGTGCAGCTTTCTTCCTATTCCTGATCTTCCCCCAGATATCGGCTTCCCAAGAAAGGCTGAATCCGGCAGAATAATCATCAACATGATGTTGCCCCAGGTTCTGGCTAATGTTCATTCCGTTGAAGCTGTTTTCAGAAAGCCTTGTGCTTGAAGCGGTAACGGATGCGTTCAACTGTGGCACGTTGCCCCATTTGGCCTGGCCAAACTGTTTTCTGGCAATTTCCACATTCTTATCGGCAATCTGCAGATCATTGTTTTTTGCCAAGGCCTCGTCGATCAGTTTTACCAAATCGGTTTCCTCAAAAAAGGATTTCCATTTGATATCGGCTATATTGGTGGTATCGGTTTCGGTTACATTCCTGTAATTCCCCGGAACCTCAGTTTGGGTATTTTGTTGGGCAAATGCTGTGAAGCTGGCCATGGCGGCCAACATCACTACACTCGTTTTTATATATCGTTTCATCTGATTATTTTTTTTGGTTTGAATTATTTCCTGCCTCATTATTCAGGACAGCTAAAGGTTTTCCGGTTACTTTTTCCTGTAAATATTGGAATGCGATGAAAAGCACCGGGATAATGAAAATTCCCAAAAGCACTCCCGATACCATTCCGCCTGCCGCTCCGATACTGATCGAGTGGTTACCCAAAGCCGATGGCCCTTTGGCACGCATCATCGGAAGCAGCCCTACTACAAAGGCAAATGATGTCATGATGATTGGGCGTAAACGAAGCTTGGCTGCTTCGAGTGCCGAAGCCAATAATGATTTACCGGCTTTTCTTCTCTGGACGGCATATTCTACGATAAGGATGGCATTTTTGGCAAGCAGCCCGATAAGCATGATCAGCGCCACCTGAACGTAGATGTTGTTTTCTATTCCAGTTAATCCTATCGCGGCAAATACCCCAAAGATTCCCGTTGGTATGGATAGTAATACCGCCATCGGAAGAATATAGCTTTCATATTGTGCAGCCAGAAGGAAAAACACAAACAGTAAACTCAAGCCAAAGATTACGGCCGATTGCCCGGAAGAAGTGATTTCTTCATTGGTCAAGCCGGAAAATTCAATGGTATAGCCTTTGGCCAGCTTCGTTTCGGCCACTTCCTGAACTGCTTTGATAGCGGCACCAGAACTGAAGCCTGGTTTTGCAATGGCATTGACCCCTATGGAATTAAAAAGATTATATCTTGAAGCCGTTTCGGAACCGTTTACCGGAACCATTTTTACCAGCGAAGATACCGGGACCATTTCACCATGCCTGTTTTTTACAAAAATGTTGTTCATCGATTCGACAGTCGTTCTAGAAGTTACATCAGCCTGGACCATGACACGGTAGTATTTCCCAAAGCGGTTAAAATCAGATGCCTGGGCGCTTCCGTAATAGGTTTGCATCGTTTGCAGAATGTCCCGTACACTTACCCCTAACTGCTCAGCTTTGACATCATCCACCTCCATTTCCAGTTGAGGATAATCGGCTTTAAAGCTTGTAAATGCTACTGCTATTTCAGGACGTTTCATCAATTCGCCGATAAATGCCTGGCTCACGCCGCTGAATTTGCTGATGCTTCCACCTGTCTTATCTTTCAAAACAATATCCAAGGCATCAACATTGCTGAATCCCGGAACGGTTGGGAACGTAAATACAAAGAAATTCGCACCTTTGATTCCGGACAATCTGCCACGTACATCGTTCATAATGTCATTGATATCCTGCACTTCGCCACGTTCTTTGGCTGGTTTTAGCAAGATGAAAGCAACTCCGGCTGATGAACTTGTAGAAGATGTAAGCATGTTAAAGCCCGAGATGATATTCAGTACTTTTTTTGATGGAAGATTGCCTAATGTTCCTTCTACTTCCTTCATTACATTTTGAGTTCTTTCCAATGAAGCTCCGGCCGGCATTGAAAGCGAAATCGCTATAAATCCCTGGTCTTCTGACGGAATGAATCCGGTTGGAGTGCTTTTTACCATATAAGCTGTTGCAAGGATTACCACTGCCAATCCACCAAAACTCAGCCATCTGTTTTTGATTAAAAAGCGAAGACTGTTTACGTATTTATTAGTCAGTTTATCAAACCCTTTATTGAAGCCAATAAAAAACCTTTCCTTGAAATTTTTCGGAGGGACTTCTCCGTGATGATGGTCATCATGCGGTACATCTTTAAGGAATAAGGCCGCCAATGCCGGGCTAAGCGTCAATGCATTTACTGCCGAAATCACAATTGCGATGGCTAACGTAAACGCAAACTGGCGGTAGAATACTCCGGTTGACCCTTCCATGAACCCAACCGGAAGGAATACCGCCGACATCACCAGCGTAATGGATATGATCGCACCGGTAATTTCGCTCATCGCAGATGTGGTAGCAGCTTTGGCAGACAGCCTTTTGCTGTGCATTTTTTCGTGTACCGCTTCGACGACAACAATGGCGTCATCGACTACAATTCCGATTGCCAGTACAAGGGCAAAAAGGGTTAATAAGTTGATGGAGAACCCAAAAACCTGCATAAAGAAGAACGTTCCTAAAATAGAAACCGGAACCGCTATGGCCGGAATAAGTGTTGCCCTGAAATCCTGAAGGAAAAGGAATACCACAAGGAATACCAGTATGAATGCTTCGATTAACGTATGCTCAACCTGTTCAATGGACATGTCCAAAGAATCTTTGGTATTATAAAGGATAAGGTGTTTTACATCTTTTGGAAAATCTTTTGAAGCTTTTTCCATCATGGCTTTGATGGCAATCTGCACATCGCTTGAATTGGAACCCGGCAATTGGAAAATACCGATATTCAATCCCGACTTTCCATCGATGCGCGTGCTGCTTCCGTAAGTGTACGAACCGAATTCGATACGGGCCACATCTTTTAAACGAAGTACAGAACCGTCGGCATTGGAATGGATTACAATGTTCTCATACTCACCAGGATTGTTTAATTTTCCTTTGTATTTGATTACGTATTCAAATGCCTGTTTGCTGCTTTCTCCAAATCTGCCCGGAGCCGCTTCCAGGTTTTTATCCTGAATGGCCGCCAGGACTTCCTGCGAGCTCAGTTTGTAAGCTGCCATTTTTGACGGGCTTAGCCAAACACGCATCGAGTAATCCTTATTTCCCCCAAAAATAACGGCCTGTCCTACACCCGGGATCCTCTTGATATCCGGGATGATATTGATCTGGGCATAATTATTCAAAAAGGTCTGGTCATATTGTTTTTCATTCTCAGTGTACAAATCCACTACCATCAACAAGCTGTTTTGCTTTTTGGTAGTCTGGATCCCGGCCTGCACCACTTCCTGAGGCAATTGGCTGGTAGCCTGCGAAACCCTGTTCTGCACGTTTACGGCAGCCTGGTCAGGATTGGTACCCAATTTAAAGTTTACCGTAATGACTAACGAACCGTCATTACTGGCCGTTGAACTCATATAGCTCATATTTTCTACCCCGTTGATGGCTTCTTCTAAAGAAGGCGCAACCGAACGCAAAACCGTTTCTGCATTCGCTCCGGGATAAAGGGCGACAACCTGGACGGAAGGCGGCGCAATATCGGGGAATTGTTGCAGCGGAAGTGTCTTAAGCCCTATTGTTCCGAGGATAACAATAAGTATAGCGATGACTGTTGACAGTACTGGCCTGTCAATGAATTTTTGTAACATGTTGATTAGGTGTTAGGTTTAGATTATATTTTGGCTACTGTTTTTTTGGTGTTATCCGGAATAATAGTAGCTCCGTCTGGCAGGTTTTCAAAGCCTTTCAAAACGATTCGGTTCTCCGCTTGAAATACCTTCCGTGATCAGGTAATCGGTACCGCTTTTGCCTGAAACCACAACAGGCTGCCTGCTTACCGCGTTCTTTTTGTCTACAACGAATACATATACTTTGTCCTGAATCTCAACTGTAGCATCCTGCGGAACGACAATCGCATTTTGGTGTTGGATGCTGATTTTTACTTTTCCGGTATTTCCTGAGCGCAACAAGCCGTTAGCATTTGGAAATTTGGCCCTCAAAGTAATAGCGCCCGTTGTTTTGTCAAACTGACCGTCAACCATATCGATTTTTCCGGTTTGCGGATACACCGTATTGTCTGAAAGCACTAACGAAACCGGTGCCAGGCCTTTTAATTTGTCCTGGATCGTGTTGCCTTTGTACTGCGATTTGAAATTGATGAAATCATTTTCGCTCAAAGAAAAATAAGCATACACCTCTTTGGTATCAGAAAGCGTAGTCAATGATTCAGGATCGGCAGGACTGATAAGGCTTCCCTGTTTTTTCGGCAACCTTCCGATATAGCCGCTAACCGGTGCTTTTATTGTGGTATAGCCCAAATTGATCTGCGCAGTTCCTACAACCGCTTTTGACTGTGCAACTGTTGCTTTGGCTATGGCCAGATTGGCTTTGGCTGTTTTAAGCTGGTAATCAGATACGACTTTATTGGCAACAAGCGGAGTAAGCTTTTCTACTTCCGACTGCGCATTGATAACCGAAGCTTCGG
>JASGHQ010000011.1:0-420508 GCA_049841115.1 Flavobacterium sp.
GAGAGTGGCTAATCAAAAACGGCATTGCTCCAAAACGTTTGACTGCTAAAGGATATGGAGAGACTCAATTGATTAACAAGTGTGCTGATGGTGTAGAATGTACTGAAGCAGAACACCAGCTTAACAGAAGAAGTCAATTCATCATCACAGGATTGTAAAAAACAAACCCTTATAATCAAACCCCAAAAGTCCCGATCCTATCGGGACTTTTTTTATCTTTGTGGCATGACAAAGCTTTTTAGGGATTTTTTCAATAGCGAAAAAGCAGGCGGCTTCATACTTATAGCCTGTACCCTACTTTCCTTGCTCTTAGCCAATTCATCTTTTGGCGAAAACTATTCTCATTTTTGGCACTATCCTATTGGAAACCAGCCTTTAGAATACTGGATTAATGATGGACTGATGACCATTTTCTTCCTGCTCATCGGATTGGAATTAGAACGTGAGATCTACATTGGCGAATTGTCAAACCTTAAAAACGCACTGCTTCCAATTTCTGCTGCTATTGGCGGAATGTTGATTCCAGCAGGATTGTATTTACTGTTGAATTATGGAACAACAGCCCAATCTGGAGCCGGAATCCCGATGGCAACTGACATCGCTTTTGCGTTGGGTATTTTGTCTTTACTGGGCAGCCGGGTTCCACTTTCGCTCAAAGTATTCCTTACCGCTTTAGCCGTCATTGATGATCTAGGCGCCATTTTGGTAATTGCCGTCTTTTATACCAAAACATTGATTTGGAGCAATCTTCTTATAGCATTGGGGCTATTTGCCGCCTTGCTTTTATTGAACCGATTGAAAGTCCGAAACCTCATCCCATATATACTGGGCGGAGTGGCCATGTGGTACTTTATGCTAAATTCGGGCGTTCATGCAACAATAACCGGAGTATTATTAGCATTCGCAATTCCGTTTGGAAATGGTGACAAGAAATCATCTTCTTATATTTTGCAACACTTTTTACACAAACCGGTAGCTTTTATCATTCTGCCGCTTTTTGCGCTAGCAAATACTGCAATTCCATTAAATTCGGGATGGCTGGAAATCATCAGGCATAATTACACTTTGGGGATTGCCATCGGATTAATGGTTGGAAAACCATTGGGTATCTGGCTATTCAGCTATATTTCTGTAAAATTTGGAATCTGCCAGCTTCCAACAGATTTGAATTGGAAATCCATTTTAGGCGTAAGTTTCCTTGGCGGTATAGGGTTTACTATGTCAATTTTCATCACACTCCTTGCTTTTTCGGATACCGGCTATATCCTGAATTCCAAAATCATGATCCTAGTTCTCTTCATTAATTGCCGGTTGCGTCGGATTGTTATTTTTGAAGATGGTTTTTAAGGCGAAAGCTTCATGACTTTTTAGTACCATTTCTTCTTTTTGAAATAATAAACCATTGCCAGAAGCAATAAAATCATGCAGCCCAGGATGATAAAATAGCCATATTTCCAGTGCAATTCGGGCATGTTGTCAAAATTCATCCCATAAACCCCTACGATAAACGTCAGCGGCATGAAGAAAACCGAAACCACAGTGAGCGTTTTCATCACTTCATTCATCTTGTGGTTTTGCGAAGAGAAATAAAAATTGGAGGCGCTTTCAAGTGTGACCAAATCGTATTCAATCTGTTCCAAAAGTTCCAGGCACTTTTGATGCAAACGCTCAAAAAAGCTATAGTTGTCGTGCTCAATTGCATTGAAAACATTATCGTCTTTCATGCTTTTGATGGAATACAGCGAATCTCGCAACGGAATAATTGCCCGTTTTAGGAAGTTATAATTATCGCGGTGCTTCTCAATCTGTTCCAATATTTCAGGCCTGGAACTTGTTTTTGACAAATTAATCAGGTCTTCTACCTTATCTTCTTCATTTTCGATCGTGATGTAAAAGTTTTCCATTACGGCATCCAGCAATAGATACAAAAGGTAATCCGCCTTCTTCTCGCGCACAATCCCCGAATGGGTCCTAATCCTTTCGCGCAGGTGTGCAAAAAAATCGCTCCGCTTTTCCTGGAAAGAAACCAAAAAATTGTCCTTCAAAAGAAAACTGATCTGCTCCACATTGATCGCATCGCTATTTTCAATCGGCAGCAGCGATTTAATATTGAAAAACAATACATCATGGTATTCTTCCAGTTTGGTGCGTTTGGTCGTGTTGAGTATATCGCCAAGCATAAAATTATCCACATTGAGGCAGTCACCTATCGTTTTGACAACTTCGATATCATTCAGCCCGTGTACATTCAGCCAATTGGTTTTAGAATCGTCAAAATACCGTTCGCATTGAGAACATTAAAGTCATTGTATTCGGTCAAATCGTTCGTATCATAAACAAACAGCTGCATTTCGGTTGCTACATCTTTATGCTTTCCGGTATACTCCAATAAAGACGGCTGGACTTTTCTCCCCTTTTTATATTTAATTTTTCTCACGAATCCTAAATTTGCTTAAAATTACTAATATTTCCTTTTTTCAAAGTATTTTTACCAAAAATCCTCATGCAGACTTTAATTACCAATATCAAAGAACTTTTACAAGTAAGGGAAATCCATATCGATAAGGTTTCCGGAAAAGAAATGGCTTTCCTGCCATCAATCAAGAATGCTTATTTGTTATTGGAAAATGATACGATTGCCGATTTTGGCCCAATGGAAAACTGTCCTAAAACCCATCCCGGTAAAATTATCGATGCTAACGGAAAAATAGTACTTCCAACCTGGTGCGACAGCCATACGCATATTGTTTATGCCGGAAACCGCGAGCAGGAATTCGTAGACCGGATCAATGGCCTTACGTATGAGGAAATTGCCAATCGTGGCGGCGGGATCTTGAATTCGGCAAAAAAACTAAATGAAACTCCAGAAGACGAAATCTACAACCAATCCAGAAAAAGGCTCGAGGAAGTAATAAGCCAGGGAACCGGTGCAGTAGAAATCAAATCGGGCTACGGCCTGACCGTGGAAGGCGAGCTTAAAATGCTGCGTGTAATCAAAAAACTGGCGGCCAATTATCCTATTGCAATTAAATCCACTTTTCTTGGTGCGCATGCTTTTCCTATGGCTTACAAAGAAAACCATCCCGCTTACATCGATTTGATCATTAACGAAATGCTTCCCAAAATAGCAGAAGAAAAGCTTGCCGATTATATTGATGCCTTTCTGGAGACCGGGTATTTTTCTGTTGAGGAAACCGAACGCATCATGCAGGCCGGAAAACAATATGGCCTGCGTTCTAAAATACATGTCAACCAATTTACCGCCATCAACGGAATTGCGGCCTGTGTAAAACACAACGCACTTTCGGTCGACCATCTTGAAGTCGTTACCGATGAAGATATTGAAGTACTTAAAAATAGTGAAACCATGGCGGTAGCGTTACCTAGCTGTTCCTATTTTATCAGCATCCCGTATACGCCGGCCCGCAGGATGATTTCGGCTGGTTTGCCATTGGCTTTGGCTACCGATTTCAATCCGGGGACAACACCTTCCGGTAATATGAATTTTGTAGTCGCAACGGCCTGCATCAAGATGAAGATGACGCCTGAGGAAGCGATTAACGCCGCAACGATAAATGGCGCTTATGCTATGGGGGTTTCTGAAACGCATGGAAGCATCACTGTTGGCAAAAAAGCCAACCTGATCATTACCAAACCGTTGAATTCGTTCTATGAGATTCCGTATTCGTTTGCGAGCAACCTTATCGATCAGGTGATTATCAACGGAAAAGTCTTTGCATAAAAAAAGTCCTTTTGCTTGAAGCAAAAGGACTTTTTTAATTAAATATTAACTTAAATAACTATAGGCTTATCTTAAAGAGAAACTGCTTTTTGATACCAATTCGCCTTTATCGAATACATTCACAAAGTAAGTTCCTTTGGCAAAATCCTTACCTTTTAATTGCTCTTTTACATCAACGGTTTTGTTTTCGTACTGAACGGTCGTTATAAAGCTATAGGTTAATGAAAGTCTCGCCAAAACTAATAGTTTCCTTGTCTCCCAACACATTGTTTTTAGCATCGATGATTTGAACATAATACGTTTTGTCACCCGATTTTGCAATGGCATTTTCAGCAATCGTAAAGCTAACCTGCAATACATCGGTCCTGCTGGCTTTGTCTGTTTCGATTTGTTTTCCTGAGCTTCTTAATTTGTAAGCACCCGTTTTGAGGTTAGTAATGGAAAGCTTCTGCCCTTTTTCAACCGTTTTGGCCAATTCATCGTTTTGACCAACCAAAACCTGGTTGTATTTTTTAGAATCTTCCAAAACAACTTTGGTGCTATCCAAATGGGTTGTCAAAGTCTGGTTTTGTGTTTTCAGCACTTCCACTTCCTGCATCAGGTTTTTCATTTTCAGTTCCAAACCTTTGTACTGGTCTTTGTATTTTCTCAACGAAGCCGCATCGCCCTTAGCGCTTTTGAGCTCTTCCATTAATTTGACAACTTTATCCCTTTCGGCGATCAACTCATCCGACATCGAAGTATTTTCGGCAATTGCAGCCTCGTAAGTTGCCTTTAGATCGGCCAGATCCTTCAGTACAGATTCTTTCTCAGATTTTACCTCAACTACATTTTTTTCCAGGCCTTTGGCATCGGAAGTAAGTTTAAAAATGTAGATTAAACTACCGATTAATAAAACCGCCAATATACCTATAATGGCTTTTAATTTTGAATGGTTATTCTGATTTTCCATGGGCATTTTTTTTAATTTTTCTAATATAATTGTGTTTCTTCAGTAACGAAAATTAAGCATTTTTATTATATTTTTGGAGAAATTTTGAGAAAAAATGGAAAAATTAATTCCTTTCACGATCGCCGATTTGGCCAAAGTTACCAACCACAGAAGCGGTGAGGTGAAATTTGGTGAAAAAATGTTAACAGTTCCTAAGGGAGAAAACTGCCACGATTATTTAAATGCCTGCGACGCAAAATATGCGCTTTTCGGAATTCCGGAAGACGTAGGCGTGCGTGCCAATTTTGGCCGTCCTGGTGCCAATTCAGCTTGGAAAAGCGCCATCAGCAGTATTGCCAACATTCAGCACAACCGCTTTTGCAAAGGGAATCAAATCATAGTCTTAGGAACACTGGACGTTACCGAGGAAATGGAAGAAGCAAAGAATTTGGATTTCCATAATACCATTGACAGGAAAAAATTAAGCTCGCTTGTCGAGAAAATAGATAAAGAAGTGGTACACATTGTGAGCTGCATCATCAAAAGCGGAAAAATCCCAATCATCATCGGCGGTGGGCACAACAATGCATACGGAAATATTAAAGGTACTGCGCTTGGGCTCGGAAAACCTATCAATGCGGTAAATTTTGATGCGCATTCAGACTTTAGGATTTTGGAAGGAAGGCACAGCGGAAATGGTTTTTCGTATGCTTTTGAGGAAGGATTCTTAAAGAAATATTTCATTTTTGGGTTACATGAAAATTATACTTCCAAAAACGTATTGGACAATCTAAAGAAGCTGGAAGACCGTGTAGCCTATAATACGTATGACGAAATCAAGGTGCGGCACCAGAAGCACTATTTCCAGGAGTTGCTGACTGCCTTTGAGTTTATCAAAGGTGACTCGTTCGGAATTGAGATCGACCTGGATGCATTGCCCAATATTGCCAGCAGCGCCATGACTATCAGTGGTTTTTCGATAGAAGAAGTGCGGCAGTTTGTTTACTTTTTCGGGAACCATAAAAATGCGGCTTACCTCCATATCTGCGAAGGCGCTCCCGAACTGGGCGAAGACAAGAACACACATCTTATCGGGAAGCTTATTGGTTATATGGTGACGGATTTTATCAAATCAAGGAAGGATCTTATTTAGTTTCTATCTTAAATTTTGGATTATAAACTATAAATATTGTTTAAAGAATTTTTATTCAATATGAACAAATAATTTAAAATTTATAATTTAAAATCCATAATAGCCTACCTTTGTGGCGGCTTACACTTAATCGTAAGCAAATTATATGTTATTTGAAGATCTATCATTATCCAACAGTATCCAGAGAGCGGTACATGAAGAAGGATATACACAGCCGACCCCAATACAGGAAAAATCGATCCCGATTATTTTATCAGGAAAAGATTTAGTGGGTTGCGCTCAAACGGGAACCGGGAAAACGGCAGCATTTGCCATTCCGATCATCCATAACCTGCACCGAATAGTAGGTTCATCCAAAAAAACAAAACAGATCCGTTGTCTTGTAGTTACTCCTACCCGCGAACTGGCGGTTCAGATTGGCGAAAGCTTTGATACCTATGGAAAGTATACCAACTTGAGGCAATTAACCATATTTGGCGGTGTTTCACAGGTACCGCAGGTAGACCAATTGAAAAAAGGCGTTGACATTTTGATTGCAACTCCCGGAAGATTACTGGATTTGCACAAACAGGGCTTTGTTGATTTTGACCATCTGCATTTTTTGGTTTTGGACGAATCGGACCTGATGCTCGACATGGGGTTTATCAATGATGTAAGGAAGATAGTAAAATTGGTGCCAACCAACCGCCAGACGCTATTGTTTTCGGCGACCATGCCAATGGCAATAAGGGAACTGGCCGATACATTTTTGACCAATCCTGAATACGTTTCGGTTACACCGGTTTCATCAACGGCGGAAATCATCCAGCAACAGGTTTATTTTGTAGACAAATCAGACAAGCGCGCTTTACTATATCATTTGATCCGCAACGAAAACCTCAGCAACGTTTTGGTTTTTGTCAGGACAAAACACGGAGCAGACAATGTGGTAAAAGCATTAAAGAAACACGGGGTAAATGCCGAAGCCATCCATGGCGATAAGTCGCAGACCGCAAGGCAACGCGTTTTGGACCATTTTAAAAACAAGGAAATCTCGGTTTTGGTTGCTACCGATATTGCAGCGCGTGGCATTGATATTGAAAGCCTGCCGTATGTAATCAATTTTGACCTGCCTAATATCCCTGAAACTTATGTACACCGGATTGGCCGTACGGGCCGTGCCGGAAATGGCGGGATCTCAATCTCCTTTTGCGGAAAAGACGAAGAGCCTTACTGGAAAGATATCCTGAAGCTAATCAAGGTAAATGTAAAAACGATAAAAGATCATCCGTATCCGTGGAAAGACGAAGTCCCTAATCCGGATGCGAAGCCTGACCTTAGGAATAAAAAGAAGCCTGCAGGCCAGAATAAATCAAGAAAGTCGGAAGGCTCAAAGAAAAACAAGAAACGCTGGTATTAACCAGCGTTTTCGTTTTGTTTTATTTGGTTTGAAATTACCTGGAAGAGTTTTGACGGCTCAAAAGGCTTGACCATAATATCGTTCATTCCGGCCGAAATGGCTTCTTCGGTCACTTCTTCCTTATCAAAAGCGGTAAGCGCAATCACCGGGATCGTGATCCCTTTTTCCCTTATCCTCCTTGTGGTTTCGAATCCATTGATGAGCGGCATATTGATATCCATCAAAATCAAATCAAAGGCCTCGCGTTCTAAGGCCACCAAAGCTGCATAGCCGTCGTCTACAATGGTGCAGCTCATATTGCTGCTCTGGATGATTTTTTTGGTTACCACCTGGTTGATCTTATTGTCTTCTACTACCAGAATGTTATACAGATGGCTGGTTGACAAATCAACTTCAATATTGTTGATTATGTCTTTTGACTTTTCCTCATCATGTTCGAATCCGATGGTAAAGGTAAAAGTCGTTCCTACATTTTCCTCGCTTTCCAAATGGATTTCGCTATCAAACAATTCAACAAGTCGCCTAACGATGGACAATCCCAATCCGGTTCCCTGGTAATCCTCTTCCCTGCGCTCAATCTGGACAAACTTATCGAATACTTTCTCCTGATGCTCTTTAGCGATTCCGATTCCGGTATCCTTGACTTTAAATTCGATGTAGTACATCTTGCCTTTGACATTTTTCAGATCGGCAGAAACAGTCACTTCACCGTTTTTGGTAAATTTCAATGCGTTACTCACCAGGTTCATTATGATTTGCGACAAACGCAGTTTATCACCGATGAGGAATTCCGGAATGGCCGTGTCAATCTCAACAATGAACTTATCGTTGTTCTTTTCCGCAATGTATTCTACCGAATTTTTGATTACCGTAATTTCATCTGTAAGGTTGAAAATCAGGTTTTCCAGAACGATGCGCTTCTCCTCTATTTTATTTATCTGCAAGATGTCATTTACCAAAGCCAATAAATATTTTGCCGAGAATTTCAGGGATTTTAAATGTGGGCTGTTTCCCAATTCCTTATGTTCGTCAAGGATGATATTCGTAATCCCGACAACGCCATACAAAGGTGTCCTCAATTCGTGCGTAATCGTCGATACGAACTGCGATTTGAGCTGAGAGGCTTCTTCGGCTTTTTCCTTGGCCATAACCAGTTCCTCATTGGCTTTTTTAAGTTCGGCATTGGCCTGTTCGCGAAGCTTGATGCTTTTGTACAAAGTCAGCAAAAACAGCAATAAGATAATCAGGATCACGATAAACAGGATCACAATCAGCTTGGATTCCTTTAGGCTTTGCTGATGCGAATTATTTGCCTGCTCAACGCGTTCAAGCTGCATTTTGTATTCATCAAGCTCAATCTGTACGGCTGCCTGCTGGAGGTTATCCAGTTTGTCATCAGAATAAATCACTTTGCTCAGCGAATCCAGTTTGGTCTTATACAACTTGGCTTTATCAGGTTCGCTATAATATTGGTAATGGCGCACCTCATTTTCATAAATATTGATCAGATAGGAATCAAACTCGTTTTCCTTCGCTATTTTTTCTGCAACCGCATAATACCTTTCCGCCTCAGCCTTTTTATTATGATTGGTTAGGTAGATCCCAAGCAATGCATTCATCCTCATCTTGGTTTCCTCGTTGCCATGCTGCAATACCTTCTCCTTTATGTCCTTTATGTAAAGATTACCTTCCTCAAATTCATTAATCGCAAAATAAGCGCTGACAATGTTCATTTTGGTATTTGTGATTTCGGTAGAATCCTTTATTTTGACGGCATATTCCAATGCTTTTTTATAATAATTGATCCCTTTCGGGACATCAATATTATTGAAATAATAAACGCTGCCCAGGTTTCCGTAAATCCAATTGTAAAGTTTGTCTTTGTTTGCTTTTTTGGCGTAGGAAAGCGCCTTTTCATAAAATCCGATTGCCTTTTTGGAATCGGAACATTCGTTATAGATAACGCCAATGGTATTGTAAGACTGGGCAATGTAGGAATCATCATTTATAGCAAAAGAATGTATCAATGCCTGTTTTGAAGATTCCAATGCCTTGTCGTATTTGGCTTCATTAAAATCTTGAACAGTCTGGTTCAGCAATCTTTCGATTTCTTCCTTTTCTGCTTTGTATTCCTGCGCAAAAACATTCGTAAGACACAAAAGCAAAACTATAAATAAACTAAAGAATTTAGTCCTCTTCATCTGGCTAGGTTGTTGTGTCAAATATAAAGTTTTTATTAATAAAAAAAATCCCGAAGCTCGGGATTTTCAATGTTTTGACTAATTTCTGATCAATTTTCTATACTTGATTCGCTTTGGTGTTAAATCAACTCCTAAACGTTTCTTTTTATTCTCTTCATACTCTGAGAAGCCGCCTTCAAAATAGTAAACTTCAGAATTTCCTTCAAAAGCTAGAATATGCGTACAGATCCTGTCCAGGAACCAGCGGTCGTGGCTGATTACCACGGCACATCCTGCGAAATTCTCCAAACCTTCCTCAAGTGCACGAAGCGTGTTTACATCAAGGTCGTTGGTTGGCTCATCAAGGAGCAGAACGTTTCCTTCTTCTTTTAAAGTCATTGCCAGGTGCAGGCGGTTACGCTCCCCACCAGACAAAGCAGACACCTTTTTGTTTTGTTCGCTTCCGCCAAAATTGAACCTCGAAAGATAGGCTCTTGAATTTACCTGCCTTCCGCCCATCATGATCAATTCCTGTCCGTCGCAGAAGTTTTCCCAGATGGATTTGTTTGGATCGATATTAGAGTGCGATTGGTCTACATAGGCAATTTTAACTGTATCGCCTATTTCAAAAGATCCTGCATCCGGTTTTTCTTCGCCCATAATCATTCGGAAGATAGTTGATTTACCGGCACCATTCGGTCCGATCACACCCACAATCCCTGCCTGCGGCAAGGTGAAATTCAGGTTGTCGTATAATAATTTGTCACCAAATGCTTTGGCAACTCCTTTTGCTTCAATCACATTGGTACCCAAACGCGGTCCATTCGGGATGTAGATTTCCAGTTTCTCGTCCAGCTCTTTTTGGTCTTCATTCAAAAGTTTGTCATAATTCTGCAAACGTGCTTTTTGTTTGGTCTGACGGCCTTTAGCCCCTTGGCGAACCCATTCGAGCTCACGCTCCAAGGTTTTCCTGCGTTTTGAAGCCACTTTTTCTTCCTGTTCCATGCGTTTTGATTTTTGATCAAGCCACGAAGAATAGTTTCCTTTCCAAGGAATACCTTCGCCCCTATCCAATTCCAAAATCCATCCTGCCACATTATCAAGGAAATAACGGTCGTGTGTTACTGCGATTACCGTTCCTGCGTATTGAGCCAAATGCTGCTCTAACCAAAGCACACTTTCCGCATCAAGGTGGTTGGTTGGCTCATCCAGCAATAATACATCCGGATTCTGCAAAAGCAAACGGCAAAGTGCCACACGGCGCTTTTCTCCTCCAGACAATACTTTGATTGGCGTGTCTGCATCCGGGGTACGCAATGCATCCATTGCAACTTCCAGTTTGTTGTCAATCTCCCAGGCTCCGGCTGCATCAATCTTATCCTGTAAATCAGCCTGACGGTCCATTAGTTTCTGCATTTTATCAGCATCTTCGTAAACTTCAGGCAAACCAAACATATCATTGATCTGGTTGAATTCGTCAAGGATAGCCATGGTTTCGGCTACGCCCTCACGCACAATCTCGATTACTGTTTTTGATTCGTCCAGCTGCGGTTCCTGCTCAAGGTAGCCCACTGTATAGCCTGGCTGGAAAACCACATCGCCCTGGTAGTTTTTATCTACTCCGGCAATGATTTTCAGCAACGAGGATTTACCTGAACCGTTAAGCCCCAGTATACCGATTTTTGCCCCATAGAAAAAACTTAAGTATATATTTTTAAGTACCTGTTTATCACTTCCCTGATACGATTTGCTCAAGCGCTGCATTGAGAAAATCACTTTTTTATCATCTGACATATTCTTTAATTATTTTAAATTATAAATTTTGAATTTTGAATGATGATGAAGATTAATTTAAAATTCATCATTTATAATAATTTTAAACTCTTCCTTTGAGCGAACTGAATACCCATGCATTGGCTAAAAAGCCAACGCCTACGGCACCAAATCCCCATCCTGCTACATCTGCGTAACGATAAACTCCGAGTCCGATCAGGATTAGGCCCATAATAATCATGATAAATGTTGCCCAGCCCAAAACCGTATTTTTATTCATTCCCATAGTTATGTGGTATTTATTTTTGGAGAGCAAATTTAAGTAAAAAATGTGAATTGTGGATTGCTATTTTAATGTCGTGCCAAATGCGGTTTGTTTCATTCCTGAACCTTTAAAAATACACAAAAAGTGTACTAAAACACCATATAGAATCGCTTACTTGATATCGTTTTCCGGGTGTAAAATCCGGCCTAAAACCAAAATCATGAAATGGAATGCCAAAATCATAGCATATCGGGGTTCGTCCAGAATTTCGGTTTCTTTTAAAAAGGATAAGCAAATGATTGCGTGGATCAAGAAATTTGATGATTCGAGATGGAGCCAAACATTGAGAATTTGGCATATTCCTGATACCGTTGCGAATCGTGAAATTTTTCGATTGGTTACCAATCAGCTGAATGATGAAGGAACAAGGTCCCTAGAAAATTTTAGAAACTGGCTCCGTTCCAGGCGATATGGAGAAAATACGTTGTCGATCTACATAGATGCCGTCAAATCGTTTTTGATCTTCTTTAGCAACAAAAATCTAACGGAAATAACAAATAATGATGTGGTTTTATACAATAATGATTTCATACTGAAAAGAAATCTATCAGCTTCTTATCAGAATCAAGTGGTAAGCGCGATTAAATTATTCTTCATCACCGTTCAGGACAGGAAAATTGAGATTGAAAACATACATAGGCCCAAGCGCGCTAAGGCGCTACCCAATGTTTTGAGCAAAGAAGAAGTCAAATCCATCCTAGAAGCGCACAGTAACTCTAAGCATAAAGTTATGCTGAGCATGATATACAGTTGTGGGCTTCGTTGCGGAGAATTGCTTGCACTGAAACCCTATCATGTTGATTCAAAAAGAAATATCGTCCTTTTAAAAAATTCGAAAGGCAAGAAAGACCGTTTGGTACCTTTAAGCCCGAAAATACTTGCTATGCTAAGGGATTATTACAAAAATTACAAACCGTCAGAGTATTTGTTTGAAGGTCAACAAAAAGGAAAACCCTACAATGCAAGGAGTTTACAAATCGTTTTAAAAAGAGCCCTCGAAAAAACAGAAATCCGTAAGCCTGTTACTCTGCATTGGCTGCGGCACAGTTATGCAACCCATCTTATGGAAAGCGGAACCGATTTAAGATACATACAGGAATTACTTGGCCATAGCAGCTCGAAAACTACTGAAATCTATACCCATGTCAGTACCCATAGTCTTCGGCAAATAAAGAGTCCGTTTGATGATTTATGAGAAAAAATAGCTACATTTGGTTGATAAAATCCTCGAATCTTAAAGTTCGCTTATCTCTTATTTTTTAATAAGATTGACGAAAGTTTGCTTCGGGTATAAATAAGTTATGTGCAATACCTAACAACCAGCTATGAAAGAAACAACTATTTCAAAATTTAGTGATTTACACGATTTATTTGATCAATCTGATAAGTTAACAATTTACAGAGGCCAATCTAATGCTAGTTGGGAACTAATTCCAAAAGCCGGAAGAAAAAATTACTTTGGTGTAGATGATATTTCGGCTTTAAGATATTTCAAAGACAATTCAATTCCATTTATTGAAATGCGACCAGAAAATGATTGGGAATGGTTAGCATTGGCTCAACATTTTGGTGTTGCGACAAGATTACTAGATTGGACAACGAATCCAATGATTGCAACATTTTTTGCAGTAGTTGAAAATTTGAATACAGAAGCCGCAATTTATAAATTCCGACCTGAAGATTCTGCGGACACTAACTTAAGTCCTTTTGACGCAAAAAAAGTATCTGTTTATCGGCCAAGAGCTATTACAAAAAGAATTATTGCTCAACAAGCTCTTTTTACCATACATCCAAATCCAAATGTTCCGTTTTTGAAACCATTTAAAGGAGAGCTTGAGAAAATTATAATCGAAAAAAAATACAGAGAGAAGCTAAAATTTGAACTACACAAATATGGCTATAATTATTTTTCTGTTTACCAAGATATTCAAGGTTTAGCACAATATATAGATTGGAGATGGACAAATAGAGAAGATTAAATGGTACTGCACATAACAGCGGTTTGGCGCAATTGCAGGTTTTATTTTTATGCGTTCACGAAAAACGTTTATCTTTAACAGAAAAGAATCAGTCCGCTGGCATCGCAACTGCCGCCAAGCCGCGGCACGTTGTGTGCAATTCTTAAGGAACTATAGTAATAAAATCAAATTATGGGATTTACAAAATGGATTTTAAGAAACGGATTCGGTTCACCTGGAAGTACGGCGAGAGCAATTGTAAAATTATACAACCAAACTAATTTTGGAATTTCATCAAACGAAGAGCGTTATTTTCAAATTTATGAGTTCAGAATATCTGTTCAGGATAAATTGAGAAATAAAGGAAGTTTGTTAGCGGAATTCTACAATAGAATTGACCAAATCATTTTAGAAGATGATATGCCATTATTTGTTTTTGCCTTAGAAAGTTTAGAAACCAAACAATTCCGTTGGGGAATATCAAATGAGAATGTTGACGAAATTCTACAAATAATTAGAGAAGAAGTAGAAAAATTGGATAGAAGTTTAATAAAATTAAATCCCACAGATTACAGAAATAAAGCTATAAATTTTTTAAATCAAGTTTTGGAAGTGGCAGATTCAAAATAAATTTTTGATTAATTTAAAATACCGGTGTAAAAAAACTGCACACAACAGCGGTTTGGTGCAATAGCTGGTTTAGTTTCAACTTCACGTTCTTCTTCACGAAAAAGCTTTATCTTTAACAGAAAATAAACAGCCCGCTGGCATCGCTACTGCGCCAAGCCGCGGCACGTTAGCGGCAAGTTTAAGAACAATTGCTTTTCAAATGAAACATCTAATTTTATTAATCCTGTTTTCTCAATTTTGCTTTTCACAAACTGCTTTTAAAAAAAACTCTCATTGTGAAAAAACAAAAAATATTTCTGAAAAAGCGAGAACTTGCAAAATTCCCATTTTCTAAATCTACTCAGATTAAGTTGATTTCGTTGAAAAGCAAATCAGAAGAAATAGTTGGTCAGGATTTAATCAAACATATTGATTCAATCAGGATTGGCAAAGATATTTTTAAACCTGAATTCTATACTGAAGTTGCGACGCTAAATACAGCCCAAACAAATGAATTAACAAATGTAATATTCAATTATACTTACAAGAAAAAGCCGTATTCAATAAGTGCTGCAAACTGTTATATGCCAAGAAATGCTATTCTTTTTCTTGACAACAATAATGTTATAATAGCGTATTTGGAATTTTGTTTTAGTTGTGATGGATTCAGAACTAGTTCAAAGGATTTCGGAATTGGTGAATATTGCAGTGAAAAATATGAAATGATAAAAGCAATTTTCAAAGAAAGTGAAATCGTATATGGCATAACTGAAACTGAAGAACAAACCAGCCGCTAACAGCGGTTTTGCGCTATAGCTCCTAACCGCTCCGCCGGAAACCTAACGGTTTCCTCAAATCCTTCTTCACGCAGAATATTTTTCCTAAATTTACCGCTACAGCGCAAAGCCGCGGAACGTTACAAGCAATACTACCACAGATGGAACCACTAATCGAAACAGAAATTATTCATTTTTTAAAAAAGAATGTAGAACCAATTCCAGACAATAATTTCGGCTTAGGATATCGAGCTTCTGTTACATTAACTGATGGAACGTTTTTGCCGTGTGTCATTTTTAGAAATTCCGAAAAAATCATAGACTTGGCAATCAGAAGATTTGAAGAAGAAAAATCCAAAAAAAGTATTTTCTTTAATAAATCAAAAGGTTTTGGGTATAGAGAAATCGTAAAAAATTTTGTCACAAATGGAAACTGTATAAACATATATGATATCGCAAATATTACCAAAAGTAGATTTGAAATGCCATTAGAAGTTTACAGAAAAGTCGAAGGCGAAACAGCAATGAGTTGGACAGTTTTCGTCGCTGAGTTTGAAGATGGCAGAAAGTTAAGTTTTGGAACAAGATGGAATTGGCAGTTTTTTGATTTACCTGAAGGTTATAATTTTAGCGAAATAAAAAGTATTATTAGTGGATGTTATTTATCAAAGGCGAATGATATTGTTCCACACAAATCACTTCTGGATTTCCAAAAAGACATGGAAAGGCTTGAAACAATTAACCGTGAAAAACCATTTTTTGAATGTTACGTTGATAACTTATGACATGTACTGCTTGTAACAGCGCAGTTAAGCAAGAGCTAGATTTCGGTAAGTTGAACGTTCGTTTTTCACGAAGAATGTTTTATCTTCGGCAGAGAGAACTCAGTTCGCTTTTCCGCTCCTGCGTAACTGCGCGAAACGTTACCAGTAATTTTAAAAAATCGTAGACAATGACATTTGAGCTTACAAATGAACAACGTAGATATTTAGGTTTAGAAATTGTTCCTTCGAATTGGGAAAAAGTAAAAATAAATAATGAAACATTTGTATATTTTGATAAAAATACAATTAGAAAAAAAATATCTGTTAACGAATTAGCCTACGAAGAAATTGAGTTAAATGAAGAAACAGAAAATAGACAAATACTATTACCTAAAACAAGCAAAGGGAAAAACAAAAAATTAAACTTTTCATCTCTTGATGCACGAAGTGGAATTGGTATGTACTTCAAATTCAATTCTTATGGTATTACAATAGGAAATTATACAACTGAAAAAGCTTTCTATTCAACCCAATTCGAAAATCTCAGATTCTCAAATATTCAAGATTTAAAAGTTTGGCTTGAAAATTTTATAACAAGTGTAACAGAAAAAGAAATTGAGGATTTAAAGAGGTTTGCCCAAGAAAAGAGAAAAAAAGTTAATTTAAAAGAAGGCGATTTCTTCACTTTTAAAGTTGACAGACAAAATTTCGGCTTTGGACGGCTAATTTTTGACATCAGAAAACTTCGGAAAGAATCAAATTTCAGGCTAAAAAGGAATTACGGACTTACTCAAATAATGACACAACCTTTAGTAATAAAAGTATATCACATAATAGATAACTCAAAGAATCAAGATTTAAATTTTCTTAAATCTTTAAAAAGTTTACCATCACAATATATTATGGACAATCGTCTATTTTATGGTGATTTTGAAATAATAGGAAACTTACCATTAGAAGATTGGGAAATTGATTTTCCAATTTCTTATGCAAGGAGTATTTCATATGGTGATTTTGATACAGTATATTTACAATACGGGGAAATATATAAAGAAACCAAAAAAAATTATTTTTACAAATACATTGAAATACCAAATCCAGATTCCAAAACAGATTGGGATAAATGTTTAAAATTCAATCCGTACAGAAATGAATCTATTGGTTATAGTCTCAATTTAGAAAAATCAATGCTTGAAAAAGTAATTTTAGAAAATTCAAATCAACCATATTGGAATAGTAAAAATTATGATATTGAAAATGATTTAAGAAATCCTATAAACAGAGAAATTAAAAATGAAATATTCAGCTTTTTTGGACTTGATTCAAATAAATCATATTCAGAAAACAAATAAAAACTACTGGTAACAGCCGTTTGGCGAAATGGCTGGTTTATTTTTTCTTAGCCGGAAACTACTAAGTTGAAATCTTCATATATTTACAACTAAACTTTAAAAAAGTAGCCACTTTGCCAAGCGGCGGAACGTTAGCACCAATTATTCAGAACTTATGCGAAAAAAACTTCTTATTGGAATTCTTTTAATAGCTATTAGTTATATTGGCTATCGAATATTTTTTAGGGATACAGTTGAAAACACTTTTCCTTTCTCAAAAGCTGATAATGTAGAACTTATATTTTATAAAGAAGCTCAAGAAGAAGGTGCTGATTTGAAAAGATTTAGTAGAGTTCCCATCAAAAAGAAAGTCAAACTCAATGACGCTGAAAAAGAAGAGCTTTTTGAAATTTTATATAAAGAAAATAGTCTTTTTACTGACGCAGCAGCTTGCTATTTGCCTCGTCATGCATTTGTGTTTACAACACAGAAAGACACAATTGGAATAATTGAAGTTTGTCTGGAATGTTCTGGAGTACAAGTGACAAAAGGAATTAAGCCGCCACAAATGTTTGACAATGTGGTTGAAAAACTTGGCAAGTTTATTAAATCAAAACAATAACTGGTGCTAACAGCGGTTTTGCGCTATAGCTAGTTTTATCTTTCTCGGAAAATACTCAGAACATCACAATTTCTTATTACATTTATCCTTAACTTGCCGCTACAGCGCAAAGCCGCGGAACGTTATGCAACATTTTTTAATCCTGCACTAAAGACCATTTGATTTTTATGACACATGTAATATTTAATGTCTTAGTTTCATTTTTTACTCTCTGTTTTTCAGTTTATATGGTTTATTACACATACAAAGAGCCATCTGAATGGTTTAGTACAAATCTGAAAGGATATATTGGAGGAGGATTCATGATAATTCTGAGTATTATGTCGATAGTTGGAAAATTTAGCTTACTAGCTACTTTTATACAAACTGTTCGCAAATTGCTTCATTTCAAAAAAGAGCAAAGCGGAATCGGGATTGCATTATTTTTTGCGATTATTTTTTTGATATTCGCATTGACCTATTATAGACCAGACAAAATACAAGTTAAATACCAAAATATATCTGAAGATAAGCAAGCAACAATAAAGTTAGTAAGCGGTTGCTTTTTGTTTTATTATGCGTTTACCGTTACTGTTTTATATTTATTAGCATGGTTATTTAGAAGCTAAAACAACGTTGCATAACAGCGGTTTCGCGCAATAGCTCGTTAGCATTGCTCCGGAATCCTAACGGATTCCTGAAACCTTGTCTTCCGTATACTATTTTTTCTTAACTTGCCGCTACAGCGCAAAGCCGCGGAACGTTACAAGTAAGCGCTTCACCGAATTTAGCCGGAAAATTTTGGCTAGAAAAACCACCGAAAATTTATCTCAAAAAAAGTCAACTGAAATAGAAAAGCTACAAAGAAAAATCTCAGAAAATTGAACTTCTGAAAAATTGTTCTGCCGAAATGTTTCTGGAGAAAGTTTGAAGCTGAAAAGTCGGCGTTGAAAAGTTGCGCTGAAAGTGTTTGCGTTGAAATCTTTCTCAGAAAATATGCAGAAAACAGAAAATCCTAAGCCAAAAGTTGCGCAGAAATAGAAACTGGAAAAATGTTACGTGCTCAAGTTTCTCAAAGCGCCTACTTGTAACAGCGGTTTTGCACTATAGCTCCTAACCGCTCCACCGGAAACTTAACAGTTTGCTTCGCCAGTCGCTTCGCTCGTGTCCCCAAATCCTTCTTCACACAGAATATTTTTCCTAAATTTACTGCTACAACGCCAAGCTGCGGAACGTTAGCAGCAAGATTGAAACGACGAACATTATGACCATACCAGATTTTACAAATGAAGGAAAATTACCTACTGGGCTCCATATTTGCTCAGGAGAAGATTTTATAAACCGCTTTTGCTCAAATGGAATACGAAAAAATTTTGAGAAACCAATCAGCGATATTTTAGATTATGCTAAAGATCGCGGAGCAGTTGAACTTTTCATCGGCGGTTCTTTTATTACTGCTAATAAAACTCCAAAAGATTTAGATTGTGTCATTGTCTTTAATGAAGACAGATATATACCAAACAATACTGAAGAAGTTTCTATTCAGGGGTTAAAGTTTGACATACTATTTGCTTCACTGGAAAGTCATAAATTAATTGATTCTTACATTAAGCTCTTTTCAACTTGCAGATACGGAAGTAAGGATATTGGTGTTATCCAAATTGATCTTTACGCCAAAAATAAAATTTGGGAAATTAGACATTACCCAAGTGAAGAAGATTTTGAAATCATCAAAAGAGTATACAATGATAGGAGTTTAATCGATTTAAAAGAAAAAAGAGGTATACTTGTCACAGTTCACGGACTTTTAAGTGGTGCTGAGTGGAATCAAGAAATAGCCCCTATCGCTAGCAGTCAAGATTGGGTTTTTGCTCCTTATACTTATGAAACGAATAAACCAGATTTACTTTTTAGACCAGGTAAAAGGTCAAAAGTTGTAGACGATTTTAGAGATTGGATATACGATTTACAAAGCCGATTTGAAGGAGATATTTCAATAATTGCTCATTCGTTTGGAACCTATATTATTGGTGCTTATTTAGAAGGATTTGCAGATGAAGAATTTCCTCCAGTGACTTTCAATAGCGTAATCTTAACAGGTTCAATTTTAAATAAAAACTTTGATTGGGAAAAATTCAGAGGATATAGTGTAGGAAGTGTTTATAATACTATCGCACCTAATGACGAATTCGTAAAATATATGCCTGCAACTGATCTAAAGTGGTATATCGGAATGAGTACTTTTTTCGGAAAAGCTGGAATTGAAGGGTTCGAGAGTAAAACACCAATGTTAACACAAGGAAGTTTCGGAATTTTGAGCCATACAAACTCAATTAAGAGAGATATCATAGAGAACGAAATGGATGCCATTCTTAAATGCAAATAGATATTCTTATAGAACAGAAATGAATGACTATTTTAAAAGAAAATACAATCCATAAATCCTGCTGCTAACAGCGGCTTTGCGCCATAGCTGGTTGTTTAGTCAACTTGACGTTTTTCTTCACGAAAAACTTTTATCTTTAACAGAAAATAATCGGCTCGCTGGCCCTGCAACTTCGCCAAGTCGAGGAACGTTAGCTGCAACCATATGCAACCTCGTGCAAACTAGAAACATCATAAAAATATCATAAAATAAACAAACACCGAATAATGATAAAATTCAAACAAATCTTTCCTTTACTGTTGACATATTTACTAACCACTTCGTGCATAGGACAGAACAAATCAGAACAAAAAAGCAATACCAATTCTACAGTTTTATCATTTACGAGTAAGAAAACTAAACTGACCAAAACACAAGGGACAAACGAATATCAAAATGTGCATTGTATGATTCAGGACAAAAGAGGCAACATTTGGTTCGGGACAACAGGTGAAGGCGTATATAAATACGATGGTAAAGAATTTACACAATTCACAGAAAAAGATGGTTTAAAGAGCAATAAAGTTTGGTCTGTTTTAGAAGACAAAGCAGGTAACATTTGGTTTGGCACTGACAATGGGTTAAGTCGATTTGACGGTGAAAAGATTTCCAAAATTTTGCTAAATCAAAGTGTTTCAACTCAGCCAGAAGCATCCGGAATAAATGCAGTGTGGAGCATGATGCAAGATAAAACCGGTATAATTTGGTTCGGTACTGAAAATGGTCTTTATTGCTATGACGGAAAAACATTTTCATTTTTTCTAGATAATCCAAACTTAACAAATGAGAGCGGTGTCACTTTAAAAAGTGTGCAGTGCATATTTGAGGATAAAAATGGGAACATGTGGTTTGGCTCAGGACCAATGGCGTTAGAAGGCAT
Source organism: Flavobacterium sp. (assembly GCA_049841115.1). Classification (GTDB taxonomy): domain Bacteria; phylum Bacteroidota; class Bacteroidia; order Flavobacteriales; family Flavobacteriaceae; genus Flavobacterium. The sequence continues at coordinate 20,848 of JASGHQ010000011.1, forward strand.
CATTTTTTATAACGGAAAATCTTTAACCAATTTCAAACCGCAGAACGAAGGGTGGATACGCAAAATAACCGAAGATAAGAATGGAACTTTATTATTTGCCACAAGACATAATGGTGTGATTACCTACGATGGAAAAAGCTTCACCAATTTTCCTGAACCCCAAAAAATACGAAAAGATCTAATTACTACAGTATTATCAGACAGTAATGGCAATATTTGGTATGGTTCTGATTATACAAATGATAATGATATAAGTAGCGGAGGTCTGTGGAAATTTGACGGAAAATCATTCGTTGAGTTTTCTAAGAAAGATGGATTGGTGAACTCTTCAATTTATTCTTTGATGGAAGACAAAGCAGGTAACATTTGGATAGGAAGTCGAAATTGTGGACTATATTGTTTAACTGGACAAAACTTTACTAGCTTTTCAGAATAGAGCATATGGCAGCAGCTAACAACGGTTTTGCGCCATAGCTGGCTTTATCTTTCTTGGAAAATACTCTGAACTTCAGAATTTCTTATTACATTTATTCTTAACTTGCCGCTACAGCACAAAGCCGCGGAACGTTAGCAGTAAAACTAGAACTTATGACTTTAAGAAGAACATTTAGTCTGATCATTTTCTTTACCATAGGTTTCTTGCTTATAGTATTTCTAATAACTTTCCTTATCTACAGGAATAATGAAGTTCAACAGAAAATTTGCAATATTCCAAATCCACAAAATATTTGCGGAAATGCTACCGCGAATTTCTCTGAAGATGCAGGAAAAGGAAAAGAAGCTTTTAATGCAAATTGTACAGCTTGCCATAAATTAGACGCAAAATCAACCGGACCAGCATTAAGATTTGTTGATTCGGTCAAATATTGGAAATGGTTAACACCAAAGAAAATGAAAATTAAACTTTCAAAATTAGAAAAATTTGGAATTGAATTCCATCAAACTAAATTTTACAATCATTTAAATATAGAAGACTTACAGAATATTTATAGATATACGCACTAAAAAAGCAGATTTTGAAAATAGCATTTAAAAAATCCCTTAAAATCTTTAAGTATGTGACAATAATATTTTCAATAATCTATTGGTTAATTCTTCCGCTTGAAGATTATAACTTAATCAAAAGATATTGGAAAACTAACTGGCAAGATTATCTCGAAACTTGGTTCATGTATTACATAGTGCTCTTTCTGTATCTAGCATTTTGTTATTGGTTTCTCAGTATTTTAGTAATATTTGCTACTCAGAGTTTAAAACTAAAATAAAAAACTACTGCTAACAGCAGTTTCAAGCAATCACTGGTTTAGTTTCAACTTCATGTTCTTCTTTACGAAAAACATTTATCTTTAACAGAAAATAATCAGCTCGCTGGCTCCGCTAAAGCGTCAAGCGGCGGAACGTTAGCCATAATTATTCAGAATACCCGATTTATGAAACTTCAAATTCTAATATTTCTTCTAATAACGAATTCCTGTCATTCTCAAGAAAATAGCAGGTACAAAATCGAAAAAGATTATTTCTTAATCGGCACCATTAGTGATTATATGGGAAGATTCAAAGATCCATTAGATACTATGAACGTGGATTCGTATTACGAAAACGAAAGACCACTTTTGGATTTCAACTATGCACTTTTTAAAAAGGATTACGGTGACTTAAAAAAGGATTCCCTAAACAAAAAACTTGAATCGGCTAAACTGTTGAAAAAGATAAATTCATATTTCAACTGGGTTTATGATCCTAATTGGTCAAATAAAAATCACGATAGTCTATACATAGGTTATGTTGACCTCAAGAAAATTCAAACTGAAACTCAAAAATCATCATTTTTGTTAGGTGTCTATACAAGATATGGTCAAAAAAATGATTCTACATATTGTATAAATATCTCCAGTTCGAACACACTTTTTGATACAAGTCTGAAAATCTTAAAGGATTTAAAATGCAGAAAAGTTGAGTCGAAGATTTATGAAGGCATTCCGGTGAGTTGCGTAATATATTTTCAGCCAACAGACAGATTAAAAATGTATTTGGATTATTACGGCAGTTTGCGCCGAAAAATTTGGGATAAGGAAAAATAACTACGGCTAACAGCGGTTTGCAAAATGACTATTTCGCAATTACTTGACGGTTTTCTTCACGAAAAACGCTATCTTTAACAGAAATTAACAAGCCCGCTGGCATCGCTACGATGCCAAGCCGAGGCATATTATGAGCAATTGAAAGACACACTAGAAAAGGATGTAAATGAGTTCGATTTTAGAATCAAGAGAATTCGGAGGTATAATTTTATGCCTATTGGCAGCATTTATTTTTCACTATTTGGGAAAATGGCTGCGTAAAGACAAATTAAAATCCGAAGAAGAATTTGAAAAGTTTATTGCAGAAAACAGCTCCCCTAAAAAAATAGAATATAATTATAAAAAATTCGACATGGATTACCCAGCCCAGAATTATAGGCATATTTGGATTATGAAATATTCTTTTATTCTTGGCGCAATTGTATTTTTATTGTTGCTTATATTTTCTAACCGCTAATAACATTGGTTTGCGCAACAGTTACTAAACGCCACACGAAAACCAAAGCATTTTCCCTAGATGTACCACTATAGCACAAAGCCGCGACATGTTAGGCATCAGCCACAAACACTATATTCCAGATGAGATATTCAATTATTTTTTTAGTTTTAGTTTTTATCAATTGCAGTCAAAAAATGAAAATTGATAAGAATCAGCCTAAAAGTGAAATTTACAAAATCATTTTAAGAACGGAAATTCCCGAACCTGAAAAAGATCCGGATACTGGAGAACTTTATACAACAGAGATTCCTGGTGAAATCAATGGTCTTGCAATAAAAAAGTTAAATGAACCAATGAAGGCACTTGCGTCATTCTATTCAGCAATGGGAGGAAGCTATTGCTCTAATGACCATTGCAATTTAACAACAGAGCTGGATCTTGGAAAACAGGGTTCTAAAAAACATAAGAATCTAATTCAGAAATACTTTCCCAATGACAAAGTTGCTGAAGCCGTAATTAAACAAGATTGTTATCTGCGGCCAAGCGGCGCTTCTACTTTTTCAGACTATGAGTTTCTAACAATTTTAGACAAAGGAGACACTATAACCGTTGACTATAGATTAATGTACTACGATCATGGGGAAATAAGTTGGGCAAAAGGACCGGATATATATCTGTTCAAAGACAATAAGTTTAAAAAGATTAAACGAAACTTATGGACATTCATAGAAAAGTAGAAAGCTGTTGCATAACCGCGGTTTGACTTAAAAGCTAATTTGTCTTTCTTCGAAAATACTCAGAACTTTATAATTTTCTATTGCATTTTTCTTTAACTTTCCGCTATGATACAACACAGACGGCACATCCGCAGCAAGCTTTAAAATCCTAAAACATGAAGTATTTATTCATAATTTTATTGCTTCCAACTTTGATTTCTGCCCAGAAAATTGAGCGTGAAAATATTTACGCAGTAAATTATATTGAGTCTTCTGATACTATTAGAATTGGAAAATCCCAAATTTCGTTTGCTGAGATCGAATATTCATATAAAGAAAACCATCCAACGAATAAATTAATGTTATTCATAGACATGAAGGATTACAAAGATGTATTTGTAAAAATAGTGAATGACAGGCTTAAAGATGAATATAGTAAATTTAATTGGTTTACCATATTTGCCATTGATTATAAAACCTTAACAGAAACCGAACAAAATGCAATTGAATTTTTAGATCAGTATAACATGAAAAAAAATGATCGTACTTTTCTCAGAGAATTTAAATTTTATAATGGTAAAGCATTATATGGAACTGACGTTAAGAAACTATCAAATTTTACAGTTTATTATCTGAAAAATGAAAGTGAAATTTGTTCTATGTTTGAATGTGAAAAATAAGCCAGCTGCCAATGGCGGTTTGGAGCGATATCGCATTTGATTTTTCTTGAGAAATACTCAGTCCATTCCTATTTTGCCTTTCTTATTTCATTAACTTGGCACTGCCGCGCAAAGCCACGGCACATTATAGACAACCTATCAAAAAATATCTTAGAGACTCATGCAAATAGAATACAGAAGCGCTGACTTATCGGATATAATAAAGCTATCTGTATTGTACAAGCAGGTCTACATTGCAACTTATGGTGCTGAAGGCGTATCAGATGAATTTGCTAATTTCATTACCAAACAGTTTTCCGTAGAAAGGCTTGAAAACCTCATTAACAGTCAGAATGAGAATCTGATTGTTGCAGTTTACAAGAATAATCTAGTTGGTGTTGCAGAAATAGAGTTTGATAAAAAAAGCCCTATTGGAGAAATTATTGCCCCCGAATTGAACAAACTGTATATACTTGAATGGTTTTGTGGAAAAGGAATTGGTGAAAGGCTTTTGGAAGAATCCGAAAAAATAGTAAAGTCAAAAGGAATAAATAAAATGTGGCTTTGGGTATTAGAATCTAATTCAAGAGCTATCCGTTTTTATAGAAAGCATAATTTTAAAGAAATCGGGAACGCTTCTTTTCAAATGGAAACAAACAAATATGAAAACTTGGTAATGCTTAAAGAATTAAAATAAAAGACAGCCTATAAGCGCGTCAGTGGGTTTATCTATCTTGGAAAATACGCTGAACGTCACAATTTCTTATCACATTTATCCTTAACTTGCCATTACGGTGCAAAATCACGGAACATTAGCAGTAATTTTATGGAAACAACTTACATACAGTTTGAAATGCCCAAAAATGAAGCCCAAGTCTCAAAAGATGGATGGGTAAAAGAGGCACTCATAAATATTATTGCCGGAATTTTGACGAAGATCATTCCGAATGGAAATCCGGATTTTGATAAAGAAATTGATAACGTTGAATCCTGGCTTGTTGAATTTGAAACGGAAACTGGGATTCCGGAACGTGAAATAGGGCTAGATAAAGAAAACCGGGTCATCGTCAAAATGCCTTTTAAAAAAAATTATGGATATTGGCTGGATAATAATTTATTGCTCCCTGATTTCAAAGAGCACTTTACTGTTTCAGAAGTTACCAAAGAAACTTTTGAACAGCACTGGGAAAAGCTCTGAGCACATTTGAACATAAAACTACTGCCAGCAGCGGTAAGACAAAATAGTGCTTAATTGCCGCTTCTGAAACCTAACGATAATTTTTAGTATCCTTACAACCTATGAGAAAACTGGGCATAATTCATCTTCTTTTAATTTCACAAATTTTCCTGATTTCCTGTTCAAGAAAAATAACTTTTGAATACTATTCGAAAGATAAAGGCGTCTTGTATCTTAATAACATCCCAAATGAGTTTTACATCAAGTCTGAAAATCCCGGCAAACTAAAAGTCGAAATAACACAAGCTTCAATTGAAAGGAAGAATGACACCACTTTTGTTATTAAAACGGATAATGAACGTTTTTCTCAAATGACAATATCTGATGATAAAGGCTCAAGAAAAGTATATTTTAAAAAATCATATGTACCAAAACCCGAATTAAGGTTTCAAGGCAGGGATTATTACACGACTAAAGTCATGAAAATCAGTGAAGCGAGAAGCATAGGCCAATTCTCTTCAACAATACAGAATTTTTCATACGACTTAGCTTTCCTTGATTCAACTTTAGAAATCATACGCATCGATTCTTCAAATAAAGTGACTACTGAAAAAGTAAGCAAAGATAAAGATAGGCGATTTTCTCTTTTAAGGCGGGCAGAAGTTGGAGATACTTATATATTTCATAACATCAAAATAGAAGTTTCAAAAGGCGAGATTATTGACGGGCAAGATTTAGTCATAACAATCGTTGAATAAAAAATACCGCTAACAGCCTTTTGGAGCAATAACTGATTGCTTAGTCAACTTGGCATTTTTACTTTTTGGAAAAACTTTATCTTTAACAGAAATTAATAAGCCTGAAGGCTCTGTTGCTATCACTAAGCCACGAAACGGCCTCATTATAAAACACGTAAATCTTAAATATGAAATTTGGCAAAACAATTAAAATATTCCTGATCGATGGAGACCCAAATGGACGAATGACATGTGAATTGTCAAATTGGACTGGTAAAGCATATAAAATCCCAAGAATTAAAATAAAAGATTGTAGCGACCGATCTGATCTAAATAGTACTGGTATTTACTTACTTTGCGGTAAGAATGATGAAGGAAAGGACATTGTTTATATTGGAGAAGCTGAATCAGTTTTAAAAAGACTTAATCAACAAATTGCACAAAAAGACTTCTGGAATGAAACAATAGTTTTTATAAGTAAAGACGAAAATTTAAATAAAGCGCACATAAAATATCTAGAAAATCGTTTACACGATATTGCAAAAACCGCGAATAGATATTTAATTGAAAATGCTGTTATTCCAACTTTATCATCTATTTCCGAATCCGACAGAGCGGAAATGGAAGAGTATATTGAGAATATAAAAATGTTGGTAAACACTTTGGGGCATAAAGTGTTTGATGACAAAAGAGAAATTGCGACAAAGAAAAAGCAAGACATATTTATTATTAAAGCTGCTCGGGGTGCTGAAGCTAATGGCGAACCAACTTCCGATGGCTTTGTTGTATTGAAAAATTCTAAAATTGCTCTAACCACTACTCCATCAATGAGTTCTTCCCTAGTTAAATTAAGACAAAAACTAATAGACGATGAAATAATTAAAAATATTGACGGCAGCCTAACTTTATCTGAAGATTACATTTTCACAAGCCCATCATTAGCCGCGGCAATAGTTATGGGTAGAAATGCAAATGGCCTGGAAGAATGGAAGTTAAAAAATGGACAAACTCTCAAAGGTTACGAGCTTAGCAGCCAAAGCAAAGAAGCATAACAGCTGCACATGAGTCATCTATTTAATATGAAGTTTCGAGCAGAGGTTCAAAGCCAATTTGAAAAAGCAGGCTGGTTTCCGGGAAGAAATGTTAAAGAAAAGTTTGATTGCCTGGATGGCTTTGAAAAATTTCCACAATTTGCCAAAGATTTTCTTTATGAATATGGTGATTTACAAATAGAAACTTTAAGCAAAAATGTTTTGGGCATTTTGAATACAAAACCTGAATATCTTGGGAATATTCAAGGATATTTGCTAAAACCCAGGAGTTATGGATTTGTTTTTACTTTTCCGTTAGGAGATTACGATTTAGATTGCGCTACCATGGAATGTGATTCGGAAGGCAGGGTATATATGTCTAGCGACGGCCCAAATTTGATGGCAGAAAATTTTATTGAAGGAATCGAGAGAGTTATACTTGAGGATTATTCTGATGTATTTTGGTGGGATGCCGAAAAACAAAAATGGTCACAAGAAGATATGTTTTAATAAAGCTACCCAAAAAACAGCCGTTTTGCTCCATAGCTGGCAATGCTATCCCGTAAACCCAACAGATTGGCGAAACCCTTCCCTGGCCAGGATATTTTTCTTAACCTGCCGCAACAATTTCTGGTTAGGAGCTGAAAATTTATTAAAAGCTAACTTCAAGCCTGTATCCTTTGCCGCGTATAACGACAATTTTGACATCCGGATCAAGCTCCAGTTTTTTTCTAAGTTTTGATATGAACATATCCAGGCTGCGTCCGACAATAACTCCTTCGTCTTCCCATATCTCTTTTTGCAGCCGGCTCCTCTCTATGGTCGCGTTCGGGGATAATGCAAAAATGAGCAATACACGGGCTTCCGTTACGGTCAGATCTATCATTTCTCCATCCTTCATGAGCTTTCGGTTTTTCGCGTCGAAAAGCACCTGCCCCAAAGCGAACATATCAGCAGGCTTGTCATCAGGCAATGCTTTTTTCGTGTTAACAGATCTAAAAAAAACAAACCCGACTAATGTCAAAAATGACAGGCTCCCCAAAAGATATCCATTTTTTGCAATAGTTATACCTTTCGGTTTGAATTTAATGTTGATCCTGTAACAGGCGGTGGGCTGCTTTCTTCCCCTACAGGCTACAATATCATCTTTTTTATTTTTAGACATAGCATATCCATAAGCTATACTAGAGTTGCCGCAGTTCAGAACATTAACAACATAATCACACGTGAGGGGGTCTTTGGCCAACAAACGCTGAGTAGTATTCATTAGGGAGTCGGGCTGAAAAGTCAGGTCATTTTCAAACCTTATCTGATATTCATTTTCGGTTATCTTTTTTACAGGAAGAACTCTAGATGTACTGTCTCCGGTTTGTAAAAGCAGCTCATGTCCTATCCTACGGAGTAAGATTTCTCTTCTTGCCATAGTAAAGTCGTCATCGTCCTTCGTACTGAAAGCCACGCAGATTATAGCGATACATAAGAGCAGTATCGACCCGAACCAGTATTTGCATTTTCCAGAAAAGGTAGTACGGCTAAGATGCATAGTGTCAAGTTTTTATTTACAAAGTTTACATTTTTATTTACAATTCAAACCGCCTGAGCCGAAAAATATCAATGTAATTTCGCTTAAACAATTTAAAAAATATGAAAAACATGAAAAAAATCATCTATGTGCTGATCTTGCTGCTGGTTGTGGTGAGCGGACTTGTATTTACCTTCGATCCGTTCGGCTTCGGCTCGGATGCCAATCGTAAAATTAAAAACGAAACCAAGCCATTACCCATTGCTGACAGAAAAGCCCATATGGCAGATGAAAGAAAGAAATGGGAGGCTTCTCCAGACGGTATCCGATACAAAGAATGGACGGTTTCACCAGAAGGCAAAAAGGTACATGCCAGCCACGATAAGATAAGGAAGTACCTAACGGATTTTAGCGACATGGAGGCTGTGGTGACCTCTACAACTTTTAAGCGAAGTGGAAAATCATCAGCTATAAAATGGCTTATCGTCAGGATTAATGGTGCAGAATACATGATGCAGTTTACCCCTAAGGATTTTGAACCTTTAAAAAGCCTCAAAGTCAACGACAAAATAATTGTAAGAAGCCGTAGCGCAGGATATTCTCCCAATCATCCCTATTTGATCCTATCGGGCGACTACATTGCGCAGAATAAAGTACTTTTCAAACGTGACTCCAGCAAAAATAAAGGCTGCTGAGGATTTTCAAAAAACAATTTGCCATGATGGAAATCTGCTAGGAAAATTTTGAGGGAAAAAGCAAAACAATATAAAAACTAACTTCAACATCGGTTTTGTGCCATAGCTGGTTTATCTTTTCCAGAAAATGCGCTAACCTTTACAATTTCTTATTAGATTTTCCTTAACTTGCTGCTACTATCGCCAAGCCGCTGACCATTAGCGGAAATTTTACCAAACAAACAATAACAGCGATTAAACGGGCAATGAAATCATCAAACAACAAAATTCTCATAACAGGCGGCGCAACCGGCATTGGGCTTGGTTTGACCGAAAGATTCATTCAGGAAAACAATACCGTTATCATTTGCGGAAGAAGGGAATCGGTTCTAAACGAAGTTGCAGATCGGTTTCCGTCAGTAATCACAAAGGTTTGTGATTTAGCAAATGAACCCGAGAGGACTGAGCTATACAACTGGATAGCCGAAAACCATAGCGACCTGAATGTTTTGGTAAATAATGCGGGAATCCAAAATTGGATGAGTATTTCCGATACGGATTTCTACTCACGGGCAAAAGATGAAATCGAAATAAATGTTGTGGCGCCGTTACACTTGACAACGCTTTTATGTAATTTAAACTCCTTAGATACGGTGATCAATGTAACCTCGGGGCTCGCCTTTGTTCCGTTTTCGAAAATTCCGGTCTATTGCGGGACAAAAGCATTCATGCGCTCCTTTACACTCACTCTCAGGTACAATCTGAAACCAAAAAATATTGAAGTGATAGAAATGATTCCTCCTGCATTAAACACAGACCTCGGCGCAAAAGGAATTCACGATGGGCATCCGGCTGTAAGCGAATTTGTTGAAGCCGTTTTTCAGCAGATGAAAGAAGGAAAAACAGAGCTGACATTCCAAACCAGTGCAACAAGGCTCAATGCAAATAACGAAACCATAATGGAGTATTTTAACAGAATGAACCCATAAGAAAAACAGGCACTAATAGTTATTATCCAAAACCATTTTTATAGCAGTCCAAAATGAACATTAAATTTCCCCCAAAATTATTCCTTTGGTTGTCATTAATGATTTTACAACAAATGGCATTTTCCCAATCGGTCGACTTTACCATCCAAGATGTAACGTTTGAAAGCCAGGGCATCACTCTTGCCGGCTCAATATTGGAACCCAAAAAACCATTCGCAGCAGTTGTAATCATCCACGGATCAGATCCGGTAAAACGGGAGATGGAGTTCGCAAAACGCCTTGCCCAAAAAGGGATTGCTGTATTGACATATGACAAACGCGGAGTTGGAGAATCTGGAGGTATTTATGTAGGGCCGTCTGTAGGCACGAATAATATTGACACCACTAACATCAATTTATTGTCGCAGGATGCAAATGCCGCTGCAAAAGCATTTCGGTCCTATTTGAAAGACAAAAAAACACCCATTGGATTGGTCGGCTTCAGTCAGGCCGGATGGATAATCCCAATTGCTGCAAGCAAAAATCCACAAATAGAATTTATGGTTCTGTTTAGCTGCCCTACGATTACAACCCTAGAACAGCTCCGATTTCAGTTTTATACTAATGGCAACAATAATTTTTGGGAAAACCATACAGAAGCGGATGCTCATGAACATACTAAAAATGACCCAGACAGGTATCAATTTGTGGCAACTGACCCGAAAAAAAGCCTGAATACCCTTTCGATTCCGGGGCTTTGGCTTTTTGGCGAAAAAGACATACAGATTCCCGTAAAGTTATGCATCGAACAATTAAATGCATTTAAAGCCCAAGGCAAACCTTTCGAATATGCTTTGTTTTCTAAATTAGGCCACAATACTTCCTCTGACAATGATACTGCACCCGTTGATATTTCCATTCAATGGATAAAGCAAAAAGCTTTGGACAGTAAAAAGGCCAAAGCTTCAAAATAAAGCACTGCCTGCAACAGCCATTGGCGCGCATAACTGAAACCAGGAGGTTCTTCTGAAATTCCTTTTGCAATTGGAAGGTTTTGTAATAACTTTACGTCACAGCCAAACTACAGAATCAACATTTGCCATCATGAAGCTATTCTCAAAAATATTTGGAAACAAAAACAAGCCAAGCGATTCATTTGTCGAAATAAAATCTGATTTTGATTTAGAACTAAATTTAGAAAATGAAGGGATCAAGCCTGGGCGAGTTGGCTGCATTTGTGAAACCCCGCCATTAAGCTATCTGAATTATATCGAATGTTATATCGGGGTGGACAAAACAAAAGGCAGGTTTGCTGATGTAGATATCAATATGTGCATCCATTGCAGGCGAAAATGGATCAGATATTTAGTTGAATTCGAATCATTTACAAAATCCGGAAGGTGGTACAGCGGCATCGTTAATGATGACGACATAAAAAATATAACTCCCGAGAATTCCATAGAATATATCGAAAGCCTGGATTGGTATTTGTTTGGCGGCTCTTACTTTTCAAGTTCCGGGATGATCGGAAAAGGTAAAGCCATAGTAGACAGGTAATAAAAATGCAGCTAGCTGCAGATTGGCCTAATGCCGGGACCGCTTGTTGCAATGGCATTTTTTCTTCACTAAAAAACTCCTATCTTTAACACATCAGTAAATCAAAATATACAACATCAGCAAAATATGAAATCCATTTACTCCTTGCTTTTTTTTATCCTTATAACATTCACCAATTGCTCAAACAATTCACAGCCAAACGACCCGATTCCGAAGCACGAAAGTTTTACCATCCAATCGAAACATGTTGGGGAAAAGCGGACAATCAATGTTTGGGTTCCCGAAAGCTATGAAAAAAGCCCGGATTCCCTACCGGTAATGTACATGGCAGATGGTGGCATAAAAGAAGATTTCCCACATATTGCAAATACGTTGGCAGAACTCATTCAACAGAAAAAAATCAAGCCATTAATCCTTGTTGGTATAGAAAATACAGAAAGAAGGAGGGATTTAACCGGATTTACAGAAATTGCAAAAGATAAAGAAATTGCGCCGGTAGTTGGAGGCTCAGGGAAATTCAGAGAATTTATCAGGGAAGAGCTTTTTCCGCAAATAAATAAAAAATACAGGACGACAAATGAGAAAAGCATTATTGGAGAATCCGCATCGGGGCTTTTTGTAGTAGAAACATTTTTTTTGAACCCTGAAATGTTTGACAATTACATCGCTTTTGATCCTTCGTTGTGGTGGAACGATCATTATTTGGTAAAAACTGCAAAAGAGCATTTGGCAGGATTCCCAATGACTGAAAAACGAATTTGGTTTGCCTGTTCTGATACCGAAGACATTGCGCCTTTTACCAAAGAATTGGCAGGCATTTTCAAAACCGAGAACCTTCCTAACCTACAATGGCATTTTTCAGACGAACCTAAGGAAAAGCATGCAACGATCTTTAGGGCAACTAAAGAGAAAGCAATAATCTGGACATTAAACAAATCTAAATAAGAAGATACAACTGCAGCTTTGTAACCGAAATTCAGCAGTTTCCTAAAACCTTCCTTATTTTATAAAGTTACCGTGGCCACACCAAGCAGCGGTACATTATGCAACATCAATTATGAGCCTAAGCCAAAGAGCTACAGAATATCTCAGGTCGTTGAAGAGAGATCCCGATTGGGTTACCAAAGAAGAAGAAACAACAACGTTTTTGAGGAATCTGAGGATTAGCAACTTCGATAATCTTTTAAACACGCAATTGGATTATTCCGGTCATGAATTAACTGTGCACAATAATGAAAAGTTTAATTATAAAATAAATTTTATTTCAGAATACCATATCGGGAAGAATCGAAAAATCTATACTGAAAATGTAAATGGTGAAATAATCCTTGATTTTGAGAATGCTAAAAAAGCTTGTCATTACTTCATAACTGAAAACGGGAGAATATGTACCAAAGACGAAGACAATAACAGGAAAATACATTATTCATATGATAGAATTGAGAACAAAAATCGAACAGTTTGCCCTTTTAAATGAGTTCTATTATTTTAAGGCATATCCTTCAGAACATTCAGATATTCTTGATTTAGAAAAGCTTAAGGAAGCATTACCGGATTTCGAACAGATAAACGAATGCTGTGATAGTTTGAATTTTTGCTTTAAAAATGATCAGGTCTTAATATTAATAAGCCCTTGGAGCGGATCTTCCGGGAAATTCCTGAGTATTTATGGAATTGAAAATTCTTTCTGCAAACAATTAATAGACCTTTTAGAAAAAAAAGAGATCATTGCATAACGACACGCAATACAATGAATAGCAACATATTGAATCAGAACCTGATTTTTCCATTGGAAAATTTTTACATTTACCATGATTCCGTTCCTGCTAAATATTCAAAGCGGCAACATGCTACCGGCAAGCTTAAAAACCGTATTACAGATGACTACACTGCAAATAATATCCCGTAGAATAATTAAAATGTCTTTTGACTTTTCTGTTTCAGCCATTGAACGTTTTAATGATATGGAAAAATACAAACAGAAAGTTTCCGAATTAAGAGGTTTTGAAAACGGAACGTTAGGAAAACAAATAGCAGACTGCCTGGACAACCACAAACTAACTTTAGTCCCCGGTTATGAAAGCCACGATTTGAAGCACGTCCTGCTTGATTATAAAATGACCGCAGAAGATGAAATCAGAATGCAGGCATTTATGCTCGGAAATGGAAACCATACAATTCCCTGTTTTGCGATTTTGGGTTTTGGAGCAATGCTCCTACCCGATTTATGGCCCATTTTTTACCAGGATTATAAAAAAGGCAGGGACTCAATTCCTATATCAAATTGGACAATAGACAATTATGCGAAGTCAAACATTGATGAGCTCCGCTTGAAATTAAAAAAACCAGAAACACAAAAACAGCCCGCTATGAATTTAAAAACAATAACCAAATTTGGTGCTTTTGCTTCACTATTTGCAGGAATCTCCGGAATGCTTTTTTGCCTTCCGTTTTTGTTCTCGTCTAACCTGACCGATTTAGTTGGCGCAGGTTTCCCTTTCATTGGCGGTGCCATTTTAATGGCCGGAGGGCTTTTGGCATTGTCAAATTTATCAGGACCACACAAAAACCCGCTGGTACCGCTAAACTAAAAATATGGAAGTATTTGATGGGAGAAAAGGAAGAAAACTTCCGCATGAGGTAATCGCAACCATGAGGTTTTTTGGCTATTATATTGGAAATGAGAACTTTATTGCTTCCTGCTTACGAAGATGGTATCAGCATCATTTTTGAGAAGTCAGATGCATTGGGGAATATTTTTGGCATAAAGCTGTTCAATACCTATGATGAGAAGGCAAATTATTTGGAATATTCAAATGAAAACTCCTTATCTATCCTGGAATATGTAAAAATGCTAAACGATAAAAGACCTGTAAAAAACATAACTTTTCCTTTTACAAAAACTCAAATTGAAAACGGAATGAACTGGAGAAATGTAATTACGCGATTCATGACTGATTTAGGCAACAGGGGTTTACAGACCATTCCCCTAAAAAGCCTTGAGAATGATTATACAGAAGGTTTAATCGATTATGGCAATAGCATGGAAATGTTGACAGCGGTTTTTTGTAATACACTAAGAATGGATAAAGACTACAAGGTAATTAATGAAGAATGGGCACGATATCGTGCCAGCCAGTACATCCGTTTATTTAATGACACATCTTATAAGGAAAAACCAGCTTTTAAAGCATGGGAAACTATGCTTTGGGTTTGATCAAAATGACACGCAACGATGTTTAACAGCAATACACCTCTTCATTTTCTTAACCGGAAAATCTTATATTAGCTAGATGAAACTGTGGCACATTAGCAGTAATTAGCAATGACCTTTTGATAGAATTAGCATATGAAAACTACAATAACGATCCTTTTCCTTATTTTAAGCTTCCAGGCTTTCTCGCAAAGTGATTCGGAAAAAAAGCTTTCGCAGGCAGAAATTAAATCATTCATACTTGCAGAAACAAAAGAAGGCGGCAAATTGGATTTCTTTACCGAAATCAGCGGAAAAGAATATAATGCCTCTCAGGTGAAGCCAGGATTGTTCATGACCAATATAGAAGTCGCTTTATACAAATGGGGAAAAGCTAATTTTGAGCTTGGTGTAAAAAATGCAAAAACCGCATTAAAGATTTTTGAAGAATTTAAAGGGAGAGACCTTAACAGCAGGGAAAAAGATTTAATCCCGATGGGATATCGGAACGAATTATCACGATAATTATTGCTAACTGTGACCTAGGTTAATCTGTACAGTTTTACAATATTTATCAAGGGACATCTGGTAGCACAACCCACTAATCTATGAAAGTGCTTTCAGGAACATCATCTGTATGGTTGTCCCTTTTCCTATTTCGGAATGCACCACTCTGATTTTTCCTTTGTGGTAATCGTTGACAATCCGTTTGGTCAATGAGAGCCCCAGGCCCCAACCGCGTTTTTTGGAAGTATAACCGGGCTCGAAGATTTTTTTGAACTTATTCTTCGGTATCCCGCAACCGGTATCCGTCACTGTGATATAAATTTGTTTTTCGCCTTCAGTGATTTCAACGGCCAGCTTACCTTTTCCTTTCATTGCGTCAACAGCATTTTTGACCAAATTTTCAATGGCCCAACTATGCAAAATAGGATTGATTTTTGCCATGATCGGTTTCTTTGGCGCATTAAATTCAAACTCAACTTGTTTTGAACTCCTCAATTGCAGGTATTCGAAGGAATTCCTGGTTTCTTCCACTATATCTTTTTCCTCTGTAATTGGCTCGGAGCCAATTTTTGAAAATCTGTCTGTAATTGTCTGTAATCTGGAAATGTCTTTTTCGATCTCTTCAAAAGTTGTAGCGTCTATATCCTCCAGTTTTAATAATTCCAGCCAGCCTATCAATGATGACAAAGGCGTACCTATCTGGTGCGCTGTTTCTTTTGCCATTCCGGCCCATAATTTATTTTGCGTAGCCATTTTATTAGCCCGGTAATAATTATAGATTAAGGTCAAAAACAATATGAGGATCAAAAAAAGCGATAACGGATAAAATTTTAGCCCGTTTAGCAAAGTAGAATTCCCATAGTAAACAATATTGTATTCATTAGGCGCATACTCGATTTTTATAGGGCTGTTCTGTCCTTTCATTTCTTTTAGCAATCCTTTAAGCTTAATGCTGTCATTCTCTGCTTCACCGATATTAAAGGTACTTATGATACTTCCTTTGGCATCTGTCAGTATCAGGGGGATGTTCTTATTGTTTTCTTTTATAAAAATCTGAAGCTCCACTTCTGAATCCAAACCTGCATTCATTAAGCTTTTCTGGGCTTTTGCCCAAAGCTCCATTTTAAGATGCTCCTCATCCTTCAAATTTTGAAAAATAGAATATGTATGCAATAAAATGAATATTACGAATACGAATGATATGATTATCAATATCCAGCGAATACCATTTTCCTTTTCAAAAATTTTCATCTAAAAATGTTTATTTGAAATTAGTGTTTTGCTCCAAAGTAAAAAATATTTGAGCACTTTTTAGTTAAAAATATTTTTTTATTTTCTACAGATAGTTCTTTAAACAATTGATGCATGTTACACTTGTAATTTAATAACTATTAATTTAAAATATTTGCCTTATGATAAAAAATGAAGATTTTGAATACGAAAAAGTAAATTTTCAAAAATGAAAGACGTAAAACAGACCGCCGATAGCTTGACGTTTCCCCAAAAAAGTTATCTTTAACAGATTGTAATAGTTATGCAACCATATAACAAAATGAAAAATTTAATTGTAGCATTACTTCTTTTCACCACCTCATTGACATTTGCCCATAAAGAGAAATGGGACGATAATAAAAAAAACTGGTCACCATTGATGCTTGCAATCTATAAAGGCGAAACAAAAGAGTTTAAGAGATTAATAAAGTCTAATGCCGATGTAAACTACAAAGTAAGGCCAGATGACAGCAATTGGAACCTGACTCCTTTGGAAGTGGCAATCCGGATGGATAACGAAGTGGCCGTAAATTGTTTGCTTTCAACAAATAAAATCTTGAAGCCCGAAAGTTATTTGATGACAGCTGCGGGGCAAAACAGTGTTAGGATAATAGAACTCTTAATCCAATATGGGGCAAATCCTAATGAAACATTAGAAAATGGCTATTCAGTTTTAATGATGGCAACTGCATCAGGTTCGAAAGAGGTTTTAGAATGCCTATTAAAAAATGGGGGCAATCCTAACCAGGCGGAACAACAGTTTTAATGCTAGCCGCATACAATTCAAAAATTGAAAAAATAACGTTGCTTTTACAATATGGTGCAGAAAAAAAACTGCAGGATTCCAGAGGCTTAACCGCTTTGGATTATTTCAACAAATATTGCGACATCCGGAAAGTAAGCGAAGAAAATAAAGCCGAAGCAAGAAAATTGTTAAAATAAAACTGCCACAGTAATCTTTATTATGGAAAACAAAATAAAATATCTTGGAATATATCAATTGCTAGGCGGGATAATTGGAACATTGAGCGCCTTACGATTTGTCAGGTTATCCGAATTGGACAATGGAGGGATCCTTGCCATGTACCTGATTATTTTTGGCCTATTTTTTTTCTCTGGATTCTGCGGTTATGCCTTACTCAAAAAAAGATACCTGAGTGGTTTGAATTTATCCATCTACAACCAATTGATCCAAACAATAGGTTTTGGCATCCTGGGCTATGGATTCCATTTTACTGCCGGAATATACGCAGGCATAAAGATAAACTTGACTTACGATACGATTATGACTTTTATGCTGGGCCATAGTTCTGGTATGATTAATTGGAATATAAATCCCGAGTTCACAGAAATTAGCATCAATTTTATTGCGCTGCTATTGATAAATTTCATTTTCAACTGGAAAGCTGCACTAAAAAAGAACCTGATGGAAGGAAAAATTAAAACTGCCGAAGCATAAAATCATGCGCTGCAGTTTGCCTTTCCGCTGACATGTAAGCTGTTTGGTTTCCATATAAATTGTCTATATTTACTACATCTTCAGCACCAGGCAAAATAGCCATTAACCCAACTGCAGACATGAAGCTTATCTTTTGTTTATTACTAACTTCCACCCTATTTGGCCAAAATGCTGACTGCCTGAAATATGAACAGAAAATTTTCGATAGCGATACCTGCTGCTGGAGGAAGTTATCAAAAGAAAATCAGTTTGAAAAAGCCGCAGGCCTTATAGCAGATTACCTCAAAAACGGAAAAGCTGAAAACAGGCAATCGCTCAACTGGCATGCGGGACAGCTGTTTGCTTTTGCCGGGGAAAATAAAAAAGCCTTAAGATACTTTGGAAAAACCTATTCGGTGTTTCAAAAATGGTTTGGAGGCGAAGACGGAAAGGCCTGGTATTTTTTTGCAAAAGGAACATCCGCATTTATAAAAAAAGACCGCCCAAAATTGGAAAAAATAATCAAAAAATGGGAAGCAAAGCTGCCATTAGATGCAAATTACAGCGAATTGAATGCATTAAAAGACAATTGGGGCAAGGATTACAGAAATGCAACATTTGGCAACAGGCGCCCGGCGCATTAGCCTCAACCAAACGAATACCACTCAAAAAATCCATCCATACTACTGATAACCTAATGGTTTAAAAAATAATAAGAGCTAACACCTACAAAATGACACAAAACAGATCAATACCTATATTTTTCCTTCTAATGCTGGCTGCATCGGCAGCTTTCGGACAGAGCCGAATTGCAGTAAAGCAGCTTGACTTGGCTGATATCCCTAAAGAAATCACGTATGAAGGCGCCATCAAAAAAGCCGTTCGGTGGATTGATGGTTTGGGTGACAATATTGTTATTTTGACAGAAACCGGGATTTATCAGAATGAAAAATTCAAGCATGAAAACGATGGTGGCGATGCCGAACTTTTTGCATATCATTTTATCGTCAAGGAAGGCAGTGCTTCTTTAGCTTGGCGGGTTTATGACTATATTTCGGACTGCCCCGTTGATATTGAAGCCCAATTTATAAACGGTACTTTTCAGGTTACCGACATCAATAACGACGGAATAGGAGAAATTTGGATGATGTACAGGACCGTCTGCCATGGAGATGTAAGCCCTTCCAACATGAAAATCATCATGTATCAGGGACAGCAAAAATTTGCACTAAGAGGCTATAGCAAAGTTGTCATAGGGATTGATAAAAAAGGAATCAAGCACTATGAGGGCGGCGATTACAAGCACGACCAGGCATTTGCTGAAGGGCCAAAAGAGTTTTTAGCGTTTGCAAAAAAATTGTGGAAAGAAAACATTATGCAGAAATGGGGCGAGTAAAACGTAAACCTCATAATGTGATGCGGCATTAAAGTTTATATTAAAAGGACGAACAAACTCGGTTATTTTAAAAATTATGGTACAAGAACAGATCGACAATTATATTGCCAGCCAGCCCGAATCAAAGCGCAGCGACATGCAGGCATTAAACGAAATCATCCTCGAAATGATGCCGGGATGTAAATTATGGTTCCTGGATGGCAAAAACAATGAAGGCAAAACCGTTTCCAATCCCAATATAGGATATGGAAGCCGCATTATGAAATATGCTGATGGAAATACCAGAGAGTTTTATCAGGTGGGCATCAGCGCAAATACTGCTGGAATCTCTGTATACATACTTGGTATTGACGACAAGCATTATTTGGGCGAAACATATGGAAAAAACCTTGGTAAGGCAAGCGTAAGCGGCTATTGCATTAAATTCAAGTCGCTCACAGACATCAATATCGACGTTCTCAAATCAGCAATCCGATATGGGATTGGACAGTGATCTTTTTGCTTAAAATTATTACCTTATGAAATACCTTGCTTTATGTTTTGCGCTTTTGCTGTTCAGTTCCTGTTCAAAAGATTATACATCTGTAGATGAATACATGGCCTATCCTGTAAAATATGCTAAAATAAATATTTCTGATCCAACAAATGACTTTGCACTGTCGATACCAAAAAGCTGGTTTTGGAAAACGGAGCAATATGAAACCAAAGCTATCCTTTTCGGGATAGTGGCCGGCTCCTCTGATACAACCAGCGGATATACCAGGATACTATCAGTTGAAAAGAACAAAAGCGATGAAGCCAACGCCGATCTTGAAAAGGAATATAACGCATCGATGAAACGGTTTGAAGGACATCCTAATTTAAAGGTTGTTGAAAGCGGAGCCACTCAACTCAGCAATTATAAAGCCTATTTCATTCATACCAAATCGGTTACTGATAATTCTATCGAAACGATTTCCTATATCGTTAAGGGTAAGGAAAAAAATACCTTCTATTCCTTGACGGCAAGCTGCCAGCTTCAGGACGGGCTTAAACAAAATATGGCCATGATGATCCAAAGCCTCAATAGTTTTAAATACAATTAGGTTTAACGCTTTTTTCTATCTTTAGCAGACATAATAACATCGATAAATTCCACCAAACAAATTGGACAAAAACACTGCACAGAAACTATACGGGCTCGACCATTTAAGGGCTTTGGCAATAATTTATGTTTTCCTTTTCCATTATTTCATCATAAGCGGCGGACAACCCGGCTGGCTGCCCGGCTTTGCAAAATTTGGCTGGTCCGGTGTGGATCTGTTCTTCGTTTTGAGCGGGTTTTTAATCTCATCCCAGCTCTTTGCCCAAATAAAACTAGGGCAAAACATTTCATTCAGGCAGTTTTTTTTAAAGCGTTTTTTTAGGATTATCCCGGCATTCCTTTTTACAGTCGGGCTGTATTTTATTTTTCCATTTTTTCGCGAAAAGGAAAGTTTGCCGCCACTTTGGAAATTCCTGACTTTTACACAAAACCTTGGGCTAAACCTTAAAGATTTTGGCACTTTTTCACACGCATGGTCACTTTGCGTCGAAGAGCATTTTTATTTATTCCTTCCCATAATCCTGATTTTTTTACAATACACCAATAGCCTGAAAAAATCGTACTGGCTGCTTATTGCACTGTTTTTATTTGGCTTTGCCATTAGGTTTTATAGCTTTAACCAACTGTTCCTTCCCAGGATTGAAGAAGAAAACAATTGGATGTATTGGTACAAATACGTCTATTACCCTACCTATAATCGATTGGACGGTCTCTTGGCCGGCGTTACAATTGCAGGAATTTACCAGTTCCTGCCAACAGTTTGGAACAAAATCTCCAAATATGGCAATGCCTTTATTTTCCTGAGTTTAATTGTATTGACCGGGGCCTACTTCCTTTGTTTGGATCAAATGACTTTCAATGCGTCTGTTTTTGGCTACCCACTGATCGCAATTGGCTACGGATTCCTGGTCATTGGAGCGGTAAGCCCAACAAGTTTTTTATACCGATGGAACTCAAAGGCAACATCATTCATTGCAACACTTTCTTATGCTCTTTATTTGACCCATAAAGGCATAATCCATGTAACGCACCAGCTTTTGGCAGGCTTTAAAATTGATACTGACCTGATGCTTCTTATCGGTATCTTTGCTTGTGTAGGTTTTGCCTGCCTGCTGCACATCATAATCGAAAAACCTTTTATGAAATTACGGAGCCGGATAATTAAACATTAATCTGTTTTTATGCGGAAAATTTCTACCTTAGTAGGGAGTAAACAGGAAACTTCTGTATGGAAAACTTACCCGATTTTGAGATCAGGCCTTTGGGTGAAATTTCGAATGCGTTTCTGGCAAAAAACATTGCCACTTTTGGCGATGCCGTACATTTTGTGGCTCATTTGAATTATGGTAGGAATGCTAATAAAGAGGATTTGAAAACCGTTTTTTCCGATAACTGCGGTACCTGCAGCACAAAGCATGCCCTACTGAAGCTGCTCGCAGACGAAAATGGTTTTGGCGGAATAAAATTACTCCTTGGAATATTTAAGATGAATGCCAAAAACACCCATAGGGTTGCGCAGACTTTGCTTAAAAATCATCTTGAATACCTTCCGGAGGCGCACAATTACCTGAAAGCGAACAGTACCATTTTTGATTTTACTAAAGCCAATTCTAAGGCTTCCGATTTTGCGGATGACCTGATTATGGAAATTGAAATGCAGCCCAATCAGATTTCAGATTATAAGGTCGGGTTTCATAAAAAATATTTGCAGCAATGGCTTGATGAAAATCCGCAAATCCAATTTGATTTAGATGGAATATGGCAAATACGGGAGCAATGCATCCGGGATCTTTCCAATAACTAAAATCTTATTTAGAATAAATCGGATAAATGAAAAAAATCGTTCTCATATTAATTACATTATCAATGGTTTGCTGCCAAAAACAGGAAAGCAAAACTGTGATTCCCAAAAAAACCAAATCATCTGAAAGCAAAATCAAATCAAAACCAAATCCGGAAGCTAAAATCTATCCTCTGCTTATGGATACCTTAAAAATTGGAAATAAAAAATTCATTGTCATCCAAAACGATCCAAGGGATGACAGGAATATGAATCTTTCAATACTGGATGAAAAAAAAGATACGGTATACGTTCACGATGGGTTTGCAACAAACGGGTTTGAACTTGAGGATTTTGACCACAATGGCATACCGGATATAAGGCTTTTCCAAATCACAAATGTGGACGGAATCAGCGATTTGATTTTTTATGACACCAATGATAAAACGTTCAAACCGGTACAGGATTTTGGAAACTTTCCTCAACCAACCAAAATGAAAAACACAAAGTACTGGTTTTCTTACCATCGAAATGGATGTTCCGACTTAAACTGGGGAAGCGAATTATTTAAGATTGAAAATTTCAAAGCGATAAAAATTGGCGAAATTGAAGGCATCGGATGTGAAGATGAGAAGCAAACGGGCATATTTGCATATCTGGTAAAAGGCAATACAAGAAATCGAATTTACGCCGAAAAAAGAAAACCGGGTTATTATAACGACAAATGGGACTTCATAACTACCTATTGGAATAAAAACTTCACTAAGTTTGAATAAAAAACATGGCGCACTTCTTTCCTATCCTCAACAGTTTTATAGTTTCACTGCAAACCATCCACCTTCAAGCTGATCCTGCCGACGGCGAATTCAATCTTTTCCTGTTCACGCTTTTAATACTCGGGCTCATTTTTATCTTTATAAGCATTATAGCCGCAATTGTACTTGCCGTTCTATGCTTATTGATAATTTTCGGTTGCATTGGCATCGGGGCGCTGTCTGCTTCGGTTCTCATCGGTATCAGCAAAAAGTCGTTTACAACAGGTTTCAGATGGTTTGTCATTATTTTTTCCAGCCTGTCCTTAAGCCTTACCGGAGCTGGGGCATTTTGGTTTTTCAACAGGATAACTCATTGGTTCAGTTATGAAAAAGCGATAATAGCCGGAGCCGTTATCGGGCTTATAAGCGGCGTCATTGCCGGCATTTGCTTTGCTTATATCATCCGTAAGGTATCAACAGCCCTAAAGGAAAAACTCGAAAAAAGAAAGCTGGCCAATAATAGTTTTAACCATTAATGAAATGCCTATCTTTGGATAAATCAATACAAATCCGATGACCGTTACAGAAATCCTTGGTGAACTTGAAAAACTTGGCGATGAAAAAATCCGCCGGCAAAATGCCAAGCGTGGTGCAGGAAGCAATCAGTTTGGTGTCAAAATGGGCGATATCCGGATCATTGCCAAAAAGATAAAACCCGACAATGATTTGGCTTTACAGCTTTGGGAAACCGAAAATGCTGATGCACGTTTCCTGGCAGTCTTATTGATGGAACCCAAAAAACTCAGCAACGATTTATTGGAAAAACTCGTAAAATCCGAAAAGTTTGTCCACATTGCCGACTGGCTCTATTCGTATGTCATTAAAATATATGATGGCAATGAAGCTTTCCGTATAAAATGGATGGACTCCAACGACCCAATGCTTGGCCGTGCAGGCTGGAGCCTTACCAGCGGCGCCGTAGCCCGGAATCCGCAATTGGTAAACATCCCCGCACTTTTGGACAGGATTGAATCGGAAATGGCCACCGCCGCGCCCGAAGTCCAATGGACGATGAATTCCACTTTAGCAGCCATAGGCATTAACCATCCTCAATACCGCGAACGTGCGCTTGCAATTGGCGAAAAATTAGGCATCTACAGAGATTATCCGGTTTCCAAAGGCTGTACCTCGCCTTTTGCCCCTATCTGGATTAACGAAATGGTACGCCGGCAATCTTAAACTAAACATCAGAAAAATGACAGCAATAGCTTTTCCATCCGACCCCGATTGTGAAATCATCAGCACCCGAATCGTAAGTTATCCTATCACACAGGTTTTTGAAGCGTGGGCCAATCCTGATTACCTGAAAATTTGGTGGGGCCCGGAAGGCTTTACCAATACCTTTAACGAACATGATTTTCGCGTGGGCGGCAAATGGAGCTTCATCATGCATGGCCCTGACAAAGGGAATTATGCTAACGAATGTGAGTTTATCGCAATTGAAAAACCTGCATTGATTGCCTGGAAACGCTATTCCAAACCTCTGTTTAAAGTAGTTGCCGCATTTGAGGATATTTCGGGCGAAGCAACAAAAATCACATTCCGGATGGTTTTTGACACTCCGGAAGAAAGCAATAAGCTCAGGCCTTTTGTTGTTGATAAAAATGAAGAGAATTTTGACAGGCTTGAAGTGGTTTTAGCCGAAATGCCTGAAAATGATATCCAATGAAAATAATAGACGTACAAAGCTGGAACAGGAAAGAGCACTTTGAATTCTTCTCTAAAATGGCAAGCCCTTATTTTGGTATCGTTACCGAAGTGGATTGTACAAAAGCTTACGAAACCTGCAAAGAGAAAAACCTTTCTTTTTTTGCTTATTACCTTCATAAATCGATGGTTGCCGTAAATGCCGTTGAGGAATTGAAGTACCGGATTGTTGACGATGCGGTAGTTGCATTCGATACCATACATGCAGGTTCTACAATTGGGCGTGAAGACGGAACTTTTGGTTTTATTTTTGTCAATTTCACTCCCGATTTTGATGCTTTTAATAAAGAGCTCCAGCAAGAAATCCTGGAAGTCAAAAACTCAACCGGCCTGCGTTTGAACAATGATGACATTAAAAAGAGCCTCATCCGCCATTCAACGATTCCGTGGAATCCGTTCAGCGGTTTGCTGCACCCGACCAATCTTGATAAAACAGAGTCGGTCCCAAAAATAACTTTTGGTAAATTCAGCATCCGTGAAGGCAGGAAATATTTGCCTGTTTCCATTGAAGCGCACCATGGCCTGGTAGACGGATTTCACATTTCAAAATATTTAGCCGAATTTCAGCTACAGCTCAATAAGCTGTACTAATTATTTTTATACCTTTAACTACCTATTTTCTAAAAGCCTACAAAATCCACTTGGTAATTCGTAACCCTAAAAAGATATCCATGAAAAAAAATTACTTCTTATTATTAGTTTTTAGTTCACTGATGCTGAATGCCCAATGCTGGGAAAAAATAGCCTGTGGCCCTTACCATACGGCGGGCATAAAAAACGACGGAACACTTTGGATGTGGGGAAACAATCAATATGGCCAATTAGGCATTGGCGTTGATGCCACTACGCAAACAACAGGATACAATCGCAACGTACCTGTTCAGGTGGGTACAGACAGTTGGCAGTCAGTCGCATTAGGCAATACCTTTTCTGCAGCTGTAAAAATCGACGGAAGCTTATGGTGCTGGGGCAGGAACGATCAAGGACAGCTTGGCGGCGGAACCATGTACAGCACTTACAATACACCTATAAGGATAGGAACAGACAACAATTGGAAATCTGTAGCCTGCGGAAATTATTTTACCGTAGCGATAAAAACAGACGGAACATTATGGACCTGGGGGGTTAATTCTTCAGGATCATTAGGAAGCGGAACAACTAACAGTATCTATGCTCCTGCCCAAATTGGCACAGACACCAACTGGAAGATGGCATCCGCAAAGACTGATTATGCATTGGCAATAAAAACCAATGGGACGCTTTGGGGCTGGGGCGAAAATACATTGGGCCAGCTGGGTGACGGCACCAATGTTGATAAATTAGCGCCCACGCAAATCGGGACGTTGACAAATTGGGCATATATTTCGGCCGGCGGTAACCATTCATTAGGCATTACAAGCGATGGCAGGCTTCGGTCATGGGGAGCCAATTACTATTCCCAATTAGGCACCGGCGGAACTGCTGCTTCAAACGTACCGGTTTTGGTAGGTTCAGACTCTGATTGGCTAATGGCTGACGCAAGCCTGGAGGTTTCCTATGTAATCAAAACCAATGGAAAATTATATCATTTCGGGGCAGGTTACGGACTGCAGACAACACCAACCCAAATCTCAACAGCCACCGACTGGACAGATATCAAATCCAATAATTACCGGACCATGCAATTAAATACCGCAAAAGATCTGTATGGTAACGGAGCCAATGATTATGGCCAGGTTGGTACCGGAACCAATTCCTCTGTCAATGTTGCCACCGGAATAAGCTGTACGGCATTAGGGTTCGATTCTTATTTGCATCCTACCCTTTCAATTTACCCTGTGCCTGTAAAGCAAGTGCTTAACCTTAGCTTTGGCAACAGCACTGTTTTGGTTAAATCTGTTGCTATAATAGACATGCAAGGAAAGGTAATCCTAAAATCGGAAAACAAGTCACAATTGGATCTGTCAAATCTTGAAGCTGGGATTTATTGCATCAAAGTGCTTTCGGACAATGGTATTTTCAATTCAAGATTCATAAAAGAATAAACACATTAATTTAAGCATGGGCAAACTCACCGCACAGGAAACTACAGATTTACTAGCCATCCTAAAAACCAGGTTTGAAAAAAACAGCAACCGCCATAAGGATTTAAAATGGCTCGATGTACAATCAAAATTGGAGGCCAATCCCGAAAAACTTTGGTCATTGAATGAAATGGAGAAAACCGGTGGTGAACCTGATCTTGTGGGTTTTGACCAAAAAACAAACGAATACATTTTCTTTGACTGTTGTCCCGAAAGCCCAGCTGGGCGCCGAAGTTTGTGCTATGACAAAGAAGCTTTGGATAAAAGAAAGGAAAACAAACCAAAGGACAGCGCTATAAATTTGGCCCAAGCCATGAAAGTCGAATTGCTTACTGAAGAAGAATACAGGGAATTGCAGCAATTGGGCAGCTTTGACCTGAAGACTTCCAGCTGGATACAGACTCCGGCCGATATACGGAAACTGGGCGGAGCCGTTTTTTGCGACCGGCGCTACGATACAATCTTCCGTTATCACAATGGTGCCGACTCGTATTATGCGGCGCGCGGATTCCGTGCTTCGGTAAGGATATAAAAAAAGCAGCCTAAAGCTGCTTTTTTATTGAATATATTTTAAAATTATTTCAAGGATGCCATATCGATTACAAAGCGGTAACGGACATCGCTTTTCAGCATTCTTTCATAAGCTTCGTTGATTTCCTGCATCTTAATGATTTCAATTTCAGATACGATGTTGTGCTCGCCGCAAAAATCAAGCATTTCCTGGGTTTCAGCAATCCCTCCAATCAAAGAGGCGGCTACGGATTTTCTTCCCATAATCATCGGCACAGTATTCAAAAACGGCTCGATTCCGCCAAGGTAACCAACAATAACCAAGGTTCCGCTGATTGCCAAAGTAGTAATATATGGGTTGATATCGTGGATGTACGGAACCGTATCTATAATTACATCAAATTTACCGGCAACCGAAGCCATTTGGGCATCATCGGTAGAAATGATCACCGCATCAGCACCCAAATCTTTGGCGTCTTTTTCTTTACCCGGAGTTCTTGAAAACAGCGTTACATCGGCACCCAAACCCTTGGCCAGTTTAATTGCCATATGGCCTAATCCGCCTAATCCTACTACGGCCACTTTGGTACCTTTACCTACTTTCCAGTGGCGCAAAGGCGACCAGGTCGTGATTCCGGCACAAAGCAATGGTGCAACTGCAGCCAAATCCAAGTTCGCAGGCACTTTTAAAACGAAATCTTCGTCAACGACAATTTTCTGGGAATAGCCGCCATGCGTAAATCCGCCTAAATGCTTATCGTGTCCGCCGTAAGTCCCAACCCAGCCATTGAGGCAGTATTGCTCTAAATCCTGTTTGCAGCTATTGCAGGTGCGGCAGGAATCCACCAAACAACCGACAGCCGCTAAATCGCCTACCTTTAATTTGGTTGCTTCGCTTCCCACTTTCGTTACTTTGCCTACAATTTCATGGCCCGGAACTACCGGATAGGTCGTAAAGCCCCAATCATTCCGGGCTGTATGCAAATCAGAATGACAAACCCCGCAATACAGCACCTCGATTTCAATATCGTTGGGAAGCGTAACCCTGCGCTTGATTTCCATTTCCTTAAGTGGCGCGGTAGTACTGTCGGTTCCGAATGCTTTTACATTTATTGTTTCCATTTTTTATCTTTTAGTTGTGATTATGATTTGATTTTTTTAAGTGTTGAATTTACGTATTTTTTTTCGGTTACAGATTATAGAAACAATAACAAATAGTGACGAACCGATAAAATTAATGGTCAAATCTTTCAGGTCATTTTCCTCAAGAAGAAAAAGAGGAAGCCCATTGTAAAAATTCTGGAAATATTCGTTGATGATGCCAATAAAATTCAGCAGCAAAAAAATGGTAATCAGTTTCAGTAAATAATGTCCGGGAAGAAAATCAAAAAGCTGCATATAAATGCCTACTGTCTGGCAGATTAAAAACATAAAGAACAGGTGCTCAGCTGTATTCAGATGAAAATCAACACCTGGCGAAAAATGAAATAGCTTGCTTCGGACCATTACAATAAAAGCCAAGTAGGTGATAAAAAGCCAATTATAGATGTTACGTAAAGGCAGTTCTCTGTATTTTTTATTTGAATTCAGGTATTCAAAAGACGCATAATATATCGCAACATAAACCAAAAGCACGTATACCCTGCCTAAAACAAAGGCAGCCGACAATACAAAAAACAGTATCCTTTGTATGGTTAAGGCGCGCATGCCTAATTAAAAATGCTGACTAACATTTCCTTTAGCAAATCGCCCTGCGAAAGAGAATTAGCACCAACCCCTTTGCTCTTGACATCAACATCACGCAGGGTTTCCACTATGGCACTGACTTTCCGCATTGGGTAATTGTGCGCAGACTGTAATATAATCCTGGACGAAATACGGGCTTACTTTTAGGGTTTTTGCTGCATTTGCCGGGGATTTGTCCTTTAATCCGTGGTATTGCAATAATGCAGAAAAGAAACTGAATACCAAACCGTTGGTCATGACAATTGGGTTTTCTTTTTGGTTTTGGGCAAAATAATTGGCGATTTGATATGCCTTAAGCTGATTCCGTTCACCTATGGCTTTCCTGAATTCGAATACATTGAAATCTTTACTAAAACCAATATTTTCTTCGATGTGGCTTGGTGTAATGGTACTTCCTTTAGGCAAAATGATTTCCAGTTTATTAAGTTCGTTGGCAATCCGGCTCAGGTCATTTCCCAGGAATTCAACAAACATCGCCATTGCTTTCGGTTCAATGTCATAGCCACGGCTTTTTAAAACACGTTTGATCCATTGCCCTACCTGGTTTTCATACATCTTTTTGCTTTCGAAAACCAAACCTCTTTTTTCAAGGGTTTTGGTTACTTTTTTACGCTTATCCAGTGTTTTGTATTTATACGCAAAAACCAAAACTGTGGTTTCCTGTGGGTTTTCGGCATATTTTTCGAGCTGGTCGATGGTTCTTGACAGTTCCTGTGCCTCTTTTACGATAACCACTTGCCTATCGGCCATCATCGGATAACGTTTGGCATTCGCAACCACTTCATCAATAGTAGTATCACGGCCATATAGCACCATTTGGTTAAAACCTTTTTCATCTTCTGATAAAAGATTTTCTTCCATATATTCAGTAATCCTGTCGATATAATAAGGCTCTTCGCCCATCAAAAAATAGATTGGCTTAATATTGCCGGCTTTGATATCGTTGATTATTTTTACTACTTCGTCCATTATAATGGAATTACGAATTTTAAATTTTGAATTTTGAATTACATTTGCTTATGCAAAAACTGAATTTTCCAAGCTTTTCGTTCCGCTTCAAAAATAATGAAAATAAAGTGTCCATTTTTGATGACATCAGGAAAAAGTTTATCATCCTGACTCCCGAAGAATGGGTGCGCCAGCATACGGTACAGTTTCTTCTGCAACATAAAAATTACCCAAAATCCTATGTCAACGTAGAGAAATTGGTAAAGGTTAATGACATCAACAAGCGTTATGACATAGTTGTTTTTCTGCCTAATGGCGATTTGTTTTTACTGATTGAATGCAAGGCGCCTGAAGTTAAGATCACTCAGGAAACTTTTGACCAGATTGCACGTTACAACCTGGAACTCAAAGCACGCTACCTAATGGTAACCAATGGCCTAAATCATTATTTTTGCCAAATGGATTTTGAAAATGAAAAGTACAATTTCCTTCAGGACTTACCCGATTTTACAAGCAGTCAAATTCATAAATAACAATACCGACTTTGAAAAAAATAGCCGTAGTCATCTTAAACTGGAATGGAGCGCAATTGCTGGAGCAGTTCCTGCCTTCTGTAGTGGCATTTTCTGATGAAGCCCAATTATATGTTGCCGATAACGCCTCCACCGACAATTCGGTCGCAACCATTAAAGAGCAATTTCCATCTGTCAGGATTATCCAAAATGATGGAAACTATGGTTTTGCAAAAGGCTATAATGTGGCATTGGAACAGGTTGAAGAAGAATATTACGCATTGGTCAATTCTGACATTGAGGTTACTAAAGGCTGGCTGGCTCCAATTATCTCTCTTTTTGATTCAGAGCCGGATATTGCGATCATCCAACCAAAAATATTGGATTACAAAAACAAGGAATACTTTGAATATGCAGGTGCTGCCGGAGGTTTTATCGATCAGTTTGGTTATGCGTATTGCCGAGGACGGATTTTTGATTCTATTGAAAAAGATAATGGGCAATACGATGATGACCATGAAATTTTCTGGGCAAGTGGTGCCTGTTTCTTTATCCGCAAGGAAGCCTACCGAAAATTAAACGGATTTGACGGCGATTTCTTTGCACACCAGGAAGAAATCGATTTGTGCTGGCGTGTCTTTAATTTGGGCTACAAAGCCAAATACACCTCAAAATCGGTTGTGTACCATGTTGGCGGGGCCACTTTAAACGAAGGAAATCCGAAAAAAACCTTCCTGAATTTTAGGAATTCTTTGCTGATGCTGATGAAAAACCTTCCGGAAAATAAGTTATTCCCTATACTTTTGGCACGCCTGACATTGGATGGATTGGCTGGCATCCAATTTATTTTCAAATTAAAATTCAAGCATTGCTGGGCAATTATCAGATCACATTTAGCTTTTTACGCACTGATTAACAAAACGTTGAAGAAGCGAAAAGCACCTCATCAACAAAACTACTATCGCTCGAAGAGCATTGTTTACAACTATTTCCTAAAAAACGGCACCGTTTTTGAAGACTAATTTAACAAGAGTTTATCATTAGATATTCCTAAAAAAAATAAATAATACGTAAATTTGTTAAAATTAAAATCACCCTATCCTATGAGAAAAGTAGTTTTTGCACTTTCACTGGCAGCGTTGACACTAACGTCGTGTGGAACTAAGAAGAAAATCGCTGAATTAGAAAAACAGAACAAAGAATGTCAAGACCTATTGAATTCTACAACCATGAAACTGAATTTGTGCCTTTCTGAAAAAGACGCGCTTTCTAAACAAAACGACTATTTGAAACAAAACAATTCTGATTTGATAAATAGTTCTAAAGAAATGACAGTTTTGACTACCAAAGGTGCTCAAAACCTTGAAAAATCGCTTGAAAGTTTAAAAGAAAAAGATCTTAAGATTTCACGTTTACAGGATGCCTTAACCAAAAAAGACAGTGTTACATTGGCTTTGGTTACCAGTTTGAAAAGTTCAGTTGGGATCTCTGATCCAGACATTGAAATCAACGTGGAAAAAGGCGTAGTATTCATCTCTATTGCAGATAAATTATTGTTCAAAAGCGGAAGCTATGTAGTAAGCGACAGGGCTAAGGAAGTTTTGGGGAAAGTAGCAAAAGTGATCAACAACAAACCAACATTTGAATGTATGGTCGAAGGCCACACAGACAACGTTCCGTTTACAGGAAATGCAGTTTTGCTTGATAACTGGGATTTGAGCGTGAAACGTGCAACAGCCATCGTTAGGGTATTGACTAAAGATCTAGGTGTTAAACCTTCTCAGCTTATCGCTGCCGGAAGAAGTGAATTCATTCCGTTAGTAGATAACAATTCTGCAGATAACAGAGCGAAAAACAGAAGAACGCGTATCGTAGTTATGCCAAAAATTGACGAGTTCTACGATATGATCGAAAAAGAAATGAAAAACCAACAGAAATAATTTTTGTTGATTCCTATAAAAAAGCCCCGGTCATCGGGGCTTTTTTTATTTTAATAAGTTGGTTATAAACCGGACAGATGCATTTAAAACCACTTCAGGAACTTCCTTGTGCGGCGTGTGCTTACAGTTTGGGATAATCAATTTAGAAGCTTTTCCTTCGGCCTGGCTACAAATCTTATTTACCTGCATCAAAGTTCCGTATTCGTCCTGTTCGCCTTGTACAATGAGTAATTCGCATTGGATAGAAGGCAGGAAACTTTCAATATTCCAGCTTAGAAACCCCTCTGATGTCCAGGTTGCTGCCCAGGCCCAGAACATGGCTTCGGTCTTTCCGCCGTGGTAGCGTTCTAGTTTGGCCTTTAAATCGGTTGTCCCATACAATCCTATAGCCTCTTTTATGCCTTTTATAGTAACATCTTCCACAAAAACATGAGCGCCTTCAGTAATTACACCAAGTATTTTTTCGGGATATTTTGCCGCAGTGAGCAGTGCAATCGAACCGCCATCACTGTGGCCAAAAAGGATTGCTTTATCGATCTGCCAAAAAACCAAAAGCTCATTCAAGATATCGGCTTCCAATTCAAGGTAATGGTTATCGCGCTTTTCATAAATAAACGGACACGATTTTCCATAACCCTGGCGATCATAAATCAAGACATTGCAACCCGTTAATTCTCCTAATTGCTGCGGAAAATCCCTCCACAATTTGATACAGCCAAGAGAATCATGCAAGAAAACAATTGTAGGCTTGCCAGTATCATTCCCAATTCGCTTTATTGCGATGGATTCTGGTAAAAATTTAATGTTCTGGGACATAAATTATTTAAAAAATATCAATGTCGCCTTTTCCTTCACGTACAACTACTGGCTCATAACCCGACAGATCAATGATGGTAGAACCCACATTATCGCCATAACCGCCATCGATAACCATATCAACAAGGTTTTGCCATTTCTCGAAAATAAGCTCCGGATCGGTAGAATATTCCAATACTTCGTCATCATCGTGAATTGAGGTTGAAACGATTGGATTTCCAAGCATTTTTACGATTTCGATCGCAATATTATTGTCGGGGATACGGATTCCTACGGTTTTCTTTTTGCGAAAATCCTTCGGCAGATCATTATTTCCCGGAAGGATAAAAGTATACGGACCCGGGAGTGTCCTTTTCAGGATCTTAAAAGTTGATGTATCAATCTGGCGGACATAATCAGAAAGATTGCTCAAATCGCTGCACACAAAAGAAAAGTTTGCCTTTTCAAGTTTGATGCCCTTGATTTTTGCAATGCGCTCCAACGCCCGCGAATTGGTAATGTCACAGCCCAGCCCATAAACAGTATCGGTCGGGTAAATCACCAAACCGCCGTCGCGCAAAACCTCAACCACTTTCCTGATAGCGGCTTCACTGGGTTTGTCTTCGTATATTTTGATAAATTCGGCCATAATTTGCAGAAAAGTTAGAACTATAAAGATAAAGCATATTTGTTACTTCTCATTCGCTTTTGAAACATAAAAAGACATCGCAATCGCATAATTACCCGATCACGTCAAGCTTTGCAAAACGGAGCAATAATTTTTTGATCCCGCCAACTTCAAACTTGATTTCCGCTTTCTTATCGCCACCGGCTCCTTCAAGATTGAGCACCTGCCCTTTTCCGAAACGCTCGTGCATAACAATATTCCCGATAGTAAGATTACTGTCAAACAAATTGGCATTGCCCGGCGCATTTCCTGAAACCGGTTTTAATTTACGGATGTTCAGTGATGGAGACGGTTCATCATCAAATCTTTTTGGCGGTGTACCGGCTACTGGCTTATTCAGTCGTAGTTTTGATTTGTCAACATCGCCAAAAATATCGATATCCATTGTTGGTTTGTAACGATAGCCTGTGTCGGCAATATTGATATACTCCAGGTAGTCATCCTTAATTTCTTCAATAAAGCGCGAAGGCTCGCTATCAACCAATTTACCCCAACGGTAACGCGATTGCGCATAAGTAAGATACGCCTGGTGTTCGGCGCGTGTTAACGCCACATAAAACAATCGTCGCTCTTCTTCCAGCTCGCTCCGCGTATTGAGGCTCATCGCACTTGGAAACAAATCCTCTTCCATGCCAACAACAAAAACATACGGAAATTCCAGTCCTTTGGACTGGTGAATGGTCATCAATGATACTTTATCTTCATCACCTGTATCATTATCAGCGTCAGTAGCGAGTGCAACATCTTCTAAAAACTCAGATAAAGCGCCACGCGCGCCATCTACTTCCTTCTGGCCTTCAATAAAATCTTTGATACCGCCCATTAAGGTTTCAATATTCTCGATTCGTGCAATGCCTTCGGGTGTTCCGTCTTTTTTTAGTTCCTGGATCAATCCGGTTTTTTTGGCAACATGTTCCGTCAAAACCAATGCATCCTGCTGCTCGTTGATGATCTGGAAACTCTTGATCATCGTAACGAAATCCTCCAGTTTCTGTTTGGTACCTGAGTTTAATTTTAAATCGATTTTATCGATATGCTCCATCACCTCGAAAATGGAGCGCTTATAATGATTGGCAGCAACAGTAAGCTTTTCAACCGTAGTATCGCCAATTCCTCTTGCCGGGTAATTGATCACGCGTACCAGGGCTTCCTCGTCTTTTGGATTGATGATTAAGCGCAGATAGCACAAAACATCCTTGATTTCCTTTCTTTGGTAAAATGACAGGCCGCCATAAATCCGGTACGGAATATCGCGTTTGCGCAAAGCATCTTCCATGGCCCGCGATTGCGAATTGGTTCGGTACAAAATGGCAAACTGCCCATTGCGCAACTGGTTGCGCATTTTATGTTCAAATATCTCGCTGGCCACAAAACGGCCTTCTTCAGCATCGGTAACGCTGCGGTGCACTTTTACCTTATGCCCATCTTCGTTGGCAGTCCAAACCACTTTTTCGAGCTTGGTTTTATTTTTATCGATAATCGAATTGGCAGCTTCCACAATGTTCTTCGACGAACGGTAATTTTGCTCCAAACGATAGGTTCGCACATTATCGTAATCCTTCTGGAAATTCAGGATGTTGTTGATGTTCGCGCCACGGAACGCATAGATACTCTGTGCATCATCGCCCACAACGCAAATATTCTGGTAACGGTCAGATAATGCCCTAACGATCAGATATTGCGAATGGTTGGTATCCTGGTACTCATCCACAAGGATGTACTTGAATCGTTCCTGGTATTTGGCCAAAACATCGGGATGCACATTCAGCAGCTCGTTGGTTTTCAATAGCAAATCATCAAAATCCATCGCACCGCTCTTGAAGCAGCGTTCTACATAATTGGCATAAATTTCGCCCAAACGCGGCTTTTTGCTCATCGCATCCTGTTCCTGCAATTCGGGGTTATTGAAATAGGCTTTTACCGTAATCAATGAATTTTTATACGATGATATCCTGCCCAAAACCTGCTTTGGTTTGTAAATATCCTTATCCAATTGCATTTCCTTGATAATTGCAGAAATCAGCCGAACGCTGTCCTGGGTATCGTAAATCGTAAAATTGGAAGGATAG
Organism: Flavobacterium sp.; assembly: GCA_049841115.1. Lineage (GTDB taxonomy): Bacteria > Bacteroidota > Bacteroidia > Flavobacteriales > Flavobacteriaceae > Flavobacterium. The sequence continues at coordinate 56,872 of JASGHQ010000011.1, forward strand.
CCTAATTTATCGGCTTCGCTTCTTAAAATCCTTGCAAAAACCGAGTGGAAAGTCCCCATCCAAAGGTTTTTGGCTTCATTGGCCCCTACAATGTCACCAATACGCTTTTTCATTTCACGCGCCGCTTTGTTGGTAAAGGTAAGTGCCAAAATATTGAAGGCATCGACACCCAGGCTCATCAGGTAGGCGATACGCATGGTAAGCACACGTGTTTTGCCCGAACCCGCACCGGCAATGATAATCATTGGCCCATCTTTTTGAAGAACAGGCGCTTGTTGCGCATCATTTAGCTGGGAAATATATTTATCTATCATCATTTTTCAGAAAGTTCAAATTTATAATTACTGTCAGTGAATTACAATAAATTCTAAGTGTATTTCTATTATATTTGTCAACAATTTTTAGCAAAAAATACCATGAACATAGATAAATTAGTAGAAGTATTATTATACACTGTTCCATCACTGATTACGGGCGGTGTGGCGTATTATTTGTTTGACAGCTATTTCAAAGACCAGCAGCACACCAGGCGCTGGCTGTTGCAAAAGGAAAATCAGAGGCATTCGATGCCATTGCGCCTGCAGGCTTATGAAAGGCTGGCCTTGTTTTTGGAACGCATCAGCCCGGCAAAACTACTGATCAGGGTAGCTCCTTTAAATGATGACAAAGCTGATTACCAAAACCTGCTGATCCAACATATCGAGCAGGAATACGAGCACAACATGACCCAGCAGATCTATATTACCGATGAATGCTGGACGATGGTTTTGACCGCAAAAAATACCATCATCCAGAATATCAGAAAAGCAACTTTAGATTCTTCTGTTGCAAATGCCGACCAGCTCAGGGAGAAGATCTTAAGCAATATGCTTGATGGGAATTCGGCCACACAACTGGCGCTAAGCTATCTGAAAACCGAAGTCACAGATGTTTTAGGATAAAAAAAGCCCCGGAAATCCGGGGCTTTTTTTATTTCTTAAATTTTGAAATCCCGGCTTCCAGCCAGTCTTTATAATCCTTCACATCAAAAGTGTAGGCAATCGGTTCTGAGAGGTCATTTCCATCGGCATCCAAAACCACATATAAAGGCTGGGAGTTGCTTTTGTAGCGCGTAATCTGGAAATCGGTCCATTTGTTGCCAATGGTTTCAACTTCTTTACCTGTAGCTTTAGAAACGTATTGCTGGTCTTTGGGCAATTCGATTTTCCGGTCGCAGTACAATGAAATCAGCACTACTTGTTCCTTTAGTATTTTAAGCACTTCCGGGTCTGACCACACATTGTCTTCCATTTTACGGCAATTGGCACAGGCGTCTCCGGTGAAATCCAGCAGAACCGGCTTGTTCACTTTTTTGGCATAAGCCAAACCAGTTTCGTAATCTTCAAAAGCAATAATTCCGTGTGGGCCAAAATGGGCATGTTCCGGCAGACTCGCCTTTTGTAGATGAAGCCCCAAATCCCGAACTGCTTTCTGCATAATTAACGGGTGGAGTCAATCCGCTTAAGATTTTTAACGGCGCGCCCCAAAGCCCGGGAATCATATAAAGCGTAAATGCGGTGACCAAAATGGCCATCATCAGCCTTCCGACACCAATTTTTTCTGCCTTTTCGTAATCGTGCGGCAGCATATACCTTCCAAAAAGATACAGCGCCCAGGCAACAAAAATGGCAATCCAGATCGCTATGAACAATTCCCTGTGCAGCAAATGCTTCTGGAGCACCAAATCGGCATTCGATAAAAACTTAAAGGCAAAAGCCAATTCAAGGAAACCAAGCGAAACCTTAACCGTATTGAGCCAGCCACCTGATTTTGGCATCGAGTTGAGCCAGCCCGGGAACATGGCAAAGAGCATGAACGGCAATGCAATTGCCAGTGAGAACCCAAACATTCCCACTACCGGTGCAATTCCGCCTTTTGAGGCCGATTCTACCAGTAAGGTTCCGACAATCGGGCCGGTACACGAAAACGACACTACAGCCAAAGCCAAAGCCATGAATATGATCCCGACAATTCCGCCTTTATCCGCTTTGGAATCGAGCTTTGTTCCCCATGAACTTGGCAGGACAATTTCGAATGCACCCAAAAACGATATGGCAAAAACTACCAAAAGGACAAAGAACATCAAATTAAACCAAACGCTGGTCGACAATTCGTTAAGTGCCTCGGCACCAAAAATGGCTGTAATGATCGAACCAAGGAGTACATAAATCACAATGATCGACACACCATAAAAAACCGCATTGCGGATGCCGTGTGCCTTTGATTTGCTCTGTTTGGTAAAAAAACTAACCGTCATTGGGATCATCGGGAAAATGCAGGGCATTAAAAGCGCTGCAAATCCGCCCAGGAACGACAGCCAGAAAATAGTCCACATGCCTCTGCCCTCTTCTTTTTTAGGGGTTGCTGCAATGGTTTGCGTCTTTGCTGGTTCGGCTTTCTTTATCGTATCAGCCGGGATTGAGGCCTTTATTGCAGTATCTGCAGTAGTGTCTACCACTTCAATTTTAGCCGATGCCGGAATTGGAAACGTAAATTTATTATCACCGTTGATACACGACTGTTTGCAGACCTGGTAATCTATTTTGGCAACAATTGAAGTAAGTTTGGCATTGATGATTTTTACCTTTTGGGTAAAGGTCACTTTCTTCTCAAAGAAATATTCGTCGATTTCAAAAGCCTCGCTATAGGCTTTTTTATATGGGCTTTCCTTTACTTTCCCAACAAGTTCGTAATTCCCTTTAGGATTTTCGAATTTAAATTCGGCAGGCATCGCCGAGCCAAATTCGGCCTGTGGCGTATATTGCGAATAAACGTGCCAGCCCTCATCGATTTTGCCTTCCATTACCAGGTTGAATTCGGTATCAGAAATCTTTTCTACTTTGGAAGTCCATTTTACAGGCTCAAGGAGTTGGGCATTAACATTGGCGAAAGCCAAGAAAAACAAAAGAAAAAGTAATCCTTTCTTCATCAGTTGGTGTAGTTTATTTTTAAAATCTGTGTTGTTGTTTCGGTTACCTTAAAGCGTTCATCCTGCCTTTTTCCAATAACCCAGACAATCTGGTCATCGGAACATAAAAGCCAGATCTGTGATTTATCGATTAATGAAAGCTTTTCATCCTTAAAGAATTTGCTCAGTTTCTTCTTCCCATTCATCCCAAAAGGCTGAAACCAGTCGCCTTGCTGCCACTTTCTGACCTGTAGTGGAAACACGAGCTTTTCTTCGTCAACAAATATAGCATTAGTTGTTTGAACCGAAATGCCATCGGCCTTGGAAAACTCGAGTTTTAAGGGAACTTTAACGTCTTTTTGCCCTTTTTCGACCAAATAATGGCCAGCTGCTTCGTCTTTTGGTTTTTGATAGATAATCAATTCATCGCGGTCTTTAAGCACGATGTGGTTTTTGGAAAAAATCTGCTTCCCCGATTGCGCTGTGACCAGATCGTTTATCGAATCCCAGTCGGTGAAGCCAAATGACTCGAGCCATTCATATAAATACGCATGGTAATTAGGCAGCTGCATCAATTCCTTCAGATTGATCCGTTTCTGGAAATTGACATCAGCCACAACCTTTCGGTATACGATACGCGAAGCATCATCAACCATTGTCAGTGCCTGCTTTATGTGTGAAACCGTATTTTCAAAAGAATCCAAAAGACCCGGATTGAGTTCCTTCAAAACCGGTATTACATCATGGCGCAGTTTGTTCCGGAAATATTTATCAGAGGAATTACTGCTGTCCTCGCGCCAGAAAATCGCATTTTCTTTAGCAAAAGTTTCGATATCATTTCTTGAAAAAGGCAGTAAAGGACGGATGACATTGCCGTTTTGCTGCGGAATCCCTGCCAAACCTTCCAATCCCGATCCGCGGGTAAAATTGATTAAAAAAGTTTCAAGGCTGTCATCAAGATGGTGCGCCGTAAGGATATAATCGTAATCGTTATTGATCAAAAGCGTCTGAAACCAGTCGTACCGAAGGTTTCTTGCCACCACCTGGATCGAGAGCCTTTGTTCTTCAGAAAATTTTTTGGTTTCAAAATGATTCACAAAAAACAATACGCCCAATTTTTCACATTCCGATTTTACGAACTGTTCGTCTTCATCGCTCTCATTGCCGCGAAGCTGGAAATTGCAATGCGCTGCCCTGATATCCAAACCAGAGTAATGGCACAAATGCAATAAAACCATACTGTCAATTCCGCCGCTTGTGGCTAAAAGGAGTTTCCTTCCGTTTAGGAACGGGAAATTGGTTTTGATGTGTTTTTGGAATTGTTGAAGCATATCCAAAAGTAATCATTTAAATTGAACTTAAAACCTCAAACATCGCCCTGGCCTTGAGCAGGCATTCTTCATATTCCTGTTCGGCCTGCGCCTGCGAGGTAATTGCGCTTCCAACAGAAAAAGAAACATATTCTTTATCCGCATTATACAAAATGCTCCGGATGACAACATTAAAATCGAAATCATTGTCCGGTGTAAAATAACCCACAGCGCCACTGTACAAACCGCGTTTGGTTTCCTCTAGTCCTTCGATGATAGCCATAGCCGAAATCTTGGGCGCTCCGGTCATGCTTCCCATAGGAAAAGTGGTTTTCAGGATTTCTACAGGCGAAATATAATTTTCAACTTTAGAGACCACCGTTGAAATCATCTGATGTACCTGTTCAAATGTATAAATGCCGCACAATTCTTCCACAGTAACCGAATCCCGGCTTGCAGTACGCGATAAGTCATTGCGCACCAAATCAACAATCATGATGTTTTCGGAACGTTCTTTTGGGTTTTGCCGCAACTCGGCTTTAGCATTTTCATCTGCGGACGGATCTGCAAAACGCCGGGCGGTCCCTTTTATAGGCTGGGAAACCACTTTATCATTTTCTTTTTTCAGGTAACGTTCGGGCGATGCACAAAGCAGGTAATTTTGATTGTTCCTGAAAAATGTGGCAAATGGTGGTTTGGAAATGCCGTTCAGTTTTTGAAAGGTATCCAAAGGATCTATTTCGGCATTCTCGGCATAAAATTCCATACAGAAATTGGCTTCATAGATATCGCCGCGATGGATGTGCGCCAGCATTGCATTGACTTTGGCAAGATAATTTTCTTTTGAAATCCTCTGCTTTATGGCCAAATCATTTTTACTTCCTATTTGCTGTTTCTTACTTCCGATAAGGATTTCATCAAAATCAGCATCGATTTCATCATCACATAATTTCAGGTAGTGGACTTCGAGTTGATTTTCTTTCAGCAGAAACAGTTTTTTAGGCTGAAAAAAAAATAAATCGGGAAAATGCAAACCATCATGATTATGGGAATGCAGGTTTTCAGTATCGTTTTTCAGATCATAAGACAGATAGCCGAACAACCAGTCCCTGCTATGTTTTTGATATTGGTCGAGTTCATCAAAAGCATTATGGAAATCGGTTTTAATGGATGTAAAGGCATCCACGGCCAAAACACAATCATAGCTTGAATATTGATGATGATAATCATTAGAATCCAAAAAAACGACCTCACGGAACTGGTTCGCCCATTGCAGGAGCTGTTGCTTAAAATGTGTGGGATTATCAATATCTCGGATGAATTTTGTTCTCAAACGGTCAAAATTTTAAACATTTTCCAAAATTACAATAAACTTCTTAGACTTCTTACGCTTCTTGGATTATCTAAAAACAAAACTATCATAACATCCTGAAATAAAAACATTTAACACCATAATTGGATATTTTTAGCTAACTTTATGCTATCATTAATCATCTAAATCAAATCTTATGAAAATCGCAACCATTGTTATCCGAGTTTTGATAGGGCTTTTGCTCCTATTTGCATCCATTACCTATTTTTTCAATAAGGCACCACAAACTGTAACCTCTGAAGAATTTAAAGTATTTACTACGGGATTGATTACTTCAGTTTACATCATGCCTTTAGCCAAAGCAATTGAATTGCTTTGTGGTTTGTCTTATGTGACCGGAAAATATGTAACATTGGCAAACATTCTTATTCTGCCAATTACCATAAACATTTTATTGATCAATTATTTTTTATCCCCTGAAGGACTGCCAGTTGCCATTGGTATGTTTTTAGGGAATTTATTCCTGATTTACCGGTACTGGAATAATTACAAAACGGTATTTACTCCATAAAAAAATCCCCGCCGCAGCGGGGATTTTTCGTTAAATATAATTCCTAATCAATTATTTCAGATCAAATCGGTCCAGGTTCATTACTTTGTTCCATGCGGCAACAAAGTCTTTAACGAACTTGCCTTTAGCGTCCGAACTTCCGTAGACTTCAGCAATTGCCCTTAATTCGGCTTGAGAACCAAACACAAGATCGGCACGGGTAGCCGTCCATTTCTGCTCTCCTGTAGCACGGTCAACACCATTAAACAATTCCTTGTCATCTGAAGCTGATTTCCAGGCAGTATTCATATCCAAAAGGTTCACGAAGAAGTCATTGGTCAATTTTCCTTTATTGCTGGTCAATACCCCATGTGCAGATCCGTCAAAATTAGTATCCAAAACACGCATTCCGCCAACCAAAACCGTCAATTCGGCTGCAGTCAGTTTCAGTAAATTTGCCTTATCAATCAACAATGCTTCGGTAAGCACAGAAGATTTTCTTTTGCGGTAGTTACGGAAACCATCAGCCAGCGGCTCTAAGTAAGCAAAAGATTCCACATCGGTTTCTTCCTGTGAAGCATCCATACGGCCTGGCGTAAACGGTACATTTGTTCCTGACGCTTTTTCAATTCCGGCGCATCCGGCCAAAACAATCAAATCGGCAATAGAAACTTTTTTGCCATCTGACTGTGCATCGTTAAATGCTTTCTGGATTGCTTCCAATTTTGATAAAGTATCTGTAATCAATGGCGTGTTGTTTACCTGCCAATATTTTTGCGGAGCCAAACGAAGACGCGCCCCATTGGCGCCACCGCGTTTGTCAGAACCGCGGAATGTTGAAGCAGAAGCCCATGCAGTTGAAACCAAATTAGAAACAGTAAGCCCTGAATCCAGGATTTTTGCCTTTAATGAAGCAATATCGTTAGCATCAATCAGTTTATGGTTTACCGCCGGGATAGGATCTTGCCACAACAACACTTCCTGTGGAACATCAGCACCTAAGTATAAGGCACGTGGGCCCATATCACGGTGAGTCAGCTTAAACCAGGCTCTTGCAAACGCATCGGCAAACTGATCCGGGTTTTCAAGGAAACGGCGTGAGATTTTTTCATATGCCGGATCAAACCGCAAGGAAAGATCGGTAGTAAGCATTGCTGGCAAATGTTTTTTAGAAGCATCAAATGCATCCGGAATGATTGCTTCGGCATTTTTGGCTACCCATTGATGGGCGCCTGCCGGGCTTTTAGTCAATTCCCATTCGAAACCGAAAAGGTTTTCGAAAAAATTGTTGCTCCATTTTGTAGGCGTTGTAGTCCAGGTTACTTCCAATCCACTGGTGATGGCATCTGCACCTTTTCCGCTTCCGTGGCGGTTGACCCAGCCAAATCCCTGATGCTCTAAATCTACAGCTTCCGGTTCTTTGCCTACATTATCAGACGAAGCGGTACCGTGTGTCTTACCAAATGTGTGTCCACCGGCAATAAGCGCAACTGTTTCCTCATCGTTCATTGCCATACGCGCAAAGGTTTCCCTGATGTCTTTTGCTGCCGCAATCGGATCTGGATTTCCGTCCGGCCCTTCCGGGTTTACATAGATCAATCCCATATGTGCAGCACCTAGCGGCTTTTCCAGATCACCTTTGGAATGTATGTCGCCTTTCGGGTCTTCATCAGAAGAAACTACTCCGCGTTCTGCCAATCCTTCGACTCCATGGCTGTAACGGTCTTCATTGCCCAGCCAGGTTGTTTCCGATCCCCAGTACACTGATTCGTCAGCTTCCCAAACATCCTCACGCCCTCCGGCAAAACCAAATGTCTTGAATCCCATGGATTCCAATGCAACATTTCCGGTAAGAATCATCAAATCAGCCCATGAAATCTGGCGTCCGTATTTTTGTTTAATCGGCCAAAGCAGCCTACGCGCCTTATCAAGGCTCACATTATCAGGCCAGCTGTTAAGCGGCGCAAAACGCTGTTGACCCTGGCCTCCGCCTCCTCGTCCGTCAAATACACGATAGGTTCCTGCGCTGTGCCATGCCATACGTACAAACAAACCTCCGTAATGTCCAAAATCTGCCGGCCACCAGTCCTGTGAATCCGTCATCAATGCGTGCAGGTCTTTTTTCACAGCTTCAAGGTCAAGGCTTTTAAAAGCTTCAGCATAATTGAAATCGCCATCCATCGGATTAGATAAAGAAGAATTCTGGCGAAGGACATTTAGCTTTAGCTGATTTGGCCACCAATCGGTGTTTCGTGTTCCGCCACCTGCAAATTGCTGTGAGGCTCCGTGGTTAAATGGGCATTTGCCCTGAGATGAATCATTTCCCATAGATATCTGATTTATTTATGTTGTTTGTAAAGTTACGTTTTTGATAAGTCAAATCTAATGATAACTATCATGTTTTGATTATAATTTTTAATTATAAATTATTATCTGTTAATTGTCAAAACTTATATAACATCTCCAATTATAATTGATGTGCTAAGACAGGATAAGGGCTAATTACTGAATGTCAGCTGGCAATCATCCATAATCTCAAATCTTTTATATATTTGTTTTCTACTAACTCAAATTCAGCTCATGCCGTTTTCTCAATTATTTCGAAAAAAGACTGTAAAAGATATTCTAAACCAGGTTGCAAAAAATGAGTCTGACGGGCACCAGTCATTGGGAAAACACCTGACAACGCGTGACCTGACTGCTTTTGGCATCGCTGCGATTATAGGTGCGGGAATATTCAGCACGATCGGAAAAGCCAGCGCTGATGGTGGCCCGGGAGTAATTTTCCTTTTTATTTTTACTGCCATAGCCTGCGGATTTGCAGCGTTTGCTTATGCCGAATTTGCTTCTATGGTTCCGGTTTCAGGTAGCGCTTACACCTATTCGTATGTTGCCTTTGGTGAAATCATCGCTTGGATCATTGGTTGGGCGCTGATCATGGAATATGCTATCGGGAATATTACTGTGGCCATTTCGTGGAGCGATTATTTTACAGGCCTGCTTGAAAGCGGCGGCATCAAACTCCCTCAATGGATCCAGATGGATTACCTAACGGCTTCCAACGGCTTTAAGGATGCCACGGCACTTATGAAAAGCGGTAAGTCATTTGGGGATTTATCCGAAGGGATACAAAATGCCTATACCGCCTGGACCACTTCGCCTACTATTGGTTCGCTCCATTTAGTTGCCGATCTTCCTGCTTTATTTATCATCATTATCATAACGTATTTGGTATACAGAGGCATGAAAGAATCCCGTAATGCCAGCAACCTGATGGTGGTCATCAAACTTTGCATTATCCTTTTGGTTATTGCCGTTGGGATATTTTATGTTGATACGGCAAACTGGCATCCGTTTACGCCAAATGGCATTGGTGGAATATTAAAAGGCGTTTCGGCAGTTTTCTTTGCCTACATCGGTTTTGATGCCATTTCTACTACAGCCGAAGAATGCAAAAACCCACAGCGCGATTTACCCCGCGGCATGATGTGGGCCATCATTATCTGTACCGTCCTTTATGTAATCATTGCATTGGTACTCACCGGAATGGTTAAATATTCTGATTTGAATGTAGGCGATCCTTTGGCATTTGTATTCAATAAATTAAACCTGAAATGGATGTCGGGGATTATTGCGGTAAGCGCAGTCGTGGCAATGGCCAGCGTTTTATTGGTATTTCAGATGGGGCAGCCGCGTATCTGGATGAGCATGAGCCGCGACGGTTTATTGCCAAAACGCTTTTCAAAAGTACATCCAAAATACCAAACGCCATCTTATGCAACTATTGTAACCGGATTTGTGGTAGCGATTCCTGCTTTGTTCCTAAACCTTACCATGGTAACCGATTTATGCAGCATCGGTACCTTATTTGCTTTTGTACTGGTATGTGCCGGTGTACTGGTGCTTCAGAACAAGCCTGATATCCCAAGAGGGAAATTCAAGACACCTTATATCAATTCTAAATTTGTTTTTCCATTATTGATGGTTATTGGGATTGCGATTGCATTTACGGTAAACAGGCAATCAACAATGGATTTCCTTACCAATGAAAAGCAAATCAAATCACCAACTGACATCGTAACTTCATTAAACGATGAAGAAAGCAAAAAGGTTTATGAATACCTAGCTACGCTTAAAAAAGCCGACACTCCTGATATTGAGAAGCTATTAAGCGAATTCAATGCGGATGAAACAGTATACAAACAGGTGGTTGATGGAATGCCGATCAGCAATTCGGCGAAATATGAAAGCGGTTTCAGCCTGTTCAAACACAAAATCCCAATGTGGATATTCCTGATCTCGTTAGTGTGTTTTGCGGTTTGGTCCTGGAGGCAGAACCTTTCATTGATTCCGCTACTCGGATTGGTTTGCTGCCTTTACATGATGGCCGAACTGAGCGTTTGGAACTGGATTTATTTTACGGGCTGGCTTATCATCGGGCTGATGATCTATTTCGGATTTAGTTATAAAAACAGTAAGCTCAATAAAAATAATGCGTAACAAAAAGCCTCAGAAAACTGAGGCTTTTTGTTATAATTTAATGAATCGCTGCGTAGCTTTTCCGTATTCTGTTTCGATGGTTACAAAATAAGTCCCTTTTACCAGCGAACCTACATCGAGCATAGTTTTGTTACCAAAAACCAATACGGTTTGGCCCAAAACATTATTGATCAGTGTTTTTATTATCGGTTGGTTATCTAAGGTTTCAATATGAAGCAAACCTGATGTAGGGTTAGGATATAGCACAAACTGTTGATGCCTAAAAGACGGAACTGCCAATTCAGTGAAAGTTGTCGCAACGGTATTAGTCACAATTGGATAATTATAGTCGAAATAGATATTGGCTGTATTTTCAATGACATTGCCTACAACGGTAGCCGCACTTGGTTTGATCCTGAAAGCTACGTAACCATAGCTTCCGGCTTCATCAGCGGTGCTGGCCGGCAGATTGATGCCTTCAAAAATAAACTCCAGCCTCAATGCATAATCTGTCCTCATCCTGCATTCGAAAGGATGGCTGGCTGATAAAATTTGCAGTGTATTATAATCATATCCGTCAAGAAAATCACTTACAACAACATTTTCCGCAGCAGCAGTTCCTGTGTTTTGAAACCTTACCACATAATTAAGGTAATCGCCCACCCTGGCAATGCTTACTTGTGATCCTTCCAGAACCGTTTTGTCATTTGGATCAAAAGAGCCTATGACTGTCTGATTCAGCTCGGCATAGTTGTCTGCGGGCGTTTCATCAGTCTGGACTGTGGTTAGCTGGACTGAATTATGCAATACGTCTCCAAGGTTTACGGCTGGGGTTTCTAAAGGCGAATTCACATTGAGTGTCAACGAGATTTCCCTGTCCTGAAAAGGTGCCAGACCAGAAAAATTCCAACTAAGCAAAGAGTTACTTTGGGTAGATACTACCGGAATTGAACTGACATAATCCAAAATAGTATCATCAAAACTGAATGAAACGGAACCCGACTGGGTTTCTGTGCCTTTATTCTTAATGATCAGCTTGTACTTGGCATCAAATCCCGGCCGGACTGTAGTCATTGGCAAAATGGTAACTTCAAGGTCAGGGTGGACACCGTTTGGCGAAACACAGAAATTGGCGGTTTGATCATTGCCGGTATTTGCAAAATTAAAAGTATAATTGGCAGGCGTTATGGTAAAATAGCCCGGTTCAGGAAACTGGGGTGTAACATTCTGGACCCCATAACTGGTAAAGGCGGTATAACTTCCGTTCTCTGCAAAACTTGCGTTGTATTGATTATTCACTACTATCCTTACATTGCCATTTACAGGCGTGCCTCCCGGGCAGTTGTATGTCACCGTTCCAGTAATGGCATTATAATATCCTCCCGGAGTAAAATTGCAATATTCGGAAACCTGGACGGTATCCGGCAGAATCCCTCTATAGTAATTCACTTCATAATAATCACAGCACATCAATGCCAACTGCGGGTTATTCAAAATGGTAACTCCGGAATAAACAGAGCTCTCCGGTTCTCTTCGCCAGTTTCATCTGTTTCGTAATAAGAGTCAAAATTGACATAGGAATTTTTCAGGTTCAGATGTACCAGGTTCGGATTATTGCTGATACTAGAGCCCCCCTTAATACGAAAAGGCACGTATAATTCTGTTAAGTTTGTATTGTCAATACCCAAATAAGGGTCTTCATCCGGACCTTGTGCCCCCAAATAAACATTGTCGAAATTAATATTGGTAAGCGGATTGTTGGAAAGGGATAAGTATCCATAAACTTCCAAATGCCCAAATGCCAAAGATGTAAAATTATTATAGGATAAATCAAGGTGCGATAATTCTTCATTAGCCGAAAAAACAATTGCTGCCAGTTGATTGTGCGAACAGTTTGCATAAATGGATTGGTCTCCCTGATCCAAAAATTCAAAAAAATTAGGCAAAGCCAATGAGGTCAGATTGTTATAACTACAATCAAAATATTCCATCCTATTTGTTATATCCTGGCAGTTCAGGCTAGTCAGCGAATTATAGGAACAATTAAATCTCCTTAAAAAAGTAAGGTTGTTAACATCAAGGGATGTCAAAGAATTATTATTACAGTAAAGTTCCCTCAAATTAGGAAATGAGCTTATTCCTTCAAGCGAGGCAATAGTAGCGTTGTCAACATGGAGCATCCTAACCAAAAGCGCTTCTTCCTCCTCTATTTCGCCATTGTTATTGGCATCAATTTTCATCGGCACAAAATAAGCGGAGTTGCTCGATGCAATCTGATTAGCCGTACTTGCTTCCAAAAGCCTGGCCTTAAAAGCCGCATCCGGAATATTGACAACCTGGCCGGAAGCACAAAAAACAGAAAAGGATAAAACCAGCAGGGAGTAAAGTTTTTTCATAATCAACGGTTTAGACAAATTAAAATTAAAAAATAAATCCGAATACCATCGACGAAACACAAAACATTACACAAAAAAATCCGTTACAGAGAACTCTATAACGGATTTTCTACGCTATCTGACTTTTTTTGCCTCTAATCCATTTCTGCTTTAACAGCCAGTCGCTGCCTTCTTATTTTAATTCGTTGGTTTTTACCAACTGCAGAAAGATGACTTTCTCTACGATTATTGCAAAGCGCAATCAGAGTTGCATTGAGGTTGGCCTTTACTGATAAAACGTCCCCTCTGCTGAACATTTCTTCCATTGTTCATTAACAACAATTTCTTTTAATATTCTGTATCAAATTTAGGAAAACAAAACCTAAATTTTACTGATTATCAAAATTTTAACATCAAAAAAAGTCATTTCCACCATTCTTGTATTACGATACTTATTAAATAAAAATAAACCTAAAACTTCTCTGATAAGTAGGTTCGGATTTCAATTTCAGGAGCGGAACATTCTGCGTTTTTATAACTATGCCCCCGCTGTCCGCACTACACGGTAGTTTGCTCCCATCGGGGCTATTCCGGCGTTATTTTTACCTTTAGGACTATCAAAAAAACCAATCGGCATAGTTGGGCGAAAACCAAATAAAAACCGTAGTTTTGTGACACAAAAAATATAACACCAAACAATTATGAGTTCATTTGACGTTGTCATCATAGGTTCGGGGCCAGGCGGATATGTTGCCGCAATCCGTTGCGCCCAATTAGGCTTCAAAACCGCCATCATCGAAAAATACAGCACTCTTGGAGGAACCTGCCTCAACGTAGGCTGCATCCCGTCCAAAGCATTGTTGGCTTCATCGCATCATTATGAGGAATTACAGCATTTTGCCGATCACGGGATCGAGGTTTCCGGAAAAGTGAAGGTCAACCTTGAAAAAATGATTGCGCGCAAACAGGCTGTAGTCGACCAAACGTCGGGCGGTGTGAAATTCCTTATGGACAAAAATAAAATCACTGTTTTTGAAGGCGTAGGCTCATTTGAAAGCGCAACTCAAATCAAAATCACAAAAGCCGATGGCACATCAGAAACCATCGAAGCCAAAAATACAATCATCGCAACCGGCTCAAAACCATCTTCACTGCCTTTTATCAAACTAGACAAGGAAAGGATCATTACTTCTACCGAAGCATTGAAACTGAAGGAAGTTCCAAAACACCTGGTAATCATCGGAGGTGGCGTAATCGGGATCGAGCTTGGGCAGGTGTACCTTCGCCTTGGCGCCGAAGTTTCGGTTGTCGAGTTCATGGACAGGATCATTCCAGGAATGGATGCAGGCTTGTCAAAAGAACTTACAAAAGTCCTGAAAAAACAGGGAATGAAATTCTATACATCGCACAAAGTGCAGTCTGTAGAAAGAAAAGGTAAAACGGTTACCGTAAAAGCTGAAAGCCCAAAAGGTGAAACAATAACTTTTGAAGGCGATTACGCTTTGGTATCCGTAGGACGACGCCCGTATACAGAGGGGTTGAATGCCGATAAAGCCGGAGTGAAGGTTACCGAGCGTGGCATGATCGAAGTAAATGACCATTTGCAGACCAACATCCCGAATATCTATGCGATTGGCGATGTGGTTCGCGGGGCAATGCTGGCGCACAAAGCCGAAGAAGAAGGAACAATGGTGGCCGAAATCCTTGCCGGGCAAAAACCGCACATCGATTATAACCTGATCCCAGGAGTTGTTTATACCTGGCCGGAAGTAGCCGCTGTTGGCAAAACTGAAGAACAATTAAAGGAAGCCGGAATAGCTTACAAAGCAGGAAGTTTTCCTTTCAAAGCTTTAGGAAGAGCACGTGCAAGTGCAGATAACGACGGCTTTGTAAAAATACTGGCTGACGCAAAAACAGACGAAGTACTGGGCGTACACATGATAGGTGCGCGCTGTGCCGATTTGATTGCCGAAGCAGTAACCGCAATGGAATTCCGCGCTTCAGCTGAAGACATATCCAGAATGTCGCATGCGCATCCTACTTTTGCCGAAGCGGTAAAAGAAGCAGCCCTTGCCGCTACCGACAACAGGGCGTTACACGTTTAGTATTAACACTTTATTAATAAAAAAACCCGTTATCCAACGGGTTTTTTTGCGTTTAGACGAAACTGACAAATTATCAGCATTTTAATAAAAATGCTAAATTATTTTTAAAAAAATTAGCCAAAAAACCATTATCATAAAATCAGGTATTTATTTCTTTTTAAATCTCATAAAAATTTAAGAGTTTACGCAAACGTTTTCGTAAGCAAATAAAAAAACCGAAACTCCGGAAGCCTCGTATTTAGTGCATTACAAGTATTAATTTTGTCAAAATTTCTAACCACGATGAAAAATTTCTACATTTTAGCATTTCTAATCGCATTTCAGTTTTCGTTTGCACAGGTTGGCATCGGAACCACAAACCCTAGCACGTCGTCTGCACTTGAAATCAGCAGCACCAATTCGGGGCTTTTGATCCCAAGGGTTGCCCTGACCTCAACGACAGACACTGCAACCATTGCCTCGCCGGCAACCAGTTTGATGGTATACAACACCAACACGGCAAATGATGTGACCCCCGGGTTTTACTACTGGGAAGGCAGCTGGAAGAAATTTGGCTCAGGCACTACTTCAACACCTTCGACTGGAGGCTGGAACCTGACCGGAAACACAGTTACAGGCACAGATTATCTGGGAACAAACAATTATTACCCTTTAATCTTTAAGGTAAATGGCAATCAGTTTTCAAGATTCCATCCCAATGGCGGATTGGCAATCGGTAACGGCGCTGCGGCCAATGACAACAATTCTGTAGCAATCGGAACCTCAGCAACGGCTACAACCAGCAACCAGGCTGTAGCAATAGGGCCATCATCCAATGCAGCAGGCTATCAGTCGGTTGCCATCGGATTGAATTCCGCTACAAGCAATAATAATACTGTAGCACTAGGGACGTCTTCAAATGCTTCAGGGTACCTGGCAACAGCAATCGGAGTAAGTTCGGCTTCCAGCAATAATAATTCATTTGCTATTGGCAACAGCGCCAATGCATCAGGACAACAGGCTATGGCATTAGGACAGGAAGCCAACTCATCGGGGCAGAATGCAACGGCAATCGGCTACCAGGCAACCACTTCACAGGCTAATGCAATCGTTTTGGGAAATTCATCTAACGGAAACAGTAAAATTGGAATCGGAACCAATACCCCGGATGAAAAATTACATGTTGTTGGTTCTATAAAAATGGTGGACGGAAACCAGGCTAACGGTTACATCCTAATGTCGGATGCAAACGGAAAAGCAAGCTGGAAAAGCCCAACTACTGTAAATTATGGCTGGACCTTAACCGGAAATTCAGCCTTATCGACCGACTTTTTGGGAACAACGAATGCCATGCCTTTGGTTTTTAAAGTCAGTAACAACCAATTTGCAAGATTCCATCAAACCGGCGGCTTTGCCATAGGAAATGGAGCTGCGGCAAACGACAATAATGCAATCGCAATCGGAACATCGGCCACGGCCACAGCAAACAACCAGGCAATTGCAATAGGGCAATCATCCACCGCATCGGGTTATCAATCAATGGCCATCGGCTTGAATACCACAGCGAATTCCAACAGCGCCGTAGCCATTGGCTCTGCAGCATCCGCGACAGCGCAAAATGCTACATCTCTTGGCTTATCTGCTTCTGCATCAGGGCAGAATGCGACCGCTATTGGCTACCAAGCATCAACTTCACAGGCAAATGCAATTGTTTTGGGGAATGCATCAAACACAAGCAACAAGGTAGGTATCGGAACAAGTACTCCAGACGAAAGGCTACATGTGGTTGGTTCGATAAAAATTGTTGACGGGACACAGGCAAACAATTATGTTTTGACTTCTGATGCCAATGGAAAAGCGAGCTGGAAAGCTGCAGCCGGATCAACAGTAACCAAGGCTTACGGCGAATTATACCGTAATGCCAATACTAATTTGAGTTCGGGTGCGATTAATTTTGGTACCACCGGAGTTTCCTCAAATGTATCCATAAGCGGCGGTGACACCATTCAGACGACCATAGCCGGAACCTACCGGATTACGTATACTATTTCGTTAAGAAAAAATAGCGGATCTGTTGCTAATGCCGAGTTTTATTTAGGTATTTATGGAAGTGAAATTGCAGGGACACGCTCTTTCATAACCATCAACAATGGTGAAACCAGGACGGTTTCGATTAGCAAACTGGTTGATTTAAATGCATATCAGGGGATTTTGGCCTATTCGAGTTTAACAGATTCGAGCATATCTATCTTGGCAAATGGCGCGAGCCTTTCGCTTGAGTTGATAAAATAATCCGTTAATCATCATTAAAAAATAAAGATCCGGTTCATTAAGAACCGGATCTTTATTTTATCCTTGAAGTAGTAATATCGACATCGGCAGTTGCCCAGCTTTTTGCCAGAAGCATCTCAGTTTCCTTAACTTTCCGGGCATCATTAAGTTTTTGATAAGCTAATTTCAGGCCGTGCTGTGCCCAGCCATTGTTTCTTAGCCGTTTTAAATCCTGCTCATAGGTTGCGATTGCGTCATTGTATTTCCCGGCTTCAATCTGCACTGCCCCCAGGTAGTGCCTTACCGAAAAGAACCAGTCGGGCGGCTCGTTGTAATTCAGCTTGTCTTCCATTGCTACCCCTTGTTTCAGCACCTTGATACTTTCGGCATATTTTTTTTCAGAAGCCAGGATTTCTCCTTTCAATACCGCTGTCGCAATATGCAGAATATCGGACATTGTATTGATTTCCCAGATAGTCATGGTCTTCATCGATGCATTTTGGGCTTTTTCTTCAAGCCGCAGCAATTCTCTTTTGGCTTCAGCCATATTCTTCTTCCCTAAAAATGCCATGCCTTTTGCATAATGAGCTATCGCCGATGGATAAGTCAGGGTATCTGATACCAATTGCATTTTCTGTATCGCGTCCCATTTTCCAAATTTAACAGCAACAAAATACGGAATTACATAATAATGCTGCAAGGTTCCCCAACCAGGCTCAATCATGTTTTCAGGATGCACTAATGCGGCAGTTTTTTCAGCCCCTATTTTAGCCCATTTATAATTACCTTCCAGTGTAGCTGTTGCTGCCAAAAAATGGTAATTATGCGGATAATAGGCCAATGGATAGGCTCCCTGAGCATGGCAAACAGTTACATAAATGCTGTCTTTTTTAACAGCATTAATATTGGCAAGCGTTCCTTTGTGATATTCTCCGGTACGAATGTAAATATGCGATGGCATATGCACCAAATGCCCAGAAGCAGCAAAAAGCCCATCATCGAAGAGTTGGGCTGCAGCATTTCCTCTTTCAGGCGTGTTGGAAGATTCCACCGCATGGATATAAAAATGATTGGCGCCGATATGCCTTGGATTTACCTTTAGTATTTTTTGGAGCTCGGTTTCGATCGGCGTAGTCCATTCTTTTGGAATACCTTCTTTATCATATAAATCCCAGGGATGCAGGTCCATTACCGATTCGACATAAAGAGTTGCAATATCCAAATCATTCGGGTACTTATCCTTAACGGTTTTCATTGCTTTAGAATATGCTATATCATAGGGTTTACGGTCATCAACAGCTTTAGCTGTGTATCGTTTTGCCAAAGCGCTAATCAAATCCTTTTCTTTGTCAGGTGCTTCATCAGAAAGCTTCACAGCCTGCCGGATTGCTTTATATGCCCTCAGGTAGTTGTCCGGATCCATGCCTGCATTGTAATTGGGACCCAAAACATAGGCATAGCCCCAAAATGCCATAGCACATTTGGGATCGAGTTTTGTGGCGTAATAAAAAGAACGCGCAGCTTCCGCATGGTTAAAGCCATAGGCCAATGCCAAACCCTGATTAAAATACTGCTGGGCTTTTTGGCTGGAAGTTGTGATAGGATAATTCAGCACAGCAGTCCCTTTAAAGAAAGGAGCCACATTATCAGACTCAAACCATTTTGAATCAGTAGTTGGTGGAACGCAGCCATATTTGGTATTGCCTGTTGGTAACTTATCCCTGTTTTCTGCCTTTTTACAGAAGCAGCACAATAACAGGGCAATTAACGAAACAAAAACATAAAATCTTCTCATAATCAACATCTTATCTTTATCAAATTTAACAAAAAAACTGCAATGAGTTGGAAATAACTTTACTGAAATCCCTTAAAAGACAAATTTTCCCGGTAAAAATCGAATCTGAACTCTTAAATATTTTCACTACTTTTGGGGTTCAAAAAAAATACAGTTATGTCTATAGTAAAACTGGGTGGAAACCCAATAAACACAAGTGGTGAATTACCAAAAACAGGTTCAAAGGCACCTGATTTCCAATTAATAAAAACTGATTTATCAATAGCTACGCTCAACGACTTCGCGGGTTCAAAAGTGGTTCTCAATATTTTTCCAAGCGTTGATACCGCTACCTGTGCAGCATCTGTCAGGAAGTTCAATGCCGATGCCAGCAAGCTTGAGAACACTAAGGTTTTATGCATTTCGCGCGATTTGCCTTTTGCCCAAAAACGTTTTTGCGGTGCCGAAGGATTGGAAAATGTAATCAATCTTTCTGATTTTAATACTGGGAAATTTGGCAAGGATTATGGCCTGGAAATGACTGACGGAAAGCTATCCGGCCTGCATTCTAGGGTTGTTATTGTTTTAGATGAAAATGGCATTGTAAGCTATACGGAGCAAGTTCCTGAAATTGCGGATGAACCTAATTACGAAGCGGCTTTAGCGGCATTATAATCACAGATAATGGATTTCGAAAAAGACAACTCTTTCATCAAAGGCCGGTTAAAAAGCGTAGGCTTTGCAGTTAAAGGCGCGATCAAGCTGATAACCACCGAGCATAGTGTAATGGTGCAGTCGTCATTGGCAGTAATAATGGTCATTGCCGGTTTTTACTTTAAGATCGACCGCTACGAATGGATGATGCAGATTTTGGCCTTCGGATTGGTATTGGCAGTAGAGAGTTTGAATACTGCTGTTGAAAAGATCGCCGATTTCATTCATCCTGAATTCCACAGCAGGATTGGCTTTATCAAGGATATTGCGGCTGGTGCCGTGATGTTTGCCGCATTGGCCGCGATTGCTATTGGTCTGTTAATTTATGTCCCTAAATTTCTTTAATCATTAGATTAAATTTCTATTTTTATAGCGCTTATAACTAACCGATGGCAAAAACAGCAAAAAAAGAACCAAAAGAAAAAGACCCGCAGTCAGAAATTAAGATCCTGAAGACCAAAAAACAATACCGGATGCTGTTCGGCTTTCTTTTGGTACTGCTATCCATAGCCTTCTTGGTTTCCTTTATTTCGTATTTCGTTTCGGGCCAGGCAGATCAAAGCGCTGTCGATTCGTTAACAGACCGAAGCGAGCACGTAGAAAATTGGCTGGGTAAATTTGGCGCTTATGTTGCTGATTTATTTGTTTACCGTGGATTTGGCGTCGCATCCTTCCTGTTCGTAAAACTGCTTTTCCTGAGCGGTGCATTTTTGTTATTGGACTTACCGGTCAAAAAACTAAAGAATACCTGGTTTTGGGATTTATTTGCCATCGTTGTATTATCGGCTACTTTTGGCTTTTTTGCCACTTCATTGCCCGAATTAGGAGGAACCGTAGGCTACGAAATAAACCAATTTATCCAGGACTATATCGGAAAAGTGGGGACGCTGCTTAGCATTGTATTTGCCATCGTCATCTATTTAATTTTCAAGATCAAAATATCGCCGGATGCGATAAAAACTTTCTTTGAAAAAAAACAAAAAGCCATCAGGGAAGATTTGGATTCACTGGCAACAGCGGATAAGGGAACCGACTACAACCTAGAGGAATATGCAGTTGCAGAAGAGCCGGAAGAACTGGAAGAACCAACACTGAAGCCTTCTTCCCAATTTGAAATCAACAAAGAAGCACTGAAGCCAACAATCGAAAATGCTTCAGAAATTAATTTAGAGCCAACCTTAAAAGTTGAGCCTACCCCTATTCCGGTTCCAGAGCCAATCGTACCGCCAATCGCCGAACCTGTAAAACAGATCATTGAAACCAATGACGAAGCCTTTGTAATTGAACAGGCGCCGGATGAAGACATCATGGAAGAAAACCTGGCGGCAAAACTGGTTGCAGATTTTGGAGAATTTGACCCAACACTGGAATTATCCAATTATAAATTTCCTACGATAGACCTGCTTAAGGAATACACCTCCGTGGGGATTACCATCAACCAGGAAGAACTGGAAGAAAACAAAAACAGGATTGTAGAAACCCTGAGAAACTACAAAATTGACATTGCCCAGATCAAGGCAACTGTCGGGCCATCGGTAACATTGTATGAAATTGTTCCCGAAGCCGGCATCCGTATCTCCAAAATCAAAAGCCTTGAAGACGATATCGCGCTATCATTGGCAGCATTGGGAATCCGTATTATTGCCCCTATTCCCGGAAAAGGGACTATCGGTATAGAGGTGCCGAACAAAAACCCAACCATGGTTCCGATGAAAACGGTAATATCGGCAGCAAAATTCCAGGAAGCCGAAATGGAATTGCCAATCGCTCTGGGAAAAACCATTTCCAACGAAACCTTTGTAGTCGATTTGGCGAAAATGCCGCACTTATTGATGGCTGGTGCTACCGGACAGGGAAAATCGGTTGGTTTGAATGCGGTATTGACTTCGTTATTATACAAAAAGCATCCTGCGGAAGTAAAGTTTGTCCTTGTCGATCCTAAAAAAGTGGAGCTTACGCTTTTCAATAAAATTGAGCGCCATTACCTGGCTAAACTCCCGGATGTTGAAGATGCGATCATTACAGATAACACCAAAGTAATCAATACATTGAATTCGCTTTGCGTTGAAATGGACAATCGTTATTCGCTATTGAAAGATGCGATGGTGCGGAACATCAAGGAATACAACGACAAGTTCAAGTCGCGTAAGCTGAACCCTGAAAACGGGCATCGTTTCCTTCCATATATCGTTTTGGTTGTCGATGAATTTGCCGACCTTATCATGACTGCCGGCAAGGAAGTGGAAACTCCAATTGCCCGTCTGGCCCAATTGGCAAGGGCCATCGGAATCCATTTGATCATCGCTACGCAAAGACCATCGGTAAACGTGATTACCGGTATCATCAAAGCAAATTTCCCGGCGCGTATTGCCTTTAGGGTAACCTCAAAAATAGACAGTAGGACCATTCTTGATACGCAGGGAGCTGACCAATTGATTGGCCGTGGGGATTTATTGTATTCTAACGGAAATGACCTGGTACGTGTGCAGTGTGCATTTGTGGATACTCCGGAAGTGGAAAAAATCGTGGATTATATTGGTGGGCAAAAAGCATATGCGAGCGCTTACCTGCTGCCTGAATATGTTGGAGAAGAAGGAAGTGGCCCAAGCCTTGAGTTTGACATCTCCGAAAGAGACAGCATGTTTAGGGAAGCCGCCGAAATAATTGTAACGGCACAGCAAGGTTCGGCATCATTATTGCAGAGGAAGCTGAAGCTGGGGTACAACCGTGCAGGCAGGCTTATTGATCAGCTAGAGGCAGCCGGAATTGTAGGCCCGTTTGAAGGAAGCAAAGCGAGGAGTGTTAATATTCCTGACCTCGTTGCTCTGGACCAATTTTTTACGAATGAACAAAACAATGCTTAAAATGAACAAAATACTTTCTATTGCTATCTTATTCTTAGTAACTGTTACCGCTAACGCACAAGATAAAAAAGCAAAAGATTTATTGGATCAGGTAACTGCTAAAATCAAAACGTACAAAAACATTACAATTGATTTTAAATATTCGCTTTCCAACCTAAAGGAAAACATCAACAAGGAAAGCAAAGGGAATGTAATCATTGAAGGAAACAAATATGTGTTGAATTTTATGGGGGTTACCAAAATATACGATGGTAAAAAAACCTATACGATCGTCCCTGAAGATGAAGAAGTCACCATTTCGAGTGTGAATGACACCGATGAAAAATCGGTTACACCATCAAAAATGCTCACGTTTTTCAATAGCGGATACAAATATTCCTGGGATATAGTACAGGATATCAAAGGCCGGAAAATCCAATACATCAAACTGGTTCCGACCAATGCGAAAGACCAGAGGAAGGAAATCCTTTTGGGCATCGATTCGCAGACCAAAAACATCTATAATGTAATTGAAACCGGAAAAAACGGCACCAGGACCACTTTGACTGTTAATTCTTTTAAAACCAACCAGCCTTTATCAAAAAATCAGTTTACCTTTGTGGCTAGTAAATATCCAAATTACTACATCAATAAACTAGATTAAGCCGGGTGAAAATACTTGACAGGTACTTATTAAAATCCTTCCTTACTACATTTGCTACGGTATTTGTAATTCTTTTTTTCATATTCGTACTTCAGGTTGTATGGCTTTTCATTTCTGAATTAGCCGGTAAAGACTTGGACATTTTCATGATCCTTAAGTTTTTGCTTTTCAAGATGCCAAGCATCATCCCGTTGGTGCTGCCATTATCAGTACTATTGGCATCGATCATGACATTCGGGAGCCTTGCCGAGAATTATGAATTTGCCGCAATGAAATCATCGGGAATATCGCTGCAAAGATCGATGCGGAGCCTCATCTACTTCATACTACTGCTAAGCCTTGTGGCTTTTGCTTTCGCTAATAATGTGATTCCGTATGCCGAATATAAGTTTGTCAACTTCCGTAGGAACATTGCCCAGGTAAAGCCCGCAATGGCAATAGCCGAAGGCCAGTTCAGCCAAATTGGATCCTATAACATCAAGGTCGAAAAAAAATCGGGAGACAATGGCAGGGATCTAAAAGGTGTAACCATACATCAACTGGCAGCAAACGGAACGGGAAGCAATACTGTCATCAAAGCCAAAACCGGTGAATTAGTAAGTAACGAAAAATCAAACATCCTAAAACTGGTATTAAAGGACGGAAATTATTACGAAGACATTACCCCAAAAAAGTTTGAGGAACGTAACAAGGTTCCTTTTGCCAAAAGCGAATTCAAAAGATATGTCATCAATATCGATTTGTCAAAACTGAACAAAGCCGATATGGATGAAGCCCAGATTACCAATACCAATACGATGCTTACCGTTGGCGAGCTGACTTTTACGCTGGATTCGCTGCAGAAAAACTACAGGAAAGACGTCATTTCGTTTACGGAAAACATCAACCAGCGTACAAGCATTACCCAAACGTATAACCAGACCGGGAATATTGCCAACGCCAATAACGACAAAGATGTACTGCAAAACCTCTCCAACAGTGACAAAACACAGGTACTCCGCGTGGCTTCGAGCAATATAGACGCCACCAACTTTGCTTTGGACAGCTCGCGCTACGAACTGGAAGACAAACAAAAGAACATCAGCCAACACTGGATTGCGCTATACGATAAGTTTGTTATTGCCTTTTCATGCATCCTGATGTTTTTTATAGGTGCGCCGCTGGGAGCAATCATCCGCAAAGGAGGCTTAGGGCTTCCTATCGTTTTTGCGGTATTGATCTTCATCATTTTCCACTTTATCAATACTTTTGGTAAAAAAGTAGCACAACAGGATGAAATCACTCCATTTCTTGGCTGCTGGATGTCGACGATCGTATTGGGGCCGCTGGCCATCCTGCTAACCAAAAAAGCCACAGACGACAAAGGCTTTGATTTGAATTTTGATTGGTTTACCAATAGCTTCAAACGCCTTTTCCCTAACAGGGATGAAGCGCAACTGGCTGTAGAAACCGTTCCGAGCACGGGCGATTTTGATCTTAAGGAAGACGTTATAGCCATCGAGAAAAAAATAACCCCAACTGCGAAAGCAATACCTCCACCAAAAGCAGTCAAAGTTGATAGCGTTGTACTGGAGAAGCTTTACCGGCAATACAATACATACAGCCTGGCAGCAATTGGCATTTACATCATTTTGATGATCGTCATTTTCGCTGGTTTGCTCGAAGAAAATACATTGATCATTACCGCATCAGCCATTGCCTGCGGTTTGTATTTTGTATTGTACAGAACTCAAAGCCTATTGCGTTCCATTGGCGAGCAAACCGCAATACAGCCCGATTTAAAAACCATCATTATACTACTTGGCGCGTTTCCTTTCTATCCGCTATTCTATTTATATAATAGATTTTACCTCAAGGATCTCAGGGCAGCAAACCTAAAATAACACACACATGAAAATACAGCTGAATACTATTGAAGAAGCCATCGAAGACATTCGACAAGGCAAAGTCATCATCGTTGTTGATGATGAAGATCGTGAAAATGAAGGTGATTTTCTGGCTGCTGCCGAAAAGGTAACTCCGGAAATGATCAATTTTATGGCAACCCATGGCAAAGGATTGATCTGTGCGCCATTGACTGAAAAGCGCTGCATGGAACTAGAGCTGCATTCAATGGTAAAAAACAATACCGATCATATGGAAACGGCTTTCACAGTTTCTGTTGATTTAAAGGGAAACGGGGTTACAACCGGGATATCTGCTTCTGACAGGGCCAAAACAGTGATGGCTTTAATCAATGAAGATACGAAACCTTACGAATTGGCACGCCCGGGACATATCTTCCCTTTAATTGCCAAACAAGGCGGGGTTCTTCGAAGAACGGGCCATACCGAAGCTGCTATCGATTTTGCAAGACTAGCCGGATTCAAGCCAGCTGGGGTGATTGTGGAAATCATGAACGAAGACGGTTCGATGGCACGCCTGCCGCAATTGGTGGAAGTTGCCAAAAAATTTGACCTGAAACTGGTTTCCATTGAAGATTTGGTCGCTTACCGGATGCAGCACGACAGCCTGATTGTCAAAAAAGATGATTTTGAAATTGAAACCCGTTTTGGCACTTTCCGTTTGCGGGCATATCAGCAAACTACCAACAAGCAGGTACATTTGGCACTCACCAAAGGCAGCTGGAATTTAGGCGATACGATACTAACAAGGATCAATTCGACACAGGCCAATAACGATATCCTGAATACGCTATCAACTGCAATGGACAAAAAGCTGGACGATGTGTTTAACCGCATCATCAAGGAAGAAAAAGGCGCCATTTTGTTCATCAACCAGGAAGTAGATTCTTCAGATTTATTGAACAGGCTAACCGAATTGAAGCAATTGCAATGCCAGGGAATCAAAAAAGTGCCACAGATAAAAATGGATGTTAAGGATTTTGGCATCGGTGCGCAAATATTGCACGACATCGATATTTCCAAACTACGCCTTATTTCCAATACCACGCAGGCAAAACGTGTCGGGATGATTGGTTACGGGTTGGAAATCACCGAATATGTTCCGTATTAAAACCTACGATTTACAGAATAAAAAAAACCGATTAGTTTCCTAATCGGTTTTTTATTGATGCTATGCTCCTAAAACTGAAAAACTTTATCCAATTCGGTTATATGCTCCCCTGGCGAAAGGCTTTTTGAAGCTTTTACCAGTTTTTCTGCCAATAATGAAGTGGGCAGTGGCTTGAATTTCCTTAATATTCCTAACCGGTTTAGGAATTCCAATATGCCTATCGATATACTTTCTCCCACCCTGTCTGTATTATTGCGGACTAAAACTCCGGGCCTGAAGATTATCAGCGAATTAAATTGAAGTGCCCTTATCTTATCTTCCAATTCGCCTTTGATTTTGGAATAAAACACTTTACTGGAAGCCGATGCGCCATATGCCGAAAGCAATACCACTTTCTGAATCCCGTTAGCTTTGGCAGTTTCGGCAAATCTTGCAGGAATCCCATAATCGATTTCCTTTTGTTTTTCCTTTGAACCTGCTATTTTTAGTGTTGTGCCAAGGCAGGAAAACCAAACATCGCCTTGAATGGCATCGGAAATCTTATCCCAATCGGAAAAATCAGTAATGATCTCCTTCAACTTTGGATGATTGATTCCTGTCGAGCGTCTAACAAAAAGTACAACTTCATTATACTCATGGTCTTTCAGTAGCAAACCGACCAAATCCTTTCCTGTAGCGCCAGTGGCTCCGATAACGAGTGCTTTCATATCTTTCGGTTAATGGGTAATAATCCGTTAAGGACAAAGTTAATCTTTAATCTGTCCGGTTTTCACAATTTTAAAAAATCTGTTATTGGACAAGTTGCGCTAAAACTGCTTCGCCAACCGCTTTTGCTGATTGTGGATTCTGACCCGTAATTACACGCTGGTCAGTTACTACATGAGATTGCCACAATCCCGACTTTTCAAAAATAGCGCCACGCTCAATCAGTTTCGATTCCAATAAAAAGGGAACCACTTTGTCCAGCTTTACGGCAACTTCCTCTTCATTGGTAAAAGCATTGATCTTCTTACCTTCAACCAGGAATTTTCCATTAGACAATTTAATATTGACCAAACCAGCCGGACCATGGCAGACAGCGCTTATGATTCCGCCATTTTCATAGATGCTGGCTGCAATCTTGGCCAACTGTTTGTTATCCGCAAAATCCCACATCGTCCCGTGTCCGCCTGCATAATGGATAGCAATGTATTTTGAAGGATCAACTTCGGAAGGCTTCATTGTGTTTTCTATTTTTTGCCTGTACGTTTGATCTTCCCAAAACTTTTTATTGGCAGCATCCTGAAGATTGAAGCCATCAATTGGTGCTTTGCCCCCTTTTGGGCTTACAAAGTCAATTTCATAGCCTGCAGCTGTCAGTACCTCCCAGGGATGCGTTACTTCAGACAGGTAGAAACCTGTTTTTTCTCCAGTATTTCCTTTTTGATCGTGGCTGGTAACCACGAAAAGAATTTTCTTTTTCATAGAATCTAAATTTTGTGCTCCTGAAAAAGAGCTGTTTAATACGATAATGATTGCCAAAAGTGGATTTAAGAGTGTTTTCATTTTATTGCTGTTTGATTAATGGATTGCCTTTAGGATGCCACCATCTACCCTGATTGCAGCGCCGTTTGTAGCCGCAGCCAGTTCACTTGATGCATACAGCACGGCGCCAGCCACTTCATCCGGAGTGATGAATCTCTGCAATAGGCTAAGTGGCCGCGTTTCGTCAAAAAACTGCTGCTCTACTTCTTTTGGTGACAGGTTTTTCTGTTCGGCCAAATCACCTATGAAGCGCTCTACGCCTGCAGAGAATGTTGGCCCGGGCAGAATGGAATTAACCGTCACGCCGGTGCCTTTTGTTAATTGCGCCAAACCATTGGCAACGGAAAGCTGAGCAGTTTTTGACATTCCGTAGTGGATCATTTCGGTTGGAATCTGAATGGCAGACTCGCTTGAAATAAAGATTACCCTGCCCCAATTTTTTTTGAGCATTTTAGGCATGTAGAAACGGGCCAGGCGGATGCCACTCAACACGTTAATATCAAACATTCTGTTCCAATCCTGATCCGTAGATTCAAAAAAATCCACCGGTTCATAAATTCCAAGGTTGTTGATTAAGATATCCACTTCGGCAACTTCGTTTACCAAAAGCTGAAATCCTTCTTCCGTAGCCAGGTCGGCTGTAATACCTTTTATTTTGGCATCTGGGATTTCTTTAGCGATGCGGTTCAGCGCATCATTTACCGTTGATGCCGTTCTTCCGTTCAGGTACACAGTAGCGCCTTCTTTTGCAAATCCTTTTGCGATTGCGTAACCAATGCCTGTTGTAGAACCGGACACAAGCACTTTTTTGTTGTTGAGTAATAAATCCATGATAAATGTTGTTTTTAAATGATAAGTCAAAATTAGCATGACGGCTTTGGGTAACGAAGGAGCCAAATCACTAAAAAAGTGTGATCCAGATCACATTTTACAATAAATCATCAGTTGATTTTCAAAAGAAGCCGTGATACTTCCTGCGGCCGTGAAAGGAATGGCGAGTGGCCTGTATTTAAGCTGTATACCGTTTTGATCCCGGCGTCGGCAATCATCCTATCCTGTAATCCTGGACTGATTACAAGATCCTGAAGCGTTTTGACATAGATTTTTTCTACCGAACCAAAATTCGATTTGGTGAGTGTAACCTTATTGGTAAACGGAATGGCGGGTTCTGCCCTGTAATTTTTCTGTACCAAATCCTTATCCGCCTGCGAGCCGTCTTTAATAAACAAATCAACCAGTTCCTGCTGTTTTACATCAAGTGTCAGCTGATCGGCAGACGGAACCAGATTTGGGCCTAATTTAGAGTCAGGATCGGAATACGCCAAATCTGTAAGAGCCTGGCCGTCTTTAGGAAGAAAAGCCCCAATATAAACCAGCTTGCTGATTTTGGCCGGGATTTTTTCGGCTGCATTGGAAATCACCATACCGGCCATGCTATGCCCAACTAAAATCACTTTGCCATCAACCTTAGAAACCGCTTCGATAACCTTGTTACTGTAAATATCAAGGTTCAGCGTATGTGTCAACGTTTTATCAGAACCATGCCCGGGTAATTCAACTACTACGACTTTCTTTCCTTTTTTGATAAGATCATTTCGTACTTCGTCCCAAACGTAGGGAGCCTGCCATGCACCATGCACCAAAACATAAGTATTATTCTCTGTGCTGTTTATTGCTTCATTTTTTGATGCAAAACCTGTTGTTGTGAATGCTGCCAACAGCACTATCACTGCTTTTTTCATTTTTGTAAATTTTACTGTGATGCCTACTTTTTTTACGGTATTCGGCTTTTCCGTGCTGTATTATTGATTTTTGTTTTTCCTGAAAATATAAACTCCCAGATAATGGAAGAGCACACCTATTGCCCAAGCCGGGGTTGACCACAACGGCCATGGATAACCGGCGTCCGTAAGCAGCCATAAGATCCAAATAGCAGGAGTTGTCAATAAGAAAACTAAAAGATGGGTCCTGAATCCTTTTTCAGGGTGAAGCTGTGCAGCTTTGCTGCTGTGTACTAAATGTGTCATGATGTTTGTTTTTTATGTTACTACTAAACTGATGTTGCTTTATTTAAGATGATTGCCCAACTGCTCCACTTTTGCCAGCCAGGCGGCCCGCTGGTTTGCAGTTGATTTTCGGATAAACCCAAACGTAGAAAAACGGATGGGCCTAAAACCTACAAAACCGAATAGGATATCCTTTAAAATTTTATATTGGGAAGCACGGTAGATAAGGTAGAACCACCATTTTGGCGTATCCATCGTTACTAAAATCCGCATACTTTTGCCGGTTAGTAATTTTTGAGGGAACAATTTCCCCGGCTGGTAGCTAAATGCAAAGCCCGGAAGAAAAACCCTGTCAATAAAACCTTTGGTAATTGCAGGCATAAAGCCCCACCAGTTAGGATAAGCCAGTATAACATGATTGGCCCATTGGATCAGTTCCTGTGCAGCAATCAGGTCTTTTTCCAGCTGCAGGTTTTCGCCGGTTTTATAACCATCGGCAAGGTTCATATCAAATTTGAGCCTTGATATATAAAGTATCTTGCAGGTTGCCCCTGCATTTTCTGCTCCTTTTTTATATGCTTCAAGCAGTGCATTGCAAAAAGAATTTTCAGAAGGATGCCCGAGTATGAGTAAAATATTTTTCATTGCAGATCATGTTAATTTGATACTGCAAAGTTTTTAAATAAACGAAGGCTGTTCCTGACACAAATGTGTCAAAAGTTATTGGTGTGCCAATTTTTGACGTATACGCGTAAGCGATTGCCTTTCAATGCCAAGGAAACTGCAAAGATGGGATAATGAAACCCTGTTGAATAAGCCGGGATTCTGCTTAATAAAATCGAGGTAGCGTTCTTCTGCCGTTTGGAAGATGAAGCTTTCGATACGTGCCTGCTGCCTTTTTAGGATTTTTTCGGCTATCAAACGGCCGTATCTTTCAAACCCTTGCAAATGTTGGTAAATCCATTGGATATCATCAAAAGAAAGGCAAACCATTGTGGTTGGCTCCAAACACTGGATGGAATATTTGCTGGGCTGCTGCGAAATGAAAGAAGCGTAATGTGTGGCATAATCACCTTCAGGATAAAATCCAACAGTGATTTCGTTTCCTTCCTGGTCAATAAAAGAAGAACGAACCAAACCTTTGGCAATAAAGCCTATAGCCTTTTGGGTTTTGCCCGATTCGAGGAAATAGTCTTTCTTATTAAACTCGGCGATAGTAAGCTTTGAAGCGAAAAGGGTAAGCGCTTCATCAGAAACATTCGGGCAGATTGTCCGAACCGAACTTAAGAATATTTCGGTTTCCTGCCTCATTTGGCGTTACTGTTCTTTGTATGAAACCTGCTCAGCGTTTCCCTGCTTACGCCAAGGAACTCGGCGATGTATTTTTTGGGGATTTGCTGCATCAGGTCGGGGTATGATTTTGAGAATTCCAAATAACGTTGTTGCGGCGTGCTCGACAATAATAATCTAATCCGCTGGGTTAATGATACAAAACCATTCGTAAGTTTGACCCTGAAGAAATGTTCAATCTTATGCATTTCCGAAGCAAGCTTTTCGCGTGAATGCAGCGTGATGCACAATACTTCACCCGCATTGATGCATTCGATATAAACACTCGCATTGATTTGCCTAAAAAAAGCCGGATAGTCTGACATCCACCAATTTTTTTGGGCAAACTGCAGGATATGCTCCTTACTACTTTCGTCTACATAAAATACCTTATAGACTCCCGATAACACTAAATAGTCATATTTTACCTCATCTCCCTCATGGATCAGAAACTGATTTTTACGTACTTTCTTAAGGGTGAAAAAGGACGAAATGTAGTCAAACTCCTCATCGCTGATTGGCGTAATTGCTTCAATGTGTTCCCGTAATCTTTCCATAATTAAAGTTGTCCATAACAAATATATCAAAAATAGGCAAACGTTTTCAACAGATAAACTACAGTCAGTGAAACAAATAGCTTTTAAACAGAAAAAATAGCAGATATTTTAGCCAAAATCTTTTTGCAAAATGAAAAAGGTTATTATATTTGCAACCGCATTGAGAAATTGATGCCCGACTTATTGGAGAAATGGCAGAGTGGTCGATTGCGGCAGTCTTGAAAACTGTTGACTGTAACAGGTCCGGGGGTTCGAATCCCTCTTTCTCCGCAAAAACTTTTTTAAAGTACTTCAAAACCCCTTAAATCTTATGATTTTCGGGGTTTTTTGTTTTCTTCCCTATTCAAATCATTCATTAATTCACAATACCTAAGGGGTACAATTCGGGGTACTTTTATTTTGAGCAAAAAAGTACCCCGAATTATTTGTAAACCCCAATGAAATTAAGCAGTTCAAAATATGAACATCTTGTTTCATTTTGATATTTAGTCTAATTTTTTAATATCAAAAAAGGTTACAATTATGGAAGCACGTATCTCCAATCTCTTTTACATCAGAAGAGCCAAAGCCAATTCCAAAGGACTAGTTCCAATTTTCCACCGCGTTACAGTCGATGGTAAACGAATCAAAGACAAAAGCACTAGAAAGTATATTGATCCCTCTAAATGGTCAGATAAGGAAGAAGTAACAGGAACTTCCGAAGAAGCCAGAACAATAAACAGGTATCTTACGGAACTTAAAAATGAAGTTCTTGAAGCTGAACGGCATCTACATATAAAAAAAGAGAAAGTAGAACCCGGCAATATGAAAAACAAATTGCTGAAAATCGATGACAAGCCTAGAACTATTATACCAATTTTCCAGGATCATAACAACAGGATTAAAGCACTTATTCCAACTGGCGAATTTGCACCTGGTACTTTGGAACGCTACGAAACTTCATTGAGCCACACCATTGAGTTTTTAATTTGGAAGTTTAACATCCGAGATATTGACATTAAAAAGATTGACTATGCTTTTATAATGGATTATGATTTCTATTTGAGAAGCGAACGCGGCTGTAATAATAATACAACAGTAAAGTACCTAAAGAACTTCCAGAAGATCATAAACATTTGCTTAAAAAATAAGTGGATTTCAGATGATCCATTTGCATTTTACAATTCCAAAATTAAGGAAGTAGAAATTGAATACCTTACTCAATCCGAAATTGAATTAATCATCAACAAACGATTTGTTTCTGATAGGTTATCTGAAGTTAGAGATATATTCATTTTCTGTTGCTTCACAGGACTGGCTTACATTGATGTTAAACAACTTGACGAAAATCACATCGGTTTCGGTATAGATGGCAACAAATGGATTTTTAAAAACCGCCAAAAAACTGAAACTGCATCACACATCCCTATCCTGCCTATAGCCCAGGAAATCATTGATAAGTACAAAGATCACCCCATCTGTCTTAATAGTAATATTATTCTACCTGTTAAAAGCAATCAAAAAATGAACAGCTACCTAAAAGAAATAGCTGATGTTTGTGGAGTCAATAAAAAACTAACATTTCACGTAGCGCGGTATACTTTTGCCACAACAGTGACGCTTTCGAATGGCATTCCAATTGAAAGTGTCAGTAAAATGCTTGGTCATAAAAACATTCGAATGACACAGCATTATGCAAAAGTTGTGGATCGAAAAGTAAGCCAGGATATGGCAATACTGAAAGACAAATTTAGTTCATCATTACTTTCTAAAATCTCATAATTAATTAAAAACACCGACCAAATCGGTGTTTTTTTATGTGTTTAATTCCCGAATCACACACTACATTTCTTGACTCAATTTGGTGTAATACATACTTTCGCTTTCACTTCCCTATCTATTCAGCAATCATGTCCAATCACAACCAACAAAAGATAAAATCAATATACCAAATGCTTTTGGAATTGGCTCGTGGCAATCTGAATTTTCGAATTACGTGTGATGAGAAAGATTCTGAATTTAATGAGTTAGTGATGCTGCTTAATAATGTCGCAGAAAAAATGCAGCGTGCAGATTATTCAAATCCATATTACAAATCTATAAACGCTGCAGCTCCGGAAGATGAATCTATTTCATCAATTATACAGAAGGTACAGGATTATATTTTAAACCATTTGGAAGAACCACTGCCATCTGCCAAAGAGCTTTCAAAAATCTTTGGCACCAACGAATTTACTCTCAAGGAAGGCTTCAGGAATATTGCAAAAACGAGCATCTATCAGTTTTACAATGACGAAAGGCTAAAGAAGTCCCATTTTCTTATTGAAAGTACTTTGATTCCATTAAAGGAAGTTGCTTATATCTGTGGCTTTAACGAATACACCAATTTCTACAAAGCATTTAAGAAGAAATACAATTACAGCCCTAGTGAAATAAACCGCATTGACAAGCCTGAAACGAGTGAGTAGCTCTTTTGCATAGGCAAATTCCCGATTTGTCATTTTCCAAATTATTCAATTTTAGAATTTTATCCAACCAAAACTCAAAAAATGAAAAACAATTCACAAATAAGGGATGGCATCATCTATGTAATTTCACTGCTTTACACACTGCTTTTTGTTTATGCCGCAGTCAGTAAAATACTCGACTTTGAGAATTTCAGTGTACAGCTTGGCCAGTCACCCCTTTTAAGCGCATATGCCGATTATATTTCCATATTGGTGCCAGCTTTCGAACTGATTATATGTTGTCTTTTGTTGTTGCCAAGATTCAGGATCATTGGTTTATTTTCAGCCTATGCGTTAATGGTAATGTTTACGGCATATATTTATATAATACTAAACTTCAGTTCCTTCATTCCTTGTTCATGTGGCGGGATATTGGAAGATATGTCCTGGAATCAGCATATCATATTCAACCTCATTTTTGTAGCGCTTTCAGTTGTTGCAGTATTGCTTTCCGAACCGTGCTTAAAAACAATCAGAATCATATTCATTGGCTGCGGAGGTATTCTGAGCATTGGATTTATTTTTATGTTGTTCTACATGTCCGAAAATTTAATCCATCATCACAACAATTTCACCAGAAGGTTTCCTCACTTTCCGGCAGTTCAGCAGGGAGAAATAGACCTAAAATCAGAATCCTATTATTTTGCGGGCAGCGATAATGGTAAGATTTACTTGGGAAATTACACTGCGCCGCTTCAGATTGTAGAAATTGACAGCGCTCTAAAGTCAAGGGTAATTCACAATCTGAAAATAAATAAAATGAAACTGCCATTCACTTCCATTCAGATACGGGTTCAACCACCATTTTTCTATTTGGTAGACGGCAATGTCCCATGCATCTTTAAAGGCAACATATCAAATTGGAATGCGTCATACGTCATGCGCGGTGATCCTTATTTTTCTCAATTTGCAGTAACAGATTCAAATCATGTTGCATTCCGCACCATTCTTAAAAAGACAAAAACAAATACGCTAGGTTTATTTAATCTAAAGGATACTTCGTCAATCGGCTTCCATCCTGAACTAATTCAAAAACAGATTGACGGCGTTTTTGATACTGATGGTCAAATGCTTTACGACAGTAGATTTAAAAAATTAATTTATCTATATCGTTTCAGAAACGAATTCATTATCGCTGATTCCCATTTAAAATTACTGTCACGCGGACATACAATTGATACAACTGCTCATGCAAATATCAAAGTAGCTACAATTTCCAGTTCCGGAGAAACAAAATTAGCTACTCCTCCTCTTATTGTAAATAATACAGGCACTGTTTTTCAAAACATTCTATTCGTTCTCATCCAATTTGCCAGGAAAATATGAAAGCCTAGTAATGTGGAAGAAAGCCTCAATAATCGATGTATACAATGTTCAAAATCATGCCTACTTATTAAGCTTCTACATCTATGATGTCGACGGGAAAAAAATGCGGAGCTTCATTATTCTTGATGATAAATTGTTCGCCTTAATTGGAACTAAGATTGTCGCATATAGACTGCGTAATTCAGTAACAGAAAACTTTAAATAAAAAGTAAAAATATACCGGCCGGTTCAGGGATAAGATTGAAAACCTGTATAAAAGAGTAAATCATAAACCATTAAATCTTACGATTATGAAAAACAAATTTTTAAAATTCGTTTTGCCGATGGCAGTTGTTGCTTTCGGATTAGCAGGTGCAGCGCACACAAATGCAATGGACAAAAAAGCAGAAACTTTGGTTCAGCGTTGGGGTTACACGCACCTTGAGGGCGAAAATTGTGTGCAGACAAACATCATGTGTAAAACGGATCCGGGATCTCCTTGTAAACAAGGCTCCATCCAGCTTTACGATTTTGTCAGCACAAGCAGCTGTCCAAATCCATTAAACAAAGTCTAATCCACAGAATTTGTTTAAAGAAGAAATGCAGTTCCTATTCGGAACTGCATTATTCTGTTACTAAGCTTCACATTATTTGGTTTCCATCCATTCAAACTGCTTACCATCTTTTAAATAGTAATCGAACCATTCCAAAACCTTATTTGATAAATCAGCTTGGTTTTCCGGAATTTCAAGGTTGTGGTCCTCATTTGGATATTTCAACAGAGTCACTTTCTTTCCTAACCTACGCATGGCAAGGAATAATTCCATTGATTGCGACGATGCAATATGCTTGTCTTTTTCACCTGTCCATAGTAATAACGGAGTTATTATATTCGGTGCATTATAAACAGCCGAATTTTCCAAATAACCCATAAAATTTTCAAATAATGGTTTTCCCATTCTGTTGGTATAGTACTCAAACCGCCAAATCTCAGCCTTCTTATAGTTTTCGCTTACGGTTAGATATCCGCTTACATGATCCGTCATTGAGGCACCTGCTACGGCAGCTGCAAACAGATTGCTTTTTGTAATAATGTAAGTCGATTCAAAACCACCCAAAGAATGTCCAATCAATCCTAATTTATTACCATCTATTTCCGCTGTCTTTAACGCTTCGTTTACGGCAGCAGTAACACAAAACACCGCGCTGTCTCCGGGAGAACCCATTTTGTATTCAATATCAGGCATCAATACGAAGTATCCCCTGTTCACAAAATTTGGAACACTGTAACCGTTATAAACCGGATCTGCCGGATTTCGATAATAATGCAGCCGGTCAGACTGGGTTTGATAAACATAAACAGCCATCGGATATTTATTTCCTTTTTTATATTCCGATGGATAATACAACAATGCTTTTAATGGTTTACCACTTTCACTCAAATAATTTATAGCAGTTACTTTATCGATGAAATAATTACTTTGTTGTGGGTTCGATTGAAATATGGTTTTCGACCTATTATTTGTAATAAGCTGCAAACTCGTCGGATGCTGATAATCTTCCTGAAGAAAAATATAGGTATCGGCATTTCCTGCTTTTCTGATTTCATAAATTCGCTTTGAAGTAAACACCAATTTCTCTGTAATATCATTTTTAAAGGCATAGAAACCTTGAACGCTTTCATCAGGAAGCGAGGCTTTTAAAACCAGCAAAGAGTTCAAATCAATGATGTCGCTCATAATTGTTCCATCAAAAGGCAATTGTTTCTCGGTACTGGTTTTCGCAATTCGGAAAATGATGTTCTGTTCCCTGCCATTCGTAATTCTTCGAGCACTGCTGGTCCCTAATGTAACTTCCCACAAATCATATTTATCATAGATGAAAATGGATTGATCATCATTTGAAAAACCTGCTAAACCGTAGGCATCAGGCTTCTCACCAATATCATTGGCCTCATCATAAAATATCGAACTTATACCTCTGGTCAAATTTCGATGTTCGCCTGTTGCAAGCCCATACGCATACCAATCACCATCTTTATGATATACAATATACTTACCGCCGGGCGACATTAGCGTATGCTGCATTTCTGGCGAATGGCATTTTAAGAACGGTTGTCGCTCCTTAGTAATCAAATTAGTCAGATAAAAATCCCTGTCAGGAGAATATTTGAACTGTAGTTCGCAAGGTTCAATACTTGACGTAAGCGCATAGCGCTGATCTCCTGATAATTTCACATGTGTTTCATTCGGCATGAATTCAAATACCTCGTTTGAATCAGGAAACCAAACTGCAGTTTTTGCCCAATCCTTAAATTCTCCGTATTGCTGCTGTTCGCTGTAAAGAATTTTATCGTCTCCATGCCAAACCTCAACCAATGGTTTGTCCGACTGCGCTGTAACTTTATTTGGTACTTCCTGAAAAAAGACGCGCATCCCATCGTCCGAAATTTTCAGTCGCTCTAAATCCGGGGAAAAAATATGTTTATCTCCCGAAAAGCCCTTTACCGTGTTTGGATTCAGAATCATCAATCGCTTATCTGCAAATCGGTACAAGGCCAGTTTCTTATTCGCTGTCTTTGATTCTTCAGATTCCGTCACAAATACGATCGAGTCACCGTTATTTTGCCACACTACATTGCTTGCTATTGCCTCAGTAAAATCAATTTCATCGGTGATTACTATTGTATTCTTAAATGAAATCACAATACCTTTATCAGCTATACCATAAGCCAACTTATCCTTTGTTGCATTTAAACTCCAACAGCTAATATTTTCAATTGTTTGTGCAGATCCATCGAATAAGTTTCGGATAATAACATTTTTACGTGACCTTATCGGTCGGGAAAACAGTAACAGGTATTTTCCATTCCCGCTAAATTCAAAATCTTGTATTTCAGCATAAAACTCTTGCTTTCCTGTATTAAGATCACAGAGAAACGCACTGTTACCTTTTGTACAGGCATACCATTGTTCACCGCAAAATTTGCCGCTGCTGCCAAGCGGGAAAGAGTATCTCCTTTTACTACTGGTACTTTGCACAAAAAGGGTATCCAGTCCTGAAGCATATCTCAAATTGTAGCTTACCCAACCGCCTTTACCAGATATAGCAGGCGATTCCAGTATACTCCACAAGTGGTAATCTGCCGGAGTAAGTAACTTTCTTTGTTTAGCCTGCCCCATTACAGAGCAGGCAGTTAAAACAAAAATTATTAAGCATGAAAAATCTTTTACAGATATGGTTTTCTTCCGTATCATATCAATAACCCGGATTTTGTGGAGCAAGGTTCGGATTAAGTGTAAGTTCAGAAACTGGTAGAGGCAATAATTTGTCAGTGTTCTGCCATCCCAGCTTTACCGTACCTAAAACACTGTTCAGATTGTTTGTTCTTTTCAAATCAAAAAAACGGTGTCCCATCTCTGTAAAAAACTCAAGCTTACGTTCCTCTAAAACTGCGGCAATCAATTCTGTATCGGTTACGGCAGCAGTATTAGGCAGCCCTGCACGGGTTCTTATTTTGTCTAAATCGTCTTTTGCCCCGGTAAGATTGCCTTGATGCGCTCTTGCTTCGGCCCGAATCAAATATTGTTCTTCCAATCGCAGTACTATCGAATGCTCCATCGATCCGCCTTCCGTCAGCATATTTTTGTATTTATTGGCATAATACCAGGTGGTGGTTCCGTCTGTAACATTTCCAATCCAATGTGTTTTCCTTAAATCCGCAGTATCAAAACTATTCACCAGAGTATTGGTAAGAGCAGACATCGGCGGTGGTCCCGAAGTAAAAAGAAAAGTACTTCCTTCCTCAGTATTATTGCTGCTTAAAGCAGGACTGAATTGCCAGATTGTTGACGGATTCGTTTTCAGGAACGCAGCATCAATATTCGTTTCAATACTATACAGATCCGTTGCATTAATTACAGCCGAAGCATCGTTCGAAGCTTCATCCCAGTTACCCATATAAAGATTTACTCTGGCAAGCACCGAACGAGCTGCAAGCTTATTAGGCCTAACACGGTTACTGCTTAAATAATCCTGAGATAGTAAATCCAATGCGGCAGCCAGATCTGCTTTAATCAAACCGTAAACCGTCGCAGCCGGCATCCGTGATACGGTGCTGTTTACCTCATAATCCGTTGTGGTGATGTAGGGAATATCACCAAATAGATTTACCAGGTAAAAATGAAGAAACGCTCTCACGAATAAGGCCTCCCCGCGAAGCTGATTTTTATTAGCGGCAGAAAGTGTGGTAGAGTTTTCTGCACCGTAAATAACAGCATTTGCAGCATAAATTTGATTATAGCTTTCAGTCCATAACGATTTAATATCCTGCAGTGAGGGAGTCAGGGCATTCAAATAATAAAAGTTTGTACTGCTTTGCGGATAGCCGTAAAAGTCAAGTTCATCAGCATAGTTGCCCAGCTGCTGTGATAATCCCAAAGGCGCTCCGGTCAGCATACCTTTATCGCGCATATTCGAGTAAATACTTGTCATAGCTGCATTCGCAGTCGCCATATCTTCAAAGACAGCAGGTGCGGTCAATTGAGAGTTTGGAAGTTCAACGTCTACAAAATTATCACAGCTTGATACTGTAAATAATAAACCTGCAATCAGCCATAGTTTTAAGGATATATAATTTTTCATAATCAGATTTTTAAAGATTAAAAAGAAAGCTGCATCCCTGCAGTAATTACTTTAAGCGGTGGCAAACGGTCGTATAGTTGAAATTCAGGATCGCCACCATTATAGTTCGTAAATGTCAATAGGTTCTGTCCGGTAACTGAAAGGCGGCACTTCACATTTTTCAGCCACTTTTCCGGCACATCATAGCTAAGAGCAATATTTTTCAGGCGGATGTATGAAGCATCACTAATGCTGGCATCACTTTCCGTATAGAAATAGTAGGCTTCATCTGCTAAATAATTGGTGGCCGAGTACATCTGATGTGCCGAAACATCACCGGGATTTTGCCAGTGTTCAACTGTAGATGCCAGTTGATTGCTTCGTGTGCCGGGCATGTTAAAGGTCTTATTGGCATTGTAGTTCTCCTGCTTTACGAACTGGAACAGAAAATCAAGCTGAAAGTTTTTGTACCTAAACTGGTTTTGGATTCCTCCGAAAAACTTAGGATTTAGATCTTTAACGGTCTGTTTATCTTCGGGTTCCGTAATTACTCCATCGCCATTCACATCCTCAAACTGGTAAAGCCCTGTGGCAGGATCCACGCCCATAAGATGGAACACTTTTACAATGTTGATCGATTCTCCAATCACAAACTGGTCGCGATATGTAGAGGCTTCCAATCCCGGAAAAGAAACCAATTCATTTTTGGCACTCGAAATGTTAAAATTGGTCGTCCACGAAAAGTCCTTATTCTGAAAATTAACAGTGCGCAAGGTCAGCTCAAGTCCGCGGTTCTCCACCGTTGCATCCAGGTTGGCTTGTACCGAATTAAACCCTGTCGTTCCTGGCAGTGGTACGCCTACCAATTGGTTTGATGATCGGTTTTTATACCAGCTTGCCGTAAAAAAAATACGGTCGTTCAAAAAGCCTGTTTCCAACGCAAGTTCAAGTTTCTTGTTGGTTTCCCATCCAAAAGATGGATTAAACAATCGGCTTGGCTCCAGGCCAATTATACCATCATAGGCTATGCCGGTTGTGGTATAGGTATCAAGGAATTGGTAGTCACCAATCTGGTCATTTCCGGTCGTCCCGTAACTGGCCCGCAGCTTTCCAAAACTAAGTATCTTATTATCTTTTAAGACCTTCTCGTTTGAGAATAGCCAAGCACCACCAACAGCGCCAAATGTGGCAAACTGTTTCCCTGGTCCAAAGCGGCTTGAACCGTCCCTGCGGCCCGTCAGGTTCAATATATATTTATCATCCCAGTTTAAATTGGCTCGGCCAAAAAATGCCTGGTAACGGTAAACAGTTTCGTCATTTTGCGTAATGGTAATATTCGAAGCGGCAGCAAGGTTATGGATAAGGCTGTTGCTCGGGAATCCCAATCCCTGATGCACAATCTGGCTACCCGTCTTATTCTGGAATGTGCCTCCGGCAAGAAAAGAAACAGCAGCTTTGCCAAACTTCTTATTCCAGTTAAGCTGTGGTTCGGCAATCCACGATTGCCGCGCAGCATTATTTAAAAACAATATAGAATTGTCTGGACCCACTCCTTGCGCAGGGTTATAGATGGTGTTCGGAACTGCACTGCTTTCTTCATGTCGCAGGTCGGTAAATCCAAAAGAAGATTTTACCTCAAGGTTTGGAAGGATGCTGTACGATACAATTGAATTTGCCAGTAAATCATAAGTTACAGCATTAAAAGTGCCATTCAGGTGCCGTATCGGATTACCCGAAAAAGTATTGTTCTGCCAATTGATGTTTCCGTTGGCATCATATAGTGCAGGCGCATTGGGTGCCAATAACCTTGAATCTCTGGTAAGGTCTAAATAAGGTTGGTTGTTATCTTGAACGGTATACCCTCCCGAAAATGAAATCCGGAATTTCTTGTTTTCCGATTCATGGTTCGCTGTAATATGGAAATTTCCTTTTTTATATCTGAAATCTCCGGGAAACACTGTGGTTTGTTTGGAAAAATTACCGCTAATCAAAAATTGCGTACTGCTGTTTCCGCCTGTAACTGTTGCATTCAGGTTCGTATACTCTGCCGTACCGCCAGTGAGTTCTTTCTGCCAGTCAGTATACCTGTTTTGATCCCAGGCTCCGTTCAGATCATACGCATTGGCAGGATAAGTGGTTATACCATCGTTGGCATAGGCTTCCCTTCGCATGGCAAGGTATTGCTCGGTATTCATCAGATCCATAAACCGTGTGACACGGCCGGCTCCTTTAGAGTAATTGGCGGTAAACTTGGTTTTGCCTTGCTTACCCTTTTTCGTGGTGATCAGCACCACGCCGTTAGCACCTCGCGAACCATATATTGCGGTAGCATCGGCATCTTTCAGTACCTCAACACTCTCAATCGTATCAGGGTTGATACTGTTTAACGGATTGGTCAGTCCACCCAAAACACCTGATGTAGAAAATGACCCGATAGCTTCAGACGAGTACGGCACACCATCAATGATATACAATGGGTCGTTGCCTGTGTTTCTAAGACTGTTCAGCCCTCTGATCTGTATGGCAAATCCACCGCCGGCAACACCGGTTCCCTGCGTTATATTTACTCCGGCCATACGTCCCTGCATGGCGGCAAGCACATTGGTTACAGCCTGCTTTTCTATGTCTTTCGAACCTATTTTTGATATGCTTCCGGTCCGTTCTTTGTCTTTTACATTATAGTATCCGGCATTAACGGTCACTTCTTTCAATGTGGTAGCGTCTTCAGCCATCACAATATCAATTTTAGT
Organism: Flavobacterium sp.; assembly: GCA_049841115.1. Taxonomy (GTDB): domain Bacteria; phylum Bacteroidota; class Bacteroidia; order Flavobacteriales; family Flavobacteriaceae; genus Flavobacterium. The sequence goes on from JASGHQ010000011.1 coordinate 99,790, forward strand.
TTTACCGCCAATGGCATATTCTACACTTTTATATCCAATGTAGCTATACACCAGGATTCCATCAGTTGCGGCAGTAATCGAATAGCTTCCGGCGTTATCGGTAATGGTGCTAACGGAAGAGCCTTTTACGGTAACAGTCACACCGGGCAGTGCTCCATTAGTATCCGTTACGGTACCGTTAATTGTTGTAGGTTGTGTGTTTTGGGCAAATAAGGCGTTGCAGTAAATCAGGCTTATAAAAAGGAAGTACAATAATGGCGCTCGTGCCTTGTACAATGATTTTTTATTCATAATATTGGTTTGGTTAAATGAAACATTAGTTTTGTTTGCTTTGGCTTCCTAACGAGTTTGGCGACGAGGTAGGAAGTCTTTTTGTTTGGTTGAAGTTTGATTTTGTTTGTTATACCATAGGCTTTCGGTTTTTGGTTATAAAATGACCTGCACAGCTGAACTTAACTAACCCAACTATAAACAGTGTGCAGGCATTTCAGGTTGAACAATTGGTTGGTTATAGTTTGGTGAGTACGGGATATTATTCTTTATGACGGCATATGCCTGGCGCAGCAGCTTATTGCTCACGGCGACCAGCGCCAGCTTCTTGCTTTTACCTTTGGCAACAATCCGCTCAAATAATGCCCGGCAGCTGGAGTTGAATTTCACCGCAGAAAAACTGCAAAGAAATAGCAGGTTCCGAATTTTCGGATTACCCATTTTGCTCACATAGCTCCGGCCTCTAACGCTGCTTCCCGATGTTCGTATCGTTGGTGTTATCCCGGCATAACTACAGACTTTTTTTGCCTGGTCAAAATCTTTGAATCCGTCCATAAGTAGTAAAAGGCTGTTGGATGTCTTTGGGCCAATCCCGGGTATTCCCATCAGCAGTTCGGTTTGCCCTGGATATAATTTTTGAACCTTTTCAGAAAGTTCCTTTTCAATCAGGAGGATTTCGGTCAGGAGAGCCCGCAACTGTCTTTTGATAGATCGTATGGCTGGCATCGATGGAGAACCTATTTCAAGCTCTGCCTGCAGCTTATTTTTCAAGGCGGTTCGTTGTCTTTGGTACAAGTCTGCAAGCGCGGTTAACTGACGGCATTCTACCTCAAGTTGGCTTTTAAGTTTATACAACTGTATTTCATTATTCTGAGCGTAGTCACAGATGATCGCAGCATCGGCTTTATCAGTTTTTATTTTCAGTAAGCGCATTTGTCTAAAGCGCTTAACCGACAATGGATTCACCACCGATGTCTTGATTCTTTTCTTAACCAGGAACTGCGCCAATTGGTGATGGTAATAGCCTGTAGATTCCATTACCACAAGCGATTTTTTTGGTATGTCTTTCAAAAAGTCTTGAAATCCAATCTGCTTGTTGGGGTATCGCTTATGCAAGCCGTCGGACGTTACAATATCAAAAACATCCTTACTGATGTCAATACCGATATAATACTTATATTTAGTCATGTTGTGTTGTTGTTTGAAAATAAGAGGGGATTATCGCTGTTACCGGAATCTATGTTCCATCGGTTTGGTCAATCTTTTTCCTCTTTGGTTAGATGTGTTTGTTAGGCTGTAAATTGTTTCGTCAATAGGCTAAATGTTTTAAGAGTAAACATTTGCGAAACGTTCTGTGAAGTAGTGCTAGGAATCAGTGAGTTTTACGCATAAAAAAAGGCGCGGAACTCAGCTTACTGCCTTTGAGGTACTGGTATACCATGGGAACAATAAGTGAGCCCACGCCGAAAAGCGTGAGCATCGTACTTATCATCTCGTTCCCATTAAAAAGTACCAGTTTTCAAAAGCGAGATTCAAAGCGAATGCTTCAAATATTTTGTATGAAGTATCGCAAATTTATGTAATCGAGAGCAAATATAACAAATAATTTTAAATACGGTCGAACGCCCGTGATTTTTTATCGTGTAAACTTTTTCTTTGTTATTATGACCGATACCAATAGCAAAATATGTAGTTATATAACTAAAGTTTGGCTGAATCCTTGGATAAAAGAAGGAAAGTCACAAACTGCATTTGCTAATGCTCACAACGTTGATGAAAGTACCATCAGAAAGATAAATGGATCAAAAAATTATCGAATTCCTGTAGAAACTCTACAAAGGATCTGTGAAGCCAGAAATATAAAACTTTCGGATTTTTTCAAATTAGTAGATTTATAATCAAATACCACATAAAGATGTCGCGAGGCATCTTTTTTTTTACTTTCGCCTATCAAAGAATAATTTAATGTATAACCGAATTTTTTTGTTTCGGATATAAATAAGTTAGCAGTAATAATAACAACCAAAGTATGAATATCGACATTGGAATTGAAAAAAGGAAAAACATTTTAGCAATATCCTTAATGCTTGAAGGTATGACTTCTGCTTTTCTGGCTCAACTTATCGGAATTGAAAATCATATTGAAACAATTTCTTTTGGCAACAAAAGTAGTAGTCTATCATTTAATCAAAAAATAGGTTTGTTAATAGATATTGGTGCACTTCCTCCTGAAGAAAAAGGTAAGTTTCAACTTTTCATGGAAATCAGAAATCAGTTTATGCACAACCTTCAAGCAAAAACTTATGAGCTTTGCTTTAGCTTTTTGCCTGGTAGAGATAAATTCATTTTAAAATTATATCCTCAAGACGGAAATTTGAACGTTGAAGAACAACTTGAAAAAGCAACAATGGAATTATCCGATGAAGTAAGTCGAATAACAGTAAACTTAATCGAAAAAGTGAAGGAGAAATTTGAAAGGGATATTGAATTAGATATGCTGAAAAAAATTTTCCCAGTACTTCTCAAAACGATGGAGAAATTCAACAAAAAATAATACATAACTACTACTAACAACGGTTTAGACACAAATAAAACGATATGAGAAAAATAATTGCAGCCTTTAATATGACGCTTGACGGCAATTGCGATCATACTGCCGGTTTGCCCGATGGAGAATTACATCGGTATTATACAGAATTATTGAGTCAGGGAGACGCAATACTATATGGCAGGACAACATATCAGTTGATGGAATATTGGAGAACGTTTTTAGAAACTCCGTCAGAAGAAAAATCAATGAATGATTTTGCTGTCGCTATTGACAGGATTCCGAAAATTGTGTTTTCTCGCACGCTAAAAAATGTGGATTGGAATACCGCTTCGCTGGCAAATCAAGATTTAAAGGAAACTATTTTAGAACTAAAGCAACAATCCGGAAAAGACATTTTTATCGGTAGCCGCAGTCTTATCATACAACTTATGAATCTTGACTTGGTTGATGAACTTCAAATTTGCATCCAGCCTGTAATAGCAGGAATAGGTTTGCAATTATTTGACAATATAAACGGCCGAACCCTTCTTAAACTGGAGAAAACCAAAATCTTTAAAAGCGGTACAATTGTATTGTACTATAATCTAAAAGAGAACAATTAACAGTAAGGCAATTATATAATTGTTTGTTCATCAGGAGATTTCCGACCTGAAAAATCATTATTGAAATCCCACAAAGGATGAGAACCTTGCATCATCCTTTTCTTTGTTTTCTAGAAAATAACCTAAAAAAAACTTGTTTAGTAACTTTAAAGTTACATATATTTGCGTAACCTAAAAGTTACACATCATGCAAAGAGAAATTAAACACACGTTTTACTTTACCCAATCTCCGCAGGAAATCTGGGAGTATTTAACAAAACCTGAACTAATGGAACAATGGCTGATGCCAAGCGATTTCAAGCCCGAAGTTGGGCATCATTTCCGGTTTACAAATCCAAACAATTCATTCGTAGTCTGTGAAGTTACCGAAGTTAAACCCTTCACGAAGTTGGGTTACATATGGAAAAACGATTGGGCGGTAACCAAAACGCCTTACACATCAAATGTAAGCTGGACACTCACAGAATTCGAGGGAGGTACAGAGGTACTGTTGGTACACAGTGGGTTTGAATTATTTAAAGACCTTGTAGCACATAACAATGGATGGATGTTCTTGTGCAATAAATTGGGCGATCTTTTAAAAATACCAAGAAAATGACACCGCAGACTCTAGATGCATTCCAGGTAATTGCCGATCCAAGCCGTAGGCAGATGTTGACGATGTTGTCTAAAGACAGCATGACAATTAATTCCATTGCCGACAATTTTCAGATGAGCCGTCCCGCGGTATCAAAGCATATAAAGATAATGTATAACGCTGGTTTTATTTCGATTACTGACATTGGGCGGGAGCGCCATTGCACCCTAAAGAAAGAAGGATTTAACGAAATCCAGGACTTTATAAACTTCTTCGATACTTTCTGGGCAGAAAAACTGCAAAAATTACAAACACTATTAAATAACAAGTCAAATGAAAAATAAAGATTTCACAACGTCAATAGAGGTTCCACAATCACCTCAACAAGTTTTCAAAGCCATTTGTGAAGTTCCCAATTGGTGGAATAAAGAAGATTTCAGAGGCAGCAGTACAAACTTAGGCGATGAGTTCGTCATAGATCATCCCGGTCAGCACTTTTCAAATCAAAAAGTCGTTGAAATGATTCCAAACGAGAAAATTGTTTGGCTCGTTACAGAAAGCCACATGGATTGGCTAAAGGAAAACAAACAGGAATGGACCAACACTAAAATGATATTTGAAATCAGTAGTAAGGACGATAGAACCCTACTCCATTTTACTCATGAAGGATTAGTACCCCAAACTGAGTGCTACATCATGTGCGAACAGGGATGGAACATGATAATTGGCAGTTGGCTCTATCATTACATTACCACAGGTATTCCATCTGCACAAATGGCCGGAGCTTCAGAAATAAGAAATGCGATGCTTGAGGAAAATGATAAATTAAATGGTAATGATTTTCATTTGTCACTCTTGGTCGAATCCACTCCGTTAAATGCATTTGATAAAATAAATCAGGTCGATAAATGGTGGGCGAAAAATATAATGGGGAGCACTCAACACTTAAACGATAAATTTACGGTTGATTTCGGCGAAACCTATGTTGATTTCGAGATTACCGAATTAATTCCTGGTCAAAAAATTGCATGGGATGTCACCGACTGCAACCTTCACTGGATCGACAATAAAAAGGAATGGATTGATACCCGTGTGGTTTTCGAACTTTCTCAGGAAAACGACAAAACAAGGATAAACTTCAAACACAAAGGACTAACTCCAAAATCAGAGTGTTTTGAAGATTGCAAAGTCGGATGGACAGAGCACGTCACCGAAAGTCTGGTACATTTAATAGAAACCGGCCAAGGAGAGCCCCAATAAAATTTCATAAAGATGCTGCAAGGCATCTTTTTTTATATCTTTATTCTTATGAAATGGCATGAAATCTTATTAGCAATTCCGGTAATTATTATTAGTGTTTATCTTGGTACAGAGTTCAAAGAGTGCTAAAAGGCATGTGCTAAAATGATAGTTAGAAAAGAGAAAAATGATAGCAAATTATGGATTATACTGAAAACAAAAGATTTGACAGGATAGAAACCACCTATGCCCATCTTTACAATAATCAACGAGGGAAACATGGTGTTGGAAATTTTACATTTAAAGGATTTTTTAAATGTAAGTTAGTACATAACAATATGTTTTCAGTAATCGTTCCAGATTTGATTTACGTGATGAATGATGCAGAAAATTTTTCATGGTTTCAATTTTATTCGTTCTTACCTAACCATCTGTCAAAGTTTAGTGATGACGAGATTTATGGAGATATCTACATTGATATCGCTTTTGGTCATACCATCAAAATAAGATTTGAAAAGATAGGGCATATTCAGAATTTCGAAGACAATTCAAATCTATTTGCTTGCGAGATAACCGGACCGGAAGATCTTTTGGAATACGCCACCGGCAAAGGAAAACTGATTGATGGAATTCCATACATTAACTTGTTTCATCATACAGTTCCAGAGGTAAAAACGCTGATTGAAAAATCAGCATCCTACAAAGGTTCACTCTGGAATTTTCAGGGCACAAAGAAACTTCAAAATATTAATTATGCTTATTTCACAAGTCTTGACCAAATTAGGCAAGATCAGGACTTATTAGTTATTGCAATGGCTAGTGATGGGGTCACCTATTTATTGGTAGATATCACGCTCGAACCAGTTGCAATTGAAGTTTATCGTGAAAGCACCACTAATCGAACTGCAACTTTAGAACAATTGATTGACACAACGATCATAATGAATAACCATATTTGGATGCATACGCACGACACAGATGGTTATGTATATTACGAAATTGCTACACCTTTCATCTATAGGATTGGAATAACTCCATCTTCTTATTTGCCATTCAATGAAAATGTTATTTCAAGAGTAATAAATGTTATAACTCCAGATCACATAGTTTTAGGTGACGCTACTACTAAACTAGGTTTATTGGCCCCTTATGATGAAGAGTTTACCACCCATATATTTAAGATTGAACCTTTTTTCAATTCGGGGACAAACATTCTTGATTTTTGGTTTGATAACGTCAATAGTGATTTGTATACCGGCAAGAAAATTGACCGCCCAAAATTTGACACAAATGAGTAATCAATCAAGCGAAAAAATTGAAATAAAAGATCATCATGTATGAGAGTAATAGAACTAATTGAAGAAGTTAACGAGGCTTTAAACAAAAACTTAAATGTTTATTCAAATTCATCCGATATTCCCCAAATAGAAAATCAGCTTAAAACAAAATTAAGACGGTATGTAAAAAATATTGAAGAACTACAATCGGAACTATTCAATCAAGCCCGATTAAGAAGAACAAGAAAAATTACTATTGACTATAGAGCTTATGTTGCGTGTGCCATTGGCGCAACTTATAAGGGCATTGGAACATTTGGTAGTTCACATGGTATGTTAAATAATTATGGCTCCTTTATATTATTGCTAAACCGTCTAAAGCACCTTGGCAATGTAGGTCACCGAAGTAGCAAATATTTCAAAGGAGGTAAAAACTTTATTGGAAAATGCGCTGAAATTAAAGCGTCATATGCATTGCACAAAAAAAATAGAATAACAAATCTAAAAAGCATAGAATTTACGAAGGCCTATCGACCTCGCACTATGCAAGTAATTGAAAGGTGTGATAATTGTAAATATGTTTTTGGAAATGTTTAAGAGTTCTTCCCATCTGTATGATCTTGATTTGTTTATATTTCTGCCGGAAATTAGAATTCATATTGCAACTGGCGGTGCTAAAATTCCTCAAGACTTACTCAACTTAACAAAAAACAATTTATCAATATATAATCATTTCAATCAGGAAAAATATTTTAATACACAAATTGAATTTAATCCACGCCTTGAAGAAATAGTATATGCAAATGAAAGAGAAAAAAATCCTGAATTCAATTCGGATATATACTTGGAAAGCTTTTCTAAATTTGCAAGGCAGGGATTTTACTCTTTCGATAAAACAAATATTAGCAATGCTGCCAACAAAAAATTTCATTTAGTTTCTTATCCTGCAAATTTAAAGGATAGTGAAAATGAGATGTTCAGGGATTTGTCTGAAAATGCGCTAGTGCTAAACAATAGAAAAGCACTAATAGATAGTATTAATGACGTAATAGCTTCTAAACTGTTCAATCCGATTACGTTAGTTTACTAGATTTATTTAAATAAAATTACTGTCATGGAAAAAATAAAAATAACCTTTTGGAAAGAAAGTTATAATCCTGAAACTTCATTTATAAAAGAAATAAACAATTTTCTTACTTCAGCAGAAGTTACAAAAACCACTAATGGAAATGAGGATAATTATACTGTGAAATTTGTTGACATTGGGTTAGACAGTTTGTATGGTCAATTGATTATTAAAAGACGCGCCGGCAACTGGATTACATCATCTGAAGATTCAGCAGAAATCAATCTCTTAAAGTGGAATATAATTGGAGCAATAATGTTACAGCCTTAGATTTATGAAAATTTGTAAAATATGTTCTGATATAGCTGACAAAACGGGTTCACATATAGTTCCGCATTTCTTAATGAAAAGAATTGATTCTGAAGATGGAAAAATGGGTCGAGATAAGGAAATGGGATTCGTTATTTCGGAAAAACCTTCATCATATTTTGGAAGAGCAACAAGCCCTGAAAAGCTTACAGAATTATTTGGAGAGATTGATGACAGCAGGATTGAAAATAATCGAATTCCATTAGTCGAAGATTATATATTTTGTAGCCGATGTGAAAAAGAACTAGCTGAACTGGAATCAAACTATTCAAAATCAATTGATAAACCAACCTTCAGTTCCGATAGAAATTATTCCAGCAAAATAACTTCAGATAAAGCATTACTGTTTTGGAGTTCCGTAATCTATCGTTTAAGTATTTCCGAAAACTCAGGAGTTCGGTTGATGCCGGAACATGAAGAGTTATTTAAAAAAATACTAGAAAGGTTCTTTACTGCACAAAAGTTAATTGATGATAGTAAAAGTATCACTTACAAACTATTCCGTGCTTATGAATATTCGCCGAAAAATACAACTGTTCTTCATTTTAACCCTTTTGAAACAAATCCGTACTATATAGTAATCGATGAATTTATTATTATTTTTTCTATAGATCAAAAACCATTTGCTAACAAATTTTACGACGTTGAAATTCCTGTGAGGCAAGCAACAGATAATGATATTACCAACAAAACTGAATCAATTTATTGCTTAGATTATGCTGTTCTATCGCAGTTGAATCAAGCCTTTTTCGACATCACTGCCAAACAGTATAAAGAGAATCTTTTTAAAGAGTGTGATTTAGTATATGATAAATTTGGTTTCGGAAAAGTAATGCCATTATTGATGAAAGAGGAAATTTTTAAAAACCTTACAGATGATGAGGATATGGTTTTTGGTGACAAATATACTAAAGGTCATAAAGCAAAAGTAATTTATAATGTTATCAAGAAACACTCCAGTAAGAATGAATTTGATTAGGCAAGTTTTACTAGACGTAGGTATATCGTAATATGATGAAACAAAAACCTTTTCCAGATGTCCTAAAAGAGTTCATCGACCAAACGGCTTATTTACAAATCATGGGTTCATTCGCGCCACAAGCCAACTATGGACAAATAAAAGATATTGTAAATTCCGTTTATGACTTTTTAAGTAACACAGGAGAAGATGAATTAAAAAGGAAGCTGCCCGAAGCAAGCGATGCATTAACCAAGATGTCTTCGCTATTCATTACAAAATATCCCTTAAAAAGAGATATGAAAGATGTTATATTTGATTTTAATGGTTTCCTCGAATCTGGAAATGATGTTTACAAATACGGAATTGAATTTGGATGGCTTGATGCCCAGATGGATCTTACGGAACTAAAATTTTATGAAGACGCCCCATATCATTATCGTATTGGTATTGGCCAACATAAAGACAATGGTTCGATAGAAGAAGACTTTTTGCTAAAAGATGCTTTTAATGTTTTAGTAAAAGCGGAATACTACCAGCATCTACTCAATGAATATGCTAAGAAGTTAACAGAATTAGAAAGCAACGGTAAAGAAAAACTTACTCAGGAACTTTATCAAAATATAAGTGTAATAAAATTTGAAATAGCCGCTCAAAGTCGATTAGCAATTGTTTCATTTTATGCATTTGTAGAAAGTTTTGTCAACAGCGTTGGCTACAGTTACCTAAGAAAAAATACTAGTACTCTGGAGGAAAATGAGAAAGAAACACTCAATGGATTTAAGAAAGGAAGTTACCTCAGTTTAAAATCAAAGATTGAAAAGTTTCAATTATTAATTAATCCAGAAAAAAAAGTCAAAGTAATTGTGTCTGATCCTAAACAGATTCCAGAAAACTTTAAAATATTTTTTAACTATTATGAACAATTAAGAAATTCCGCAATGCATTATTCCCCAATAAAAGAGAATATTTGGATGATGCCACAAGAGTGGATTGATAGAGCAAGGGAATTTAGCAGTTTATCCATGGATGTAGCTTTAGAATTTTGGAAGGCTTGTTATCCTACATCTGTAGGCCCAGAATATCTTGGGAAATTAGATGTGGATTTGCATTTACAAAAAGCAAATAAGCGGTTGGAAAAAATTAGAGAAATCGAAATCCAAATAACTATATAATAGTCCTTTAATACTACTATTATGCAAAGTATAGAAGTCGAAAGAGCGGGTGCGCCCTATTTGTTCCGTTATAGACCGAATAATGAAAACACATTAAAAGAAATTGAAAAAAATTACATATATTTTGCTAACAACAAACAACTCAATGATCCATTTGACGCACATCATAAAATGTTGGAACTTCCAAATAATCGAGAAGAAATACAGACATTTTTTTCGCTCGTTTTGGATGAATCTCCAATTGAGACTAGAGAATATCTTAAGCGTAGGTTCCTCTCGAATCCTGGCGAATTTTTTGATCTAGTCAACAATGGGACAGAAGCGTTCATGTCGCGTTTTGGGATAGCATGTTTTACGATGAGCCAAATTAATGTCATGTTGTGGGCTACATACGCGAACAATCATCAAGGACTGTGTATTCAATACAATTGTGATTTAGACAAAACTTTTTTTAATGGAATTAGAGTTGTAGACTATGTGGATAAGTTCGAAAAAACATCCGTAAACAGCGGTAACGGTTTTACAGATCCTTTTTTTAAAAAGCTTAAGCTATGGCGAAATGAATATGAACTTCGCTTGATAAAAGAGGTGTCGGGAGAACATCAATATGATCCGCTAGCAGCCCGAAGTATAATTTTGGGATTGCGTTCTTCTGAGGAATTTAAAGAAAAAGTGACCAAAATTATACGAGATAAACAAAGCCATATTAAGCTTTATTCATCTTCAGTTCTACCAGATTCCTATGGATTAACGCTAACTGAAATACAATAATTTCAAATGTCTTGAAATTATTTCTTTTCAATATTAAACGGTACTCTAAGCAAATCGTCCTTAATATATTTTATGGTATCTGGTTTAAGTGAAGAATTTATGAAGTAAGCTTTCCACTCTGCTACACCGTCATAAACGCATTGCCGTAAATAATTCAAAACGCCTCTACTATCTCCCAATTCATTCCAAATAGGATGATTTTTATTTACTATCACTATTACTACATCTTTGTCGCTTGTGGAATTGTTTATTACATAGGGATCATTTATAGACATTGTTTCGTCAACATAAAGTTTAATAGTTAGATGATTTAAAGTAGCAATAATAGGCTCTATGTTGGATTTGGTAACTTCTTCGAGTTGCGTGTTAGAAACACTAATAATTTCGTCATCTGGAAGTTCAAGGGCAAATAAGCTATCTGCAATTTCAGCTGAGTTAAGTTCTTTTGTAAATTCGTCGATTGCAATATTAATTTGCTCCTCACTTGGTCCCCTTTCATCAACACCTCGTTTTCTGTATGTAATAGCTTCCTTTTTAAAATCGCCGATTTCTTTAAAAATTTCGTCGTCTAAATCTTCTTCTTCAGAACCTTGCCACAGAATACTGTCTTTTGTATGACTGACTTCAAAATCGTCCAAGTAAATTTCACCAACGAGTCTTTGATTTATTAAGTCGTTACTTCCACCTTCTTGTTCTCCAAATATGCTTTCTGGTTTGTAGCCATTAGGTGGACTCTGTATTACTCTTTCATGTTTGATAAGCGAAAAACCTCCTTTATTTCTGCTACCCTCACTTAACACCCCAGCCCAGCCGTGCACTTCTTTACCATTAATTATAAAATTAAATGATCTTTTTAACGGTTCTTGCTCACTGTTTTTTATAAAATCGCTATCCTTAAAATCTGACCATTCTAATTTCTCGCCATTCCAAAATAAATCCATTCTGTCATTAATCAAATCAAATCGATATATCGATGCCAAAAATCTTTTAATCTTAGCAATTGTCATACCTTTAAATCGACGATGCAATTGGTATATTTTGATATTGGTATAGTGAAGTTCTTTTTCCGCATCCTCAGTTTCAATATTTAACTTAAGGTTACCATCAGTGATTGAATGGAGGTTAAGCGTAATTCGATTGATATTATTTTCTCCAAGCTTTTTTGTTTCTATTTTCCATTCATCACCCAACCAAAATGAAGCTGTCTTCATTCCAAGACCATATTTACTTCGACCACTGTCAACAACAGGCGGTAGACCTATTTTGAAAGCACGCTTTAAATCTTCAATTGACATACCAATTGAGTTATCAATAATTTCAAAATAATCATCAAGAATATCGTTTCCCCTATGGTAGTTAATTTCCACACGCAATTTGTCTTTCTCTTCTACATACTGTTTGTCTAAAACATCTTTGTAATTTTCATATGCTTGAGTAGAATTATCTACATATTCTGCTAAAGCATACCAAATTTTGTATGATAATCTTCGATAAGAGCTTATAAGATCCGGTGCAAATTCAATTTTTAAATCTTCCATAACTAATTAAAATCAAGATAATATTCGTTACTGTTAGTGATGTATAGCACGTATTTTTTTTCAAGTTGCAAGAAAGTGGAGGATCCCTTAAAAATTAAGATAACAGTTCCTTTTTTTTCAGTTGTTTTGATCCATTTGGTTTTCCTTCCCCTAAAAACAATCACAATTTCTGTCGCATCTTTTTCCAGGATAAAGCTTGGTGTGTAAACCCTAAGCATATTACTTGATCCTTTAACAAAATCACAGTGAGAAGAATCTCTATACACAAATGGAGTATCACCTTCAATTCTATAAATTTCAAAACCAGTTAAACCTTTATAAATTTGAAAAACACTTAAAAATGCCTTGTATTTCTTAATCTCCTTTTGCCACTCCGGTTTATGTTCATTAACAATCACCATCACCTTTGGAGGGATTTCACTTACCATTTCAATAAGCTTATCCAAAACTAAAGAATTACTAGAATCTTTCTCAAAAATATAGTTTGCTACTCGGTGTTTTTCATATATGCCAGATGCAAAAACTTTAACTTGCTTTTCAACATGATCTTCCCATGAATGCCTGCCCATTTCAGCTTCTATAACATACCATTCTTGGTAATCTTTCCTTATGATTGCCAAATCTGGTTTTTTTGCCTTTTCGCCTAGATCATTTGAAATCTCCAAAGAAAATGGAATCCCAACAAAATCTGGATATACTATGTTTATCTTGTCTAAAAATGTTGTTTCAAAGTGCTTTTCATAAAATGAAACTGGATCAATTTCATCATACCATTCGGCATTTGATTCCTCATTTATACGTAAAACTTTAGTTTTTCCAATCATCGATAAATTATATGCTAAATTGAAATTAACAGCCAATGAAATATTTCGTCAGTTCATTTACCTCTGCTAAGTTAAGTTTCTCTATACCTTGTTTATCTTTAAATTTCTCAAAAGGATTAATATCAGATAGAATGACGATACGGTCTGTCGCTGTCGCAATTCCTTTTTTTTCACCCCATATTCTAGTAGTCTTATCTGTGCTGGTTATCACATCGTTGATACACCAAACATTTTTAAAAATCTTATTTTCAATTACCATCCTGCAAAATTCCCTAGCCAACGGTATTACACTAGTTTTTGATTTTGCTACATCACCAATAACAAAAACAGCTACTCCTTCCTGATTTAAAAAATTCTTTAATTCTAAAATTGCAGCTTTGGAAAACTCTATCCAGCCCTCTAAATTTAAATCGTCATCTAGTTCTTCTGAAACAGCGATAGGATCACGATCCATAAACCAAGATCGAATCCAATTTTGTTTTGCATAGTTTACAATACCGAGATAAGGTGGCGATGTTAATATTAAACTTGCTGATTTTTTGTAATTATTTAATCCTTCATAAGCAGATAATTTTTTGACATCTGCTTTCATTATTAAACCTTCACCTCCTAAAGGTAAGTGTTTTTTATACATCCGTTCTGTTTTTTCTTTTAGTAAGTTAAAAACATTTCGTTCAAATCTGTTAAGCTGATTAGTTTGTACAAATCTTCGCACATACTCAGGTGACATGCTGAAGGTATTAGGCATATCAATTGAAGCGTATGCAGACGAAGTATCTTTTCTTTCGCCTCCATGTAATATTCCCAATGTTATACCTATAAGGTACTTATCCACCTTTTTGTCTGACTTGAGTAATTTTCTTCTCAAATAACAAAGCTGCGCTAAAGTCTTTGGGTGAAAAATTAGGTGGATTTCGTCGGATTGTGCTATTGCTTCTGGTTGATATAATGCATAATCATATTTGCTTTCAAGCTCATCTATTCTATTGAAAATTTCTTCCGTAGATAGATTATAATTTTTCGCTTCGCTTAATGCTAAAGCAATTGGATTAAGATCGGTAGCTAGTGCATTTCTATTAAGTATGCGGGCCTCCAATGCTGTGGTTCCTCGACCAGAAAAGGGATCATATATTAAATCTTCTTCATTTGAAAAGTACTGAATAAAGTAATTTGCTAAAGGGGCGGGAAAAGCTCCTAAATAGGAGCACATAGAATGCCATGAGTCAAAATCTCGCGCACTAAGTTTTGACCATGGCGTTTGTAGGTTTTCAATTGTCATTTTCTGTATTTTCTGTAATTATCACTTGGAAAAAATCGTTTAAAAGTTCAACGATTGTTCCACAAGCATTGGCTAAGTCGGCTTTTTTGATAGTATCGATGTTTTCTTGGGATATTTGATGACCATCTTCAGACTGTAGCGTTGTTTCTATCTTATTCTGTGATATCATAAAGGCACAAAAACCTATATGCTCGCGGTACCTGTTTTTAATTGATTCAACAGCTTCAACACTATATTGTTGGGCTCTGGTAATAAGTTTCGTCAAATGTCGGTTAGAGTCATTAATGAAAATATCAACAGAGTCGTTGCTTATATCAACATCCGCAACTGTTTCATACGTCCAACTAGAATCTTTATAGTATGGATCATCTTCATTGATATTATGAATTTGTATGTTTGGTACATTTTTATCTCCAGTTTTTTTAGAGTTACCATCTTGTTCTAATTCGATGGCAGTAACCTCTACGTTATCACTTAGAGTCTTTTGTTTCGGAGGTCTTAACTCAAGTGTTATATTTCCTTTGCTACCATGTTCTACATCTTCCCGGCATTTAAAATATGCAATACCATATCCATCAATAACTCTGGCAGAACCAGTAAAACTACCAAAAGAATGAGGCTCAATAACTGCGAGGAAGGCATCAGGATTAGTAAAATAGCTCGGATGGGCATCTGTTTTAAACTTGACGCTAAATGTTTTTCCAATAAATATTTCTTTCTGACTTTCAGTTGTAATTTCAAGAAAGGTAGGAGGATCATTGAATGGGATTGGCACCTGTTTTTTGGTCTTAACTGATTCTTTAGTTTCCGAAGCCTTTACTTCGGTGCCACCTCCGTGAGCTTTAAAAAATACATTTATTCGATTCGCAAGCTTTCGTCTTAATTTATCTAAAGATTCCGTCAAGTCCTTTTTAAGATAACGATCTTTTCGCTCTTTATCAAGAAGTTTCAACTTATCATCTTCTTTTAAAGTGTCGATAGTTAGTTTTTTTAATTCTTCAAGTATTGATGTGTTTCTTAACGATTCACGTGTGCTACTAAATAAATGACGTTTCGATTCATTGTCCAGTGCATCACACTCAATTTGAACAACAAGGTATTTTTCGATAAATGGCAGCTTTAAATCTCCTTTTATAATTGAACTGGGCAAAGTACCTTGTTTTTGACCATTAAAAGTAATTATTATGGGTTGTGAAGGGAGGCAATAGTTCTTAATTCGATCCATTGGTTTGTCTGATCCCTCGAGAGTTAAAACCCAATAATAAATTCTGACTTTACCGTCTTTGAAAGTCAAATTAACCTCATTCTGATATTGTGTAAGATTTTTTTCTTCGCCACCGCCTTTGCTCAAGCGTCGGTTATTACCAAAAATACTTCGATTTTCAATTTTGCCTTGATTCAAATCTTTTTTACGCTCACCGCTAATCGTAATGGGAATAACGGGGTCAAATAGATAATGATGTGCTAAGTACCATAAAGATGATGTAGGCCCCGTTATTTTAGCGGTATACTTTCCTAAGTCCATTCCAATATGTCTAACTAACGTACCGTGAATAAAAGTATTTTTCGGGTCTTTCAAATTAAACGGTTTTCCAGTACTCTTATTGATACAATATTCAAACCATTCAAGTTTATCTGAATCTATATTTCCAGGATTGATTCTCACAATGGTCCAACTTATTTCGTCAGTGATTGACTTGTCACCAAGTGCAGGTTTGGAAATAATAATTGTGTAGTTATTATAAGAAAGGGCTGTTGAGCCTCCCTGTCCATAAGCACCCATGAGAAATAATTTCGATATCTTATTCTGTCCATGTAGACTTAAGATTGTTTTATCAAAATCATCTCCTTTAATTCCAATTCCTTGATCTCGGATTTCAACTGTTGGATAATTTTCTCTTTCAGAATCCCTAAGAGTAACTTTTATTTTCTTGGCTAAATCCTGTACCTTTCTATCGGAAGCATTATCAATTGTCCTAAGACGACCTTCCTCAACATCAAACCAACTTTGCGATGCTATTCGCGGGCTATTAACAGTATTTGGTTCCCCTTGCCGTTTCCACTCTAATTCCATTACAGCATCTATCGCGTTAGTAAGCCGTTCTGCTAGGCCAGCGGCCGGATCGGTGCCTATGTTGATTGTTGCGATATTATCTTTATAGCCCCCAACTGGAATCCAATCAATGCTATAGTCATCAATTAAGGTTTCCAAAACATCAGTTACTTCTTTCGCTGTATTTGAATTTAAAAGTTCTTGAAACAGTTTTTCCATATTATTACATTAGAAATTAAAAACAACTATTATGTGGTTGTCTTAAAAAATTGTTCAAATATACATTATTGTAATTAAGTTAGCAGATTACTACAAACACATATTATAGTATTTTTTGAAAGAGTAAAAGACCATTTCTTAATTGGCAAATACTCAGAAAGAATAGCATTTTTCCAACCTTAAAATTTGCTTTTCATTATAAATACTATGAACTTCTTATTTAGCGCTTCTCTTGTTTTTAAATAAAATGTATTTTATTATTTCATATAAACTTGGCTTTTTAACTTTGATCCCTAGCTCGTTCATTCTCTCGATATGCTCCTTAACAGATCTGCCCATCATCAATCTAAAATCAGGAATATTTGGTTCTTCAGTATAATACTTGTTTTCTCTCATAAATGCACGTTCTGTTCTCAAAACTTCTTCTCTTGTAACATTTTTGGTTAGTATTTTAAAGTAGTAATCGCTTCTGTTGTCTAGTGAGATATTTTTACCAGGATCTGGTATAAAATTATAATTGATTCTTTGCTCCAATGATAGGAATTCGATGAATAAATCGAAAAACATTAAAAGCCTATTAGCATCCATAATAGAATAATAGTTATTGTTTCCCATTCCATGGAGTACATAGTGTCTATTCAAATAAGAAAAAGTAGTGTCCGCGGTACTGGTATCTGAAAATATCCAATTTTCCAGAAATTCAGAAAGAATTTTACCATACATCTTATAGTGTCTGGGATTAAATGTTTTTTCTCTACATTTACCAACTTCACTAACTAATTTGCTGATAGCAGGTTTTCTTGTATTTCCAAAATTCCATCCATAGTAAGACAGTAAGCTACCTTCAACAGCAGGCAATAAACATAAAACCGTCGAAAAATAATCGCCATCATAGTAATGAAGCATGGCTCTTTCGAGATGATGAGAAAATTTTTGAATATGTTTTACTTCCTTTGCCCTGCAAACGAAAAAGGCTCTTGTATTGGGAGTGAAAATAATGTCGGTTAATAACAAGGTAAGCCGATTTTGAAAAAATTCTTGCTCTTGAAAATTTGGTGATTCGTTCGCATTAATTTCCTCAACTAACTTAAAGATCTTTTGAAATTCAAATCCAATAATAAAAGGAGTTAAAGCCCAGCCATATTTTTGTAAAGTATAGTTTACTTTGGTAAATTGTTGTTCAAAATCTTCCACTTACTCATAGTTTTTCAGGATATTATTTTCTGATTCTTTAAATATTCCAATACCTCTTCCATTTTGACAAAATAGATTTTAGCCTCCTCTTCCTTTTCATATTCAATACAGTAATGCCCACTTTTAAAATAATTAAAAGTGATATCAATTTTAATCCCATTAATACTGCTTATGTATTTGGCGTATTCTACTCCATTGGTAAAATAATAACCGGCTTTATTCCCTCGCTTTTTCAGTTCACAGTATAAGGCAAATGTATAATACTCCCTGTTATTGCCATTAGTCTGTAATTTTTCCAACAACAGTATATCATCGCTATCATCATCATTACCAAATCTTACAAACTTATTGGTTCCACAGTGAGCTAATATCTCCGGATAGGCTATAAAATATTGGCGCCAATCAGATGCCTTGGAATTTTCAATGATTTGGCCTAAAGACAAATTCAAGTTATCATAATCAGTAATATCATCCATTAATAATTTTAATTTCGCTCGTTGGTTAGAATCATCGCGCAGCAATCTTTTCCAGCTAATGTTCTCGATCAAAGTTAATCAGGAAACTCCAATTCTTTCCTTTACTAAGTGTGAAATCACCTTTGCTCAGCAAGGCCCTTTCAAACAAGAAATTGTCAAATTTCCGTAGGCCATTTTCTTTAAATATCTTCCTAAATTTGCTCGAATAAGCTACAAATGAATCATAATAGGCGGAATCAGCATCCCAATCGTTTAATGACTGAATGTTGACACTATCAGTAATACCACTAAATTTCAATAGAAATCCTATTTGGCCCTTTAGGTATTTGTGATTCTCAATGTCTTCTATAGCCTGTTTCCATTTTGGATCATGTAAGGTTAGTGCCGACTTAATCCGCTCTTCTGAAACTTGTGGCATGAAAAATGACTTTACTAAATTTTGAGGGTCTTTAAGGTATTGCAATATCCCGGTACTGTGCTCTAGTAGTTCATTAATGCTTTTAATAGAAGCTTCATACTCGTAAAACTCATCAAATCGGGTATTTTCCGTTAAATTCCGGATTACCCTCATCCATTCTTCTATGCCTTCCGAAGTATTATTGACAACTATATAATTATAGAGTGCAAAAAATTGAAGTGCTTCAGTAATATTCAAACTATCTGTAACACTGATTACTTTTTCAAAAAGTGCTTTTTCATCAATCAAATCGGTATTTGGCAGATACAATGCAAAGTCATGGTTTCCGTCAGCAAGTAATTCCATTTGAGTTATTACCGCTTCTAATGATTTTCTATCGAAACATTTTAATTGCTCATATTTATAAAAATTCCATTTTACTCGTTTGTCGAATAGCTCCTGTAAGGTTTTTATTTTGCATTCTTTCGATAGTGCATATTGTCCCATAAACAGCACTCTAAACAGATTCATCACTTTCTTATCAAAATTATGGTCAGCATCCTTGTAAGGCCAAAATAAATCTGTCCATACGGTATCCATTTTAATTGCAAATAAATCTTTAAGCTTTTTGTTCTCCTGTTCATCATGTTGCTCCAGTATTTGCTCAAACTTTGCCTTAAAGTTTTCAAAATCACTAAGAGCTTTTCCGCGGGCATTCATTTTGATATATAGTGTGTCCGTTAATCCGAAATTTTTAAGCTCGATGAATTGAAACGTTATTATCCTATTTTCAACATCGGCCAGCTTAGTATAAAGTGCTTCACTTTTAAAGAAATATCTGTGGATAGAATCTAACATTTGAAGCATTGAACTTACTGTCGGATCATTATCCCACACCAGGTAATACCATGATGAATTTCTTATAATCAAACTGACATTCCTATCACGTGAGTCCGGCAATTCAATAGTATTTAAAACAAGTGCATTGCAGAAATCCCTCGAGGACACTCTGGTTTCATAAGTAAAATTTGAGTGTTGTTGACGTTTGATCAATGTAATAAATTCATCAATTCTTCCGTCCTTTAAAGCTAGATACCAGTGCAGTAGAAAAAGTGTAGTCAGTCGCTGTTGTCCATCAAGCGGAATAAATTTATTTTGTAATCCACTCATATTTTCTATACTTCCATATACGAAATCCAAATCAATAGGTTTATCTTTTTTTAGATGTTTCCGTAATGTTTTTAGAAAGTGTATTCTTATCTCACTTGCACTTTCACGGCCTTGTGCATAATCACGTTGGATAATCGGGATTTCTATCGCATAATTGTCTTGTGAAATTAGCTCGAAAAAAGAATATTTTTTACCTACTTCTGCAGTTGTACTCATTTTAGATTGATGGTTGAGGTTTTAAAAAATCAGTTATGGTATTTACAACCACGGTCTTATAGCTGTTTCTGTCATCGGTTCCCCAAAACGTCATTTGGCCAATTTCATCGCTATAATATTTAAGGAATACGTTTTTGGTACATATCGGAATAAAAGTCCCGGTTGCATCTCTCCGAATGACTGATTTTCGCTTAAACGGAAAAACAGCATTTTTGTAGCCTCTGTTAGTTCCTGCATCAAGCAATGTCAGATTAGATATGTCGTTGATATCTTCAACTTTTCCTTCTTCACTATATTTAGAGACGATTTCTTTATAGAGTGGCTCAAAACTGCCGCCTCTTTGATTTGATGGAGTTGCAACAAATAGCTTTGCTTTTTCAATTATTTCTTCATCTTCACTAAATTTTATTACTTCTTCCATCCACTCCGTTTGATGTCCTGCAGTTTCAGGCATTTCAGATTGGGAAGAATGAATGTGCTCGATATCCCAATTTTCTGTTTTATATCTTCCAAACTGGAAGCGCGTATTAGACTTTTCGTTATTGAGTATTGTAACTATATTAAAAAGAAGTAAAACTTTCCGTAGTAAAGGTTTTGCATCATCATAGGTCAATTCCGAAATAGTACAGTTAACCTGTTCTGTTACTTTGTCAACTAAATACTTCTTGAAATCTTCCTTGGTTAAGTTTTCTGTTTGGTCTTTTATTGTTTTTATAGGCACTCCGGCACATACAAGGTACCCAACAAGATGAAAATACTCCCGGTTGTCAAACCATTGCTTGAAAGTTTGGAAATAATTTTTAATTTCTCTCCAGGCTACTTCGATATCATTGTGGTTATTGAATCTCTCATTGAAATGTCTAAAAGTAAAGTACTTGTCTGAACTTAGTACTTCACCTCTGGAATTTAAATTGTTTGACATCAGGTTAAATACCAACTCGATATGATTATCATACAATGTTTTGCCATCCTGAAGGAAATACCAAAATTCTTCATCTCGTAAAGAATGTTCTATTCGATCCCATTCGCCTGCAATCTCTAGCTGGCGTAATCGTCTCACTTCATCAGCTCCTTTAAAGTTATCACGTCTCAAAAAAAGTGCCTTTATCAATTCAGAGTTTGTCAAAGGAATTTTACCCATGTTTATACGGGTGAAGATATCAATAGCATCCGTATCTGTTGTATTCTCAACCTCGTACCAAATTACCTGAACATTGTTGCCTGATTCATTTAATAAAGTATTCAATAAATTTATTTTGGCGGTACCATCTTTAGAGTTAAACCAGTTTGAAACTGTTTCTAATGCATTGCAAATATGGTGATAGTCGATATTATCTTCTCGCTTTGTCATATCAATTTCCTGCAGAAATTGTTCGCTATCTTTTCTTGTTTGAAATTCGATCGTAAAATTAGTTTTTCCTAAAATTTTCATCAATTCTCCTAAATAAGTCAGGATAATGTATATTGTGGTAAGCCGTTGCTGTCCATCTATTACTGAAAATTTTGAATTGTATGGAGTAACTACAATTGGTTGCAAACAATAAAACTCTTCCTTTACTTTTTCCTTGTTGTAAAATTCCAGCAAATCGTCTAAAAGGTCGTTTACCTGTTCTGAATCCCAACGGTAACCTCTTTGAAATGAAGGAATAAAGAAATCTTCCTTTAATAAATCATTTATTGATTTTAATTCTATTTTGGTGTTCATTTGTTTTGTTTATTTTTCTCTGTGTCATAGATGTCATATCCATGATCCTGTCTTTGTTGTTCTTCTTCTTCTTCTTCTTCTGTTTTATCATAGACATCATGTCTATCATCATGACTATGTTTATCTGCTTTTATTTTATATTTCTGTGTATCATAGACATCATGTCCATGATCATGTCTATGTTCTTCTTCTTCTTCTTCTTCTTCTTCTTCTTCTTATGTTTTATCATACACATTTCTTTTACCATGATACCTATCATGATAATCGATGCACACAATTACTTGTTCAGGTTTATCTGATTACCAGGTAACGCAAATTCTTAGACTTAATGTTTTCTCCATTGGTAGTGGCTAATCCTAAGGCTACAAAATTAGCAAGGTGGCGACTGGCAGTTCTTGACGAATGATTCATGTGTTCTGCATAATCCTTAGCCGCAACACTTTCCTGTGTTCGCATCCATTCATATCCCTGCAATTCTTCCGGAGTAAGTTTCTCTATGCCTTCTTTATCAGAAAGGGTTCTGACAGCCTCGATAGTTCTTGGGAATGTCATGACCATATAAGGAGCATCAAAAGAAACTATAGGAAGTGGTAAATCATACTGCTGAGGCAGGCCTTTTATCGAAATGAATCCAAATCCTCTTTGTTCAACCAAATCAAGCTGGTCAAAAACATACATGATTTTAGGGTTCCTGCTTAAGGAAGGCGCTGTGAAATTTTGGATTTGCTCTCTCTTTAGCGGCGGAACCGGCTCTCCCGGACTCTTAATTACTATCGCATCATCGCTTACCTCAAAATAGATTGGGGCACCTCCAATATCATAATCCCTATGCACAACCGCATTGGTCAACGCTTCTCGGATTACCTCTGAAGGATAATCTAAAATGGTTTCGCGTTTTGCATTGTTTCTGTCAATCTGGTGACCTATTATACGTTCAAACCATTTCATGGCATTTTCAGTCTGATTGATAAGTGGGCCGGCAAAAGTTTCGATCTGTTCTCCTTTAGTCCCTGTTTTGTATGTCGCTCTAATCACGGCATTCTGATATAAGCGTTGAGGGTTTTTACCAAATAATAAAATACCCAAACCTGTCGGATGCACCTCATTGTTATTTTGTTCCAACAGGTTCAACTGCTGAAACACTCTCAAAAATTCATCAGAACCATACTCAAAATCCATTTCAGCTTCATTGATAAAATGGGCAATTTCTGTAGAATTTAAGTCGCCAATATTAGCAGTAGGTTCTACCTTTTCTTTAGCTGATAAAAGCAATGGCTCCTTTTTCACTGCCACTTTTTTGGCTCGTATTTCCGCTTCTTCAATGAACTGTTTGTTGGCTTCTCTAATTGCTACCTGTAAGTCCGAATCAAACATTTCAACTTCAATGCCATGGTCAAGTAAAAACTTTATTCCTTTTCGGTCAACGGTAGGGTCTGGGTCTTCAACACCAATCCAAACCTTTTTTATTCTGGCATTCACAATCCTTTCCGCACAGCACAGCTGGGGTGCTTTCTCGCCCCGGGTGCGCAAGGTTCTAAAGTGGCAAAAAGAATCGAACCATCAAGGCTTTCACTTCGGTGCTTCCGCTCCAGTAAGGTAAATTCAGCATGGTCGCCATGCCTTAATTCGCCACGGTAAGCGGTGTCTATTTCACCATCCGGTTTTATTAAAACCGCGCCAACCATAGGGCTCACTTTATCTGTCCTTGGTTCCTGTATAGACTTATTCATAGCATCAATAGCCATCTCCATATACTTTCTTGCGTTAAGTGTGTTCTTTTTTGCCATCAGTTGTAATGCTACCGCGAAAATGTTATTCGCATTTTGTTAAGCTAATATAATAATTCTATAAGAATGTACCGATTAAATTTTCAATCCTTCATTGCCTGCAATGCCAAAAATCTTTCGACTTCACGCAGTACATGTTCATTGGCCAAGCGTTTATTTTCAAGTTGTTTTTTCTGGTCAAGTTTTATTTCCCTGACGAAAAGAAAAACATTTAGGGCAAATAAGATAATTGCTGGAAGTAAGGCTATCATTTTGTAGTAATATAAGGAGGTCAAATTTAATTATTTAGTATACAATAATATCAATTGAAACTTGCGACATACATTGCAATTCGGATTTGATATTAAGAGGAGAAAGCCCGGTGGGCTTTAGGTACGCAAGCTTTAGCTTGTAGTTTAATTATACTATTCAATTCGGGAATAGCACTATTCAATTCGGGAATCGTTCACTTAACCTTTTCCAAAATTCACTCTGCCCATATAGATTTGTCTTATCAATCTTTCAAACGAAACACCATGAAGATGTTTTCTGCAACGCTTTTGTCAAAGCTTGAAGATCAGCTCGAAATTATCCATTCTCAAAAAAGTGAACCAATTGTAATGGCCGAACATGCTATTAAGGTATCTGTAGCAGTATTGGAAAAACTGAAAACCCGGTTCATCAGCCACACCTTTCATAATAAACTGGAGGAGATAGATTTTTTCCGCAACAGTAAACCGCAATTAGCCGCAAAGCTCATCTACTATAATGAGATATATACTATAGCCACTAATAAGCCAATTGGCACCAAAAAAACAATTCGTAAATACTACAATGCAGAATTGGCCAAACTGGAATTGTACTTTAATGAAAATCAGGAATTCTACCGATACTACCGAACCGGCAACTGCAGCCTTGACAATAAATATTTCCTTCGCGGAAAGCATGATCTGCGCCATACGCTCGATAGTTTTTATTTCCAGGCAGACCAGCGTTTTTCTACTTCCCACGATTATAAGGTAGCAAAAATTTTAGCTAATGACCAGATTAAGCTGTACCTCGAATCAGAGTTGGCAAAGCTGGAGAATAACAGTGATGGCAAAGTGGTTGATTACAGCAATATGAAAAGGTTAAAATGGACAGGTTCAAAAGTCGCCTTGGTGGAACTCATTTATGCCCTGCATGCTGAAGGGGTTTTCAATAATGGCAACGCCGAACTAAAGGAAGTGGTAAATATGTTTGAAGCTGTTTTCAATGTTGACTTAGGTCAGTTCAACCGGGTTTTCTTAGAAATTCGAAGCAGGAAATCCGAAAGGGCTAAATTTCTTAATACGTTAAAGGAAAAGCTTGTCGCCAGGATGGATGAGGCTGATGAAATATAAAAGTCCCTCTGATCACAAGGGACTTCTATCATTATCTGTTTGAAATGATACCGGTAGCAAGAGCCTCAGCTATCGCCTTACACATATTCTCTTCAGCGCCGTCAGCGCCTCCAACTATATTCCCAACAAAGATAATCCAGTCCGGATCGGTATTCTTTTTGGGTTTCTTTTTTGTCCGGTAGGCACTATATCTTACTATAGATGTAGTGGTAAGAATGATTCTCTTATCATTTTCTGTCAGCAAAATAGTATTGATTACACTGTTTTCATATTTCACCACGGCATTATATAATAAAGTGACATCACTTTCGGTACCATATAAGGATATAAATGAATAAATAAACCCGCTGAAACTGGCTTTCGCATTTTGTGTTAAGCTGCTTCTGTTCAATACTTCAGGTATGCAGGCATTTCCTTGTGTTGCGAAATGCTGCATTCGTTCTGAACTCAGGGTTCCAAATCCATTCGTGCTGAGCGATGCAAAGGAGGAATTGGCAGAAGCAATGGTTGTTACCCTTTCAATAATATGAGGTACTTCTTGGGGAAGCATACTGCCATCATAATACGAATCAAATAATTCTTCATATATCCGTCCGGCGTTATCATATGGGTTAGTATCATTTTCAGGCAATTTTTCGTTTTTGCCTTTATAATTTACTGCGAAGCTTTCTTCGTGCTGCACCTTTGGTTCCTCGTTACTGCACGACGTAAAAAAAGTTAAAATAATTAAGCATGAATATAATTTTTTCATGGATGTTAATGTTTTAAAATGTTACTGATTACTTTTTTTCATCAGTTCATTTCGCCCGGGGTAATCTGAACAGTGGATAGGCTTTGCTCATAACAAAACCGTTTGAATTCAGGGCAAAACTAAAGGGGTGTTTTGCGCTCCGCAAGCCAACATCTGTTCCATTCGGGAATCTAAAATGTTCCATTCCCGAATGGAACACATCATTATTTTAATTAAATCGCAACCATCCAATTACTTACACATTAATCAGTATATTCTCAATAATTTCCTTCTATGAATGTCATTTTTAGGATTATTTTTTTACATTTATTCGCAAAATGACACAATCACATAATCGTATGTGATTTTTTTTTCTCATGTCGAAACCAATAAAATGATTCAGAAGATATTCTTACTGTGTACATCTCTATTAATGATAAATTGTGCTTCAGCACAACTTCCAGATGGCAACGCAAACGACAGTCTTACCGCAAAAAGTTTTGATTATCTGCGGGAAGGTTTTGAATCAAACATCTATGAACCTGCTAAATCTGACATATATGCTCAAGCCTGGCTGAAAAAGGCCAAATCAGGAAAGGCAAATTATCACGAACTGGCTTTGGTGTATAAGGCAATGATCATCAATGCCGATAAGAAACTGCGGATGGCTTATGCTGATAGCATGGTAAGATTCGCAAAAAGGACCAGCGATTTTGAGCTTATAGGCTCATCCTACATGACAAAAGGGATAGTTCATTACGACCGTAAGGAACATATGCTGGCACTTGACAACTACCTTCTGGCAGATAAGTACGTTTCCCGCGTAGAAAATCCATACCTCACGCATAAAGTCAAATACGGAATTGCAATGGCCAAGTACTACTTGGGGTTCTACGATGAAGCGATATCATTGTTGAGGGAATGCATTGACTTCTTTAAAGAAGAAAATGACCGGGCATACCTAAATTCCCTTCATTGTCTGGGATTATGCTACAATAAGACGGGCAATTACGAATGGTGCACACTTACAAATCAGATGGGTATCGATGAAGGCAGGAAACTCGAAGATACCGGTATGGAATTTTATTTTATTCATTCTGAAGGGATAAACCAATGCTGTAAAAAGAATTACACAGCAGCAATTAAAAAACTGACAGCAGCATTGCCAGGCATAATCAGTCTTAAAGATTTTGCCAACGAATCGGTAGCATATTTTTATATCGGAAAATCGTATTGGCAAAGAAATCAGTATGATCAGGCGATAACCTATTTTAAAAAAGTGGACCATATTTTTCAGAAGGAAAACTACACCCGTCCGGATCTGCGTGAAGCTTACGAATTGCTTATTGGTTATTACAAAAAACAGAATGACACAAAACTGCAGTTATTCTATATCAATCAGCTATTGAAAGTAGATCAGTCCCTGGCAAAAAACTACAGGTACCTGCTACAAAAAATCGTCAAGGAATATGATACAAAAGAACTCATAAGCGAAAAGGAGTCGATTGAACAGGCCATTTACATAACAAGGACACTCGCCTGTGCGGTAGTGGTGCTGATGGCATTGATCATCGCATATTTAACTCGTAGAAACAATAGGAATAAGAAGCTTTTTGAAGAATTGATGAAGCGTGATACCTCTGTTCCCGCAGCAATCGAAACAGAAATACCGAACGATGAAGATGTAATCAATAGCAATCCGACTAGATCGGCTGAAAACAATACTGGTAAATATCCGGTTCAGGATATCAGCCCCGACATCGAAACTGCGATTGTCAAAAAATTGGAAAAATTTGAATTGAATAAAAAATATCTCGAAAAAGATATGACGCTTTCCAAAATGGCCACAATCCTTCATACCAATTCCAAGTATGTCACTAAAGTAGTTGCTAAATACAGGGATAAAGGAACAATTGAATACATCACAGATTTAAAATTGGATTACATCATCCACGTTCTCAAAACACAGAGCAAATACAGGAATTATACCAACAAGGCACTCGGAGAAGAAGCTGGTTTTGGTTCCACTCAGAATTTTACCCGCGCATTCAAAACCAAAACAGGAATTTCACCTACATACTTCATTTATAAATTAAAGAAGTCGGCAGGTACGGATGATTCACAATAGATTGTGCTTTTTTCTTTCACAACTTGTGATTGGCTTGTGAAATAAATTCTGCCAAACCAAACAATTTTGCACCATAACAATATAAATCATACGTTATGGCTATCGAAGTTATCACCCGTGAAGATCTTGCAGAATTCCGTTTATTGCTGCTCAACGATTTAAAGGAGTTATTTGGCAACCAGCCTCAGCAGGCCAAACAATGGCTCAAATCAAAAGAAGTCCGAAAGCTGCTGAACATTTCACCCGGAACACTCCAGACGCTCCGAATCAACAAAACCTTGTCCTATACCAAAATTGGTGGTATCATCTACTATGCCCAAAAGGATATTGATAAAATCCTGGACGACAATAAGGTGAATTCTGAAAGGACATTATTCAATTCGAAGTAATTCAAATCATGAATTACATCAAGCATCTTACTGGTTTTTTTGAAAAAGTGGCCGATGACAGAAATCTGAATCCTACCCACATTAGCCTGTATATGTCATTATTTCAATTCTGGAATTGTAATCGTTTCAAAAATCCGATCAGCATATCCCGCGATGAAATCATGCGTATCAGCAAAATCAGTTCTAAAGCAACATATCATAAGTGCTTGAAAGCACTGCATGCACAAGGTTACATTAAATATGAACCATCTTACAATCCATTCCGTGGGAGCCATGTATTCCTGTTTAATTTTTCCGAAAATCTCAAACCGTTTTCAAAAGCTGACAAGTCAGCCACAACATTTTTTGAACATGATAGTAAACAGGTTCTGAACAGCAAACAGGCTGCTTCTGAAACAGCCGATGAACTAGTCTTAGCACCTTCTACAAACAATACAAACCAGTTAAACAATCCAAACAGTTCAAACTTGGATGAACCCGAAAAAAAAATTGAAGAAAACCAATTTATTTTTAGAAAGTCGGAAGAAAAAGAAAAAGGTTCCGCCGAAAAAGAAAAAGAAGAAATGTTTTCAACATTCGCCGGCACCGATGAAAAACAAATTGAAAGAGTTTCGCAAAACTTGCACCCTCCGGAACTTGATGAAGTACTGCAATATTTCCGGGAACAGCAGTTTCCGGAATTGGAAGCAAATAAGTTTTTCAATTATTTCAAAAGTAATGGTTGGCTGGTGGGAGGTAAAACTCCAATGGCCGACTGGAAGGCTGCAGCCACTAACTGGATGTTAAACGCTCCAAAATTCATTTCAAATGAACGAACAGACAGATCACAACAACTCGACAATTCAGCAGGAAAAGATTATTCAGAGCCATTATAGGGCCGAGCGTAAAGAAACAGTCCTGTGGACTGTTTTAGTGAAGGAGCCAGAAGGCGTGGTGGCCACATTAAAACCGATATTATGAGTGAAATACAATCGCAATATAATTACAATGATGTGTTGCAGTGGATTGAAAATAAAGGTCGTGAGCTATACGGAAGCCATTTCAAGATCATTGAAAGTGATTACGGTATAATATACCGCTTAATTTCCTATTTCCTGAAAGACGAGGAAAATGCTTTTCGGTATGATATCGATTTGAACAAAGGCATTCTTCTCTCGGGTCCCGTTGGTTGTGGTAAAACATCTTTGCTTAATATAATGAAATATTTAACGCCGGCACCGCATAAATTTTCTGTAAAACCATGCCGCGACCTAAGTTTTGAATTTATAAAAGATGGTTACCAAGTTATAGACCGTTATGCTAATGGAAGGCTTTACGCTTCAGAAGCAAAAATCTATTGTTTTGATGATCTCGGTATAGAAAATAATTTAAAATACTATGGCAATGAGTGCAACGTTATGGCCGAAGTACTGCTAAGCCGTTATGATATTTTCATTTCGAAACGTATCCCAACACACATTACTACAAACCTTTCCGCTTCAGAAATCGAGCAGCACTACGGCATTCGTGTACGGAGCCGGTTGCGCGAAATGGTCAACCTAATTGCCTTTGGCAAAAACACAAAAGACAAACGATAGGGACAAGCGTAAAAAACAGTCCTGTGGACTGTTTTAGCGATGGAGCCAGGCGGTGCGCTGGCATTTTCAAATTATAAATTAACATTAAAACAAATATTATGAAAGCAACAAAACATTTTTGGACTTGGTTTCTCCAACATAAGGGTAAACTTAAAAACCTCATGAGTTTAGATCACAAAGAAAAAAAGCACTACATGTTCTGGCTTGAGTGGCACTTGCAATTCTATTTTCCGGGCTTGGAATATATAATTGTTTATCCTAAAGCAAAGAAAAAAAGAACTCACTTAATAATATCGGCCAGAGGAAAAAAGGAACTTTTTTCTATGGCAATCGATCTCGAAAAGTCCGCGCCAAAGCTTTGGGATTGGAAATTC
Source organism: Flavobacterium sp. (assembly GCA_049841115.1). Lineage (GTDB taxonomy): Bacteria > Bacteroidota > Bacteroidia > Flavobacteriales > Flavobacteriaceae > Flavobacterium. The sequence continues at coordinate 130,062 of JASGHQ010000011.1, forward strand.
ACGGCACTAATACAACCTCGCCAAGACATAGACGATATGGAGGCTGGCATTGATGAACCTTACGTATTTCAGGACATAACACTAAAAACAAGTGAACTTAAATTTATCCCGTTAGAATACGATAGCGAGAAAAAGATTGATATGATAGTGTATATGAAAAATTTCACCCTTTATTCCCACAATAAAAATTTACCAACTTTAATCAACATCATGCTCCAGGATTTACTCGGTGAAAAATCAATGTCGGAAAATATCAATTTTGTTCAGTTGGCTCAAATGCCCGAACAGGAGGATGATAATATGATTTATCTTTATGATCTACAGTTTTACCTTGACGAAATTAACAGAGAGAATCAACAATAATGAATGCGAAGGGCATTACTAATTTATTGTAATACAAAACTTAAATGAAAAACATAACAAATTCATTGTCAATTGCTTTTTTTGTTTAAATTTGATTGTGCCTTTCCCCCAAGGCATATAATACCACAGATTTTTTATTTTGTTCATATTCCGGCATAGGTGTATGAATACCCGGTAATTGATTTAACATCAATAATTATATGCTATGAAAAGAATTTTATTATTATTTATTCTCTTTTGTTTCAATTTTATGGAGGCACAATACCCAACCGAATTACAGACAATCAGCACTGCAACTGTCAATCCTTATAATAATATTTGCTATTTGCATATTTACAGGAACCGTTTTCCAAAGCCAGATGATTGGTTCAAATCAACGGGGTTTTTTATAGCACCAAATATTATCTTAACTGCTGCACATAACATCCATTCGGTTTGGGGCAGCAAGGTTTCCAAAATTGAAATATCTCCTGGAAAATATTACAGTAATTTTCCATACCAAACTGTAACGATTGATGGAAAAGCAGAATGTAAAAAAAGGATTCGTACGAATGCCAATTATTCATTTACTTCAGGAAGCAGGATAAAATATGACTTTGGGATAATAATACTTACCAAAGAAGAATTGCGCCAATTAAATCTTCCAAACACTGATAGTTTTTCATTAGATCCAACTTATCAATTGAAAAAGAATGACATTTTAAATGTAGCAGGTTATCCAGCAGATCCTGATGCAGGTTACAATGGAGATTTTATGACTTTTCAGCAAGACTTGTGCGGAGAAATAGATGAAAAGAAATTTGGCCATAACCTTGATACTTTTACAGGAAACAGCGGCTCACCTATTTGGGTAGAAAATGGAACTAAGCGAATCATTGTAGGCGTGCACACTTTTGGAAATGCAGGTACTTTGCTCGATAAGGAAAATATGAATATTCTGTTAGAGTGGATTGCGCAAAATAAACTAAAAGATTGATGAGTTATTTCGATAGAATAATAAAGATAGCTTTTATTTTAACTAGTTGTGTCCTAACTGCACAGACAGGTCAAATACCTGGTGCTCCCGATTTTTCCATACCCACACCCACGGCTAACGCTCTGAATAACTATACTGTAACAAACTATCAACCCCAAGAAAGCACAAAAATCAATTTACCTTATACTTTAAATACACAACAATTGAGTCAATATGCAACTCTATTGAATGAGGTTAATAACAATGAAAAATTGCGTGCAAAAGCGATGGAAGAAGCGAATTCTGACATACAATCATTAACTGCTGCTAACATTTATGAACTACCATCTAAATTTAATATTCCTGGCACAAAGTCTTACCGCGATCTTTTCAAAGAAATGTTAACCTTGAGTGTAGACGATTATTCGATTAAGGATGTAAATTTTAAGATCGAGAATGCCTATTTCGAAAATAAACTCAACAAAGCAGAGTTTGATAAGACAATACAACAGATTGCAGAGTTTCTTTTAGCCAAGATGAAGGAGAAAAAGTTAAGCCTTGATAGTAATACGGCTAAAAACTTCATCCTTTTTGAATTTTTCTCCCAGCCAATGCAGGTGAAAGGATTTAAGGAAAAGCATTTTCCAATTAAATATGACTTTGAGGACTATTGGGGAAAGGAGAATTGGTCAAAAATGTTCGTGACTAAACTTCTAAGACAAATTCCGGTCAATGTCATTCCATGCCTTTATTGTATTTAACATTAGCTGAAGCTATTGGCGCTGAAGCTTATTTAGCACTTTCACCAAATCATTCTTATATTAAATTCCAAGATGAAAAAGGGAAATGGTATAATCTTGAACTTACTAATGGTATGCTTACCGTTCCATCTTTTATTTTAAATAATGGATTTATTACTGCCGAAGCAATACAGAATAAAATCTATATGCAGAACTTAAATAAACAACAAATGCTCTCGCAATTCTATACTGATTTAGCGAGTGGATATTTGCATAAATTCGGTTATGATGAATTTGTTGAGAAAATAATAAATAAAGCTCTCGAATTATATCCAACAAGTATTAGCGCAAATATGATTAAAGCTAATTTAAATACTGAACGTTTAAAATATGTAATTGAAAAATTAAAAATTGACCCAACTACACTAGAGGGAAGACAAAAAATCCTTAATTATCCAAAAGCTGTGGAAATATTAAAGCAAATGCAGAAGCAATATAGGGTAATTGATGAATTAGGGTTTCAATATATGCCACAAGACGCTTACGAAAAATGGTTAGGTTCGCTTAAAAATGAAAAACAAAAGCAGGATAATGAAAGGGAAAAAGAGCAATTACAACGTTTAACAAAAGCGCTGAATAATTCTAAAAATAAAATGAATAAATAAAAGTAAATCTGAATGGCAAAAAAATTTTTACTACTTACGTTATTCTTATTTTCGAAGTCCTTCATCGTTGCACAAAATGATGATAGGTTATTTGAAGAAAGCTACAAATTATTGAATAACATGATTAACGATGAAAGTAATTACAGCTTCAAAAAAGCTGTATTCTCTGTTGAAAATGCTTATGTTGATGGAAAACTAGATACATTATTTATTAATTCACAAATTATTTTTTTACACAAATTAAGTGATGCAATTAGAAAGGATAGAACTCTTAAATATGATGAAAGAGATAAGGATATAGTTAGTAAACGTGCCTCAATTTTTTCAATAATGTGTGATACTATACCAATAGAAATAAAAGATTCTATATATAGAATCTTACCATATAATTATGATTTTAATGATGTATTTGGTCATAAATCGCCCGAAAATTTATTTGTGAGCAAATTATTAACTACTTACAAAGGGAATTGCCATTCTTTGCCTTATTTATACAAAATCTTATGTGAAGAAATTGGGATTGATGCCAATTTAGCACTTGCACCGAATCACGTATATATCAAACATCGGAATATTAGAGATGGTTGGTATAATACTGAACTTACAAGTAGAATATTTCCAGTTGATGCCTGGATAATGGCATCAGGCTTTGTTCATATTGACGCAATTACCAATGGTGTATATATGAAAGCCTTAAATAATAAAGAAAGTATTGCACTTGTTCTTATCGATTTAGCTAATAATTACAATGCAAAGTTTCCCAATAACGATGGATCTTTTGTTTTGAAGTGTTGCGAAGATGCGATAAAGATATATCCAAATTTTGCAACTGCTTTAATTCTTAGGGCAGAAACGCATTACAAGCAAATTGAAAAGGTTGAAGACAAAGCAAAACACGATTTACAACTTAAAGATTTGCAAAAAGAGTATGCGCATATTCATGAAATAGGGTATAGGAATATGCCTGAAGATATGTATTTCAATTGGTTGGTTTCTTTGAAAGAAGAACGTAGTAAATACGAAAACAAAAAATTAGATACCTTTAACAAAAATTAATTCTTATGAAAAAGTATTATTTTTTAATTTTTCTTTTGCTTATCGTCGGGACAGCTTTCGCACAAAAAAGAGAAAATCTCTCTAAAGAAGAAAAAGCAAGACGGGAAAAAAATATCCAAGTAGGAAACCCGTTTGTAAAATATGGAAGTAAAGCCCCTGTAGCAACTTTAAGTAAAGGGAAATATTTAGAAGTTCAAGACCTTGACAGTATTGTAACAATCGGTACAATGCGCTGGCACGTTGATAAAAAAGAAATTGTTGGCAGGGTTGAAATTGATACATTAAATGTAGATGCGCAACCAACTGGGGATATACCGGGAAGATGGATGTCAATGGATCCTTTAACTGATGAATTTCCTGATAAGTCGCCATATAGCTACTGTAATAATAACCCTGTAAGATATACAGACCCTTTAGGGATGGCGCCCGAGGATAATATCGTAATTACTGGAGATAAGAAAGAAGAAACATTACAACAATTAAATAAAGGGTCGGAGCTTACTTTTACAATGGATAATAACGGTACAGTGAGCGCTACACAAAATTTTGTAGGACCGCTTACACAAGCAGACAATGAATTAATGAATGCAACAACTGATTCGAGTTATACAGCAAGTTTAAATTCTACCGATGGTTTCAAAACCATGGACGGAACAAACACTTACCTTACAAGTTTAGGTTCTTTTGATGGTAGTGTCCAAAATGCAGATGGAACAATGACAGCAAATCAAACTGTAAATCCTGATTTTGGAGCACGAGTTGATAACCACGTAGGAAGACAAGAAGGAGTTGGTGTTGTTCACGAAACCCTAGAGGCCGTACAAGAAGCCAAAAGAGCAGTTGCCACAGGAAAACCAGCAGATTTTAAAACGAATCCAAGTGCAGCCTCCGCAAATTATAAACCTGCACACAATGCAGCTCGTGCCCTTGACCCGCGCCATACTGATAACTATGATAATCCTGCCAGAAATGGAAAAGTGGTTATTATAAATAGTCAAGGTCAAAGAATGACATTATATGATGAAAATAAAAAGTAATATGAAAAATATCTTGACTTTATTGATTGCTTCATTTCTAATTTCTTGTTCAACCTCAAGAACTAATATTTCGAGCAATGAACTTTATTTAGTTACCAAAATTGAATATTTTGACAACAAGCCAATTGTATATGTAGAAAAGGATACTATCAGTGGTATCATCACAGAATTTGATACACTAAATTACCATAGAGGATTAGATATTGATGTTGGTCAGCAGTATCCTTTAAAACTAATTCGGATTGAGAGAAATTATCGACCAATGCCATCTTCATACGGATTAGAAGCTAAAGACGGTACAGAGAAAATTTTATGGTACGAAAAAGATGGTCTTCCACTTATATTATATAGAGCTGAAAATCTTAATAGTTCTTTAAAACTTAAACGTTAGAATCAAAAATAATTACTTTAATGATGAAAATGTATATATCATCTAAAATATGATAGTAATTCATAACAACTATTCTTCAATAGAAAAAAAAGAATAGATAAATCTTAGTGAGATTTTTTAGAAAGGTTGGCAATATCTTTTTTCAATTCTAAAAACATCACTTTGATATCGTCAGGTTGTGAAATATCCTGCTTTCTATCATCCCTGCCAATGTGAGCCACATACTCCCATATTTCCATAATATCAGATAGCCTGATTTCATAAGGATTGTAAATCACATTATCAGGTTCAACAGTTAGTGAATCCTTATTCTGGCCAGCCAGCCTTTTATAGGTTATCCCTTCACTGGCTGTAATAAGGATATACGTTTTGTTTTTTTTGATTTCTCCGAGGTTTTCGACATAACGGCCCACTATGAAACTTTTATCGTCATGCGGTGGCATAGAATCCCCGCCTACCGGAAACGCCCGGTGCTTACCCGGCCCAAGAAATGGTAAAGATATTTGCTGTAGGCTTTCAATATATTCCGGATCGGCATATCCTGTTAAGTAACCTGCCCGTGCTTTATAGGGAACAATCTCTATAAGATTACGGCCATCACCGTCAACTTTTATAGGAAGTACAATTCGGTTATCATCCAGTTTCAACAACTCATCAATTTTGTATTTCCTGATGTCAATAGATAATAACAGGTCGATGCTCACTCCGAAATACCTGGATATTTTTTTCAGCATTTCATAAGGGGGCTCTGTTTTTCCGCTTTCATAAGGTTCATAACGGCCACGTTTGATTTCAAGGCTTTCCGCGGTTTCTTGTTGGGTGGCTGCCCTGCTTTCACGGAGGTATCGGATATTATCGGAAAAGATTGACATATGTTAATGTTGTAAATTACAACAACAAATATATGTAATTTTGTTGTTTATAACAGCGTAGATAAATTATTATTTTAAAAATGGTAACGGAGGCAAAAAAACAAATTGCAAAGAACCTGCAGGCTAAAATCAATGTGATACAGGGTTTGGACAGGTTTTCTGGGGAATCTTCCAATATAGAATCTTTGCCTTTCGCTTCCGCTTTTCCGTGCCATGTTTTCCCAACTGGAGTCATACACGAATTCTTAAGTTATGAACCTGCTGATGCCGCATCCACAAATGGATTTATCACAGCCTTGACCGGAAAGCTTATGAAAGAGGGAGGTTTGTGCCTTTGGGTAGGAAGCCAGAAAAAAATATTCCCATTAGGCTTGAAACACTACGGTATCAATCCTGATCGGATTGTTTTTATTAACCCATCAAAAGTAAAAGATGCGCTTTGGATAATGGAAGAAGCCCTCAAATGCGAAGCGCTTACGGCGGTTATTGGGGAAATCAGGGAATTTGGTTTTACTGAATCACGTCGGTTCCAGCTGGCAGTAGAACGCAGTGGTGTTACGGGATTTGTTCACCGATATCGCCCACATGCCGAAAATGCAACAGCCAGTACAGCACGCTGGAAAATAACTCCTTTGTCGGCTACAACTAATGATGATTTGCCCGGGGTCGGCCACAGTTGTTGGGATGTACAATTAGTAAAAGTCAAAAACGGCAGGCCGGGTTCCTGGCAGGTTACCTGGATTGATGAAACTTTTATGCCTGTTGTCCAAAAACATTTTTCAATTGCTTCAGATCAAAACCGTAACGCCGGATAATGCCAAGATATGCTTCCATATGGTTCCCTTACCTGCTCACCGAATACGCGGCCCGAAAAGAGCCACAGCTTCGGGAAATTCCTTTTGTATTGGCTTCGCCACAGCGCGGGCGTATGGTAATTGATGCAGTCAGTCCCCTTGCAATAAAACAGGATATCCAGCCGGGCATGGTATTGGCTGATGCCAAAGCAGTGTTTCCCGAATTGGAAATACTCAAATCAGAATCCGGACGGGCAGAAAAATTGTTGAATGCTCTGGCAGAATGGTGTATTGCGTATACACCTTTTGTTCTCCGTTGACCTGCCGGAAGGATTGCTATTAGATACAAGTGGCTGCACCCATCTTTGGGGTGGCGAAATCCAATACCTGGAGAGTATTAAAGCAAAATTAAATGCGTACGGATATACGGTTAAATCAGCAATTGCAGATACAATTGGGACAGCATGGGCCGTAGCAAGGTATTCCAGTCAAACAGTTATAGAATCAAACAAACAAAATGAAGCGCTACGCCCTTTGCCACCAGCCGCATTGCGTATAGAGCCGGAAATTTTAGCAAGGCTGAAGAAATTAGGATTGAACAATATTGATAGCTTTATAAAGATGCCATCTGCGACACTTCGCCGTCGGTTCGGTCAATCGCTTCCTCAAAGAATCGGCCAGTCCTTGGGAACAGAAATAGAAATGGTAGTTCCGATAAAACCGGTTGAGCCTTATCAGGAAAGACTTTGTTGTATGGAACCCATTGTTACCAATATCGGTATTACCATCGCTTTGCAGCAGCTTCTGGAAACATTATGCCTTCGTTTTGCAAATGAAGGCTTAGGCTTGCGCCAGGCCATTTTTAAAGCCTACCGTGTTGATGGCAACATACAGCAGATAGAAATCGGGACAGGTCAGCCATCCCGGAATGTAGATCACTTGTTCAGGCTTTTCGAACACAAAATTGTTACGCTCGAACCGGCTTTAGGCTTTGAAGTTTTCGTTCTCGAAGCGCCGAAAGTGGAACCGGTTATCAATGATCAGGGTGCTATCTGGATGGCTTTAAGCCAAAACGATAAAAAAGTGGCGGAATTGCTTGATCGTGTAGAATCAAAAATAGGCGCAGGTACCGTTTCCCGATATCTGCCAGCCGAACACTACTGGCCGGAGCAATCAGTAAAAAAGGCTACGCCCTTATGGGAGAAACCTTCAACACAGTGGCGTACAGATTGGCCACGTCCGGTACATCTTTTGGAAAAGCCAGAAGCTATAGAAGTTACGGCGGTATTGCCTGATTACCCACCTATGCTGTTTCGCTATAAAGGAAAACTATATAATGTGGTTAAATCCGATGGCCCGGAACGAATAGAGCACGAATGGTGGTTGGCTGATGGAATATATCGCGATTACTATTGTATTGAAGATGAAAATGGAGCACGTTACTGGCTCTTCCGCTCAGGCCCTTATGATAAAGAGAAGCCGGAATGGTATTTACACGGATTTTTTGCATGAAATATACAGAATTACAGGTCACATCTAATTTTAGCTTCCTTCGTGGCGGCTCGCATCCCGAAGAACTCGTGGAGCAGGCATCTTCGTTGGGTTATACCGAAATTGCCATTGCAGACCATAACACATTGGCAGGAATCGTCCGCGCTCATGTTGCAGCAAAAAAAAATGGCATAAGATTGATAATAGGCTGCCATCTCGAATTGCTTGACGGTTCACCATTGCTTGCATATCCAACTAACAAGGATGCTTATGCAAGCCTGTCAGGATTGCTTTCTAAAGGTAACCTGCGGGCAGAAAAAGGACAATGTCATTTATATAAATCCGATGTCTATCAGCATGCGCAAGAAATGAAGTTTATCGCCATCGCGCCGCTCTCATTAAATGAAAAATTTGACTTTGATGATAGTTTTAAAGACACATTACAGGAATACCGCAACAAATTAGGGAAAGCACTATACCTTGGGGTAAGCCGTTCCTACCAGGCCAATGACAATAAGCGGATGCACCGCCTTTGGCAACTTTCAGTTTCTATTGATGTTCCATTAGTGGCAACCAATGATGTACATTACCACATACCTGAACGCAGGCAGTTACAGGATGTCCTCACATGCATACGCGAAAAATGCACTATTCATTCAGCAGGGTTTAAACTTTATCAGAATGCAGAACGTTTCCTGAAGCCTGTCGATGAAATGGAGCGTTTGTTCAGGCAGCATCCGGAGGCATTATTAACGGCACAGCAAATTGCTGATGCCTGCCGGTTTTCTCTCGATAGCCTCGAATATGTTTACCCGGAAGAAATTACTTCTGATAATCGAACGCCACAGGAAGAACTCGAAATGCTGACCTGGCAGGGAGCCAACGAAAAATTCAATAATAGCATTCCTCAAAAGATTGCTGATACGATCCGCTATGAACTCGAATTCATGGAACGGAAAAACTATGCGGCGTACTTTCTTACCGTTTATGATTTTGTGCGCTTTGCCCGAAACCGTGATATCCTATGCCAGGGCCGTGGATCGGCTGCCAACTCCGTGGTGTGTTATTGCCTCGGAATTACTTCCGTAGATCCTTCCAAATTCAAAGTGCTCTTTGCCCGTTTTATGTCCGATGCCCGGAACGAACCGCCCGATATCGATGTCGATTTCGAGCACGAGCGCCGCGAAGAAGTGATCCAATACATTTATGAAAAATATGGACGCGGCCGGGCTGCCATTGTAGCCACTGTAACCCAGGTGCACCGTAAAGGCGCCATACGTGATGTGGCAAAGGCAATGGGCTTATCAACAGATGCTATCGACAGGCTTTCAGGTGTCATGTGGGAATTCACAGATGAGTGGCTTGATGGTAAAACAATTTCCTCTGAAGGATTTGATCCCAATGACGCGCACCTAATGAAGATACTCGACCTGACACAACAATACATCGGGTTTCCAAGGCAGTTAGGCCAGCATACAGGTGGTTTCATTATTACACAGGATAAATTATCAGACCTGTGTCCAATACTGAATGCCCGAATGGAAGACCGTACCAATATCGAATGGAACAAAGACGATATCGAAGCGTTGGGTTTCCTTAAAGTTGATGTATTGGCATTGGGAATGCTTACGTGTATCCGCAAAGCTTTTGATTTGGCAAAAGCACATTACGGATTGAACCTTACATTGGCGAACATCCCGCAGGATGATCCTGCAGTTTATGAAATGATCAGCCATGCAGATACATTAGGTGTCTTTCAGATAGAAAGTCGTGCGCAAATGTCAATGCTGCCACGATTACGTCCAAAATGCTTTTATGATTTGGTAATTGAAGTGGCAATCGTTCGCCCGGGACCAATACAGGGCGACATGGTTCATCCCTACCTTAAGCGGCGTAACGGTGAAGAAAAAGTGGAATATCCTTCTGAAGAACTGAAAGAAATCCTGGGCAGGACATTAGGCGTACCGCTCTTCCAGGAACAGGCTATGGAAATTGCAATAGTAGCGGCTGGTTTTACTCCTGCCGAAGCCGATGGTCTGCGCCGGAGCATGGCAACCTTCAAAGCCAAAGGAAAGGTCAGTGATTGGGAAAGGAAGTTGGTCAGCGGAATGTTGGCTAAGGGTTACGAGGAAAGTTTTGCCCGCAGGGTATTCCGCCAATTGGAAGGCTTTGGTTCTTATGGCTTTCCCGAAAGCCATGCAGCTAGCTTTGCTTTATTGGTTTACGTTTCTTCCTGGATCAAATGCTATTACCCTGATATCTTTGCCACAGCTTTGCTCAACAGTATGCCTATGGGTTTTTACCAGCCGGCACAGATTGTGATCGATGCGCAGAAACACGGTGTAACTATAACTCCGGTAGACATCAACTATTCCGATTGGGATAATAAATTGGAAGAGAAATCAGGAAAATATTATACAGTTCGTTTGGGCTTCAGGCAGGTAAAAGGCTTGTCTAGTGAAGATATGGAATTACTGATAGCTGCAAGGCAAAAACCATTTGAGTCTGTAAATGCTTTGCTCGATGCCGGTGTATCCATGTTTGCCCTTGAAAAGCTAGCTGATGCTGATGCGTTCCGGTCTATTAGGCTCGACCGCAGGCAGGCACTCTGGGAAGTAGCTGCATTATCCGATAGTCCAATTGGGATGTTTCAGGGCCAACCATCTCAAAGCATCAATGAACCACAGTTGGAATTGCCCTTTTTAACTGAAGCGGCACACGTTGTAGAGGATTATGCCACAGTCGGTCTTTCCTTAAAAGCCCATCCGGTAAGTTTTGTACGCCCGCAATTGAATAATCTAAAAGTTACACCAACAGGAAATCTTGGCAGAATGAAAAACGGTGATAAAATAAAAGTAGCCGGATTGATTACCGTAAGACAAAGGCCGGGCACCGCAAAAGGCGTGCTTTTTGTAACTATTGAAGATGAAAGCGGCTTTGCCAACCTGGTGATCTGGGAAAAAGTATTTGAGACCTATCGCAGGGAAATTATTCAGGCACGCTTGCTGATGGTAGAAGGAAAACTACAAATAGAAGGCGAAGTGATTCACGTCATTGTCAATCGTTGTTACAATCTTTCATCTCTTTTGCGTGGTATGACGGCAAATCCTGATGTAGAATCGGCTGTGGAAACATTGTCACGTGGAGACGAAAAGAAAAGCGGAACGGAAGAGGTATTTTATAAAGGCAGGAATTTTCATTAAATAGTAAAATCAGAAAAAAAACCACAATTAGCATGAAAAAACAGGAATATGCAATCGTAGATATCGAAACCACAGGCGGTAATGCAAGTGGCAGCCGTATCACTGAAATCGCAATTATCATACACGATGGCACCAAAGTAATTGATCGTTACGAAACACTGGTTAATCCGCAAAAAGATATTCCGCTGCCCATATTCGCATTGACAGGTATCAATAACGAAATGGTTCAGGATGCGCCAATATTCGATGCCATTTCAGAGAAAGTATTGCAATTGCTTACCAACCGTATATTCGTAGCACACAATGTAAATTTCGATTATTCTTTTGTACGGCATGAACTGGAAATTTCCGGCTTCAAATGGACGGCTAAGAAATTATGCACGGTTCGGGCAGCAAGGAAGATCAAACCGGGGCTGCCATCATACAGCCTCGGGAATCTTTGCCATTCATTGGAAATACCAATTGAAAACCGACATCGTGCGGGTGGAGATGCCGATGCCACAGCGATTTTATTTTCCAATCTGCTTGAATGGGACACAGATGGCGAAATTTCTAAAATGATTAAAAAGACCGCTCAGGACCAGCGACTGCCTCCAAACTTACCTCCGGAAGATTTTACACAGCTGCCTGAAAAGCCAGGTGTCTATTATTTCTATAATCAGGCAAAAAAAGTTATTTATGTAGGTAAAGCCATCAACATCAAAAAGCGGGTGGCATCTCATTTTAGCGGGCACAATATAAATCCACAACGCCAGAATTTTTTAAAGGATATTTACAGTATTTCTTTTGAAGTTTGTGCCACTGAATTAGTAGCGTTATTGTTGGAATGTACTGAAATCAAAAAGTTATGGCCAGCCTATAATAGAGCATTAAAACGCTTTGAGCCAAAATATGGTTTGTACGAGTATGAAGCCCGTAATGGATATCGTTATCTTGCTATTGGTAAACTCGGAAAATACCAAACCTGTATCCAGGTATTCAATCAAATGTATGAAGCAACAAATACATTGCTTTCTTTATCAAAAGAATTTCAGATTGACCGTCGTTTTTGCATATATGGCAATTCCTCAACAGATTTATTTCAAAACAATGATAAAATAGATTTGCCGGTATTAGAGCAGCATAATCTACAGGTTGACAATGCCATTCAATCACTTTCAAAAGATCGGCCAACGTTTGCTATACTCGACAAAGGAAGAACCAAAGACGAGCGGAGCTGCATTTGGGTAGAAAATGGTGACTTCTATGGAATGGAGTATATAGCGTCCGATGTATCCTTTTCTGATTTATCAGAAGCGAAAGATCATGTTACAAGGTACAAAAGCTGTCAATACATAATGCAGCTGATTTATTCGTATGCCGAAAAATACCCGCGCAAAATAACGCATTATCAAAATTCCTCCGAAATAATCCTGAACAGTAAAATGAATATGGCATGAAACTATTTAACGATACCGAAATATTTTCCTGCGGCAACGGCGGTAAAAAAATCTTTGACGTACCGGATGCCGACCTCACATTGATCGATGGCTTTTTCTCAAAAGAAGAATCAGACTACTATTATAATATCTTGCTCAACAACACAACATGGCAGGAATATCAAATGCCTATGTACGACAAAACAGTGACCGCACCTCGTATGATTGCATGGTATGGAGATTCCAATCGAGAAGATCGCGAGCCGAACAATGACTGGCCCAACGAATTGCTCGAGATCAGGAAGCGCGTAGAAAAGGAATCACAAATGCATTTTAATGGTGTGTTGCTTAACCTTTACAGAGACGGCAATGACGGTGTAGCATGGCACAGTGATAAAACACGAAGTACCAACAAGGATATGAATATTGCTTCCGTCACTTTCGGAGAAACCCGGATATTCCGCCTGCGTCATAAAACCTTGAAAAAAATCCCGCAAATAGAAATTCCATTGCATCACGGCACATTTTTATTAATGGCCGGATCAACCAATTCATATTGGGAGCATCAGGTTCCTAAAACCGTAAGAGATGTCTTGCCCAGAATCAATCTAACATTTAGACAGGTTAAAATCGCTCGGTAAATCATTTTTTTTTCTTTATCGAACTGAAACTCAATTTGGGCTAGTTTATAAATAACAATCTCTAACCACTAATTTTCTTTATAATGAATTCCATTTTTATTAAAATTCTTTTTATTTTTTGAAATTGATAGCATAGAATTTCAGACTAGATATTATATTTATCTTTAACAATCATCAAATTTTTTATTTTGTTTTTACTTAATGTACCTGAATCTAGAGCAGTATTTGTGAATCTTGATAATTTATTTACCTCTTTTTTGTTTAGATTATTGTCTTTATGAATTATATATTTTGACAACGCATAACTTATATTGTTAGCAAGTAATTTATCTTTTTTATTGGTGCTATATTTTTCAATTTCATCTAATATTTCATTTTTAAAAAAACCACTTCGATGATATAATAATAATCCAGCATCTTTTGAAGATAAAAATGATTGCTTTTTTAGAAATACAGTATTGTCAATGATTGGTTGCTTTACAAATAATTCTATAATATTTGAAAAAATATATTTTTTGGGCTCTATTTCAAACACACATTGAACTTTATATTGACCAAACTGCATAAATGTATATCCTCCTGACTGACCAAATATACTTATATCACGCTGATAGGGTTTATCTCTTTGAATTTTTATTACAGCATTATTTTGACAATAAATGCGGGGTGATTTATATTTAAAAATTGTACCATCAGGTTTAGTAATGTAAATGATAAAATTTTCATAACCAGGATCTACTTTGTCGGGTATACTTTCTGTCTCGCTATTTTTCTTTAATGATATAGTCACATCAAGTTCAATAGGTTCAAAATACCAAAACTCTTTTTGTTCAACATTAATGTTTAAATCTAAATCACTTTTAATTGGACCAATTTCAAACGGATTATTCATAGCCGGTGAACTTATTCCTCTGTCTTCAAAATTACTTCCGCCAGGTCTCACATGAAAATTATCAGTATGATTTAAAAAATTACGTTGATTACTATTAAAATAATATGCACGACTAGGATATGGCCCACCGCTTTGGCTGGTACTCATAAAAGTTACGGGGTTATCAATGTGCCATAAATTAAAAACATGTCCAAGTTCGTGTATAGCCGTAAACACAACTTCTTTCGAATAATCTTCTTGACTTGGTCTAATGTCTCTAATAGCATCCGTAAATATGGCACAGCCCTCACGAGGCACACTTGTAAAATAAGGACTAACGGGTTCAATACCTGCTGGATTAAAACCCATATCAAACATCATCCCTAATAATCCCGGACGCGGCTTAAATCTATCTGCAATAATTAAACCGATATTATGTATGTCGTGATTGTAGGGTGGGTTTTGTGTTAATCTCGCCAAACCATCGTGAAGATAAAATGGAGTTGTTGGTCTATCTGCAGGTATTTGACAGTGGGATATACGTGACATTTCATCAATTACTAAATTAAGACCTGGATTTCCGGCACCGTCCATTGACCCCATAGCAAAATACTCAGTAATGCTTCTATTTTGTAGTAACAAATGAGGTATTCTCAAAATTGGCCTTAAAAATCCAACATAGCAATTTATAGTTAACATTATTAATCTTGTAAAATTATTGTAATAGAAGCAAAGCTTTCAATATCTTGACCATCCTTTGTATATGTATACATAAGATCCAAATTATATTTACCTGCAGGAAAATCACTTTTCTTAAATGAAATTGAAACATCTTTACCAAGGTTTATATTTACAATTGCTTTATTAAAATCAGGATTATTTCCATCATTTGTAACTGGGATTTTAGTGAATTTCGATTGATCTTGCTTAAATCCTTTAACAGCAGAATCAAATGTTAATTTTACAGTTGTTGATCCATTATCATCATACTTTGCTGGGATATCTCCTGTTTGAGTAAACTTAGGAATAGTTGCATCTGCCGCAACAGCATCAACTTTTGTCGCTGTTTCAAATGGTAATTGTTTCTTATTATTATCCCAATGTACTGCTTCTACTTTTAATGAAGTAACATTCTGTTTATCCTTAGTTTCTACAATTGCAAACAAAACTGGACCCCAAGCTGTCTTGTCATCGCTTTTTCCAGGATCGTTAAAAGCCGTTGATGCCGAAGTCAAACTATCATTTGCTTCACCTAGTCTCTTTTTTAGTTCGGCAACTTCTAATTCTAATTTTTTAACTAGAACTTTTACAACCCTTATTTTTTCAGCCATTTCTTCTTTTGGCTTTGGATAAGTTAAAACCAAGGAACTTTCTTCTTCCTTTGCATTTGCTAGTTCAATTTCCTTTTGTGCTAAAGCATCTTTTAAGGTTTTTACTAAATCTTCCGCTTCTTTTTTCTTTGCTTTAGCTGCTGCAACGGCATCATCATTTAGCTTTTTTTTACGTTCTTGTTCAGCTTTTTCAATTTCAGACGCTGATTTTAACACGTCTGCTGCATTTGTATCAGATGTACCTGTCCAGTCTATTTTTTTTAAAATTCCATTTTCGTCCACAGAAACTTCCATAGTATTTTTTGCAAAAAACGCTGAACTTGAAATAGCATACGTTTGATTTTCATCAGGCAAATAAACGATTTCTACACCATAGGATCCATCTCCTGTTGCATTGGGAGTAACTTGAATAAATGGTTTTCCAAGTGCATATCGTACTCCTTTCACTTCGGCTGAATTATTTTTTGTAACTTTTGTAACTTTTACCGATGTGCAGCTCATAAATGTAAATGTCGCTAACACGAAATAGAAATATTTTTTCATCTATGATTGTTTTAAAATATTAACTTTAATTGTAGTATCACCTTGCCCTCCTATAAAGGATACTTGAGAACCCTCTACAACAATTTTATATAAGTATGGAGCGGGAACTTCCCTTTCAGTCAAAGGCTCATTTAATGCAGCAAGTAACGCTGGAGCAGCTGTTTCTATTGCTTTGATTATCGCAGACGACACCGCTGTACCATCGGCAGTATTTTTTCCGGTAGTATATACCCCTTTTGAGAACTCCATAGTAAGTTGATTACTCGCAAGAAATGATGTTGGACTCGCCGACATTTTTTTATTAGGATCTGGGAGATAAACTATTTGGCTAACTAAACCTCCTTTTCCATTAGAATAAACAAGCAAATAAGGGGAACTATTGTAATACCTGATACCAGAACCCTCATCATTACTATCTACTTTCTGATAAGTTACCGAAGCACATCCTGACATTGCTATTGCCAAAAACACAAAAATAAATTTGAAAGAATTTCTCATAATCAATTGATTTATATACTAATAAGTTATCATTATTTTTTTTTAGAAATTTAATCAGTTGAGTCTTAATTAATTTTAAACTAAATACTTGTTTTATGGATTTTGATTAGCCTTCATATCATAAAATTCTAAAGCAACTAAATTTCTGAAACCTTCCGCCGGACCCTTATTCAGTGATGTGGAAAGATTTACATCTGTGGCCGTTACAGAAAGGTATTTTTTCTCTTTACGAATTTTTATATAGTTTCTTAAAAAAATAGTGTCTAATGGATTCGTTAGATTGTAATACTTTTCAACAATACCATCTTTGGTTTTAATTTGAGAGATACCTCCTGTGATGTTCTTTTTCCCAGCCATGTGAATCACTGTATAATGTGCATTATTTTCAATTGATTCATTTAATTGTGGCTTAGCTTCTGGGCAAGTTTTATCAACTTTTATCTGAATAAGATGCACTATAACCTTAAATTGTTTCAAATCACCCCTCATCATTCTAATATGTTTAGAATCTCTTTTTACTTGTTCTTGTCTTCCTAGAATATGATCAATATCCGTTTTAATTGTGGAAACTAAAAAACTCTCAATAGCTTCAGTATTATAATTTTTAACAGATTGTAAATCAGGAAAGTTTTTTATCTGATTAAGAAGTTCATTTTCCGCTGAAGACTTTGTAACCGAAATGTCTGCTTTTAAAATCTTACAGTTAAACACCGCGACAATTCTCTTTGGTTCGTCGCTGACTTTTTGCATATTTGGATTATCAAGTATTATATCGTTATATATCTCCTGAAAAGCTTCGAAGAAATGATAAAGTCCATCTAGCATTATTTTAATCCGCCTTCCTAAATATACATCAAACATATTTGATGGAATAAAGCAAAATCCTCTATTATTTAAATATCTTGACACATGATTACTATCTTTTAGCATAATCCGATGCTGATGCTTGTATTCAATTCTGAAAATACCAAAATCAAATTCAAATTCATCATCATTAATAACTTTCGTT
Source organism: Flavobacterium sp. (assembly GCA_049841115.1). Lineage (GTDB taxonomy): Bacteria > Bacteroidota > Bacteroidia > Flavobacteriales > Flavobacteriaceae > Flavobacterium. The sequence goes on from JASGHQ010000011.1 coordinate 147,940, forward strand.
ATTTTTAACTGTTGTTTAGCAAAATTAAATAATGCCAAATCTTCGGATTCCTCAATTTTAATGAGTTTTGCCCATTGGATTTCATTATCATATATGACCTGTATATCACGGCCGTTTTTTACAATATTTTCTACATCCATTGAACTTTTATCGTTCCATCCTAAGAAAACTGGCAGATCGTGATCGGGACTATCTGGACCCCAGTATAATTTATCATATAATTTTCCTTTATCAGTTTGCAATGCTATATAAATATAGTCATTAAGGCTTACAGTTTCTCTATGTTTCCAAAGATCCTCAAAGTGATTAAAAAAATATTTTGATAATGGCGTGTTAGTCTTGGTATTAAATGTTTCTACATCATTAGGTTTGCCAGGAGGAGTCGTAGAAAAATTAATTTCGTCATCCCATGAAACAAATGTTATTGAATGTGTAGCTTTAAAAAGGCGAATTTGAAGGCGATCGTTATTAATCGATTTTACAATTTTTTCAAGGTGTCGTATTCCACGTCTCATGTCGGCGTACAGGTCGTAACCATTTTTACTGTTTAAATCCTGATATCGCTGCTTTGCAGCATATGTTGCTGGATGTAATAATAAAATCCTTATATGAACACCTTCATTATCTAGAGCTTGTCTCCAATTTTTCTTCTAACTTAATTCTCGCTTGATCTTGTGTACGGACTGAGCCATCTATTACGAAATATGTATTAAAATTATTATCTAAAATTCTGACTTCATCTTTACTCTTTGCTATTTTTGAAATAATGTGATCATAATCCTTTTTTATTACTTTACTCGGTACTTTTGTATAGTCCTCTATTTTCTTTTCAATTAGAAAATACACCAAAATAGCGCTGAAAATTTCAATCCATGCATGTGAAATACCCCTAAAAAATGCCCCACCAAATCCTGAATGCTCATCCGCAGTATCAAATCCAAAAAAATCTATACCATCTAAAAGTAAGCAAACAATAGCAAGACTGAAAGCTGCAACTAATCCATTTTTTCTCCAATATTTCCATGTTAATATTTTACTACTTTCTTGATTGTGCATAGCTAAACGATGTATAAAATAATATTTAAAAATTTTGCGAATATTCTGAATTAAATATATCAAAAAGTGCCATTTTACAAAGAAATAATAGATTAAGTGTTAAAATAATCGTTGAAACACATGTTTAAGTCGCAAATTGTGATTTTCTTTAAAAAAGTCCATTTAAAAGACGCTTTTATTTTTTAATGCCACTCCTTGCCATCGCTCCTAAAAAATTACCGTCACAATTATTGATACAATAATGCGTACGCTCTGCGACTTGCGCCGGTAATTTTTTCTCCCAAGCTTCTTTACATAATGTAGCATTATAGTGCTGCGCAGCTATAATAACATTATGTAAAAAAGCCGCTCACCCCAAAAGCGGTAAGTATCTGCATTGCTTTTGTAAGTGCTGCCATTGGCTTAGTAATTTAGTTATGTCTATTGATAAAGCCAATGGCAGCACCCACAAAACCAAAAATCCCGGCAAGAGTATCATTTTTCATTTGCCACTACATCCGATAAATTGCTTAGCGGTAGCAAATGCCAACATAATAACGTTTTAATCGTACCTCATTTCGCATCTGCTACCACAAAAGCAATCACGGAATAATCTAAAGCAAATAAAAAATGATACCCTTGCCCGCGCTGCTGCCACGTCGCACTAGGTATTGATATTATTTTATCGCCTCTGCTTTAAAAGATCATCTATCTCAAATTGATTTTTTTGATATACATCCATAAATCCTAAACTTCCATCAAAAAGCGCTTTCGACAGTGCGAACTCCCGATAAATATTCAATAGACCTCCCTCTAAATAAATAATCACGAACGTTCTTTCTTCACCAATAAAATGCCGTACGTCCTTTACCCAAAAATGCGAGGTTCCTACCTTGGCATTAACGAAGAAAACGTCAACGCTTTCATATTGTCGCGGCAATGATGGCAACGATGTTCTAAAACCACAATGGCTATCGAAATACTTAAAGTAGAATTCGACTTCCACTTCGCCAGGCGAATAAAATAGTTGTGGAGCATTTTCGTTCAGATAGAAAATATCCTCATAAATTTCCTTTAACCATTTGCTGATTTTGGCAGAAGGATAACCGCTTAACTCAGAAATTCTTTTGACGCTAATTTTTTCTTCGATTCCAAAAAACTGCTGAGGTAGGAGCCAGATTAGAAATTCACTATAAGCTTTGCCGTTATTTTGGTCACACAAGATTTGGGACCACTTTTTCATATCACCAAGGCAGTACAAATATCCTAATGTATTAGCCTGATGCATAAGCTTCGGACGTTCTTTTGTTCTTCCCATTGTTTTTGATTTAAAGATAAATGTAGAAATAATGAATCAAAATAAAAATAGATAAAAAAGACTGCAAAACTAAGTTCCGGATATTCAAAAAGGCAAGTTCAAGCCCTATGGGTTTTTAAAAAAATCTCCACCCTTAAAAGCAAAAATAGGGGTAGTATTTTTTTAAAAAAACTTGCTTTTTTGAAACCCTCCACTTCAACAGACGGCTTTCTTTTTTCTCTTTTTTTCTTTTGAAAAATTATGTGTGCGAAGCGTAGCGAAGCACCTCACTTTAAATCGAAGCCATGAAGAATTACATTATTAGAACCGCAAAAAAAGACACTCAGCATAGCAAACCGCATTTTTTCATTTTGAATAAAGGGCTGAACAGCGGAAAACCGTCCAAAGAGGCATTTGCTAACAGCTTTGTATTAACGTTCCAAAATGAACAGGATTGCGAAAATTATTATTGGATAGCGTACAGCCTCTGGCAGTCCAAATTTTGGCACCGTAACCTAGTCGGCTCAGTAATTCCATTTTTAAGGGTATTCGATTTTACCCATGAGTTTTCACGAAAAGCAGACGAAGCCTTACAAGACTTTGAGCAACACCAAAAAGATGTTGAAGCACTTCGGCTGTTGGAAATCAAAGAAAATCAATTCCATCAAAATATAAACTTAATCAACGATATGCGCAGGGTCATCCTGCATCGCTATACCAAGTAATTAATTCAAACGCCAATATTATGACACTATTTATTCTTTACCAAACAGACCAATGGAAAACAAAATCCTCACGTGTATTTTTCGGGGTATTCGATAGCCGAATTAAAGCTATTGATTGCGCAAAATATCATGGCTTATACACGCACAATTCAGAAGTTGTGATAGATGAAGTTCTTTTAAATCAATGTGAATGTAATTAGATAGCTATGGAAAATTCGAACGACCCATTTAAGGAAGCTATTGCCAACTATTTGAATGAAGTAGCTGCAAAAGATGAAATGTTTGCCATGACAATGTGCAAACAGAACAAGAACATTGACGACTGTGCCACTTACATATTAAACACTGTGAAGAAAAGCGGTCGACAGGGTTTCGCAGACGACGAAATCTATGCAATGGCAATTCACTACTATGATGAAGACTCTATAGTTATAGGGGAGAAAATCTCCGCAAGGGTTATAGTAAATCAACCGTTAGCGGCTCCCGTAACAAAGTTCAATTCAAGCCAAAAATCAAGTTCAAAAAATGTCGATGCAAATCAAACAACCTTATTTATATGAAGCCAAAATCAAAATTAGAACATACGATAGTTACTATAAGTGATAAACTTTCGGCAATTACAAAAAAGCAAAATGAACGTGCTTTTGAAAAATGCTTCACTCATTCCGCAGTAGTTTCCAGGAACACCGTTTACTGTTTAGAATGTGGTCACAGTTGGAAAGACGCAAAGACAAATCCAAAGTCGAAAATAATGTGTCCAAACTGCGTACGGAAGCTTCAACTCACGGATAGGTATGCCAACGGTTTAAAAGACATTGACTATTACCAAATCATAACAGCTAAAGAAGAATTTCAGATTGTGCGGATGATATGCATATCCAAAACGATGAAAAAAGGTCAAATTCCATCCTATTTTGCGCACGAGGTAATGCGCATCTTTATTATGCCTGATGGAACCAGTCGGTACTTGTCAAAAAATGTAATGGGATTATCAATGTATATCGACCAGTGGGTCATTAGTAGTTCCATAGTGTTAAAGCCAAATTATGACACTCCTAGGTTGAGATTAACACCGGGTTACGTAGAGTCAAGAGGTAAAGTGCTTTCAGTTATTAAGCGTAATGGTTTTCAAGGCAAATTCCATGGGATAGCGCCCCAAATACTATTCCGGCAATTATTAATCGATAACGTTTCTGAAACACTCCTAAAAAGTAATCAAACCGAACTTCTATATTACCATCTTATAAATACACCTATTAAGCCAAATGGAAACATTTGGGGAGCATTAAAAATTTGCATCCGCAATAATTATATGGTGAAAGATGCTCAAATGTGGCTAGACTATTTGGAATTACTGGAATACTACTGGAAAGATTTAAGAAATCCAAAGTATGTTTGTCCGGTTGATTTGCAGAAAGCACATGATAGGCTGATGTCCAAAAAGCAAAAGGAAATTTTAAAGCAGACATTCGAGAAAAATAAAAAGCAAATTGGGAAAAACCAAAAACATTACTTCAGAGCAAAACAGCAATTTTTTGGACTTGTATTTTCCGAAAAGAATATTTCGATAAATGTAATCGAAACTGTAAAAGAATTTTTAGAGGAAGGTTGTTTTCACAATCATTGTGTATTCACTAATGAATATTACAAAAAGCAAAATTCACTAATCTTTTCGGCTAAAGTTGATGGAATTCCAACAGAAACAATTCAACTGTCATTAGAAAACTTTGAAGTATTGCAGTCGCGAGGTAGAGGAAATAAACCCTCTAGCCACAATAAGCAGATTTTGTCACTTATAAACAGGAACCTGCATCAAGTCCGGAGCCGAATGAAAGCGGCATAAAATAGAGAAAGCCAGGTCTTGCGACTTGGCTTTCTCATTTTCTGGGATTTGATCCCAGACTATTTTTTGTGCTTTCTAATCAAGCACTTTAAAATCAATGAAATCGTAAAACTTACAATCGCACCGACGGCAGCCAAGACGATTGTTTTTACTACATCAGCAGACTGGATATTGGGAACGATACTCAATAAAGTTCCACCAGCTGTACCAATAGCAGTTTCGTTATTCGATGACATTTTTCTCGGTTGTTAATTGGCTGACTGCTGAGGCAACACCGCCAGCAACAATCAAATATCCGCCAGCGGTTGTTACCGCTACGGGCAAGGCAACCGGAGCTGCCAAGATTGTTCCGCCTATGGCGGCCAATACTAAACCAATATTACGAAGCACCTTAAAAAATTTTGGAGTTGTTGCTTTCGCTTGCTTTACAACTTTCAATAGGTTCCCTTTAATTTGAAGAATCTAGCCAAACATAAGTTTGAGCAAATTCGCCTGTCGTTCCTCGTGAACCTCTGCCGCCGGTATCATAATCATCATCGTCATCACCATAATCACCGGACGTGCTAGTCCCGTGCCCACTTCTACCGCCTGTATCAGAGGTATAAACAAACCCTCCAGTTGATGTATCATTATGACCTCCAATGTCATAAGGATCGATATCGTCCAAATCGCCTCTATCGCCCGGATTGGTCGAAGTACCTTTACCGCCACCGGTTTCAATGAAACATCCGAACCCTGGAACGTACACCAAAGCGATTTCGGGTCTTCCAATGATCACACCACCATTTCCCCCAATGTCAAAAGGGTCTGTATAGGTTGGATCGTTTCTTTGCCCCGTGTCTGAAGAAGTACCTTTTCCACCTCCTGTGTCAAACGAACTAGCGACTTCTCCTGTTCCAGTGCCAGAACGTCCGCCAATATCATAAGGATCAATGTTATCGTCATAAAATTGTCCTGTGTCACTTGAAGTTCCACGACCTCCTGTACTTTTCCCTCCAATCTCCATTACCAAAGGAAAAATTACTGGCGGTTTCATCCCTGAATTTCCGCCACCTGTATCAGGCTCATGATTAAGAGGTTCTGTGCTTCTCCCACCAATTGTAATAACCGGGTCAGAAAATCCAAGACCTCCTGTCGAATTTTTTCCTCCAATATTAAAAGGATCGAAATTGTCATCACCAAACTGTCCAGTGTCACCTCCCGTGGTGCCTTTACCTCCGCCAGTCTCTTGTGGATAGCCAAATATGCACTGCGTTTTTTTCGATAGAACAATAAGACCGCCGCCATTGTCACGCGGCGTTCCTTGCGTACCACCAATGTCTAAAAATTGTCCGATAGGATCAGTGCCCGGAGTTTTACTACCACCAATGGATGGATTTTGAGGCAATTGTGAATAGCCATTAAATGCGCCAAAAATGGCGAGAGCAAGAAACGCGATGCGTTTCAAATTTGATATAAAATTTGTTTTCATGATTTAAAAATTAAAATTGATTAAAAATTAAATTACAGTTATCGGAACAGTGGGCCCGACTGCCACCGATATTAACTGACCTAAAAGATGTTTTAGGATTTTACTTTTGGTTAATAAAAACCGTTAAACTCCACTGTCAACTTTTGAAATTGACAATGGGTTAAATGCACCGTTTTTAAGTGGATACATTTGACCATTGACTTCCTGATAGAACTCAATTCCAATCGCAAGGAATAAAGGTTTGGTACTTGCTGCGGTTACAGCATTCGTTTGACTGATCACTGCTGTTGCCGTAGCGTCCCAGGCTAATATTGCAGTTTCAGAGGTTTCGACAACAAATGTTTCTGCCTCAAAGTCAATTTCAGCACCTCCTGAAATAATCTTAAAGTGAGTGGTTCCAGACGGTGCCGCAATCATGTTGATTGGAATAAATGATGGAATATCCACAGTTGTTTCTCCCGATACACGATCGATCGCACTAGTGAATGGGGCGTAGAGGCTTGTGCCTAACTTACCCCGAATATTAAATTCGAATCCTACTAGCAGTTCTGCTTCACCGTCAATCACGTTTCTCAAACCACGTTCACTGGTTAAATCTGCCTGGATTACTTTTACCATTTCCTTGGTAAGCCTGCTTACCATTCTACCATCAGCAGAATTCAACAGTAAAGCTCTCAGGGCAGTTCTAAGCAGTTTTCCGGCCTTCCCAGCCCGTCCAAACTCAGAACCATTTTCACGTGTTCTTTGAAACGCTGGATCACTTTCAATCCTACTTTTTTCGATACCTCCTTTCTCGCGGGCAAGGTGCCCGTCTTGCGAAGTTTTGTAAAAGGTAATACCTCCGATAGTACCTTTCAATTTAATTATGCCTTTCTGTCTTGCCATAATCTTTAAAACTTTGATTAATACTCATTTTCACAACTCACTTCATTTCGTCAATCGTTGCAACATTTTCGTGAATGAATAATCAAAGATTCCAGCATCGAAGCCAAATTTCCAAGACTCGCAATCAATACCCACCAATAATCGACTATAACCGTCAATAATGGCACATAGCATTTCCGAGAAAAGTCATAGATTTGTGCTGTAATGCCGAACTATTGTAAAGGCATACCAAAGGCATAGATAAAGTATTAAATGTTGAAATGGGAGCAAGCAACGCAAGAGTGTGCATGTATCCAAAAGATGTTCAACGCATAATGGGAAAAGAATACACCCAGGCACGGTTGTATTTGAAAAAGATAAAGAAGCATCTGAACAAGGAAGATCACCAATACATCTCTGTAGAGGAATTTTCTAAATATTCCGGGCTTCCATTGGAAGAAGTTTTGCGTTGCATGCTGTAGGATAAAATTTGAACAGCTAAAGTCTGCAAAAGCCCTACAAATATTACAAACCAGTTCAAAAAATAGCCTTACCAAATTTTGTAGTTCTTTCCAAAAATTTGTATCTTCACTATGTCAAAAGGTACATTTTGAATTAAACCAATAGGGGTACAATTCGGGGTACTTTGGAAAAGCAATATTGCAAGGTCAGTAAAATTGAGAACATACGAAAGCGGGTTCGAATCCCTCTTTCTCCGCAGAATTAAAACCCTAACGATTGATTATCAATTAGTTAGGGTTTTTTATTTACTAAATACCCCCACATTATCCCCACAATCATTATATTTTGAACATAAAAAAACCACCCTTTTACAGGTGGTTCTTGGAATAAGTATCTATTAATTTTATAAAGCCGTACCAGAGCCAATATAGATACTATTTGATAATTGTGTTTCTTCTGCGTTCATAAACGAAATAAACATCTGTAATTCATCTCCAGCATAACTATTAGGTATATTTACCGTTTGAGATAAATCTGCCCTTGTAGCTCCTTCTGTTAAGTAAACACTTTCTCCTTTTAAAGGATTGTAAGCAACTACCATAACTTTATCTGTTGCCAAAGCATTTCCATCTGTTGAGTTGTCATCCCAACTAAACTGAACTTGTCCAGGTATAGTTAAATCAAATACTGGGTTTAATGCTCCTGCAAGATTTCCTCTTGACAATAATGCCAAAGAATAATCAATTTCAAAATCAGGAGAAACTCCGATAATTGCATTATTCAGAATAAACGACATCGCACTATTAAACTGCGACTTCTTTACAGCATAATTTTTATAACCAATCTTAACGAAATTTAAGTTAGGTTGTAAAAATCTCAACACTAAAGCAAATTTTGTTCTTTGATTTACTTGCAATAGCGTTCTCGGATTGGCTACACTTTGAGGTTTAGCTCTAATGTAATCAATTCCTTTCCATCTTGAACCAACAACGTTGGCTACCTTACCCGATACTCCTCCAAGAATACCTCTACCAATTTTACCCATTTTTATATGATTTTAAGATTAAAAATTCAATTTTGTGGACTTGGTACGGCTTTGGTATTGATTTTAACTACAACAAATTTATCATTTAAGTATGATTTAGTTTTAAATTAAAACTATATTGTTAAATTTTGTTTCTAATTAGCACTTATTGTTTGTTATTGAATTTCATTTTTAAAATAATCGTTGGTTTATCAGAAAAAAAATCCAAGTATGCCTAAACTTTCCATTCAAAAACCAACATTCGGATAAGACATCAATTTGAGCTGTTTTTTTTGAAAGAATGCTTATCGGAAACGTTCTTTTTAAGTCGGGTTTTGTGGTATTCTTTCAAAAAAAAATGCATCCATAGGGGTTTGGGGAAATGGAAGATTTCCCCAACTGAACTTACCGAGTGCGTTGGCAGTAGCGAAACAAGGGTATCGTTTTTTATTTGCTTATTGTAATGTTTCTGATTGCTTTTAAAATTGGCTTGATGCTTTATAATTTGTTCTGGAAAAAAGGTTTTTTATTTAATTGATTTCGTTCTTGGAAGGATTTAGCATCAAGACAGCTTAAAAGCAATTTACTACTATCGTTCTGGCAAATAAAAAACGATACTCTTGTGGGCAATTTGATTTTTGAGGATGCCTAACTGTTCTTGTGAAATGAAGAGTTTCTATTCACTTGAAAACGTTGTTCGGAGTTGCTTTGGCATCTTCAAAAAACAATGAAAACTCTGTTCCTATTTCGGGTGGGTGCGTTGGCTGTGGCGGCTATTTTACATAATGAGCTTATAGTTACGGTGTGGCTGGGGTTCAGCCATACTGAACTATAATGGCTTATTATGTAACATAGCTTGGGAGTGGTTTTGGCTTTCGAGCGTTGGGAAACAGCTCTTTACTTTTTTTATTAAACAAAAAAAACAATAATAAAATCTAATAAAAAAAGTAATGTGCTGTTATTGCGTTGGGAAAAGCCAAAACCACAGGAGCGTTGGCAGAGCGTTGGCTTGGGTGGGTGCAAAAAGGTCAGCGATAGCGTTCCTATTTTTTTATTATTGTTATTAACGAAATGAAGCAAACAAAGATGTGAGTTTAGGAATACTTGGACTAAACGAGGATTTTGTGCAGATGAATGAGGTAATGGCTATAATTTCTATTTATAGTTTTTCAATTTCTACAATTTTTATTGGAAAAGTCAACATATTCATTTCTCTAACACATTGAATTAATGAGTATTTTGCAATGTTTGACTGAACTTTATCAACATTATTTTTTATTTGTGGTACTCTTTTTAATTCTGATTTAAAAGCCATAACAAATTGAATGTTTTTCCCACCTGTTTTAAATTTAGCTTTAAAACTATCTTTATCGATAAGCTTATCTAAATTTACGTCTTTACTGTTGTAAGCATCAATTATTGACAAAATAAAATCTTCACTACCAGAGTTTCTTTCATTCATAAATCTGCTTGCTGATATTTGAATTTGATTGCTTAAATCCCTAATCTTTGCATCAAATCCATTTTTAACGTGAATAAAATATATTGTATTATCATCTTCATACATAATATCACATAGTTCAATATTCTGACCTATTGCCTTGTCAAAAACCCAATAGTTATTTTGCGAATGATATTTTCTGTTATAAGCATCTTCATCTTCAGTATCATCCCACTTTTCAGTTATTATTCCAGAATTTAAATAATTATTATCAATCATTCTTGAGCATATTTCATTTATTGTATTTGTGAAATTATTCTCGACTTTAAACCATTTTGCATCAATTTGAAAGATTGGTCTATTTTCAACATTAATTTCACAAACAATATGATCTAAAAACATTGCGTGAGTTATAAAATCTTTTTTTCGCATTCCGTATAAATGCAAGCCAGAGATTACTTTTTTAAATTCTATTAAATTAAAGTTTTCTAAACTATCATAAACTAATTTCAATCCATCGTAATATAAACTTTTCCTATTTTGAAAATGATGACCTTTACGTGTTCCTTTAAATTTAAATATATAGAATTCAGCTTCGTAAAATTCTTGTATTTTTGAAGGATGTACAAATTCTATATCTAATTTTTTAGGTGCTTGACCTCTCGCAGCAGAAAATAAATCCATCATATTTTCATACAACTTCAATAAAAGTTCTTCTCTGTAAATGCTTGAAATTACTCCTTTATCCTTAACCTCAACAAAAGATGTTAGAGATTTTTTGGTTTCCGATTTAGAAATTTCATTTATTTTTTTAAAAAGCAGATGTAAAGATTTGAAAGGTATTCTATGCTTAATGTTGAAATATGAACCTATTTCGATGGTAGTAATTCTATTTTCAAACTCAATAAAGTCAAAAACGCTGTCTTTTATTTCTTGCTTTAATACAATGTTTATTTTTGAGGGAATATTTGTGAAATTTAAAATATCAACCAGTTTTAAACCATCTTTAAATATATCTTTCCTTTTCGTAAGTTTACCTGAAATCCCTCTTGTTTCAATTGAAATTACATCTTCATTCAAATCTGTGATAAATTCAAAGAAATCTAATCCAAATCTATGATTTTGAAAACGAATAATTACTCTACTTCCGCCACCACCAACTATTGCATAAACATTATCTTCTACACTTGCAAACATTGCAAAAGAGAGTTGCTGAACTTTAAATACTAAATTATTTGATAAACTTTCTGGTATAAATTTTTTCCAAAAAGCATCCTTTTCCTCTTCATTGTATACATAGGTAAAATAATCAACGTCATCTATTAGTACTGGAACAATCTTCTTATTATAATTTTCAATATCCTTTACTTTTATTCGATGCTCATTGATGATATAATTAATGATTTGCTCATTGTTTTGAAGGTTATGCTTTTTAAATTCATAAAATGATTTATCTATTTGAAATATCTTGATTTCATATTCAGCATTTTCAGAATTATTAATTTCTTCCATAAAATCTCATTATTTATATCATTCGTTAAATATATAAAATTTAAAATCATTTACTGATTGAACAAAACAAATATGCTAATTATAGTATGTAGTTTATAAACTATTGATTATTTAGATTTGTGCATACTAAAATTAGCAAAATGAATAAATCAGATATTTTAGAAAAGTTTGGAGAGAAAATAAAAGAGTATAGAAAACAAAAAGGTTTTTCTCAAGAACAATTAGCAGAAAAAGCAAATCTACATAGAACTTATATTGGTATGATTGAACGTGCAGAAAAAAACATCACTTTACTAAATATCGAGAAAATTGCAAATGCTTTAGATGTAAAAATAACTGATTTAATTAATCAACAATAACCAAACGAATATTTTATGAGAAAAGAAATACTAATCACAAACTATTATCCTGAAAAGTTAAAAGAAGCGAGAGAATTGTCAGGATTATCAATAGAGGATGTTGAAAACGAAGGTTTAGTTGATGCAGAACAGTTAAGTTTATTTGAAACTGACAACCCAATAACACCTATTGATATTTTTCTTTTAGGACTTTTATTAAATCTTTATGAAGATAAAGCAATTGAAAATGGAAAGGACAAACTTGATATTAGTTTAACTTCTGACATTATGTATCCTCATCCAAATGGATTGCAATACCAAAAAGATATTGTAAATAGTGATAATTTTAAAGGATTTCCTTATACAACCAATGCTCAAGGAAATATTAATTGGATGACAACTATAAAAACACCTCAAGGAAAAGCACGAATGGAATTTTGGCAAGAAAAATTAATTTCATTTAGTTTAGAAGCAACAAACGTTATGGAGGCAGGTTTTCGTCAAAAAGTGGCATTTCTAAATCATCCTACTAAACAGCACGTTTGCCTTTTCACGGGACAAACTTTATTTATAGATTACCGTTATCCTGCACCCAGCAGAATAGATTTAATAAATAAAAGCTACGATGAAGCCTTTAAATATTATGATTTAGATATTTTACAGTTAGCTTCGGTTCTATATGAAATAGATGAATGTAAGTTATTCTGTGAAGTTTTTAATATTTCAATTGATTTTAAAGAAGTACCTGAATTGATTGATTATCTGCAAGAAGAGTATATTAATAAAGAAAAAAGAGGATATGTTTCACCAGGAGTTATGAGTAACTCTCCTGACCGTTTAGATGGATTTCATTCCTACAATTCTGATGTAAGAGATGTTTGTGATACAGGTAGAAGAAAGGAAAATCTTAGAAGATATACTCAAGATAGAAGAGTTTATGAAAAATGGTCTGATGGAGATTGGAAAATGGCAGATAGATTATATGCTGAGTTTGTTAAAAATGGAGTTAGCCCCGATCATATTGGTCCAATGTCATTAGGTTTTGCTCATAGACCTAAGTTTCATCCAATGACATCAAAAGAAAATAGCTCTAAAGGTAATAGAATGACATTGAATGATGTCAAAGTATTAATTGCTGACGAAGATAAAGGAGAAACCGTAGTTTCTTGGCATTCAAAATTCATTTGGGATAAATTAAAAAACAGGGTCAAAGTTGATGAAGATGCATTACTACTTAGCTCTTTAATGAGAAAAAATTTGCATCACGTATTAATACTTTTATCAATCATATATGAGAAAGGGCATCAAAAGTTCCTTGAAGGTTATTTAAATCCAGAGTATTCATTTTATGATTATAAATTTGAAGGATTTAACCCAATGACAGGTGAGTATAAAAATGTAATTAGAAAAGAGGTAACAGGGAAAAATCAACAAAACAATGTAGAAAGATATTTCCGGATTGCTTTTGATACTTTAGTAGAATATATGACTAAAGAAAATCGTAAGGGAAAAATATGGAATAGTGAGGAAATTGATAAGGAAATTGAATTGATTTTAGAGCCTTTAGCTTCAAAAAAATATGATGAAGCTAAAGAGCAACTAAATAAAATATTAAGTTTATTGGCAGATTTAGCAGCAAGTAACTGGTAGCATCAATTTACAATTTTCATAAAATGTTTTAAAGTCAATTTCATTCATCATTAGTTTTTCATAATCGGAAGTTGCTTCATAATCAATATTCGTTTCAAAATCACCACTATCAGTTTTTAATTCAGGTAATCCAGCGATTGCCTGTTTTACTGTTATTGGGTTTGGTAAATTATCATCAGTACTCGAAAATAATATTTTAGGAGATTTTATTTCTTGTTTTACCAAAGAACCAACAATTATAACTCTTTTACGTTTTTGAGGCACTCCAAATTCTTCTGCATTTAATTTGAAAGGTTTGTTTACGTGGTAACCAATCTCTTCAAAAGATGCAATGATTTCTTTAATTGCTTCTCCATTTCTCATACTCAAAATACCTGTAACATTTTCCATTACAAATATTTCAGGTTTTATTTTATCTACTAATTCTACAAATTCTTTAAATAGTTGATTACGCTTATCTTCTGGATTTCTCCAACCAGCACTTGAAAAACCTTGACAAGGAGGACCACCAATTACAACGCCTACTTTATCATATCCATTTGTTGAAGTAATTATCTTTTCTTTTATTTCTGTTGATGTTACATCTCCCAAAATTAAATTATTACCATTATCAAAATGAGAATGATTTTGTTTATAGGTTTCAAAATAATTTTTCTCAATCTCATTAGCTGAAATTAGTTCAAAATCTTCCATAAGAAAACCCTCTGACATACCTCCTGCTCCTGAAAACAAATCAACAAAGGTTTTATTTTGAAGAAATGGTTTAATTGTTTCTGCTATTGCTCTTGCTAATAATGGAGGAACTGCATTTCCAATCTGTTTATATTGAGCTGATTTACTGCTATGAAAAACATAACTATCTTTAAACGATTGTAATCTTGCACCTTCTCTTATTGATATTATTCGATCTTGTGACGGATGTAAATTGCAACCATTACCTAATCGATTAAAATAGGTTGTAATAGTATAACTTGGTTTATTGTTGTCCAATCTGCCATAGTATGTTGTTCTTCCTCCTGAACGTCTAATTTGCTCTAACCTTTGGGAAGGAATATGTACAGGAATACTTTGCCAATTGCCTCCCTCTGGAATATGTTTAGCCATTTCCCATTCTAAATCACTCAATCTTGGTGCAATATGATTATATAATTTCTTGCTCATATACTGGCTTTAATTTCTTTGTTATTTTAGTTCCTGTTAAATATTCAGTTTCGATTTTTGTAAGTCCGTAAAGTTGACAAATGTAATTGTCTATTTCTGATTGATTTGATACTAAATCTTCAATATCAAAATTATCTAAATCAACAATTGGTAATTCATCTAATTCATAATTATTAATATGGTTATTGCTACTTGTAATTTTAAAACGCCAATTTAATAAACTACTATTTAGAATATAGTTTAATTTTTGAAGGTCATTCTCATTTCTTGTTGAAACAATGTAATTACAAGAATTTCCAAGAATATCTGTTTTTTCACTTAAAACAAATTTTAATCTTTTATGACTATCAACATTAGAAATCTGCTGACATATTAACCTTTCTTTATTAAAGTCATTATTCTTGTACTCAATTGATTTTTTTGCTAAAAAGCTATCAATTTCAACATACTCACCATTTTTATCTACAACTCCATTTTCTGAAATCATATTTCCTCTAACTAAACGCCAACCAGTATTATCTTTTGTGATGCTTGATTTAAAAAGGGTTAAATCTAATTCTCCTCTACGGTTTCTTATAAATGGAATTTCATTAATCTTCTTATGTTTTGAAATTTTAGACAAAATTGACCAACCTACTTTGTCAATCAATGGAATTTCAAGATTTGTTGGAAAAATATTTCTTATGGTTTCAATGTTAATATCAAATTTAGAATTGTCAATTTCAATATTAATATTGTTCGTTACTCCAGATTTTTGAATATAAAATATTACTGTTGATTGAGATACGTTTTCGAATAATTTTGCTGCTTCTGGATAATAACGAATAAAATGCAATTTGTGGTTTGTTACTATGTGCTTACGAAGTTTAGCAGAGGTCAAATCTCCAAAAATAGATGACGGACAAATAATTCCTATTTGACCTTTAACTTTAGTAATTTTAATAATCATTTCTATTGAAAGTTGATAGTAATTCAACATTCCTTCAATTGAGTAACTATAAAAACCTGATGTCCTAAAAAATGTTATTTCATTTTGAATTCTATTCTGAAGATTTAAAAAATATCCATTTAGTTTCTTTTCATCCTCCTTTTTATTAGCCTTTAGCAAACAGTATGGTGGATTAGAGAAAACCACATCAAAACCTCCTTTAGATAATGCTTTTTCAAAATCAGTAGAAAGATTAAAGTTATTATTATCATCCTGTAACAAATTAACTTTAGGTACTAATGCGTTTCTATTTAGAATATTAATTTTTAACGCATTTATAATTCTTGGATTTAATTTTTTGAAATATGAGATTACCTTTATTCTTAAAACAGCCAATGCCATTTCATCAATATCAATAGCAAATAAATTATCACAAACTATTTTTTCGAATGTTAAGTAGTACTTTTTGTTAAGTGTTTCTAAAGCTTCAAAATAAAACCTACCCGTACCACTTGCAAAATCTAAACAAGTAATCTTTTGAGGTTTTACATTTTCATTAATTGCATTAGAGATACAATTATCTACTATTTCACTTGTAATTTGTTTAAGTGTATATACAGCTCCTGTTTCTCGTAAATGATGTTTAGATTTTTTTCGATTGAGTTTACCGTTATTAATTGAAAACTCTGAATTCAAAAAAGCAATGTGTAATTCTTCAACAATTTCAGGAACTAAATCAATATAACGATGAGTAAACTCATTAATTTCCTCAATTATATCAAAATCAAAAACATCATTAAGTGCAGTGTAATGATCTAAATGTTTTTCATTTATATAAATTGTAATTAGAGAATTTATAAGTCGCTTATGAATTTTATAAGCTACATTTATTTCATTAGTTAATAATAGATTTGCATTAACCAAATGTATTTTTGCTTGAGATGTTGCGGTTAATTCCTCTCTTTTTGAGAAAAAATCATTTTGAATTTGCAACGTAATAAGTTGCTCTTCCTTTGTTAGCAAGTAATTTAAAACGTTCGCAATCATTTTTTCTTATTTGTTATAGTTCTTTGATATTGGATTTTAGCTTCTGCAACTTGCAATATTTCTGAAAATGAATTCTCATCTTGAATTTCATAAAAAACTATATCACTATAAAACGAAATAAGTAATTCGTCTTTGTCAACATTAAAGATTTTTGAAACTTCTTCAATCATCTTGATATTCGGTTTCCTTTCATCTCTTTCAATTTTACTCAAAGTTGATTGGTCAACATCAAGTAAAGCCGCCAATTTTCTCAATGGCATATCAGCTCCTTCACGCAAGTTTCTGATTTTAACTCCAATACTTTCCAAATTTTGCATAGATAAAATATTTCTTGACAAATTATGTCCAAATATACAATTGTTTTTGAAATTCACAATTATATTTGAAATAAATATTCTTTGCTAAAAATTAATTTGCATTTAAGTGGAGAGAAAAAAGATAATTTAAAACAAAACTCCATACTGTGCAGTTTCCAAGTTTATAGTAGTTGGAATTTGCACACATTTTAATAATTGTGCTTTCCGTTCTATTTGTTTTTTGATGTTGGTGTGTAAATTATCAGCACCTAATTTTTTATGATATAGTTTCTTTTGATTATTAAACTTGTTTCGGTTTCCGTTTTTTAGAATATCCTCCCAGAAGTTCGTATTGAAAAATTTGTCATCAATAGGTTTCGATTTATCAAATAGTAAAACGTTTTCCCATTCGATTAATAATGAATTTATTAGTGCATCATAATACTTTCTATCCGTTAGGTTTTGAAGTGTAAATACTCCTAAACTATTAATGAATTTTGCTTGTTTCGTCTTAACTTCAAATCGAAATGTATTATCACATTGGTTTGGAAATTGCACACTTTTATCGTATGCTTTTATCTGTTTGTAGGCTTCGTTTCCTGCTATTTTGTAGTCAAAGTTTTTAGGTCTGTTAAATGGTCTTTTCTCGTGATAGATTAAATTTAGAATTAAATCCGATACTAAAATGTTTGGATTGATATTAACTGCATATTCTAAATTAATTAGATAACATTTATTCAAATCAAGATTAAAAATAGTTTTGATCTCAATAATTGTATCAATACAATCTGAAATGAAAAAATCATTAGCATTATGAGGTTCATCATTGAAATAACAGTGAATGCTTCCTTTTATTTCCAGTCTGTTTTGATACTTGGTAAAATAAAGGTTCTTGTAACTCTTGGTTACTAATTCCTTAATTTCATCATCAAATCTCTTTTCAGATTTACCCTCATACACTAAAATATTGTTGTTCCAAACTTCATTTATTAGTGCTTCATCAGTGATTTTAAACTTGATAAAGTCTATCATTACCTAAAAAAATTACTTTTTAAATGGTCGATAGTTATCGTCAAGCATTTTATTTATATCCTCAATTTTATAGACAATTTTGTTGTTTATCTGGCTGTAAGCAATTAATCCTTTTTCTCTCCAGTTGGAAGCAGTACCGGGACTAATTTTGAACAGTCTTTGAAACTCGTCATTGTCAATAATTACTTTGTCGAATACTTTTTCTTGCTTTTTGGTCACCAATTTGGTTAGTTCTTCCAAGCGTTTTTCGATGTTGTTTAAGCTGTCTTGAAATGGGTGGCTCATCTTTATGCTTTTTTAGGATTGATACTAATTAAAGCTTGTTCTATTTCGGAACGCTTATACCTGATGAGGTTTCCAAGTCGGTAAGGATTGAGTATTTTCTTTTTATTCCATTCGGAAAGTGTAACCAAAGATACTTTTAGTATCTCAGCTGTTTCTTGTCGAGTTAGGTACTCTTGCGGTGTTATTGGTTGGAAATTTTGAGCTAAAGATTTAAGCTCTGTTCTAACATCTGTTAAGATGCTTTCTTTGAATTCTTCTGGAGAAACTCCAAATACTTGTGTCATTTTACTTTGTTCCATCTTGATATATATTTTATCATTATTGATGGTACAAAGCTATTGTGAGGTTTGCTGTTTCTTATTGTTGGAGTAACTCCAAAAGGTACTCCAGAGGTTACTCCAAGTTATTTAAAAGTTGCTGAACTTTATCTAAATCCCTTTGATAACCAGCACCTAATTCAGATTTCTTTAATTCGAGTTTTTCAATTGCTGTTTTTATGTTCTTCTCGTTTTTACCTAACAATTGGCTTATTAGTTTTGCTTTTTTAGTGTTTGGTTTGTTTTCGAAAGTGTCGGCACTAAATACTCCTAATTTATCTAAAAGTATGATTGCTTGATTAACCGATAATTGGTTTGCGTTTTCAGTTTCAATAATATTTGTTTCGCTGATAGTCATTTTGGATTTAAAATATTCAATCAATTCATCTGCATAATACTTACAGAAATATTGATAAAAATCTAATTGCAAATAGTAAACTTTATCAGTTTCTTGGGAAAATTTCTCCATATCTTTATAATGAGTATTAATCATTTTATAAATAGGATTATCCTGAATTGAATTATTAAACAAATCAGTTAAGTTAATTTGATATTCATTAATCCATTTTTTTATATAATTAAAATCTGCATTTTTGGCATAACTTCTTTTATCAATTTCATTTATTTTAAATTCTAAATGATCATTCCTATTAACTCCTTTCTCTTGAAGCTCGGCAAGTGTTTCGGATTTTATTTCCTTTAAACAAAGTTGCAAATCAATCATAACCCCAAGTGCTGTGCTCTTTCCTAAAACATTAATATCATCAATCAATTCACAAAACTTGTCAAAATAGGTATCTTTCTTGTTCATATTGCTTACTGGTTGTGATTGTTCTACTTTTAATTTTGCTTTTTTTAGTTTACTAACAGGACTTAACTCTTTAATTTTTTCTAATTCAAATACAAATCGGTGACCAATGTGAAATAATTTGAAAGGCAAAAAACTTAAAAGTTTATATCGTTGAATATGAAATTCTAAAAAATAATCACTCGCATTAAATGGTAATAAATTTTTAGGACTATCACCCGAATTTAACTTCTGAATTATGGTTTTTATTTCAATATTAGTAGTTGTGCTTGAATAATCTCTTTTTGAAAAAAAGGTTTCTAAAGTTTGTGTATCAGCATCATCATATAAAATGGCACAATATCTAGACTTTTCATTTTCAACATAAAAATCATTTTTAAGTACATTCAATTTTACTTTAGCAGCTTGAATATTAAAATTTAAAAACTTTTCAATTTCTTCATTTTTCCTTTTTGAAACCTCTAAATAAATATCAGAAATAGACTTTTGAAAAAGAGATTTCGCATCATTGATTATTTCATTTTGCCTTATTTGAATGTATTCGTGAGTTTGTTCATAATACTTTTTATCCTGATAATGAACTAACACAAAATGTTTTTCATAATCTACTTCTTCAGCATAGGGTTGTATGATGAAATCTAAATAATAGTTTTCACCCAATAGGTTAATAAAGTTCGTTACATTCTGCATAAAGGATTTTGAAGGCTTAAATATATTAAACTTTATCTTACTTTACTATTTTCATCTTTTTCTCTTCAATATCTTGTTCTTCGTTTTGCTTATTCCAATAGTCTTTTAATTTTTCGGCTTTCTCGGTATTGGTAATTTTAATGTATTTCAAAAATTGGGTTTCTGTTTGATGCCCTGTAACTCCCATTATGGTTAGATTATCTAATTTACCATATAGATTTGTGGCAAAGGAACGACGGCAAATGTGTGATGATACTAATTCCCATTTTTCAAAAATTCCCTCTTCTTTTCGCTTGGTATCTTTGTTTATTTTAGAACCTTGAGTTAGCTCTGTGAATTTTGCTACTCTGCACAATTCTTTAACGTGTTCATTGAATTTTTGGTCTGAAATAGCTCTTGGAAATCCGTTTCTTTTTTCTAAAATTGCTTTTACTTGTTTGTGGAGTGGGATTGTAACTGTTTGTCCTGTTTTTTGAGTTTCAATTTCAATATAGCCGTTTTTGATATTGGCATCTTTTAATCTTAAAAAATCGGAAATTCTTAATCCTGTTCTCAAGCCAATAATGAATAAATCTCTTGTGTTTTCTAATCTCTCAACTCCTTTAAAATCGTGATTAAAAATTCTGTTGATTTCTTCATCTTTTAAATAGATGCTATCGGCAGTAATTTTTGGAACAAAAAAGTTAGGATGCTCAATATGTGGATGCACCGGCAAACCTTTCAATTTTGCATCTCTGGCAATTGTCTTTACAGTTCCGATATAGTTACCGATTGTTCCTAAATTTATCTTCTGTTCTTGGGATAAGAAGTTTATAAATCTATCATAAAAAGTCAAATCTAAATCGGTAAATTTCAGCTTTGTTTTAAAGCGTTCTTCGTACTCTTTTAGCTTGTTGAGTGTTGTATTGTACTTTGTAATAGTTCCTTTGGCAATCGCCTTGTTTTTACCTTTTATTATACGTGTAGGAGCATTTTTAATAAACGTATCAATGAAAGGAATAAAAAATATTTGGTCAACGGCAGTTTCGTCAATTGGTCGATTAAAGAAATTTGCAATCTTTTTTCTTAACCAGTGCTTGTCTATAAACTCGCCTTTGCTATTATCGGAATTGAATTCATCAAATATGAATTTTTCAAGTTCTGAAAGTTTTTGATTAACTTCGTCTTTTGTAGTATCATCAGCAGTAAGTTTGACTTTTTGTTTTGCAGCACTCCATTTTTTAGGTTCTACCTTTAGATCTGTTGTTGCTGTTAAATCGCATTTTCTGCCATTTTTGAAACGCAAAAGTATATTTGTTACGTTTTTTTCTCCCTTAATGAGGTAGTTAATAGTTGCCATTGGTACGGAATTATTAGGTTTTTCAACACTTTAAAGATACAAAATTATCCCCACATAATCCCCACATTGACTATATTTATATATAATTTACTTAATTTTATTTAACTGTCACTTATTAAAAAAACCTTATTTCATAAGGTCTAACGGTTCTTTTAGTAAGTTTTGATATGTATAGAAAAAGTAGGTGTTTGTTCCTCTTTCTCCGCGAGAAGAAATTCTAAACGGTATCAAAACCCCCGAAATCCTATGATTTTCGGGGGTTTTTGCTTTTACTGACTTATCAAATTATTCATCAAATCTTATCGCTAAAGGGACTAAATCGAGACCCAAAATAAAACTAAGAAATTAGGGTTTCGCTAAATCCTCGTCATCCCTTGCAAACACTGGGATTATTGACGTGTTCAATAGCTTGTTCACTCATTAAACATCTTGTTTGGCTTGGATTAGGAATTTAACTTGAAGAAATAATTAATCAGTCAGTAAAATGAAAGCGAAAGTAAACCTGCATTTCTATGCAAAAGCAACAAAAGCCAATACTAGAGGGCAACTTCCTATTTATGTCCGTCTTACAGTAAATGGAATTAGAACAGAATTCAGTACTAAAAAATTCATTGACCCTTCCCGATGGTTATCGGAAGCGTGTAAAATGAAAGGTACTACAGAAGAAGCCCGTTCAATAAATGGTTATCTTGATGTAATGAAATCTAAAGTATTGGATATTCAAATGGAACTGATACATAAGAATCAGGAATTGAGTATTGAAAACTTTAAACAATTACTTTTCGGCTCTGATGAAAAACAACGAATGCTTGTACCAATATTTCAAGACCATAACAATAAGATAAAAGAATTGGTGGGAAAAGAATATGCTCCCGGAACATTAGAACGCTATACGACCTCTTTAAAGCATACAATTGAATTTTTGGAATGGAAATACAACATATCAGATATTGAGATTTCTAAAATAAACCATGCGTTTATTTCTGATTATGAATTCTATCTAAGAAGCGTTAGGAATTGCGCCAATAATACGGCTGTCAAGTACATTAAGAACTTTAGCAAAATAATCAAGATTTGTTTGGCTAATGATTGGTTGGAGAAAAATCCATTTGCCAACTATAAATCAAAAGTTAAGGAAGTTGAGCGTGTATATCTGACCGAAGAAGAAATTCAAGAAATCATAGAAAAAGATTTAAAGAATGATAGACTTTCACTTGTTCGTGATATATTTCTCTTTAGCTGCTTTACGGGCTTGGCATACATTGATGTCAAGAATTTGACCAAATCCCATATTAGCATCGGTATTGATGGCGAAAAATGGATTTTTACACACAGACAGAAAACCGAAAGTGCTTCAAAAATTCCGATTCTTCCAGTTACTCAAAAGGTAATTGATAAATATGAAAATCATCCGCAATGCATAGCTGACGATAAATTACTCCCTATCCTATCGAATCAAAAAATGAATGCTTACTTAAAAGAAATTGCTGGAATATGCAAGATTGATAAAGAACTGACCTTTCATATTGCCCGTCATACGTTTGCTACAACTATAACACTTACTAATGGTGTTCCAATTGAAAGCGTAAGTAAAATGTTAGGACATAAAAATTTGAGAACTACTCAACATTACGCAAAAGTATTGGATAGAAAAGTGAGTGATGATATGAAGATATTGAAAGAAAAGTTTAAGATTGATTCTCCAAAACTAATCTATAAATCTTAACCAAGTTAATTCGGTTCTCTTGCGATATTTTTTATGTGCTTCCAAATTCTCGTTTTAATATTGCTACTTTTGCAATGAAATAGTTAATTATGTAATCAAGTTTATGCTCGATGTCTTACCTTTAATACAACATGTTACAAAAGAACTTGATCTCTCTGATGAAGAACAAGCTTATTTTGCTTCTCGATTGACTGTAAAAAAAATAAAAAAGAAGCAGTTTATTGAGCAGCCAGGTTTTATATCTAAATATAGAAGTTTTGTCGTTCAAGGTTCAATGAGGGCATACATAATTGGAAACGATGGGCAAGAACATACTATTTCACTAGCAATTGAGGATTGGTGGATTGGTGACCCTGGAAGTTTCCTTTTTCAGGAACCCGCGACATTATTTGTTGAGGCTTTGGAAGATAGTATAATTATCCAATGGAGCTATGAAAGTGAGATGTTGTTCTTAGAAAAAATACCACAATTTCAAAAAGTTCTAATGCAACGTTGGCAACGGACTGCCGTAATGATTCAACGACGGGTTATCTCCAATTTAAGCCTGTCAGCGGAAGAACGTTATGAGGAATTTGCTAAAAGTTACCCTGACTTTATTCAACGAATTCCTTTATATATTATAGCTTCTTACTTGGGAATGACCCGTGAATTCCTTTCTAAAATCCGCAATCAAAAAATAAATAGTAAAAACAACGTGAACTAGTTCACATTTATTTGGTAATCTACTTCATTTTTAAGCTTCTTTCATTGGCAGAACTTTGCCATGTCAATATCGACAAAGAAATTAAAAATAAAATAGATGATAGATTATTCAACAGAGTTTCAAGGTAAAAGAGTCCTTGTAACTGGCGGTTCACGTGGCATTGGTGCTGCTGCTGCCCAACGTTTCATTGATGGAGGAGCAACCGTAGCTGTTACTGCTCGTTCTACACATGAACAAACCCCTAAAGGTGCTACCTACATTAAAGGTGATTTAAGCACTAAAGCCGGAGCGGAAGCTATCGCTGCGGAGACTTTAAAAATTCTTGGTGGCTTAGACATTCTTGTAAATTGCGCCAGTGCGGCAGCACCTAAACTTCCCGGCATTGAAGCCATTTCAGACGAAGAGTGGATTGACTCCTTGACAATCAATTTTATGGGTATTGTACGTGTAACATACCCGCTGCTGAATGCACTTAAAGAATCTCATGGAAATATTATTAATGTTTCTTCTGGCGGTGTAATCCCTTTCCATGGATTTTTTGCGCACTATGCAGCAGCTAAAGCAGCTTTAAATAATTATACCAAAACATTGGCAAAAGAACTTGCTCCGGCAGGTGTTCGTGTAAACATAGTTACACCGGGCGGAATCGTAACTCCGGGCGGTGATGAAGTGCGCAAGCCATTATTAGAAGCGATGGGAATTACGGCAGAACAATTCTTTTCAGGTGCTCCGCTTGAAGGCAGACCTGGCACAGCCGAAGAACTTGGAGAAATGATTGTCTTCCTTGCCTCTGAACGTGCCTCTTACATTACCGGACATAACCACTTTGTTAGCGGTGGATTTGGTGAACTCGTTTAAAAATAACACAACAATAATTACTACTTAAAATATACAAAATGAAAGAATATTCAAAAGAATTTCAAGGGAAAAAAGTCCTTGTAACTGGTGGTTCTCGTGGCATTGGTGCTGCTACTGCTCAACGTTCTCATTGATGGTGGCGCAACAGTCGTTGTAACTGCTCGTTCCACACATTCACAAACTCCGGCAGGTGCAATATTTGTAAAAGGAGATTTAAGCTCCAAAGAAGGTGCAGAAGCTGTAGCAAGAGAAGCAATCAGTAAACTTGGTGGGCTTGATATTTTGGTACACTGTGTAGGTGCTGCACGTGTTCAACTAACAAGTATTGACCAAATTCCGGAAGAAGAATGGTTGGATTCATTGGAAATAAATTTCCTTGCCGCTTTAAGAATCACTAATGCTGTATTACCAACATTAAAAGCAACTCCTAAAAGTTCTATCGTATATGTTTCGGCAGGTGGATTAACCCCATTTGGAACTCCATTAGCTCATTATGGTGTTGCAAAAGCTGCACTAAATAACTATTCACAAAATCTTGCTAAAGAATTAGCTCCATTAGGAATTCGTGTGAATGTGGTAACACCTGGCCCAATTATTACTCCTGGTGGCGATGAAGTTCGTAATACTATAAAAAGTGCAATGGGTATTACGGACGAGCAATTCTTTTCAGGCGTTCCGCTTCAAGGTCGTGGAGGAAATGCCAATGAATTAGCAGAACCAATAGCATTCCTTGTATCCGATAGTGCTTCTTATATTACTGGTCATAATCACTTTGTAACTGGTGGTTGGGGCGAACTCGTTTAAAAAATTATTATTTCACATAAGGCAGTAAAAAGTTTTTGCTGCCTTTATTAAAAAACAAAAAGGATATTACATTATGACAAAAATATTAATAACAGGGGCTACAGGTGTAGTTGGAAAAGCTACAGTTGAGCATCTATTAAGAAAAGGAGTTCCTGCAAGCCAAATAATAGGACTCTCTCGAAAAAAAGAAGAAATAAAAGATTTAACTGCAAAAGGTATTGAAGTTCGTTTTGGTGATTATTTTGATTACGATTCATTACTAAATGCGTTTGAAGGTGTTGACAAAATAATGCTTACAAGTACACACGCTTTTACCGACCGATTTACCCAACATTATAATGCGATTACTGCTGCCCGTCAAGTTGGTGTTAAGCACATAGTTTATATGTCAATTATGCGCAAAGAAGGCTCTGGACGCATTATGCCTGAAATTACGGAATCGGATCTTTTTACCGAACAAGCACTCAAATCTTCAGGGCTTAATTACACCATTTTATATCACCCTCCTTTTACAGACGTCTTATCATTCTACTATGGTTCCACTCCCTATGAGAATGGAATAAAAGTTCCAGCAAACAATGGGAAAATGGTTCCCGCAACAAGAGATGAATTGGCGGAAGTCCATGCAGAAATACTTTCTACGTCGGGACATGAAAATAAATCCTATTCATTAGGTGGCAGTGATTCTGTTTCATTTTCTGATATTGCAAAAATTCTTGCGGAAATAAAAGGACAACCTGTTCCTTTTACCACCATTACAGCAGAAGAATACATTGATGCGATAGTTGCTCAAGGATTCGCTCTTAATCTTGCCGAATTTATAACTAATTGGGTAGTGGCAATCGAAGAAGGGGAATACGAATATCATTCAGGCGATATGGAGCGATTATTAGGTAGAAAAACAAAAACCTTCAGAGAATATATTGAAAGCCTTTAATGTAATCTCAAAAGATTGTTAACATCAGTTTCTAGAAATCCTAATAAAAATAAAATTGTAATGAATGACAGAGAATTAATTATTAAAATGGCACTTGATAGTTGGAAAGGACAGATAAATGCAATAGATAAAGTTTTAGGAAAATTATCTGATGAACAGCTCATGCAAGAAGTATCGTCAATGAGGAACAGAGGAATCTATCTATTAGGGCACTTAACAGCTGTGCACGATTTAATGCTTCCCCTACTTCGCTTTGAAGAAGCAAATTATCCTGAACTGCAACCCATATTCATAGATGCACCTGACAAAGCAATAGTTGAGTTACCGAGTATATTGCAATTAAGAAATCAGTGGAAAGAAGTTAATGCAAAATTGTTTGACTACTATGCAAGTTTAACTCCGGCTGAATGGTTTACCCGTCATTCCAATGTTTCCGATGGAGACTTTTTAAAAGAGCCTCATAGAAATCGTCTGAACGTGTTACTTGGTCGGGTTATGCATCTTAGTTACCATCGCGGTCAGTTGGTACTATTGACAAACAGAACTTTACTTTGCTGACACTTCTCGGACATTGCAAAATAGTGAAAAGCTATTTGAAAGATTAAGTAAATAAAAAGTAAAAGCATCAATAAGTTAAATAAGATATTTGATAACATAATTCTGATTTTAACAGTGATTGTAGTTTTAGCAATTATAATGGCAATATTGATGCTATTACTTTTTTAGAATTATTATGAGGGAGACATAGTATCCCAAGTAGAAATCTAATTTTAAGAATTGAATCCTAAAATCCCCAAATTGCTCAGTGAACTTAACGAACAATTAAACTTCATAGATCTAGAAATTGACAACCTTTTAGTAAGATGCGAAAGTGCAATAGATATTATTCTAAAGACGATTAGCAATCTGAAATCAATCATTGGAAAAAATAATTTCAAAACTGAGAACAGAAGAAATATTATTCTTCAAAGAGATCAAGCCACAATTCACCTCAAAACTGATTTATTATAATGTGATTTTCAAAATTGAAATGAAAAAACCAAATGGCGGAAATCGTATTTTAAAAAAGTATTACAATAATGAATTAATCAAATTAAAGTCTTTTTTTGATAATGAATTAGACTTTTATAAATACTATCGTTCAGGAAGTATTTATCTGGATTATAAATATTTTCTGAGAGGCAAATTTGATATAAAAATGTCTTTAGATAGTTATTATTTTGAAACGGACAGAAACTTCTCAACCTCACATGATTTTAAAGTAGCCAAAATATTGGCGAATGATTTAATTCAATTATACTTGGAAAATCAATTGATTATGATTGACAATAAAGACATTTCAGAAAAATCACAACGCAAGCCGAACATCAAAATGACTTGGACTGCATCGAAAGTAGCATTAACGGAACTTTTATATGCATTGCATTCTGAAGGGGTTTTCAATAATGGTGCGGTTGATTTAAAAGACATAGCTGAATATTTCGAACATATTTTTGAAATAGATTTAGGGCAATACCGCCGTACATTTCTGGAAATAAGAACTCGAAAATCTGACAGGACTAAATTTATTAACTCACTACGTGAAACTCTTATTAAGCGTATGGATGATGCAGATGATTTAGTTTAAAGAAATCGTTCACAACACATTCTCCGTTGTGAAACAAAACAATTCAATCTCTACAATTTTGTACCATAACAAACTAAAATATACGTTATGGCACTCGAAGTTATTACCCGTGAAGATTTAAATGAATTCAGAAGTCTTCTGTTGAATGATTTAAAAGAAATCATTCATTCCAAACCGCAACAAATTAAGCAATGGCTCAAATCCAATGAAGTCCGAAAATTGCTAAATATTTCCCCTGGCACTTTACAAAACCTCCGCATCAATGGTACGCTTTCTTACACCAAGGTTGGTGGCATTATGTACTATAGTCATTCAGATATTGACAAAGTGTTGAATGGGAACAAAGTAAAGAGTACTCCCACTCTTTTTAAATAATGTAATCAAACATGAATTACATTAAACATTTAACTGGTTTCTTCATGCGGATAGCGCATGAAAAAACACTTTACCCAACCCATATCAGTTTGTATTTAGCCTTATTCCAAAGTTGGAATGTCAATAGGTTTAAGAACCCAATTACAATTTCCCGCGAGGAAATGATGAAAGCCAGTAGAATTGCTTCTAAGGCTACTTATCATAAATGTATTAAGGAATTGGAAGCACTAGGATTTATTGATTACTTGCCATCTTACAATCCCTATTCCGGTACTGAAGTAATCATACATAATCTTGCAAATGGTAATTCGATTAAAGCCAAGCTAATTAATGAACTACCTAATGATACGGCTACTGAACAGGTTAATGAACCCCATATATATAATAATAAACAAACATTTAAAAACAATAAAAACATATCTATAGATGGTAATTCTCAAATTTTTAATGATGAAGAATTTTTAAGCTCTTCAGAAAAAGAAAAAAAAAATTCCGCGAAAAAAAAAGAAAGCCCAAGCCTGGAATTGGTAAAGGAATATTTCAGGCTTCAGGAGAATACTGAACATGAAGCAGAACGATTTTATAATTATTACACCAGCAACGGTTGGTTAATCGGTGGCAAAACCAAAATGATAGATTGGGAAGCTTCTGCAAGGAACTGGATGCTAAACACTCCGAAATTCACAATCAATATGCCACAAAGCAATACATTAAAAGAACAATTAGGAGCCAACAATTTACAAACCAATGAAGACAAAGACTATGCAGAACCATTGTAAAATAATCAACCATGAATTCACAATACAATTACCCCGAAATTCTAGCATGGTTGGAACAAAAAGGAAAAAAGGACTATGGAGATAAATTTCAATTCGTTGTGCAGGATTTATCCAACATCACAAAATTGACTGCTTATTTTTTAAAAGACGAAACAATGACAAACCAATTAGATATTGATTTAAACAAAGGGATTTTACTATCTGGACCCGTTGGCTGTGGTAAAACTACCTTGATGGCACTAATGAGATACCTAACCCAGCCAGGCAATAAATTTTATATCAAGACTTGCAGGGATATAAGCTTTGAATTTATCAAAGAAGGCTACGAAATAATTCATCGCTACAGCAGAGCTTCACAAGCAGAGTGCAAGAACTATTGCTTTGATGACTTAGGAGTTGAAAAGAATCTAAAATATTTTGGTAACGAGTGCAACGTTATGGCAGAAATCATCCTTTCAAGATATGATCTATTTATCTCCAAAAAAGCTCAAACCCATATTACAACTAATCTATCAGCTTCAGAAATAGAGGGAGCGTATGGGAACAGAGTTAGGTCAAGACTTCGGGGAATGTTAAATCTTATCGCATTTGATAAAAATAGTAGTGACAAACGATAATACAACATCATGAAAATAACATTAAAAAAAATCAAGATAGCAGACATTGAAATCATACAATCCGAACTGCTAAAATTTATCAGAGATAAAGTCGATAATATTTCCAATTGCAATGATTATAAAAAGTATTGCAATGACATTATTGTAATCGACACTCTGCAAAGTATGTTTTTCATATTGAGGACGAAGATTGAAAGCAAAAAGCCAGTTACAAATATTTCCCTCAGCCCAACACAATCAGTCATTCTACTCTACTGTTGTCAATGGGAAAGAACAGAAAGAAGCCAAGAGAAACGAATTACAATGCAGATAATTTCAGACACAATCCACCAAAAACTAATTAATATTTAACTATGAAAGTAAAAAACCGCTTTAAAATAATATACCTGAACCTATTTGCCATTATCCTTTGTTTTGCAATCGTTATAAGCGCACCATTGCAATTTTTTGACTTTATTATTACGGGCAAAAATCGAATACTGAAATACATGGAAGATAAAGTCTTTAGAATATTGTTCCTAATAAATGATTTGAGAAAAAATATTTAACTATAAAAGTAGTATTGATGAACAATAATAATAAAAAGCCACTTCCTTATTCGGCTACAAAATCGGAATTGATTCAGATGTATTGCGATCAGTTCAGTGAGAATAAAATTAGAAATCAAATCAACGAAATTCTAAAAGAGAAAAACATATCGAAAGATACCAAAATGATACCGCATTTGGAATTTATGGAATTTGTTGAAACTTATGGGTTGCCAAAAGGATATTATTTTGAAGGATAAATAGATTAATTATACTGAACTCTGTATATTAGCCATACTAAACTTCAGACAGATAGCCCTAATTTATCAGGCTTATAAATAAGTTAGCGGTCAGTTTTGCCGACTACATAAATTTCAACAATTCATAAATAAAAACCGATGTCAAAAAAAATTAAAATTGGAGCAGACGAATTAATTTTATGGTTACGCAAGAATAAGAAAGCACAAGATATTCCTAATGATGAAATACATGGTTTGGGAATCAAAATTTATAATTTGATCTTAGAGCTTGGTGGAAAAAAAACAGATGAAAATTTCCCATCACATTGGGCAAATCTAATGGAAGACAAAAATGTAGAAAAATTTAACCTGCCAAAAACTTCAAGTCAATACGAAATTGAAACTCAAAAATTGGGACAACTATATGAGCGGTTATCAAGTTGGTAGCAAAACCGAACCGCTAACAGCGGTTTGGCGCAATAGCTGGTTTGTCTTTCTTGGAAAATACTCTGAAATTCAATATTTCTTATAACATTTTTTCTTAACTTGCCGCTACTGCCGCCAAGCCTCGGCACGTTATGAGCAAGTCTATAAACAATCTTTTATGGAACAAGCATTCTTTAAAAATATTCGAGAAGAGCTAATATCCGCATTAAGTTCAAGTAAGTCGAATATTGAAATTGCAGTCGCCTGGTTTACAAGCGAGGAATTGTTTGATGTTCTAATAAGCAAATTAAAAGACAATATTCAAATTACTTTGATCATCATTGATGATTATATTAATAACGGAGAGTTTGGATTAAATTTTCAAGAATATATTAACTTAGGTGGTAAACTGCTTTATGGAAAAGCAGAAAATCCTATGCATCACAAATTTTGCATAATCGACAATGAAATATTATTTACCGGTTCATACAATTGGACATATTATGCAGAAAATAAAAATTTTGAAAACATCGTAAAGTTTCAAGGTAATAAATCTCTAATCGAATTATTTCAGACTGAATTTGAAAATTTGGTATCTCAGCTAGAAATCGTAACAATTGCAAACACAATTTCTCTTGAAGAGTTTGAAGCACAAAACATATTTTCTATTCGGAATTATATTTCTATGGATTTACTGTATCGAGGAAAAGAACTAAAGAAAGTCAGCTTCGTCGAAAAAGCTAAACAGTTTATTCCTAATAATGAATTAATTATTAGAGAATATAATCTACTAAAATCCTCTACTCTAATTTTATCAACTAACAAAACTAGCATTCCTCAAAATGAGATTAAACCAATCTTGAAAAAGATTACTGGAAATTCGATTGGAATTAAAAGCAGGATTGAAGATAAAGATGGTAGGTTTTCCATTTTAATTCCTAAAGGTTCAGAAAGTCCTTGCTCATTTTCTCACGTTTACCACACAGTTGCTGATAATCAAACAGCAATGTCAATTGAAACGTTCAAAGGTGAAAATGACATTGCAGATAAAAATATTCGTTTGGGAAAATTTCTAATTAATGACTTGCCAAAAAAACCAAAAGGTGAAGCAGGCGTCGAAATCACAATAAAACTTAACGCAAATCACGACCTTCTTGTAATAGCAAAAAGTGTTGATACTGGAAATCAGATGGAAGCAAACTATTATGATAAGGCATTAGTCATTAACCAGACCAGCTCATAACAGCACACAATGCCTCATTTCAGGATTTGAACTAATTCTGTAATTTTTCTTCGCAAAATATTTTATCTTTCCGAAGAAAATCTGCTCCGCGAGCCCAAAACGAGGCTTGACTGCGAAACGTTAGTAGCTATTGCAGACCACGAGCTGTAAAAACAACAATAATTCGATTTATGCTTCCAGAATTAGACAATTTTCATGACTTAATAAATAAACTTGAATATGATATTGAAAGGCTTAGCAAAACAAGTCATATATATGAATTATTAGATTGTTTGCTAACCCTGAATGCAATTCCAGAGTGGATTGTAAATTCTTCAATAGAAAATACAAACCTTATAAAAATTGCAAAGCAAAAAATAGAAGTCATGAAAGGTCATGACTTTAATTTTGATGAAAATTTGCTCCATGAAAATATTGACCAAAAACTAAGATTAATAAGATTAGTGTGTAACCACGCAAAACACAAAACTAACTCTACCCATATTCCAAAAATTAGAAGAGAGCTTGATTGTGGTTTTCCAATGATGCTGCCAGCGAAATTTGGCTTTGTAATATCTATAGGAAAGCAACGAGTTGATGCAGAGTTTTTAGTATTTGAATTAACGAGATTTTGGAAATCACAAATAGATAGCAACAGCTACTAACAGCGGTCAACCACAATCGCTATGTTCTGGCTAATTGACAATCTTTTTTCCTAATTTCGTTTTCTCCAAAATGGAGAAAACGCGTTTTCCATGCCGCGACTGCATCTATCAGCGAAACGTTAGTGGCAGGACTTTCGTAGATTGAAGAATATAACGCAATTTAAAAGTATGATACCTACATTTCCATATAAGTTAAATTCAGAAGACTGGGAAATATTCCCTGAAGAAATCTGTTCAGACCCATATGTAGTCTTTCATGGAACATCTTCTTTCCATTCGCAAAATATTGAGCAAAATGGTTGGATTAAAGGACATAGTCCTTATGACGTAGAAGATGCATCTGAACTAGCTAGTGTTCTTGAACTACCACTAATAAAACCATTTGACAAAGCAATCATTTGGGATTTAACAACTGCAAAAACAATTCGGAATTATGTTGCAGCAAATAAATTTGATCAATTCAGACTTAGCTTCACATACTTGAGTTCATTAGGTGTCTTATTTTCAACCGGAAAATCTAAAGGCGGGCAGACAATTGGTAATATAAGAAATGCTAAAGAAATTATTGAGAATGCAACGATTGTAAATCCCTCTCTTGAAGGCATTGTAAGCAATCCAATTAATAAACTTTTTAATTTAGCTGAAGAAATTGACAAAAAAAACGGTGTCGTTTATGCTTTAAAACTTCCCAAAGAACTTGATGGAATAACAGAAGAACACGGAGTTATCCATTCCATTTCGTCAATCCCTAAGGAATTTATAGTAGGCAAAGTCATAATACCTGATGATGTTGACTTAAGCACTTTAGATAGAAATTTTTTAAAAGAGCGCAATAGAATTAAACTTAATAAAGCTGGGCATTTAGGAATTATTCTGGGCAGACGGAAATATTCAGAAGAGTAACTCTTATTTTACATTACTCATAATTGATTCATTCGATGCACATTAGCAGTAATTCAAAAAAAACTTCTTCACGAAAATGTGTATCTTGCAAAATGAATGCAGCTCACTTTAATCGGCAACTGCTTCTGTCAACGAAACGTTAGCTGAATAGCTTTACAAACTCTAAATTAATAATTATGACTACACTCGCTTTCACATTTTCGACTAATGGAGTATATTATGTCGCCTTATCAGGCACAAAAGCTAATCCCGTATTCGTATCGAAGAATAAAATAACTTTACCGGCTAATCATTCCGTTCCACAAACAGTTGCTTGGTTTGAAAATCAAATAGATATTTTGTTAAATCAAATTCAACCTGATTCTGTTAGTTACAAATTAACTATAAACAATGTTACAAATAATATGGTTCATAATTGTTACTACGGTCAGGCTATACTGAACTCTTACTGTTACAAAAAGACAATTGACATTTCGCATACATCTCCTTCTGCAATTGTTCCGAGTAAATTTGGATTAGCTAAAAATTCCAATTTATATACATTTATAGATGCTGAAATTGGAACACATCCACCTTACTGGGATGCTAAAATGAGGGATACAGCTTTAATCGCATTAATGTTATTACCATGAACATAGGGAAATTTACAACGATAGGATACATTGGAGGAGGAAATTTTGGAAAGGTTTTTAGAGCAACCGATACTTTATTGAATGTTGAAAGAGCTATAAAAATAATTCAAGCTCAAAATCCTCAGGAATTTATTAACGCCATTAATGAAGCCCAAATATTAGAAAGATGTCATCATAAACACATCGTAGACATTAAAGAAATTGACATTTTGGATGTAAAAGGTACTCCATATCCATGCATAACCACGGAATACTTAAGCAATGGAAGTGCTCAAGGTTATCTAGAAAAAAAATTTATATCTGTTCATTTTGCAATACAAATTATAACTGATTGCTTATTCGGTTTAGAACACGCTCATGGACAAGGAATTACCCACAGAGAACATTAAACCTGGCAATATTTTATTTGATAACAATTGGTCTGCTAAACTTTCAGATTTTGGGTTAGCTTATGGTTTATCACATCAAGCATTTAATTTTGCAGGTTATAGTTCACATCTAGCTCCTGAAGTAATAGAAGGAACAGCACAAGACGAATTAAGTGACCATTATTCAATGGGTGTTACATTTCATAGACTATTAAATAATATGCAT
The DNA here is from genome assembly GCA_049841115.1 of Flavobacterium sp. Classification (GTDB taxonomy): domain Bacteria; phylum Bacteroidota; class Bacteroidia; order Flavobacteriales; family Flavobacteriaceae; genus Flavobacterium. The sequence continues at coordinate 183,139 of JASGHQ010000011.1, forward strand.
ACACTTGATTTACCTTTTGCTGACGATACACAATGGTTAAAAGCTGTAAAAAAAGAAAAATATCCTCCTAGAATTTATAAACATCACATTCCAGAACAAGTAATTAGGGTAGTTAAAAAATCGATGAAAGCTGATAGAGGTAGCCGTTTTCAAACTTGTTTAGAATTCCGCCAAGCTTTACAAAAAATATCTCTCGCAATCGAATGGAAACCAGTTCATAGAGATCATTGGTCTGGAAAATATAACGGAGATATTTATGAAATTGAACTTTACGAAAAACGAACTGGATATTTTATAGACTTCAAAAAGAATAGTCGAAAAATTAATGACCGTTCTTATGCTCAAATACCTGACGAGAACACCGCTAAAGATGAGTTTTTTAAAGTTATACGAGAAACAACTCTTGCCATATAGACTACTACAGTTAATTATATATCTATACTTTAAAAATTATTACAATACTTTACCATACCTCGCCATACCTAATGGCGAGGTTTTTTTATTTCCAAAATTTGCTCATGAAAGTTAGGAAATGAAAATGACCAAAAATGAAATCAACTTAATTCTAAAGCGCAGGATAAAAAACGGTGATGAATTCAACCATCTGATTGAAAAACCAAAAAATCAAAAAGTTACACTTCAAAAAGGCGATACTTTTTATTCGGTTTCAATGATGAGCGTTTGGGCGAAAAAATTTTACAAGCAAGTAGCCAGATTATCACAGGTTTTAAAAGGGAAAACTATTCAGGAAACCTGCAACAAGATACACTATTTTCTATTCTATGACATCCAATATCAAGCAGACGGAATTACACAAAATATAAGAAGTCCGGCAAATAGTTGGTTTAACAGACGGGAAGGAATTGATTGTAAAAGCTATTCAATTTTTGCTAGTTGCGTGTTATTAAATTTAGGCATTAAGCATTACATCAGGCAAATTAAACAGCCAAATTTTAATCCTAAGCAGTTCACTCATGTTTATGTAGTAGTTACAAACAATCAAGTAACTGGAAAATTGGATGATGGTTATTGTGTAATTGATGGAACTGTAGAAAGTAATAAAGAACCAAATTATACCAGTAAAAAAGATGTTTTTATGAGTTTAAAACTACCACACGTTGGACTTAACTGCCCTGTTCCCAGAAAGGGATTGAAAGGAACGTCAAGAAAAACCAAAAGAAGTACAACGGTTAGAAAAAGTAATAATCAATCGAAAGGGAGATTTCCTTTTTAAACAATAAAGAGCATGATAATATTAGAAGAACAAACAGGATTAAACGCGGGTTTGAATCGAGGATTTAAGCTTGGAAAAATGCTCAAAAAGAACATAAGACTAAAAAATGTTTCCATAAAAAATGCAATTAAAGTTGGTAAGGTAGCTGTTCCATTAGCCTCTACCGCGATGAGTTTCATTCCTGGCGGTGGATTTGCCGGTAAAATACTTGATAGTAAAGCAGGGAAACTTTTTACCAAAATCAAAAATAGTAAAACAGTAAAGTTTGCCACTAAAATTGGAAAAACTAAGGTTGGGAAATTCGCAGTAAATAACATCGTAAAACCAACTATCAAGAATGCCATTTCGAGCGGTAGTTCAGAGCAGGTTTATGATGATTCTGGGCAAGCTGAAGTAATGCCGAACGCAACCCCAACTCCGCAACAATTGGAAACTATTTCTCAGGTTAAAGGAGTTCCGGCAGAAACTTTAGCGGTCGATACACAAGTCAATGAAGCTTCACCGAATGATGCTCAATTGGAAACCATTTCAAAAGTCAAAGATATTCCCGTTGAAAATCTAAGAGAAGAAGTCGCTTCCCAAAAAGACACCGCTAAAAATGAAAGCAATGCCACTGATAAACCCAATTATACTATTCCAATAGTGATTGGTGTCGGTGCTGTCGGTGCAATTCTTTTAGCCACGAGTTCAAAAAAATAATTAATAAAAATAGAAATGAAACAAGAGTTAATTACAATTAGTTCTGCCGTTGCCGTGGGTGCACTTTCAAGAGGGCTTACAGGCACAATGACAGAGACATCTTCCAACACAGTCAAAGGTGTTGTGAATGGTGTAGTAGCAGTCGGAGCTGGCTTCTTGGCAGTAAAGGTAAAAGGAAGTGATACCAAAAGTTCACTTATGAGAGGTTCAGCTATTGGGGCATCCATTGCACACGGATTAGAACTGGTAAAAAACATTTTTTCATCTGAAAAGATTGCCTCAAAACTGAGTTCCGATAGTGCAATGGGAAGATTTATGCAAAAGGCAGCAGGTCTTTCAGGAGCAGTAAATGGGCTTAATGGTTATATAGATGGTTACGGGAATTATCACGAAGACGGATTAGGTGGTTACATTGATGTAAACGGCAATTATGTCGAAGATGGTCTAAGTGGATATGACGATAATAATGGACTAAACGGCTATTTCGATGATTCTGTAAATTACATCGAAGACGGCTTGGGAGCTTATGACGATGAAGACGGTTTAGGAGCATACATCGATGAAGACGGCAATTATATCATGTAACCAAAAAGAAAGTTGAAATTTAATACAAACGAAAAATGGAAAATAGAAATCCACAATTGCAAAGGGCAATCAAAGTTTTAGGAGCAAGACAACGACAATATGCACAATCTACAAGACCGCAGGCAACAAAATTGGTCGATAAAACATTCTATCTGAATGTAAAAATTGACGGAATGAGTGGTATTAATCAATTGGTTGATGCGAATACCAAAAAGTTAGTCGGAGTTACAAACTTTGACGGAAACCTTTTAAACTCAGGGCGTGATGTTGTCATTGATTCCATCCGCACTTTATTTACTTCTGACGGTAAAGCATTAGAGAGTGCCAATTGGCAGAATACAGAAAAGATTCCGGCAGAATTGCAAAATGCCGATTTGAGGCTTATTCAAACAAACGATATGCTCATTGATCTGCCAATGACAGATACTCAAAATTTCAAGGATGCAGACCACAGACCAATTGCAACTACTCCGCTTTTGAGAGCCAAAGAAGAATTTAAATTGGAATTGGAGTTTCCAAAAGGGGTTACAATTCCGGCAGGAAAACCACTTTACATGAGACTGGAGTTTAGAGTAACCGAAGCAAAAAAATAGTATTTAGAAACTCCGAAAAGCCATAGTTCAAGGCTATGGCTTTTAAAATTCAAGAGATATGAGAACAAATTCAATATGTAGTAAAAGCTACAATAAGACCAGGAGAAAGTGATATATCGGTAAACTTTAAACTCCCAACAGGCTTTACAACGGGTGCTGCTCTATACACTAATGGGATTGAAAAATCTATCAGCGCAATGGCATCGATTGAAATGAAAGATGACAATAGCATTGCTATCATTCCTTCAGTCCATATTGATAACTGGAGACAATCAAATGGAGGCGAATACGAAAAGAGTTTTAAGCCTATGAATTTCGATACAGGAAATAAAGATTACACATTGATATTTTCCTTAGACGAAAAATTACAAGCAGAAATGCCCTTAAAATTTCATGTAGTGTTTTTATATAATAATAACATCAAAAAAATGTAATCAATGTTTGTAGAATCGGCTTTTATAACAAAAGAATTTAGAGAAGAGCAAATTCCTATTTTAGAAAATGTTACTTCCCTTTCCGTTGTCAATAAAGGCACAAGCATTGCAATCATCAACGGAGTCAATATTTACCCTACCCAAAAGCAAATTTTAATTGTACCTGATGGTACTTTTTCCAAAGTACAACTAGAAGTAAACTATACACCGACCGCCGAGAAAAGAAAGAGATCTCCAGCACAAAACAAAATATTACTTATCTACAAAAAGCTAATTTAAAATGGAGCAATTAGACGATTTGATGGATAAATTGAATACTGACAAATTTTGTGCTGTTACGGTTTATGACAGGAATACTTCAAAGCCAATCTTTCGCAATGTTACCCATGAACAAATAATAAATGAACATGGTACGGCTGAAGAATTCTTTGAAAAAGTTTTTGCTGATGGCTATAAAAAGCTAACCCTGCAAGAAAAGAGGAAAAACGGAGCAAATGCATTTAAAATGGAAGGCGAATCTTTTGATGTGAGTTTCGGAAGCAATGAAGCAGAACCGAAACAAATTGCTAAAAAGAAAAAGAAGAAAAAGAAAAGAGGGCTGATGGGATTAGGCATGACCGAGATTTTCGATTTGAAGCTTCAGGCATACGACCGGGCAGAACTCGCAAGAAAACTGGAAGAATCTGAAAAAGAAAATAAAGAACTTAAAGCCAAAAATGATGCGCTCAATGAGGAGAAGTTACAAAAGCGATATACCAAAGAAAGCAATGACAGCCTGAACAATATGCTTTTGGGCGTTGTCAAGCAAGCACCGCTTATTTTAAAAGGATTGGGTCTTAATGTTCCAATTGAATCAGGCGGTTTAAGTATGGCTTCCGCCGATGATATTGAAAATGATAGTTATTCTGATGTCAAAAAATCATTCCTGGATATAGTAAAAAGCCTAGACGATGATACTGTAACGCTCTTGCAGGTCATCTACCAAAAAATTAGCGAGAAGAACGAAAACAACATCTTCTCACAACAATTATTCGAATTATTGCAACAACATCAAATGCTAGTATAAATGAGTACAATCACTATAAAAATAAAAGAAAACAATCCTTTCAAAGTACAGAAAAAAACAAAGCTGATTGAGAAACTGGCTGACTTGGACAATGAGGTTCTAGAAAAGTTGGCAGAACTTAAAAATTCTCAAAAAGCAATTGCAATGGTTACAAATTCCGGGAGTTGGCAAACCATCAAAGAATTCATTATGTAATCTGCTGAAACAGCATTGGTGGAAATGTGAGATTAGAAGTGTCTATCATTTAAAGAATGTGTAAAAACTCATCCAATAAAACTAAACAAAGGTTGATTTAAGGTAAAACACGCTGGAATGCGGGACCTACTTCGGTAGAGGGTGATAGTCCTGACCATTTTAATAAACTTTATCTCAATCTTGAAAAGAACCCGCAAGGGAGTGAAATAGACTCTTTGTTTAGTTATCCAATGCCAATAAAAATAAAATGAGAAAGCAAGGTTTACATAATCCCGCAATAATGGCTGTAGCTTCTTCTCCACAGGGACAAAAAACAATCGCTAATACTCTTGACAATGCCAATGCTACAGTAAGCGCAACCGCTTCCATCGTGAAAGGTGTTCTCAAAACAGGATTTTTTCTAGGGGTTGGATATTTTGTTTACAAGAAAATCTTCAATGGTTTTGCAAAGCTGAGTGAAGACCGAAGGGAAAAGCCGAGCAATATTTCCAGCGGAATGGCAAAGAATAAAGCCGAAGCGATTTTTACTGCTATGTATGGTTTGGGAAATGGTTTTAAATCTGTCAAACAAAATCTGATCGGTGTTAATCACAACGGATTTATTAGGATTTACAATGAATTTGGGCAAAGGAAAGGTATCAATCCCCTATCCAAGAAAATGACAATGATTGAATGGTTTTCCGACCAGTTTAATCCAAATGAACTAATAGAATTACGATTTATAATACCACACTTTTTTTAAATGGAAACTCCAAAGATAATACCTGTTACGATTGGACTTGCAGGACTTGGAGTTTTGCTTTTTGCAGTTTCCCAAACCAGTAAGAATAAAAAAGCAGGTGCTTATCTGGATGCAAGTTCTTCTGATATCGGTTTCAATGCCAAAGAAATAGCTGCAACCTTATACGATGCCATGAAAGAAGCCAATTTCACTAATACTGAAAAACGCAAAACCATTTTCACGGCATTAACCGGAGTAACTGAAGCGCAATTTTCAAAAATAATCAATGTGTTTGGAAGCAGGTATTATAACACACTAACAGGAAACACCTATTTCGCCCTTTGGCAAACTCCAACCAAACATCCCTTAAAGGTGTGGTTGAAAGAAGAATTAAGTACTGAAGATTACCAACTATTAAAATCAAATTATCCAAAACAATTATAAAATGACCACAGAAGATAAATTATGGATTGGTGGCGGTATTGCACTGGCAGTTGGCGGTGGTATATATTATTTTGTTCAAAAAGGTAATGACAAACAACAAGAATATATTCCAGAACCAGTAGATCCTGTAGTTCCAATCAAAGTACCTACTCTCGCTACAAATCCAATAAAAGTTTCAACCCCAGTAAAAATAGCAACTCCTGTAAAAGCTCCTGTAGTTGCAGACAGTTTCAGGTATAGCATCGGGCAAGAAGTAATGGCAACGGGATTTTATGGAACTAAGACCTACGATGCCAGGAAAATGGCTGATGGAAATTATATCAGTGAAGGAATCCGAAAAGCAACTTTTAAAAAAGGAGATAAAATAGGAACTATCATTTGGGTAGGTTTACGACCTGATGGAACTTATCGTTATGTAGTCCAAAGAAATGGCTTATTGCTTAATGACATTTATTGGATTGCCGACCAAGATGTAATAAAGCCGGTGGGTAAAATTTACCCGACTGTTTCATCAGCAACGGTATTCAATCAGTCAGGTGTTGACAAAAATAAATTGCTAAAAAAAGGAAGCAAAGGATTAGAAGTAAAAGCTCTTCAGACCCTACTAAAAATCAAAGCTGATGGCGATTTTGGGCGCAATACCGAAAATGCACTATTTACCCAAAAAGGAGTTAAAAAAATCACACTAAACGCTTTTAAATAATGAGTACAAACGCAACCTTATGGCTTTCGCTCGCCGTGGCAGGAATCGTGGTTGTTGCTACTTTGGATAATGAAACAACTCCTGAAGCTATTACAACTGAAGAACCACCCAAAACAGAACCTAAAAAAGTAGTACTATAATGGAATTTTTACTTGCCAACAGCATCACTTTTTTAAGTGCTTTTAAAAAATATGCAATCAATACTCCGAGGCGAATTGCCCACTTTTTGGCGCAACTCCATGAGGAAAGCGGAGGGTTTTCAAAATTTACAGAGAACCTGAATTACAGCCCTCAAGGATTAATCAAAACATTCGGAACAAATCAAATTTCCGTTGCCCAGGCAAATCTATACGGTAGAACCGCTAATCAAAAAGCCAATCAACAAGCAATTGCTAATACTGTTTATGGCGGTATTTGGGGAAAGACAAATTTAGGCAATATTCAATCTGGCGATGGTTGGCGTTTTCGAGGTCGTGGACTTATTCAATTGACAGGAAGATCCAATTATCAAGCCTATAAAAATTATTCCGGGCATGATGTAATTGCAAATCCCGATTTAGCTACAAGACCAGATATAGCCATTGACATTGCGGGTTGGTTTTGGTCAGTACGGTTTAAACTAAACCCTATTGCCGACAAAAACAATATCAATTCCATAACCGAAAAGATAAATGGCGGCTTAACCAATTTGGATGAAAGAGTAAAACAACTCAATTATTATATCTCTATTGATACAATGGGGATATTAAAAAAAAAATGTCAGGACAGCACTCTTACATAATCCCTATTACAATTTTTGGTCTGGGATTCTGCATCTTGATAACTAAACTATACAGGCAATGACAAAACAACAAATATGGGAATGGCTGACAAACCATTCTAAACAGCTATTGGATTCTCTATTATTTCTAATCCTAGTAAGCATGGGTGCGATAGTCAAAATAATAAAGCAGTTAAAAAAGGGAACAAAAGCTTCTTGGAAATGGTTTTTAGCTGAAGCCATCGTATCGTTTTTAGTAGCTATGCTTGTCTATGGATTCTTTGACCAGTTTCTACACTTCAACAAGCTCTTTACTTATGTAGTATGCGCTTGGTGCGGTTCATTCTCAACCATCTTCCATAAAAGAATGGAAGATTTACTGGGAACTTTCTTTGACAAACTAAAGCAGTTCATTAGTGAAAAGAAATCTCTTTAATAAATTAATGGAAATGGCGAGTTTGTATTGGGGATTTGACTTCATTCATATTCTTGAAGCAACAGAAATGCTGGTCTTTACAATAAAATCACTTTTCAAAAACAACAATAACAATCAATAAAACGACAAGCTGATGGTCATAAGAACAAAACATATCATCATTACCGGAGCATTAGTTGGCATTGGTGTATTATGGTATAAAAGCAAAGTCGATAAGTGGAAAGAAGACTATGGGAAAATTGAAAGCCTTACCGACAGGATTTAGAAATTTTGATATCAATTTTAAAAGGATGCGCTTCAATTTAGATGTTACCCTTTTTAATCCTACCAACGATAATTTCTCTCCTGATGGTGTTTTAGCTGTAGTAAAACGGATAGTCCTTAAAGATAAGACATCCAAAAGAATTGCAACCATAACTGTAAACAAGTCGTTTGTTTCTGTACCCGCCAAAGGCAAGTTCGTATTAAAAGATTTAGTAGTTGAAATTCCGATACTGGAGAACCTGACTAATATGCAAAGTCTGGTAACTATAACTGGAATAAAAGACATTCAGATTGAAACCATTCTAGTTGTCTTAGGTAAAGAATATTCGATAATTCAATAATATGGATTTAGTATCATCATTTAATAATCTGAACGGAAAGCAAATTTCCCGAAGCACATTAAGAAAACTTTTGGCTAGAGCTAAAAGACAAAAACATACGCTTATTTCCGAACGCATCACAAGTGTATTAAGGCAGAATAATGATTCCGTTTTTACTATTGAAATTCAAAATTTTATTACTGAAGCTGGACTAAGTGGCGCAGATCAGAAAATTATCTTGCCTACACTCGAATATCAATCTGAACATGATGCAGAAGATGGCTTGAATGGTGTTTCTCCTGACGATATCTACAGTTACATAACTGATTTAATCATTAATACCATTGAAAAAGTCGGGCATTTACCCTGGCAGAAAGATTGGGTTGGCTCAGGTGCTGATGGAACGGCAAAAAATTATGTGAGCAAAAAGGAATACACAGGAGCCAACTTCCTTTTGAATTTTGATGTGAAATATGATGAAGATGGAAAAGGCTATTTAGTACCTATAAAGTTTATACAGCCGTATTACCTAACATTCAATCAAATTAAAGAAACTGGCGCAAGCTTGAAGAAAGACAGTAAAGCCAGGCGTGTAATTTATTACACGATGATTTTCAGTTTTGATAACGGGACTTTACAAATCAAAACTACCGACAAGGAAAAGTTTACGGAATTTGTAAACTCCAATGGAATTACCAAAGAAGATTTAAAAAAGTACCTGAAAAAGATTCCGGTAATTAAATATTACAATGTATTTAGGGCAGACGATTGTACAGGGTTAAAATTCCCTGAAGTAATCGGCAACAAGAGCGTAAATCCAATTGAACAGGCACAAAGCCTTATCGATAGTTATAAAAATCCGCCAGTTTACACTTTTGTTGGAGATAAAGCATACTATCAGCCTGCTACTGATAAACTCAATATGCCAAATATCAAAGCTTTCAAAAAAGAGGCCTCTTATTATTGTACTTATTTCCATGAGCTGACCCATTCTACTGGTGCTAAAAAACGATTAAACCGAGATATGACAGGAACTTTTGGACGTAAAAGTTATGCCTTTGAAGAACTGATTGCAGAACTCGGTGCAGTTTTTATGTGTTCCGAAGCAGGGATATTATTTGAGAACTAAAGATAATTCAGCTAAATATCTAAAAAGTTGGAATAAGGTTTTAGTAAATGAACTGGAAAATGATAACCGTTTTTTCTTAAAGGCCTCAGCACAATCGCAAAAAGCGGTTAATTATATCTTAGGGAGAAATGCTGAAGAAGAAATAAAAACTGAAACTGAAAAGTCGACAAAGAAAATTCCCTTGAAAAGACCAGGAAAGAAAAAAGTTACCCAAATTAGAAAAACAGGACTACCAGCTTCAATCAGAATAACCAAAACGAATAATCTAGAAAAAATAATTAGTCCGGAAAGAGTAAAAAAAGTTGTTTCTGCACAGGAGAAAAGTTTGAAAGAACTGGAAAAGTTAGGTTTCATTTCAGCAGGTGCTGCACCACAAGAAGCTAAAGATGTTTTTGTATTGGGTGGAGAGATTGGAAAGTTTTTGCAAAAGCAACAACCTCATAAAGCACTTATCTTGATAAAAGGAAATAAGCACAGTTCGAAATCCCAGTTGGCTATGCAGATTGCTAACGCATTTGGAGAACAACAAACACCAGTTGCATATATAGATTATGAGCAAGGCGGAATTGAGAGTAAGGATACTCTAGACAGCATAAATCGAAACACAAGTGAGCGAGGAAGACAGTATGTAGCCATAAAAGGTTATTTAGAAAATCCTTTTCAGGAATTACAAGATTTCTGCAAAGTTGTTAAAGTTATTATTGCAGATTCCGTTACGGATTTAAAAATCACAGCCGATCAACTGAATTATTTAAGAACCACATATCCAAAAATAATTTGGTGCTTTATTTCCCAGGTAAAAGAAAATGGAGCAATGTACGGCGGTAATAAAATGGCGCACAATCCAACTTCAGTAATTCATTGTTCATCACACCCTGACCCCAGAGAGCGTTTTGCCACATTGGAGAAAAACCGAGGGAATGACCTCACTTTGAAATATTCGATGTACTACAAAAAGTTAGTCAATGAACCCAAACAAAGAAAATTATCCTTTAAAGTCAAATAATTAAATTCAAAAATCATGGTGAGCAAAAAAGCGAAATCGAAAAGCAAAAAAAGAATCTCTGCAAAAAGGCTATGCAGTAGCGTAATCAAGCGAGAAGGTGTAAAAAGAGAACGGAACATTGAAGAAGGGTTATCGCTATGTCAAAGGCGGCAGAGTTGTAAAGGCGAAAGCTAAAAAGTAGTAGTTTAATTGTTTGGTTGGTAAAAGCCGTATTGCAGGAACGTAGCACGGCTTTTATAATTTAAAAAACACAAAATCTTAATTTTAGGATTAAGCAGATAAGAAAATAATTATTCTTTATCCCTACCCATTATAAACTCATCCACTTTCTCAAAATACAAATCACGATCCAAACCAAGTTTTGTAAGTCCCGTTCCTAAAGCAGTCATAAGCTGTTCGGTTTCTCTTATAAGCGATTTCTCTTTCATGGATATCAAATATAAGTCCCCTTGTAGAAAATATTCTCTTAATTCCTTCGGCCAGTTCGGATTCTCCTCGGCTATCTCGGCGCGCAACTGTTTCAATTGTAATTTCTCGATCTGCTTCAAATCTTGATTCAAGCGCTCGCTTTCCTTCAATAAGATTGTCTGGGATACTTGCTGCTGCTTTTCTAATTCCTGCTGCTGCGTCTTCAAATCTTGATTGTTCGTTTTTATGAAGTCGTTCAAATCTGACTGGTAGATTATCTCGCTCTCTGATAACAACTGCGAGTCGTTCTTCAACTGCTCCGATTTTTTCTCCAATAGCTTTCGACTCTGCATCAAGCGCTCTCTGTGCCCCTTCAACATTTCCGCACTGGTCGATAAGTTCTTCAACTGCAGCTCTTCGTTCTTCAACTCTTCTTTTCTCTGCAAGATATCGTTGCTCCAGTTCTGCGTCTTTTCGCTTAACTTCTGCTTCAGTTGCGCCAAGCGCAACGTCGAATTGTCTTTCGTCTTCTTCAATCGCTGCAATCTCATCTGAATATCGCGCTTCAACTCGTCCTCGATGCTCAGTTCGTAACTCTTCCAGTCTTGCGAGATCTCGGCTTGCGTTTCCCTCAACTCTTGATAACTCAGATCTAAATTCTTGCTCAGTACTTCGGTAGTGTTGAGATTCCAGGCACCTTGTAATCGCTCGTATAAGATTTTTAATTTGGCTTTCTCGGCAGGCGAAAGTCTCTCTGAAAAGTCCCATCGCGTCTGCATCAGTTGATGAAATTCCCTCTCGATCTGCTTTGGAAAGGTGTAAATAATTGGTGATTTGTTCGACATGATTATAAACCCATTTGGTGTGTTGTGTAATTTCTACGCTCTTGGCAATATTTTCGGGAGAATCCTTTGGTACCGTGATCTGTATCGTATCAATCCCCAAACGTTTGAGCTTGACCCGCTTTTCATCATTTATTTTGTGGTTCACGACAATCTCTATCAGCAGTATGGGTTTTCCATGCACGTCAAAAAAAGTGATGTCCGGCCTTATCAGTAAATACTTTTCATCCACTTCCGGATTTTTGCCCCATTGCACCTGGCCATCATCGTCCTCATAAAAACTCAGTTCGGCCTTAACAGAATGGCCCTCCACGAATTTTGATTCCTCCAGCAGGATTTTAGAACTGCCGTCCGGCGAAAATTTATAAAGGTTCGGCACTTTGATGCGTTTGGTCCGCGCTAAAATATCCATCATCATCCGGTGTCTGAAATCTTGGTTGCTGAATGTACACTTCCTTTCAATCTTCACATCCTTGGCATCATGCCTGAAATAAGATCGGTAATGTTCCACCTTAAAATGTACGGCTTGCATTTCTTCATCGCACCCCAAGCACCAATAACCCTTACGGCCACTTTCCACATCAAGTATGAATTTAATATCACCCTTGATATTTTTGGCATATTCGTTCTGGTCTTCCTTTTGTCGCTGGTTTTCCATTTTATTCCTTTCAGTCATAATTGGTTGCACTTTCAAATATAGTAATTTAAAAAGCCACTTTTACAGTGGTTTTTCTATCAGACCCACTTAACATTCCCTTCAATTATCCAGAAATGGCTTTTACACCCAACAGTTCTCCATATTGACGGATGAACATTTATGATTCCGTGGTCAGTTACTCTAAAATGCCATTGCGGAGAAGTATCGCCCAAAAGGTTGAGCAGGATATTTTCTTGGCATCCACAGGGGCATTTAAAGGCTAAAAGTTCCGGCTCATTGCCATCTTGTATCACGAAAATGGAGTTATCCGCCATGATTTCCGGTAAATCCTCTGCAACCTCAACATGATAAAATGAGGTTGTTTCCGGCGGCAATACTGTCTGTGGCTTGCTGCTCCAAACAAAGTGCCACAAACTGCTTAACCATCGCGATATTTTAGATAGCAGTTTCATGGTAGTTCCATCATTCTCAAAAACGGACGACAGTCACCACGGCCAACCCATTTGGCAGCAGCGCTGTCTTGCTCAAATTCATCTTCTGCCTGATTGATGATACAGCCGCCAGTATAATCCATCATAACTCTTGCATAGTTTTCCGGATCTTCATCTTTAAAGGGATGAAGTCGGTTCAAAAGCTCATTAACAGCCATGCTGCTGATCTGCATATTGATGCTGATAACCGCAGGCCGGTCAATATTGGCATTATGCACGTAACCTTGCTTCTCAAGCGCTGCAAAGTCTTCAGGACTCTGTCGGCGTAAAGCTTCATCGGCCAATCTTTGCGAATTGTAAAGCCCCCTGCTGAATAAAGTCGAACAGCCGGGTTGAATATAATGGATACTGGCATTGATCGCCTTAATTCCTCCGGCTCCGTCAGCATCAAGCCGCACGCCAAGGTCAAAATATGGAACAAGATAAAAATTGCTCAGCTGCGACATCAGGTGCCTACCATCCACACTATCCACACAACCGCACATCACGTCACAGCCAATCAGCGTTTCCAACGCTTCACGGCTATCATAGAGGTTTACATTGTATCGCTCTACAACGGTACCTAATCCAATTTTGTCGATTGAATCATAAAGGACATCGGTTTTAAATCGGCTGTTTTCAGCATCCTCCATAGTGGTGTTTAAAATGCGGTTGAGATTCTTTTTTTCCACGGTGTCTGGATCAACGATAACTATCGTGCCTACACCTAAACGCACGAGCTGTTCAATCGTAGGACTACCGGTGCCTGAACAACCAATTACGCCAATCTTCATCTGGCGTAGCTTATTGTAAGTTCTCGTCACCAAATGCTTGCCTGGTCCGCAACGAAAAATCATCTTCAACTGCCTTTTTGTTTTCAAAGATTTTGATGACGTTACCGGCAACCGATATTTTTTCAATAGGAAATGTTCTTAAATCGTGCGTAAACACCCGGCCAAAAATGCTGCCATCAGGAACCATCACGGCAGAAGCATGCACACCATCATAATCACACCACCCAAAGACAGAGGAAAATAATTCGCTGTCCGATTGATCATCAGTTTTTGAAAACTGTGGATAACCCGTTGGGTGGCTATGGATTTTCAATATAGCCAAGTTGTGTTTTTCGGCTTCCTCCAAAAATGGAATGATACGTTCCGTCTTCCAGTTAACGAAAAGGGCATCGCGTTCACATTCATCGTGGGGTATGAGTTTAATTTTATGCGTAAGCAAGACAGATATACCGTCTCTTTCATACCGTCCACACAAAGCGACAGCAACGGCCTCTTTCCCGTCGCCGGGAAAGAGATGCTGCTGAAGACTTTCATAGTGCTTACCCGCAATCCTAAGCTGATAATGCACGGCTTGGTCTTTTTTCAAATTCATTCAACAACCAAAAATCCGCCAAAGGAATATGGGTACTCAAATTATCAACATGTGCGCGCCACGGATTCGCTGATGTCCTATGACGTGACCACTGCTGATAAGACTTTCCGTCAAGCGCATGCGGGGTTAAAGCACCGATAGGCTGCTGATCTGCCCTGCTCAATGCTGGGTAGAAATAAACCATATCCAATCCTGCTGTCGGATAACCGCCAGTCATCCTGATGGCCATCGAAGCACTCTCAACATTATAACCCGGAGCAATTGGATAGTTATGCACAATCACCCAATTTTGGTTTGCCAATATCGCAGCTTCCCAGGGCAATTGTAAACTATTCAGATAGGTTTCATCCTCTTCCAACAGGTCAAATTCACGCCTAAGGACGGCTTCCTCGCCTTCTGTTTGGTCAAGAGGAATGGTCTTGAATTTCTCAACGCCCGGATCAGTAAAACAAACCTTTTGGTCGTTCTTGATGGTCACGACGCGGCCATCTTTAAACTTCTGACGCAATTGAAACCTGTCCGGAGGTGTCTTGTGCGTTAGCATAAGGATTTCCTTTCCTGTCAGGCATTCCTCATCAACAATGTACGGTTCGCGATCAATCAGGATTTTATACTTGCAGTGAGGCGGAACGGGCACCCCATTTTGGCAATGCTCATGAACATCGATAATCTCAACTTCATAAGAGACAAATCTTGCGCCATTCTTTATGGCCACTTTATGCTCTCGGTCATTTTTGTAGCTGATTTCTACTTCGCCGTCCTGCTGTACCAGATAAAAGTCTTTAACTACTTTTCCGGCAGCGGCTAGAATTTTGTTTGGTGTCGAGAATGCTTCAGACATATCAACCGGTTTCTCATCTACAAAGATGGTCAGTTTTCCGTATGGCTTGGCATAAAAGCCTTCAAGACCCGCGCCGTGCAGATCGGTAACTTCCGTCAATTCAATTGGCTCATAACCATTTTCATTGACTTTAATCAGCAATTCATAATCTTCTACTGGCTCAAGACCTCCTGCTAACAGAACTTCTTTACCTGAAATTTTTGAACTCTTAGATTCAAACAGTTTGTCGTTTAATTTAAAACTATTTTTCATAATTCGCTTAGATTTAACGTCTCCCGACTTTTAGTGAATAATTAAATTTACCTCCTTTTTACAGTGACAGCGGAGTACTTTATGCCATCAAAGTGCTAAAAAATCGAGGTTAATTTGTATAGTTTAAATAAACGTCTAACTTTGTAACCACGAACAAAAGGGTTGACTTCGGTGATAAGCCGGTCAAATATGAAAGTCCTCGAAAACTTTAATCCTTCGTATGTAGCCCAGGCCGGTGCAAACGGTTCTGGGTTTTTCTTATCGGCTATTTCATTTTTTTAATTTTTACTATTTACTCTTACTTCAACTTCTTGTCTTATTTTCACGTTACCGTGAATAAAGCTAAAGTTATTTAACAGCTGCGTTACCTCATTATAGATGTTTCCGCGCTTCTTAGTGTCTTTAATTGTTATGATACAGCAAAACTCCTGGCTTGGCGTGAAGTTTTGCGCTTCTGCTTTCACTTCTGTATAATGCCTGAAAAGCCCTTCTAACTTTAAATACCAATTCTTAGGTCCCTTCAGGAAATGCTCTTTGTTCGCTGGTGTAAATTCGTCAAAATTCACACTCCATTTTTTAATGGGTTGGTACTTGTTTCCGTAGGACACAAGCATCCGTTCTGACGAAAATTTATCACCCGCGCCCTTATTAGTCTTTTTAGAATATAGCGTTGGTGCCAATATATTTTGTCGTTTGTCAGCACCCACAGGATTTTTGATGTTCTTTTGGGTAATGTCCCTCGCGGTTTTTGTGTCGTAACTTCCAAACATCACGTCGATATTCGACTGACAGTATTCCGCTCCTTGGGAAACCTCCAGTATCGGCGATGTTACCATCGTGACGGTAATTTCTCCATAGTAGTAACCATCTTCATCTATCATACTTTGCGGAAACGGAAAATCGAGAATATCGATGAAACTACCCTTTTCGATAGTATCTTGAAGTATCAGCGTGATCTCGTTCGGTTCATTATAAAGAATATTGTCAATATTAGACGGCAGCCCGAAGCCGGTATGGTTTAGCTTTTCTGAAAGCTCCATTTTCATTTCCTCCGGATACTTTGCGGAATGAATGATCAGTGCTTTCAATAAAGTAGGATTAAATTCTTCGTTCAGCATAAAATTTAATCCCGCGGCAATCGCTGTAATCCTTGGTGTTGCAAAGCTTGTCCCTACATTTTCAGCAATCTGGCCACCTGTCGAAAACGACTTGACAGTATTGTAGACCGGCTTATTTCTTGAATCAAGCCCGACGTTGCCACCAATATGTGTTAAATCCGGTTTAATGATATGTGAAGGACCAGGGCCTTTCCTCGAAAACGGCGAAGGGTTATGCTTATCTGCATCCTCGCTCTTCTCATGGGCAATAGACCCTACTACCAGACCCCTTACTGTATCGGCTGAATTTGCAATTCGTGATTTTGGCCCTTTACTTTTAAACCGTTCACAATTGCCTGCTGATTTACAGATAAGCACCTCGTTTTCATCCTGAATTTCATCCAAAGCCTTGCCAAAATCTGAGAATTCATATAAATCCGCTTCTGTTCCAGTGCCCAATGAAAGGTTCCAGATTTTGATATGATTATTACGACTGACGGCATCCCTAATATTTTCAATCAACTCGTCTTCGGAAATTGGTTGCTTGTTTTTATCCGCAATCACAATCGCTTCAAAGATTTTACAGCCGTCTAAACCGGTGTATCGCTCCCCTTGAAATTCATCCCCATACAATAAAACCCCGGCAACAAAAGTTCCGTGGCTCTTGTTAACGACATCATCAACAAAGTAGGTACTGTTAGAAGATTCAAGCCAAGGTGCAATATGCGGAATTTTCGCCACGCCAGAATCGAGAATACCAACCACAGGATATTCTTTACCTTCTTTTGGCAATTTCACAACAACATCTTCATCCGACATAATTTCATCGAACGTCACATCATACTTTGGCATTTCAGTGATCAGTTGAATTCCGTCAAACTCTTGTAACTTATTAAGTGCGTCTTCTGTGATTGTCGGAATGCTGTAAATATGCAGGTCGGCAGAATATACAGTTGCGTGGGCATCAATCCGATTCGCTTCGCAAAATGATTCAAAAGCTTTTGTAACTATTCTGTTCAGCTCATTGTCACCATAATTAAAGAGCTTTACCTTGATTTTTGACTGGGAACTTACATCGATATCAGCCGCCGGAACAAAAACCTCAATGTTTTCAATTGAATCGATTCCCATCACAATAGAATCGGTGAGAAAATTAAGGTCCGCTTTTGCCAGGTTACCTATCATTTTTTTAAGATCGGTACCGTTGTCTATTTTTACCAGCAACTCTGTCCCAAGATTAACACCGATGATATTTAGCTTTTTATCGACATTGAAGATGGTTGCGATTTCCTTTCTAAATCTTTTCGCAAGCGCGTCCTCGTTGACTTTAAGCTTTACAACGGTTGGGATATAATTATTTTTCTCAACTTTCTGTGCAAGAATACTGTCAACACTCTGCAGCACCTGTCTGAAATAGATTGACTTTCCGGAAACATTTTCTTTGTTAATCCATTTTGGCATAGCACCACCACCTCCGGCTTCGGTTCCGGATTCATCCTTCTCTCTCTTTTGGAAAAACTTAATCGGTAAATTTCTTTCAGTCGCCATAATACAATCTATTTATTCAGGTAATTTCTAACCTGTTCCAGTGAAACATTCATTTTATCTGCAATCGCTGCTTGCGAGATACCATTCTCATTCAAAAACTCGATCATGCTTTCATAGGTAAATGAACCATGATTGTTGAACTCAAAAATTTCAAAAAGCAATTCATCATAAGTCAGCACTTCTTTCCCATGAATAATTACTTGCGCTTTGGCATTATTGATGATGGTCTTGATGTCGGATGGTGATTTTCCTTCCAATAGCTTAACCAATCTGTCATATCGTTTTTTATCATCGAAGAAATCAATCTTAAAGTCTCCTACAAAATATTTTACTAATTCGTTGATTTCGTTTTCTTTAGGCATTCCAACTTCGATAACATGATTAAACCTTCTCCATATAGCTTTATCTAGTAATTCAGGATGATTGGTGGCCGCTATCAAAATATTATTCGACGAAAAATTATCGATATTCTGCAACAGGCTGTTGATTACTCGCTTCAATTCTCCCAACTCATGCTGATCATCCCTAGCTTTCGCAATAGCATCAAATTCATCGAGAAAAAGAATGCAGGGTTTATTATCGGCAAAGTCGAAAATCTTCCTGATGTTTTTTCCGGTATTTCCAAGAAGAGACGAAACGATAGCATCAAATCTGGCAATCACCAACGGAAGACCTGTTTGCTCAGAGATATATCGTGCCAACGTAGTTTTGCCACCACCGGGACTACCATAAAGCAATAGCGTATTCGAAGTTTCAATCCCATGTCCAATCAACTTGTTTTGATGCTTAACGGCACTGATGAAGTCTAAAATCTTATTATGCATCAGCGGCTGTAAGACAATTGATGACGCTGCTTTGTTTGGTATTTCTACATCCACAATACTCATTCGGCTTTCATGATCGACTGGTACTGTTAAAAGCTCATCCATAGTTACAGCAACAGCAGGCTCTTTCTTTTCGATTGTTTTTAAAATCATTTTAGCCATTTTCGAGTCGCCATCTTTTTCGGCTTTTTCGGCAAGCAGTTTTGCATAACTATATACCTTGCTCGAATCTTTTGAAAGTCCGCCCTCTATTATCCTTAATATTTCGGTATACATTTCGCTCTTTTTAATTTGTTATGGCACAAATATAATAAAAAACGTAATATAAAAATCATTTTATGTAATTTTTATGTTTAAAATCGTAATATAAAACCAATAAATCGTAATAAATAGACTTTTTAATAATTATTTTCTCTTGTGAAGCTAGAGTTAGTGAGCGTTAAAGAAGTTTTACACTAATCAATTCAGTCTGTTTACTTGTTTAACAAAAGAATGTTCAACAATTGAACATCTGATTTTTCATTCATTTTTAATTGTAATTTATTTTCACTATATTTGCTCTGTAAGATTTCAAAATTTGCAAGTCAAAATAGAGGAGCAAAAGCGAGACCCTAGAAGTTCAAAAATTATTAAAATATAATAATATCAAACGGTTAGAAATGGGACACAAATCCCTCTTTCTCCGCAAGGAAAACCGAAACGAGAGTTTCGGTTTTTTTATTTCCTGAAGCGTTGAAAGTTCACTTTCATAAGCGACTGGAAATAAAAAAACAAACGCCACTTAGTGGCGTTTAGGCTTCTTTGCCCGGGATTTCCCCGAACGGGATCACGACAGTAATCCCGAAACATGTGACAAGCTAAAGCTTGAATACCTCAAGCCCACCGGGCTTGCTCCTCTTAATTTCAAATCTCTTTCTCCGCTGATAAAATTATAAAGCCCCGTTATTCGGGGCTTTTGTTTTTTAGTTGACAATCTTTATAGGCGTCTATAATAATGTCCCAATCTGTTTTCATACCCTGTAAATGGACTATACTCAATATGTAGTTTTATCAGTATCAACAGAATCACAAAGATGTCCTTTGCATTACGTTCAATGCCTACGTCAAAAATTACGCTGGTAAATATTGGGCTCCTTCCTTTTAATGCAAATTACTCCCCAGAATTCTGCGACACGCTATTCAGTAATCTGGCAAGCTCGTTTGCTGCTTTAGTAGATTCTGCTCCCCTTGCCAGAGCAGCATTCCTCGATATTTCCTGATATCGAATTTCCCCGTTCTCGTAAAGCATAATCCTTCCTTTGAAAACATGTCGTTCATATTTTGAAGTGAAAAATTCAGGATATGCATCCCAGCTTGTTTCAAAAACGCCAGTGTAGGTACCAGTAACTTGATTGTAGCTGCTTTCTTCGTCGATGATATAATAATCAAGGTTTTTCCCAGACGCAGGCGACACCACCTTCATAAGCTGATTTGAAAAAGCCGAAATACTTGCTTCAGCATCAATTTTCTTTCGTTGAATATCTTCTTCCATCAACTGGCGCTTTTTTTCTGCCTCTGCAATTGAGTCTCGACGGTGCTCTTCATTTGCTTTATAATTAGGCACAGAAACAGTATCTACCAAACTTTCAGGTGTCTTGGTTGTTCCCTCAGCATCGCTGCCATAAAAACATTTAGAAGAAAGTAGCAGCAAAGCTGTAAATGACAGTGCAAAAGTTTTTATACGATTATTCATGATTTAGTTTTAGGGTTATTTTTAATGGCTATTTTTAATTCTTAATAAGATTCTCAACGATGTTTCCAACCATATATACTAACGATTTTGATTTTCTACCGTCATGACGGAAACCCAAATGATGCATATATTCATGCATGTAATGTGCTGCCAATGCCGCAATATTTGAGTTGTTGAACCAATCCTGTAAATGCTGTGGACACGTGGCAATCACCCCATCTCCACAACCGTCTATACCTATTGTGCCAGCCCACGAACCTATTTCACACCTTCGCATCCATTTTTTGCCATCTCGAGCTTCTGTCATCGTTCTAACATTTAGATCAACCACGCCGTCCTGGCTACCCTGACCTACAGTTCTCATGTGCCTTCATTATCAAGTCATATACTTGTTCGTTTGTTAAGTTGTTAGTCTCTCTAAAATTGCCATTTAGGATCGCCATCCTAAATTCATTGGAGTTTAAAACCATTTCTAGTCTTTTAGCAGCTTGATCTGCAAAATTCTCGTAGCCTTCGTATCCAACTTTGGAATGAATTATCACGGTAACATTATTTTGTGATTTTACAGTCACGGAAAAGAAAAACAAAATGATAGATAGAATTGCTTTCATAAATAAGGGTTTAGATGTTATTTTACTAATTTCCTTTGTTGGAAGGAGGCGCGGCGGAAACTTGAAACAGGTCATATCCCACGCCAAATCCTAGCCATAAATTTCCATTGCTCTCCCAGTTGTAATGCTTTTGGTTATTAATAAAATCAACACCAGCATATAACCCAATCTGTACTCTTTTATATTGAATCATAACACCAGCCAATCCCGTTAAAAGTGCTACGTCTTCAGCTTCGTCATTTGTCATTCCCGACGCATTACTGGTGTTCAAACCTACGCTCCCGATTCCGGCACCAGCTTGTAAATTGAGAGAAGACCCACGTACTTGAAACAGATAAGTATTGAGAGTAAGGTTTAAATTGAATTCAGTATCAAATGACATCCCGTCTTGAGGGCGTGCTTTGAAAGGCAATGACAAAAGTCCGACCGCCCATCTATCATGGTTTTCAACTCGAATCGCGAAAGCATCAAAGTCCGATCTTTTTAAAGTGTAGATAATCCCATTGTAAACTTCACTTTTGAAGGGTACGTGAGTCTTGCCTTTCGCAACATCAGCAGCTCTGTTTGCAAATGTATTTGCAGACGGAACATTATAGTTGAGTGCTATCACCTCGACATTTGCCGCATTTATAGAAACAATCCTGAACTTTGTGCCGACATCAGCATAATTTGTGGCATTCGCCAAATTGACAGTGGGATTGAGTTTGGCGTTGCCGGAAAAGGGAACGTTTGCTGTAAACTTGATGACATCACCTGGAGCGAAATTTTGGGCATTTGCATTTTGCAAATAAAGCAGGATAACCACCCAAAAAAAATTCTTTACTTTCATTGTTATAAGATTTAGTTAATATAAAAAATTGATTTACAAATTCTTATGATTAAAACTCTAACTGAAGCAGAGAAAAAGCTTCAGAAGCAAAGAAAGGCTGAAGTGGTATTGCCAATCGTAAGATAAACTTAATGAATGTAAGAATAGACTTTGTAAAAAAATCGTCAAAATGCGATTTAATTCGTTTAAATACATCTCAAAATGTGAATTTTGCATTTTGATAATAATTAAGGTAAAACACTGTTAATGAATATACTACCCACACTTCTTTACTGATATCGCTCGCAGAAGCCCTTTTGGTAAGAATGAAATATCGCTATACTAACCCTTATTACTGCCTTTCAAAACTTCAGACATCAATTTACCCGCAGACGAAATTCCGTTTCATCTTTTGATTTTCAACGAAATAAAGTTGTTTTTTTTTACACCTTATTCTATTAAATAATTGATTATCAGTTGTTTTAAAAAAAAGGCATGCTTTTCGGCATACGATAAGTAACCGGCAACTAGCAACCGGAATTATTAACTAAACTTTATTATCATGTCAACAACAAAATGGATTATAGATCCAACACATTCAGAAATTGGTTTCAGGGTGAGGCATATGATGTTTTCCAATGTATCCGGGAAATTTCAAAAATTTGAATCCACTATAGAAACCGAAGGCGACAATTTTGAGAAAAGTACCATCCGGTTTAATGCTGATGTGGCATCGATTACAACCGGAAATGCAGATCGCGACACACATTTATTGAGCCCTGATTTTTTTGATACTGCGAAGTATCCAAAAATTATTTTCAATGCGGAATCTTTTGCAAAGAAAAATGATGGCGAATACATCCTGACCGGCAGCCTGGAAATGCACGGTACAACGAAAACCATTTCACTACCAATAGAATACAGCGGATTGCTGAAAGACCCTTGGGGAAACATAAAAGCCGCTTTCGCCATCGATACCCGGATCAACCGCAAAGACTGGGGGCTTAATTGGAACTCTGTCCTGGAGACAGGAGGCTTGCTTGTTAGCGACGAAGTCAGGTTGGTCATCGAACTTCAATTTATAAAACAATAATTCATTAATAACTTTTAAAATCTAAAATCATGAAAAAAATTATCTTAACAGCAGCACTAGTAATAACCAGCTTATGCGGTTTTGCGCAAAAACCATCACCGGCATTGCTTAATCCGACCAACCATGCGTTGGTATTAATTGACTTTGAAGGCCAAATGGCTTTTGCTACCAACAGTATCTCTATTGACAAACTGCGAACCAATACGGCAATCATTGCAGGCGCTTCGAAAATATTTAACGTTCCGACTGTAGTGACTACTGTAGCTGAAAAATCATTCAGCGGTCCTGTATTTCCCGAAATATTAGAAGTTTACCCAGACAGAAGCACTTATATAGACAGGACTACGATGAATACTTGGGAAGATACCAATGCATATAAAGTCATCACAGGCAAAGGCAAAAAGAAATTGGTTTTTGCAGGCTTATGGACGAGCGTATGTATCGTTGGGCCCGTGCTATCCGCTATTAATGAGGGTTATGATGTGTATGTCATCACTGATGCTTGTGGCGATGTCTCCAAAGAAGCCCATGATCAGGCAGTTAGCCGGATGGTGCAGGCTGGTGCCCATCCTATGACCTCAACGCAGTATATCCTTGAATTGCAACGTGACTGGGCTCGAAGGGAAACCTATGCTCCGGTAAATGACCTTATGGTAAAATACGGAGGGGCCTATGGAACCGGAATCCAATATGCAAGGGAAATGGTGAAGCATTAATGACTATTCATCAATCCCGTATAATAATATTATTTCCAACGGTATATAGTTGAATGCTGGGGCTGACAACGATATACCGTTGACTAATCTTGAAGCAAAAACAGTTATTGTTTGATTATCAAAACTATACGTTTCAGGAATACTATTTGGTAATATACTATAAACAAATAAACTATAATTATGGCAACTAAAAATTCTAAAACGATTCTTTTCATTACCGGTGCATTTGTAAGCAACACCATATGGGAAGAATGGCGCGCTTATTTTGAAAACCGTGGCTACAATACAATTGCGCCGCCATGGCCTTATAAGGATGCTTCCGTCGAAATACTGCGCAAGCGCCACCCAGATCCCGATGTTGCATCCATCCGCCTAAACCAATTAGTCGCACATTATGAGGCTGCTGCAAAATCGCTACCGGAAAAACCGATTATTATCGGTCACTCGATTGGGGGATTGGTTGGGCAAATCTTGATGCAGTCAGGGGTTGCAGCTTCCGTTGTGGCCATCCATTCAGTGCCGCCGCAAGGGATATTTACGCTGAACCCGTCTTTCCTTAGGGCAGGCTGGGGAGCTTTGGGCTTTTTTACATCGGTAAAGAAAACCTATATGATGACTTTCCGCCAATGGCAGTTTGCCTTTACCAATCATATGCCGATTGCATGCCAGGAAGATGGTTACGAACGCTTTGCTATTCCGGAATCAAAACTGGTGGTGCGCGATACCACAACCAGCGCCGCGAAAGTCGATTTTAGCAAGCCGCATGTGCCTTTGCTTTTTATTGCGGGATCAGCAGACCATGCTATACCTGCATCGCTGAACCTTTCCAATTACAAAAGGTATTCGCATCGGGATTCTGTTACCGACTATATGGTCTTTCCGGATAGGAACCATTTTGTGCTAAGCCAGCCCGGATGGCAGGAAGTTGCCCTCTATATAACAGCATGGCTCAGCAAATTTTAATTGGATTAAGAATTGAAAGGCAACTATTACCGTTGCCTTTTTTAAATCATTAAAGCCTTTTTATTCCTAGCTTCAACATTTTGGAAGCCAATGTAGTAGCCGGAACCCCCAATAACTCTGCCGCGCCTCCCGGCCCTCTTATCCTTCCATTGCAATTATTAAGTACGGCAATAATATGTTCCCGCTCATTTTCTTCGATGGTTTTGATATAAAAAGGATCATTTTCAATATCGCTTTCACTCGTTTTTGGAAGTGGAATTTCTTCAATTACATTAGCCTTTGCCAATAATACACCTCTTTCGATCAGGTTTTCCAGCTCCCTGATATTTCCGGGCCAATTATAGGAAAGCAGGCTCTTCATGGCATTTTGGGAAATCCGTTCAATCGCTTTATGGTTGCGGTGGTTGTATTTTTTAATGAAATGGCTCACCAACAGGCTAATATCATCTTTCCTTTCGCGCAAAGGCGGCAAATGTATCGGGAAAACATTTAGCCTGTAATAAAGGTCAAGCCTAAATCTGCCTTCGGCAACTTCCTTCTCGAGGTTTTTGTTTGTTGCTGCCACTATCCTAACATCTACCTTAATGGATCCTTTGCCTCCTACTCTTTCTATTTCCTTTTCCTGAAGGGCGCGTAGCAGCTTTACCTGCATTTCCAAAGGCATCTCACCAATCTCATCCAGGAATAAGGTTCCTTTATTGGCCTGTTCGAATTTCCCGATCCTTCGGTCTGATGCGTTGGTAAATGCACCCTTTTCGTGGCCAAATAATTCAGATTCTATCAATCCGGCCGGTAAGGCGGAACAGTTTACCTTTATAAGAGGCTGCTCTTTACGGGGAGAAAGATTGTGTATGCTGGCCGCAATGCTTTCTTTTCCGGTACCGCTTTCGCCGGTAATCATGACTGTAGTTTCTGAGGAAGCTACCTGATTGATGAAATCGAAAATCGTAAGCAATGACGGGCTTCTTCCTATGATATTGCTAAATGAAACTGATTTATCTTCGGTTGTATTTTCCTGCGGTCGCTCTTCATTTGTTAACTGTTTTGAAAAAGTTCCATTATCCTGGGAAAGAATGCCTTCTACATTGTAAATCAAAATCTCCTGCAGCCGTTCACAATTTACCATATGCTCATGTGAAAATCCATGCTGGTTGCGGCTAAAGAAAGAAAAGAAGAAATCGCCCTTATTGAATTTTAGCGGGATAGGAAGCGTAAGATTGGAACGCATGCCCATATTTTCGGCGATCAGCCTTTTCATAGACGGCTTTTCAATGGATTTCCTGAAGTCGGCTCCGGCATAAAGGGTTATCTCCTCATCAATAATCGTTTTGTCTTGCAAATCCTTTAACTCGTGCTCCTTTAATCCTGAAATATTCTGGAACTCCTCTGTTCCAATTTTCCGGTATTCCTTAAATCCTGTACGCTGAAACCCGACAATGTTGTTTTTTTCGTCGGTGCCTGTTTTGTAAATAGCCACTATAAGGTCAAAAGGGATCAGGGGCTGCAACCCTATGCTGATCTTTAATAAACGTTCTTCCCAGGTACCGGGTTCATTGCTCAGCATTTTCAATTGTTTTTGAAAAAATGTTTCCTTCCTCACATACGACTCAATGCTGTTGAAATGATGGTAACGTGCAATTTCCATTGTGACAAAAAGATCCTTTTCGCGAAATGGCTTTACCAAAAAACCATAGGGCCTGGTGGCTTTTGCCATATTCAGGATATCTTCATTGGAATTGGCAGAAAGGTAAATGAAGGCAATATTCTCTTCCCTTAGGTTTTTGGCAAGGTCAATCCCCGTTTCTTTTCCTGACAGGAAAATATCAAGCAGCACTAAAGCCGGTTTATCTTTTTCAATCAGCTTCCTTGCTTCGTCCGCTGTCCTTGCAATGCCTGTTACCGTGTAGCCGGCATTTTTCAGCATTAACCGTAAATGGTTTGCTTCCACAAACTGGTCTTCAACAATCAGTATTTTTGTATCGATATTCATAATCATAGGCTTTAAGATGATTATAGTATTTTGTTGAACAATTTATTTTTCATTTGGTGATGACGGAACTCTTTCATTTTGATTTTCGGGCACGGCGAATAAAAGTTCTATCACACTTCCGTTGTCATTGTATATTTTAAGTTCCGCATGTATATCATTGCTGAGTCCTTCTATCAGACGCATGCCCAGAGAATTGCTTTCGCTGATTTCAAAATTGTCGGGCATCCCTTTTCCATTGTCGCTTATTTTTAAAAGATACAGTCCATCCCTATCCTTTTTCAGCAAAATACTTATAAAACAGTCACCACAAACATCAAAAGCATATTTAATTGAATTGGTTACCGCTTCATTAATGATAAGCCCAATTGGAATGGAATGCGAGAGCGGAAAATCAATCTGATCGATATCCAGTTTAAACTTCACCGGGCAATTGCCTATAAATGAGCTGTCAAGGTATTCTGTAAGTTCATTGATATACGTCGACATATTGATATGTGAAAGTGTCTCCGGTCTGATATAGCTTCTGATGGATGATTGACATTGCCTGAACGCGGTGCTGGCTGTCAGTAATTGCTTCGAGCGCTTCTTCTCCCTGGATGAATTCTGTCTGGCTTGCCAAAAGCCCGGCAACCATGTGCAGGTTGTTTTTTACACGATGGTGGATTTCACGCAAAAGCCACTCTTTTTCATCTACCAGATGCTGCAGTGATTTATTGGTATTGTTGATGATTTCCTGTTTTTTCTGTAAAAGCTCATTCGTTTTTTTCTTTTGGTAATAGCCATTTATAGCCAACAAAAGGATGATAACCACCAAGGCAAGCACAATAAAGGTTATGTTCCGCATTTTCTGTGCCTGGCGCAGGGTTTGCTGCTGCAATTCGTTTGCTTTGGTAAGCTGCAGAATGTTCCTGTTCTTTTTTTCCGTATCGTATAGGATATTGAGCTGGTTAATCTGACGTTTTGTATCTTCATCGGTAAGTTCATCATCTGCCCTCTTAAATTTTTGATAGGTCTTTATTGCGGCCAGGTAATTGCCTGAAATCGAATCTATTTTAAACTGATAGAAATAAACATTGGGGTTTTTCCCTTTATCATAATGTTTCATCCCTTCGGCATAAAGCGAATTGTAATAGGTTGCTTTCTTGAAATTTTTGACATCAATAAGGTAATTTATCATAGCCTCATAGACCGCAAGCTTAATGCCGGGCCTCATCCATGTGGGCTCGCTCAGCAGTTTTTCAAGTTTGTTGAAATAAAGCTCTGCCTGTTCTTTTTTCGCTAAGCGGTCATAGATCGTGAGATAAAAAAAACCGGGTGTCACAGCATCCATTTTCAAAAGATCCGGATATTTTTTAAAAAGGCCATCCAAAAATGATTTTGCTTCGCTGTAATTCTTTTGGTAAACCAATATGGATGCTTTTTCTCCATATATCAGGTTAATGCTGTTGATATCATTATTGTTCCCGGCAATATCCATAGCTTTATCAAAATAGGCAATGGCTTTATTAAAATCATGGATGCAATAATACGTATTCCCGATCCTATTGTATATTGTACAAAGCATACCGCCCTTTTCACCCAGCTGTTCGGCATTGGCCACAGCCAGCAAACCATATCGTATCCCTTCTTTGTAATCTCCCAGGTTGGAAGACACTATGCCCAATAAATCATAGATTCCGTACAGGTCTTTTTTACCTGCAGCTTTATAACGCGATAGGGCCGTTTTCAATACCGGAAGGGCTTCTTCACTCCTGCTGTTATATTGATACAGGTCGCCCATCTCTTTCATGCAGTTCTCCCTGCCTTGACTTATTGCCTGCCTTTTCAAAAGAGGATGCGGCTTTACTTAAAAGTAAAATTCTCTCCTCAACAGGGTGTTGCGATAAAGTTGAAGCCGACCATTGCATGACCTGTGCTTCGCCTAAAAGGTCATATTCCTTAATGGCGCTAAAAAAACCTATTGCCTTTTGGGCAAAGTAAAGTGTCTTTTTATAATCATGCCTGTCCTGTTCCATCCTGGAGTAAAAAAGGTAAGCAGTTCCGATTCCCTTTTGAAATTTCAGCTTTTGGCTGATGGCTAAGGCTTCGCGCACATAAGCAATCGCCTTATTGGTATTGGTATCCGTTTTGGGGTCTGATGTCCTCAATGCTTCCGACAATTCCAGTAAACGGTTAACCCTCAAAGTATCGGGATTCATTCC
The DNA here is from genome assembly GCA_049841115.1 of Flavobacterium sp. GTDB lineage: Bacteria > Bacteroidota > Bacteroidia > Flavobacteriales > Flavobacteriaceae > Flavobacterium. The sequence continues at coordinate 212,168 of JASGHQ010000011.1, forward strand.
CCTTAGCTCTTTTTCGGCAGTTACTACATTGACTTTTTCCTGCCCCCGAGCCTGTAGCAGAATAAGCAGGAACAAGCTGTGGAATGTCCATTTTATGATAGTCTTATAGGTCATTTTTGCTCTGTAATTGATACTACAATTTTAATTTATATTTCTGATATATAGCTCCTAAAGCCTGAAAATATCTAAAATTTCAATTCCCAACCGGATTTAGTTGTCAAAGCATTTTAACGACGATATATCGTTGGAAAAAAAATGGCACATTTAAATCAATTTACTGATTATCAACAATTTAAATAAAAGGCATGCAACTTGGCAAAGAGTCAGTGTCTGGATGCAGGATTTTACCGGATGGGTTTTATTTCCGGAGAAAATCAAATAATCCAACAAAAAAGCAAGTAAAAAAACAATTTAAATCTTAACATTATGAAAACAAGTACACATTTCAACTGGTCTTTTATTCCTGCCAAGTTTAATCTGGCTTTGGTATCCTTAATCCTAATGTCATTCCTTTCTTTTACGGGAAAAGCAATGACTCCGGATTTCCCAAAAGCATTTAATGCCTCTGCCCCAATTGCCCCAACCAATCCACCGGCAAATTTTAAGCATGCCTATGCTGCAGTGAATGGGGTTAAAATCCATTACGTAATTGGCGGTACAGGTGACCCATTGGTGCTGGTACATGGTTTCGGACAAAACTGGTACATGTGGAACCGCCTGCTGCCTGAGCTTTCAAAACACTTTACCGTTATCGCACCCGATTTACGCGGTGTAGGCGAATCTGACAAACCTGCTTCAGGCTATGATAAAAAAACAATGGCTTCAGACATCCACGGTCTTGTAACGGAATTGGGCTACAAAAACATCAACCTGGCCGGGCATGATATTGGCCTTATGGTAGCTTATGCCTATGCAGCACAATACCCTAATGAAGTAAAAAAATTGGCTTTAATGGATGCACTCCTTCCTGGCATTGAACCGGTATGGTCCCAGGTTTCAGCTTCTGCCTGGTGGTTTGGGTTCTTCAACTGGCCGGCTTCGGGAAATATCGTGGCAGGTAAAGAAAAAGAATTCCTGACTAATTTCTGGCCGATGGTTGGTCATGTAACAAATCCTTTCACCAAAGAAGAAACAACAGAATTCATTAGGGCTTACTCCGTAAAAGGAGCTACCACAGGAGCTTTCAAATGGTTTGGTGCTTTTTCACAAGATGGAAAAGACAATGTTGAATTTATGAAGACAAAGCTTAAAATGCCATTGTTGGCCATGGGAGGCGAATATTTTGCTGCTGCTTTCCTTGCTGATCATTCAAAGCTTGTTGCAGAAAACGTAAGTGAAAGCAAAATCAAAGGCGCCGGCCATTGGATTGTACAGGAAAATACCAAACAGGTACAAGAAGATTTGCTCAACTTTTTCCTAAAAAAATAAATCAGGCACATCATGAAATCAATACTGATTGCATTTGTATCATTTTGCAGCATACTGATGCAGGCACAACAGAAAGCCGACCTCATTGTCTATAACGGGAAAATTGCCACTATGGATAAAAAAAGCGAGTTTGTAGAAGCTATGGCAATTAAGGACGGTATCATACTGGACACAGGTGCCTCAAAAACAATATTGTCCAATTACAAAGGCACAGCTACCCAACTATTGGATGCCAAAGGAAAAACGATCATTCCTGGTTTGAACGACAGCCATATCCATGTCATCCGCGAAGGGCTTAATTACAATGCCGAACTCCGGTGGGACGGTGTCAAGACCCTAAAACGTGCCATGGAAATGCTAAAAGAACAGGCAGCCAGAACGCCTCCTGGCGTTTGGATAAAGGTGGTTGGCGGCTGGAATGAATTCCAGTTTGAAGAAAAACGCCAGCCTACTATCGAAGAAATTAACGAAGCAGTTCCTGACAAGCCAGTATTTATAACCTATTTGTATGGAAAAGCATTTCTCAATAAAAAGGGAATTGAGGTTCTTGGTTATGACGAGAATACAAAATATGAAGGAAGCCTTTTGGAAAAAGACAGCAACGGCAAATTAACCGGATTGATGTTTGCCAAAGAAACACCAAAAGCCATCTATACCACATTGGCACTGACCACAAAACTGACTCCGGATGAGCGTCTGAACAGTTCATTGCAGTTCAACAGAGAACTGAACCGGTTTGGGCTCACAAGTGTTGTTGATGCTGCCGGTGGCGGGCAAAACTTCCCGGCCGATTATGCCACCTCGCTCGAGCTTGCCAAACAAGGAAAGCTATCGCTACGGATTTCATATTACCTGTTTGCGCAGCAAAAAGGCAAAGAGCTACAGGACTATGAAAGATGGGTATCACAAACGATAATCAACAAAAACGACAACCTAATTGTCGCCAATGGCTATTCTGAAGAAGGCGCTGGTGAAAATATAGTAGCCTCAGCTGCCGACTTCGAAAACTTCCTGGAGCCAAGAATAGTCCTTTCTGATGAAATGGAATCAGACCTTGAGCCGATTATCCGTCTTTTGGTTAAAAGCAGATGGCCTTTCCGCCTGCATGCCACTTATGGAGAGTCTATTGACCGGATGCTCAACGTGTTTGAAAAAGTAAACCGGGAAACCCCGTTTAACGGACTCAGATGGTTTTTTGACCATGCCGAAACCATTACCCCAGGTGAGTTGGAGCGTGTTAAAAAACTAGGTGGTGGCATTGCCGTTCAGTTCCGGATGTATTTCCAAGGGGAGCTTTACCAGAAAATGTATGGAACTCCAAAAACCCAGCTGCCGCCAATAAAGCAAATGCTGCAAATGGGAATACCTGTAGGCATGGGAACTGACGCAACAAGGATCTCAACTTATAATCCGTGGATGGCAATACATTGGCTGTTGACAGGAAAAACAATCGGAGGCATGCAGTTTTGGCCAAAAGATCAGGTGCTCGACAAATTCACTGCATTGTCACTTTATACCTCAGGCAGTGCGTGGTTCTCAGGAGAAGAAAACCTTAAAGGCAAGCTTGTCAAAGGCATGTATGCTGATTTCGCCATCCTTTCCAAAGACTATTTTTCTGCAAAACCTGATGAAGTACGAGGAATTGAAGCCCTGGCCACCGCTGTTAACGGAAAAGTGGTATATGCCACTGACGACTTTAAGGCATTGGCTCCGGAGGCTGTTGAAATTATCCCAAACTGGTTTCCTGTCAAATATTTCGGCGGCTATCAGAAAAATAATTTTTAAAGTAAATCAATACATAAAACCGGAAATCATGAAAAAGCTACTACTTACTATGCTTTGTGTGCGCAATTCTAGGCCAAGTTTTGATATTGCCATGTTGTTTTTCAGGACTGCCATTTCGATAGAAATCATTATCGTCCATGGGTTTAAGAAATTAGGGATTGGCGTTGCGGTAGCAGAACAAATACCCAATCCCTTATCGTTACCGGAAACCTTTAACACGGTGTTTGCATTAGGGGCTAACCTGTTCTTTCCGGTGCTGATCATTTTTGGTTTCCTCACACGCATAATGGTCCTGCCGGTATTGGCGGTAACACTTACCGGATATTTTATCCTGCACAGGAACGATCCCGGGCTGGTTAAAGACATTCCGTTTATGTATAGCACTGCTTATCTGTTGATTATGGTTCTTGGGCCCGGTAAGTACTCTCTAGATTTTTTAATCCGAAAACAACTTTTATCCCACATTCAATCATGAAAACCAGCATATTCTTAGTATTGTTTTTTTATGTTGCTATTGGCAATGCACAAAAATTCCCCAATTTCAAACCGTTGCGTTATGATGAAAATTATAGCTTTCTAATAAAGGATAAAGATTCGGCAAATTGGTACAAAAAAATGAAGTACCTGCCGGTAAATGCCAATGGCAATGCTTATTTCAGTTTTGGAGGTGATTTACGCTATCAATACTTCCATGCTGACAATGAAGGTTGGGGCGAAGAGCCCAAAGATCCTGATGGTTATATCCTCTCAAGGTTATTGCTGCATTCTGATTTTCACATCGGAAAACAATTTAGGGCGTTTTTGCAAATACAAAGCAGCCAGGCAGATGGTAAAATTTCTGCCAGCCCGGTTGACCAGAATGCATTGGATTTACATCAGGCTTTTATTGATTTTGACTTGCTTGGCAATAAAAATGAGCAGCTATTGATCCGTACCGGGAGACAGGAAATGAGTTTTGGTTCGCAACGCTTGGTAGCAGTGAGGGATGGGCCTAACAACCGCCAGTCTTTTGATGGCATCAAATTAATTTATGAAGGCGAACAGTTCAGGGCAGATGCTTTTTACAGCCATTATGTAACCGCCAGGAAAGGCATTTTTGATGATGAATCGCTGCAATCCAGAAAATTCTGGGGAAGCTACCTGGTTTTTAAGAATGTGCCTTGGGTTAAGAACATTGACCTTTATTACTTTGGTTATGAACGGGACCCAGCCGCCTTTGATGAAGGCAATGGCAACGAAAAAAGGCACTCGGCCGGAACAAGGATTTGGGGCAGGTCAGCTGGTTTCAGGTATGATACGGAAGCGGTTTGGCAGTTTGGGAAATTTGGCAGCGAAGATATCAGCGCCTGGACGGTTTCTGTAAATACCGGCTATCGGTTTCCCCATATAAAATTCCATCCCGAAATTGGGCTAAAAGGAGAATTTATCAGCGGAGACCGAAACTATGATGATGGCAAGTTGCAAACCTTCAATCCTCTTTTCCCGCGTGGCGCTTATTTTGGATTGGCAGCACTTATTGGGCCATCTAACCTTATAGATGTCCACCCATCATTATCATTGGAGCTTGCTAAAACCCTGGATTGGACTATAGACTATGACCTGTTTTGGAGGTATAGCATCAATGATGGGATCTATGCACCCAATGTGGCCCTGATCTACTCAGGAAAAAACTCATCTTCTAAAAACATAGGCCAGCAGCTGTCTACGGATTTAGTATGGAATGTAAATGATTTTCTGTATCTCAGAGGCGAATTTACCTGGTTTAAGGCAGGCCGGTACCTTAAGGATTCAGGACCTGGAAAAGACATTCTTTTCGCCGGTACAACTGTACAACTCAAATTTTAACAAATTAAGAATCAATTAAACAAAAATAAATCATGGACTTACAACTCACCGACAAAACAGCTTTCATAAGCGGTTCAACAGCAGGCATTGGCTTTGCGATAGCCAAGCAACTTGCAGCCGAGGGCGCAAAAGTGGTCATCAACGGACGGAGCTCCGAGCGCATCAATGCTGCAGTATCTGAAATAAAATCCGATACCGGAAACCCAAACGTATCAGGCATATTGGCAGATTTCAGCAAACCAGAACAACTGGCAGGGCTTATCAGTCAATTGCCCGAAGTAGACATATTAGTCAACAGCTTTTCAATATTTGAACCTAAGCCATTTACTGAGATAACTGATGATGACTGGCTGCGGTTTCACAACATGAATGTGATGAGCGGCGTAAGGCTTTCACGTGCTTACATAGGCGGGATGCTCAAAAGAAATTCAGGGCGCATCATCTTCATTTCGAGCGAATCAGGGGTTTTTATCCCCGAAGAAATGATACACTATGGCGTAACCAAAGCTGCACAGATTGCTGTAGCTCGGGGTTTGGCAGAAATGACCAAAGGAACAAACGTCACGGTAAATTCGGTACTTCCCGGGCCTACACTTTCAGAAGGCGTGGGCAATTTTGTTGAGCAGCTGGCTATCGATAAACAAATAACTACAGAAAAGGTAAAAGAGGAGTTCTTTAATTCGATGCGGCCTACTTCACTGATAAAGCGTTTCTTGTTACCTGAAGAAGTAGCCAATACGGTCGCTTACCTGGCGAGCCCAAGGGCTTCAGCTACGAATGGGGCGGCTGTTCGTGTTGACGGAGGACTTATCAAATCAATAATTTAAAACTTAAAAAAATGAAAACACACACTTTAAAAGAACAATTGAATCGCTATTTCATGTTCGCAGTACTTATTTCAAGTTTCTTATTCGGAAACACAGTCTCAAACGCCCAGGCAGTGCCTGTTAAAAATGTCGTATTGGTCCACGGTGCCTTTGCAGACGGTTCGGGATGGAAAGGCGTTTACCAAATCCTTACCCAAAAAGGATATACTGTTACCATTGTACAAAACTCGCTTACTTCGCTCGAAGATGATGTAGCCGCTACTATTGCTGCCCTTGATAAGCAGGATGGGCCAACAATACTTGTGGGACATTCGTGGGGTGGCACTGTAATAACACAGGCTGGCAACCATCCTAAAGTAGCCGCTTTGGTTTATGTTGCCGCTTTCCAGCCGGACAATGGAGAAACCTCATTGCAGTGGATAATGACTGCGCCTCCTGCACCCGAAAATGGCATACTGCCTCCGGACGATAAAGGCATCATTTATTTTGACAAAGCAAAATACCATGCCGGTTTTTGTGCGGATGTGAGTGCCGCTGATGCCGCTTTCATGTATGCTTCCCAAGGGCCGATATATGCCAAATGCTTTGTAACGCCTATCTCAAAAGCAGCCTGGAGAGAAAAACCTGCATACGGCATTGTAGCTACTGATGACAAAAGCATTAACCCGGAAATTGAACGGGCCATGTACAAACGTTCCAACACCAAAATCACTGAGATAAAGGGAAGCCACGTCATCTTCATTTCCCAGCCAAAGGCGGTGTCCGATGTAATCATAGCTGCGGCACAAAACAAATAAACCTGTATTATTTAAAATATACGGAATTGCTTTCTCCGCAAAGAAAACCCGAAACTCTCGTTTCGGGTTTTCTTTGTTCAGTATTATCCGCAAAACGGACTAAAATTTATTTTGTGCACAAAATCTCTATATTTACCAAATGTGGCTAAAGCAATTCCACAATCACAATCTAAAAACACAGCTAAATGATAAATTCAGAAAACCTCCAGAAAATATTGCCCTTTGGCTATCTGTATCTGGTAACAATGGGAATTTTAAAGGAAAGCGTTTTCTATTTCCAAATAGATATAAATATCCTGAAGTACTCAACGATAATGGACATACTGATAAGTCCCATTGCTACTTTAACAGCCAACCCGGTCGTATTGATAGGAATTACAGTTTTCATCCTGATCTGTTATGCTTTTGTTGCATTCTTATCTAAAAACAGAAGTAAAAAAATAATCCAGAAAATGTCATCGTTAAAAAACTATGACGGGCTTAAAGAAGAGGACATCAATAAACACTATACCAATTTGCTTATAGCAGTTATTGCAATGGGAACCTTGTCTTTCTTCCTTGGAATAGGCCTTGGGAGCGGTAGCAGCCTTTCCGGAAAAATAAAGAAAGATAAGCTTCACTATGACCAGAAACTGAACTTCAATACTGGTGAAACCAAAGAGATTTATCTGATAGACAATAACAGCACTTATTACTTCTATATTGTTAAAGGTAATAAAAATGTCCAGATCGCACCTATTGGAGCGATAAAAAATATCGAATTAATCGATACTAAATAGAGTTACTTTATTGACAGGCTGTTTAATGCGTTTTCCAGTTTTTGGATTCTTGATTCTGTTGTTGCATTTTGCTGCTCCAAAGCTTGTATTTTTTGTTTCAACAGCTCATTTTCCTTACTCAGCTCCTGAACAGCCGCTACAGACAGTGTATGGATCTGGTCATAATCTACCGAACGGAAATCGTCAACCTTCGTACCATATACAAACAGATCGTCCGTTTGCATGCCGGCAGGTATGATAAACTCAAAATTATAATCATCAATTTTAGTTACAGGAATTTCGATGGCTGTGGCCCGGTTATACAAGCGTATGTACTCCTCTTTTTTAAATTGTACTGGTTTATCCAGATTGATGGAGATTACATTTTTCAGGGAATCCAGGCAATAAGCATGGGGCGCCTGCATGATATTCGGAATGTAATTAGTAGATCGATTCACTGCCGAAGGAACTATTTTCTCAACTTCCTGCGCTATAAAACCCGTTTTGATGGCAGTGCCTTTTTGAATCCAGTCTTTATAAGTGTAATCCGTCACTTGCAATTGATTGATTTTGTCCAAAGCATTTTTGGGATTGATGCGGTTGCGGATGTCTTTAATCCTGGCGTCAGAAACGGCATTAAACTCTGTTGCCTGGATCCTATCGGAAGCGATGATGGAAAAATTGCCTGAAGTGCTTGCGGCAAATCCGGTTGCAGTAGCACTTCCGTTACGGGCATAATACGCCCAGCTTCCGGATTGGATATTCGACCCGACAACATGCAAAGGGCAACTCGGATTATAGGTTCCTATTCCGACTCTCGTACTAGCAGGCGCATTATTGATTCCGCTGATTCCACCCAAAATGATAGTATTATCCTGATTTACTGTAGCATACCTACCAATAGCAGTTGCGTTGGTCAAATTGCTGTCATTGAAGGTGACATTCGCAAAAGCGCCAAGAAACAGGCAGCCGTTGATATTATTACCTGTCCTGTCTCCGGCTGATAAGCCTAAAGCCACATTATCATACCCGATTTCGTTTCCTAAAATCCGTGTCCCTATGTTATCTATATTGCCCAGCGAATGAAAACCGATGCCGATATTGTTCCAGCCAGTGGTAGTAGTAGGATTGGCCGCCTCACCATAAGCTCCGTTTCCTGTACCTGTGGTATTTTTAAATAAGGCTACGTGCCCAAAAGCATTATTGCCTGAACCAACCGTATTGTAATGCAAGCTCTGCTCCCCAAAAGAAGAATTATAACTACCGTTTGTGTTGCTAAAAGTAGCTCTGTAGCCGTAAGCACAATTGGAAAAACCCGTTGTGTTCGTGTGCAGGCTGGTGTATCCTGTAGCAGTATTATTGTCTCCGCTAGCGTTATTATCAAGCGATAAAGTTCCAATGGCAACATTTCCTGAGCCAGTTGTATTATTGTACATAGAGCTCATTCCTAATGCTGTATTCGAATTTCCTGTTGTACTGGAGTATAAGCTTTGATTGCCTATTGCGGTATTGTTTGAACCAGTTGTATTGATACGCATACTGTAATTACCAACAGCACTATTCTGGGAACCTCCCAAATTACTCAGCAAGCATTTGTAGCCCATGGCAACATTATCCGATCCGGTGGCGTTATCATGAAGGCTATAGGATCCAACGGCTACATTTCTCGATCCGGTGGTATTACTATACAACGAAAGAAATCCGACCGCTGCATTCAGGCTTCCAGTGGTGTTAAGTGCCAGCGAGGAGCTTCCAACTGCCGTGTTTTGATTTCCGGTAGTGTTTGAACTCAGGCTTAATGCACCAAAAGCACCATTATCACTACCTGTAGTATTGTTCTTGCAAGCCTCAATCCCCAATGATGTATTAAACAGTGCAGGATCAATACAGCCTGAAAGCAAATTATTTACCCTAAATTTCAGGCTTACATAATCTGTTGTACCGATAAAATTGGAAGCTGCATTTGTCCCTGAATTTCCGTTGAGGCTCCAACCTTTACTGCCACCAACACCTTTCCAGATAGAGTTGGCATTGTCCCAATAATAAAATCCGGGTTCGTTTGCCCCGGCTATAGTTGTTAAATAAACCATCATGCCATCCTGATTAACCGTCGGATTCACCGTCGAGAAAACATCTACTTTCGGAATCAAGATCCCATCAGTATTGGCTGGACTTGCCTGATCTCCCGATTTGATTTCCAGCTGCGCATTAGGAGTTGTGGTATTTATTCCGACTTGCGAATGGGATTGCAAAACAAAAGCAAAAAAACAGACAACAGCTATCTTTTTCATGGGCTTCTTGGCTATTTTTGAAAAGTAAGTTTCATAAACCCATCAAAATCCGGTAGCGACCGATCTTCATAAATTTCTATAAACTGGCCAAACTGCATGTAAGCATAAACAAACGGATCGTTTACTGCTACTGCATAATTTTTGGTAAAATAATCCTCTTTGGAAATCCCTTCCGGTACCGGATTCTGCAATTTGGCAAACATTTTTTTAGCCAACTCATAACACTGCCCGAGTTCCTTCTTTTTCCCGATTTTTCTCCAATAAAGCATGGCAATCGTATTGGCCAGATATTCGTTCCGATAACTTACGCTGCTGTTTTCCCGGTCATAGGTTTCCTGATAAGCGTGGCCATATTCATGAATCAGGTAAAATCCGTTGAAGAACAGGCCAAACATTCGCTCACCTTCTTCCCTGCTTCCGGTAACTTCTTTGGTAAACGCTTTCAGTTCGGGCAAAACCTGGCTCCATAACGGAATATTGACTTGATTTTTAGCATCAAAAAAGATTAAATACGGCGTGGTATTCAGGATGGTTGTGGTTGTAAACTTCGAATCTTTCTTAAATTTATAAACATCCTTCTTGAATTTTTCCGAAATTTTGACCGCTTCCCGCTTAAGCGCCGCAGAATCCTGATAAACCGTAAACCATTTTTTTTGGGCATTCACAGTAGTGCAAAAGGCCAAAAATGCGAGCATCAAAGTCATTTTTTTCATAGCTTTCTTTTTTTTAAATGATATCCAAAAAGGGTTGAAGATGAATATTAAAAACAATCCGCCCCATTATTCCATTTTAATGAATTTCAGGTATTGGGATTTTGAGCCTGACAGGATCTTAAGAATATAAATTCCGTTTGAAAGACCTTCCAAGCTACTAATCGTTAGCACATTGTGTTGATTCAAAGCAGGATTCGAAAGACGGAAAACTTCTTTGCCGCTAACATCAGTTATTAATATTTCGATGGGCTCGCTTATGTTTCTTTCAAAGTTTAGGCTTAATACATTCCGAACAGGATTTGGAGCCAGTGTAGCGTAATTTTTTTCTATATCCAATAATGGAATCCCCAACGAAGTATCCATTAATCTTGTATAAAAACCGTAACTATTGCTTTCACCCGCAAGCAGTATCTTTCCATCATTTTGCAAGGCCATATCGTAAATAACATCATCATTGGCACTCAAATCATAAAATCCGTTTTGCGATCCTGTTTTGAAATTAAAACCCGCATCCACATTGCCTACAGCATCATAACGCTGCAGATACAACCCCTTATTGTTTGTAACGGATGAGAATCCTGCCAAATACACCATTCCCGATGGCGATGCGGTAATTTTGTAGGCACTTCCATCCACATTGAATAAAGAGGAAGCAGTCAGGTGGTTCAAATCCCTCATGATCAGCCAATCATTGCCGCTTGGCGTCAAACCATGAAAAGTCGGGATTGATTTTCCATTCCACAAACTGGGATCACTTCCGGTGCCACACAAATAAATATTATCTGAACTGGTGATGTAAAGAGAATAAACTTCCGAAAGCGAACTTAGCAAAAAGTAATTGTTTTGTGTTTCAACTTCATAATTGAACATTTTTGATCCATTATTCCCAAAGCTTGTATCCAAAGTTCCATTGGTATTCAATCGTAAGGCAATTCCAGCCGAACCGGGCGCAACCTGATGGCCGGCTACAATAATTTTCCCTGAGGACTGCAACCCAATGGCCCTGGCCTGGCAATCACTTCCAAAACCAAACTTGGCATAACCCGTACCGTTAAATGTTGTATCGAAAGTATAGTCGGCATTTAACCGGATGACAATCATTCTTCCCTGAGATAAAACGCATCTTCCTGCCAAAAGCAGTTTTCCGTCCGTTTGTGTTGTTGCAGCAAAAATGTCAAAATCATTCTCACCGATGTCATCAGGAAGAATTCTTTTGTTTAAGATACTGGGATTAGTAATACTCCTAATATCGACGCCTTTAGGATTTATTCCTTCGCCCAGGAGGTTGCCAACGAAATTGTTTCCGGCAATGGGCAGCGGATAATTTTTATTCAGATTGGTGTTTTGCGGCGAACCGATAAAAACCTGATTGGAATTTGCACCATCGGCATCCACAGAACTCGAGCCGCCATACGAAAAATTATAAGGGTTGAATTGATGGTTCGTAGCCAGCCAGAATTGGTTAGTATCAGTATTGAGCTTTATGCTCCTGTTGGCCGTTTTCAAAGCTCCGTCAACATTCGTAATGTATTTTACACCATAACCCGGCTCTACAAAAAAAGTCCCTGCAGGAATCAGTACACAGTCTACGCATCCCGGTGATCCGTCACATTGTTCGCCTTCTTCCAAAATACCGTTGCCGCAAACCGATGTGGTATTTTTAAGGTTAGCATTTTGGGCAATTAGAATATTGCAACAGATGAAAATTGAGAATATCAGCGTTTTTTTCATGGTATACGGTTTTAATTTACGGCAAAGGTTCTCCATCATCATGGTATAAAAAAAGGATCAATAGACCAACAACATTTTAAATAGACCAACGACATTGCATTAATATATTTATCTTTGGATTAGATTTTTCCCGAAACAGATGGATTCCTTTAGATGCATTATTATCGATGACGATGAAATAGACCGGCTTACTGTTGTGTCTTATGTCAAAAGATTTCCCAATCTTGTGATTGCCGGAGTTTTTGAAAATGCTGAAGAAGCTCTGCCTTTATTAGGCCGAGAAACCATCGATATCCTTTTTTTAGATATTGACATGCCTTCGCTCAACGGATTGGATTTCCGCAAGAAAACTATGGAAATACCTGTGTGCGTTTACATAACCGCCTATCCGGGGCACGCTGTTGAAAGTTTTGAACTGGATACCTTGGACTTTATCGTAAAACCCATAAAAATGGACCGGTTTACCCAAACAATCGGAAAGATTGAGGATTATATGGAGTTAAGGCACAAAGCCAAATTATTTGAACTGACTATAGGTGGCGATGTGATTTACATTAAGGAAGGCCACACAGAAACCAAAATAAAGCTGCACAACATCCTTTATTTGGAAGCCTTGAAGGATTATACTAAAATTGTGACTTCATCCAAAAAGCATTATGTCCTGACCAACATCGGCAACCTGCTAAAGGAACCTCATTTTCAATCATTTGTAAGGACACATCGAAGCTTTGCGGTGCAAAAACAATATATTGAAAAAAAAATGACGGCTGAACTCTTACTGAATAACGGCACATTGATCCCAATTGGTAGAAGTTATAGGGATAATTTAAGCTTATGAGAAAGTATTTTCTGGCCTTTTTTTTCTTTTCCTATTTTAGTTTCGCCCAAAAGAACAGTGAAGCTGTGATTGATTCGTTGGAAAAACTTTTACCAAAAACCCGGACGGCAAAAGAAAAAATAGACCTTCTCAACCAGATTGCCTATGAATACAAGTTTTTCAACCCGAAAAAGAATCTTGAAAATGCGACAAAAGCCTTGGAATTGGCAAAAAAGCAGGACTATCTTGATGGTGTTATCAATGCAAAAATAAACCTGGGCTATTATTATCTGATCCTTTCCGAGTACGAACAGGCACAGGAAAATTTCCAATACATAATTGACAATTCGAAGAATGATGCCAAAAAAGGGCTTTCCTATTCAGGCCTTGGAATTATTGAAGCAAAACAATCCAATTATCCTAAAGCGCTGAAACTGTACTTTAAAGGGTTAGGATTTGCCGAAAAAAGCAGAGACAAAATCATACAGGCAAAAATACTTTCCAATATCGGTTCTATCTATTACGATACGAATCAATTCCAGAAATCGATAGAATTCCAAAACAAAGCTTTAGCCATTCCTGGCAAAAATGGGTTTAAGGAAGACGATAATTTACGCCTGCACAATATTGGCCTGTGTTATTTTGAATTAAAAAACTACGGCAAATGTTTGGAATTCATTCAAAGAGCGGAACTCCTTGACGATAAATTAGGAAACCTGATGAACAAAATTTCCTGTATTGGCGTTAGAGGGCGTGTTTATTTTGAAAGGAAAGAATATGATAAAGCCTTATCCATATTTCTAAAACAATTAGAGCTGAATAACGAATTTGGCGATCCGCATAACATTTCGGCTTCCTACAGCAGGCTTGGCGATGTATATAAAATAAAATCCGCAGAAGCTACAGATCTAACCAACAATCGGAAATACTACAAACAAGCACTCGAATATTATAATAAAGCTATCACATTGAATAAAGACAATGGCGATTTACAAAACCTGAGCGCCGATTATAAATCGGTTTCCGAATTGGAAAAACAGCAGAAAAATTATAAAGTAGCGCTTGAAGCCTATGAGTTGTCAAAATCCTACAACGACTCTGTTTATAACGAAGACAACAAAGAAACCATCAAAAATCTTGAGGACAAAAGAACCATTGAAATAAAGGAAAAGCAGCTCAGGATCAACCAGCTGCAATTACAGGCCAAGGAAAAACAAAAATGGCTCTACTTATTTGGCATTGGGTTAATGGGATTGATTGGAGGCTTATTATTCTATCAAAGCAGGAGCCGCAAGAAAACCAACGAAAAGTTGCAGCTTTTGAATCTGGAACTCGATCAGTCCAATAAAATCAAAACACGCTTTTTCAGTATCCTCAATCACGATTTAAGAAGTCCGGTTGCCAACCTGATCCACTTTTTACACCTCCAGAAAAACCATCTCGACCTGCTTGACGAAGAATCCAGGAACCGCATGCAGTCTAAAACCATTGCCGGCGCGGAAGACCTTCTTTCGTCAATGGAAGATATTTTGCTGTGGAGCAAAGGACAGATGGAAAATTTCAAGCCGGAACACAAAAATGTATCAGTGGATCAATTGTTTGAAGATACCAAAAAAGTATTTTCAGGCTATCACGGAATCCGTTTCGAATACCATAATCCAGATAAAATTGAAATCCTTACCGATGAAAATTACCTCAAAACCATTGTACGAAATCTGACCAGCAATGCAATAAATGCCTTTAGCGCTACTACAAATCCAACAATAATCTGGAAAGCCTGGCAGGAAAACGGCAAATCCTATCTTTCCATTACAGACAATGGCCCCGGCGCAACCCTGGAACAATTCAAGGCTTTGTATGATGACAAGGAAGTCATTGGCATAAAAACAGGTTTGGGACTGCATCTTATCCGCGACCTGGCAAAAACCATCGATTGCAAAATAACCGTCAACAGCACGCTTAACGAAGGTACGACATTTGAATTGTGCTTATGCTAAAATTGGGTGTTTTGCCTGAAAAATAAAAAGTTGCAAAGAATGGAGCTTTGTTTTTTTATTAGGTATTCTTCTACCTTTTTCATATTTTAAACTTCCCTATTTAATTGTATAAACAATAGAATAAAATTCAAGATTCATTCAGAATTGATTCCTTAATTTGCATTATGAAAATCCTGATAATAGAAGATGAGATTGAAATAGCTGCAAGCATGCAAAGCTATCTTAAGTCCAATGACATACATTGTGAAATGGCGGTCAACTCCCAATCTGCTTTGGAAAAGATCAGCATGTATGATTATGATTGCATCTTGCTGGATTTAATGCTTCCTGATGGTGATGGTTTTACCGTTTTGAAAGAGCTAAAGAGGCAAAACAAAACGGAAGGTGTTATTATCATATCGGCGAAAGAAACATTGGAAACAAAAATCGAAGGTTTTAATCTTGGAGCGGATGATTATCTTACCAAACCCTTTCACCTTTCGGAATTGCTGGTAAGGATACAATCTTTAGTGAGACGCAAAAAATTCAACGGCAACAACATACTTGTATTCAATGAAATAGAAATTGATACATTAGCCAAGTCTGTTAAGGTAAAGAACCAAAAAATTGATTTTACCAAAAAGGAAATCGATTTACTGCTATTCCTGATTGGCAACAAGAGCAAAGTAGTATCCAAAAGCGCGATTGCCGAATACCTTTCAGGTGATATGGCCGATATGCTTGACAATCACGATTTTGTTTATGCACACATCAAAAACCTAAAGAAAAAACTAAACGAATCCGGCAGTATCGATTATATCAAATCGGTTTACGGAATCGGTTATAAATGGCAGGATGACTAAAAAGCTATTAAATAAAACGCTCAACTATTATATGCTCTTTTCGTTAGGGGTACTATTGTTGGGAATACCCTTTTTCTTTTTTACAACGCGATGGCTGTATTTCCATGAAATAGATGAAACCCTGGTAGTGCAAAAAAAAGAATTTGTGAAATTTTATGCGCCAAAACTCAAGGATGATGAAATTGCGCTTTTCAACAAACTCAACCGCGACCTACAGATTGAAGCGATTGGGGCCATTTCAAAAGACACTTTTTACAACAAAAACTTTTATAATAATCTTGAAAATGAACCTTACCGGGTACTAAATGCTCCGGTAACCATAACCGGCAAACCCTATACATTTTCTGCAAAAATAAACCTTGTTGACAATTCCGACCTGATTATCAGTACGGTCATTGTCTTTACCGTAGTTATCCTTTTTCTTCTTACCGGGCTTTTTATCATTACCCGGAGATTGTCCACCACTTTATGGAAACCCTTTTATCAAACTTTGGAACAGATTGAGCAATTTGAAATCGACAAGAATTCCAATCCACAATTTGCAGGGAATGACATTGATGAGTTTAACCGTTTAAACACTGCGCTTAATAAATTGATAGAGCGTAATACGCTCATATATAAAAGCCAAAAGGAATTTGTTGAAAATGCGGCACACGAGTTGCAAACACCGATCGCCATTTTCAAAGCCAAATTGGAAACACTGATACAACGGCCTGATATCACACATGGACAGATGGAGGTATTAGGCAAACTGAATGACACCACATCCCGGCTGACACGCCTTAATAAAAATTTGCTGCTGTTATCCAAAATCGAAAGCAAAGAATACAATCTGCCGGAAGATATTTTCCTTATCGATGTAATCAAAAGCCAGCTGTCTTTTTTCAAAGAACAATCGATGGCTAAAAACATTCAGATAAAAACTTCAGTCAAAAAAAACATCCAGTTATACACTAATTCGTTTTTGACCGAAATAATGATCAAAAACTTATTTCTTAATGCCATTAACCACAATATCAAAAATGGCATTGTAGAAATAAACCTTGATGAAAACAGTTTGGTTTTTTTGAATACAGGGGAGCAAAAACCGCTTAACCCTGAAAATCTATTCGGACGTTTTTCAAAAGCCAATCCTTCTTCAATAGGCAATGGGCTTGGCCTGTCAATCATTAAGAGAATTGTCGAAAACAATAATTGGGAAATAAGCTATGCTTTCGAAAAAGGCATGCATATTTTTGAAATCCGGTTTTAAAATTCAATATTTCTTCTAATTCCATATCGAATTTTGTCCTATAATTTTTAAGGATAAAATCAAATGCGGATCAAAATTGCCTACTTAATTTCATTTCTTTTACTTTCTTTGACGGGTTCATTTGCACAGGACAAAATTGTTACGCTGTCTGGCGTTGTCAAGGATAAAACCACAAAATCCAATGTGCCGTTCGTCAATGTTACCCTAAAATCATCCCAAGACGGGAAACCCATCACAGGAACAGTAACCAATGAAGAAGGGCGGTTTGTTTTAACCAATATCAAATCGGGGAATTATACCCTTGAATTTTCGTTTGTAGGATATAAAACCAATGCATTGCCATTATATGTTGGTACCCTGTCGGAATTTCTTGACCAGGGAACAATAGAATTAGAAGAAGACGCGACAAGCCTAAAGGAAGTAGTGGTGACTTCCAAACAAGCTACCATCGGAGAAAAAATGGATAAGAAAACATTCTCCGTTGCCGACAATATCAGCCAAAATGGCGGTTCTGTCCTGCAAAGCATGCAGAACTTGCCCGGCATTACCGTTCAGGACGGAAAAGTGCAGCTTCGCGGCAATGATAAAGTTACCATTTTGGTAGATGGCAAACAGACGGCCATGACCGGTTTCGGAAATCAATCGGGTTTGGATAATATTCCGGCATCGGCTATAGAAAAAATAGAGATCATCAACAATCCTTCGGCTAAATACGATGCTAATGGAAATGCCGGGATCATCAACATCATCTACAAAAAAAACAAAAAAGAAGGCTTCAACGGAAAAGTTGGGCTCACATCTGGTTTGGGAGCTTTATGGGTTCGGAAAGATAATCTGCCTACGGTTCGCCCACAATACACCATGACACCAAAAATAAATCCGTCGTTATCTCTTAACTATAGGAAAAATAACATCAATGCTTTTTTCCAGGGCGATTATTTATATACTGAAACGCTGAACAAAAACGAATTTGTCACCCGTACCTATGATGACGGAAGCATCATTAACCAGCAACTGAAAAGAAACAGGAATACCCATTTCACGACTATAAAATCAGGGGTAGACTGGAATATCAACGACAACAATACGCTTACTGTTTCCGGAATGTTCGGTTCGGAGAAAATCATCGACCGTGGCGACCAGCCTTTCTTCAATGCCGATTATTCCGAACGTCTCCGCATGTGGCAATTTCTTGAAGACGAATTGAAAACCACAGCTATGGGAACGCTCGCCTACCAGCATAAGTTCAAACAGGCCGGGCATTTATTGAATATCGGAATGAACTATACCTTCCATAGAGAAAACGAAAAATACTTCTTTGACAATATACTGCCTGATTCCAGCGGCAAAGATTCCTTCAAACTGTTGTCTGATGAAAGTGTTTTTGATTTGAATGTTGATTACATAAAACCTTTAAAATACGGGCGTTTAGAAACCGGAATCAAATTCAGGAACAGGCTTATCCCAACCAACATGCAGTTTTTTCCGGGAGCAAACTCACCTATCGATGCTGATGCGGGAGGAAAAGCAACCTATGAAGAATTGATTCCCGCTGTATACAGCAACTATATTTTTGAAAGCAGCAAATGGGAAGCTGAGCTAGGGCTGCGTTTGGAGTATCTTGATTTGGAATATGAGGTTGACCCGAACCATCCAACCTACAAAACAGACGGCTATTCTTATTTTGAGCCTTTCCCGAATTTCCGCCTGGCTTATAAGATTAATGACAGAAACAAAATCTCGCTGTTTTATAACCGCAGGATAGACAGGCCCAATGAAGTAGACATCAGGATTTTCCCGAAGTATGACGATGCCGAAATCATAAAGGTCGGAAATCCGGCTTTGAGGCCCCAGTTTACCAATTTATTGGAGTTGGGATACAAAAAGAATATTAAAAAAGGGTACTTCTACTCTGCATTCTACCATCGTTTTGCGAATGCTACGATTACAAGAATCGCATCGCGGATTCCTGACAGCTCGCTGATCTATGCCATATTCCAAAATGCCAATAAAAGTTCAAATACCGGAATTGAAATGATGCTTTCAAAAGAACTGACCAATTGGTATACCTCCAACATCAACCTTAATGCCTATTACAATTGGATCGGGGCTTTTACGGTAGAAAATCTTTATCCGCAGCCCAATACCTTTTCGGCCGCATCACAGGACAACTTCTCCGGGAATGTAAAATGGAACAATACACTGCATCTGTCCAAAAAAGTGGATGCCCAATTTACCGCCGTCTATCTTGCCCCTGACATTGTTCCTCAAGGAAAAATTAAATCGAGGTTTTCTGTTGACTTTGGAATAAAAAAATCGGTGCAAAATGGCAAAGGTGAATTCTTTATCAATGTCAGCGACCTGTTCAATACGCTGGTTATCAAAAAAGAAATACAAGGGCAGGATTTTAAATATACCAGCCATGATTACTATGAAACACAGGTAATAAGAGTAGGTTACAATTATAAGTTCTAGAAATTTTTAATGTGGTCCGGTGAATTCAGTTTTTCTTCAAAATTGGTTTCCAACTTTGGTTTATTAATTCTAAAAAACAAGGAAATGAAAAGGTCAATTTTTCTTTTGGTGTTACTGTTCTCGCTCCAATCTTTTTCGCAGCAGATAAAAGAAAAGGATGTCCCGGCTGCGGTGAAAAACAGTTTTTACAAACAATTTCCAAAAGCTTCAAGCTTGAAATGGGACAAGGAAGGAACTGATTACGAGGCCAGCTTTAAAATCAATGGCCAGGATGAATCGGTTATCTTCAATAACCATGGAAACCTACTGGAAACAGAAACGGCAATAAAAACTTCAGAGCTTCCTAAAAAAGCACTCGATTATTTGAACATCAATTATAAAAATAAAAAAATAAAAGAAGCAGCCAAGATCGTTAATCAAAAAGGAGAAAGCACTTATGAGGCTGAAGTTAACGGAAAGGACTTGCTTTTTGATGCCGATGGCAATTTAATAAGAAATGAAAAAGAGGGTTAGTTCAGGTTTTTAGCCAAAAGCATCCGTAAAGCAAATTACGGGTGCTTTCTTATCATTAACCAACACCTAATGTTCATAAAATCATTCCCAAAAGAAACTTCCCTATGATATCAGGCCCAGATTATTTATCCAACAATAAAAAGCCCCAATAAAAATGGCATAAAACTACGCTTAATTTCTAACCCTTTTAATCCGTTGATTATGCTACGAACCTTTTTGATTGCAGTCGTTACAATAACTTCTGTTTATAGCCAGAGTATTGAAAAAGATACCTTAAAAATTGACAGCCTTGATAACCGCCATCAGTTTCATTTTAAGCAACTGATAATCCCATCTGTTTTGATTGGTTATGGCATTATTGGCATAGAAAGTGACCAATTGAAATTCTTTAATACCCAAATCCGGGATGAAGTCACCGAGGATATTGACAATAAGCTTACCATTGATGACTTCTCGCAATACCTGCCAATGGCTTCAGTATATGGTTTGAATGCTGCCGGGATTAAAGGAAAGCACAACTTTAAAGACAGGACTATGATCATGGGGACTTCCTACCTGATTATGGCATCAACAGTACTTAGCCTGAAGAGGATTACCAAAATTGAGCGCCCTGACGGTTCCGATTTTCATTCTTTCCCTTCGGGGCATACCGCTACCGCTTTTGCCGGAGCCGAATTTTTATGGCAGGAATACAAAGATGTTTCGATTTGGTATGGGATAAGCGGCTATTTCGTAGCTACCGGAACAGGGCTTTTCAGGATTTACAACAACAAACATTGGCTTACAGATGTGGCTGCCGGGGCAGGAATTGGAATTTTGAGCACCAAGATTGCATATTGGATCAATCCGTGGATGCAGGAAAAGATATTCAAATCTAAAGAAAAAAAATCCATTTCCGCGATTGCGCCTTTTTACAACGGAAAACAAGCGGGAATCGGATTTATAAAAGTATTTTAGTGTCTTGTAAACTGTCTTAAATGAAAAACCTTTTTGTTTTTTGGTTACTATTCCTTTTTGGTTTTAACCTGCAGGCACAACAGAACGATACCCTCTTTGTGCCACAGATGAGGCCTACTCAGGAATACAGGATAAATGATCAGCTTTCCTACGTTTATCAAAAACCTAAATTTTTTGAATTCATTACGAGATTGCCCCATGATTTCAAATTAATGGGAAACAGTTTTGTCCAAAAGGATAATTTAGCGTGGTTCGGAGCTGCAATTGGCGGAACATTGGCATTAATTCCGATTGACCAGCAAATCATTGACTCTTCCAGGGATTTAGGGGATAAAATTGGCTTTGAATCAGGACATACCTATTCCGGGCCTATAAAAATGTTTCCTACCAACATCAATTCGGCCATTTTCAGGCTCGGAAACGGGTTCACGGCTCTTGTCGTTGGCGGCGGTTTATTGGTTTACGGGTTTTCTGAAAATGACTATCGGGCGCTGCATACTTCAAGTGAAATTATTGAAGGCCTGATCGCTTCGGGGCTTTTGGTACAGCCGCTAAAAAGGATTACAGGCAGGGAATGCCCTTTCATTGCCGAAGAAAATGGAAATACAGGCGGAAATTGGAATTTCTTCCCATCGTTTGCAGCCTATCAGCAACGCACTCCTGCTTATGACGCGATGCCTTCCGGGCATTTGACCACATTAATGACCACTGTAATGATCATTTCCGAAAACTACAAGGAATACCGATGGATAAAGCCTGTTGGATTTACAATGATGGGACTGATGGGATTTGAAATGCTGCAAAGCAAAGTGCATTGGGCTTCCGATTATCCGATTGCCATTTTCATGGGATACATCATCGGCAAAAACATCGTAAAATCGAGGATCACAGAAAAGAAAAACACAGAATTGGGCGCCTCAAAAAAGTTTGCCCCTAAATTTGGCTATACGTTTAATTCGGCTCAGAATTTTAACCTGATTGGCGTAAAAATGGCTTTTTAAAATACAGCACTCAATTAAATCCCTTGCGCATAAAAGCTAAAAACCTTTAGACATGGCTGTTTAAAGGTTTTTAATTTGATGAATCATTTAATAAATCCGGTTAAAAAATATAATCCGTACTCAAGAAATTAGAATCATGGTCTTTTACGATCGTATTAAGCAATTGCTTATTGGCATCGGTAGCTTTTGTTGCCACTAAAGACCGTATTGAAAAAGACCGCAGCGCATCAAAAACCGACAAGGTTCCTTCGGCACTATCTTTCCGTCCCGTAAAAGGAAAAACATCCGGTCCGCGTTGTGATTGGCAATTGATGTTTACCCTGCTTACCAGGTTTACAAACGGATCTATCAGGCTGGCAACCTCTTCGGGGTCATTGCTAAAGATACTCACCTGCATCCCATGCGAGGCATCGATTTGGTATTGTATCGGTTCAGCGATCGAGTCAAAAACGACTACCGGCAGTATGGGCCCAAACTGCTCTTCATGATACAACTTCATTTTATCATTGACAGGATAGACTACGGCAGGAAAAACAAAGGAATTATTGGCATACCCTCCATTCTCATTGATAATCTTGGCGCCATTTGCAACCGCATCATCAAGGCATTCCTTCAAATAGGCAGGCTTGTCATTTTCGGGCAATGGAGTGACCTGCACTCCGTTGTCCCATGGAAGCCCCGGCTGTAAAGCCGCAACTTTATCGCTAAGCTTCTGAACAAATTCGGCAGCTATTTCGCGTTGTACAAAAATGAGCTTCAATGCAGTGCAGCGTTGCCCATTAAATGATAACGAACCCAAAAGGCATTCGTTTACGGCAACCTCAAGATCTGCATTTTTAGTTACAATCGCCGCATTTTTGGCATCAAGGCTTAATATCGACCGTAACCTGTTTGCTTTAGGATGCAGTTTCTTTAATCCGTTAGCCACTTTACTTGAGCCTATAAATGCCAATACATTTACCTGGCCGCTTTCCATCAATGGGGATATAATTTCGGCTCCCCTGCCATAAAGCGTGTTGACAGTTCCCGGCGGGAAAGCTTCCTTAAAGGCTTCCAATAGCGGATAATGTGCCAGTACGCCATGCTTTGGCAGCTTGAACAAAATGGTATTGCCCATGATCAGGGCCGGAATCAGTGTGGTAAAGATTTCGTTCAGCGGATAATTGAATGGTCCCATGCTTAGCACAACTCCCAGTGGTGAACGCCTGATTTGTGCCAATATGCCTTCTGCCTCTTCAAAACGCGACGACTGCCTGTCCAGGTCTTTAAGCGCATCAATAGTAGCGTTGATATAATCAACAGTACGGTCAAACTCTTTAGTGGAATCGGCATTGGTTTTTCCGATTTCCCACATCAGTAATTTAATAACCAAATCCCGCTGCTGGATCATCAGGTATACAAATTTCTGCATGCATTTGATTCGCCCTTCCACACTCATGGTAGGCCACACCCCTTGCCCATTGCCATAAGCTGTAATGGCCGCTTGCAGTGATTCCATAGCTTCTTTGGCTGTTGTATGCGGGATAGTGCCAAGGAGTTTTCGCTGTAAGCCATTTTCGGTTTGTATGTATACGGGCGAATAGATTTCGGTAACCGGCCCTTTCCACTCGACCAGTTTACCATTGAGAAGGTATTCTTTTTGGTGGATTTCAGGGAGCAGGTATTGCTCCGGAATCTGGTTTTCAGCTGTAAACAGATTGTCAATTACAGCAAACGACGGGTTTTTATTTTCCATAAGAGTTGTGTTGTTGTATTCGTTATGTCCTTTAAATAATAAAGATTGTTTATTTCAAATTGCGCTCCTTCAGTATATTTTCTAATTCCTGATGGTCGTATTTGGATTTGTTCGCCAGCTTATAGGCAAAAAATAAAGGAATCAGCGTAAAAAGGCCTAAGCTGTTTTTCATAGCGCTATAAAATATAATCCCTATGAGGAATCCTATGAATACCGCGTTCATTATTGATGCCGATTTCATCTTTTTTGCTTCCTGCAGCAATTCCTGATCTGTTAATTCTGAAAGGTTCCTTTTGTCCATTTTCTCTATGCTTTTGTAAAATTATTTTGTCGTGGCGCGAATACTTATTATTTCGGATGTAGGCCAAACAAAAATAAGGCTTTATTTGTAAACACGGATTACTTTCAAGGACTCCCTATCAATAAAAAACCAAAACACCTTTTTAGAGTATTTTGGTTTCGTTTGAATTCGTAATTTTTTATCTTAACTGGATTATGAATTTTGGCTGTAATCCAAAAAACCTTTGGTAATATCCTTTATTTTTCTCCTGTTAAGCCTAAAAACCCCATAGCCATTACTACTCAGGCCCGGGTTGGTATTTCCTTCAATAGTTGTAAGGTAACCTCCATTGACACTTTCAACAATGCCTGTATGGCCATGTCCGTGACCGTGGTCTATGATGAATACAAAGCCCGGCTTTATTTTTGAGGGATCTTTCAGCGCTGCTGCAACCGACAATTTAGGGCATTTTGCATTATCCCAATGATTGATGCAGCCGGCTGTTTTATAAACCGGATTGGCAATTCCCAAATTAGTGCTCGCCTTTTTAAAGCACCAATAGACGAATGCAGCACACCAGCTGTAATTGTTCCCAACCGGGTTGAGGCCTACTGACCTTAAATATTCATCTACTTCAGGGCCGCGATTGGGACCCGTTTCTCTTACATAAAGCTGTGAATCGGCTATTTTTAGGACTTCTGACATTAACGAAGAAGGGACTGTATTATCAGAAGGGACTGATGTCAGGCCAAAAAGCACCGCCCAGGTAATCTGCCCTATCTGCCCGTCAGCTTTAAGAGGAGTCCCGGTACTGTCGCTATGGCGGCTTTGAAACAGCCTCACGGCTCCGTCAGTAATGTCGCCAAAATCACCATCAGGGTCTACTGGTCCGCAATT
This sequence comes from Flavobacterium sp., assembly GCA_049841115.1. Taxonomy (GTDB): domain Bacteria; phylum Bacteroidota; class Bacteroidia; order Flavobacteriales; family Flavobacteriaceae; genus Flavobacterium. The sequence continues at coordinate 237,109 of JASGHQ010000011.1, forward strand.
TTTCAGGTTCAGCTGTTTCTGGACTGCTTTTACAATCGTTTTGTCTTTTTCTCCTTTTTTTATTATTCTTTTAGGGTAGTCCATACGATGTTATTTTAGTTAGTTTTTAATTCTGATTAGCATGAAAAAAAATTCGTAACAGCATCTATTTATGACACTTAGCATTAAATTTAACAAAAAAAAACTATCCGAATTTGTGAATTAAGTATAAATACGTAATAAAAACACTATTTATACGTTATTATGTGAGGTAATAATCTTACGGATTGACAAAGCCATAAATTTTATTCTAACATGGCATTTTGTATACTAATTGCTTATATATTTGATACAGACATAAACTCGGATGGAATTGTCGTTTTATCTAATACCCACAGGTATTATTTTATTGTTGTTAGTTGCACTTTGGCTGGTTTTGCGCCAAAGGGATGTATCTTTCAATAAAGCTAAGGACCTGGAGCTGATGCTGAAAGCTATATTACACAAACAGCTGCTTGAACGGGAGAAAATGACAAAACGCTTCCATGATGGCCTGAAAAATGATATAGTGGCTGCCAAAAACTTTTTACTCCTTGGCAAACAGTCTGGCAATGAAGAACAACGCCTATCTTTTTTGAATGATGCCCAAACCGCCATAGACACCGCTTTTGAAAATGCTAAAGGATTATCAGACGAAGTAATGCCATCTTTAATCAAAGCCGGCAAGATCACGGAAGCCTTCCATGATTATTTTACAATGCAGCAGCTAAAGACAGGCCGTGAATTTTCAGTGATTTTAAAATCAACAAAATTTGAAATGCCAACAGCAGAAGGATACGATGCGTATTGCATTGTATTGGAACTCGTTGATAATATCGTACAGCACAGCAACGCAACACGAATCCAGCTTAGTTTGTTTGATGAACAGGAAACATTTGTTTTTGAACTGATTGACAATGGGCAGCCATTTAATCTTAAGGAATGTTATGAAAATGTGGAAGGGAAAGGATTAAAAACGGTATACGCAAGGCTCTTGGCCCTAAACGGAAGCCTGATCCAAAAGAACGACTTACAAGGAAACCGCATTATTATTAAAACGCCTATCAAATGACTTCAATAGCCTTAGTGGATGACCATCAGCTTTTTAGAAAAAGCCTCCTGACTTATTTAAATTCACTGAACGGGATAAAAGTGGTATTTGATACCGCGGATGGAAATTCGCTGTTGCAATTCCTTAAGGAAAATGAAGTGGATATCATTCTTCTTGACATCCAAATGCCGATAATAGACGGTTTTGATCTCTGCAAGCTTATCAAGGCACATCATCCCGCTGTTAAAATACTGGTAGTATCCCAGTTAACGACCAAGCAGGCAGTACATAAAATAATGGAATGCGGCGCAAACGGTTTTTTTACAAAAAACTCAAGCCCCGAACAACTTGAAACTGCCATTATGAGCATTCTTGATAAGAACTACTATTTTGATGTTGAGCTTCCTAAGCTGATCAAGGAAGTTCTGCAATGGGAAAAAAGCTCGGCAGCTAAGCTGGCCATGCAGCAAACGGTACATTTCAGCGAGCGTGAAATAGAAATAATCAAGCTGTCTTGCCGCGAATTAAGCAGTAAGGAAATTGCAGGAAAGCTTTTTATAAGTATCCGGACTGTTGAAAAGCACCGAAATCGGATTATGGAGAAAACCAATGCCAAAAACTTTATCGGCTCAATTGTTTTTGCGCTTAGAAATGAACATATCAGTATTGAAAACCTATAAATAAAGGTACGCTTTCATTTTTTTATTTCCTTGTCTTTGACACGCATCCTAAACTATCGATTCATATTTAGGGAAAAACGTTTCATTGCGTTCTAAGCCTATCATTTGGCAATGTTGACCGGATCTCATTTAGACAATAAAAATACTGGATACCAACAAGATAAACCAAAAATCACACCCGAATATCTCATATTCCCCTATCAAATTACGTATTAATACGCATTGTTTTGGTAAAATCCGTTCACTAAGTTTATGGAATAATTTTTGAATCGATAGGAGTAAATTTCTTCAAAATAAATCATCCCATGAAAAGCTATTTTGTCCTGCTTATTTACTTCATCACAAGTCTTGCTTTTAGCCAAAATCAGCATGCTTTAACCGTATCGCTGACCGATGCGGAGACCGGAAAAAATGTAACCGATGCCAAAGTCTTTCTCGAAGGTTTTGAAATTGAACCTATCAAAGGGAAATATGATAAAAAAACGAAGTGCTATTATTTTGACAAAATACCTAAAGGATATAATACTGTGATGGCTTACCATAAAAAATATAACGAAAAGGGGTATCAGGATATGAATGGCCTTCCGGAACGGGTAACTTTAAAGTTATTTGATCCATCAAACGTTTCGTATAGTTTTGAGCAGGATCCATACAAAAGCCCGGTGCAAAAAGTCTATATTGAAGATCCCTACAAATTTGGAATTACATCAAGCAAAGATGTTGATTATAATACTTTCAGAAAATATCTTTCGGATGAGCTGAAAAAATTAGATCTGGAAGTTGAATTGGTAAACCCTTTTCTAGAGCTGGAAAAAAACGGGAAAATCCCTAAAAAATTCCGGGGCCGATTACATCCTTTTGAAGACAAGGAGTTTTATGGGCGGTTTAATCTCACACCGCAAAGCGAATCATACCCATTCATTTCAACATACCCATTAGTAGAAATCGATCAGTTTATTTTACCATTGTTGACAGGTATTAGCACTTATGAGGATTATTTAAATTCTAAAGGCGTACCGACCATTGATCTTAAAAATGCTACTGTGGTTTTTTACATAAGGAAAAAAAATGGTGGAAAATTCAAAAGATACAATGACCCTTTTTTAAAAAAAATCCGACAGATCAAGGAAATTAATACATTTTCCGTCCTGTATTACAAATATGATTTTAAGTCTGACGGTAACCGGGTTTATAAAAACAGGTATTCAAGGGATCTTGACAAATTCAATACGTTTAAGGACATTGATTCTTCAAAGATTTTTTACTATTTCAGGGCCAACCCTGACAAAAGCAAAAATAGGCCTGCTATCCCCTGCGTAAAATTAGAATTCCACAATTTCGCCATGCTTGAGTCCTTAAAAAAGGAATATGGATCATCTTCAAAATTAGACAGGATATTAAAATACAGTAAAATGTTAGATTTTGATACCGCCATAGGGCTGGGAGCTTTAGACCAATATGAAAGGATTGGTGATTCCCTAAAACTTAATCAAGATTAAATAATTGTTGCATTTACCAAACTAAAAACTAAATACATGAGAGATTGGCATACAAAAGTAATTAAGTTACAGGAAGCAAGGAATATTATTGCGGTCAATAATTCCGGTGATCCTAATTTATATGTAGGTGTAATAGAAGGGAAAATTGAATATTCAAAAATTGACGCTAACACATCAAAATATTCAAACTATAACTATAAATCCCCTAATAACCATCTTGCCAATTCTTCAGGAAACAAAAAAGTAATTTACCGGCAAAAAGTTGATGGCCCATTGTATGATGAAAATCTGTATCCCGATACGAATGAGGTAAATACAATGACCCATACAACCTGTGTTGCGGGAATTATTGCCGGCAATGAAATTAGCAACGTTTATGGAATATGCCCTAACGTCAATATTCTGAATGCCGTCAAGTCAAAAGACATCAACGGATTTGAAGTAGCCCTGCTATTAGGCCTTATCAACGAATATTCAAAAGGAAATATTGGCTCTTATTATTATGACAAGTATATCTTAAAAAAAAATAGTGTAGGCGGATTACTTGACGGCACAGGATACTTAGACAAAAATAAACTTCCGGTACAGGCCAGCAGTACTTCTAACGGTTTAAGCGATAAAAAATGCTCAATAATAAGCTGTAGTTTTTCTTTAAAAGGTTATAACTCTAATGACAATGAAACTATACCAAAAGAAATAGCAGATTTTATTCTGACGGAACTATTTGCCTATGGAAGGGATGGAAGAGGGATATTGACCATTTTTTCGGCAGGAAATGAAGAAGCCGATATAGACAATGTAGATTCTGGCCCGGTATTTAGCTCAAAAACACTGATTGTTGCCGCTTCAAAAGTAACTCTTAATGTGGGTAATATGAATCTTAATAGTGAAGACAAAGCCAAATATTCCAATTATGGGAAACGGGTTGATCTGTGCGCGCCAAGTTGCCCCATTGGCAGATCAGCTATAGAAGATCTTGAAATTTATGCGCCAACTGCAATAAACTGTGGCGAAATTGGTGATGATGACCAGGTTTTAACTGCCACTGTTCTCCACAAATCCAACAATGGCAAAGAACTCATCCTGAATGATCGATATAATGTGATTATGGTTGGGCAATCGATAGAAATCGGTGAGCCGATAAATCTTAGCCATGAGGTTAGATTTATCACAAAAGTTGAAACGGAGCAGTATCCTTCGAATCCAAATCCGGCTGCAAACATCCGCACAAAGATCACATTAAATGAAGCACTGTTATTTACAGAGAACACTATACTTTCTGAAAATGTAAGGATCTGCATTTATAAAAAAAGCGTTGAGAAATTTAGTGCTTCCCAACTTAAATTAGACAATTTGAATGGTATCGGAAAATACCAGTCGCCTTTGCAAACAGCTTATCTGTATTCCGAAAATCCTGCAAACACAAATGATTTTTCAGTAGGAATGACAGTAACAATTAAGAATAAGAATGGCGAAGGTAATATAATAGATATAGAAGAACAGATCAATTTAACAAGGCTCACAGATTTGAAATTAATTCCCGGTCAAATAACCGCAAAACTGAAAAGGGCATCTTATGGGTCAGGTAACTTTATACCAGCAGACAATAATTCAAGTTTACAGGGTTTTTTTGCAGGCCAGCAGGTTTATATTAAAGAGGAAAGTGTAAAAAGGCATTTAAAATTTATTGTTGGAACCGGTGCTACAACCCGTACCCAATTTAGCCAATTATCTTCAGAGCCGGGCGAAGATGGCACTTTTACAAACAATGAATATAATATTAAATCATTGGCCTATGGCAATATAACTTCATCTTTTGGAGGCACTTCGGCTGCCGCGCCAATAGTTTCTGGAGTAGCAGCCCTTATCCTGAGTGCAAACAGCAACTTAAATGCCGCAGAAATAAAACACATTTTAAAAGTTACTGCACGCCGTATAACTTCAGCATCCTACAACCAGGCTCCAAGCAATAATACCCAGTATAATTATGGTTATGATATCAATGAAAAATTTGGCACTGGCAGAATTGATGCGGAAAAAGCCGTAAAGCTAGCAAAAAACTGGCATTGCAGCGATAATGGAGTAACGACATTACCACATCCTGACGTACCAGTTCTTAAACCTAGATTAGAAATTGCAGATAAATTAAACGGAACCACTATAGAAAATGTACCGGTTGATGATCCTGTGGACAGCCCTGATATATGGGTAAGCGAATTGGCGAATAGTAATACAACGCCGGTAGCTCCTTTCAATATGGTTGATACTTCAAAAAAACAATACATAAACATAAGGGTAAGAAATACAGGCAATAGAAATAGCTTTAAAGAATGTAATTTACGTGTGTTCGTAGCTTTTACAGATGTAGAAAATCCGGCATTTCCTTTTCCATCAATGTGGTATGACCAAACCGATGTAAAATTACTGGCGGTAAAAGAAATCCCAATCATTGCTCCAAATGCTTCCAATGTCATCCAGATAGAATGGAAAGACATTGCCGCTAAATGGACAAGTACCTGGAATCAAAGAACGGATGCTTCTGCCGGTGGAACCGGAAAAAGAAAAAGGACTTACATATTAGCCCATATTTCGCCTTTTGACGGTTTAGATGATGTATTGAGTACAACCAATATCAGGAACAATAAACAACTTACCTGCAAAGAGCTGATAGTCATGCATAATGGAGTAAGCGATGGGACATCAGCCCTTCCTGGCAATAATTTCAATATGACAGTTGGCAGTACTGCAGTCCCTAAAGCCTTTGATTTGAGCATGGAAAATGTTCTTTCAACACAAGTAAACACCCTTAAAATCAAAGCTACCAAAAGAAGGACTAACAATAACACTACTGTTGAAGATACGGTCTTCTTCAGCAAATCTGGAGCTCCTGTGGGGTCTTCCACTGAGCCTACATGGGTAATTGAAGGAGGCGATGTGGGATGGATATCCTTCACTCCGCCTATTCAAAATACGGCAATCCATAATGACCATACTGATGTGAAATTTCCACACACACTCACTGTAAGCAACCAGGAAGATCAAGTGAAAATTGAGATTGTAACTGTTTAACTTTTTAAGAGATATACAAATATCAGCCATCATTCTGTTGTCTTCTTTTGCGGAAAAATCAGAAAGCCACAAGTTTATAACAATAATTAATGAGAGCCTTTATCAAGCAAAAATAACATAGCTATGCCAACAACATTTGATTTTACATACACCTTAAGTCCTGAATCCGCACAAAACGAAACCCTCAATGCATTAGCAAAAGGCAGGATCAAACCACCTGAGCCAAAATCTTATTTTTTTACTGAGTCTACAGTGGCCGCGCAGGCAAGTAGTACAGGCGCTTATGGGCCGGAAAACGGAAACAGCATTACAAAGTTCAATATCACCACAATATTTCCGCTTACCGATAAAAAAGCTTATGCCGTTACTAGCGGGCAGGTTTTAATTGTCCCTCAGAGCGCTGACAAAGTCAATGTATTTATCAAGCCGTTAAAAAATATTGATATTGGTATACCAATAAAATACTTTGTATACAGAGGGCTTAAAAAAGAACTGTTCATTAAAACTGATAATACAATCCTGAATTACAGCGAAACTGCTCTAACGCCATTTATGAAAAAGGTTTGGAAAGACCTGATAGCCTTTAATGGCTGGACAACGCCGCCTGCAACCTCTACTCCACCGATACCCGCCACTTTGTTTGGTTTTAACGCTACAGAGCCAGCGGATACAAGGATTGATTCAAAATTCTTTAATGTATACGCTGATGATGAAACTGATACCAATAAAGTTTATAACCTTCCTATTGTAGAGGCAGGACAGTATTTTGGAGAATTTGTAGATGATGAAGGAGGCTTTGAAATCGTATTGAATGATGGCTTTTACTATCAGGAAAAATCGGATACGGGTTTTGAATTTGACATGACTTATGCAAGGGCCTCAAAAATGGTATTGGACATTGCTAATATTTCCACTGATCCGGATATTTCAGAAAAAATATATCGTGAAAATGTCCAAAAGTTTCTTGATCCTGCGGCATTTTATGGTGCCCATATCACTGAAAAAGAAAAAGGGGAAATTAAAGTAATCGATAACTCGGCCAAATATTCATCCAAAAATGACATTTACAATAACATTATCAGTAAATTCTACAACAAACATAAAGTATATTTATACATACAATCCAATAGAGCAAGATCATATGACTTTGATGGTTCAATAGGCAATGACCCAATGAAAATAGGATTGCCAGGAAATCTTTCCCCAGCGCTATATGAAACCAACAGCTGGCCTATAATTATCCGTGAAGATCAACAAACCCATACAAACAGCCAGTTAGCAGATAAAGGTTTCAATGACCTGACATTTCAGTTGAAGTTTAAAACCGTAAATAAAAATGCAACATTGTATTGCAGTCACGGAAATTTAGCGAATGAAGATATAGACGGTTGCTTTTTAGATAAAAATGCACTTCTCAACGAAGCTGACATAGCCACTCAAGAATACACCAATAATATAAATTGTAAGCTTAGCAGCACCTATAATATTCAAAATTCTTCACTGACAACAAATTCAATTTCCACCTTCATTTACATCAATCAGATTGAAGATGAGATTGATTATTTCAATGATTTTTTTGGCCCAATAAGAATTGAGAATATTACAAAAAAAAATAGCGGATATCCATCAAAAGTTGCGAGTAAAGTAAAAAACAATAATCTGAAAATCATAAAACGTGGTAAAGATTCCAGCGTAAGTTATCAAATACATACCCAGATACCCCAATCCGATTCTCAGGGCACGCCAGTTGATGACCCATATAGATTATATATTTTAAAGCGATTTGATTCCAATAATCCAGACTTTTCAATAAGTTCTGACAGTAGGACATTTACCCAATTCACTTCGGATAATTCGTATAGAGGGATCATTAATAATGAAGAATATGGGGATTTTCAATATGGTAGTAAAGATTACAGGGTTTGGAAAGGAAAAATGCTTGATGGCGTTGAAGTGATTAATACCCTTCAACTCATAAACTTTGAAGCGGAAGGAAATGTTCCAAATTATATCCATTTGGGCCTGATGGGCGACGACTATAAAAAAGTCATCTACAATAGTTTGACCAGTACCTCGACCAATCATATACCAGATCCTGATGCCAATGTTTTTTTCCATTTAGAACCAGATCCAAATGCTTCGCAAATTTCCCTATTGAAAAAGTATAAATTAGGAGTGAAGGTTGAATCATTTGGCCTTTTAGGTGTGAGCCATAGCATTATTTTTCCGTCAGCAGCCAATGAAGTTAATGTGTATACTATGGATGGGCATTATTTTTTTACCAAAGATTTTTCAGAAAAATTTCAATTTACTGAAGAAATGGCGGATGCAAATATCAATTTTAAACCTAGAACCGGATATGAGGGAAAATTTGGTTTTGACTGGATGCGCCTATATGAAAGCAGTACAGGCAAGCCTGGCTATATGGAATGTATTGCTAATGGCTATTCTGAGCCAAGATGGGTTTGGAATCCATTGCCAAGCAGGGAATATGGATTTGAAGCTCCCACGGAGTCAAATGCCTTCACTGCCTTACGTAAGGAATACATAAATATCGTCAACCAGCAGAATTCGATTTTTTATGTTCCATTTATTAATATATATCCTAATTCTGCACTTACTACCTTGGTCGGAAATTATCCGAATGATACGCCTCCGCCAGTTGTGGCAAATTTAACAGGTGTTTTAACCAACCATGAAAATATAACAAAATTATCACTTGATTACGATAGTAAATATTTTAATGTTTCCGCTCAATTTCCCTCAACGTTCCCACAAGGCGATTCTTCTCCTTTCAATGTGCAGATATCCTGCCTGGAAGAATTCGATACAGATAAATACATTAAAATCATGTCGCATTCCCAAGAACCGAATGAGTTACCAAAGGTACGGTTGGCCGGAATTGTTAAGGTACGTAAAAATAGCTATCAGCACAGGCAAAGTGTTAAAATTGCTTTATTCAAAGTAAAAACACATGTAGATCAGGCCAATGCAAATGTTGAACAAGGATCTTTCATGCCTGAGGAAGTAAAAGCACTAAAACAGATTTTATTCCAGTCAAATATTTATGCCGATATCGTTGGCCCTATCGATTTGGATTTAACAGCAGATTCCAAATTTTGGAAAAATCATGATTATATAAACAATGATGGAAAAATCTATCCGAAATATCCTGTCAGTGGGGATTCCGATGAAAAACAGGATTATTTAAGAGATAAGATCCCGGCCGCCTATAAAAACCATTTTAGGATTTATGCATTTGATCTGGGAACAACTAATGATACAGTTGGCGCGATAACCGAAGGCAATATTCAGCATATAGGTAAGCACAGTGCTTGTTTATATGCCGGAAATTTTCCACGGGATCCCTATTCGCTTGCGCATGAAGCCTGCCACGGTATGGGGCTAAGGCATACACACCAGGATGGAGTAGATATTGATGATCCAAATCAGAAATTCATTTTTCCATACGGTGGACCACCGCCTGCACCTGGAGGACCAAACGCTGCACCTGCGGATGTCAGTAAGTCTACGGATAATGTAATGAGCTATAATACATCGTTAACTGTCACGCATGGGCCTTGGTATACTTGGAACTGGCAATGGAAAATCATGCATGACAATCTTAAAAATTATACTGATGAATAAAATAATTCCAATAATAGCCTTTCTTTTTCTGGCCAGTTGCATGCAGAAGAAAAAAGAGAACCCAAACATACAAAACGAAAAAAGAACTATGAAAAAATTTGATATAGAAGAATTTAAAGCAAAAACAAATTTGCAGGACGACGGCAAAAGGTACGAATATGTCAAAAATGACAGTGTTTTTAAATTAATGGAGAATAAGAATTCCTTTTATGAAGAAAGCAAAAAGGTAGACGAAAAAATAAAAAGCGTTGCCAATTACGACAAAGAGGATTTCCATATCATAAATTCCGCAAAATACTTTTATCGTATCCCTATTGGAAAAACTTTATTTTACAACAAAGAGGGGCAAATTATAAACGAAATAGATAATGATGCAGACTATGCATTTTCTGTTTATGATTTGATAAATAAAGTTAAGACAACCCACAATATCGATCTGAATACTTCACCGCAAACGAAAGGTGTTGACCGGCTTTTTGACGAAACCTTCAACCGGTATATATACAGTGTCAACTATCAAAAAGAAAATGAACCGGTTAAGTACATAATCATAGATGCACAAACCGGTGAAATCTTAAAAGAAGGTATACTTACAATTAACAGGTGATATCATCCTCGAATTGAAAAATGTTTATTGAATCAAAAAACTAATCATACCAGCAATGCCAACAAAATATTATCCATCCCTATCCAGTGTAGTTACCTTAGATGATTTTCCTGAATATTTAGGTTTTATCAAAGAGGGAATCCAAAGTATTTTTGATAAAATTTACATCAAGGACTTCCAGGCCCATGTAAGCCCAAGGGGCGAATCAGGCTTTTATGGCTTGTCAATAGTTTCAAAACGAAGGCTTCAGTTCCAGATTCCGGGTACCGACCTATTCCTTATCCTCAACCCGGATAATATGGACGATACCATTTCATCATTCCCCGTCACTGTCGAATACCAGTGGCTGGTACTGGCTTATCTAAGAAATTTCGATTTGGACAATTTTTCATTTTCCGCAAGAGATTTCTACGAACTGGGATTAGACATCCTTAATGTTAGCGAAGAAGAAGTGCTGAGCCTGATTATCAATAAATTTGTAATTCCAGCTAATCCCTCCTTATCAAGCATTGAGCAGTTTGTTAATGACCTAAACAGCAAATTAGAATTAAACATACCAATTCCAACTTCAGACAACAAGCTTAAAGAACTTGTCCTGTCTATCAAAGAACAATCCACAGATGAGGCTTCTATAGTTTCCTTCCTGGTATACCTGGTAGAGGAAACAAACCTACAGGCATCCCTAAACAACGTAAAATCTTTTTTCAAGGCACTCATCCCTGAGGATATTGATAGCTACATAAAAAATATAATTACCCCGAAAGCAAGGGTAACTCTTGCTTTGTCAGCAGCTATTGAATTTCCACCTTCAATCTTAAAACCAGTAAATGAAGACGGTTCACCATTTGTTGATCCGGCACATCCTAACATTAAAACCCAGTTCAAATTTGCTCAAGCATTACTCTATGCAGATACTCAGGAAGGGTTTGGCTATCAAATGGAACTTGGAGGCTCATTAGAGCCACCTCATGCAGCAATAGGAAAAACCGGAATGATTTTGCAGATCGAAAGCCTTAAGCTCGATTTAAGCAAAACATCCAATATCCCTGAAGCTGATGCAGATGGCAGGCCAGCCGATTTTGTTGGTATTTATGCAAGAGCAATATCAGTCGCATTCCCTGCACGTTGGTTCCACGAAGGGCAGCTACCCAATACACAGACTTCTACATTAAGATTAGGTGGATACGACCTTTTAATTGGAACTGGAGGGATTTCCGGCACTTTTATGTTAGAAACCATCCCTGTGCTCAATATAGGCGGCCCGGTATATTATTTTGATAACGAAATCCAATTTGATTATACTACGCTGACATTACTGCAAAAAGACATAATCACCAAGGAATATATAGAAGTCAGGATTCCTGACCTTACGGCATTAAAGCAAAAATTATTCCCGCCATCACCCACTCCACCGGTAGTCATTCCTCCTTATTCATTTAAATTTCCTTTAAAGCTTACGCATGGAGGCGTAGATATGACATTTGAAAACATAAAAGACTACCAATCTTTCCTAAATGGCCTTCCTAACAGCAATTATCCCGGAGGTATACCAACATTATGGTTGAACATTGGCGGCCCTAGTGGTTTTGCCGTTGGATTCAACAAATTTGACATTACCTTAAAACAGGGTGTTGTCACCCAGTCGAATATTTTAGGAAAACTAAGGATCCCAAAATTAAAGAATACGTTAGGGCAACCTGCAGACATAACTGTTTCTGGGCATTTGCAACAGGATGGCGATTTTAATTTGACGGCATCAGAACCCAATGGTATTGAATTTAAGCTGTTTGACGTATTGAACCTTACACTCCAGTCAGTTGAATTAGGAAAAGAAAACGACATTTTTTATATAGGAGCCGACACCAAAATATCTTTCCCGCCAGGCTCTTTTGTGGCTGAAATATTTGATGGTAAGGAGATCGACCTGCCTGCACTCCGTTTTTATGCTAACGGCCGTTTTGAAATAGCAGGGGGAACTAGTTTCATCCCAACCAATTTTACGCTTTCCATAGGGCCAATTGCCATGTCTGTTACCGGAATCCACCTGGGGAATATCCAGAGAGAGGTAGGTGGTCGCATGAGAACCTATAATTACATAGGATTTGACGGAGCTATGAGTGTAGATCCGATCGGGTTGGACATCAGGGGGAGCGGTGTGAAATTCTATTACACTACAGATTGTGATGAAGTAGCTGCTGCATATGAACTGGAGCATCCGGAAATACAGCCGCCTTATCCTCCTGAGCATTTCAAAGACTCTTATGTATTTATCTCTACGCTGGAAGTAGACCTAATTATTCCAGGTACAGCCAAGCCCGAAGAAGCGGTAGCCATCATAAAAGGCTCCATCACTATTCCAGAGCCTGGAGTATCTCAGGAATACCGGGGAAAAGTATCTTTACAACTCCCAAAAGCAAAAATTTATGGCGAAGCAAGTTTACGCCTAAACCCAAACGATCCTTCCTTCCTGGTTGAAGCAGAGGTAAAGCCTCCGGCTCCTATTCCGTTAGGACCAATAGGAATCAATAGTTTCAGGGGAATACTCGGATTGCGCTATGTAGCCGAAAAACGGGCTATACAAATGAGCGACGAACAGAGTTGGTACGATTATTACATGGCACCTCAAAGGGGAATCAATGTAGATAAATTTAGTGGCCCCGAACTTACCAAAGAGTATGACAACCCATTCTCTGTAGGGGTTGGAGCTGCTTTTTCATCAATGGAAGGCGGCGGAAGGATCGCCTCATTGCGGGCCATGGTGCTCTTATCTGTACCAAGCATGTTCTCAATAGATGCCGGGCTCAACCTGCTTAGCGAAAGATTGGGGCTGGCAGAAGATGACCCGACTACCCCACCGTTCTATGCTTTTGTTGTCATTGCCGATGATGCACTGGAACTTGGCGCAAGCGCCAAATTTAGGCTCAACAAAAGCAAAGGCTATTTCCTAGATATTAATGCCAATGTACAGGCAGGTTTCTTCTTCAAGAATCAAAGGCCTTGGTACGTAAACTTTGGAACTCCGCCTAGACCGGTAACTGCAAAATTATTCAAGGAAGTCTTGAATGTGAATTCAGAAGCCTATCTTATGATATCGGCTGGAGGAATCACAGCCGGAGCCAAGGCAACATTCAAATTCAACCTTCTTATTGCCAAATTCAACGCGAGTGTCGAGGTTGGAGGATTCATCAGTTTTGAGAAGGCCCAGATTGGAGGCTACACCTCATTGAAAGGAAATATTAAAATCCGATTTGCCATATTCAAGCTTGAATTGAAAATTTCGGTAAACCTTACAGTAGAAATGCCAAAACCATTCCTGATCTATGCACAGTTTACAATCAAGGTTTGCGCCAGGGTTGGATTCTTCAAGGTATGCGTACCTGCTAAGTTCACCTTAAAATGGAAAAAGAACAACGAACTTGCCATAAAACCGATACCACCCCTAACCTATTTGCCTCCGCTTTCATCTGAAAAGGATTTCCCTAAATACATTCAGGTTGATAATTTCGTAAAAGGTGTCAATATGCTTACGTATGAAGAATTCGGATTAAGGCACCTGGGAGTAAATAACATTAATACAGGTGAAATCCAGGTTCCGGGTGGTGTCCCTAATGTAGATTTGATAGATAAGATCATCCCGTTGGATACCTATATTGACATCAAAGTAGAGAAAGGTTTGAACCCAATGCCATTAAATGGCAAAATTGGAGGCCACACAGGGGCTGCCAATAATAATGTTGATTTGATTCCTCCTAAAAAAGTTATTAAAAATAAAACCATCAGGCAGGTTAAGCACAAATATTCAATAGAAGCCATTGAGATCCATGCCTGGAGGGAGCCATCAGTACAGCATGGCGGGATACCGGTACCAGGAGCCTGGGTACCCTACCATCCTTTTAAGGCGCTGCTTCCGGATTTAAATGTTGAAAACCTTAAAATAGGTTTTTGGCAAAGAAACGGAAAACAGTATGATACCTTAAGGATACTGGCAACTAATCCATTCTCATTTATTGAAGGTGCTGAACCTGGCTGGTTTATTCCTGAGCAATACGGAATTACGCCATCAGAATTATTCTGTACTTCCCATACCGAAGAGTGGCATTGCTCCAACGTATTGGACAAACCTTTGGATACAGTCTATTCTTCAGGAAATCAATTTTTTGATTTCGACTTTTCATACAATATACATGATGTCCTGTTTGCTTTGGGCGGGTTCAATATGAGCGATTTGGCTCAGGAAAACCATTATGGTGACTTAACGGTTCAGAATGTACCTAACCCGCATAATTTCTTGCGTTCACTGGTTTTCAGAAACTCAGAACATTTAGTTATAACGCTTCCCGAGCCTTCGGTGCATGTGAAATTAAAAATCAGTACCAACGCTCAGGGGGTTACTATCAATTATTACAGGACCGCGATAAATGACAATTCGATTTTCCCGGCTTACGAATTAATTGAAAGTATTTACAAAACTGCAGCTCAGCTTGCCAACGAAATAGAATTTGACAATTATACCAATTACGATAACCTTAGGAATGTTTTCAAAATAGACATTGTGCCTGATTTCCCATATGCTAACCAGATACATGACATTGAAGCACAAATAGAGGACCTTTTGGTAGGCGATGCAGAAACTGCAGAAAACGGTTCATACGGAAGTGCATTGTCTGGTGCCGATCTGATATTATACAATCAGCTCCTTGCCCAATTAGACCACTTGAAATCTATTGGCTGTTCGAGCGTTGCAGTTTCATCCGGTCCATGCAATAAGGATGAAGTGCTTTGCAAGCTTTATAATGACCTTAAGGATCTTTATAAAAATGGCATGTCTGACCTGTCTATGGAAGATATGTATAATTATTGCGCCAGATTGGAATATTTTGAAAAATTCAAAAAATTCATCAAAATTTTCGAAGAAGAACATCCTTCCTACCAGCTGATTAACAATCATTTAGGAAGCGACTACGAACAATACGACGAATACCTGGACCAATTATACGCCTGGTGCCAGCATGGTAATCCGAGCTCAGATCCCCAAATGGTCCAGCAGTATTACACCAACTTCGCATTGGCAGCACAAAACATTATGAGCACCATTGAAGAGTTAGGTGATTGCAGTTGTGATGGCGATTGTGAAAAAGATGAGCTCCTTTGTAGTTTGTATAGGGCTTTATTGGAAAAATACAATTCCTGCTTTAAACCTCATCTTGTAGATAACATTTTTGATTATTGCAAAGAGGGAAGCTGCTTTAAGGAATTCTTGACACTTATTGAAAATTTCGATAAAGATTATCCACAGTATAACCTTATAAAAAACCATTTACTATCTGAAGTCAAGATCTATAATGAGCAGCATGGGAATTTATCGACCTGGTGCTATAACCATAGTGGCGGTGGCGGCAAAGTCCCAAGCAACACCGAAGTATACGATTATTACAACTCCTTTTTAGACAATGCGATGAAGATAATCGAGATCATTGAAGAAATGGGGCACTGCAATTGCGGGGAAGAGCCTTGCCAAAAGGATGAAATATTATGCAGCCTATATGATACCCTTAAGGGTATTTCTACCAACTGCCTTATACCGCTGACAGTGGAAAATATCCGTTCTTATTGCAGCTTCATTAACTGCTTCCATCAAGTTATCGGCAAGCTCAAGGATTTCAATAGTGAATATCCTCAGTATAATCTGATTCATGACCACATACACGATCAGTATGACCTGATGGATCAATACAGGAATATATTGTCCATGGATTGCGAGAGTAGCCAGTTGAACGATCAGGAATTATTGAAGATATACAATAAATTCTTGTCAAACCTGCAAATAACCTTAAACATTATTGCCCAGATGGGCGACTGCAACTGTGGGTCTGCACCTTGCCAAAAAGATGAGTTCTTATGCAATTTTTACGATAGCCTTGCTCAGATTTACAGTAATTGTTTTGTTCCGTTAACGCTGGAAAATATTCATGACTATTGTAATGAGCTTAGCTGCCTTCAAAGCTTTGTCGGCAAGCTTAAGGATTTCAATAGCGAAAATCCGCAATATAATCTGGTTGAGGGCCACATACAAAATCAATATAATGCCCTTAATGATCATATGTCAGATTTATTCAACAACTGCCTGAATACTGTATTAAGTGCTCAAGAATTATTGAATATATACAATAAGCTCTTGTCGAATGCACAGCAGGTCTTAAACATTATTTCTACAATGGGCAATTGCAACTGCGGTGATGGCGGCGAATTGGTTTGTACCACATCGTTCCAACAGATCTGCTGGAAAACATTGGAACATTTTGAATATATGCAGACAATTCCTTCGCAGCAGGCTGTGGAAGAAGACATGAATGCCATGATAAACGGTATCAATACAATAGCACAGCCAATCTGGAGGCCTAACACCAACTATTACATCAAGTTCAGGCTAAAGGATGAAGTTGATAACGGACAGCGCCCTGCGGGTATCTTTGACTATTTTTACGGATTTAAAACCGTTGGCCCTGTTGGGCACTTCCACAATCATCCGGATGCATACCCTATTCCTGAAACGATTGTCATTGATGGAGTTGAAGTGAAACAAATACCAGAAGAATACCCTTTGACATCGATCAGCAAGTACATTGATTATGAACGTTCATATCCGAACGCAGACGGTAACCTGATATTAGCCAAACCACTATTCTATGGGGCAGAACAATGCAAAATAGACATCTATCTTGCCAAGCCATATGCCTACCACATGGTTAAAACCTGGCCGGCTTATAATCAGATGAGGGAATTACAGGGAGCATTGCATCTGGCCATAAAAGATCCGATAAGCGAATCCATCATACCTTATCCGTTGACTTCGGAAACCGTACTGGATGAATATGTCCCAACTACAGTCCTTAGCGGAGATGATGGCTGGGTTAGCGACCAGGATCCAAGGATACCGCATAACATCCAGATGCTGAATAATTACATCCAAAATGTAAATGCCCAGCCAGGTTCAATAGAATGCAGCATTCATTTGGGCAATGCAATCAAACCGGCATCGTATGTCTATTCCGTGATCCCGAACAATTTGCGGCCTAAAAAACTATACACCACGTTGGTCTACAATGCCTTTGACGCAAACAACGATGGCGATCTCATAAGCCAGAAAGTACATGAATTTGTATTCCAGACTTCAAGGTATAAAAACTTTAAAGAACAGGTGCATAGTTCTTATCTGTTGGAGTATGATGAATTGAGTGGCGAAGTCATCCGCCAAAAGGATGCTGTGTATGAAGTGGCCCAATCGTTTACCCAAGAGCAGATTGACAATGCTTATGCCTTGGTAACCGCGGCAAGTACAGCGGGTACATTGGCAATAGAAACGCAGTTTTACCATCCGTTTGACCGCGCGGTTGAAGGCATATTGGGACTAAAACCTATTGACCCGCCAAATACGACCGATTATGTCAAAATTGTTAATACAGAAAACAATGAAGTAATAGCCGTAATCATCCGAAATCCGGAGCCGTTTAACAATCCTAGGATACCATTGCAGCAAATTATGGATACGATTTATTTCCATCCGAAAAAATCAATGACGCCTGATACCCATTATAAAGTATTGTTTTCTAAAGATTACTCACAAATACTTGTAATGCATGACAGCAGGAAGATTGCCGCAGCTGCCCTTTATATGGTCTTTAAGTATAAAATATGGAACGGAACCAATTATGTGGTTCCTGAAGAAGGTACGGATCTGGAAAACCCTATTCCTGACGATGAAAGAATCTATACTGTAAAAACCTCTGTAATCATCAAATAAATCAAATTCTATGTCATTTTTTAATTTATATAATAAGCCAAATTATAATTACCTTAAATCGATAAAGGCAGGCAACTCGATTTTTGCCGTAGGTGAAATTCTCCTTAATGGGTCGAACCCAAAAACCCTCCTGACAAAACTCAATATTAACGGTGATGTTATATGGGAAAAAGCGTATTCGTTTGTAAACAGCGAAACATTCATAAGAAATTACGACATTATTGAATGTGACAATGGTGATTTGTTAATGATGGGGCGGGAACCTAATGACTATAACTACAAAAGCTATATAACAAGGATAAAAAGCACTACAGGTGCTATTGTATGGCAAAAGAGAAGCAACCTTAAATTAATTGGCTACGATAATTCGATTGTCAGTGTAGGCAATGACAAGTATGTTTTTGCGCTAATGCAGCCAGACGCCAATGGAAGAACTGTAATTTTCAAAATCGATGGCAATGGAAATATACTAGCTTCCAAAACAGTAGGGACAGTAGATAATTTATCTGGGTTCAGGCATGCCGGAATTGTAAAAGGCCCAAATAAGATAGGATTATATGGCTATGCCGTACATCTTGAGAACTGAAGGTTATGTTGACAGCGGGTATCTTATTGAATTAGACCTGGATTTGAATCACATACAGAGAACAGATGATTACCTATGACCGCACCCATCTTTCTTTTGTGGTTTATAAAAACAATACTTTCTTTGCCGTTACCTGGATCGAAGGATGGCAAAATACATTCCTCACAAAGAATACTATAGATACCGTTGCCAATACTGTTAATACCGATTTATGGATGATTACCGATGGCCTGGTAACCAATGTTAAGTATAACAACAATCATATTTATCTAGAAAAGAATACCGATTATTATTCGTCGATCTCTAAAATAGATTATAATATCAATCCGTTATGGACAAAGAGGTTTGACCACGATTCGCCGCAGTTCTACGATGGCCGGATCGGGATACTGTCGCAGGTTACTTCAAATGAAGCCATTCTATTGCAGGGAGTAGCTACCAGCACTTCTATTTATTCTAATTTTCCTATTGCCAATTTAGATTTAGATTTAAACAGCTGCAGGACAAATCCTGAAGATCTTGTATCCATCTCTCAAAAGCATTCAAATTTTGTAATGTCCGATCTTCCTTTTGAATTAAGCGATGTAGAGATGGAACTTCAAAATATTACTTATGTTTCCATAACTGAGATCAGCTCCGAAAAATCAATACTTTGTGAAATGCCTCCTGTAGACATTCCTCCCTGCGACAAGGACATAGAACTATGCAAGCTTTACAACGAGCTATTGGATGGCTTTAACAAATGCCTCACCAATCCTGAAATGCTGCCCGAAAAACCAGACTATAAGAGCCTCATTAAATGTGTGGAGAAATTCATGTCGCTTCTTAAGGAATTCATCAAAAAAAATCCGCAATACAATAATATAATACTCACTTTTGAAGACCAGTTTGCATATATTGATTTCTTTATCAAAGAACCTGAGGTAGAAAGCTATACAACAGCCTGGAGTATTTTAAATGAAATTCTGATCTACTTATCAAGCTTAGGGAACTGTAGCTGTGAAAATGCAATTGACGTTGATGAAAACACCTGGCTGCAGTCGCCTAATTTTTATCTTCAGGCAGCCGGTTCAGAAGGTAATGACAGCAGTAAAGGTATTCACCTGCGCTGGACTTTTTCAGGGATTTTAGGAGAACAGCACATGCCTAAAGGCAATTACTCCTTCAATTACAATAATTTCAACAAGCCCAACGACTTTGTTAAGATACACCGTGCCAAATACTCGCCAAAAACCTTTGTGCTTTCGTTTGACACACCTCCGCAGTCAATTAATGATGCACAGCGCTATTGGCTATACAAATTCAATAATGATACCAGGGTTTTCTTTGTATATTTTAGGAATACTAACAAATACGATCAGGTAAGGCTGGCTATCGACCCGTTTACAGATCCATTAGCATTCCTCAAACAATATGGCAATGAGTTGATAGAAGTTGAGAATAAAAGAGAGCTTTTCTTCGCTTCTGAATTAAAGGTAAGTGTTACCGGAACCCCGGATATACAGCTCGAAGCGTTGTCTGTAAGGGAGAATACCGTTTTCACGCCTAAGTTTTTATCCTTCAGGAAAAGTTATGATGAAGCCGCTATCAGCTCAGACAGATTAAACCTTTATTGTGAAAATGGCAGAATGGTTCGGTTTAAATGCAACCACTGCTATCCTTTAGCTTTGATCTTCGAATTTTATTCCGATTTTATCAAGGAAACCACTTCAAAGGGAGCATGGAACCTATTAGGCAATTACGCCCTGACCAAAAGAGATCCTTTGGCGATATCACGATTAGCCAAGGATGACATTGATGGAAGCTGGCTTAGGTTTAATGATGAGGCCTATGTCCGGGCCGATAATTATATTGACAAATGGAACGGCACATTTGAAAATTCCTTTGACAGAAATATCAAAAATGTCGTGGAAAGTTACATTACGCTGAGTGAAGAACTGGATAATCCAACTGCCACTGAATTGATAAACGTTAACCTTACTTACCAGTCAGATCCCGATGAGCCATTAACTGATGATGAATTGACTGAAGTCAACAACTTGAACCTGCTAAGGATCATGTCGACCGATTTCCATATCGCAAGAATGCTGGGCTTAGGCACCTTAGACCTTCAGCCTCTTGTTTTTGAAGGATCTTATGTATACCTGGCATCTTACACCACTTTTGGGGATCTTGGAAATGGCCCTCAAACAGTGAAACATTTATCAATGTCGTTACCAACAGCCATTGACAACCAAAGGTTGCCATTGCCTATAGATCTTCATTCGCTGGTTCCAGGATTCCTTGAAGTTTCTGATGATGCAGATGACGATTACATCAATACGCATGACGGCTATTCATTTGATGGTAAAAAGAGATTTGTAAGCCTTGTAACCGAGAATTTAATTCAGGATGTACCCAACCCAGCCTTTTACCAGCAAAATGCGGATATTGATTTTTCAACATTTACCGTACCCGTTTTTGCAGGAATCGAAAGCAGGAAAGTATTCCCAGGCGATGATGACACGTACGTTTGGGAAAAACCGGAACTCACATACGATTCGGATTACGAGAATATCGATACTGAGCCGGGATCCTATGAAACGATACCGCTTATTATCCCAGACCCAGGCAATGCATTGTATGTAGACATTCAAACGCAAACCGGAACCTATCATTATGCAACTTACGGCATCAACTGGTTTTCAAGGGCAACAAGCAGCGAGTTGGAAAAATCAATAGACACCCAGCTTAAGCCTTATAACTCGTTAAAGCCGCCTTCCAATGTATTGCCTCAGCTGATCAGGCCCGAATTCCCCTTAATGTTTACTTCGCAGGCAGAACAAAACAGGTTTGGCGCAATAGTAGTCGACCCTGATAAAACTTTGGTACGGCTACAGTTTGATTACAACTCTGATCAGGAATTGCTAAGCTATCAAGTCCCTGAAGGTTCATTAGTGGATTTTGTTTCAGATACCAATAGCATCTACCCGGATCAGGACGAAGTAATGGGCGATTATATCGAAATCCATTACAGGAACAGCCTTCCTAAAAAAATCATCGGAAAGGCTTTGGCACCAGTACTTGATGAAGGCCTTTTTATGTCACGCATAAAAACAGGCAGCTATTTACAGGTCAGCACTGGCGAAACCTTTGATTCTGAATTTCCGGCAGGTACTACCGCTGCTCATTTTATTGGCGGTTACTTTTTGATGGGTGATCAAAAATTCCTAATCCACAATATTCAGCCAGGTACACAAGGTTTAGATTTTATTGTTTACAAACAACAGCTTGGTGACAGCCTGGTTGATGGCGAAGAGCCCGATTTGGATCCTCTAACCATGATCACCCCAGCTGTTGATGCTGATGGCTATTTTGTTGTCGTTGAAAACATGCAGAATACAACTTCATGGGGAGCAGAGCCAATAAACCCGAACAGTTTCATGGTAAGCATCGGAAATCCTGACTGGACCATACATAGAGAGCTTGTAAAAACCATTAACGATGTAGGGGTTGAAGATCAATTTATTGAAAAAACCAGGGGTATCTGGGAAAATGCCGTAATAGAACGGGTAAATGAAATCTTTATGTTCTATCCTGAAACAGGGGCTCCTATCCAAAAGAATAGACACAGGGGCCTTTACAAAATAACGTTTGTGAACTTCCATCTAAATAACCATCCACAGCTCCACAGTGCTGCGAATTCAGTTGAATGGTGCAACGGAACTGTCCGTTTGTTTACAGACAGTAATTATAATGATGTCAACGGAGAAATTTATGATTCGCGTAAATCGTTTACTGTATTCAGGACAGAAAATATTGGAACTGCTGAGAACTTAATACTTTATGTTAATGACCCCGACTTTATTTTGGATGAAAACGGCGATCCAAGCTCGGAAAATGACTATATCCTGAATAGTAATGCAAGTACACTGATTAAAGTGCATTATTACCCATCCTATAGAGTGTATCTGTATCATGATGACACTAATAACCTGAATGAAGGCCATATCCTCCCGGATGAAGGTGAAGGCAGCAGATACTCCATCTTTGGCTTAAAGTCTGTTGATCTGGATTATACCGAAACGGATACCGGCCTGCCTTATAAATCAAAATTTAGCGTGCCTGCAGCCATGGTTGCCCAGGAAGTCATTGAAGCCAAGGTACCGGGGCCTCCAAAAGGAGCGAAGTATACAACCAGGCCAGACTTTTACGGTAAATCAACCTATACCATTACAACCTCATATTCTCACAGACCTTATGGCATTTTGTATTATAGGGCAGACAATCAGGGGTTCCTGGCTGCTTTGTACAAAGGAGAAACCATCACAACTATCAAAGAAGGATTAAAGCAATTAGGTGGAAACGAAGAGCTGTATTTTACAAACCGATGGGAAAATTTCCTTGATTTTAATTTATTGGGGTCTAATACTGTTGAAGATCCAACCGCTCCGGGTGGTGGCAAATATGGTAATTTCCCATTAAACGCTCCCGAGGCTGATAGGTACCGCCTTCCTTTGCCTGATAAGACTTCTTTCTTCGAAAACATCAATGCATTTATAGATTACCATAACCAGCGTTTCAATGCTACTGTCCCGCACATCCAGAATATACATTTTGGGACTATAGCACTCAACGCAGTCATTATTCCGGCTTCAGTTGGCCAAAATGATGCGGTAAAGCTTATCGATTTTGTTAAAGAAGCCGTGATGAATGCCTTTGTACCGCTGACCGAAGTTCCTGTGATTTATAAGTTCATTAAAGACAGGACCTATAAACCGGTCAATAAAAAGCAAAAAATAAGGGATCGTGACGGTTACCTCATCAAGCCTCCTATGGATCCTAATGAGTCTACAGAATTTGACATGGCTCCTATGATGAAAAATATTTCTGATCTCGGGGAAAATAAAATCCAGTTTACAGATTTCACAATCGACGGTACCAGTGACAACATCTATTTTTATTCTGCAAAAGAGCTGAGCTCTCAGATAAAAATGAGTGGTTTCAGTAGTATTTTGGGGCCAATAAAATTGGTAAACTCAAGCCCTCCGGAAGCACCAAAAGTCAAAAGCATGATTCCGGTACTTGAAAACAGGGAATTGGGCATTGGCCCAAAAATCAGCTTTGAAATTGCCTCATACCCTGAAGTTCAAAATATCAAGAAAGTAAATCTTTACCGGACGTTTGACCGCCTTGATTCTAATTCGGTACAAAGCATGGAACTGGTTAAAGTAATTGATATTGATATTCTTAATCTTACAGGGCAGGCAATCTGGACAATTGAAGATGACTTCTCAGATTTAACCGAAGTTCCGTTTGGTGATCCGCTGTTTTATAGGCTAACGGTAAGCAGGAAAATAGAATATGCCGAAGCAGTTTATGATGCTGCAGATAATCCGGTGGTCTTGATAGATTATGCACCATCGCAGCCTTCGAAGATCATTGCTTCTACGATGGTGGAAAATTACCTTCCAAAATCTCCGGTCATCGAATATTATTCTGAACCATTGGTTGATCCTGATACAGAGTTGAAATTCATAACGCTCCATTGGAACGAAACAGCATACAAAGCAGATTATTATCTGTATAAATTGAACTCACAGGGCAACTGGATCGAAATTGCAAAAGTCATAGCAGACAGGGAGGTAAAAGGTGATTACCATTATTTTAACACCAACGACCTTTCGACTGAAGGCTGGACAGAGGAAACTGTGATTTCTTCAAACGGAGAAGGTATCTACATCCATCTGGAGATGACGAATATCAATAGCCCGAACCTGACCGTGCTATCAGATGACGGCACAAAATTATTCCATCATTTTAAAGTCATTGCCAAAAACACATCCGGAATGCTCAGTAGGGAAGAAAATATATTGACCCTATATAATGAGGTAACATGGACCGATATTGGAGGCATTGCTGTTCCCGACAGAAGCAGGGGAATGATAATCGGAAGAACATTTATAGTTAGATAATAATCATAAAAAATATAGAAAATGGCTAATAGAGACAGTTTGAAAATTATTTTTTCGACAGATAAAAGACCAACAGAGGCTGATTTTGGCCTATTGATTGATAGCAATGTTAACACAGAAGACAGAGCTACCGATGCTGAAGCGCTTGTTGCAAGCAATAACACCAAGTACATTACCCCGCATACAGCAAGAGTAATCGTAAACCCATTATTGGATACAAAGGAACCTGTAATCACAGGTTCTGGCAGCAATGATGATTACTGGTCCGGAAATAAAACCTTTAAAAAGGTAAGAGAAGCTGTATTGTCAGGATTAGTTATTCCTTCAGATACTGCAATTGCCCCAACCGATCAGATCATCCAGGCATTTGGAAAGCTCCAGGCACAAATAAACGGGATAAAAACAAATTACAGGTTGCGCACTCAATACATTACTACATCGGGGCACAACCTTGCCAATTCCACTTCGCTACAGAAAATGTTTAACGCAACAACCAATGGGGCTTTTACAATGACAGCAGGCAAAAGGTACCGGTTTAAATGTAATTTCGGGCTTTCTAACATGAGTTCTTCAAGCAGCTATTTTTCGTTTGGCTTTTCAACTGTCGGCGCCACTTTTACCCTTAGGTATGATGCGGTTTCTGTAAAATCCGATGTACTGGGCCCGGCAGAATACATATCTTCCTCTAACATGGTTACCCAGTTAGTGACAGCGAATACCAATACAAAAGGAAGCTCAAATATCAGCGGAATCATTAGCTGCTCTGTTGGCGGTACTTTGGTCCCTTCTGTCTTGCTTAGTGTGGGAGCCGTCGCTGCAGTAAGCGCCAACAGCTATTTTGAAATCGAGGAAATTGGAGATACTTCTAGTAATTCGAGCGGATCATCCTGGACATAGTTATGATATTGATCAAATTGTAATTCATAAAAACCGGAATCCTGTTCCGGTTTTTTTATGTTGATATCAAAGGCTTTCATCATTTTCAAAAGAAATAATGCAAATTCCGTTTTTGCCCCAAATACATACTACGCAAAGAATTATTCGGTAACTTTGCCTAAAGTTTCTGTTATGGCTAAAAATCATAATTTCCTCAGCCCGTTTACAACATTTATTTCCTTCCACAAGCTTTTGGAAAGCATGGAAAGCATTGCCCTTTCGGATGTAAATTACCGTTCCGATTATGCAAAGGCATTGATTGAACAGGCAAAAAAACTGCCCGATGTGCATGATGGTGAGGCCGGGCTCAAAGTAATCCAACAGAATGAAGCCTTAATCAAAAACCTGCTGGCCGATTTGTTCCCAACTGCACTTACGCACAACGAAATCAAAGCGGCAACGCTGCCTTTCCAGGATTTTACCTTCAATTACACCGAGCGCTTCAAGAAAATATTAAAGGATGCCGGTGTCGAATTTGACATGAAGATCAGGGATTTTGATCAACACCAATTTTATGTAATGAATTGCTGTTTGATACTGAATACCTTTTATAACCAAAAAGTTGACTTCGGAAGGCCGCTATTCTATGACATACCGGATTCAGAAGGAATCTTAAGGCATTACCGGATTTTGTACAATGCCGATTTTGTTGAGATTTTTGCAACTGATAAAATCCAGCCGCTGTCACAAGAGGAAATCAACGAGCTTATAGACAATTACGACAACCTCGATCTGTGGAAACAAAAATTCCCGCCCAATTCCTGGGTACTGAAAGGCTTTGTGATCGTAACGTTGGTTGATGCCACTATAGAAAGCGCGGTATCCAACCTGAAAACCAACCTGCTGAAATCAAAAGCCCAAAAATCGGGAGACGATGGCGAAAGCTTTGCATCGATTTTCCGCTCGATATTCAAAATCCCCGATTTAGAAGTGGGCGTTACCATCTACAACGAAGAAGATGACATGTTCATAAAGCCTTTTATGGACAAGGAAAAAGAGGAAAAGATGAAGAGTTTCATCCTGCTTGATGAAGACGAGGCCGATTGCAAGAATGCGCTTTGCGGCTGTTCGTTCGAGCATTTGATAGAGGAGAAAAAAACCTTTATCATTCCGGATGTCAATGCATTTTTAGCCAATTCGGAAAACAAAAAATTCGGCAGCCATCTTTTGAAGCAAAACATACAGAGCTGCATGCTGGCGCCCATTATCAGCAACGGAAAATTATTGGGAATCATTGAATTTGCCTCATCAGCTGTAAGAGGTTTGAATTCGATAAACGCGACTAAGCTCGAATTGATAATGCCGTATTTGGTTGATACGATCGAACGGACCAATACCGATATATCGCACCAGGTGGAAGCCATCATCCAAAAGGAATACACCACCATCCATCAAAGTGTTTATTGGAAATTCAAAAAGGAAGCGCGGAATTATTTCCGGTCGTTTTCGGATACCAAGGATTATATCTTTAAGGAAATCGTATTCAAGGATGTCTACCCGCTGTATGGACAGATCGACATCAAAAGTTCTTCAGACCATCGGAACGAAACCGTAAAAGAAGACTTGAAAAACCAACTGTCAAGCCTGATTGTCATTTTTGAGCAGCTTAAATCGAGTAATAATCTGCTGCTGGTTGAACAGCGCAAATTTGAATTGGAAGAAATGCTCGTTGATTTGGAAACTGCACTGCGCGCCGATACCGAGCAGCAGATCCAGCGCTATATAGAAACCGAAATCCATCCGTTGCTGCATACTACCAAAACCGAAGCAGGCAAAGACTGCCAGCAAAAAATCGAGCAGTATTTTGAAAGGCTCGATCCAAAAACGGGCGCTTTTTACCAGTCGAGAAAAGACTTTGACCACACTTTATCGGTTATCAACAAAAAAATGGCCAATATACTGGATGCCAAGCAAGTGGAAGCACAACAGATTTTTCCGCATTATTATGAACGTTTCAAAACCGATGGTGTTGAGCACAACCTGTATATCGGGGCTTCAATAGCACCAAATCTTGAATACGACAATTTGTATCTGAATAATTTAAGGCTTTGGCAACTGCAAACCCTGTGCGAAATGGAAATGGAGCACCATAAGATTAAGGATTCTTTGCCTTATGCACTGGATGTGACTTCGCTGGTTTTGGTATTCAGTTCACCGATTTCGATTCGCTTCCGTATGGATGAAAAGCGTTTCGATGTTGATGGTTCATACAATGCGCGTTACGAAGTCGTGAAAAAAAGGATTGACAAGGCATTCATAAAAGGCACTAGGGAGCGCATTTCCGAAAAGGAAAAAATCACTATCGTATATTCGCACAAACACGAAGAAACCGAATATTTAAAATACATCAAATACCTTCAGTCGAAAAAAGTTTTGGAAGCTACCATAGAGCAATTTGAAGTTGAAGACCTGCAGGGCGTTTCAGGCCTAAAGGCTTTCCGTGTAAAAGTTCTCGAATGCTGCTGTTGATGACGGGAAACTGTATTCGTACCAGGATTTGCTCGACGAGCTGCATTAAGCACTCATGCTTTGGAATGCGTATACAAACGCAATTACCGAAGCGATGATCCCGATCATGAAAATGTTGTAGGTAATCCTGAGCCATCGGTATTTACGCTCCAGCACCAATCCCAGGTAATACAGGTCTTTGGTCATCGAATTGTTCATGTACTCCTTGTCCTTAAGCAATTCGTTAATGGCCCATTGGTATTCTTCGTAAGGCATCTTGTAGAAATTTCCAAAAAACAGCAGGTTTACCTTTTTGTTGTCGATGTCTTCTCGGGTAAATTTACCACTGGTAATTTTTGGACGGGTCGAAAGGATTGCAAAAATGATGCAGATCACGCTGAACATCAGCATAATGAATGTTGGTATTATCAGGTGGGCATTTGTCGGGCTGTCCAGTTTTGGTATTAAAGTCGAAAGCGCGATCGAAATGATGATTGCATTTACCGAAAGCAGGATATTGGCTTTGCTGTCGGCAATTTCGCTCAGCCGGATATGGTTGGTCAGTGTGATTTTGAACATCGTTTCGCCTCCTCTTTCCGACTTTTCGCCTTTGTTTTTTTTCTTGGTTTCTTTTTCAGGTGTTTCCATATCCTGCTTATTTTTAGTGATGAGTGCCGCTACTTTTGCAGCGTTTAGTTCTTTTTCCGGTTTCCAATGCTGATTCGCAAAATCAGTGTAATAGTAATGTTTGGCAAACAATTCCAGATTTCCTTGAGCCCATTCATTATCGGTATAGAATTTATTCTGGGTGATTTCCCATTCTTTCCTCAGCAAATCACTGCTATCCAGATACGTTTCCAAAGCAAGGTGCGCATAATCCGCATCACGCATTATCTCTTCCGAAATATTTTTCGGCTCATAGCAATAAACCGTCGCATTGATCAGTTGGGCTACCCTCCCAATATAATTTTGATCAAAGTTTTTTGCCTGCAGGTAATTGGTAACTATTTCTATGCTATGCTGTTCGTGGTTATTAAAATCAGTTACATAGCCGGCATCATGAAACCAGGCCGCCATCAGTAAGGCTTCTTTTTCCTGTTCTGTCAAATCCGAATGGGCAGAAAGTTCCCCGACTGCTTTGACAACCGCAACGGTATGATTGAAATTATGGTACAAAAATGAAGCAGAAAGCTTATCTTTGAACAATTGACTGACAAAATCCCCGGCTTGTTCTATAATCGTCATTAGCAATTGAATTGTCTAATTTATAAAATGATTTTCAGTGAAAACAACTTTACCAAAAATTGTTTCTTTTTTATTAACCGCCCTTGTTTTCTTATTGCAATCCTGTGCTTCACACAAGATGCAGCTACACAAAAATAGCAATAAAAATCAGATTGAGGAAGCTATTGACAGTTCCAAAATCGATCATACCTTTTTCCTTATTGGCGATGCCGGAAATGCAGACCAGCTCCAGGCCCAGCAAACACTCCATTCGCTGGAAGCCAAATTGACGGCTTCCGGATCCAATGCCACCCTGCTTTTTTTAGGCGACAATATTTACCCGAAAGGGATGCCGGCCGACAAGGACAACCCCGATTATCCGCTTGCCAAAGTGAAACTACAAAACCAGCTGGAACTTGCTAAAAACTTTAAAGGAAAAACCATTGTCATCCCCGGGAACCATGATTGGTATAGCGGCCTTAAGGGTTTGGAAAACCAGGCCAAATTTGTAAATGGCCATTTGAAGGATAAGTCCGGGTTCCTTCCCGGAAAAGGCTGCCCTATCGATGCTGTGAAGATTGACAAGAAAACAATCCTCATTACTATAGACAGTGAATGGTTTTTGGTTGATTGGGACAATTACCCGGGCATCAATGACGACTGCGAAATCAAAACCCGTGAGGGCTTTTTTGAAGAGCTGGAAAGCATCCTGAATAAAAACCAGGACAAGATCAAAATCATTCCGATGCACCATCCATTGATGAGCAACGGCAGCCACGGCGGGCAGTACTCGCTTGAAAAGCAATTGTATCCTTTCGAGAGTAATTTCCCGTTGCCCGTTATTGGTTCTTTCATCAATTTATTACGGAAAACATCCGGAGCCAGCCCAGAAGATTTACAAAACAAACAATACCAGATCCTGAGCAAGCGCATTATTGCCTTATTGCAGGGACAGGACAATGTGGTAGTGGTTTCGGGGCACGACCACAACCTGCAGTATATCGAAAAAGACAATATCATCCAGGTCATCAGCGGAGCCGGTTCAAAATCGGAAGCGGCAAAAGCAGTAGGCAAAAATGATTTTTCATATGGTGGCAATGGATTTGCCATGCTTTCAGTGCTTAAAAACGGTGAAATGATCGTTAGCTACCATGGCATGGAAAACGGTAGCGAAAAACTGCTTTGGCAGCACAGTATCAACCAACAGACTGGCAAGGAAATCCAAACGTATCCTTCTTCTTTTCCGACTACCACAACCGCATCTATATATACAAAGAAAATGACCGACAAAACCATATTCCACGATTGGCTTTTGGGCAGTCACTACAAGGATTTATACAGTACGCCGATAGCTGCAAAAACAGCAACACTGGATACTTTGTATGGCGGATTGAAACCTACGCAGGCAGGTGGCGGGCACCAGTCAAAGTCATTGCGCCTGAAGGATAATGACGGGAAGGAATTTGTAATGCGTGCGCTGAAAAAAAGTGCGGCCCGTTTTTTACAATCAGTAGCATTTAAGGATCAATACGTAGAAAAGGAATTTGAAAACACGTATGCCGAAAACTTCCTTTTGGACTTTTATACAACATCGCACCCGTATACGCCATTTGTTGTTGGCGATATGGCAGGCAAAATCGGCGTGAGCCATACCAATCCGGAGCTTTATTTTATTCCGAAACATAAGGACTTAAAGGATTTCAATGCTGACTTTGGCGACGAATTATATATGGTGGAAGAACGCCCTACGGATTCACAAAAGGATTTGGTAAGCTTCGGCAAGCCCGATGCGATAATCGGAACTGACGACTTGCTCAAAAACCTGCAAAAAGATGAAAAATATTCTGTAGACGAGCCAGCTTATATAAAAGCGCGCTTGTTCGACATGCTCATCGGAGATTGGGACAGGCATTTTGACCAATGGCGCTGGGGCGAATATAAAGTTGGCGAAAAGGTAATTTACAAACCTATTCCCCGCGACCGCGACCAGGCCTTCAGCAAATACGATGGCGCTATTTTGGCAATTGTGATGAATATACCCGATTTGCGCCACATGCAGACTTTCAAATCTAAAATCTCCAATGTCAAATGGTTTAACCGCGAGCCTTATCCGCTTGATGTGGCTTTTCTGAAGAATAGTTCAGCCAATGACTGGAAAACTCAGGCCCAATACATCCAGGATCATTTATCTGTTGAAGACATTTCAGAAGCATTTAAGAAACTGCCGGCGGAAATGCAGGACACAACCATCGAGAGCATAAAAGAAAAACTATCGGTACGGAAAAATGACCTTCAGAAATATGCTGCGGAATATTTCAAAGTCCTTCAAAAAACAATACTCATTGTAGGCACCAATAAAAAGGACAAATTCGTCATCAAAAAAAACAAGCAGGGCTTACTCGAAATTGAGCAGTACCGTATCAAAAAAGAAGCTGAGGAATTAGTAAACTCTAGGATAATTAATGATAAAAACACTAATGAAGTCTGGATTTACGGATTGGACGACGACGATGTTTTTATTGTGGAAGGCAAAGAAAAATCTACTGTAAAAATTAGGTTGATCGGTGGCCAGAACCATGACAATTACCATATTGAAAACGGAAAAAGGGTATATGTGTACGATTTTAAGTCGAAACAAAATACCTATCAGGTTGACGGCTGTACCCATGAAAGGATTACAGATGATTACCAAACCAACATGTACGATTACAAAAAGCCCAAATTCAATGCCTGGACAGGTTTGCCCGGAATAGGCTATAATCCTGATGACGGTGTCAAGATCGGAGCCGTTGTCAATTATACCAAAAATGGCTTTAAGCAAAATCCGTACACACAAAAGCACACATTTAAGGCCAATTATTATTTTGCTACCAACGGTTTTGAATTGATGTACAAAGCAAAAATCCCACAGGCTGTGGGGAAATGGGATTTTGAAATGGAATCGAGGGTAACGAGCGCCAATTTTGCGATCAATTACTTCGGTTACGGAAATGAAACCGTTAACAACGATGAGGATACCGGCATGGATTACAATAGAGTCCGCATCCAGCAATACAGGATAGCACCGTTGCTAAAAAAAGTAGGGCGCTTTGGAAGCGAGCTTTCATTCCAGGCTTCTCTGGAAAGCATCGAAGTGGAAGAAACCACCAATCGGTTCATCAACATCCCAGGAATTGTAAATCCGGCAGTTTTTGAACCCCAGCAGTTTTTAGGGACAACTGTTGCTTATAGCTTTGAAAATTACGACAACAAATCGAATCCAACATTAGGAATGGGGTTTGCATTGTCCGGTTCGTGGAAAATGAACCTCAATGACAGCAGGCGTAATTTCCCGCAATTGGAAAGTAAACTAAATTTCAACCATAAGATTGATGCCAATGGCAACATTGTTTTGGCCACTTTACTAAAAGGCAAAATGCTGCTGAATGATAATTTCGAGTTTTACCAGGGAGCAGCTCTGGGTGGCGATTATGATTTACGCGGCTTCCGCAACGAACGGTTTTTAGGGAAGCAATCTTTCTTTCAAAGCAGCGATTTGAGGATCAGCATCGGAAGAATAAAAGGAAGTTTGGTACCAATGACCTATGGGCTTTTAGGTGGGTTTGATTACGGCAGGGTTTGGCTTGACGGTGAAACGTCAAACACATGGCATCGCTCGTATGGCGGCGGTTTATGGCTGAACGGATTGAAGGTAATTACCGCCAGGATCACTTATTTCAAAAGCGAGATCGACAATGCCCGGATTGCCTTTGGCTTAGGGTTTGGATTTTAAATCGGCCAAAGCCACCTTGTAAACATTTCCATAATTCTTTTTGGTCCTTTCATCGGCGATAAGCAATGTATCGTTGGTCAAAAAACAAACGGCTTCTTTTTGGGAATAATGCTTTAGATCTAATTCGGTCTTCTTCCCTCCCAGAAAATTGTCGTTTCTAAAATTTTCAAAAAGCCAGATTTTACTATGCCCCAACAGCACCATTTTAGTCTGGTCCGGGCTCAATGCAGCTCCCGTAATGCAGCAAGTGTGGTAATCAGCACAGGTTTTAAATTCCCCTATGCGCTGTGCCGCAAAATGCCCTGACCGGTTGGGGATTTTGTAAATAAACGTAGTTCCGTCAAAATCTTTGCTCCTGTTTTTGGTAAACAAATAAAAGTTGCCGTCCATCTCAAAAAAGGCTTCGCAATCATAAAACAAAGATTTTTTCTTCGGCGGAAAATCCTTTTGCTCAGGATAATAAAACTTAGTCACACCTTTAATTTTAGGGCCTTTTTGCAACAAGCTATCAGTTATTTTATAAATGGCCAAATCGGTCCTGATATTGTCATTATTGCCAAAATCACCAACATAAATATTTCCGGCCTTATCCATCGTCAGGTCTTCCCAATCGTTGTTTTTTACATCCATCCCTATTTGTTTTGAAATAGTTCCTTTAGCATCAAATCCATACAGCACATTTGGGTTTCCCCCATCAGCTATTGCCCAAATCAGGTTATAGTTTTTGTCATAAGCAATGCCCGAGCATTCCTTTAAGTCTTTAGGAAGCTTAAAGTCAACCTGCAGATTTTCATGGCTTTGCTTACCCGAATTACCGCAGGAATAAAATAAAACCAATGCTATTATGATGTTCAATCCTTTCATATTTTAATGTTATCAAAGGTAAATTTAAGCATTCCTAAATAAGTTTAACCATCTCTTAAGCCTAAAAACAGGCCGAAACGTTAATTTTTAAAAATATCTTTTTACATTTACTGCCATGAAACTAATGTGCTTATTATTATCATTTTACATTTTTGCCCTCGCAGCCACGCCTTGTGTGGATATCGAGAGCGAAAGTGCCGCACACAAAACCGTTTCATGCACTACCGAAAAAGACAATCATTCGCACGATAAAAACAACGACATGTGTTCGCCATTCTGCATCTGCAATTGCTGCGGCCAGCTTACGTTGACCTACGTACCAACGATTATTTTTGATTTTCAGGCTCCATTTACAGAAATAAGGACCTCAAATCCGATCTATGCTTCGGTATTCCATTCCAATTTCTACGGAAGCATCTGGCAGCCGCCTCAGTTAGTATAATGATGCCCGGGTAATTCCGGGGTAGAAAGTTGTGCACCTGCACGAACAGTGGCAAATATATTATTTGCTGATTTCTAATTCATTATACCATTTCAATGTTAGATAAAATTATACAATTCAGTATACGGAATAAATTCGTCATACTGCTTTTTACCCTAGTGCTTTTAGCCTGGGGCAGTTATTCCGTCAGGCAATTACCGCTTGATGCATTGCCTGATGTTACCAACAACCAGGTACAGATCATAACCACCGCTCCTACCCTTGCCAGCCAGGAAGTTGAACAATTGATCACTTACCCGCTAGAGCAATCAGTAAAAACCATTCCGAAAGTTTTGGAGCTGCGGAGCATTTCACGTTTCGGGCTTTCGGTGGTTACGGTAGTCTTTAAGGATGATGCCGATATTTACTGGGCACGCGAACAGATTTTCCAACGAATAAAAATTGCCGAGGAAAACATTCCAAAATATGTAGGATCACCAGAACTGGCTCCTATTTCCACAGGGCTTGGCGAAATATTCCAGTACGATGTTTATGCCAAAAAAGGCTATGAAGATAAATACGATGCCATTAAGCTGAGGACCATACAGGATTGGATTATCATTCCGCAATTACAGGGTGTTGAAGGTGTTGCCGAAGTGAGTACCTGGGGTGGAAAACTAAAGCAATATGAAGTTGCCGTCAATCCGAACACGCTTAACAGCCAGGACATAACCATTACCGAAATCCTGAACGCCTTAGAAAAAAACAACCAGAATACCGGTGGCGCTTATATTGAGAAAGACCAATATGCTTACCTGATCCGTGGTGTCGGGATGGCATCCGGGATAACCGACCTGCAGAATGTGGTGATCAAAAACCGAAACGGAGCTCCGATTTTGGTACGTGATGTAGCTACTGTCCGCGAAGGAATTGCATTGCGATATGGCGCATCAACCAAAGACGGTAAAGGTGAAATTGTTTGCGGCTTAGCCTTGATGCTGAAAGGCGAAAACTCAAGTGCCGTGGTTGAAAGGGTAAAAGAACGCATGGAACAGATCAACAAATCACTGCCGGAAGGTGTTGTTGCCGAGCCTTTTATCGACAGGGGAAAATTGGTCGACAATGCTATCGGGACCGTTGCCAAGAACCTCATCGAAGGCGCATTGATTGTCATTTTTGTTCTGATACTCTTCTTAGGAAACCTTCGTGCCGGATTGATTGTTGCTTCGGTAATCCCATTATCAATGCTGTTTGCCATAATCCTGATGAATTTTTTTGGCGTGAGTGGCAACCTGATGAGCCTGGGGGCAATTGATTTCGGGATTATCGTAGATGGCGCCGTAATCATCGTTGAAGCCACGATGCATCATTTGGCCAAACTCAAACGAAAGAAAACATTGACACAGGAAGAAATGGACAGCGAAGTCTATTTATCGGCTTCCAAAATCAGGAACAGCGCTGCATTTGGCGAAATCATTATCCTGATTGTCTACCTGCCGATCCTTGCATTGGTAGGAACCGAAGGAAAAATGTTCAAACCGATGGCAATGACCGTAGGGTTTGCAGTTATTGGGGCATTTGTTTTGTCGCTGACTTACGTGCCGATGATGACTTCCTTATTCCTGTCTAAAAGCACTGAACACCAGCCTAATTTCAGCGACCGGATGATGGCCTGGTTTGAACGCAAATATGCCCCGCTTCTCAATAAAGCTTTGCAGGCTAAAAGAACGGTTCTTTTGGTTTCCGCAGGTTTGTTTGCTTTGGCGCTTTTCACTTTCCAGAATATGGGAGGCGAATTTATTCCAACTATTGAAGAAGGCGACCTGGCCATCAATGCAACGATAATGACCGGAAGTTCGCTGACACAAATGGTGGAAACCACTACCAAATATGAGAAAATCCTAAAAGCAAAATTCCCCGAAATCAAAACCATAGTATCCAAAATCGGTAGCGGCGAAATCCCAACCGACCCAATGCCCATTGAGAGTGGTGACCTTATCATTGTACTGAAAGATAAAAGCGAATGGACTTCAGCGCACAATTGGGAAGAACTGGCCAATAAGATGAAAGAAGAAATGGAAGCGATTCCGGGCGCCAATATCGAGATTTCTCAACCTATCCAAATGCGTTTTAATGAGTTGATGACCGGAAGCCGGAGCGATATTGCCATCAAGATTTTTGGCGATGACCTAGAGGTTTTGGATAATAAGGCCAAAGAAATGATCGGAAAGATCAGTTCAATAGAAGGTATCGGTGATTTAAAGGCTGACAAGGTTACTGGGCTGCCACAAATTACGGTAAAATACGATTACAACAAAATTGCCTTATACGGACTGAATATCACCGACATCAACCAGATCATCCGTTCGTCATTTGCAGGCGAAAGCGCAGGAAAAATCTACGAGCAAAGCAAGCGTTTTGACATTGTGGTCCGGTTAAAGGAAGACAACCGTGCCGACATTTCGGATGTCAGCAATTTGTTCATTCCGTTGCCAAACGGACAGCAGATCCCGCTTTCGCAGGTTGCCACCATCAGTTATGAGCAAGGCCCGGTTCAGGTTGCCCGTGAAGATGGCAAACGAAGGATTACCGTTGGGCTGAATGTTCGTGGGCGTGATGTTAAAACTGTTGTAGAAGAAATCCAGCAAAAGCTGAAAACCAATTTCAAGCTTCCGGCAGGTTACTATGTGACCTATGGCGGGCAGTTTGAGAACCTGGTTGAAGCCAACAAACGTTTATCGGTGGCGCTTCCCATTGCATTGGGGCTGATCTTAGTCTTACTGTATTTCACCTTCAGCAGCATCAGGCAGTCACTGTTGATTTTTACCGCTATCCCGCTATCGGCGATTGGCGGCGTGTTTGCATTGTGGCTGCGCGGGATGCCGTTCAGCATTTCGGCCGGAATCGGTTTCATAGCCTTGTTTGGCATTGCGGTTTTAAACGGAATTGTGCTCATCTCCTACTTCAACCAGCTCAAATCTGAAGGCATAGCCGATCCGCTGCAAAGAATTGTATTGGGGACAAAAACGAGGCTGAGGCCGGTTTTGATGACCGCAGCCGTGGCTTCATTAGGATTTATGCCAATGGCTTTATCTACCAGTGGCGGCGCCGAAGTGCAAAAACCGCTGGCAACTGTAGTCATCGGCGGATTAGTGTCGGCGACCCTGCTGACATTAATCGTCCTGCCCATACTTTATTTACTATCAGAAAAAGCAATCAAAATAAACAAGATGAAAACTTCAACAATCACGATGATCGTTTTATTGTTCAGCGCATTTTCATTTGCCCAAAATAACCAAACAGTGAGCTTACAGCAGGCTGTTGACTTGGCCAAAAAGAACAATGCAACGCTAAAAATTGCCGATAAGGAAATCGAAAAACAGAGAGCCTTGAAAAAAGGGGCCTTTCAGCCCGATGCATTGCAGATACAGTACCAGGGCGGCGAGTTCAATAGCGGCGCATTCGACCATAATGTATCGATCCAGCAATTTTTTCCGATTGGAAAAATTACCAAAGCCAACAGGCAATTGCAGGAAGAGCTGGCTAAGCTTGCCGAAAAGCGCAAGGCAATGTCGGAATACGAAATAGAAAAAGCGGTGACTCTGGCATATTATCAGTATTTGTACGGAATTGAATTGCAAAAACTGAATAACGAACTGAATGCGATCTATACCAAATTCCTTAAAAATGCCGAACTGCGTTTCCAAACCGGTGAAAGCGGCAATATAGAAGTCATCAGTGCCAAAGCCAAAGTAAAGGAAATCGAAACCATCAAGGCGCAGATTGCCTATGATTTGGTGATTTACCAAAAGCAGCTGCAGTTTTTTGTACAAAGCGATGCGGCCATTATTCCGGATGCGGCTTCGGATTTACAATACAAAAATCAGGTTGCCGATACATCAAGGGCAGAAACTTTGGCAAACGATTACTATTCGCAGCAGGTTTTGGTCAACGAAAAGGAAACCAACGTGTTCAGGGCGCTGCGAACGCCCAAATTAGGTCTAGGCTATTTTGCCCAAACCATCGATACTAAGTCAATGTTCCAGGGATTTACAGCAGGGCTGCAGATACCGCTTTTTGGCGGTTATAACACTGCCAGGGCCAAAGCATCACAGATTACAGCTTCGCAGTCGCAACTAGTGCTGGATCGAAACAAATTGGCCTTGAACCTTAAGAAAGAAGAATTGCAAAATGAATTCGATAAGCAAAAGAAAGCGCTGGATTATTACCAGAACGAAGGTTTGGAATATGCGGACCAAATCATCGGTTCGGCTCAAAAAAGCTATGCCAACGGCGATATGAGCTATTGGTCGTACATCAGTTTCCTGAACCAGGCCATTGATATCAAGAAACAAAATGCCGAAGCCGTCAATCTGTACAACCAAAGTGCAATTCAGCTGCAATTCCCATCTATTCTTAACAATTAATCATACATAAGATGAAAAATATACGAATCAATAAAATACCATTCCTTTTCGTTTCTGTTTCCTTTTTGCTTTTCTCTTGCGGAGAAAAGAAAACTGAGGAAGGGCACCAGGAAGAAAAATCGGAAACCGAAGTGGCGCTGACCGAAATCCAGGCAAAAACAATCGGGATTGAAACAGGAAGCATCGAGATGAAAAACCTCAACACGATTATCAAAGCCAATGGATACACCGCCGTTCCGCCACAAAACCGGGCCGATGTATCTACCCTGATCGGTGGTGTGGTAAAAGATATTTTTGTCCTCGAAGGCACATTTGTGACCAAAGGAAAAACACTGGCAACGATCCAAAACCTTGAAATTTCTGAAATGCAGGAAGAATACCAATCTGCCATTGCCAATATTGAATACCTCGAACTCGAATTCAAACGCCAGAAGACATTGAGCGAAGAAAATGTAAATCCGCGCAAAACATTCCAGGAAGTAAAATCGAAACTGGCTTCGGAACGTGCGAAAGCGCAGGCGGCCAAAAACAAATTGCAGGCATTGCACGTTAGCCCCGGCGGCAGCACTTCATTGGTCCCGATTGTATCGCCAATCAGCGGTTATGTCGGAAAGATCAGCATTACCAAAGGCGCCTTTGCAGCAACAGGCATCACACTTTTTGAAGTTGTAGACAACAGCCAGATGCACCTCGACCTGAATGTATTTGAAAAAGACATGGGTAAGATTTCCATCGGCCAGGAAGTCGATTTTGTATTGACCAACCAGTCAAATAAGTCCATCCGGGGGAAAATATTTGGCATCAATAAATCGTTTTCCAACGAAAGCAAAACGGTTGCCGTCCACGCCGAAATTAATCCGAGCAATGCCAAGGATTTGATTTCGGGTATGTATGTTGCCGCCAACATCAACATTTCTAACCAAACGGTTCCGGCTTTGCCCAAAGATGCGGTCGTGAGAAATGGGGATAACTATTTTATCTACATCCTGGAAGGCACGCACAGAGAAACCGGAAACCACGAGCAGAAGGAAGTTGGAAAAGAATCTAAGGAAATTCATTTCAAAGCCATTGAAGTCATGCCGGGCACAACCGACCTGGGTTATACCGAAGTCAGGCTGATTGAGGAAATTCCAGCTGACGCCAAAATTGTAACCAAAGGCGCATTTTATCTTTTGGCACAATCAAAAGGCGGCGGTAGCCACGAACATTAATATTTAGTAACTTTATAAAAATTTCAAATATGAAAAATCCAATCTTACAATCAATCTTTTTCCTGGCAGTGATATTGTTTGTTTCCAATACTGCTGTTGCCCAAAAAAGCAACGGGAAAGCCATAATCAAAACTATTTTGCATTGCGACCATTGCAAGCAATGTGAAACGTGCGGACTGAAATTCAAGACCGAAATGCTCAAAATCTCAGGTGTAAAAATGTATGAGCTTGATGATAAAGCAATGACCTTTACAGTGTATTATAACCCCAAGAAAACCACTTTGCAGAAAATCAGGGAAGGAATTTCAAAACTGGGTTACGATGCCGATGATGTCAAAGCCGACCCGAATGCCTACGAAAGCCTTGACGGCTGTTGCAAAGCTTAGCCATGGAACAGCATCATAAATCTGATACCGGTAGTGCAGAAGAAGAAAAAATCTATGCCAAAGCCGGCGCCAAAAACCTGATCGAAGACGATGGCTGCTGCCCTGCCAAAAAGCATGCCCACGACCATTCCGGCCACGATGGCCACGACCACA
Organism: Flavobacterium sp.; assembly: GCA_049841115.1. GTDB lineage: Bacteria > Bacteroidota > Bacteroidia > Flavobacteriales > Flavobacteriaceae > Flavobacterium. The sequence continues at coordinate 277,864 of JASGHQ010000011.1, forward strand.
GCCATGATACCGGCAAAAGCACGTTCAGCATGTTTTTCCCTTCGGTCATTTCTTTGGTCCTGCTATTGATTGCGATAGGTTTTGACAATTACTATTCGCCCGTTTGGTTTTCCGGATGGATCCGCACTGCATGGTACATCACAGCCTATTCACCGGTTGGTTTTCCGGTAATCAGGGAAGGATTTGAAAGCATTAAGCAGGGTGAAATCTTTTCCGAATTCCTGTTGATGGTCATTGCTACAGTCGGCGCATTTGCCATAGGCGAATACCCTGAAGCAGTGGCGGTAATGCTTTTTTATTCGGTTGGCGAAGTGTTCCAGACTTTAGCTGTAAGCCGTGCCAAAGCCAACATACAATCCTTACTGGACCAGCGTCCGGATGAAGTTACTATCCTGATAGGTTCTGAACCCAAAACCGTTAAGGCCGAGGATGCCAAAATTGGCAATATCATTCAATTAAAACCAGGCGAAAAATTAGGCCTGGATGGCGAGCTGCTTTCCGACAGCGCTTCATTTAATACCGCAGCCTTAACCGGTGAAAGCAAGCCCGACACCAAAGCCAAAGGCGATACCGTCTTGGCCGGAATGATCAACCTGAATAAGGTCACACAGGTAAAAGTCACCACTGCCTATACCGACAGTAAGCTTTCGAAGATACTGGAATTGGTTCAAAATGCTACCGCACAAAAAGCGCCAACGGAACTGTTCATAAGGAAATTTGCCAAAATCTACACTCCAATTGTTGTTGCGTTGGCAGTACTTATTGTATTTATGCCCTATTTGTTTGTTGCCAATTACCTCTTTACCGATTGGCTTTACCGGGCGTTGATATTCCTGGTAATTTCGTGCCCTTGTGCATTGGTGATATCAATTCCATTGGGATATTTCGGCGGAATCGGCGCAGCCAGCAAAAACGGCATCCTGTTTAAAGGAAGTAATTTCCTTGATGCAATTGCAACGATCCAGCACGTAGTCATGGACAAAACGGGAACGATGACTGAAGGTGTCTTTAAGGTTCAGGAAGTGGTTTTTGACAAACAATTCGATCAAAAAGAAATCCTTCAGCTGGTCAATGCGCTTGAAAGCCAGAGTACGCATCCGGTAGCCACTGCAATCCATGAATTCGTTGGTAAAGTGGATGCTTCGATCCTGTTGGAAAATGCAGAGGAAATTCCGGGTCACGGATTAAAAGCAACCGTAAATGGAAAAAGCCTGCTCGTTGGGAATTTTAAGCTGATGGATAAATTCTCTATTCCGTATGCAGTTGACCCAAATGCTATAGTGTACACATTGATTGCCGTTGCTTATGACAAAAAATTCGTGGGCTATCTGACCATTGCCGATGTTATCAAAAACGATGCGAAGGATACGGTTGACAAGCTTAGGGCATTGAATGTAAAAGCCACTATGCTCAGTGGGGACAAATCAACTGTGGTACAATTCGTAGCAGATAAATTAGGCATTGACAATGCTTACGGCAATTTATTGCCCGAAGATAAAGTCAATAAAGTCAAAGAAATAAAAGCAAAAAACCAAACCGTAGCCTTTGTGGGCGACGGAATAAATGACGCTCCGGTAGTTGCACTGAGCAATGTAGGGATTGCAATGGGCGGCCTGGGAAGCGATGCCACCATTGAAACTGCCGATGTCATCATCCAGGATGACAAACCCGGCAAAATAGCAACGGCCATTGCAATTGGGAGGCAAACCAAAAAAATCGTTTGGCAAAACATCACACTGGCTTTTGTTGTGAAAGCCGTTGTATTGGTCCTTGGCGCCGGTGGCCTGGCTACCATGTGGGAAGCTGTTTTTGCCGATGTTGGCGTGGCATTGCTGGCTATCTTAAATGCAGTCCGGATCCAGCGGATGAAATTCTGATTTTATAAAAACCGAAGCGCCAGTTTCGGTTTTTTTATTACATGATTAATATCATATTTTAAGAAACAGCAGCATCCTAGTTTTGTGAAAAAAATTAGGTATGAAGTATTGCAATTCAGCAGAAGAAGCGGTAAAAATGGTTCAATCCAACAGCCGCATTTATATCCAGGCCGCAGCTGCAGCGCCATCCATTCTAACAAAAGCATTGAGCGATAGGTATTCCGAACTACGGAACATTGAAATCTGCCACCTGCACACCGAAGGCGAAGCGCCTTATGCCAACCCGGCCTTGTCATATGCTTTTCATGTGAATTCTTTTTTCATTGGGAAAAATGTACGGCACACTATACCGGCAGGAAACGGTTCGTATACGCCAGTTTTTTTAAGCGAGCTTCCGAACCTTTTCAGGAAAAAAGCCCTAAAATTAGATTATACCTTTATCCATGTTTCTCCTCCCGATGCCCACGGTTATTGCTCGCTCGGGGTTTCGGTTGAAGCTACTCTGGCCGCCATACAAAATTCAGGAAAGGTAATCGCACAGGTCAACCCAAATATGCCGCGTACTTTTGGCGACAGCATCATCCACGTATCTGAAATTGATTATCTGGTCAATGTGGACACTCCTATTTTTGAACATAAAATCGATCTGCCCACTGGAGCGGAAAGCAAAATCGGTGCGCACATCGCCAGCCTTATTGACGATAGAAGCACTCTTCAGATGGGAATCGGTTCGATACCGAATGCGGCTTTGGCCAATCTGGGCACTCACAAGGATTTGGGCCTGCATACTGAAATGTTCTCTGACGGCGTGATCGACCTGATCGAAAAAGGGATCATCAACTGCAAACACAAAGGCGTTGGGAAAGGCCGTGCTTTGGCAACTTTCCTGGTGGGTTCTAAACGATTATACGATTTTGTGGACAACAATCCGTTTATTGAAATGCGCGAATCATCGTTTGTGAATGATACCGCCGTTATCCGAAGAAACCCGAAAATGACGGCCATCAACTCAGCCATAGAAGTCGATCTGACCGGGCAGGTTTGTGCCGATTCGATTGGGGCCAAAATGTATTCGGGCGTTGGCGGGCAAATGGATTTCATCCGTGGTGCCGCGCTAAGCGAAGGCGGGAAAGCCATCATCGCATTGCCATCTACAACCAAAAAAGGCGAAAGCCGTATCGTTCCGTTTTTGAAGCAGGGCGCCGGAGTAGTAACCACGCGTTCCCACGCGCAATACATCATCACCGAATATGGTATTGCCGATTTATATGGAAAAACACTCAAACAAAGAGTCAAAGCACTGGTCAATATTGCACATCCCGACCATCAGGAAACCATCAGCAAAAAATACCACGAAGTACTGAAAGCCTGCGTTTAATCTTCTAAAAAACAAAACCATGAAACAGTCGCTAATCCAAAAATATAACGTGCCAGGGCCGCGGTACACTAGCTATCCAACGGTTCCTTATTGGGACGAGGATTTCAAATACGAAGCCTGGAAAACTTCTTTTGTGACCGCCTACAACTACAATAAAAAGGAAGGCATCAGCCTGTATATCCATCTGCCTTTTTGCGAAAGCATGTGCACTTTTTGCGGCTGCTACAAACGGATCACCAAAAACCACAAAGTGGAACACGAATACATTGAAGCGGTTTTGAAGGAATGGCGGCTGTATTGCAACCTGCTCCAGGAAAAACCGTTGATTGCCGAAATCCATCTGGGCGGCGGCACGCCAACCTTCTTTTCTCCACAAAACCTTGAAACGCTGATCGGCGGGATTTTTTCATCTGCACAGGACAAGACAAAGTGCGAGATGAGCTTTGAAGGCCATCCGAACAACACCACGCGCCAGCATTTGGAAAAATTATACCAGCTCGGTTTCAGAAGGGTAAGCTTTGGCATCCAGGATTATTCCGAAACCGTGCAGCAGGCCATAAACAGGAAACAATCCTTCAGCGATGTGGCCCGCGTGACAATGTGGGCACGTGATATCGGCTATACTTCCATCGGGCACGATTTGATTTTTGGATTGCCTTTTCAGTGTGTGGAAGATATTGTAGATACTATCGAAAAGACAAAAACCCTGCTTCCGGATCGCATCGCGTTTTACAGTTATGCTCATGTTCCGTGGATCAAAGGCAACGGCCAGCGCGGTTTTAAGGATGAAGACATTCCGAAGGACAATGAGAAACGCATTCTTTACGAAGTAGGGAAAAATCTGCTTCAGCGTTACGGTTACGTCGAAATCGGTATGGATCATTTTGCGTTGAAGACCGATTCGCTTTACCAGGCAACTGAAAACAAAAAACTGCACCGCAATTTCATGGGCTACAGTTCTTCTAAAACCAGCATGATGATTGGCCTGGGCGTTTCTGCTATTGGCGACAGCTGGAATACGTTTGCCCAAAACATCAAAAACCTCGAAGATTATTACCAGATGCTCGAGTGGAATGAACTGCCTTTATTTAAAGGCCACATTTTATCTGACGAAGATTTGATTATCCGCCAGCACATTTTGAATTTGATGTGCCATTTTGAAACCTCATGGAAAGATGCATTATACGTTCCGGAAATACCCGAAATCCTGGCTCAACTGGCTGAAATGGAAAATGACGGCTTGCTTAAAATCAATGAAGATTCTATGGTTGTAACCAATGAAGGGAAAGCCTTCATACGCAACATCTGCATGGCTTTTGATTTGCGGATGAAGCGTCACAAACCCGAAATGCAGTTGTTTTCGATGACGGTTTAATGACAGCTTGGCGCTGCTTTTACAAACAACGAAACATCAGCAGGGGAAACATAAGGGATTCCCAATCCCAAACCGCGAAGAATGAATAAGATCCCAATGCAGGTAACTGCGATTGGGATTATTTTTTGGATTGTATTCCGAACCGGAAGCGTAAAAAGCCTTTGCAGGTAAACCATGCTGCTCATCAAAGGAATTGTACCGGCTCCGAACAAGATCATATAGGTTACAGACAAATACAATTTGGGCATCGCCAGCGCACCAAAAACTGCGGCATAAACCAACCCGCAAGGCAAAAGTCCGTTGAGCATCCCGATATTGAAAATCGATCTGAAGGAAGATTTTGAGAATTGTTTGCCCAATCTGCTTTTAAGCTTTGAGATCAGCCGAAAAATGGGTTTCGAGAAATTATATTTTGCCAAACTATTTGATGGAAACAAAACCAGTGCTATCATAACGATTCCGGCAAAAACCGAAAGCCATTGCTGCAATCCCGCAAGGTGGAGCCCACGGCCGATAAGCCCAAAAAGCAAACCTATCACCGAGTAGGAAAAAATCCTGCCCAGATGATAGGCCATGATCTGCAATGCCTTTTTCTCAGGATTGTCGCGCGATACCGGAAGCATCATCGCGATGGGCCCACACATCCCGATACAGTGCAGGCTGCTGATGAGCCCAAGCAAAAAAGCCGCGTATAACATCAGATATAAAGTTTCTGTTTGCTGATGTATTCTTTTCCCCTGTAGCTCCAGGATAAGGTAATGTCCCAGTTGCCGCCTGCAAAATCAGCTTTAGGTATGAGCATTGTGGAATGGGACAGTTGAAGGGGATATTCAAAGTCCATTTGCTTCGCAGACGGCCGGTAAAGGGACACTTTTCCTTTTATTTCTTTATTTCCAAATGATTCTGGATAGGCGATCAAAACACCTTTGTCCGAAAGTGTGATGCTTGGTTTTTCGCTTAAATCCTCAGCATTCTGGATTTTGGCCAATTCATCGCTGTAATGTGCATCGTGCTTGTAGTATTCATCGACTACAAGCTCGTTATCGTACTTGGAATTGCTTTGCACCTTGATGATAAAAAACAATATAAAGCCCATGAACAATACAAAGGCCAGCACTATCGATTTTCCCCAATTCAGTTTCATAATTATTTTAGTTAAAGGTTCTCGGACTCAAAAAGTTTGTCGTTGCCGTTTCAATCAGGCGCTGTCCGTCATACACGCCGATCTTTATCTTGGTTTTGTCGTTATCCAACAGGAATTTATTGATTTCTATGAATAAGGTTCCCTGTGAGATTTGCTGCGCCTTCACTACAAAATGCGGTTTCCCGACGGTTTTAATGCTGCCTTTCTGCGAAATCAGTTCAAAGTGTACATCCTTGAAATCCTTAGCCGATTTGTTGACGATCTTGTACGTATACACATTGCTAATGTTATCACCCTTGTGCTGGAACAATTGCCCCGGCAGCCTTAGGATATCGGCTTCAACATCATTTCTTATCAACAATAAGCCGGTTAGGATTCCTATCAACACCACTAAAACAGCTGTGTAACCTTTCATCCTTGCCGTGAAACGGAATTGTTCCTTCTTTTCGATTTCATCTTCCGAAGCATAGCGGATCAAACCTTTGGGCAAACCGATACTTTTCATCATCAGGTCGCATTCATCAATGCAGGCGGTGCAATTGGTGCATTCCAATTGGGTTCCGTTGCGGATGTCGATTCCCATTGGGCACACGTGAACACACTGCATGCAATCGATGCAATCACCTTTTCCGGTCAGGCTCCGGTCTTCCTTTTTATTGAATTTGGCCCGGCCGGCTTCTTTTTCACCACGGACAAAATCATAGGCAACATTGATGGATTTGTTATCCAGGAGCACGCCCTGCAATCTCCCGTAAGGGCAGACAATGATGCAAACCTGCTCGCGGAACCACACAAACACGAAATAGAAAACCCCTGTAAAAATCAGCAAAGCGATAAAGGTGCTCAGTTGCTGCAGCGGACCCTGTTCCATCATCAGCCATAGCGCGTCACTCCCGATAACATACGCCAGAAAAACATTGGCTATCATAAACGATATGATAAAAAACAAGGCCCATTTCAGCAAGCGTTTCCTAATTTTTTCGGCATCCCAGGCCTGTTTGTCCAAACGAAGCTGCGCTCCCCTATCACCATCGATCCAGAATTCGATCCGCCTGAAAACCATTTCGAGGAATATCGTCTGTGGGCAGATCCATCCGCAGAAAATACGGCCAAAAACGACTGTAAACAACGTCACGAAAACCACTCCGATGATCATCACCAAAACAAAAATGTAAAAGTCCTGCGGCCAAAACGGAAAACCGAAAATGTTGAACCGCCTTTCGATGACATTGAACAGCATGAACTGGTTGCCGTTGACCTTGATAAACGGATTTGCAATCAATACTGCAAGCAGAAAATAACTTACATATTTGCGGTAATCGTAAAACTTGCCGTTGGGTTTCTTCGGGAAAATGAACTTTCGTTTTCCTTCTGCATCCATCGTCCCTATGCTATCCCTGAAAGTGTCATTTTCGTTGTGCTGCATACTTTATTTTTTTGTTTCCGCTGTTTTTTCGGGATCAACCCAAAGGTCGCCATCCGGTGCTTTCGGGTCTTTTGGATTACTGCCCTGAAGCGATAAGACATAGCTGGCTACCTGCTGGATTTCCGTTGGCTTCAGAGTTCCTTTCCAGGCCACCATTCCTTTTCCGTTCCGTCCGCCATTGGTAATCGTATGGAAAAGATTCTTGATGCTTCCGCCAAAAATCCAATGATCATCCGTTAGGTTTGGCCCTATTTGGCCTCCAGCATCAGCCCTGTGGCAGGCTGCGCAATTTTGTTCAAAAATGGATTTCCCTTTGGCAAGGCTTGGCGCGTCGGTGAGCTTGGTAACCTTGCTTTCGTCCATCATGTCGGGCGCTGTGAGCATGTATTTGGCAACATCTTCTTTGGCCTGAGCCATTTCTTTCTTAAGCTCGGTTTCCTGGTCATCACCTCCCATAATCTCAAACCGAACCAGGTAAATCAATCCAAAAACAATACAGCCATAAAAAAGATACAGCCACCAAGGCGGTAATTTGTTGTCCAATTCCCTGATTCCGTCGTAATCGTGGTCTAACAGCAGGACCGATTCGTTTTCGATGGGTTCCGACCGGGTGAGCTTTGCCATCAGGTTTTTGTACCATTGAGTTTCGGTGATTTTGATATCGACACTGGTTACTTCCTCCAGCTTTTTCCGTTGCTCATCGGTCATCATCTGATAGGTCACATTGTCAACTGCCGACTTTACGATCTCAATCGCAATCAGTAAAAACAGAAAGACAAAAAGGAACACCGATACCATCGGGTATTTTACAAATGCAGGGCGGTCGCCGGAATCTATGAAATATTCCATCGCAAGAAAAACGGAAAAGAAGATTACCGGGATTCTAACATAAACTGGGAATAACTTTTTCATTGTTCTGGATTTTGAGGTTCGACGGTTGTGTTTTCATTGAGCGGCATATTGCTGAATGCCATTATGGTTTCTTTCCTATAGGTGTAAACCCAAACCCCCAGTCCCACAAAGAACAGGAAGAAGATCAGCAGCGAAAGCACCGGATAAATTGCCACACCGGCAATGGTTTCCATATTGTGTTTAATTGGTTCGAACATGGCGCTTATTATTTAGATTTGTTTTTTACTTTAATATCGGTGCCCAGCCTTTGCAGGTAAGCGATCAGCCCAACGATTTCACGCTGGTGCATCGGTACGAATTTTTCGCCTTTGGCTTCGGCTTTCTTTTTGCTTTCCTGATAGCTTTTGACAAAATCCGGGTCGGAATACAGGCTTTTTTCAATCTGGATGCTTTGCGCCTCGATCAGTTTTGGAGCCGTTGCGATTTCGTAATCGGTATAAGGAACACCCAATTCGCGCATTACTTTCATTTTCTTTTCGATGTCGGAAATATCCAAAGCCTTATTATCGAACAGCCATTTGTAACCCGGCATGATCGATCCTGCCGAAGTGGATTGCGGATCCCACAAATGGTTGAAATGCCAGTTGTCGTTGTATTTTCCGCCTATGCGGAGCAAGTCCGGGCCGGTTCTTTTGGAACCCCACAAAAACGGATGGTCATAAACAAATTCTCCTGCCTTGGATTGCGGACCATAACGTTCTACCTCGCTCCTGAACGGGCGTACCATCTGCGAGTGACAGCTTACACAGCCTTCACGGATGTACAGATCACGGCCTTCCAATTCGAGCGGCGTATAAGGTTTTACGCTGGTGATTGTCGGGATATTCGATTTGACCATAATCGTAGGCACAATCTGGATGATCCCACCGATAAGGATGGCGATAGTAGCCAAAATCGTAAGCTGGATCGGTCTTCTCTCAAGCCAGGAATGGAATTTTTCCCCTTTTACCCTTGACTGGTTGATGCGCTGCAATTCCGGCGCTTCGGCCAATTCGTCCTGAACGCTGGCGTTGGCCCTTACCGTTTTGATGATATTGAAGACCAAAATAAACATCCCGATTATGTACATCGTTCCTCCTATGGCGCGCATCCAATACATCGGCACGATCTGCTGCACCGTTTCGAGGAAGTTACCGTAAGTCAGCGTTCCGTCCGGGTTGAACTGTTTCCACATCGAGGCTTGGACAAAACCGGCAACATACATTGGAAGCGCGTATAGAATGATCCCCAAAGTTCCCAGCCAGAAATGCCAGTTGGCTAATTTTAGGGAATATAAAGGCCCTTTGGTCATCCTTGGGATCAGCCAGTAAATCATACCGAAGGCCATAAAACCATTCCAGGCCAAGGCTCCAACGTGTACGTGTGCAATGATCCAATCGGTAAAGTGCGCGATGGCGTTTACATTTTTCAGCGAAAGCATCGGGCCTTCAAAAGTGGCCATTCCGTACCCTGTGATGGCTACAACGAAAAATTTCAAAACCGGTTCCACGCGTACTTTATCCCAAACACCTCTTAATGTCAATAAACCATTGATCATACCGCCCCAGGAAGGTGCTATCAGCATTACCGAAAATACCACGCCCAGGTTTTGCGCCCAGGTTGGCAAAGCCGAATACAATAAATGGTGCGGCCCAGCCCAGATATAGATGAAAATCAAAGACCAGAAATGGATAATCGACAAGCGATAGGAATACACAGGGCGGTTTGCCGCTTTCGGGATAAAATAATACATCAGCCCAAGGAAAGGCGTTGTTAGGAAAAATGCCACGGCATTGTGCCCGTACCACCATTGCACCAAGGCATCCTGAACTCCGGCATAGACCGAGTAGCTTTTGGTAAGCGAAACCGGAAGCTCAATGCTGTTAAAAATGTGCAGCACCGCAACGGTCACAAAAGTCGCCAGATAAAACCAGATCGCTACATACAGATGACGTTCACGACGGCGTAAAATAGTCCCGATCATATTGATCCCGAATACAACCCAGATCAGTGCAATAGCAATATCAATCGGCCATTCGAGTTCTGCGTATTCTTTTGAAGAAGTAATGCCTAACGGCAACGAAATGGCGGCCGCCACGATAATCAGCTGCCATCCCCAAAAGTGAAGGTTACTCAGGAAATCACTGAACATTCGGGCTTTGAGCAATCGCTGCAGCGAATAATAAATCCCGGCAAACATCGCATTTCCTACAAAGGCAAAAATCACCGCATTGGTATGCAACGGGCGCAACCGGCCAAAACTCAGCCACGGAATGCCATCCGTAAGGTTGGGAAAAAGAAAGAAGAACGCGAGCAAAAGCCCGACCGCCATTCCCACCACACCAAAAACAATAGTGGCGTAAATGAACTTCTTTACAATCTTGTTGTCATAATAAAACTGTTGCATCTCCATAATTAAATCTGTTTTTTACTTGGTTTTTATTGTTGTTTCTGAATTGTCTTTTTGAGTTCGTCGTCAAAAAGCATCCGCACCGAAGGCGTGTAATCGTCTTCGTACTGGCCACTTTTGACGGCTTTGATGAATGCGGCGAAAAAGCATACCGCCACAATGATGCTAATGGAAATCAAGAGATAGATAACACTCATACCTTAGGTTTGTTAAGTCAAAATTACGTTGGGGCTTTCGGGCAAACTATGATATTTATCATGCGCCGAAAGGATCGGTTTGGTTTTGAGCCTGCGGGCAAAAAAGTTGCTCGCCACAGTTACAAAACTGATGATCGTAACAGTGCTTAAAGGCATGATGATTGCGGCCACCAAAGGCAGTAAATTTCCGGTAAGCGCAAAAGCCAGCCCAACCACATTATAAAGCAATGACAGCGCAAAACTCATCTTAATGGTAAGCATCGCATTTTTGGAAAGCTTCAGCTGCTGATCCAAGCGGTTCAGGACCGAAGCATCAAGAATGGCATCGCAGGCCGGTGAAAATACGTTCACATTTTCAGAAATGGCAATTCCAACATTGGCTTGCGCCAAAGCTCCGGCATCATTCAATCCGTCGCCTATCATCAAAACCGAACGTCCTTTTTCTTGTAATTGATGGATAAACTCCAGTTTCTGTTCGGGTTTTTGGTTGAAAACGAGTTCGCTGCCTTTGGGCAAAAGCTGTTCGAGAACCGGTTTTTCACCTTCGTTGTCGCCGGATAATATCTTGATGGCGTAATTTTTGCCAAGCCGTGCAAACAAATCCGAAAGACCGGCGCGGTATTCATTCCTGAAAATGTATTTCCCCATTATATTATCGTTGATTTTGATGTAAACCTTGGTCTGCAGGCTGTTTCCTTCTGTAGTGATCCCAACAAACTTTGCCGAACCGATGAGGATCGTATTTCCGTCTATCGTTGCCCTGATGCCTTTTCCGCTGATTTCCTCAAAATCATCGACCGCAATGATCCTTGACAAGGGCAATTCATCATACAACATGCGGCTTAGCGGATGATTGGAAGCCCTGACCGTATTTTTGACCCATAAGATCTGCGTGTCCGAAAGCGCTTCGCCTTCATAGGCAATCCCGGATAGCTTTCCTGAAGTGATGGTTCCGGTTTTGTCAAAAACAATTGTATCGATTTTGGATAACTGCTCGATTACCGTAGCATTTTTGAGGTATAGTTTTTCCCTGCCAAAAATCCTCAGGACATTGCCCAGTGTAAACGGAGCCGTCAGCGCCAACGCGCACGGACAGGCCACAATCAGCACGGCTGTAAAGACATTGAAAGCCGTATTGGTATCAAAGAAGATCCAATAAGAAAACCCTATGATCGCAATCAGAATCAATATTGGGGTAAAATAACTGCTGACGGTATTGGTGATCGTTTCGAATTTTCGGGTGATCTTTTTTTCAAAAACCTCATTGCTCCAGAGCTGCGTCAGGTAACTTTGCGAAACCGACTGCAGTGCTTCCATTTCGATGACCGCACCGTTCAACCTTCCGCCGGCAAAGATTTTATCTCCCGAAACTTTGTTCACAGGCACCGATTCGCCCGTTACAAAACTGTAGTCAATAGAAGCGCTTTTAGACAACAAGATGCCGTCGGCAGGGATCAGTTCCTGGTTTCGGATCAGCAGGCGGTTTGTAGCTTCGATTTCGTGGATCGGGATATTTTCTTCCGCATTATTGGCAATTCGGGTAACCGCAACCGGGAAATAGGATTTGTAATCGCGCTCAAAACTCAGGAAACGATAGGTTTTGACCTGGAAGGATTTGCCCAAAAGCATGAAGAAGATCAATCCGGCAAGGCTGTCGAAAAAGCCCGGGCCAAAATCGAAAATGATATCCGCCAAACTTCGGACAAACATAATGACAATTCCCAGAGCAATCGGGATTTCGATATTGAGCATCTTTGCCCGCAAACTTTTGTAGGCCGCCACATAATAGCCGCTGGCCGAATAAAAGAAACTTGGCAACGAGAGCAGGCAGATCAGCGTTCGGAAAAAGCCTTTGTATTGGTCAAGCCAAAATTCCTTCATCTCAAAATATTCGGGAAACGACAACAGCATGATATTGCCGAAACAGAAAAATGCCACGCCCAGTTTATAGGTAAGTGACTTGTCCTGGATTTCCTTTTTCGAATCGTACTGCTCGAGCGAAATATAAGGCTCATAATCAATATGGCACAGCAGTAGCACGATTTCCTTTAATGAAACCTTTTCGGCATTGAAGGTGATCCGGACGGTCTTTTCATGAAAATTGACTTGTGAAGCCGTGATTTGTGGCTCGAGTTTCCTGAGGTTTTCCAAAATCCAGATGCACGAACTGCAATGGATATGCGGAATGTGGAGCGCCACAATCTGCGTGGTGCCTTCATCAAACTGCAATAGTTTTGCGGCTATCTTTCCGTTATCGAGGAAATCGTATTTGGTATTGTTGTCCAATGGTGTGGCACCTGGCGAAACCTCAAAATCGTAATAAGAACCCAAACCATTGCTGCTAAAGATTTCGTACACCGTTTTGCAGCCGGCGCAACAAAACTGCTTGTCGTCAAAAAGGATTTCAACTACCGGATCGATATCCAATCCGCAATGAAAACATTTTCCATTATCCATAATATGCTCATTTACCTGAGGCAAAGTTCTTGCGGCGATTTGCCAAAAAAAATGATATTTGTCATGTTAATGATTATCTTTGCACGACCCTATAATTGATTTTGTTATGAGCAAATGTGAACAATGCATCGTGAGGGAATTCAGCTCCTTGAAAGCCCTGACCAAAGACGAATTGGTCCGTATGGCCAATTGCAAGACTTCCAAAATAGTTCGTAAAGGCGAAATCATCTTCAGTGAAGGCGAAACGATCAATGGTGTTTTTTGCGTAAAGGACGGCGTTTGCAAAATGACGAAACTCAGTGCCAACGGACGCGATCAGATCGTGCATTTGGTAAAAAAAGGGGAACTCCTCGGGCAACGTTCCATGATCAGCGATGAGCCGGCCAACCTTTCAGCTGTGGCGCTCGAAGACATGCAGGTTTGCTTTATCCCGAAAAGCGAAGTGCTTCATTTTTTCAATGAAAACAACAAATTCTCGATGGCCATGATGAAAACCATCTGCGGCGACCTTAAGGAAGCGGATAACATTATGGTAGATATGGCCCAGAAAACCGTAAAGGAACGTTTGGCGCATGCGTTGCTATACCTTGAGGATAATTTTGGTACCAATGCCGATAAATCCCTGAAACTGCAATTATCAAGAGAAGAAATAGCTAACATGATCGGAACGGCTACCGAGAGCTGCATCCGTCTGCTTTCCGAACTCAACAAGGCAGAAGTCATCAGCCTTTCGGGCAAAAAAATCACGATTACCAACAGGAAGGAACTACTCAGGATGACCGAATCCTAAAGAATTTTGCTACAAATCCGTTTTGGATACTAATTGCGCCAAAATGGATACTTTTGGGCAACCCCTTATGCTGAATTTTGTCTCATCAAATTAAAAACACTTAAACATGAAGACAATTTTTATCACAGGCGCTTCTTCTGGATTGGGGAAAGCCACCGCAAAATTATTCCACGAAAGAGGATGGAACGTAATCGCCACGATGCGAAATCCTGAAAAGGAAACCGAACTCAGCCTGCTAAAAAACGTAACGCTGCTGCCTTTGGATGTTACTAATTTTAGCCAAATACAAAGTACCGTCAAAAAAGCAACCGAATTAAATACGATCGATGTGGTTTTCAACAACGCCGGCTATGGCCTGATCGGTCCATTGGAAGGGCTTTCCGACGACCAAATCACCAAACAGCTTAATACTAACCTGCTGGGCGTTATCCGGGTGACCAATGCATTTATTCCTTACTTCAGGGAAAGAAAGAACGGCTTGTTCATCTCTACGACTTCCATTGGCGGATTGATCGCATTTCCTTTGGGCTCGGTTTACCACGCTACCAAATGGGGCTTGGAGGGCTGGAGCGAAAGTATGGCCTATGAACTCAATCCGCTGGGCATCAATATCAAAACGGTTTCACCGGGCGGTATCAAAACCGAATTCATGCACGGATCGCTCGATACCGGAACCACACCGGCCTACGAAGCCATGACCACCAATATGTTTGCCAGCGCCGAAGCGATGTTTGCCAATGCTTCCACCCCGCTGCAGATTGCCGAAGTAGTTTATGAAGCCGCCACTGATGGGAAAACCAAATTGAGGTATGTAGCCGGTGAAGATGCCAAAATGCTTTACCAGCAGAGGCTGGAACAGGGCGATGAAGTTTTCCGGGCCGAATTTGGAAAACAGTTTTTGGGAGCATAATTTTTTAACGGATACCGTTTAGGTTTTGTTAATCTGGGCGGTATTATATTAAATTTTCATACATTTAAATCATGGAAAAGAAAAGCAGCAATCCGGTAAAAGTTTCCTCTATTTCGCAACTGCACAGCCTGTTGCAGCAGCCCAAACCGCTGCACCCGATGATCAGCATTATGGACAACGCGATGATGTCTTTGGACACGGACATTGTGGGCAGTTCGTTTTTGCTGGATTTTTATAAGATTTCGTATAAATATTCCACCAACGGCAAAATGGGCTACGGCCAGGGTTATTATGATTTCAATGAAGGCGGACTGATGTTCACTTCGCCCAACCAGCTGATTTATATCGAAAACGAAGGCGATGTAGAATATTGCGGCTATACGCTTTTCTTTCACCCGGACTTTATCCGGAATTACCCGCTTGGAAAAAACATCAAAAAATATGGTTTCTTTTCCTATGACACTAATGAAGCGCTGCACCTTTCGGATTCCGAAAGGACCACAATCATAGGCCTGCTGGACAATATCAATAACGAACTCCATACTGCGATTGACGAAATCAGCCAGGATGTGATCGTTTCCTATATCGATGTTTTGCTCAATTACAGCAACCGTTTCTACAAACGCCAGTTCATCACCCGAAAACCCGTCAGCAATGACTTATTGGTCAAAGTGGAAGAAACGCTGGAAAATTACCTCAACAATGCCGAAACGCTGAAAAAAGGCTTGCCGACTGTGGATTTCCTGGCTTCGCAAACCAATGTTTCCAGCCATTACCTGAGCGACCTGCTTCGGAGTTTGACCGGACAGAATGCCCAGCAGCACATCCATTCCAAACTGATTGAAAAATCAAAGGATTTCCTAATGACGACCAATCTCTCGGTGGCGGAAATCGCCTATCAGCTGGGTTTTGAATACCCACAATCGTTCAGTAAGCTGTTCAAGAAGAAAACCAACCTTACACCGCTCGAGTTTAAGAACTCACTTAATTAATGCTCAAAATCATTTCATAATGACAATCACTATTATCTGCCTGCTCGCAGCCATTGTTCTTTTTGCAATTTATTTCCTGAATCAGCCAATATTGGGGAAAGCCCCAAACGGAAACCGTTTGGAACGGATCAGGAAATCCCCGAATTATAAAGACGGAAAATTCCAAAACATCCATTTTACGCCCACACTCAGCGAAGGATATTCGATGTCTGGAATTATCCGGAAACAGCTTTTCGGGAAATTTCCGGACCGGGTTCCTGAAAAAAGCAATTCCATCGGTCAAAACCGATCTGAAAAACCTCAATCCTTCGGAAAACGTGCTGGTATGGTTTGGGCATTCCTCTTATTTTCTGCAATTGGATGGAAAAAAATTCCTGATCGATCCTGTTTTTAGCGGCAATGCTTCACCTCTTCCAGGAAGCGTAAAAGCGTTCGATGGCAGCAACGAATACCAGGCGGAAGACATGCCTGCGATTGATTACTTATTGATTTCCCACGATCACTACGACCATCTGGATTATCCGACAATAATCAAGCTAAAAGACAAAATAAATGTTATCGTTTGCGGACTTGGAGTTGGTTCTCATTTTGAGCATTGGGGTTTTGACACCAATAAGATTATCGAAAAAGATTGGCATGAAACCGAAATCCTGACCGACACCATCAAAATACATACTACGCCGGCACGCCATTTTTCGGGACGTGGGTTAGTACGTAATAATACGCTTTGGCTGTCGTTTGTTTTGGAAACGCCAACACACAAGCTTTTTCTTGGTGGCGACAGCGGTTACGACACCCATTTTGCCGAAATCGGTAAAAAATACGGGCCTTTCGATTGGGCTATTCTGGAAAATGGCCAATACAACCTGGCCTGGGAAGCCATCCATATGCTGCCGAAGCAATTTGTACAGGCCGCGGCAGAGCTTCGTGCCAAAAACGTAATTCCGGTGCATTCGTCAAAATTTGCCTTGGCGCAGCATTCTTGGAATGAGCCTTTGAATGAGATTTCCAACTTTTACAGAAACGGAAATTACGATTACAGCCTCGTTACGCCCAGGATCGGTGAAGTGGTAAAGCTTGACACTACCAACCTGCATTTTACCGAATGGTGGAAAGCATGATTTAGGCTACAACAATCACAGGTTTGGCTACAGCCTTGTTCGGATTTCTGTTGAATTTTGTACCAATAAAAAACAGGATTTATGAAAATTGTACTTACAGGTTCCTTAGGGAACATCGGAAAGCCACTTGCCACGCAATTGGTACAAAACGGGCACAACGTAACCGTAATCAGCAGCACTCATGAAAGGAAGCAGGAAATTGAAAGCCTTGGAGCTGAAGCCGCAACCGGCTCTATAATGGACATCGGGTTCTTATCAAAAACATTCCAAGGCGCTGATGTGGTTTATCTCATGGAAGCGGTTAGCCATACGGTGTTTTTTGACCACGATTTTGACATCATTGAAGCCTACAAGCAAATTGCCACCAATTATAAAAAGGCCCTACTTGAAACGGGAGTTAAAAAGGTAATTCATTTGAGCAGCATTGGCGGGCACACGAATGAAGGCAACGGGATTTTGGTTTTTCATTACGAAGCCGAAAGGATTTTGAATGAACTGCCGGAAGATGTTTCGATAAAATTCATGCGCCCGGTTGGTTTTTTCACCAACCTTTACCGTTCGATGCAAACCATCAAAAACCAGAATGCCATCATCCATAATTTTGGCGGCGATACGAAGCAGCCTTGGGTTTCTCCTCATGACATTGCCGATGCAATTGCTGAAGAAATAGGAAAACCATTTGACGGAAGAAGCATTCGTTACATTGCCAGCGAAGAAATCTCCCCGAACGAAATTGCCCAAACTTTAGGGAAAGTAATTGGAATCCCCGAATTGAAATGGATGGAAGTCAGTGATGAAAAAATGCTTGACGGCATGCTTTCGGCAGGAATGAACAGGCAGACAGCCGAAGGTTTTGTTGCAATGCAGGCGGCGCAAAGAAGCGGCATATTATATGAAGACTATTATAAAAACCGGCCGGTTTTAGGCAAAACCAAATTGGAAGATTTTGCAAAAGAATTTGCCGTAATTTACAAGGCGTTATGACAATCAAAAAAATGGAAAATCAAATTACGCCACCCGTTTATCCTTTTGAAACCGGATCGATTTTTTTGAAGATATCAAATAAACCGTAATTTTGTTATCATGTCAAACACCAAAACCTATCGTGTAAAGACCATAGCCGAATTTCACAAGCTGAAAGGTCTACCACAGCCGCTGCATCCGCTGATCAGCCTGATAGATTATGGCACGATGCCCTGTATGGAAAACCAGGGGACGACAAATTGGGTGTATGATTTTTACAACATCGCCATCAAGAAAGGAATCGGAGCCAAACTAAAATACGGCCAGCAGCAATATGATTTTGACGAAGGCCTGATGTTTTTTGTTGCGCCAAACCAGGTTTTTGGAGTGGAACCAATACTAAATCCGACAGAAAAAAGAACCGGATGGATGCTGCTCATCCATCCGGATTTCTTTTGGAATACATCGCTTGTTAAAACCATCAGGAATTACGATTTCTTTGATTATTCGGTTCATGAGGCACTCTTCCTTTCGGATAAGGAAGAAGCTATACTAAATGCAATCGTGCAAAATATCGAACAGGAATATCGGGGAAATCTTGATAAGTTTAGCCAAAACATCATCATTTCGCAGATTGAAACCCTGCTCAATTATTCCGAACGTTTCTACCAGCGGCAATTCATCACCCGAAAAATAAGCAGCCACAAGATACTGGACAGCCTTGAAATAATATTGGACACTTATTTTTCAAATAGCACACTCTTGGAAAAAGGTTTGCCAACGGTACAGTTTGTTGCCGAATCGCTGCACATTTCCCCAACCTACTTAAGCAACCTGCTCAAATCGCTTACCGGCCAAAGCACTCAGCAGCACATACACGAAAAACTCATCGAAAAAGCTAAAATAAAACTATCTACAACAGACCTGACTGTTGCGGAAATTGCTTTCGGATTGGGTTTTGAACATTCGCAATCGTTCAGCAAATTATTCAAGAACAAAACACAGCAAAGCCCATTGGAGTTTAGGGCTTCTTTTAACTAACACCCATTCTGCACTTAATCGTTATTAATTGATTTTCAACGATTAAAACCAATTATTCGACGGATTTTACCGTCAATTTTCGTACTTTAGAATACCGCAATCCGCGTTTTCAGATACCACAAAAAACTTTACAGGAACATCCATCCAACTAACAGAAATGGTTTATCCCATCCTTGTTTGCTGGATATTTTACGATAATGGCGTTGTCATTGCCTAGGCTCTTTGTAGAATTAATTTACAAAAAGAAAATTTGAAAAACATAACATACGCATCATTCGATTACCATAGAAAACATCTAAATTGTATGCTGCAAAACCTCTTATTACATTAAACAATTAACTACCTAACAATGAAATCAATCAAAAAGAAAATACCGCTTGTGAACGGAAAAAGATTAAATGCCCGCCCTGACACCATTGATTTCAGGGACAGAATGTATACGGCTACGCTTACCGAAGTTCCGCCCCGGATTGATCTTGAAGAATATAAAGCGGTTGGTGTACCTATTTTAAACCAAGGTACCGAAGGAGCATGCACAGGATTTGGCCTGGCCACAATGATCCATTACTTATTAAGAAAAAGGAAGGTTGACAAATCCGAAGTTGACATGAGCCCGAGGATGCTATATGAAATGGCAAAAAAATATGACGAATGGGATGGCGAAGATTATGTTGGCTCAAGTGCCAGGGGCGCGATGAAAGGATGGCATAAGCATGGTGTTTGTGAAGATGCTATGTGGAATTATGACCCAAAAGACAATCGGGATAAAGAGCTTACTTTGGAAAGAGCCGAAAATGCTGCAAAAAACCCGGTAGGCTCTTACTATAGAGTTAATCATAAAGACCTTACAGATATACATACCGCCATTGCCGAAGTCGGGATTTTATTTGCAACATCCAGGGTTCACAACGGTTGGTTTGATATAGACGAAAACGGCAACATCCCTTATGACAACCAACCTGTGGTTGGCGGGCATGCATTTGCAATTGTAGCTTATGACGAAAGTGGTTTTTGGATACAGAATTCCTGGGGGAAGAGATGGGGCAAAGAAGGTTTTGCAAAAATCAGTTACGACGACTGGCTTGCCAATGGTACAGACATCTGGGTAGCACGGCTTGGAGTACCGGTTTATTTACTGAGTGCCAATAGCATTGCACGGTCGTATTCGGTGGCCACTTCGGTAAAAGACGGATTGGCATTTAAGGATCTGAGGCAGCATGTAATCAGTCTGGGGAACGATGGCCAACTAAAGGAGACAGGAACTTATGGAAACCGTGAAAGCGATGTCAAGCGGATCTTTACAGATTACATCCCGGCAATGACCCAGGGATGGAGCAA
This sequence comes from Flavobacterium sp., assembly GCA_049841115.1. Lineage (GTDB taxonomy): Bacteria > Bacteroidota > Bacteroidia > Flavobacteriales > Flavobacteriaceae > Flavobacterium. Next base: position 298,174 of record JASGHQ010000011.1, read on the forward strand.
GAAAAGGATCATGTTTTACGCCCATGGCGGATTAGTTTCCGAGAAAAGCGTGCTCCAACGGCTGGCCGATTACCGCCAGTCGCTTTTGGCCAATGAAATATACCCTATCTTTTTTGTTTGGAACACCGATTTTGCATCAACAATAAAAAACCTGATCCAGGATGCTTTCAAATCAAGAAAGACGGAGGAACGCGTAAGCTCGATCTTCGATTTCATGCTTGACAGGATTGATGACGGACTCGAACCGTTGCTGCGCCTTCCCGGTAAAACCATGTGGGACGAGATGAAGGAAAATGCAATTGCAGCTTCAGACGAAACCGGCGGCGCATCTATCTGCGTAAAATTCCTTAAAGAATACCTTACCAAGGAAAAGGCTTCCATTCATTTGGTTGCCCACAGTGCCGGAAGCATTTTCCTGGCACCAATTGTCCGAAAACTGTCACGGCTGAAGATTGAAGTTAAAACCTGTACCCTTTGGGCACCCGCCTGCACAATGGATTTATTTGAAAAATATTATCTTCCTGAAATCGGGAAGAATATTGGCAGATTGGCATTATTCACCTTGTCGGATGAAGCGGAACAAAATGACAATTGCTTTTACATTTACAATAAATCGCTTTTATACCTGGTTTCGAATTCCTTTGAAATTACTGCAAGGGGCACTCCGATTTTGGGCATGGAAAAATACATAAAAAACCATAATGCATTGATCGATTTAATAGACGACAACGTTGTCGACTGGATAGGCTCGCCGAATACCAAACCAATTCCCGAATCGTGCGAAGCCAGGCATCATGGTGATTTTGACAATGATATTCCGTGTTTTGAATCAACTTTAAAACGGATATTACTTTCTGATCCAAACACTTCCGTATTTGAAATAGCAGCAACAGGTTCTCCTGTCCAGGAAGGTGATTTGGCTTTCGAATCGGCCACAGGAACTGAAGATGCTGCCCAGGCAGGAACAGAAGGCGGTGCGATCCCCCGCGCAGGAATAACAGCCAGGAAGGCAGCCGTAGCTCCATCAGCATTTGAGCCACAAATCAAGATGCGCCCATCAGAAAATGACCTAAAAACAAGGCGTGAAGAAATTAACAGGGTTTCAAACGAATAATTAATCAAACACACAACATTATGAAAACAAAGGGGATTTCATTGCACATTGGCCTAAACGAGGTCGATCCTGCGCATTATGACGGCTGGAAAGGCGAACTCAATGCCGGTGAAGCTGATGCTTATGTATATCAGGGCATTGCAGACAAATGCGGCTATAAGTCAAAATTGATGTTAAGTAAAGCCGCAACTGTTAAAAATATTGAAAGCTATTTTACACAAGCAATAAAAGAGCTTAAAAGCGGTGACACGTTCTTCCTATCCTATTCGGGCCACGGAGGTTCTGTTATGGACATAAATGACGATGAGCCAGATGGCATGGACGAAACGTGGTGCCTGTATGACAGGCAGTTTTTGGATGACGAATTATACCGATGGTTTTCAAAATTCAATGAAGGAGTTAAAATCCTCATTTTTTCAGACAGTTGCCATTCGGGCTCTATTGCCAAGATGGAGCTTAAATCCGATAAGGAAAAAGCTGCCGATAAAAACACCGGAAACCTAAAAAGCCGCCTGGCTCCAATGGATGTACTCATAAAAACATACGAAAGCAATAAGAAAGAATATAATGACGTACAAAAAGGCGCTGTTATAAAAAAAGAGGACATCCCTGCTTTTGTGCTGCAATTTGGTGCCTGCCAGGATCCTGAAGTATCATATGAAGCATTTGGAAATGGTCTTTTCACTGCAAAATTAAAAAGAGTGCTTGAAGGGAAAACAAGTTCCTATTCAGACCTTTTTGAAAAAATAAAAAAAGGATTCAGGGCAGACCAGCATCCTAATCTATTTCATTACGGCAACAGTAAATACAATTTTGTTGATGATATTCCCTTTGTACTCGGCAACAAAGCAAAAGATGTCATTTTCTTTGAGCCTGACACTGAAAAATCCCCAATTCAATCAAAAAGCGAATTGATTGTAGAATTTTATGATGGTACAAGAAATACTAAAACAAAATCCCGAGGCGCAACTGCTAAAAATCTGCCTAAAAATGCAATCGTTCCGTCATCGCAACAGGACCGTTTTGAAATTACCGGCACAACGGCTGAAAATCCTTGGGACGAAGCCTATTCATTGGTCAGGGAAAGATCAGATATACGTTTTGCAGAACCTAACATCAACTCACCTTATCTCAAAATTGACAGCAAGCGTTCTGATGGTAAAAACGAATATCTTAAAAACTGGCCTAAACCTGAGCAGAATGAAGCAGAATTCACCTGGCATTTAGACGAACTGCACAGCCAGCTCAAAAAAGCAAGCGATGCGGTTATCGCCAAAAAGCCAAATGCTACCATAAGGATAGGCCATATAGATACCGGATACCGGGAGCATGTAAGCAACCCCAAGAACCTGATGAAGGATTTTGGCGTTAGTTTTGTAAAAGATGAATTTGGCAAAAACAAAGGAATCGATAAATTCCACTCCGGCTCAATTGCTGAACAGGACGGCCACGGAACAGCTACTTTGGCACTACTTGCCGGTGGCGAAGTACCCGCAGACAAAGACTATCCGGCTTCAAAAGCGGTAATCGGTGCGGCACCTTTTGCCGAAGTGATCCCGATACGGATTTGCGAAACGGTCTTCAACTCATTCAGCGCTAATGACGTGGCAAGAGGAATTGATTATGCCGTTGATTATGGATGCGAGGTAATCACAATGTCAATGGCTGGCTATCCTACCAAAAGAGTTGCTGAAGCGGTTAACCGTGCCTACCTTAACGGTGTGGTTGTAGTGACTGCTGCTGGAAATAATTTTACGAGCGGCATTGGGCAACTAGCCCCAAAAGCTATTTTATATCCTGCCCGGTTTGACAGGGTAATAGCCGCTACCGGAAGTTGCTACAATGGAGAACCATATGATTTAAATGCCAATTCCTGGTATCAGTCAAGGACGGCGGGCGGAGAGCAAATGCAAGGGAACTGGGGTCCTGCGAGCGCAATGAAAACAGCATTGGCAGCTTATACGCCAAATCTTGCATGGGCCAATTTTGACGACGGGTTAAGCTTCCTGCGTTCCGGAGGCGGAACATCATCTGCTACCCCGCAAATAGCTGCAGCTGCAGCGTTATGGATTGCCCATAATCGTGATAAGATCGTAGCGGCAGGCATCGATAAAAACTGGAAGAAGGTAGAAGCCGTCAGAACAGCATTATTTTCTACAGCTAATAAAAGCTATCCTGCCTATCGCCAATATTTTGGCAATGGCATACTTAGGGCATATGATGCTCTTGATGCTTTTGATTTTGCGAAAGTCCATCAGCTGCGGCCTTCGGAAAAAGCTAAGGTTGGCTTTTTAGGGCTTGTTGATTTTTTTAGTGGCTGGTTCAGGTCTAAAGCCCAGGAAAAAAATACCTTGCATACGGACAACACCGAGTTTGATGGTATCAAAGAAATGATTTCACTGGAATTGCTTCAGTTGATCCATACAGACCCAACGCTGCACGCGTATGCAGAAGTACTTGATTTAGAAGCAGATGACACAACCGGTTATTTTGCTGATGCCACTACTCGGAAAGCATTTATGGAAAAGGTAAAAGCGTCGCCTTATGCGTCAAATTTCATAAAATCATGCATGGAATCAGCTGAATAATTCACCAAATATGGGAATTCTGTAACAAATCAGTGAAATTATATAACGGTTTTAAGAAATGCAAATACCATATTTGTAATACATAATTACAATGGGTTTGTCAAGAGAAGAATTCATATCACCAGGCAACACAACGCTTCGGTCCTAACAAACAAATTGAGAACTACTATACAAAAAACGCTTCGTTCATCCCGGAGCGTTTTTTTTATTGATTAAAAAGGATCCTGGTGGTAATTATAGAAATTTTATGCGATATCCTGTAAGGTCAACAGCATGATTTAACTTTAACTTTGAACAAGGAAAAATAAGTAAAGTACTGTTTGAATAATTTTAAATTATTGCCAAGCACTATTAATTCTGTTGCGAAAGCACTGGATTAATATCGTTTGGTTAGATTGAGAGCCTGTTAACGCGGGCTCTTTTCTTTTGCAGTTTATCAGTAATATTTGGATATTTGTAGTAATCAACGTTACTTCCTGCAATGAACTTATTCGATGACAATCAGCTTTTTACTTCCGGAACACGCGGAAAAGTCGTCTTTGATTTGCCTGATGCCGAATTAACGCTGTTAGACAATTTCTTTACAAAAGAAGAATCTGATTATTATTACACCCAACTGCTCAATCAAACAAAATGGCAGGAATACCAAATGCCGATGTACGACAAAGTGGTTACAGCCCCAAGAATGGTTTCATGGTTTGAAGATTATCATGGAGATACCGAAAAGGAGATCCAGGAGCTAACACCCGATTTACAAGCAATCCGTATACGTGTTGAAGGCATAAGCCAAATCCGTTTCAATGCTGTCCTGCTGAATTTGTACCGCAACGGGAACGATGGTGTTTCGTGGCACAGCGACCGAACCGACAAATCGGGAAAGGATCCTGTGATTGCTTCAGTAAGCTTTGGTGAAACCAGAATGTTCAGGCTACGGCATAAATTCAGAAAGGATGTCCCTTTGGTTGAAATACCGCTTTATCACGGATCTTTTTTACTGATGGCAGGGACAACGAACAGTTTTTGGCAGCATCAGATCCCGAAAACCTCAAAAAACATCCTACCAAGAATCAACCTTACTTTTCGGCAAGTCAACAGGAAACTGTGAATTTTTATATGGTATAAGCTTAGCCACTAATTGTATAATGGCCTTCTGAGAGAATTAGCCTAATTTCATAAAAAAAATAAACCTTCAGTTCCCTGAAGGTTAAGTACCAGGCGAGCGAAGGACAGTTCTCAATTATCCTCGCTCATAGAAAACAGAAAAAATTAAATCTAACCCTAAATCAAGATAATAACTATTTAAATTTTGAGCAGCTCACCTGGAACTTTTGGGGCAAGCAAAAAACAATGCCGGTTTAAATCAAATTTTAGATAAAAGCCCTTGCGCCAATCTGTTGTTGGTTTTGTCTTCAATTGTTGCATCTGCGGCATTATTCTTTACAGATGCAATTCCTTTATCACACGCAAAATCACTTCCATACATTTGACTTGTGCCAATTATTTGACCATTAGAGGCTTTCAGATTGAAATATATCTTCCTATCTTTTGTAACCCTCCTGTCAAAATTAGAGTCGTCTTCAGCAAAACGTATAACAGACTTCAATGCCATTTTCACAATTTGCTTTGGTTGTATATCCTTCGCTGGTTAAAATTACCAATCCATTGTTCGATTTTAAATTGAACTGGAATTCCCCATTTAATCTTTTAGTCATTATAAATTTTCCCATCGTGTATTCTCATTAATTTACTATTCAAAAAAGTGTATTTTAAAAGTGGTGCCCTCGCCTATTTTACTCTCTACAGTTACTTTACCGTTCATTGCTTCTATCTGGTATTTTGTAATGTAAAGCCCATACCCATTGGCATCTTCATGTTTATGGAAGGTTTTGTTCAATCCGAATAAGCAATTCCCATGTTTTTCTAAATCAATACCCAGCCCATTATCTTTTATTGACAAGACTTTGTGTCCATTTTCGATAGAGAAATCAAACTCAATAACCGGAAACCTATCCGGGTGTGCATATTTTATGACATTGGTACTGAAATTCAGTAATATGCTTTCCAGATATGCCGGGTTGTGCATCACAAAAGCGTCATCAGAAACATTACTTACAAACCTTAATTTGTCGTCAATGCTGTAACCGTCAATTACCTTTTTAACCTTTCCCAAATATTCATTGAGGTTGAGTTTTTCCCTGGCGATGTCCAGATTGTTCTGAACATAGACTATCTGTGACAAATCCGATATTATTTTATCCAAATCATTTGAAATAGATCTCAAATGGTTGAGATTAATCCTGTTTTCGATCGGATCGCTTTCCGAGTCAATGATATCCAATAACATCTTGATGTTTCCTGTATAAGCATTAAGGTTATGGGAAAATGTATAAAACAGATTCAGCAACATATTGTTTAGTTCGCTGCTCTTGGCTATTTTATCCGTTAGTTCCGATTCCCTGTCTTTTTGAGAGACATTATAGGCGTGTGTATTACTCATTAAAGCGTGTTCGATTTTCTCCTTTCCAATCATCATATCATTGCAAATATAAATTCAACGAAATCAATAGTTTGTAGAACATCAAACAAGATTTTGTAGAATTGTTTCTACATGCGCATCAATAAAAAACCCCAATGAAATTGGGGCTTAAGGTATTTTTATTTGTTTTCCTCGAAATAAAGCTGGAAAAGCTCGATCAGCGCAGCAAGATTATCAATCTCCAATTTTTCAAAAACCCTATTTTTAAAGGTACTCACAGTGGTTTTCTTGATTTGGAGCAATTCCGATATCTCCAGGTTTCCGTAACCCTTGATTAAAAGACGGGCTACTTCGACTTCACGGATGGAAAGTTTTTCCAACGGATTGATAGGTGTTTTTGAAATATAGGAATCCAGGATACGGTCTTTGATGGATTGCGTAACATATTTTCCGGTTGAAACCATGCTCTTGATCGCCTGCCTGATTTCGTCTTCGGTACAACCTTTGTTAAGATAGCCCGAAACACCGGCATTCAGGTAACGCATAGCATAAATGCTTTCGTCATAAGCCGTGAAGATCAGTATTTTCAGTTCAGGCTGAATTGTCTTTACCTCAGGAATGATGTTGATGCTGTTTCCGTCAGGGAAATTGATATCCAGAATAAGCAAATCAAATTTGGTTTGTTTAACCGCCCTGAGCGTATCTTTAAAACTCCCTGCAGTATGTATGGTGGCGTTTGAAAACAACTCCTTCAATACCAGTGAAATCCCTTGCCGGACAACACTATGGTCATCGGCAATTAAAAAAGTATAGCTGTTTGATAATTTCATGCTTCGGTTAAATTAATTAAAAATGATTCGGGTTTATTCCTTTGTGAGTATCAGATTGAATTTTACCTGGGTTCCTTTACCCGGCTCGCTTTCGATCTTGATTTCACCATCAAATAATTCAATAATTTCTTTACATATGTTCAACCCTAAACCAACGCCCAAATTGTTGACTTTCTCGGAAACGGTTCCTTGGTAATAGGATTCGAATATGTTTTTCAAATCATTTTCAGCAATTCCTATGCCATTATCCGAAATAGTTACCTTAAGATTCATTTCATAATCAGAAAGGTCTTCAAGGTTAATATTTGCTTTAATCAACCCTTTTTCGGTAAACTTATTGGCATTACCGATTAAGTTATAAAACAACTGGTGGATTTTGGCCGCATCTGCAAAAACAATAGTTCCGTCCTTTATATTGGAATCTGACTGCAGTTTGTTGCCTTTTGTTTCAACCAGCGACTGCATTCCTGCAATAATCTGGTCGATTTCGGTTTTAAGCTGGATGCTGCGTGGCTTTAAGGTAAGCTCGTGGTTTTCTTCTTTTGAATATTCTAAAATCTGGTTGGAAAGCAGCAAAAGCGAATTGGTCGTAAACTCAATCGATTTGAATGTTTCCTTAAGTTCCGGCTCTTTGGCAGAAATACCTGCTTTTTTGCTATACATTGAAATAATGCTAAGCGGCGAACGTATTTCGTGGCTTATCATTCCGGTAATGCGGTTTTTGAAATTCAGGCTCTGGCGGATTTTTTCCTGCGCCTGGGTCAGTCGTTTTTCATATTCAAACGCAACTCTTGTAAAACTGAACAGTATTACCGAAACCACCAGCATTAAAATGATCAGGAAAACAATGGTAAAACTGCGGACTGTTTTGCCTGTTTTGTATTGTTCAACTAGTTGCTGTTGCGCTTTAGGCTCCTGCAAATTACTATTGCCGAAATCATAACTGATGTTTTGGGTCAATGCCAACAACTCGTTGTTAAGTTGCATCAGTTTCAAATCATTGGATCTTAAATCAGTAAATGACTTTTTGAGCCGCGCAAATTCCTTAGCATAATATTCGTTGGTAATCGAAACGGTTTTTGCCAATACCTCATCAAGATTCCCGGTTGCAACCTTATCCTTATACTCCATCGTCACTACCGTATTCACATACTCTTTCTGTACGTTTGCCCTGTTGGCAATCGCATCGCCCAAACGCGAAAAAAGCCCTTTACGCGAAACACTGTCTACTTTTACGTAGGAATTGGTTTTTACATCGTCAAGAAATTTATCCGAACGAAACTCATTAAACTTAAATGCCTTTGGGAAATCGCTTTGGAATTTTGCCTGCTTGTCAATAATAGAATCTATAGATACCGTAACCGATGAAATCTTAGCCTGAATTTCATTTTTTCGGTTTAGGAGCGCCTGTTTCTTATCATTGTCAATTTCCGACGGCAGCTGATCGATCATCGCACTGATCTGGTTTAAGGAAGCCTTATAATCTTGCAATGATGCATTATCCTTATTAACAATATAATTACTAAAATGCCCTTGTGCTGCAACAAGCGAATTATTCAATCCGTTGACTTTCCCGGCTGAAGCCATGTCGTCAAAGGTTTTTGAAAGCTTTGTTTCGTTATACCAGGCAACAATTGCGATGATTTGCAAAAGTATAATGGCAGCCAATAAAGTGTAGTGAACTACTTTTCTATGCTCAAACTTTAATTTTTCCAAATAAAATGAATTTGACGCTCACTTTCAATTTGGGTTGATGAATTTATCGAATGCTGCATTCGCATAAGTACTACACTCAATTATCACAATATCCCCCGAATCGATAGAAGCTCAGATTATACAAAACATTATCAACTCTTTTTTAAACAGACCACCACCAGCATACATCACTCACAATCAACATCTTCACTTCCTGAATTAAAGAACTAACATTTTGCATCATAATGTTAAAAGAGATTTGGGGGATAATTTCTTTTAATTGCATTAAGTGTATTTCTAAAAAGAGTTTTTAAAAACACTCATCATATTCCTGCTGTTAATCGAATGAAAGTCGCAGCAATACTAGGCAAAATTAATATTCTTAACGAAAAAACAACGTAGAACAAAGCAAATCTTTGTGTAGAATAAATTCTACACAAAGATTTAAGAAGGGTTTTGCAATGGTACCGGAAAGAGTTTTAACCATCAGACCAAACATAAAAGTCAGACTTTCATATTATTACGAACATTAAGGCAGTCAAGTATTATTCCCGGCAGATCATTGATTTCAGCAAGCGATGTTGGTTTTTTCAGGAATTTTACTGTAAGATTTTCAGAATATCTATTCTGTTCGGTCGAATTTATCTGTGCTGAGATTACAAATTTATACATTTCATCTGCAACGCCGCTCTCAATAATCTTTTTTACAACTTCAGTTCCGGTCAGCAAAGGCATATACATATCTATTAACAAAATGTCAGGAATGTTCCTTTCAATCATAATTTCTTTAATGGTCTGGATTCCGGAGTCAAAACATCCGACCAATTCAAATTTTTCGTTTTGGTTGAAAAGAAATTTGAGGAGTTCCCGGTCATCATCATCATCGTCTGCAATAATAATCTTTAATGGCCTGCTAAGTTTCATGTCGTTCCTGATTTAATCTGTTTTAACATCAAAGTTCCAACACTGATCGCCTATACCCGTTATATAAATCCCGAATCTATTTATACAATTATGCAGTTTAAATTATATAAAGAGGCATTAAAATCATATAAGGGACGATTCGGCTTTTGATTGCAACTTTGTATCAAAGCTTTATTATTAACTTAATCAATATTATTATGGACATAATGCACAACATCGCAAGCTTTTTTGGTTTTGAAAGCAACGAACCACAAAACAAGGAAATAAAAACCAGGGAAACCGAAATCAAAAAGCCAAAAACCCAAGTAAAAAAAATTAGTACTACAACTGCTATAGCGAAAAATACTACAGCCAAAAGAACAAAATCAACCGAAATCAAAAAGGAGCCCGCGACTAAAAAAATCTCCGCTGATGCAAAAATGGCTGCGGTTAAAAAAGGAAGCCCTGCTGACAAACCTGCAAACAAAAAAACCACTGCCGCCACAAAGGCAAAAAGTTCCAAGGCATAAAGAATGTTTGGTGCGGCTGGATTTTCTAACAGAAATTATAATTAATTTTGGAATATGAAAATTCAGTCGTTTCCCTCATTATCCAACCCAAAGGCCAAAGTCCTGATACTTGGAACCATGCCAGGCGAAATGTCTTTGGCTTTGAATGAATATTATGGGCATCCACGAAATCATTTTTGGAAGCTGTTATCAACTATTTTTAACGAACCGGCTCCGGCAGAATATGCTTTGAAAAAAGAAATGTTGCAGAGAAACGGCATTGCGGTTTGGGACGTGTTACAAGCATGTGAAAGGCAGGGAAGCCTTGACAGTGCTATAATAAAAGAAGTACCAAATGATTTTACTTCATTTCTGGAGGCGCATCCTTCTATCGAACTGATTGTTTTTAATGGCCAAAAAGCTGCTGCTTTTTTCAAGAAGCATGTTCGTATTGATAAGGAATATAATTTTGTTACGTTACCCTCTACAAGCCCTGCGAATGCTTCCAAAAGCTTTGAGCAAAAACTAAGTGAATGGAAAGTAATCCGGAATTGCATTAACGCAGCATCGAAAAATGCGATTTGAAAGTCTGCCAAACCAATTCGCCATTTTCATCATAATCCAGAAATTCTACCTGAAACCAATAATCAGTTGATGGCATCAGTTTTCCATTATAGGTCCCGTCCCAGCCGGGGCTTTGCGGGCTTAACAGCGCCAGCATTTTACCATATCGGTCATAAATATAGATTTTGGCATTGGGATGTGTATCAAAATAATAGATATTCCAGTAGTCATTATTCCCGTCCCCATTTGGCGTAAAATAATTGGGATAACCCAAAACCATAACCCTTTTAGTTACATCGGTACAATAATTGGCATCGGTAACCTTAACCGTATGAATGCCGGGAGTCAATTCGGCAAACACATTGGAAACCTGGAACGGCTGGTTATCTATACTAAAAAGGTAAGGCCCGGTTCCGCCATTTACCAAAACTGTCATCGTATTATTTTGTTCAAAGGTATTGGTAACATAGGTTATGAAATCCTCAACAGTTACCGCAGTGCTTACTGTAGACGCCGCTTGTGGAGAAATACAACCTGTAGCGATATTGGTAACCAAAACAGAATAATTGCCTGCAGCAGCAACCGTATACTGATTGGATGTTATAGCAGGGATTACCGCTCCGTTAAAAAACCATTGACAGCTGTACTGCAGATCGCTCAAGCCTGTATCTAAAATAGCCGGTCGGAAGATATGCCCTCTAGGGTCTTCGCAAATAGCATAATTTGATAAAATAGGTTCCGGCAGGGGCAATAAGGTAACTAAAGTACTTACCGGAGCCGGTGCACAGCCAAGGGTAGCCGGAATGTTGTAAATAATTTGATGCGTTCCTGCGATACTTGCGCTGGGTATTATTCCTCCTGTTGTACTGTTGATGCTAACACCGGTCGGAGCAGCAAAAGTTCCACCTGTATAGGCTGCAGTTCCGGTAAGGATAACAGGTTCGGGCGATGTAATTGACCTGCAATACGGATCGGCATAACTGATTGCAGCAGTAGGCAGTTCGGCAATTAGTACATTGGTATTTACAACAATTGAAGAGCATGCTCCAGCTGCGGGAATGGTATATGCAACCGTATAATTACCGGGGGTTGACAGCGAAGGTATAATGTCTCCATTACCAGAATTAAGATGCAATCCGGCTGGGCTGGAACTATAAGATCCCGTAGTAAAATTTCCTGTACCGGTAAGGGTGACATGCTGGGCTACCGTTACCGAATTGCAAAATGGCGCACGATAACTTATTACAGCAGAAGGAGCAGCAACGATGTTCACAATTGCAATAGCATCTACAGGACTACAGACACCACCTCTCGGAGGAATGGTATAAGTAACAATATAACTGCCAGGTATGCTCAACTCAGGCCTGATCGTTCCTGTACTTGAACTAATAGACAAGCCAGCAGGAATGGATTCGTAATTTCCTCCTATAAAATTTCCGACACCGGTCAGATTTGCATATACCGGTGCATTATTTGTGTTGCAAAATGTTGCGGATCCGTAGGATAAATTAGCCTGTGGTGCCAGATATATTGTTATGGTTGTTGTAGAAGGCGGTACGGTACAGCCATTAACTGTAGGTATCGAATAACTTATGATGTAAGTTCCGGGCGCACTGGTGCTGGGGTTAAATTCCGCCGTGAGCGGATTAAAACTCAATCCGGGAACATCCACACTGTAGGTTCCGCCTGTATATTGGTCTGTTCCAGATAAGGCTATTGACTTAACAATAGTATCCGAAGTACAAAAATTAGTTTCTCCATAACTGATTTGGGCTGTTGGTGCATTGACTACTGTTATCGTTTTAGTAGCAGTTGTGGTGCATCCAAAAGCATTTGATGCGGTAAATTTAACAGTATAGGTTCCGGTTGCGGGGAAAGCATGCGTTGGATGTTGCGCAAAAGACGTGGTACCATCGCCAAAATCCCAAATATAGCCGTCTAATAAATTAGGGTTATTCAATATTGTGGTATTTTGAAAAACAGCATTGTTATAGCAGGTATTCGTCATTTGAAAATCGGCCGACGGATCCTCCAGCTGCAAAACCGTGGAGATAGAAACCTGGCAACCCGTTACCGATGTCAGCAAACAGGAATAATTCAGCCCAGCTGACGGATTGGTAACAATGATAGACCGCGTTGTAGCGCCGGTATTCCATAAATAACTGCTAAAGCCAATCGGGGCGGTAAGTTCGGCCGCAAAAGACCCCGAACAATAGGAAGCGCCAATCTGCAAGGGCGAACAATAGGCATCTACGTATGCATAACCAAAATGCCCTCCGATTGAGCAATCTCCTGTTTCAAATTCAACGGTAATGACCTGTCCCATATAGGAACTCAAATCGAGTCCTACGGTTGTCCAATCGCGGTACCGTATATCGCCATCCGGATTGGCGCAAGTTTGGAATCCTTCCAGCCCATCCTGTGCAACAACAGTATATTGGCCACAAGTAGGGTCAATAAGCTGCCCGGCCGCGTTTAAAACCCTAACCTGAAAACGTGGCTGTTCCTCAGGCTCGTGTCCCGGATCCTGCAAAACCACAGCATACTTGTATATAAAAAGCGTTGAAGAAGGCGTTACAGTCATCCTGTACGATAAGGATTCTGCTTCCGCACCTGTTCTTTCATTCCCCACTCTTGCCGAATAAAGCCCTCCCGGAGCCACTACCTGTACATGGTCACAGGTATTGGCGTCTTTTCCGTTTCCTGTCATTATGGTATGCCTGCCTGTAATAATTGCCGATGCCGAAGTAGATATTGGGCAACAGCTCCCCGTCTGCCCCTGCCATCCGGTAAGCGTTCCTGATTCAAAATCAGAATTGGGACACGAACTTTGTGAATAAAGCTGCTGAAATGTTATAATTATTATAAAAAGAAAGCATCTTTTCAAAATCAGATAAAATGGCATAAATCTTGAGGCAAATGATTAAGTCTTAATACTCTATTTCTTAATTGAAAAGGCGCAAATCTAAAGATTAATCTTTATCGCAGATAAAAAAACCGACGAACTAATTGATTTTTACTTTAAGATGAAGTATTTAACAGTTTAAAAAAAATTATCTCCCTGAAAATAAGCTTTTTCTAATAAAAATAAAATTGATGAATCACTCTACTCCGAAAACTATTTATTATATATTTGAGAGCTAACTTTATAAAAACCTTAATGAAGCGTATTATTTTCTCCCTGTTTTTGCTGGCTTCAGCAACAATGTTCTCTCAAGTGGATTATTCAATTGTTTACGACGCATCAGAATTTATCAAAAATGGCGTTAAGCTCCATGACGATAAAAAGTTTGAAGAAGCCCTTAAGGAATATGACAAAGTAGACGAACTTGACCCAGAATATCCTGATGCGCAATATGAAAAGGCCATGACTCTTTTTAATTTAGATAAAAAGGACTTGCTTTATGAACATTTTGAAAAGCTTTCAAAAGACGGAACGATGAAAAAACTACCGAGCTTATATACTTTATACGGCAGTTTCCTTAGCGATGAGAAAAAATACGATGAATCTGAAAAGGTGTTTTTGGAGGGTGCCAAAATCATCCCAAATTCAACCAACCATTTATACAATATGGCGATTTTGTATTACCGGCAGGAGAAAGTGCAGAAGTGCATTGACCTCCTTGAAAAGATAGTCGCTTCCAATCCAAATGCAGCTTCAGCGCATTACCTGCTTGGGGTCATTGCCATGGAGAACGGAAAGATTGTCGAAGGAAGCCTGGCGCTGATGAGCTATCTGGCAATTGCACCTTCGGGCAAATATTGTAAAAATGCAGTATTGAAGCTCAACGCAAAATTTGGAGAAAACTTTCTTGAGAAAAAGAACTATATATTCTCAAAAAACGGTGATAATTTTGAAGAGCTCGAACTATTTTACGGAATCAATTGCCACTTCGCAGTGGTTACAAAATCGAAAGCAAAATAGATGATGTTGTTACGCGCCAGGTACAAGCCGTCATAGAATATTGCAAGGATCATAAAATTGAAAACGGATTTTTTGAAACAACATATATGCCTTGGATAAAAGATGTTGCCAACAAAAAAATGACAGAAGGTTTTTCTTATTATATGCTTATCGGCATGGAAGATGACTTGGGAAAAACACTGACTGCACAGAAAAAAAAGATCATGCAATTCAGCGAAGAGTACATCGCCAAAGATTTTTGGAACAGTTTTGCCAAAAGGAAGATAGACCTGTTCGGGGCTGAAAAAGAAGTCGTTGTATACATTCAAAACGGCACGCCTTACCTTATCGGAAGTGTTGTTAATGACAAAAAGCAAGGACGCTTCAAATTACTCGATAAATTCGAAAACCTGAGCGGCGAACTGAATTTTGAAAACGGAGAAGCTGCCGGGCTCCAGAAATATTATAATGAGGAAGGAAAGCTGGTTGAGGAAAAAAGCTTTGCAAAAGGGAAACTCGACGGCAAACGAACCACTTATTTCCCTTCCGGGAATATCGAACTGGAAGAAAATTACAAAGACGGAAACCTTCATGGAAAAACGGTTACTTATAATGTAACCGGTGGGATCAGCTGCGAATATGGTTTTGCCAACGGCGAGCTTGACGGACCGGCAACCTGTTATCATTTTGACGGGACAAAAAAGTCCGAAAGCAATTATGTAAAAGGGAAAAGACAGGGAAAATACACTGCCTATAACCGGATGGGGGATGTTTCGGTTTCTGAAAATTATGCAAATGGCGAATTATCCGGAAAATACCAAAAGTTCTTTGATGGAAAAACCATTGAAGAAGAAGCTGATTACGATGCCGGGCAGGTTGTAGCTTCATTCAAAAAGTATTATACAAACAAAAAGCTAAAAGCCGAATACATTTACAAGGATAAAAAAATCATTTCTTCTGTAGAGTACCACCCTACTGGCGTAAAATCTAGCGAATCGACTTATAATGGCAAAGGCAGCATACTGTCAACGATTTATTTTGACGCTTCGGGGGAAAAGTATTATGAGGAAGTATTCAATTCGAAGGAAATCAAATACATCCGCCAATTTGCCAAAAACAATCCAAAACCAACAGAGATCAACCTCAGCCGGAAGGCTTTTGAAATCAAGGATCTTGACAACAAAATATTAGTTACGGGAGCATTTGACAAAGGGCTGCGCAACGGAACGTGGAAATACAATTTTGCATCAGGGCTTCCGAGCCAAATAGCGGAATACAGCAAAGGAAAGCAGGAAGGGCTCACCAAAAATTTCACCAAATACGCCTACATGTCATCTGTTAGCAATTATAAGAACGACACTGTGCAAGGAAGAAGCGATGCATTTGATGCAAGAGGATTGAAAAGGACGTATTCGTATAGGAAAGGCGAACGCAATGGCCCTTACAAAACATTTTTCCCTGACGGAAAGATTGAAAGCAAAGGCTTTTATGTAAATGATGATTTGTATAATATCAAAAGAACCTATTCGCAAACGGGGAAATTGGTATATGAAGATACCTGTTATGACGGATTCGTTACTTCATCAGACATTTACAATGCCAAAGGCGAAAAGGAAAAAACCATCAATTATGTTGGGCCATCGCAAAATATCAATTATAGCTTAAATGCAACCAAATCAATCTATACCCTGAAAAATGGCACCATTCATGGCTCTTATGCCAAAAAGGATAAGTTTGACAAACCAATGATTCTGGCGGAATACAAAAACGGAAACCTGACCGGCGCATACAAAGAGTACAGCCCGTATGAAACTGTCTTAAAGGAATATACCTACTACAACGACCTTATCGTTGGCCAAGGCAAAAGCTATGATCTTGTTGGCAATTTAAAGCTGACTGAAGAATATTCCTTCGGAGAGGAAAGTGGAAAGTCGGTGCGCTATTTTTATAACAAAGGAAAAATGTTTGAATACAACCAGGAAACCGATAACATTGAAGGCGATTATACCTATTACAACCTAAAAGGCCAGCCGATCCTGATTGTCAATTATCTTGACGGCATTCCACAATATTATATGAAGCAATCCAAAACTGGCGACCTTACTGATAAAGTTATGATTGCAGACCAGTCGGCAACGATCACGTCCAGTTATCCAAACGGTAAAATTTCGATTCAGTTTACAATCGATAAAGGAACCAAGCAAGGTGATTTTGTGATCAATAACGATCAGGGAAAACCTGAATATACGGCAAATTACAAAAATGACCTACTGGAAAATTACCGCATACAGTATTATGCCAATGGGAAAATTTACTGCAAAGAACACTTCATCCAAAGCGATTATGATGGTGTTCAGGAATATTTTAAGGAAGACGGAAAAGCATGGGTAAAGGCAGAATATAAAAACGACGAGCTTCATGGTGATACCCAAATTTATACCAATGGAGTTTTAACAGCAACAAAAAAATATGATTCAGATTATTTGGTCGAAATTGTTAAGTAAAAACAGTTTCTACACAGGACTTTTTATTTTTTCGGTAACTGCAGCTTATTCTCAAAACAGTTTTGAGGATTACAAAAAGCAATATCCCGATTATAACGAATTGATTTTAAACAATTCCACATCCTATTCGATAAGCATCGTTGATAAAAAACTAAAGGTCATCCAGGACAACCAGTTTGATTCGATGATCCTTTCGGAAAACGGGATCCAGAACAACAAGGAATCCATTTCCTATTCGGATTTGGTAAAGCTGATTTCGTACAATGCCTACACCGTTATCAATGAAAAAGGCAAAGAGAAGAAAATCAAGGTGACGCAGGCGCTGGAAAAACTTAACAGCGACGGGAATGTGTTTTATGATGATGTAAGGACCAAGCAATTGGTCTTCCCTAACCTACAGGCCGGAGCCAAAAAGGTATATGAGTATTCTACTGAATTTACCGATCCGAACCTGATGCACAAATTTGTTTTTGGCGATATCAATTCGGTTAAGAACTCGACACTCAAAATCAAGACCGACAAATCGGTACATATCGGATACAAAATATTTAACGACCCTAAAAACCAGATACAGTTCACCAAAACCGAAGACAAAAATTCATTTACCTATCAATGGACTTTGCTGGACAGCAAACCGGTAAAATATGAGCCCAACACACCGGGGATCCTGTACAGCATCCCGCATATCATTTTTTATATAGAAGATTACAGTATTGACAATTCGAAAATCGAGGTATTGGGCGGTGTCGACCGTATCTATGATTATTTCAGTGGATTTGTCAAAGATCTGAATACCGATGAAGACGAGGACCTGAAAGCACTTACCCTTTCGATAACCGAAGGCAAAAAAACCGACGAAGAAAAGCTTAAGGCAATTTATTATTGGGTAAAGGACCATATAAAGTACATTGCTTTCGAGAATGGTTATGGCGGATTCATCCCGCGTGAGGCAAGCCTTGTATTTAACCGAAAATTTGGAGACTGCAAAGACATGGCCAGCATCATCACATCGATGGCAAAGTATGCCAACATCCCAAACGTGTACTTAGCCTGGATCGGGACACGGAACATCCCGTATTCATTCACAACAATAGCATCGCCATCTACCAGCGATCACATGATTGCGGTATACCAAAAAGGAAATGATTACATTTTCCTTGATGCCACCGACCAGGAAACCCAATATGGGCTTCCATCTGCATTCATCCAGGGTAAGGAAGCAATGCTTTACAAGGGGAAATCGGCGCACCATATCGTTACGGTTCCAATTACAAGCTCGAGTAAAAACCTGATTAAAGACACGGTTACTTTTACCCTTGACAATGAAAAGATTGTGGGAAGCGGGCACCTGGAAGTTTCGGGCTACAACAGGACCAATACGCTAAGCCAGATTGGGGATGCGAGCAACAAAACCCGTTTTGAGATGATCAAAAGCCTGGTACTGAAAGGCAACAACAAATTCACGCTCAAGGATTATTGCGAGGAAAATGTTAAGGAGCGCGACAAGCCCTATGAGGTTTTATATGATTTTGACATCGCCAACTATGTCGTAAAAGTTGACAAAGAGCTTTACATCAATATGTTTTTTGATAAATATTATGAAAAAGCTACGCTGGAAAAAGACCGCCAGGCCAATTATGATTTTGATTACCTGACCCAATTCAATTCGAATGTGGAATGCATTATTCCAAAGAATTACAGTGTAACTTATGTCCCTAAAAACTTCGAATTGGATAATGATCTGATGAAAATCAAAATCGAATACAAACAAAAAAGCAACAGCATCGAGCTGGTTTCTTCAGTAGAAATCAAAAAGCTGATGCTGGAACAAAAAGATTTTGCAGTTTGGGACGAAACCATAAAAAAACTAAAATCAAACTATTCGGACACGATCGTATTACAGGAAAAAACAACAAAAAAATAAGCCATTAAAAACAATCATAAAAAATGAAATTCATGAATTTATCTACCCGTTCCTGGCTGACAGGCATCATCATGCTGCTTTCAATGCAGTTTTATGCCCAACAGGACTTTACCTTCAAAGATTATCATTGGGATGAAAAAAACACAGCCATCTCAGTGCCTCAGCAGTATAAAGACGATAAAGAAGTGATCCTTCTCAGAAATACCAAAATAGAGCTAGCCCTGAAAGGAAAAGCGGCGACCCAATATTATATGATCCATGAAAAAAAATTCATCAATTCTAACGAGGCGATTGAACGCAACAATAGGGTTTATATTCCGTTTAAGATTGACGAAAGCGTTATCGAAACCAAGCTCCGCGTTATCCTGAAAAACGGAAAAGTATTGTTGTTTGACAAAAAAGACATCAAAGAGGAAATTGATGAGGAAAGGGGTATCAAATACAATTATTTTGCAATTAATGGACTGGACAAGGGAAGCATCGTAGAAAAGATATTCATGCTGGAGGAAAATCCGGAACTGGAAGGAAAAACAATCAAACTGCAATCGAATGTGCCTATTGTTCACAATGAGTTCGAATTGATTTTCCCAAAACACCTGAAGTTCAAAACCAAATGCTACAATGGCTTGGCAGAACCGGTTTTGGGCGCAACAAAAGACAGCCTTCAGGGTACTCTGACTGTTTCGGCCGATAATGTCCCGGCGCTTGAGGATGATGAAAAATATGCCAATCGCGACATAAAGCTTAAATTGTTCCGTTACAAACTGGATGAAAATTACTTTACCGGTGCCAAAAACATCACCAGCTATTCAAAATTCACATCGAATTTCTTTGACCGCATCAATCCGGTTTTAGATAAAAAACAGCAAAAAGCAGTTGATGAGTTTTGCAGCCAGATTCCGAAAAGCAATGATCCGCAGGAACAGATATGGAACATCGAAAACAAAATAAAAAAGACGATCAATTTCAATAAATACGGCGCAAGCCAGGAAACCATCCCTGACATCCTGAAAGCCAAACAAGCCAACAAGGTAGACATGCTGCGGGTTTTCCTTGCGGTTTTGAAACAATTCAATATCGAATCAAAAGTTGTTTTGGCTTCAGACCGTTACGACATTCCGTTTGACAAAGAATTTGAAAGTTATGAAAACCTTGATGAGTGCCTGCTTTATTTCCCGGCAATCAAAAAGTACCTGACGCCAACGGAAGTGGAATACCGCATCCCGTTTTTCCCGGATAATTTAGGGAACAACAACGGTTTGTTCATCAGCCAGAAAATGTTTGGCGGCGTGGCAATGGGAATCAGCGAAGTGTCGTTTATCGAACTGCCTTCGGCTGAAGTTACCAGAACATCATGGACATAAGCGTTGACTTTTCTGAAGATGTTGAGAATCCAAAAATCACGACCAATATCGCATTTGGAGGATATACAGCCGTACAGTTCCAGCCTATCAAGGATTTTGCCTCGGCGGAACAATATCAGGCATTCCTGAAATCGGTTGCAAAAAACTATACGCTGGATGTTGATTATACTTCGCTTAAAACCGAAAATGAGGGCCTTGATTTTGTTGGAAAAAAGCCATTTGTAATGAAAGTTGCTTTTGATGGAAAGGAATTGGTACAAAAAGCCGGTGGAAATTACCTGTTTTCGGTTGGAAAACTGATCGGAAGCCAAATGGAATTGTACCAGGAAAACAAAAGGGATCTGCCGGTTGAGATTGACCACCCGCATTCCTATATCAGGACCATAAAAATTAAGCTTCCTAAAGGAATGAAAGCCAAGAACCTTGAAAAATTCATCATGGATTTCAAAACCGATATTGCAGGCAAAACAGAGGCCGAATTCGTTAGTAATTATTCGGAGAAAAATGGGGAAATCACTGTTACCAACTCAGAATATTACAACGTTGTGGACTATCCGCTTGAGAACTTTAATGATTACAAAAATGTAATCAATGCCGCCGCCGATTTCAATAAGATAGTAATCATTTTGAGCGCAAACTAAAATAAGCGCATTAAAGGCAGGAATGCACAATCCCGGTTTGGGATTGTGCATTTTTTTATTAAGCGATTCAAATAATTATTTGAAATTATTTAAGAATTTACCATCATATTTCTTAAAACTGTTTTATTATAAAAATCTATTTGTAAAAAATACTGAAAAATTAACAAAATATTTAGCAATTCATTTGCTTGTTATTGCCAATTGGTTACATTTGATTTCAGTTTTTTTTAACAATTGTTGAGTGAGCAAAACATTACTATCCCCATCTGAAAATCAAAAATACCTTTATATGGTATTGCTGTGTGCTTTATTTTCTTTCCAAAAAGCGGCAGCCACTACTTATTATATCAATGACAATGACCTCAAAGGCGACATTTACACCACGGCCCTAGGGAATGACAGCAACGAAGGAACAGCTTCCAGTCCGAAGCTAACTATCCACGCTACTTATGAAAAAGCCCAGGATGGCGACACTATAATTATAGATACAGGAAGTTACCCGGATCTCTCGGCTAAAGGCGAACTGCTCTTCCCTGTAACCAAAAAAATCACATTTATAATTGCAGGTGTTACCGATACTGTTTTTTTAAAAACTCCGTTGCCTACAAACATCAAAGTCAATCCGGCTGAAATTTATATAGATAAAGACCAACCCATAGAACGCGAAGCTTATCTGAAAAAGCGAAAAAGCGAATCGAAAAAGTCCCAATAGAAATGAAAGCATTGTTTACCACTTTACGCATACTCCTGCTATGGGTTGGCTTGACGACCCTGGCTTATGCCCAGCCTTCCAACGATGCTTGTGGCAGCGCAATACCTATTACTGTTGGCGTAGGCACCTGCAGTTCGATCCTGTATACCAATGCTGCCGCCACTTCTGTGGGCGACCCGGCAGTTCCGGCCTGCTGGAACCCTGCAAGTTTGAGCCATAGTGTTTGGTTTTCTTTTGTTGCTACTTCAGCAGATATTGAAATTTCCACCAATTTTGGCGGAACATTAGCCAATACTCAATTGGCTGTTTATAGCGGAACCTGTGGCAGCTTAACACAAATTGGCTGTCAGGAAAATATAAATACCGCAGGCGGGTTATTGCATACTGATGTTATTTTACATGGCCTGACCCTTGGAAACACTTACTATTTGCTTGTTGACGGAAATGGCAACACGACAGGGACTTTTGGCATTTGTGCCCAGCAATCATTGCCTGTTGGCCCTGCATTGCCAATTCAGGATTGTGTTGGAGCCCAAACTTTATGCGGACTTGCGAATATCGTCGTTCCGAATGGTCCTGGCGGGGTTGGTTCAAGTACAGAAGCTCCGAGTTGCTTTGGTGCGCCCGGCGAACGCTCTTCCAGTTGGTATTCTTTTACCGCTGCAACTTCAGGAAACTTAGCATTTACAATCACTCCAAATTCAGTAATTGATTATGATTTTGCCATATTTGACACAACCACTTCGTGTCCGGGAACAGAAGTAGAGTGCAATTGGGATCCTGCAACCGGCGCTACCGGAACAACAGGATTAGGATGTACCGGTTTCCAATGCGAGCCTACTCTGGCTGTCGTTGCGGGCCATACCTACACCATTTTAGTAGATCGCTACACGGCCACATCAGCAGCAGGATTTACAATGAGCTTTGCCGGAACCACAGCTTCATTTGCCAGCCCGAATCCAACTTTTACAGCTACAACAGCCTGTCTTGGCACCCCAACACAGTTTACCAATACCACCAACGGCAATTTCACCTATAACTGGAATTTTGGGGATGGATTTACTTCGAACTTAGAAAACCCAACCCACACCTTTACAACATCAGGGCCACAAAATGTAACATTATTATTGACTGCAGTGCCGGGAGGCTGTCAAAATGCAATTACCCAAGTAGTCAATGTTACTCCCATTCCAACGGTTGATGCCGGAATCGGGGGTAATGTCTGCCCCGGTAACTGCATTACACTAAACGGCTCTACTAATGCAGTGGGTTCGGTTGGGCAGACCAATTTCACCAATTCCAATACTTATAACATCCCGGATAATAGCACCACAGGAGTTTTATCTCCCATTACTGTTACAGGAGTCACCCCAGCAGCAATAACAGCCAGCTCCATTGCTTCAGTATGCCTTTCGATTTCCCATATTTGGGTGGAAGATCTTGATATTTTCCTCCAATGCCCGGATGGAACAAGAATACGGTTATCCGACGATAATGGTGCCGATGGAGAAAATTATACCAATACCTGTTTCACACCAACAGCTACAAATCCGATAACAGCCGGAACAGCTCCTTTTTCGGGAACTTATGCTCCTGAACAGGCTTTCACCCTATTAAATGGCTGCACAACCAATGGAACCTGGCAACTCTTTGTTCGGGATGATGAAGCATTGATCAGCGGAAGCATCACCAGTTGGACCATAACATTCAACAATAATTTGCCTGCTTATACATGGTCGCCAACAACTAATATGACCAATGCCAATACGTTATCACCAAATGTTTGCCCAACTGCAGCCACTACTACATATACTCTTACTGCCAGTAATGGCCCGGGATGCACGGCTACCGATACTGTAACCATTACCCGCGGAGCAGTCAGCCCCGTGTTAACCTGTGGTTATACCACTCCGGTTTCAGTACAATTTGACTGGCTTGCGGTTCCTGGGGCTACATCATATCTTGTTTCTTATCAAATTGGCTCGGGGCCAATTGTCAATGCGGGTAACATTGGAAATCTTTTAACCTGTACAATAAACGGTTTGACACCTGGAATTGCCGTTACCTTATTTGTAACTCCGGTTGGGCCAGCGGGAACATGTTTTGCCCAGGCATCATTAACCTGTGTTACCAGCCTATGTTCACCACCAGCCGTACCTACAATTTCAACTACGCCTCCGACCTGTACCGATGATGGTATTTCAACCATTACCAATTACAATGCGGCAAACACCTATACTTTTTCACCTTCCGGGCCAACAATTGCCGGTGGCGGATTAATCAATGGTGCTACACTTGGAACAGCATATACAGTAACCTCAACAAATGGAGGCTGCACTTCGGCTTCGGCTTCGTTTATCAATTTGATTCGACTTACAACACCGGCTGTACCAACAATTAGCACAATGGCACCAACCTGTACTGCCGATGGGTTTTCAACCATCACCAATTACAATGCGGCCAACACCTATACTTTTTCACCTTCCGGGCCAACAGCTGGTGCAGGCGGAGCAATCTCTGGTGCAGCGTTAGGAATACCTTATACCGTAACCGCAACAAATGGAGGTTGTATTTCGAATGCTTCAGCTTCATTTACTTATTTGATTCGACTTACAACACCAGCTGTACCAACAATTAGTACAACGGCGCCAACCTGTGCTGCCGATGGGTTTTCAACCATCACCAATTACAATGCGGCCAATACCTATACCTTCTCACCAACCGGGCCAACAGCCGGTGCAGGCGGAGCCATTTCAGGAACAACATTGGGAACAACTTATACTATAACCGCTTCAAATGGAGGCTGTACCTCTAGTCCTTCGGTTTCGTTTACCAATTTGATTCGACTTACAACTCCGACTATACCTACAATTAGCACAACGGCGCCAACCTGCACTGCCGATGGGTTTTCAACAATATCCAATTACAATGCGGCAAATACTTATACCTTTTCGCCAACGGGGCCAACAGTTGGTACTGGTGGAGCTATTTCAGGAGCTACATTGGGAACATCGTATACTATAACTGCTTCAAATGGAGGATGTATTTCGGCTTCAGCTTCGTTTACCAATTTGATTCGATTGACAACACCGGCTGTGCCTACAATATCAACAACGGCACCAAGCTGTGCTGCCGATGGGTTTTCAACAATATCCAATTACAATGCGGCCAACACCTATAACTTCTCACCTGCAGGGCCAACAGCTGGTGCAGGCGGAGCAATCTCCGGAGCAACATTGGGAACAACTTATACTATAACCGCTTCAAATGGAGGTTGTACCTCTAGTCCTTCGGTTTCGTTTACCAATTTGATTCGATTGACAACACCGGCTGTACCTACAATTAGTACAACGACACCAACCTGCGCTGCCGATGGCTTTTCAACCATCACCAATTACAATCCGGCAAACACCTATACCTTCTCGCCAGCAGGACCAACAGCTGGCGCAGGCGGAACCATTTCTGGTGCTGCATTGGGAACTGCTTATACTGTAACCGCTTCAAATGGAGGGTGTACTTCGGCTTCAGTTTCGTTTACCAATTTAATCCGATTGACAACTCCGGCTGTACCTACAATATCAACAACAGCACCAACCTGCGCTGCCGATGGGTTTTCAACCATCACCAATTACAATGCGGCCAACACCTATACCTTCTCGCCAGCAGGGCCAACAGTTGGTACTGGAGGAACAATCTCTGGAGCTGCATTGGGAACTGCCTATACCGTAACCGCAACAAATGGAGGGTGTACTTCGGCTTCAGCTTCGTTTACCAATTTGATTCGATTGACAACTCCGGCCGTGCCAACAATATCAACAACAGCACCAACCTGTACTGCTGATGGGTTTTCAACCATCACCAATTACAATGCGGCAAATACCTATACCTTCTCGCCAGCGGGGCCAACAGCTGGTGCAGGCGGAGCAATCTCTGGAGCAACATTGGGAACGACTTATACTATAACCGCAACAAATGGAGGCTGTACTTCAGCTTCGGCTTCGTTTACCAATTTGATTCGATTGACAACTCCGGCCGTGCCAACAATATCAACAACAGCACCAACCTGCGCTGCCGATGGGTTTTCAACCATCACCAATTACAATGCGGCAAACACCTATACCTTCTCGCCAGCAGGACCAACAGTTGGTACTGGAGGAACAATCTCTGGAGCTGCATTGGGAACTGCTTATACTGTAACCTCTTCAAATGGAGGGTGTACTTCGGCTTCAGCTTCGTTTACCAATTTGATTCGATTGACAACTCCGGCTGTACCTACAATATCAACAACAGCACCAACCTGCGCTGCCGATGGGTTTTCAACCATTACCAATTACAATGCGGCAAACAGCTATACTTTCTCGCCAGCGGGGCCAACAGTTGGTACTGGAGGAACAATCTCTGGAGCTGCATTGGGAACTGCCTATACCGTAACCGCAACAAACGGTGGATGTACTTCGAATGCTTCAACTTCGTTTACCAATTTAATCCGATTGACAACTCCGGCCGTGCCAACAATATCAACAACAGCACCAACCTGCGCTGCCGATGGGTTTTCAACCATTACCAATTACAATGCGGCCAACAGCTATACTTTCTCGCCAGCGGGGCCAACAACCGGTGCAGGCGGAGCAATCTCTGGAGCAACATTAGGAACGACTTATACTATAACCGCAACAAATGGAGGCTGTACTTCAGCTTCGGCTTCATTTACTAATCTGATCAGGCTTGTTAATTTAACAACCCCAATACTTTCAACAACACCTCCAAATTGTACTGCGGATGGATTTACTATCATTACCAATTATACTCCTGGTTATACTTACACGTTTTCTCCTACAGGACCAACAGTAGGGAGTACTGGAATTATATCTGGTATAATTATTGGAACCTCCTATACAGTAATAGCTACCCAAGGTATTTGTACTTCAGCTACATCAGCACCTTTTACAAATTCCGTTATGTTGCCTACACCGGCTGTACCAACAATTAGCACAACGGCGCCAAGCTGTACTGCCGATGGGTTTTCAACCATCACCAATTACAATCCGGCCAACACCTATACCTTCTCGCCAGCAGGACCAACAGCTGGCGCAGGCGGAACCATTTCTGGTGTTGCATTGGGAACTGCTTATACTGTAACCGCTTCAAATGGAGGGTGTACTTCGGCTTCAGTTTCGTTTACCAATTTGATTCGATTGACAACTCCGGCTGTACCTACAATATCAACAACAGCACCAACCTGCGCTGCCGATGGGTTTTCAACCATCACCAATTACAATGCGGCCAACATCTATACCTTCTCGCCTGCGGGACCAACAACTGGTACTGGAGGAACAATCTCTGGAGCTGCATTGGGAACTGCTTATACTGTAACCGCTTCAAATGGAGGTTGTACTTCTACTTCGGCTTCGTTTACCAATTTGATTCGATTGACAACACCGGCTGTACCGACAATTAGCACAACGACACCAACCTGCGCTGCCGATGGCTTTTCAACCATCACCAATTACAATCCGGCCAACACCTATACTTTCTCGCCAGCAGGGCCAACAGCTGGTGCAGGCGGAACAATCTCCGGAGCTGTATTGGGAACTGCTTATACTATAACCTCAACAAATGGAGGCTGCACTTCCGCTTCAGCTTCGTTTACCAATTTGATCCGATTGACAACTCCGGCTGTACCTACAATATCAACAACAGCACCAACCTGCGCTGCCGATGGGTTTTCAACCATCACCAATTACAATCCGGCCAACACCTATACCTTCTCGCCAGCAGGACCAACAGCTGGCGCAGGCGGAACCATTTCTGGTGTTGCATTGGGAACTGCTTATACTGTAACCGCTTCAAATGGAGGTTGTACCTCTAGTCCTTCGGCTTCGTTTACCAATTTGATTCGACTTACAACTCCGATTGTACCTACAATATCAACAACAGCACCAACCTGCGCTGCCGATGGGTTTTCAACCATCACCAATTACAATGCGGCCAACATCTATACCTTCTCGCCTGCGGGACCAACAACTGGTACTGGAGGAACAATCTCTGGAGCTGCATTGGGAACTGCTTATACTGTAACCGCTTCAAATGGAGGTTGTACTTCTACTTCGGCTTCGTTTACCAATTTGATTCGATTGACAACACCGGCTGTACCGACAATTAGCACAACGACACCAACCTGCGCTGCCGATGGCTTTTCAACCATCACCAATTACAATCCGGCCAACACCTATACTTTCTCGCCAGCAGGGCCAACAGCTGGTGCAGGCGGAACAATCTCCGGAGCTGTATTGGGAACTGCTTATACTATAACCTCAACAAATGGAGGCTGCACTTCCGCTTCAGCTTCGTTTACCAATTTGATCCGATTGACAACTCCGGCTGTACCTACAATATCAACAACAGCACCAACCTGCGCTGCCGATGGGTTTTCAACCATCACCAATTACAATCCGGCCAACACCTATACCTTCTCGCCAGCAGGACCAACAGCTGGCGCAGGCGGAACCATTTCTGGTGTTGCATTGGGAACTGCTTATACTGTAACCGCTTCAAATGGAGGGTGTACTTCGGCTTCAGTTTCGTTTACCAATTTGATTCGATTGACAACTCCGGCTGTACCTACAATATCAACAACAGCACCAACCTGCGCTGCCGATGGGTTTTCAACCATCACCAATTACAATCCGGCCAACACCTATACCTTCTCGCCAGCAGGACCAACAGCTGGCGCAGGCGGAGCAATCTCCGGAGCAGCATTGGGAACTACTTATACCGTAACCGCTTCAAATGGAGGGTGTACTTCGGCTTCAGTTTCGTTTACCAATTTACCTGCACTATTCAATATAACGACGATGAACCAGCCTCCGTTGCATTACTGCGATCCAAATAATGATGGTTTTGGGACTTTTGACCTTACTCAGTTAATTCCCGGAATTACAGGAGGAAATCCATACTTGGTTAGTTTTCATGAAACTCCAACTGATGCAGACATTAATGGAACTACAATTCCATCTCCAAACAACTATAATACTATAGACGCAGGCACACAAACTATATATATCCGTGTCCAGGACAATAGTGCCGGCTGTTATATTGTTTTGACCCAGCTTCTCATTGTAGATCCGACTCCGGAAGCAACAGAACCAGCAGATTATCGTATTTGCGACGACAATGCTGATGGAATTGCCAACTTCAACTTAACCAGTGTTGCATCAGAAGTATTGGGAACTATCAATCCGTTGACACATACAGTCTCTTATTATACAAACATCAGCAATGCACAATCAGGAATAAGTCCGATTACCAATTTACTTGCATTCCCATCGGCCGGGCAAACTATCTGGATTCGTGTTGAGAATAACGCAACCGGATGTTTTGATATTGTCACGCTGGAATTAATCGTAGCCCCATTACCATTGGTAACTCAGCCTAATTATCCACAATACAGCTTATGCGATGCTACATTGCCAATTGCATTTGAAGAGTTTGACCTGGGTTCAAAAATCACCGATATCTTATTGGGACAAAACGGGATGAGCGTGAGCTTCCATTTTAGCCAAAGTGATGCTGCATCAAACAACAATCCGCTGCCACTTTTATATACCAACGCCG
Source organism: Flavobacterium sp. (assembly GCA_049841115.1). Lineage (GTDB taxonomy): Bacteria > Bacteroidota > Bacteroidia > Flavobacteriales > Flavobacteriaceae > Flavobacterium. The sequence continues at coordinate 327,516 of JASGHQ010000011.1, forward strand.
TTCCGTATGTACAGACCATTTGGATTAGGGTTGAAAATGCCAATACGCATTGTTATGCATTATCAACAATGGATATTAGGGTCGAACCATTGCCATCACCAATTCCGCCAACCCATGCCTACTCCGTTTGCGATAATAATCAGGATGGTTTTGCAAGCTTTGATTTGGACAGCCTGACCAACGATATAGTACAAGGCGCGAATTATACCATCAGCTATCACGAAACTTATGATGATGCTTTGTTAGGCAACAATGCTTTGGTAAGTCCATATCAAAACATTGATGCTTTCACCCAGTTCATTTATGTTTTGGCAGTTGATAACCTTACCGGATGCAGGAAGGTCATCCCAATTGAATTAGAAGTCCAGCCTCAGCCGGAAACCCCGATTACAGTACCTAATTTAGTTCAGTGCGACGAAGACAGCAGCCCGCAAAACGGTTCAATGATTTTTAACCTGACACAAAATAATGTAGCTGTTTTGGCGATCCAGCCATTGGCAGCAGCAAATTATACAGTAACCTATCATCATCTGCAAAGCGACGCCATAGCCGGAGTTCCGGAAATTATCCAAACTACGAATTATGTGGGTACCAATCATGAAATCATATGGGTACGCATCGAAAACAACGCCACCGGATGCTTCTCGATTGGCTCTTTTGAGCTATTGATCAATGCGCCTTTGGCACTGACAACCCCTGCCCCATTAAGCATTTGTGATGCTGATGCCAATCCGAACAACCTGTTTACAAGCTTTGATTTGACGGTTAAGAATAATGAAATTACGGGTGGCCAGGCCGGAATGACGGTAACCTATTTCCCAAATCCGTCGTCTACAATTGCCATTCCGAATCCAACAGCTTACACCAATGCAATCCCTGCTGTTCAGACCTTGGGAGTAATGGTTACCAATGCACAAGGCTGCAGAAGCTACACCACTTTAGACATCCGCGTATTGCCTATTCCGGTTCCGAATACAAACGGGATCAGGCCTTTGGCACCACAATGTGATGTTAATAATACCGGAGAACATGATGGAAGTTTTCAATTTGACTGTCAATGCTCCGTATATTATAAATGGGGATCCAACACTGACATTGCATTATTATCCAACTCAGGCCGATGCTTTAGGTTTAACCAACGAAATAATGGTTCCAACTGCAGCTTTGGTTGGGCAAAATGTATGGATCAGGGTCGAAAACAACAGAGTAGATTACCTTGGGCATCGTTGTTTTGTTTTAGTAGAACAGCCATTGACGGTAAATCCGTTGCCAGCTACAATTCCGAATAGCACTGTTCAAAACTGTGATGATGATAACGATGGGCAAGCCTTATTTGATTTAACAGCAACGGCACAGGCCTTTTATGGCAATGCCAACTTTACGATAAGCTATTATACTTCGGCCATAAATGCCCAAAACGGAACCAGCCCGATACCAAATCCGACAGCATATCCAAATACTTCCAACCCGCAAACCATTTACATAAGAGTCGTAAATAATGTTACGGGCTGCGTGAATTACAATGGCCAGTTTACGATAACCGTAAACCCAAAACCAACGGCAACAGCTCCGGCAGATTTTGAAACCTGTGATACCGATGGCAATAACAACGGATTCTTTGCATTGGACCTAAGCGCCTATATCAGCGGAATTATCGGTACGCAAACCGGGGTCGATGTAACTTTCCACAACAATCAGAATGATGCTGCAAATGATACCAATGCTATTTCGGATTTGGCTAATTATCAGACTTATACCCATACTATTTGGATCCGTGTTGAAAATACTGCAACGGGCTGCTATCAATTGGTTCCGTTTGACAATGTAGTCGAACAATTGGCCGAACCTGTGATTACCTCCCCAAGCAATACGATTTGTGTCGAATACGGCACCGATATCGTATTGAGCGGAATAACGTTGAATAGCGGCATTTCCAATCCGAATTACACCTTTCAATGGTTTGAGGCCGGAGCCCCCGCTACGGTTTTGGGAACCAATCCGACTTATACCATTACTACCGCTGCCCCTGGAAATTATACGGTAATAGCAACCAGTACAAGTCCTTTAGGCTGTATATCCAATCCTTCGTCACCGTTTACCGTAATCCAGGCAGGCCCGGCTCAGTTTGCAACACCTCCTTATACGGTAAGCAATGCTTTTGATGATAATCAGCTGATTACCATTAATGTTAACGGACATGGTGTTTATGAATACAGTTTAGACGATGGCCCATTCCAGAGCAGCAATATTTTTGAGCATGCTTCATTGGGTGAACATACCATAACCGTTAGGGATGTGAAAGGAAATACGAGCTGTGGCGAAATTTCGCTTGACGGAATACAGACCATCAATTATCCGCATTATTTTACTCCGAATGGCGATGGGTTTAATGATACGTGGAATGTTGTGGGGCTGCAAAACCAGCCGGGGACCAAACTTTACATTTTTGACCGTTACGGGAAATTACTAAAGCAGATCAGCACCAATGGTGAAGGCTGGGACGGGACCTACAACGGGCATCTGCTTCCTTCGACTGACTATTGGTTTAAGGTAGAATATGTAGAACAATCTCAGCTTAAAGAATTTAGGGCACACTTCTCGCTCAAACGATGAACGGTTTTCAGAATTTGTTATATTTGGAATTCGAACCGCTTTAACGGCGGACAGACAAAGTAAATAAATTCAACGTCATGGAAGAATACGGGAAAATTTTACTCATTGCAATGCCTTTTTTCCTTACGCTTATCTTTATCGAAAGGATTTATGGCTATTTCAAAGGTGTCAACCACACCCCAATAATGGATAGCGTTTCGAGTATCAGCTCCGGAATGACCAATGCTGTAAAAGATGCTTTAGGCCTTAGCATTGCAATTATTTCTTATGAGTGGATGGTTAACAATTTGGCGGTTTACCATATCCGGGCTACTGTCCTGACCTACATCGTCGGTTTTTTTGTGATCGATTTTTATGGTTATTGGGGACATCGCTGGGCGCACCAGATTAATTTCTTTTGGAACAAGCATGCCATCCATCACAGCAGTGAAGAATTCAACCTCGCCTGTGCGTTGCGCCAGCCTATTTCGAGCTTTGTAAGCCTGTTCACGTTTTTACTGCTTCCTGCGGCGCTTGTTGGTGTTCCGTCAAAAGTAATCGCAATTTTGTTGCCGATACATCTGTTCTTGCAGTTTTGGTACCACACCCGCTATATCGGAAAAATGGGGCTCCTCGAAAAATTTATGGTTACGCCTTCGCACCATCGCGTGCACCATGCGATCAACCCGGAATACATGGACAAAAACCACGGTCAGATTTTTATTTTTTGGGACAAATGGTTTGGCACTTTCCAGGAAGAGCTTGATACGGTTCCGCCCGTATTTGGGATCACGCGGCCGGCCCAAACCTGGAACCCTATTAAAATCAATTTCCAGCATCTGTGGCTTTTAACCAAAGATGCCTATCATTCCGAAAACTGGAAGGACAAATTCACGATCTGGTTCAGGCCTACCGGTTGGCGGCCGAAAGGCTTTGATGAAAAATACCCTATCGGCAAAATCGACAATGTATACAGCTTTGATAAATATGGGCATCAGCATTCGGCACTTTTGAAATACTGGTCGGTAATACAGTTATTCACGACATTGGGATTAATCAGCTTCCTTTTCGGGAATCTTGCCAACATTGGGATGCCGCATATTTTTGTGTACGGTTTTTTTGTTTTCCTAACCGTTTACAGTTACACCGAACTGATGGATACGCGACGGTTCTCATTATTCTGGGAAACTATCCGCTTCATCACAGCCATTGGTATTCTTTATTATTATGGCGATTGGTTTGGGATGTCTAAAATTTTAGCCTACTCCAATTATGTGCTCATCACCTACTTTAGCATTTCAATGCTGATGAGCGCTTATTTTGCTTTTATCGAATTCAGAAACCCCAAAAACTTACTTTCTTATGATAACTAGCCAACGCCTGCTACAGTGTTTTATTGCTTTTGGAATTTTATATTCCTTGTTATTATTGACCGATATTGAAGACCTTACCTGGTACTTAAAACCATTCCTGCTTCCTTTCCTGTTTTATGCCGTTGTAAGGACCAAAAAGTTCGACACCAAAAAATGGCTGCTCTTAGCACTTTTATTTTCATGGATAGGCGATTGTATCTTGCTTTTTGCCGATAAGGGCGAATTGTATTTTATTGCCGGATTAGTGGCTTTTTTGATTGCACACATTTTGCTGATTGTGCTTTTTACCAAACAAAAGGCTACCCATGTGAGTTTTAAAAAACCATTATTCTGGGCTGGCTTTTTGGTTGCCACAATCTACCTGGCTGGCATGCTGTATGTTTTGTTGCCAAAGCTTGGCGACTTGACATTTCCAGTAATTGGCTACGCCTTAACCATTACAATCATGCTAAAAACATCGCTTAAAGGAACTTTTGACTGGAAGGAAAAATCGAAATACAATGTGTTATTGGGCGCCGCTTTTTTTGTAACTTCTGATAGCATACTGGCTATCAACAAATTCCACACAACATTACCCCTGGCCTCGTTTTGGATCATGCTGACTTATCTTGTCGCGCAGTTTTTTATTACGGACGGAATTTTGAAATTAAATAAAAATGCTCTCGATTAGGAGAGCATTTTTATTTAATTTAATCTGATTCACTTATTTTATAAACTCAAGAATATCTCCATCTGCCATATTTTTTATTTTAAGCACTGTAGAAGTCAGTTCTAAAATCGTAAATGTATGAGTACCGTTGGAAGAAGTTGTTACTATAGTATTCCCTGATTTCGTATAAGCTATTGGTGGATCAACAACAGCTTCACAGGAATTAGTATAGTAAGTGTCAACAACAGTTCCATTGGTTTTAAATTCTGATTTATTTTTTTCACAACCTGGCTGATTCCCGTCATAAGGGGTAAGAATTTCTACTCCGTTAACTATGGCTCCTTCTCTAGAATATTTCCAAACCCCTATAATTGATGCAGAATCATCATCACTGCTGCTACTGCTACAGGAATGGAATAAAAAAGCCGAAACAACGAGTGCAAAAAATAGTTTTGTTTTCATAAGTATTTGATTTGTTAAGTGGCAAATATAAAATTAAAAGTATGCAAATCAATTAATGAGGCAATTTATCCTTTAAAACTCCATAAAGAAACGTTCCTAAAAGCGCTCCAATCAAAATCAACCCAACACTCATAAAGCCTGCACCCAGCATAATGAATATTGGCCCAGGGCAGGCACCGACCATTGCCCAGCCCAGCCCGAAAAGCAATCCTCCGATCCAATAACGGGCACTGCCTTTTTCTTTATCCTGGATCACGATAGGGTTGCCATCGATGTCTTTCAATTGTTTTCTTTTGATAAACTGTACGCCGATGACACCAACCACAATGGCTGTCATGATGATGCCGTACATGTGGAACGACTGGAATTGGAACATCTCATAAATCCGGTACCACGAAACAGCTTCGGCTTTAGTCAATATGATTCCGAATACGAAACCAACAAGTAAGAATTTGATATATTTCATAGCTTAGAATAATAAGGGTAAAATAAAATGCGACATGATCAAGCCTCCGATAAAAAAACCGATCACGGCCTTAAGCGAAGGCAATTGCAGATTGCTCATTCCGGCAATGGCATGCCCAGAAGTGCATCCGCCGGCATAACGCGAGCCAAAACCTATCAGCAATCCGCCGCCCAGAAGGATCAATATCATTTTGGGATCTTCAAATACTTGGTTACCAAATAGGGCATCAGGCAATAATTTTCCGTTTGGCGCATCGATTCCCATTGCAGCAAGCTGCTCGATGGTTTTCGGATTCAAATCTACATTCGATGGATCGCTTAAATAATGAACGGCAACATAGCCGCCAATCATTGCCCCAGCTACCACTGCAAGGTTCCAGCGCTGCGACTTCCAGTCCCAGTCAAAAAACGGAACCTTTTTCCCAACACCGGTCATGGAACACAGTGAACGAAGGTTCGACGACATTCCGAATACCTTTCCAAAATAATTAAGCAGCAGCATAATTGCGGCAATCAGGAAACCTGCGACCGACCAATGCCAGGTGTGGGTGATAAATTCCATACAGTGATTTTTTGCAAAAATAGCAATATTAAATTAGCGAAATGAAGTATTTTTGGAGGCAAATTTTAAAGGTAAATGAAATCGAAGATTCACGAACACAAAAAAGCAATATAAAAAAGTGAGTAAAAACTATACTATAGAAATAAAATGGGCGATCCGCTTTACGCTACTTACTTTGGCGTGGGCAATAGGCGAAAAAGCCATTGGACTCCATGACCAGTACATCGAAAATTATGGCATGTGCAGCCTGCTGTTCTTTTTTCCTGCTGTTTTGTTTTTCTTTTTGGCCATAAGGGAAAAGAAAAAATATGTTTACAATAACAGCATGACCTGGAGGCAAGGTTTCGTAAGCGGAATCATAATGTCGTTCATCATTGCCCTGCTCAACCCTATGGCGCAGTACGTAATCTATAAGATGATTTCGCCGCATTTCTTTGAAACCATAATCGCTTATAAGGTACAGCACAAAATGACTTTGGAAAATGCCAAGATCTTTTTCAACCTAAAGACGTATATGATCGAAACCACGTTTATGGCCCTGTCAAAAGGATTGATAACAGGAGCCTTGGTTTCATTGATTTTGAAAAACAAAAAAGCAGCCTAGCATGGTTATTGCTTAGCTAACGGAAAACCTATCATTATGAAAACTATAGCCAAGTCAGCATTTTTTATTTTTTTGATATCAATGTTTGCATCCTGCGTCAGCACCAGATCGACGTTAAAAAATGTAGACGACAATGCGCCTATCCCGAAACTGACCAAAGACAACACTTTCGTCCTGACCGATTATGCCAAAGACAAAAAATACGGTTACGATGCCGATTATCCTGTAAATGTTTTTTATGTGGATGCCAAAGACGAAAACCTCAATGCCGAACGGTACCTGAATGCTTTGGCCGGGCCTAACGGCGAAAAGATTACGTTTACGAAAATTGAAAGCTGCTGTCCTTTCCCAACAAAAAGGGTTGAAATCGGTGCCGGATTTTTGGATATCTACGAACTTAAATGGGCGGGCCAGGACAAACCGATAAGATTGTACATAAACATTTATGAGCGAGGCTATTTACTCGTTCCAATGGGGCTTTCGGTAAAAAAATAAGTTAACAGATTGTTTTTAAATTTCTATCAAATTTGTTATTAACTTTGCAGCCTAAAAAACACACACTATGAACATCAATAACATTCCACAAATCAAAAACACCGATAGTGGAAACTTCTTTGTGCTTGCCGGCCCATGTGCCATCGAAGGCGAAGAAATGGCGATGAGGATTGCCGAAAAATTAGTTACTGTTACCGATAAACTGCAGATACCATATGTTTTTAAAGGCTCTTTCAAAAAAGCGAACCGTTCCAGGATTGACAGCTTTAGCGGAATTGGCGATGAGAAAGCATTAAAAATTTTACGCAAGGTTTCCGAAACCTTCCACATTCCGACCGTTACCGACATCCATACCAATGAAGATGCAGCAATGGCCGCGCAATATGTTGATGTGCTTCAGATCCCGGCATTTTTGGTACGCCAGACCGATTTGGTCGTGGCTGCTGCCAATACAGGGAAAACGGTAAATCTTAAAAAAGGGCAATTCATGAGCCCTGAAAGCATGAAACATGCAGTTCAGAAAGTATTGGACTGCAATAATCAAAACGTAATGGTGACCGACCGTGGAAGCATGTTCGGCTATCAAGACATGATTGTGGATTTCCGCGGAATCCCAACCATGCAAAAATATGCCTCTACTGTTTTGGATGTGACCCACTCCCTACAACAGCCAAACCAGACAGAAGGTGTAACCGGCGGAAGGCCTGATATGATTGAAACCATTGCCAAAGCAGGGATTGCAGTTGGTGTTGATGGAATCTTCATTGAAACGCATTTCGATCCGGCAAATGCCAAAAGTGATGGCGCCAACATGCTGCATCTGGACTATTTTGAAGGCCTGATGACGCGTTTGGTAGCTATCCGAAAAACAATAAACCAATTTTAATTTTTTAACATTTTGAAAAAAACATTCCTAATGTCGTTAATGGCAATCTGTGCCTTGACGCAAACCGTTTCTGCGCAGGAGCAAGCCGTAAATCCGGACAAGTATACTGCCCACAACAAGGGAAAAATGTTTGTTTACTGGGGAGGAAACCGTGAAAGCTTTTCTAAATCAGACATCCATTTTAAAGGCCCTGATTATGATTTTACCCTGTACAATGTGCAGGCAAGCGACAAGCCAAAAGGCTGGAGCGTTGATTATGTCAACCCGGCCCGAATGACCATTCCGCAAACCAATTTGAGGATCGGTTATTTCATCAATGACCATTACAATATTGCGATTGGTGTAGACCATATGAAATATGTAATGAACCAAAACCAGATTGCGCAAATTGGCGGAGTTGTTGGCGATTCGTATCCAGACCATGCCGGAGTTTACCTTCCGTCAGGGAACAATACGATCGATTTAACCGATGGGACTTTCCTGAAATTCGAACATACTGATGGCTTGAACTATGTACATACCGAATTTTCAAGAGTAGATGACATTTCAAAATTATTTACCATTGGCAACACCGATAAATTCCAGATCAACATTACTGAAGGTGTTGGAGCCGGAATATTGTATCCTAAAACCAATGCCACCTTGCTTGGCAAGGACAGGCACGACGATTTCCACATTTCAGGATTTGGAGTCTCGGCTAAGGTTGGGTTGAATTTTACATTCTTCAAATATTTCTTCGTTCAGACGGAATTGAAAGGCGGCTACATCAACATGGACGACATCAGAACTACAAGCAGCCCGTCAGACAAAGCTTCGCAGCATTTTTTGTTTTTACAGCGGATTGTTGCCTTTGGAGGGATATTCAAGCTTTAGGAAAAAACAAACCACAAAAAAACCGCCTGGATCCAGGCGGTTTTTTTATTCTAATTATTTACTGGTGGAAAATTTGTACAGTTTGACATTCAGCCAAAACAACAGCGTAAAGACAATAATCGCCCCAACAAAATAACCCAGATTGTATTCCCATCCCCTCTTGCTTTGGGCGATGATATTGCCAATAACCCTAAAGGCATTGATACCGATCACTATAAACAAAAGCAGGCTTACGAACTGCAATAAAAACATCCAATACTTTTTCATGCTAATCGATTCCGTATTGATCAAAAAGATAAATCAGTGATGCCATAGTCGCGGCTCCAAGTTCCAATTCCCTTTTATTAATGGCGTCAAACTTGTCATTTCCGGCATGGTGGTAGTCAAAATAACGCTGTGAATCGGGAGCCAATCCAGCTTTGACGATTTTTTCCGAAGTAAGGTGGCCGATATCCGAACCCGTTCCCCCGATAAAGAAATTATGAATCAGATAAGGTTCAAACAAATATTTCCAGTTCATTACTTTGGAAAAATTATTTCCATCGCATTCCAACGAAAAACCTCTTGGCGAGAACCCGCCGCAATCGCTTTCGAGTGCAAAAATGTGGTTTTCCTTGTTCTGTTTTGACAATTCTTCATATTTCCTTCCTCCTTTTCCACCAAATTCCTCGTTCATGAAAAGTATTGCACGGATCGTATTTTTCGGTTTATAATTTAGTTTTTTGAAGATTTCCAAAACTTCCATGCTTTGGACCACGCCAGCCCCATCATCGTGTGCACCATCTGCCAGATCCCAGGAATCAAGGTGACCGCCCACAATCATGATTTTTTCCGGGGTTTCAGAACCTTTGATTTCACCCACAACATTATACGAAAGCACATCCTCAAACGATTGACACGACATCTTCATATAAAACTTCAGCTTGCTGTTTTCCTTTAACTTTTTGCTCAATAATTCAGCTCCGTTGGTACTGATGGCGGCAGTTGGAATGTATTCTTCCTTTTTCAGGTCGCCATAACTCTGCATTCCTGTATGCGGGAAATCATCCAAGCGGAATCCCATTGAGCGTACGATTGTACCAACAGCACCCATTTTTGCTGCATCCCTTGCTCCCCAAAACCTTTGGTCAACGCAGCCTCCATAAGACTTGAACGCATTGATATTGGTCGGTTCAAACGGACGGTTATAAAAAACGATCTTGCCTTTTATTTTGTCTGTTCCAAGGGTTTTGAGTTCTTCGAGGCTTTTTACCTCAATGACTTCGGCTGTTAATCCCGATTTAGCTGTAGCTATCGAACCGCCAAGCGCACAGATTGGGACGATGGTTTTGTTTTTGCCATCTAAAATATATGCCGTTTCCTTTTCGCCCCTAACCCATTTTGGCACCATGACTTCCTGTAAGAACACCCGGTCCAAGCCCAGTTTCTCGAGCTGTTCTTTAGTATAATTGACACCTTTTTCGGCGCTAACAGAGCCCGACATCCTGGCACCAATCTGGTTGGACAGGTAATCAAGCCAGGAATAACATGTGGATTTCGTTAATGTGAAGTCATAAATGTCTTTCAGTACCTGCTGGTCTTTGTTTTGCGAAAACATCAATGAGGTAATCAATAAGGAAAGTAAAGCGTACTTTTTCATATGCTAATTTTTATCAAAAATAATCCAAAAAATATTTGTTTGAAAAAATAATATTTATTTACTTTGTATTTCAAAGTACTCTAAAATGGAAAACGAAAAATACCTAAAAGACATTTCCGAAATCAGGAATATCATGGATAAATCATCCCGGTTTATTTCACTGAGCGGTTTGTCCGGAATACTAGCCGGAATCTATGCCCTTGTTGGCGCGTGGTTAGCCTACATAACCATTTATACAGATGCAAGATTAGGTGACGATTACAGCGTCATAGTTACCCAACCCATGATCAACAGATTGTTTATCATTGCTTTTACAGTCCTGATTGCTTCAGTCATTACCGGGATTGTAATGAGCAAGCGAAAAGCTAAGAAAAGCAGTGAGAGTATTTGGAACGCTTCATCAAAAAGACTGGTCATTAATTTTCTTATCCCTTTAATGACGGGAGCAATTTTTATCTTATTTTTGATTGAAAAGGAACTACTTGGCTTGGTTGCGCCACTAACATTGATATTTTATGGCATGGCCTGCCTCAATGCGAGCAAGTATACGCTTGGCGATGTTCGGTATCTGGGGATAACGCTGATCATTTTAGGGTTGCTTTCGACTTATTTCCTGGGCTATGGATTATTGTTCTGGGCTTTGGGTTTTGGTGTTTGCCATATTGTTTACGGCAGCATGATGTATTTTAAATACGATAGGAATTAATGAAAAAAATCTATGTTTTGCTTATCGCCTGTGGATTGACCGCATTTTATTTTGTGGCCAGCTCCTCTGGCGTAATGGTAAAACAAGGCAAGCAGGCATTTGACAATATCCAGGATGGCGATATCATTTTCCAGTCTTCGCAATCAGGGCAATGCCAGGCGATACGGATAGCCACCAATTCGAAGTTTTCACATTGCGGCATCATTTATACCGAAAACGGAAAGAAATATGTTTATGAAGCCGTACAGCCTGTAAAATCAACTTCGCTTGAAAAATGGATTTTGTACGGAGAAAACAATGCCTACGTTGTAAAACGATTGAAAAATGCCTCGAAAGTGCTTGATAAAGCAACTTTGGACAAAATGAAACGTTATGGCGACCAATTCAACAATAAGGATTACGATCTTTATTTTGAATGGAGCGATGCCAAGATTTATTGTTCGGAATTAGTTTGGAAGATATACAAAAATGGTGCTAATATTGAGCTTTGCAAATTGGAGCGCCTGAAAAATTTCAATTTAAGCCATCCGAAAGTAAAAGCGATTTTAGCCGAAAGGTACGGTACTAAAATTCCGCTTGAAGAAGAAGTTGTTGCGCCATCGCAAATTGAAAGTTCGCCCCTTTTAGAAACCGTTGCAGATACCTATAAATAATTTGAAGACCATTATCCAAAATATCAACAAAGCCTTTGACCACCGCATCCGCCTTGGGATCATGTCGGTATTGATGGTAAATGAAAGCGCTGATTTCAACATGCTGAAAGAGATGCTGGGCGTTACTGATGGCAACCTGGCTAGCCATACCAAGGCATTGGAAACCGAAAACTACATTTCCATTGAGAAACAATTCATCGGAAAAAAACCAAACACCCGCTATATCGCCACTGCGCTTGGAAAAAAGGCATTTCGCGAGCATATTGAAGCATTGGAAAAATTAATCCCAAAAGGCTAATCTATTTTTTTATATATTAACTTTGAAAAACAAAGTACTTTTAAAATATAAATATGAGAGATCTACTTCTTGAAAAAATGTACGAATGGAGCAGCCATTACTACATGAAATACTTTCGGAAAAACCATCCATGGACAATAACTTCAAAAGAATTACTGCTGTTCCCTCAGGATTCATTGGGTTTTCACCTGAATTGTTTCCATCTGAAATACAACCTCGAGATGAAAGCCAATCTGGAGGAGCACGATGTCTTCCATGTGCTGACAAGCACCGGAATTACGGTCGCCGAAGAAGTTGGGCTGCAATATTATCTTTTGGGAAATGGCAAAAGAGGCGCATTCATGTCGCTCGCAATTGCCGGCGGGACCTTCTTCTACCCTTTTCACATCAGGGAATTTATCAAATACTACAAACGCGGTAGAAGCTCGCATCAGTTTTATCATTTAGATTTTAAGAACATGCTGTACCAGCCGGTATCAGAAATCCAATTCACCTTTAATATCAAATAAAATGGAAACACAACAATTAACAAAACCCGAAACACCAGGAAAACTTACAACTTATCTTGCTTTAGGCTCCTTCGGCATTGGCACCTTCCTGTTTTTGCTTCATTTGGCCCTTCCCGGCCTGGGATTACTTTATGTCGTAGGCTATCTGTTCCTGATGGCTGCTTTCTACATCAACCTCGCTGCCTTTACATATCTGTGCTATCTGCTTGTCGTCCATTGGCATGACAGGACCACGATTATCATCAGGATCCTGATTTTGCTGTCCAACATTCCGGTGGCATTGCTTTACCTGAACATTGTTTTTCACAACAAATTATTTTAAATTTATACTGCTATGGAATTATTTACCGAAAAAGACTCGATCGTTAGGAAAATATGGGGCAAAAGCGACACCGTGCTGTTTATTTTTGCCGGTGCTTCTGCCGAATTTGCGCTCAACAAAGCTGTTGACTGGCTCTATTTTACCGGAAAACTGCCTTCGGATCCGTTGGGAAGGCTATTTTCTACAGTTGGCTATGCCAAAAAAATTGTTTTTGCTCCGGCAGACGAAGCCCATAAGTCGATAGAAATCATCCGCCAGATCCATATGAACGTGGAGCAAAACCGCGGCGCTTCTATTCCCGGTTGGGCGTACCGCGATGTGCTGTTCATGCTGGTCCATTATTCGATTGCCTCGTATGAGCTTTTGGAAAGAAAACTGACAGCTGACGAAAAAGAGGAAGTCTACAATGTTTTTTACCGGATGGGAACCCGGATGGGCTTAAAGGAATTGCCGATTTCGTATACAGCCTGGCTTCCGGTGCGCGAATCACACCTCGAAGACAATTTAAAGGCGAGCAAGTATACTTTCGATCTTTTCAAACAGTACAAAAAGCATCTTGGGCTACTGCGTTACGAAATATTAATCGAAAGCCAGAAGCTGGTAGTTCCAAAAAACGTCAAAAAACTGCTTTATTTAAACGATCTTTCAATATTGATACTGATTATCCCAATTTACAAATTGAGCCGTTTAATCCATCTGGATGCGTTTTTGAAGGACATACTGCTCCCATCCCAGTACAAAAAAGAAATCCGCGGGCTTGATGTTGTTAATTAAGCCCGTCTTTTACCAGATTATAAAATCTTGCCATATTGTCAAAAGAAGCAACGTTGGTAATCCTGATAAAGACATTCGCATCGTTGACCTCAATCTCTAAATCGCCGTCAAACCGAAGGGTTTCCAGAAACTGTGAGAGTTCATTTTCCATACCCGATTTTCTGATAATGACGGTTTGATAATCTTTTTTCAGCTCAATTTCGTCCGATTTAAAAAAACCAATGACATTTTCAGCAATGGTCTTTTTGTAAAAACAATAATGCCCGGAAAACTTAAAATCGCGGAGCCAAAAGCAGATACTGGTGTTTTCGATAGTGCCTCCGCCTTTGCCCCGGTTATTAACTGCAACGATTGTCGCTATGAAGATGCTGAGATTATCCTTGTGGTAGGAATGCGAGTAAGACCAATCTTCAAAGCCAGATAAGATCTTCGTTTTCTCAAGATAGTTCGTTTCTGCATTATTGAAACGCCTGAAAACAAAGCTTTGATCCAGCAGGTAATTCTTTATCAAATGCAGCTCCTTTTCCAAATCGCCGTCCTGCGTGCTGTATTTATTCAAAATCTTTTCCGAAGTGCGGTTGCTGCCTTCATAATCAATCCCGTCCAGCATATCATCCGAGTCACCGAGCTTATCACTCAGCCTGATTTTTTCGCCGGTCAGCGGATCATCAAAAGAAGCCAGGATTTCGCGGTCTGTTGGGATTACTTTATCCTTCAGTGCTTTTTTCCTTTTGGCTTCGGCGTAAATGTAAAACCGGTTCAGAAGAAACAGCACAAAAACAACCGAAAAAAGGATGATGAATTTTATGTCCATAATTCGTCCATGTTAATTTTCCATTCCTTGTTTTTGTCATACCAGAGCTGCCCATTGGAAACCGTTAAAGGCGAATCAAAATTATTGGTAAACAAACTTCCTGTTCCCAAACCCTGAGGCATCGAAATATTCTGTAAAAAGGTAAATTGTGAAATTGCATTCAAGCCGATATTGCTTTCCAAAGCCGAAGTGACCCACCAGCCGATATTTAATTTTTCGGCGATTGAAATCCACTCTAAAGTCCCGCGGAATCCACCTATGAAACTTGGCTTCAAAATGATGTATTGCGGCCTGATTTTTTGGAGCAGGCTTTCCTTATCTGCAGTTGAAAACACTCCGATAAGCTCTTCGTCCAAAGCTATAGGAATTTTCGTCTTTTTACATAGGACTGACATCGTGTCATGTTGATTTTTTCTAATTGGTTGTTCAATACTATGTAATTTAAAACCAGTAATTTGATTTATTTTATCTAAAGCTTCATTTTTATCAAAAGCACCATTGGCATCCACTCTTATTTCAATTGTTTTTTCATCAAAATTTTGACGGATGAAGTGCAGCAATTCGACTTCCTGATCAAAATTTATCGCTCCTATTTTCATTTTTATACAGCTAAAACCCTCCCTGATTTTGTCTTCAATCTGGGCTTTCATAAACACCGAATCACCCATCCAAACGAGTCCGTTTATCGGTATGGATTTGTTGCTTTCTGTAAAATCTGAAGGAAATAAAATAAAAGGATTTTCGCTTTTCAAAGACTGAAAAGCCATTTCAATCCCAAACTGGATTGACGGGAATTCGACTAATTCTTCCCAAAGTTTTTGCTCGCCAAGGGCGATATTTTCGCAAGCCCATTTTAGCTTTTCTTCATAATCCGGCCGATCATCAGCACTTAATCCACGAAGGATCCCGCACTCGCCAACTCCCATTTTACCTTCATTTTGAAGAACGATAAACCAGGTTTCCTTATCAGTCAAAATGCCGCGCGATGTTCCAGAAGCCTGCTTAAAATGAAGTACGTACCTGAAGTAAGAAGCTTTCATCTTAAAGCGAAATGCTCTCTCCGATATCCAGCAGCATCAGGTCTTTTCCTGCGTCAAAAAACTTCTTTTTAGCCTCATCCTTATCGACAACAATAAAGCCGAAAGTATCATAATGACACCCTAAAACCTTGTCGCACTGTACAAAATCAGCTGCAATTATAGCATCTTCCACATCCATGGTAAAATTGCTCCCAATTGGAAAAATAGCCAAATCAAGCGTTGTACGCATCGGGATCAGCTTCATATCCATTGTAAGCGCAGTATCGCCGGCTATGTAGATATTCTTATGCTCTCCTTCAATGACAAAACCACCCGGATTTCCTCCATAAGTACCATCAGCGAAAGAACTCGAGTGGATTGCGGTTACGTATTTCACTTTTCCAAAATCGAATTTCCAGCTGCCGCCATGGTTCATCGGGTGGTATTGAAATCCTTTATTACCGTAGTAGGCTGCCGTTTCATAACCGGAAACGATTATCGAATTATTATTCTTTGCAATAGCCTCAACATCCAGCGTATGGTCGCCGTGCGCATGTGTCAGCAATATATAATCCGCCTTTAAATCATTGATATTGATATGTTTTGCTTTTTCATTGGCAGTAATATAAGGGTCAACAATAATGTGCTTGCCGCTTACTTCAATACCGAGGCAGGCGTGTCCGTAGAATGTAATTTTCATGATAACCGTTTAAATATAGTTGACTAATAAATCTGAAATTAAAAATATAACGCTTAGCGCCAACAATACCGATAGAAAAAAGGTACTCAGCGCCAGTTTCTTCAACTCAGGATCAAGCAGTTTCGGGTTTTTGTTCCGTTTAACGGTCAACAAATGCGAGATCAACGGAAAATAAGCCGCAAGGAACAAATATTGATCGAAATGAAAACGGTTGATAACTGCAAAAACCAGAACCAGAAGCATTGCTGAAATAATCAGAAAGTAATGGTACTTCTTGGCCCACGCACCGCCTTTTTGAACCACAATTGTGTTTTTCCCAGCTTTCCTGTCGCTTTCCTCATCACGCATATTATTGAGATTCAACACCCCAACACTTAAAAAACCTATAGCTATCGAAGGCAGGAACAGTAACACATTGATTTCTTTGGCAAACATAAAATAAGACCCAAAAGTACTTACCAAACCAAAAAAGACAAATACAAAAACATCGCCATAACCGCGATATCCGTAAGCGCCTTCACCAACAGTATAGCGTATTGCCGACGCAATTGCCATAATCCCCAAAATCAAAAAGATGACCGAATAGTAAAAATACTTAAAATGGAACGCATTGTAAATCAATGCAACAGCCGACATGAAAGTCAGGATCGCCGTAATTATAATGGCTCTTTTCATAGCCGAAACCGAAATAACGCCACTTTGGATAGCTCTTTTCGGGCCAACCCTATCGTTATTATCGGTGCCTTTCACACCATCGCCATAATCATTGGCAAAATTAGACAGCACCTGCAACCCGATGGTTGTAAGCAACAACAGACCAAAGGTTTTCCAGTTAAAAACCTGTGTAGGTGTCAATACCTCATCTGTTGGCTGGGAAAGCGCGTACATGCTCCCTACAATAATTCCGGAAACCGAAAGCGGTAAAGTCCTGACCCGCGCTGCTTCAATCCAGTGTTTCATTTTTATAAAGCTTTAGGCTCTAGGCTTTAAGCATTAGACTTTCTGTCTATTGCTTACAGCATATCGCTATTTAAATTATGGCAACCATTTTTTATCAAAATTCGGCTTTCTCTTCTCAAGAAAAGCATCTCTTCCTTCTTTGGCCTCGTCAGTCATATAGGCCAGCCTGGTAGCTTCTCCGGCAAAAACCTGCTGACCAACCATTCCGTCGTCAGTAAGATTCATCGCAAACTTCAGCATTTTGATTGATGTAGGCGATTTTGCCAATATTTCCTGAGCCCATTCATAGGCCGTATCTTCCAGTTCGGCATGCGGTATTACCGCATTTACCATTCCCATTTCAAAAGCTTCCTGAGCCGAATAATTACGTCCTAAAAAGAAGATTTCCCGTGCTTTTTTCTGCCCAACCATCTTAGCCAGGTAAGCCGAGCCATAACCACCGTCAAAGCTGGTCACATCAGCGTCAGTTTGTTTAAAAATTGCATGCTCCTTACTAGCCAAAGTAAGGTCGCAAACCACATGCAGGCTGTGCCCGCCACCAACTGCCCAGCCCGGAACCACACAGATTACAGCCTTAGGCATAAACCGGATTAACCGCTGAACATCAAGAATATTCAACCGATGGTAACCGTCATCACCCACGTAGCCCTGATGCCCTCTCGCCTTTTGATCTCCTCCCGAACAAAACGACCAAATCCCATCCCTGGAACTAGGTCCTTCGGCAGAAAGCAAGACCACGCCTATCGAAGTATCCTCCTGCGCGTCATGAAAAGCCTCTAGTAATTCTGAAGTAGTTTTAGGACGGAAAGCATTGCGTACATCAGGACGATTGAACGCTATCCTGGCAACACCGTTGCATTTTTTATAGGTAATATCTTCAAAGTATTTAACTGTCTGCCAATGAATTGAACTCATGTAAATGCTAAAATTTGTTAAAATAAAAATTGAAAAAGCAAATTGCTCTATTTTAGCGTAAAAATAAGGCATTTTTTGCTGCCAAATACAAAAACAAATACTAAATCTCATGAACAAATTGATATTGCGGACTGGCTTGTTGTTATTGAGCTGCGCAGGTTTTTCCCAAGCATATGAGTTTCACACGATTAAGGATATCGATGCTTTGCCAGTGATTTCTCAGGACAAAACCGGTACCTGCTGGAGTTTTGCTACCACTTCATTTTTGGAAGCCGAAATCCTGCGCCAGACCGGAAAGAGAATCGATCTTTCCGAAATGTACAACGTCCGCAACACCTACCTTGACAAGGCCGAAAACTACGTGATGCGCCAAGGAAAGGCACAGTTTGGCGAAGGCGGCCTAAGCCATGATGTAATCAACAGCGCACGCAAATATGGTGTTGTCCCGCAAAGCAACTATATTGGAAAAACCGATCCGGATCAGAAGTATGCGGATGAAAAAATGAACAAGAGCTTGAAGCCATCGTCAAGAAAGCAGTTGCCGATACCCCAAAAAAATACCCTGACTGGAAGTCGGATTACATTGCAGTTTTAGACAACTACATGGGCAAATACGATGAAAAACAAAAGATAGATTTGCCAAAATTTTCAATTGACAGCAATAGCAACACTTCTGAAAAAGGATTCACTCCAATCCAATTTTTAACCAGCACAAAATTAAATCTGGATGATTACGTGACGATAACTTCATTCACAAACCAGCCTTATTATTCAAAATTCATTTTGAATATTCCTGATAATTTTGCCAATGGCTATTTTTACAATTTGCCTTTAGATGAATTTATACAAAATATTGATAATGCATTAGATAAAGGTTTTACATTAGCTCTTGATTCTGACGTGACCGAAAAAACTTTTTCAAAAACAGAAGGCATCGCAGTAGTTCCTGAAAACGAGAGCGATTCAAAAGCCATCCTAACAGAAATCAAGCCTGAAAAAATTATTACTCCCGAATACCGTCAGGCAGAATTTGAAAATTATGATACCCAGGACGACCACTTGATGCATATTGTCGGAAAGGTTGCAGATCAAAAAGGAAACATCTATTACAAGGTGAAAAACTCCTGGGGAACAAAACTCGGCAAAGAAGGCTATTTTTATTTCAGCGTTGCCTATATCCGCTTAAAAGCCATTTCAGTAATGCTCAACAAAGACGGTTTGATCAAGAAAACAAAAAATGCGATAAAAGCATAACAAATACAACATTTCAGCCAAAAACCTGCAGGAAATCAAATTCTTGCAGGTTTTTTGTTTTTATTTCTATATTTATCAACCAAAACCAACCTAATGAAAAACTATACCCGCAAACAGAAAATCCAAATCCTTTTAAGCTTTCCGGTAATCATCGCCTCCCTCGGTTATTTCGTAGACATTTACGATTTGCTGCTGTTTGGAATTGTACGGATTAAAAGTTTAAATGATTTAGGCTTAGATGTTGACAAAGTGGGAACTACCATTATTAATTGTCAAATGATCGGAATGGTTTTGGGCGGCATCTTATGGGGAATCTTTGGCGACAAAAAAGGGCGGCTTTCTGTATTATTTGGCTCAATTTTAGTCTATTCACTGGCCAATATTGCCTGTGGCTTTTTGCCCCAGATCGACTTTGCAGACAAAGCAACCGTTTATGCCTTACTACGGTTCATTGCCGGGGTTGGCCTGGCCGGGGAACTTGGTGCCGGAATCACATTGGTTTCCGAAACGCTGCCAAAAGAATTCAGGGCGATTGGCTGTTCAATAGTTGCAGGATTTGGCGTGCTTGGCGCAGTTGTCGCCCAGTTTACGGTTGAAATTGCCGGGAGCTGGACTATTGCCTATTTCATTGGCGGATTTTTGGGCTTGGCCTTATTGGTTTTACGGATCAGTGTTGCCGAAAGCGGCATGTTCCAAAGCATAAAAGAGAACCATGCGGTAAAAAGAGGCGATTTCCTGGCTTTTTTTACAAAAAGGCAGCTTTTCATCAAATACATAAAATGTGTCCTTATAGGCGTTCCTATTTGGTACTGCATAGGTATTTTGGTACTTATGGCGAATCAGTTTGCACCCGAAATGGGAATCAAATCTATCAATCCGGGAAAAGCCATCATGTGGACTTACGTGCTGACTTCTGTTGGTGACTTTTCCAGCGGGTTTATTTCGCATGCCTTTCGCTCGAGGAAAAAAACTATCCTAAGCATGCTTATTTTTACCTTTATTGGAGTCGCGCTGCTCCTTTTCAGCGGAAACAAAACAGAAAACATGTACTATTTTTATTGCGGCTGGATTGGATTAGGTTGTGGATTCTGGGCTATGTTCGTTACAGTTTCGGCAGAACAATTCGGAACCAACATGAGAAGCACTGCCACGACAAGTGTCCCAAATATGGTTCGGGGAACGGTTCCGATTATGCTTATCGGCTTTGATTACCTCAAGCTTTCGCAAACCGTAATCGTTTCTGCAGCCATTATCGGGCTGATTGCATTTGCCCTTGGGATTTATTCTATCTTAACCATCAGCGAAACACACCACAAAGACTTGGATTATGTTGAATAATAGTATCCGTTGAATTACTTTATCTCTAAAAAAAATAGCCATGGCAAAAAAAATATTTTCTTCAATCCTTCTGATTATCAACTTTGCCTGTTTTTCACAAATAGTATACGTAAAGCAGAATGCCACCGGCCTTAACAATGGAACAAGCTGGCAGGATGCTTACACCGATTTGAGCACCGCTATAAACACCACTTCCATTGAAGCAGAAATCTGGGTCGCTGCAGGAGTATATCTGCCTACAACAAATATAAACGGTGTAATTCCGGGAAATCCTCAGGAAAAATCTTTTCGGCTAAAAAGCAATCTTGCCATTTATGGCGGATTCAATGGCACAGAAACCTTGCGATCCCAAAGAAACTGGAGCACAAACCAGGTTACTCTTAGTGGCGCTTTTGGAGGAAATAACGGGAATGCGCTTCATGTAATTTCATGCGTAAATGAAACATTCGGCCGCAATACCGTTCTGGACGGCTTAAAGATTACCGGCGGATATGCAAACGGCACTAACAGCCTTTCTTCGGGCAGTGCTATCGACATCAACAATGCCAATGACAGCTCTTTTACCTTGGCCAACTGTACAATTACCTTTAATGCCACCCACGGTAGCGGAGCGGTATCCCTTTTTCGCTGCAACGGAATCATTGAAAACAACATCTTTAGTTACAATCAGGCTTTTACAGGCGGCGCTTTGAGCCTTTCCCGCTCAAGCCCTCTAATTACCAACAATGTTTTTGATTCGAACACAGCCGATAATTTCCCACAGCTGAGTGCTAGCGCATTGTATGGAGGGGCATTGAATGTCGGCTATAATTCCGGACCCAAAATACTAAACAACATATTCAAGGAAAATTATGCCAAATTCCGTGGCGGCGCTATTACGTTTGACAGCAGCTATCCTGTAGAATTCAGCAATAATCTGATTGCAAACAATGAGTCAAGAGATGGCGGAGGCATTTATATTTCAAGCAATAGCGGCTACTATTACTTTTTTAACAATCTTATCTCCAAAAACACAGCGAACAACTTTGGCGGCGGCCTTTATATAGAAAATAATCTTAGGCAAAATTATTTCGTTAACAACACCATCGTACAGAATTCTGCGCAGAACGGTGGCGGTGGTTTATATATTTATAATTCCAAATTAACTTTTGCCAATACCATTTTTTACAACAATGCTACAAACATCAGTCCCAATGGGGCACAAATCCGAATGGCAATAAATACATCTTTGCTGACCAATTTCAATCATTGCAATATACAAGGGGGATTGCCAGCGATATGGCAAAACGGACCGGCACAAGGCTATCAGGATAATTTGGACACCCCACCCTTATTTACCGACGATTCCAATTACTATGGTTTTTTAAACAATTATCGCCTGCTGCTGCAATCACCATTAATTGATGCCGGAACAACTGATAGCAATGTCTTCCCGCAAAACTGGACACACCCAGACTACGGATACACTGTCGATTTTCCCACTACGGATTATGACGGAAACCCAAGAGTAAGAGGCATTATTGACATAGGGGCTTTTGAAAACCAAGCCAGCCTTGGCATAGCAGAACAACAACAGACAGTCATAAAAACCTATCCAAATCCGGTAAAGGACTACCTGTATTTTGATACGGAAAATCCTGTTGACAAAATTGAAATTACCGATTATGTCGGAAGAAAAATTGAAACCATCGAGCCACACGCCAAATATGTGGATCTTGGCCATTTGAAAAGCGGCATGTATTTTATCTTATTGTATTTTGATACTAAATCGGTAATTACCAAAATCATTAAAGAATAAAATCTTTTGTAACAATTCCCAAAAATCATGTAACGATTCCCATTATCGGATTAAGCAATTTTACGATAATCAATTGTATCGTTATGAAAAAGTACATTCTTATCTTAAGCGCCTTTTTATTTTTTGCCTCATGCAAACAGGAATCCAAAACCATCGGGCACAAAAAGAGCCCGGCACCAACAAGGGTAAAACCAAAAGCTTTTGGCTATCATTTTGAAAAAACAAAAAACTGGCTTAAAACCACCAGCGACAGTTCTAAAATCTGGATTGTTTTGGCCGCCAACAGGACAGACAGGGCCAATATCATCAAAATGGATTCGATTGTGGTTCCCGAAGACCTAACGGGAGACATCGCTTACTACCTACCTTTTCCATTTGAAGTCCCGGCTTTGGCAGATGTCAGGAAGATAATTCTCTTTTCTTATGCCACGCAGGCATTTGCGACTTATGAATACGGAACCTTAATCCGTACCGGCCCAACCAACATGGGCCGAAAAGCCGATCAAACACCAACCGGGCTATTCTTCTCGAACTGGAAAGCCGAAAAAACAACCAGCACTTTTAACGACGAATGGGATTTAAAATGGAATTTCAACATCGAAAACAAACTCGGTGTAGGCTGGCATCAGTATGAATTGCCTGGCTACCCGGCTTCACATTCGTGCTTGCGATTACAGGAACGCGATGCCAAATACCTTTATGATTGGGCAGACCAATGGGTTTTAGCCGACAAACAAACCGTAAAACTCAAAGGAACCCCGGTAATTGTTTTTGGAAAGTATGATTTTGATGCGCCAAAACCTTGGTATAAATTGGCAAAAGATTCAAAAGCGCTTAATTTCTCCAAATCCGACATAGAAAGGGAAACCAAACCGTTTTTAGCACAGATTCTGGCAGAACAGGGAAAAAGGGAAAATCCGGGCCAATAACCTACAGCCGGAACCATTCTGATTTTCTATCGCGTTATAATGAAATCTGAATTCCAAAAGCGATAATCTTCGGTCTACATTCTTTATCTTTGCAATGCAAAATTGCCAATTATGGAATCAGTACTAGAAAGCAGCCAGCCCATTGCCAAGCCAAAATGGTTAAAGGTTAAACTACCTATCGGGCAGAAATATACCGAACTTCGCGGGCTTGTAGACAAATACAAGCTAAATACCATCTGTACGTCTGGAAGCTGCCCTAATATGGGTGAATGCTGGGGCGAAGGAACTGCTACATTCATGATTTTAGGGAATATCTGCACGCGTTCGTGCGGCTTTTGCGGCGTAAAAACCGGAAGGCCGGAAACGGTTGACTGGGACGAACCTGAGAAAGTGGCGCGTTCTATCAAACTGATGAAGATCAAGCATGCCGTAATTACTAGTGTAGACCGCGATGATTTAAAGGATATGGGGTCAATTATCTGGCTGGAAACCGTTCAGGCGATCCGCAGGATGAATCCAGAAACCACGTTAGAAACTTTGATTCCTGATTTCCAGGGCGTAGAAAGGATTATCGATCGTATCGTTGAGGCCAATCCGGAAGTAGTTTCACACAATATGGAAACCGTACGCCGCTTGACACGCGAAGTCCGCATCCAGGCAAAATACGACCGAAGCCTTGCTGTTTTGAAATACCTGAAAGACCAGGGCATCCGAAGGACAAAATCGGGGATTATGCTTGGGCTTGGAGAAACCGAGGAAGAAGTAATCCAGACTATGAAGGATCTTCGCGACCAAAATGTAGATATTGTCACTATTGGCCAATACCTGCAGCCAAGCAAAAAACACCTGCCCGTAAAAGAGTTCATCACTCCAGAACAATTTGCAAAATACGAAGCAATTGGTAAAGAAATGGGGTTCCGCCACGTAGAAAGCGGCGCTCTGGTACGCTCTTCTTACCACGCTGAAAAACACATACTATAATATGGAAATCACCCAGGAGCAATCTGCCATAAAAGCAACCTACTTCAGTTTAATTGGCAATACAGCACTGGCATTGGTAAAAGGTGCCGCAGGCATTTTCGGGAATTCGTATGCCTTGATTGCCGATGCCATCGAATCTACTGCCGATATCTTTTCTTCTTTCCTGGTACTTGTCGGGCTAAAATATTCCAACCGTCCAGCAGACGAAAACCATCCTTACGGCCACGGAAAGGCAGAACCGCTGATTACTTTTTTAGTCGTTGGCTTTCTGATCACTTCGGCTACAATCATTGGCTATGAAAGCATCATCAATATCCAAACTCCGCATAGCCTGCCAAAATCATGGACACTGATCATTTTGGGGATCATCATCATCTGGAAGGAGTTTTCATTCCGCAAAGTGATGAAAAGGGCCATCCAGACCAATAGCTCTTCGCTAAAGGCTGATGCATGGCACCATAGAAGCGATGCCATTACTTCGGTTGCTGCATTTGTCGGCATTTCGATTGCATTGCTACTCGGAAAAGGATACGAATCTGCAGACGATTGGGCAGCACTTTTTGCGGCACTTTTCATTGTTTACAACAGTTATCTTATTTTCAGGCCTGCCCTGGGGGAAATCATGGACGAGCATTTATACGATGATTTGATTTTGGAAATCCGCCAGGTTTCAGAAAATGTCGAAGGCGTCATTGACACCGAGAAATGTTTTATACGTAAAGCAGGCATGAAATACCATGTTGACCTACATGCAACGGTCGATGCCCATATTTCGGTTAAGGAAGGCCACGACATCTCTCATTTATTAAAAGACACTTTGCAAAGCAAGATCCCACAGCTTGGCAATATCCTGATACACATCGAACCCAATGAGTAAAACTAAAATTGTCATCAACGGTTTTGGCCGTATCGGAAGGAACCTTTTCCGGTTACTGCTTAACGACCCTAACATTGAAATTGTAGCCATTAACGACATTGCCGATAACAGGACAATGGCGCACCTCATAAAATATGACAGCATCCATGGCGTTCTGCCTTTTGAGGTATCCCACAATGAAAATTCGATAGTCGTTGACGGAAAAAGCTATTTGTTTTACCACGAAAAGGAAATCAGCAAGCTCAACTGGAACGGTATCGATTTTGTAATTGAATGCACCGGGAAATACAAAAGCTTTGAAGACATCAACAAACACATTTTGGCTGGAGCCAAAAAAGTAATCCTTTCTGCTCCTTCCGAAGTTCCCCAAATCAAAACCGTCGTTCTTGGCGTAAACGAAAGTATTTTGGACGGAACCGAAAAAATAGTTTCCAACGCCAGCTGCACCACTAATAATGCGGCGCCAATGATTAAGATCATTGACGAGCTTTGTGGCATAGAACAGGCATACATCACTACAGTCCACTCCTACACTACCGATCAGAGCCTACACGACCAGCCCCATAAGGATTTGCGCCGTGCCCGCGGCGCCAGCCAGTCAATTGTCCCAACAACGACAGGAGCAGCCAAGGCCTTAAATAACATCTTCCCCGAAATGGAAGGGAAAATTGGCGGAAGCGGTATCCGTGTGCCGGTTCCTGACGGTTCATTGACCGACATTACCTGTTATGTAAAAAAAGAAGTTTCGATTGAACAGATCAACAAGGCATTTAAAGACGCAGCGGGCAATAACCTGAAAGGGATTTTGGATTATACCGAAGACCCTATTGTATCTGTGGACATATTGGGCAACAGGAATTCGTGCCTTTTTGATGCACAGCTTACCTCTGTAATAGGAAAAATGGTAAAGGTTGTCGGCTGGTATGACAATGAAATAGGTTATTCGTCCCGAATTATTGACCTAATTGTTTTGCTGAGTAAATAATTTAGTTAATTTTAACATCCCTAACTTTTTATCAGACATTAATAAATGAAATGGATGTGGCTTTTCCTATGCTTGCCTATTCTCTTTTTCGGGCAAAAGAAAAAAGCCGAAAAAGTGGACAGCACGGCCTATTTCATCCAGCTGGCTACCTTCAATAAAAAAACAGACAACTATAAGTCTTCTTTGGCATTTTCGCAAAAGGCATTCAACTATGCCAAAGCGCATAATGATACCAAAGGAAAGGGTGATGCGTTGTTTA
Organism: Flavobacterium sp.; assembly: GCA_049841115.1. Lineage (GTDB taxonomy): Bacteria > Bacteroidota > Bacteroidia > Flavobacteriales > Flavobacteriaceae > Flavobacterium. The sequence continues at coordinate 354,207 of JASGHQ010000011.1, forward strand.
CTTTGGGAACTACTTATTTCGACCTGAAGAAAATGAGTGACGCCATCGAACTTTCTCCAAAAGCGCTGATTACTACAGCGAGCTAAATCCCTCAACCGACTACGCCTTGTGCTATTATTACATTGGGCTTAGCTATATGAACCTGGAGGAATTCTCTAAAGCCGAAATCAATTTCGACAAAGCGCAGTCCATCTATGATATCCTTAAAATCGATACAACACAATTCCTGAACTTGCAAAAGGGAATCCTATATAAGAATAATGGCAAAACCGAATTGGCTTATAAGCTTTTCAACGAAATCATATCCAAGGACGATTCGAGGGACATTTTCAAAACCAAGGCTGAAGCGCTCTATCAGCTTGGTACGATTGAGGGGAAACTGAACCACAACAACCTGGCAACAAATTACCTTACCAGGGCTTTAGTATTAAGCAACGAAAATGAGGACTGGGACCAAAAGACGAAAATACTTTTGGAATTGAGCAAGACCACCGAAAAGCTTCTGGATATAAAAAAATCGCACAAATACCTTAAGGAACATCTGGCCCTGAAAGACAGCATTGCACATCTGAACAATAAAAAGCTGGATGTAAACGACTATGTCAATTTCAAGGAAAGCGAGCGGATGAAAGAGCTTGACAGAATGACCAAGGAAAACGATGCGCAGCAAAAAACCAACCGGTTTGCAAAACTCATCAGTATTTTGGCAATTGCGCTGATTACGATCCTCTCGCTGCTGAGTTTATCCTTATATAAGAACAACATCATCCGGACGCAGTCAAACAATACGCTAAAAGAAAAGAATTTTGAGCTGCAGATCGCTAAGGATAATGCCGAAAAAGCTTCTAAGGCCAGAGCCGAATTCCTATCAACGGTAAGCCACGAGCTACGCACACCCCTGAACGCCATCAACGGGATTACGCACATCCTGATTGAGGACAATCCAAAGGAAAACCAGCTCCATTACTTAAATTCATTGAAATTTTCGGGGAATTACTTATTGACCTTCATCAATGAGATACTTGAAATCAACCGCATCGAATCAAATAATATCGAAATTGAATACATTGATTTCAACATCAAGCAGCTGCTTTTGGACATCAAGAACTCGATGACCGAAATTGCGGCCAACAACAATAACAACTTTATCCTGGAAATTGACGAGAATGTGCCTGAAATGCTTTTGGGCGATCCGACGAAATTGTCGCAGATTTTCATCAACCTGATCAACAACGCGTTGAAATTTACCCAAAACGGAGAAGTGAAGGTAACTGCTAAAGTGATTGAAAGCGGTGACGATTACACCCGTATTAATTTTGCCGTAAGCGATACGGGAATCGGGATTCCTGAAGACAAGCAGGAAACCATTTTTGAGAGCTTCTCGCAAGGTTCCATCGAAATCAACCGAAAATATGGCGGAACCGGGCTGGGCCTTACTATTGTTAAGAAAATTGTCGATCTGCTGGGTGGCGAAATCAGCCTGAAAAGTGAAGTGGGGCTTGGAACCACTTTTGATTTTGAGCTGAACCTATTCAACGGAAATACGGAAATCGTTGAGAAAAAAGAGATTTTATATTCAGATGAAGTCCTGAAAGACAAAAACATCCTGGTGGTTGAAGACAATAAAATCAACCAGATGGTGACCAAAAAAATGCTTGAGAAAAAGGAAATCAAATGCTTTATCATTGATAACGGGGAAGAAGCAGTTGAAATGCTCAGCAGGGAAAACAATTTTGACCTGGTATTGATGGATGTCCATTTGCCGGGCATCAACGGGACTATTGCCACGCAGAAAATCCGTGAGTTCGACACTAAAAAACCAATCATAGCGCTAACCGCCATTTCATTGAATGAAAATAGGGAAATGCTGCTCTCATTTGGCATGACCGACGTGATCACCAAACCGTTTGAACCCGAAAATTTCTACAGGGTTATTGCTGCAAACCTTTGATTTCAAGAGGAGGACTGCCATAGGCAGTCCGGCATTTAATCAATCTAAATCCTAAAACTGAACGATCAGTTCCCTGATCAGTTTCCTTACATGTGGTTCGGCTTTGGCAGCTGCTTTCAGAACTTCTTCATGGCTTACTTCTTCCATTGCGGTTTCAACATCGCCCATATCGGTAATTACAGATAATCCAAAGCATTCAACTCCCATATGGCGCGCCACGATCACTTCGGGCACAGTTGACATTCCTACGCAGTCGGCGCCCAGTATCTTCACCATTTTGTATTCGGCAAAAGTTTCGAAAGTTGGCCCCTGCAAACCAAGGTAAACCCCGTCATGCACAACGATTCCGTTTTCAGAAGCAATAGATTTTGCTTTAGTGATCATCGCCTTGTTATACGCTTCGTTCATATTTAGGAAACGTGGCCCGAAACGCTCGTCGTTTTTTCCTCGAAGCGGATGTTCCGGGAAAAAATTGATATGGTCTTTGATGATCACAACAGAACCGACTTCGTAAGCTGAGTTCACTCCGCCCGAGGCATTGGAAACAATCAGTTTGTCAACACCAAGATATTTCATAACACGGACAGGGAAAGTTACCTGCTTCATGTCATAGCCTTCATAAAAATGAAAACGTCCCTGCATCGCAACTACCTTTTTATCGCCAATGGTTCCGAAAACCAAAGCGCCTTTGTGCCCTTGGACTGTCGATACCGGAAAATTTGGAATTTCGTTATACGGCAAAGTAAATTCGATAGTGATGTCTTCGGTAAAACTTCCTAATCCGGAGCCGAGGATAATTCCGTATTCCGGAGTAAAGTTGGTTTTATTCTTAATATAGTTAACGGTTTCCTGTACAAGTTCCCACATAGTTTAAAATAATTTGGTTAAAAGCTTCCTGATTTTGAATTAGTTGGCTTTTTATTGGTAAATAGTATAATTGGTTTTTTAAAATTTTAGCCTTCAAACGTACAAAATCTTTTTCAGTTGTAATGATGATTTTTTCGTTCGCCTTGTTTTTAATGCCAATGATTTCGCTTTCGCTGAAGTGATGGTGGTCTGGAAATTCCAAAATTTCATCCCGGGCCGATTGCAGATAATCAAAGAATGGCTTGGGTTTAGCGATTCCGGCAAGGAGTAGTTTTGGCACCGATTTTATTTCGCTTACCGTCAAGCTCCCGGTTTCATTATGCACTTTATTATCATAAGCCACACAACTGAAAAAAATGGGCTTATCCAATCCTATAGTATTTTTGATCTTACCCTGCTCCGTTTCGGAAAGGCCGGCCGGGCATTTGGTTACGATAATCACATCGGCCCTTTTGGCACCGCTCCTGCTTTCGCGAAGGTTTCCTGTGGGCAAAATGAAATCATCGGCAAACAGATCGCCATACGAAGTCAGCAGTATATAAAAGCCCGCTTTAACTTTCCTATGCTGGAATGCATCATCGAGCAGGATGATTTCCGGTTTTGGGGTTTGCGCCAATAATTGTTCGATCCCATTCTTCCTGTTGGCATCAACAGCAACCCGGATATTTGGGAATTTGGTAAAATACTGAAACGGCTCATCGCCTAAAACTTCGGCATCCGATTTTTCATCTGCCAAAACAAAACCTTCGGATTTTCGTTTGTAGCCACGGCTTAGGGTTGCCACTTTATAATTGGGCGAAAGCAACCGGATCAGGTATTCAATCTGTGGGGTTTTTCCTGTTCCTCCTACGCTAAGATTTCCAACAGCGATCACAGGAACATCAAAAGAATAGGATTTGAATATGCCCTTATCGTAAAGAAAATTTCTTAAAGAAGTGATAAAACCATACAAAATGGCAAAAGGAAAGAGTAATTTTCGGAACAAATTCATATCACGAAAGTAACGATTTTTTTATCTTTGAATGAAAATTGCCCACAAATGAAACATTTTTACTTAAAAATAGCATTCTTATTACTGATGTCTTCACCAGCAGTTTTGGCGCAGGAAGCTGACAATGCCGCTTTGCTGAAAGTGATTTTTACCAAATACTACAAAAACGAAAAGGTAATCGCCAAAGGCAGACTGCAGCTGTTGAGCTTTTACTGCAAAAAGGCGCCAAACAACCCGGAAGTCCTGGAAGTAATCTCGAAAAGTGAATTGCTGAAAAAACATGCCGACGAAATCAAGAAGCAAATGGCCATCAACAATGAAGAAGACTGGTCAGCAGCCTACAACATCCTGTTTGACAATCAGAACCAATATCTGAAAAGCAAGGTCAATGCCTGTCTTTCGTATGAAGAGTTCCAGAAAGTATCGGACCGTGAAGGCGAAAACAACCAGCGGTTGATGATTGTGCACAGGCCGATTTATTTTTCCAACAACGATTTTGTGTTGGTAAAAGTAGCCTTTTACAGAAGTATCGAACACAACAGCGGGTGTTTTTTCCTTTTTGAAAAAACAAATGGCGTTTGGACCGTCAAGGAAACCTTAAATGAATGGTCAACGTGATAGGATTTACTGCATGAAGCGTTTTTTTACATTATTATTTTTCATATGTTCTGCCAGCTTGTTTTCCCAGGAAATCGTTATTGAAGAACAGGCTTATCACTTTGAAAAATTACCCGTAAAGGATGCTTTCTTCTTTAATACAGACCCATATGAGAACCGAAAAACTGGCTTCCTTTCTCATTGAGGTATCCGGCTTCCCAAAAACCAACAGCGTAAACAGCAAATATTTTAATGAAAAGGATTATGCTGTCCTGGAAATTTATGGCGAAAAGAACATCAGGCTAAGGATAGAATATAGAGCAACCGGAAATATCGTTTATAATTATTCAGATGGGAAGGTAAAACATGAGATTCCGTTTAGCAACAAAAAGGCAAATGGGGTTTATAAAAAATTTGCTTCAGACGGAAGCTTGCTTTTAGAAGTCCCTTTTAAGAACAACTTAAGAAATGGTTTATCCAAATATTATATCGATGACAAAACCGTAGAATGCGAATTTGCCAATGACAAAATAACCGGCAAGATTAAGGTTACTGATAAGCAACGAAACACGACGGCTTTCTATCCAAGTAATTTTGAAAAAGGCGAAATCGAATATTACCGCAATGGCAATCTTTCAGCAATAGTGCCATTTACTGATAGAGGAATTCTAAACGGCAAAGTAATTTTTTATGATTATGGAGGCTTTAAAAAAATAGAATATAATCATACGAATGGTGTTTTAGATGGTAAAACGGAATATTTTGACGGAAGCGGCAATCTTATCCAATCCAGCATGTTCAAAAACGGCGTCCCAATTGGCAGCCACAAAATATTCTGGTCAGGCGGAACGCTATATGCTGAGAAGTATTATGATGATTCTGGAATAAAAACAGGAACCTGGAAAACTTATAAAAGCAATGGCAAACTTGAAAAGGTAACGCCGTACCAAAATGGCAAGATCAACGGGATTGAAAACACCTATCTTGATGGCCAATTGCTAAATTCAAGAGAATATGTTGATGACAAAATAAACGGATTGAGTATCATTTATAAAAACAACCGGAAAGAAAGCGAAATCATTTACAAAAACAGCAAGCAGCTTGGCTGGACTTATTATTTTTCATCTGGAAAAGTTGCAAAAAAGGTGAAATATGACTCAAATACAATACCTTTATCCATAACATGCTATAACGTTGATGGCAATGTCATTTACGATTTCACGTATAAGGAAAATGCCGTAAACATTACTAAGGAATATATCTACAAAAGTGATGACACCTATTTCATAGCTACCGAAACGGAATATGATCCGTCAAAATTCATTACCAGGGAAAAAATGTTCTTCGGAAATAATGATTATTCGGAAACCTTCTTTTCCACAAACGGAAGTAAAATGACCACCAAAAAAACCGGTGACGCTTTTACAAAAAAATATTATATACAAACAAAGGAAGTTACGGAAGCTGACTTTAATAAATTTCAGCAACAAAAATAAAGTCCGTAATTTGAAAGCTAACAACTGCTATAGAAAATATGCCTAAAATAAAAGAAATACTCATAATCCTTGAAGAAATGGCACCTTTGGCTTACGCCGAAGACTTTGACAATGTCGGGCTGCTTGTTGGCGATGCCGATGCCAATGCCTCCGGAATCCTGGTTTGCCATGACGCATTGGAATCTGTAATTGACGAAGCAATCGCAAAAAAATGCAACCTGGTAGTTTGCTTCCATCCTATCCTATTCTCGGGTTTGAAAAAAATCACAGGTAAAAATTACGTCGAGCGTTCAGTGCTCAAAGCAATTAAAAATGACATCGCAATTTATGCCGTCCACACTGCTTTGGATAACCATAAGAATGGTGTCAACAAAATCTTTTCTGATGCTTTAGGGCTTATCAATACCAGGATTTTGGTTCCGAAGCAAAATTTCATCCAAAAGCTTGTTACCTATACTGTTCCCGAAAATGCCGATAAAGTCCGGATGGCACTTGGCGCTGCTGGAGCCGGGACTATAGGCAATTATGAAAACTGCAGCTTTAATTCGCCCGGGTTTAGCACCTATCAGGGCAATGAAAATAGCAATCCAACTATTGGCAACAAAGGCGAACTGACCCAAACCGACGAAATCAGGATCGAAGTCGTTTTTGAAAAACACCTTCAGGGAAAAATCCTTAAAGCGTTATTTACCAACCATGTTTATGAAGAAGTCGCCTACGAAATCTACGACCTGCAGAATTCCCATCAAAATATTGGCCTAGGAATGGTTGGTGAACTTGAAAAACCGATAAGCGATATCGAATTCCTTTCATTTGTAAAAGATAAAATGAAGTGCGGCGGAATACGTCACAGCGCGTTATTGGGCAAACCAATCAAAAAAGTGGCTGTCCTTGGCGGCTCAGGAAGCTTTGCGATAAAGAATGCCATTCAGGCAAAAGCCGATGTTTTTTTGACATCCGATTTGAAGTACCACAACTTTTATGAAGCTGAAAATCAGATTATTTTAGCCGATATTGGGCATTTTGAGAGTGAAAGATTTACAAAAAATTATATTGTTGATTTTCTTAAGAAAAAAATTCCTAATTTTGCAGTCAATTTTTCGGAAGAAAATACAAATCCAGTTAAGTACTTATAAAATATGGCGACTACAAAAGAACTAAGTGTTGAAGACAAGTTGAGAGCTATCTATGATTTGCAGATTATAGACTCAAGAATTGATGAAATCAGAAATGTAAGAGGTGAATTGCCTTTGGAAGTAGAAGATTTAGAAGATGAAGTTACTGGTTTGAGCACTCGTTTAGATAAATTAAAATCTGATTTGGTTACTATTGAAGAGCAGATCAAGACCAAGAAAAGTGCAATTGAAGAGCACCAGGCTGCTATCAAAAAATATTCAGCACAGCAAAAAGACGTTCGTAACAACAGAGAATTCAACTCGTTGACCAAAGAAGTAGAATTTCAGGAATTGGAAATCCAATTGGCTGAAAAACAAATCAAGGAATTGAAAGCTTCTATCGAACACAAAAAAGAAGTGATCGCTAATTCTAAAGATAAATTAGAGCAAAAATCATCGCACCTAAAACACAAAAAAGCGGAATTGAGCGATATCATGTCTGAAACCCAAAAAGAAGAAAACTTCCTAATGGAAAAATCAGCTGAATACGAAGGACAGATTGAAGAGAGGCTTTTAGCAGCTTACAAAAGGATCCGTTCAAGCGTTCGCAACGGCTTAGCGGTTGTATCCATCGAGCGTGGCGCTTCTGCCGGATCGTTCTTCACGATTCCACCGCAAACACAGGTAGAAATCGCAGCAAGAAAGAAAATCATCACCGATGAGCATTCAGGAAGAATCTTGGTTGACGCAGTTTTAGCTGAAGAAGAAAGAGAAAAAATGCAAGCTTTATTTGCTAACCTATAAAAATACAATCCCGAGCAATCGGGATTTTTTTATGCAAAAAATTCAATTCTTTATCCTTACCAAATCCATTGGCGCCTATCTCAACCTGTTGAGCTATTTTAGTTTGGAAAACGCCAAGGCCAAGGCCTACAAGCTTTTCAGCAGCCCGCGGAAAGGACGTTTGGATAAAGACGATTTGCCTAAAACCCTAAAAAGCGCCCAGCTTGAAACTTTTGAATACCAAAACGAAAAAATCCAGGCTTATATCTGGGCAGGGAACAACGATGTAATCCTGCTTATACACGGCTGGGAAAGTAACGCCTCGCGCTGGAAAAAATTGCTGCAGCATTTAAAATTGTCCGGCAAAACCATCATCGCCATCGATGCGCCTGCGCATGGGCTAAGCGGCGGAACCGAATTCAGTACGCCAAAATATGCCGAATTCATCAATGTGGTTGCCCAAAAATACCAGCCTAAAATCCTGATCGGGCACTCTGTTGGCGGCGCTGCTATTGCATTTTACCTCAACAAATATGAAGATCCGCATATCGAAAAGATAATACTGCTCGGCGCTCCATCCGACTTCAAGATCGTAAGCGATAATTTTGTCAGCATGCTCAGCCTTAATAATCGCATCAAAATCAGGCTTGAAAACCATTTCACCGAAAAATTCCAAATCAGGCTGGATGATTTTTCGGGGCACAAATTCGCGCAGAACTTTACACACCAGGCCTTCATCGCACATGATACCCAGGATAATGTCGTACTCATAGACGAAGGCCGCAAATATGCCGGTGCCTGGAAAAATTCGGTTTTTATTGAAACCAACGGCTTGGGCCACAGCATGCACGACGCCGATTTATATCAAAAAATAATTGATTTTATTTAGAAGCACTGCATTATCTTACATAGGATAAATCCTCCCGCTGTCCGCGCTACATGGTAGCCTGCTCCCATCGGGGCTATTAAGAAGCATCTTCTTGTTTCCTGCTTCTCTCCTTTAAAATTCTGAAAATCAACACAACTTCAACCACAATAAGGTTTTTTTGGCATTCCTCTAAAAAAATTAGTTTTCTACAATAAAAATTCCCTATTTTTAACAAAATCATTACTAATTACTTTACTAATCAATCCTCATCATGAAAATAGATAAGATTCAAGCGCTTCGTGGCCCTAATATTTGGAGTGTTCAACGTAAGAAATTAATCCAGATGCGTTCTCGATTTGGAAGAGATGGAACAATTCCCCACCAACAAAATTGAAGGTTTTCGTGAAAGGATAGAAAAAATGTTTCCTACCATGATTGAGCACCGCTGCTCGGAAGGTGTTCGTGGCGGATTCTTCTCGCGCGTGGAACGCGGTACCTGGATGGGGCACGTAATTGAGCACATCGCTTTGGAAATCCAGACTTTAGCCGGAATGGAAACCGGTTTCGGAAGAACCCGCGAAACCAAAACCCCAGGCGTATATAATGTGGTTTTCAGCTACACCGAAGAAAATGTTGGGATGTTTGCCGCAGAAAGCTCGGTAGCCATAGCCGAAGCCTTGATCAAGGGAACCGATTATGATGTTGAGGCCGATATACAGAAAATGCGTGAAATCAGGGAGCGTGTACGCCTTGGGCCTTCAACAGGAAGTATTGTTGAGGAAGCCGTTGCCCGTGACATTCCCTGGATCCGTCTTGGAACCAATTCACTGGTACAGCTGGGCTACGGAATCAACCAGATGCGTTTCCAGGCAACCATCACCTGCAAAACCAGCAGTATTGCGGTAGACATTGCCTGTAATAAGGAACAAACCAAAAGAATGCTCGACGCAGCATCAATTCCCGTAGCCAGTGGCGGCATCTGCGTAGATGAAGAGGACCTGGACGATGTAATCCGTAAGATCGGTTACCCAATTGTGATCAAACCATTGGATGGAAACCACGGAAAAGGCGCATCGATTAACGTAAAAAACCGTGAAGATGCAGTTGAAGGCTTGGCTTACGCCAAAAAATACAGCCATCGTGTTATCGTGGAACGATTCATCACAGGTTACGATTTCAGGGTTCTGATTATTGACAACAAACTTGTGGCTGCTGCAAAACGCGAACCTGCCCACATAAAAGGTGACGGAACACAAACCATCCAGCAGTTAATTGATGAAACGAATTTAGACCCGCGCCGTGGATACGGACATGAAAATGTGCTGACCCAAATTGACGTAGACCGCGATACCACCGATTTATTGGAAAAACTGAATTATACTTTGGAAACCGTTCCTAAGAAAGATGAAATCGTTTACCTGAAATCAACAGCCAACCTCAGTACAGGTGGAACTTCAATAGACGTTACCGACATGATGCACCCGGAAAACATTTTCCTTTGCGAAAGGATTTCCCGTGTAATTGGACTGGATGTTTGCGGTGTGGACATTATGGCTGAAAACCTGACACAGCCGCTTAAAGAAAATGGCGGTTGCATATTAGAAGTAAATGCAGCTCCGGGATTCCGTATGCACCTTGCACCTTCTGAAGGATTGCCAAGAAATGTGGCCGCTCCGGTAATCGATATGCTTTATCCTCCTGGAAAACCGAGCCGCATCCCAATTATTGCGGTTACCGGAACCAATGGAAAAACCACTACTACCCGATTGATTGCGCATATTGTAAAAAACAACGGATTCAAAGTTGGTTTCACCACATCAGACGGTATTTATGTACAAAACCACATGATGGAGAAAGGCGATACAACCGGGCCAATTTCGGCAGAATATATCTTAAAAGACCCAACAGTTGAATTTGCCGTTCTGGAAACTGCACGTGGCGGAATCCTGCGTTCGGGGCTTGGTTTCAGCCGTTGCGACATCGGGATCATCACTAACATACAGGAAGACCATCTGGGATTGAGCGACATCCATACTTTAGAAGATTTGGCGCGCGTGAAAAGTACTGTGGTCAAAAGCATCAAGAAAGATGGCTGGGCCATATTGAACGCGGAAGACGAACAATGTTTGAAAATCGCTAAAGAGTTGAGCTGCAACATAGCATACTTTGCGATGGATGAAAACAATCCTATTGTGAAACAATTCTCTAAAGAAGGAAAAATTGTAGCCGTTTATGAAAACGGCTTCATCACCATTAAAAAAGGTGAATGGAAAATCCGCGTGGAAAGAGCAACCCACGTTCCGTTAACGATGGGTGGAAAAGCGAAGTTCATGATTGCAAATGTACTGGCCGCGACACTTGCAGCATATTTGCAAGGATTCAAAACTGAGGATATCAGTTTGTCACTACAGACATTTATTCCGAGTGCTGCGCAAACTCCGGGAAGAATGAATATTTTCGAATTCAAGAAGTTCAAAGTCCTTATAGATTTTGCCCACAATCCCGCGGGTTACAAAGGCGTTGAAGAATACCTAAGTTCGGTGGAAGCCACCAAAAAAATAGGGATCATTGCCGGTGTTGGCGACCGTCGTGACGAAGACATCAAGGAATGTGCTGCAATTGCGGCGCGTATGTTTGACCACATCATCATCCGTCAGGAAAAACACCTGCGCGGAAGAACCGAAGAGGAAATCATTGGCCTGATTATGGAAGGCATCAACGAAAGTGGCAGGAATGTTACCCACGAAATCATCAAAAAAGAAGTAGAAGCCATCAAGCATGCCATTGACACTGCCGAAGACGGAAGCTTCATTACGGCTTTGAGCGACGTAGTGACCAACGCAATCGAGATTGTTCAGGAATACCTGGATAAGGAAAGCGAAGAAGTATAAAATCAATAGCAAAAAAATCCCAAACCTAGGTTTGGGATTTTAATTTTGGACAAATGAAAGAAATCATAGATACCTGGCACATCCATAACCGGATTAATATTTATTTGCTTGATGCAATCGATGAGAGTTTCCTTATAGATATTTCGGCTTCGAAAGGAAGGAAAGTTGGCGAACAGTTTGCGCATATCCACAATGTACGCATGATGTGGCTTAAGGCCGCCGCTCCTGATTTGCTGGAAGGTTTGATTAAAATTGACAAGGAAGTTAAAATCGATAAAACGTTATTAGTTTCGGAACTTAACAAAAGTGCCAAAGCTATTGCGGAACTTTTGGAGAAAGGGATTATCTACGGAAAAATAAAAGGGTTCAAACCTCATCCTACAGCATTTTTAGGTTATCTGATTTCGCATGAAAGCCATCACCGCGGACAGATTATGCTTGCGCTAAAACAATCAGGCCATGCAATTGACCAAAAAACACAATACGGTTTGTGGGAATGGGGAAGCCGGTAGACTACTAATGAAAAGCTAAAAATCACAATCAAAAACACTTTGGCACATTAATTGGAAATTGGATAAACTGAGAGGTAAACCGAGTATCAACTTAATCTTTTACTATCATGAAAACAATAGCCAAAATAACCGTATTAGCAACTTTCTTATTATTGATTGCCCCACAGTTCGTTTCTGCAGGCCCACCGCCATGGGCACCGGCCCACGGGTACAGGGCTCAAACACGCCACATTTATTTTCCGCAATACAATATGTATTATGACATGAACCGCAGTTCCTACCTTTATCTTAATGGTGGACAGTGGACTGTCAGTGCTTCTGTGCCTAACATTTATGTAGGCATCAATCTTGGCCGGGCGGCGCAAATCCAATTAAATTATGCCGGTTATGACCCGTACCGATATAATGCCGTACATGTGGTGGAATACAGACAATACTGTGACAATGGCCCTCATTACAAACACCATTGGAAAAAACATAAAAAACACGGAAAACACCGTCATTAAAAACAGAGCCCTTTATGTTAAGTAAAGGGTTTATTTTTTGTACCCATCCCAAAACAAAAGCTATCAAAACTTTTCATACATTAGTTAACCGCAATAAGAAAAGCATGGAAGCACTCCAAAACCTGATAAGCGAACTGGAAGCCAAAATTCCGTTATACGAAAAATCGAATCCTGCTGTTTCAAATTCTACTGTTGGTTGGCAGATCGACCACAGCATGCTTGTGATTAATACAGTCATTGATCAGTTACGGAATTCTAATCCTGGGAATTATAAGTGGAGATTTAACAAATGGCGGCTGTTCATTCGGATTACCAATACAATCCCGCGCGGGAAAGTAAGGGTCCCAAAATCGGTAAAGCCTATTGATACCGCTACAATTGAAAGCTTAACATCAAAATTGGAATTGACAAAAAAGAACATTGCAGATCTGGATAAGCTTCCGTCAAACAGTTATTTTACGCATCCGTTTTTTGGCGACCTGAACCTAAATCCTGCAATATGGTTTTTAAAACTGCATACGAACCATCATCTGAAGATAATCAAGGATATTATAAAAAACCCATAATTCCCACATGAAAAAAATAAATTTCCTACTGCTGTTATTCTGTTGGTTAGGCTGCAAAAAAAATGAAAATAATCTACCTCCGGAAAAACGCATACCTGTTGTTGAAGAGAAAAGGCCAGACCTGGTTTCGAAAGATTTTCCTAAAACCGGGAACAAAATCCAGGATTTTATCAAAGGTAATAGCTATGAAATCCTTGACGAAATTTATGGCGACCTGAATAACGATGCCGCTGACGATGCCGTTTTGGTTGTCAGGGCGAAAAACGACACGCTTGCCCAACGGACATTATTGGTTCTATTAAAAAAAGAGGGGGCTTATGAACTGTTCGGAAAAAACGAAACCGTATTGGGGCCGGAATATTATAAGGAAGGGCCTAAAATCAATGACTCTGAAAATATCTCTATTAAAAACCATCGGCTAAATATCACCATCTATTGCCAGGGGCCTTGCGGAAACACCTGGATGACATTTTCTTACGACAAGGAACAATTGGTGCTGAGTCATTACCGCTCTTATGACATAGGTGCCGGCGCGCATCTTGAAACAGAGTTTGACTCAAAGTCAAAAATGGCCACGGTGTCTGTTACCAACATGATGCGTGATGAAATGCCGACTGAAACAGAAAAAAAGAAGCTGGATTATAAAAAATCTTTAGAGTTTTCTCAATTCAAAATTGAAGACTTAAGCGAAGCAATCCTAGGAAATTCAAAGCTTTCCTCATAAATCGATAATGATGAAAAAAAAGAAAACCTCAAAGGCAAGGAAATTGGCACTGTTGCTTTTAACCATCATCTTAATTGGCCTGGTAATTCCGGAAAACTTCAAAATGCCTGTCATTGGCGCAACAAAATCCAGTTATAATAAGCAATCTTTCTGGTATTATCCTTGGGGAAAATCGGGCACGCACAAAGGCGTTGATATCTTTGCCAAAACAGGAACACCGGTCATTTCCTCTACTAGCGGTATAGTGCTTTATTGCGGTCAGTTAGGCATGGGCGGAAATGTAATAGCCGTTTTAGGACCAAAATGGCGGATCCATTATTATGCGCATCTGGATACGATTGAAACTTCAGTATTTTCATTTGTCGGGCATAACGACAGGATCGGAAAAGTGGGAACTTCCGGGAATGCACAAGGCAAAGCGCCACATCTGCATTATACGATCACTACCTTACTTCCGTATGTTTGGAAAATCGATACGGACCATCAGGGTTGGAAAAAGATGTTCTATCTCAACCCAATAACTAAACTTGACAAAGAAAGCAGCTACTAGGTCTAATCACCGGATTTATTTACATCTATATTATAAAAACAAAACCCCGAAATGCAGTTTCGGGGTTTTTAAATTATTATTTGAATAAGATTACTTTTTAATCACTTTGAATGTCTTGCTGGCATTCTCGGAAGTAACTTTTACAAGGTAGCTCGCCGATGGCAATCGGGACATATCTACAGTCGTTGTTGTAGCACCCCCATTATTGCTGATTATTTTTTGCCCCAGCATATTGAACACCGAAACATCCGTTATTTCGTTTGTATACTCTACATTCAAAATATCGGTCACCGGGTTTGGATACAATTTGAATTCTTTTAAATCAAAATCTTTCGCCCCCAATTCGGTTACCGTAATACAATCTGAAGATTGTGTACAGCTTCCAAGAGTTATTTCAACGCGGTAATCTCCAACAATCATAGGAGTATACGTCTGATCAGTAGCTCCGTCAATTAGCGTGTTTGGGCAAGAATACCACTGATAGGTAGCTCCGCTTTGGGCCGCAGTGATTACCCCGGCACTTTGCGTAATCTCGCCATTTGGTGCTGGGTTAACCGTTACCGATGTATCTGCCGATATTGATGACGAACAGCCATTTGCAGTAACCGCTACAGAATAATCTCCTGCCGATGAAACAGTAATCGATTGAGTTGTTGCTCCATTTGACCAAACATTGCCGGTTGCAGATGATGAAGTCAAGGTAACGCTTTCACCTGTACAGAAAGTCGTAGCCCCCGAAGCCGTGATCGTTGGCGTAGCCGGAATAGCGTTAACCGTTACCGATGTATCAGATGATGTTGATGACGAACAGCCATTTGCAGTAACTGCTACAGAATAATCTCCTGCTGATGAAACGGTAATTGATGCTGTAGTTTCTCCGTTTGACCAAACATTGCCGGTTGCAGATGATGAAGTCAAGGTAACGCTTCCACCTGTACAGAAAGTCGTAGCCCCCGAAGCCGTGATCGTTGGCGTAGCCGGAATAGCGTTAACCGTTACCGATGTATCTGCCGATGTTGATGACGAACAACCATTTGCAGTAACCGCTACAGAATAATCTCCTGCTGATGAAACAGTAATTGATTGAGTTGTCGCGCCATTTGACCAAACATTGCCGGTTGCTGATGATGAAGTCAAGGTAACGCTTCCACCCTGGCAGAAAGTCGTAGCTCCCGAAGCCGTGATCGTTGGCGTAGCCGGAATAGCGTTAACCGTTACCGATGTATCTGCCGATGTTGATGACGAACAGCCATTTGCAGTAACTGCTACAGAATAATCTCCTGCTGATGAAACGGTAATTGATGCTGTAGTTTCTCCGTTTGACCAAACATTGCCTGTTGCAGATGATGAAGTCAAGGTAACGCTTCCACCTGTACAGAAAGTCGTAGCCCCCGAAGCCGTGATCGTTGGCGTAGCCGGAATACTATTTACCGTTACCGATGTATCTGCCGATGTTGATGACGAACAACCATTTGCAGTAACCGCTACAGAATAATCTCCTGCTGATGAAACAGTAATTGATTGAGTTGTCGCGCCATTTGACCAAACATTGCCGGTTGCTGATGATGAAGTCAAGGTAACGCTTCCACCCTGGCAGAAAGTCGTAGCTCCCGAAGCCGTGATCGTTGGCGTAGCCGGAATAGGATTAACCGTTACCGCTGTATCAGATGATGCAGATGACGAACAGCCATTTGTAATAACTGTTACAGAATAATCCCCTGCCGATGAAACAGTAATCGATTGATTTGTTGCACCATTTGACCAAAGATTGCCGGTTGCTGATGATGAAGTCAAGGTAACGCTTCCGCCCTGGCAGAAAGTCGTAGCCCCCGAAGCCGTGATCGTTGGCGTAGCCGGAATTGGGTTTACTGTTACAGATATTGCAGATGATGCAGCAGAAGATGAACAGCCATTTTCCGCAACTGTCACAGAATAATTTCCTGTCGATGTAACGGTAATTGATGCTGTAGTTTCTCCGTTTGACCAAACATTCCCGGTTGCAGATGATGAAGTCAAGGTAACGCTTCCACCTGTACAGAAAGTCGTAGTTCCCGAAGCCGTGATCGTTGGCGTAGCCGGAATACTATTTACCGTTACCGTCGTCGCGTCAGAGATTAAAGACGTGCAGCTTCCGCTGGTTACTTTAACCGTATAGGTTCCCGAAGCCGACACAGTAATAGATTGTGTAGTGGCACCGGTAGACCAGGTATTTCCTGTTGCTGACGAAGAAGTCAAGGTAACGCTTCCACCTGTACAGAAAGTCGTAGCTCCCGAAGCCGTGATCGTTGGCGTAGCCGGAGCAGGATTTACTGTAATGGTTCTAGCGGTAGAAGCATTCGAAGTACAACCATCTACCGTTGAAGTCACTGTATAAACTCCGGATGTTGTTACTGTTATAGCCTGCGTAGTTTCGCCATTAGACCATAAATTCCCTTCTGTAGCCGATGAAGTAAGCACTGCGCTTCCTCCTTGGCAGAAAGTAGTTGTTCCTGTTACAATAACTGTTGGCCTCGCAGGTTTTGCTATCATGGTTGTCGTAATTGCATTTGAAGGAAGTGAGCTACAGCCACCACTTACAGTAACCGTATATGTACCCGACACTCCTATCGTTATCGATTGTGTTGTCGCGCCGGTTGACCAGGTATTGCCGCTTGCAGACGAAGAGGTCAGCACCACGCTGTCGCCCTGGCAGAAAGTCGTTGGGCCGCTCGCGGTGATCGTGGCCACTATCCTTGGAATTACTGTAATGGTAGTTCCTGCCGAAACGGCCGAAGTACAAACTCCGTTGTTATAACTCACGGTATAAGTTCCTGAAGTCGTAACTGTAATCGATCTTGTGGTTTCACCGGTAGACCAAACATTTCCTGTCAAAGCCGATGATGTAAGCGTAGCACTGCCGCCAGCGCAGAAGCTGCTGCCGCTGCCCGATACCGCGATTGTTGGAGCTGCCTGAGGGGCCATTATGGTAACAGTTACTGATTCTGAAATTGGTGAATAACAGTTACCATTAGTAGCAGAAACAAAATAATTCCCTGAAGCTTGAGCCACAATGGATTGCGTGGTTTCTCCTGTTGACCAAAGATTTCCAGTTGCCGATGAGGATGTTAATGTCACGCTTCCGCCTTCGCAGTAAGTGGTTGGCCCACTTGCAGTAATGGTTGGTGCTTGTGAATTAAATCTAGCAGTAATCAAATGGCTGGCGGTAACATTGTTAAAAGTGTACGTTGTAATTGCGCCTTGAGAAACCCCATCCACCAAAACATCAGCAACAGCGTAACCGCAATTGGCGGTAATGGTGTAAGATTGATTTCCTCCAACGGCTACCAAAGTAGTACCAGCCGGGGTAATGGTTCCTCCTGTCCCGGCAGCTGCCGATATCGAATAACCGCTCACATTGATTTCGTGCGCGCCAATGGCTGGAGTGGTTGCGCTTCTTGGATTGCAATCCATATCGGTTGTTACAGAAGCAATCGGTAAACCTGGCGTTGCCTCGATGATTGAATTGCTGCCAGCTACCAAATGTAAATTGGTTGGAGCAACGAACACCGGAGCCACTTCGATCGAATTGCTGTCGCGTGAGGTTGCAGCGGTCCAATCGGCCAATGTTGCATAGCTCGTTCCTGCA
The DNA here is from genome assembly GCA_049841115.1 of Flavobacterium sp. Classification (GTDB taxonomy): domain Bacteria; phylum Bacteroidota; class Bacteroidia; order Flavobacteriales; family Flavobacteriaceae; genus Flavobacterium. The sequence goes on from JASGHQ010000011.1 coordinate 372,249, forward strand.
TTATTCGAAAGGCTGCCCGAACGGAATCCGCCGTCTTGAACACCTCCACTGTAGAATACGTTATTGTCTGAAACCAAATTAGCAAACGTCGTACTCAGCGTTCCGAACGCGTACGTTTTTACAAAGCCGCCGCCCGTAGCGATCTGCGTAGTAGAAATAATGTTGTTTTTCATTTCCACAGATGGGTCAAGGCCCGAAATTGCGATACCATAACTTGGCGATTGATTCGTACGTGAGCCTCGGTTCTCCGTATAGGGAAATTGTGTTGTTGTAAAGTTTGGTCTCAGAGGCAACTGCTCCTACAACCCAAATCCCGGCAACGTTATAAGTATTTTGTGCTAAACCCGATACGTTGCTGATCATGTTGTTCTGCACAACATTTGGCGTGCCGAATGCGGTACCTGAAATCGCGATTCCTGCTGTAGAACCTCCAAGATCGACGGTGCTCACAACACCCGTAATCCAGTTGTTGGCTACCAAAGCACCGCTGATTCCGCCACTCGTTACAGAATTAGCGTAGGCCTGCGAAGTACCTATTCCCAAACCAACGGTTCTCACTCGAATCAGAAGTCGTATTCGTGATGTTGACTTTATTGAACGTGACCTGAGGGTTTGTTTCGTTGACGATAAGAATTGCATTTCTTGATACCCTGTCTGTTCCTGTAGCCGAAATATCATTCCCCGTTACAACCAAGTTGGTGTTTGGATTGGATGTGGTGGAGCCCGCAGAATAAATCCCGATAAGAGCTTTTTTGACCGAACAGTTCACGACACGGCTATTTTGGTTGTTGACCAAAGACGGAACAGAACTGCTGTGCGGAAACACACGGAACATCGCCCCATACCCGTAACTAGGGCTATACCCTACCAGATTGACATTCTTTATGGAGTTGTTATACGCTCCGGAAGTTGAGGAATTAAACAAGATTGCAGTAGTTGTACCTACCGAGTTGTTTACAATAGTGAGCTGACGCAAAGAAGCATCGCCACCGATCTGGCAACTAGCCACTTCCGCACCTACAAGCGATCCGTTTATAGTGACGTTATCGGTTCCTTCAAATCGAATCAGCCCCAAATTGGCAGTTGTGCTTAGCGCGCCTGTAACCGTTCTGGCTCCGCCAAAAGGTTGGATCAGTACAGCATGCCCGCCTGCGATTTCGTTAAGCGCAATGTTTCCGGTTTCACCCGAAAGATCAGAAATGATATTGATCGTAATAGGACCTGAAACGCCGTCAACTCTGTTGTTGATGGCTTGAAAAATACCGCCGGCATTTGTTAAAGAAGGAAAATTTCCGCCAGTTCCAACGGTATAGGTTCCGTTCATCGGAGGCAATACATCAGTGATGGTCATTACGCATGTGCTAGGCCCTACAAAGGTAGTCCCTACCGGATTCGAAAGTGTGATATTGATCGTTTCGGCATTGTCCTGAATAAAATCGGCCAATGTTGTAATGGAAATCATCTTGGGTGCCATGTCGCCATCTGCCCAAGTAAGCGTTCCTGACGTAGCGTTATAGTCGACACCTGCAGTTGCAGTACCATCGCTTGTGGCGTAATCTACAGATACAGTTCCGGTCGCACCACCACTGCGATTGACAGCTATTGTTTTTGTACGGTTTTCAAGCATCGTATCCGTTGCATAGTCGAACGATAATGTTCCCACATTGCCTGATGTGTTGTATAAAATTTGGATGTTGGGTTTGGATGCGACCACCGTACCGTTGCTTGGGAATGTAGGGGCGATGTTGCTATTCCAGTATTCTGTTTGATTCTGTGAAGTATCTGACCAACGGAAGGCTTTGGTTGCCGGACCATCGGCATTACTTACTTCATAATTGGTCCCAACCAAAATCTGCAAGTTAGAACCTGTATATTCGAACGGCGTAGTAAGCGGAATGGTCACCCATTTACCTGCCTGAAAATTAGCCGCCGGAAGCGTACCTCCATAAACAACGGTTGCGCCAATGATTCCGGTATTGTAGATTCCGGAGGTGTAAGAACTGATGCCAACATTTTTCATATAAATGAAAACGGGAAGATCTACCGTAGTTGATGCAACTTGACAGAAATAGCGAACACCTGTAATCATCGATCCCGAAGGGATGTTCATTTCTGAGGCAGTATAAACCGACAGCGTACGATCATAGCCATAATAAGCCCCTAAAGGCCTGTTATTGAGTGACGTGTACGCATTTCCAGCCGGAATGGTCAGCTGGGCCTGGCCGTTTTGGCAAAAAAGGAAAATCGCCATAATAGCATAAAGCGACTTCCAAACGGAACTTCTGTTCCTACTTAATAAATTGTAATGATTTTCCAAGGTAGATAATTTGTTTAATTGATTTGAATTTAATTTTTCTGCTTATATGCTCTTTTAAAGAGCGCCAAACTTAAGGAATATATTTATCAATAATTGCCCTAAATAGTTTGATTAATGTTAAATTTTCAACAATAAAAAAAAGCAAAACGATTCGAAAATTACAACAAAAAAACACCCTCGAATATCTCGATGTATATTCGAAGGGCATTCAAACAAATTCGTTAAAAACTGACGGATATCCGTTTCTACCCTAAGGAAAAAAGGGCATTTCGGGGCTAAAGCTAAGTCTTCTGAGGTTTCTTCCTTGCAGCCGGAAATAATACGTTATTCAAAATCAATCGGAAACCTGGTGAATTAGGGTGCAGGTCCAAAACCGTAGGCTCATCTCCTACCCTATGCTGGTAATCTTCCGGGTCGTGGCCACCATAAAAAGTAAAGAAACCTTTGCCTTTTTGCCCGTGAATGTAACGTGCTTCATCATTGAGCTCGTTTTTGCCCAATACCAAAACACTTGATTTCAGCAGCTCGCTGTCAAAAGCGGTTGTCTGTCCCATAAATCCTTTTACCAACTGGGTGTGGTTTTGACACAGCATGCTTGGTATAACATCCCATTTCGCCGAAAATTCCATCAGGGTGAAATAATCCTTTTCAAAAGGTATCCGGCGCTTTTCGGTCATATCAATATCCGAAAACTCGTAATGCTCCGGCTTTCGGTCCAAAATAAAATTCTTGAACGCAAAGGTTTTGTTGTAATCGATTTTGGACTGGTAATTCGGTTCGCTGTCATCGCCATCAAACATCGGTTCACAGATATCAACGCCTTCCGCCGAGAGGGCAATGTCAAAACTATCGGTAGCCGAACACATCGCAAACATGAATCCGCCTCCAATTACAAAATCCCGGATTTTTTTGGCAACGGCCAATTTCTCTGTAGAAACTTTGGCAAAGCCTAACTTGGCAGCCAGTGCTTCGGCATCTCTCTTTTGATCGATGTACCATGGCGCATTTCTGTAAGCTCCGTAAAACTTTCCGTACTGACCGGTAAAATCTTCGTGGTGCAAATGGAGCCAATCGTACATCAACAGCTGATCTCCCAGGACTTCTTCATCATAAACAACTTTGAACGGAATCTCGGCATACGTCAAGACCATAGTAACAGCATCGTCCCAGGGCTGCTTTCCCGGCGGCGAATATACCGCAATCTTTGGCGCTTTTTCCAAAACCACCGCTTCCATATTTTGTGACGGGCTCGAAATATCAGCCAAAAGAGACTGCTCTTCCGCATCTGACAAAACCTCGAAGCTTACACCGCGTATCTGGCATTCCTTCCTTATTTCAGGGGCATCGGGCAGCAGGAAAGAACCTCCGCGGTAATTGAGCAGCCAGCTTGCTTTGTATTGTTTGTCCAAAGCCCAATAGGTAATTCCGTAAGCCTTAAGATGATTCTTTTGTGTGGTTTCATCCATTGGCAACAAAATGAAATTGGCTTTCATTGAAAATGAAATCAGCAAAAGGAATATGTATAGGGATTTTTTAAGCATTTCCATAAAATAATAGACCAAAGATAACAGATTTACTGTGAAGTAAATCATAAAAAAATCCCGAGATTATCGGGATTGTATTTTTAGAACGGAACATCGCTGTCGTCGTCGTTCCTGTTGATATTGCTTCCGAAAGCTTCGTTGGCCGAAGGCAGGTTTTTTGTAATGAACGGATTATTGTCATCAAGGTTCATTTTGGACGGCAAATCATCAAAGGCGCTTCCGTATTCTTCAAGGTTGTCAAATTTACCAAGGCTTCCAATGAATTTCAGCCTGATGTTTTCAAGCGAACCGTTACGGTGTTTTGCAATGATGAATTCGGCCTGGCCTGCTGTTGGCGATTGTTCTTCGTCATCCCATTCGTCAATTTTGTAGTATTCGGGACGGTAGATAAACGATACGATATCGGCATCCTGCTCAATTGCTCCCGATTCACGAAGGTCGGAAAGCAATGGCCTTTTGCTTGAACCACGCGTTTCAACGGCACGCGACAACTGCGAAAGCGCAATTACAGGAACTTCCAATTCCTTGGCCAAAGCTTTAAGGTTACGCGAGATGGTTGAAATTTCCTGTTCACGGTTTCCGCCGCCTTTTCCGCCGCCGCCGGCAGTCATCAGCTGAAGGTAATCGACAATAATCATTTTGATTCCATGCTGGGACGACAAACGACGTGCCTTTGCCCTTAAATCGAAGATGGAAAGCGATGGCGTGTCATCTATGTATAAAGGTGCTTTTTCCAGGTCTTTTACTTTTGTGGAAAGCTGCTCCCATTCGTGTTTTTCTAATTTTCCGGTTCTCAGTTTTTCGGAAGACAATCCCGTTTCGGAAGAAATCAAACGCGTGATCAGCTGTACCGAAGACATCTCCAGTGAGAACAACGCTACCGGGGCGCCAAAATCGATTGCCATATTACGTGCCATCGAAAGTACAAAGGCGGTTTTACCCATACCCGGACGTGCCGCGATGATGATCAGATCGGATGGCTGCCAGCCCGAAGTTACTTTATCAAGCTTTTCAAATCCGGTGGCAATTCCGCTCAAACCTTCTTTATTGGCTATTTCCTCGATCCGTTTTTTGGCCTGGATGACCAAACTTTGTGCGGTTTCTGAGCTTCGTTTGATATTTCCCTGCGTTACTTCGTATAATTTTGATTCGGCTTTGTCCAGCAAATCAAATACATCAGTAGTTTCATCATACGATTCCTCTATGATTTCAGATGAGATTTTAATCAGGCTTCGCTGGATGTATTTCTGCAAAATTATCCTTGAATGGAACTCAATGTGTGCCGAGGAAGATATCTTTTGCGTAAGCTGAATCAAGTAAAAATCGCCGCCAGCCAGCTCTAATTTCGCATTTTTCTTAAGCTGTGCCGAAACTGTTAACAAGTCAATAGGCTGGGAATCTGTGAATAACTGGAAAATAGCCTCAAAAATATGCTTGTGCGCATCTTTGTAAAATGCATCCGGCTGCAGGATATCGATCACTTCGTCAACCCCTTTTTTTATCAATCATCATAGCGCCCAATACCGCTTCCTCCAAATCGAGTACCTGCGGGGGGAGCTTGCCTTTTTCTAAATTTATTATAGTAGTTTTTTCTACTTTAATAGGGTTTATGTTCCTGATGTTTTCCATGAAGCGAAAGTAAACTTTTTGTAAATTTTATGGTAATTGAGTTATCCTATGAAGGTGTTTATAAGTTTCTTTTTTTTGTTAATATCCATAAAAAAATCCGAAACCAGAGGGCTTCGGATTTTAGTATAATCTGTCAGAAATTTAATACTACTCTTTGTATTCGCCCATTTTGCTGTACTTATCCATTCTTTGAGCGACTAGCTCGTCTGTTGATAAATCCTTAAGCTCTTTAAAGGCTTTCATAATATATTGTTCTACCGTTTTGAATGCAGTCGCCTTATCGTAATGTGCCCCGCCAAGCGGCTCCGGAATAACATCATCGACCAGTTTCATTTTTTTCATATCGGTAGACGTCAGTTTCAGTGCTTCTGCTGCTTTTTCTTTGTATTCCCAGCTTTTCCATAAAATAGACGAACAGGATTCAGGCGATATTACAGAATACCAGGTATTTTCCATCATCAATACCCTGTCTCCAACACCTATTCCCAAGGCACCGCCGGATGCTCCTTCTCCAATGATCACACAGATGATCGGCACTTTTAGGCGAACCATTTCCAGAATATTCCTTGCAATAGCCTCGCCTTGCCCGCGCTCTTCGGCTTCAAGGCCTGGAAAAGCTCCGGGAGTATCGATTAGCGTAACTACAGGGATATTGAATTTTTCTGCCATTTTCATCAAACGCAGGGCCTTTCTGTATCCTTCCGGGCTGGCCATACCGAAATTACGCAACTGGCGCATTTTGGTATTGATACCTTTTTGCTGCCCGATAAGCATGAACGACTGGCCGTCAATCTGGCCCAATCCGCCTACCATGGCTTTGTCATCCTTGAAATTCCTGTCGCCAAAAAGTTCCAGGAATGTTCCTTTGGTGAGGTTGGTAATATGCTCTAAAGTATAAGGTCTGTTAGGATGTCTTGATAATTGTACGCGCTGCCACGCGGTAAGATTTTTGTAAATATCTCTTTTGGTTTCCTCCAATTTCTTCTCAATCTGCTTACAGGTTGCGGTAACATCAACATTAGATTCGGCACCAATTATCTGGCATTTTTCGAGTTGTTCTTCTAATTCTTTAATAGGAAGTTCAAAATCTAAATATTCCATAGGGTTTGATCGTTTTGATTTAAATCGAATAGCAAATATAAAATTTTAAATTGTGAAAAATTGCACTTTTCGAAGATTAATTGTAAACAGCTTTAGCTCAATTTTTTACGCGATTTTATGATTCCGTTCAGTATAACGGTCATTAAAATAATGAGCGCGCCGATGTAAAACTCGAAGCTCATTTTTTCTTTTTCTTCAAAGATCAGAACCGCTAAACAAATTCCGTAAATCGGTTCCAGATTGATCGTAAGCATCACTGTATAAGGACTTAGGAATTTCATAACTCCGGTTGAAGCGATAAAGGCATAAGCCGTGCAGGCCGAACTCAGTATCATCAGGTACATGAAATCCTTGGCAGAAAGCATAAAGAAACCGGCAGAGAAGCTTTTGGTAGCCAATAATAATAAAGTGAAGAAAATTACACCGCCGCCCAATTCATAAAATGAGATGACCGTGGGATCGTGTTTTTGCACCAAGCGGCTATTGATTACAGCAAACAAAGCAGAAAGAAAGGCAGAAAGCAGTGCCAATCCTATTCCGAACAGGAATGAATTGCCGCCGTTAACAATTGCCTTGAGCAAACCCTGTGTCCCGTCGGGTATACCAGAAACCGCTACCATATATAAGCCTGCGATAACTATAATTCCGGACAGCAGTTCGTACCAAACTACTTTTTTACCAAAAATAACCGGCTCCAGGATTGAAGCAAAAAAAGCGCCTGTTGACAGGCAGGCTAAAGTTATGGAAATATTGGACACCTTGATTGCCTTGAAGAAAGTGAACCAATGCAGTGCAATGATCAGCCCCGAGAAAATGAACTGGAGAAAGGTTTTCCTTGTAATCTTTATGGAAAGCTTTTTGATGTAAATATAGATCCCTATGAAACCAACAGCAAAAAGCATCCTGAACCAGACCAACGGCAAGGCTTCAAGCGAAATCAACGCGCCCAGGACAGCCGTAAACCCCCAAATGAATACGATCAAATGAAGCTGTACGTAGCTTTTTAGGTTATCGCTTGGCATTTCTTAAAAGATAAATGGCTAAAATCCCGAACACAATATTGGGTGTCCAAACTGCTATTAGTGGCGGTGCCGATGATTTTTCGGCGAGTACCCCAAAAATCTTATCCAGAAATACAAAGGCAAAAGCCAAAATGATCCCAATGGCAAGGTTCACCCCCATTCCGCCACGGCGTTTCATAGACGAAACCGCCACGGCTATAATTGTCAGGATAAATGCCGAAACGGGAATGCTGTATTTTTTGTAAAGCACCACCAAATACACATTGATGTTGGAAGAACCTCTGGCTTTTTCCTTATCGATGAACTTATTGAGCTCAGTTAACGGCAGGGTTTCGGCAATGTAAACCACCGGGGTCAAATCCTCCAAATCAAATTTGAAAACCGTGTCTTTTACTTCCCCCGATTCGATGATGTCGCCATACTTGCCGACTTTCCTTTTGTTGTAATTATATAACGTATAGGTGCTGTCTTTCGGATTGAATTTGATTCTGCTTGCCAATAGTTTGTATTTCAGCTTGTCGCCTTCAAACTTTTCCATCGAGAAATTAAAGGCCATTTTAGAGATGTCATTGAAATTGCTCACAAAAATATATTCGTCCTTACTGATTTGCCTGAATACATTGGAATTTTCCCGCATATCATCCCGGCCGCCTGCACTAAGGTACGTATACCTGAAACTCTTGAAACCGGCACTGGCATTGGGGACCAAAAAGATAGTCATGATCAAGGCAAAAAGCGATACAATGGTTGCACCGATAATATAGGGGCGTAAAAAACGGGTGAATGAAATCCCCGAACTTAAAATAGCGATAATCTCTGTATTGTTGGCCAGTTTTGAGGTAAACCAAATTACCGAAAGGAACAGGAAAATAGGAAACAGCAGATTTGCAAAATAGATTGTAAAATCCAAATAATACCATGCAATTTCATTGAACGGCACTTTGTTCTCAATCATTTTATTGACTTTTTCCGAAACATCGATGACAATCCCAATAGGAATGAACATCAGGATCATCACGGTGAATGTCCCTAAATAACGCTTCAGTATATATCGGTCAATTATTTTTAGCATTTTTAAGTCTTAAAGCCTAAAGTCTAAAGTCTTAAAGCCGCTTTTGGCTTTTGACATTTGACTTTCGACTAATTATAATCGTTGGCTCATATTTTTAACCATCATGTCTTTCCAGGTTCTAAAATCTCCTGCTAAGATATGTTTTCTTGCCTCACGAACCAACCACATATAGAAACCCAGATTGTGGATCGTTGCGATTTGCTTGCCCAAATATTCATTGGCTGCGAACAGGTGGCGTAAATAGGCTTTGGTATATTCGGTATCTACAAAAGTATGTCCCATCTCATCAATCGGCGAAAAGTCATCTTCCCATTTTTTATTTTTGATGTTAATGGTTCCGTTTGCCGTAAACAGCATCCCGTTTCGTGCATTCCTGGTTGGCATTACGCAATCAAACATGTCAATCCCCAAAGCTATATTTTCCAGGATATTGATTGGAGTTCCAACACCCATAAGGTAACGCGGCTTGTCTTCCGGAAGGATTTCGCAGACCACTTCGGTCATTGCGTACATCTCTTCCGCAGGCTCCCCTACAGAAAGTCCGCCTATAGCATTTCCCTGCTGGTTGGCATTGGCAATATATTCTGCTGATTGACGGCGCAGGTCTTTATAGGTACTTCCCTGAACAATTGGAAAAAGTGTCTGTTCATACCCATACTTAAAAGGCACTTTTTCAAGATGGCTGATACAACGGTCCAGCCAGCGGTGCGTCATGTGCATCGAGCGCTGCGCATAACGGTAATCGCACGGATAAGGCGTACACTCATCAAAAGCCATAATAATGTCGGCACCAATGGTACGCTGGATTTCCATCACATTTTCGGGGGTGAAAAAATGATAGGAACCATCAATGTGCGATTTAAACTTTACGCCTTCTTCCTTGATTTTCCTGTTGGATGAAAGCGAATACACCTGGTAACCGCCACTATCAGTGAGGATGTTCCTGTCCCAGTTCATAAACTTGTGGAGGCCGCCTGCTTTTTCCAAAATAGGAGTCTGCGGGCGCAGGTATAAATGATAGGTATTCCCAAGGATAATATCCGGGTTGATCTCTTCTTTCAGTTCGCGTTGGTGTACGCCTTTTACCGAAGCAACCGTTCCAACCGGCATGAATATTGGGGTTTCAATTACGCCGTGATCGGTAGTAACGCTTCCGGCACGCGCTTTTGAATTAGGATCATTAGCTAATAAATCAAATTTCATTTGTCTTTTTTATCAGTCGGCAAAGATAGCAGAAATGTAAATTGTGAATTATTAATTATGAATTTATTTAACACAAGAAACCTGTGCAATCAATCAAACGCATTATTGATGGCAAACAAATCAGGGAAACCTGGTGGCGGCAAATCTAAATAGCCTTTAATACTCCCTCTATATTTTCCTTGAATTCCTTGAAATTATGCCGTTTTACCAAACAGGAAACCCCTAAATCGGCGCAATATTGCTGCAGTTTTTTCGGATAGGCTCCCGAAACCATCACTACCGGAATATCTTTCATATCTTCGGATTTCTTGATGATTTCCAATATTTCCTCCCCATTGAGCACCGGCATATGGATGTCTAAAAAGACTACATCCGGTTTTTCAGCCTGGATCTCCAAAACCAACAGCATCTTTCGACCATCAGAAAACACTTTTACGTCGTGTCCCAATTCTTCCGTAATTTCCTTGAAGAATCCCAAATCTTCATGGTCATCATCTAAATAAAATATTGTTTTTCTCTTTTTCATCTGTAGGTAGATTTTTAATGAGGTCAAGTTAATCGAATAATTCCAGCGTTAAATTACAAAATATTGCAAGATCCTTATATAATTTCGTGTTAAAACCGGTTTTTTTATAATTAAAGAGCCTGGCATAGATTAGCTTATTGACAACCACTTGATAACTAATTTATAAAACTTTTGCCAGTGGTAAAAATTAGAATTACTTTTGACGACATCTAATTTTTAACTACAAAAAATGTCTGATACACAACATTTACAAAATTTTTCCACGCAGGTTCGAAGAGATATCCTTCGAATGGTACATGCTGTAAACTCTGGGCATCCGGGGGGTTCATTAGGCTGTACCGAATTTTTTACGGTGCTTTATCAACACTTGATGGACAGGAAACCTGGGTTTGACATGGACGGTATTGGGGAAGATCTTTTTTTCCTTTCAAACGGTCACATCTCGCCTGTTTTCTATAGTGTTTTGGCGCGTAGCGGGTATTTTCCCATTGCCGAACTAGCCACATTCCGAAAATTGAATTCCCGCTTGCAGGGACACCCTACAACACACGAAGGATTGCCTGGCGTAAGAATGGCTTCAGGTTCTTTGGGACAGGGAATGTCGGTTGCGATTGGGGCGGCACAAGCAAAAAAACTGAATAAAGACAGTCATTTGGTTTACTCGCTTCACGGTGATGGCGAATTACAGGAAGGCCAAAACTGGGAAGCCATCATGTATGCTTCGGCAAAAAAAGTGGACAATCTTATCGCTACCATTGACTTAAACGGACAGCAGATTGACGGACCTACCGACGAAGTTTTGAACATGGGCAACCTAAAAGCCAAGTTTGAGGCTTTTGACTGGGATGTTTTGGAAATCACAGAAGGAAATGACATCAACGCAATCATCAAAGGCATGGAAGACGCAAAAAGCAGAACCGGAAAAGGCAAACCTGTTTGTGTTTTACTACATACCGTTATGGGGCACGGAGTTGATTTCATGATGCATACGCACGCTTGGCATGGTAAAGCTCCAAACGATGAGCAATTGGCAATCGGATTGGCGCAGAATTATAACACCGGAAGCGAAGCTGACTATTAATTAGAATCTACAATGAAAAAATATACAAATACAGGAAGTAAGGATACCCGTTCAGGATTTGGCGCCGGAATGACCGAATTAGGGCAAAAAAACGAAAACGTCGTTGCACTTTGTGCCGATCTTATCGGTTCATTGAAATTTGACGATTTCAAGAAAAATCATCCGGAGCGTTTTTTCCAGATCGGGATTGCTGAAGCCAACATGATTGGCATTGCAGCCGGATTGACCATTGGTGGAAAAATTCCGTTTACGGGAACTTTTGCCAACTTTTCTACCGGAAGGGTTTATGACCAAATCCGCCAGTCTGTGGCTTATTCAGATAAAAATGTAAAGATTTGCGCATCCCACGCCGGATTGACTTTAGGTGAAGACGGAGCGACACACCAAATTCTGGAAGACATCGGATTAATGAAAATGCTGCCTGGAATGACCGTAATCAATACCTGTGATTACAACCAGACTAAAGCCGCTACAATAGCTTTGGCTGATCACCATGGCCCGGCCTATTTACGTTTTGGGCGTCCGGTGGTCCCGAATTTCACTCCGGCAGACGAGCCATTTGTAATCGGAAAAGCGATTATGCTTAATGAAGGAGCCGATGTTACCATTATTGCAACCGGGCATTTGGTTTGGGAAGCATTGATTGCAGCAGAGAAACTGGAAGAAAAAGGCATTTCTGCCGAAGTCATCAATATCCACACTATCAAGCCATTGGACGAAGAGGCTATTTTGAAATCGGTTGCAAAAACCGGCTGTGTAGTCACAGCGGAAGAGCACAATTTCCTTGGTGGTTTAGGCGAAAGCGTTTCCAGGGTATTGGCTTTAAACAATCCAAAACCTCAGGAATTTGTTGCAGTGAAAGACAGCTTTGGTGAAAGCGGAACTCCGGAACAACTGATGGAAAAATACAAGTTAAACAATCAGGCGATTGTTGAAGCTGTAGAAAAAGTAATAAACAGGAAATAATTGCCTACAAAAAAAATCCCGCTCAGATGAGCGGGATTTTTTTTATTCTAATTTTTCTTTTATTGTTGATCTGCATAAGGCGGCCTTGCTGTAGGGTCCAGATGCCTTCTCTTCCTTCCAGTATCTGTAAAATCAGAAGGAACCGGTGTTGTCATTCCGTTTGAAACAGGACCGGTGAATTTCCTAGGGATACCTTTACTTTCATCTACGTAAGGCGTTGTCGGATCATCAACCGCAGCACCATTAAAAGGATAATACCTTGCTATATGGGCCGGGTCTGCCGGATTATAGAACATTGTTTCACTTTTCGTAGTATAATAATCCCCATCATCATCGGTATCCAGATAATCAGGAACCTCATCCTCTTCTGAATATACATCAGGGTTGGTAGACAGCAAAACCTTGCTGCCAGGACCGTTGGTATTATCTGGGTTTGCAACACCTTCCGGCAATGTATATACATAACCGTCTCCGTTCAAGTCTTCCTGATAGGAATAAATCCCATCACCATCGTGGTCAACTCTTTGAATTTCGTATAACTTGAAATTAAATACCAATGGCGAATATGCCGGGATTCCGCTTTGTACAGCACTATAATAGCCTAAACCTGATGGAATAAACATGATTCCCGCCCCAAAATTCTCGTACGAAACTGTTCCGTCCGGATTCCCGGTATAGGTTCCTGTTTTAAATTGCGGGAATATCTCGCTCCAGCCTCTTATCACACCTGTAAGGTTAAAATAAGTTTGCGGATTGTTATTTGTTTCAAATTCTTTTGATATGATCGCACTGGTTGCACCATCAACGCTATTATAAATGTATTCCCCTTTATAGGCAGTCAAAACCCTATCCACGTTACATGGAGACTGGCTTGTTGGCCCGGAACCCTGCCTTAATTTTATGTAATAAATTTTGTATGCAATGTCCTCATCGTTTTGCCTTACTGTAATTTCCCTAGTCAAAATAGGATAAGTAGTTTGGTCCCAAATTGAAGTTTGGCCACTATTTCCTATCAATGTAAAAGTAACGTCTTGATCATCCGCACCTCCGGGATTATTGACAACTGTCATATAATGAGTATGCATGAAAGTTTCGATATTTGCCATATCCGCAGCCTTCTGGGTCTCATAATCACGTAATGGCTCGGTATCGTCGCTACTTTTTGAACAGGAAACTATACTTATTCCGGCAATGAAAAGCAGCACCGTTTTGAAAAAATTATTCATTTTTTGTTTGAATTTAAAGCCCGCAAGATACAATATTGATTTATTTTTGTGAACTATTTAACGTTGATTTTGGAAAAAAAATGAGAGTAGATAAATATTTATGGTGCGTACGGTATTACAAAACCAGAAACATGGTCACTGAAGCCTGCAAAAAAAACCACATCACTGTTAATGGTCAGGTTGCCAAAGCTTCTAAAGAGGTTTTTCCATTAGATAAAATTACTTTTAGGAAAGATCAGATTACTTACGAGATTACAGTTCTTGATATCCCGCAAAATCGTGTTGGAGCCAAACTGGTAGACATTTACCGCAAAGACGATACGCCTGCTGAAACTTTTGCTCATCTGGAAATGGTGAAATTAGCCAAAGATCATTACAGGAAAGCCGGCACCGGAAGACCTACAAAAAAAGACCGAAGGGATTTGGATGATGTAGATTTTGGAGAAGATTTTACAGAAGAAGATTAATATTGAAACAAAAAAGCCCCTCGAAATCGAGGGGCTTTTCATTTATTGCTTTTACTTGGATTATCTCTTCACAACCCTAACGGTTTCGATATTATCACCCTGTGATACAACTACATTGTAAACACCCGATGGATAATTGTTTCCGATAGTAGTCGATTCCATGTCTGAAACCTTAACATCCTTCTGCTCGATCATCCTTCCGATCATGTCGTAAACCTTAACATTCACTGATGCTTTGCCCGTAGTGGCAAGGCTGATCATGAAGTTGTTCGCAAACGGGTTCGGAGAAGCCACAGCCTTGAAGATATTGGCGTTGGTTTTTACGATTTCCCCTCCCTCTGTGTTACCATATATCGTGTTGATATCACATGCAGTCGAGTAATCTCCAAATACACCATTGAGCTTGATCGCAACCGAGATATTGTATCTCTTCTCTGGCTGTACCAATGAGAAGTCGCTCAGTTTGAAGTACGAATAGCTGATCTCTTTCTCCTGTGTTGCCACCGGATCTTCCGAATTACCCAACTCATCGATCTTAACCATATAATGAGGGAATCCTGGGTAAGGTGTAATATTCAGCTGCCTGTTCATAGGCGTAGCTGCTTCCAGTCCGCATTGCGACGGAACAAGGCTTGTTGTCGGGAAGAACGGTGTGGTTACCTTGCACTCCGGCCCATAATTCGACCAAACTGTAGTGCTTCCGTTTAGGATGCTGTAACGTACCGAGATCGAATACTCTGTGCTGTAAGCCAGCGTGATTCCCTGGAAGGCATTAAGCGCCGAGAACCTGCTGCTAAGTACTGCCGTAGTGAAGTACGTCGGATTCGATCCATTGTCCCCAAACAACCTGATGCGGAACTGGTAACCTGTAGCATAAGATGCCGCAGTAGCTGTCATCGTAGTGTTCATTGCAGCAACCTGTGAACCACAGCTTGGTGATGCAATTCCAACAACCGGAATCGATGGCGTGTTTACAACACACTCCGCTCCGTATCCTGACTGTACTGGTTGGTTCGTCACAGGATCATTGAAAGTAAACTGAACCGCTATCTTATAGCTGGTCGAATACTGTAATGGGAATCCGGTGAAGGAATTCGCCACAACATAACGTGTAGACGATTGTGAATACGCATACGTTGGATTTGGGTTCGAATCATTCAATCGGATTCGGAACGTATAACCTGTAGCATTCAAGCCAGGATTAGAGGCAATCGTTGTGGTAAGCGCTGCCAATGTGGCTCCACAGCTCGTGCTGCTCAAACCAACCAACTGTACCGTCGGTGCATTGATCGTAATGATGTTTCCTGCAAAAGGAACCACCTCCTCATTGATAACCGCTGAAGCCTTGATCGTATAGCTTGCATTATATGCCTGGATCGCAAGCGGGATCGTTACATAACGCGTAGCCTGGATCACATCAGGAGCAGTTACTCCCGTTGTGGTATTGGTTACCGAGAAACGGTACTTAAGGTTCGTTGCCCCTGGATAAGTATACCCTACTGCCGGTACTGCCGTTGAGAACGAAGTAAGCGTAGTGCCATTGTATGAAGCAGTCATATTGACCACTACAGGCGCACACGATTCAGAAGATGCTCCGTTACAGTTGTCATCAATATTATTGTAGCAGATCTCTGCTGCTCCCGGATTGATCGCTGCATTGTTGTCATCGCAGTCATTGCCGCCCGCTACAGTCGTAGTATAACCAGATCCCGGTGAAGTACATGACGGAACACCCGCCCCTGTATAGTAATGATCGCCGTCTGCATCTAAATACCATAATGGCTGGGCAGTGATGGTAATATTAGCCGATGCGCTAGTTGCAGAACATCCGTTACCATCTGTATAAGTATAAGTGTAAGTTGTGCTGCTTGTTCCTGTATATGGATTGGCAACACTGAAGCTTCCTCCCACTGGTGAACCAGACAATGCAATCGGGGTACCTGCACATCCACTTACATTCGAAGCCGTAACAGTAGGTAGAGGATTTACAGTAACAGTAACATCTCCTGTAACATAACATGTTGCGCCCGTAACTTTGAAAGTATAAACCACAGCAACAGGAGAGCCTGTTGTATTAACCAAAGTTTCACTTACATTCCCAGTTTGCGGTGTCGTTACAGCTGCATTACTGATACCTGCAACGGCAGCCCTTGTCCATGTAATTGTTGAACCACTGTAGCTGGTTGTAGGTGTATAAGTAAAATTGCTGCCCGAACAAGCATTAGCAGTTGACGCACTTGATAAAGCCGGAGTAGCTGGGAGTGTTATGGTTAATTTCAAATCATCAATCCTCCAATTGGCAGTTCCAGCAGATGCGTTTCCTGATCCGTTGTAACCATACAGTCTGTAAGTAACAGCCGAAGAAGTAGCGCTAACTCCCGTCAGTGAAGATGGAGAAACCAAAGTCCAGGTTGTTCCAGGCAAAGATCCCGTAGCGATATCTGAAGCATAATTATCCGCACTTGATCTTAAAGTATAAGCCTGAGGTGCTGTACTTGTACTTCTTGAACCAAAACTTATACCTGCCAATGTAATGCTTCCTGAGGTAGGCGTAAGCGTAAATTGGAAATAAGTTGAAGTTCCTGTATTTAAAGCTCCGGTCACAGCTGCAGCTCCTGCGTTATTACCCGCTGAAGCCCCAATGTAGGTTGAAGCACTTGTATTTGTAATCAATGTAGTCGATCCGTTGTTATTGCCTTGCGTAAGGGCAGAAACCGTAACTCCGGTTGCCGTATTGGTCGTTGGTGAGGCGGTAGCAAAATCCCAGTATACCTCTCCCGTATTTCCGCCTGTACAAGGAATGGCAATAATCGATGCTGTCAATCCTGTTGGCTGTACCAAGTTATAGTTTCCTGAATCAGTTCCCGTAATCGTACTTGTTGAAGTAACAGGCTTGTTCTCTCCGACATTTGCGTCATTAAAGGTAGCCGTTCTGTTTAAGGTAACATTATTGTCACCGGTAATCACTCCTGATAAAGTTCCTGATAAGGTAGCTGTATTAGTGCCGTCATAAGGCTTATCTGCAACAGAAGCTCCAGTTATGGTAACATCCTTTTTCGTGATATTTGCCGTCAAGCTTAAGGCCGCAAGGCTATAATTTGCAGAAGAAGAACCTGTAAGGCTGTATCCTGTTACCGGAACTGGTTTGTTGTTTGCAGCCGCAGGAGTTGTAAAGCTTGCAGATGGAGTTCCGGTTAAGCTTACATTATCCTCATCTCCAGAAACAACACCAGACAACGATGCAGTTCCTGATAAGGTAGCAGAAGTAGTCCTGTCATACTCTTTATTATCAGCAGTTAAGCCAGTTACCGTAATTGTTTTTACTGTAATATTAGCTGTAAGGCCTGTTGGCTGCGTTAATGAGTAATTAGAGGCTGCAGATCCCGAAAGCGCATATCCTGAAACAACTACCTGTTTATTATCGGCCACAGATGGGTTATTAAAATGTGCTACCGGAGTTCCTCCAACACTAATATTGAAAGTATCGGCGAACTCAACGCCAACCAAACCGGCTACTCCTATAATAGTCGCATTATCATTACCGTCATAGGGTTTGTTTGAGATAGCAATACCTGTAATGGTCAATCCTTTTGCAGTAATATTTGCACTTAAAGCTGGTTGGGTAAGGTAATAATTCCCTGCTTTAGCACCAGTCAAGGACAAATTAGCAGTAACCTGTTTGTTTTCACCTACGTTAGGGTCATTGAAATTTCCACCTCCTGAGAAACTAACGGCATCTGAATTGATGACACCTACCAAAGTACCGCCAGTAATACTTGTAGCAATACCTGTATCATATACTTTGCTACTTGCAACTGCACCACTTACTGTAAGCTCTTTTGGATTTACAACCAAAACGCGGTCTACATCAGCCGCCGGATTGTAAGATGAATTTCCAGCCTGCGAAGCAGTAATGGTAACACTTCCTGCACCTACTATTGTGATGGTAGTACCCGAAACAGTAGCCACATTCTCATTGGAGCTTTCATAAACAACCTGCAAACCTGAATCTGATGTTGCAGTCAAAGCATAAGGAGCCACACCATAAGTTACTGCAGTTAAAGCTCCGAATGTAATCGTTTGGTCCTGTAATCCCGTTGAAAGGATATTACCTGTTAATGATGATGGCTGTGCCAAAGTATAATTTGCAGCATCAGTTCCGCTGATGGCATATCCCGAAACGGTAACCGGTTTGTTGTTTCCAACGGTCGCGTTGTTAAATGCAGCAACCGGTGTTCCGCCTAATGTTACATTGGTACCAACGCTTTCTACTCCAGATAATGCAGCAGTTCCTGTTATGGTTGCATCTGTTGTACCGTCAAAAAATTTATCCGCAATGGCTATTCCTGTAATTGTTAATCCTTTTGCAGTAACCACATTGCTGGCATTTAAGGCTACGTTAACCGAAGTAGCGTCTGTACTTGACAATACTACATTTCCGTTATGGTTTCCAGCTGTAGCATTGTTTGCTAATCTTACATAAATCACAGTGCTGCTGATTGTTCCGGCTGCTCCAACATTTAGAGGAGAAGCATTGGTACCAATGGTCCCGCTAAAATCAGAAGCTGTAGCAACCTGGAACCCCACTGGTGGTGTAACCGTAATTCCTGTAGAAGCAGTTATGTTAGATCCTGAAAGGCTAAACTGAGTATTTCCGGAAGCCGTTCCGTAAGTTGTGTTTACCGAAGCAGGCGTTCCTGTACTGCTGATAGCCGGCACAGCCGTTACATAACCCATAACGCTGAAATCGGCTGCTGTCGAAGCACTTCCATCGTAAAATGCATAGGTTCCTGTTGATGCACTTGTAGAAGCATAACCATAGATCCTAAATGTAATAGTTGTTGAAGATGGCACGTTTTGAAGTGCTGACACACCGCTTAAATCAATTGCGCTAACAGAGTTGGCGCCATTTACAGTATAAGTAATTGTACCTCCTACATTTGTAAAGTTAGTTCCATCAGTACTATACTGCCATTGTCCGCTTGCAGGTCCGGTTGTACTTGAATAAAACTGGTAAGCAGGAAAATTATTCAAAGACATCTTATATCCTGCATTTGCCTTAATAGTAAAAGAAAGATAGGCATTGGCAGAGACTGCGGCTGCAAGGTTTCCTGTTGGCCAGCCATACCCTCCCCATTCTCCTGAGAAAGTACTCCCAGAAGTCACTACACCAGACCCTCTTGTCAAAGTACCAACAGTAACATTGGCATTAGTTACCGGAGTCGGAGGTGTTCCTGTCATAGTGGTTGCTGAGAAATTCCATGCTGATAACGAGCTTGGAGCCAAAGCAATCACAATATCGGCACTTGCCGGAGTAGCCGTTAAGCTTCCTGAAGAAGCTACAAGCTTATAAGTTCCTGCACCATCAAATTGTGCAGCTGTAAAAGTAGCAACTCCGGCTGTAGGCGTAACAGATGTTGTACCTGCCAATGAAGCTGTGCCACTTACAATCGTCCTTGATAATGCAATACTTGTTGTATATTCTGTGTCAACAGTATTGTTAGCTCTTTGCGCCTGAACCGTAAATGAAGTAAGGTTGGTCCCTGAAACCCCAGTTGTAGGAGGCGCTACGCTAAATACTAATTTAGTAGCGGTGGTTAAAGTCGTAAAATCGGTAGCAGCACCATAAGTATAGCTGGTTCCGTTATAAACATAAGCCTTGAATGTATAAACCGTACCTGGTGTAAGACTGCTTAAATTTAAAGTATATGCACCCGTAGAGCCTAATGTTACTGTACTTTTTGTAACATTGGAACCGCCAACAAGCGGATCGCTGTTAAGGCTTTTAACTGAATAAACAAATCCTTTTTCAGTTGTTGCAGGACAAACCCCTGCAGTACTATAATTTCCATTAAGCGTTGCGGTAGTATTTACAACCGATGTTGCCGCTGAACTTGATACTGCCTGTGTTACGGCTACAATAGCCGTACCTGTTACTCCAAGTGTCCCTGATGCATTGGTGGTACTATAGAAACTCGAAATAGTTGCTCCTGCCGAACCAGTAATTGGCGTATAGGTAACATCAAAAGTAGCTGTGCCATTAGTGGCTCCGATACTTGTAGAAGATAAATTGCTTACCACATATTGGGGGTCGCTTGAAGACACAACCACATTAGATGCAGCTGTCCCTGTATTGGTAATCGTAAATGTCCTTGTAACCGGCGTAGCATTGGTACAAACAGATCCAAACGCTGCGGAGGTATTTGCCGTAATAGCCAACGAAGGATTTGTTGCCGGTCCTGTTGGCAATCCATCCGAATATTCGATATCATCTATAATAAGTGTTCCTCTTGTACCCGAAGTACTAACCTGGTGGTAAAACACAAATGAGTCAATAGTAACATCAGTTCCTAAGCCTCCTCTTGCCAAATCAGCAGTATTAATTTTAGTACCATTTACCCATAAATCCCATTTACCATTGCCCAGGGCATTGGTACCGCTTCTAGTATAATTTTGTGAAGAAGTTGTATTGTTATAATAGATTTCAACGCTATAAACGTTTGCAGCTGCTGTACCTTGTGTAAACAAAGTCGTAGAGCTGTTAGTTGGCAAACCTGTAGTAACAAAACTTGAGCCATTCAATACCTGATAAGTAATGGCATTTGAGGCTCCAAACACCCATTGTATCCCTGCAAAAGTATTTGCTGTGGTCACTGCGTTATTATCGCTAAATGTAGCACCGTCTCCAACAGCCAAGCCATAAGTATCTGCAGTCGAACCCGTAAAAAGTATCTTAAATTTTAAGTACCCTACTTTACTTGCCGTATAATCGAACAAACCAAATTTTGTCGCTGAACTCGAACCTCCATTTCCGATAAGCTGCAACTCTGTATCTGTACCAATATTAGCATTCCCCGGATTTACCAAGGTAAAACTCCCAGCATTGGTAGATGTTCCCGTACCCAATCTTGCTTTAATAGTTCCCCCTCCCGTTTGAGGAGCAGGAAATATGCCCGAAGCATCAGCATTCGTACCAGAAGCTGAATTAGCTGCCGTCCCGAAATCATAGCTTTTAATAGTCTGCCCATAACTCAGCTGAGTAATAAACAAGGCAAACAAAGCGAAACTCCAAAATAAAAGCCCTAAAGGCCTTTTTAAAAGTAAAGTGTTTTTCATAAATAAAAATTTAAATCAATCTTATTTGATAATTTGACGAAAGACAAAAATATACATAAAAAAACGAAAAAACCTAATGGAATATTATCTAATTGTTAACTGTATCATACCAAAAAAGCCTAATGTCTTTATCCGCGCGCAATCGTTATAGTTATTTATTTTTTTTATTAATAAATGAAATCTGACAACAATAAAAAATGCCCTCAATTACTCGAGGGCATTCTCCTAATCATTATTGATTCAAAATTATCTCTTCACAACCCTAAGGGTCTCGACATTATCTCCTTGCGACACAACTAAATTGTAGACACCCGATGGATAATTGTTTCCGATAGTTGTCGATTCCATGTCCGAAACCTTAACATCCGTCTGCTCGATCATCCTTCCGATCATATCGTAAACCTTAACATTTACAACTGTTTTGCCCGTAGTGGATAGATTGATCATGAAGTTGTTCGCAAACGGATTCGGATAAGCCATAGCCTTGAATACCGGTTTGGTCTTCTGTAAATCACTAGCTATTACTTCAGCTGTATGCAAATCACAAGCCGTTGAGTAATCTCCAAACACGCCATTAAGCTTGATCGCCACTGAGATGTTGTAACGTTTTCCTAGCTGTACCAATGAGAAGTCGCTCAGTTTAAAGTATGAATAGCTGATCTCTTTCTCCTGTGTTGCCACCGGATCTTCCGAATTGCCCAACTCATCGATCTTAACCATATAATGAGGGAATCCCGGGTAAGGCGTAATGTTCAGCTGCCTGTCCATCGGAGTAGCAGCTTCCAGTCCGCATTGCGACGGAACAAGGCTTGTTGTCGGGAAGAACGGTGTGGTTATCTTACACTCCGGCCCATAATTCGACCAAACTGTAGTGCTTCCGTTTAGGATGCTGTAACGTACCGAGATCGAATACTCTGTGCTGTAAGCCAGCGTGATTCCCTGGAAGGCATTAAGCGCTGAGAACCTGCTGCTAAGTACTGCCGTAGTGAAGTACGTCGGATTCGATCCATTGTCCCCAAACAACCTGATGCGGAACTGGTAGCCTGTAGCATAAGATGCCGCAGTAGCTGTCATCGTAGTGTTCATTGCAGCAACCTGTGAACCACAGCTTGGCGATGCAATTCCAACAACCGGGATCGATGGCGTGTTTACAACACACTCCGCTCCGTATCCTGACTGTACCGGCTGGTTGGTCACAGGATCATTGAACGTAAACTGAACCGCTATCTTATAGCTTGTTGAATACTGCAATGGGAATCCGGTGAAGGAATTCGCCACAACATAACGTGTAGACGATTGTGAATACGCATACGTTGGATTTGGGTTCGAATCATTCAATCGGATTCGGAACGTATAACCTGTAGCATTCAAGCCAGGATTAGAGGCAATCGTTGTGGTAAGCGCTGCCAATGTGGCTCCACAGCTCGTGCTGCTCAAACCAACCAACTGTACCGTCGGTGCATTGATCGTAATGATGTTTCCTGCAAAAGGAACCACCTCCTCATTGATAACCGCTGAAGCCTTGATCGTATAGCTTGCATTATATGCCTGGATCGCTAGCGGGATTGTTACATAACGCGTAGCCTGGATCACATCAGGAGCAGTAACTCCCGTTGTGGTATTGGTTACCGAGAAACGGTACTTAAGGTTCGTTGCCCCTGGATAAGTATACCCTACTGCCGGTACTGCCGTTGAGAACGAAGTAAGCGTAGTGCCATTGTATGAAGCAGTCATGTTGACCACTACCGGCGCACACGATTCAGAAGATGCTCCGTTACAGTTGTCATCGATATTATTGTAGCAGATCTCTGCTGCTCCAGGATTGATCGCTACATTGTTGTCATCGCAGTCATTGCCTCCAGCTACTGTCGTAGTATAGCCTGCTCCCGGTGAAGTACATGACGGAACACCGGCTCCTGTATAGTAATGATCGCCATCTGCATCTAAATACCATAATGGCTGGGCAGTGATGGTAATATTAGCCGATGCGCTAGTTGCAGAACATCCGTTACCATCTGTATAAGTATAAGTGTAAGTTGTGCTGCTTGTTCCTGTATATGGATTGGCAACACTGAAGCTTCCTCCCGCTGGTGAACCAGACAATGCAATCGGGGTACCTGCACATCCACTTACATTCGAAGCCGTAACTACAGGATTAGCCCTGAACGCATCAACAGTAATAGTACTATCTGTTGTACAACCATTCAAAGTTGCCCTAGCATAATAGATACCGGCAGTTGTAACTGCCGTCGGAGTAGCAACCGGAGTAGTATAACCACTATTAGTAAAATAACTAACCGTACCGTTGGAGCTAACAACACTAGTCAGGTTTGCTGAAGTAGCTCCACAAGCTGGAGTAATGGCTCCACTGACAGTAAGCGTTGGAGTTGTAATGGTTACCACAACAGTTGCAGTGTTATCGGCAGTACATGGCGATGTAGCTGCCTGTGTGTAAGTATAAGTCCCTGCCCCGTTCAGCGCTGGCGACCAGGTTCCTCCTGCTGCAGGCGAACCAGTCAAAGCTCCAAACAATAAGGCCGTAGTCAATGGAGTTGTAGAACAGATATTCAAAGTCCCGTTGCTTCCTGCACTTGCCGGTGCTTGCTGAACATTTACCACAACAGTTGCAGTGTTATCAGCAGTACATGGTGAGGTAGCTGCCTGTGTATATGTATAGGTCCCTGCCCCGTTCAGCGCTGGCGACCAGGTTCCTCCTGCTGCAGGTGAACCAGTCAAAGCTCCAAACAATAAGGCCGTAGTCAATGGAGTTGTAGAACAGATATTCAAAGTCCCGTTGCTTCCTGCACTTGCCGGTAACTGCTGAACAGTTACTACAACAGTTGCAGTGTTATTAACAGTACATGGTGATGTAGCTGCCTGTGTATAAGTATAGGTCCCTGCCCCGTTCAGCGCTGGCGACCAGGTTCCTCCTGCTGCAGGCGAACCAGTCAAAGCTCCAAACAATAAGGCCGTAGTCAATGGAGTTGTAGAACAGATATTCAAAGTCCCGTTGCTTCCTGCACTTGCCGGTGCCTGCTGAACAGTTACCACAACAGTTGCAGTGTTATTAACAGTACATGGCGAGGTAGCTGCCTGTGTATAAGTATAAGTCCCTGCTCCGTTCAGTGCTGGCGACCAGGTTCCTCCTGCTGCAGGCGAACCAGTCAAAGCTCCAAACAATAAGGCTGTAGTCAATGGAGTTGTAGAACAGATATTCAAAGTCCCGTTGCTTCCTGCGCTTGCCGGCAATGCCTGAACTGTAATTGAACCGCTTTGGCCTGAAGTCCAACTACCCGTTTTGCCACCATACTGGTAAGCACACCCATTATAGGAATAACGGAATGCATAATAATAAGCTCCCGCTGCTGTTAAAGCATTAGCAGGTATTGTTCCGATATATTCATCATTATTTCCTGTAACCGATGAATTATAAGTTGCATTTATCCAAGTCCAGCTGCTATCCGAAGATGGGTCTGTGTTTGAATTGACAGCACTATACCCGATCTGAGCAGTGATATTAGCTCCCTGGCCAGAACCCGGCGTTACCCCCGGTTCATAAACCTGTCCGTAAGCGGTAAATGATCCGTTAGCACATATCGAACCTGTAAAAGGTGCCTGCAGATTCACATAATCCAACTGGCTCTTTACATCATAAGAATAATTACCACCATTGTTGTTCCCAAATCTTAAGGTTATCAAATCATGGTCGGATGAATCATTTGCAGCTACTGTGGTAGTATAGGCATAGTATCTGACAGTCGCACCATCGGTATTGTCAGAACCCGGAATGGTTGCTGTTGCGGTAGTCCATGTAGTTCCGGTTGCTGTCGCTTCCACTACTTTAGAGGTAGAGAAATTATCTTTGGTATAGCGTATAAAAACCCTTTCCTCAGGAGACTTGGCTCCAGCCAATGTAACTGTAATAGTCGTACTGGTATTGGCACAAACATTAGAAGGAGTTGTTACTGCCGTACTTGCCGTGGCATGGAAAGACCGTGGCGCATTGGTAGTTTCCATCACCACACCCTGCCTGTTGGAATAACTTAGGCCTCTTACCTGCATCGTATAGTATTTACCCGCTGTAGGAGCTGTACTAAAAGCACCATTTGGGCCATTGAAGCTGCCTCCTCCCCAAGTTAATGTAAATACCGAATTATAAGGTGTCGATGTATTGGACCATTTATTGGCATAACCATCCCATTGCACCAAGTAATAATTTGTTGGTGATCCCGGTGCCTGAACCGTCTGGCTGATAATTCCGCCTGTTGGCGAATCGTTTGTCATGGTAGAAGTCCCTGAACCAAACTTGTCCCAGGAATAATTCGACTGGGCAACGGTAATTTGAGATGCAATAAGCAAAGCCAGTAACCATGAAAATTTCATTAATCCTCTTTCGGCTTTAGCAACATCTTCTTTAAGTAAAAATCTCTTCATAAAAATAATTATTAAATTAAATGATACCATTCAATGCATTGGCAGCAATGCCCTGAAAGTTAAGCGAAAGGGTAGTTGGGATGATAAAACTATAAAATATACTATTCTGAATTACAAAAGAGGGCCGCAGCACACTAACGAAAACGTTTGCGTGTTGATAAATTGTTAAATATAAGTTAAGAAAATAAGGAATCGAAAATTATTCCTGTCTAAAATTGCTGACTTTTTAAATAATCCGTTAACAGAAGGCAAAAAAAATATCCGCACCAGGCGGATATCTAAATCATAAAATAGTATCTTTTACTGATATTGCTTTTCGTAATAGGTTTGGTAATCACCCGAAGTTACATTCTTAAGCCATTCTTCATTTGACAAATACCAATCGATGGTTTTTTCCAAACCTTGCTCAAAAGTCACCGAAGGTTTCCAGCCCAATTCGGAATTTATTTTAGTTGCATCGATAGCATAACGCAAATCGTGCCCCGGCCTGTCTTTTACATAAGTAATCAGCTTTTCGGATTCGCCCGCCGGCCTTCCTAATTTTACATCCATCTGCTGGCAAAGCAATTTTACCAGATCAATATTCTGCCATTCATTGAAACCGCCAATATTGTAGGTTTCATGGTTTTTGCCTTCGTGGAATACCAAATCTATTGCAATTGCATGGTCAATGACATATAGCCAATCTCTTGTATACTTCCCGTCGCCATATACCGGCAGTGATTTATTATTGATGATATTGTGAATGAACAACGGAATCAATTTCTCAGGAAAATGGTTCGGGCCGTAATTATTCGAACAATTCGTAATCACATAAGGCAATCCGTAAGTTTCGCCATATGCCCTTACAAAATGATCCGAGCTTGCTTTGGAAGCAGAATACGGGGAATTCGGATCATAAGGAGTCGTTTCGGTAAACAAGCCCTCAGCGCCCAAGCTTCCATAAACCTCATCGGTAGAAATATGGTAAAAACGCTTGCCTTCCGAGTTATCCTTCCAGATGGTTTTGGCTGCGTTCAATAAATTCATCGTACCAATGACGTTGGTCCTTACAAACGCCAACGGATCGGTAATGGAACGGTCAACATGCGACTCTGCAGCCAAGTGCAGCACGCCGTCAAACTGATGTTTTTGGAACAGGTCATTGATAAAATCAGCATCAACAATATCGCCTTTTACAAAAGTATAGTTGGGCGACTGGTCAATGTCTGCAATATTTTCAAGATTGCCCGCATAAGTCAACGCATCTAAATTAAATATCTGGTAATTTGGGTATTTGGACACAAACCGTCTTACCACGTGGGAACCTATGAACCCTGCTCCTCCTGTAATTAATATCTTCTTCATCGTATTATAATCTTCCGTCTGATTTTTCGTTTAAAACTCCTTTAACATCAAACAAAACTCCGTTTGATTTTTTCAATTTTGACAAATCTATTGATTTGAATTCATTGTGAGCCACTCCCAAAACAATCGCATCATACATATCTGATGGCTGCTCGTTGGTGGTAGTCAAATTGTATTCGTGCAGTACTTCCGATGGTTTTGCCCAAGGGTCAAAAATAGTCACCTGGATCCCGTAATCCGCTAAAGCAGCTACCACATCTACGATTTTGGTATTCCTTACATCAGGACAGTTTTCTTTAAATGTAATCCCGAGCATCAAAAGTTTCGCGCCATTGATGGCAACACCTCTTTTGATCATTAGCTTTACGACCTGCGAGGCCACATACTCACCCATGCTGTCGTTAAGACGCCTTCCGGCCAGGATGATTTCGGGGTGGTACCCTTTTTCCTGCGCTTTCTGTGCCAGATAATATGGGTCAACACCTATACAGTGCCCGCCCACCAAACCAGGCTTGAACGGCAGGAAATTCCATTTGGTGCCGGCTGCCTCTAAAACCGAATGCGTATCGATTTCCAGCAAATTGAAAATCTTGGCCAATTCGTTTACGAAAGCAATATTGATATCCCTTTGGGAATTCTCGATTACCTTAGCGGCTTCGGCAACCTTTATGGAAGGCGCCAAATGCGTTCCGGCCGTGATAACCGATTTGTATAAATCATCTACTTTCTGTCCTATTTCAGGGTTTGAGCCCGATGTTACTTTAAGTATTTTTTCAACGGTATGCTCTTTGTCCCCGGGATTGATTCTTTCCGGCGAGTAGCCTGCAAAGAAATCAACATTGAATTTCAGGCCGCTTACCCTTTCCAAAACCGGGATGCATTCTTCCTCAGTCACGCCAGGATATACCGTAGATTCATAAATTACAATATCGCCTTTCTTTAAAACCTTGCCTACTGTTTCGCTCGATTTGTACAAAGGTGTCAAATCAGGGCGGTTGTTTTTGTCCACCGGAGTTGGTACGGTTACGACATAATAATTGCAATCGCGGATATCATCAAGCGAACTGCTGCAAAACAAACCATTGGAATCGCCATTTGAGCTTACCAGTACACTTTTCAGGGTAGCTTCATCGACTTCCAATGTAGCATCGTTTCCAGCGTTTAATTCCTGTATCCTATTCTGATTGATATCGAAGCCTACGACGGGATACTTTGTAGCGAACAAGCGCGCCAATGGCAAGCCAACATATCCTAATCCAATAACTGCTATTTTAATATTCATGAGATTTTTTTAACTTATTATCTTAAAGGGTCGGGCAAATATACTCATTTAATTAAACTCCGATCGACTGGTACACAAACCCGATGGATTTCATTTTGTCTCCATCCAAAAGGTTTCTGCCATCAAAAACAAATGCCGGTTTCAACATATTGTCATAGATTTTCTGCCAATCGTAATCTTTAAACTCATCCCATTCGGTCAACACTGCAATGGCATGCGCATTTTTACAGGCTTCATATGGATTGTCAAAAGATGAAAGCAGTTTTGCATTGTCAGCCGGTTTTCTTGAATCAAGGTAATCCAAGTCGGAAAGCGCCTGCTTATGCGAAACCTTTGGGTCGAACAAGGCAATTTCAGCCTGCTCGTTGATCAAGTCGTCAGCTACATAAATGGCTGCCGATTCCCTGGTATCGTTGGTGTCTTTTTTGAACGCCCAGCCAAGGAATGTTATTTTTTTACCCGATACGGTATTGTAAAGTGTCTGGACGATATTTTTAGAGAAACGGCGCTTTTGGTGGTCATTCATGATAATTACCTGTTCCCAATAATCGGCTACTTCATTCAGTCCGAAGGCCTTTGAGATATATACCAGGTTCAGGATGTCTTTTTGGAAGCAAGAACCTCCAAACCCAACAGAAGCTTTCAGGAATTTTGGTCCTATCCTGCTGTCCATCCCTATTGCTTTAGCCACTTCGTTGACATTGGCTTCTGTCTTTTCGCACAATTCGGAAATCGCATTGATTGAGGAAACCCGTTGTGCCAGAAATGCATTGGCAACCAGTTTTGATAATTCCGATGACCAGACATTGGTTGTCAGGATCCTGTCTTTCGGAACCCAATTAGCATAAACCTCGACCAAAGCCTGAATGGCTTTCTGACCTTCTTCAGAAGATTCCCCACCGATCAAAACCCTGTCCGGATTCAGCAAATCGGTAACTGCCGTACCTTCTGCCAGGAACTCAGGATTGGAAAGGATTTGGAATTGGACCCCGTTTCCGGTATTGTCCAAAATACTTTTTATCGCTTCGGCAGTCCTAACCGGCAATGTCGATTTTTCAACAATGATTTTATTGTTTTTTGCAACTCTTGCGATCTGCCTGGCACAAAGCTCAATATGTTTTAAATCAGCTGCCATGCCTTTCCCGGTCCCATAGGTTTTGGTTGGTGTATTTACCGAGATGAAAATTAAATCCGCTTCGTCGATTGCGTTATCCACTTCGGTAGTGAAGAAAAGGTTTTTCCCACGCACATTACCTACGATTTCGTTCAGTCCCGGTTCGTAAATTGGGATATTATTTACATCTTTATCATTCCATGCAGCAACACGGGCTTCGTTTAAATCGACTACGGTAACTTTAATGTCCGGGCATTTTTGTGCTATGACCGCCATAGTTGGCCCGCCTACATAACCTGCTCCAATACAGCAAATATTTTTAATTTTCATGCTAAATATTCTATTTTAAATTATCCCAATACCATTTCACGGCTTCCTTCAGGCCTTCCTTGAATGAGTATTGAGGATTATAGTTTAATAATTTTTTTGCCTTGTCAATACTTGCCAGCGAGTGCGGGATGTCACCTGTCCTGTTGGGTCCGTGTATGATCTTTATGTTTGCAATTTCCGCATCAAATGCTGAAAGGTATTCCTTTAAGGATGCAACCATATCATTTAAGGTGGTCCTGTCGCCAAATGCCGTATTATATACTGTATTCAGCGCTTCCGGGTTTTGGGTCAGCATTGCCAATTCATTCATTTGGATTACATTATCAATATAAGTAAAATCCCTTGAATAATTTCCGTCGCCGTTTATAACCGGGCTTTCGTGCTGCATCAGCTGCATCACAAATTTCGGGATTACCGCAGCATAAGCGCCATTGGGATCCTGCTTTCTTCCAAAAACATTAAAATAGCGCAGGCCAATGGTTTCCATGCCATAAGTATTGCTAAAAATATCGGCGTACAATTCGTTTACATATTTTGTAATCGCATACGGGGAAAGCGGTTTCCCGATTTTGTCTTCCACCTTCGGAAGGCTTTCGGAATCGCCATAAGTGGAGGAACTTGCAGCATAAACAAACCGTTTCACCCCGGCATCGCGCGATGCCATAAGCATGTTCAAAAAACCGGTAACGTTTACGTCATTGCTGGTAACCGGATCGTTTATCGAGCGTGGAACCGACCCCAGGGCCGCCTGGTGCAATACATAATCGATATTGGTTACCGCAACCCTGCATTGTTCCAAACTACGGATATCACCTTCTATTAGCCTGAAATCCTCATGGTCCAGGAAGCCGGCCACATTGTGCCTGAAACCTGTGGAAAAATTGTCAAGGCAAACAACAAAATATCCTTTCGACAAAAAATATTCACAGAGATTGGTTCCGATAAACCCGGCTCCTCCGGTAATTAATATGGCTGTTTTACCTCCTATCATTTACCTAATTTTTTCTTCAGACGGTAAGTCCATTTGGCAAAGAACTCCCTTGGCTCTTCCTCTTCATGATAACCACTTCCGTAGCCATAGCCATAACTGTATCCATAACCATATCCGTAACCATAACCAACACCATATTTGGCTTTGTTTTCATATCCATTGAAGATAATGCTCACGTTATTCAATTCGCCACGTTTTGTCCTGTTGTTAAGCAGTGTCAGCATTTCTTTTTTCGTAAAGTTCTGGCGCACCACATATAGCGTAACATCGCAGTATTGGGACAATTCCAAAGCATCGGAAACCAATCCAACCGGCGGCGTATCCAGAATGATATAATCGTAGGTTTTCTTGAGTTCCTGTATCATTTCCTTCATGGAATCACCCAAAATCAACTCGGATGGGTTGGGCGGGATCGGCCCTGATGTAATTACATCAAGGAAAGGAATGTGTGTGTTTTGTATCACTTCATCCAATCTTCTTTCCCCGATAAGGAAATTCACTGCACCCAGCTCATTCTTGATATTGAAGTCATCAAAGATTTTTGGTTTCCGTAAATCGAGCCCCAGAATGATCGTCTTTTTTTCACTTAGGGCAAATACCGTGGCAATGTTCAGCGAACAGAACGTTTTTCCTTCACCGCTGACAGAAGAAGTCAGCATTAAGGTTTTCGAACCGTCAACATGCTGTTTTTTGTAGAGGTACTGCAACGACGAACGTATGGCTCTGAACGATTCGGAGAGCGCCGATTTTGGCCTTTCAAATACCGAAAGATTGCTTTCGGAATGCTTCAGCCCAACAATACCAATCAACGGTAGCTGTGTTTGTGCCGAAATGTCTTCGATATTTTGAACAGAATTGCTGATAAAAAAGATAAAGAACACCAATATCAGCGGAATGATAAGCCCGATAAAGAATGCCAAAACATAGTTTACGCTTGTTTTTGGCCCTAATAATCCACCACCGACATCTTTTGCCGGATCAATGAATACAATATCCGAAAGATTCGCTGCCTTTACAATTGAAGCTTCGCTTCTTTTCTGTAAAAACATATTGTAGATGTTATCGCTCAAATTGTATTTCCTGGACAGCTTGAGCCATTCCTGCTTGCCTTCCGGAAGCTTGCTGATCTCGCCTTCAATCCTGCTGATTTTCTGGTTGGCAAGATTCAGGTCGTACATCAGCGCATTTTTATAGGAATTGGCATTTTCCAGCAATACCTTTTTAACCGATGATATTTCGTTATCAATCCTTTCGTAATACACCTGTCCTTTTATTGAATACGTCAGTTCTGACCTTTGAACGGAAAGCGAAATCAGCTTGGCCACGTTGGTATTAATGTTGGGCTCATCAATGCCGGCAACGGTTGGCGCGGGTAGCTTTGAGAAATCAACACTGTTCTTAAGATAGGTTTTTAAGGTATTCAGGTACGATATCTTCCTTTCTACCAAATCCTTCTGCTGATCGTAATCCATAAGCTGCTGCTTAAAGGTTGCGCCTCCGCCTTCGATATCGATGATGCTGTTATCGCGTCCAAAGTTTTTCAGGTCATCGCCCGATTCCTTAAGCTTTCCTTCCATTTCCGACAACTGCGTATCAATAAAATTGATGGTATTTTTAGCAAATTTGTTTTTGCTTTCCAATTGCCTGTCGATCAAAATCTTAACGGTAGTATTAAGAAAATCAACCATACGGGCCTTATTATTGCCCTGGATGCTCAATCTTAGGATAGAACCGGCTTTGTCATCGATCATTACATTGATTCCCATGCCGCTTCCCACCACATCGTCAAAATTATTGCAGCGCACCAGGATCTCCTCTCCAAAGTTTTCAGTTACAGACGGGACACTAAACAATGTCCAGTGAAGGAAAGGCAGGTTTACCGGCTGCCCTACCCTGTACACTTTTTTGAATTCTTTATACGGAACGTGTACATAGGATTTTTTGGCGTCTCCGTAACGGATTACCTTCACGTTGTTTTTTGGAAGGGAAACGCTTAGCTGATAGGTATCTTTGGTAAGCATTTTCACTTTGACAAATTGTCCAAGCAATTGATTTTGCGCTTTATCAACCTTGATCACAAAAGGGATTTCGCCATAAACATCCTTGAGGAAGTATTTAGTTTGCTTGATGTAGTCAATATAAAACTGGAGCCTGTCCACTACTATTTCGTTGTGCGACCTCGATTTGAGCGTGGTGGAAATCATCTGAACCTTATCTGATGTTCCTCCCCAGTTAAAGACCAAACTGGTATTTGATGTAAAGAAAGGGTTGTTTTCTTCCTGAACCGCTATCGTGGTTTCAACTCCATAAATCTTCTGCTTCCTGACATTTACCTGGTGCGCAATGGAAAAAGCAATGATCAGCCCAACCGCAAACCATTTCCAGTAACTTATCGTTTTAATTAAAAAACCTTTAAAATCAAAGCTATTCTGTTTATCAAAAAAAGTAAAATCCTTTACGTCTAACATGAAAAAATGAATTAATTTTTAAGTAACAAATAGGTTGTTGTTGCCAGGGATAGCAATGTAATTATCGTCGCTAAAGACTCTATGCCCGTTTTTCCTGTTCCCCAGGTTTTTTGCTTTAATGGCTTTACATAGATATAATCATTCGGCTGGAGGTAAAAAACCGGCGAATTGGATGCCTTGCTATCCGTCAAATCAATGCTGAAGGTTTCGCTTCCCTGCGGATACCTCCTGATTACTTTTACATCCTTTCGGTCACCTACAATGGTAATATCGCCCGAATTGGCAATTGCTTCCATGATATTTACCTTGTCCTGGTACAGCACATGGGTTCCGGTCTGCATTACCTCGCCGTTGATGGTATACCTGAAGCCCGCTAATTTAACAGTAACGAAAATCCCGGCCTGCGTGGTGAAATATTGTTCATTCAGCATTTTTTCGATCTTAACCCTAACGTCTTCCGTCGTATAGCCCAAGACATTGATTTCTCCAAGGATCGGCAACCTGATATTGCCATGGTCATCAACAGAATACCCGTCAAAATACGTCACCATTTCATTTCCTGTAGTTGCCTGTGTAGTTTTCGCGTTAAATATTTCAACCAATTTAGGATCGATCGCCTTAATGTTGATCATCATGATATCATTGGTCTGAAGGCGGTACGGCTTCTGACTCACCTGTTCAACTGCCTGGCTATCAGCATCTCCTTTTTTTTGCAGGTAAATCAAATCTTTGCTTGGGATACAGGATGTCAACAGAACGCTAAAAAGAATCAGGAAATATATTTTGGGTTGGTTCATTATTTTAAATAAAAAATTAGCAAACAAAGATAGTTTTTCAATTCTAATTACAAAAATGTAGCTCGCCATTATTTTGTTATGTGTTTTTCAGGGTGTTTTCAAACGGAATCCTGTTAAGGATGCTTCGCCCCAAAGTTACCTCATCGGCATATTCCAATTCGTCGCCAACGGCAATGCCGCGGGCAATCGTAGACGTTTTGACATCAAAATCCTTGATTTGCTTAAATATATAAAAATTCGTCGTATCACCTTCCATTGTTGGGCTCAGCGCAAATATCAATTCTTCGGTTTCGCCCGATTTCACTTTCTCCACCAACGAAATGACATTTAACTGGCTTGGCCCAATGCCATCAATCGGTGAAATCTTTCCGCCCAAAACATGGTAAACACCTTTAAATTGGTTCGTATTTTCTATCGCCATGACATCCCGGACATCTTCAACCACGCAGATGATTTTGTGGTTTCTCTGATGATTGCTGCAGATTTCACACAGCTCAACATCCGAAATATTATGGCAATTGGTACAAAATTTAATCTCATCACGCATTGATGTCAGTGCTTCCGACAAAAATTTAGTCTGTTCCGATGGCTGTTTCAGCAAATGCAACACCAATCGCAAAGCGGTACGCCTTCCAATTCCGGGCAATTGCGCCATTTCATTTACCGCTTTTTCAAGCAACTTTGAAGAAAATTCCATGCGGCAAAAGTAGGTAATTTGGAAATTTGAAAATGTGAAAATGTGAAAATGTTCTGTTAATCTTTCCAATGATTCATTTAGGGACAGCTCATCAGTATAGAGTGTTCCGTCTTTGGCAATTAACCAATTCCCAAATTTTCAAATTTCTTTCGTATTTTGCCACAAATAAAACCTAAGCCATGACGCCAACAACCATTCTTATCATCATCGTTATTTATTTTGGGCTATTGATACTGATTTCCAATATCGTCAGCAAAAAAAGCTCGGACAACGATACGTTTTTCAAAGCCAACAAGAACTCGAAATGGTATCTTGTAGCATTCGGGATGATAGGAACTGCCCTGTCCGGAGTGACCTTTATTTCGGTTCCGGGCGAAGTAGGCAACCCCGATCTGCAGTTTAAATACTTCCAGTTTGTGCTCGGAAATGCGATTGGTTTCCTGATTATTGCCAAAGTCCTGCTCCCGCTTTATTACCGCATGAACCTTACTTCAATTTATGGTTATATCGAACAGCGTTTGGGATTGACAAGCTATAAAACCGCTGCGACCATTTTCCTGATCAGCCGTACGATTGGGTCGGCTTTCCGCCTGTATTTGGTGGTTATTGTCTTGCAGCGCTATGTATTTGATGCGTTCCATGTCCCGTTTGCGGTGACGGTTCTGATCTCGCTCGGGCTGATTTTTGCCTATACCTACCGCGGCGGCCTGAAAACAATAATCATCACGGATACTTTACAGACATTTTTCCTGGTATCTTCAGTTTTCCTGACGATTTATTTTATCTGTGACAGCCTGAATCTGTCGGCATTCCAGGCATTTGAAACGGTAAAGGAAAGCAACTACTCAAAGATTTTCTTTTTTGACGATTATCTGAAGGGCAATTATTTCTGGAAACAGGTTTTAGGCGGAATCTTCGTAACCATTGCCATGGTTGGGCTCGATCAGGATTTGATGCAAAAGAACCTCAGCTGCAAAAACATCGGCGAAGCCCAAAAAAACATGTTCACCTTTACCGGGATCTTTGTACTGATCAATATTTTTTTCCTGAGCGTTGGCGCACTTTTATACCTGTATGCGGGGCAAAACGGAATTGAAATACCGATGGTGGACGGCGTTGCAAGAACCGACTTTTTATTTCCTGAAATCGCATTGAAATCACTCGGGATCGTTCCGGCCGTGGTGTTTTTATTAGGACTGACAGCGGCAACATTTGCCACAACCGATTCGGCCTTGACTGCCCTTACAACTTCTTTTTGCGTGGATTTTCTCGGAATGGACAAAGCCGAAAACCAGAACAAACCCAATATTGTCAGGACACGCCACTTGGTTCACGTAGGGTTTTCGTTCCTGATGTTTTTGGTCATCATCATTTTCAACTCGGTGAATGACGCTTCGGTAGTGAAGATGATTTTTAAGATCGCATCCTATACTTATGGGCCGCTCTTGGGTTTGTATGCGTTTGGCCTGTTCGTAAAATCAAGAACAGTGCACGACCGCTTAGTTCCGCTGATCTGCCTGGTTTCACCAACAATTTGCTTTTTTATCAGCAAATATTCCGATAAGCTTTTTGGCGATTATGTTTTTGACAACGAATTGATCATTGTAAACGGCCTGATCACATTTTTAGGATTGCTGATGATCAGCAAACCCGCAACAGAAAATACAAGATACTAATACTGATTTGTAGCCAACAAGACCAAAGTACAGGCAACTTCTACTTCAATCCCATTAGCTTCAAGCAACTGATAGAACTGCGGATTTTCGGTTCCCGGGTTGAAGATGACACGTTTTGGACCGGACTCAATAATGTAGTTATAATAGTCCCTTTGGTTTGAAGGATTAAGGTACAAGGTTACCGTATCGACATTGGTAAGCGGGATTTGCTTGGTTTGGATCTTAACACCGGCAACTTCGCCCTGCTGCTGTCCGATTGCAATAACGGAATGGCCTTTATCGACCAATCTGTTGATGGCAATATTTGCATATTTTTCGGGCCTTGGCGTGGCACCAAGCACCAACGTTTTTTTATTTTTCATGGCAATTCAATTCTTTTACCAAAGATAATGCTAACTTTATAATCTGTTGGGCTTATTTAACGACTATTTAATATATAAACCCAATCTGCCAGTTTATCTTTGCCAAAAAACTATGGATGTATTTGTTTTCCTTTTAGCTGCACTGTTTTCTGTCCTCAATCCTATCGGGACTGTGCCGATATTTGTGGGGCTGACTCAGGATTATTCTAAAAAAGAACGTTCAAGGGTTGCGCTTTGGACGGGTTTCAATGTCTTCATCATCCTGATCATTTCTTTTTTCATCGGGCAGTATGTGCTTACTTTTTTTGGAATCACCATTTCGGCATTGCGGATTGCCGGCGGGATCATCATTGCCAGTTCGGGTTTCGGCCTGCTTAATGGCAAATTCAGCAAGAATAAAGGAATCGACAAAAAAGTCCAGGAAGATATTGAAAGAAGGAACGACATCGCTCTTACACCTTTGGCCATGCCAATGCTGGCGGGGCCTGGGTCTATTTCTTTATTGATAGCCTATTACCAGGAACATCACACGACACCAGACATTATTTCTTCATCCTTTGCAATCGCTGTGGTAAGCATTTTCATTTACCTGATTTTGAGAAGTGCGCATTATTTGGCCAAATACCTTGGAGCATCCGGAATTGTGGCCATTTCCAGGATTGTTGGTTTCCTTACCATTGCCATTGGGATACAGTATATCATTAGCTCTGTGCTGAGCATCATCAGGGGAATATAATTTACGTATTACGAATAAAAAATCCCAAACTTAAAGTTTGGGATTTTTTATTTTTATTCTTTTGGAAGAAAAATCTCGGCCATCATGCAGCGTGCGCTTCCGCCACCACAGGCTTCAATGGTATCGAGGCTCGAATGGATGATTTCCACGTGTGCCTCCAACTGCGAAATTTGCTTCTTAGTCAGGCTTTTGTATGCTGATTCGCTCATCACCAAAAAACGTTCGCTGTTTTTGCCTTTTACCTCAAGCATGTTACCGGCAAAGCTATTGAGCTGCTCTTCGGTAATCAGGATTACTTCCTTGTCATCACCACGAAGACTGTCCAAAACCATTTTGCGTTCTTTTTTATCGTCGATGCAATCGGCACAAATCACCGCAAAAGTATCGCCCAATGTCATCATAACGTTGGTATGGTAAATCAATTCGCGCTTTCCGTTTACGGTATGGAATGCTTCAAAAATCACAGGTGTAAATTCGAAATCCTCACAAAACTCTATCATCAGCTCCTCATCGGCACGTGGAGACAGGGCACAATAGGCTTTGTCATTTTCCCGGTCTAAAACCAGGCTCCCGGTTCCTTCCAGGTACACTTCATCTTCTTCGGCCAAAGTGTAATCCATGATTTCATTGATGGCAAATCCTTCATCTTCGAGGATATCCAATATGTCTTCCCTTCGTTCTTCACGGCGGTTTTCTGCAAACATCGGATACAAAACCACATCGCCGTTTTCGTGGAACGAAACCCAATTATTAGGAAAAATGCTGTCCGGGGTATTGGTTTCCGAAGTATCATCTACTACAATCACATTGACACCAGCCTTTCGCAATTTGGCCACAAAAACATCAAATTCCTGCTGTGCCTTGACATTTACAGTTTCCGGCGATAGCCCGTCAAGCACTTTTTGATAATAGTTGTTTACAGCTGTTTGTTCGTTCATCCTGAAAGCAACAGGACGGATCATCAAAATGGAATTGGTAGTTTGTTTCATGTTTGGTCATTTTTTCGCGAAATCCAAAGGTAACAAAAAAGCATTCTTTCGAATGCTTTTTCATTTTTAATTATAGTGACTTAATACCTCATGCTGTGTGCGGAAGTCCTCGGTGTCTTTCCATTGCCGTTTGTGGCCCCGTTGGTCCCGGTCCGGTCAGAAGCGGTTCCCCTGTTTGAGTATTGGCTTGCGCATGAAAGGAGCATCAATGATGCCAAAAATGCCAAAAAGCCGGTTCGGATGTTGCGTAAAGTTTTCATAATCAGTTTGTTTTGAATACTATAAATTTACTTCCTTATCAACTCAAAACCATTATATGCTTATTCGCGAATGTTATAGAATTCCAACTTAAGGTTTTGCCTAAAAACAAAAAAGCATCCATTTAGGATGCTTTTTCCTTATTTTAATCAGTTGGGGAATTAATTAAAATAAAAACCTGCAGGAATGATCCCTACAGTATAAGTATGCTCTAATGTGCCTGTAGAGGAATAAATATGGATTTTACCATTAGAATTGTAATCACCGGCATCGCCTACATAAAATTTGCCGTTATGCACCGCCAGGCTGTATACTCCGTAAACACCTTGGTCTGTCGTTGTAAAAAACTCATCAACCGGTAATGCCGTAGCGGTTAAGGTTGATTTGAAAATATCAGAATCAATAGTGTAATAGAACGTATTATCAACAACATCTAAATTAGACGGATGCGTTGCCGCCGGGAAAGTAAGCGTTGTGGCAACCGTATTGTCATTAAGATTGATCTTTACAAATTTACCCGCAGTTTCCGTTGGCGCCCAGCTAGGATTGCCTCCGCAAATGACATACAGCGAATTGCCCTGGATTTCCAATGAATTTGGCACATCGCCGACAGTTATTGAAGTCGCCAATGTATTGTTTACCGCATTGATTACAGAAACCGTATTTCCGTAGCCATAACCACCGGCATGCGCCACATAAAGTTTATTGTCATGCTCGATAATCCTTTCCGGGCCTTCGGCAACAGGAATAGTAGCTGTAACCACATAAGTAGAAAGGTTTAAAACCGCGATATAGTCATCTGTAGTGCTTCCGCCGTCGCCCCAATTGGTCACAAATCCTTTTCCGTTTGAAAAAGCAATATACCTCGGATTGCTCAAACCTGTTGAAATTGTAGCGACATGTGCCATGGTATAGCGGTTTACGACTTCGATCTTGTTTGAAAAATTCAGCACTATAAAAGCCAAATCATTGATAAAACCTATATCCTGCCCGGTATCGCCTAATGTCAGCGTTGGATTTACCAACGCATAAATATTGTTTTGCTGCGTAGCAAAATCATCAGAAAGATACGAAACCGAAGCTTCTCCGTGGCCAAAACGCCCCTGGTTCAAAATTAAGGCACCATTGTCGTAGGTTCCTAGTGGCTGCTGATCATCGTTGTCGTCGTTGTCGTTCGAACATGAAACAAGGAAAAGCGAGCCTGTTAAAGCCAATAAAACTAATTTACCGAATCTGGATTTCATTTTTTTTTAAAATTTAAAGGTTAATTTAATTGCGTAATTCCTTCCCGGCATTGGCCTCGGATCGACACTTTGGTATTTTTCATTTAAAATATTGAGCGCCTCAAAACCGAGCTGCAGGAATTTTGTTTTTCCGAAATCGTAGTCAACACCAAGATTAGAAACCAAATAATCGTCTAGAGTATAGGCATTATCTGATGTTGTAAATACTTTTCCGTTATATAAGCATTGATAATAGGCAGACAATCTACCTATGGAATAAGCGGCTGATGTGGTGCCAAGTCTATCTGGCCCTTGCCCGGCATCCATACGTGTGCGAACCGTACTTTTCAGCTAGCTTCTAGTGAGAGATGATTGTGAAGAAGTGATAACACAAACTTGTTAGGTAGCATTCATCTGTCGCTAATCAACTTGTTTTATTGTCACAGGACGTGTACATGCGACGCAGCGCGCACGGAGGCATGAGCCTATGCGTCAGGTTGAGCAAAGAAACGCCGCCATTCGCTTTGGGCAAATGGAAAAGTAGAAAGGAAACCGAAAGCCAGCGTATAATGCGCAGCATTGATGATCAACGCTCCCAACATAAGGGAATTAAAGGTGGGGTATGCATATACTCATTACAGGCGGCGCAGGTTTTATTGGTAGTCATTTGACACGTAGCTTGCTGGCGCGCGGGATACGGTTGCGATTTTAGACAATTTGAGCACAGGCAGCTTCGATAATATTCGTGAATTTGTCGGCAACCCACAGTTTCTCGTTTGCGATTGACCAAGATAGATAATACATTAGTCTTGGATCGGTTGGCCAGCGAGGCCGATGCGATTATTCATTTAGCGGCTGCGGTCGGCGTGCAATTGGTGGTTGAGCGGCCCACCGAAACCATCGAGACCAACGTTCTGGGCACCCATGCCGTGTTGACCGCGGCGCGGCGTTATCGTTGTCGTACGCTTGATTGCCAGCACCAGTGAGGTCTATGGTAAAGGCGTCAGCATTCCGTTCCGCGAAGATGATGATCTGCTGCTTGGGCCGTCTAGCCGTAGCCGTTGGTCGTATGCGGCGAGCAAGTTGCTCGATGAGTTTCTGGGGTTGGCGGCTCATCGCGAGCATGGACTACCAGTGACCGTCGCACGTTTTTTCAACACAGTTGGCCCTGGTCAGACAGGGCGCTATGGGATGGTGGTGCCGCGGCTTGTCCGGCAAGCATTACGCCATGAACCGTTGACGTCTATGGCGATGGGGAGCAAAGTCGCTGTTTTTGCCATGTCGCCGATACGGTACGTGCGCTGCAAGATTTGTTAGACACCCAGAATTGACGGCTGGTGAAATTTACAACATCGGCAGCAGCCAGGAAGTTACGATTAATCAACTGGCAGCAAAGTGTGATCGAACGACCGATACGACCTCTACGCGCGTTATGTTGCCTATAGCGAAGCCTACGCGCCTGGCTTTGAAGATATGCGCCGTCGCGTGCCGGATACGACCAAATTAAATCAAGCGATCGGTTGGGCACCAACACACAATTTGACGAAAATTTTCGTATGATGTGGTTGAGTATGAACGCCGCAAGCTGTAGGCTCAAGTTTTTTTTACTAACCGGAGCAGTGTTCAGTGATATGGAGTATGCGATGAACCAGAGAAAACGGAAACAGGTACAAGGCTTTTTCACCAGGTTGTGTAGCGCATTGCTGATCTGTGCTACCTTGCTGCCCACCTCGCTTGCCTGGGCGCAGGAGCAGAAATTTACGCCTGCCAAGCTTGAGAACGATGAAGGAGGCCCAGTTTCGGTGGCCGGCAAGGTGACCTACACCAACGCTTTTTTCACCCTTGGCGTCGCCGAGCCGATGGTGATCTTAGAGGATGAGGCTGGCTTTGTGGATCGAAATAAAGGGTTTATTTTACCCAAAGCCTCACAGGTGCTCGGGCAAATTACGTCAGATTTTTTCACATCCCCTTTCTCATACACCATTTCTTTACCAATTGAACCACAGGCAACCTTGCGAGATGTCGATCAAAACGGGACGAAGGACAAGGGTGTCATGGTCTATGCCGTCGCCTATTGGACCAACACCTTTGGCGATCCTTTCTTAGAAGAGCGCGATCTCGGTGGCGGCGGTTGGTCAACGGCCTATGCTTCGACGCGTGTCAGCGAACTGGGTGACAACAAAGATGAGATTGTCGGTGGCAAGCTGTTGGTCTATGCGCCAGATGATCAACAGGGGTTTCCGTCTGATTTTGGCGACGATGGCAAGCTCTTTACCAAAGACGACCCCATTGTCGGTTTGCCACAGGGCTATACGATTGTCGACATGGACACGCATCCTTTCACCTTTGACCGGACGCGCCACCCAGAGATCGATTTGATCGAGCCAGCAGATACTGCGCTGGCTGATTTCTCCAAGCTCAGCTATAGCAGTGCGTTTGACGCGATGATCGATAAGATGAGCAAGGAATATGCTTTTACTGATTATAAGCATATTGATCGGGCGGCCAAGGCGAAAGAATTCCGGCCACGCTTTGTGAAAGCGGAACAGGATAAAGACGCCAAAGAATATCTGCGCGCGCGCTGCGTGATTTTGCCTGGTCGATCCCTGATGGCCATGTCAGCGGCCCTAATTTGGCGGATGACTTCCAACTCGCCACGGGCGGCGGGGTCGGTCTGGCGATTCGTGATTTGGATGATGGGCGCACGATTGTCAACTATGTGACAAAAGACAGCCCGGCGGACAAGGCGGGTATCCAGCTCAAAGCGCAGATTCTGCAAATCAACGATACGCCGGTGGAAGATTATATTACCAAGACCGTGGCCTGGTCTGCACCGTTCAGCACCGAGCACTTTAAGCACTTACAGCAACTCCGCTATGCGCTCCGTGCACCAGTGGGCACCGATTTTTCCATCACCTACAAGAATCCGGGGGACAGCGCTGAGAAGACGGTGAAATTGACCACGGTGGCCGAACGCGAGAGCTTTAATTACTCGTCGTTCAACAAAGGCTTAACCGGCTTTGAGACACCAGTGGAATACAAACTGCTCGACAACGGCTATGGCTATGCCAAAATCTACAGCTTTGCCGACAACTCGGTCTTGACCATCCAACTCTGGGAACGGATGATCCGCACGTTAAATCAAGACAACACGCCTGGCCTAATCATCGATATGCGCCAAAACGGTGGCGGCGAAGGTTTTCTGGCGGACCAGATGGCGGCCTACTTCTTCAACGATCCGTTAAGAGTTGGGCAATACCGGCTACTACGACAAACAACTGGGCAAGTTTACGATCGACCCTCGCACTGTAGCGCGGTACTATTTGCCACCGGCAGACCTGCGCTATCATGGCAAAATCGCCGTTTTAGTGGGCCCCAACTGCGCCAGCGCCTGTGAATTTTTCACCTACAACATGACGCTGAAAAACCGCGCCGCCATTGTCGGCCAATACCCAACTGCGGGTCTAGGCGGCAGTGTCAACCAGTTCAAGATGCCAGAAGATCAATTCTTCCAATTCACGGTAGGCCGGGCAGTGGACATGAATGGCAACATTCACATCGAAGGCAAGGGGGTGCCGCCTACCGTGAAAGTGCCCGTCGACGAAGAAACGCTCTT
Source organism: Flavobacterium sp. (assembly GCA_049841115.1). Lineage (GTDB taxonomy): Bacteria > Bacteroidota > Bacteroidia > Flavobacteriales > Flavobacteriaceae > Flavobacterium. The sequence continues at coordinate 415,839 of JASGHQ010000011.1, forward strand.
TAGCGCGGGTGACCCCATTCAGGACGCGGCAGTCAAATATCTGGATGGCGCGACCCACATCGAAACGAAAGATGGGGGTGAAGTGGCGATTGGCGATACCTTGACCGGCACATTGGCCGCGCAAGAGCGTGTGCAATATTCTTTGACCGTCAAGAAAGGGGATGTCATTACGATCACAGCGGACGCCAAGACGTCTGATCTGGATACGGTATTGCGGCTGTATGACACGGGCAAGAATCAATTGCTCGGCAATGACAACCCAGACAGCGGCACCAGCAAAAATGCCGCCATTGATGAGCTGGAAATTCCAGTCGATATGACGCTGATCGTCGAAGTCGGTTCCGCCGACGATACGGGAGCCGGCGATTATACATTGCACATTGTCGGGAAGCAGTAGCACTCGGCTAAGCTAAATGCGCCACGCCACCAAGCTTTCTCTTCGGTCTTGGTGGCGTGGCGCATTTTTTATCGGTATCAATATGGTATTAAGAATGCTATGCCGAAAAATTACAGTCAGCTAGACATTGGGATGACGAGATCATAGGGGAAATCGGTCAAGTTGATCAACTCCCCAGCCTCGGTGAAGGCGACCGAGTCTTCGATGCGCACGCCAAAGCCACGCTCAGGATAGTAGAGACCGGGCTCCACACTAAAGACGTGCCCTGGCCGTAGCACATCTTTGTTGCCGGCGGCATGGCTAAGGCTGGGCTCTTCGTGAATATTTAAGCCGATCCCGTGCCCCAGGCTATGTACATAGCCTTCATGCGTACCAGGATGGTTGAGCGGCGTTTGGTGGCCTTTACGCTCAAAGTATTCACAGGTCATCACCTGAAAGTCGCGACAGGGTTTGCCCAGCGCCAACTGGCCCATCACCTGATCAAAGATCTCTTTGCATTGATCCCACGCTTCTTGCACTGCGGGCGGCGCATACCCCAGACACCACGTGCGGGTGACATCATGAAAATAATTGCTGGGGCGCTGCGGGAAGAAATCAAAGATGATCGGTTCGCCTAGCCGCAACGGCGCGTTCGGGTTTCCGCTGTTATGGGGCACACCGGCGTCGCGTCCCTGGCTAAAGATGCACTCATGATCTTCGTGCATATTGTACTGCGTCAACCGGGCGCGAATAAATGTTTTAACATCGCCAATCGTTAACGGCGAGCCGTCGCTTTTCATCACCACGCCATCGCGCGTATGATGTTCTTGGATAAAATCGCGGGTTTCGCCCATCACAATCAACGTCAGGCGACCGGCTTCGCGCAGTTCAGCGATCTCTTGATCGTCCTTGGTCTGCCGCGCGTAGCGTAAACAGAGATTCCTCATACTCGCCGACCAATTCGGTATCGGTCAAACTAGCTTGCAAACGATTGAGCAACAGGAAGGCCGCGCCCGCATCTTGCGTGCCATAAATGCCGAGCCGTCCCTGTAATTGCTGATCGCTGATCACCTGGCTCAGGTAATCGACTTGGGTGGCGAGCCGGTCACCATTATGTTTTTTCAGCAATTCGTAGCGATTATACTTCTGGTCGCGATCAACCAAGACCATGCCCGTGCGGGCAGCCGTATCCCGCTCCATGGAGCCATGAATCAGCGTGAGCGGCCCACCCCGCCGCTTGACAATCAATGCCCGCTCCAAATGCGCACCGCCGGTCAAATAATTCATCACCTGGTTGCCACTGGCATCACCCATCACGATAAAGGCATCCAGGTTGCGTTCGGCCATAATACGGTCAAGATCGGCTTTCATTTTCTATCACCCCTCTAGGTCCTTGCGAACGTTTTCCAACAACATTTCAAATTCTTTTAACATGCCCGCACCATTCGCGCCACGCCGAATGGCTTCTAGATTCAACTCACCCCATTGCATCATTAACACGCCACGCGCATCGTGTAGATGTTTGTCCGAATTTGTTTCACGATAGGCCATTAGTTTTGCAATGATGATATCTTCCGCTGTAATAAACTCAGCAGACTACCCCATCTCGTCATACTTTACCCGCTGGCGACGTTGGAAGGCTAGACACGTAAAAATATCTTTAGGCAGAGGCACAATATCAATCTTTGCACCAGTTGCGGATTGAATAACATTAAAAGGGTAACGACGTGCTAATGCGTCGCGAACAGCCTCTTCACTAATATAATAAGCAGGCGGTGGAAAAGAATCAATAAATGATTTTATATGCCGAGATTGCATATCAGCTACAATGTCTACATCGATTGTAAAGCGTGGTTCTCCATAAATTGTCGCAGCAAATCCCCCGACAACCATATAGGAAATATCCAGATTTTCGAGCGTTGTCACTACATACGACAATAAAGCTTGTAGATCGTTATTTGTAGCTCGGTCCATCTAACGCTTTCCTAGACTTTGATCTCTCTGCATCCGGCGCGTGATTCGCCAAGCTAGTTCTTCGGGTGATAAATTTGGATGTCGATGCCGTTCAGAAACACGGATTGCTTCCAAGGCAAATCGATAGGCCTGAAATACAATACTAGCGCGCTGTGCCGGAGTCATATTTCGCCATATTTTTACTTGAATAGGGTCTAATTTATCTAAACGTTCAAGTGCAGCAGTAAAAGAAGCTGCACTTGGCAACTTTAAAGAATCCCCTACGAAAGTATGTTGATATAAATTCTGTGGATTTATCTGCTCTTGCATAGAGATCTCAATAAGTTTGTCACTCGCATAGATGCTCATCTGTGCAGTATAGCATGTAGCTAACGAAAAAGAATAAAAACGTTGCCTTGACAACAAATGGCGGATGTGCTACCCTGTTGCTGAAAGTTTGTGCATGAAATCGCTATTGCGCAAAATATTTTTCTGTTCCCCCAAACCGATCTACTTTTCCAGCCTTTGACGCTGATCAATGACAGAGATAGATAATAGAGATAGATGATGGAGCAGGTAACGTATGGCAGAGTATGTCAAGCGCTTTTCGCTCACGGGCAAGAAAGCATTAGTGACCGGCGGCTCCAAGGGTATTGGCGCGGCCGTGGCCGAAGTATTGGCGGATGCCGGTGCGGATATCGCCATTGTCGGGCGTGACAAAGCTGGGCTGGCCGAGACGGCGCAAAAAATTCAGGCGCTCAACCGGCTCTGCGCCGTAATTGAAGCGGACCTTACCACCCGTGACGAGCCGCGGCAGGCTGCCGAACAAGCGATGCAAGCCTTGGGTGGCATCGATATTCTGGTCAATAACGCAGGTATCGCACGCATTGATGCACTGCTCACCCTTTCGGTTGAAGCCTGGGATGAGACGCAAGCGGTCAATTTACGCGGACCTTTTCTCTTTGCCCAAACGGTGGTCCCGAAGCTGATGGCACAGCGTAGCGGCAAAATTATCAACATCTCTTCCCAAGCGGGCGTCATTGCGCTGGATGGCCACGGCGCATATTGCGCCTCTAAAGGCGGGCTCAATATGCTAACCAAGGTGATGGCCGCGGGGAGTGGAGCCAATATAACATCCAATGCAACGCGGTGAGCGCCCACGGTGATCTTTGACCCGAATGGGTGCCAAAGTATTGGGCGATCCGGCCAAAGGCGACCCGATGTTGGCCAAAATTCCGCTGCGCCGTTTTGGGCAACCAGTAGAAGTGGCCGATTTGGTGCTTTTCCTCGCTTCGCCCGCGTCCGACTTGATCACGGGTGAAGTGATTTTGATTGACGGTGGATATACAGCGTTATAAAGCGCGTGCAATGGAAACTGCCCCAAAGCTTTGCGTGCGCTCTCCTTGAGCCATCACAACGGTGAATCGGAACAACAGTGAATCGGAACCGGTGTCGGCGGTGTCGGCGTGTCGGCGGTGAATCGGACGGTGAATCGGAACGGTGAATCGGAACAATAGTGAATCAAATGTCCACGAAACTTGTCATCAGCCTGGACAGCAGCACGACTGCGGTGAAAGCGATTGCCTGGGATGCCCAGGGACGCGGAGTGGCGGAAGGGCGGGCCGCCCAGCCACTTTTGCAACCCGCACCGACCTGGTATGAGCAAAATGCCGAACAATGGTGGCAAGGGGCGTGCGCCGCCTTGCGCGGGCGCGTTAGTCAGACAGATCGACGTGCAGCAGGTAGAAGCGCTCCATATTACACATCAACGGGAAAGTTTTGTCCCGGTGGATGCCCACATACACCCGTTGCGCAATGGCATTCTCTGGCTGGATGAACGCAGCCGGCTCCAGGTGAAAACCCTGGAGCAACGCTTTGGCCGCGCTGCGTTGCATCAGCTCACCGGCAAGCCGCCGGCTATGACGCCGGCACTACCAAAGTTTCTGTGGCTGATCGAACATGAGCCAGATCTGATTGCGCAGACGGCTAAATTTTTGGATGTCCACGCCTTCCTTGTCTATCATCTGACCGGCATCCTGCACACCAGCACCGCCAGCGCCGACCCACTGGGCGTGTTCGACATGGTGAAGCAAAATTGGGCCACTGATTTGATCGAGGCATTAGGTTTACGTGCGGATCAGTTTGTCGAATGCGTCCCACCTGGTTCGATCATCGGCCAGATCCAGGCTAGCGCCGCCCTCGTGACGGGGCTGCCGGTTGGCCTGCCCGTGGTGGCTGGCGGCGGAGATGGGCAATGCGCAGGCTTAGGGGCCAACGCCATGATCGGCGGCTGGTCAGCCGTTGATTTCGCCTCCGCCGACCAGTAACGCGCCCACCTGCC